>JAENZD010000007.1 GCA_016841445.1 Anaerolineaceae bacterium
TCCACAGTTTATGATACTCCCTTTTAACTGTGTCCAATATTTCAACCGCACTACAAGGGAGGGCTAATATAATCGCAAACACAACAATTACAAGTTAAGGATTACTTCCGTCACCGCCCTTTCCCTTTTTCAAAGGGCATGAGTGTTTTTCAAGCCCCCCTCACACATCTTTCTCATGAACCTTTCCCACCACCAACAAATGAGTCATAATAAATGCAGATTTATCTAAAGAAGAAAAAGGACACAATGGCTGACCAGAACCCGGAGTTTTTAAGCAACCTGCCTTACATCCACCTCCTATATTCAACCCCTGATCTTCCCATCCCCACTGAAAAATCCATTGCGGAAAACATCAGCGCCGTCGAACCGCTCAGCAACCAGGATGTGATCGTCACCTGGGAAAAGCAAACCCAGCATGGCTGTTTAGGAACCATCCGTTTTGATAAACATAATGTCAGAGTCGCCGGGTTGGCTCAACCCTTACCCTCAGAAGCCATACACCGGACGGTTCACGCCAGACAATGGCAGGTTCAATGGAAGGCTGTGATGCGCCAGCACCTGTCCCACCTGAGTCTGGTCTATACAGGGGACGACCCTGACCCCATAGAGAAGATGATCGTCCTATATAAGGTTTCTCGAGCTTTCAACCACGAAAACCTGCTTGGGATCGTCAACGAAAACGCCTGGACAGCTCACCCCCCGGCGGAGACATTGAGCTCAGAAAAGATCCGTTCGTTCCGGGGAGAGTTTCCTATCAAGCTGTGGATCGGTTTTGTGAGGTTTTACATGGATGAGGAAAATTTCTGGTTGGTTACCAAAGGACACCATATCTTCGACGTACCTGATTTGGCAGTCCTGGTCCAACCCGGTGAAAGCCCGGACCAAATTGCCCATTCCTTGATGAATATCTTCTATTATATCTTCGAACAGGATGTGTTTGTCACTGCTGGAGATACCCTTTCGATTAAGGGGACAGGTGAAACCATGCGCTTCTCAGAGGTCCAGGAATTTGAAGCCTTCCTGATGGGACCTGCCGGCACGCTGGTCGTAGAAAAGATCAATTCAGACCAGGTCAATCCCTGAAGTTAATCATCAACAAATTGAAAATCCCTCACAAAACGATACTGCTCCTGCGTTTCAACAGCCCTGGGGATGAATTTCCGGAGCCATCCAATGGCTTCCTCCCCGCTCATATTCAATACGATTTTTGCCAGGCATGCAGCAAACAAACCCGTCCGTCCCCATCCTGCGTGGCAGTGAATAACAACCGTTTTCCCATCCCGGGCAGCAGCCAGTGTTTTCCTGATTGGCTCCTGTAAATCCTGTTGTGAGGGCACCGAAAAATCACGGATGGGGGCATGGATCACATCCATCCCCAACCCCAGGTATTGAGACTTCAAGTCCAAACCCGTCAGATCCCGGACCTCCCGGTTTTCGGTCAACATCACAATCACTTCAATCCCGGCATCCTGGTATTCTGATAATATTCGACGGTCTGGGTCAAATAAAGGGCTGAAAGGCATTGGACTGCGGTAAATTTGCCCCTCCAGTCCAAAAGGGATTAACGTCAATAGCTCATCCATCGTGGTTTGGTCCCTGTGTTTTCATTCATCATCGGGCGATGCCGGGAAGATAAAATCACCATCTTCATCACGCCTCAATTTAGATGTTTGCTCAACGGAATCCAGGTTCAGCTGCCCATAAATGTGCGGGAAGAGCGTCCCTTCACCAAGCAGGTCCTCATACCGGATTTCGGGCTGGACCTTATGCTCAAGGATCCATAACAGGATCATGTCAGATTGCCCCTTGAAAAAACTGTTGGCAGTATTAATCACCTGATCCCTGGTGGAGCAGTGAATAAAACCCTCCGCCTCTAGGCTGGCAGGCGCATAAATTCCGTTTATTTTTGCCTGTTCCCAATCATCGGCTGGCAGAATGTGAAAGATATTTCGATTGTGGTCCAATAATCCATCCTTTTGTTCAATCTTAGCTTTTATAACTGGTTTCATTATACGCTGGTTGGAAATATTTCATAATTAAAGGATGGCTGCCGACTATAAATCTTAAAACACTTGACCCCAATTAATTGCATTATGGTATAATTTCGCTGGTAAATAACCAAGTCTTTAACACCTGCGAGGTGGAATTAAAAATCCCCTGCAGTGTTGAATAAAGATTTTTCAAAATATATTAGGAGGATGTCTGATGAAAGTTATAGTCGATGAGGATTTGTGCCTGGGTTGTGGCATTTGCGAAGGTTTAGCCCCGGATGTTTTCAGCCTTGCAAACGAACCCTTTGCTGAGGTTTTGCTTGATCCCGTACCAGCAGAATTTGAAGATGATGTTCGGCAGTCTGTGGAAGAATGCCCCGAAGAAGCCATCATCATTGTTGAAGAGTAATACTCCGCAGCAATCACTGGCTTAAAATCAAAGAGGCTGTCCAAATTCTGGATGGCCTCTATTGGTTTAAAGGAAGGTGAACAGTGAATGGAAAAGGTTATCAGGTGAATAGGCCGCCAGGCAAATAAGCAATTAGGAATCAGTCGATCAGGTACGAAGGAATTCAGGAACCAGGGAAGATCACTACCAGTTACCAACTACTAGCTACCAATTTTGAGCCAGGAAGTCCCCGTGTGGGATCAGCTACAATGTGTCGTCCTGAAATATGTTTACAGGTATACAATGGAAAAGAAAGGAATTTCAGGATGAAAAAGACATACAAAAGGTACAGTGAAGCATTCAAGCGACAAGTAGTTGCAGAATATGAAGCCGGTATATCAGTTAATGGATTACAGAAGAAATATGATATTAGGGGTTCTGGGACGATTGCTGGCTGGATCAAGAAATACGCAAGAGAAGGTTTCAGGCATGAGCTGATACGTATCCAGACCAAGGATGAAATTCAACGGATCAAGACCCTTGAAAAGAAGATAGAAGAATTAGAGCAGGCACTGGGGAAAGTGATGCTGGAGAAAATGAAGTTAGAGAGCATCGTGGAAGTGCTTGAAGAGTCCTATGGCGTTGAGATTAAAAAAAACGAAGCGTTATCATCAAACGACTTGCAAACAAAATCAAAGACCTCAAAAGGCAAATAAGCATGGCTCAGATTTGTTTGCAATTTGACATCACTCGCCAGGCTCATTATCAAAAACAGCAAAGAGAAGCTGCTCGAAATGTTGAAAATGAGGTTGTATTAGAGATGGTTCGCCTAGTACGTCGGAAGCATCCAAGAATGGGAGGGCGCAAGGTTTTATACAAGATTAGGCCAATGTTAGCCTTAGAAAGCCTCGATATTGGCCGAGATCGCCTATTTGAGTTGCTTCGCGAGGCTGATTTGCTCATAAAGCCCAAGAAAAAGTATCGGCGGACCACCATCCCAGGGTTATGGCGAGCGCCAAATCGTCTACCAGGGGTCGTTGTCGCCCAATGCAACCAAGTTTGGGTGTGCGACATAACCTATCTTGAACTGATGGAAAGTCGCTTTGCTTATATGTTTTTGCTCATGGATCTTTACTCTCGTTATATCGTGGGTTGGCATGTCTCTAATTCTCTGGCAACCGATGGTGCATTATAGTTAGCCTGGAAATGGCTTTGTCCCAAACCTCACACACACCTAACGGGCTGATCCATCACAGTGATCACGGTGTGCAATATACAAGCCGAGCGTACATGAGGACATTAGCTGAAAATAACCTATTAGCCAGTATGGGAGCTGTGGGCAATTGTTATGACAATATTTATGCCGAGCGTGTGATCGGTATTTTGAAAGGTGAATATGGGCTTGATTCTCCTTTCGTTAATTTGAATCAAGTAGGTTCTATTGTTGAGGAGGTAGTTGGCTTATATAATACAGATAGACCACATTTATCGTTGGGAATGGCAACACCTAAGGATGTTTATCGAGGAATTGTTATTGATGTTCCCGTTATTGATATCCCAGTGGCAGTATAATGGGTTCCCTGTTCCCTAATTTTTCCTGTCAACGTTATTCAGGACGGGTCACAACCCACCACTCACCATTCCCCATTCACCATCATTCTGGAAAATACAACCCCAAAGCAACGGCACGTGCCACAAGCTGCTGGATGTTTTGCGCGTCCAAACGGGCTTTCATATTGGCAATATATCCACGAATGGTACGCGGCCGCAGGTCAAGCTTGAGGGCAATTTTCGCAGTTGTCAACCCTTCTCCCAGCAAGACCAGCACCTGGTATTCCCTGCGGCTTAGCCTGGGCTTTTCCTCGATTAATTGTGGTGTGCCATGTGTAACTACCACGACGTCAGCTTGCTGTCGCGCAAACATTGGTCCCCTCTCATCAGGAAGGTAGTCCTCCCAATGCCCGCAGTTGATCGCCTCCGCGATTTTTTCTGCTGTTGCATCGACCTCGATCACACCAAAGGCATCAGGGGCTTTAAAGATCAAAACTCTGGTCATTGTTAATCACCTCCTGGGTGAGTTATTCCCGCGCCTGACCAACGCTTTTGTCCTGTTCTGGTATAGAACATCTGTTCTAATCATATAATCCAATATGGGGTTTTGTCAAGAGAAAAATTAAATTGATCCTGATTCTTTCCCTGAAACCTGTCTATTCATCCCCCAAAATGCTGCAGCAGCGAATAACCCCATCAATGTTGCCCCAAACCAGGGTGCCTGCAAGCCAAACTGGTCACTGAGGAATCCGCCCAGCATTGAGCTGATCCCGGCGGCCACATTCCATGTCAGGCCGTACAGTCCCAGGTAACGCCCCCGCATGTCAACCGGTGCCAGATTTGCAGCCATGGCACTCGTTCGAGGCACCACGATCAGCTCCCCAAACGTCATCAACACCATCGCTCCCCAAAATCCCCAAAATCCCGTCGAGATAGCGATCACCAAGGGGGCAATCACGTAAAACAAAGCACCCCAGCGCATCAGCTTTTCTGGTTCAAACCGCTTTGTGGTTCGTGTGATCCAAACCTGGAAAAATACAACCAACAGCGCATTGGTGGTGGGCAACCAGCCATACTGCTGTTCACTCATCCCGAAATGTGTTTTAACATGCACCGAAAGTAAAACCCAAACCATGGCGGCGGTCATCTGCACCATCGTGAATGCGCCAACCAGCTTCATGAAAGGCCTGTCTTTCAATGCTGTCCAGTAACCGCGTAAACGCTCGATCAACCCGGTTGTCACCAATGCCGCCTCCTGGGGGATCGTTTCTCTTGCAAACACCAGCAGCATCAACCCATATAGGACCAACCCTGCCGCTGCGCCGTATAACCCGATATTATAAGATTTTGCCAGTACAAACCCGCCCACCGCTGGTCCGGTAGCAACGCCAATATTGCGCGCCATCCTGATCAGTGCGAAGGCGTCAGCACGCTTACCCATCGGGATCAGGTCCGCCAACATCGCGTCGCTGCCGACCCGGAAAATTGGTGAGAAGAATCCATTGATCCCCATGATGAGTGCAAACGCAAGGTATGTCTCTGCACCGGTCAGCAGCGCATAACACACCCCGCCGCCGATCAAACCCACAACCATCGCCCATTTCCGCCCCACCTTATCCACAACCGGGCCTGCCAGGATCGAAGAGATCAATCCGGTCGCTGCGTTGATGGTCATCAGGCTGGCGACAGCCATCAGCGGCAGTGACAGGGTTTCGCTGGCGTAGATCATCAGGAAGGGCCAGATCATCGTTGAACCCATCATCGAAAAGATCATCCCGACGAACATCAGCCAGAACTGGCGGGGGTATTGCCCTGAGTTTTGCTTGAAGCGGTTAAACATGCGAGAGATTATAACAGATACAACATAAATTAAAACTTATGATAGGTCCAATTGAATCGACAGGAATAGAATCCCGGCCTTTCATAAGTATAATTATGCTGAAACCAAACAAGACAGCATCAAGGTTAACCATGAAGATTGATGAAATTATCCGCTCAAACCGAAAAACATTTGCCCTGGAGATCAAGCCGGGTGGTCGACTGGTGGTACGAGCCCCAGGCAAAGCCACAGCAGAACAAATCCAGTCCGTGGTTGAGTCAAAATCCGAGTGGGTCAACCATACCCGGGCACGCCTGGCAAAACATTATCCCGCACAAGATCCAAAAACCTTCAAACCCGGTGAGTTGTTCTGGTACCTGGGGGAGCAGTACCCCCTCCGCCTGACAGACAGCCACCGGCCTCCGCTTGAATTGGATGGGGCATTTCTACTTTCAAAATCTGCCCACAACCGTGCAAAAGAGGTTTTCATCGAGTGGTACCGGGAAGAGACACGCGCCATCACCCAGAGGCTGATCAACCAATACGCCAAACAAAACCGCTTCAAGGTTGGGCAGGTCCGCATCACCAGTGCCCGCACGCGCTGGGGAAGCTGTTCAAGCAAGAACAACCTTAATTTTACATACCGCCTGTGCATGGCACCCATATCCATCGTGGAATACGTGGTTCTGCATGAATTAGCTCACCTCAGGATGCGGAACCACAGTAAGGCCTTTTGGGCTTCTGTAGCTGTCCTTAAACCGGATTATAAAAAGGACAAAGCATGGCTCAAGAAAAATGGTTTCTTGCTCACCCTGGATTGACTTTTTATTCCATAAAATTGTTTACCGATTAATAACAAAACCCAAAAATCGTTATTACAAAGATTGGATATACTAAGTCCAATAAAAATTGTTTTTCGACCTTAGCGAAAGAAGACAATATCTATGGATCAATCCCCAAAAACGAAAGTCCTTTTTCTCTGCACAGGCAACTCCTGCCGGAGTCAAATTGCAGAAGCCTGGCTGCGCCTCCTGGGTGGCGAAAGTTTTGAGGTTTACAGCGCCGGCTTGGAACCGCATGGCGTAAATCCCTTCACCACAGCCGTGATGGAAGAAGCAGGCCTAGATATCTCAAACCAGCGATCCAAACACATCGATGCGTATATTGGGAAGATCAATTTTGATTACCTGATCACCGTATGTGGTAATGCCGATGAACGCTGCCCTTACTTCCCGGGAATGGGGGCTCGCCTGCATTGGCCCTTCGAAGATCCAGCAGCTTTCCTGGGGCCGGAAGATCAGAAGATGGATAAATTCAGGGAAGTTCGGGATAAGATCAAAGCCAAAATTCAAACCTGGCTTGCTTAAGAACTCTCCGGCTAATAACTAATCCACCTTTTCGTATAAAAAAATACCCGATTAAACCGTAGGGGCACTGTCCCAAAAGATCAGACAGCGCCCCAAATTCATTCTTCATCCCTAAGGGTTTAGTTCTACTATTGACAGTATTACAGCTCGCAATAGCGGTCAATGCGTTTGCCAATCACCGCCAGGCTGTCAGCCCAGAAATCTTTTGATCGAATATCAATATCAAATCTCGCTGCAAGCTCAGCTGCCGGTGCTTCGCCGGTGCTGGAGAGCAGCTTTTTATAATCCGGGATAAAATCATCACCGCGCTGCTGGTAAATCGCATACAAACCCACACCAAACAACATACCAAAGGCATAAGGGAAGTTGTAGAATGATAGTCCCGCAGAATAGTAATGCGGCTTCCAGGTCCACATATATTTATGACGGAAATTTTCATCCAACGCATCGCCGTAAGTGACTGCCTGGGCTTTTTCCATGATCTCTGAAAGCTCATCCGCGCTGAGATCCGATTTCTCCCGTCGTTCAAACACTTCTTTTTCAAACAAGAAGCGGGAGTAAATGTCCACGATCACCTGCGAGTCGCTGATCAAAGCCGTCTCAAGCAAGGCCAGTTCTTCCTGTGGGTCTGAGATCGATTCCCTGACGGCGTTGAAAACGATTGTCTCGCACATGATGGAGGCAGTTTCCGCCATCGTCATCGGGGTTTGCCGTTGGAGGGGAGTCTTATCTGCCTGGTACATATTGAAGTTATGATAGCCGTGCCCCAATTCATGGGCAATTGTCATGACCTGGTCAAGCGAACCGTCAAAGTTACATAAAATCCGTGATTCCTTTACACCAGGAACTGGCATGCAGAAAGCGCCGCCGCGTTTGCCGGAGCGCTGTTCGGCATCAATCCACTGGCTGTCAAAGGCGGTTTTCGCAAAAGCTTTCAATTCCGGTGAGAATTTACCAAAGTTCTTTAAGATAAAGTCAGCCGCTTCATCAAAGGTGTATTCCTTATCCAGTTTACCGGTCGGCGCAAACACGTTCCACCAGGGCAGCGCTTTTTGACCAAACCTGGCGGCTTTTGCTTTGTAGTAACGCCGGAACATTGGGAAAGAATCTTCCATTGCACCCATCATGGCTTCCAGGGTTTGGCGGTCAATCCTTGCCTGGTCAATCGGTTCATGTAAGGCGTCTTTCCGTCCCCGATTGGCATTCAATGTATTGACCCACCCCTTAATCCCATTCATGCAGGCTGCCAGGGGTTCTTTGACTGATTCCCAGGCTGCCATCTCCGCTTCGTAGGCTTTTTTGCGAACCTCTTCTTCCGGATGCGCATGCAGGTTGATCAAAGCCGGCATCGGCAGTACTTTGGTCTCCCCTTTGATCTCAAAATCAACCGTTTTCTGTGAGGTTACTGTTCCCTGCAGTTTGGTCCAGGCTCGTGAACCGGATAGGCTCAGTTCACTCGCCAGTACTTCTTCCGCCTCACCCATCAGGTACTGGCTCTGCTCCGCCATTTCCATCACAGGGAAGGCATGTTCACCGGCGCTGTTCCCCAGTTCCAGGGCTCTCGGAAGAACTGCCTTGAGCTTTCCCAGCCAGGCTTCCAGCAAAACGCTCACTTTCTGGACCCCAACCATGACCCTATCAAATTGAGAGTTCATCTGCATCGCTTGCTGGTTAAAGGAATCAGTTGTAATGAACGAATACAGGTAAGCTCGAACAGTTGCCGCCTTCTGCATCAAGTCATTCAACTTGTCAACCAGGACACTGATCGATTTATTGATTTCTTCTAGGGAACTCTCAGTTCCCAGCTTGACCAGGTGGTCCTCATATAACTTCCGCAGTTCTTCAGTGGTTTCTTTAATCCATTCAATATCATTGGATAGGTCGGGAGAATCCAATCCCGGGTAAACATTTGAAAGATCCCATCGTGGGGGCACAGCTTCCATTGGTGATTCCTCCTAAATAACTAAGTTTATCAAAATCCAGCACCGTCAATTATAGTCGAATATTTGTCCCGGAGTCATGCATTCAATAGACACTCCATGTGTCCATAGTCAGCAGGTGCCGTGCGCCAAGAAGGCTACTTGCTTTCCTGACCTTATCATCTGGTTATAGATTTCACAGGCTTCAGGTGTTTTTTCAAAGATGAGTTCATCGATCCCAGCATCCATAATGGCATTTCGTGTCTTCTTTTTAACTTTTAGTGCCCCATTCACGCCAATACCGATCACAAGAATAGTTACGCCTTGATCGAATACACAGGAAACCATTTCAGGTTTGAGCTGATGACCTTTGCGTGCCTTCCAGGAAGTCACACACCCTTGCAGGATGCAAATATCCTTCCCAACACCCTCGCCATCCATCGAATGGGTTTCTCCATTGATGATAAAGCGCCCCCATTCAAAACTCTCAATTGGACCCCGGGGATCTTGAAACATATCTACCCTTCCACGCCAGGAAACTTAATATGTAATAGGAAAACGTAAAGGTATAATAAGGCTGATTAAATTATAATAGGTTGTCGAAAGATTGGCATTATTACGGAAATCATTTGAAAGGATCGTATGGCGTTTCGAATCACAAATGAGTGGATCATCAACCTGACTGATGAATTTGAACACCGGGTTGAAAATGAGCGTCTGGTTTTCTGGAAAACCGGTGCTACGGTGGTCAGCGTTGTTTTCAAACTGCCTGAAGGCAAAGGTAAATTGGAACTCCTGAACAAGATCCAGAAAATGATCCCTGAAAATGCACTTGAAACCCTGGTCTCAACCAAAGGTGAGATTGTCGGTTTGGGCTACACCCAAATTGAGAACTGTGAGGGTGAGAAGTGCAGGCTTTCCTTGTATACCTTCACCGCCAGCGACACGTCATGCCTGCAGTTGGCATTCTACATAGATGATCCTGATGACCTGGATTGGGCTAAAGCTACCTGGGAAAATATCGTCTACCATCCAGCAGAAAATAAATAGGCAATTTTTCAGCCAACCAAACATCTAAAATGATTCGATGATTTCTCCGGTTCTATATCAATTATATTGATTGCCCGTTTAATATTCTTAATGTTTTACTTCTAATTTCTTTATTTTATGATATAATACCTTTCATAAGTCAGATAATTAAATAGTAAAAATGAAAGGAAAGATCATGAAACAAGAGATTCGCACAATTCAGTCCTTTATAAAAATTAATTTCAAAGATTTTGGGAAATTGAACCTCATCCAGGGGGACCAGGTTTCTCTCACGATCGAAGCCGACGAAGATCTCCTGCCAGACCTCATTTCAGAGGTCCACAACGGTACACTAACGTTGGGATTGGAAAAAGATTGGTTTGAGCGTATTGGGAAGATGGTCACCTCCGTTTTTTCAGGCGCTGATAAGAAAGTGATCTACACCCTGACTTGCGTTGATCTTGAAAAAATCAGTGTCAGCGGGAAATGCACCCTGAAATGCGATTCCTTAATAGCTGAAGAATTGGACTTGAGAATCTCCGGTTTGGGGGACCTGACCTTCTCATCTCTGGAATGCAATACGCTGAAACTGCGCATCAGCGGCAGAGGTGAATTTAATGCTGCCGGTGCTGTCGACAAACAGGATATCCGGATTTCAGGTTCCGGTGAGGTCCAAACGCCCAACCTGGTAAGCAAATCCGTCAAAATAGCCATCTCCGGCCAGGGGAATGCTGCCGTCCATGCAGAAGACAGCCTTGATATTGCCATATCCGGTATGGGGCATGTGGATTATCATGGGCAGCCCAGCTTACGTCAGGTCATCAGCGGGATAGGTCGCGCAAATAAGTTGAATGATGAATAGATTTTTGATAGAATTAAGAGGGAGGATAAAATGAGCCAAGAAATAAAAATTGAAAAGAAAGCATCTGAAGTCATCCAACCCGGGTCAACTGAAGAAGCACGCCAGGCAATCCAGGGGAGAAAGGATCTTTCAGGAGCGGTTCTCAGCGGCATCAATCTGAATAACGTGACGTCTGCTGGGGCTATCCTTCGAAAAACTGACCTTTCCGGGGCAGATCTCTCGCGCAGTGTATTGATTTTTCCAAACTTTTATCGTGCAACGATGTATGGCGCATCACTTAATAAAGCAGTTATCTTGGGTGGTGACCTGGTTAGAACCGATTTTAGGGAAGCGGATTTAAACAAATCCGTACTGATCGGCATTGAAGCCCGAGAAGCTAATTTTGAAAACGCGAACTTGCAAGATGCAGTATTAGTAACGGCTAACCTTCAAGATACCAACTTCACCAACGCAAACCTTGCGAATGCACGATTGGCATCTTCAGATGTCACCGGGGCAGACTTTACGGATGCAGAGCTCTCGGGAGCTCGAGCCTATAAAATCGATTGGTCAAAAGCAAAAGTTCCGCCAGCTGTTATCCCCGAACAGATACTCAATTTACCCAATTGGGCCTGGGCTATCATCGCAGGGAGCGTCGTGGGCATCATTGCATTGGTGATCTATGCCATTTTTCGCAAGAAAAATCCAGACGCTTAATGTGAGATCTGGGTCTAAAAAACCAAATGACGGGTTTTTACCCGTCATTTTTTACACCATCCTTTATCAGGCCAGTTAACAAAAAATGGTCAATTCATGGTGGAAATTGACCGCAGACAATCACTTGGCACTAATTCATCATTCTCCCTGTGCTGATGAGGCAAGGCAGTCTCCTTCACCAAACCAATCACAATAAAAAGCTTCCAATTGATCCAATCGTTCCAGGTTTTGGTCACGCAAACAAATAGACTCCCTGATTCCAGCTTCCAGTGTGTCATCAGTCTGGCCATAGACGTAAGAGCAATCCGCATCGCGGGATTCCTCCCAATCAAATTGGTCATCCATAAAAGAAATACGTTCGTCAGAATTTGCTTCCATGTCGAGAATCCGGTCAACAGCATCATTGACCAGTTTCTCAGAGATTTGAACCGCCTCTGAATAGCATGCTTCTTCTTCGCTTTGGGACATTTCTCCGGTACAGGCTGGCATATCATCCACCATCTCATCATCATCCGGCGTCACAGTATTGGCAGATTCACCTTGATCCAGATTGGTTAACTGGGAAAAGAAGAAAGCACAGCCCAACAGGACTGAAATGATCACAAAGAATGAGATGTTTTGCATATGTCGCTGCATCAGAAATTTCCGTCTTGGTTTACGCGATACCTTTTTCCTGCATGAAGATAAAAAGGATCACAAAATAATCATAAACTCATATTCTGGATTATATCTTTAATCATTAAAATAGAAAATCACGGTGAGATCCATGAAAACCTGATACAAATACTGACTAATTTGATATAATTTGTTATAATATAATTAGCTTAGACCAAATCAAAAAAACTTTACTGGTAATTTGGCTATGCTATCTCCTTAAAGGTGAGTTGCTGGGCTGCGGGTCTTCTGATCCGCAGTTCAGCATTAAAGGGGGGAAATTAATCATCAATACAGTTTAGCACCTTGAGTCGTAGCCGCTGCTATCAAGAAAATGTCCCTCCAATGAACAGCCTGTTGTTCAACTTAAATATACCCGGAATCATACTCAGTCAAAGCATCAAATGTAAATTTACTATTGAATTCAGAGCCACATGTGTTATGATTCCATATTGTTTGAGGTAAAAATTTAGGAGATATTTTTAATGAAAAATCTATTACTCATGCGCCATGGGAAATCAAGTTGGAAAGATGACAGTCTTGAAGATCATGAACGCCCCCTGAAAAAACGTGGTCATAGAGACAGCAAGCTTATCGCAAAAGTCATCAAAAAGAATAACCTCATTCCAGACCTGATCCTCTCATCCTCAGCAACACGGGCAAAGGAGACGGCAGAAGCCATCCTGGATGCCCTGGATAAGAAAATTAAAGTTGTTGATTCCGAAGAGTTATATATGGGTGAGCCCCAGGATTTTCTCAATGCCCTTTCCGACCTCAGCGATGAAATCATGACTGTCATGATTGTTGCACACAATCCCGGATTGGAAGCATACCTGCAAATCATCGATGGTAAAATCGAATCTGTCCCCACCGCAGGGTTAGGTCACCTGGTGCTGGCGGTCGATCACTGGCAAGATGTCTCTTTTGAAACCATGGGTGACCTAGTTGGTTTCTGGCGACCCAAAGAACTCAGAGAAAAGAAGAAATAGTTCCATTATTTCTTTAGCTAGAGGACAACTTCTTCAACACCAGTAAACTTCTCAAAAAAAATAAAAGGCTGTTTTCTAAGTTGAAGAACAGCCTTTTTTCCTTCTCGTAAGTCTTATCCTTCTGAGCCTTATCCACTCAGACCAGTCACTAAAGCAAGCAGCAATCCCCCCGCGATCACGCTCCCCAACTGCCCGGCTGTGTTCGCGCCCATGGCATGCATCAGGATAAAGTTCTCAAAGTCCTCGTCTTGGGCCATCTTCGCTGAAAGCCTTCCCGCCATTGGAAAAGCACTGATGCCGCAAGCACCAATCAGGGGGTTGACCTTTCCCTTGCTCATCACAGACATCAATTTTCCAAACAGTAAGCCCGCAACGGTATCCATGATAAAAGCGATCAGACCCAACCCAAGGATCATCAAAGTGTTCAGGTTGAGAAATGTCTCGGCTTTCATAGTCGCACCAATTGCCAGCCCCAGGAATAAGGTAGCAATATTGATGATCTCGTTTTGAGCAGCTTTACTCAAGCGGTCAACGACCAGGCTCTCACGGAGTAAATTTCCCAGCATCAACGACGCGATTAAAGGCGCCGCATCCGGCGCTACCAGGCTCACAATTGCAGTTACAATTATTGGAAAGACCACCAACGTAAGCCTGGAGACAGGCCGCGGTGTATAGTCCATCCGGATCAAGCGTTCTTTACGGGTCGTCAGCAGTTTCATGATAGGCGGCTGAATGATCGGGATCAAGCTCATGTAGGAATAAGCAGCAACAGCAATCGGTGCGAGAAGTTCAGGCGCCAGCTTACTCCCCACGAAAATCGCTGTCGGTCCGTCAATCGCGCCGATCACACCAATCGCTGCCGATTGCCGGATATCAAAACCCAGCAAGATCGCCAGCAGTAAGGTGCCGTAAATACCGAATTGCCCCGCAGCACCCAGCAGGACCATCTTTGGCTGTGCCAGCAAAGGGCTGAAATCGATCATCGCGCCCACCCCAACAAAGATCAACAGGGGGAACAACTCGGTGGAGATACCGGCATCATAGATCACTTTCATGAATCCCACATCTGCTGACATGCCGATATTGGCCATGATGCAGCCAAAACCGATCGGGAGCAGCAGGACAGGCTCATATTCCTTAACCACAGCTAATGTGATCAGCACCACACCTACCAAAATCATCACTGCGTTACCCAGGCTGAAATTGGTAAAGCCTCGAGAGATTTCTTCCAATAAATATGAAAAATCCATTCGAAATCTTCCTTACTCTTTGAAGGTCATCAAGGCCTGACCGTGGCTGACCAGGTCACCCATGTTGACATCAATCGTCTCAACAATGCCGTCGTGATTGGCGCGGATGGCATTTTTCATTTTCATGGCTTCCAGGGTGCAGAGCTCCTGCCCGCGCGAAACCTTGTCACCGGGTTTTACGAGGATAGCAACGATCACACCCGGCAGCGGCGCCGTCAGTTGGGAATCACCTTGCTCAGATGTTGGTGTACTGCTACCAGCCGCTGGAAGAGATGTCTGGGGAGCAGAGATGACTGGTCTAGCTGCACTATCGCTCGTACCCGCCCGGGTGCTTTCTGTAGTAGACCAAACCTCATAACGCTCACCATCAACAACTGCGATCACAGGGCGAACATGGATATCTTCAACATCCACATGATAGGTCTGACCGTTAATTTCGACTTTTATTTTCATGTTTAAGTTCCTCTTATTTCCTCTTTCCAAACTGCCGCATCCGGTGAATGGTTTGCCAGGGGCTTAATCCATCTGAATGTTCCGCTACTTTCCTACTTTTTTGGCGCCTTTTGTTGTTTTCAATGGCTAATCCAACCGCAACTGCTGCTGCCGCAGCTTTTTGTTTGTGGTCATCGGGCTGTATCTGCTCTGCAGGAGATGGTTCTTGGATTTCTGCTGGAAGGTTTTTGATTTCCTTTGGTTGTTCGGGTTTCCGTTTCCGCTTTTTTTCACTGGAGGTTAACCGCATCATCAGTGCCATTAAACCCCATAAGAAAATGATGACAACAAAAACCAGACCCATACCAATTGCCGTGATCAACAGACCTTGCCGAATTATTTCACTCATCAATTGACCTCTCAGACCGGCATATTTCCGTGTTTTCGTGCGGGATGCGGTTCAGATTTATGCTGAATCGCTCGCAAAGCCTTGATAACCTTTATGCGGGTTTCAGCCGGCTCGATGACTTCATCCACATAACCGGCTTTAGCTGCCGCATAAGGCGTCAGATACTTTTGGCGGTATTCCGCTTCCAATCGCGCCCGTTCAGCTTCCTGATCTTCTGCTTGCGCCAGTTCTTTGCGGGATAAGATATTGGTCGCGCCTTGCGGTCCCATCACTGCAATCTCTGCGCTGGGCCATGCATAATTAATATCCGTTCCCAGGAACTTACTGCTCATCACGACGTAAGCGCCGCCATAGGCTTTCCGGGTGACAATACTGACCTTCGGCACGTTCGCTTCAGAATAAGCAAACAATACTTTTGCCCCATGACGGATGATCCCGTTATGTTCCTGGCTCACACCAGGTAAAAAGCCAGGTGAATCCACAAAAGTTACCAACGGAATATTGAAAGCGTCACAGAATCGCACTGTACGGCTAAGTTTATCAGCGGCATTGATGTCAATCGCACCTGCCATCACGCTTGGTTCCTGTGCCAAAATCCCAACCGTCATACCATCAAACCTTGCCAAACCCACAATTGCATTACGGGCATAACCCGCCTGCAACTCCAGAAATGAACCCTGGTCTACCACGCTGTCAATCACCGTGCGCATACTGTATGGTTCGCCGGGGTCAACCGGTACCAGGCTGTTCAGGTTCTCAGCCAGCCGTTCAGGGTCATCATCAGGATCAACAATCGGGGCATTCTCAACATTATTAGAGGGCAGGTAGCCCAGCAAATATCGAGCAAGTGCCAGGGCAGATTCTTCATCTTTTGTCATCAAATGAGCAGTTCCGCTCCGGGTTAAATGAACTTCCGCACCACCTAAGGATTCAAAGTCTGTTTCCTCCCCAGTGACAGTCCTGATCACATCCGGTCCGGTCAGGAACATAAATGATTGTTTATCCACCATGATGATCATATCGGTCACCGCTGGAGAATAAGCCGCACCACCTGCACAAGGGCCGAGGATCAGGCTGATTTGCGGGACAACGCCTGAATATAATGCATTGCGCTTAAAAATCTCAGCGTAACCACCCAGGCTTTTGACGCCCTCCTGGATCCTGGCACCACCTGAGTCGATCAAACCAATAATGGGGCTCCCGTTTGCCGCAGCCAGGTCCATCACCCGGCAGATCTTACGGCTGTGCATTTCACCCAATGAGCCGCCCTGAACGGTGAAATCCTGGGCGTAAACATAAACTGTTCTGCCATCCACGGTGCCAAAACCCGTGACTACCCCGTCACCCAGGGCAGTATTACCCTCCGGATCATCTTGCTGGGTTGTAAACGTTCCCAATTCTGTAAAACTGCCTGGGTCTAACAAGGCATCCAATCGTTCCCGTGCGGTCAATTTTTCCTTTGCATGCTGCCGGTCAATGCGATCCTGCCCCCCACCTTTCTGGGCATTGGAACGTATCTCTCGCAGTGTTTTAATCCGGGGATCTAGTTCTGTCATAATGCTCCTCATCCGAAATCAAGTTTTTTCAGTGTTCAATTGTAACATTAACCAGCAGGGATAAAAGACATATTCAGATCGGACAAACAATATGAAACAGGCATCAGAACTGTTCTTTAATGCCTGTTAGGTTGATGTCCTCAATTATCGACTGATTGGCTTTTTAATAACCTGCTTCTACTCAATGTAGGCAAAGAAAACCTGGTTGCCAAATGCCAGGAAAATAACCCTTTCCATACCGATCGTGAATGCCGTAGCAGCGGGTGAAAGCACTTCTGCATCACCCATATCCGGGCGAAGCTGCCGGCTCAGGCGAAAAATTTGGGAAAACCGGTAGATATCCGCATTATTTGCATCCAATATGCTAATCGTTGAAACAGGCGGCGGGTTGTATAGGATCGCCGTGAAATTAGATTGCGGGATGCTGACCGCTTGCTCTTCCCTTCCTGCCCGTCCATCAATATAAGGTACGGGATTCTGGCAGCTGACAGGGTCGCCTTCCAAGCCGCTGTACACACATTCCACAATTAAGCCGTTTGATTGCAAGAGGTATAATTTTGCTCCGCTCACTTCCAGGTCAGTGACCAATGAAATATCCAGCTTCTCACCGGGTTCAGCTGATTCAAAATAATCAATGGGGAGATCAAGAAACTGCCCATTTGTTGTTACATAAACAAAAATGCTGTTGGCGTCTGGGTTGAGCACGTATAAAGTATTGCTTTCATATGCTGCTCTTGTCGCCCCACCCTGAATTTCACCTGCAGATGGCAGGGTTTGCACAACCGGGGCTAACCCGGGCGCACAGTATACCGCGCTGCCGATGCTGTCCAGACCAAGAATATGCGCCTGGTAGGGATTGTTGGGCGGCAGGGAAACCATATCCACCAAAGCGCCAACGCTCCCGCCGCTGAAATTTCCACCCTCACATATCAGGTCAGCATTGATTTCATAACCCTGCCCTGTACCAAGGGCATGGATCACACGGCCACCTGTCGAATCCAGCATATACAGGTCTGAGCCGTAAGAGATGATTCGTGTGATGTTGACTGTTTCCGGGAGTGAGCCGATCAATGCCGAATGGTAGCGCAGCCTGATCGCGCCATCCAATTCATCCAATGCCTCCTGGGCTTGTTGTTTAAGGACTTCCGCCTCATTTGTTTGCTTGTAGGTCTCTGCCTCTGCAATCAAACCCAGGGCTTCCCGCCATTCCTCTCTTGCCTGGTTTGTATCGGAGGTATTCACTGCACTGGCAGCTTTCGCCTGGGCAAGACCAAAATAGGATTCGTACTGTAAGGTGCGTCCCCTGCTGACATAAACACCCATTGCTATCGCAACCACAACCAGCGGGACGATCAATGCAATCAATAACTGCGTCTTCCTGGAGAGTTGAGGCGGACCATCCTGCCCACTGGGTGACCAGCGCGCGATAAGATCTTTGAAGAAGGTATCAATGTGCTGGCGTGTTTTCCGCCACCCTTCGAAAAATGCTGCTATTCCCTTGAGCCCTTTTTTATAAACCTGGTTCTTCTGACTTTTTGATATTCTGGGCTTTTTCGCTTCTGGTGCTCGGATCGTTTGCGTTCGATACAGATTGGCGGCTTGGGGTTGCTTCTCGGGTTCCGGTTTCTCACGAACCTCATCCCCTGAACCAGCATCTAGTTTTGATTTTCCAATTGGCTGTTCTTCATCCTGGGAGTGTTGATCTACCGGAAGCTCAACAGCAGGTTCTCGATCAGTTTTTGTCACCCCGACAATACTTTGTCCCCTCTGCTGTGTGTCTTCCGGTTCCGATTCTAGCTCTGAGGTCCCATGCTGTCCTATTTCTAATTGCGGTTCGGCTGCTTCAACAGGCTCGCTCACCATTTCCGCTTGTTTAGGTGGATTTTGTGCAAAACCCGATTGAACCATAACAATATTGCCGCTGCCCGGCTTTACCTGAACCAAGCCTAATTGAAAACTGGCAGGCACCTGGTTGAGAAGCCGTCGTTTCAACTGTTCCGGATTTGGAAAATCCCCAGAACAAAGTAAGTCCTCCCGCCAGGTGCTGGGGGGATTGTCCGTCATAAATAAATACCCACCCTCGCCTATATCTACCTGGAAATAGCGTAAAGCGGGTGTCCGGCTCATTCCCAATCCCCGGTCAGATAAGCTGCTGTCATAAAAATGGGTCAGGCCCTGCTGTGTCAGGACAAAGGCGTGTGTTAAACCGCTTTGGGCGATATAGATAAAGTTGTTATGCAGTGCTGCAGCCGTGATCCCCCCACTAACCGTCCCGCTCCTCGGGGAACCATTAAAATTTCTTTCCATCATCGTCTGGTTCATTTTCTCAACCAGTGATCGCAATGCCGATGTCACAGAACCACTGGTTTTGTAGAACAGGTCTGTTAATTGATCTAACCAGGTCTGCTTTAAATCTTCGGAAAGACGTTCTTTTTCACTGGTTGTCAGGTATAGAACCAGCATGTCTTCCGTTCGGCTGCGGGTGACCTTCTTTGGCGGTCCTGCAGCCTGGAAACCTGCTAGCTGATCATGCTGCTGTCCATTTTTAAGTGTTATAGGCATCAAATTCAGATCATACATAAGCACCTAACCAATTTTCATCTAGGATATACAACTTCATTATACACATACTTGCCATACGGTATAATATTTGCCATGGACTTTAAAATATACAATACTTTCAACCCTTTATCAAAAATTAAAAACAATTGGAATCAATTACTACAACTCAGTGCAAGTCATGTGCCTTTCCTGCGGTTTGAATATCTTCAAACCTGGTGGGAGACCCGCGGTGGGGGTGAGTGGCCTGAGGATAGCCAGCTCATAATTATTGCAGCCTATGAAGATGACCGCCTACTTGGGGCTGCTCCACTTTTCCACACACGAAATAAGGAAGGAAAACCGGCTTTAATGTTCGTTGGGGCAATCGAGGTTTCCGATTTTCTGGATTTCATCGCTCTACCCGAGGGTTTACCTGACTTCATTAAAGGCATGCTCGATGTTCTCATTTCCGATCAGAGCATCCCCGCCTGGGAGGTCCTGGACTTATACAATATCCTCGAGGATTCCCCTTCATTTAAGAGTTTATCCTCTGAAGCTGAAATCCGTGGTTGGCATTATCAGAAAAGCCCCCTCCAACCTTCCCCCTATATTCCTCTTCCGGATGATTTTGAAACCTACCTAGCTGGTATTGATAAAAAGCAGCGACATGAAATCCGGCGGAAGCTCAGGAATGTCGAACAAAGCCTTTCAGAAGGCAGTTTATATATCACCCAGAGTGAAGATCAACTAAATTCTGATGTGGAAACATTTATTAACATGATGGCGCAGGATCCCAATAAAAAGGATTTCCTGACCCCTCAGATGCGCCAGCATATCCGTAACACAGCCCAGACAGCATTCAATGAGGGTTGGCTGCAGCTGGCTTTCTTCACCCTGGATGGCGGAAAAGCAGCCGCCAATATGTCTTTTATTTTCAATGATCGATTATGGCTGTACAATTCCGGTTGGGATTGGGATTTTCGCGAATTTTCACCGGGGTGGGTCCTGTTGGCGAACCTTATCCAGTGGGCGGTTGAACAAGGTATTAACGAATTCGACTTCATGCGCGGCGACGAAGATTATAAGTATAAATTCGGCGGCATTGACCGGCAGATTTTCAGGGTGGCGATAACGAAATAAACAGCTATAAGCTCAATGGTGAAAGGAAATAGCTTGTCGTTAGTCGCTTGTAGCTTATTGTTCATAATTCGCAACTGCCACAAGTGTTTCTTGATCACCCATTTTCCTGATACCTAATCGCCCAATCACCTATTTTCCTGATACCTGATTGCCTGATTACTTGATATCTCCATTCACGCCTCCCTATCCACCAAATTTCTTATAAATTATTAATATCTTCATACCCATAGTATTCTTGACGGTATTTTTTGCTCATGGTAACATTAAAGTTGTGCTATTTTAGCACTCTCGGCTTGAGAGTGCTAAATTTTAACCAGAGGCTTTCATGCATTTATCTGACCGCCAAAAACTCATCCTGACCCTGATCATCCACGAACATATCCACACCGCACAGCCGGTGGGGTCAAAAACGATTGTGGAAAAATACGATCTCACAATGAGTTCAGCAACAGTTCGTAATGAAATGGCGGTTCTCACTGATGTTGAGCTTCTCCGCCAACCCCATACATCCGCTGGCCGTGTCCCGACTGAGGAAGGATACCGCTTCTTCGTGGGCAACTTGATCCAGAAAAGCGGTCTACCCACCAATACCCGCCGCACGATCACCCACCAGTTTTACCAGTCTCGCCAGGATATCGAGCAATGGCTTAAGTTGGCAGCATCTGTGTTGGCCAACCAGTCCCAGGCAGCCTCGCTGGTCACTGCCCCCCATTCAGAAAAAGCAATCTTCAAACACCTGGAGTTAATTGCCACCCGGGGGCGTCAGGTCTTAATGGTGCTGGTGCTGGTTGGTGGAGAGATCCGCCAACAGTTCATTTCGTTGGCAGAACCCGTCCCCCAGGAACAGCTTTCTCAGATCGCAAACCAGCTTTCGCATTTGTGCTTGCGGCAAGATATCCAGGGGATTTCACGCCTTCAAGGGCAGTTGGATCCCATCGGACAGGAAATCCTGGAAATCTTGCTGGCTGAAATGTCGCTGATCGAAGAATCTGCAACGGGTGAAATCTACCTGGAAGGTATGACGAATGTTTTATCAGAACCTGAGTTCTCAGAATCCGATGAAGCTCGCCAGGCACTGCACATCCTGGAAGAACCTTCAATGTTAGAGAACTTACTGGCCAGCACGATGATGAACACCGACGTAGGCGGCATCCAGGTCCTGATCGGTGGTGAAGGCACATGGGAAGAACTCCGGCAGGTTTCCCTTGTGTTGGCACGCTATGGCGATCCCAAAACCCTGACGGGTTCCATCGGCGTTTTAGGGCCAATCCGCATGCCTTACGACCGGACCATTTCTACAGTTCGCTTCGTCGCGAATGTTCTGAGTGATCTGGTTTCTGAAACACTTGCAGTGTAAGGTTTAATTAACAAGCAATAAATATCATTTTTTTGGAGAAACACATATATGTATAAAGATAAAAAAGAAAAATCAAAAAATAAAGAGGAACACGAAGAACAGGAAACCCCAGCTTCACAGGCGGCTGATCAAGGGGATGAAAGCTCCACCATGGTTGCGTTAACCTATGACGAGTATGACGCCCTCGAAAAAGAAATTGAGTCACTGCGTGAAGCCGTAGAAGAACAAAAAGATGGATGGCTGCGGACTCGTGCAGATTTCGAGAATTACAAGAAACGCGTCCAGCGTGATGCGGAACGATCTTATCAAGACGCCATGACAAGCGTTATCAAGGCTTTCCTGAGTGTTTCAGACGACCTTGAACGGGCACTCAAGAATCAGCCGGAAGATCAGGAAATGAATAGTTGGGTCAGCGGCATCGAGCTCATCCACCAGAAATTAATGAACCAGATCAAAAATCTGGGTGTGGAGCGGTTGGAAGTCAAACCCGGTGATGAGTTTGATCCCAACATCCACGAAGCGATCACACAGGAAGAAAATCCGGATTTTAAAGAAGGTCAAATCATCGATGTTATTCAACCCGGTTACAAAATATCAACAAGAATCATACGGCCTGCTATGGTGCGGGTCGCCCGATAATCTAAAGGAGGCATAATAAAATGGCAAAAATCATTGGTATCGATCTTGGAACAACAAACTCTGTTGCTGCGGTCATGGTAGGTGGCGAACCGGTCGTAATTCCTTCTGCAGAAGGTGAACGTTTGGTTCCCTCTGTTGTTGCAGTGAATAAAAACGGTGAAAGGCTGGTTGGACGGGTAGCACGAAACCAGGCTATCACAAATCCGGAGAACACCATTTTCTCAATAAAGCGCTTCATGGGACGTAAATTTGACGATCCTGAAGTACAAAAGGCATTAAAACTGGTACCCTACAACGTCTCTAAGGCTCCCAACGGCGACTTACGCGTCACACTGGCAGGTAAAGAATATTCCCCACCTGAAGTCTCGGCCATGATCCTTTCGAAGATCAAGCGGGATGCAGAAGCCTATTTGGGTGAACCCGTCACGCAGGCAGTCATCACAGTTCCCGCGTATTTCAATGATGCACAGCGCAATGCAACCAAAGATGCCGGCAAGATCGCCGGTCTTGAGGTTCTGCGTATCATCAATGAACCCACAGCATCCTCGCTTGCTTATGGGCTGGATAAGAAAAAGAACGAAGTCATCGGTGTTTACGACCTTGGCGGCGGCACATTTGATATTTCCGTACTGGATGTTGGCGAAGGCGTTTTCCAGGTACGCTCCACCAGCGGTGACACCTTCCTTGGTGGTGATGATTTCGACCAGCGCATCATCGATTACATTGCGGACGAATTCAAAAAAGAGAACGGGATCGACCTTCGCAATGATCGCCAATCCTTGCAGCGTTTAAAGGAAGCAGCAGAAAAAGCTAAGATCGAACTTTCCTCTACCATGCAGGCTGAAATCAACCTGCCGTATATTACGGCTGACTCATCAGGCCCGAAACACCTCGTCATGACCCTTACCCGATCCAGGCTCGAGCAGTTGACCGAAGACCTCGTCGAGCGCAGCCTGACACCTGTCAAGAAAGCGTTGGATGATGCCAACCTGTCTACGAAAGATATCGATGAGATCGTATTGGTCGGTGGTATGACCCGCATGCCCCATATCCAGGACGAAGTCCACAAGATGTTCAAAAAAGAACCCCACAAGGGCGTTAATCCTGATGAAGTGGTTGCTGTTGGTGCTGCCATCCAGGCCGGTGTGCTTGGCGGCGAGGTTAAAGACATCCTCCTTTTGGATGTGACCCCACTCACCTTATCCGTCGAAACCCTGGGCGGTGTAGCCACACCCCTGATCAAACGGAATACAACCATCCCAACTCGTGAAAGCCAGGTTTTCTCAACAGCAAGTGACAGTCAGACCCAGGTTGAAATTCACGTCCTGCAGGGCGAACGCCCAATGGCCGCCAACAACAAATCCCTGGGCAAATTCATCCTAGACGGCATTCCACCTGCCCCGCGCGGTATTCCGCAAATTGAAGTGACTTTCGACATTAATGCTAACGGCATCCTAGAAGTCACTGCACAGGACAAAGCAACGGGTCGGAGCCAAAATATTACGATCACAGCCTCCTCAGGCCTTAGCGAAGATGAAGTCGAACGGATGCGCCAGGAAGCAGAACTGCACGCCGAAGAAGACCGTAAAAACCGTGAGCTTATCGAAGCCAAGAACCATGCTGATAATATGGTTTATTCCGCAGAAAAAACCCTTAAAGACCTTGGCGACAAGGTGCCCGATGACCTGAAGCAAAAAGTTGAAGACGCCGCCGGCAAGGTACGCGAGGTTAAAGATGGTGATGATCTCGAAAAAATCAAGGAAACCACCCAGGCTTTGTCCGATGTCCTCCAGCAGCTCGGTGCTGCCGCCTACCAGCAAACCGCTGAAGACACACAACCGGGTGCTGATGAAGGAAAAAACAGTCAGGATCATGAACCTGATAAAGATGACGAAGACGTCGTTGATGGCGAATTCAAACAGGTCTGATCCTTAATAATAGGTAATCTTACAGGTGCCCGCAGCAGCATAAGGGCACCTGGTTCTGTTTATCGGCCCTGGTTATTTGACAGTCGAGATTGTTCTGAGTAGACTTATCCAGATTTATGAACGGTGAATAACAATAAAGAAATAGATTAAGAGCACAAATATACATGGCAAAACGTGATTATTATGAGGTTCTCGGCGTCCCAAGAGGGGCAAGCGATGATGACTTGAAGTCAGCTTTCCGCACGCTGGCACGCCAGTATCACCCGGATGTCAGCCAGGAACCCGATGCAGAAGAAAAATTCAAAGAGATCAACGAAGCTTATGCTGTCCTTTCAGACAGTGAAAAGCGCGCCGCATACGATAGATATGGTCATGCTGGTGTCAACACGCAGGGCATGCCGGACTTTACGAATATCGATCTCTCGGATATTCTGCAGGGAATTTTTGGTTTCGGTGGTTTTGGTGGGATGGGCGGGCGCCGCTCTCGCAATTCACCAAGGCGCGGCGCAGACCTCTCCAGTCATTTAAAGCTGACTTTCGAGGAAGCGGCGTTTGGTGCTGAAAAAGAAATAAAAATAACCCGTGATGAAGAATGCAGTACTTGCCATGGTTCGGGTGCTAAACCCGGCACCTCACCCAGCACTTGCCCGCAGTGTAATGGTCAGGGCGAGGTTAGGCAAGTCCATCAAACCCTGCTGGGTTCAATGGTCCAGGTTGTCACATGCCCGCGCTGCAGCGGGCGGGGTGAGGTTATTGATACCCCTTGTGCAACCTGCAATGGACGCGGTTTGGAACGAAAAACCATCAACAAAATGGTGACCATCCCGGCCGGTGTATCTGATGGTGTGCAAATCCGTTTGGCTGGCGAAGGCCAACCAGGGATCAACGGCGGCCCTACCGGCAATTTTTACCTTGAAATTGAAGTTGAAAAACATGCTTATTTCCGCCGCAGAGGGGATGACATCCTGCTCGACCTGGATATCAACGTTGCTCAAGCGGTTCTTGGCGATGAGATCCGTGTACCGACCCTGAATGGCGAGGTAGACCTGCGCATCCCCTCGGGAACGCAACCTGGAAAGATTTTCCGCTTGCGCGATCAGGGCATCCCCCATTTACGTGGTTCCGGCAAGGGTGACCAGCTGGTCACTGTCTCCGTTCAAATCCCCAGCCGGCTGACTGCTGATCAGCGTGAACTGTTTGAAAAATTAGCTCAGACAATGGACCCAGACATAAAGATCCAGGACCAGAGTTTCTTTGATAAATTGCGTGAGGTGTTTGGTGGTTGAAAACGAAAAACAAACACATTGGCTGCAAGTAAGCTTCACTGGCAGCGGTGAAATTGTTGAAGCCCTGGCAGAGGTGCTGGGGCGTTTTGTTGCCAATGGGGTCGTGGTTGAAAATGTGACCCACTTCAACGATCATACCCAGGAAAATGAACCCACTGGTGAGATGAAAGTTTTCGGGTACTTTGCTGTTGACGAAGACCTGGAAGAGAAGAAACACCGCCTGGAAGAAGCCTTATGGCATCTTGGGCAGATTTCACCTCTCCCAAAACCGAATTTCACACTGATCAAAGATGAAGATTGGATGGCTGCCTGGAAGCAGCATTACAATCCGATCCTGATTGGTGAACGCTTCCTGATTTTGCCAGCCTGGCTTCAGCCCGAAAATAAAGATGGCCGGATCATCGTGCGGATCAACCCCGCCATGGCGTTTGGGACGGGGACTCACCCGACCACACAGCTCTGCCTCCAGATGTTCGAGCGGCATTTTACAAACAGTCAATCCGTGATTGACGTTGGCTGCGGCTCAGGCATTCTCTCAATTGCTGCGCTCAAGTCAGGTGCCAGCCATGTTTTAGCTGTGGACGTTGATGAGCAGGCGGTTCTTTCCACCCTTGAAAATGCGGGGTTGAACGACATTTCACCCCTTGATATTGAAGTCAGCAAAGGATCGGTCAAAGATATCCTGGATGGCAAGTTCTCTATTCAGGAAGCCCCTGTGGTTCTAGTTAATATCCTTGCGCCCATCATCAAAAAGCTCTTTTCGATGGGTTTGGGTGATATCGTCAGTCGGGATGGTGTCCTATTGCTTTCCGGTATCCTTGACCATCAGGAAGAAGATGTTCTCAAGGCAGCACAAAATATTGGTTTTGCACCCATCGAACGGCTCAAACAGGACGATTGGATCAGCATTGCGATGAAAAGGGTTTGAGAAGCAATTATTGTTTCGATTTCGTACCATTGGTTTTTTGGGGTAAATTTTAATAATGAAGAAAATTAATAGATTCACCAAATTCCTGATCGTTTATTACGGCATCCTCCAAAGCCTGCATCTCCTGGTTCTCGCAAGGGCAGAATTTATCTTATGGTATTCTCACATGGCTCCATTCCCCATCCTTCCGCCGCCCGGGGGTTGGGCAGCTGAAGCAATGCCCTTCCTTTATGGTTTAGCCGGGATGGATGTAATCGGTATTCTGCTTGGAATAATATTTTCCTATCAATACCTGGTCAACAAAAAATACAAACCGGTCCTGGGACTGATTTCCTTAACAATTTTCATCAGCGGTGCGATCGTATTTGCTGCAGGCACCTTTCCATCCGGCGCTTGGACTGCACATCCAGTTTCTTACTGGTTAATGGTTATTTTATTTGCCCCCATCATCCCCTTATATATTAACATTATTTCCGCTCTGTCTTATGGTAGAAAAAACAAATAAATATCAGATCTTTCCGCTAGACATCAAATCCTACACCGTTCTACTGGTTGATCTGGATGATACCCTCTACCACCATGGGAACGGTGTTTGGCAGTTGATCCGCTCACGTATTGATCGCTTCATGATTGACGTGATGCATTTTCCAATTAAGGACGTCCCCACCCTCCGGCATCGTCTTTGGGAGCAGTACGGCACAACCCTGCGCGGATTACAAGCTGAATTTGGCGTGGAGATGGATGCCTATCTCAATTTTGTGCATGATGTTCCGCTGGAAGATATCATCACCCCCGAACCCAAATTAGACAACCTGCTTTCCTCCCTCCCCAATCGAAAATTCATTTTCACCAATGCCCATGCCGCTCACGCCCAGCGTGTTCTGACCCAGTTGGGAATTATCCATCATTTTGAGGAGATCATTGATATCTACGCACTCCAACCTTACTGCAAACCACAGGTTGAAGCCTTTTCTAAGGCTTTAGAAATCATCAAGGAATCCCCTGATAAATGTCTGCTAATCGACGACTCACCGAACAACCTTGAAACCGCCCATGTTCTTGGCCTGGGAACGGTATGTGTGGGTAAGCACCATCACGGGACCAGCCCCCATATCGATACAATCCTCGAGTTAGCCAACCTAGTATCCTGATTTTCTCATTCCTGAGTCGTCTTTGCCCCAGTTCCTCATTCCTGCTTCCCAACCGTCAAATCTCTCATTTCAAATTGCCGGGCTCCTTATCACTTAATCCCTGATTACCTAATCGCCATATTCCAATTTTCCTGATTACTTGTTCCCTCCCTTCGTTTTTCATGTAAAATAATCATATCCTTTCACCTGCTGTCTAACTCCTTGGGAGGTGCAAAATTGGTAAGAAAAACGGAGAGACAACGTAAATCTAAAGGAGACAAAAAATGAAACGAAAAAATGTATGGATAACTATAAGCGCAGTTGATAATATTGATAGTCGTAGTAAGATTGAAGCTATTTCTAAAGTTTCACTAAACAAAAGTGATACTCCATGGTTACATATATACGATATCGTTTGTTTTATTGAAGGTAGAAAACTTTTAAAATTTTTAAAAAAACATACTTATACATATAAACCAAAGAATCAACGTTCTTGGAGTTTCCATTATGATGAAGCAGTTTTATTGATAAAAGAAATAAACAATTTAATTGAAAATAAACCTAATAAGATAAAAGGAGACTTTAAGTTTCAAGCGGTAGCGTTAGCAAAGAAGTTACAGGAAAGACTTGATACCGGATATACTTGGTTTAAAGGTCATTACAATATATAAATATTAAAATATTGAAAATAAACCTAATAAGATAAAAGGAGAATTTAGAGGAGAAGCGTTATATTTAGTAGAGAGGTTACAAGAAAGAATTGATACCGGATATACTTGGTTTACTGCTCATTACAAGTTATATAAGTCTACTTGTTAATTCCTATTCCCTCCCTTCGTTTTTCATGTAAAATTATAGTACCGAAGTTACTGATCCTTTAGACGTTTGGAGGTAAAAAAAATGGGTAAGAAAAAGTCAGAAAAAAAGGGCGAAAAGAAAGACAAGAAAGACAAGAAGCAAAAGAAGGAAAAGAAACAAAAGAAAGATAAAAAGAACAAGAAAAGCAAAACCGAAGATGACTCTCTAGACGAGAGCCTTTCATCATCGGAGGAAGCCACGCCGGACTCTTCTGTCCTGGCTAGCAACCAGGAGAAATCTTCAATATCAAGCGGTACCAAGCACAGCAATGATGAAAATGCATCTGACAAAAAAGAGTTGACAACCAAGCGCTATAATAAAGAGCTTCTTCGCCTGCAGATAGAACTCGTAAAGCTTCAAGAGTGGGTGAAAAAAGAAAATCTCAGGGTGGTTGTGCTCTTTGAGGGTCGGGATGCTGCGGGAAAGGGTGGCGTGATTAAACGCATCATGCAGCGGCTGAACCCCCGCTCCGCCCGCGTGGTCGCCCTGGGTGTTCCCACTGAACGCGAGAAAACCCAATGGTATTTTCAACGTTATGTGCCCCACCTTCCAGCAGCCGGCGAAATGGTCCTTTTTGACCGCAGCTGGTATAACCGCGCAGGCGTCGAGCGTGTGATGGGCTTTTGCACAGAAGATGAATACTGGGAATTTATGCGTTCGTGTCCTGAATTTGAAGCTATGCTGATCCGTTCCGGCATCATATTGATCAAGTACTGGTTTTCCGTCAGTGATGAAGAACAGGAAAAACGCTTCATGGCAAGGTTGGAAGATCGTACCAAACGCTGGAAGTTAAGTCCAATGGATGTGGAAGCCCGCAGTCGCTGGGTGGAATACTCCAAGGCAAAAGATGTCATGATGAAGTACACTGACACAAAATTATCTCCCTGGTACGTTGTAGATGCGGATGTCAAGAAAAAAGCGCGTTTGAACTGCATTACCCACTTGCTCAGCTTGATTCCTTACGAAGATCTAACTCCCGAGAGAATTGAACTGCCTCCTCGTCAGGAAAACGAAGGCTATATCCGCCCACCTTTTGAAGAGCAGACCTTCGTACCCGAGGTTTATTGATCTTCTTTAATAACGAGAATATCCACTGAACTTCAAGCATCTCTATTGAAGGTGTTATTCGTTGCGTATCCGATTAAGTCCTCATCATCTCGAATCCATCCAAAGCCTGGCTGTAAGTCAATTTGAGGAAATCCGTAAAATACGGCGGGAACTCCATCGGCACCCCGAACTTTCAGGATATGAAACCTGGACTGCTGAATACCTCTCGAAAAAATTAATTGCTGCCGGGCTTGTCGTTCGTAACCATGTCGGCGGGCATGGGATCCTTGCTGATTTGGTCGTCGACCCTGGAAAACCCACAATGGCATTAAGGGTGGACATGGACGCCCTTCCCATCCAGGAAACTAACCGCGTTCCCTATCGTTCAAAAATTGAAGGCATCATGCACGCCTGCGGTCACGACGTCCACAGCGCTATCGGTGTGGGCGTTGCTAATATTTTATCTTCGTTAAGAGATGACCTCCCCGGAAATATCCGATTTATCTTCCAGCCTGAAGAAGAGGAAATCACAGGTGCGCTGCGGATGATCCATGATGGCGCATTAACCAACCCTGAACCGGCTGCGGTTCTTGGCTTGCATGTAGCCCCGATTCCAGCAGGCCAGGTTGCCTGGACGGATGGTCTTTTCTTATCAGGATTTGACCACTATCTGGTCAGCCTTTCGCCTCGGAAAGACCAGTCGTTTCATCTGGGTCACCTCAGTACCATTGCAAGCCGCTGCTGCCATGCAATCCAATCACTCAATCGATGGAAACTCCCCGAGACATGGGATCAAATGGAGGCATTCTGGAGATTGATGCAAACCGGACCTGAAGAACTGAAAAATTTTATTGTCTATGATGCATCCTTAGATGAAGAAGACCCCGATGCGTGGCCTGGTCAATTTGGGGTGGGCGTTAAAGCTGCCAGCCCCTCCCTGCGGAAAACAGCTTTCGGCAAGATCAGGGCAACCCTCAATAAAATTTGTCGTATGACCCATACCCAATACGAAATAACAAAAATGGGGTCAATGATCGATATGCGCAACCATGCAGGCCTTGTCCAATCCACGCTTCCCGCCCTGGAGTCTGCCCTGGGAAAGCAACATATCACCCAGCTTAATGCTGCATTTCCATTTAATTGTGAGGACTTTGCATTTTTCGCGAAGCGAATCCCGGGGGCGATGTATTGGCTCGGTGCGGCCGATCCCAGCCAGGGCAAATATGCCCTGCTTCATACACCAGATTTCGATGTCGACGAACACTGTTTAGTCACCGGGACAGTGGCAATGGCAACCCTGCTTTGGGAAGCTTTCAATATCAACTTACAGCCCTCATAATATTCCTATTAATTGTTAATAAATTTGTGGTAATCTTCAGTAGATTAACAGCCTACTGGGTTTTATCCGGGTTATGAGCCTCGTTAATTATAAAATCTAATTAGAGTACGAATGAATTTCAGGAGTAACAATGGATACTAAAGGTAGAAAAAACTGTTTAACTATAGTGATCAGTGTGGTTGTCGGCGCCGTACTGTTTTTTGGCGGAATCGGGTTAGGTTATTTTGCTCCCCGGATTGTGCCTAATCTCTTCAACGATCAAGAGGTCAGTTCTGTATCTGGGCCATACCAATGCCCCCCTTGTCCCGAAACAAATACATCTGATCCTGTTTCGGAAGAAATCACAGCAGAGGAGCAGTCTGATGCGACCTCGACGCCATCCTTGGATATCTCAACCCCGGAGACCACGCAATGCGAACCCTGCACCTATATTGACCCCGAAGCCAATACAGCAGCGGAATACCAGGACTTATTCGCACCATTCTGGGAAACCTGGGATCTCGTTCACGATTATTATGTAGACCAACCCGTCAATGATGAGTCGCTGATGCAGGGTGCCATTGAAGGAATGCTCGGGTCCCTTGGCGATCCCCACACCTCATACATGAACCCTGAAGAATTTGAACAGGCAAATGAAACCTTGGAAGGGGAATATGAAGGTATTGGCGCCTGGGTTGATATCACCGGCGATTATGTGAAAATTATCAGCCCAATGAAAGGATCGCCCGCCGATGAGGCAGGCCTCCAGCCGAATGACATCGTGACAGCCATCAATGGTGAGGACATGACCGGCATCCCCGGCGATTTGGTCTTACAGCGAATTTTAGGCCCTGCCGGGACGGACGTGACCTTAACCATTCAGCGCGGCACCGAGACATTCGATGTCACCATCACCCGTGCACAAATCACCGTTCCAACAGCCGAATCGGAAATGCTGGAAGACAATATCGCTTACATCGCACTCTATAATTACGGTGAGAACACCACCGAACAGCTCCGCAGCGCACTCCAGGAACTCCTGGCACAAAATCCTGACGGCCTGATCTTCGACTTGCGGGATAATGGCGGTGGTTACCTGAACACGGCTATCGAGGTCGTATCCGAATTTATCAGTGATGGTGTGGTCATGTATGAGCAGTATGGTGACGGCTCCACGTATTCTTATGAGGCTATTCCTGGCGGTCTCGCCACTGAGATACCCCTGGTTGTGCTTGTCAATGGTGGTACTGCATCTGCTTCTGAGATCACAGCGGGTGCGATCCAGGACCTCGGCCGTGGTACGTTGGTCGGTGTCACAACCTATGGCAAAGGCTCCGTTCAGAATTGGTTTGCACTGGAAGGTGAAAATGGCGGGATACGGGTGACGATTGCACGATGGCTCACACCAGACGGCCGCCAAATCAGCGGAGAGGGCCTGGAGCCTGAATATATCGTCGAAATGACTGAAGAAGATTATGCTCAAGAGCTTGACCCTCAACTGGATAAAGCCATTGAGGTGTTAAAGGACTTGATCCAGTAAAAGATCAAAGGAAGGAAAAATGTTTCTACCGGTGTTCAATATAAGCTACTTGCTGTATATGCTCCCAGCGTTCCTGCTGAGTCTGATCATTCAGTTATATGTGAACTCACGCTATACAAAGTGGCGCCAGGTTCTCGGTAGGTCCGGATTGAACGGTGTACAGGTCGCTAAACAGTTATCAGCCCATACCGGGATGTACGGTCTATCACTTAAAGGTACGCCCGGACATATGACAGATCACTACGATCCCCGTGACAATACGCTTTACCTCTCCCAGGGCAGTGCACAGAGTTCCAGCGTGGCAGCTATTGCCATCACAGCTCATGAAATGGGGCATGCACAACAGGATCAGGAAGAATACCTTCCAATGCGCATGAGGTCAGCAATGGTCCCTGTGGTCAATATCGGCACCTCCGTAGGCTGGATTTTTATTTTGCTGGGTTTACTGCTGGAGATCAGTGGTATTGCCTGGTTAGGTGTCATTGCTTTTTCAGCAGGGGCTATTTTTGCAATCGCGACCTTGCCCGTTGAACTGAACGCATCCAAAAGGGCACGCAAAATGCTGCAATCAAGCGGCATTGTGACCTCTCAAGATGAGCTCAAAGGGGTCAAACAGACCCTGAACGCAGCAGCCCTGACCTATGTTGCGGCCATAGCAACCTCTGTCATGCAGCTTTTATATTTCACATCCCTTATTGGGGGTGGGCGGCGCCGAAACTAGCGAATCCACCGTACAAAATAAAAGAAGGTTCATGTAGGGGCTCAGAACGCTGAGCCCCTACTCTAGTTAATCACCAATAAACTGATCAGGACTTCTTAAACAAGTTCCAAATCCAGCGACCTAAAGCAAGCAAAGCAAGCAGCAGTCCACCGATCAAGGCAGTGGTGGATACGGCCGGATCACCACTTTGTTTAACCCAAATTCCAATAAATGCCCATGTTAACACCAATGAATAAAGCACTTCCTTTCGCAGGAAGGTCATCAACACACCCAACAGGGTTGCTATACCCAACATGATCACAGCCCACAGGGATTCGGTCAGCGGTGCGCCAAGGTACCCAAAATTAAAGAGCACCTGGGACACGTTGGCGACCACCGCAACAGTAGCCCAACCGAGATAGATGCTGAAGGGCGCAGCGACAAGGAGGGTCTCCCACCATTTTCGCTTTTCTTTTCCAATCTTTAGCTTGAGGTAGATCACTATAAGGCTGACCAACAGGCCAAAAATCGGGATTAATGTCAATGTAAATTGCAAATAATGCCACAATAAGATCCAGGCGCTGTTAAAAATATTCGCAAAAACGAACCACCAGACGATTGCGTCAATTTTGGTATCAGAGAGACCTTTCGGTGTGATGATATAGATGGCAAAGCCGATCAATGCCAGGTAGATCAAACCCCAGATCGAAAAGACATAGCCTGCGGGGACAAAGAGAATTGGGAACCGGTCTGATATTTCACCGGTTGTGAGCCCATTGATCGGGAGTGTGTTTGCCAGGACATTGACTACAAGTACAACGACCAAACTGAGTATCATATAGAATCTTTTTCTTTTCATTTACCTCTCCTAGAATTGATTTTGATATAAATTTATTTTAGCAGACAAAGATTAAATTTCAAAGTATTGTACAATCTTTGTCGAGCTAATTCTTAGTAAATCGTTGCTTATCAACCGCTGCTTTTCACTATCAAATCATACATGCTATAATAACTACTTGATATATTTTTAAGGTAACTCATTCCACCCTTTTTGGTCTTTATCCTGCTTTCAAACTAAAAAGCGGTGACTTTGAAAGGCATATTTATGCGAAAACCGTCAATAGTTTGGTTGACTCTTTTACTGGTAATAGCAAGCATCTTGTTTTCGAGCTGTCAGCCGGGGCAAATAACTGGAACATTTTCCCCCGAAACTTCAGAACCAGTACAAACCAGCACAACCGAATCAGAAACTGCCCCAGGGTTAACTTTGGATTCTTCAACCCAATCAGAACCAGTGGATGGCACAACGCCAACCCAAATCCAGCCGACGCCCACTCCGATTGTCGAAACCCGACTGTCCCCTGAACAGTGGCGTGAGTGGCCGGTGGTACCAGAACTGACGGGTCGCGAGCAAGCTATTTACCGGCTGGGGCAAGAACTGGGGAATGACCCCCAAAGTTTTTCCAAGGTTGGAGACTGCCAGGCGATAAAAGACGTTTTGATGGGTATCTATGACCAGCCGAACCGCTATTACCTGACCGATAATGATGCCTACCTCCAGGAAACTATTGATTATTTTGCTGGATCTTTCGGCAGGGATGGCCAGGGTGTGCGCGGCGGTTTCAATGCTGCCGCTGTAATTAATCCGTTCTTAGCAGATCCTGAAGCATGCAGTGCAGGAGAAACCCCCATCGAGTGTGAGTACAATATTCACCAGCCCAGTTTTGTGATCATCAGCCTGGAAGTTTGGTGGGATGGTCGTACCGTTGAGCGTTATGAAGAATATATGCGCCAAATCATCAATTTCTATATCAGCAACGGCGTTGTACCGATCCTTTCAACCAAAGCAGACAATGTAGAAGGGGATCACCGCATTAACCTGGCAACTGCAAAACTTGCTTATGAATACCACATACCCCTTTGGAACTTCTGGCGTGCTGTCCAATCCATGCCAAACAAGGGCATTGACCCTAACCGCGATGGGTTTCATATCAGCTACGAAGCGTGGACGGTTCGCAGCTACACTGCCCTGCAAGCCCTGGATGCTGTTTGGCGGGGTGTCCGCGACCAGCAAACCCAAACTGTCGTTGAAACCGAACAGCCTGAAAACACCTTCGACCCGGCATCCATCCTGATCTCACCTGATCCAATCGAAATGCCAGCAGGCTTAAATGGAGAAATTCTTCTATTTTCAGTCATGCAGCGAACCGGTGAAGTATTATGGCCCCAGGGTATTTATGCTTATAACATTGAAGATCAAACCCTTTACCAAATCCTCGCTTCAGGATATAAACTCGAAGACATCAACACAGAGACAAATACGCTCCTGGTCAGTAAAGATCAACAGCTTTTCACGAGCGACCTGTCCGGAAAAAACCTGTATGAAATAACCGCTGATCTCGCGATCACCAGCCGGGATGCCAGCGCTTTCTGGATGCCGGATGGGATCCACATTCTTATGCTGACGGAAGACAATGAAGCCAATACCCTATGGATGGTGAACCCTTCAGACAGCACCCGGACCTCACTGGCACAAGGTGAGATCACCGGCATTCTCAAACCAGGATCTGATGGCATGATCTACTGGTATGAGGGCACGTGCGAACCCGACCTGCCCTGCGAGGATGTCACCCTATGGCGATTGAATGATGGCGAGCCTGAAGCATTTGCAGCATTGGACCGGGTTGTTTTCGCAAATTCAGGAAATGAATATTCCTGGATAAAACCTTCCGGTGACACAAACCTGATCCTTTACACCCGTGATGCCGATCAAACTGGACAGAACTTTACTTATTTGCCCGGTAACCGCTGGGTAGATATGAGCTGGTCTCCATCTAAGGATCAGCTGGCAATCCTATCTGTCACCCGCAGCGAGTACACCGGGAAATCTTCCGACGCCCGTATCTTCGTTGTGAATACCAATACCATGATATCCAAGGAATACCTTTCCTTCCCCGGGTTAAACCCCAGCTTCACCTGGAATATTAATCATAACGAATTACTGCTAACGTCAACCCTGTTGGTAGACCAAAGCTATCAGCTAAATTTAAGCCAGTTGGATCTGGGGGCAGGGACTTTTACGCCCCTCAACGAAGAAATTAATTTTCAATCGGCAGATTATCTTACAATTAACAAGTTATTTTGGATCATTCCAATAACAAATGGAGGTCAATAATCATGAAAATGTACCGGATAACAAGCATCATCATTTTAATAATCTTGACATCCCTGAGTTTAGCAGCCTGTGCTGGCAGCCAGGATGCACCTGCTCAGGCAGTTGAACAGTACTACCAGGCACTGGTTGACAAGGATCAGGACCGGATGATTAGCCTGACCTGCGCTGATTTTGAAACCCAGGCTCTTTTGGAATTTGACAGCTTCGTTAGCGTCGAGACAACCCTATCAGATTTTGCTTGCCAAACAGCATCGCAAGATGGCGATACAGCCAGTGTCACCTGCCAGGGTGGAATCTCCGCCAGCTACCAGGGGGAAGCGCGTGAATTCCCGCTTTCTGGACAAACCTTTCTGTTGGTTCAACAAGGTGGCGAATGGCTGATGTGCGGTTACGAATAGGAATTTAATGTTGCGCTGGTTAAAAGAACACATCTTCACAAAAGAAAACCTGTGGGCATTACTGCTCTGCCTATTGATCACCTTGTTGGTCATTTTCAGTGCTGATCGCTCCCCATTGTGGATCTACCAGGGTTTTTAAATGTCATTATTAGACATCCTGATACTGATCGCATCAGCACTGCTTGTCCGAATCGCTTTCCCTGGGAAGCTTCGAAAATGGGCGCTGCTGGTGGTTTCTGTTCTGGGTATCTACTGGCTGCAGCCGGTCCTGCCCATCAGGAACCTCGATTTTTGGCTTCCCACTGCTTCATTGGGATTGGTTTTCTTAAGTTGGAGCCTGACCGCTGAAAAAGAGCAATTGAAACAAAAGAACAATTGGCTGTCTGCTGGTTTAACGGTGGCCACAATAATCATCATCGGTTTGACCCGTTTTATCAGCTTCGAAGGCATTTTGAGTGCCTCCCGGCCCCCGCAGTTCTACCAAATTGCCATCGTTATTTTAATCATCCTTGTTCTGACATTGATCTTTTCCCGCACGATAAAAGCCTCTAAAAACGCACTGCTTTTTGGTGTGTTTGTATTGCTCCTCATTTTCCTAATATTAAAGAATCCGTCCCTGTCTACTCTCTCAAGCGCTGGGTTAAGACGGTTGATGGTGCAGGACCCGGCATTCGCCAAATCAACCGACTTGGGTTGGCTCGGCTTCTCATATATTGCCTTCAGGCTCATCCACACCCTGGTTGATCGCATGAATGGGCGTCTGAAAAATATCAGGCTGGGAGAATACCTGGTCTTTATCATCTTCTTTCCCGCTGTTATGGCCGGCCCATTGGACCGGATGCAGCGCTTCCGGAAAGACCTGGAAAGCCCCCAACCGCTTTCCGCAACAGAATTTCTTTCTGGCGGAAAACGCCTGGGGATCGGATTATTTCGGAAATTCATCATTGCGGATTCGTTGGCTTTTATCGCCATCTCAGCGACCAACGTTTCACAGGCGCAATCCACTCGTTGGTTGTGGGTGATGTTGTTTGCCTACGCTTTCCAGATTTTCTTTGACTTCGCCGGCTATACGGATATTGCCATTGGTTCAGGTATCCTGTTAGGGTTCTCCCTGCCTGAGAACTTCAACCAGCCCTACCGGCAGCCAAATCTGACACTGTTCTGGAACAACTGGCACATGTCGCTAACCCAGTGGTTCCGCGGGTATTTTTTCAATCCTCTCACACGAAAACTGCGTAGAGGTCGAAAACTGCCTGCTTCATTGATCATCTTCATCACGCAGTTGAGCACTTTTGTTGTGATCGGACTCTGGCATGGTGTTACCTGGAACTTTGTGATTTGGGGCGCGTGGCATGGCTTGGGTATCTTCATTCATAACCGCTGGGGCAGCTTTGCAGGACCCAAGGTTGTTGAAATCACAGAGAAAAAGCCCCTCATCGGCAAAGTATTTAATTTAAGCGGCATTTTAAGCACATTCATCTTCGTCAGTTTGGGGTGGGTTTGGTTCGCGCTGCCCTCACCCTCCCTGGCTGTCACCACTTTCGCCAAACTCTTTGGAATTGGGTGATATAAAAATGCATATCAAGCGAAAGTCTCTGACCATTGCCATCATCCTCCTTATCATCTTTTCAGTGGGTTGTAGTCCTAAACTTACTGCCTCTCCCGATGCAGCCACAAAACCGGCTGTCTCAACGGTTTCCCCCGCTCCAACACCAACCAAAACAATAGAACCCTCTCCACCTCTCCCCACAGCAGGTGAGACCAGCCAACCCACAGAGACATTAACACCAACTGCCACACCGGATTTACGCCCCCTGCCTGAATCCTGGCAAACTTGGCCAATCATCCCCGATCTGGAGCCTGAAATGGGTGCGGTGTATCTAACTGGTTTATCGATGGGACGGGATCCCAATGTATTTTCTGTGATCGGGGACTGCCAGAGCTCCCCAACCTATTTCCTCAGCATCTATGATGAAGGTCGTTATACGCTCCCTGATGATATGGCATATCTCCAGGAAACAATTGATTGGTATGCCGGTTCTTTTTCACACCGCAGTATTACCGTTAAAAATGGGATGTCAGCCCCCGGTGCTCTCAACCCATTATGGGCAGAACCTGATTTATGTGACTCAAAAGAAACACCAGTGGAATGTGAAATCCGTTTGAGTAATCCTTCCCTGGTCTTGATCAGCCTTGGCACCAACTGGAATCCGTCATCATCGCAAGCACAATATATTGATTATCTATCTCAAATTGTGGAATCGCTGCTTGAAAATGGGGTCATTCCAGTGCTCTCAACGAAAGCAGACAATGTCGAAGGGGATTATTCACGCAACCTGGCAATGGCCCAGGTCGCCTATGATTATCATCTACCCCTATGGAATTTCTGGGCAGCCGTCAAAGACCTGCCGAACCAGGGATTGGATGATACCCGGGAGGATCTCTACCTCAAGCATGATGGTTGGGATGTTCGCAATTTATCTGCCCTGGTGTTATTGGACCAGCTTCACAGGCAGCTTCTTGAATTCGAGGATTGATTTATTTAATGACAGAAGAACAGCAATTAGGAAACAAAAATACCCGTAAATTCCTCCGGAATGTGCTGATCAAAGGCATCCTTCTTTTTTTACTGCTGAATTTTGTTTTGGGGTTGATCCCCACTGGCACAAATATTGGGCGGATTTCTTTATACAACTGGCTATTCCCAGGGCGGGTCCGACTGCCATTTGGCGAAAGCCCGGATGAGGCTTATAACCTCAGCTTATATGACCTGGAAGCCATGTTTGCCAGCCATGAAATCGAAAATAGTAAAAAACCTGATAATGAATTCCGCATCATCCTGATTGGTGACAGCGCTACCTGGGGGACATTATTACGCCCTGAAGAGACACTGAGTGGATTGATCAACAGCGATCAATGGGAGACTTGCGACGGGCAAGATGTTCGCTCTTATAACCTGGCTTACCCCAGTATGTCACTCACCAAAGACCTGATGATCCTTGAAAAAGCGCTCACTTATGAGCCGGACCTGATCATCTGGCCTGTGACCCTCGAATCTTTCCCAAACCAGGTTCAAATCGAAACACCGCTGGTGGCAAATAACCCTTCGCGAGTCCAGCCCCTTTTGGAGGAATTTAATCTTGGGCTTGAAGCCCAAACAGGTGACTTCGCAACCACTTCCTATATTGATCGAACGCTAATCGGGCGACGGCGGGTTATATTTGATGCCATCCAGCTCCAGTATTATGGCGTGATGTGGGCTGCGACTGGGATAGACCAAACTTATCCGTTAGAATACACGCCTGCACAGCGTGATTTTGATGAAGGAGACGATCAATTTAAGGACTGGTCGCCTGGTGCTCTGCCCCTCGATCAGCTTGTGATCGATGTACTTTCTACAGGCGCTGCACTGGCTGGCGATATCCCGGTTCTGGTCGTCAATGAGCCAATCTTGATCTCCGGAGGTGAAAACAGCGATATTCGCTACAACTTCTTTTATCCCCGTTGGGCTTATGACCAATATCGTTTAGCTTTGGCTGAAAGGTCGGTTAATGAGGATTGGCATTATGTCGATCTGTGGGACGTTGTCCCCCAGGATGCGTTTACAAATTCCCCTGTCCATCTGACGCCTGAAGGCTCTCAAATGTTTTACCAGCAGTTGATCCCCTCCCTTGAAAAAATGACTTGCCGGTCATGGTAGAATAACGCAGATCAAAAAGCCAGAATTTAATATTTATGGAGAAAAAAACAAATGAAAGATGACATCATCAACAAACTCGAAACTTACATCAAGGAAGAAATTCTTCAGCAGCCGAACCGAAATATTGAACCGGATGAGCCATTGATCTCCAGCGGGTTGATTGATTCATTCAGCCTGGTTGATGTGGCGCTGTTTGTAGAAGATAACTTTGGTGTTCAAATTGACGATACTGAATTGAATGCAGATGTATTCGACTCATTAAATGACTTATCCAGCCTGATCCTTGACCGCCAGGAAAGCTAAATGGGCACCTTTCATCACATCCTGCAATCTCACTTCGATAATCATCCTGACCAGGTTGCGATTGTTCTGCAGCATGCTGGCGAGGAAGATAAAGCCATCACCTACCGCCACCTGCTTCAACAGGCTGTCGGTGCACAGGAAAAACTTGAATCTGAAGGGATCAAGCCTGGTGAAGTAGTCTTGCTTATTTTGCAGCATGGTGAAGACTTGATCTACACCTATTTTGGCACAATCCTGCACGGTGCGATTCCCTCGATCATGCCCTATCTCACGGAAAAGCTCCAACCGGAGCGTTACCGTGAAGACCTGGCATCCTTAATTGAGGTATCTCAACCTGCAGCCATTTTCACTTATGCAGAATTTAAGCCTGAAGTTGAATCAGCTCTGAGTGAGGGTTCCTCAGTCCGGGCAGTCATGCTGGCTGAAGAAATCCCCGGGGATAAAGCACCGGTTTTTGACCTGGATCGACGAAAAACGGAAGACATTGTCCTTCTGCAGCATTCATCCGGCACAACCGGCTTGCAGAAAGGTGTGGCGCTCTCCCATCACGCAGTCCTGAGCCAGATCGAATCCTATTCCAGTGTCTTACATGTTGATGAAGATGATGTCATCGTTAGCTGGCTGCCCCTCTACCACGACATGGGCTTGATCGCCGGATTCCTGATGCCTATCCTCTACGGCATGCCCCTGGTATTGATGTCACCATTTGATTGGGTTCGGGCACCCTACCGCCTGATGCACGCCATCAGCCAATACCATGGCACACTTGTCTGGTTGCCCAACTTTGCCTACAACTTCTGTGCACAAAAGATCCGACCTCGCCATATGGAAGGCGTGGATCTCAGTTCCTGGCGTGCAGTGATCAACTGCTCAGAACCCATGCGTCACGAAAGCCAGCAGCTCTTTGTTGAGACCTTCAAGCCCTGGGGGTTTCGCGCAAGTGCGATTGCCACCAGCTACGCCATGGCAGAAAACACCTTTGCCGTCACTCAGGGTGGAATCGACGATCCGGTTGTGATCGACCCGGTGGATCGTGAATCCCTGCAAGTTGACCGTGTGGCAAAGCCAGCCTTTGATGATCGTCCACAGATTGTTATGGTTTCCGCCGGAAAGCCGATCCCGGGAACAGAGGTTAAAGTCATTGATCCTGATGGCAATACCATGGATGACCGGTTGATTGGTGAGATTGCCCTGAGGTCAGATTATATGCTGACAGAATACTATCACCGCCCTGACACGACCAAAAAAGCATTCCTTGAAGGTTGGTACCTGACAGGCGATTTCGGCTATATGTTAAATGGTGAAGTATACATCACAGGCCGAAAGAAAGACCTGATCATCGTGGGTGGAAAGAATATCTACCCCCAGGACCTGGAAAGGATTGCTATGACTGTTCCCGGGGTACACCCGGGTCGTGCGGTTGCATTTGGAATCTTCTCACAACGTCTTGGAACCGAACAGGTTGTGATTGTGGCTGAAGTGGACACGGATGATCCCGATGAAAAACAGCGCATTGCTGATGATATCCGTCAAAAAGTGACCCAGGGGTCAGCCGTTGCTCTCAGGTACGTTCACCTCGTTCAGGATAGCTGGATCATCAAAACCAGTTCCGGCAAAACAGCCCGCTTGGCTAACCGGGAAAAATTCATTAAAGAGACAAATTTTAAGAAGGACTAGTTTAATAATAATAAACAACAGGGTCACCCTGATGAATGCAATGAATTGTGTATAAGGTCTAAAACTAGTTATTGATTATATGCAATTCTCTTTGATAATCCAATTATCCTTCTTGAAAAAGATTAGATAGTAGTTAGAGAATGCAAAATCATTTTGCCTATTTGGATACTCAGGATAAATTAGGGGTCACAATTGAACTTATCGAAAGGCCCAGTAAGCGCGTCAAACCAGAAAGTATTTATCCACCTGAATGATTTGAGTTCATCAACTGGAAAAATCCGTTTATTCTTCCCTCCGAGTTATTTTTCTTACTGATATCATGGGTTCAGGATGATAAATTTGTCAAAACCCACCGACACATCCGGGTTATCCCAGGTACCTGCCATAAGCCCCACTGCCCCAGGAGAGTAACCAGGGTCAACAACCTCGATGAGCAGCATATCATTAAAAGCCAATCCTAATGAATCAGACCCACAATAGGCCCCCAGTGTAAACGGCTGGCTGAGATCAATGGCTTCAGAATAAGTCCAGTCCACCAATGAAATATATTCATCGTCCTGATATTTCCAAATCGTATAATAACTATCTTCACTGACCTCCAGGATGGTAAAGTTTTCATTATCCTGGTAGCCGCAAACAAATCCTGCTTCGCCATCACTGACTTGATTCAATAGTTGTACTTCTGCCAGCATTGCGATTTCACTGTAATTTTCCGGTAGCGATGACCACTGGACGTAGGAACCCGAATTTATCGTGATAACAAGCTCTCCATCCTGAATATCAATCCAACCGTCTTCAAAATCTCCGAGGGCCCAATCATTACGGTTATCTATAAAATCCTCAACCAGAATGACCTCGCCTTCAGGTTGATATTCTTCGTGTACTTCGCTTACTTCTTCAATTATGATCTCCACTTCTCCCGCTTTTGCAGATTCAATTAAGGGGAGTGCAAGGGAGATCGGACGCAGGGCATTGATAAATCCGCCTGTAGAAACGCACATATCCGAATCATCAATCGCCCCATCACGGTTCGTATCTGCCAGTGGACGGCAATCGACGTAAATATCTTCCTCATTTCCAGTCCCTAATCGCGTAGGGATACCGATAATTTGACCGTTATCATTCACAGCCAAACCACCACTGTTCCCGCCGGCAATCGTTGCAGAAGTTTTGATAAATGCTCGGTTGCCGTACGGCGATTGTGGTGTAAAACCGCTAACCTCTCCCCGTGTGAGTGTGATCGTCTCACCACCAATCCCTGGGTAGCCAAGAATTGTAATAACATCGCCCAGTTGGAGGGTTTCCGAATCACCCAGGGGAACCGGCGTAATGTTCAAATCAGAGAAATTCGCGAAACTGCCATCGAGTTTAGAACGAATTTTAATAACTGCCAGGTCCAGGTTTTCGTCCGCCTGTACCACATCAGCTAAATACCTGTCGGCTGGCGGTGAATCTTGCGCCTCGGTGATTGCGACCATCAAGTCAGCCACTTTATATACTCTGTCGGAGAGAACCACATGGGCATTGGTCAGGATCAACCCGTCTGATGATATGATCGTGCCTGAACCTGTCCAGCCTTCAAAGAGTTCGCCATCAATTTCTATCAATGCTGTAATTTTAACCACGGATTGGTAAGGGATGGAAGCCCCTGTCACAACCTCATTAACATCTTCGGTTTCCGCTGCAACCACATCCGACATGGAGGTGATAACCACGCGGAATCCCGCATTCTTTGTTGTTGCCTTTGTCTTGATGGCGATATTCCCTCTAATATCGCTGTTGTTCAGTGCTGTGAACGTAAAAACTATGTTCTCTCTCCCAGCTGGCGCAATCTCCAAATCATAACGGTAAGTTGTCATACCCATTTCTCCATACTGTTCGGAGTCACCAGTTGGGGATATTTCTGTCACAAGGGCATTCGTAACCAGCTCATTTGGAAGTTCAATTTCTCGTAAAACAATGTTTTGGCTGCCGCTATTTTCAATAGAAACTGTTACTTGAAAAGAGTCACCTGCGATAACCGAGGATACTGGTGAAATCACACTGGCATTCCAGACTTCTTCTGCGGGATTGAGCAGCGCTTTTATGCCAGCATAGCCCCCAATGAAAATAAAAATCAATATGCAAGAGAAGACCAGCAGCGCTGAACCGCAGCCAATTAACCATTTTCTACGGTTCTTCTTATTGTCTTGTACTTGCAAAGATTCATTATACATATTAACACTCCTGAATTTGCATTCTTACAACAACTTAAACATGATTATAAGATAGATTCAACGGATTTAAGCAATTTTCGTAGAGCCATTCGACATCATTGCCTTCGTACCTAATAGCTAAATGCTCTGGTTTTTCTTGAAAATTTTCATTACAAAACCGATGATCTAAGAAATCAGGCTTTTCACTTTATTTAATCAAATTAAGCAGTTCCTGCAAATCACCGACCGTTTCAAGGCCCGCAAGACTGCCAATGCCTTTATAAATCACCTGTCCTAATTTATCTTCGAGCTGAATTTCGATTCTTGCATTCAAAGTCTCAATGATGCGGCGATCCATTTCAACAGATGTCGGCGCTTGAAGCAGCCCCCCTTTTTTGCGAATTGCCCGAATTCGCAAGCGATGTGAAGGATTATGTACAAAGATATTGACCATTTCATCAACAATTGTGATTTCATCAATCTTACTGCGATTGTGAGTGGCAAAAATATGAAGACGTCCAGCATGGAGCAGTCCAATCACAAAACCGCCAAAAGAATAGCCAAAATAGGGCACTACCGCCACCGATAACATGATGCTAATGCCTTGCTGTTCAAAATGGTTACTCTGCCCCCAAATATAAGCGGAGGGAAACATTTTTCCCCAATCTTTCTCAATATAACCCCGCCCACCAGAGAAATCATGGTCTTTCCCATCAATGGTTATGTGCCCATCAATAGCATGGTCAAAGCTGACAACACCATGATAAGTCTGCATGAATGGCACCCAGGCAAACCAGCCCATGGCTCCCGGAGAGAAGAATTTGACAGGCCAGGGATTTAATCCTTCAAACATCAGGGAACCATTTAGCTCTCCCCCTTCTTCCTTAATATTTAGATGGATCTTATCTGCATAGAATGAATTGGGGCCAACTTTGATTTCAAAGGAATCTTGTGAAGCCAAAAAATGCTCAAAAGGATATCGGAAATAACGCACCTGTTTTGCTTGAGAATCAAAAATCTGTACAAAACAATGACTTTTTTCATGCTGTGGTGCGATATAAACCCCGGGGATTACTGCAAACTTAATGGAATGATCCGCACTAACCAGCTTGTAATACCAGCCTTCAAAATAAGGTGCGGTTGCATGAAAGCCATGGTAACGATTCGGATGTAAGATGTTTTTCAACATGTTCTGGAACCAGTCTGAATATAAATCATGCTGTCATCGGTTGTAATCATACGAAGATTTTACCTTGTGAAAACTGCAATGGGAAATAGTTGTCGAAGGTTGTTCGATTTAGGTTAAACATTCCATCCCTTAATAGATTTCTTCGATTTATGTCCGGAGTGTCAAAAATAAGAATAAATTCGGTAAATCCCTGTAGACTCTTACAACTTTTTAATCTCTTAATCGTATACTTTAATAAGCAAAAGATAACAGAAAGGATCAAAATGAAGAAAAACAATTTAATTAAAATTTCACTTTTATTGGCAGTCGTTTTTATGCTAAGCGCTTGCAGCTTGCCGTTTGTCAACATTGTTCGCGGCTCAGGTGATATGGAAACAGAAACCCGTGATGTTAGCGGTTTCAACAAGATCGAGCTGAATGGAGCGGGGCAACTTAATATCACACAGGGATCAACAGAATCCCTCGAAATTCGAGCTGAATCCAATATCTTGCCGGAACTTACCTCAGAAGTCGAGGGAGATACCCTCGTTTTGGGTTACAAAGATCAAACCTGGCGCACGACGGTCATTCCCACTGAAAGAATTGTGTATACCCTGACAGTTGTTGACCTGACAGAATTTACATTCAACGGCGCGGGTGATCTTGAGGTGGATTCTCTTGAAACGTCATCATTGGAACTGACCATTAATGGCGCCGGTAACATTGAAATCGACAACCTGGTGGCTGACGAGCTTTCTGTTACCATTTCAGGAACCGGCAGTATTCAAATTGCTGGTCAGGTGGAAACACAAACCATTAATATTGAAGGTGCCGGGAACTACCAGTCAGAAGATTTGCAGTCTCAAAACGCCTCAATTGAGGTCAATGGGTTGGGGAACAGCACGCTATGGGTGATGCAATCCTTTGATGTCACCATTAACGGCAGCGGCTCCGTTGATTACTACGGTGATCCTGATGTATCCCAGGATATTAACGGCCTTGGGGATGTCAGTAATCTCGGTGAAAAATAATATTACAGCGTGATACAATACTACAGAGCCTGAGTGAAGGGATTCCTTAGGCTCTGAAATTCATCCAATAAATTGGTGAAGGAGATAAAAATGAAACGAAAATCTGGTGTTATTGGTGGTATTATCTTGATTTTACTGGGTGCACTTTTCCTCGCAGCTGAAATTGCCCCTGAGTACTTCGATTTTTGGGAATGGCCCTTCGTCATCATGGGCCTTGGCCTTGTTTTCCTGATTTGGGCAATACTGAGCGGCACAGGCGGCCTGGCTGTTCCGGGCGCAATACTGGGAGGCATCGGCGGTATTTTTTACTATCAGAATTCCACCGGTGACTGGGCAAGCTGGGCTTATATTTGGGCCTTGATCCCGGGGTTCGTCGGTGTAGGAATCATCCTCAGCGGGGTCATTGACCGGAAATATAAAGAGGCCTTCAGCGGCGGGTTGACGATGCTTATCATCAGCGCAATCCTGTTCCTGGCGTTTGGCTCCCAGTTCGGTTTCGCAGAGGATATTACACAATTCTGGCCAGTTCTGTTGATTGGCCTGGGTCTCATCGCCCTGGTAAGAGCAATATTCTCCAGTCGTAAGAAGAATGCCTGATCGGTCAAACAGCAGGCAGGATAACATTTCAGTTATCCACGATATCAATAATTCTCACCATAAAAGGCACCTTTCTAGGTGCCTTTTCAGTTAATTGATAAATGAAGTTAGTTGAGACCCGAACCAATTAATTATTTAAAGCTTTCCCAGGCATCTTTAACCCGTCGGTACGTGTCTGTGATGGATTCAGGTATTACCCGAGTTTCGCCGACCGTCGACATAAAACTGGTATCTCCGCACCAGCGCGGGACAATATGCGCATGTAAATGATCTGCGATTCCAGCCCCTGCAATTTCGCCCAGGTTCCAGCCGATGTTGAACCCTTCAGGATGATACACAGCGTCCAGTACCTGGACCGTCTGGTTGATCAAATCCATCATTTCTAAACGTGTATCCCGGTTCAGGTTTGGCAGTTCTGCTGTATGGGCATTCGGTACGCACATCACATGTCCGCTGGTATAGGGATATCGATTGAGGATCATGAATGCATTCTCTCCCCTGTAAAACACGAGGTTTTCTGTATCATTTTCTGAATTTAATGCAGTACAAAAGATGCATGCATCAGCTTTTTTATTCTCTTTTACATATTTCATTCGCCAGGGTGTCCAGATATGATCCAATATGATGCCCTCAAAACTGTTTGTACTTTTTCTCAATTAATTGTATCAGAGATTCCATTGCCTTGGTTTTGTTGTTATACTTAAGTACAAGTAAACCAAGAAATGATGATTAGATGGAAACATTTTCCTTTATTCAACCCGAAAATATCTTAACCGTCAGCGAGCTAACGGGTTATTTACGGCACGTACTGGAGCGGGATGAGGTTCTACAGGATCTATGGGTAGCTGGAGAAATATCAAATTTTTCACGGCCCTCCTCCGGGCATCTCTATTTCACCCTCAAGGACAGCAGCGCTTCTGTCCGGTGTGTGATGTGGCGAAATACTGCTGCCAGGCTGAACTTTTCACCCCGTGAAGGGATGGCTGTGGAAGCTCATGGCGGGATGAGCGTTTACGAAGTCAGCGGGCAGGTGCAGTTATATGTGGACACCATGCGTCCTGCCGGAGAAGGTGCCCTTTATCAAGAATTTCTGCGTTTGAAAGCATTGCTGGAAGCAGAAGGTCTCTTCGACCTGGAACGAAAAAGAGTGATCCCGGAAAGGCCGCAGACGATTGGGATCGTCACCTCACCCACCGGCGCAGCCCTGCAGGATATGCTCAACACCATCCGCCGGCGGTATCCGGTTGCAGAGGTCGTATTATCACCCACTGCAGTGCAGGGCGTGGATGCTCCGCCCGGGATTGTTGCCGCTCTGGCAAAGATCAACCGTACAGTTCATCCCGATGTGATCCTTTTAGGTCGAGGGGGTGGATCAATTGAAGATTTGTGGGCTTTCAACGATGAAGTGGTAGTGCGCGCTGTAGCAACCTCAGAAGCACCGGTAATTTCAGGTGTCGGACATGAAACAGATTTCACCCTGACCGATTTTGCAGCAGACCTGCGCGCACCAACCCCAACAGCCGCGGCAGAACTCGCAACACCCGACCGTGTTGAACTGCTGGGTACCATCTTGGAAATCGCGAATCGTCAGACCATTTACCTCAATGACTTGATTGCTGAACTGCGTTGGGCACAGCAGCAGCTTAAGAATTCATTGGACCATCTTTCACCGGCGCATACGATCGATATCTACCGCCAGCGGGTTGATGAATTAACTTCTCGCCTTTCAGGAGCGGTTCAGCGTTCATTGGAAAGAAAAACATACCATCTTCAAAACCTTCAGCAATCTTTGGTAAGCCTCAATCCTGCTGCAGTACTCAATCGCGGCTATGCGATCGTCACCAGCGAAAAGGACGGCCGATTGGTCAAAGATGTACAGCAATTGGATATGGATGACCTCATCCATATTCGGGTCAGCCGGGGTAATATGAACGCAAGGATTACAAAAATAAACCAGGAGCAAGAAAATGACTGAAAGAACACCGGAGAAGATCAGCGAAATGGATTTTGAAACAGCCTTTGTAGCCCTGCAGGAAAATGTCGCCCAACTTGAGGGTGAAGAGCTTCCCCTTGAGAAAGCGTTGTCGCTTTATGAATTGGGTCAGCACCTGGCAAAACGTTGTGCAACCCTGTTGGAAGAAGCAGAGCTAAAAGTCCGGACCCTATCAATGGAAGCGCCAACCTCAGATGAAGAAGAAAGTTGATTAACAAATGCCCCTTATTGGTATCTTTAATAATCCTGTCCTGATTGCCGCCATCATCTCATCGATTTTAGCGCAAATTCTCAAGCTCCCGCTGGAGTATCTCCGCACAAAACAGTGGGATTGGTCGCTTTTATTCAGTACGGGGGGCATGCCCAGCTCCCATTCCGCCGTGGTGACATCTGCGGCTGCCAGCATCGGCCATTATATGGGCTTTGACACGCCCTTGTTTGGTCTGGCCTTTGCCGTTGCTATGGTCGTGATTTACGATTCAACCAACATCCGCCGCCAAGCGGGGTTCCATGCCCAACAAATCAACCGCATTGTAAAAGAAGTATTCACAGGAAAGGTCAAACCTATCCAGGAATTCCAGGAACTAAGTGAGGTCCTTGGTCACTCTCCTATTGAAGCTTTAGGGGGAATCATTTTTGGATTACTTGTCAGCGTTATAACCTGGTTGATCTGGCCCTGATCACCAGAAGGTTATAAACTCTGTCTCAGGTGAAAGGCCATTTTAGGGAAATTAATTCCCAAATGTAAATATAACATTCCCGTTGAGATCGATATATTGATAGATTGCGTTCTTGACAACCAGTGCTAGCCCTTGGTTAAAATCCTGCGCCTGTTCATAGTTGGGTTTGACAGCCACTTGTCCTGACTGGTCAATAAAACCAATCAATCCGCTTTCAACAATTCGTGCTAAACCTTCATGAAAATCTCCGCCGGCTTCAAATTTCGGATCAACCACGAATGTACCAGCAGGGTTAATATAGCCTAATAGATCATCTACCACAGCAGCTGCTAAACCCTCAGAAAATGGCAAAGCGTAATTGAACATCGGGTCAATGGCAAAATCACCATCCAGATTGATATAACCCCATTGATCATCAATTTGAACCGCTGCCAGCCCTTCTGAAAAAGAACTAGCTGAATTAAAGTTCTTTCCATCGATTTGGACTTGCCCAGTTGTATCAATATATGCGTAAGAATATTCGACTTTTACCAGGGCAAATCCATCAGAAAATGATTCTGCATGATCAAATGCTGGTTCAATGATCATTTCACCCGATGGATCAATGAAACCAAATAACCCATTGACCATCACAGCCGCAAGACCTTCAGAAAATTCAAGTGCTACCTCATACTGGGGATCAATTGCGAATTTTCCGCTTGGATTGATATAACCAAATAACCCATTTGCCATCACAAGCGCTAGCCCTTCTGAAAAAGCTGCACCTGACTCAAATTGTGGATCAACGGAGAATTTTCCCGATTCGCTGATATATCCCACCTTATCACCTACTTTAACCGCAGCCATTCCCTCAGAGAAGTTCATAGCTGCCCTGAACTTTGGATCAACCACCATCTTTCCGGTTTCATTGATATACCCCCACTGGCTGCCTTCTCTGGCTGGAAATAGCGTCTCTTCTGCCGGTTCAGAACAACCAGATAAAATAATAACCATTGATAAAGTAAAAACTAAAAATATTCCAAATAAACGTGTAGACATATGATCTCCTGCCTGTCACATTCAAATGTTTGAATGTGACGAGCTTTTTAGCATACAAATTAATACAACCATCAAAATTTAGCACTTGCAGCCAATAATATTAACCTTGGTATATTATTTTCGCAAGTAAATTTAGGAATTAACAGCTTTGGTTGTCCTCCTTAGCCAATAAATAAAGTGACAAATGTTAATGTCCTGAATTACGATTAATCTTGTTTATAAGCGTTTTCAAAATGCTTCGCAGCTCTGGCATCTTGAATCCGCACATAATCCCAAGATAGGCCAGTAATCCAAGACCTAACCCACCCGCAAGTCGAATGACCGTAGATCCATCCCTGAAGAGCGCTAACCATCCAACCACTATCGTTACCATCAAACCGGTTCCAATCAGTGATATCCCCACGCCTTTCCAAATATATTGCCCTTCTAAGCCTCCTAGTCGCTTCCGCATCAGGAATATTAGGAGGATGCTTTCTAATGCGGTTGCCAGGGAGTTCGCCAGTGCCAAACCGCCATGGGGCATCCAACCAATGCTTACGAATAGATTAGACAAAACCAGACTGAATCCGATATTCAATGCCATTGCCCCAACCCCAACAAACACCGGTGTCTTTGTGTCGTGCAAGGCATAAAAAGCGCGGCTTAAGATCTCGACCAGGGAATGACCAACCAGTCCAGCTGCATACCACAACAGTGCCCAGGCCACCAATTCTGTCGAACGAGGGGTGAATGCCCCACGCTGATATAAAGCCTGGACCAGCGGGAACCGAAGCAGGATCAAGCCTACTGATGCAGGGATGGCCAGGATCAGGACCGCTCGCATTGTAGAAGCCAGGGATCGCCTCATTTCATGCAGTTCATTACGGGCAACCTGTGCTGAAAACGTCGGCAGCGATGCAATCGCCGCAGATTGAGCGATCGCCATTTGCGGCATTAACATCAAAGAGAAAGCCAGCGTGATAGCTGAGACACTCCCCTCGGGCTGTCCCAGGGCAATGACCGTGTTGACAATGAAATTTAACTGCACCACTGCCACCCCAAGCAGCCTTGGCCCCATTAATTTAAAGACCTGGAGGACGGCTTTGTTCCGAATCCCCAAATAAAAATGATATGCTCTGTCCTTTGTACGCAGCAAGCTTGGGATCTGCAGCAATAAATGCATCAAAGCTCCAGCAACAACACCCACTGCCAACCGCTTCACCCCCCAATCATCAGGCAGCAGCCAGGTTCCCAGGATCATGCCCAGTGAATACATTGCCGGCGCAATAGAGGGGATTAAAAAAACCTGGTGGGCGTTCAGAATACCCATCACCAAACCGCTCATGCCAAAAATGATCACAGAAGGCAGCATAAGCCGAAGCAGTTCAACCGTCAGGGCCTCCTGTACCGGATCAGATCCCGGCACCAGCAGGAATAAGCCATCCCTGACGATTTGTGGGGCAAATACCCAGGCGATCACGCTGATGATGATCAAGGCAAGCAGGACTAGGTTGATCACGCCAGATGCCAAACGCCAGGCGTCATGCCGGTCATCACGTGTTAGAAAACTTGTAAATGTCGGGATAAAAGCGGATCCTAAGGCACCCCCAGCCACCAAATTAAAGAGCAATTCCACAATCCGGTTAGCTGCATTATATGAATCAAGCTGGGCAGAAGTACCAAAAGCATCAGTGATCACAATCCCCCGGACAACACCAACCAGGTTACTGATAATAAAGGCAAACATGACCGTACCTGCTGCCCGGGCTATCTGCTGGTTTGCTGTTGGGATTGGTTTAATTTTCTCGTTCATTCCGTATTTCCATCCTCATCTTGAGACCGGATATGGACTCCCAGTTGGACCTTTTCTTCAGCAGTTAATTCTGACAAAGATCTTCCGTTTTCCAAAACTTTGCCTTCCAATTGACCCAATCGATCTCTAAAGCGGTTGAGAGAATGACGCAGCGCACTTTCTGCATCTATGTCTTCAAAATGGGCAAGTGCTGCTGCTTTTAACAGGATTTCTCCAAGGAGTTCTGTTTTGTCACCTTCATCAGCGGCGATGGTCCTCTCGATCATGCTATTGAAATCTTGATTATGAATCTCCCCATCCCAGGGGTCAATCCCCATTCGCCGAACCCGTTCAACAATTTCCTGCGCTTGCAATAATGCAGGAAGAGCTTTAGGTACACCATCCAAAATCCCCTTTTTGTCGGAAACATCATTATCGCGGCGTTCCTTTGCTTTGATAGCTTCCCAATTTTGGATCACCCCGGAAACACCCTCAACATCCACTTCAGAGAATACATGGGGATGGCGGCGGATCAATTTAGTGTTAATGCCTTCTAATACCTGGTGGATATTGAAATCGCCTTCTTCTGTTGCAATCTGGGCATGCAAAATGATTTGCAGTAAAAGGTCTCCCAATTCTTCCTGGAGTTCAACCATATCCTCCCGGTCCAGAGCGTCCAGCGTTTCATAGGTCTCTTCCAAAAGGAAAGGTCGCAAGCTCTCATGTGTTTGCTCTTTGTCCCATGGGCAGCCATCGGGTGCCCTCAAACGGGCAATCACCTCCTGGAATGCTTCAAAAGATGCATGCGTCGAGAGAGGCGGGACAAACAGCGAACTTAGCAAACCCAAATGTTGGCTGTGGTCTATTTCGAACAGGGCTGTGTTTTCGATTTTTTCATGCTCTGTCCCAGCAGCGTGTACCAGGATGACCGGATGGTCATCGGGGTAAGCAGCCATCAGTGAAAGTTTCACATCCGATGCGACTGCTTTCGAGTAGATTTGAGCAATTAATGCCGGTGAGGATGGGGGGAAACCAGGGGTCTGACGCATTGAAAGGGTCACCGCGTCCGCCAGAACCATATCCGGGAACGGGTCAACCCCCAGCGCTCGAAATGTAGGTTCCAGGAAACTTAATCCATCGATCACCTTCACAGGGATGCCAGCATCTTTTGCTCGCCTTGTAATTTCCGGGCAGGTGGCTTCAGCAACAAAAGGGTGCCCCGGTACCGCATAGGTCACTTCAATGCCGTCATTTGCGCGTTGGAGAATGGTTTCAATAATCGTCTCGTATACGTCCTCAAATCGCTCATTCTGCTCATAAATGTGATCAAAACTTTCGATCTCGATTTTTTCCGGTAAAGAAGCAACCGTTGGATGCTGCGAAGTGCGAACGTAGAGATGATCGATTCGGTTTAGCCATTCCAACGATTCTTGCGTCAGCAACCCTGGGTCACCAGGACCCAAGCCGAGAAGCGTAATCGTACCCTTTATTTTGAAGCTCTTCTGTTCTTTCATCATTATTTCCTGCTATCTCAAACCATTATAACAAATAGAGACGTTTTACAACGTCTCTAATAAAGATCTTATTTTATAGCTAAATTAACAAGCGGTAAATCTGCCTGGAAGATATGTCCCAGGTCGAAAATACTTGTATGACCTAGCGTTTGGTATAGGTTGGCGCCTTACGGGCACGCTTGAGACCTGGTTTCTTGCGTTCCTTAACGCGTGGGTCTCGGGTCAGGTATCCGCTGTGGCGCAGTGGTGGACGTAGTTCTTCGTCCATTTTAACCAAAGCACGGGCTAAGCCTAATTTTACAGCGTCACGCTGTCCAGTTACACCGCCGCCATTGACCATCACAGTCACATCAAAACTCTCTTTTGATTGGCTGGCAATTTCAAATGCATCAACGATCTCTGATGCATCACCTAAACGGGTGAAATATGCTTCAATTTCTTTTTCGTTGACCATGAAAACACCAGACCCCTGCATAATGCGCACACGGGCTGAGCTTTCTTTACGACGTCCAACGCCTTCATAATATCGATTATTCATGAATATTAATTACTCCTCTTACTCTACCATCGCCGGTTCTTGCGCCTGATGCGGATGTTCGGGTCCGGCATAGACATGCAGATTCTTGAAGATCCTTCGCCCAAATTTAGTATGGGGGATCATGCCCTTGACTGCTGCTTCAATCACGCGTTCAGGGAATTTTATCAATTGGTCCCGCAGCGAAATCTCTTTTATACCGCCGGGGTAATTTGAATGGCGGTAGTACTTCTTGGTATCCAAACGAGTGGGATAGACATCCACTTTCTCGGCATTGATCACGACCACATTGGCACCAGTCAAAGCGCCAGGGGTGTAATTGGGTTTATGTTTACCAAGTAGAAGTTGTGCAATTCTGGTCGAAAGGCGGCCTAAATTCTGGCCTTCTGCATCAACCAGCAGCCATTCTCGTTCAACCTGTCCTTTTGGTACGTATGTTTTTCTCACTGTCAAACTCTCCATCTTTCGAAATATTCAACTCCAGGCATTCCAGCCTAAATGATGATATTCATCTATTTCTTTTTACAAATAACTTACTTCTTCCAATACAAGCCCCTCAGCAGGTGCTAAGCCCTGTAAGAGTGTCTCGCCGTTTTCAAGGGATTGCTCTACCAGGTCTTCTGTGACCTCTTTTAATCCAATTTTTACTAGAGTAAAAGTGATCCGCCTGACCATGTGGTAAAGAAAGGCGTTAGCGGTGATGTCAAAGTAAAACGCATCTCCGTCTTGCACCCATCCTGCTGAAAACACCTCTCTGATCGTGCTGCCACCCTCTGAGGTGGGACTGCCAAAACCAGAGAAATCGTGAATTCCGATCAATGCCTGGGCCGCATTGTTCATCGGTGCTAAATCAACTGCTGGCCAAACTCGCCAGGCGAGTGCTTCCCTGAGGGGATCACGAACCGGCTGGCAAAACACTTGATATCTGTAATGCCGCTTCCTTGCATCAAATCGAGGATGAAAATCAGGCGACACTTTCTCAACAGTCTGGACAGCCATGTCTCTCGGCAGGTAATAGTTGAGGGCGTTTCGTAAATCTAATGTTGTGTGTTCCCAGTCGAGCTTGAAACTCACAACTTGCCCTCTAGCATGCACGCCGGCATCCGTTCGACCTGCGCCTAAAATGCTCTGGCCTAACCAGCCCATTTTTCGCAACCCGGCCTCAAATTCACCTTGCACAGTCCGGTTGTCATCTTGCCTTTGATACCCGGCAAATGCTGAGCCGTTGTATGTCAGAATAACTTTGTAATGTGCTGAACCCATCGGGATCAACCGGCAGGTTTACTCTTCAACAAGCTCGATCAGCGCCATTTCTGCGCCGTCGCTTTTTCGTGGACCCAATTTGAGGATCCTGGTATAGCCGCCATTGCGGCTGGTATAACGTGGTCCAATATCATTAAATAATTTCATAACCAAATCCCGGCTGCCATTCCCCAGTACAGCAGTCGCTTTACGGCGAGCGTTGACACCCAAAATTTCATCCACATCCTGGTTATTTCTTGCCAAGGTGATCAGTTTTTCAACATGCGCCTGGATTGATTTTGCCTTCGGCAGTGTTGTTTTCATTCGTTCATTTTCAATAAGCTGTCGTACCATCGTGCGCCGCATGGCTGTCCGATGACCGCCACTGCGGTTGAGACGGAACTTTTTAACTTTATGTCGCATAACTTAATTCTCCGTAGTTTCTTCCTCTTCCTCATCCAGGAAGCCCTTATCAGCCATCTGTTCTTTTAATTCAACCAGGCTCTTTTCACCGAAGTTTCGAATAGCAAGGATAGCTTCCTCACCTTTATCCAGCAGTTCAAGGACATCACCAACCGTCGTGATCCCTGTGCGCTTCAAAGAATTGAAAACTCTAACCGTCAGGTCCAGGTTTTCAATAGGCATCTCGGCAGCTTCGCTGTTTACAGTCGGAACTGGCTCTGCCTGTTCAATGGGAACAGAGAGCATTTCTTCACTAATTCCTGCGATGAAGCTCAGATGCTGCATGAGTATCTTAGAAGAATCACCCATAGCTTGTTCAGGGGAAATTGTTCCATCCGTCCAAATTTCAAGTACCAAGCGGTCGAAATCCGTACTCTGACCAACACGCGCTGAGCCAATCATCCAATTTACTTTTCGAACTGGTGTAAAAATCGCATCAACAGCCAGTTCACCAATCGGTAAACTACTACCGCGTTCGTTAGCTGGAGAATAACCTCTACCGCGCTCAACTGTCAGATCAATTTCCAGTCTGGCCTTCTTGCTGTCCACGGTAAACAGATAAAGATCGGGATTGACGATTTCCACCTCTGGTGGACAAATGATATCTGCAGCTGTTACCGTTCCTTCACCACTGACTTCCAAATGGAGATGCGAGATATCCACATCGAACATGATCATCCGCAGTTGTTTTAGTTGGAGCACAACCTGGATCACATCTTCGCGCACGCCTTCGATTTCACTAAACTCGTGCAAAACATCTGTAATTCGCACAGATGTTACCGCTGCACCTTCTAAAGAAGAAAGCAGCACCCGGCGTAAAGAATTGCCAACCGTTGTCCCAAAGCCTCGTTCAAGTGGGCTGATCGAAAATTTCCCGTAGTTGCGAGCTTCTGCAATTCGTTCAACTTTTGGTTTTACCATACTTATTGTTCCAGTCACGTCCTACCCCTTACCTGTGCATCCTTATGCACCACCACTGAGCAGTATTATCGGGAGTAGAACTCAACGATAAGCTGTTCATTCAAATTACCATCAATTTCAGCACGTTCGGGCAAACGTATCACCCGACCAGTGAGTTTATCCAAGTCTGCTTCAACCCATGTTGGGGGTGTTCGGCTTTCTTCGGCTGCTCGGAGTGTTTTAAAATACTCTATTTGTGACGATCTTTCAGTGATCTCAACCATATCACCAGGTTTAAGCGTGGTTGAAGGCACATTGTTTCGCCGGTTGTTAACCATGAAATGTCCATGGCTGACGAGCTGCCTTGCCTGGGCACGGCTGTCTGCAAAGCCTAATCGATAAACAATGTTATCCAACCGTGATTCCAAAATCTGGAGCAGGTTCAAACCTGTCAGACCGGGTCGTCTTTGCGCATCATGGAAATAGCGACGGAATTGACGCTCTAAAACGCCGTAAATCCGTTTTGCTTTTTGTTTTCCACGTAACTGAAGGGAGAAGTCCGATTCTCGACCACGACGTCTGCTGTATCGGCCATGTTCTCCAGGAGCATAAGCTCGTTTTTCTACCGCACAATTAGGGGTATAACAACGTTCACCCTTTAAAAATAGTTTTTCACCTTCACGCCGGCATAATTTACAAACCGGACCAGTATATCTTGCCATTTAGTTCCTCTCTTATAAATCTACTACACGCGGCGACGTTTTGGAGGCCGGCAGCCATTATGAGGCACCGGGGTTACATCTTCAATAGATCTTACCGTGATGCCCAAACCTTGCACGGCACGAATGGTTGCTTCACGACCTGGACCAGGGCCTTTAATGATCACATCAACTTCCTGGATTCCAAAACCTTGTGCAGTCTTCATCACCTGCTCTGTTGCCAAACGGGCAGCAAAAGGTGTGCTCTTCCGGGATCCTTTGAACCCAGCTGAACCGGCGCTTCCCCAACAAACCGTATTTCCCTGTAAATCAGTTACAGTGATGATCGTATTGTTGAAAGAAGCCATCACATGCACCTGTGCTGATGACATTTGGCGTTTAACTTTGCGTGAACCTGTTGTTCGCCGCGTTCGTTGTGGTTGTTTTGCCATTATTCCTCGCTAATCAAACTTTTTTCTTATCCAAATGCCAGCCTTGCCGCGGGGGAGAAAGGAAGGAGAGAACCCCAGACAAGCATCCGGATTGGTATTTCTATAAACAGACTTATTTCTTGCCGACACCTCGACGGCGGCCGCGCCCTGCAACCGTCTTCTTAGGACCTTTGCGCGTACGAGCGTTCGTTTTTGTGCGCTGACCGCGTACTGGCAGCCCACGCCGGTGGCGTAAACCGCGATAAGTGCCGATTTCAATCAATCGCTTGATATTCATCTGCACCTGTCGGCGCAAGTCACCTTCAACACTATAATTCCCGGAAATGAACTCACGCATTTTCGATACGTCAGTATCACTGAGATCCTTAACACGAATGTCTGGATCAACACCGGTTGCTTCAATAATTTTATTTGCCCGAGTCGGGCCAATCCCATAAATATATCTTAGACCTATCTCCACACGCTTATCGCGGGGAAGGTCAACACCTTCAATACGTGCCATTGTCGTTTTCCTTATCCTTGTCGTTGTTTATGCTTCGGGTTTTCACAAATAACATACAAACGACCATTGCGTTTTACAATTTTGCATTTTGCACAGCGTTTCTTAATTGATGCTGTTACTTTCACCTCTAACTCCTTTTATCTTGCAATGACTTTCTGCAAAGTAGTGATTATACCTGCTAGCCTAACAATCGTCCAGTCTCATCTTCCTATAATTCAGTCAGAATTTTGGGACCATCCGCTGTGACAGCCACTGTATGTTCAAAATGACCTGTCAGTGATCCATCCGCAGAAGCCACCGTCCACTCATCATCCTTTACAACCGTACTCGATGTACCTACCAGGACCATGGGCTCGAGGGCAATGGTCATTCCCTCGCGCAATCGCAAACCTCGACCTGGTTTTCCATAATTCGGAACCTGGGGGCCTTCATGCATCTTTCTGCCGACACCGTGACCTGTGTACGTCCGGGTAATGAATAATCCTTGTTCTTCCACAAAGGTCTGCACGGCATAGCCAATATCGCCGGTCGTATTACCGGGGACCATTTTGGAGATTGCGATCTCCAAAGCCTTGCGAGTGACATCAATCAACCGATTCGTTTCTTCCTCTACTTCACCTACAGGAACCGTCACTGCCATATCACCGACAAAACCCTGGTAAACCGTCCCGCAATCGACGCTGAGGATATCACCATTCACCAATTTCCTATTCCCTGGAATACCATGCACCAACTCTTCATTAACACTGGTGCAAATGCTCCCTGGGTAGGGATAAGGTCCTGGATAATTTTTAAAGGGCGAATAAACATCGTATTTCTTATGAACAGTTTCAAAAGCTTCGTTCAATGCTGCGGTTGTCACACCAGGTTCAACCATCGCAACAACAGCGGCTAGCGCTTCCGCATTAATTCGACCGGCTTCACGCATAATCTCAATTTCGTAAGGCGTCTTAATGTTGATCGAGCGCTCCCAGGAAATCAACTATGCCTCCTCGATGGCTTTCATAATGTCATCCGTGACTTCTTCAATCGGTTTTGTGCCATCGATTTCAACCAGTACTTCCTGACTACGGTAATAGTCTATTAATGGTGCTGTTTGCTGGTTATAAACCTCAATCCGGTGACGGACAGTTTCGGGTTTATCATCTTCACGCTGGTAAAGTTCAGAACCATCAACATCATCAATCCATTTCACCTTTGGCGGATTGAATTTTTCGTGGTAAACACGCCCTGAAGGGCTCATCCAGCGCCCGCTTAGCCGTTCGACTAAGTCCTCATCGGGGACTTTGATGTAGGGAACCACTTTAACTTCGCCGCCCAGTTTCTCAAGTAGATCGCCTAACGCTTCTGCCTGTTCCGGGGTTCTTGGGAAGCCATCCAAAACGGCTCCTAATTCACAATCAGGACGTGATAGCCGTTCTTCAACCATACGGACTGTCACATCATCAGGAACCAATTCACCTTTATTCATATATTGCTGTGCTAGCTTTCCCAAATCTGTTTCATTCTTCAGGTTCTCCCGGAAAAGATCACCGGTTGAAACATGGACAAGATCCAGGTTTTGGGCAATTTTCTTCGCCTGGGTACCTTTGCCGGCCCCAGGTGGTCCGAGCATCACAATATACATCGGTGCCATGAATAACCCTCCTGCCTTGCTCAGCTGATCAAACGATCATCATAGCCGTGCATCTTCAGATCTGTTTCAATGATCTGGAAGGTATCACGAACGACACCAACGACAATCAAGAGACCGGTTGAAGATACCAGGAAGATATTCGTTTGCTGCATACCCTGCGGCAAAAACAAACCCAGGAAATAAGGCATGGCTGCCACAATACCCAGGAAGATCGCACCGGGGAGGGTAATCCGTCGTTGAACCTTGGTCAGGTAGCGTTGTGTCTGAGCCCCTCGAGCAATCCCGGGGATCTGAGCGCCTTGTTTCTTGAGGTTATCACCGTAGTTCTGCTGGGCAAATAAAATATCCGTGTAGAAGAAAGTGAATATCACAACCATAAAGAAGAAGAGGAGGGGATATATGACTCCTTCACCACTCAACACAGTTTGGATCCAATTCGCAAAATTCCTGAGCCAGTTAGCTTCGGCATTGTTAAAGAAGCTTGCAATGATGGTCGGGAATGTCATGATCGATTGGGCGAAGATGATCGGGATCATACCCGCCATATTCACCATTAATGGAACAGAGCTTTTTACAGGCATGGACATCCGGGCACCAACACGACGGCCAGGGAACATCACCGGTACATGGCGTCGGCCTTGCTGGACGTAAACCACCGCAAAGATCGTCACGATCAGCAATGCAACAACAATAAAGATCATCCACCAGTACGATTGATCACTCAGAAGTTGGTATAAATTCTGAGGTATATTTGAAACAATGCCCGCAAAAATGATCAGTGATAAACCCTGCCCGCGGATACCAAATTCTGAAATCAGTTCACCCAGCCAAACGCCAAACATCGTACCGGCTATCATGGTGATAACGGTTGCCAGAGTTGGTATCAGAACATCGCCGGCAAAACCAAATTGAGCCGCAACAGATTGACCAAGAATGGCGTTAAAAATGTTGATCTGCCCGACTGCGGACAATGCTGCCATTGGAACAGTTAAAATGATCGTCCATTTTTCCATCCACTTTCGACCCTCTGTGGGGTTTTCGTTCATCCTTCGTTCAAGTGCAGGGATGATCGGTATCAAAAGTTGAAGGATAATTTGTGCCGTAATATAAGGATAAACACCCATGGCCAGAATCGAGAAATTCGAGACTGCACCACCGGAGAGCATATCCAACATATTGATCAAACCGCCTGCTGCACCACCCGTTTGTGTGAGTTGTGCGACCAGTTCCCGATCAATCCCGGGGACAGGAATATTAGCTGCCAACCGGTAGATTGCCAGCAGCGCAAACGAGATCAATAATTTTCGCCGAATATCTTTAGATTTCCAAAGGTAGCGCCAAGCGGACCGCCTCATGTTCAGGTCTCCTTAATTGCCTCAAGGGCAAAACCTACTCCTGGATAAGTTCCACACTTCCGCCAGCGCCTTCAATCTTTGATTGGGCACTTTTAGAAATCTTGTGGGTTTTAACTTTCAGCGCAACTGAGACATCACCACGTCCGAGTACCTTGACAGGCATACTCAGGTCGTTGATAAGTCCATTTTCCAAAAGGACTTCGGGGGTGATCTCGGAATTAGCTTTGAAGCCAGCCATTTGTTCTAGGTTCACGACTTCAAATTCAACACGACCGTAAACGCTGAATCCTTCACCGCGTTTGAAAGGTAGTTTCCGATAAAAAGGGAGGTTACCACCCTGATGATACAAGGGGACACCACCACCTGCCCGTGAATTTTGGCCTTTCATGCCACGACCGCAGGTTTTACCCTGGCCTGCCGCAGTTCCTCGACCAACACGATTGCGGTCTCTATGTGCACCTTCATTTGGTTTTAAATCATGTAATTTCATAATGACACCTTACGCCTCTACAACAGTGACCAGGTGTGATACTTTGTCTATCATGCCTCGCATAACTTCAGTATCATTCTGTACTACCGCCTGGTTGACTTTTCGTAGGCCCATCGCTTTCAAGGTTGCTTTTTGCCTCTTTGAATACCCAATAGGGCTCCGGACCAATGTTATCGTTAATTGCTTTTGTTTTTTCTTAGCCATTCGTCTTTCGCTCCCAATATGGTTTGACCTGATCAACGGGTTTACCGCGATACGCTGCCTGTTCTTTCGGTGATTTGATCTGCGCCAGGGCATTGAAAGTCGCTCGAACAACGTTCAGGATATTGTTGCTGCCCAAAGATTTGGTCAGAATATCATGAATTCCTGCGGCTTCCAAAACCGCACGGACCCCACCACCAGCGATAACACCTGTACCAGGTGCCGCAGGACGGAGCAATACTTTTGCACCGCTCTGTTTGCCAATTGCCTCATGGGGAATCGAGGTTCCGCTCATGCTGATTGGGTGCATATCCTTGCGGGCATGCTCACTGGCTTTGCGTATGGCTTCTGAAACAGCGTTAGCTTTGCCAATACCCAGGCCAACACGACCAGCTTTATCGCCAATCACCATTGTCACCCGGAAAGAAAACCGGCGGCCACCCTTTACAACTTTTGCCACACGCGCAATATCGATCACGCGTTCATCATATAAATTATCACTTTGGTAGTCCGACATAAACGCCTCTTTCCTAGAATTCCAGTCCGCCTTCTCGGGCAGCTTCAGCCATGGCTTTGACACGGCCGCTATATTTATATCCACCACGGTCAAATATGACCTTGTTGACACCTGCTTCTTTGGCGCGTTCAGCGATCGCAAGACCAACTTTCTGCGCTTTTTCCAAGTTCGACAGCCCTTCTAATTCAGGTCGAAGTTCTGTATCGATACTTGATGCAGATGCCAGGGTGTGTCCCTGAAAGTCATCAATTACCTGAACGTATATTTGTGTTAAACTGCGAAAAACGTTCATGCGCGGCCGATCTGGGGTGCCGAAAACCTTTTTTCGCACTCGCAGGTGTCGGCGTAAACGAGCCTCATTACGTGATTTCTTTGCCATATTATTTCACCTTCAACATTAAATTGCTGTCTTACCGGCTTTACCCGGTTTGCGTCGTACATATTCACCTTGGTAGCGAATACCTTTACCCTTATAAGGTTCGGGCGGTCGCAGTCCGCGAATTTCTGCCGCAATTTGACCAACAAGTTGTTTATCATAACCAGAGATCTTGATTTGACGGACTTTCATATCTGCATCAAAGCTGATCCCTTCTGGTGGTTCCACCACGACAGGATGCGAGAAACCTACATTGACCACAAGGTTTTTCCCATTCAACTCAGCGCGGTATCCAACACCTTCAATTTCCAGCACACGCTCAAAGCCTTTGCTGACGCCCACAACCATATTATTGATGATCGACCGAGTTGTTCCGTGCAGCGCACGATGCATCGGTTGGTCAGTGGGTCGTTCAACTACAATCGTTCCTTCATCATTTTTAATTGTCATATCGGGTGAAAAGGTGAATTCCATTTCACCTTTCGGTCCCTTGACCTTCAGATAAGAACCATCGATTTTTATATCAACGCCTGCCGGCACTTCAATTGGTAAACGTCCTACTCGAGACACGTCTCCTACCTCCTATAGCGCCTGGCGCTACCATACTTTACATAAAATCTCGCCACCAACGCCCATTTTTCGAGCGCGCTGGCCAGTCATAACACCCTTGGGGGTGGACATAATTGCCACACCAATGCCTGAAAGCACCCAGGGGATATCCGTTTTTTGGGTATACACCCGGCAACCTGGTCGGCTGACTCGCTCAATCCCGGTTATTAATGGGCGGCGATGCCGGCGTTCACCGATGTATTTCAAACGAATTCGCAATACTTTTTGTGAAGACTGATCGCCTTCTACAATTTCATAACTTTCGATATAGCCCTCTTCAGCAAGAATCCTTGCAATTTCAGCTTTGATCTTGGAACTGGGCATGCTTACCAGTGTTCCGTTGCTAATAGCAACGTTACGGATTCGGGTCAGCATATCAGCAATTGGGTCTGTAACATTCATTGATAATTCCTCCGCCGATCTACCACGACGACTTCGTCACGCCAGGAATTTTTCCTTGCAAGGCCAATTCCCGAAAACAAATACGGCATAAACCGAACTTGCGGATGTAACCTCTTGGACGCCCACAGCGTCGACAACGATTAACCACCTGGTTTTGATATTTACGCCGCTTCTCGCGATATATCATACACTTTTTAGCCATACTATCCTTTCCTGAACGGCATTCCGACTTTGGTCAATAAGGCACGAGCCTGGTCATCATTTTCAGCCGTTGTCACTATCGTGATTTCCATACCCCGGATAGATTCAACATCATCATAGTTGATCTCGGGGAAGATGAGTTGTTCACGTAAACCCAACGTGTAATTCCCTCGTCCATCAAAAGAGTCCGGAGAAATACCTCGAAAGTCTCGAACACGAGGGAGGGCAACATTGACCAACCGGTCAAGGAACGCCCACATCCGATCACCACGCAAGGTTACTTTTGTACCAATTATCCGACCTTCACGTAACTTGAAGTTCGCAATGGATTTCTTTGCCTTCGTAACAACAGGTTTCTGGCCAGTAATGGTCGTTAGATCCCGAACCGCTTCATCAAGTGCTTTGGGATTATCCAATGCCTCACCTACACCAATATTGACTACAATTTTTTCAATCTTTGGTACCTGCATTACATTTTCATAACCCATCTCTTCAAATAGTGCGGGTGCGATCTCTTCTTTGTAAATTTCTTTTAGTCTATTCATTATCTTGCTCCAATAGCATCCTATTTGTCGATCGCAGTATTCGTCCGAGTGGTCACACGAACCGGTTTACCGTCTTTATCTTCGATGCGCACTCGTGTTGGTTTGCCATCCTTAGGATCAACCAGCATAACGTTCGAGATATCTATGGGTGCTTCAAATTCAATAATGCCTGCAGGAATGGTCTTTCCTCGGGACTGCGTTTGTGCCTGGTGTTTCTTTCGAAGGTTCACACCCTGAACAACCACCCGGTTCTCATCCGGAATAACCCGGATCACTTCGCCAACGGTTCCCTTATCATTTCCGCTGACCACAACCACGCGGTCGCCTTTTCTAATCTTTCTTTTCATCACTCAACTCCTAGCCGCTGGCTACAGGACTTCCGGTGCCAGCGAAACGATCTTTGTGAAGCCTTTTTCACGAAGCTCACGGGCAACTGGTCCAAAGATACGTGAACCACGGGGATTGACGCCATCATTATCAAGGATAACAACCGCGTTATCATCAAAACGAATGCTCGAGCCATCCGTGCGCCGCCATTCTTTGGCTGTGCGAACGATCACAGCTTTCACTATTTCGCTTTTCTTAACCGTTGCCTGCGGTGTTGCGGATTTTATTGTTCCGACAACAATATCGCCGACATGTCCGTAGCGCTGTCGTGAACTGCCTGTAATATGGATCACAAGGAGCTCTCGGGCGCCGGTATTATCGGCCACTTTTAAGCGGGTCTCTTGTTGGATCATGGCTTAAACTCCCAATTCTTCAACGGTATCATCTTCAGACCGCACTTCAACACGAAGGATCTCTTCAATGACCCAGAATTTCGTCTTTGAAATCGGCTTGCTTTCAACTATTCTTACTTTATCACCAGGGCTGGCGCCGAGCTCATCATGCACTTTAAAAGTTTTCGCTGTGCGAACAACTTTCCGGTACAGCGGGTGGCGAAATACACGTTCCACCTCGACAACTGCCGTTTTTTGCATTTTATTGCTGACAACAGTCCCAACTAATCGACGTCGATTATTCATTCTTCACGCTCCTCGGCCGATTCAGCCAATTGTTTTTCTCGTAAAATGGTTTCCATCCGGGCAATATCTCGACGAACAAGGCGAATCCGGGTGGTATCAGTCAATTGGCCAGTAATTGTTTGAAATCGAAGATTCAGCATTTCATGACGGGCATCGTAAAGCTCTTCCTCAATTTTAGCAACACTCATATCTCTAATTTCTGCTGCTTTCATTATTACGCTTCTCCTGCCACATCACGTGTGACGATCTTTGTTTTCACAGATAACTTATACTTGGCCCGGAGGAGTGCCTCTTTGGCAGTCTCAGGGTCTGTGCCGCCAACCTCAAACATAATCCGTCCGGGTTTCACAACGGCGACCCAGTACTCCACGGGACCTTTTCCTTTACCCATGCGGGTTTCAGCAGCGCGTTTTGTATACGGCTTGTCAGGGAAAATACGGATCCAAACCTTACCACGTCGTTTCATTTCATGCACAATGGCTCGACGTGCTGCCTCAATTTGCCGTGCGCTGATCCAACCTGGCTCCAAAGCCTGCAGCCCAAATTCTCCAAAGGATACATCAGAGCCGCGATATGCTTTGCCCCTCATCCTTCCGCGCATTTGTTTGCGATACTTTACTCGTTTTGGCATTAACATAATTACTACCTCGCTAACCGCTCAGCATATTTGCTGGCGATGTTTTACTCACTAACATAAACGCCTTCAGTGGATTCGGGTTCTTCTTCCACCTGTGGCAATATTTCACCTTTATAAATCCAGACTTTAATGCCCAGCTGCCCGTATGTCGTTAAGGCTTCTGCAGTTGCATAGTCAATGTCCGCTCGTATTGTCTGCAGCGGTACACGGCCCTCACGAAGCCACATGCTTCTGGACATTTCAGCGCCACCCAACCGACCAGAGACCATCACCTTGACGCCTTCAGCGCCCTGACGCATACCCTGCTGGATAGCTCGCTGCATTGCCCGACGGTAGCTGATCCTGCGAACCAATTGTCCGGCAATATTTTCTGCTACCAGGTAGGCATCCAGATCAGGCGATTTGATTTCCTTGACCTCCAGGTCAATTTTCTCACCAGTCAGTTCTTCCAAATTTGTCCGCAAACTTTTTACATTTTCACCACCACGCCCGATTAAAATACCGGGTTTCGCTGTGTGAACGTAAATCTTAACCTTGCCGGGAAAGCGCTCAATTTCAATGGCAGAAATCCCTGCCCGATCATTTTCTTTGCGGATCAATTCACGGATTTTAAGATCCTGATGCAGTTGATCCTGGTAATCCTTGCCTTCGGCAAACCATCGTGCTAACCAAGGCTTATTAATTCCTAGTCGATATCCAGTTGGATGTACTTTACGACCCATAATTACTCCTGGTTCCTATCAAATAATCTTTCATCAAGCATTTCATCACTCAACCTCTCTCAGGATGACAGTTACATGAGATCGCCGCCGTAATATCGGCTTAAATCGACCTCTTGCGCCAAATCTTCGCCATTTGCGTGTCGGCGCTTCATCTGCAAAAATCGTGTGAACGTACAGGTCTTCTCGTGAAACACCGTAATTCTCTTCACCATTAGCAATTGCTGACTGGATCAGCTTGTGAACCGGTTCAGCTGCTTTATTTGGTGTAAATTGTAAAATGGTCAGCGCCTCAAGGGCGGGTTTCCCACGAACCAGGTCAACCACCAGGCGTGCCTTTTGAGCAGAAGTATCTAAATTGCTCAATTTCGCTCGAATATCAGTAGCCATAATCTCGTTCCTACTCTCTGCGTTTTTCCGCTCGACCGGCAATAACATGACCACGGAAGAACCTCGTTGGAGCAAATTCACCCAATCGATGGCCGACCATATTTTCAGTTATATAAATTGGAACGTGGCGGCGTCCATCATGAACCGCAATGGTATGACCTACCATTTGAGGAAAGATCGTGCTCGCACGGCTCCAAGTCCGAATAACTTTTTTCTCACCCTTGTCATTCATCGTTTCTATTTTTTTCAGCAATTTCGGGTCAATGAAAGGACCCTTTTTAAGCGATCGCGACATAATTTCGTCCTCTTTCTCGCTAACCTATTCGATTATTTACGACGCCGCTTCGCTTTAGAGCGATGGCGCAGAATATACTTGTCAGTTCGTTTGTTATGCCGGGTTTTCTTACCAAGCGTGGGTTTACCCCACGGACTCTTGGGACTGGGCATACCAATCGGTGAACGTCCCTCACCACCTCCATGCGGGTGATCCCGGGGGGTCATCGCAACACCACGGACAGCAGGCCGCCATCCCATGTGTCGTTTTCGTCCAGCTTTGCCTAATTTAATGTTGGAATGTTCAACATTCCCAACCTGGCCAATCGATGCCTGGCAAGCCTGGAGTACCAACCGGACCTCTCCCGATGGCAAGCGGACGTGTGCATACTTGCCTTCTTTTGCCAGCAATTGTGCTGAAGTACCTGCTGATCGAACCATTTGGCCGCCAGTACCAGGCAGCAGTTCAATATTGTGGATCGTTGTTCCAACCGGGATGGCTGCCAGCGAGGTGCTGTTACCAGGGCGGATATCCACTTCTTTGCCTGCCAGAACCTTATCACCAACCATTAGACCGACCGGGGCAAGAATATATCTTTTCTCGCCATCCGCGTAATTCAGCAGCGCCAGGCGTGCCGTACGGTTGGGGTCATATTCGATCGCTGAAACGGTTGCTGGTACTTCTAGCTTATCGCGTTTGAAATCTACATTGCGAATATGGCGCTTATGCCCGCCGCCACGATGCCGTACAGTAACTCGACCGTACATATTGCGGCCAGCTTTACTTTTCTTCGCAACGATCAATGAACGTTCTGGTTTTGCCTTGGTAATCTCTTCAAAAGTGTAGCTAGTCTTATGCCGGGTACCAGGCGTCTTTGGTTTATATACTTTAACTGCCATTACTCCACCCCTTCAAAAATCGGGATGCGCTCGCCTTCGGCCAGGGTCACGACTGCTTTTTTATAAGCACTGCTGCGTGTTCGCATTTGGCGATTTTGCATGCTTCGTGATTGTTTGGCGGGCACGATCATAACATTTACACGGTCCACTTTGACATCGAAAATCGTCTCAACAGCATCTTTGATGGTTGTTTTTGTCGCTCTATAATCAACCTCAAACACATATTGGTTCAAGAACGACGACAAATAATTCGATTTCTCAGTGATGATCGGTCGGCGAATGATGTCAAAAACTGTCTTTTTCATACTTTCATTCCTACCTATCCGAGATAACTTTCAATAACATCCAGTGCTGCTACCGGGATGATCACGTTCTCAAAACCCAGCAAGTCACGGATATTCAAATAATTAGCTAACAGGGTCTTCACATTGGCCAGGTTCGCGCAAGCCTTTCGTACATCATCATAATCAGATGTATTATCAGGGATCAGCAGCAAAACTTTTGCATCGCCAACAATATTATTTACGGTTTTCGCCATACTCTTTGTTTTCACTTCATCGACCTTGAGATCGTCAAGCAGAATGATCTCGCCATCGGAAGCTTTTACACTTAATGCCGACCGTAATGCAGCCCTGCGCATCTTTTTAGGCATTGCCTTGTCATAAGAGCGCGGTTTCGGGGTGAAGATTTTGCCACCACCAACCCACTGCGCAGCTCGGATAGAGCCTTGCCGTGCGCGACCCGTTCCCTTTTGTCGCCAGGGCTTCCGACCGCCGCCAGATACTTCACTGCGACCTTTGGTCGAGTGGGTGCCCAGCCGGCTGTTCGCCATCTGCCTGACAAATGCCTGATGCATCAAATCAACTTTTATTGGAGCTTCAAAAATCGCGGCAGATAATTCTGCTTTCCCGACTTTTTCGCCCTTTATGTTGAAGACATCAACTTCCATGATTACTCAACTCCCATTACTGGTTATCGCCCAAACGGGCGGATTATTGTTTCCTCACAGCTTTGACTACAACCAAACCGCCTTTAGGGCCTGGCACGGAGCCGTCAACTGCTATCAGATTTCGTTCCGGATCAACCAGCGCTACACGCACATTCGCTGATGTTACACGATCATTTCCCATTCGCCCCGGACCTCGTTTTCCTTTGAAAACACGACCTGGGGTTGTACCGGAACCCAGAGAACCTGGTGCCCGTTGCCGGTCAGATTGACCATGTGTTTTTGGGCCACCGGCAAAGTGGTAGCGCTTCACCACACCGGCGAAGCCGCGTCCTTTACTGGTCCCAACGATATCGACCCGTTCATCCTTCTCAAAGACATCTGCTTTCAGCAAATCGCCTTCTGAGACTTCCGGGTTCTTCGTTCTAAATTCTCTTAATACTTTTAATGGTGGTAAGTCATTGCGTTTTAGGTGGCCAAGCTGTCCCCCCGTTAAACGTTTCGGTTTCACCTCATTAAACCCGATCTGGACGGAGGAATATCCATCTGCTTCCTCGGTCTTAACCTGGGTGACATAACAAGGCCCAGCTTCGATTAATGTGACGGGAAACGCTATCCCATCGTCATCGAAAATCTGGGTCATACCAACTTTTCGTCCTATCAGCCCTTTAAACATATCGTTTATTCTCCTGTTACAAAGTATTTTGACGAGACTGTCAGCCTGGGCACGGCTGCATCATCTCCGACCGCAGCACAGTCAATCATCCTCCCGCGACCCGCTCGTGTTTTTGGGACTACGGTGAAAACGACTCTTATGCCGCCTCATAGCATGGCTTTTTAGCCAAACCGGATTATTCTACCATCTCTTGGCAAGAATGCCAAGCATCAATTTTTATTGATTCCCAGCATTTCGGGGAATTTGCCATCGTATCATACCCTTATCGATGGAAATCCGCCAGTTGCTGGCAACCTGCTTATTACCAAAAATTAAATCTTGATCTCGATATCGACGCCTGCAGGTAAATTGAGACGCATCAACATGTCAATCGTTTTTGAATCAGGTTCCATCACATCAATCAAGCGATTGTGTGTCCGGATCTCAAAATGCTCTTGTGAATCCTTATCAATGAAAGGTGATCGCATGACAGTAAAGCGTTCGAGTTTGGTCGGTAAAGGTACCGGACCAACAACCTGTGCGCCACTGCGTTCTGCTGTCTCAACAATCCTCTTCGCAGATTGATCTATGACACGGTGGTCATATGCCTTCAGACGTATACGAATCTTTTGTTTTGCCATTTTTTTTTCCTAATAACTACTCAATAATTTTAGTGATCACGCCAGCGCCAACCGTCAAGCCACCTTCACGGATAG
>JAENZD010000003.1 GCA_016841445.1 Anaerolineaceae bacterium
TAGAATCCCCCATTTAAAACCCTTAAAAAGTGTCCAAAAAAACACCCGCAGTACACCCTCACCTCAATCCTCTCCCCCCAAGGGAGGAGAGGAGGAAAATCATTGAACCCCTTCGCCCACCTCAGGAAAAGCGTTTCCGAACTTTTTTACACCGCTAATCTGGCCTGAACTCACTCAGCTCGGGGAGAGAGAGAGACGGTAAATCATTGAGGATATCATAGAAGGAAGGTCAGGATAGATGTTGATTGCACCTTGCAGTGGTAAAATGAATTGAATTGATGGATGAAAGGAAAAAATGATGGATCGAACAATCAACCTCCGATTTACACCGACACAGAAAGATTATGTGCGTGCCACGCGGGTTCTGGCAAGAAAATCACCCGGCTTTATGGTTATGGCGATCATTTTGGCTGTTGCCATGGTTGCTTCAGCGATCGTGATGTTCGTGCCAGGTGTTGGACAACCAAGCTGGGACAGTATTGCCGTGGTGGTCTTAATGATTGGGGCATTCTACATTCTCTATTTTGTTGCGATCGTACCGTTGCAGTTTGCACAATCTTATAAAAAGAACGAATATCTTAAGATGGAACGGCATTTTACGATCTCAGACGAGCAGATGATCATGGCTGTGGGAGACCGCTCGACAACTTTTGAATGGGAAAATTTCCAAAAAGTCATTGATGGCGGTGATTTTTTCCTGATGATCTACAAAGCACAGGAACGTATCTACCCGTTCATCCCCAAAGATGCATTTACAGAGGAAGGCTCATTGGAGGCCTACCTGGACTTGTTAGCAGAGAAATCGATCCCTGTTAAATAAGTCGATCTCAGGTTTACGCTATTAGAAACACTATTTTAGGAGATTTGAACTATGCTGCTTGATATTTTGATACCTATTGCGATCATCCTAGGTGTGGTGCTTTTATTCCTGGTGGGATTCATCCTGCTGAAGACGGCATTGTTTTCACCTGCGCAAAAAGAGGTTAAACCCCGAGATTTTCCAGAAGTAGATAGCCAATCCGTTGCTGAGCGCCTGGGTTTAGCTGTCCAGTTTAAAACAATTTCACACCACGATCCATCAAAAATCGATGCCAATGCATTTTTAGGTCTGCATCGCTTATTCAAGACGCTTTATCCGCAGGTACATGACAAGCTTAAAGTTGAAACTGTCAACGATTACAGCCTGCTGTACACCTGGGAAGGAAAGAACCCTGACCTGAAACCGGTGATGTTGATCTCACACCTGGATGTTGTGCCGGCGGATGAAGGTGAGGACTCCGGATGGACGCACCCGCCGTTCAGCGGCGAGATTGCGGATGGGTATGTTTGGGGCCGGGGCACCATGGATATCAAGAATGGGGTGATTGGTGTTCTCGAAGCCGTTGAGTACCTGCTCAAAAACGATTTTCAGCCCGAACGCACGGTTTATCTTGGTTTTGGTCATGATGAAGAAGTGAGCGGGAACAATGGTGCAAAAGCGATCGTCGCTTTACTTGAGAGCCGCGGGGTTAAGCTGGGCAGTGTGCTGGATGAGGGCGGTGGAGTGATTGCGGATTTTCTCCCTGACATTGAGGCACATGTGGGAGCGATCGGCATTTCTGAAAAAGGCTATTTGAGCCTGAAGCTGGTTGTTGAAATGGATGGCGGTCATTCATCCGTACCTCCACAGGAAACTGCGATTGGGATCCTCTCCCATGCGATCACCAAACTTGAAAACAAACCGATGCCTGCCCATCTCGAAATCATTGAATTTTTAATGGGGTACATCGGTTCAGCGCTTCCATTTGGGCAGCGGCTGATGTTTGCCAACACCTGGTTGTTTGGCGGCTTGTTGAAGAAGAAATTGGCGGGGGCTGGGATCTTGAACGCCAGCATCCGAACAACAACAGCCCCAACCATCATTAATGGTGGTGTGAAAGATAATGTGCTGCCCTCGAAAGCCGAAGCTGTAGTCAACTTCAGGATCCTGCCCGGTGATGATATTCAATCGGTTTACCGGATGGTCCAGGAGCGGATCGCTGATGAGCGCGTCAAACTATTACCTTATAAGGGAGAAGTGCTTGAAGGTGAGGCTGGGTGGAACCCAACCTCGGTGGCAGATACGGATTCACCTTATTTCATCCGATTGTCTCGTTTGATTAAAGAGGTTTACCCAGACACTTTGACAGTGCCCTACCTTGTGACTGGGGCAACAGACGCACGCCATTACACATCCCTAACGGATAATGTTTTACGTTTTGCGCCGATGCAGATGACCAATGGGGATTTGATGCGAATGCACGGTATTGATGAGCGGCTGTCGTTGGAGAACTGCTCTAATATGGTTAAATTTTGTATCGGATATATCGAAGAAATCGCGAACCTACCTGCCGAAGTGGACACAATGGATGCGGGTGATGAACCCGTTTTTGAAGAGGAAATTAATGAAGACGACCTGATTCCGGATGATTTTGAGGATGAAATTTCTGAGACGATTGATTGAGGAATGAGCCTTTGGTCAGGGGCCCAGCACTTTGTGTTGAGAAATGAAGACAAGCTGAGGTCTTTCGAGAAGGAAAATATTTGGGAATAAAGAGCGTAGAGACGTTGCGTGCAACGTCTCTACGTTTTTGATAATGAGGGGATTGATGATGGTAGACAAGAATATATTAAATATCTTTGTCATATTATGATATGATATTCAATAACTCGAGGGAATCATTTTGATTGAATAGGAGCTCATCATGAGAGAGTTGAAGAAGTTTGGCGGGATGTTATTCATACTTATGCTGGCTGCGATTTTAATGACCGCGTGCGGAGGCACGTCAAAGATGAATGATGCGCCTGAAGCGACGCCCACACCAACCGAGTTGCTGGTGATAGACCCGCCCACGCCAACCGAAAACTCCAACCCATGCGACGGGCTGGTGGGAACAATCGAGATGCAGGTGCTGGTGGGACCTTCGGAGGCCGTTGGGATGGAACCCGTTTCGGTTGGCAATATCCCGTTCAAGGTTTCGGGTGCGGGTGGAACCTACCTAGCGAGTGGCGGGGGGCCCCTCTTATTTGATGAGCAGGTTTATGAGGCTGAATGGGGGACTTATTCCGTCAATTTCAGCGCAGATACCATTATCAAGGGCAGTTGTTTGTTGTCAGGAGAAACCGCGACACTCGATTTGATCATCACAATGGATGGGGAGCAAAACGTCGTTGTGCAGGCAGAAGGGTTCAAGGGGGAGTATCCATGGGCTGGTACCCGCGAGATCAGTGCAGTGCTGCCAGCAGTAGAAGGTGCATCTGTGAGCGGTGAGGGCTGGGTGGTTGTTTTGCATTTAGGGCAGTAATGTTTGTAACGTAGAAACGCCCCGCCGGGGCGTTTCTACGTGGATTGATTGTTTATTAAACTTAAGTTATTTAGCAGAAAACTTTTATTTCTTCATCACCTGCTGCATAAGCCATTCTTCCCATTGCTTATAATCAGTCCCGAAATCCTTGCCAGAGATGACTTTAAGAACATCAATGACACCTTTTCTGCCCTCAGGGGTTAGTTTTTCCTGATTATTGATTAGCACCCATCCGGAAGCCAGGCGCACTTTAACGTCGGTTTCTTTTCCAAAGAAATTCTCAATCGCTGCTTCAAGTCCTTCTTTCAGCGATTCCTGATCTCGCCTACGCTGCTCTGCCTTGCTGACTTTGATATCCTGCAGCAGCACACCGAAAATCCACATCAGCCCGGAGAACCCGAAGGTCAGGACTAAGAGGGTTGAATAAGATCTGGCAACCGGTGCGTTCCTCAACCCAGGACTGAAGATAAAGATCAAAATGGCGATGTTCAGGAGGAGTGTCAGGATGAGGGCAATAAATTTAGCTAAGAGGACTCCCGACGATGGCGGGTCGTTCTCGAACCCCATGGGTTTTCCGGTTGGGCTGAACGCTAGTGAGGTATTGTAATTCAAAAGGTCATAGAAAACCTGGATGAGCATAAATATCGCCAGGCACCCCAGGGCGGCTAAAAGAACCCAACTGACCCAATAAAGTAATCCTGATCCAAGAAGAGCCTGTACAGCGGAAAGAAGCGGAATTTCTACCCGGTAGGAGAGCCAGTTGAAACCTAATGCTGTTAGTAGAACAGCCGCGATCATTGCGAAGACCGTTACGCAGCCTCTCTCGCTTTTTACTTTCTTCTCCCAGGATCCATAGCCGTGTTGCTTCTCATAGACTGCCTTGACCGATGCATCGCTGACCTTTTTGCCGGATTTGGCATCCACCCAGATGTGGGAGGTATCAGTCGCTGTGCCTTTTGGGTTGTATTTCTGTGCCCCACGATAAGAAAAGTAGATCACGGCCGCAACCAGCAGTCCGCTGGCTTGTGCGAAGATGGCGAAAGCCGCGAAAGTTTCAATCCCGTTCGGGGGAGATAGCAAACCGATATCTCTGAGCAATAACACGATAATGACGTCTGTGATGAAGAAGAGCAGCAGGACAGCCTTTGCCCACCAGGGTTGTTTTGAGTTAGTTGATTTCGTCGCCACGAGATTTCCTTTCAGTCAAGCATAAAGAGATCAGACGGAGTTATCAGGAGGATGGTTGTTTTGCGAATGGAAAGATCCTGGTTTAAATTGGATAATGAGAGATTAAACCCATTATACATTGGATTGATGTTAATTATTTTATCTAGATTATTAATTGAGACACCCCGACCGGGGCGTCTCTACATAGTTTGATTTTTTGTCCTATCGAAGTATCAAGGGCATGAAGGTGCCGAAGCCCGGGGTCAGAATGATCATCTCATACACATTGCTGGCAGGTTCTATATCACCCTCGTTGGGAACTTCGACAAAATTATAAAATGCTATTCCCGGTCTCACCAAAACCCCTTCCCGTACATAAGTTCGATAGCTGATATGTATGCTCTCACCGGGTTCTAACCCAGCAAAGTCAACTCGAAATGCATTATCTTCCGGGTTGTTATCTTCCCATTCCCAATCTTCCCAGTAATTGACATTGATCGCGCCCATCAGTTCCATATCGGCCGGGTAATAATCTATCAGGACGATGTCTTCAGCTACCTCATCACCGATATTCTCTACCTGGATATGCCACCAGGCAACCTGGCCCACATCAAAACCTTCCCAACCGCCCTGCTTCGTCACCCGCAGGTTGAGGCCGCTTTCACGAACGAAGACATCCAGTTCATGGTGGTCGTTCTCCGGATTTTCATCGTCATCCGGGATGACGATATCGGCTAAGGTTGAGAGCGTTGTGCCCGGTGGAACAGCCGGGTCAATATCTAATTGAAGCTCGATCATCCCCTCCATTCCCGCGATCAAATCAGTACCAATTACCCAGGTTACCGTATCAGATGTCATTGAAGTGGGAGTTAGATCTGAGCTATTAAAGGTGACACCGCTGGGCAAGGTCGCCGTAATTTCTACTGGGGCGTGGATCAGGACATTACCCACGTTTTTATAACCAATTCCCAGGCGATACTCACCCCCAGGGACCAGGCTGCCCGAGTGCCATTCCTGCCAGACTGCGGCATCAATGAAGGGCTCACCAACTTCATGATGGATTTCCGAGATATTATCTTCCGTTTCCATATCGTTATCCGCACTGATCTCAGCCTGATTTACCAGTGCATCCCCTGACTCTGCGAATTCATCCAAGGTTACATTGATAAAAATTTCACTGCAAGTTCCAGGGGGCAGAGAATAATTCCGAAGTTCAAGCGTTTGCCCTGTCTGATTAATCTGATACCAACCTGCTTCAGAAGACCACCAATAGTTAAATGCTGCAGCGCCAGGTAGCGTGTCAGTAAGTGTGAGTGTGGAACTGCCGGTCCCGCCATCATTGCAGAGATTGACCTGGTAAACGAAGTCCTCACCAGGGGCGGGGTTCCAGGTCCAGGTTTCTTTCCAAACTTTCAAATGCGTATCATTTGGTGCAACCACACCTTCCCATGTGCTGATCTTTTCCCAGGGTTCTCCTTGATCATAGGTGGTTGTAGTGATTTCCACTGTATTGCTGATTGGATCACCTTGCAATGCAACAATATCTTCAGTGTACGTAAAACCAATCCAATCGCCAGGATCAAGGGTGCCCACCTGCCATACAACATGATCCGGGTAAACAAGGGTTGGTAGCCCAGATGTATTATAGCCATGATATGACAGACCGATTGATGTATCCGTGATGGTGACATTCTCCGCCGGCGCATCTCCCTGGTTGATGTAGCGGATATAGAAGGCCGCATTTCCGCCTTCCCCCGGGCTGCCGTTCCCCATGAACCATTTTTCGATCTTGAGGTATGGTGCAGGCTCATGGAAGTCCCGCATGACGATATGCCCCTCCGGTTCAATATACGCAACCTGGATAGGGTCTCCCGGCATGATATCCCAGGCACCTGACCAACTGCATTCGTAGGTATCTGACCCGTTTGGGATAACGGTATCATATTGTCCCTCAGGACCGCTCGGTACCCAAATATAGCATTCAATATCAACAGGCTCCGGCATCAACCAGCTTGCATCCAGTGTGCCGCCAACACTGTCCGTGCTTGAATCGATTGAACCAGTGATCTCGCCTATTCGTGCCCAGGCTTCAAAGCCGTTATCGAATATTCCATACACCCAATCACCGGGCATTATATCCGGTGTTTCCGGGGTCCAGGGATCCCCTTCACCTGTGAAGAACCCGGTTTCCCCAAACCACTGGGAGACAACCCCTGTTTCAACCTCGGTGGTTGCTTTGATGGTGGCTTGATCGCTTTCAAAGATGGTCAGGTTTACGGTATGGCCGGCGTCATAGTGGCCCTGGACCCAATCGTATCCATAATGAGTTTCAAGGACCAGATCAGGTGTGCGAAACTCCTGATTGTAAATGATATAGGCGTAGCTGACCATGTTCTGAAAAAACACATGGCCGGATCCGCCGTAAGTGATATCCGCGTAGGTGGCTGAAAAATTGCCGTTTTCGTCCGTTAGGACATCTTGATTGCCGGCAGGCCAATCTCCAAAGATGCTTACCGTTTGCGAAAGCCAGCCCTGGATTTGCCCAGAAACCTCTTCCGTTGCAGAGTCAGCTTGCACGGTAAAAGTGGGAGGTATTTCAACCTGGATTGGATTAATGCCTGCGCCGGCGGTGACCGTGAAAACATCTCCAGGATTGATTTCGAGGTGACCCGGGCTGATCCAGTAGCCTGAGCTGTTTGCCTGGACGGTGAACAAGGGGGTGGCATCTTTTGTGACTGTCACGAAAGCATCCAGATCTGCATAACCCCACATCCAATCCTCAGGCCCTGAGCGCATCCAAAGTGACACTTCATCGACTTCAGTGGGCGGTGTATCAGCTTTAGCCATGCTGAGAGGGAGTAAACAGATCAACAAAGCTAAAATAAACAGCTTGAAATGTAAACCCGTCCGGAATACTTTTGAGCAATGGGTTAAAAAGGTCTTTTTCTGCACGGCCTGCCTCCCTTGGGTGAGTGAATTTATTAGATTAAGTACATTAATAAAAATTCATGAAAAATCAGAAAGAAATACCAGTAATTCCCCAATGAAATTATATAAGATTATGTTTAAAGGCGCAAATATTGTATCCATATCGTTGTCAATTGTGATTTAATCTGACTTGTGCTTGATAAAGAAATTTTCCCGTACAACCTGTAAAGAAATTCGTTCTTGCAATTCAATCCACTATATGATATTATATAGTTGTACTATATATAGTTAGCCGATACAAAGGATGATGATACATTGAGTGAAGGAACAATGATAAGAAAGATTAAAGGATATTCGCCTTTGACGGAGGTAACTTTCTATATCCTTATCTCCCTTGTTGAGCCATTACATGGTTACGGGATTATTCTAAAAGTAGAAGCGATGACTGGTGGGCGAGTAAAGCTTGCAGCAGGAACCCTGTATGGTGCATTAAATAATTTGTTGAACAATGGACTTATTGAACGCATCGGAGTAGATCCAGAAAACCAAAGGAGAATCATTTATCAGGTTACTGAATTGGGTGAATACCTCATAGATCATGAAATTGAACGACTGAAGAGTATGGTTGAAGATGGCGTTCGGGAAAGGCGTAATTAAAATGAAGAAGATAAAGAAGTGGTTTTGGGTTTGGAATCTGGAGAAAGAAAAAGCTTTCCTGGAAGAAAAGGCAAGGGAGGGATTGATTCTAAAAAGTGTGAGTCTGGGCAGTTATACCTTTGAGGAAAGCGAGCCAAAGGCATTGACCTACCAAATGGATTTTAAGGGGCTTGACCGGAAGATCTCCGAAGCTGAGTATCTCCAGATCTATGAGGATGCGGGATGGACACTCGCAGGGAATTTGGGCGGTTGGTATTACTTCAGCCAGGAATCAAGAGACGAAATGGATTTATTGATATTTAGTGACAATGATTCCAAGGCAGCGATATATAAGAGAATATTGGCGGTTCTATTGATTACCGGATTTCCATTGTATTATCAGACCATATTTGTTTTTCCAAATTTATCCAGCGAAAGACTGGCGTTTCCTAGTTTTTACTTTTTCTTTCGTATTATCTTAATACTCATTGCCATCTTACATATTTCTGCACTTGTAAAGATCTTCTCTATGTATAGAAAAACCATAAGTGGTATTAGAGAATAATCTTGATTTCAAGTCTTGAATGGACAAATGAATTTTGAAGTTGTTATAACTAGAGCGAATTCAGGTTCTTACACGGATTAGTCAGCAACTCTTTCTTTTAGAGTTATTATTTCCTTGCTTCGACCTAATTTACAATCTGATCCTGGGATGATTTTGGGGGATTTTGACCTACCATACATTTGTATGGATGGATTTATTGCTATAATGATGTTATGGAGAATATTGAAATTCATTACAAGGCGAATATTACCTGCCCTCATTGTGGTTACGTTAAATTGGAAGAAATGCCGGATAATTTCTGAGTCACTTCATATACATGCACCAGGTGTGGTGCAACACTGAAACCAAAGGCAGGTGATTGCTGTGTTTTTTGCTCTTATGCTGACCAGCACTGCCCAGGTGTTCAAAAACACAATTTATCGGCATAATATATTATCTTAATGACAGGTAATGGCACATAGAAGTTCGCACCCAGCTTTCTGTGTTGGCAGTTATTCACCTTGTTTGAGATTGATTTTGCAATTTTGGTAATCCCTAATGCAATGAAATTGAGTGTGGACATTCTTCGTTTCAGATGTTCGCTTGCAGTTCCCACTTTTTAGCAACATATCTAATCGCATTAATCAGCTTTTTGTCTTAGCTTCCATAAGTTGTATACGCCAGGAGTTTCAATGAATGATTAATGGTAAATAATAGTAGTCTATAGTAGTGATATAGCCAGTGTCATAAGTTGAGTAATCAGAACAACCCGCTGAATTGCAGGCTTCGACCCAATAGTAGTAAGTCATATCAGCGATGATATCGGAATCATCATAAGGACTGGACGTTTGATCATTTGTGAGCTCTGCCGCTTCCGTGCTGTTGTCACAGGTATTTCTATAAATTTTATAATATGTTGCGCCACTCACAGAATCCCATGAAACACTTATTTTATCCGGAAAGGATCCATCGCTTGCCGCAATATTAATTGGAGTTGATGGGAATGGAATACTTCTATAACCTGTGTCATATGGCGAATAACCAGAGCATCCCTGTGTATTGCAGGCTCTTATCCAATAATAATAAGAAATGTCTGGAGAAGCATATATATCATCATAAGTACTGCCAGATGGGTTTGAGAGCAAATCTTCCCCTATATGACTATCAGATGTATTTCTGAAAATTTTGTAATAGGTCGCATCCGGGGATGGATCCCAGGAAACCTGAACCTTATCATCGAAGGTCCCGTCGCTGGCTATCACATTTGTTGGAATTTCTATGCCGCAAGTAATGTCGGAAGAAAACCAATTGGTTACAGATTCTTTCCATGCGAAAATCTCTGGGGATTGAGGCTCGCAGATATTCGTTAATCTAAAATCAAAATAAGTTAATGGAGGAAGATTTGTGAATTGGAAAGGAATCTCTCCAGTTAAATTGATATTATTTTTTAAGAATAATTCTGAGAGATTGGATAAATTGCCCAGCTCACCCGGTAAGGGCCCAGTTAAATTATTTTCAGAGAGATATATTGTCTGAAGTTGACTCATATTCCCTAATTCTGGTGGAATGGGCCCCGTTAATTCATTCCAGGATAGGACCAAATACTTCAATGTCGAAAGATTGCCCAAAGTACCCGGGAGCTCACCGGATAATTGGTTTTGCATGAAATCAAGCTGCTCAATGGATGTTAATTTTCCTAATTCGGACGGGAGGGGGCTAGAAATGTGATTTGAATAGAAATTAGCCTGTCTCAGTTTGCTCAAATTTCCGAACTCAGGTGGAATGGATTCCAGTTCATTATAGGCACCAATAAAATACTCAAGTTTTGTAAGGGAACCGATTGTTGGTGGGATCGCTCCGCTGAGTTGATTTTTGTCTATCCTCAACGTCCGCAGGTTGATCAAGCTACCTATCTCCGGTGGGATCGTTCCGGTTAATTGGTTGGTATCAAGCAGGAGTTCCATCAGGGTTGTGATTGCACCTAATTCGGATGGGATTGTTCCAGTTAATTGATTCTCTGATAAGATAAGGTCTTCAATCACGGGAAGATCACCCAGCGTTGTCGGAATCATACCTGACAATTGATTGGACCCTAAATCAATATGGACAGCACTTGTCAGATGACTTAATTCTGGGGGGATAGAACCGGTGAGATTATTTGCGGAGATGATCAGCCACTTTATTTTGCTCAGGTTACCAATTTCAGCAGGGATTTCTCCAGTAAGCTGGTTTGCATAAAGATAAAGATATTCCAGGTTGCCCAGGCTGCCTAATTCAGGAGGGATTTCCCCTGTGAGTTGATTGACTTCCAAAAGAAGCCATACAAGATTTGTCAGGTTGCCAAGAGATGAGGGAATGGGTCCTGTTAACTGGTTCCACTCCAAGCAAAGGTTTTGAAGGTTGGGTAAATTTCCAATTTCTGAAGGTATTGACCCCGATAATTGATTCCGATCCAGGTATAAGAAAACAAGGTTGCTAAGGTTGCCGAGTTCGTTTGGGATAGATCCGGTCAATTGATTATTATAGAGCCAGAGATTTTTCAATTGTGAGAGATCCCCCAACTCAGGAGGAATGCTGCCGGTCAGCTGGTTGTGATTTAGTATCAACCACTCAAGGTTTGTCAGATTGCCAATTTCTGCAGGAATTGCTCCGGTAAGTTCATTCCCAAAGAGGTACAAACTCTCAAGCTGTCCAAGATTTCCAAGCTCCGGCGGAATGGATCCACTCAGTTTGTTTGAATCCATCCAGAGCGTGAGTAAATTGGTTAAATTGCCAAGTTCTGAAGGAATATCACCTGTTAACTGATTTGAATATAGGTATAAGTGCATTAACTGGGACAAGTTTCCCCACTGACTTGGGAGGGAACCCGTTAACTTATTGCCAGATAAACTTAGATGAGCAAGGTTGGTCAGATTACCGAAATTTACGGGAAGTGAACCCGACAATTGATTTGACCGTAAAACGAGGACTTCAAGTTGTGCAAGGTTACCTAATTCCGGCGGTAAGGATCCAGTTAAAGCATTGAAGCCAAAATCAAGATATGCCAAATTGCTCAGGAGACTCAACTCTGAAGGGATCGAACCGTTTAACGAATTATCATTCAAGTATAGATTTTGAACATGCATATCCAGTGTATCCACACCATACCAGTCATTGACCTGAGTGGAAATGAACCAGTTCGTTGAAACTTTCCAACTCTCTCCGCCGGTTGTTTCATACAGAGTCTTTAAGACTTCACACTCAGTTGGGATAAGATCAGTCACTATGCCGCAGTCAAATGCTTCAGAAAAGGTACTTGTGGTTTTAGGTGCTATCTTCACAAACTGAACCGGTTTCAAAATACCTTTCAGCCCCTCGTCTCGTTTTTCCAGCAACAAGGCTTTTTCAGGACCTAATAGAGGAATGGGGGAGAGTGCTTCTTCATTAAGCTTCTCCATTCCCTCGGAAAATGCCTGGTCGTGAACAGCCATGCTTTCTTGCCATGCGGATAAGGGGATATCGCCCTCAAGCTCGTTTCCGGATAGGTCAACCTCTTGAAGGTAAATCAGTGTATCCAGGCTCTGCGGAATTGTTCCTGAAAGACTATTGTTGACGAGGTTTATGCGGATGACATGACCGTTCTCAATGGAAATCCCAAACCAGTCTGAAATCGTGGTGGATTGCAGCCAGTTAATGTTCTTTTCCCATTGATACCCATTGGTTGCTTCAAACAGGTCAACCAGGGCATGACATTCCTGTTCCGGAATTTGCTGTTGGGTTTCACAATAAGCAAATGTTTCAAAACTCGAGTAAGCAGGTTGTCCAGGTAGGAAACCAAGAATTATAACCAGGCAGAAAATCATTGCGATAATATTCTTCATGGAGTATGCACTTTATATTTTGTGATGATTATAGAAAGAGAATTATAAGCGAAAGTTTCAATAATGGATATGAATGAATAGTCTCATTTACCATCAAATGTTACGGAAATTTTCAGCACAGTAGGATAGCTTTTAGCGTTTATTTGCATTTTAATTTGATTATGAGCTTTTCTATGAATAGTACATTTTTATTTCATTCCCTAATTGACGTACAGTTCCACCAGCCACTTGACCCAGTACAGCCCTTCACGGCTTGGGATCACCGCGCGCAGCGGGAATCCGTGCAGGATGGGCAGTGTCTCGCCCTCCCATTCATAAGCCAGGAAGCTTTCGCCATCCATTGCCACGGCTAGCTGAATTTCAGCTTCGTACCCATCGGCGCTGACCAGGGTGACCGTTTTCGCTTCAGGGAGGGGTTTGGCTTGCGCCAAAATATCCGCGATCAGCGTACCCGACCAGTTTGCGACATCGACAAAGTAGCCGCGGCAGGATAACTCAGGGTTGGCTGTGACCTTTGGGAAACAGCGTAGTTGATCGTAGGTCAGGCTGACGGGGTTTTCAACCAATCCTGTCAGAGATAAGCGGTAGGTTGAAAAATCAATGTCCGGTGGGTTTCCTGTGACGTGCAGTCCTGTGGTTTGATCAAGCTGAGCGTAACCGGGGATCACATCGGGCAGGGTTGGAATGGTGATGGGGGTCAGGTCACATGTTGGGAGTTCGCTTGTCCCCACCAAGGAATTGTTTGGCGGAAATGTGCTGAGCTGGTCCGAATTTTGAGCAGGTGTGCAGGCGGCCAAAAGGAGTACAAATAAGGTCAAAATTATCGTATATTTCATACCATCATTATACGATATTAGGATTGGAAAAGAAAAGTATTGAAAGATATCGCTGTGCCTGCGGAATGGGATCATCATGCTGCGCAGCGCGTTTAATACGCGCGAGGCGGTCCAGCGCATCCTCGAGACGACGGTTGAGAATATCAAGGCGTTTGCAGCGGGGGAAGCGGAGAATGCGGTGAGATAGGGCTGGAAATTAAGAGAGAGAATTACCTGGGCTGCAGGTTGAAGTAGAGCAGGTGCAGATCGGCAGTTTTCATGTATATTGTTATCTTCAATGACAATCAAAAAGGGGAATGTAATAATTAGTAGTACCACTTATTTTGATTAATCATGCTGGTAGATTAATCGTTTGAACAAACGATCTGCTGTCCCGTTGGTCGCCTTCAGGTGTCTATGGTAAAATGGGCTTGTTTGATGATTCAATATGCTAGTAACGATAAGTGCTTTCATTTACAATGTATTAAGTTTGTTATAAACCAAAATTAAATTTAAGATTACAATCTTGAAACTATTACGGAGTCTCCCCTTTGTCTATAAAAGTTTTTGTCACCGGATGTTTTGATCTGCTCCACAGCGGGCACGTGGAGTTCTTCCGTCAGGCCGCGCAGTATGGTGACCTGAATGTTGCGGTCGGCTCGGACCATACGGTTTACGGCTTGAAGGGGCGCAAGCCGGTCAACAGCGAGGAGGAACGCCTGTTCATGATCAAGGCGGTCTCCTATGTGAAGGACGCCTTCATCTCACAGGGCTCGGGCATCCTCGATTTCGAGACAGAACTGCGGGAGATGCGCCCGGACTATTTTGTGGTCAATTCGGACGGCAACATTCCGGAAAAAGCGCAGCTCTGTCAGGAACTGGGGATTGAGTATGTGATCCTGGAGCGCCAGCCCTATGAGGGTCTGGCAGCCAGGTCCACAACTGAACTGCGTGAGCGGGATTACCTGCCTTACCGGATCGAACTGGCCGGCGGCTGGCTGGACCAGCCTTTCGTCTCCAAATATTACCCGGGGGCGACGGTGACGCTCTCGATCGAGCCCACCCTGGAATTCAACGACCGCAGCGGGATGGCGACCAGCACGCGCCGCAAGATGCGCGAGATCTGGGGTGCAAAGATGCCGCCCGATAACTATGAAAAGCTGGCGAAGATCCTGTTCAGCTACGACAACCCGCCCGGCACGGAAATTATCTCCGGTGCACAGGATTCGATCGGGCTGGTGTTCCCCGGGCTGGCGTATGCCTACTTCGATGGTGGCTATTGGCCGGATTATTTCATTCACCGCATGGATGAGCCCCTGCTGAAGTTTGTGGAAGACTCCCTGTACCTGATCCCCCTCGGGCTGCGGGATGAGGGATTCGATGTGCTGGCGGAGACGCATATTGACCGTGAGCGCGCAAAAGCCCTGGCGGATGCGACGGATGAGAACTGGCAGGCGATCCTGGACCGGGATATTACCGTGTTTGGACGCTCACTGCGGGCGATGTTTGAAGCACAGGTGGCGATGTTCCCGGCGATGATGAACCATCGGGTGAAAGCAGTGATCGACCAGTACCGCGATCAAGCGCTGGGCTGGAAGCTGACTGGGGCGGGTGGGGGTGGCTACCTGGTGCTGGCGTCAGATAAGCCGATTCCCCATGCGGTGCGTGTGATCGCCCGGCGCGAACAGGAATAAGTCTAGTTTAATATTTGATTTTAGTAGGGGTACAGCACGTCGGACCCTTTTTTGTTTTTTCCATCATCCGTCACACCTGGGAGCATGCCTCGTTCCCCCTGCACCTTATGGTGTTCCGCTGCGTTCCAGGGGAAGGCTGATATTTACCTATTTGCCTGATTGCCTGCTTCCTAACTGCCTGCTTCCTATATTCCCTCATCCGTCACGCATGGCGGCGTGCCATCTTCCCGATTAAATAACCTAAATCTCAGGGTAGATAATCTTCAAACTCAATCAGGGCGGTTTCCATGACCCAGCCCCGCTTGTCCGAGCTGAGGATTTTCACCGGGCAGAGGATAGAGCCTTCCTCAACCTTCCCTTTTCTGCATCTGCCAGTTTTGATCACCGGCGTGCCGGGTTCAAGGTATTCTTCATAGTCCGGATCATTAACAGATTTATAAAGCGCAGCATCTCCTCCAATTATCCAGGTATCTTCAAGGTCGATCTGCGTTTGGTGGGTGTCCCGGTTCAAAGGTTCAGTTGCCTGATCCAATAGGGTGCAGCTAAGCAGGGAGAGAGAAACTAAAAATAAGCAAAGGCTGATGAAAAAAATCACAACTATCTGATTGCTTTTGTTTTTGTTCATTTTGCTCTCCCAAAAGTAACTTTTTATCTCGATTTAGCCTCATCCCCTCAACCCAGGATTGTTCCTAATTACCCAATGACCTTACTACCTACATGCCTGATTGCCTAATCAACCATTTACTATTCACCATTCAAAATTTAACCCTTTTTCACCACCACCACCGTGAAATCATCGTCGTAGGTTTGCTGGCCTGTGAAAGCCTGGGCTGTCAGGATCACGGAAAGGACCAGTTCTTTGGCGGTACGTTTCCTGTTCTTTCTGATGACCTCTATCAGACGATCAGCCCCGAAAGCTTCCTTATGCGGGTTTTCCATTTCCAGAACGCCGTCGGTATTCATCAGCAGGATGTCCCCGGTAGAAAGGGACTTGTTTTCGTTGACGTAATCAGCCCTGCTGAAGACACCCATTCCGGGGCCATTCTGCTTAAAGGGTTCGGCGCGTCCATCCGAGTGCACTAACCAGGCGGGGGGATGGCCGCAGCTGGTGACCGTCACCTGGCAGGTTTTAGGATCGAGGGCGGCATAGACCATTGTGATGAAGTGGTTTTCGCCGGTGAAATGCGGCAGCAGGCGGTTAATGGAACGGGCTGTACGAGCAGGGTCAACCTTGCCGCGCGTGTGGGTGCGAAGCAGCCCCCTGAAACCAGTCATCGCCAATGCAGAGGCGATCCCGTGTCCGGAGACATCTGCCACAGCTATACCCAGCAGCTCATCGGGGAGCACAAGGTAATCGTAATAATCACCGCCAATACTCTCAGCAGGAATGCAAATACTGGCAATGTCGCAGCCGGGTATTTTAGGGTCTTCCTTTGGCAGCAGGTTAAGCTGCACGTCCCTGGCCATCTGGATTTGCCTATCCAGCAGCTCTTTTTCCATAAGCTGCCGGTGCAGGATGGCTTTGTCCAGGGCGATGGCCGCCGCATCCGCGAAGAACTGCAACGCTTCCAGGTGGCTTTTGTCAAAGGCGCGCCAGCGGTCTGATTCCAGGTTCAACGCACCAATAGGCTGACCATCCCGCAGGATAGGTACAGCGATTTCCGATAGGGTTTCCTTCCGCCCCTCAATATAGCGATCATCTTTGTGTACGTCCGGAATGATCAGGCTGGCGCCTGTGAAAATCACATGCCCGCTGATCCCCTTGCCGTGTGTGAGCATGGCATCTTTTCCTTTGTCTGGCATGGGGTGATACCCCCGCCAGCATACACCTGCGATAACATCCTGTGAAGTCAGATGGGTATCAGGACTGAAGTTCTCGTTGAGCACAAAGACGCCAGCCGCATCATAATTAACGACTGGATGGATAGTATCCAGGATGTGATTCATGATCTCATCCAGGTCGAGGGTGTCGCGGGTTTTCTGAGCTATTTCAAGCAGCAATTTGTATTTCTGGTCAGCGGTGAGGTTCATTTGTTAATATATTACAATTTTTTTGTTTTTAGTACAAGTTATTTGCAAATCTGTTTCTCCCTCATTTGTCACCCCTGGCGGCGTACCACCTTCCCGTAGCATCTGAAGGTGTTCCGCTGCGCTCCATGGTTAAAAGGCTTCCCTCGGGGGAAGCTGTCAGCGAAGCTGACTGATGAGGGTTATTGGCCTCACTTATGAAAGCCATCATTTGTAGATGAGACAATAGTAAGACTTTTACCCCTCATTTGTCACCCCTGGCGGCGTACCACCTTCCCGCAGCACCTGGAGGTGTTCCGCTGCGCTCCAGGGGAAGGCTTAATCACCTGATTGTCTGATTGCCTAATTCCTGATCATCCGTTCCCCATTCACAATTCACTCTCTTTTGAATATGTTATGATTGTCAAACCATTGATAGATTTAGATTAAAGATCGAAAGTAAGGAAGCCTCATGCCCTTGGATTTAGAAAAACTCAGCGAATGGATGAACAAACCGGAGCCATTCACCCCTGGTGAAGCAATGTTTTGGGTTGACCCCTACATCTCCCAGCAGTTGCTGGCAGCCCACCTCGACCCCGATACCAGTGCGGCCAGCCGTAAGCCGGAGATTATTGATCAGATTGTCGACTGGATTTGCGATACACTGATGCTTAAAACGGGAGATGCCGTGCTGGATATGGGATGTGGGCCTGGATTATATGCCTCCCGGCTGGCAGAACGCGGGCTGGTGGTGACTGGAATCGACTTCTCCCAGCGGTCAATTGATTATGCCCGGGAATTTGCTGCGTCCCATCAGCTCAAGATCGATTACCGCTGCCAGGATTATATGGCGCTGGATGCAGTATCCAAATACGATGTTGTTATGCAGATCTATGGGGATTACTGCACCTTCAGCCCGGAACAGCGGCAGACCATCCTGGAAAATGTTCAGCGAGCACTCAAACCGGGTGGGTATTTTGTGTTGGATGTGACTACCGAGGAGACCCGGCGAAAGTATGGCTTAAAGAATAACTGGTATGTCTCAGAGGGTGGGTTCTGGCGGCCGGGCAGACACCTGGTACTGGAACAGGGTTTTAGCTATCCTGATCTGAAGGTGTACCTGGACCAGTACATTGTGATTGAAGAAGGGGGTGAGACGGTTGTCTACCGCAACTGGTTCCAGGATTACACTAAGGAGATGATCACCAAAGAACTGGAAGCAGGCGGTTTCGAGGTGGTCGGCTTATGGGGTGACCTGACGGGCAGCCAGTATTGTGAAGACGGTGAGTGGATTGGGGTGATTGCTCAAAAACAGGGTTGAATGATTTCGGATTATAATATTGCGTATTCTTGATATCTCAGTATAGAAGAAGGAAAGACCGGATGGCATCAAACTTGATCATTAAAGAATGCATTAAATGTTCTGCACCTTTGAAACAATTCAGGGATGAGCTGGTTTGTGAATACTGCGGCGCTCACTATGATTTACCGGATTCCTCCAGGCGGCGTCAGCCAGAAGCCGAAATGCCGAAACCTGAACCGGTAACCCGACCAGAGCCGCCGGTTGACCAATCGCAAAATGAAAAGATACGCAAATCTTCCCCCTGCGGTGTGGTTGTCTTTGTGGTCATTGCGCTGGCAGTTGGCGGAGCAATCCTGGTCTGGCTCTTTTCGAATATTTTCAGTTCTGATAAACTAGCTCCTGTCTCAGAGGAAAACCAGTTTAAAGCAGACATTTTCCGGAGGAATTCTTCGGCATTACCTGATGAAAACCCATCTGATTTTATTTTCAGCTCTAATTATTCCCTGGGCGCGGTATTGGACAGATCAGACAATGAGGAATTCCATTTTTCGGTTTATTTCAAAAACCGGACTGATACAGTTATTGATGGGAATTCGAAGACGAATAACCTTCTGGTCGATTCAGTGACCGTAAGTGATAATAATGGTAAGCAGTATGCGTGCAAATCCTCAAGCGAAGTCAGCATTACGGAGACGCTTGATCCGGGACAAACGGCCTACCTGTCCAGTATTTACTGCGAGGATGGCCTAACGCCAGAAGTTAAATATTTAAATCTTAATCTCACGACGGTTCACTGGGGGGCATTTGATTTCCAGGTCTCTGTTCTACCAGCACCGGACCGGTTGCAGATCAAATACAGTTTGGATCGTTATGCTGAAGAATTCCAATTAAAACTGACCTTCTATTCGGTTCCACCCCAGCATCTTTCAGTCTACTATGATGATATTACGGTGGTTGATTCGTTGGGTAATGTTTATCAGCCTGACTATACGGGTGATTTTTGGGATGGTGATTTAACGTTTTTCACTGACCTGGTTCAAAATTACAGCCATGGCTATGATATGATGTTCCAGTTTGATCAGCCATTCCCTGTGGAAGCGAACAGTGTTACGGTCAATACCACCATTAACGGGCAAACGATTATCACCACTGCACCTGTCGATACCATGGAAGGTTCGATTTACTTTACACGTGAGCCCATTGAGAGTAGTTCGGATTAACCGGTCGCTTCTTTCTTAATTCTAAACCCAATAATTTCCCGAAAGTATAACTCAAGGGTGGGGTTTGGATTGCCCAGTGAGAAAGACTGGAATTTTCAACGCATCCAGCCTTTGCGGAAGAAATAAAACAACAACCCGATTGGGAATAAGATCGTCGCGATTAAGACAATGTAAAAGGTAGGCTGGCTGGTCCAGGCGGAGAGGCTGAACTCAGGCTTGAAGAAGTTCATTCCAAAGAAACCGGCCAGGAAAGAGATCGGCATAAAGAGGGTGGTAATGACCGTCAGGGTTTTCATGATGCCGTTCATGCGGTTGTTGACCACCGATAAAAAGATTTCGAGGGTGTTGCTGGTCAGATCCCGCAAGTTTTCAATAATGTCAAATAGGCGCAGAAAGTGGTCGTAGACATCACGGAAATAGAGAATTGAACCTTTACCCAGCAGTGGATAGTCTCCGCGGGCAAGCTTATTCAAAACTTCTCGCTGGGGACCGATGCTCTGGCGCAGGTTCAGGATGCCGCGTTTAAGTGAAAAGATCACTTCCAGGAGATCAGGGTCGGGATTATCAAAGAGCTGGTCTTCCAATTCGTTGAGTCGGATGTCCAGGTTGTCTGTGCTTCTGATGAAATCGCTGGCAGTTTCATCCAGGAGCTGATAGAGGATGTGCGCTGCGCCTTCCTGGAAATAGCGCGGGTTTTTCCGGGCGCGTTCCCATACGGAATCGATGGTATGGCTCTGTGTGAGATGATAGGAGACGATGAAATTCTTCCCAACAAACAGGTCCACTTCCTGGGTGTCGATCCCATCTTCAGGACGATCATCCGGCTGGATGGTCTGGATCACCAGATACAGGTAATCATCCCAATCATCTATTTTTGGGACATGGGTTTCCACCAGGGCATCATCGATTGCCAGGGGGTGGAATGCAAAAACGTCCCTCAGAACTGCTGCGCTTTCTTCATATTCGGCATCGTGAATATCTACCCATAAGACCTCACGCGGCCGTTTGATCTTTTTACGGCATTCCGAAACATCAAAACCGGTCTGCAATGTACCGCCGGGTTCCCAGCTCATGGTGCGGATCATAATCGAACTCCTTTTTACCAGCTAACAATGGCTAATACGTACGCCATCGATTAAGTAATGATATCACTTTAACTTTTCTTAATCCTGTAAATGCCAAAAATTTTTTTAAAGAGATGCTGTGCTGCTCATAGGAATGTTACAATAAGGTTTAGTGATATTCACGGATGTTGAAAGGTAAGATCATAGCCGTGTTTAATTCAAACTATAAAGCAGTCCTGGATGAATTGCTGCTTGAAGTCCCTGGGGCGAGTCACGGGAAGATGTTTGGCTACCCGGCTTATTATGCAGAACAAAAGCTCAGTATCTGCTCAAATGTGGGTCAAACGAGGAAAAAAAGTGGGTTTGTGCCCCCTCTTCAGGAACGTTCAGATTCTCAAAATGAATGGCTTTTTTGAAATATGATGGTAATATTGGGGTGAAATGAGACAATAAAGTTCATTGTTTTATTAATTGTAAATACTTTTTACTAGTAGAAATCTAGTGTTATGAAAAAATCTCTCGTCGTTGTGTTTTCAATTCTGATGTTAAGTTTCATTGTTCTCCTGCTTGCTGTGCCAGCAGATTTGGTATTTTCGCAAGAGCGTTCCGAAGATGAGCCCGTTTTCGAGAATAGTGGAGAGTTAGACCTGCCACAGGCGTCTGGCAACATTTCACCCCCTGTTTTTCTGGTTGTTGATGAGAACCCGGCGATGCAGAACATCCGCTTCCCCCGGACAGCAGAGATTGAGGCTGCGATTGACGGTGTACGAGACATCAGAACCATATTTGATATTACATACCTCCCTGCAGGTTCAAAAGATCCATGGAATACAACTTGCGACACATTTCCGACCAACGCAAAAACGGCATTTAATGCGGCAGCAGCGATATGGGCGAGTACGATTCAATCGTCGGTACCCATTGTAATTTCAGCTTGTTGGTCAGACGAACTGAGTCCAGGTGTTTTGGGCTATTCTGGGGGAGGATACTGGTGGCGAAATTTTAGCGGCGCGCCTAGTTCAAACGTTTGGTATCAATCCGCACTGGCTAATGCGTATGCAGGGTTTGACCTGGATGGATCCAGGGCTGATATGTACATCACTTACAGCAGTTCTTTTAATTGGTATACTGGCACGGATGGGAACACGCCTTCCAGAGAATACGATCTTGTCTCCGTCGCGGCGCATGAAATTGCACATGGATTGAACTTTGCTGGTTGGATGAATTATTCTGGAGGATCTGCCCTTTACGGCTACAACGGATACCCATCAATTTATGAGAATTTTTTAGAAAGTCTAAATGGGTCAAAGCTGACATCGTATTCTAATCCCTCAACGGCACTCGGTAGCTTAGTGACATCAAATAACCTCTGGTGGGATGGCCCAAATGCGAATGCTGCCAATGGGGGTTCACGTGTGAAGATTTATGCGCCATCTTCATGGAGCCCCGGGTCAAGTTATTCGCATCTGGATTATTCAACATTCTCAGGAACTGCTAACAGCCTGATGGTGTATGCCATAGGTTCGGGTTCCTCCCAGCATAACCCGGGGCCAGTAACGAAGGGAATCCTTAAGGATATGGGATGGACAATTCAAGGGACACCTGAAGCTGTGTCAGGGATATCCGCGAGTGACGGCACATTCAGTGACAGGATTGTTGTATCCTGGAACGCATCCATTGGTGCGACATCCTATAAGATCTTCAAGAATACACAAAATTCTCACGCCGGTGAAGTACTGTTAACGGACACGCAAGTGAGCAGCCCCTATGATGATACAACAGCCCTCCCGGAAACGGATTACTATTACTGGGTGCAAGCTTGTAACAACGGGGATTGTTCGGATTACTCCATCTCTGATACGGGTTGGCGGGATGAAATCATTTTTGATTTGTTTATTTTTGTACCACTGGTTGTGAAATAGGGAAGCAGCAGCCTTAGCCAGTTCAACCCCAACAAAATCTGTCGCGTCCTTACTGGATGGTGTAGGTCCAGAAATCTCAAAAAATAAGAATAGATTAGCGGTACTTTGAAAGAATCCAGGTTCATGTCAATGAGAGACCCTGACTTGAAAACACAATAGCTCAGGGTTTTTATTTTTCACGACAACGAAAATCAGGGTGGTGATGTCATTTGGCAGTGCGAATTGTGGTGGATTTGCACCTAGCCAACCGGTTTTCGATGATACGGTGATATCTTGGATGTTGATTAAACAGTTATCAAGAAACATTGAGATCGAATTATCAGATTTAACAATTAGAATCTTAAAATATTCCAATCCCAAAATAAATTTAATATATAATATTTTTGGAGCTATCAAATCATTTAATTACACCCCCAGAGGAAAGGTTCAAAATGAAGAAAAGGTTTTTATCGGTCATACTGCCGCTTGTAGTGGCAGGATTGGTCCTTGCAGCGCTGCTATCTTTCTCAACCTCAGCGGCTTCTCAAGATTTACCGCCAGGCGATCCTGAACAGGCAATTGAAATTATCAGTCCTTTTTTTGCAGTCACACGTGATACATTAATAACCGGTGAAGAAATTGTTGGGGCTCGTATCAGCGGACCACCAAATCCGCTGCCTGGGTTTGAGGGAGAAGGCCTTATCTCGGAAACAGCCATAAATGATCGGGGCATTATTTCTGATTTTCCATCCTTCGATTGGGTGTTTGGTTGTTCAGCCGTTTCAAGTGCGATGATTGCCGGGTATTACGATAATAATGGTTTTCCAAATATGTACGCTGGACCCACCAATGGAGGGGTGATGCCATTGACGGATACGTCATGGGCTGATTGGTATGATGGAAGTGATTGGTATCCCAATAATCCCCTGGTTGCTTCGCATGACGGTGTGGATGGCCGTTCATCGCTTGGTTCGATTGATGATTATTGGGTTGAATATGGCAGTTCAGCAACTGACCCCTATATCACTGGCGCATGGGCGCAGCATTCCTGGGGAACTGCGGTTGGGGATTATTTAAAGACCAGCCAATCATCTTATCAAAATGTGGATGGTGGCACCTGGTTCTATAACTACAACAGCAACAGCAAGCTGACCTGTTCGGCCATGGAAGGTATTTATTATGCACCTTTTGGGATGAATGTTGACCAATTTGACGGCACCTACGGGCGTAAGTTGTTCTATGAAGCGAGGGGATATTCCGTGGGGGAATGTTATAACCAGCAGACGGATAATCAGTACAGTGGTGGTTTCTCCCTGGCAGATTTCCAGGCTGAGATCAATGCGGGTTATCCTGTTCTTTTGAACGTGGTCGGTCATTCCATGGTGGGATACGGCTACAGCGGCTCGACCATCTATATCCGCAATACCTGGGACAGCAACCCCGCAAATACTTATACCATGCAGTGGGGTGGCAGCTATCAGGACATGGAACTCTACGCCGTCAGTGTGGTTCACCCAATTCTTCCCACACCAACATACGATCATTTTAACTTCCTTCCGATGATACTGAATGGCGAAGGCAGCATTGTTGAGGACCCACTCCTTAATGGGGATTTTGAGGAAGGGCCAGACATCTGGGATGAATTTTCAACCCATGGATGGGATGTCGTTATCCACGAAGACGATTCCGTTGTAACGGCTCATGGCGGTAACTGGTTAGCGTGGTTGGGTGGTGAATATAGTGACACCTCCTATGTCCTCCAGACCATCACCATCTCATCTGGGACACCTTATTTGCATTACTGGTACTATATTGCTTCGGAGGATGTTTTCAGTTTTGATTATTTCAGGTTGAAAGTTGATTCTTCGACAGTCCTGACTGTAGATCTATGTGATTCGAACAATACAGGAGGCTGGGTTGAAGGTGTTGTGGATCTTTCCGGTTATACAGGAAACTCCCGGGTCTTAAAATTTGAAGTCACAACAGACAGCAGCCTGAACAGTAATTTCTTCCTGGATGATGTTTCATTCTCAGGTTCATCCTCTGCATCAGGGGAGGTTTATCTGCCAGATGGGTTAGACCTGGATAGGATTACAGAAGCCCGATTGGAATGAAGACGCTTTAGTAGATCTTTTACCTCAATTGGAACGCCCCAGGCTAGAAATTTGTATCAGCCTGGGGTTTTTTGCTTTATATCACGATAACTCAATATTGATAACCGTGCAAAAAATAATATATAATTAATAAAATTATTTTTAATCCATCGCCCCACGCTGACCTCTCCTAACGACATTATCATTTTAGCTTCACCGCACCCTAAGTTCTGGCAGGACTTTCTTGGAATGTTCTGTTCAAAAGGCATCTTTTATGAGTCAAACTATCCAAAGATTAACCGATATCTGTAATGAAAGGATGAAGATCATGAAAAAATTGGGTTCTTTCAGGATAATCTTGATATTGATCTTATTCAGTTTTATTTTCTTCCATCTCAGTGTTTCAGCGGAGCCGTTCATTGGAGAGTTCCACCAGGAAGATGAGCCACCCAAAATCGAGGTCGTTAATCCCTATTTCGCCATCCTGAGAGAAACCCTTTCGGATGGCACTCCAATTGTTGGCCACCGGATTGGGGGACCGCCTGACCCTCCCCCTGAGTATGAGGAATATCGGCTGGCTTCAATGGTAGAAATACCAGGTCGAACGACCATTGCAGATTTTCCGTCCTACGATTGGGTTTTTGGCTGTTCAGCAGTGTCCGGAGCAATGATTGCAGGATATTATGACCGCAATGGTTACCCCAATATGTATATAGGACTGACCAATGGCGGTGTGATGCCACTCACAGATACTTCATGGCCGACCTGGTTTGATGTTGAGCCTGAAGAGTATCCCAACAACCCCCTGGTGGCTTCTCATTATGGTATGGACGGCAGGATGAGCTACGGTTCTATCGATAATTATTGGGTCAGCTATGGTAGTGAAGAGGATGATCCCTATATCACCAACGGCTGGCTTGAACATACCTGGGAAACCGCTATCGGTGATTTTATGAAAACCAGCCAATCTCCATACGGCAATCCTGATGGCCAAACATGGTTTTGGAACCTGGGAAACGGTCAAAAATATAATTGTTCTGACATGGAGATTTCGCATAGTTCAACATATGACAATTACATTTCAAATCTTGACGGTACTTATGGGCGAAAGCTATTTTATGAAGCGAGAGGTTATACCGTTGGGGAATGTTATAACCAATACACCGATAACATCCGTGAAGCGGGTTTTTCTTTGGCCGATTTCCAGGCTGAAATTGATGCAGGCCACCCTGTAATGTTGAACCTGGACGGGCATACCATCGTGGGTTTTGGTTATTCTGGAACTACCATCTACGTGCGGGATACCTGGGATTCTGATCCGGGGAACATCTACACAATGACCTGGGGTGGCATATATCCACCCGGATCGCTTGATGGTATGGAACTCCTATCCGTCAGTATTGTTCACCTGGTCACACCACCTCCCACCCCAGATCCTGTATTAGCCAGTGATGGGGCATATGCGGATAAAGTCAGGGTATCCTGGCTTCCTTCGGATGGTGCTACTTCATATGAGGTTTACCGGAATTTAAGCGATACACCGGCCACTGCGCAGCGGCTCGTCGGTGGGCATCCCGCCAGCCCGTATGATGACATTACGGCTGCGCCCGGAAATTTATATTATTACTGGGTGAAGGCATGTAATTCGGACGCTTGCTCTGATTACTCATCAGTGAATACGGGTTTTCGGCAATTGCCGCCGCCATTAGCGGTGATGGCGACAGACGGTGCTTTCACAAACAAGGTCCAGATCTCATGGGACTGGTTAATGGGAGCAACCTACTACCAGATATTTAGAAACATAACCGACAGTCACGGCAGCGAAGTTGAATTGGGAAGCAGTTCCGCCAGCCCTTATGATGACGACACTGCTGTTCAGGGCACATCCTATTATTATTGGGTGAAAGGGTGTAATGCGCTTGGATGTTCAGATTATTCAGTGTATGACACGGGGTATGTTACCAGTACAGTTACACCGCCCAGTGCCCCCGCCAGCGTTTCCGCCAGTGATGGCACCTATACCGATAAAGTATTTATTGACTGGCCTCCAGTCATTGGCGCGGCCTGGTACGAAGTATACAGGAATGATATTAATTCGCACACCGATCAAAAAACGCTCACAGGTGATCACCCAACGAGCTCCTACAATGATACCAACGCCGAACCGGGAAGTACATATTATTACTGGGTCAGGGCTTGTAACGCAGGAGGTTGTTCTGATTATTCGAAATATGATACAGGCTGGCGAGGTGAAGTCCAGGTTGTGTATCCTATCTACATCCCGCTGACCACAATTGGCGGTACGATCAACGGTCCCCTGGCCAACGGAGATTTTGAACAGGGCTCCGTGGATTGGATGGAATATTCAACCCATGGCTGGGATCTGATTATTGAGGATTTTTATTCCACCGTCCCAGCGCATGGCGGTAATTGGTTGGTTTGGCTGGGAGGTGATTTTGAAGATACATCATTTGTCTCCCAGAACGTCACAATTCTCCCTGAGACACCCTATCTGCACTTCTGGTATTGGATTGGTTCATATGATACATGCGGCCATGATTTCTTCAGAGTGAAAATAGATTCTGTTCCGATATTGACCAAGAATTTATGTTCCTCCCAGGGCACTGGTGGTTGGGTAGAAGGTGTGGTGAACCTTTCTGTCTATGTTGGATCAAATCGAATATTGAAATTCGAGGTGACGACGGATGACATTCTTAACAGCAACTTTTTCCTCGACGATGTTTCATTATCAGGATCGTCAGTTGACCCACAAGAGTTTATCGTGCCAATAGAAATTGATCTGGCATCTGCTGGCAAATCTCATCTTGGAGAATAAATGATAGATACTTATCATGAAAATTACATTGGCCCCCAGCTTTTTCTGATGGTAGCGTTTGAGGTCATTTTCACTATTGCTTTATATAAGAATAGGACTATAATTCGCGGTTGTGATGGCACAGTCCCAAACCTGTATAATCGGAGTGAAGGGATGTTCCTCAAAAAATTATCCTGACAAAGAGAAAATTCAAGATGATACAGAGGTTGCCGGAGAAATTCGGCAGGATTTAATTTAATGGCAAAACGAAAGCTTAAGCGTCAACTCAATTTACTGCATGTGATCATGCTGGGGACCGCCGGCACGATTGCAGCGGAGATTTTTGTGCTCACCGGTCATGCAGCCGGGATTGCTGGTCCGGATGCGGTGCTGGCGATCATCATTGGCGGCGTACTTTCTCTTAGTATTGCCCTCAACTATTGCGAGCTTGCAACGACCTATCCTGTGACCGGCGGCGCAATGACGTATGTTAAAGAAGGTTTTGGCAATAATATACTTATGTTCCTGGTGGGCTCTCTGGATGGGTTATCAAGCACTTTTTATGCTGCTCTTTCCGGGGTTGGTTTTGCTTATTCTCTCAAGGTATTCTTTCCATTTCTACCAATCATCCCCGTTGCGCTGGGGGTAATCCTGGTTGTTGGAATTTTGCATATCCGTGGCATTTCCCAGGTGGGTAACCTCCAAATCCTGTTAGGTGGTTTCCTGCTGATTGTTTTCACCTTGTACGTGATTTTAGGACTAACCCGGCCAGAAGGATTTGACCGTGAAATCTTTCAATCAGGAAGGGTCTTATTTGAAAACCAATCGATTTGGGCGAATATTGGGCGTATGCTGACCACGATTGCATTGATCTATAACGCCTATGTGGGGTTCGAGGTCATTGCTGACGATGCAGAAGAAATCAAACGACCCAACCGTAATATCCCTATCGGGATACTGTTCAGCCTGGGGATCACAACACTGGTTTATACCCTGGTATCGCTTGTAACAATCGGTGTTGTGCCTTATACAGCCCTCACCGGTTCGGAGACCGCCCTGACAGATGCCGCCAGCGTTTTTTGGCCAAGGCTGGGGGTTCCCTTGATGGCTGCTGCCGGTATTGTTGCCACATTGACCTCAGTGAATTCGGCGATGCTTTCAGCAACACGAGAGGCATTCACGCTTAGCCGAGACCAGGTCTGGCCGCGCATGCTCTCCCGGTTAAGCCGCTGGCGTACACCCTATGTTTCAATTATTTTTGTAATGTTGATCAGCGCTCTGGTGGCGGTTATCGGGCTGGTAGACTTCTTGAGTTTCATATCCAGCGCCGGCTACATGTTTGTGTTGATCTGGGCGTCTCTGGCAATGGTGCTGCTCCGTAAAAAATATCCTGATATCGAGCGACCTTTCAAGGTGCCATTCTTTCCCCTAACACCGATCCTTGCTGCAGGCAGCGGGCTCTTAATTATTATCTTTGCTGATCCTCAAGCGCTGATATTTTTAGGTCTGGTGGTCATATTATTATCGGTGGGTTACACCATATCACGGTATTACCGGCGGAAGGCACATATTAAAGCCCAACTCGAGGAAGAAATTGGTGGTGGACGGATTCTTGTGGCTGCTATCAACCCAAAAACCGCTGCAGGTTTGGTTGAATTGGCATCTCGCCTGGCTGAGCATCAGGAGGATACCAGCATCAGCCTGCTCTCAGTGATCAAGGTTCCGACAATACCTTCAGAAAAAGAGATGAATGCTACGATCCAGCGCAGTAAAGCAGAGCGTGATCATTTACTTGAAGTCACAGCCCCCATCGCCCAAAAAAGAAATGTCGCTATTTCAGCAAAGCTAAAAGTCGCTAATAATGTTGAAACAGCTATCTATAGAGAACTGCAATCGCCTAACCCTGTCGAGATGGTTCTGTTGGGCTGGCCGAGCCTTGAAACAAAATGGAAAATTCCTCACAATATTATCAAAGAGGTGATGGTTAATGCCCGTAAGGATGTTCTGGTCCTGCGGAACCGCGGGATAGAAAACCTGAGGCGGATCCTTGTCCCGATTGTCGGTGGACCCAATTCCCGTTTGGCTCTTAGAGTTGCGATGTCACTGGCATACCAGCCGGAAATCCACGTTACTGTTTTGCACCTGACCCCGGAAGGCTTGGACGACGAAAAAATGGAAGATACCAACCTCTATATCCAGGAGGTTGTGGAGAACACTCTCGGTAAAATTCCTGCCTGGATGAATATTGATGTTCATCCCTCGGATTCGCTGGGTGGTGGGATCATAAAGAAAGCTGAAGAGGGGATGTATGACCTGATCATCATTGGCGTAGGAACAGAAACCTTTTCGCATCGTTTCTTGTTTGGGGCACTAAATGACAGGTTGATTGAGGATGTTAACTGTTCAATGTTGATCGTAAGACGGTACCGTCCGGAGGCTGCGGTTTGGCTGGATAACCGCTTAAGAAGGCTGGAAGAGTGAGTTTGAAATTGAAGAAAAAAAATGTTGCTTGAAAACGATTGATGATTTCCAAGCAGTAATCAATAAAACATTCAATATCTGCATCAAGGAATTGTTTGTTCTATTTTGTGCTAATTCTGGTAAAATCCATCCATATTTAAGATGATAAACAAATCCAATTATTCCGCGAAAGAACTGTCCCATGCCGTTTGATCTACAAGCACCTTATGAACCCACCGGTGACCAGCCTGAGGCGATCCGCCAACTCGTTGAGGGGATCAACAAAGGCTACCAGCACCAGGTCTTGCTGGGTGCCACCGGAACCGGGAAGACCTTTACAGTGGCGAATGTGATCCAGCAGCTTCAGCTGCCCACGCTGGTGATGGCGCATAATAAGACCCTGGGGGCCCAGCTTTATGCTGAATTCAAGGAGTTCTTTCCAAATAATGCGGTGGAATTTTTCGTCTCTTATTACGATTATTACCAACCCGAAGCTTATATTGCCAAGCGTGACCTTTACATTGAGAAAGAAACAGATATTAACGAGGAGATTGATCGCTTACGGCTGGCAGCGACCACAGCGCTTATGTCACGCAAAGATGTGATCATTGTGGCGTCGGTCTCGGCGATCTATGGTTTGGGCAGCCCGGAGGCTTACAGGGACAACCTGATCCACCTGGAAGTGGGTGAGATCCACCGGCGGAATGCCCTTTTGCGGCGACTGGTCGAGAGCCAGTATTCCCGCAACGATTTTGAACTTAAACCCGGCGTGTTCCGGGTGCGGGGGGATACGCTGGAGATCCTGCCGGCATATGATGATAAGCGCGCCTACCGTGTCAGTTTTTTTGGCGATGAGGTGGAACAGATCATTGCGGTCAATCCACTGACAGGTGAGATCTATGAAAACCTGGATGAGGTTGAGGTTTACCCCGCCAAGCATTACATCACGGAAGATGAGCGCATGGCGGCAGCCCTCGAAAATATTGAACTGGAGCTTAATGAGCGGTTAGCGGAACTGAGAGCTAGCGAGCACTTGTTAGAAGCGCAGCGTTTGGAACAGCGCACCCGTTACGATCTTGAGATGCTGCGGGAGGTCGGTTATTGTTCGGGGATTGAGAACTATTCACGGCAAATCGACGGCCGCCCGGCGGGTTCACCCCCCTGGACACTGATCGACTTTCTGCCCAAAGATTACCTGCTGGTACTGGACGAGTCGCATATGATGATCCCACAGATCCGGGGGATGTATAACGGCGACCAAGCACGTAAGGGTGTGCTGGTGGAGTATGGTTTCCGGCTGCCCTCCGCAATGGACAACCGCCCCCTCAAGTTCGATGAGTTCAAGCAGCAGATGGGGAAGACATTGTATACCTCAGCCACGCCGGCTGCCTATGAGCTGGAGCTTGCGGACCAGGTGGTGGAGCAAATCATCCGCCCGACAGGCTTGATCGACCCTGAAGTGATTGTGAAACCATCGGAGGGGCAGGTGGATGACCTGGTAGGCGAGATCAACCAAAGAATTGAAAGGGGTGAACGGGTGCTGGTGACGACTCTCACCAAGCGCATGGCTGAAGACCTCTCGGATTACCTGATGGAGCTGGGGCTGAAAGTCCATTATTTGCATTCAGAAATTGACACCCTGGAACGGGTGGGCATTCTACGTGACCTGCGCCTGGGCGTGTTTGATGTGGTGGTGGGGATCAACCTGCTGCGTGAGGGGCTGGACCTGCCGGAGGTGTCGCTGGTGGCAATATTGGATGCAGATAAGCAGGGCTTCCTTAGATCAGGAACAGCACTGATACAGACCATCGGCCGGGCGGCGCGGCATCTCCATGGACAGGTGATCATGTATGCGGACAACATGACAGATGCAATGAAGATGGCAATTAGTGAAACCAACCGGCGGCGTGCGATCCAGGTGGCATATAACGAAGAGCACCATATCCATCCGGCAAGCGTGGTCAAGTCAGTGCGCGACCTGACAGACAGGCTGGCGCGGGATGCGGGTGTGGAAGAGGGGGCGGGTCTACGTGGTAAAGCCAGTAAGCTGGAGCAGAAGGAACTGGCACGGATGATCACGGAACTGGAAAAACAGATGAAGGTTGCCGCCAAAGAACTTCAGTTTGAGCAGGCGGCATTGCTGCGCGACCAGGTGTTTGAACTGCGTACCATGCTGGCGGATGAATCAGACCTCCCGCCATGGAAGAAAGTGCAGCTGCTCTCGGGCAGCAGGGATGATTGATTTTGATTATTGATAGTGGGTAGAGGCGTGGCACGCCTCGCCCAACATTGATATCCTTTGTTGAAGTGGTTGTTTGGTTCCCGAAATTTTACAAGCCAAATGTGATTTTTGTTCGAAAAGACGGGCAAACACAGCCCATTTCGTGGGGGCTGCGCACAGGTTTTCCCCTACGCGCGAGCGAGCGGCATAAACTAACTCTTGGTGAATATATTTTCCCTCATCCCTCACGTCGTTGTACCTCCTCAGGGCAGGCCGTCACGCCTGGCGGCGTGCCACCTTCCCCTGCACCTGAAGGTGTTCCGCTTTGCTTCAGGGAAGGCTTTTTAACCCAATTCCTAAACACCTGCTACCTGATACCTAATCGACCATCCCCCACTCACTGTTCACCTAAAGTTCCATCACAATGGTGACCGGGCCGTCATTGATCAACTGGACGTCCATGTGTGCGCCGAAGACGCCGGTTTGGGTTGGAATGCCCCGATCCGCTAAAAATGCTGCAAATGTGTCCACAAGAGGTTCAGCCAGGCTTGGTTTGGCTGCGCCGATAAAGGAAGGGCGGCGGCCGCGGCTGGTATCTGCGAACAGGGTGAACTGTGAGATCACAATGGCAGCACCACCTACATCCCGTATGGAGAGGTTCATTTTATCGTCGTCATCATTGAAAATCCGCAGGTAAGAGATCTTATCAGCCAGCTGTTCGGCAATCTCCGCTGTATCTTCAGGTCCTATCCCCAGCAAAATAACCATTCCACGCGTAATATCAGCCACAGTCTCGCCATTGACAATGACCTGACCCTGTTTTACTCGCTGAATGACTGCGCGCATGAATTACTCCGTTATAGTTGGTGGCTGGTGGTTGGTAGCTGATAGCTAAAAGCTAAAAGGTGAAAGGAAATAGCTGAATGCTCATCGTTGATAGTATCAAATAGTAAAGCAAACTGACTTTTAGAATCTGTCATAGATTATAGCATTGTTATTCAGGCTTCATAAATAGGACAATAAATCAGATCAGGTTGATAAAAACGAACCCTGGTCACCTAATCCCAGATTGCCTCGTTGCCTAAAGCCCGATTCCTATTCCCTTCCTCTCCATTCACTATTCACCATTCCATACGCTATAATCAGAATATGTTAACATCACTAACCAACACTGAACTGGTTTGGGTAGACCAACCCCAAAAACTAGTTGAAATTTCGAAAGAACTCCAAACGCAAGATATCCTGGCTGTGGATACCGAATCCAACAGCCTGTATGCGTACAAGGAACAGGTTTGCCTGGTTCAAATCTCATCCAGTGAGAAGGATTACCTGATTGATGCTCTGGTACTGCCGGATCTTTCAGCACTGGCACCGATCTTTAGCTCAAAAAAGCTTCTGAACGTTTTCCACGCTGCAGAATATGACCTGATCTGTATGTTCAGGGATTATGGATTTCGTTTCAATTTTCTTTTTGATACGATGATTGCAGCCAGGACGCTTGGATTCAATCATATTGGCTTAGGTTCACTGCTGGAAAAATATTTTGGCGTGCAGGTCAATAAAAAATACCAGCGAGCCAATTGGGGAAAGCGCCCACTCAAGGCTGATATGCTTGAATACGCGCGCTTGGACAGCCATTACCTGATTCCGCTGCAGGAAAAACTGCGGTTAGAACTTGAAGAAGCTGGACGATGGGAACTGGCGCTGGAGGATTTCAGGCGGCTGACCCAAAATATCGAGGATACCACTGAATCCAGCGAAGAAGACTTCTGGAAACTGCGAGGTGCACGCGATCTAAATCCCCAGCAAGCAGCTGTGTTGAAATCAGTCTATCAATTCCGGGAAACTAAAGCAGAAGAACAGGACAAGCCCTCTTTTAAGATCTTCAGCAACCAGGCTATTGTTGATATTGCACAAAACTGTCCCAATCAAAGAGATGATCTTGCCTGCTTATCATCTCTCAGTGAAAGAGTTGCCCAACGTTACAGTAAAGGGCTGATCCGCGCAGTCCGGGAGGGGCGATCTGCGCCACCAGAATACCCGCCGCATTACGAACGGCCCGAAAACGGGATTCTTAACCGCATCGAGGAACTGCGTGAATGGCGAAAGATTACAGGGCGGAAGATGGGGGTGCCCTCGGATGTGATCCTGCCGCGGGATGTACTTAATCGGATTGCCTGGGCTGAGCCTGACACTATCGGTGAGATCAGAGAAAATATGAAGGACGTCCCTTTTCGCTTCGAACGCTTTGGTGAGGATATTTTAAAGGTTCTTAGAAATGGAGCTAGCCAGTTATGAGATTGACGATCCATGGCGCAGCCCATACCGTGACCGGTTCGAAATACATCATCGAAATCAATAATAAAAAACTGCTGCTGGAATGCGGTTTATTCCAGGGCAAACGCAAGAAAACGTATGAGTACAACCTGAATTTTGATTTTGATCCAAATGACATCGATGCGGTGATTCTTTCCCATGCCCATATTGACCACAGCGGCAACCTGCCGAATTTAGTCAAACAGGGCTACAGGGGGCCGATTTACGCCACGCATGCGACCCGTGACCTGGCGGATATTATGCTCAAGGATTCGGGTCACATCCATGAGTACGATGTTAAATATGTTAATAATCGCAGGGCAAAAAAGGATCTTCCCCCTGTTGAACCCCTTTACACAATGGCAGACGCTGCCCGAACGATCCCTTTGTTCCATGGCGTTGCTTATAATGAACCCTTCGAGCCTGTTCCCGGTGTTAGCGCCAGGTTCATTGAAGCCGGTCATATCCTGGGCTCGGCTGCTGTGCTGCTGGACCTGGAAGAGGATCACAGGAAAACCCGATTCTGGTTCTCGGGGGATATTGGACGCCCGGATAAGCCGCTGCTGCGAGATCCGGTTCTGCCGGGTGGTTATGATGTTGACACCATGATGATGGAATGCACCTATGGGGACCGACCTCATGACAATATTAATGAAGTTTATGAGGAATTTCGCCAGGTTGTAAAACAGACCATTGAGCGAGGCGGAAAAGTTATCATCCCGTCTTTTTCAGTTGGGCGAACGCAAACACTGGTTTATTTATTGAATCAGCTCATATCTGAAGGTGAATTACCAAAAATACCCGTGTTTGTTGACAGTCCTTTGGCTGTATCGGCATCGGAGATTTACCGCCGCCATCCTGAGTGTTTTGACCAGGAAACCTGGGATTTTATCTCCAAACACCGTCACCCGGCGCTGGATTTTGACCAGTTGACCTATACGCATTCTGTTGAAGAATCAAAGGAACTGAACTATCGGGAAGACCCGATAGTGATCATCAGCGCTTCGGGGATGGTAGAAGCAGGCAGGATACTGCATCATGTCAAAAATAATATCGATGACGAGCGTAATACCATCCTGATCGTCGGTTGGCAGGCACCCCATACGCTTGGGCGACGGTTAGCTGATCGGGAGCGTGAAATCAGGATCTTTGGGGAAGAATATTACCGAAAGGCACAGATTGAAACGATCAACGGTCTTTCAGCGCATGCCGGGCAGGGCTTACTGGTGGACTATGCCCGTTCGGTCGCAGGACAGGCAAAAAAGATTGTCCTGATCCATGGCGAGGAAGACGCAGCAGAGACATTAAAAGAAATGCTGGGGGTTGATAAGAATATACCGCCTATTTTCTTCCCGGAGCGGTTGGACTCGTTTGAGCTCTAACCTTGTTGTACCGGATGTGAATATCTTCGAGTATAATGGATGCCTGCAGTTTGGAGAGGTGCCAGAGTGGACGATTGGGGCGGTCTCGAAAACCGTTGTAGCCCTTGGGGCTACCGAGGGTTCGAATCCCTCCCTCTCCGCTGAATGATCAGCAATAGGTATTGAAAAACACCGCATGCCTTTAAGCAAGCGGTTTTTGTTTGTTATTTGTGGGATCGGGGAAAAGAATTATTCAATCATCAAGCAGGACAGGATAGAAATTTTGATTTGGCCTAATTGATAATTATCTTTTGACTATCTATTGGTTTTGATTCTGTTACGAGATAGGCAAAATTTAAAATTGAAACAAAAATTGATTTTCAAGCAGATAGGATTTACAGATAGCAACTGAAAATCTGGTCATACGAAACGATACACCGTGTTACTTAATGCCTGTTCCGTGGAACGATAACACTCAAAGTTTGTTTTGTAATCCGAAAGGTCACAGGCGTCTGCCCCTGAAGGTCACCATCCGCCTGAAAATCGATTGATCGGTTTGTTGAAATGGTGACCTGGTCATTGACAGGCCAATAATGCAGGTGTGGCGCAATCCTGGGTTTGCCGATCAAGCGAAAAGTGATGATACGCAGAATATCCCATAATGTTTTTGATCGGATGGTATATAAATCTAAAATTCCATCGTCGAGTTTGACGTCTGCATCAAGATTTTCGTCGATCACGCCAATTTGAGAGGTATTAAACAACGCGATTTCTGCTGCATTGATATGGTGCTGATGTCCATCGAGCTCAATATGGAACCAAACAGGTTCAAAGCCCAAAATTTTCTGGATTCCCTTCCAAATGTAAGGGAGCCATCCCAATTATTCTTTTTCTTGCCGGCTGACGGCCTCAACGGATTTTGCAGAAACCCCCATACTGCACTCGAGGATATAGTAACGGTCTTGATGCTGAATGACATCAACTTTCTTTAAGGCGTTCTCTTGGAATAGAAGTTGGAAAGCATCTGATGGTTTTTCGGGGATGCCGAGCGCTGTGGCAAAGACATTGGCTGTACCAGAAGGTATGATCCCAAGAGGAATATCCCTTTCTGCTAATTCGTCTACAACACCGGAAACTGTGCCATCTCCCCCGCACACCAGGAGGAGGTCAAAGCGGTTTTCAAGCGCTTTATGAACAATATTCTTTAAATCCTCTTCGCCGGTTTTCTCATAGAGGTCATAATCCCATTGATCCCTTGATTTTGCTACCTCGAGCATGGATTTTATTTGATCAGGGTCACTGTTGCCTGCAACTGGGTTCAAGATGACATAAGCTTTTATGATTGACCTCCTGAGTGAATAAGTGGATCATAACTTTGAAAAATCTCGATTATTTCTACTGATTTGATTATATCCCAAAGGGTTTTTCTTCTGATTTGAAAAATTTTTCATGATGATTTTACAAATTTCGGGGTGGGTTGTTAAGATGTTGTTGAGGATTGCACCTCTAGACTCTTTTCAATAAAATTGGTATGTTTAAACCCTTGAATCATCCCAGGTCGGTCATTTATTATTAGAATCCGGTTTTTAATACGATTCAATGAGGTTCATCGAATGGGACATTTATTAGCTCCATCATCTTTGGAGGTAGTGCTGTGAAATCTGAACAGTCTGCTCATCGTGAAAATAAACGCTCAACGAAAAATCGTCAAACAAATTGCCTCACGATTGGCTTTTTGGTGATATTGTCACTCCTTTTTATCCTTTCGAATATCCTGCTGGTGTTTAGTTTTAATATACAGCGGGTCGTTTTCAACCCTGAAACGCTCACACAATCTATCAATGATCGATTAATGAGCGATCATATGATTGAAAAATCTTTATTTACAACCGCTCAAAATTCAGATAAAGTCAGCACACAGACATTGGATATTGGGTCACTGATCACAACAATGTCACCTGAAAACAGGGCGATCGTCCAGCAGCTGCTCTTCCCCGAAACATTTCTTTATGGTTTGGTTTCGACCAGTGTTGATGCGTTTCTCTTATGGGCGGACTCTGATATGCAAGGTTTACAATTTACCTGGGATATGACACCCCTAAAAAATCGTTTGGCAGGAGAAGAGGGTCAAGAAGTCCTGAAAATTGCAGCCAGATCTTTACCAGACTGCACCCCTGAAGAAATGAATGACATCATCACCCAGATGATGGCCGATCCTTCTGCACCGATAAATTCTGACCGCTTATGCCGGTTTGCTGAGCCTTATAAAGATCAGCAGATGCAAATCTTCACTACTGCATTAAATGCGGTCAATGGCGGAATCTCACCATCATATACGGTGACCCCAATACAAGAGGGAGTGAGTAGTGCGGGGAGCACGAGATTGATTAGAGGGATACTTGGTTTCATCCAGTTTTACGGACGTTGGGGATGGGTGGTTTCTCTTTCACTGCTCAGTCTGATCTTAATTATTGGTGTGCGCTCCCTGGATACATTGAGCGGCTGGGTTGGCATCCCACTGCTCCTCAGCGGGATTCTGGTCCTGACTTCCGCCGTCATTTCACGGATGTGGATTTTTAACCGACTGAATGCCATTTTGACTACTAACCTATCCCCTATCTCAGCAGATCTCAGCAACAGCATCCTGAAAGGCGTCTCTGGTGATATTTTGCTGCCGATGATGTTCCATGGCATCATTCTGTTGGTGATTGGTGGTGTTTCGTTTGTCATCCTGGTCATCAGAAAAATCATGAAAGCAAAATAACAAATAGGGAAGAATAGATGTCTATTTTGATATAATAGAACAATCAACCCATTCAACAAAAGTGCCTTTATGGGTCCTTTGAAAATTCAGCGTTTATTAATTTAGGAAGGAAAACGGCATATGGAAATTGTTATTGCCATTATTGTTATTTTGGTTGGATTATTCCTAATCTCTCTGCCTGTCAAATTGGCTGCTTCTACGATGGGGGCAAAAAGAACGGGAACATTCTGGTGCCTGGTCGCGCTGGTGGCTGCGTCCATAATGCACGCTTTCGGATTGACGCTCCCTGTTGTCGGGACGATTATCGCATTCCTGTTATCTTCTGTGGCATTTGCTGTCGTATTGGGAACGGGTTTCCTGAGAGGGATGGGGATTGCTGTCCTGCATATCATTTTTACAGCAATATTGACTGTGATCGTGGTAGCCATATTGGGCGTTGGGGTAGGATCAATTATGAGTTTTTCGGCAAATTTGCTTTCTTTCGTTTAAGAATTATTCCGACCTTGATCTACGGGTTAACATCGCAAAATATATTAAAAAACTCGTGCTGATGCACGAGTTTTTCGTTCAGGCGGGGAGGGAGGGATTCGAACCCTCGGTTGAGCTAAACACCCAACAACCACTTAGCAGGCGGCCCCATTCAACCACTCTGGCACCTCCCCAGACATAAATAATACCCCACTTATTAATTAAGGCGGAGGGAGAGGGATTCGAACCCACGGTGGGCGTGAACCCACACCTGTTTTCAAGACAGGCGCCATCGTCCACTCGGCCATCCCTCCAGAAGTCACATTTTACCACATGACACCGGATTAATACTAGCATCATAGGGACGAGATGCAATAAAGCTATTGACCAGCCTCAGACAAAAAAGAAAACGTCAGGCGGGTGAAGAGCATTTTACGCCTGGAAAATATCAATACTATCCCCATTATCTTGAACTAGGATATCTTTTGGCCGCCGGAGCAGCCAGAATGCAGTCAGAAAATCTCCGGGAGATGTGGCAAAATCCATCGCAACCAGCAGCATTACGCCTGGAACCATGTTGAGGGGAACCAGCGGCAAGGCACCCAGGCCAAGGATGGTGACAATTAAAATGGGTAACAGTCGAATTATCAGGTACGCCCAGCGAGGCAGTAACCATTTTGATGCATAATCGGTTTGAAAGAAACCGCGCAGTTTGATCTTTGGAAGGCGGAGGGTTATGATTAGGAAGATCAAGCCGCGAATGCTTTCATTTAGGAGGATCATCAAGCCAAGGGATGCAACCAGCAGCAGTACCCCACGCCAGAACTCGCGCATTCCCGTAATTACCAGGACATTTTCAGAAGAAAGGTATTCCGGCCTCAGCAGTGCAAGGCTCTGGACCAGCAGCCAACCTACCCCAAACAGGACACCTAAACCGACCAGGTTGATGATCAACACCAGGCCGCGGTTTTCGTTCAAATCAAACTGATCAATCTTCTGATAGTCCTCAGGTAAATTTTGAAATGCAATACTCTTTTTCATTGTTCCCTCTTTTTAAAAATAGGCTGATATTTGAACTTGCTTTTTTCAAGGTGCTGGCGTGTGGGTTGGCCAGGGTGTGATCGTGTATTGGGGGGGAATAAATTCAGTTGAGTTTAAATTTGAATCGGTGGTTATCGGTGAGAGGATGGGGGCGATATCCCCGGTTGGTTCCAATAAACCCGGATCATTGGCCATCGTGGGGGTCGGGGTTGGCATTGAATCTTGCTGCACCCTCCCGTTCAGAAAGCAAACAACCAATACAACCGCTGCGATTACAGTTATAAGAAGGATTAAAACCCCAAAACAACCGGCAGCCACCTGACGTTTCTTTGAGTCCTTGATCAGCTCATTCTTGGGTTGTGGTTGGATTAAAACCACAGTCGTGTTGTCGTAGCCCCCGCGCTGGTTTGCCAGCTCAATCAACATATCCGGTACTTGTGTTATGGGATTTGACTGAACAGCCTCAAAGATTTCATGGTCCGCTACCAAATCCGTCAGGCCATCACTGCATAAAAGTAAAGTATCACCTGGTTTGATCTTCATTCCCTGGTTCTGAAAAGCATCGTTATCTTGTTCGCCTTCAAAGTACCAAAGCCTGAAATCGGGTTCGGGTGGTGATTTTGAACCCAGGTAGCGACGAATCACATGGGCATTGGGATGGCCCTCATAATCATCCCCATTAATGACGCCTGCATCGAGCGCTTCCTGGACCCAGGTATGATCCGTCGTGAGCTGAATAATTTGCCCACGCCGTAATATGTAAATTCTCGAGTCACCGAGGTTTGCGGTATAGAGTTGATCTCCAATCAACCAGGCAACAGCACAGGTCGCACCCATACCGGAAAATTTTGCATCAGTAAGAGAGGTTTGGAAGATAGCCTCGCCGGCTTTTGTCACAGCCGCTTGAATGGATGCCAACGGATCAGTCGGATCGCTGCCAGTGATCACCTCAGTGATGATTGAAACGCCCATTTCCGCTGCTTTTTCCCCTGCATGATGTCCGCCAATGCCATCACACAACACAGAAAGCAGGCAGGGAATTCTCTTTTCACCTGCCAAAAATGTTGTTGAACCATACCGATCTTCGTTCTGCTTCCCGGTTATTCCAGGGTGGGTGGCTGATTCAATTTTGAAGGAGAACTTCTGGGTATTTTTCATGAATAGGGTTCATATACTTTGAAATGAACAGGTGGTGGGTTGGAAGGTTCTATTATTGTAAACCGAAAACCTGTATTTCCAAAATGGATGATATCACCGGGATGAACTTCAAGGGGATTTGTCCCTATTCTTTCATAGTTCAACCAGGTACCACCTGAGGAATCAAGATCATTGATCCAAAATGAATTGTCCTTGATCTTGATTTGAGCATGGAATGGGTCAATTCCCTCTCCACTCAATACCAAACCGACTCTGAAAGAGTCACTTCCCACATATGTTTGTGTTTGGGTGAGGTGGGGCAGGGTTTGTTCTTTATCATCCACATAAATTTCATTTAATGGGATTAACGTTGCGAAAACCGCTGATAGATATTCATCACCAGGCGAGCGATCTTTGGTCTTCCTCTTGAATCGTGAAAAGAGCCTTTGTGTGAGGGCAGAAAAACGAGGGGATACCCAGAATTGTCGGAACCCCCAGACCAGCAGGATGAGTAACGCGGCAAGAAGAATGGCACCGGAAATCAGCAGACCAGTTCGCTGGCGGGGCAGAGTCTCTGGTGCCGTGGATGATGAAGAGATGACTTCGACAATGACTGGTAATTCAATGGTTCGTGATGATAACCCCAGTGTGTCCATTATTTCCACCTGGATGGTGTAATCACCTGATTGGGTGATCGATGAGAGATCCCAGGTCATCGAGACAAATGGGGGAACGGTGTTTACTTCAGCAAGGGCGCCGTCTATGAATAAGCGGGATTCAACGATCTCTCGAGGTCTGCCATCCGGGAATTCAACGATAAATTCTATGATCGTGGATTGAGGTTCAAGGGATTCTAATGGGTTGACCGCGTTGGCGGGTGCCTGGCGGGATATGGATGTTGGTGGAGACAGGAGAATTGGTTTTGGTGGGCTGACTTCGATGTACAATGAGATGCTTTCAGCGCTCAATGGGCCTTCAGGGGTATCGACTGTCAATATTAAAGGATAGGTTCCAGTTTGCCTGATTTCTGACTCATAGGTGAGATGAAAATATCCACCCAGATGGGTTAGCATCATTTCTGGATCCGGCAGGGTTTCAGTGCCGGTGTAATGGAAAAACTGTCCCCCCGTGAGCGATGCCATGTCGATCAATGCACCACCCTGGTCATTGGTTAAGAAATAACCGTCGCCAATCATCCACACAGTAATGTCAATCCCAGCAACAACCGCTTCCTGGGTGAGAGCACGAATGCTTTCAATTTGGTCAGCAGAGGGCGGAACGGTGATATAAACGAGAGCTTTATCCACCCCAAAGGGTACTGTCCAATCTTTCAACATTTGGATGGATAGTTCGAGAGAGGCAAGGTCTGATTCCAGGTTGCGAAAATTAGGTTGGTAATTTCTCAGCGCGGTCACCCATCCGCTGCTGGAGAGTGTATTACGGATCACAATGCCATCATTTGTGACAAAAGTCCAGGTGTCCTCTGGTAAAAATTTACGCTCTGAAGCCCAGTCAATGATCCCGGTTGTCATTTTTTGATAAGGTGAGACCCCGTTTGCATCCCGTAGATCAAAGTCCCTGCCGCCATTGACCGCTAACGCAAAATGGACCCCTGTTTTTACAGGTTCAAATGATGATATTTGGATATCCTGCCCATTTTCAAGCAGGTTTAATTGGTCGATTTCAAGTTCAAATGGTCCCTGGCTTGGACTATTGATGATATCAAACGACATTGAGAGAATGGGGAAATCTTCAGTCTCAGGGGCTAATACAACCAGGTCAGCCTCACCCTGCGAAAGAGCAGAGTCGCTTTGAGGAATGCCAAAGACGAACAATAAGACCAGGAGGGCGCATACCCATTTATTGATTGATCTGCCGCGCCTCAACTTAGAGATACGGCAGATCATTTTGGTTATTTGGCTTATAGAGAACTTCATACTAACCTTTGAACAGGTTACACCACTTCTTCTTCGCTGAGTTCTTCTTCAGTCATAATGGTTGGTTCAAGTTCTTCTTTTTCAATCAATTGATGATAGGTCAGAGTCCAGCTTGCCAGTGCAAACGCTCTCAATCCGCCACTTAACAGGATGACCAAAGGCAGCAAGATCAGGAACAAAATCCCGCTGATGATCAATCCCACGCCTAATGCGTCACCACCTGTGGCTGCCAGGTTGATTGCGACCGGTACAACCGTCAGGAACAATGGGGCAGCAAGGAGGATCGAAAGGATGAACTGGCCAATGCCAAGAATGAGCGTCATCAAAATGGTGTGACCTAAATTCCGGGTTATGACGTGCCATGCACGGGCGATCCCATCAAAGATACCTTTGTCCTCTTCAATGATAGCAACGGTTGTGAAAATTAACATCAAATTGAGCAACCATCCGATCGGTATGCCTAGAAGCCAGATCAACCCGCAGGTACAAAGGGTGAGGAAGATCATGGGTAAGAAGAAAACCGCAACCAGGATTAAGCTGGCAACCAGGTAACCGACATCCAGTAGAAACACCTTCCAGAAGTAGGGTTTCACAGCTTTGAAAATGGTTTTGAGTGACAGCGGTTTTGATTCAGGTTCTTCTGCTAAGGATAAACCTGTTCCCTTAATCACCCCGGAAACGCCCAGCGTTCCTGCCATCAGGAAGAGGATTGATAAGATGAAAGCCCCTGCAATGATCCCAAGGGCAATGCCAACCCATACCCCAGCTGGAATATCAGCCAGGGTCTCAAAGAAATCCTCAACGGCGGGGACTCCGGAAAAAGACATGCCTGCATTGCCTGCACCGCCGCCACCGCCACCGCCCCCACCTCTGCTGCCCATACCAGTGGTCGTACTGCAGCCTGCCAGAATGCCGAAAAGCCACAGGATTTTTTGCTTCCATATCACTTTCCAAGCTTTGGAAAAAATTTTACCAAAATTCATTTTCCTTCTCCTTTCAGATTTTCATTTGTCGAAAAAAATGATCCCCAATTAATTATATAGTGATTTCAGCTTAAATCCCAAGAAAATGATCAATTTTTACAAATGAACAATACTTATTCCCATTCAATGGTGGCAGGGGGTTTGCTGGTGACATCAAACACCACCCGGTTTACACCCTGTACCTCATTAACGATCCGGTTTGAAACTTCAGCCAGGAGATCATAGGGCAGACGTGCCCAATCCGCTGTCATAAAGTCATCCGTGGTGATGGCTCGTAAGGCAATCACCTCCTCATAAGTGCGTTGATCCCCCATGACACCCACAGCTTTAACAGGCAGTAAGACCGCAAAGGATTGGGCTGTACCTTCCATGGGCGCGTCATCCCCGGTGCGCTGTATCAATAAACCAGCATTGGACAGCACCTCTGTAAAAATGGCATCTGCTTTTTGGAGTTTTGAGACCCTTTCCGGTGTAAGGGCGCCCAGGCAGCGAACCGCTAAACCTGGCCCCGGGAAGGGCTGCCGCCATACCAGCTCAGACGGTAAGCCCAAATATTCACCGATGATGCGCACTTCATCTTTAAAGAGATACCTCAATGGTTCAACCAGGTCGAAATTCATACGCTCCGGCAGACCGCCCACATTATGGTGGGTTTTTATACGCTGCGCCTGTTTCCGTTCCGCAGCCCGGGATTCTATCACATCGGGATAGATGGTCCCTTGAACTAAAAATGGGGGATTACCTAATTCACGGGCTTTTGATTCAAAGATGCGAATGAATGTCTCACCGATGATCGAACGCTTTAATTCAGGGTCCGTAACACCTGAAAGGTTTGAAAAAAAGGTCTGGCTGGCATCCATCATGATAAGGTTTGAGCCAAGGTTTTTTCTGAAGGCTTGATCCACCCATCTGTTTTCATTCTTACGCATTAACCCTGTATCAACATAAACAGCAGTCAGTTGATTCCCAACGGCTTTTTGAACCAGCGCCGTTGCGACGCTGGAGTCAACCCCGCCGCTTACTGCAGAGAGTACCTTGGCATTGCCCACCTGATTTTGAATACGGTTAACCGTTTGATCGATGATTGATTCCGGGTACCAATCCCCGTTGCATTTGCAAATATCCAGGACAAAACGCCCTAATATTTTTGCACCTGATGGTGTATGTCGAACTTCAGGATGAAACTGCAGGCCGTAGTAGGCGCGAGCTTCGTCACCCATCGCTGCAATTGGGCTGTTGGCGGTTCTTGCCAATACCTCAAAACCCGGAGGTACTTCTTCGATCCGGTCCCCATGGGACATCCATACTGATGGGCCATCATTTCCATTGAGAAGCAAGGAGGGTTTGATGCCCAATAATTCAGCGGAGCCAAATTCCCGGTTATAGGCCGGGGCGACCTTGCCGCCAAGCGCTTTCGTCAGGGCTTGCAAGCCGTAACAAATCCCTAGCAATGGGAGGTTGGATTGGATGATGAAATCTTGAATATAAGGTGCTTCTGGATCATAGACCGAGAGCGGTCCACCAGAGAGGATAAAACCTTTTGGTTGATACGCCAAAACCTGCTCTTGGGGTGTATCCCATGGCAGCAAAACAGCATAAACATGGGTTTCGCGGACTCTTCGCGCAATCAACTGGCTGTATTGCGAACCAAAATCTAAAACGATGATCGTGTCAGTCATCAGGTTATCCTGTAAAAGTTTTCAGTGGATGAAACAATGATTGGGTTCTGGTCAGGCTTTCAGAATTTAAATGAGAGTCTGCTGAACTTGTCCGTCAATATTTCACGCTTCAGAAAATAGAATTTGTCCATTTTCCATCGAGGCGATTGCGACAAGAGAATGAATAGGGACGTTCAGGAAAGACAGCATATTCCGCCCTTCCTCGAAAGCCTTTTCGATCAAGGTGCCAATCCCGACCAGTGTCGCGCCTGCGGTTTGGGTCAGGCGGACCAGACCTGAAATTGTTGCACCGGAGGCGAGAAAATCGTCTATGATCAATACCCGTTCTCCATGGGACAGGTATTCAGGGGAGACGATCAGTTCCGTCAGGTTCCCTTTGGTGTGCGAAGGTGCAACGGTCAGATAAACATTATTTGACATAGTGATAGGTTTATGCTTGCGTGCATAAACAACAGGGATTCCCAGGAATTTGGCTGTCATCAACGCTGGTGCAATGCCTGAGATTTCAGCTGTCAGAATTTTTGTAGGCTTGGTAGATATAAAAAGCTCTGCCAGCGCTTGACCGCAGGCTTCCATTAATACGGGATCAACCTGGTGATTGATGAATGGATCAACTTTGAGGATGCCGTTTCCTAAATTTAACCCCTCCAGTTGAATACGCTTTTTCAACGGTTCAAACAATGCTTACCTCCGAAATATCGAGCCTAACTTGTATGGACAATTGAAATTATACACCTCGGGGTGAGTGAAAATTAACATTTAACAAAATATTAAACATCCTCTGAGGATTCTGTAAAGATTTTGTTTTCGCTGATCAGATGCCAATGCCATTGGGGGATGGTCTGGTTTGAACCGCCGTTAGTGATCAAGCGGTAGCCGTGTTCTGATTGATGAAATTCAAGGATAAGCGTTTGGAAAAGCTTGAATAAATCGGAAAAGAACCTGGGTTCATTGTCAGGCGCATTAATTAACGATCCAATACTGCGCTTGGGGAGAATGATAATATGAAGCGGATAAACCGGTTTGGGGTGATAGAACGCGATCCAATGCTCATTCTCATTGATCTTATCCACCGGCAGCAAGTTTGTCATATGGTTGAAAAAATATTTGACGAAAGGCTGAAAAATAGCCAGCCGGCTGATTTTCAACAGACAGCCGCTGATCCTATGCTTCAGCGAATTCAATTTTTCCATTCTCCAGGGCGGAGACCGGTACCAGGGATTCAACAGGGATATTGAGATTGGATAAGTTTTCCCGGCCAGACTCAAATGTCTTTTCGATCAGGGTACCAATACCGACGAGTGTTGCACCCGCGGTTTGTGCTAAACGAACCAGACCAATGATGGTCGAACCCGATGAAAGGAAGTCGTCAATGATCAAAACCCGTTCACCGGGGGTGAGGTATTCGGGTGAGACGATCAATTCGACCATGCGGCCTGAGTGTGGCGAGGAGGCGACGGTCAGATAAATTGTGTCTGGCATCATCACAGGTTTATGTTTCCGGGCATAAACCACCGGGATGTCCAGATATTTTGCTGTCATCAGGGCTGGGGCGATCCCGGAGATCTCAACGGTGAGGATTTTTGTTGGCTGTGTGTCCCTGAACCGCTTGGCCAATTCCTGCCCGCATTTATCCATCAATGCTGGTTCAACCTGGTGACTGATGAATGAATCAACTTTCAGAATATCGCCATTGAGATATTGACTCTCTTGTTCAATTCGTTGTCGTAATGGTTCAAACAAATGTTACCTCCATCAGTGTTGTGCTGCATTGCAGGGAGAATAATGGTCCATCTGGATTGATCAGAAATAAGGGAATCAGAGTTGATCTTTTGGGGGCTGTTGATCGGATTGAGACGGCGTGCTGCTGTCTCTCCGGCGCAATCGAATCAGGACCTCTTCCAGGATTTTCCGGTTGAAACTGACCAGGTCAGCAATTAACCCGATCAGGAAGGTTACAAAGCCCACGATCAGGAATACAGCAGCCAAAATTAAGGACTGCACCATCCCGCTGCCTTCACCACGCAGATAAAAGAAAATAAACCGCCCGCCGATGATAACGCCGACCAGGATTAATAGTAAGCTGATAACGGTAAAAATCCGCAGCGAACGGTACATGGTGAAAGATCGCATGATCGTCACGGACGAATTGACGAGGTAGTTCCGGATGCTGCGGAACAGGCGGGAAGGCCTTTCAGGCGGGTTGGTTTCAATAGGCAAGAATGAAACCCGGACTTTCCTGGCACCAGCCTGGATCAGGGTTTCAAGCGTATAAGAATAATTGCTGAGCACCATTGTTTCGAGCGCGACTTCTCGTGTCAGGGCGCGAAATCCGCTCGTCGCATCCGGGATTGGAAAACCAGCTGTGGCGGATACAACACGGCTGCCAAGTTTCTGCAAGGCTCGCTTATGGATGGGGAAATGCTTTACTGAATTTACGCCGCGGTCACCGATCACCATTTCTGCTTTGCCATCAAGGATAGGCTTGACCAGCTTCTGGATATCTTCGGCGCGATACTGGTTATCAGCGTCGGTGTTGACGATCACATCCGCACCTAATTGTAAGCAAGCATCCAACCCGTGTGAAAAAGCTTGTGCCAATCCTAGATGCCGTGTCAGGTGGACAATATGGTCTGCGCCGCTTTCGCGCGCCACCCTTGCTGTGTTGTCGCTGCTGCCGTCATCGATGATCAGTGTTTCCACAACATCGAAACCTTCAACAGCTTTTGGCATCTGCATAAGGGTTTTGGCCAGAATTTCGGCTTCATTGAAGCATGGGATTTGGATGATCAGTTTCATATGCATTTAGTATTGTTTGATTTCACTAACAAGTATATCACGCAGGGGTGATTTACTGGCTTCTTTTCATCCTTCAGCTCCCTGCCAGCCGCGCTGCCTTGAGGGTGTTGCTGAGTAGCATGGCAATCGTCATCGGACCTACACCGCCGGGAACAGGGGTGATTGCACCGGCGACTGCTGAGACTTCTTCAAAATTGACGTCACCCACCAGACGGTAGCCGCGTTTGCTGGTTTCATCTTCCACCCTGTTGACACCCACATCAATCACAGTCGCGCCAGGCTTGATCCAATCGCCGCGGACATATTCCGGAATTCCTACAGCTGCGATCAGGATATCAGCTTGACGAATGATTTTTGGGATATCTTTTGTATGGGAGTGGCAGATGGTTACCGTGGCATTGGCGTCCACCAGTAAAAGACTGACCGGCATCCCAACAATATTTGATCGCCCCAGGACAACCGCATTTGCGCCGTCGATAAGCGTACCGCTCTTTTCTAACAAAACCATCACACCGGATGGGGTCGCCGGGACAAATAATGGCGTCCGGCCTTTTTGGGCTAAGCGTCCAATATTGATAGGATGGAACCCATCGACATCTTTTTTTAGGCTGATCGTACTGAGAACGGCTTCTTCATCCAAACCTGCAGGGAGGGGCAGTTGGACGAGTATCCCGTGAATTTTTGGATCATTGTTCAGCTCTTTGATCAATGCTTCTACGTCTTCTTGTGGGGTATCGGATGATAATTCATGCCCAACGGAGAGAATGCCTGCCTCTTCACAAGCTTTGTGTTTCATCCGGACGTAAACTTTGGAAGCCGGGTTATTCCCAACGATCACCGTTGCCAGCCCGGGTGCGATTAATCCCTTCGCTAACCGGTCGCTGACCTGCTTTTTGACATCTTCGCGAATTCTTTCAGCAATGACCTTTCCATTGATCAATTTTGCTGGCATATTTCCTCCAAACTTCATGAATATTCTATGGATTATACCTGAAGGAGGTGATTTCATTCGATTGTGATGAAGAAATTGAAGCAAAAAACTTTTGTGCCGCGAATTTGGCAGATTCCTAGTTGTAAAAGTAGACTAATTGTATAGAAAATGTCAGCTATTAGATCATTTGGACTGTTGATTGAAGAACTTTTTCATTAAGTCACTCATCCTACCGTGCATCCGTCAGAAGAATTTGCAGGTGAAGCAGCCGAGGCGATAGAGAAGGTTTAATAGCAAGATAGACCCACAATTAATAGATAAAGAGGTCATGATGAACCCTAAAAAAGAAAATGAAATAAAGGAACGTGTGCAAAACAAAGGGCAAAATCCCGTTGGTTTCTCAGAAGAGGAACGCGCAGCAATGAAAGAGCGCGCCAAAGAATTGAAGGCGGAAGCGCGTGCTGAAAAGAAAAGGGAAGAAGGAGAAAGCGACATTCAAGAGAAAATTGCTGAAATGCCTGAATCCGAACAGGAAATGGCCAGGCGGATCCATCAGATTATCAAAGACAGTGCACCGGACTTGATGCCAAAAACATGGTATGGGATGCCAGCTTATGCAAAAGGCGGAGATGTTATTTGCTTTTTCCAAGCTGCCTCCAAGTTTAAGTCAAGGTATACGTCATTAGGTTTTAACGACTCAGCCAAACTTGATGATGGTGATATGTGGCCAACTGCGTTTGCGGTGAAGAAACTTAACTCATCCGTTGAAAAACAGATCGTTGCTCTTGTCAGGAAAGCAATGCGATGAGGCTTGACTGCAGTTGATATTGCCCCCGGTGATCATACCGTCAGGTTTTATTTCTCTGCCTGCCAATGCCCATTGCAGGAGAGGGTCGCTATTCACCTGTCCAACTTGCTTATTCGCAAATATTCTTATTTGATTTCGATGATTCACAGCCATAATGCAAGATAAGCGGTTATAATTTCAGCATTATGCATACTGATGAAAACACACCAATGGTAGTTGGTATTGCGGGTGGTACCGGATCCGGAAAGACGACCCTCTCTGAACAAATTTTGAATCGGCTGGGACGCGATAAGATCGCCTATTTGCCACATGATGCTTATTACAGGGATCAGAAGTATTTACCACTGGAAGAGCGGAAAAAGGTCAACTACGACCATCCTGATTCACTTGAAACAGAATTATTGGTAAGGCATATTGAGCAGCTCAAATCTGGCCAGCCGATTGAAATGCCTGTGTATGATTTCACAATCCATAATCGTGTCGAGCAGACCATCCGCGTTGAACCAAGGCGGGTAATCCTTGTTGAAGGGATCCTGGTTTTTGTTGAGAAGATCTTGAGAACGATTTTTGATATGAAGATTTATGTGGACACTGATGCGGATATCCGCTTCATCAGAAGATTGACCCGTGATATCGAGGAGCGAGGCCGGACGATGCGTTCCGTGATCAACCAATACTTAGGGACTGTGCGCCCGATGCACCTAGAATTTGTCGAGAACTCGAAACGCTATGCGGATATCATCGTACCACAGGGCGGGTTAAATACAGTTGCCCTTGATATGGTGATCGCTCGTTTGCAATCCCTTTTAAGCGGAGAACATTCTCTTGGCAGTTGATGGTCAAGAAGTCCCGGCGAAAGATGTGGATGGTTCTGAAACCTTCCCTCCTGAAAGAAAATTTTCAAAAAGTACGCTGAATATCATTCGTATCATCGTGTTGATCGTGGTGATTGTTTTAACGATCATCCTGGTGGTCAACCGAGATCAGATTCAAAAACTGCAAGCTTATGGCTACCCGGGCATTTTTGTTTTTTCAATACTTGCAAATGCAACAATATTGATCCCGTTACCCGGGGTTGTAGTGACATCCGCTTTTGGGGCAGTTTTCAACCCATTTTTTGTTTCACTTGCTGCCGGATCCGGTGCTGCCCTGGGGGAGCTCTCAGGCTATTTGGCGGGTTTCAGCGGTCGAGCGGTTGTTGAAAATTCTAAAAAATATGACCGAGTTGTCCGGTGGATGAAAAAATATGGTGATATTACTGTCCTGGTATTGGCTTTCATCCCCAACCCTTTATTTGACCTGGCAGGGATCGTGGCGGGTATTCTTAAAATGCCAGTTGGCAAATTCCTTCTTTATTGTGTGATTGGTAAAATCTTAAAAATGATGATGTTTGCCTATGCAGGCAATTGGGTCATCAATCTCTTGGTAAATATTTAATAAGTTGAGCGTTAATCAATTGGGTTGTTTATCGATTTTACATCCAAGGAGAATCAATGGATATTAAAGCAGTTGACCGATATATTGAGGACAATCTCGAGACCAGCATTAGTGAACTATCTGAATTGTTATCGCAGCCCAGTGTTGCAGCCCAAAACGTGGGCATTGAAGAATGTGCTGAAATGGTGGCATCCAAGTTGAAGGCGCGTGGCTTTGATGTGCGAATCATGCCAACGGGTGGTTCACCGGTGGTGTTTGGAGAACGCAAGGGGCGAAGCGACAAGACATTAATCGCTTACGACCATTATGATGTTCAACCCCCAGAGCCTTTAGATCTCTGGGATAGCCCTGCCTTTGAACCCAGTGTGCGGGATGGCCGCCTCTATGCCCGCGGTGCTGCTGATAATAAAGGAAACTTTATCGAAAGGCTGTATGCCATTGACGCCATCCTCGCAGCAGAGGGTGAGCTGCCCTGCAATGTCAAATTCATCGTCGAGGGTGAGGAAGAGATCGGCAGTGTCCACCTGGAACCATTCATACGTGAGAACCAGGAATTGCTTTCCGGGGATGTGTGCGTGTGGGAAATTGGAGGGGTGGACCATGAAGGTGTGCCCATTCAGCAGGTAGGCTTGCGTGGGATTTGCTACGTTGAACTTCGTTCGAAAACAGCTAACCAGGATATTCATTCAGGTCTGGGAGGTTCGATTTTCCCAAATGCTGCCTGGCGGCTGGTTTGGGCACTGGCGACCTTGAAGGATAAGGATGAAAATATCCTGCTGCCGGGTTTCTATGAGGACGTGATCCCGCCAACAGCTCGTGAAAAAGAGCTTCTAGCCCAACAACCAGACATGAACGAATATTATCAAGAAAAATTTGACCTTTCAGGTTTCCTAAAAGGGATCAAAGATCCCCTGGCATTGGCTATTGAAGGTGTGTATGAACCGACCTGCACAATTTGTGGGTTGACATCCGGCTACCAGGGCGAGGGTTCGAAAACTGTACTGCCGGCGGAAGCCAGGGCGAAGGTAGACTTCCGGCTAGTCCCCAACCAAACCCCAGAAAAAGTGCTGGCTCAACTCAGAACTCATCTGGACTCTCACGGTTTTAAGGATATCGAGATCATCGATTTGGGTGGGAATCCGCCAGCAAAAACTGACCCGGACCATCCTGCTGTAAAGCTTGCCGTTAAAGCCGCTGAGGATGTTTACGAAAAGCCTACCCGGGTTATCCCCATGATTGGCGGTTCTGGACCTAATTTCATGTTCCAAAAATACCTGGGCGTCCCGATCATCTCCTCAGGTGCTGGAGATGCAGAGAGTCGGGCACATGCACCGAACGAGTCGATAAGTCTCGATCTGTATGTCAAAGGAGCCAAGCACTTTGCCCGAATCTTGATGCTAATGGGTCAGGACTGATTTCGATTGTCTCTTTAACCTCATTGGTCGTATCCTCACTAGCTTCAGATTGATTGCGGGAGATTCTTTCGTATAGGTATCATTGGGTTTTAGATCCCCAGATGACTCGTTTTGAGGTTCCAATGCACGGTTCTTATGGTATGCTTATTCACTGAATTTTTAAATCCAGTCTGAGGAAAAAATAGACAGGAAATAAGGAATCAAAGAACATATCTGTATCAGGATTTGGATAATCATGGAAACGAACGAGAGAATAACAAAAACAAATGGATTAATTGATTGGATACTCCGCCTGCTGAAAGGCGTTTTTGTGGGTATAGGATTTATTACACCTGGCCTTTCCGGCGGTGTATTGGCGGTTGTTTTTGGTATTTATGAACCCCTGATGCGATTCCTGGGAAACCTGAGAAATAAGTTTTTCAAGAACCTGGTTTATTTTATCCCGGTGGGTATTGGGGGCGTGGTTGGTGTCGTCGCATTTTCTGCAGTCGTTGATTTCGCCTTCAGCAATTTCCCCGCACAATTTACCTGGCTTTTTATCGGTTTCATCGCCGGCACATTCCCATCCCTATTTAAGACTTCTGGAAAGCAGGGCAGAAAATGGTGGCACTGGCTGATGCTTGTCCTGATATCCGGCGGCACCTTTTTCTTAATGCGCTGGATGGAGGCCATCCGCAGTGTTCAATTGATACCCTCATTCTTCAACTGGGTGCTGAGCGGTGCGTTGATCGGATTAGGCGTGGTAGTTCCCGGAATGAGCCCCTCTAATTTCTTGATCTATATCGGTCTTTATCAGCCCATGGCATCCGGCATCCGTCACCTTGATCTGGGTGTGATTGTCCCCCTCATGCTGGGTGGGTTAGCCTGTGTTTTGCTTTTGGCGAGATTCATTTCCTGGTTGTTCAAGAAGTTCTATGCGACCATGTACCACATTATCCTGGGAATTGTGATCGGTTCAACGATTGCGATCATCCCTTCAGGCGTGACCGGTTGGGTGATAGCAGTCTGTGCGGGTCTCTTTATTGCTGGGGCTATCATCTCCTTTGCACTGGCAAAGTTGGACGAGAAATATTCCCGTGAGGAAGCAGAAATTTAAACCTTCTTCGCCAACAGTATATTTGGTGAGGGTAACTAAAGGAGTTAACATTCCATTTCTTCGGCTCAAAGCGAAACCGTTGAGATAGTGAAGTTAATTCATTGCCATCCTTAATCATGGAGGGTGCATTGCCAGTCTATGATCGATTTGCATCAATTTATCAGCGGGGGCCTTACCTGCGGTTTTCTCAGAATATAGCCGAAACGGTTCTCCCACAATACCTTAAAGAAATGGGTATCAAGCCAACTGGTATCCTGGATATTGCTTGCGGAGAAGGCAGTTTTGCAGTTGAAATGTCCAAACAGGGCTATCACGTAACAGGTACTGACCGGTCATACCAGATGATCGACCTGGCCAAGAAACGGGCTTTTGAGAATGACCAGCCAGTAAAATTTATTGTCGAGGATATGCGGTCGCTGCCGTTTGAAGCGGATTTTGACCTAGTGACTTGCTTCTTTGACAGCTTGAACTATTTGCTCACCATTAAAGATTTGAATGATACTTTTCTGAATGTATACAGGGCACTGCGGCCGGGGGGAACCTTTATATTTGATATGAATACCATTTATGGCTTAGCGGTAGACTGGATGCGCCAGGAAACCTATATCCAGAATGAGGGTGAGGATTTCATGGAAATCCACCGGCACGAGTTTGATTACGAAAACCAAATCGCGACGGTAGAGATAACGGTATTCCAAAAACAAGAGAAATTTTGGGACCGGTTTGATGAAACACATCGTGAGCGGGGGTATCCAATCGCCGATCTTCAATTCCTCTTGCTCGAGGCTGGGTTCGAAATCACGGGGATATACGGCAATATAAGTAAGCAGTCTGAGGTACGATCGAACTCGCCCAGGGTATGGTTCTCCGCACTAAAACCATAGGTGGGCGATTGTTTCTTGGATGGCTTAAGTAGCATAAATAGTTTTCATCCATTTTTATGATAAAATTGAGCAATCGACTCTTAATGGAGTGTTTTCTGTTTTACGACCTGACATCCAGGCTTATGACCTGTATGATCTGATGCCCGAATGTCTGGCCTGATATATTTTACAGCCAGATCAACTTAACAATTCAATAATTTCATTTTTGGATACCTTGCCGCTTATTCAGTCTTGACGCTTAGCCAGGAGGTAAATTTTGTTAAAAGAGACAACCTATCCAATTCGGAACCGTACACGCATCACAATCCTGGTGGGGCTTCTCAGTTTGTCCATGATCGTGATTGCTTTTATTGTGAATACGCCAGCGGAAGTTTTTCAGGGTGAACTTGCAATCATCAAATCGCCGAGTGTACTCATCACGGACTATATCGCTTATGCCAACCTGGGTTCCGCTTTTTTTAATGCCGGCCTGGTCACATTGATTGGTTTGGGACTGGCCTGGCTAATCCATGCAAGGTTTAACGGTTATTTTCTCTCTGCGGTGTTTACGCTGGCAGGGTTCGCATTCTTTGGCAAGAATGTATTCAATATCCTACCGATTTTCCTGGGGGTCTTCCTTTACGACCGCATTTTCAGCCACCAGCCGATGCGGGATTTGATCGCACCGCTCCTGTTTGGAACCACAGTTGGGCCAGTTGTAAGCCAGGTCGCATTTGGCTTTGATCTGGGTTGGTGGGGGCTGGCAGGTGGTATTCTCCTCGGTGTGCTGTTAGGCACAATTTTGGCTGCCCTTATGAATCACATCTACAGTTTTCACCTGGGCTATAACCTCTACAACACGGGGACGACCGGCGGGTTTGTGGCAACTGTAGCATATATCACCATGCGCGGGTTCGGTTTGGAAATACAACCTGCATTTTACTGGTCAACAGAACATACTGGATTTCTCTCCTGGTATGTTCTGGCTGTGCTTGCGTTCTTGATCGTCCTTGGTTTTCTATGTGGTGCCAGGTTCAAGGGTTATAAAGAGATTTGGAAGAGTTCGGGACGGCTTGCTTCGGATTATGTCGTAATGACGGATTTGGGAACAACGCTCGTAAATATGGGTTTGGTGGGTTTAATCGCCTTAGGTTATGTGCATTTCGTTGGTGGAGATGTTAACGGACCGATCCTGGCGGGTATCTTCACCGTGACTGGGTTCGGTGCATTAGGCAAACACCCGAGGAACATCGTCCCAATTATGATTGGTGTATTTCTATTCTGCATTCCAAATGTTTGGGAGCATGCTGATCCAGGGCCTTTACTTGCAGCGCTTTTCTGTACAACACTGGCACCATTGGCTGGAAAATTTGGATTTCTTGCTGGTGTCATAGCCGGTGCGCTCCATCTACCCATGGTGATGCATGTCGGCAGTGTTCACGGTTTTATGAACCTTTACAATAATGGGTTTGCAGGCGGGTTAGCGATGCTGATCATTATCGGGTTCATCAAAGGCTTTAAGCCAAAATTACTGTTGGATGAAGAAATGGCTGGTTGATCCTACGGAAAACAGGCGCTCTAATTCTTTTTAACTTGCCTAGCCTTGTTCGTGGTGATATGATTTGAGTTGTTGGAGGCATATTGAAGGATCTGAGCCGAAGAAAAAGAATTCGCTATCTTCTTTTATTAGTCATCATCATCACCCTGCCCTGCTACTGCCTGGGCTTGGTTGTTTTGCGGATTAACCGTTCGCAGCCTGATGTTTTACCGCCAACCGCTACTCAAACAGCAACAAAAACGCCGACCATCACGCTGACACCTTACATTACATATACCCTGACCATTACGCCGACATCGACCCAAACATGGACGGAAACGCCCACTGCAACCGGGACACTCACACCAAACCCTTCCAGGACCTTCACGCAAACAGTGACGCCATCCTTTACCCCATCTCCGACTGATATCACTGTGCCAACGGCAACCATCACTGAAATACCACCGACTGAAGAACCTTAATTCAGATTTACTGAGGATTGAATTTTTATGAATGATTTGCAGAATTTGCTGAAAGAAATGTTATCTGTTTCAGGTCTTTCCGGCTTTGAAGCACCGATCCGGAAGATTGTTGAAAAAGCATGGGAACCTCTGACCGATGAAATATCCGTGAGTAAAATCGGAAGCCTGCACGGTTTGAAGAGGGGAAAGCCTAGCGATCCCAGAAAAAAGGTCATGATCTCTGCCCACATGGATGCGATCGGGATGATGGTCACACATATTCAGGATGGTTTCCTGCATGTCACGGAGGTGGGCGGCATTGACCACCGGATCTTGCCAGGCCAACCTGTGGTCGTGCATGGAAGGGAAGAGCTCCCGGGATTGGTTGTCCAACCGCCATCGCATCTCCTGCCTGAATCAGTGGGCAGCGGACCGGTCGTGATGAAATACTTGCTGGTGGATGTTGGTTTGAGACCTGACGATGTCTCAGAAAAAGTGCGGATCGGTGATGTTGTATCTTACGATCAGGTACCCCTTGATCTGACAGGTGAGGCGATGGCAGGGCATACCCTCGATAACCGGGTATCTGTTGCCGCCACCACAATCTGTTTGGAAGAGCTTCAGAGCCGCTCACATGATTGGGATGTTTGGGCGGTAGCTTCAGCCCAGGAAGAGGAAACCCTGGGCGGTGCGCTAACATCTCCTTTTGATATTAAGCCAGATATCGCCATTATTGTTGATGTTTGTTTTGCAAAGAGTGAGGGTGCAACAGATTGGCGTAATTTGCCATTTGGTGAGGGCGTTGGCCTTGGTTATGGTCCGAACATTCACCCGGCGTTATATGATATGTTTGAAAAGAAAGCGAAAGAGCTCGAAATACCTTTTAATCGTGACCTTATGCCGAAAATGTCAGGAACGGATGCCATGGCAGTTCAAATAGTCGCTGAAGGAATCCCATGCGCTGTTTTAGGTATCCCTTTGCGTTATATGCACACACCGGTTGAAACCGTTTCTTTGAAAGATATTCGGCGCACCGGTAGGCTGATGGCGGAATTCATTGCTGACCTCAAGCCAGACACCCTGGAACAGATAGGATGGGAAGCGTAAATCAATGACAAAGAAAACAGAAGAATTGAGCCAAAAATTGCATATTGGAAGCGATCAATTAGAATTATTGGAAAAACTCTGTAATGCGACGGCAGTATCCGGGGATGAACATGAAGTTCGCCAAATCGTAATGGAAGAAGTCAAGGCGCTTGCAGACGATGTTAAGGTTGATGCCCTTGGGAACGTGTTGGTGACCAAGCGGGGTAGTGGGGAAAATCGGGTGCGTGTCATGCTGGCTGCCCATATGGATGAGATTGGGATGATGATCGTCAAGAAGCATGATGACGACCTTTTCCAGTTTGAGATTGTGGGTGGTATTGATGAACGCCAGCTGCCAGGGAAAGCGGTTTTGGTTGGACGTGACCACTTGCCGGGTGTGATCGGGGCTAAGCCGATCCATATGACCACAGCAAAAGAACGAGAAAATAAAATCGAAACGTCTTCAATGCGGATTGATCTTGGTCCGGATATTGGTGAAAAAGTAAAGCCCGGTGACCGGGCAACCTTTGCGACCCGCTTTAGAGTGGTGGGACCGAGTATTTTTGCCAAAGCTCTGGATAATCGCTTCGGCGTTGCCACACTGATCGAACTCTTGAAAAACCCACTACCGAATATCGATCTTTTGGTTGCCTTCACTGTCCAGGAGGAAGTCGGGTTGCGGGGCGCACAGGTCGCAGCCTATACCTTCAACCCGGATGTTGGCATTGCTGTTGATTCAACGCCTGCTTATGACCTGCCGCATTGGGATGAGGAAGAAGAGAACTTTCAGTACAACACAAAATTGGATGAAGGCCCGGCGGTATACGTGATGGATCGTGCGACCATTGCTGACCAGCGGATTGTCCGTTTATTCAGGGAAACAGCTGTGGAATGGGGCATTCCATACCAGATCCGGCAACCCGGCGGCGGGGGGACGGATGCTGGTGTGATTCATAAATCCCGCAGCGGCGTTCCAAGCATATCGATCTCGGTTCCTTCTCGCTATGCGCATACTGCTGCGAGTATCGCAAGGATAGATGATTGGCAGAACACATTGAACCTCATCCACGCTGTATTAAGCAACATGTCACCTGATAAGATCGCCGGCGAGCGGCGTGATTGATCCGGTTAGCTTTTTGATGACTTGACCCATGAACATTATTTTCCAGGAGCATTTTGATGAAATCTTTAGTACAAAAACTTGTTGAGACTCCCGGTCCTTCCGGGTTCGAATACGAAATCCGGGATGTTATTCGCGAGGCGATTAGCGACTTTGCGGATGAAATACGGGTTGATACCCTGGGCAACCTGATTGCCAGGAAAGGTGCCAAATCTGGTAAAGGGGTGCGAGTGATGGTCTCAGCCCATATTGATGAAATTGGGTTAATGGCAACCCATATCAGCGAGGAAGGCTTTATTCGTTTCACGAATATCGGCGGTATCAACCCCCTGACGTGCTACGGCGGCCGTGTGCTTTTTATGAATGGAACACGCGGCGTGATTGGCATGGAAGGTGTTGAAGCCGGAAAGACCCCAAAACTTTCCAACCTGTTCATTGATGTTGGCGCAACCAGCAAAGAAGATTGCCCGGTGAAAGTTGGGAATGTATGTGGATTTGAAAGGCCCTTCCTTGACCTTGGAAAGCGTTGGGTTGCAAAATCAATGGATGACCGAATTGCTGCCGTGATTGCGATCGAAGCATTGAAGCGAATCGAAAAAACACCCCATGAAATCTTCTTTGTCTTCAGTACACAGGAAGAAGTCGGGTTGCGAGGTGCAACGACTGCAGCTTATGGGGTTGACCCTGATGTCGGTTTTGCGGTAGATGTTACTCGCAGCGGTGATACGCCAAAACCGAGTGCGAAGATGGCAACTGCACTTGGCGATGGTGCTGCGATTAAAGTCAGGGATGCCAGTTTTATTGCTGATCCCCGCCTGGTCGATTTTATGGTGAAAACTGCAGAAGATGCTGATATTCCCTACCAGCTTGAAGTTCTGGAAGCAGGGGGAACAGACGGGCGAGCGATTCAGCTGACTAGAAGCGGTGTCCCGGCTGGATGTATTTCGGTCGTTTGCCGGTATATTCATTCCCCTTCTGAAATGGTTGATGCAGATGATGTTGAAAATTCTATCAAACTTCTGGTAAAACTACTGAGTAATGAAATCGTGCTGTAATTCCTTTTGAAAGGAAGCGTAAAATAATTTTGAAGAAAATCAGAATCCTGTTTGGCTTGGGGATGCTCATGGTGTTGATACTCACTGGGTGTGATGGCTTACCTGTTAATATCCCCGGTCTGGTAGGTGAGGATGCAACACTGACAGCCTCCGCGGTTATTCCCGGAGATGCGACACTAACGCCGCAGGTGACAACAACAACAGCAGAAACACCATCTCCCGTAACTGAGATGACGTTGTGGGTCCCACCTGAGATGGACCCTTCACTGGAGACAGAAGCAAGCCGGTTATTTGAAAATCGGCTCCGGATTTTCTCAGAGATGCATGGTGATCTGGATATCCATGTGCGCGTTAAAGCTGCCGATGGGGTCAGCGGGTTATTGAACGCACTGACGGCAACCAGTGCTTCAGCACCCGAGATCATTCCTGACCTGGTCGTGCTTTCCCGGCCTGATCTCGAAACGGCTGCATTAAAAGGATTGATTTATCCACTGGACGAGCTGACAGAAATTCCTGATGATCCTGATTGGTATCCTTTTGCAAAAGAGATGGCGCTTCTGCAGGGCAGCACCTTTGGTCTTCCCTTTGCAGGTGATGCTTTAGCGCTGGTTTATCGTCCATCCAACCTGCCTGAATTCTCCGGAGAATGGGGATACCTGGCAGAAGAGAATATTCATCTGACCTTTCCAGCAGGCAGCGATCTTGCATTTTGGCCCCTTGCCCTATATCTATCTGAAGGTGGAACGATTCAGGATAACCAACGCAGGCCAACTTTGGATGCAGAACCGCTAACAGAAATATTACGGGTTATCCAGGCGGGGGTGGAATCGAATGTTTTTTCTGAATCTTTACTGGAATTTCAGACTGATAATCAATCATGGGCTGCTTTTAATGACGGTCAAACGGATGCGGTCATCACGATGATCTCAAATTTCTTAAAAGAAGGCCCTGCGGATTCCAGCCTGGTTCCCTTGTTTACATTTTCAGAAAGTAGCATCACAATTGGTGGCGGACACAGTTGGGCTGTTGCCGCGCCGCAAGCAAACCGGCAGACACTTGCGGTGGAGCTTGCAGAATTCCTTGTGGAGCCCAATTTTCTTGAACAGTGGACATGGGCTGCTGGTTATATTCCGCCCCGGCCGTCTGCTCTGCAAGGTTGGCATGATCAAAACTTACGTTCCACAGTCGGGCAGATCGCCCTGACAACGCAGTTACGACCATCGATTGATCTTATGACGAGTATTGGGCCTGTTCTGAAGGAATCCACCCAGCAAATCTTAATGAATATGATGGACCCTGCCCAGGCAGCGCTCTTAGCGGTAGAAAGTTTAGAGGATTAAGTATGCCAGACCAGAATCTCACAAAGAGGAAGTTGAACCTGAGGATTTTTCCCCACGGTATCATGCTGGTTTTGGTCCTAAGCGTGATTTTCCTGTCTGTGATGGCTTTTGTAAATCCTGTTGCCCAAGGTGCAACTACAACACCTGCTCCTTCCAGCACTTTTTCTGCGACCGATGTCGATACCGATGTCACGCAACAAGCAGATCAAACACAAACAGAGGAGATTTTACCGCCGCCGACACCTGAGGAGATTGGCTCAACAAACGGTATCATTTTCTGGAGCACGATTTTGGTCTTGATTTTATTAATTGGCACCCTGAGAGAGACCATTCTACGCAAAGATAAATAGGTTCTGCGTTTATTCAGAAGGAGTTTCTATGTCAGATCGACTGGCAGAATTTGAAAATTACCGAAAAAAGATGAATGAACGTATTGACGCTATCGATCACCTGGGGATCAAACGCTTCTTCAACCTGGATACTAAGGCTTATGATGATGGGGCATTAAGTGCAAAAACAAAGGAATTATTAGGCCTGGTTGCTTCGATGGTCCTGCGCTGTAATGACTGCATTGACTACCATATCCTGCAGTGTGTGGATGCGGGGTGGACCGATGAAGAGCTTCACGAAGCGTTTAATGTTGGTTTGGTCGTCGGGGGAAGTATCGTGATCCCACATCTGCGCCATGCCGTAGAATCACTTGATCTCTACCGTTCACGCAATTAAATAATGACAAAAAGCCCAATTAGTTTGGGTTTTTTATTAGAAACGTCAATACCAACCTCACAACTGATATTCAATTTATATGCTGAAATCTGTTCCTATCCAGTAACCTTCCTCATCGGTATGGATGTGGGGTTCTTCACGGACCTGTAATTTTTCCTCAAGGTAATCCAACCTGGCCAGGACTTGCTGGAGGGATTGACCGATGGTGTCAGGCAGCCTGTCATGGTGAAGGTCTGGTGCATCCGATAATCGCTTATGACTGCGCTTAACAACCTGGCCGGGGATCCCGACTACTACAGAATCAGGCGGGACTGTTTTTACGACCACAGCGTTTGCCCCAACACGGCTGCCCTCACCAATTTCGATTGCGCCAAGTATCTTTGCCCCTGCGCCGACCACGACCTTATCTCCCAGGGTTGGGTGGCGCTTCCCTTTTTCAAGGCTGACACCCCCCAATGTAACATCGTGATAAAGGGTGACATCATTGCCTATTTCGGATGTTTCACCAATCACAACCCCCATTCCATGATCAATGAAGAATCTCCGTCCGATGACGGCACCTGGATGAATTTCAATCCCTGTCAACCATCGAACAATTTGGGAAATCCAGCGCGCCAGGAAATAGACTTTTTTAATCCAAAGCCAGTGAGTGATTCGATAACCCCAAATGGCATGCAGTCCGGAATAATTAAAGAGAACCTCAATCCAATTCCTGGCAGCAGGGTCACGCTGAAGTGCGCAGCGGATATCCTCAATGATCATTCGTAACAGTCCAATCTCTTTTGTGCCTTCATAGCTATATGAAAGTGGTGTTTCGATAATTGTTGTGTTTTGCATTATCCTTCTCCTTTGACTCTACTTCATTCACGGATGTCGTCAAACATCGGTGTGCTGAGATAGCGTTCAGCAAAGGATGGGATTATGACCACGATCAATTTGCCTTTATTTTCAGACCGTTTTGACACTTGAAGGGCAGCCCATGTGGCAGCACCCGATGAAATCCCAACCGGAATACCTTCTTCGGTAGCCAGCAGGCGGGCGGTTTGGTATGAGTCGTCTCCCGTCACCTGGATGATTTCATCATAGATGGAGGTGTTGAGGATAGGTGGGATGAAACCGGCACCAATGCCCATGATCGGATGTGGCCCTTTTTCACCACCTGAAAGGACTGGTGAGGCTTCAGGCTCGACTGCGACAACTTTAATATTTGAATTAAGTGCTTTTAATGCTTCTCCTGTCCCTGTGATGGTACCGCCGGTGCCGATACCGGCAACAAGCATATCCACCTTGCCGTCCGTATCTCGCCAGATTTCTTTTGCTGTTGTTTGCCGATGGATTTCAGGGTTGGCAGGATTGTCAAATTGGTTTGGCATGTAATAGCGCGGATCAGAATCTACCAACGCTTTGGCCTTTGCGATCGCACCTCCCATACCTTCTTCACCCGGGGTTAAAATTATCTCGGCTCCCAGGACTTTCATCATCATCTTGCGTTCGTGGCTCACGCCTTCGGGCATGGTCAGGATGCATTTATATCCCCTGGCAGCGGCGACAAAGGCCAGGGCAACGCCAGTATTTCCACTGGTGGGCTCAACGATGACACTGTTGGGGGTTAGCAACCCCTGATCTTCCGCTGCATTGATCATTGCCACACCAATGCGGTCTTTAACGCTGTGAGCCGGATTAAAATACTCCAGCTTCAGCGCGATATCGGCGTAGCCGTCATTGTTTAACCGACTTAACCGGACCAGCGGTGTATTTCCGATAAGTTCTGTTATATTGTTATAGATTTTCATTCTCGATCTCCAAAATTATTCATTTATATTTATTCTTAAAAACAAAACCAGCCTGATCTTTGAAATTAGCAGCGGGGCTGAGTCCGCAAATGATCTTTAATCATTGCGGAAGTAACCGCCGCCCAGATCGACTGGTTGAAAGAATTTCCAGTTAGATTGTCCGAGCGGTGGCTAGCGGCCCCGCCTCAGACATAAGCACTTAAATATCATTGAATCTCCAAGGTAATATGACAATAATTATCATAATTATATTGAAAAAACAGATAATGTCAAGAGGGTGTGGAAGAAAATGGGAATAGTGAATGGTGCGTGGTGAGTAGAAGGTAATCAAGCAATTAGGAGATCAGGCAAACAGGAAATTAGAAATGATCAGATCAAAAACTATGACCTATCAGTTATCGGGTAAAAGCGAATACTTTTCGGCTTTAAACTATCCGCACCAGCTGCACCCTACAAGGTGCCACGGTTCACCATGCACTAGATCAATAGATTATAATAATCTCCATTAACATTAATGGAGGCATGATGAACGAGCGTTTAGAAAAACTTACAGGTTTAACGGGAAAAATTGGGCTGGAAGGGGCTGCCATCAATCCTGGTCCGACACTCATTTATCTAACAGGTTTGAGCTTTCATTTAATGGAGCGCCCGACACTTTTGCTTGTGACCAAAGCAGGGGGTGGTGTAATAATCCTTCCCCGACTAGAAAAAGGAAAACTTGAGGGGAAAGATGACCTGTTCCAGTCCTTTACGTATGACGATGACCCGGCGACATGGCATGGTGCGTTTGAAAAGGCGGTTGAAACACTAAACATCAGTAATGGAAAGATCGGGGTTGAACCGACCAGGCTCAGATTTCTGGAATTATCTTATCTCAAAGCGGTAATGCCCACCCTTGATTTCGTTGATGCCAGCGAGGTTTTCTCAACCCTCCGGATGAACAAAGATGAAGAAGAAATTCAAAAAATGAAGAAGGCAGCAAGCATAGCTCAAAACGCCATGCTTGCGACATTAAGAAAAATCCGGAGCGGGATGACAGAAAAGGAAGTCGCTAACGAACTCCTTATCCAACTATTACGAGCAGGGGGGGATCCTGAAATGCCATTTGCGCCCATTGTTGCAATCGGGGATCACAGCGCCAACCCCCACGCTGTTCCTACTGATCGAAAGCTGCAGCGCGGAGATCTGCTTTTGATGGATTGGGGTGCCAGCTATGAAGGTTATTTCTCTGATATTACCCGCACGTTCACATTTGGTGATGTCGATCCGGAATTAAAGGAGATTAGCCATGTTGTTCTGGAAGCAAACACGGCAGCAAGAAATGCGGGCAAGCCAGGAATTGCTGCAGGCACGATTGACCGTGCTGCACGGTCTGTTATCAGCAATGCCGGCTTCGGGGAATACTTTATCCACCGCACAGGGCACGGATTGGGAATGGAAGCACATGAGGCACCTTATATCTTCGCAGAAAATGACCTGATCTTATCTCCCGGGGCTGTTTTCACGATTGAACCAGGGATCTACCTCCCGGGAAAAGGCGGCGTCAGGATCGAAGACGATGTGGTGATAACTGAAGACGGTTTGGAATCCCTGACTGACATGCCGCGCCAGGTGCTGCCTCTCGAAAGTTTTATGGATTAAAGGCGAATATCTGTGTCTCGTGATTTGAAGGTCGTTTCAGCTGCAATGTTGATTTGGGGTTTTGGGGAAGGAATGTTCTTTATTTTTCAACCCCTCTACATCCAGCAGTTGGGGGCCAGTCCTATATTAATCGGAACCATTCTCGGTATCAATGGCCTGGTGATGGCCCTCTTCCAGATGCCTGCAGGCTACCTTTCAGATAAAATTGGACGCCGCCCGATGATCCGGTTCTCATTCATCGCCGGGGCGGTTGCAACCTTTGTGATGGCACTTGCGCCATCATTAGCATTGTTCGTGGTCGGTTTATTGTTTTATGGTTTGACATCTTCCGTGATGGCACCCCTCAACACCTATATCCAGGGTGCCCGTGGAAAGTGGTCTGTGGGTAGAGCACTTAGTTTTGTTTCAGCGGCATATCAATTGGGTGGTGTATTAGGCCCATTGGTTGGGGGAGTGATTGGTGAAAATATAAGCTTACGGTCGGTCTATTTTTTCTCTGGTTTTGTTTTTGTCCTGTCTGCTATCATCGTCCTTTTCGCGAGGAAACAGTCTTTTTCGGAAATGACTTCGCTTGCAAGCGACGGACATTTATTGCAAAACAAACGCTACCTGGGCATGCTGGTTGTTATATTGTTTGTGATGTTCGCCGTTACGCTGCCCCAGTCTTTGAGTGCCAACTTCTTGCAGAACCGGCGGGGATTATCAGTCAGGGAGATCGGCGAGATCGGTTCGATTGGCGCTGTGGGCAGCGTCATGATCATGTTGATCTTTGGGCATTTGCATGCAGGGGGTGCGATGTTGGTCGGCCAGGTCGGGGTACTGCTGTTCACGCTGCTGCTGTGGCAGGGAAGAGCCCCTGTATGGTATGGTTTGGGTTATATATTTTTAGGCGGATTCCGGCTTTGCAGGGCAATGACGGTTGCCTGGGTCCAGCCGGTGGTACGGGAGCATGAGGTCGGGCTTGCTTTTGGGATTGTTGAATCGCTGAATGCGTTTGCGATGATGATCGCACCGATCATTGCGGGTTTTCTCTATGATTGGCAGCCAGCATCGATTTTTTGGATGGGCTCAGTCGTGCTGATCTTAACCTTATCCGTTACAGCAGGAACTGTGTTGAAAAAGCACAGACCTGCATTAGAGGTCTCGTTAATGAATAGTGACGAAGTGAGAGAAGATGCTTGAAATATTAAGGCTTACATTAGGCCCATTGCCCAATAATGTTTATCTGCTGGCAGATACTGATACGAAAGATGCCGTGGTGATTGATCCGAGTTACGATGCGAAGGTTTTGCTCCAGAGAGCGACACAACGAGGATGGACCTTAAAGCAGATCTGGCTGACCCATGCTCATTTTGACCATATTGCAGGCGCGAGCGAAATTGCCAACGCTTTTGATCCACCGCTGCCGGTTGGGCTACATCCTGCAGATGGAGATTGGTATAGAGATGGTGGGGGTGCATCGCGGTTTGGATTAACCATTCCACAACCGCCGGAACCCTTGATTTGGTTTGAACACGGACAGCATCTATCCATTGCAGCGGGAGGTGACCACGTGGTCGCTGTCCGCCACGCACCAGGTCACAGCCCGGGTCACGTGATGTTTTACTGCGAGCCATCAGGTGTTTTATTCTGCGGTGATGTGATCTTTCGGCAGGGGATTGGACGAACCGATTTAACCGGTGGGGATTTGGAAATTTTGCTGAAAAGCATCAGGGAAGAGGTGTTTTCATTGCCAAACGAGACTCGGCTGCTGCCGGGTCATGGACCGGAGAGCACGGTCGGTTACGAGAAGAGGCATAATCCATTTGTAATAAATTGATGTAAACGCGGATTTTTAAGTAAAATGGCGGGATGCAACCTGCATCCCGCCATTGATAAGTTTGTTATTTTGCGTATTCCGTTGCCCGGCTTTCGCGGATCACTGTCACCCGGATCTGACCGGGGTACTGCATCGTTTCCTCGATTTGCTGGGCGATGTTCTTTGCCATGCGGTTTGCTTCCACATCATCGATTTCTTCTGGTTTGACGATGATTCGGACTTCACGACCGGCCTGAATGGCAAAACTCTGCTCCACACCGTTGTAGCCGTTGGCAATGTTTTCAAGAGACCGCAGGCGTTTGATATATTGTTCAAGGTCTTCACGCCGTGCCCCAGGGCGAGCACCAGAAATAGCATCTGAGGCTTCGACAATCACCGCTTCAACAGACTCCTGGTCGACCTCATGGTGGTGTGCTGCAATGATGTTGACGACTTTGCTGTTGACACCGTACCGGGCTGCGAATTCTGCGCCGAGCTGGGCGTGGGTTCCTTCGGTGTTGTGATCCATGGCTTTACCGAGGTCATGGAGCAAGGCACCTGCCTTTGAAATTTCTACATTCGCGCCAAGTTCTGCTGCAATCACGCTGGCGATCTTGGCCGTTTCAACAGCATGGGCTAATTGGTTCTGACCATACGACGTTCGGAATTTCAGGCGTCCCATTTTTTTAAGGATTTCGTTGTGCAAACCGGCGACACCAGCTTCATAAGCAGCTTCTTCACCAGCCTCAACGATATCATCTTCCATTTGCTCATTTTCCTCTTTGATGATCTTTTCAATATTGGCCGGATGAATGCGCCCATCGATCACCAGCCTGGAAAGAGCACGCCGGGCGATCTCTCTGCGAACGGAATCAAAGCAAGAAACTGTGACAGCTTCCGGGGTATCGTCTACGATCACATCCACACCTGAAACCTGTTCGAACGCTCGAATATTGCGTCCATTGCGTCCGACGATCCTGCCTTTCATTTCTTCATTCGGGAGGTTGACGACTGACGTTGTGACCTCCGCGACCTTTTCGGAAGCGACTCTCTGGATGGCATCTGCGATTAATTCCCGAGCGCGGGCATTTCCCTTTTCACGGGCTTCACTCTCGATTTGCCGGATGATCCGGGCCATATCTGCCCGGGATTCCTTCTCGGTTTCCGCCAGGATGACTTCCCGAGCTTCTTCTGTTGTCATCTGGGCAACCTTTTGGAGCTCTTCTGTGACATCTTCATACAGCTTGTCAATCTCATTTGTGCGTTTGTCAATACTGGACTGGCGTTTGTTCAGACGCTGTTCACGGTCCTCATATTTTTCCAGACGGCGGTCTAATTCCTCACGTCTTTTCTGTAAGCGGTCATCTTCCCTGCTCAGCTCATTGCGGCGGTTGTTAAGTTCTACTTCAGCTTTTTGTGTAATGCTGAGCGCGGTGTCCTTTGCCTCTAATTCAATCTCTCGTGCTTTTTCTCGGGCTTCTGTGATGATATGATCTGCTTTGAGATTTTGTGCTTTACGTTTGTTTTCGGCAATGGTTTGTTTGATTAAATATCCAATCAAACCGCCCACGACGAGCGCGGCTGCGCCAATGATGATAATTAATTCGGGTCTCATAACTTCACTCCAATTTTTAATGATCAGGCAAGCGCTCATCAAGAGGTGATGAAAATTCTTTCCAAAGGCGTTCGACGGCAGGTTTGACGATACCGTAATGGAATCCACGGCGACCTAAGAAACCGCCAACTTTCTTTTGAAAATCGAACTTGCTTTCATGCTGGCATTGTTTTGCTTTCTTAATCCCAGCTTGGTAGGCCAGTTCATTTTCATCACCAGCATACTTTTCAAGCGCTTGTTTTATTTTGTCCTCTGCAAGACCTTTAAGTCTTAGTTCATATGCCAGGAGCCGTTCGCTGCGTGGGCGGAATGTGTTTCTGTTCTCGATCCACTGTCTTGCAAAATCGAGGTCATCCAGCCATTTCTTCTCAAGCAGTTTATCAATCGTGGTCTCTATCACATCGCTGCTGAAGCCTTTTTCATTAAGACGACGACGGGTCTCTTCAATTGATCTGGGTCTGTACTGGATAAATTGAAGCGCTTTTTGAAATGCGACTTCATAAGTATCCTTTATCAAGAGGGTTTCAATCTCAGCCTGGGATAATTTCCGTCCAGGTTCTAGCCAGCCAGCAACAAATCGGGATAATCCAAAAGCGAATTCGCCATCCAGGTAAATACTCACCCGTTGATGGTTCCGTTTCTGTGCTTTTATGGCAGTGATCTCACGTTCCATCGTCAACTTCTTAAATAAAAGACAGCCGTAACGCTCCCTGAGCGGCTACGGCCGTTATATCAGTTAGGTTCCCTGATGGTTTAATGATGAGAGAATAGACTAAAATCTAAACTGGTAACTGATACTATGTTCCAAATCCAAACGGTCGGTTAAGATGACACATTTGAGATGAGATGACCATATCTATCCTAAACATCATATTTGACTCAAACCTTGTTAACGATGAATTATTTTTTAAACTGACTTCGTACTGTTATCAAAGACAAGTTTGAGATCATACAAAAATTCCAATACCAGGCGGGACGCCGGCGAACAATTTGCGTGCGGTTCTTTATGATATTATGATCGCAGCCAGAACTTCTCAGGCGGCAGAAAACAAATTTTTAATTTTTTTCTAAGTCTTTCGACTTATTTACGTTTTTAATTATACAATAAAAAATCATTAAATGAAGCCCTACCATGAATTTGCTAAAAGCAGCTTATTCATCATTAAAACCTATGACGCGTGCATGAAGTTAGCTCATTAAATTCTAAAGGGATTGTATTGACAGATGGTGATGGTGGATATTGAAAAAATTTTGGTTATTTCTTCAAGTCATGTTAAAATAAAGACTATGGATACAAATAGAAATAAAATTGATCATGAATTGCAAAAAAGGGAAAGCTATCTACGTCACCGCAGGCAGCGTTTCTGGCAAATCTGGGTACCGTTGATCATTATTACGCTGGTCATCCTGGGCGCAGCAGCGTTAATGATCATGACCTTAACAGGAACGAATACGGGTATCAGCTTATCTCAATATGGGGACACCGCTCTGATCTGGATTTTCGTACCACTGCTCTTAATCGCTGTGGTTATTGCTGTGGCGCTAGCTGGGGTCATCATTCTGAACGGCAAGGTCCTAAGAAACCTGCCCCGTTACGCCCATCCCGTGCAGAAAGTATTTTCACAGGTCTCTGGGAAAGTTGGCAACCTGGCTCAGAAGGTGGTAAAGCCTATCATCAGCATCAAAAGCATTGGTGCTGGTGTGAGCAAAGCATTCTCTTCGATATCAGGTCTTTTCAAGAAATAAGGTAGCCTATTTCTTGGAACTTATGATAGTTAATGATCCGAATTATGAAAAGGAATAAAAATGGAAAACAATGGGAAATCAAAAATCATTATCTTAGGCACGATTTTAGGTGCGCTTGTTGGTGCAGCCTCAGCGTTTTTATTGGTTAAAAGAGCGGAAAGCGCAAATCAGGATCCAAAACTATCCCCAGGTGAGGGGATCCAGGTTGGTCTGGGGGTATTAGGCGTGATGCGATTAATTGCCGGGTTTGGTAAAGAGTAATCAGTTATAGACCTGGGCTTTTCAATTGTTTGATATCGTATTTTTAGGCACATCAGCCTCAGCACCGTCGGTGCATCGTGGACTATCTTCATTGCTGGTTCAGCATGATGAGTTCCGTTTCCTGATCGACTGTGGTGAAGGTACGCAGCGCCAGATTTTGCGCTCCGGTGTTGGTTTCAAGCGGCTTAACCAGATTCTGCTGACCCATGGACACCTTGATCATATCCTGGGTTTGGGGGGCCTGGTTTCAACCTTCCTGCGGTGGGAGGTGATGGAAGAGATCGAAATTTATGGCACGCAGCATACATTAAGCCGGGTTTATGATCTGATTTTTGGCGTAGTCTTACGCGGCTATCACGGTAAACCACCTGTTCTACTGCACGAGCTTGAACCGGGGTTGTTCCTTGAAACGGAGAAATTTACCATTAGCGCATTTCCTGTGGCTCATCGCGGCTCAGATTCTCTCGGCTATGTTTTCGAAGAGAAAAGCAGGCGTCCTTTTTTACCAGAGAAAGCAGAAGCATTGAAAATCCCGCCGGGTCCCTGGCGGAAAGACCTGGTCGTAGGCAAAGAGGTATCGCTGCCTGATGGCAGGATCATTCACCCTGATCAGGTGCTGGGTGAATCTCGCAAGGGTATTTCGCTGGTCGTTGTGGGGGATACCGGAAAACCTGATAAGCTCCTGCCGTATATTGAAGATGCTGATGCCCTGGTGATTGAATCAACATATACCCAGGAGGAACGAGATCTTGCCGACCGGTTCGACCATCTCACAGCTGCGCAAGCAGCAGAATTAGCAAAACAAGCCGGGGTCAGGCAGCTATACCTGACTCATCTTTCCCGTCGCTACCGGGAAAAAGACGTACTGGAAGAAGCCCAAACAATCTTTGAAAATGTCTGTGTTGCTCGAGATTTTGACCACTTCCAGGTTCGCCGAGAAGATGACAACTAAAAAGATAATCCTGGCTTCAAATTCACCCCGCAGAAAAGAACTCTTTTCATTATTCGGTTGGCCATTTATGGTATTGCCAGCTGATATTGATGAAAAGCGCAATCTGGGAGAAAACCCCCGCAATTATGTAAGTCGATTAGCATGTGAAAAAGCGCAAAAGGTGTCATCTGGTAATCAAGGGCTGATCATTGCCGCAGATACGATTGTTGTTGACCGGGATGAATTATTGGGCAAACCGGTGGATGAAGCGCAAGCACGGCAGATGCTGCAGCAATTAAGAGGGCGGGTTCACCAGGTTTATACAGGCATTGCCCTGGTGGATACGGAAATGCAGAAATCCTTCTCAGACGTTTGCAGGACGGATGTTCTCATGCGGGACTATTTCGATGAGGAAATCGAGGAATACATAAAGACCGGAGACCCGATGGACAAGGCGGGAGCATACGCAATTCAGCATCCGGGTTTCAAACCCGTTGAGGATTTATCCGATTGTTATGCCTGTGTCATGGGATTACCGCTCTGTAACCTGGCCGTTGGGCTCAGGAAGTTCGGGCTGCAAATCTCTGAAGATTTGCCCCAGCGCTGTCAGGAACTTCTGAAATATAATTGCCCAAATCTATCCAATGTGCTAAACCAGGATTGAACACATTAAAAATGGTGCACCATCTGCTGTCTTTCAAGAAGATATTAATCGGCTTATTCATTTTGGGGATAGTCAGCGCGTGCCAACCCGTTTCTGTAAATACACCTACACTGATACCCGAAAAAGATTCAAATATTTATGACGCTGCTGCAGCCCAATCTGCTGCCGAGCGGTTTTTGTCAGCCTGGCAGGCTGAGGACTATGTTGGGATGTACAGTGAGCTTTCATTGTTAAGTCAGGATGCCACCAGCCAGGAATCTTTCGAGGAAGTTTATCACCAGGTGGCAAATGCGCTGACCCTGAAGAGTATTGATTACCAGGTCTTATCCGCGATGGCCGGCGAACATTACGCAGAGGTGGCTTTGAAAACCACGCTCTCGACACGCTTATTTGGCGATCTCTCGCGGGAGCTTGTGATGGGGTTGGAAAGGGAAAACGATGCCTGGGGAGTCCAGTGGGGGCAGGGATTGATCCTGCCGGAATTGGATGAAGGAAACTCACTTGAATTCATCGCCCAAGTGCCGTCGCGCGGCCGAATTTTTGACCAATATGGCGCACCTTTAGCAGCCTATGAAAACGCGATTTCAATCGGGCTCGTACCAGGAGAGATCCTTCCTGAACAAACTGATCAAATTTATGAGACACTATCAACGATGAGCAGCTATGATCCACAAACCCTGGCAGCCATGGTTGATCGAACCCCGGACGATTGGTATCTGCCGGTGGTTACCCTTGCTCAGGCTGATGCTGCGCCTTATCTTGAGGCGCTTCAGGGGTTGAGCGGGATCCAATTGAACGAGTTTCGCTCCCGTTTTTATGTGGATGGCGGAGTGGCACCCCATGCCCTTGGGTACCTGCTGTATATTCCGGAAGAGGAACTGGAAGATTATTTGAGGTTGGGATACAGGCAAGATGAACGGATTGGTGCTTCAGGATTGGAGGCGACCTACGAGAGTGAACTTTCAGGCCAGCGGGGGGGCACGCTCTATCTTAAAGATTCGGAAGGCCAAATCATTTCATTGATTGCCAGCAGCGAACCGGTGCCAGGCGAGTCATTATTTACGACACTGGACAAAAAATTACAGGCGCAGATCCAGGATTCCCTGGGTGATTTACGGGCAGCTGTCGTCGTCATGGAAGTGGACACAGGCCGCATCCTGTCACTCGTCTCTAATCCTGATTTCGATCCCAACGCCTTCGATATGGCGGAGATTGACCGAAGCCTGATGGAGTCTTATTTTACAGACGAAGATCAGCCCCTATTTAATCGGGCAACCCAGGGGCAGTATCCATTGGGATCTGTTTTTAAAACGATATCCATGGCAGCAGCCCTTGAAACCGGGGTTTATTCCATTTATTCATCCATTTACTGCGGCCATTCTCTTTGGGTCTGCGACCGGGCGACCTTGTACGATTGGACCCTTGCTTACGGTACATCAGCAAGCGGCCAGCTCAGCCTGCCGGAGGGGTTAATGCGATCCTGCAACCCCTGGTTCTATACCATCGGTGAGACGCTGTATGAGTCGGAACTGCCCGATGCGCTGACAAATATGGCTTATGGTTTCGGGCTGGGTATTGAGACAGGTATTGAAATCCCCGAAGCGTCAGGGAATATCCCCCTGACAGCCAGCACCTGCCTGGAGAATGCCCAGATGGCGATTGGACAGGGAGAAATCCTGGTTACCCCGGTACAGGTTGCGACATTTTTTGCGGCTTTGGCAAATGGCGGCACCTTATATCAACCGACGCTGGTCGAGAAGATTGAATCTTCATCAGGTGATGTCACGTACGAATTTGAGCCAGTATCCAAAGGGAACTTGCCGATTTCTTCTGAAACCCTTTCTGAAGTCAGGGAGGCACTCCGTTTGGTGGTGGAGGAACCCCGCGGCACAGGTTATTGGGCAATGGGAGACCTGCAAATCCCGGTTTCCGGTAAGACGGGCACTGCCCAAACGCCCACAGGAAATTCGCACGCCTGGTTTGCGGGGTATTCCCGTCAAAATGATCCCGAGCGACCGGATATTGCAGTGGTTGTCCTGATCGAAAATGGCGGTGAGGGATCTGCCATGGCAGCACCCGTCTTCAGGCGGGTGATCTCGCTCTATTTTTCCAATTATGAAAACCCGAGCGGTGTTATGCCATGGGAGTCAGAACCTTTCATCCCGCAAGAACCGACAGCAACACCCACCCCCGACGAAGATTCCCAAAGCGGCGATTGACACAGTATAATCTATCGATAATGAAAAAGAAGAATGCGTGATTGAATACGCATTCATTGGAGTTTACTGATGAAGAAAAAAATTGCCATATTACTATTGGCTTTTATCCTTGTTATCTCAGGATGTACACCCAATCCTACTGCTGACTTAACAGAAGAGGCAGCACCTGGTACACCGACTCTGCCATCACCACAGATTGGGGTTACGCCCGCGCCCGGTGTTGAAAATGCTGTTAATGCCTTTTTGAATGCCTGGCAGGTTGAAGATTACCCTGTGATGTATGCCATGTTGTCCAGTGAGAGCCGCAGCATGATCTCTGAGGAAGATTTCACCACGCGATATCTCGAGACAGCGGCAGCAATGACGCTTCAATTTAATACCGGCATTGACTACGAAGTCCTCTCCACAATGACCAATCCCCAAACGGCAACGGCTAAGGTTCAGGTTAATTACAATACCAATTTGTTCGGTACGTTTTCTCGAGAGATTGAACTTGCGATGGTGAAGGAATCAGGGGAGTGGGTCATGCAGTGGGGGGAAGGGATGATCCTGCCTGAACTGGCGGGTGGAAATGCGCTTGACACGGTACGTTCTTCATCACCCAGGGGAAATATCTATGCCAGTGATGGCTACCCCATCGCAGCCCAGGATGATGCTGTGGCAATCGGGTTTGTCCCGGGGGACCTGGATTATGATTTGATCAGTTTGTTCTACAGCACAATGGCGGATCTCACAATCTACCAGGTGGATGAGATTGTGGAGATGGTGAACAATACGTATCCCACCGATTATGTTTCTTTGGGCGAGGTTCTTCAATCTGATGTTGATCGACGGATGGGCACCCTGAGCGCGTTGAGCGGTGTTTATTTGAATTATTATTCATCCCGTTTTTATTATGATGGCGGCCTTGCACCCCAAGCTGTTGGTCACCTGAACTATATCTCGGCTGAAGACCTGAATACCTATCTTCGGTTGGGCTATGGGTCTAATGAGCGATACGGCAGCACCGGTTTGGAAAGAGCGTTTGAAGATGAGCTTTCTGGCGAGAAAGGCGCATCGCTTTATTTAAAAGATCCTAACGGGCAGATCATTTCACTGCTGGCTGAAAAGGGTGCAACTTCTGGTCAGTCTATCACCACAACGATCGATCCTAGGCTGCAGTACCTCCTCCAGCAATCCCTGGGTGAGTACAGGGGTGCGATTGTTGTGATGGAAGTCGATACCGGTCGAGTCCTGGCGATGGTCTCCAACCCCCAGTTTGACCCGAACCTTTTTGATATCAACAACCAGAATATTGTTTATACTAATAACCCATACTTCGAAGAAGACGATCCAGTATTCAACCGTGCGACAAACGGCCAATACCCGTTGGGTTCTGTTTTCAAGATCATCACCATGGCAGCAGGGCTTGAAACAGGTGTTTTTACAGAGTCCTCGGAAATATACTGCGGGCACTCAGTAGTAGCTTGCGGAAATGAACTTTTCGACTGGACTTATGAAAAGGAAAAACCACCGAGCGGCGACCTGACATTGCCGGAAGGCCTGATGCGCTCCTGCAACCCCTGGTTTTATACCATCGGCGAGCAGCTTTTTCTCGAAGGGTATTCGAATGCGATTGCAGATATGGCTCGCGATTTTGGGTTAGGGCGGGAGACGGGGATTGAGATTGCTGAACAGCCCGGGAACATCCCTGCTGAGGTTGCCTCCTGCGAAGTCAATACGCAATTAGCTATCGGCCAGGGAGAAATGATCGTCACCCCCCTGCAGGTGGCCAGTTTTATTGCTGCGATCGGGAATGGCGGCACACTTTACCGGCCAGCGCTGGTGGAAGAAATTGGCCCGGAGAACGGTGATCCGACCTACATTTTTGAACCTGAAATCCAGGGGACGCTGCCTATTTCTGACTATAATATGAACATCATTACCGAAGCGATGCGCAGTGTGATTTCCAATGGCAGGGGAACCGCACACACCCAATTGGCAACCATGCAGTACCGTGCGTACGGGAAAACGGGCACAGCGACCAATCCCTTTGGGGAATCCCATGCCTGGTTTGCAGGTTACACGTCGGTAGGCAATGAAAATCGTCCTGATATTGCTGTGGCCGTTATCCTTGAGAATGCCGGTGAAGGTTCCGAGATGGCAGCGCCAGTGTTCCGCCGGGTTGTTTCGCTGTATTTCTCGAATTATGTCAATTATGGCTACATACTGCCCTGGGAAGCCTATCCCTATGTTGTGGCTTCAGAAACGCCGATTCCCTCCGAAACGCCGATTCCAACCAATACGCCGATTCCCACGGACACACCTGTTGGTGGTGAAGAAGCAACGGAATCGCCTTAGGAGGGTGTGCTTTTGACAGATAAACTGCAAGGCCTGGTCATCCGCTCCCAATCGGGTTTCCTGACGGTCCAGACAGATTCGGGGGTGTATGTCTGCCGTTTGAGGGGCCGTTTGAAACAAGAAGGAGCGGAAGGGGATATCGTTGCGGTTGGTGATCACGTGACAGTTGTGCCCGATCAGGATGGCTCCGGTGTCATTGATGCTGTCCACGAAAGAAAAGGCGCCATATCCCGTTTACGGTCAGGCATTAAAAAAGACTTCCGGCAGATCCTGCTGGCGAATCCCGATCAAATGGTGATCGTGTTTGCGTGTGCAAATCCTGATCCCCACCTGCGGATGATGGACCGCTTCCTGGTGATCGCTGAAAAGCAAGACGTGGATGCTGTTATTGTCGCCAATAAAGTAGACCTCGTTACACCGGCAGAAGCTGAGACCGTTTTTGGGTTGTACGAATCATTGGGGTATCCTGTTCTTTATACATCCGCGCATACCGGGCAAGGCCTGGAAGAACTGAACAAAGCTTTGAAAGATAAAATTTCCATCCTGACAGGGCCTTCCGGCGTCGGCAAATCCAGTTTGTTGAATGCTATCCAACCGGATCTCGGGCTGCATGTGCGTACTGTCAGTGAAGCGACGTCTAAAGGACGCCATACGACCCACGTAAGGGAGCTCTTCCCTTTAGATGAGGGCGGTTATGTTGCTGACACGCCAGGTATCCGCTCCCTGGCACTTTGGGATACAGAACCTGAGGAACTGGACGCTTATTTCGTTGAAATGAGAGAGCTGGTTTCAGGATGTAAGTTCAGTGACTGCACCCATACCCATGAGCCAGGCTGCGCTGTGCGCAAAGCGGTTGATTCTGGGAAAGTCGCAAAAGAACGGTATTATTCTTATCTCAGGCTGCGGTTTGAAGATCAAGCTGAGACGCTTGCAGAAGATATTGATGAAATTTAAACGATCCTTTTTAATGATGAAATGCAATCACAAATGAAAAAATTATTTGCTTTTACAATCATCATATTTTTTTTAGTCTCTTGTGCCTCACCCAGCCAGGTGGAGATAACACAAACCTCCACAGAGGCAACCCTGGGGGACCCAACCAATGTTTCTTCACCTACGGAAACACCTGAACCCGAGGAGACCCTGACAATTTGCACCCGTGTCCTGCCTGAAAGTTTATTTCCCTACGATGGCGTCCAAACACAGATCAAAGATCATCTCCTTTCTCTGTTCCTGGAAGCGCCTTATGAAAACCAGGGGGATTCGCTGGTAATGAACTTCTTAGAAAAGATGCCCTCGATTGCGAATGGCGATATTCGCCTGGAGGCGGTCACTGTGCAGGGGGGGCAGACGATTGTTGACGCTTATGGCGAGGTGATCGTTTTGAAGCAAGGCGTGGTTGTGCGCCCCAGTGGATGTCGCGGATCCGACTGCGCTGTTGAATGGGATGGGGAAACTGGACTGCAGATGGACAGACTGGTCGTGGATTATAGGCTGCGGGAAGATCTTGCCTGGTCAGATGGCACACCTGTGACCGCCGCTGATGTCCTTTTTAGCTATGATCTGGCAAATGATCCTGACGCACCCGGGCTCAGGTGGGCGGCAGACCGGACGGAACAGGTGCTGGCGCAGGATCCCAATACCTACGAGTGGGTTGGACGTCCCGGCTTTACAACATCGAATCTGGATCAATTCTTATGGCTTCCCCTACCATCACATCTGTTCGATGAAACGGAGACATGGCCTACAATTGCCACGAGCGACCTTCTGGCGGTAACGCCGCTCAGCTATGGCCCTTTCATGCTGGTGGGATGGGACCAAGCCAGGATGACCTTTGCCCCGAACCCATATTACTACCGTGTAGATGAAGGGCTTCCGATACTGGATCAAGTGACCGTTCAGGTGATGGACGGCGGCGCAAGTGCTGCGTGGGAGGCGATGAAATCCGGGACTTGTGATGTGCTGGACGACTCATTTGGGTTTGAGAGCAAGCCGGATTTACTGGCAGAAATTCAATCTGATGAAAGATTTTCTGAGAGCATAGCCCAGGGTGATAGCTGGGTACAGCTCGTATTTGGAATTCAACCTGCATCCTATGATGAATTCTACAACCCCATTTATGGCGATCGCCCTGATTTCTTTGGTGACCCCAGGACAAGGCAAGCCATCGCGTCCTGTTTGGATAGAGAGCTTATGCTCAGTACGACAATCAATGGAATGGGTAACCTCTGGCCGAGTTTTCTCGCACCGGATCAATCCCGACTCAGTAGCGAGGATGTTCTTTCATATAATACAGCACTCAGCAAGCAGTTATTGACTGAGGTGGGATGGGTTGATTATGATAACAATTCTCAAACGCCATTGCAGGCCTGGGGTGTACCAAATATTCCCAGCGGAACACCTTTCTCGGTGACCTTGTTAACCGATCAATCTGGTTTTCATCAAGCGTTAAGCGAGATTGTCCAATCCTCGCTGAATCAATGCGGGATTGAAGTGGTTATCACACAACTTCCGGCATCTGACCTTTATGCTCCGGGACCTTCCGGACCCCTGTTTGGGCGTGCGTTTGACCTGACGCTGCTTTCCTGGATGCCAATGCCTGATGTGGACTGCCGGTATTATATGAGTTCGCTGGTTCCCAACACAGCTAATAATTGGATCGGAACGAATATTACCGGTTTAATGGATGAAGGGTATGATGCTGCCTGCAGCACAGCTTCGCTTTCCTTGCCAGCAGAGCAGGAAGATGCTTTACAACAGAGTGAACTGGTTTTCCTTAACTTCCACCCTGCCGTTCCTTTGTTTTCTGTGCCATCCGTAATGGTATTATTAGACGAAATTTGCAGTGATGGCAGCTTTTCTGGCGAGACGTTCTTCCAGGCATTGGAAGGTTTGTCAATTGAGGACGTTTGTCCGTAAGACCATAAGTAATAAAAAAGTAAGCCATTTTAATGATTGAGCAATTGTAAAATGATTAGGCGATATATAGTATAAAAAATGTTAATGGTAACCCTCACCTCAATCCTCTCCCTGGTAATGCTCCCCTGAGCATTTACACATCGATGATGTGCCAGGACGGCACTCATCTCGAGGGAGAGGGCAGGGTGAGGGTGTGGACCTTGCTTAAGATTTATTTTGAAAAAATTGTGAATTAGGTGATGTTATGAAAAGATATGCTGATGATTATAAGATCGTCGTTGAAGTTGATAAAAAAGGAAAAGAAAGAAAAAAAGCTGTATATAACGGGAACTATTTTTCCGTTTCATTAGACGAGCAGGGTTTGAAGAATCTAAAGCGTAACAGTTTAATTTTGTTTGCCTTGATCGTTGTTTTGCATGTTACTGCAGGATTTCTGTCCAGCCAGGGGATGTACCAATTTTATGTTGCCTTCCCTTATGTTTTTGCCTTTTTGCCTTTTTACTTCTTGATCACCGGTATCTTGAGATTGCCGAGTGAAAAACGACCCTACCGGCGGGATGAAACAGGGCTTTCTTTTAAACGAATTAAAAAGAACAGCCTGGCCCTTTTTATACTTTTAGCGATCGCAGTATTAGGGGAGATCGTCTTTTTAGTCTTTTTCTATTTACTACCAAATTCTCAAGAATACCCGTTTCTGTTTTCTGAAGCAGTGGCTGGTATCCTGGCTTACTTCCTGGTCAGACTTCAATTGCAGGTTCAAATCTCAGAAATTGCAGAAAAATAGAGATCAATCGGAGAAGGAACTTAAACTCAATCGTTTTTTACCCTGATTGATTGTTTCTATTCAGTTCGATTTTAGAGAATGGAGGAGAATAGAATAACCAAAATTTTATCAAAAATTGTGAATAATTAAGTCTGTTTTACAGGTAAAAAACCCAATGGTTATAATTTCAGGGTTTAATACCATAATTGAGTACTATTGCAAAATATCCAGATATCCACTATAATTTGTACTCGTTCAGTCGTCAAATATTTTTTAATTAGGAGATTAGGAGAAAATATGCACAAACTTAGTAAGATCCTTTCCATTTTGGTCGTAAGCATCATGCTTGCTGGCCTGTTCGCTGCTTGTGCTCCACAAGAAGAGACAGCCGCACCGACCGAAGAAGTCGTAGAAGAAACTGAAGAAGTTGTCGAAGAGACAGAAGAAGTTGTCGAAGAGACAGAAGAAGTTGTCGAAGAGACAGAAGTTGTCTTTGAAGAACAGCCCTTCGGTGAGAACCTCCCCACTGAACCAACCATTGATACCCCATTGGTTGTAACATACACAGAGTTCTCACAGAAATTCAGCCCCTTCTTCTCAGAGTCCGGATATGATGCTGATGTTGCAGCAATGACGCAAATTGCTCTGCTGACAACCGACCGTGTCGGGGGCATTGTTAGCAATGCCATCGAAGGTGAAACCCGCGAATATAACGGCACCCCCTATGAATACAAAGGCGCCGCCGATACCAGCGTGGTTTATGATGAAGCAACAGACACCACCAAGTACACCGCAAATCTGCGCGTTGGGATGAAATTCTCCGACGGCACACCTGTGACCGCTGATGATGTCATCTTCACCTATTACACCTTCCTTGATCCCTCATATGTAGGGACAACCAGCCTTTATTCCTTCGATATTGTTGGTTTAAAGGACTACCAGACTCAGACAACAACTGAGGTGTATGACAAATACAACGAACTCTTTGATGCGATCCTGGCTGCTGGCGCAGACCACGAGTGGTCAGAAGATGATGCCTGGACCCAGGAACTGCAGGATGATTTCTGGACACGCTGGAACGAAGAGATCAATGCAGCAACCCAATCCATCACCAATTACGTGATGGCAAATTACGCGGACGCTTATGCGGAAGCGATCATGGGTTTAACCCCGGATGAGATCAAGGGAAATGACGGCCTCGAGCAGGCTTTCTCGATCGCACTATGGTCCTATGGCACCTACGAAGATGGCGTATTAACCACGGTTTGTACAGAAGAAACATTTGACCTGGTTGAAACCTTCCCGACCGTCGAAGATCAGGCTGAATCCCTGATTTGCTATTATGATGGTGATGCTGCAGCAGCTATGGCATCTGAAACCCCTGATGGCATCGACATTGTCTCCAATGTCCGGACTGATTTCATTGGTTACTGGGGTCCATTAGATGAATCCATGGGCGACGAAGGTGTGCCAAATATTGCTGGTATCAAGAAACTTGACGATTTCACCGTTGAGGTGACCGTGAATGGTTTCTCCGCTCCTGCGGTTTACTCCATCCTCGGCGTTCAGGTTACACCCCTGCACTATTATGGTGATGTTGAGAAATATGATTACGAAAACAATATGTTCGGCTTCGATTTTGGTGACCTGTCCAAGCAGCAAAGCCTGACCCCCACCCCGATGGGTGCTGGTCCATACAAGTACGTCACCTTTGAAAACAAGGTTGTTTACTTTGAAGCCAACGAGAATTACTATCGCGGCTGCCCCAAGATTGCTGAAATTCAATTCCGTGAGACTGAATCCGCTGAGGTTCCCTCCGCTGTTCAGACCGGCACCGCTGACGTAGGTGAGATGACCTACTCCGCAGAACGCTATGCAGAGGTCCAATCCTACAATGCTAACGGCGAAATGACCGGTGATGTGATCACATCCATCATGGTCGACAACCAGGGCTACGGCTATATCGGCATCAATGCCAGCACTGTTAAGGTTGGCGAAGATCCTGGTTCAGAAGCCTCAAAGAACCTGCGTAAAGCATTCGCAACCATTATTGCAGTACACCGCGACCTGTCCATTGACAGCTACTACGGTGAAGGTGCTTCGGTTATCAACTACCCGATCTCCAACACCTCCTGGGCTGCCCCACAACCCACCGATGAAGATTATCGTGTGGCGTACTCCGTGGACGTGAATGGCGATCCCATTTACTCCGCAGATATGACCCTTGAAGAAAAAGTTGCTGCTGCTGAAGCGGCTGCCCTTGGCTTCTTTGAAGCTGCCGGCTTCACTGTTGAAAATGGTGTTTTGACGGCTGCCCCCGAAGGCGCAAAACTGAGCTACGAAGGCTTTGTTCCCGCTGACGGTACAGGCGACCACCCGAACTTCCAGATCTTCACATCGACACGTGATTCGATGGCAAAATTGGGTATGGAATTCTTGATCAACGATCCCGCTGACTGGAACGTCATGCTTGATGCCATTGATGCCAACGAACAGGAAATCTGGACGATGGCCTGGGGTACAACCATTGACCCCGACATGTACCAGATCTACTACAGTTCCAACATCCCCGGCGGCGAAGGTAGCGGTTCAAACTACTATCACGTCCAGGATGCTGAGCTCGACCAGTTGATCATGGATGCCCGTGTGAGCGATGACCAGGGCTACCGCAAAGCTGTTTACAAGCAGGCTTTGGAAGTCCTTCTTGACTGGGCTGTCGAAGTCCCAAGCTACCAGCGTCTGAATGTTATCATCTTCAGCACTGAACGAGTGAACATCGACACCATCACCCCCGATATGACGACTTTCTGGGGTTGGCTCAACGATGTTGAACTGCTTGAGATGAACTAACTATCAATAACTAGTTTGTAGGACCTGTGAGCCCACCCACGGGTGGGCTCACATTTTGATATATAAAATGGGCTTTTGAGAAAGCCATATCTTTACAGAATTGGGAACGATATGAAAAATTTTATTATCAGGAGACTCTTTTTAGCCATTTTCATTGCCTTTTTCGGCGCAATGATCATTTACACAACTGTTCGCTCCTTGCCTGCTTCTTACGTGGACCAGATCGCAAGGCAGCGCGCCAGCAATCCCTTGAGTACGAAATCTTACCAGGAATGGCTTGAAGAACTGAACTCTGTTTACCATCTTGACGTTGGCATTATCCCCGGTTATTTTGGATGGCTGAGTAATGCTGTTAGAGGTGATTTTGGTGAATCCTGGCATTACGGCATCCCGGTAACAGAGAAGTTTAACCAGGTTGTCTGGTATTCTTTCATCATTAATATCATCACATTTGGCGTACAGTTGGTGATATCGATTCCACTAGGGATCCTGGCCGCAAGAAAACAGTACAGCAGGACGGATTATGCGATCACTGTGTTCGCCCTGGCTGGGATATCGCTGCCGACGTTTTTCCTGGCGACGATATTGAAATATGTGTTTTCAATCCGTTTAGGCTGGTTTGATCTATATGGCTTAACGGGGCGGTTCCACACTTCGATGACTGATTTCCAGCAGATACTGGATATTGGTTATCATATGATTTTACCGGTTATTACCCTGATGATGCTCTCAATCGGGGGCCTGATGCGCTATACCCGCACGAATATGCTGGAAGTGCTGAATTCGGACTATATCCGGACGGCTCGTGCGAAAGGTCTTTCTGAAAAGGTTGTCATCAATAAACATGCCTTTCGGAACACATTGATCCCGCTTGTTTCATATATGAGTTACCTGATCCCTTCAATGTTTGGCGGCGCCCAGATCACGGAGACGCTTTACCAGATCCCCGGGATTGGTTACATCTCGTATACTGCGATGATCAGGGGGGATATCCCCTTTGCCATGTTCTATACAACCTTTTTAATCGTCCTGACCCAGGTCAGCTTGATCATTGCTGATATTATGTATGCGATAGTTGACCCACGGGTAAGAGTAAATTGATGGTGGTGAATTATGTCAGATGAAAAAAATCGTTTACCGGATCAAAGTCCTATTATCGAAGAGCCCATTCTAGAAGACATTGAGGAAGCTGAAGAAGGGAAAATGATCCTTGATGAAGAAAGGCAGGAAGATATTCCTGCTGATTTCCAGGATGAAGAAATGGCATTGGATGATGCCCGGCGTATTAAAAGCCTCTCTCCTGGCATGCTGGTGTTCAAGCGCTTCATTCGAAACAAACTGGCGGTGATTGGGTTTGCCATTCTTGTATTCATGTTCACATTTGCTTTCCTGGGCCCTTTGTTCATGCCCTATGAACAGGATCAATATTTTACCCATGTCGGATATCAGAGCAAGGATTATGCAGGGGCGATTTATAACACTGAATTGCGTTATACTGTCGCAGATGGAGAGGAATTTGGCAGCTATGAACGGGCACAATTCTTATTGGCTTTGGGTAAAGATAATGAGATATTTTCACTGGGTGAGGATACGCATTACATTCAAACCATTGCTGATGGTACCTACCGGATCATTGACCTGGATAAGGTTGCAGGTGAATTAATGCGTATGGGGTTAACCCCCGAAGCTGGCGTTACGTTACCCGAAGGCTTTGAGGAAGCGTATTTCGCTGCTAAGGATGCGGGTGAAGAAAGCTTTGAGCATGATGGTGTTTTATACCGTATTAGTAGCGAAAAGAAAGAAATTATCATTTCAACAGAAGAAAATATTGCGCTTGCATCGCTCAATGTTTTTGATCCCTATAATGAAGAAGATTTGGACGTTGTAGACTCATTTAAATTCAAGCTAGCCGGTGAGGAAGCAATAGCTGCAGAGATGAACGAATTCACAGTGGAAAACCAATCATATGAGGTTCAATATGATGAAGGGCAAATCACTATTTTTGATGCAGAAGGTCAGCCCTTTGCTGGGGTTTCGGAAATCATCGTCAATCCACTGGATAAAAATGAGTATTTATCATTCGAATTTAAATCAGCGATTCGCCAGGCGATCAGAGACCTTAAGGATCGAGTCGTCATTCCCGATGCTGATGGCACGGAAGTTGAATACCGCATTGCCAGGGTCAATGCGAACTACTATATTCGAAGGCAAACACCCACTGCACTGATCAGTATCTATGAACTCCCGTCTGCTGAACATCCGCTTGGATTGGATAACAACGGTATGGACAACCTGACCCGATTAATGTATGGTGGTCGGATTTCACTGATGGTGGGTTTTGTGGTTGTGATCCTGGAAATGATCATCGGTGTCATTATCGGCGGTGTCTCCGGTTATTTTGGCGGTGCTGTGGACACTGGGTTGATGCGTTTTGTTGACCTGTTCAACAGTATCCCGTTTTACCCGGTTGTGATCATCTTCGGTTCGGTGATGGATACGCTGGACGTTGAACCGATCACGAGAATTTTCCTTTTGATGGCTATCCTGGGTGTTCTGGGTTGGACCGGTATTGCCCGAGTGGTTCGCGGCCAGATCCTCTCACTTCGAGAGCAGGACTTTATGGTGGCTGCAGAAGCAACCGGTATTCGAACCAGCCGAAGGATCTTCCGTCACCTGGTCCCGAACGTGATGCCCTTATTGATCGTATCTGCGACGGGTTCACTGGGTGGAATCATTATTACGGAGGCAACCTTAGGTTTCCTTGGCCTGGGCGTCAGGTTCCCCCTGGCTTCATGGGGCAGTATTATCAACGTCGCTTCAGACCCATACGTGATGACCAATTTCTGGTTTATGTGGCTGCCTGCAGGATTGTTGATCTTGCTGACTGTACTCGGTTTTAACTTTGTTGGTGACGGCCTTCGGGATGCATTTGACCCGAGGATGAAAAGGTAGGAGATGCAATGGATCAAGATACTTTAGACTTGATGCAGAAAATTGAAAAGATAACAAAAAGAAAGAAAATCAGCACCCGGCTGAACGCGCAGGAATCTGCACAAATTACACGCGCAAACAGAAAAATTACGGACGCCATTGAAAGACAACGTAAGCGCAGAAATGTTTCTGAGAGCAAATATACAACCGAAATGAAGGATCCAAACAACGTGGTTGAGTTTGATAACCTGCATACCTACTTTTTTACGGATATTGGTACGGTGAAAGCGGTTGATGGCGTTTCGTTTGAGATTCCCAAGGGCGCTTCGGTTGGTGTTGTCGGTGAATCAGGATGCGGTAAGTCTGTGACAGCATTGTCATTAATGCAGCTGGTGCAGCGACCACAGGGGCAAATTGTTGAAGGATTCATCCGTTTTGATGGTGGTGATAAGGTCTATGAAATTTCAAAAACCCCGACCCAGGTAATGGAAACGTTACGAGGCGCCAAGATCTCTATGATCTTCCAGGAGCCAATGACCAGCCTGAACCCGGTTTTTAAAGCTGGGGACCAGGTGGATGAAGTGGTTAGGCTGCATAATCCCGAAATGAATGAGCATGAGGTCAAGCAGCTAACGCTTGATATGATTGACCTGGTAGGCATCGCGAATAATACCGGTGTTTATAATATGTACCCCCATGAGCTTTCGGGCGGTATGCGGCAGCGTATCATGATTGCTATGGCGCTTGCCTGCAACCCCAAATTGATCATTGCAGACGAACCCACAACAGCGTTGGATGTCACGATCCAGGCTCAGATTCTCGATTTGCTCCGGAATCTTAAAGATAAAATTAACTCCAGCATCATGTTGATCACGCACGACCTTGGTGTGATTGCTGAGATGGCGGATTATGTGGTAGTAATGTATTCAGGGCGGATCGTTGAAAAAGGAACCGCAGAAGAAGTTTTCCTGAACCCATTGCACCCTTATACGGTTGGCCTGATGGCTTCTAAACCGGTTGTGAATAAAGAAGTTGATCGGCTTTATACCATCCCCGGGAGCGTACCAAACCCGGTTAACATGCCGGATTACTGCTACTTTAAGGATCGCTGCAAACGCCGTATGGATGTTTGCAACGGAACTTACCCCAAAGAAGTTTATGTGACACCTACCCATATGGTGACCTGCTATCATTACATCGATGAACAAGGTAAGGTTGATAATGGAAAATAAGGAAAAAGATATGACGTCTCAAGGACAGATGACAGAGAATTTACTTGAGGTAAATAACCTTAAACAATATTTTCCAATTAAAGCAGGCTTGCTGCAGCGAGTGGTTGGAAACGTAAAAGCTGTTGATGGTATCACATTCTCGATCAAGCGCGGCACAACCATGGGCCTGGTGGGTGAATCAGGCTGTGGGAAGACGACGGTTGGGAAAACAATCTTACGATTAAATGATAAGACGGATGGCGAGGTTTATTTCAACGGAATTAATATCTTTGATCTGGACCATAAGGAATTACGGGCAATTCGTCCGAAAATGCAGATCATTTTCCAGGACCCCTACTCCAGCCTTTCGCCACGCTTGCCTGTGAGCGAGATCATCGGTGAGGCTGTTAAAGAGCATGGACTCATACCTGAAAAAGGTTTCAATGAATATATCGATCACACAATGAAGATTTGTGGTCTTCAACCGTATCACAAAGATCGCTACCCGCATGAGTTCTCCGGTGGGCAGCGGCAGCGTATTTGTATTGCCAGGGCGTTAGCACTATTACCAGAGTTTGTGGTTTGTGACGAACCTGTATCCGCTTTGGATGTTTCGATTCAGGCGCAGATCATCAACCTGCTGAAAGACCTGCAGCGAGAATTTGAATTAACTTTCTTATTCATCTCCCATGATCTTTCGGTTGTGGAACATATCTCCGACACGGTCGGTGTGATGTACCTGGGTGACCTCGTCGAATTTGGAACAAAGAAGCAGATCTTTAGAAACCCGCTGCACCCCTATACAGAAGCATTGTTAAGCGCAGCGCCAGTACCAGATCCAACTGTCAAACGAGACCGGATCATCCTCGAGGGGAGCATTCCCTCACCTGCGAACCCGCCCTCTGGTTGTAAATTCCACACTCGTTGTCCAAAAGTGATGGATAGATGCAGCAAATATATCCCAGAAATCAGGGAAGTAGAACCTGGACACACCGTTGCTTGCCACTTGTACTATGATCATCTTGAAACACTGGATTAATAAACAGTATAATACTTAAAAAGTTGAAAAATAAAGGTAGTTATACATGGCAAGACAACCAAAGCAATATGATGACGATGACGGGCGTGTGATCGTTGACATGGATCTCGAGGGGATGAGTTGGCATGACCGCCGCATCCGCAAAGAGACCCGGGCAGAAAAACGATCAAACCGTCCAGCCGGTGCGCAACTAACCAAGAGGGAAGCAAGGCGCTTCACCTGGTATGCGGTTCTGGCTGGGCTGACGATCGTAGCGGTTTATGCCGTGGCATGGGCTGCGATTCTGCTCTTTATGACACAGGTCTGGTTTAAGTAACAATTTAGATCAAATAAGTAAATTTAGTAAAAGGCCGTTATTGAACGCGGCCTTCTTATTATTTAAACCGTAGAGACGTTGCATGCAACGTCTCTACATGGATATTGTTATTAAGTGAAACTTGCTGATCAAGTAGGGGCTCAGTATGCTGAGCCCCTACTGAACGAATTACCCACCTTAAATATTTTTCATTTTCGGCGTATAATTACCATCTTGCTGTAAAATGGACTAAAAAATAGCATCCCAACTATTGGTGAGTAACTCTTAAACTCTACGGAAAAATGTGCTAAAATAAGTCCTATCATTCTGGGGCATGGTGCAATGGCAGCACAGCGGACTTTGAATCGAAGCCCAAAAGTGGATTCATTACTATCCTTAACCACATACCAGAAAATGCACTAGATGTAGCTGAACAATAACACATTACCCCCATATTTTGGATGACTCGGCACACTTAAAAGGAGTGTGCTTTATGTTTTTAAATGACCAAACACAGCGGACTAATATCAATTCTGCAGTTGATGATGCAATAATATCTTGGGCAGAAGCTTTCTTAATTGACCGAAAAGCAAGGGGCTGTGCTAAGGGGACAATGCGTTTCTATCAACAGAAATTGAAAGAATTTCTAGATTATTGTCAATCTCAAGTTATCTCTGAAATTTCCCAAATCACACCGACTCTCATACGTCAATACCTTCTATATCTTGAAGAAACAGACCATAATCCTGGTGGGCGACATGCTTCTTTTCGAACTGTTCGTGCTTTCTTGTATTGGTTTGAAGATGAGGTCGAGCCAGAAAATTGGACCAATCCAATTCGAAAAGTTAAGGCACCACGTGTACCCGAAGAGCCTCTAGAACCAGTGGAATTTGAAACTGTATCACGAATGCTTGATGCCTGTAAATCAGATAACTTCCTGGATGTTCGTGATAAAGCTATTTTACTATTCATGTTGGATACAGGAGTTCGTGCAGGTGAGTTGTTATCGATTAATATCGAAGATGTAAATCAAGCTAGGGGTGAAATACTTATTCGCCATGGAAAGGGGAAAAAACCTCGTTTTGTTTATATTGGCAGACATACAAAGCGAGCCCTCCGGAAATATCTCAGAACACGGAAAGATGATAATCCAGCGCTTTGGGTGACCAATCGTCGCCATGGGTCTTTTCGGGTAGATTATCAAGGGCTGAGGGCGATTATTAATAAACGGGCAAAGAAAGGTGGAGTGGAATCGCCTTCCGCTCATGATTTCCGAAGGGCATTTGCTTTATCAATGCTTAGAAGTGGTACGGATATCTTCACTTTGGCTAAATTAATGGGGCATAAGGGTATACATGTTTTGCAGCGTTATCTAAAACAGACGAATGAAGATGCTGAAATTGCGCATCGGAAGGCTAGTCCTGTTGAAGTGGGATTACATCAATCTCGATAAATCAAATTATTGATAATGATTAACTTGATGGATGTAATATCTACTGATAGGTTATGCTGATTTGAAGGTCTTAAGAATGTATCTCACTTAGGCTGATAGGGATTTACACATATCTTATCAGTTTTCAGTTCAGTTGATAAATCATTTCTGCTGTTACTGAGAAACCCATAGGATGTATGAAAAGTAAAGGGTGATAATTTGGTATGGGTGATGTTTTCTTTTGATGTTCCGGTAATTAAATTCTTATTACTTACATAATTAAAAGGTTCAAAGAATCTTAAATTACTAAACAACCATGTCAATAATTGGATGATAAAAAAAACTTAATTCAATGTATAATAATTTTAGAATCCCTTGGAGGGTGAACCATGAAAATCAAAATGCTTCTAATTGTTTTTTTAATTCTTTTCATTGTTGCCTGTAGTCCATCAGAAGAATCAATACAGAAGGCAATTGAGCAAACTCAAATAGCTCAAGTCTCAAATTTTACACCTTCTGTAACTGCCACAATTGAACCATCAAAGACAATAACCCCCACTTCTACCAACACATTTATACCAACAAACACGCCGTTACCTACTAGTACACCTACTCCTCTTAGTACAGCTATGTTTCATGGTAATCCACAACATTCGGGGGAATATTCAGGAAGTTTGATTGATGAATTACCAGATATATTATGGGAGTATAAGTCTGTTTTCGGTATATTCTCCTCTCCAGCAGTGGTAGATGGCGTCGTGTACTTCGGTGATTTGTTGGGTAATTTTATTGCTGTAGATGCTAATAATGGGCGTGAACTTTGGAACTTTATGGCTCGAGATAGTATTGTTTCTTCACCATCAGTAGTTGATGAAGTTGTATATTTTGGTAGTTATGATAGCTATTTTTATGCGTTAGATGCAATAACAGGAAAAGAAAAATGGGAATACAGAACCCAAGATATGATATTTTCCTCACCTTCAGTAGTAAATGGCATTGTGTATTTTAGTAGTTTCGATGGTTATTTATATGCCTTAAATGCAAAAACCGGAGGATTGTCTTGGAAGTTTGACACGCAAGGAATGAATTTTTCCTCTCCAGCAGTATCTGACGGAGTAGTATATATTGGTAGCTCTGAAGGTCTTTTATTCGCAATTAAAGCCGATAATGGGCAGGAAATTTGGCAATTTGAACTTCAAGATGGAACTGGGTCATCTCCAACAGTGATTGATAATGTTATATATCTTGGTGATTTTGAAGGTTATTTTTATGCTGTCAATGCAAATACAGGTGATGAAATCTGGAGGTTTAAAACCCAGTATAGTATAGAGTCATCACCAGCTGTGGCTGGCGGAGTTGTATTTATCAGTAGCTGTGATAGTTATTTATATGCTGTGGATATTATAACTGGGCAGGAGATTTGGAAATTTAAAACACAGGATATGATTCATTCTTCACCAATTGTGGTTAACGATATTGTGATTTTTGGCAGCAGTGATGATTATCTTTATGCATTGGATGCAACCACAGGTCAAGTGCTTTGGAAATTCTTAACGCAAGGTGATATAACCTCGTCACCAGTAGTCGTGGAAGATGTTATATATTTTGGTAGTTTTGATAGCTATTTATACGCTTTGAAAACAAAAACAAATTAATACATATAAGATAAATAAGGCTCTTATTATTTCTCAAAGTTTTGCTGTCCCAACCTTTAACAATTCTTTCAGCTAATAACCAGCCTCCTCAAGTTTAAGATATTGTTTTTGCGCATAAGCTTCTGCAATAACCACATATTCTCTTGCAACATAAATTATTGGAATGTATAAACCAATATTCACATATATCTGTGATTGACAAAAATCTAACCAAATGACATTGTTTTCTATGCCTTCATAAATAAATGTATTTGAAGGGAGCTCAATATTACCAGTGGAAATTAATTCATAACTAGCGTTTGTGGATTTTTCATAATTAAGTTTTAAAAGGCAATTTCCATTTGTGTCGTATTCCATTAATAAGAGAGATAAATTAGGATATAACGGTTCTCCCCAAAACCAACCTGTAAAAATATCAACAACATTCTTAACATCGTTTACATTTAAATCCACTTCTGTTTTTTCAGATTTGAAGGCATCTGGGATAATGGTATCTATATCGTCTAAAGAGATTACTAAATCGCGCAATGGTATTTTGGGCGTTGGGGTTATCGTCGATGTACTTGTTGCACTAGGGTTTGGAGAAGCATATGTTTGTTTTGCTATTTCTGTTTGAAATAATGCAAATTGAATATCTTCTTCAGTTGGTTTACATGCTGACAAAGAAAATATGGTCAACAAAAGAATCATTAAATAAAAGCTGTTTTTCATTTGAATATTTCCTTATATTATTTATATCCATTTTATTATTAGTGATAAAAAGATAAGTAATCGATGACATTGAAAAGTTACATTTCCTATTAACTTCTCGGAAGGTTTTCTAAATGTTACCATTTTACATATTCGGTTGGTTACAATGGTTTTGTGTACCAAGCATCTTTTATAACGGTTGCATATACAATGTTTCCATAGATATTCACACCACATTGCATACCGTAAACGACACCATATACTGTGATTTAATCATCATAAATTCCTAAAGAAGGTTCTCTTAACTTAACATATAAATCGTCATAAGTCCCAGCAATCATAATTTATAAATGGTCGTTATGAATTGAGAAAATCCTGCCCCTAAGAACTACCTTTTCTCCCGTATGATTGTCCGGATATGTAGATAATTCTATCCAATAAATCTCTTCATACGAAGCAATTTCTGTAGCTGTGGTATTTCGGGATTCTGCAGTTTTTGTTAGCATTTCCGCATTCTTAGCCACGACTCATTAATTGCATTTTGTGTTTGTGTTGGAAGGGGCAATGGTATATGTGCTTGTTTGACTCTCTTGAGCAAAGTCAGTCTTGGCTATTGCTGTTTGAACAGCTGACAATTTAGGATTGGGAGTACAAGCTTGTAAAATTATTAAAATACCAATCAAGAATATAAATATATTTTCACTCATTTAAACACCTCTCAATCCTTACTTTAATCAAAAAAAATCAAGCCTCCTCCATCCCCACAAACCAGTAATCTCCAGCGTAGTTGCCTGACCCATAAAAGGTGGTCATGAAATGTTCAAGCAAAGTATCATCTAGTTTCATGCGTTTATTCGAATTTCACTAAGGAAGAATGTACATTGTGTTGATATGTGTAATCCCTTCAACTATTTTACTTTGGTATTTTCCTGAAATTTCCCTTGGAATAGTTGAAAGTGAGTTTATTTATCATAATACCCCCGTGAAAATGATTAATAAGAGGGGGATAGATATGATTCGTGTAGATTTTACCTTTTCCCTACCGCAGAATAACAAAATGCAACAAAATTGGCATACTCCACTGGTGGAGTTAGTATTATTGATTTATCATCCCTATTACGGAAAAAGTTCAAACCATATTCCATCATCTAATTCAGGATGAAAAGAAAAGTTCAAACCATATCCTAATAATGGATTAGAGTCATCAGTAAAAACTCTAGAAACTATCCATCCTTCTCCCGATGTTCCAGGTGTGCCAATGGATAATTCTAGCGTGTCATAACCTAAATTTTCAGTGCAACATGGCCTATACAAAACTGCATCACCAGATATTAATCCAAACAATTGACCTTTTGAGTAGACCACAAAATCCCTATAACTTATATTAAGTAGACTTCCTTCATGAAAATTTATTCTTACTTTGATAAAGATATAGGAAATTCCATCCCCTGGAGATTTACTATATTTATTTGCTGCTGCAATTATAAAATTTGCTTCTTCTCCGCGAATTATATCTAATATCTCCAAAGAAAAACAAGAATTTCCATGACAAACTCCCCCAAAATCACTGCGTTTATAAGGATTATTTACCCTCCCTAATATATCGCTTCGATTTAACGTAATTGTAGCTGTAGGAAATTTTGGGGTTTCCGGTGTACTTGTACTTCTGGTTATCTCTTGAGTTTGTGTTAATTCCGCAACAAACGTTGATACAATACTAGTTTCCTTTAATGTGTCTGCAACAGCAGTTTGGAGTTGGCTTTCAGATATTGTTCCTTCTTGGTTACACGCAGTAATTATTATGAAAAATAGAAAAATCACAAAAATTAATAATATTTTCCTCATAAGCCCCTCCAATGTATTCCTATCTTTACTAATTTATTATCGTTATACTTTGGCCTAAATATTAATCGTTAATCCTGTTGTGAAAACATTTTAATCTTATTTTTTCATTATATGAATTTAATCTAGTTATATCAATAGTAGAAACGGCCAATTCTGAACTTGGGGGGTATTAACAACTAAATATTTGTATAACCCTGTGACCATGGCATAGGCAACCCACCCGTCTATCATGACGGGATTTTTGTTTTAACTAAGAAAGGAGGTGATAGTAATTGGTCAAAGTCAAGGTTTTACTCAAGTGTGAGCATTGCGGAGGCAGGGCATATTTGCCTTTTAGGGAGGCTGTTGACTACTCTGGTCAAAAATATATCCAGCATTTGCCTTGTCCAGAATGCCAAGGTAGCGGTCTTGAAGGAAAGTGGATTACCCTGGATGATTTCAAGCAACTTCTTGAACAGGAAACTTGTCCTCATGAGCATATTTCGCAAGTGGGTAGTCTGCGCATCACCCAAAATGGTTTGACGGATGATGCTAAGCTAATCTGTAACAATTGCTCCAAAGTCTTAGATTGACCGTTACTACTATTTTATCCAATGGGCACTCATCCATTAATTTGGGTGGGTGCTCTTTTTTGTTTAAGAGAGGAGTTCAGTATGACAGACACATCTTTACCTTCAGGACCCATAAAAGAGTACATTGAAGCAATTTCCACCTGGTCGGTACGCTACCTTGACCCAAGTGGGTTTGAATGCATCTTGTCCATTCAAGCCGGAACAGGCTCAGAGGCCTTACAAAAGGCTGAGGGCGCGCTTTCACATCTGTCTGAAGCTAAATGTATCCCTATTCGCAAAAATAGCCAAAATAGCACTGAAAACAACAATGGCAAGCATGCCAACAAAACGGTGATGGTCAAGACAGATGGCAAGAATCCCATCTGTCCTATTCATGGCATCGAGATGAAGCAATGGTCCAAGAATGGCCGCACCTGGTATTCCCATCGTTGGAATGATGGCTGGTGTGATGGGAAAAAGTCATGAAGCAAACGAATCAATCCAAACCCAGAACGCTCAAGGTTCAGGATATTGGTGACCACTACAGCAGAGAAGTCATTCCTCAGCTCAGGCTTCAAGGCAAGTGGCTCCTTAAGACAGGCATTCAGCCACAGACGCATGTTCAGGTCACCAACCCCCAACCGGGGGTATTGATTGTCAAAAGCCTGGAATAACAGGCACATTCACATTCAAGAGGGCAGTCTATTCACAGGCTGTCCTCAATTTATTTAAGCTAAAGGAGGCTTAACCATGGAAAGTCAAATTATTGAGAAAATCGTTAAAACAGGACCAGATGTACATCTACCTAAACTCCTATCGACCTATCCTCATGCGAGGGTCAAAGGTCGGGTCATCACCACCAATGTCGTTGGTGTCACCTTCGAGGGTCGTCAGGAAATTGTTGCTCGTCTGCAAACAGGAGACCGTATCTGGTTGGAGCAGGAACCGGCCAATCCCCATGACCATAATGCAATCAAGGTCTCACGTTCCAATGGGGAGCAGATAGGGTATCTCAACCGCTATTTGGCGGCCAACATCGTCTCCTACTTTCAAGCTTATGGCTACCCCGTCAAAGGAAGAGTTATCACTCTAACAGGTTCGGGCTGGAATGGCTACAGCTTAGGTGTGGTTATTTCCTTTAAGCTGCCAAAACCCAAACAATTCAATTCAGAACCTTTAACACCAAGCTTTGATGATTGGGACGAATGGGATAACTAGAAAGGAGAAAACATGAGTAACAACGCAATTCAAATTAAAGAGTGGAATGCTGAAACCTGCATGCAGGAGCCCACAGGAGAGGAAATCAGCGTCTATAAAGTTGCTAAAGCAATGACACCGGAAAACTTTGTGAAGCTCTTTGCAGATTACCTCAATCTTGGCGGGAAACAATTCAATGAAGGACGCATGATTGGGCTGCATCTGCGGCATATCCATCGCACACTGCAACGCCAGGCTGTGTCGTTTGCCTTGGGGATGATTATTGGGCTCTCTGAGCAGGACTACACGGATGCTAGAAACGAAACTGCAGTATCAACAGCTAAAAAGCTGGCTCAGATGTTCAGGGAGGGCAAATTACCTCTGGGATTCTATCTCTAAGATACTGACAAGCCAAAGGGTGGGGCAGACCAAAATCTGCCCCACTTCTCTGTAAGAAAGGAACAGAAATGAAAACCTTAATTGACACAAATTACTCTGCCAAGGAGTTGAATAACCAAATTGAGCTTCATCTCACCCAACTAGCAAAAGCGACGGATGAAGCACGTAGAAGTGAAGAAATACTTCGATATCTGGATTTTTGTGCGAAGTTTCACAACTACTCTCCTGGTAATATCTGGCTGATTCTCTTGACTAAACCCAATGCCTCTTATGTAGCAGGATTTCACAGATGGAAATCCCTGGGACGTTGGGTCCGAAAAGGAGAGCATGGCATCCCAATCCTGGCACCAATGCAAATAAAGGAAGAAAACGATGATGGCATTGAAGTAATGCGCTTGGTTGGTTTCAAGGTTGTTTATGTCTTTGATGTTTCACAGACCGAAGGCCAGCCTCTTCCGCCAATGCCCAATTGGAAAAGCCCACAAAAGAACAAGGAGTTGAATCAAAGGCTTATCCAATTTGCAGAGGGCAAAGGCATATCGGTCAGCTTTGAAAACTTCTCAAAGGATATTCAAGGGGTTTCCAAAGGTAAAGCAATAGCAGTAGATAATTCTGCTGGTACCAAAACACTTATCCATGAAATTGCACATGAACTAATGCACCAAGAAGGAGATAGACTGCAATCAAGGGCAACCAAAGAACTGGAAGCTGAAGCTGTAGCTTATGTGGTCAGCAACCATTTTGGTCTAGAGGAGCTTAACAGCCCTAATTATCTTGCTTTCTTTGAGGTCACAACGGAAAAAATGTTAGCGCATATGGATAGAATCAGAAATACGGTAAATGAAATCATTACAGCCATATCCCCTGATTCTTAAAGCCAAGGGAACTATCCTCATTATTTCTCCACGCGTGGAGAAATAAGCACAATGGGAAAGCTCCACTGCGTGGAGTTTTTTTGGTTTTCTCCACTGCGTGGAGAATTTTACTTGTATGGATTTACTAATAGGACTTATTTGGCAAACAAAGTCCTATAATATCTCCTTTCCACAGTGCTAAACGCACTGAAGGGTGTGAAAGTTAGCCATTTTTTGCGGGGTTGGAGGGGTTTGCGGGGGTACAAACCCCTCCTTTTTCTAATTCTATTTTTTAGTTCTTTTCGCTGTCAGATATCCCGCAATACCCCGCATCCCCGCAGGATATCCGCCAGATAGCTACTTTCTTATGCTTATCACGTTCGTTTTCAAGGAATATCCCTTTAGTTCCAAAGCGGCGGTTGATGATTGAACGTAATGCTCGACCAATTTTCCGGTTCTGGCTTGACGTATTTCCTTGTTGTTCGTCCCAGCATTCAACAATTTCAGTGGGTAGGTCATACACAAGATTTTGATTGTCAGCAATCAACTGGCTAACCTCTTTCGTCGTAAACCATTTATCACCAAACTCATCATTGAGATGAGACAAGAAATACTCCCATTGCCACTCTTCTTCTCCTTGAGTTTCATACATCTCGTCCAGGTTTTCCAGAAAATTAGGAATACCGGCATTCACGATGATTCCACCAACTGTTTCGGCCCAGTCATTGAAATTACCCAGCGCAATGCTAGTAAAACGCGGTTTTCCTGAGATGACCCAATGTCGAATTAGTACTAGAATAGCCCAAATCAAACGTCCTCGATTTTCACGGACCCATTGAGTCAAATTATCATGCGAAAAATCTTGACGTAACCATGGGTGACTCTCGTTGGGTAAGAGGTTTATCGGGAAACTCCTACGATTAAGTTCATCACCGATTTGCAGATTGTTTCCATTCATAATCCAGGTCGCTCTTTGCGCTAACCTGACATTTTGACTTCGGCCTAATATCCGGTCCCCCCACTCATTACCAGTAAGTGCGGAGGCCAAAACACCTGAATCAACTTTAAGTTTGACGTTATCATATTCAATCACACTGTCACCTTGAAGCAGTGCCGAGGTTATCTTCTTGCGGTTTTCTTCTTCAGATGGAGAAAATTGTAGCATTGTTGGGCTGTGTCCAGTGGCAACCAATCCACATATTTCACCAAGAAGAGTTTTTCCGGACCCGGGTTGTGGGGCAGAAACAAGTGCCAATGGAACCGGACCATTCAAAGCAGGTCGTATAAAGGGGGTTATCAATAAAGCTAGCATATTTGTTAAATCTGCTTTTTCTGAAAAAGGAAAATCCCGCAAGGGTTCCCGCAAGATAACTTTTGCATCTTCCACATTTAGCATCGTAGGTAAGGAGGGTATTTCAGGAATATCAAGTTGGGGAGATGGTTGATAAAAAAGCATTGTCTCAGGGTCGTATCCAGGTTTGTCTAAAATATTCCCAGTTGGCTTAATGATAGGTGCTTCAACAACACCTGCAAGAATGGGGATTCCTTGCCATTGACCCATTGCAAGAATATCTTTGATTACCAAAGCTGGTGGTGCATGAGGAATGTCTCCCTCAGTTTTTCTTTGGTAGTATTCTGCTGCTCGCTCGAGTTCATATCTGAGAATATCATCATTGATGTTCTCAATGATTGGTTTTCCAAATTCATCCTGTCGTAGTCGAACCAGTCTTCCTCCCATAATAAATATTATGGGAGGATGGTTTGAACCAATTAATGCAGATAGTGATTCATCCATAATATCTTCAATCTTTGCATGATTGATTTGAATTTTCGGTTTATTATTTATTTCATTTAAATTTTCCATTTTTTTACCTCTTTCAAGTAAGCTGGCGATTCTCCTTTGAATTCTCCAGCGTCCAATGATTAAGTGTGAGTCCTATCTGATTACCATGTCCCCTATTGAATCTAAAACCTTTCTCATATATGAGTTCAATTGTGACTCGATAGATGAAACCAGTGTCCAGGTCGATTATCGTGACTCTGGTTGCCCCAAGTTTCTTAGCTTTTTCTAGACTATCAACATCAAATGCGATTGCTGGCGGTTTATGTAGGAAATGTTTTGTTGAATGAACTTTCTTCACGAATTCATTGCCACTGACTTTCCCTACGATTTTGTCTCCAACCCTAATTTTTCTGCTATAATCAGGGTATGAAGAAGTTGAAACACTTCTCCCCTTTGAAGCCTGAGGCCTCTGACGCCACAGGCTTTCTTGTTTAATTGTTCGATTTTCCATTTTGTTCCTCCGATATAAATAGTGAATTTACTAAACGACATTACCGGCTTAGTTTGACGGTTTACTATGGACTCATCGTACACCTCCAAAGAACTAGATTTACTTGGATTTCTAGTGTACGATATTTACTTGTTCGTTTTGGGGAAAATTTGGGGCGGATTTTTCGCCGGGATGCTTAACTTATCGCTTTGATGAATTCTTTAAGTTTCTTTTCAGAAATAGGTCCGGAGTCAATAAAAGTGGACAAGTTAGTTGCAACACTTTTCATGTATTTCGATATTAGGTCATCTCGGTTCTTGCGGTTATAACTGCTCATTTCAGAAAGTTTATCTAGCTCTGTCCAATAATCGGATAAGAACGAGATAGCCCAGAATCCTGCTAAGGCACCATGAAATTCGTCCTCATTATGGATGATTGATTCAAAGTCTTTATCCCAGGCCTTGAGACTATCGCTAATATTCTTTCTGGTTTTGCTGGCATCATATTTGTAACCAAGAATAGGTGTAAAAGGTACAAATTGCCCATTCAAGTTTTCTTTGAATGTTTGAAATTTTGACTCTGGTACACGCACGAATTCAATTAAGGCTTCTTGAAACATTTCTGCATATTGGTAAATTGGTGTTCCAGGTTCTTCTTTTTGTAGGATTAGGCGTGTTATTAATAAGTCATAGCATACTTGTTGACGTACATCTTCAATACTCCAATTATGTTCATCCATTAGCGTTTTGTACTCAAGGTATATCTTTGCACTGAGGGTAAGGGATTGGGGCATGTCCTCATGTAACAAAATTGATAGCGTCTTAAGGTCGGATAATCCTTTTCGTGCAATGGCGATAGATATATTTGGGGGAACAAGCAAGACCAATTCAGAACTACCTTCAGGATAAAGAATTCGATATACTAGCCCTTTTGTGATTTTCCTTCTCTTGGTGGCTAACATTGGTTCACGGTCAGAATTAGAGAGGTCTTCTGGGTTAGAAATGTCTGTTATTGAATCTCCTGGTTTGGGTTCTTTGGAAAGAAATTTCTCAATCCATGAATCTACCTCAGGGTCGTTATTTTTATTGGGTCTTTGTGAATATGGCATAGCCCTATGTATTTCCAATAGAATCTATCTATGATTGATAAATCTTATGTTATCTACTCTAAATCAACAGTATTGTTACCCAAATACGACTTCTCCATTGCCTTGAACATTTTATTAAGCGTGGGATATTTCAGATGAAGCAGTTCGTGAATAGTCCTTTGTTTAGAAAATGCAATAATACTACTAATATGCTGTAGGATAAATCGACTTACCTGCCCCATAATATGAATCATACACATGCTGATAAACAAGTTCACACTTAGCCTGATACAAATTCCTATCATAAACCTCAGGGAGCTCATCTAACTTTTGCTGTATCTTCAATTCAACAGCTGCCCTGGTTTGTTGATGCTTTCGCCAATCCAAGACCAGTCTTTCAGTCTTGAGTGTTCCTAATAATTCCTTGGCTACGGCCTTGACCTGCTTTCGCTCATCCCGTGTCAACTTTACATTTGGCCTTGTCAAAATATCAAATAATGCTAATTCTTCTTCAGTAAGGTTTTCAGCAATCCCACGCTGTTCCTCTTCGCTTAAGTTTTGGGCAAAGGACAATAATTTTGTGTAAAACTCCTCAACACTCGAAGCACCGGAATTGTAATCATCAACCAGTTTCTTGAATTTCTCATAATAGTCTATTCTGCTTTTATTCAACCTGACCATTTGAATCAATTTTTGGTTCAAAGTTCCGCGCAATTTCTCAGCTTCAATATTCTTTCTTTTCCGTTTAAATTGCCTTTTCAATGCTTCAAAATCGATTTGACTCAGGTCTAAATAACGTTCTTCAGGAAGACCATCTTCGATAACATATCCAGCTTTATCAGGAACAATCGATTTATCCAAAAGTTTCCCAACAGCATCCATCACACTTGAAATATCAACGGAAGGCATAAGTGATTGGATTCTTTCTTTAATAACCACGATAGCTTTTCGGTCCTGACCAAATTGGTTTGCAGCTTTGTCAGGAAGGATGGCCTTGAATAACCTATCCACCTGGTTTGCTAAAGTGATATAATCCCTTTTGGTTTTGTCATTGACTAAAATTGCATTAACCGCATCACTTAATTTGTTGACTTTCTCAAATCCCTCTGCTTTCTGGATAGTATCTAAATCAACATCCAGCTCTTTCAGGAAATCTTTAACATCTGCAATTAATTCATCCAATGTATCAATAAGTTCTTGTTTGGTTGCAACAGGCATATCCCCTTCTTTAATGCCGCCGCCCGAACCTGTGCCATATATTGCTAAGGCGCGCTGTAAATCTCTGAAGACGCCAATATAATCCACAATTAAACCATTAACCTTTTCGCCCCATACGCGATTAGCTCGAGCAATGGTTTGCATCAAGGTATGGTTGCGCATGGGCTTATCCAGATAAATGGTGGAACATGAAGGTACATCAAAGCCCGTCATCCACATGGCGCACACAAAGACGATTCTGAATGGGTCTTCTGGGTCCTTGAATTTGGTATCCAAATCTTCTTTCACCATCCGCTCTCGATGAGGGTGTATATCCAAACCCATTTCTTCCATATCAGCGATTTCATTCTGCCCTTGAGAGATAACCACTGCCATATCGGTTTCTTGCATATAGCGAATCTTTTCTTCAATATCAGGACGTTCATTCTCGTCACAAGCTGGTAATTCTGCCTGCAAAATGCTTAAATTGAAGTTCCAGTATTTCTTCACTTTTTTATACATCTTCAATGCTGTTGCTTTATCAATGGAAACAACCATCGCTTTTCCCAAAAAACCACGCTGCATGAAGTGATTAACGATATCTTCGGCAATCTTTTCCAAACGTTCTTCTCTTGTGATGAGATGATATTCTCTTGAAAATTCCCGCGCTAATTTTTGTTCCTGGCGCTCATCAATCTCAGCCTCTTCCAGTAATCGCTCCATATCCCTATTGAGGTTTTCGTTGGTCAGTTGCAATTGCGGAATGCGGTTCTCATAATACAGCGGGACAGTCGCATCATCTTCAACGGATTGGGCAAAGTTATAGATACTGACATAATCGCCAAATACTTGCTTGGTGCGCGGTTCACCGGCTATTAAGGGTGTTCCTGTAAAGGCTAAAAAGGCTGCATTAGGCAGCGCGTTTCTCATATTGAGTGCCAGTACATCATATTGTGAGCGGTGGGCTTCATCGGTGAGAACGATGATGTTATCTCTTTCTGATAATGTGGGATAAGTCTCACCTGTTTCAGTGTGAAATTTATGAATCAACGTGAAGACATACCGATGGTCTTCCCGCAATAATTGTTTGAGATGTTCACCACTTTGCGCACGTACACGGTCTTCAGGTTCTGTAACCGCATTAACCCCAGCGAAGTTCTTATAGATTTGGTCATCTAAATCACGCCTATCCGTCACCACTACAAAGGTCCAGTTGCCATACATTTTACGCAAAACCTTTTGAGCAAAGAAAATCATGGAATAGGATTTACCGCTCCCCTGAGTGTGCCAGAACACGCCTAATTTCCCCTGATTTTCCCGAATATTTTGAATGGATTCGTAGGCGTTATTGACTCCCAAATATTGATGATATTTCGAAACAAGCTTTATCAGACCGCCACCTGTTTCTGCAAAGAGAATGAAGTTTTCAAGGATATCCAATAATCGCTCTGGTTGACAGGTTCCCCGTATGACGGTTTCCAAAGAAACAACCCCCTCTTCTCCTTCGGTATTAATTTTCTTCCACTCGCTGAAATGTTCCCAAGGAGAAGTAAATGTCCCAACTTTTCCTTCACTACCGTTAGAGAGAATAATAAAGCCTGTGTACCAAAAGAGATGAGGTATAGTGTCCTTATAATCTCGCAGATTATGTGTATATGCATTTTCCAGGCGAACATGGGATGCCTTTAGTTCTATAAAGACCAGCGGAATGCCGTTTACAAAGCCAATCAAATCTGGTCGGCGTTTGTAAAAATCGCCTGAGACCCAAAATTGAGAAGCCAGGAAAAAGTCATTGTTCTCTGGATGTTTCCAATCGATGAGATAAACAGTGTCAAAGATATCTTCACCTTTTTCGTTGCGATAGGAGACTTTCACGCCTTCCTTCATCAATTGATAGACTTCACGATTGGCATGGGCAGGACTCATCAATGAGCGGTCCCTTTTTAGTTCATCAATAGCTTGTTGTAGTGCTCCTTGGGGAAGTTTAGGATTTAGTCTTCTTAATACAGGAATCAAACGATGGACAAGGATAACCTCCTGGCTTGTTTCTCTTCCAAGTGTGCCTAAAGGACCAAAGGTCTCCTCATAACAGTTGGCAGTCTGCCAGCTTAATGAGGAGAATAAGGCGATGGTGGGTTGCTCAATGAGAAAGTCTTCTGAAAAGTCCATGGTAATTATGCGGTTTCGATATCTAAATCTGACACATCAATTTCACCAGAAATCAGTTTAGGTAATAATAAATCTCGTGTTGTTCGTAAATTATTATTCTGCATTATTAGGTTGTTCATTAGGTCTCGCAAGGATGAGATTTGGGCATTATATTCATCCATAATCTTTGTAGAAGGACATAGAATATCAACCCCAACCAAAACACCAGCGGATGCGCTTTTCCTAGTAGTTCCAGTCGACGCACCAGTAATGTATCCTTGATATTTTTCATCATTTAGAAAATAAAATAGGAAGTAAGGTGAAATCCTGCTTGTTTTAATAATTAGTCTAACTAAATATGAGGCAAATATCGCATTAACCTCTTGTTCAATAATACCGACCTTTCCCGGGTCAGCCATCCTGATGATGACAATATCTCCTATTTTTAATTGAAATTTATCTATTACATTATCAGGAATTTCACAATATGGAACTGATGACCAATCAATATATGAGGATTTATTTATGTCCATTCCTCTAAGGAATTTTGGCCCGATTGGCTCATTTTGAGCAGAAGTAGTATATCCATATTGGGTTTCTACTAATTCACTCAGAGGAAGTACTTCCCATCCCTCGGGTATCTCCCCAAATTCTGTTCCTGAGTCCACCATCTTCACCTGCTCATACCCGGGGAATCGGTAATGCACAAACCACTCCCGATAAATCAGTTGCGCCATCTCCTCCAAAATTTCGATACGGCGTGTGTTGTTTTCAATCAGGTTATCGTAGTTAGAAAGAATACATGCAATCTTTTTTTGTATCTCATATCGAGGAAATGGTATTTCCGTATTTTTAAGTATATTTGTATTAATATTTTGAATGGCTGCACCATATGCAGCATTATAAAAAAAGTTTTGTAAAAGATGAAGAACATAATAGAGATAATCTTTGTCGAGATTTATAAAATTGTCTAAAATTAGCCAACCATCATGCGCACAACCAGGAACACCAAGAAATTGTGTGTATCCTAGTGTTCCACTTGCGGCTACTAGTAACGTTCCCGCTGGAAGATAACGACTAAAAGAAGCACCATACTCATTTACATATTGTTTTGTTTTATAAAGATATTTCCCCGATGCAGTCGCATCAGCAATTTTTACCCATGGAATTTCTCCACCAACAAAATAATCTTGGTTGTTTATTGGTCTAGGTGAAGAACCTCTAAAAACATCACATAGATTTCCTATTTTTTCTGATGGATACTTAGATTGTAATGATATCAATTCTCACCTGTTCTTATGTTATTTTTTCGTAAACCGTTTCCATATAACATAGGTTAGAAACTTATTTATGGAGTTGTTCTAGGATTGTTCGTATATTTTTGTTAATTTCTTCTTGTAATTTATTTGCTTCAAGATTACTAGTAAGTAGCTTGGTTTGTAAATCATTAACACATTCAACGAAATCATCGGTATCTACTTCTGTCATCAATACCCCTATGTATCTTCCAGGGTTAAGACTCCAATTTTGTGATTTTATTTCTTCTATTGTAGCTACCTTGCATAATCCGCTAATATCTGAGTATTCACCATTGTTTAATATTGACAGCAGTTGCTTTTCTTGTGTTAATGGCAAGTTTATATCTGATGCTCTTAATTCAATATTCTCGGTATCAGTATCGTTTCTGAAAATTTGTACTATTCTTGTTATTAAACCAAGTTGCTGATGCGAAAACTCACGATGTGCTCTGTCTGCTTGGACAAATATTCTTCTCGCATCAATAAAAAGCACCTTATCCTCCCTGTTTGTTCCTTGCTTTCCTTTATCGAGAAACCATAAAGTACAAGGGAGTGTTACTGTGTAGAAGAAATTAGGGCTAATAGAGATTACGACATCAACCGTACCTGACTCGATTATTTTTTTACGAATTTCCATTTCTGAATAGGTAGCATCACTGGCGCTGTTCGCCATCACAAAACCTGCCCGGCCTCTTTCATTCAGGGCACTGTAAAAAAGCTGTATCCAGATATAGTTGCCGTTATCAGGATTAGGCATCCCAAAAGGAAAGCGTTTGGTGTCATCCTTTATTCTATCTTTATCAATATTGTTAACATTGAAAGGTGGATTAGCCATGACAAAGTCAAACTTACCCACGCCATTATGCAGGTCTTCGTAATAGCTGTTCGCTTGCCGAATATCGCCGCTCAAGCCGTGCACCGCTAGGTTCATCTTGCATAGTCGCACAGTCTCTGCAATTCGCTCCTGCCCATAAATGCTGATGTTTTCCAATGGCAACCCATTCTCATCACGCAGGTTTTTATGATGTTTTACAAAATTACCTGATTGCACAAACATACCCCCCGACCCGCAAGCCGGGTCATAAATCCGTCCATGAAATGGTTCAATTATTTCTACGATAAGTTTAACAATTGATGTAGGTGTGTAAAATTCTCCTCCTAGTTGACCCTCCACCATCGCAAAGTTACCAAGAAAATATTCATAAATCTTTCCAAACGCATCCCCTTCAATATTCATTGGAACACTATTAAAGTTCTTCAAGAGATTAAAGAGAACCTGGTTTTCCAAACGGTTGTATGTCTTTGGTAATACATCCTTAAGGTCCTCATTCTCTCGTTCAACGGCACGCATAGCATCATTGATTTCTTTACCGATATTTGCTTCTTCGGGTAAATTCATCAATGTTTGCCATCGAGCTTCTTCCGGCACATACATCACACCTCTTGCCTGGTAATCCAGTTTAGTGATACTTTGTCGTCTGGATGAAGTTGCTTGTTGACTCTGCTTCAATTCTTTTTCAGCCTTACCAAACTTGTAATCTGCATAACGCAGGAAAATCAATCCTAGCACAGGTGTTGAATATTCCGATGAGCGCATTTTAGAGTTGGCACGTAATTCATCCGCTGCACTCCAAAGTTGTTTTTCGATGCCGTTAATTCCGTTTGTCATATGCTACCTTTATATAGAATCTGAATCGTTAAAAATTTGGAGAATGTACCGCCAAACTTTCCCCATTCATAATTGATTATAATATTTACTAGTATAAACCATAATTAAAATTTGAGTTTGTGGCAAATATACTACTATAGGAGAGGAGAAAAATATGGGAGCATCCGTTATCATAGCGGCTATTTCTGTTACCATTGCAGCTGCTAGCTTTGTTTGGGGAGTAATTTCGTGGAAAAAAGAATTTATTGGTAAACGAGAAATCGAATTGGCAGAGAAAGTATTGGCATTATTTTATCATGCCCGTGATGTTATCGATTCTATTAGGAGCCCTTTTTCACATTCAGAGGAAGGGAAAACACGAAAACAACTAGCGAACGAGACAGAAGAAGAAACAAGATATCTTAACCAAGCATATGTTGCTTTTGAACGTTACCATAAAAATGAAGATTTATTCGCTGAATTGTATTCAGTAAAATATCGATATATGGCAATGTTCGGTCCAAACCATGTAGAGCCATTTAATGATATCAATTTTGTTGTGAGAGATATTCTATCTGCTTCACAAGTGCTTTCCAGTTATTACCTAAATCAGTATTCACCAATAAAGAAAGATGCGAAAGAACAAAAAGAACTCCTTGACAGGATAAGAGAAAATCAGAAGATTGTATGGTATATGGGAGATGAATATGATGAAATTGGTCCACGGGTAAGAAAAATAATTACCCAAGTAGAAAAATTTACTGAAAAGGCTGTGAAAAGGCAACCAAATTTTTTATTCATCTGTTTGGTAAATTTAGAAATGATAAATAATTCAAACCTGTTCCCATAATAAATTAGATATAATGTGTAGGTTGATAAAGTAATTTCTCAAAGGGAAGGATAAGTATATGCATTTCAAGGATGCAGCATATGTCATTTTGAAAGAAGTGGGTGTCCCATTACATTACCGTGAAATTACGGTGAGAGCTCTCAGCAAAGGGATTCTGGATTCGACGGGTCAAACCCCCAATGCATCAATGGGGGCTATGCTCTATACGGATACACTGAAAGAAAACTCTCGCTTCCGCAGAGGTGACCAAAAAGGCACATTCGCCCTTCGAACTGAAAAGCCAAGCGACATACAAAAACAAATAAATGCTATAAGTGACCAGGTTAAAAAGACTCTGCTGAAGAGACTACACCAAATGGACCCAGAAAAATTCGAAAGTCTAGTCAAACTACTCTTAGATGAAATGGGCTTGGAAGAAACTTCTGTAACCGACTACAGTGGAGATAAAGGTGTTGATGTAAGAGGTATCCTCAATGCAGACAACCTCTCAAAAATCAACATTGCTGTTCAAGCAAAACGCTGGAAAAACAATGTTGGTTCAAAGACAGTTAGGGAATTACGTGGTTCTCTGAAAGTCAATGAACACGGAATTGTCATCACACCAAGTGATTTTACGCCATCAGCGAAAACCGAAGCAGAAGAAGCAGGAAAAACACCAATTAGTTTGATTAATGGCAATGAATTGATAGATTTATTGATTGAAAACAGTGTTGGCGTAGCTGTTGAGGAATATACCGTTCCTGTAATAGATGATGAGTTTTGGAGTGAAATTCTGGGAGAAGATATTCAATCTTCGGACGCCCAACCACAAAAACCAGCTAAGAAAATCATTCAGAAGCCTTTACCAAAACTTCCCTTATCGATTAAAGGGAAATATAAGGGTGATGTCTATCATGCTGAATTAATCGATATTAGTGGTAAGGTTCGTTATAATGGGAAGATTTATGCGACACCCTCTACGGCTGCCAAAGTCATCACAACTGGCTGGAAGTCAGTCAACGGATGGGATTTCTGGCATTTTACTTCCGAAGATACAGGAGAATTACTCAAAATTGGGGCATTGAAATAACAAGCATTACTCTGGTGAACATATTGTTTTAATTCAAAAGATATCCGAACAATGTAAGGAATAATGATGGCTAAACAGAAAATCACACGTGGGATTGCAAGTCAATTCTTTGTGGCTGGTGAACTATGCCGTAGAGGATATGCTGCAGTTGTGACTTTGGGAAATACGCCTAATACCGATATTCATTGTTGCGATTTGGAAGGAACTAGATTTTTGCATAATCAAGTAAATACTTTTATTCTTGGAATCCGAACTTGTAGTGTTGGATTGAAGGCAGAGAAATCATTTGGAGACAATTTCTTCAATTATTATTCTTCTTATTTTTTTTAGATTCCCCTTTCGTTTTTCCCTCATCTTGATTTGATAAAATTATCTGATGAAGAATTTCACTTCCAACAATCAACGCAACAGGGGCTATCCAAGAAATTATCTTCTCTTTGTCTAATAAAAGGTAAACAAGATTAACGCCCACAAATGCATATCCCAGCGAAAGACCACTACCTATAAGGAATGTATTGTAAAAGACTCGCCCGATATCTCTTTTTTCCTCATCGTTATCTGTCGTACCGGTTTCCCACCTTGCCCACTTACCAGCAACTTTTAAGGCAAGCCAGACTGCTATAAACTCTGTAAAACCAGAATAAATTGCAAAGAAATATAATACTCTCTCAATATGACCTACGATTTCTGCAGTGTAAGCGAAAGGCCTAGATGATTCTTCTTCATCTTGTATATGTTTCCAGAGAATATTTACAATTTTACTCGTCCAATGGTGTCCAGCAATAAGTGTATATGCAAGTCCCAAGAAGATTTTTGACATTTCAATTAAATTATCCCAACTCATATCTATTGCTCCTTATTTATTTTTTTTCTATTTTTATTAATAATATATTTGATTATTATAATTTATTCCTAGTCAACACTATTAAGAATAAATTCGAAATACATCCTTATTTGAATCTATGAAGTACCATTTTAGAAGTGGCTCGGTCGGTGCTTGAACACCAAACCAAGCCTCCAAACCACTGAAAAGAGCAGCGGTCTATTTCCTACGTTGATTTTCGACGAATTATCTTAAGGGGAATCCTGGAAAAGCTTAACATTTCTTTAATAACACACTATAATTTATCAACTTGTAACACAGAGGACTTTTAAAAATCAACCCAAATAATGCCGAGTGGTTCTTAATATCTACGGAAAAATGTGCTAAAATAAGTCCTATCATTCTGGGGCATGGTGCAATGGCAGCACAGCGGACTTTGAATCCGTTGATCCAGGTTCGAATCCTGGTGCCCCGGCCAGAATAAAGAAGGCATTGAGTACCAAAGAAGATAGTATCCCTGATAGATGTTTCACGAGTAAGGACATAGCATATTCGCTGTGCCCATCTCGTGATTTTGTATTTAATTGGATAAGAATTCAGCTTAAAATTAAGGAAGCTATACAAAAGTCTAAGGAAGTTGATTTATGACGGCAGCATCTGTGATTTTAGCAGCGGGCCAGGGGACCCGAATGCGCTCAACCCTTCCAAAAGTTCTGCATCCTGTCGTAGGCAAACCCATGGTCTGGTATGCGTTGGAAGCCGTTAAAGACCTCGTCGATCAAAAGCCCGTCCTTGTGGTTGGCTATGGTGCGGAGCAAGTCAAAAAGGCGATTGGCGACCAGGCGGATTATGTCACCCAGGAGCAGCAGTTGGGAACCGGACATGCCGTATCTGTCACCCGCTCAAAATTAGCGGGGAAAGCGGATATTTTATTGGTCACATTTGCGGATATGCCGCTGCTGACCCGGGAAACCCTGGAAGACTTGATCAAGCTGCATGCCGGTTCAGACAGCCCGGTAACGATGACAAGTTTCATTGGGGATGAAGCCCGCGGCTTCGGTCGTGTTGTGCGAGATGAAGCGGGGCATGTTGCCGCTATCGTGGAGCAAGCGGATGCAACCCCAGAGCAGCTGTCGATCCGGGAATATAATGTGAGCGCCTATTGTTTCAAGGCAAGCTGGTTGTGGCGTGCCCTGGAGCAGATCCCTGTCTCATTGAAGGGTGAATACTATTTGACAGATGTAATCGGACTGGCGGTTGCTGAGGGGTACGATGTGAATGCTTTAGTACTGGAAGATCCTTCGGATGGCATTGGTTTAAATAACCGAGTTCATTTAGCGACAGTGGAATGCATCATGCGGCAGCGCATTAATGAAAAATGGATGCTGGAAGGCGTCACATTGATTGATCCTGATGCAACCTACATTGAACCAGATGTCAGGATTGGCAAGGATACCACGATTCAGCCCAATACGCATCTGCGTGGCAGCACGGTCATCGGTGAGCATTGTGAAATTGGTCCGGATACCATTGTGGTGGATTCGGAAATTGGGAATCATGTTCAACTGCTGGCATCCGTTCTTGAAGAAGCCAGCGTTGCGGATCATGTTAGTATGGGTCCCTTCTGCCATTTACGGAAAGGGGCGATTTTGGACGAGTATGTCCATCTTGGAAATTTTGGAGAGGTGAAGGATTCATATCTTGGCCCCCATACCAAGATGGGCCATTTTTCCTATATCGGAAATGCAAAAATTGGTGCCAACGTCAATATCGGCGCAGGTACGATCACCTGTAATTACGACGGGGAGAAGAAGAACCCAACGGAGATTGGTGATGATGTGTTTATCGGAAGCGATACAATGCTTGTTGCACCGGTAAAAATTGGAGACCGAAGCATTACTGCTGCAGGGTCTGTTGTTACCAAGGATGTTCCGGATGACGCTTTGGTGATGGGAGTTCCTGCCAAACAGAAACGGAAGAAAGAAAAAAGTGACTGACAACGTAATCATTTGGATATTAACAGGGATCATATTCCTGCTGGATCTGCTGTTGGTTGCCGTAAAGGCCAGTATGACTTATGCCCGGTTGCCGCAATTGTTTAACCTGCGAGAAACTCGCGAGCAAGCAGTGGACCGGACGGTGGAAGTACTGGAGAATCCGAAACTGAAGACCAGTTTGCGGCTTTCCGTGATATTGGTCCATTTCTTATTCGTTGGTTTGGTGACTTTACTGCTGCAGCCTTTTATGGCCGAGGTAGGCATCTGGCTGTTCATCCTCTTCCTGCTCGTTGGCATGATGATCCTCAGCATCATTGAGTTCAGCGTGGAATCGCTGATCCTCAAGCAGCCTGAAGAAAATGCAATCCAGATGCGGTTTTACGCTGCCCTGGTGCTTTTTTTATTCAACCCGCTCTCGTCTTTACTGATGAAGATCCTTGGCCCGAATGCTGCTCAAGTGACCCTGGCCTCGATGACAGAGGAAGAACTGAAAAACTGGGTCGAAGTAGGACAGCCTGAAGGATCGCTTGAAAGGGGTGAGCGGGAGATGATTTACTCAATCTTCCAGTTTGGCGATACCCTAGCTAAGGACATCATGGTGCCAAGGATTGATGTGTTGGCGCTTGACATCAAGGCTACACTAGGTGAAGCCAGGGCAACTTTCCTGAGTGCCGGGCATTCCCGGGTGCCGGTCTACGAGGACACGGTAGATAATGTTGTTGGTTTGTTGTATGCAAAAGACCTTCTGAGCATCCAGGAGGATGATGCTCTGATTTCTTCCCATCGTGAACTGCTGCGTTTGGCATATTTTGTGCCTGAGGCAAAGAAAGTGGATGAGCTGCTGGCTGAGATGCAAGCACGCAGCATGCATATGGCGATCATTGTGGATGAATACGGTGGCGTTGCAGGGGTGGTCACGTTGGAAGATATAGTCGAAGAGATCATTGGCGAAATCCGGGATGAATATGATGAAAGTGAGGAAATGCCTTTTTCTGTGGTGAATGAAAATGAGATCATTTTCCTGGGTCGTGTTGATCTTGACATTTTTAATGAAATGATGGGCAGCAGTATCGCCACTGAGAATGCCGACACGATAGGCGGCTATATTTATGGTGAAATTGGTGATGTGCCAAACGGTGGTGAAATCCTGCGCGAGGATGGGGTGACACTGATCGTTGAAGAAGTGGTTGGCAGGCGGATCACTAAAGTCCGGGCAAGACGTGAAGAGTCAGTATCCCCTGAAGAGGTAGGTGAAAATGGCAGCAAATGAAATGCGAGAAAAATTAATTGAAAAAGCAGCAGAAGCGTATCAAAAAGCGCACGCGCCTTATTCAAATTATTCAGTGGGTGCGGCAGTTCTGGCAGATGATGGTGAAATCTACGATGGGATCAATATCGAAAATGCTGTTTATCCGCTGACGATCTGTGCAGAACGGGTTGCAATATTCAAAGCGGTTTCCGCAGGGAAGAAGAAGTTCAAAGCGATTGCTGTCGTGACGAAAAATGGCGGCACACCATGCGGATCTTGCCGGCAGGTGATGGCTGAATTCGGACTGGATACGGTTGTTTATATTGCGGATACTTCTGGAAAACTCATTCAAACCACTACCGTTTCTGAGCTTCTGCCAAATGCCTTTGGTGAGGGTGACCTGAACGAGTCCTGAAAATGGTGTCTTTTTATTGCTGGTCAGCGCTACCCAATCAATTGGTGATGCGCTTTTTTTTATCAGTCGAGGAATAAATAGCCTTCTATGTCTCCCAGAGAAATCCGAACTTATCGAACGCAAGCTGTCGTTCTCGGTCATGTTGAATTTGGTGAAGCCGACCGCATCCTCAAGCTATTTACCCATGAGAGGGGGAAGATCACTGCTATTGCTAAGGGTGTCAGGAAAATCCGGTCCCGTAAGGCTGGCCATCTGGAGCCTTTTACACGTGTCAACCTATTCCTGGCAAAGGGGCGCAACATGGATATCATCACCCAGGCAGAAACTGTTGATGCCTATTTGGATCTGCGAGAAGATTTACGGCGGGTGGCTTATGCTGCGTATGTGGTTGAAGTTCTGGACCGTTTTACCTATGAGGAGGGGCAAAATGTGGGGATTTTCAATCTCCTCGTGAATACCCTCAGTAGGTTAGAAACACATCCCAACTCGGAAACAGTCATCCATTATTTTGAACTTCGCCTGCTGGAACTGCTGGGTTTCCGCCCCCAACTTTTCGAGTGTGTAGCGTGTGGGGAACCCATCCAACCACAGGACCAGTATTTTTCCGCCCTTGCAGGGGGTGTTGTTTGCCCCAAGGACGCTGGATCACGTCCCGAAGCCTGGCCGGTAAAGAAGGATGTTTTAAGATACTTGCGACATCTGCAGCGTTCAAAATGGCGCTCGCTTGAAAATGTTACCATCCCTGAAGGTTTAGAGAAGGATTTGGAAGGTTTGATGGAGAAATATTTTACATATCTATTGGAAAGAAAATTGAATTCACCGGAATTTATCAGGGATATCAAACAATCGCAGCTGGAAAAAGGGTCTGAAGATCGATAGCGTAGATTTTATTAAATCATGTTAATCGGGGGTGGTATAATGAAGCGGTTCTTTTTTACACGAAAGTTATAAAATAATTCATTATCATTTGAGTTATTTTCAGCGGAGAAAAAAGCTTTATGAATAAAACGCCTGATTTTCAATCCATCATTATGAGACTGCAGGAGTTCTGGGCGGAACGTAACTGCCTGATATGGCAGCCGTACTACTCACAGGTTGGTGCAGGGACGATGAACCCGGCTACGTTTTTACGCGTGTTGGGGCCAGAGCCGTGGCATGTTGCATATGTGGAGCCCTCAATCCGTCCAGATGATGGACGATATGGGGATAACCCCAACCGTCTGCAGCAGTTTTACCAATTCCAGGTGATCCTTAAACCTGATCCGGGAAACCCGCAGGAAATTTATCTTGAATCGCTGCAAGCCCTGGGGATTGACCCAGCCAAACACGACATCCGTTTTGTCGAAGATAACTGGCAGCAGCCTGCAATTGGTGCCTGGGGGCTTGGGTGGGAAGTCTGGTTAGATGGGCAGGAGATCACGCAGTTCACTTACTTCCAGCAGTGCGGGGGCGTGGAGTTGGAACCGGTTTCAGTCGAATTAACTTATGGGCTTGAAAGAATAGCCATGACGCTGCAAGGCGTTCGTCATTTCAAAGATATTCAATGGAGTCCAGAGCGCACCTATGGTGATGTGAACCTGATGGGTGAACGTGAACACAGTACCTATTACTTTGATGTGGCTGAGGTCGATCGCATGCGGAAGTTGTACGAAATGTATGAACAGGAAGCAGAGCGTGCGATTGAAGCGGGGTTGGTGCTCCCGGCCCATGATTATGTGCTGAAAACATCCCATACATTCAATATCCTGGATACACGGGGTGCTGTTGGTGTTACAGAACGGCAGGCATTATTTAAGCGAACGCGTGAGTTAGCCCGAAAGGTTGCTGCCGCATACGTTGAGCAGCGCGAACAGGCTGAATATCCATGGTTGGTGGATGAAGGGACGAAACAAACCCAGTTAAATGAGACTGAGGTCGGGGAACTCTCGGATGAGACCGCTCCGTTTGTTCTTGAGATCGGAACTGAGGAGCTGCCAACTGCTGACCTGGATGGTGCGCTGGTGCAGCTGCGGGAGCGTGTGCCTGGTTTTCTGGCTGAATTAAGGCTGGAACATGGTGCGATCAAGGTTGAAGGAACCCCACGCCGGATTGTCGTTTTTATAGATGACCTGATTTCAAGACAGCCTGATCTATCAATGGAGATCAAAGGCCCACCTGCTGGGCGTGCGTTTGACGCTGATGGCCACCCGACCCGGGCTGCACAGGGCTTTGCTGCCAGCAAAGGGATTGATGTTTCTGCTCTCACAATAAAAACTGTCGATGGCGGCGATTATGTTGTAGCAAATTATAAAGAAGAAGGTGAAGCTTCATTAACGGTATTGGGCTCTGCATTGGCAGACCTGGTCGCCAGCATTCGTTTTAATAAATCGATGCGCTGGAATGAAAGCGGGATTGCTTTTTCGAGACCGATCCGCTGGCTGCTGGCTCTGCATGGCGAATCTATCGTGTCGTTTGAATATGCGGGATTAGCCAGCGGTCGAGAAAGCCGTGGGCTCCGTTTTGGGGAATCGTCAAAATTTACAGCTGACTCGCCCAGGGATTATTTAGCAAGAATTAAAGATGAAGGCATCATACTTGATCAGGATTTGCGACGGCGGGAGATTAAGAAACAAGCTGATAAACTAGCTGCTGGGGTCGGAGGCATCATACCTGACGATCCTGAATTACTGGTGGAAGTTGCGAACCTGGTTGAAAAACCAATTGCATTCCTGGGTGAATTTGATCAGGCTTATCTGGCGGTCTTGCCGCCTGAAGTACTGATTTCTGTGATGAAGAAGCACCAGCGATATTTTGTGATTGAAGATGAATCCGGAAATCTTTTACCTTACTTTGTGGCTGTTCGCAACGGTGGTGAGAAATACCTAGATATTGTCACGGATGGCAATGAACAGGTGATCCTGGCGCGATTTGATGATGCCCAGTTCTTTGTTAAAAAGGATCTGGAAGATCCTCTGGAAGCATTTATCGATGACCTGAGCACATTAACCTTCCAGGTTAAACTCGGTTCTTTCCTGGATAAAACTCGCAGGATCCAAAAACTGGTTGAGCCCCTGGGCGAAGTATTGAGTCTATCAGAGGAGGAGATGGCGACAACCCGGCGAGCGGCTGAACTTTGTAAAGCGGACCTGGCAACCAATATGGTAGTGGAAATGACTTCACTGCAGGGCATCATGGGGCGCTACTATGCGCTTCACAGCGGTGAAGCACCTGCGGTTGCTGAGGCAATATTTGAACATTACCTGCCGCGCTCTGCCAGTGACCACCTTCCTGAGAAGAAACCAGGGTTGGTCGTTGGTTTAGCAGATCGCCTTGATTCATTGATGGGGTTGTTCGCCATCGGGCAGGCACCAACCGGCACAAAAGATCCTTTTGCACAGCGGCGTGCAGCATTGGGCGTTTGCCAGAATCTGATCGAATGGCAGCAGAATCTGGACCTCGGTTGGGCGTTGGCAGAAGCTGCTCACGGTCTCGAAATGGATGTAGCTGAGAGTGAGATATCTGCCTGCCTGGAATTCATCCAGGGACGATTGCGCGGCATGCTGCTGGATCTGAATTTTAACTACGATGTGATTGAGGCTGTCCTGGCTGAAAAAGGGAATGACCCTTACAGCGCTTTTGTAGATGTCCAGTCGTTATCCGGTTGGGTTGCCCGTGAGGTTTGGGGTGAAATCCTGCCGGCGTTCAGCCGGTGTGTCAGGATTACTCGTGACCAGGAAGAGGTTTACCAGGTCAACGCTTCGAAATTTGAAACAGATTCAGAAAAGATGCTCTTTGATATACTATTGGGTGCTGAAAAGGAATTGGAAGGGTTAGACTCTGTTGACGCATTCCTGAATGCGTTTCTTCCGATGATCCCGATGATCAACCGCTTTTTTGATGAGGTTTTGGTCATGGCAGAGGATGATACAGTCAGGGCTAACAGGTTGGGTCTTCTGCAGCGGGTTTCTGCTCTTTCTGATGGGATTGTTGACCTCAGTTATCTTGAAGGTTTCTAATCACCGAATAAAAACAATAAAGATCCAGAGGTTTAATGGGTAATCTCTGGATCGTTTATGATTACACGATGAGACGTTGTAAGCAACGTCTCATCGTCTTTAATTTAGGTTGAGGTAATTGACTAAGGTTTGCTCAGGATATTGTTTCCAGAAACTGTTTTGAAATCTGGGTGATGTTTTCTTTTGTACTGATACCAGCCCAGCCGTCACCTGGACGGACAATATTTGCGACGACAATGTTTGCACCGTTAAAGATGGCGCTCCGAGCTTCTCGCAGATCAACACCACCAGCAGCAGATATGAGAGAATCATATTTACTTCGAATGCGGTTGATCTGCCGGTAGCGGATCATTTTACCCCGGGTATTCTCTTCATCGCGCCCGCGATGGATGACGATGATATCCGGCGCGTGTTTTAGCGGTCTCAGGACATCCAGGGGATCTGTTACACCCAACAGGTCTATCATAGAAAGCATATTTAATTGGCTGCAGCGCTCTATGAACATGTCAAGGGTCTCTGGTGGGGCATTCCCTAAAACTGTTGCAGCGGTTGCCCCGGCCCGGCGAGCCATATCGACTTCCCCAATGGCACCATCCGCAACCTTGAGATCAGCCACGATATGTCCCGACCAGCGGATCCGAATGGCTCGAACTGCAGCCATCCCCGCCAATTTTATCAAGGGTGTCCCAGCTTCTATCAGGATGCGGTCGCTGGATGGGATGTGGGGCAGGATCTGTAACAACATCCCAAGATCGTAATTAAATGCGATCTGTAAATACCTGATGTTGTTATTAAGTTTCTGCACGCCTAATCACCTTTCTTGGTTGTAATGAGATCTGCCAGATTTGCCATATTGGAAGGCATGAACATAATAATTTTTTCAGAGGGGTCAGAAGCGATATCCCGGATGGTCTGGAGCGTTCTTAAGTGGAGAGCGCCAGGAGAGGATGACAGCTCATCAGCGGCTGCGCGGAGGTTCTTTGACGCTTCCAATTCACCCTGCGAAGCGATAATGGTTGCCCGTCTTTCGCGTTCGGCTTCAGCCTGGCGTGCCATAGCCCGTTTCATCTCAGCAGGCAGTTCCAATTCCTGGATTTTGATGGATTCAATATCGACGCCCCAATAGCTGGTTTCAGCATCTACGATCTCCTTGATTGCTTCTGCGATTTGAAGGCGCTCCATCAGGACGGTATCCATTTCGTTGTTACCGATCACGTCCCTCAAGGCAGCCTGGGTATACTGCCGGATGGCAAAGATATAATCCTCGATCTTAATGATGACCGATTCCGGGTCGATCACTTTGAAGTACACCACGGCGTTAACCAGCATGGGAATGTTATCTTTGGTCATCACTTCCTGGCGTGGAACTTCTGCTGTGGCCAGGCGCATATCCACCCTGCGCATGATCTGTATGATTGGGATCAGGAAAGATAAACCCGGATTCCGCACACCTGTGAATTTACCCAGCGTAAAGATGACCCCGCGTTCATATTCAGGGATAACTTTGATGGATCGCAAGGCGATGATGAACAGGAACAGCAAGATGACACCAATACCACAGGTAATAAATAGTGTTGAGTCAGTTAAACCAAACATGTTAATGCTCCTTTATTCGAATAATCTTGAAATAGCTTATTAAATTGTACGATAAAAAAGACCTTATGGGCTCATAAAATATACGGGTTCTGCGATGTATGGTATTTGGCAGGACGTTGTATAATTATAATTACAATAACTTGGAGGTTTTATGGAAATTACCTGGCATGGCAATTCTTGTTTTAGAATCACAGAACGTGGGATGGCGAATGTGGTCACTGATCCCTATGATCCTGAGGTTGTTGGATTAGACCCAGGAAAGCTCAGGGCAGATGTCGTTACGATCAGCTGCGGAAAACCCGGTCACAATTTTACGAATGCGATCCGTGGGTCGGCGATTGAGATCTCCGGTCCCGGAGAATATGAAATCGGCGGCGTTTTTATTACTGGCGTATTAATTAATGGCAGCAAGAAAAAGAAAACAGATGATGAAATGCGGAATACTGTTTATTTGATAGATTATAACGGCTTGACGGTTGCACACCTGGGCGAGCTGAATAATGTCCCCAGTCAGACAGAAGTTGAAGGACTGGGTGAGGTGAATGTGGCTTTAGTGCCGGTTGGCGGTGATTCGAGCCTCAATGCAGCCAAAGCCGCTGAAGTTATCAGCTTATTGGAGCCGAGTATCGTGATCCCGATGCATTATAAAGTGAGCGGTTCATTGCAGAAATTGGATCCGCTCTCAAAGTTCCTGAAAGAGATGGGCTTAACAGAAGTGGAAACTGAAGAGTCGATAAAACTATCGAGCGTCAATGTGCTTCCCGAAGAAACTCGTGTTATGGTGCTTGATCTGAGTTTATGATAATGGCCTTTACCGGGTACATTTAAGGAAAGACTTATGAATGTAAAAGTGATCATGTCCTGGGATATTATCCAGGGTCGCGAGCAGGAATATTTTGAATTCGTTGTGCGCCGTTTTATGCCCGGGGTGCAGAAGCTAGGTATGGCGTTAAGTGATGCCTGGGTGACAATCTATGGTGAACGCCCACAAATACTGGTCGGTGCGGTAGTTCCCGGAAAAGCAAAAGCTGAAAAGATCATTTCCTCAGAGGAGTGGCAGAAGTTGAACAGCCGGTTAATGGATTTTGTTCAAAATTATGAAGTAAAAATTGCCCCGCTTGAAGGAGGCTTTCAATTTTAATGCACTTAGCGAAAGCTTTATTGGAATGGTATGACCAAAACGCCAGGGAATTACCCTGGCGTTCGACTATCTCGCCTTACAGGACCTGGGTTTCGGAGGTTATGCTGCAGCAAACCCAGGTTGAGACAGTTATTCCCTATTTTAATGAATGGATGAAACGGTTTCCGGACGTCGAATCTCTTGCAGCGGCTGATCAACAAGAAGTTTTATCCCTTTGGGAAGGATTGGGCTATTACAGCAGGGCTCGCAATCTCCATCGCGCTGCTCAACAAATTATGGAAAAGAGGGATGGAAAGCTCCCGGAAAGTGTTGAAGACCTCAGAAAATTACCCGGAATTGGGCCTTATACGGCAGCAGCAATAGCATCGATTGCCTTTAATGCCGATGTTGCAGCGGTCGATGGCAATATCAGGCGAGTGCTTTCGCGTTATTTCGATGTTACAGATCCTGCAAGAAGTAGCGAAGGAGAAAAGAAAATATGGGCCCTGGCCCAGGAAAACCTTCCTAAGGGACGCGCAGGTGATTTCAACCAGGCGTTGATGGATCTGGGTTCAGCGATTTGCCTGCCAAAAAACCCGGATTGTGAACATTGTCCCCTGGCAGAAGCATGTATTGCCAACCGCTTGGGTATCCAGAATGAGCGTCCGGTCAAATTGCCGCGCCAGCAGATACCGCATGTGACTGTTACAGCTGCTGTTATCCGCAGGAATGGCCATGTGCTGCTTGCGCAGCGCCCATCAAAGGGCTTGCTGGGGGGATTATGGGAATTCCCTGGCGGAACCCTGGAGGATAGCGATAGAGACCTGGAATCGTGTCTTAAGCGAGAAGTCATGGAAGAGTTGGGGGTTGTGATAAAAGTCAGCGATTCTTTTGGACAGTATAATCATGCATACACTCATTTTAAAATCTCCCTATTTGCGTTTTTTTGTGAGATTCGTGATGGTCAGGAGCCGCAAGCTTTAGCAAGCGATGACCTTGTGTGGGTAGGGTTGGATGAGCTGGTAAACTATCCAATGGGGAAGGTTGATCGAATGATTGCCACGCGCTTGATCATGGAAAGTAAAAATGGATTCATATAAAGCTGAAAGAGAACGGATGATTGAACATCAGATTGCAGGCAGGGGGATAAAAAATAAAGATGTATTGGAAGCGATGCGGTCTGTCCCAAGGCACCTTTTATTACCAAAAAGCGACTGGGACTATGCCTATGGCGACTTTCCTGTCAGGATTGGCAGCGGCCAGACGATCTCACAGCCATTCATTGTGGCTTTGATGACCGAATTGCTGGATGTTCGGCCAGCAGATCGTGTTTTGGATGTCGGTACCGGTTCTGGATACCAGGCGGCAATTTTAGCAGAGTTGGCTTCTGAGGTTCACTCAATTGAGCGGTATCCTGACCTGGCAGACTCAGCATCAAAAAAACTGGCGTCTCTTGGTTATACAAACATTCATGTGCATACCGGCGATGGGACATTAGGATATCCACCAGCGGCGCCCTATGACCGTATTATTGTAACAGCCGCTTCACCATCTATCCCAGAGGCGTTGTTATCTCAATTGGCAAACGAAGGACGCCTGGTAATCCCGGTTGGCAGCCGGCATTTGCAGCACCTTGAGGTTTGGAACCGGAAAGGGGATGACTTCAGGCATGAATCCAGCATCCCGGTTGTATTTGTACCCTTGATTGGCGAACAGGGTTGGGATGCGAATGATTGATGAAATTCAGGATATTGAATTAATTTCCTGATTTGTTAATGCATTTGGATGAAAAAGAATAGCCAGGGAAAAAATCGTTAAACCAGCAGCACCAACGACCCCGACTGGGGTGGGCCCCAGCAATGTGCTGGGGTTGCCTTTTTCAAGAAGCAAACCGATCGAGGCGATGCCGTTAATTGCACCGTGGGCAATGGCTGCAGGCCAGACACTGCCTGATTTAATGGTCAGCCAACCCAATATCACACCTAGGTTGAGTGTGAACCACACCATACCAAGTGGCCCCAGGAATGGTGCGCCAAAGTAATCGAGGCCGTAGTTGTATCCCATCAGGATGATCGGCCAATGCCAGACTCCCCAAACCAAACCAGTGAGAAATATCGCTTTCCGGCTGCCTAACGGCATCAGTTTCGGCTGCAAATAAGCTCGCCAGCCAAATTCCTCCCCGAAGGCAGAAATGGTGTTTAAAAGCGGGGAGAGCAGCATAGCCTGCAGGGCTTGTATGATTACGATTGCCCAAGGACCCAGGTTAGGCGTTTGCCCTGCTGCCTCTAATTGTTGTGTCAGGCTTGAAAGTTCAAGGTCGAAAAAGCGGGGGAATATCAGGAAGAATAGGAGCGAACCAGCCAGAGTACAAAACCCGGGAGAAAACCAGGCTGCCAGATAATATTTCCACTTTCCGTTTTCAAATAGAGGGCGAAGATACAGCGCTTCTGTCCCTTCATGGGTGATTAATCGGGTCAGGATATTCGCCAAAGCAGGACCAAACATATATGCTGTTGCCAAGAGAATGTAAGCCAGGCTGAATTGAGAATTCTCAATTGAAAAAGTGGGGCTATCGGTCAGGCCGCCTGTAAGGTAGATGATCAAGGCCGTCAGCCATGAGATCCCAAATGCCAGACTAAGAAAAAGAAGTATTCTCTTTTTATTTGTTGTGTGGTCCATAACCTAATTCCTCTATTCCCTTATTCTACTACGATGGATTGAAGTCTATTGAAAGAAGAGATCTGTTTTCATAGGTTCAATTTTTTGAAATTACTTGATTATAATCAATACTTATGATAAATTAGGGTATCGGGGGTGGATGTTGTCCATTAAAAACTTGGAGGAGGAAGAAGTGAAGCATTATGTAGCAAAATTTCTCTTGTTGTTAGTCATTTTCTTATTCTCATCATGCAGTATGATCCCTTCAAATAATCAAAACCTGGATAGCACTTCCGTTGCCCTGGCAATTCAGCAAACAGGGTTAGCAATGGAACAGACACGGGTCGCCCAGGCAGTCCCTCCAACTAACACACCGGAACCTGTACTCCAACCCACGTATACGCTTTATCCAACCTATACCAGCCAGGTGATCGAGCAGCTTGTGGTGGAAGAATCCGTGGTGACTGAAGAGCCACCGACAGAAGAACCCGCTCAATCATTTGATGATTGGTTAGAGGATGTCAACATCCTGCTGTACGATGATATGTTAAGCATGTGGGAATCACAGGTGATCGAAAACGCAATTGATGGATTGGGCTTAGGGCGGAATACCACAAATGTTGGTGATGCGATGGGCAACTTCCTTTCAGAAATGAACTCAGCCATTGTATGGGATTTGATCATTGTTGGGGCTGAATCCAGGGATTCGATATCAGGTGAGTATTTTGATATTCTTGCGGATCAGCTTGACCGCGGAAGTTCGGTCATCATCGAAATCTGGTACATTGATGATGTTGCCAGCGGACGTATCCAGCCGTTGATGCAGCGCTGCGGAATCTCATTCCAGGCAGATTGGCAGCGCAATCCCAACGCCAACCTGAACGATTTCCTGATTTATTTGCTGGAGCCTGGGGATCCCCTCTTCTCGCAACCTAACAGCATGAGTATGCTTTCCCCATATGATATTATGTGGATTTGGGATATTGGCGATTTCGTTAAATTAAATTCTGGCTCAGATGCAAAATTGCTGGCCGGAGCTTACGCCAAGCGCTACAGTGATTTTGGATTGCTAGCGGAATGTATGGATGGCCGCATGATTTGGCAGCTATTCTCGACCCACGATTACAAAACCCAGGAAATGATCAACCTGTGGCAGAATTATATCTATAATACGCTCCAGGCAAGGTATGATTATCTCCAAAATTAATTGATTTACAATTCATATGAAAAACCGCTCTCACAAATTTAGAGGGCGGTTTTTTTTCGCTATTTTCGGTTTAGAATCTTATGAAAAAATAGAGGGAATAAGGTTTTGAGCTCCTGCCAGATCTCTTGATATGACTTATCCCCGCGCAGCAGATCGATGACCATTTTTTGGACAGTTTGGCTGGATTTGAGAACCGCTGTGTTGATGAAGGGGAGGGCGTTGACGAGAATGGAGAAACGTCTGGCATACTTGAACTGCATGACCAGTGTTTGAGAGATGCGTTTTGAATAGTCCGACAGGTCAATTGAGGGTTCCCGGATGCTTTTTACGATCATTTCTGCAGCGATCCTGCCGCTGACCATGGCATAATCCAAACCCTCGCCAAGCCATGGATCAGCGAGGTTGGCAGCATCGCCGGCCACAATGATATGGTCTTTGTGAAGTTGATTGGTTTTTCCACCGAGTGGCACAGGAAAAGCACGGATATCAATGATGGGAAGTTCTCGCAAGGCCTGGTGCTGGTTGATGAAGCGCATCAGGTGTTTTTTGCCGACCTTCTCCATCGGCCAACTTCTGCACACGCCTACATTAAGATGATCTCTCTTTGGAAAGATCCAACCGTACCCCCAGAATATGGTTCCAAAATCGAATGTGATGCTGTCAGCGAGCTTTTTGTTTGCTAATTTCGGCAGATTTAAACGAGCCTCATATACCAGGCTGGTTTTTCGGTCAGGAATCAAATCGAAGGATTTTGCCACCAGGCTGTGGACGCCATCAGCGCCGATTAGATAGTCACAGGAATAGGCGCTTTTGATTGTGTGGATTTCGATGGGGTCTTTATTTTTAAGGGCGATAACACGTTCAGCCGGATGAAAGACCGCACCTTTTTTGATGGCATGATTAACCAGCTCAGCATCAAAAGAAGGACGATCAACAAGGTAAGATATAGGGTGGCTGCCTTGAATGTCGAAAAGCTCTCGGCCACCCGAAGCAATCGTTCCCCATTCAACGGCTGCATGCAGAGTACTGGAGATGTCAAATGGGATCTCTAACAAAGCCCGGTGGGTCAGGCCGCCCCCGCAAACTTTCCTTCGCGGCCAAACACTTTTATCCAGGATCAATACCTCAACCCCGGCATTTGCAAGGTGGTAACCTGCCATTGAACCGGCAGGACCGCCGCCAACGATGATGACTTGAAAATGTTTCATTTAAGCAAACATCCACTAATTCTAATGAATTTATTATATTTGAAAAGTAGTCTGAAATTGGAACAAAAAGGGTTTGTTGTTCGTCAAAGTCTTAGAAAGAACAATAAGCGAAAGGAAGATGAAATATGAAGAAATTAAAAATTCTATTTGGTGTACTCCTGCTGTTTGGCGTGTTCTTGTCAGCATGCGCACCAGCGAATGAAACAGAGACACCCCCGGTTGGGGATGAGTATACTTACGGCGAAAGGGCAACGATTCAGTCGGTAGAGGTCCTTTTACTGGAATCGTTCCCCGTACAGGCACGCGCGGTTGTATCGGGTTACTTTCCGAATGGCTGTATTGAACTGTATAACATAGAGGTAGAAAAAGATGGTCAGGATTTCATCCTGACGGTTCATACTCGCCAGCCCGCAGGCGACATCGCCTGCACTGAAGCCCTGGTGCCTTTTGAAGAATCGGTTAACCTTGATATTGCCGGATTAGAAGCGGGCACCTATACCGTGATAGCACAGGACCAATCAACGACCTTTACATTAGATGTTGATAATGTCCCATTAGGTGAGGATAACTAATTCGTCGCGATTTTGTTCCTCCCCAGGATATTCAGGGAATTGTTCATCAGAAAATGACATTATGAGAGACATCGCAGTTGGATGTCTCTCATTTTATTTCTGGAAAACCTTAAAGATCAATGAAATCCGGTTCGATCAACCTGGGATCTGCTGGTGGATGAATTTCATACCCGTGTTTCAACCATAAATCTTCTGCAAGATTGTTGGGCTTGCATCTGATGCCCATGACCTGGAAATATTCACACAGGCGCAGCAGGTCTCGGCGGAAAATAGCAAAAGCACTCCTGTTTTCGTAAGGGTTGAGCGATTGCGGGAAATCAATCAAGAAGATCTCTCCATCAAAGTACAGGATATTGTAGGCAGAAAGATCGCCATGAACACGCTGATTTTTCAGCATGATTTCAATATTATGGATCACTTTATCGAACACCCATTTTGCTTCGGACAGTGAAAGGTTGACAGTGTTAAGGGTGGGTGCGGCCACATCATCCCAGCCGATATATTCCATCAGGATAGCGTTGTTACCGCTGGCTAAGGGCATTGGGATATCTGCACCTGCCTGGTGCAGGATCTGCATGGTTTGAAATTCATGCTCAATCCAGGATGTGTGAAGGATCTCCATGCCAAATTTTGTCCGTTTTTCGATGGCATGCAAAGCTCTGTTGTCATGGATCTCATGCCCTTCATCATCTAAATGGAGGCGTCCCTCACGGTACAGGGAATCGTTTCGAAGCTGCCGGAATTTTCTTGGGCGGTAGACTTTCGCAGCCAAATAACTGTTTTGCGAAGTGTTATTTGCCAGGCATTGGTAAACCGAAGCTTCTTTACCGCCGCCTTTGATCAATCTGAGGATATCTTCGAACCACTGCTGTTGGTAGAAATCCTTCAAGGATGCGGTTAGCCACTCTCTTTCATGCTTGGATGCGGAATAGCTGATGTTGAACTCATTTTCCTGCTCTGAAAGATCAGATAGTTGGAAAGAAGTAGCCTTCTTCCGGTTTTTAATTGAAGAGGTCTGAAGCAGATTCTCTCGTGGTACATTCCGAATCGGCGGAAGGTCAACGAAATCTTCTAGCTGTTCGGTTAAATCAAAATTATGATTTGTATTCATTCGTAAAACATTTCCTTAATCATCGATTTAAATGCGTTGAAGGCTCAACAAAAATATTAATTTTGGCTTTTTATGGGAAATAAAAAACCACAGGCGCTGACCTGTGGCAAGTTTGTTAACTAAGTTAAGTTAATTCAACCAGGTAACCCGACAGGAGGCGCGTTCAACAATTTATTTCGAACAATTCTTAAATTATTTGACATACAGTTGCCTCCTTTCTTGTTTTTGATCTGAATTTTAGTTTAATCGATCTAATAAGATCTGTCAAATCAAGCAGAAGGCGTGTTGTCAAGAAGCACAGCATGATCCCCAAGTTTCTCTTTCATTTTCTTGAGCAGCGCGTCATCAGGCGTTGATCCTGTCAGGCTGTACATGAACACCGCTAACATCATTTCACAATCCGCAACTTCTTTACTGATGTCCTCTTTTCGGACCCTGTCATTATTGCGGATCCAACCCTCCACCCGCGAGACGATCTCATCAGCATGGAATCCCTCATCGCTAAACCGTTGGAGCATCTCAATCTCTTCCTCAGAAAGTTGATCTTGATGATGGGCTAGGAAGGCTTCGGCAAGTTCCCCAACTTCTGAGAGATAGAACCATAATGCATCCTTGGCGGAAGGCCACTGTAAGCCGCGTGCCTCATAATATGACTGTATCGTCCGGATATCCATGCTTCCTCCTGATAGGCGTTGATTTGAACAGCCCTATTATACACGTTAAAATCCATTGAAAATCCCTTTAGGCTGCATTAAATCTTGTTGTCAATTTGGGAGATAGGATCAATTGATTAATCTTCAAACTGCGCAGCATGAGAAAAAGACAGAAAACCATTATAATTAATTTATTATCCAGTACTTCAGGACGAAAACGTGATGAAAGTAAATTTAAAGAAGATAAAAAAATGGCTCAATAAAGCTTACAAGAAAACAGACACCTTTAGCGGCGGTGTTCTATCGATCATTCAAAGTGCCTTCAAGCGCTTTTCAAAAGAAAGGGGGAGTGAAGCGGCTGCCAGCCTGGCTTATTTTGCTTTCTTTTCGATATTCCCGATGCTGCTTGTATTCATTATTGTGGGAAGCTATTTTGTAGACCGCTCGGTGGTGCAGGAGCAGCTGATCAATCTTTTGTCAGGTGTGGTCCCGGGGATTGATAGTGTTATTATTGAAAACATTAACCGTGTCCTCAGGTTACGAGGTGCGGTGACATTTATTGCGCTCATTTCCCTCGTTTGGTCTGCAACCAGCGTTTTTAATATCCTTGCAAAAAACCTCAACCGGGCGTTCCCAAAGGCGTCCGTCCCGAATTTTTTGAAAAGCCGTTTTATGGGATTCTTGATGTTCCTGGGGCTAGGTGTTTTAATGCTTTTATCTATTGCGTCTTCTACCCTGTCCGGGCTGATCCCGGTGATCAATATTCCCCTGGATGGCAGAGCGCTTCATGAAACTTTTTTGTGGCAAATAGGCGCTTTTCTCGTCCCGGTTGTGATCAACCTGTTGATGTTCTGGGCTTTATATTACTGGGTACCTAGAATAAAAGTCAGCCGGAAGGCATCTTTCATAGGGGGACTGATTGCAGGCGTAGCATGGGAACTTCTTAATAATATTTTTACCTGGTATCTCAGCAGTGGGCTTTCACGCTACCGGCTAGTTTATGGTTCTGTGGGGTCCATTGTTGCTTTACTGTTCTGGATTTACATGACAGCGATGATTGCACTCATTGGCGCGCATTTAACAGCCTCCATTCAACATGCCATCATTGAGAAATCGAATGCCTGATTTTGCCCCAAAATTGCCAAATTTTTCCCCGGTTGGGGATTCGGCATGTTTACTCGAATTATCGCAATTGCTGGATGATAGCATTAATGACACAATTTATCGTATCGAAGCACGAATGCAAGAGCGAACTTTGAAAGGTGTGATCGAATGGGTGCCGGGCTATGCCAGCATCCTGGTATATTATGACCCCCTGGTCACGACATATCGTTCGGTGGAAGATTGGTTGGAGGATTGGTTTGTCCAAAAGGGCGAAAAGACTTCTGTCCGTACAAAGCGCGTTAAAATCTTAGTTCAGTATGGGGGTGAGGATGGTCCAGACCTGGAACACGTAGCGGCGTTTCATGGGATGTCAGCCTCGGAGGTTGTCAGACGCCACTTTACTCAAATCTACAAGGTTGGCATGATGGGCTTCACCCCCGGTTTTGCTTATTTGTTGGGGCTGGATCCGGAACTCAACACACCACGATTAGCGACACCCCGGAAGGTAGTACCAGGGGGATCGGTGGGGATTGCCGGGTCCCAAACGGGTATCTATCCAATGGATTCTCCCGGCGGCTGGCAGATCATTGGGCGGACTGAACAAGTTTTATTTGATCCTGTTAAGGAGCCGCACTTCCTGCTTTCTCCTGGTGATGAGGTTCAATTTATTGCGGTGGATGGAGAGGTCGTTGGATGACATTAGCGGTTGAGCAAGCTGCTTTGATGATGACCATCCAGGACGCAGGACGGTTTGGTTACCGTCGATTTGGCATGCCAGAATCCGGACCGATAGATTGGTGGGCGCACCGCTGTGCCAACCAGTTAGTCGGGAATCCAACAAATGCTGCGTGTATTGAGGCGGGGTATTCTGCTGCATCGATGATTGCAAGTGCGGATTCCCTGCTTGCTGTTTGCGGCGCCGGATATTCGATTGCTGTTAATCAAAGGCAGATCCCGCTATGGATGTCGTTTTGGGTCAAACGGGGCGACCGTATTACGATTAGAAAAGAATTGGGCGGTCAATGGGTCTATCTTGCTGTCCAGGGTGGTTTCCAGACACACCAGTGGATGAGTTCATGCAGTGTCAACCTCAGGGCGGGTCTCGGATGCCAAATTAAGGATGGCGATAGCATCAAGATAGATGGGCGAATCTCACAAGCCAGGGCGACTGCTGGCAGGGTTATTCCCAATGAACTGCGACCAGCTTACAAGGCTGATCCCATCATTCGAGTTGTTCCTGGCCCTCATCAAAATCGCTTTACAATAGGAAGCATTGAGGACTTTTACAGCAAGACTTATTCTCTTACGCTAAACTCTGACCGGATGGGCTATCGCTTATCAGGACCTAAAATAACCCATACCCATGGCGCTGATCTTATCTCACAGGGAATGGTGATGGGTGAAATCCAGGTGCCCCGGGATGGGCAGCCGATTGTGATGATGCCTGACCATCCAACATCTGGTGGCTACACATGCATTGCCACAGCAGCAAAGATTGACCAGCCGCTGCTGGCGCAGGCTGAACCAGAGAAATCAAAAATTCAATTCATGCAAATGGATGTTAAGAAAGGTCAGCAGGCTTTTCGGGACATCATCTGTCAACTTGATTCACTAATTTTCCAGGAGGAGGAGGCGTGGCTCCAGTATTAAGTGTTGATCTGAATTGCGATATGGGAGAGAGTTATGGCAGGTATCAGCTTGGCGATGATAAGGGCATGATGAGCTTGATCACTTCTGCTAATATTGCCTGTGGTTTCCATGGCGGTGATCCCACGGTGATGGCGAAAACGGTTGAACTGGCAAAGGAGCATGGGGTTGCTGTAGGGGCTCACCCTGGCTATCCAGATCTGCAGGGTTTCGGCCGGCGGCAGATGGGGCTTTCATCTGAGGAAATTTCAGATATGGTTTTATATCAAATTGGTGCTTTGAGTGCCTTTGCTCGTGCTGCAGGAACCCAATTGGTGCATGTCAAGCCGCATGGTTCCCTGTATAACCTGGCAGCCCAGGATATCCAGGTCGCTAACGCAATCGCAAAAGCTGTGTATATGGTTGACTCCAACTTGATCCTGGTTGGTTTGGCAGGTTCTGAATTGACCAGCGCTGGGAAAGCAGCAGGTTTACCTGTAGCTAATGAGGGTTTCCCTGACCGGCGCTATCTCTCAGATGGTTCGCTAATGCCGCGGGTGCAGGATGGAGCGGTGATTGAAAACCCGGAAGAGGTTGCAGAGAATGCGCTGCACCTTGTATTTGATGGCATAGCTAAGGGTGATGAGAGGCTAATAGTTGACACTTTGTGCCTTCACGGGGATAATCCCAAAGCTGTAGAAAACGCTTTACATGTCAGGGCTAAACTTGAATCCAAAGGTGTGAGAATAACCCGCCTTGAACAAATATTTACAGGGAAATAATATAAAGTGGCGATTGATAGGTTAAAATAAATCAGTCAAATTTCATAGGAGCAATATTGATGAACAACTTTGAATTTTACAATCCTACGCGGATCATCTTTGGCAAAGGCACAATTCCTGATATTGATAGCCATATCCCTGAAAATGCCAGGGTATTGATGTGTTATGGTGGGGGGTCGATCAAGACGAATGGTGTTTATGAGCAGGTCGTTTCTGCTTTAGGGGACCGGATATTCTTTGAATTTGGAGGGATTGAGCCAAACCCTGATTACGACACGTTGATCAAAGCAGTTGAATTTGGGCGAGAGGAGAAGGTTGATTTTATCCTGGCTGTAGGTGGTGGATCCGTTCTGGACGGCAGCAAATTGATTGCTGCCGGCATTCCTTATACTGACGGGGAGGTTTGGGAAATTGTAAAGGGCGGAAAATCTGCCAAGATTGACCAGGCATTACCCATCGGTGTCGTGCTGACGCTGCCGGCAACAGGATCAGAGATGAACGGCAACTCCGTCATTTCAAGACGGGCTTCCAAAGAAAAATATGTCTGGGTAAGTGAACTGGTCTTCCCTAAATTTTCAGTATTGGATCCAACCACAACTTACTCCCTGCCGGAAAATCAGATCAGGAATGGGATTGTTGATGCTTATGTCCATGTGATGGAACAGTATGCTACTTATTCGGTCAATGCACCGCTGCAGGACCGCCAGGCTGAGTCGATTTTTTTGACCCTGCAGGATATCGGACCAGAAGCGCTTGAAACCCCGCCGGATTATGAGGCACGAGCTAATTTGATGTGGACGGCGACAAATGCGTTGAATAAATTGATCTGTAAAGGTGTGCCTGAGGATTGGGCAACTCATATGATCGGCCATGAGCTAACAGCGTTATACGGCCTGGCACATGCAGAATCTTTAGCTGTTGTACTGCCTCATCTGCTGTGGTTCCAACGGGAGAGGAAAGCCGGAAAGCTTATGCAATATGCCCATCGTGTTTGGGGTTTAGCTGGAGATGATGAATCGGTTATTCGTCAGGCTTTGGCAGAAATGACGGCTTTCTTCAATCATTTAGGAATGCCCACGAAACTGACGGACTACGGGATCGATCCGGATGAAGCCGCGAACCTGATTGAAGCGAAGTTTGATAAGAAAGGTACAAAACTGGGTGAGCACAGCGATATCACCCCTAAAGACGTTGCTGACATCCTGCGGATGAGCCAATAAACAATTTTGTATCGATTCGAAATGGCATTCGTTTCAGAGTGGTCTATAGGTATGTGATTTATAGAAGATAATGGGAGAAATTGTAAATGCTCCTGATTTATCCAATAGGTATGTTATAATTTTTATCGTCAATACTATCTTGTTCAATAGATCCTTTCTTTGAAAACCTATGGAAAATAAAAATTTTCTACAAAAGATTTTTACTGGCAGAAGAGGGCGGAAATTAAGAGAATATCTAACGGCTTACACATTCATTGCTCCGGCAACTATATTGGTTTTTATTTTTGGAATATTTCCTGTGGGCTTTGCACTGTTTGTAAGCCTGCACCGGTGGAAAATCAAACGCGGAGACATGCTTGGTTTAGCGAATTATGTGAAAGCCATTGGAAATTTAGCTTATGTCCTGGTCTTCTTCCTGGGACTCGGTGCTTTGTATGGGGTATATGTCCTGATCAAGCGGATCATTAACATGGCGAAAGAAAAAGAGGAAAGTCCCTGGCCGTGTATCTTTCCCGGGGTGATCTTTTCTGTTGTGGTCTTCGCACTCCTGAACTGGTTCTATCGAGCTTTGCCTCAGGTTTTGGACATTTCTTTTCTGATCAGGCGTTTGGAAGATAAAACACCGGCTGTCTTTTTCCAGTTATTGAAAGATGCACTGCGATCTGAGACGGTTTTACCCACATGGCGCTTGTTTTTCTGGCTGCTGATAGCCGGGTTAGTGGTCAGTGGGGTTGTGCTCCGGTTGTGGCGTAATAAAAGAAATCTTAATTATCAATCCAAATTTGCATTGTTATTTACCGCCCTGGGCGCTGGTGTAGGATTGTTGTACTACACTTTCCTGCAAGTGAACCTTGCTTATGCCGAATCGATTGCTGAAGGTGTGGATCCGGGTATTTGGCCCCAGGTCATCATGATCAGCGGAGGTGTTGTCTTATTGGGACTTGCCTGGCTGCTCTGGCGTAGAGCAGAAAAACAGGACTCGACATGGCGGTTTATTTTATATTTACTGGGGGCGTTAGTCTTGTTGGTTGGCGGTTGGCTGTTGATTGGTGAGATTCCAGAAATTGTTGCCCAGGGCGATGAAGACCTCTGGGAAGGGTTAAAGGTCACCATTTTCTTCTCTTTGGGTACTGTTCCTTTTCAGCTTGGGATTGCATTGTTTTTATCCATCCTTTTGTTCCAGAAACTAAAAGGATCAAATATTTTCCGGATTTTATACTTCATACCTTATGTCACACCTGCCATCGCAAGCGCGGCAGTTTTCCAGCAGATGTTTTCGAACCGGGAATCTGCACCCATCAACATGTTCTTAAAGCTGCTTGGTATGGCACCTCAGCAGTGGTTAAATGAACCCAAAGGGATCATTACACTTTTAGGAGAACTGGTAAATTTACCCATCCCAGAATGGGCTGCCGGACCCAGCCTGGCATTAACTGTCATTATGCTGCTTTCAATCTGGACTTATGTTGGATATGACACTGTGATTTACATGGCGGGATTAGCGAATATCCCTGATGAGCTGAACGATTCAGCAGAAGTAGATGGCGCAAATGGTTGGCAAATCTTCAGGCATATCACATTCCCGTTGCTCTCACCCACAACGTATTTCCTTTCGCTGATAGCCATCATCGGGACGTTCAAAGCTTTCAATACCATTTGGGTATTAAGATCCAACCTGGCATTGGGAACGACGGACACATTCAGTGTTAAGATCTTCATTGAATTCTTTGAAAAGAAGTTTTATGGCTATGCATCTGCGATGTCATTTGTCCTCTTCGCGATCATTCTTATTTTGACTTACATCAATAATAAAACACAAGGTTCCAAGGTGTTCTATGGCTAATAAATCAAAAGAAAAAAACCCTCTTATATTGTCACCAAGATGGAAAATTATCGTCTATCTATTTTTGATAGTAATTACAGTTATTTTATCTGTTGTCTTTGTATTAAGGAAATCTACTTCGCCTTTGTTTCTCTATTTTCTCGGTGTCTTATATGTCGTTATTCTAATCCCGGTTATTAGGAAATTATTTCAATCAAAGAAATTATTTACATATGTCATCCTTATCCTGGGCGCAGCGATTTCATTGATCCCATTTATCTGGATGATATCTACATCATTAAAAAGCCTGGGTGAGGCTTTGGGTTCATCCTTTTTTCCTTCCGAATTACATTTTGAAAATTATATAGAAGCCTGGCGCAAAGCTGATTTTTCAGAGTATTTCCTAAACACGATTTTGATCACTGCGATCACATTGGTCGGACAGATCACATTCAGTGTGCTGGCGGCCTATGCCTTTGCCCGGATCAAATTCCCGGGGCGCGATTTGATCTTTAGTATTATGTTAAGCACACTCATGATCCCGGCAATGGTGTTTATCATCCCAAATTTCCTGACGGTCACCTGGCTGGGGCGTATCACGCCAATCCCGTGGATCAACAACTGGCCGGCACTGACGATTCCATTCATGGGCAATATTTTTTCGATCTTTTTATTAAAACAATTCTTTGCCCAGGTACCTGATGAGCTGTATGATGCGGCTCAAATGGATGGTGCTGGACATTTTCGGTTTCTTATTCAAGTTGTGCTGCCACTGTCAAAAGCACCTTTGATGGTGATCCTGGTGCTGTCCTTTATCGGGAGCTGGAACTCCCTGGCCTGGCCGATGCTTGTGACCAATACACCGGACTGGCGGCCGATATCTGTCGGTCTTATGCAGTTCGTAAACGAGGCCGGTCAGGAAATTAACCTGACAATGGCAGGCGCATTTATTACGATCATCCCAATTTTAATCATCTACTTCTTTACCCAGAAACAATTCACAGAAAGTATTGCACGTTCTGGATTAAAAGGATAATAATTTCACAAGCAGCGAACGGAGGTGCAGAGGAACGAAAAACATAATTGGCTAATTAACAAATAAAATTCATTAATTAATTAGGAGATGAAAGAAATATGAAAAAGTTAAGTGTACTACTGACAATATTTGTGCTATTCACACTCTTGGTGACAGCCTGCGCTCCGGCAGTAGATGAGCCTGCCGAGGAGACAGAAGTCGAAGAGACGGAAGTTGAGGAACCAGAAGTCGACGAACCTGTGGTTGATGAACCTGAAGTCGATGAACCTGAGGTTGATGAACCTGAAGTCGAAGAGACCGAAGAAATGATGACTCTTGACGTCACCATTGATTTCTGGCATGTTTATTCCGATGAGCCGGGTGAAGCCTTACAAGCTCTCGTTGACCAATTCAATGCAGAGAATGCCTACGGGATCACCGTTGCAGCTTTCAACCAGGGCAATTACAGCGATGTTGAAGATAAATTCAACGCAGGCATCCAATCCGGTGATCTGCCTCATGTCGTGATGGCTTACACCAATACCCTTACCGATTGGTATTCGGTGGATTCCATTATTGATTTGAATCCTTACATCGAAGATGCCCAGTATGGTTTAACCGCTGAAGAGTTGGCTGATCTCTATCCACACCTCAAAGCAGCAGGATCCACACCGGATGGCGCATGGATTGCTTTCCCAATGACCCAGTCGGCGAACGTGCTGGTTTACAACTTTACCTGGGCGGAAGAATTGGGTTTTGATGCTGCTCCTGCAACATCAGCCGAACTTGAAGAACAGATCTGTGCTGCTGCAGCTTATAATGATGGGTTAGGTAATCCTGACTTAGCAGGTACCGGCGGTTTGGTTTATTATCCAAGCTCAACGAACTTTCTGCACTTCCTGTATGCTTTTGGCGGTGATGAACTGAATGATGATATGACCGCATATGATTTCAATACAGCCGAAGCTGTTGACACAGCCATGTATATCCTGAGTTTGAAAGAGCAGGGATGTGTTTGGCAAACCGAGAGCTATCCAAACCCGGAACAAGCACAGCGCAAAGCTTTGATCACCATGAGCTCAACCGCTGGACTGCCTTATTATGAAGCTGCTTTTGCAGACGAAGCTAACGATGATGAATGGGGTTTCATTGCTGCTCCAGGCCCAGATGGTACATTGGCAGTGGATGCATTCCAGCAAATGCTGGGTGTTGTCCCAAGCGTATATGAAGAAGAACTGGCCTCCTGGCTGTTCATCAAATGGCTGACCTCCCCTGAGATCCAGGCGGAATGGGTGCGTGCAAGCGGTTACTATGGAACCCAACTGAGCACCGAAGCCTTATTAGAAGACTATCTTGCAGAGAACCCCGTTTGGGCAACTGGCGTTGCTCTGGCAGCAATTGGTCCATCAGAACCGCAGACCTTCCCGGCCTGGTCATCAGTCCGACGGGCACTCGGTGATATGGCTGCTGAATTGTGGAATGCAACAGATCAAGCACAAGTTGAAGCAATTCTTGAAGCCTACACACAAACGGCTAATGAGCTTGTAGAAGAAGCACAGTAAGGCTCAACGTCGTAGACGGAACCATATTTGTTAAAGTATCAGCCCCCGAACATAACGGGGGCTGGTTGTTTAGATTGACCAGTTGTGATCAACCACCCAGGTTTTTTTGAATTATTTTATTATTTTTACTGCTGTTTTTATAAAATGGAACCCTTAAAAGAATGGTATCCAATCATTAACATGCTCTTAAGGAGAAAATGAAAAGTTTGTACTATACTGTTATCTAACAATTAGGTAATACCAAATCAAGTAATTAGGTTTTATCTTTTCTCTCCTTTTGGTTTAGAGGCTCCTTCCGAAAAACACCAGCGGATGACCGAACAGTCATCCGCCGGTGTGTTAAAAAATACAGGAAGGGGTCTCTATGATTTTAAGGCGTAGCTAAATTATTCCACGACGCCACCCTCACCTCAATCTGCTCCCTCATTAGGGAAGGAGAGGAGGCTGTCTGATAAGGCGTTTTTTCCCGATCAAATGAACATTGTAAGTAGAAAGACCTTTTCCTGATATTGGCCTCGCGAGCATTATTGCTTCGCTGACCCTTCTTGCTCAAAGTGCACTCTTTGTTTAATGACAGTCAGCTTGAGGAAGAGGAGAAATGTTAACGAATAAATTTCCCCATTGCTTGAATTCAAGGTACGGAAAGCCCTCTCCATTTCAAGGGAGAGGGTTGGGTGAGGGTTGAATTAATATTGTGAAAAGATGTTTTCTAAAATCTGATGACCTGATAAAAAAAGATAAAATTTAATCCCCGATTCACTGAATTGAGGGAAATTTCATGCCAATCCTTACATTTTTGGCACAAGATCTCTTGCCCAGGCTCGGATCATTTCCCAATCCCGGTGATCTTCCTCAGGCATTTGCTTCATTGGTAGAGAGAAGATATCTGTCATTTTCTCATGGTTAATACACCCGCCAAACAATCCCAGGCTAACAGGTTCTTTTGTGGAAATCATGGGTTGTGCGAATTTTGTTGCCTGCTCGATGTTTTCAGGTTTATCCTCACTCATCGTCAGGCAAACCAGGAAATAAGCAACAGGTATTTCCTGCAAGGCTCTCTTGTGTTTTCTTAGAAATCGCCTGGTTTTTGGCAGGATATGGAACATCCGAACAGCAGAACCCAGGATCACACCATCATACCCCTGAAGGTCTTTGAGATTTTCCACCTGCTCAACATCAACTTCTATTCCCTCTTTTTTGATTTCATCTGCAACAGCCTGTGCGACCTCAGCGGTTGAACCAGACATTGTCCCATAAGTGACTAAAATTTTTTTACCCATTATACACTCCTTGATTAATCCGTTTGGTGATCAAATTATAAATGAGAACTTCGCTGAACCTTAAGGTTTTTTGTAGAAAACTTTATACTTTCTTTACATTTATAAGCTAAAAATAAGATGTAAACCAGATTATCAATAGACTAGAGGTGTATCTATGAAGAAAAAGAGAGTTGTTGGAATTGCACTGCTTGTTACAGCAGTGATGCTGGTAATAACAACGGGTGTCGTTTTTGCTGTGAATAATTTTCATGGCATTCCCCCATTCCGATATGACGATGAATTCAAAAGGGGAGATCAACACGTTTACGGTCCAATGCATGGCTATGGCGGGCATTTGGGGTTGGAAGATGATGAACAATCAATGATGACTCTGATGATAGACGCCGTCGCCAATGAGACTGGATTGTCACCTGAGGACATCGAAAACCGTCTTTATGATGGCGAAAGATTGTATGAGATCGCGCTGGATTCAGGTATCAGTGAAGAAACCTATTTTGACTTGATGGTTGATGTTCGTGAGGGCTACCTTGCGGAAGCATTTGAAGACGGCTGGATCACAGAAGAACAATACGATTGGATGACTGATCACATGGCGGATGAGTCGTTTGAAACCCACGAGGGTTTTCACTGCCCATACTATGACAGTGATTCTACCTATGAAGACCGCCCCTATCATGGTATGGGAATGCATTGGTAAATAATGAAAGGATTGATGATGAAGAAAATTTGGCTCTGGATTTTAGGCGTAATATTAGTTGTTCTGATAATATTTCTGGTTTTATTCATGACGGGATTCCTTCGATTTCCCCGTTACGCGATATCAATGATGAATGATGGCTCCCGCTTTTCGAGAGACAGCTATTGGTTCCAGCGTGACTTCCGTGGTGGAATGCATGGCTTCCCATTCTTTGGCGCCATAGGGATGCTGCTGATGCTGGCATTGCCAGTGGGCTTTGTAGCACTTCTTGTTGCAGGGATAATCTTGCTGGTGCAATCCAGCAGAAAAAACGATCCCACAACCCCTAAGGCTATCAAAAATTGTGGAAACTGTGGAAAGCCCGTTGATAAGGATTGGCAGACCTGTCCTTATTGCGGAGAACCGCTGAGGAAGGAATAACCTATGCCTTGCGGAAAGGGATTGGGGCTGGCAGCATTATGGGCGTTAGGTGGAAAAGTCTCTGAGAGATTTGATAATAAGACTCCGAGTCCTGATCGATTTACCCGATGCCCAGAATGTGGCTGGAAGGTGTCCGGGGATTTCTCCTGGTGCCCTCAATGTGGTTTCAGGTTGACCCCATTTCACTGTGATTTCTGCCGAAGCATTGTTCCGGGGGAATATTCTGAATGTCCTCACTGTGGGGCACCCATCCTTCAACAATCATGAATTTCCCTCCAGGCCACAGGATGATTTCCTGTGTCCTGTTAGGTAAAATAGGATAGATGATTGTAAGATAAAGGATGGATATGCCTGAGGGAAGAATTTTGGTGGTTGATGACGAGAAGGATATTCGAAATCTCGTATCCGCATATTTGGAGAAGGAAGGGTATCGAGTATTTGAAGCCGCGAGCGGTATTGAAGCACTCCAAATTGCCAGAGGTATGCATCCTGATGTCATCGTCCTCGATATCATGCTGCCAGCGATGAGTGGCCTGGACGTCCTGACGAACTTGAGGACTGAATCTGATGTCTACATCATCATGCTGACCGCGAAAACCGAAGAAGTCGATAAAATAGTCGGCCTGAATATGGGAGCGGATGATTACCTGACCAAGCCTTTTTCTCCCCGTGAACTGGTCGCAAGAATCAATGCTGCGATGAGACGGATGTCCCATTCAGGTGAATCAAAAGACACGCCGATTTATCACTCTGAGCATGTCGTGTTGGATACCGGCGCTCATAAAGCCTGGTTGGATGAAGTAAGACTAGATTTGACGGCTATCGAATTTGACCTACTAAGGACATTGATGGCTCACCCAGGGCAAGTCCTGACAAGAGAACAGCTATTGCAGCATGTTTGGGGTGGAGACTATTTTGGTGATTCTCGGGTGGTGGACGTTCACATTGGACACTTGCGAAAAAAGCTGGACGATCGATTTATCGAAACAGTTTGGGGCGTTGGATATCGATTTGAAGATGAGCGAAAAATATGATTAATTATTTCAAGCGGCATATTTTTTGGAAATTTTTCTTCTCCTATTTCATCCTGGTTTTACTGGTGATGTTGGTTTTTGGCATCATCCTGCGGCTCTTACTACCCGGTATTTTTAACAACCATCTGGTGAGCATGGTGACCCTATTTTCAGAACATGGAATCCAGGAAATGATGGATATGATGGGGGGAAGAAGACCGATGTTGATGAATACATCGGAATTGTTCAGTCGTCTATTTATAATCTTCAATCAAATCATCCTTGAAGCTGCTCTTTATGCCGTTTTCCCTTCGATTGTCATCACGTTGGGCGTGAGTGCTTTGATGAGCCAACGGTTTGTGATCCCGCTGCGCCAAATGGCACAGGCGGCAGACCGGGTTTCTGAGGGTAACTACCAGGAAAGACTACCCGTTAAAGAGGATGAACCGGAAGCCCGTGATGAATTTGAACGGTTGGCCGCCCGTTTTAATCACATGGCGTCAACACTTAATGCTGTTGAGGAGTCCAGGGTCCAGATGATTGGCGATATTGCCCATGAACTTCGGACTCCGCTTACCGTGATCAAAGGGTCTATGGAAGGTTTGATAGACGGTGTCCTTGAACCGGAGAAAATAAATTTCGAAATGATCTTCCGGCAAGCTGAGAGGCTTGATCGTCTTGTGGATGACCTGCAGGAATTAAATAACATTGAAACCGGGGAGATTGATCTTCACGCTGTGCCCCTTAATATCAGAGAAGTGCTGCAGAAGATCACCAATACATATCAACACGAATTCTCCCGGAATGGGATCAATCTGATTCTTATGGATTCAGCGAAGCAAGTGAGGGTATCGGCAGATGAAGACCGCCTTGATCAAATTGTGATTAATTTGATAAATAATGCGCTGCGCTATACACCCGCTGGCGGGAGAGTAACGATATCTGTGGATGAGCTCAATGAAATGGTACAGGTCACAGTCAGTGATACTGGGATTGGTTTGCTTGAAAAAGATCTTGAACGTATTTTCGAACGCTTTTACCGTGTGGATGGGTCACGCTCACGGGAGGACGGCGGCAGTGGGATTGGGCTGACGATTGTAAAAAAACTGGTCGAAGCCCATGGGGGTCAGATATGGGCGGAAAGTGAAGGGCTGAATAAAGGCACAGTTGTGAAGTTCACACTACCGAAAATTGATTAATTTACATTTAACCCGAATCAACCAATGCTAGGTGTTGACCGGAGCAATCTTTGTAAATTTCTCTAATAAGCGTAAATGCTGTCCGGCTGACTGAAAACCAGCCCCCATTGTGATTAATGTCAAGTGTGTTGCACCGGCATCCTTCCAGGCTTGTGACAATTTCCGCCATTCCTGTTCATCCCCATCCTTCATGTGTATCCGCGGTTCAATTCCAATATCCTGTAACGTACGCCCTTCAGCTTCAACATAACCTTGTAATTTCGTCAGGGCTTTTGCCGCATCATCCGGTGTTCGATAATTTGGCAGCCAGCCATCCGCCAGCCTGGCAACACGGCGCAGCACCGGGTCAGCATGTCCGCCGAACCACAATGGGATCGGTTTCTGTACTGGTAAGGGATTTAAACCCACATCTGGCAGATTATGCCAATTCCCCTCAAAAGTAACAAGAGGTTTGGTCCAGAGCTCTCGGAGTACATGGATTTGCTCTTCAAATCGTTCGCCACGGTTATGAAAGTCTTTATCCAGGCTGATGTACTCGGGCTTATTCCATCCCAACCCAACACCAATTCGAAGTCGTCCCTTGCAAAGAATATCCAGGGTGGCTGCTTGCTTGGCAAATAGGGTGGTCTGCCGCTGGGGTAGGATGACGATGCCAGTGATGAATTCGAGTTTTTGTGTGATTGCGGATAAATAGCTGAAGAGGGCAATGGGTTCAAAAAAGGGATCCCTGTAAGTATAAGGGCCAGACCAATTCCCTTCTCGATCCGGATTGACCCCCACCACATGTTCGTAAGCCAACAAATGGTTAAATCCCAGGTCCTCTACTGCCTGGGCAAAATCTTTGATGGCTGCAGCATCGTTGGGGAACTCAGTTTGAGGAAAAACAACACCAACTTTCATAGGAATCTCCAATTAATATGATTTGTATCTTATGCCCTAATCTTACCGGATTAAAATATTCTGATGAATAGAAATTGACCTCCTTCAGTCTGGGCTTTCTGGATTATTCTTTATTCTCCCGGTTGCGATAACAACAGCGTTAACAAAACGGTATCATTCCAACAAGGACAAACCTCATCAGGAGGAAAAATTTTTATATTGTTTCTGAAGAATTTCTAAGTCGAAATCAATCTAGCTTTCATCCCGCCATGTCGTAAGCTTTTCGCAACCAAGCGAAAACTTCGGGAGTGAGGGCATCATCTATTTGGATCTCGATCCGGTGGGTGCACATCCCGCTCCAGCGGTCACCTTCAATCACGGGCTCACTTGTATCGATCCCTGGTGTTAAATTCAAACCGATGTCCATGCGGGTCTTTGTGCTGGGCTGGATAATTCCAAATTGCTTGGCGCGTCTCAGGCTGACATAGGATTTCTTCGGGGCAATCTCGACATCAGAACCAAAGGATTGAACATGTTCGATCAGTTTGTCATACAGCGGTTTGAGCTGCGGTTTCTTCTGGTATTGAGCTGCAAGAAGTTCTTCATCTCTTGGGGGGCCACCTTCGGTTTTTTGGCGAAAAAGGAGGGCTATGGTGTTGGCATAGCCATGGGTTAAACCGTGTTCAGCTTTTAGATATGACAGCATTTGACCATGTTTTACAAAGTTTTTCGTTTTGAGGATTGAAAGCCATTCTTCCAATGGTTTGCCTGTTTTTTCAGGCATGTTGGATAGCATGGTTTGGACATAAGGGTCGGAGGCATAATCATTATTCATTTAATTATCCTTTAACTATCTTAATTGTAATATTACTATAGCAAAATTGATTTTCGAAGTCAATAAAAAAGATAAATAATTGGTGCTGGAAAAACCTGTATGTAGAGAAAAAAATCAATGGATTATGATAAAAATGGGTTACTTCTCACCATTAATCACTGATGGCTGGCCTTTCGTGGATGTAGCTGTCATTTTCAACGGCATCCAGCATGAATTCAGCGAAATTTTCACGTGTAACCGAACGTCCCATTTCTGGCCCCACATAGCTAACTTTGTAATCGTTATTCCGACTTTCATTAATCAACATGGGAGCGCGGGCAATTGTCCACCGCAGATCAGATTCTATGATGCGTTCTGTGCCACGTTCAGAATTGATTAAGACCTTGGGTGAGAGTAATTTTAGTAAAGCTTCAATCGATTTTTGCATGAGAGTGGGCTGGCCTTCTGGTGCCCGTACACCTGCTCCGGTTGACCAAACCAGGCGATCCACATTGTTCTCCTTCATTGCATTGACAATATTTTCAGCCGCTGCTTGCATCAGGTCATCAGGGCTTTTAGGGGTGGGGGCTATCACACTAATCACGGCATCTGCACCTTTTATGGCTGATCTTACTTGTTTAGCATCCATCGCGTCACCTTCGACCTTCTCTAACAAATGATGTTGAATGTTCAATTTTGAGGGTGTTCGTGCAAACGCTGTCACATGGTGTCCCCTTAACAATGCTTTTTTGACTAAGATCTCACCTGTTTGACCTGTCGCGCCAAGAATTGTGATTTTCATTTTGAAGTCCTTTAACTATTCAATCTGGTCTTGATTGTACTCCTTGAAATCTATGGGAGAATTCATTGTGATGTGTTTTCTCGAGCTTGTCATTTATTATGTTGTGCTCCTGTTGGTTTTCTTAATAGGCTCCTTTAAATAAATCAATCCACCAGCTATGAAAACTGGTGGATTGCCTCGTGATTAAACCTCGGTCTTTAGGCTTTCTCAATGGGTACATAAATATAAAAAATCGAGTCCGGTTCAAAATTCTTGAAATCCTGGTCATAGTATTCAAAGTCTAATTTTGCCGCGACCTGATATCCTGATTGGGGAAGCCATGTTTCGTAAATGAACTCATATGTTTTACCCAATCCTGCCAGACTGCCTTTGTGGGCAAAGACGGCGTAAGTATGGGCGGGAATCTCCCTCACCACAAAACCTTCCGGAACCACGCCGACCTGGCTCACAGGAAAACCGGCGACGTATTCAAAGGATCCATCAGAAGGAGCGTTTTCGGGTGTGACACATAAGCCAATCGCAGCATCTCCTGTTTCGTTCTGCAGACCTCCTATCTCACCAATACGCTGGTTAAATTCACCCCATAGCCTGGCGATTTCCTGGTTCTCATTCTTTCCATAATAACGCATACCGACCAGGGTAAAACTTGGATATGTAATAATTTTGGGTTCCATTTCTCTTATCTCCATTTCTTTATAATATTGACTGGCATGTAAAATTGGATGTTGTACTTCAATGATTTTGCTTTCAAAGGGTTGATGCTGCTGGTAGATTATCTCCCGCCAGGGGCCATAGGTGCGAAATCCATTTACTTGAGTCCATTCTGCGATTTGGGTATAAGCTTCAGAGGGGTTTGTTAAATCCTGTGAATAGACTGTGGTGGCCATCTGGGCAACACCTTCTAGTAAATAGACTCTGATGGCATTATTTTCCGAAGTGTTGCTTAGCGGGTCCTTAGATTGGCCTATGACCAGCCCAGTCTCAACATCAACATCACAATCCCGGTATTCATCCTGGTGAAAAATCAAGATTTGAGGACCAACCATCTCCTCATTTTTCTCCTTAAGAAATCTGCTGATTCTTTCTGTTTGCTGAGTTTGCCACTGAATTAAAAAATCAGTGGAGGGGATAACCTGCCGGATCGTTGCAACGAATAAGTCAGATGCGGTTTTTACTACGATTGGATTCTGTGAGGAATGAACGTTATCCCGCAGTTGATCGAGCTTATTTTCAATTCTTTTCAGTCGTGATTGGTCATCGCAAACACGTTGGCGGAGATCTGCGGCTTTGTTCTGGAGGATAATTTCTAAAGAAGCACTTCGAAGGTCCGTATTAAGCAGTGCTTTAATCTGATCCAGGCTGAAATCGAGGTCTTTCAGCGCCAGGATACGGTTCAGATGGTCCAGCTGGTTGAGGTTGTAATAACGGTAGCCAGTGTAGCGGTCGATGTGCGCGGGTTTAATCAAACCCATTTCATCGTAATGGCGAAGGGTTTTAACACTGACCTGTGCTATTCTTGAAAACTCACCGATCTTTAACATGGGTCTTCCTCAATAAGATAAATTTTGATTCCTTTAGTTTCAATAGTATACATCCTCCTGTAGGGGGAGAGTCAAGTACAAAAGTGATCTGGAGGTCATTTTAAGTATGTTTTTCCGAGGGTACGATATTCAGACTATAGAGAGGGATTGCACATGAATTTTCTCCGAATCCACTTCAAAAGGGATGGTTAAGAAATCAAAAGGTGAATATTTTCAGAGAATCCTGCAATTACTCCCGGGCTAAGGTCTGAATATGATAGAATATAGAGTATGTGAGCAGCTTAATTTCCATCAGATTCGATCCTACGGAGGACCCAATGAAATTTAATCTTAAGAATTTTCTAAGCTTTGAAAAGATGATCACACCGGTAATCATCAAAATTTTATTCTGGATTGGGCTGGCTGGCAGCGCAGTAGGAAGCATTGTAGTGTTCTTTACCATTCTTATTCCTGCTGTGCAGTGGGGTGGGGCAGGAAGAATCCTGGGTGGCTTCTTGCTTGGTTTACTTTTAGGCATCCTGAGCTTTGTTCTTGGCGTTCTGATAACAAGAATTTATGCCGAACTGCTGATCCTCTTTTTCAGGATCAATGAGACTCTCTCAGACATTAAATCCCTTTTGAAAGAAAAGGTTGAAGAGTAAACTAACTTTTTTGAGGTTTATTCACTTATAGTCTGCAGAGTATTTTAATTCCGCTATTGTAAGATAGCGATGTCTGGTGACGTCGCTATTTTACTTTTTGAGGAGAAATTTCAGCTCGTTTTTACGGGTATAATCGTCTGTATGTCTTCAATTGTCGCAGTAGATATCGAAACAACTGGTTTGAATTTTGATGATGATGCAATCATCGAGATTGGTGCAGTAAAATTTAACCATCGTCGTGTTGAAGATGAGTGGTCGACGCTGGTTAACCCTAGACGCCCAATCTCCGGATTTATTTCTCGGCTTACTGGCATTTCTAATAATATGGTGCGCAATGCACCATTTTTACCTGATGTCATGGGGGATTTTATTGCATTTGTCGGTGAGGCCCCGGTCGTGGGCCATAATGTAAGCTTTGATCTCGCCTTTTTACGACAGGCAGGCGCGTTAAAACACAATATCGAAATTGATACTTATGAGCTTGCCGCGGTGCTAATGCCGACGGCAACCCGCTATAACCTTTCTGCCCTGGCGCAGCAGCTTGGGATTCTTCTCCCGGCTACCCATCGTGCCCTGGATGATGCAAAGGTGACACATGTTGTGTTGATTGAACTGCTTGAAAAAGCAAGACAGCTTCCGCTGGACCTGTTGGCAGAGATTGTAAGGATGGGTGAGCCGCTGGACTGGCAGGCGAATTGGGCACTGCAGCAGGTGCTTCGCCAGCGAGTTAAAGAACCGGTGAACGCGAAAAAAGGGGATGGTGGATTACACGGTCCTTTATTCATGAAACCTGTTGTGAATGACGAACACAGGGTCGGGGCGGAACCTGGTTCGCAGCCCCTGGATATTGATGAAGTTGCGTCTGTTCTGGACCTGGGCGGCGCATTTGCCACCTATTTTAAGGATTATGAATATCGTCCGCAGCAGGTTGATATGCTGCGGTCTGTCGCAAAGGCATTAAGCAAATCCCAGCATCTCATGGTTGAAGCGGGTACAGGTACAGGAAAGTCTTTTGCTTACCTGATACCAGCAGCATATTGGGCATTGAATAACAACACGCGGGTTGTGATTTCGACCAACACGATCAACCTCCAGGACCAGCTCATCAATAAGGATATTCCCGACCTCAGCAGAGCTTTGAACATCCCCATCAGGGCGGCTGTGCTAAAAGGTCGATCTAATTACCTTTGCCCACGCCGGTTGTCGGCCATGCGAAGACGGAAACCTGAGAACTTTCATGAACTGCGTGTGCTCTGCAAGGTCCTGGTATGGCTGCTGGAAAGCCAAACGGGAGATCGAACGGAAATCAACCTCAATGGAAGCTATGAACGCATGGTTTGGTCACGTCTTTCAGCGGAGGATGAAGGATGCCGGCTGGAAGTATGCTTGAAAAGAACGGGCGGACGCTGCCCTTTCTACAGGGCGAAGATTGCTGCTGAGAATGCGCATCTCTTGATCGTGAACCATGCACTTCTGCTGGCGGATACAGCAACGGGAAATAGGGTGCTGCCTGCCTACGATTACCTGATCGTTGATGAGGCACACCACCTTGAATCTGCTACAACCAATGCTATGTCGTTCAGCGTGCGCGCAATTGATATTACACGGCTAACGCGGGCAATGGGCGGTACTAAATCGGGTGTGTTAGGGCGATTTATCGAATTATGCGAAGGATTGCTGCAGCCAGCGCAAATGGCTGCGCTGACCCAAATGGTACAAAAAGCATCGGACCTGTTGTTCCGGTTTGACAGCCAGATGAATCAATATTATCAAGCCCTGGAAGCTTTCCTGGTTGAACAACGGGATGGGCGTGATCTGGGCACCTACCCACAGCAAGAGCGGGTTCAGCAATCAACCCGCACACTGCCTATCTGGGTCGATGTTGAGATCGCCTGGGAGCAAGCCGGTGCAACCCTGAAGACGCTGCTAAATATTTTGCGCGAGCTGCGTACCCCAATGCGCGAGCTGGCAGACCAGGAGAATGAAGAAGCGGAAGATATGTGGGGCAGCCTGGGAAACATGGCTTTACAGTTGGAAGAGATTCAGCATAACCTCAACGGCCTCACAAACGACCCGGATCTATCGATGATCTATTGGGTTGAGATCAACCCGAAATATATGGAAGTTTCGTTAAACTCAGCCCCGCTTCATATTGGTAATTTGATGGAGAAACATCTCTGGTATCAAAAAGAGTCCGTCATCCTGACATCTGCGACTCTCACGGCCGGAGGTGAATTTGATTACCTGCGCCGGCGGTTGAATGCTGTTGATGCGGATGAACTGGAAGTTGGTTCTCCTTTTGATTATGAAACTTCTGCGATGGTTTATGTTGTGACGGATATTGCTGAACCCTCCAACTATAATGCGCACCAGCGTGCTGTCGAAGAAGTTATATCAGAAGTAGCAAAGGCTTCAGGCGGTCGGATGCTGGCTTTGTTTACATCCTATGCCCAACTCCAGCGAACTTCGAACAGGATCCAGCCAATCCTGGCGCAAAACGATATCCAGGTTTATGAGCAGGGGGAAGGCGCTTCGGCGAGTATGCTATTGGAAACTTTCCGTGAGACAGACCGCGCTGTTCTTTTGGGTACCCGTGCTTTTTGGGAAGGTGTTGATGTGCCCGGGGATGCCCTCTCTGTATTGGTGATCGTGAAATTGCCTTTTGATGTTCCATCTGATCCGATTATTTCAGCGCGTTCAGAGACCTTTGAAGATCCCTTTTATCAATATGCCTTACCGGAAGCAATTTTACGTTTCAGGCAAGGTTTTGGGCGATTAATAAGGACTCAAACCGACAGGGGTATTGTGATCGTTTTGGATAAGCGTGTCATGACCAAGCGCTATGGCCGCTTATTTATCGAGTCGCTGCCGCAGTGTTCCTTCAAACAAGGTTTGTTAGGGGATTTGCCGAGGGTTACAGAACGCTGGCTGAATCTTTAGGTATTTTCCTATCAAGCCTGCAAGGCGTTTGATGTAATAAATTAAATTTTAATCTTGAGAGGGTGGAACGTAATTTCCTGGACCGCAGAATTCTGCAGATGAGCGGATCTCTCTTTCGAGGAAATAATTTAGCAGGATCCTCAGCAAAACAATTGCAAATAAAATGATGATATCAGCAGTCGACGGACTAACCGCAAGCCGCAGGATATCACTGCCCATTGCAAATTCCAGTCCCAGGTTCAGCATATGTCCTAAACGAAGCCGGATGCGTTCTGTAGAATTGATTTGACGTGCCATTGGATCAAAAAGGTGGCGGATATAGCTGACGACGGCACGGAAAACGGCAGAACCGATGACCAACGCCGCGGCAGCTTCCGCAACAATGATCAGATAACCAGCTACTTTCGTCAGGATCTCTTCCTGGGGAATGATGGGGGGCAGTTCAAGGTTTGTATCGGCAATAACAATCAGAAGTACAACCAATCCTGCGATCACAGCGATTGGCAGTAAATAGTTCATGCAGTGCTCTTCTTGTTTGTTGTTTCGGGAAGCATTATCTGACATCGTGATCCTCTCAATTAATCGTTTTAATTGAATGATTTTATTATGTCATATTCTTTGTGTTCCTTCAAGAGAATGGATCGTATAAAACATGCAGAGCACGGGTTTTTATATCATTTTCAAACAAAATATAAAGAGAGTTTGGCTTTATGTTTTTGCGATTGTTGGGGGAATTTTATTATTCAGAGTTAAGGGGAAAGTTAGAGATTCTTGGAGCGTTTCTTTTTGCGATCACGGAGATTGCTCTGAACCTCGAGCACGCCCTGGGTGATTTTCTCTTGCCTGATCGTATGGTACTTGATTTCCAGCTCAGCGACTCTCTCTTCGAGGTTGCTGATGGCTGCATCCATGGTTTGCAGCCTGGCACTGTGTTCGCTGATGGTGGATTCGATAAATGCCAGGTAGAGTCGGGCTGCCAGGTGTTCCCAAACCAGGAAAGTTTTCAGCTCTTCCGGGTCGCTGTTGATGATCAAGTCTGCCGGGATGTCTTTGGGATCCTGCTCAATTTCAGAAAATTGTGGCGGGAGGATTTGTACAGATTTTGGTGTATAGGAACCAAAATAATTGAAACGGTTATAGAGAATGTTCAATTCGTCAATGGCTTTCGTTTCATACAGGTCACGAATGTGAGCAAAGGCTTTACGGATATTGATAAAGGAAACAGCCGTTGCTCTGGGGATCTTCTCGGAGTAAAAAATATCATAGCCTGCATCCCTAAACATCCGTTCACCATAACCGCCAAGAGAAATGATTCTGACATCCTTATTTTTCTTTTTTAAAATATCTTCAACAAAGAAAGCTTTTGAAACCAAACCGGTATTGAAGTTGCCGCATAAGCCGCGGTCAGAGGTCAAAGTAATGAGCCCCACCGTTCTCTTCCTTGAAGATGAAATCGCCTGGTGAGCGATCCTTTCAGAGACCCCCTTGCCGGTCTTCGCAAAAATCATGCCTAACTGGGCATCCACACGATCTGCGTAATCTTGTGCGATACTGAGGTGCCGTTTAGCTCGGCGCCAACGGATAGCTGACATTGCCCTGACCGAACGCAGGAGATGTTTAATGTCTTCCATCCCCTGGAGGCGAGTTTCAATATCTTTGACGGAATGCATTTATATTTCCATCTCCTGAACTTCTTTCAGGTAACCAGTATCAAAAAGACGTTTAATGAGCGTGTTCAGTGCTTGCTTTAGATCGTTTTCCAGTTCTTCCTGCCAATGCCCTGCCGCAAATTCTGCCAGCAGACCTGCGTGGTGTTGACGAAGATGCTTAATAAATATTTTTTCAAATTCAGGGATATTTTCCAAGGGAACTTTATCCAGGTAACCCTGTGTTGCCGCATATATGATTGCGATTTGATGAGCTATCGGCAGAGGTTCATACTGAGGTTGGGTTAATACTGTACGAATCTTTTCGCCGCGATCTAACTGTTGGCGTGTTTCGGAATCTAACTCTGTACCGAACCTGGCAAAAACCCGAAGCTCAAGGTATTGTGCAACATCCAGAGCGAGATTTTTGGAAACTTCCCGCATGGCATCGTTTTGAGCAGCACCACCGACCCGAGAAACAGAAAGCCCAATGTCAATAGCTGGCAAAACCCCTTCATCAAAAAGTTTTGTGCTCAGGTAGATTTGACCGTCTGTAATAGAGATCAGGTTTGTGGGAATATATGCTGAAATATTACCTGCCTGCGTTTCAACGATTGGCAGGGCTGTCATGCTGCCGCCGCCCTTTTTGCTGGAAATATTGGCAGATCTTTCCAAAAGACGGGAATGGAGATAGAAGATATCGCCCGGATAGGCTTCTCGACCAGCAGGCCGTTCCAGGAGCAGTGAGAGCTGCCGGTATGCAATGGCATGTTTTGAAAGGTCATCATAAATGACCAGGGCATGCTGTCCAGCATACATGAAGGCTTCAGCCATGGCGCAACCAGCGTATGGTGCCAGGTAGATCATCGAAGGCGAATCCTCCGCACTGGCAGAAATTACCGTCGTATATTCCATCGCGCCATGTTCTTGAAAGGTTTGAACGATTTGAGCAACGGTGGACATCTTTTGCCCAATGCTGACATAAATGCAGTAGACATTCTGACCTTTTTGGTTAAGGACCGTGTCAATTGCTATGGCCGATTTGCCAGTCTGGCGGTCGCCAATGATCAACTCACGCTGCCCTTTACCAAGGGGAATAATTGAATCGATGGCTTTTATGCCAGTTTGAAGGGGCGTATCAATGGGCGACCTGTATATGAAACTCGTTGCGGGGAACTCTACAGGACGGTACTCTTCTACTTCTAATGAACCTAAACCATCAATAGGTTGACCCAACGCGTTCACAACCCTGCCAAGAAGTTCATGGCCTACTGGGACATCGACTACACGACCAGTTTCGTAAACCGTATCTCCAGCCTGGATATGGTCGCCTGATCCAAGGATGACACATCCCACATAAAACTCATGCAGGTCCATCGCGAGGCCGTAGGTGCCGTCAGGGAATAAGACAAGCTCGTTTTCCATAACACCGCGCAGACCTGAAATATCTGCGACACCACCGCCAATATGCTTTACAGTCCCAATATTTTGTTTGCTAATTGAATAACCAGCGTTCTTAGCAGCATTTTCTAGGGCCTTGAGGTCTTTTTTGGTCCTTAAATCGAAATGGCTCTGCAGATCTTCCAGCCTTTTCTGCTTTTCGTTAATATAGGTTTCAATATTCTCCCGGATATCACTGGTATGAAGATTTGATTCTTCATTTTCTGAACTTTTGTCCTCCAATGAAGATTGATCTAATTGATTACTCATGCCATCCCCTGATATTTTTTCTTAAAGGTCTCTATTTGGGCTTGAATGCTTCCATCAATAAGCTCGTTTTCAAAGCGGATCAACCCGCCCGCGATGAGCGTGCTGTCGACGTCAAAGGAAAGATTAATCTTTTGAGGGATTCCCTGATGCAAAATAGATGCGATTTGTTTTTCATCTTCATCAGCCAACATTCTCGCAGTCATTACTTTAACTTCTGGCGTATCTCCAGGGGCTAAGTCTTCAATGAATTTTTCGAGATTGACCTTGCGAATCTGATCGATAAATTCTTTCTGATAAGTGTGTTCAAGTTCAGGGGTCATGACATCTGATATGATGCCGCTAACAAAAGTTGTTGCAATCTCCCCAAGCTTTTCTTTATGCTGCTGGATGGCTTTCGACTGCATCTGTGAGAGTGTTTCTTCTGTTTGATTCTTTAATTTCTCAACCTGCTCCTGTACCTCTCGAAGCATTTGCTGGCGAGTTCGTTCAATGACGATCCTGGCTTCGTTGCGTCTTGCTGTTATCTCTGCGTCAATATTATTTGTTTTTTCTTCAAATAATCTTCGCTTTTCTTCTGCTGCTTTTTCTGCTTCCCGGGCATCATCCATCGCCCTGGTGGTTTCTCCTGCCCTTTTCTTTAAAACATTCTGAACCGGTTTGAACAGAAATCGGTATAGGATAAAGACCAATATAAAAAAGTTGGCCATTTGCAGCAAAATTGTACTGAAGTTTAAGTCTAGCATGTTCGTCTCGCCTGGATAATTTGAGGATTAATATAGTCTTGGATAATAAGGTCCTATCCTCCCAAAATGAATGTGCGCATGGGGTTAGCAAAAACAAGAATCAGAACGACTGCCAAAACATAGATCGCGAGTGATTCCAGCATAGCCAACGACAGCAGCACGATACTGTTGATACGATCTCCAGCTTCTGGCTGGCGGCTAATCGCTTTTAAACCACTCATAGCAACGATTGCCTGCCCGATTGCAGGAATAGAAATGCCAAATACGATTCCCATTCCAGCAACGAGCACCGTAATGATGATAAAAATATTATCCCAAGGTAATGCACTCAAATCCATAGTAAACTCCTTATATTATTTATGTTGTTTCATGGGCTTTTACAGCCCCGCCGATATAAACGCAGCTGAGCAGCGTAAATATGTATGCCTGTAAAATACCGGTAAATATGCTGAACAGCATCATTGGTACAGGTAAAATGAAGGGTGAAATCAGAAAGAGGATCGCGATAATAATTTCTTCACCCATAATATTGCCAAATAAACGAAATGTGAGAGAAAATGTTCGTGCAATTTCACTGGCTACCTCGATTGGCAGCATCAGGAATATTGGCTGAACATAGTGCTTGAGATAGCCCCATAAACCGCGTGTCTGGATACCGAAGTAAGGTACTGAGACGAACACGATCAAGGCCATGGCAAGCGGTGTGTTGATATCGGGGGTGGGTGATTTTAAACCCGGGATGAGCCCCAACAGGTTTGCAGCGCCGATAAAGATTGCAAAGGTTGCCACAATGGGGAAAAACAGGCTGGGATCTCCGGATTCAATATTTTTTGAAATAATCCCCCGGATTGCTTCAACCAGGAACTCAATGGCGTTTTGAAACATGCCTGGTCGGATCTTAAAAGATCGACCCAAGAAAAACGCACCGATGCCCAAAACCGCAATCATGATCCAGGTATTGATGACCGTTGTCGTCACCTCAAGCGGCCCAATCGAAAACACGACTGATGGCGAAATCTCTTCTGTGACAGGTGTCGGTTCAAAGCCCTGATTCTGTCGCATCTGGAAACTGATCAATGCCATCGCTATGACGAGCAGGACAACGAGAATTAGAGAAAGGGTTTGTTTATTATTCTTTTTCTTCTTCAACATCTATTTCCTCGTTAGCAGATAATTTGTTTTCATTTTTAGTTTGATCTCGTCCATGTTCCCTATAAAGGTTATACAGGTTTCCAAATGCGACCATGACGCCCAGCACAAGCAGGCTCATCGTCCATGTTAGCTGGTTGCCTGTACGTTTGTCGAGATATGAACCAAGCAAGACACCCCCGACAATGGGGAGTACAAGGTTCCAGGAAAGTGTTGTGACCTCTGCCAAAAGGGAGAGTCCGCTGCTTCGATGAACGGTGTCATGCGCGGTTGGCTGCTCTCTTTCATCAGATTGATCGTTATCTTTTTTCTCCTCGTTACCCATTAATTCACTCACACACCAATATTCGACACATCAACTTCCTGAAGCGCTTTTTCTAACGAAAGCCTGATCTTGTTAAATTCAATATCCGCTTCCCTGGCCAGCTGCTCAAGTTTTGCTGTTTGCTGTTCGAGCAAAGTTTGAACTTCCTTAAGGTCTGTGCCTTCTTCTGCAGCAGAGGTCAGGATGAGGATTTCGGAGGGTTCATAAAAACTCTTTTTAATTTCAATTGTGCCCTGGTAAAGTGCAATGTAGCGCTTTTCACCGTCTTTGATGTATTGAACAACACCAGAATGGATTTGAGATATCATGGGTGCATGCCCAGGTAAAATACCCCACCATCCATCAGGGAGCAGAACATTCAGGGAATCAGTGGTTGTTTCCAGGACCTTTTTATCTGGTGTTAATACGACTAAATGCATTAATTCATTCATGACTGATCGATACCTGTTTGAGTTTCAGCCTCTGGTTGTTGTTGATCCGAGTTCTTTTCCCGTTCTATGGATTCAGATTTCCGGAATGCCTCAGTGACCTGATCAATGGTGCCGGTCATGTAAAACATTCGTTCCGGGATTTTATCCAGTTCACCCGAAAGTATCATCTCGAAACCGCGCAGGGTTTCTTCAACAGGGATATATACGCCTTTACGCCCAGTGAATGCTTCTGCGACGACAAACGGTTGGGTCAAGAAGCGCTGAATTTTGCGAGCGCGTTGAACCAGCAGCCGGTCTTCTTCAGCCAGTTCTTCCATGCCCAAAATAGCGATGACATCTCGCAGTTCCTTATAACGTGCTAAGGTCTCACGGACCTGGGATGCGATCTTATAATGCCTGTCACCTACAATTCGGGGCGTTAACAGCCGAGAACCAGATTCAAGGGGATCAACGGCGGGGTAGAGCCCCTGGCTGGCAAGCTGCCGTGAAAGGACAACGGTTGCGTCCAGGTGTGAAAATGTAGCAGCAGGGGCGGGATCTGTAAGGTCATCTGCGGGCACGTAAATTGCCTGGATGGATGTGATTGCGCCATCTTTGGTTGACACAATTCGTTCTTCGAGTTCACCGACTTCCGTTGCCAGGGTGGGCTGGTAACCTACTGCGCTGGTCATTCTGCCTAAGAGGGCTGAAACTTCTCCGCCAGCCTGGATATAGCGAAATACGTTATCTATAAACAACAGAACATCCTGCTGCTCGGTATCACGGAAGTGTTCCGCCATCGTCAGGGCGGTGAAAACGGCACGGAAGCGTGCGCCGGGGGGCTCATTCATCTCACCAAATACGAGGATAGCATCCTTAAGCACATTAGACCGCTTCATTTGTAAATAAAGGTCATTACCCTCGCGAGTTCTTTCACCCACGCCAGCGAATACAGAAACGCCCTTGTGAACAGCAGACGTGTGCCGGATCATTTCCATGATCAGCATGGTTTTACCAACGCCTGCACCGCCCAAAAGTCCGACCTTTCCACCACGGACAAATGGTGCCAGCAGGTCAATCACTTTCATACCCGTAACAAACAATTCACTGGAAGGGCGTTGTTCGACATAGGCTGGAGGGGGCTGATGGATGCCTTTCTTCTCAATATCATCAGGCAGGGGTTTACCTTCATCTATTGTTTCCCCAAGCACATTGAATGCCCGGCCAAGGATAGCCTTTCCGACAGGTACCTGGATTTGCGAACCGGTATCATGGACTTCCATATCACGGCGAAGACCTTCGGCGGATTCCATCGAGACCCCTCTAATCGTGCGCTCGTCGAGATGTTCCAGAACTTCGACAGTAATCACTCGGTCATCCACTGGTATGGTCAATGCTGTTTGTAAACCGGGCAATTTCCGGTCAGGAAAACGAATATCAATCACCGGACCGATCATCCGGACGATTGAACCAGTGTGTTTGTTGGTGGTTACAGGGGAATTCATTGTTTTATCATTCTGTATGAGGCTGTTTAATTTTTTTGTGAAATCACGGCAGGATAAAAGCCTGGCGCAAGACCGCCACGGCTTTTTCAAGATCGTCCGCATGGATCAGGCAGGTCACGGAAGAAACAGAAGAACTGATCCCTTCGATATTGATGTCGTTATCTCCAAGCGCTTTGAACATATGACCGGCAATCACCTGGCTTTCATCAAAATCCAGGCTTGAAATGCATACCAGGGCAACCTCACGATCGCTAATGACGGATTGGCTGCCTACAGATTCATGTATTTTCTGGGTGATTTCCAGGGTCGCATCAAGGTCATCACAATCGACGCACACGAGGATATGGTCATACTTATCGCCATCAAATAAGTTGACGATCAGCTCAACGTGGATGCCGGAATCAGCTAATCTTGAGAAATAGCGTCCGCCAATCCCGGGATGGGTTGGGATGCCAATTAACCCCACCATACCAACGTGGTCTTTATATATCAGTCCGCCTGCTTCAATCCTGTTTTGTTCCATACTTATTTCTTCACCTATTCAATTGATAGCTCATATCAATATTAACCAAAAATAACCTCATGAAATGATGAGGTGATGTGTTAGATAAATCATGTGCCTTAAAACGGGGTGCGTTCGGGTCGTAAGATCTTTTCTAATCTTATTAATCGCGATCGGGAACGTATCACGGGGCGTTTTGAAGACACCATTTAGAATTGACAGTTCAAACAAATCGTACTCGGTTCTCTTGTTTGGTGGCAATCGTAGCGGTTTCTTAAAACTTGCGAATGTCCCTAAAATTTTTCGAACATTAACCTGTTTATATCTTACCCGAAAAATAATTTTTTGCGGATTTTTATGTCAATGGTTTGTTAATATTTATTGACGATCTGCGAATATATTTTTCAGATTATCGAACGAGTGATTATACTCTGAGGGATTGAATTGTCAAGAAGGCAGATGACAGTAGGCCGAAGAATTTAGGCAGGTTGATGGGTTGAAACAATAAGAAGATAATCGGTTATTGAAATTTTGCATAAGCGATGCCATAATAATCATCAATGAGGTGGTCAATTTGCGGATTTAAGCAATAGAGATTAAGTGGGATAAAATTCTGTAATCATTTTCGGTTTGGGATTAATGACTGATGAAAGAGATTGAACGTGAATAATATGAAAAAGAAAATGTTGCTCTTCCTCATAACAATTATTTTTCTTCCATCCTGTAGATTTTATGATTCTTTGATGGAAGATCCACAAAAGGAGGGATTAATAGATTCTATTGGGTCAACAGAAACTTTGCCCCCGATTGTTGTTCCAACTGAGACATTAATCGCATCTCCAAACCTAAGTGTATCCCTCATCGAAACCGCATATGAGGTAGTTACTGCACTGGCAGAGAAGGACATGGGTAAAGTGGCTCAATTTGTTCATCCTGAGCAGGGCGTGCGTTTTTCACCCTACGCTTATGTGCAGGAGACGCATCAGGTATTTCTGCCGGAAGAACTTGCTGCGCTTCCCCAGGCTGAAACGGTTTATACCTGGGGAAATTATGACGGCTCAGGGTTCCCGATTGAATTAACCTTCAATGAATACTATGAGGAATTTATCTATACTTCTGATTTCGCCAACCCCGAGCAGACAGCGGTAAATGAAACATTAGGACAGGGCAATAGCCTGAATAATATCCATGAATTCTATCCGGATAGTTCTTTTGTGGAATATTACTTCTCCGGGTTCGAAGAACAATATGAAGGATTGGATTGGGAGAGCTTACGTCTGGTCTTTGTACAGGAAGACGATATATGGTATCTTGTTGGCATTGTACACGATGAATGGACGATCTGAGAATCCAACAAGATGAAGTTGGGCAGCCTTATTTTCAGATGAACTGAAAAACGATCAGGTGTGCAATAACTAAATATCGTTTGATCAAATTTTCTGCCAATTCCATTATTCAATTTCTCACTTTCCTGTATACTTATACCAATGTCGTTGAGGAGAGGATGAGAAATGAAAGAAAAATCAGGCAAAGACCTTTCAGCCCGGACATGGATTGTTATGATCGTCCTGGCCTTGACCGGTCAAATTGCATGGGCGGTCGAAAATTCATGGTTCAACACATTTGTTTATGATACGATCACGCCTGACCCACGGCCGGTGGCCTGGATGGTGGCTGCCAGTGCGATCACGGCTACGCTGACCACTCTGATCATGGGGACACTGAGCGATCGGACCCGATCACGCTGGGGAAAGCGCCGTCCATATATTCTGATAGGTTATATCCTTTGGGGACTGTCAACTGTTCTGTTCCCGACGGTTGCTCTCATCCGGGCGACGTCAGTTGCAGTTTTTATGGTGGTATTGGCTGATGCTCTGATGACATTTTTTGGTTCAACAGCGAATGACGCTGCATTCAGTGCCTGGACGGTGGATGTCGCCACGCCTAAAACCCGCGGCAGGGTGGAGGGCGTACTGAACATGAGCGTCTTTATTGCGCAGATCATTTCAATGGTAGCAGCGGGAATATTAATCGAAGTTTATGGCTATTTTCCTTTCTTTTATGCGTTGGGTGCAATTGTGATCATTGCTGGTTTGGTTGGGGGATTGCTGCTTAAGGATGCACCTCAAGCAGAACCCGAAGTTGCTGAAAGGAAACCATTCTTAAAAGAATTTGCTGAATTATTCAACATCGAAACGCTAAAATCAAATAAAACTCTGTTTCTTGTTTTGCTGTTCATTATGATCGCAAGTATTGGCATGCAGGTTTCTTTCCCTTATATGATCGTTTACCTCGAAAATTATGTAGGTGTGACCAAATCAGAGTTCAGTGTCATTGGTGGGGCAGTCATGGTTGGCTCAGCGATATTGGCGATTCCGTTCGGTATATTGGCTGACAGATGGAAAAAACCGCCCATGATGGCAATCGGGATCATATTGAGCAGCCTGGGCGGTATTTTACTCTCCCTTTTCCGTACACTGCCGCTTTTAGCTTTATCGGGATTAATTTGGCAGGGTTTTTCTGTTGCAACGAGCATTGCATCGGTGGCATGGCTTAAGGATCTATTGCCCGAAGAAAGCCGGGGAAAATTTCTCGGCATTCGGATGATATTCTGGATCGCGATTCCCATGGTCGTCGGCCCGGCAATTGGTTCCTGGTTGATACAGACCTACGGTATTGCTACGGAGCTTAATGGGCAAGCTGGTTTTATCCCGGTGCCGATCATTTTCCAGGTAGGTTCAGTCGTGTCATTATTTGCGCTGCTGCCTTTGCTTATGACACGCTGGCGAAAGGATATTGAGAATGTCTGAGGTTACGTCTCAGTTACTGCCGGGGTTTTGGAAATCCTGGCAAGAATTGAATGCCCATTCAGCCATTCTCCATCAATGGAATCAGCTTGAGCGATCGGGTTGTATCGACAACTTTAGAATCTTAGCCGAAGAAAAGGACGCTTTCCGGAGAGGCTGGTATTTTGCTGATTCGGACGCTTATAAATGGCTCGATGCAGCCTTTAATATTCTTTCATGCCAATATGATCCACAACTCTCAATTTTGGTTGATCAATTAATCGAATTGGTTCAGAAAGCCCAGGCAGCAGATGGCTACCTGTACACCTTCAACCAGATCCTTTTTTTTGAAGTACGTTGGGAAAATCTTCAAATTGAACATGAGCTTTACTGTCATGGTCATCTGATCGAAGCCTTCGTATCAGGAGCGCAGTTGGATGGCTATGAAGATAAACTTCAGATTGCCTGTAAGGCTGCTGATCGAATTGTGGCCGATTTCAATGGAAAAGGACCAGCATTTACACCGGGTCACGAGGAAATTGAAATTGCTTTGCTGCGTTTATATGAGTTGACAGGTAATCAATCTTATCTTGATATGGCACGACAATTTCTTGAGAAAAGGGGCAGCAGTTTTGGTTTTGGGATCAAGCTGGTCAAGCAAGCACTCAGTAATAACAAACGGGTTAAGGAGGTTGCTGAGCGAAAAGCTGACTATTTAGCTGCCAATCCAGCGGCGGAACAAAACGCACTTCCGGAAGGTAATAAAGCGAAAGAACCATCAAACATCCAAAGACGGTGGATCGTAAATACCTTGTCTGGAAAATTTTTCCAACAGCATCAACCCGTAAAGAAACAGACAAAACCTGCCGGGCATGCTGTGCGGTATGCTTACCTGCAGACCGCTGGTACGATGATCGACAAACTCACTGAAGGCAGCGCATTTTTAGACAGCCTGGAAAAAAGCTGGCAGCATATGGTCGCCAAACAGATGTACATCACCGGTGGAATTGGATCCCTGCCAGTGATTGAAGGGTTTGGGCGGGATTATGAGCTGGACCCGGGTTTTGCCTATGCGGAGACATGCGCCGCATTGGGCAGCTTGTTCTGGAACCGTGAAATGGTGAAATTAACTGGAAAAGCCTGCTACAGTGATCTGTATGAATGGCAGATATATAATGCGGTTTTGGTGGGAATGGGCTTAGACGGTACCACCTATTTTTATAACAACCCGCTGACGTCAGATGGTGAGGTACAGCGTCAGAACTGGTATGAGGTTCCATGCTGTCCCTCGAACCTTTCCAGGACATTTGCTGCTCTGCAAAACGATATCATTACGATTCAGAAGGATCGATCAATTGATATTCAGCAGTACATCAGCAGCCAGCATATTGTCGAGATTGGGAGTGAAACATTTACCTTTGAGATAACCAGCGACCTGCTGTGGAAAGGGGAGACAGGGATCACCATTAAGCAAGCTCCAAGGAATAAAGTTAAACTGAATTTACGGTTGCCATCTTGGGCGGAGAAACGGCAGATAAGCATCAACGGCGAAAAGCTGCATAATGAGATTAGCAGCGGACCTTTCCTGCTAAATCCAAACAACGCGAAATGGCTGAGCGTTGAACGGCAATGGACGGCTGGTGACCAGGTCAATCTTAATTTTGATATGCCAGTCCGGACCTATCATCCACACCCGAAAATTAAATCACTGCAGGGCAAAACTGCTCTGACACGCGGCCCCCTGGTTTACTGCCTGGAAAGCGTGGATCAGCCAGGGATAGATTTATTTTCTATCGTGCTCGATCCTGAGAAGTTTGTCGTGGAAAATGCTCCTGAACTGCTGGGTGGCGTGCAATTGATCAAAGCTCAGACCAACCATGGAGAGCCCCTGGTATTTATTCCATACCATCTATGGGGCAACCGGGGTCCCAGCCAGATGACAGTATTTGTTGATATCGAAAGTAAGGAGAATGAATGAGAACACGCTGGCATCCTGACGAACCGATCCCGCATCCCGAATACCCCCGGCCGCAGCTTAAGCGTGAGATGTGGATGAACCTGAATGGTTGGTGGGAATATGCTATTCGACCTGATAGCGAAGCGCAGCCCGGCGAATATGACGGCGTGATCCGTGTTCCTTTCCCGGTGGAATCAGAACTCTCTGGTGTTCAAGTGTCGCTCAAACCGGATCAGGTTTTATGGTACCGGCGGATATTCACCGTCCCTTCCTTATTGGAAGATCAACAGATACTGATCCATTTTGGTGCGGTCGACTTTGAATGCCAGGTTTGGATCAACGGGCAAGATATGGGGTCACATCAAGGTGGATATCTACCCTTTAGTTTTAATATAACGCCAACACTCTTACCGGGTGAAAATGAGATCGTGGTCGCTGTCGAGGATCCGACTGACCAGGGGTTACAGGAGCGCGGCAAACAAGTTTTGGATCCCATGGGAATCTGGTACACGGCGATCTCAGGGATCTGGCAAACCGTGTGGTTGGAGCCGGTACCGCGATCTTACATCGCGAATATCCGGGTTACACCGGATGTCGATACCGGCGAAATCCAGGTTGAGGTTGTCCTGTCCGATCCGGTTGAAGCCGCGGACATGACAGTCGATATCCTATTGTGCGACGGCTCACGGATTGTTGAGGTAATGACCATTCAGGCAGACCAGGTGGCTTACCTGAAGGTTCCTCATCCTATCCTTTGGTCGCCTGAAAACCCGCACCTCTATGATTTGGAAATCTCTCTGAAACAGGGTGAAACAGTTGTCGACCATGTAAAAAGTTATGCTGCGCTGCGTAAGTTCCACCTTTTGCGGGATGAAGATGGCTATTTGCGGTTTGCATTGAATAATAAACCTTTATTCCTGTACGGACCTTTGGATCAGGGCTATTTTCCGGATGGCTTATATACCGCTCCGAATGAAACTGCAATGCTGTTTGATATTCAAGCTGCCAAAGCGCTGGGTTGTAATATGATCAGAAAACATGTGAAGGTGGAACCCGCCCGATGGTATTATCACTGTGATAGGTTGGGGATGATCGTATGGCAGGACATGCCCAATGGCGGCGTGCCGGATCAGCCCTGGCAAGCAACCCTCTCAATGTTGTTAGGATACCGCCGTTCAGACCGACATCGATTAAAAAGGTTCGGCAGGACAGATCCGACAAACCGGGAATTGTATCGTGCCCATCTCAAGGAAATGATTGACTGGTTGTATCATTTTGCCTGCATCGCTGTTTGGGTTCCTTTTAATGAAAGTTGGGGACAGTTTCATGCGAAGGAGATTGCTGATTGGGTTAAAGCTTATGACCCCACAAGGCTAGTGGATCACGCATCCGGTTGGTTTGACCAGGGTGGGGGTGATTTTATCAGCAATCATGTGTATGTGAAAAAGCTCAAGGCACCCGGAAAGCGACAACTGCGAGATCGGGCTTTTGTTTTCTCTGAATTTGGGGGGTACAGCCTTCAAATTAAAGATCACCTATGGGATGCCGATAAAAAATTTGGCTATAAGTTTCTGCCGAATACAAAGGACCTGACAGCGGCTTACATCAATTTGCTTGAGGAACAATTACTTCCATTAATTCCAAAGGGGCTGGCCGCCGCTATCTACACCCAAACCACAGATGTTGAAATTGAGGTTAATGGCTATCTGACCTATGACCGGGCAGTGGAAAAGATGGATTTTGATGAGATAAAGAAAGTTCAAGGGAGATTGAGATTATCCCGGTGACTGGTGAAGGGTGAATGGTGAATTGTGCATGGTGACCCGTTCAAGAACAAGAATGGTTGGTTTTTATTGCCAACCTAAATGGATCAATTCTGGATTACTAATGAACTTCAAAAAATGTAATCGAAATCTTTAAAGAAAACTGCACGTCTCAATATTGAGACGTGCAGTTAGCTATTTATGGACAACTGACTAATCGAATTCTGTCCAGTAATTTGGTACAACCCAGGCTTCAATCTCATCGATGATTTCATCTGAATCATAGGTCACCCAAACCTCAATGGTTGTGCTGCCTCCAGCTGGCGTCGCTTCCGATGTCCAATCATAGCCGCCGCCAATGATTTCCCCGTTAGAATTTCTCAGCAGTACGTAAACATCAACTTTAGATGCCTGCTTATTATAGGTGTTTGTAAAGGTGACTGATACGGTATCGTCATAATCGCCAACCAAACCCAGGCTGGTAACCTGGAATGGGTTTTCAGAAAGCTCGTAATTCGTCATTGGTTCACCAGGAAGTATCCAAATATCATAGTGGCTGATGCTGGATCCATCAGGAATATCGTATGTCCAGGGCACAATTCCCAGCAGTTCACCCGGGAAAATGAAGTCAATGTAATCGTATGCAGAGGAAATTACTCGCCCATTTGAATCATAAAATGTGGCTTGAAAAATCGAGTTCTCTATTGATTGGGGTGTGTTGTTGGAAATGACAGCACCGCCATAGGCCCAGCCGTAATTTCCCTGATAAAAATGATCGTCCACTACAGCAATATCTGTCCATTGATTATCAAAAGGTATTTCTTCAGTAGAAGATGTCAATACAGGGAAGATTTTTGTGGTTGCGACATCCCCAAAAGTCTGAATGTAACTCGAAAAACCGAATTCGTTATTCTCAGGTACAAAATCGATATATTCGTGGGAACCACCTACGATATTACCGGTGGTGTCGAAACATAAAATATTCAACTGGATGTACTTGTAAATGAATTCGTTTTCGTTGATAATACTGCCTGTGACAAGCGGGTAACCATCATTGTCCCAAAAGTTAATTTGGTTAGCAACGATAGGCTGGCTCAGAGCGTTCGAAACTGGGGCCATCGTTGTTTCCCAATTAACAGAAATTGAATCTACGACATCCAGGTCACTTGATAGATAATATGTGAAAACAACAGCAAATTCCTGCTCCGCCTGGATCAATGATAAGTCAAACCAATCGTGACCCAATTCGCTGCCATATGCGTCCAGGAGGTAAAAATCAAAATTAACTTCTTCAATAACAAAACCTGTGTTAGGGTTTCTAAAGAGGTAGGCGACAAAAACTGTACTTTGATCCTGAGCCCAGAAAGATTGTTCCATGGAGATATCTTGTTGCATTTCCTGGAACGGTGCAGTGGTTGGCTCAACCACCACGACCTCTAGTTCTTCGGTGGCGACTCGTGGCTCTTCTGTGGCTGCTTCTGTGGCTGCTTGTTCCACAACTTCTTCTGTCTCGGTATCTTCCGAGGACATATCTTCAATCTTTTCAGCAACAATGCTTTTTGATGAACTCAAACAGGCAAGGTTGGTAGCGATTGGAAAGATGATGATCATAAAAAGAATCATTAAGGTTTTCTTTGACATATTATCTCCTTTTTTTATTGAACAAAAATAATAATTGATCGTTTGATATTCAGTGATGATTAAAAGTAATTAATTTTATTTAATGGATGAAGTGGATCAATTATAAAACAGAACGGTTGAAAAGTTGACAGCAAAAATCAATGGATATTGGCCAGGCGTAATTGGAAAATTCACCCCAATTAATAGTAATAATTCCACATCCGCCAAACCTTCACCGAGAGAAGGCTTTACGGAGCCTTATGAATTTCCCGAAATTCGCCGGTAAAGGGATTCTCGATAATCAAATACAGGTTATTATTCACCATTCACTATTCACAACTCACCACGGCAAGCAACTTGTCTAGACTCCTTGACGAATGCTGTTTTTTATGATAAAAACAATCAATTTGGATTAATCACGTTAGGCAGAAGCGATGAAATTTCCTGGATTAATTGATGCCCATGTGCACCTGCGTACACCAGGAGGTGAGCACAAAGAGGACTTCCGCACCGGCAGTGCTGCAGCACTGGCTGGTGGGTTTACAGTTCTCCTAGCCATGCCAAACACACAACCGCCTTTGGTATCATCTAAAGAATGGACCATCGCACAGACCCGAGCAAATCAAGAGAGTCTGTGCGATATTTTTTTATTTGCCGGGGCATCCGAAATATTTATTCACGAATTACCTGAACTCGCAAAAAAAGCACATGGGTTGAAAGTATACCTGAATGATACTTACGGCCCTCTGCGCGTAGCCGGGATCGAACCTTTCAGGAAAATTGTGCAAGCCTGGCCTGCTGGCAAACCTATTGCAGTTCATGCGGAAGGGGAGACCGCTGCTGAGGCGATTGCAGCTGCAGGACAATACGGCCGTCATATCCATATCTGCCATGTTTCACGGAAGGAAGAGATTGAACTTATTGCAGATGCAAAAGCGAGGGGTTTGAAGGTGACCTGCGAGGTGACTCCACACCACCTGTTCCTCAATGAAGCGGATGCAGACCGTCTCGGACCATTAGGCGACATGCGGCCGCAATTGGCATCTCAATCTGATGTGGATACTTTATGGCAGCACATCAACAGCACGATCGATATGATAGCCAGCGACCATGCACCGCACACTTTGGAAGAGAAAGGCGTGATCGTAGATAAACCTATGGAAGGATACACTTCAACCCGGACAGCGCCGCCACCTGGGGTTCCAGGGTTGGAATCGACGCTGCCGCTGCTGCTGACCGCTGCTGCTGAAGGCCGGCTGACATACGAACGCATTCAAACGCTTTTGGTCACCAACCCCCGCAAGATCTATAACCTACCCAGTCAGCCAGATACCTGGGTTGAGGTGGATGAAAAAGCCAGTTATGCCTTTCCTGACCATCCTCTCTACACCAAGTGCGGTTGGTCCCCCTTCGAGGGCCGAAGGATGACCGGCCGCGTCAGGAAAGTCATTTATAAGGGAAAAACCGTTTACCAGGACGGAAAAATCTTATCGTTATAATCATTAGAATCAGGAGACAAAAGTATGGCAGAAAAGTCATTAACCCCGTTATTCAATCTCAATGATCACAAGCGAGAACCAAAATTTACAAATGGTTTCTACCAGAAGGACATTATCAGCGTCACCCAATTTTCACATGATGACCTCGAATATATCTTCAGCCGTACAGATGAAATGCTTGAAATGTCGCGGCAGTGGGGAACCTGCGGACTGCTTAAAGATTATACCCTGGCGTGTGTTTTTTATGAACCAAGCACCCGAACAAGCTCATCTTTTATTGCAGCGATGGAGCGGCTGGGTGGAAAAGTCATCCCGATCACGGAAGGGATCCAGTATTCTTCTGTATCAAAGGGCGAAACCCTGATTGATACCATCTTCACTCTCGAGCAGTACTGCGATGTGATCGTGCTGCGCCATCCAGATATTGGCTCCAGCGCATTGGCAGCGAAGTATGCACATGTGCCGATCATCAACGCCGGCGATGGGGCTGGTGAGCATCCTACCCAGGCGCTGCTGGATCTCTATACGATCAAACGGGAGCTTGGCAAGGTCGACGGCTTGAAGGTTGCTATGGTCGGGGATCTGCGCTACGGGCGAACGGTTCACAGCCTGACCAAACTACTATCACAGTATGACGTATCGCTAAGATTCGTTTCTCCTGACACCTTAAGGTTGCCGCTTGATTTGATGAACAATCTGATTGATAACGGCATTAACGTACGGGAGACCAATAAAGTGGCTGATGTCATCCAAAATGCGGATGTTCTTTACGTGACCCGAATTCAGAAAGAGCGATTCAATGACCTTGCCCAATACGAAGAGGTCAAGAATTTCTTTGAAATCACGCCTGAACTGATGGAGGAAGCCAAAGAAAAAATGATCGTTATGCACCCCCTGCCGCGTGTTGGGGAAATCCACTACAAGGTCGACCGAGACCCGCGCGCTGCTTACTTCAGGCAGGTCCAGAATGGGATGTACATCCGGATGGCACTGCTCGCATCGGTCCTTGGGCAAGCATAAGAAATGGGAACCCTATGAATTTTTTTACCAAACTTACCCGCGCAATTGAGCGCAATCAATCCTTGATGTGTGTTGGGCTTGACCCCAGGACGGATAACCTGCCGGAAGGTGATGGCATTTTCACCCGGATGGTGGGCTGGGGGAGCAGCCTCATTGATGCGACGAAAGACCTGGTGTGCTGCTACAAACCCAATATTGCCTTTTTTGAGCAGTTTGGACCGGAAGGCCTGCGTGCCCTGGCAGAAATCATCAAACGTATTCCCCAGGATATCCCAGTCCTTCTGGACGCAAAACGGGGCGATATTGGTTCATCTGCTGATGCTTATGCAAAAGGTGTTTTCGATCAGCTACATGCAGATGCTGTCACGCTCAGCCCGTACCTGGGGTTGGACAGCATTGCACCGTTTCTCAAAGATCAAGATAAAGCCGGCTTTGTGCTTTGTTACACATCCAACCCTTCGGCAAAGGAAATTCAGCTTCACGGAGATCCGCCATTGTTTGAGTGGGTTGCACTAAAAGTCCATACCTGGGGTTCGTCAGAACAGATCGGGCTGGTTGTTGGCGCAACCCAACCTGAAGCATTGAGAAGGGTCAGGAAGATTTGCCCGGAGCATTGGATCCTGGCACCAGGGGTCGGTGCGCAGGGCGGCGATCTTGCCCGAGCGCTTTCTGCAGGGCTTCGTCCAGATGGGCTGGGGGTGATCATCCCTGTTTCACGCGCCGTCATCAATGCACCTGATCCACGCCAGGCAGCGCTTGATCTGAGAGAATCGATTAATGCGGCCCGAGCTAATTTAAATCCCAGGCCGCCAGCGACCAGGCATGAGGCTTTGATCAAAAAATTATTTGAACACCAATGTGTCAAGTTTGGGGAGTTCACCCTGGCTTCCGGTAAGCAATCCCCAATTTATATTGACCTCAGGCGGGTGGTCTCCTTTCCTGACCTTTTTAAGCTCGTCACAGAGGCTTATGCTGACAAGCTCAAAGGGCAAGAATTTGACTTGATCGCGGGTGTGCCTTATGCGGCCTTGCCGCTCAGTGCGGTGATCGCCTTGAAGATGGGATGGCCGCTGATCTACCCCCGCAAAGAGGCGAAAGGACACGGGACAGGACAGAAAGTTGAAGGTGCGTTCCTGCCGGGTCAGAAAGTCCTTTTGCTGGAAGATGTTATCACCAGCGGGGGCAGCATCCTGACGGCTGCGGAGACCTTGCAAGCTGAAGGCTTAAAGGTTTCTGATGCGGTTGTATTGGTGGACCGAAAGCAAGGCGGAGTCGAAGCTTTAGCGGAGAAGGGGATCAGCGTGCACCCGGTTCTGGATATCTACACGATCATGGATGTGATCAAATCACAGGATTTGATTGACTCGGAGACCTACGAATCGGTCATCGCTTACCTTCAGGAAAACCAGAATGGCTAATTTAGAAGTCGATTTCCTGGGAATGCACCTCAAGAACCCCTTTGTGCTTGCTTCCGGGATTTTAGGCACCAGCCCCAGTTTGATGGAGCGCTGTGCGCTGGAAGGTGCTGGTGGGATCACCTCAAAGAGCTGCGGAGCGGAACCCAGAGTTGGGCATGCAAACCCGGTCGCAATCGCCTGGGAGGGTGGTGTGATCAACGCGATTGGGCTGACCAACCCGGGCGCAGGGGAGGAAGTCGACCTTTTGAGGAAAACGAAAAAAAGGTTAGCAGCGATGCATGTCCCCCTTTTTGCCAGCATCTTTGCGCCGACGGTGACCCAATTTGGGGAGGTGGCGCGTATCATCGCAGAAGCCGAACCGGATCTGATCGAGGTCAATATTTCCTGCCCGAACGTGGGCAGCGAATTTGGGACGCCATTTTCGGCTTCAGCCAGCAGTGCGGCAGAAGTAACCAGAGAGGTCAGGCGTTCTGTTGGTCTGCCGATCAGCATTAAGCTTGCGCCAAACGTTCCAAATATCGTCGAAATTGCGCGCGCTGTTGCTGAAGAAGGGGCAGACGCCATCACCGCCGTCAATACGATGCCGGCCATGCTGATCGATGCATTTGCTGCTGCACCGGTGCTTAAGAACCGCACGGGCGGCCTTTCGGGACCAGCCCTCAAACCGGTTGCCCTGCGCTGTGTGGCTGAAATTGCCTCACGGGTCAAATTACCAATCATCGGGACAGGCGGAATTTCCAGCGGCGTTGATGCTGCGGAAATGATCATGGCAGGAGCAACGCTGGTCGGCGTGGGTTCGGCTGTCTGGCGGGATGGCCCGGCTGCCTTTGGACGGATTGGAAGGGATTTGAGCGGTTTTATGGATCAGGAGAGATACAACCGGATTAAAGCGATGCGGGGGAAAGCCATCCAATGAAACATGAAGGGTTATTCACACCCTACCGGATTGCTGAAGCAAGGATTGAGAATCGGATAACGCGGACACTCATATTTGATGCACCGATGGAAGGTATTCAACCCGGGCAGTATGTCATGGCCTGGCTGCCGGGCTGTGGTGAAAAACCTTTCAGCATCAGCGGGGATGAACCGCTGGCGATCACAGTTGCAGATGTAGGATCTTTCAGCCATGCCCTCACGCAACTTGAGCAAGGTGATCCGGTCTGGATAAGGGGTCCTTTTGGGGTGGGGTTTTCGCTGTCAGGAGAACGGCACCTGCTGGTGGGCGGTGGATATGGCGCAGCACCCCTGAGCCTGCTTGCACGGTGTGCAATGGAGAAGGGGCATACGGTTGCGGTGGCATTGGGCGCGAAAACCGAATCCGATTTGATGCTGGTTTCAATATTTCGGAAGATGGGCTGCCAGGTGTACCTGGCGACTGAGGATGGCAGTGTGGGGGTTAAGGGGTTGGTGACAGGTGTGCTGGAGAAGGCCTTCGTGGAAATTAATCCTGAAACGCTGTATGCTTGCGGCCCCAACCCGATGTTGATGAGATTGGCAAGGATTACCCGTGAGGAAAATTTACCAGTCCAGCTTTCATTTGAAGCGCTGATCAGGTGTGGGGTTGGGTTATGCGGCTCTTGTGAGCTGCCGGAAGCGGTTTGCTTGAAGTTGGGTATCCGGCCTGGTTTCCTTATTTGCCACGATGGACCGGTGGTGAGGGTTTAGACGGAAATAAGAAATTGTGATGAAGACGAGAGGGATTGCTTTCTTACAGAATGCCTCGGAGTCTCTTCTATCGCAACGAAAAGATTCTGTCGTTCCAACTGGTGTCCTCACAAGCAACTACTTCGTTTGATACAAATGGATCTGGGGTCAGGAGACCCCAGGAGAACTTGGTTTCGTGAAGGAAATAAACAGATCCCGATTTGATTTGTGAGCTCTTTTTACAAAAATATGAGATCAACAATGAAATACAGGGTAGCAGCACTGCCGAATATTGTAGATATGATAACCAATCCCCCACGATCCTTCTGGTTAAAAATACTGATCAAACCATTTAATAATGCTGATATTCCGGCTGCGAAACCGCCCTGTAATAACATCTGCAAGATTGACCTGCTGATAGAGTATTTATAAACGGTGTCTTCATTTAGAACCAGACCATTAATATATTGTGACAGAAATGAGCCAGCAATTAACAAAACAAACATTACGATTGCTGATCCAAATGACCATTTGCCGTAATTTGATCTTGGCATTTGCCCTCCACATATCACGTTAACCTATTGAGAAATTGGTTCTTGATAGTGTAACATATCTTTTATGAAATTTTAATCTGGCTGAAAATTATTGGGAATAAAAACACGTATGGATTGTGAGGGGTCTTTCCTTCAATATTGCTTGAGAATGTCATCTTTGGAATTTCCCAATTTATTTTTTAACAGGAATCCAATCATCGCAATTCACTTCCATGATTTATATGCGTAGGTTGTGGTGGATGACTGATAACACCTGTGGAATGGATTAGCTTGTTTTGTTATCGCCTTATATGTATAATATTCTTAGACTTGGTATGCATTAAGGTCCATTTGAAATTGGACTTATTATATACCAGAGCCAATGTTGAGTATCTCTTCGTAAATTCCAATGAGCTAACAGATTAATAATTTGTGAAAGCAGGAGAATAATTTAATATTAATTTTTAAAGGAGGTAGAAAGATGGACTGGTCGAGATTCCCAAAAGTTGAATTACATCTTCATCTCGATTGCTCACTTAGTTATGAAGTCGTCTCGCATTTTGACCCGTCAATTACCCCTGAACAGTTCCGGTTGAATTTCATTTGCCCAGATAAATCAAATCTGGAGGACTACCTGAAACGTGCACCCAATTTTTTCCCTTTTATGCAGACAGAAGAACAACTGAGTATGGTGACCCTGGATCTGTTTAATCAAATCAAAAAAGATAACATGCTCTATGCTGAGATAAGGTTTGCACCGTTGCTTCACACTCGCAAAGACCTTTCACCCGAACAGGTGGTTTCATGTGTAGAAAAAGCAACTGCTCAGGCTGTACATCGCACTGGTGTTGAGGCGCGTATTATTCTCTGTACATTGCGCTACTTTTCAACCGCGCAAAGCCTTGAAACGGTCCATTTGGTGGAAGATTTCCGTGGCACCTATGTAGCAGGTTTTGATATAGCAGCAGATAGACCCGGGAATGTCTTTGATGACCATATCCCAGCATTTCGATATGCGCGTGACCGGGATATTCCATACACAGCTCACTCTGGAGAAACTCGTGGACCGGACAATGTATGGGATACTGTGAAGCAATTCGCTCCATCGCGCATGGGACATGGTGTACCATGTTTAGAATATCCTGAACTGGTTGACTACATTCTGGAAAATAAGATCCATCTGGAGTTATGCCCGACTTCGAATATACAAACGAATACCTTTGATACCTACGAGGATCACCAAATTGACAAGCTGTACCGGTTGGGGTTATCGGTGGGTGTAAATACCGATTCACGTACTATTTCAAATGTCACTTTAAATGAGGAGTATGAAAAAATGCACAGGACTTTCGGATGGGAACCTGAGGATTTTTTCAATTGTAATAAGAATGCTCTGGAAGCGGCATTCATCTCAAATGAAGTGCGAGATGATCTGATGGAACGATTAGTTGAAGGATATCAAAAGACTCTTTGAACAGAAAAACTTAACCAAGTGGCAAATCGCACATTTTTGACTTAATAATCCATGGTTGTGAGAAATGAATTTATACAGACTGTGGAGATTTAGTCCCTCATCAAAGCGCCCTTTTACTAACGGATTCTCAAGCCCTAGGGAAAGGAACGCTTAATCGGAGAATGACCGATTTCCTAACTCACCACTCACTATACCCACTTACAATTAAACCAAAAAGCGTCTTCGCGCAGCCTCCTGTTTGCAATAGGGCAGGTGGGAGTCGAACCCACACGGTACTAATACCGAAGGATTTTAAGTCCTTTTCGTCTGCCATTCCGCCACTGCCCCAAATTGAACTATATTTAGGGGTAAACTTTCCGAATAACCTTATATATACGGGTGTTCCGGCAAGAATTAAGTTTGAATTTTAAAAGTCCTATGTATGTGGAGCTATGAGATAAATCATAGGTCCACAATGAGTATTTGATTTAGAAAATATAACATAAAATGCTACTGCCTTAATTGATTTGAGTTAATGTACGAAAAAACGCTTTCTACCTTTGAATAGAGAGCGTTCATGTGATGCTATAATCTTTTTAGCTGAACCGCTGCTCTATTCAGTGGTTTGGTCAGGGCTGGTAGGTGTTTGCTCACTTATCAGCCCGTTACCTATATTATACACTATTTTCCGTCTCAGTTGATATTAGCTTTACACTTCCTCACAATGTGTATTGAGGGAGTGTAAAGGTTTAATATATAAAAATTGACCTGACCCCATAAGTTGTACCAATCTTTATGATAGTCTAACCGGCTGTATTTGGGTAGGTTAAATTAAAATAGCTGCACGCACTGGTGGGTAATAACTCAATGAACTATGTGGGCGAACCGTGTTGTAATGCTGCCGCCACATTTCAATCAATACTTGAGCTTCCCTCAAAGAGTAGAAAATTTCTCCATTCAACAACTCATCCCGTATCTTGCCATTGAATGATTCAATATAACCATTCTCCTATGGACTACCAGGCTCAACGTACAGTGGCCGAACCTATAATTTCTCCAGCCAATCCCTGACACGCTTGGCAATGAATTCAGGATCATTATCCGAGTGGATTCAGGCTCAACTCGAATTGGGATATAGTTTTTTCTACAGGTAGAATACCCTTCCAACAGGGCATGTCCATATAATAATTTGAGATAAATTTGATTACGAAAGACAATAATTTTCTTTATTGTTATAGGAGTTATAATTTGCTAAGCACGGGTTCGATTCTGATGAGATGTTCCCTTACCTTGTCAGAGTCGGGGTGGGGGTCAATGGACTGGGTCGGCTAGGTGACGGCGTGGGGGTCAGCGTGCTGGATGACCTGGGGGTCGGCGTGCTGGTTGACCTGGGGGTCAGCGTGCTGGATAGCCTGGGGGTTTGGGTGTTGGAAGACGTTGGGGTCGGCGTACTGGATAGTCTGGGGGTCTGGGTGTTGGAAGGTATGGGGGTGGAAGTTTCTGTTGCGGTCATGAGTACCGGGATGGTTGCAGGCTCCACGCTTGCCCTGCCCTGGCTGGCGTCGACCCAGCAGCCCAGGCTGGAGTTGAGCAGGATGTTGTACCAGGTACTGTCTAAACTGCGTCCGTTCAATGAATAAGGCTGGTCTTCGGTGGCAACCCCCAGGACGGTGGTGGTCAGACTTGGTAGGGCGTAGCAGCTTAAATTAATCGCCGGGATGAAGATTGGTTGCCAGGCTGTGGGTGTCTTGGAGGGTGTGGAGGTTAGAGAGGGGGTTCCAGTTTGCGTCTGGGTGGAAGGTGCTGACTGGGTGGGGGAGACAGTCTCTGCCCGGGAGGTGGTGACGGTCAGTATCGAGGTCAGCGTGAAGGTTGGTGTCGGGGCTCCGCCTGGCGCAGGGGTGGGAGCTGCAGGCAGGGTGGGCAAACCGTACCGAGAGAGTTCCTGGTTCAATGTACGCGCAACCTGGGAAGGAAACAGGGAAGCAAGAACTTCCCGCAACCCGATGGATAAGCGGTTGTCTGGGACTGTGCCGAGGAGGTTGCTGGCGATCAGGGAGGGTGTCAGGATGAGAATGAACAGCAGCTGTGCAAGGCTGTGAGGTCTCTTCCCACTAGGGTCGTTCGGCATGACCTAATCCGGGGGGTCAAGATTGATGTGGTTCATCTTGAGCGCCTGGACGGCGGTCATGAGCAACCGGGACTTCTCAGCTTCCAGGTCATCCATGTTCCTTTCTCCCGCCACGTAGGCATAGACGTTCATCTTCACCATCCCCTCCCAGAGCATGGTGGAGCACAGTCCGGGACTGGTCTTTTCGTTCGCAGATTCGGGGGAAAAGTCCTTGATCCCTTCCAGGATGGCGGCAGTGGCTTTATCCACGTCCTGGTTAGCCGGGATCGCGATTTCCACTTCCACGCGGCGCACCGGGAAGGCGGAATAATTCACGATCTTGCCAGCGGCGATCTCGGAGTTGCGGATGATAACCCGGTTGCCTGAACAGTCCAGCAGGGCGGTGTAGGTCAGGGTGATGGCGCCCACTTCGCCAAGGGTGCCGTTGGCTACTGATACGATGTCGCCGACCTTGAAGGGTCTGATGGTGAACAACTTGAGCCCCGAAACGATATCCGATGCGAAATTTTCTGAGCCAAGTGCCAGAGCGCCGGTCAGAGCCGTTCCGAGGACCACCACCACGCCGACCACATTCGTCTCATCCAGGATCACCTTGCCCGTGTAGAGCACGATCAGCAGGGCAAGCAGGTTGCCAATATACCGCCCCCAAGACTTCTTTGCCAGGCGGGTGAAAAGGAAGGAGATGATCCCCGCCGCCAGCAGGCCGATTATGCCGATCAGGACTGCATTCAGTAAATCGTGCCAGAAAGGGGGAAGGGAATTGAGGAAAGTTAGAAATGATAGCATGGTACACGACTCCTGTGAGAAAAAAGGCTAAACAAATAAATTACCGTTCATTAAACCTCCATGATTTTATTGAGCAATATTCAGGTGCATTTCCTTCCAGATCCACTTCCTGGTTTGAATCTCATCGTCCTCTAGGGAGATCCCCTCTAAATAGCCTCGCGAACCATATATTCCGGTTCTTACGCGACCTTCAAAAGGAATCCCCAGCTTTGCACCCGGTTCATTATTGATTGGTTTTGGCACTGGCTTCGCCTTTGTGTCTTCCCATCCGGGGATGAGGCATCATGGAAGATTTCAATTATCAAGTGGATTATAATTGCATGGCATGAATCAGTCAATAAAAAAATGCATAATAGTAGGCATCATTTAGCCCTACCGGTCTCTTTCCCCTTCGCTGTGCTGCGGGGACCTTCGGTGAGACACTCTACCAAATGCTCAATTCGCGTTTGGGGACACATCTACTCGAAGCGAAGCTGAGAGGTAGGGAAGGGTAAGGATATAATCCAACTAATATGCTAGCAAAGCGTTCAACGCCGAAATTAATGCACTCCAGTATTAGTATTACTGACGGGATTTATGGAATACTTTCGATTGATGATAAAAAATAACATCTATCAGATATTAATCTTGAGTCATCAACAATAAACAACGATACAAACCATAGGTTAGATGCGATTATAAAAATTCTCAAAGAGAGACCATCGAAATAAATTTGAAAGCCAAGTTTCTCTATAATTGAAACAATCTTTACACTTCCTCACAGTTAGTATTGAGGAAGTGTAAAGGTTTATTGGAATAGAGATAATATAGAAGTATTACGGTTAATTCTTCTTGCATTGTATAGTTAGCAGGTCAACATTTTTTCAAATGTATCTCGAAAACATTTTACAAGGGAAATTAATTAATATATAATATTTATACAGTAACCCATACAAGCAATGAAATAGTCATTACAGTTTAGCTCATATATTTTAGAAGGGAGTGAACCATGTTAGCCCCTATCTGGAGGAGAAGGACCGCCAGGGTTGTCTCTATCCTGACCTGACCCCCAAAAACTGATCCAGATACTGTGATAGTATTTGGAGAAATTGGAGGTTAGAAATGGCAAGAAGACGAATTTATACCCCAGAACAAATCATCAACAAACTGCGAGAGGCTGAAATCTACATAGGTCAAGGCAAGACGGTGAAAGAAGCCAGCAAGCTCCTGGAGATCAGCGAGCAGACCTACCATCGCTGGCGAAGGGAATATGGGGGCATGGATATTACACAAGCCAAGAAACTCAGAGAGATAGAAAAAGAAAATATCCGCTTGAAAAAACTGGTTGCGGACTTATCCTTAGATAACGCTATCTTGAAAGAGGTGCTGGGAAAAAAGTAATTGCGCCTGACAGCAAGCGGCAAGCTGTCAGGCAAGCAGTAGAAGTCTCGGATGTCTCCGAACGTAGGGCGTGCCAGGTGATCGGTCAGCCACGGTCAACCCAACGCTATGATAAGCAGGTCCCTGAGGATGAGGCACTGCTCAGACTAAGGATAATAGAGCTGGCCAGCCAGTATGGTCGCTATGGCTATCGGCGGGTCACAGTCCTGCTGCGGAATGAAGGTTGGATCGTCAACCATAAGCGCGTACAGCGTATCTGGCGGGAAAAAGGACTAAAAGTGCCCCAAAAACAGCCAAAACGTGGCAGATTATGGCTCAATGATGGTTCGTTGGTGAGATTGAGGCCGTTGTTCCCCAAGCACGTCTGGAGTTATGACTTCATGGAAGACCGTACTCATAATGGGGTCAAGTTCCGCATTCTAAATGTGATCGACGAATACACTCGGGAATGTCTGGCTATCAAGGTAAATAGAGGACTTAAATCACATGATGTCGTTGAGGTGCTTACAGACCTGTTCATCCAACGAGGCATTCCTGTCCACATTCGATCAGACAATGGCCCTGAATTCATTGCCAAGCGGGTCAGGGACTGGTTAGAAAGGCTTCAGGTTCGGCCACTGTACATTGAGCCTGGTAGTCCATGGGAGAATGGTTATATTGAATCATTCAATGGCAAGATGCGGGACGAATTGTTGAATGGAGAGATTTTCTATTCTTTGAAGGAAGCTCAAGTATTGATCGAGATGTGGCGGCAACATTACAACACGGTTCGACCACATAGTTCCCTGGGTTATTATCCGCCAGTGCCTGCTGCTATCTTGGTTCAGCCTTCTCAATTTCAACCGGTTGGACTATCATAAAGGTTGGTACAACTTATGGGGTCAGGTCAGAAGCGGGGATGTGTAACCCAAAGTGCTTGATTTTTGTCTCTTCGCTGATTGAGATATTTTCTAAGTGCTCTCTTAGAGTGCTTACAAATATATACATAACGAGGTCTTTTACCTTTGCTATGGCGAATCAGGATATCCCCGCTTGCCTGATTGACATCCTCAATATTGATAGACAGTAATTCACTCGCTCTTACACCAGTGTCTAATAGAAATAGAAGAATGGCTTTATCCCTGAATCCACAAAATGTATTGGGTTCACAGACCTTAATCATCTGTGAGACCGTCTCAAATTCCACTGGCTCTAAAGGGTCAACAGGTACGCGGGGAGCTTTCACTTTTTGAATGGGGTTAGACTAATTTTCAGGCTCAACCTCATTTTCATACCAGAGTAAAAAAGCACGAATTGCTCTATAGGAAGCATGGATTCCCCCAGGATTATGATTGGTCTCTTGCAGATAGAGCATATATTGGCGAATTAGATTCGGTTTGATTTGGCAGACATTTCTTATGACTTGAGAATTACAGTACTCCAGAAAGAATTTTAGTTTTTGGCGATAAAATCCCAATGTTCCTTTTGCACAACCACGGGCTTTACGTTCAATTAGAAAGGCTTCTATCCATGAAAATACATTGTCGTCTATTGAGGAATTTTGAAGAGTCCTCTGGGTATGGGGTTTTAAAAACATAAAGCACACTCCTTTCAAGTGTGCCGAAATACCCAATATATGGTGTTTTTACCCTTATAGCACCACATAATTAGTGTTTTGCAATAGGGCAGGTGGGAGTCGAACCCACACGGTACTAATACCGAAGGATTTTAAGTCCTTTGCGTCTGCCATTCCGCCACTGCCCCAAATTGCTTCATAATTTTACCATCGATTACACGCTTGTGAAGAGATAAATTTCCAGGGATAAGAATCCTTAGATGGTCTTGTTCTGCCAACTTTTGGTTTTATGTGATTGTCGTTTATAATTTATTCTTGCAGAACACAGGAGACTCTAAATGGATGATTCGCTGAACCTACCACCCTATAAGAATATTGACCTTCCAGCAGAAATACGGGTGGAAGACCTGATTTCTAGGATGACGCTGGCAGAGAAGATCTCTCATCTGGTCGCGGATTCGGCTGCGGTGGAACGTCTGGGAATCCCTGCTTACAACTGGTGGAATGAAGCACTGCATGGTGTTGCCCGAGCGGGGAAGGCCACCGTTTTTCCCCAGGCAATCGGGATTGCGGCAACATGGAATGAAGACCTGGTTTTCCGCATGGCGAATGCTATTTCTGATGAAGCAAGAGCAAAGTACCATCAAGTGCTTCGGAAGGGTGACATCAAACGCTACCAGGGCTTGACCTTCTGGTCACCCAATGTCAATATTTTTAGAGATCCGCGTTGGGGGCGCGGCCAGGAGACCTATGGTGAAGACCCATACCTGACTGCCCGAATGGGGGTTCAGTTCGTGCGTGGCATGCAGGGTGACCATCCCCAGTTTTTAAAAACGGCAGCCTGTGCCAAACATTTCGCCGTTCACAGTGGTCCTGAAGGTGAGCGGCATCGTTTTAATGCAGATGTAAGCCTACGAGATTTATGGCTGACTTACCTGCCGGCTTTTGAGTCGCTGGTCAAGGAGGCAAAAGTAGCCGGTGTGATGGGGGCCTATAACCGCATCAATGGTGAGGCATGCTGCGCCAATAAGATGCTTTTGCAGGATATCCTCAGGAAGAAGTGGGGCTTTGAGGGGTACGTTGTTTCGGATTACGGTGCAATTCGTGATATATCTGAAGGTCACAAGCTGGCTGATTCAATGGGTGAGGCTGCTGCCATGTCACTTCATGCTGGCTGCCAGCTGGATTCTGCCGATACCTATGAATTCTTATTGGCGGCTGTTGGGAAAGGGCTGCTCACAGAGAATGATATTGATGGCGCCTTGACATCATTATTTGCGATCCGCTTCAACTTGGGCATGTTTGATCCTGATAACCGGGTACCTTTTACGAATATTCCGCCCGAAGCGATTGATTCCCCGGCAAACCAGGCCCTGTCCTTAGAGGTCGCACGGCAGTCCATCGTGCTGCTCAAGAATGAAAACGACCTGCTGCCCCTGGATAAAAACCTGGGAACCATAGCTGTTATAGGCCCCAATGCAAATGATAAATTGGTTTTGCTGGGGAACTACTTTGGCAGACCTACTGAAACGGTCACTGTACTGGAAGGGATCCGCAACCTGGTTTCGCCTACAACAGAAGTTTTGACGGCAGAAGGCTGCGATATTCTGGATCCGGGACAGGCGGGTTTCGTTGAAGCTGTCAGATTTGCAGAAAAAGCAGATGTGGTCGTGATGGTAATGGGACTTTCTCAGCGGGTGGAAGGTGAAGAAGGGCAAACAGAGGGCACCCCGGAAGGTTTCATAAGTCCTGGAGACCGTGATAGTCTGGATTTGCCCGGTGAGCAGGAAGCACTGCTCGAAGCGGTAGCTGAGACAGGCAAGCCGATCGTGCTTGTGCTACTTAACGGGAGTTCTCTATCCATCAACTGGGCTGATCAGCATGTGCCAGCGATACTTGAAGCCTGGTACCCGGGTCAGGTTGGGGGTAGGGCAGTTGCCGAAGTTTTGTTTGGTGATTACAACCCGGGTGGAAGGCTCCCGGTGACGTTTTATCAGTCCGTTGAGCAGCTTCCGCCTTATGAAGATTATGCGATGGCAGGGCGAACCTACCGCTATTTTGAAGGCGACGTCTTATACCCATTTGGCTTTGGCCTCAGCTATACGACCTTCAAATATCACAACCTGGCACACAGCCATGACCGTATGTCCGGCCCAGAAATGGTGCGTGTTTCCTGTGCAGTTGAGAATACAGGCAGCAGGACTGGTGATGAGGTTGTGCAGGTTTATGTAAGGGATGAGCAATCCGGTTTTCCACATCCGAGGCACAGCCTGGTGGGTTTCAAACGAGTTCGCCTGGCACCCGGTGCATTTGAGAATTTGATGTTTGAGATTCATCCTCGCCAGTTTGCGGTTGTAAATGATGAAGGAGAATGGGTCATTGAACCAGGCTCTTTTACAATCTCGATTGGCGGCGGTCAGCCCGGCACTGAGGGCTGCTTATCGGCAACCATTGAAATGGTGGGTGAACCCGCCCTGGTGGTATGATTTGAAATTAACGATGAAATTGGCAATGATCAAGGAAAACACGGATTTATGACTTTATCGCTCTCAATCTGGCATTGGCTGCTGGCGTTATTGCCTGTTTTAGCAGTAGTGGTGCTGATGCTCGTTTTTCGCTGGGGCGGCAGCAAAGCGGGGGGTGCAGGCTGGTTCACTGCGATCCTTGTGGCGGTTGCATTCTTTGGTGCAAGATTTGATTTATTGGCGGTTGCCCAGGTCAAGGCGGTATTGCTCAGCCTGGATGTGCTCTTTATTATTTGGGCAGCGCTCTTGCTGTTCAATATTGCCAGGGAAGCCGGCGCGATCCAGATGATCGGAAAGGCACTGCCCGGATTAACGGATGACCGTGTGATGCAGTCCCTGCTAATTGGCTGGCTGATGGTCTCTTTTTTGCAGGGAATGGGCGGCTTTGGCGTTCCGGTTGCTGTTGTTGCACCGCTGCTGGTTGGCCTGGGTTTCGGACCGGTGCAGGCTGTGGCGATGGCGTCAATTGGGCATGGGTGGGCGGTCACTTTTGGGTCGCTAGCATCTTCTTTCCAAAGCCTGATTGCGGTAACGGGGCTGCCTGGTGAATATTTAGCACCCTTATCCGCTTTATTGTTGGGGATAGCCTGCATCCCAAGCGGACTGCTGGTAGCCCTGATCGGTACGGGCTGGAAAGGATTGAAACGTGCATTCCTGCCTGTGGTCGTGATCAGCGCCGTGACGGGTGCTGTGCAGTTCTTGCTGGCTACCAACCAGCTCTGGACCCTGGGTGCGACCGGTGCTGCAATGGCTGGACTGGCGGTGATGTTCGGTTGGCTCAACCTTCCCGGATATCGTTCGCAGCTAGCAGAAATTGATGAAAGTCAGGACAAGGGTCAGAATAAATCGTTATTATTATCCCTGTTTGCCTATGGATTGCTGGTCCTGCTGGCGTTTGCGTCCAATTTAATCCAACCGGTTAAGTCATTCCTGAGCCAGGTTGCATTCACGTTGGACTTCCCGGAAGTGCAGACAGATTATGGCTGGTTGACCCCTGCCGGACCGGGAAGGGTGATCAATATTTTTGGCCATCCAGGCGCGATCCTGATCTATACCTGTGTGATCTCCTATATTATTTACCGTGCCATCGGGTACATTAGGAAGGGTGCATGGAAGGGCATTATCCGTAACACATTTAGAAGCGGTGTTGACTCCAGCCTGGGCATTTTGGCGATGGTTGGATTGGCATCGATCATGATGCACAGCGGGATGACGTATCTGCTGGCAGACGGGCTCAGCGTTAGCTTCCCACGAACGGTTTATCCTGTGATCGCTCCCTTCATTGGTGCTTTAGGCGCTTTTATTACGGGAAGTAATAATAATTCCAATGTTTTATTTGCCGTTCTGCAGCAAAATACAGCAGAATTATTAAACCTTGGTGTTCCGCTGATCCTGGCAGCACAAACAGCAGGCGGAGCACTGGGCAGTGTGCTGGCGCCGGCCAAGGTGATCGTGGGGTGCAGTACTGTTGGACTGGCGGGAAAAGAAGGGGAGGTCATGCGTAAATTGCTGATCTATGGCTTGATCACCATCAGCACCGTTTCGGTTGCCGCATTGATCATTCATTTGATCGGATAGGGAAAAATATGGCAAATCAAAAGGTGTTAATGCAAAAATTGAGGTGTTCCAGCTTAAAGTTGAGGTCGCTCCTGCTTGCTCTGCAAATCATATTACCATTTATGCTTTATTTCTTTCTGCTGAGGGGATGGTCTGCAGCATCCTATTTCTCAGCGGGATTACTGGCACTCAGTATGGTGATAATCTTATGGCAAAAGTGAAACAAAGAAACCAGCCTCGAAAAGGCTGGCTCAGCCAGCTTTTGTTAACCTTGAGCCTAATTTTTTTGGCATTTGGATTATTTCAGTTGGGCTGGGCTGTATGGCCAATACCCAGGGATGCTGTTCAGATCGTGATCCGAAAAGGGGTTCTACCTGGTGCACCAGCCGGAAAAGCCTATGAGAGCCTGGCTGAATACACATTATCCTTATCCTGGCCGATCTGGTTCCGGGCTGAGCAGACAGAAAATATTCAATTAGCAATGATAGAAGCGGAGGCGTTAAATGATCCGCAAACAACTGGAAGAGAGGGGCAGATCGTTATCTTTGAACCGGTGATGAGCAACCTTACGTTGACACCACCTGGACGCATCCAAACAAACCTTGCCGCTGGAAAAGAGCTTGACCTGATATGGGACGTTGAGGGTGAAGAAGCCGGAGAAACTCAGGGAAATTTGTATGTTGCCTTTGGATTTTATGATGATGCCCTGGAAGAGGTAGTGCCAGTGCCCGTTGCAGTTCTGGATATCAATACCCGCATTGTATCATTGTGGGGGTTGGGGGTAAATCTGGTAATCTGGTTAGGGTTTATGGGATTGGTTTTATGGGGCGCGTTGTTTGTTTTAGGTAGGTTAGCCCAGGGACATTAAGATAGCTGGGAAGAAGGTGGATTATGGATGAAAAGATTGAAAAAAACGAAGCAAAAGGTCAATCGCAGCAATCAAAGAATTTGATGCGTCGAATGGTATTCACATCCCTAAAAGCTGGCTGCCTGACATTTTTGGTCGCTGGTGGTGCACTTCTGATAGGGCTGTTCATCGATATTCGGCAGGACACGCTCCCGCGCTGGATGTTAATCCTGCTGGTCGGTTCCATGCCGTTTACATTAGGAGGTTTATACTTGATTGTCCGGCGCGAAATCAAGAAAATCAGGCAGATGGATCACACCAAAGAAGCCCAGATTCCGGAAAGCGCCGACGTGAATGAATAACGATTCCATTATTCATTAAAAATCTGAGTCAAGGGCGGATAATCATAAAAACTTGCTCAAACCGTCAACCCGGTTTATAGTAAACTTATATTTATCAGTATATTGAATTTCTCCCGAAAGGGTTTTAAGCTGCGATGCCTGAGATTAAGAAACAATTATTATCATGTCTCGAGGACATGCGGGATTGGGTTTTGAACGTGCCTCAGGATACCGAAATTTCCGGTATTGCCTGGGATTCCCGGAAGATCAAACCTGGTGATGTATTCTTTGCGCTGGTCGGTGAAAGTTTTGATGGACACCAATTTGTGACCACAGCCGTTGAGCGGGGTGCCGTTGCTGTGATTGGCACACGCCAACCAGCACCGTTAAAGGTGCCTTATGTCCAGATCCGGGGAGATGATCGTGTAGGGTTGGCAAAATTTGCTGCCGCCTTCTATGATCATCCCTCGAAAGACTTGGTCGTGATTGGGATCACGGGGACGGACGGTAAGACGACTACGACCAACCTGGTATATCATATCCTTAAGACTGCGGGATTCCCGGTGGGGATGATTTCAACTGTCAATGCTGTCGTTGGGGAGAAAACGCTCGACACTGGTTTTCATGTGACCACCCCTGAATCACCGGATATCCAACGTTACTTACGGATGATGGTAGAAGCCGGCCTGACCCACGTGGTGCTGGAGACAACATCGCATGGCCTGGCTCAGAAACGGGTCGAAGAGGTGGATTTTGACCTGGCTGCGGTGACCAATGTCACCCATGAGCACCTTGATTATCATGGAAACTACCAAGGCTATCTGGAAGCGAAAAGTTTGCTCTTCAAAGCGCTTTCAAGGGAGGAACAGAAGCACGGGATTGAAAAGCTGGCTGTTTTGAACCGGGATGATGAATCCTATGCTTATCTATCAGAACATACACGGGCGAAACAAATTTCGTATAGTCTTTCCAATGAAGCGGATATTTGGGCTGATAATATCATGTACACGTCCAATGAACTGAATTTCACATGCCGTGGGGCTGGTAAATCATTTCCAATCCAAACTTCATTGATCGGGAGGTATAACGTTCATAACTGCCTGGCTGCTACCGGTCTGACTCTGTTAGGGTTGAATATCCCGGTGGAGGTAGTCCAGGAAGCTCTCAGAACGGTTGAGACGGTCCCTGGGCGGATGGAGCAGGTTGATATGGGGCAGGACTTCCTTGCAATCGTCGATTTTGCTCATACACCCAACGCCATCCGGCAAGCACTATTGGCTGCCAGAGAATTGACCTATGGCAAGTTGATCGCTGTTTTCGGGTCAGCAGGTTTACGGGATGTTGAGAAGCGAAAATTGATGCCAGAAATAGCAGTTGAGATTGCGGATTTGACCATCCTGACAGCAGAAGACCCACGCACTGAATCACTGGATTCCATCCTCTCAGATATGGCGGAAGGTGCGGTCAAGGGGGGTGGAAAAGAAGGCAAGGATTTCTGGTTGGAACCAGATAGGGGAACTGCAATAAGAAAAGCAGTTAATCAGGCCAGAACAGGTGACCTGGTGATCGTTTGCGGAAAAGGTCATGAGCAGTCCATGTGCTTTGGGCATAATGAATATCCCTGGGATGACCGGATTGCGCTTCAGGCTGCACTTGCTGAACACTTAAGTAAACCCGGCCCACAGATGCCGATATTACCAACCAGCCCAGGTTGAAAAACCATGAGTAGATGATAGGGAGAACCAGGCATGGGAAAAATTAGTAAAGCAGATTTAACCCCTGAGATCATATTGGGAAGGCTTCGGGCGCATTTGAATGAGGGGCGGCCAGTTACCCTTTACAATACTTATAAAGGTGTACCAATCACATATGAGGCGGAGGTGGCTATGATCCATCATGATTTTGTTGGCATGATCGTGCACCCCTACCAGGCTGTCTGCATCAAGGACGAAAGACGGACTTATATCGAAAGCAAATCCATTCCCGCTTTGATCCGGGCTTACCCAATGTCCATTGATTATACAAACCAAGTTGTGATGTTGAACGAACTCAAGATACCTAAAAGTATTTCAAATGATCTGCAGAATTCCTGGGTTTCTCCAAAGAAATCGATAGCCGTGGAGGTCAGTTCAGAGGATCAGGATGTTCACTCTTTACCTTTGTTGGAAATTGCAGTTCTTGATAATAACCGCATAAGGGTCGCGTTATCTGCCCATAAGGACAGAGTTTTTAAAAGACTGGAAGAAGTTGGATTGACTTTTCGGCTTCCGGGTAACGATAATCTCATCCAGGTGCAGGGCATCGTCAATTCGCTGACCAAGATCCGATATCAGGATAGCAAACGGCTGGAGGTGGACGGCAAAGCTGCGATGGGAGATGAAATTTCCATCCTTGCTTATATTGCTAAACGGGAAGATCAAATCAGAGAAGATCTTGATAAAGCTTATCAAAAACTTCGAAGAGGCAAGTTACGATAATCAAAAACAAACTTTTCGTTTACCACCGGAAAATATAGAATACTCAAAAAAAAAGACTGTCCCATTCTCATGAGACAGTCCAATTTTTTATAAAAGACTTATTTTAGCGACGGGGATTTCTCCCACCGCGGTTTGAGCTTTTCTTTCCGCCACTATCATGCGCCTGGGCTTCTTCAAGCGTCCAGCCTTCCAGTAAAGCCTGGCGAGAGAGTCGAACCTTGCCCTGGTTATCAACATTGGTGACCATGACTGTGATTTCATCACCTTGCTTGACAACATCTGTCACCCTTTCCACGTGGCTGGTATCCAGCTGTGAAATATGGACTAAACCGTCTGTACCAGGGAGAATTTCAACAAATGCACCAAAATCCGTTGTTCGGACAACTTTACCGGTATAAATGCGCCCAACTTCCACTTCTTCCGTAAGCCGTTCAATGCGTTCGCGGGCCGCTTTATATCCGACACCATCAGTTGAGGCAATAAAGATTGTGCCATCATCTTCGATATCGATCTTTGTGTTGGTTTCTTCCTGGATGGAACGAATGGTCTCGCCACCCTTACCGATCACTGCACCAATTTTATCGACTGGGACTTTGACGGTTTCAATACGGGGAGCGTGGTCTTTCATTTCCGCACGTGGCTTGTCGATCGTGGCAAGCATGATCTCCAAGATGTGTAAGCGAGCCAATCGGGCTTGTTCTAATGCTTCTGACATGATCTCGGTGGTAATCCCGCTGATCTTAATATCCATTTGGAGAGCTGTGATGCCTTCGGCTGTACCGGTGACTTTGAAGTCCATGTCACCAAGGTGGTCTTCCATACCAAGAATATCAGTGAGGATCACATAGTTATCATCCTGTTTTACCATACCCATTGCTACACCGGAAACCGGTCGTTTGATCGGCACACCAGTGTCCATCAATGCGAGGGTTGAACCACAGGTCGATGCCATTGAGGATGAACCATTGGAGGACATTACCTCGGAAACCAGGCGTAAAGTGTATGGGAAATCTGCTTCATCGGGGATCATCGGTAAAAGCGCACGCTCTGCTAACATACCATGGCCAATTTCACGCCGGGAGGTGTAGAGCCTGCCAACCTCGCCCGTGCAGAATGGCGGGAAGTTGTAATGGTGCATATAGCGTTTTGTTTCTGTGGGGATTAAGTTATCCAGTTCCTGAGCGTCTCTGGGTGTACCGAGGGTTGCCAGGGTCAGCACCTGTGTTTCACCTCGGGTGAATAAACCAGAACCATGGGCTCGAGGGCTTACATTCACTTCGCACCAAATATCGCGAATATCTTTAGGTTCTCGACCATCAGGACGCTTGCGTTCATTAAGGATGCGTTCCCTGATAATGGTTTTTTCCGATTCTTCAAAAGCTTTACCAATGTTCTTTTTAAGCGATTTGAATTCTGATTCGGATAATTCTTCAGCTTTACCAGCGGATAGCTCTTCAATGACGCCTTCTTTTAATTCGCTGATGCCACCATAGAGATTTTCTTTGATGTATGGTTTTCTGAGAATGTCCAGGAGTTTGTCTTTGATGAGGGTTTCAACCTGGCTGATCAAAGCGGCATCAGTCACCGCACACTCGACCTCACGTTTTTCCTTACCAATCTCACGTGCCATCTGCTCTTGAATTTCAATGATGGGTTGGATGGATTTGTGGGCTAAGTCCAGCGCCTGGACCATAACTTCTTCAGAGACTTCATCAGCGCCGCATTCCACCATGGCAATGGCTTCTTTAGTGCCTACAACAACCAGGTCCAGATTAGAATTTTCACTTTCTGAAAAGGTTGGATTGACGACCAACTCACCATTGATGGAACTAATCCGAACTGCACCTACAGGACCATCCCAGGGGATATCGGAGATCATCAGAGAAGCTGAGGCAGCATTAATCGCTAAAATATCCAGGGGATTTTCTGTGTCCGCTGAAAGGGACATTAACAGCACCTGGACTTCATTTCGCATGCCATCAGGGAATAAGGGGCGGATTGGCCGGTCAACCATTCGGGCGGTCAAAACGGCTTCGCCGCGCGGGCGGCCTTCACGACGGAAGAATGAGCCGGGGATTTTCCCGCCGGCGTACATACGTTCCTCATAGTCAACTGTCAGGGGGAAGAAATCCAGTCCTTCACGCACACCACCCATGGTGGCAGCGGAGAAGACAAGGCTATCTCCCTGGCGTACAGTCACGGCACCACCGGCTTGTCCAGCCAGCTTGCCAGTCTCGATGATGATATCTTTATCACCGAGTTTTACACGGTAAATCTTTGCATTGGGTTGCATATTAAATTTTTCCTTCGTCTAATTTTCCCACCCAGTCAGGGACTGAAAACCGGTGAGGTTCCAGTCCTCAGCAATTTTCAATTCCCGACTCGCGGGTTATCTTGTCTTAAATAAGTCTACCGCAGAAAAGTTAATTGCGGAGGAGTTTCACGAACCTTGCCTTAATGCTCTGCAACCAGCTTGATCTGCGGTAAATTTCAGATAAAATCCAAGAAAACTTGTTATTTCTTGCGGATCTTGAGCTTTTCGGTCAACGCCAGGTAACTTTTGTAGTCTTTCCGGCGCAGATAGGTCAGCAAACGACGACGGCGGCCTACCAGTTTGAGCAAACCCCGGCGCGAACTTTCATCGTGCTTGTTCGTTCGCAGGTGATCTGTCAGTTCTGTAATTCGCTTGGTGAGGATCGCAATTTGAACCTCGGGCGAACCGGTGTCTCCATCGTGCACCTTGTATTCTTCGATGATCTCTGCTTTAACTTCTTTATCTAATCCCATGACACTGCTACTCCTTATTTTTATATTTGCAGGTCTCCGAGCCCCCAGCCAAAACCAGGGACAGGACCAGTCACTGGCATAAATTATACCAGACGCATATAAATATGCAACTCTGCCAAGGTGAGGCTATGAAAATACGCTTTTATATTGTGGAAAAGATTTTTTCCAAAAGTTGGACAACAAAATCAATATCTTTGGATTTAAGCAGTGAAAGCAAAGTGTCATCAGGCAAATGATAGGGTTTTAAGTATGCTTTGAGGTATTTTCGGAAAGTGATCACCCCACGCTCTCCATAAAAGGCAAGCATCGCTGCTAAATGATGATTAATTGTTCTCAACACTACCGGTGGGGGAACATCGTCACGATCCATTCGGCTGAAGATCCAGGGGTTACCGACGGCAGCGCGACCGATCATCACAGCATCGCATCCAGTTTCATTTTTGATCCGGTCAATATCCGCAACTGTTTTAACATCACCATTGCCAATTACGGGAATTTTGATCGCTTGTTTGATCTCACGGATGGGTTCCCAATTTGCACTACCTCGGTATGCCTGCTGACGCGTACGGCCGTGCACAGCGACCATCGCACCGCCGTTTGCTTCGATGATCCTGGCGACCTCGAGGTAGTTGAGGTTATCGTCATCCCACCCAAGGCGGATCTTGGCTGTGATTGGGAGTTCAAATTCCCTGGTCATGAGATTGAAGATTTCCGCGATCTTATTTGGTTCTCTCAGCAGGGCTGCCCCGGCGCCGCGAGCGACCACATTTTTTGATTGGCATCCCAGGTTAATGTCGATCAAATCGGGCTGGACTTCGGGTATCAGAATCTCGGCGGCGGCAAGGATTTGTTCTGCTTCATCTCCCAGGAACTGGAGGGACAACGGGCGGTGAAAAGGTTCAAAAGCTAACCGCTTTTTGTATCGTGGATGATCTGTGAGCACATCCAGGGTATTGATGAATTCTGTCACGCTTAGGGCTGAACCCAATTGGCGGCATAGACCGCGAAAGGGCATATCTGTTACACCATCCATTGGGGCTAAGATCAAATCACCCTTGATGGACGTATCCCCAATTTTGAAAATGGTCTCTTCAGTCATCTCTTAGATCTTGATTTGCAGAATTATTCTGTTTGATTTGGTTAACTGCCCACCCACACGCGTCCAGGATGACAGGGTCCGATTCGTTTTTTAGGACATTTTCCATGATGGGTAATGCATGATCGCCTTTCTGATTACCAAGAACGATAGCAGCATTTCTCAGCAAGCCAGTCCTTTTAGGGCGAGTTAGCGGTGTTTTGTTGAATTTCTCCTTGAATGAGGATTCACTTAAAGAAAAGAGTTGGGTTAATTCGAGAAACTCAGGCAGGACCGGCGTACCCACTGACGGTGTTTCTTTTGATGGCCTGGCGTTGTGTGGGCAGACCATCTGGCAGACATCACAGCCAAAGAGCCAGTGCCCGATTTTATCTTTGAGGTTATCCGGTATTGTGTTTTTATTTTCGATGGTGAGGTAGCTGATACAACGGCTGGCATCGATCGTGTGGTCAGGTTGAATGCAGGCGGTGGGGCAAGCCTCAATGCAGCGCTGGCAGTTTTTACACAGGTCACTGGTAAAGGGTTGATCGGGCGGCAGCGGCAAGTTGGTTAAGATCTCTGCCAGGAAGAGATAAGATCCTTTGCCAGGTATGATCAGGCAGTTATTTTTACCAACAGCACCCAGTCCTGCTTGGGATGCAAAGGCACGCTCAAGCACCGGTCCGGTATCGACATAGGATTTTAACTGGGACTCTGAACCGACTCGTGAATGGATGAATGATTCGAGCTGTTTCAGCATATCCATGATTTGCTCGTGATAATCCTGCGTTCGGGCATACGAGGAAATCCGCCCTTCCCCAGGTAGAGCTGCTCGCAGGGTTGTTTCAGGTTGGTTATAGGAAACAGCCAAACAGATGATGCTTTGACAGCCTTCAAGGATCAGGCTTGGATCGCCGCGTTTTTCAAGTGTGTCCTGGCGAGCTAAATAAGCCATCTCAGCATGAAAACCAGCTTCAACCCATGCCAGGTAATCCTGATAGTGGGGTACGGGTGAGCTAGGTGCGAAGCCGATATGATTAAAACCGAGGCGGGCTGCCTCGGTTTTAATATCTTCACGTAATTGGGATAAATCCAACATTTGTTCTTCTACTCAGTTCCCATCTGTTTTTGTTGGTGTCGTGTCAGGTGCAGGCGCTTATTCTTCGGCAGGCTTGCTGACTTCGACGATCACCCAGAATTCGTAGAACGACTGGTCATTGGCATTGACAAGCTGCCAGTTACTTTGTTTTTCACCTTCATTTTCTGGGGCAATAAAGTCAACGCTGACCTTCACATTTGTGCCCGGCGGAACATCATAAGGGAGGAAAACCTCATCCTCTGCACCCATCTGTTCACCGGATGAAAACTTGATGTAGTAATTGGTCGTCCAGGTACTGGTGCCGGTATTTTCCAGCGTCCATGTGACGGTAAAGGATTCTCCAGAAGCGAAGACCGTATTATCCGGTGGGTCGTTTGCAATCCATACGCCAGCGTCGTTCCCTGAAACGGGTGCAGCGGTTGTCGCAGATGAGGTCGTTGCCGTGGATGTTGGCGACATTTCTAATGTGGCTGTGAATGTGGGTGACGGTTGGGGGGTCTCAGTCGGTGTGGGTTGTGCCTGGGATGTGAGCGTTACCTGGGCATTTGCGGTTTGGGCAAAACCTGTTCTTTCAGCATCAACATCAATGGTGGGCGTATTGGCGCCGCATGATGTCACAAAGATGCTAACAAGTGTTAATGTAACAATGAACATCCAAATTTTCTGTTTTTTACTTTTCATTTATTTTCTTACCTCCAGACCAACGGATTATGGACATGTTGATCGATCTTCAATTCTAGAATATCTGTGGAAAATGTCAAGTTGAGGGCTAATTTTTTTCTGGGAGGATATGAAGAGAAAACCGGCGGTGGAAATTCACCGCCGGTCTCTAAATTTCTTAGGTGATCTATTTTACAATCAGTGGTTGGTACCACATGGCTTTATCCTGCTTATAGCTGCCGTTCGATTCGAGGAGCAAGATAAATGTTACTTTTTTACCAGCGAGGCTGCTCAGGTCAACGGCAACATTATTAACTTTGCCCTCCTGGACCTCGTGCCAGTCTTCCAAGGTCTTTTCAGTGCCCCCCTGAACGATGTAGTTCAGTTTGAAAATGACATCGCAATCGTTATTGGTTGCATAGCAACCGATCGTTGCGGTGAAGTAGGCACCTTCAGGTACCGTCATTTGTGGGTAAACACCCTGGATCCAACCATCATTGACGTCACCGGGGTGGACCTGCAAGCCGGGTTTTGATCCTGTTTTTCCAGTTTCAAGGATTGGGCTATCTTTCTTGACGATACCACCGATAGCAGCACTTATAGAGCCAGGGCAGGGGAGAACACCGCCTGCTAAACTGCTCCACTCAACACCTGATGCACAAACTTTCTCGGTGAAATCATAGAAGGTTTCTGTTGGTGTTGTTACATCAATCTTTACCCAGAAAGGTTTGTTTTCTTCACCGATTCCGAATAGAACGCCGCTGGCATTCCGTAATTTAAAATCAGCCTGGTAGGTTCCCACAGAAGCCGGCGCTTTGAAATCCATGGAGATTTTCACAGTGCCATCTTTAGGGATGAGCCCATTCGTCAATGAAGTTGCTGCGGGTGCGGTCATTGAATTGCCATTTACAAAGACAATATCGTAATCGCTGTTCCAGGTGCAGCTTCCGGCATTTTGCAACGTCCAGGTCTTGGTGAATTCTTCACCAGGCTGAACGTCTGTCCCATCCGGAATGGTTTCAGAAACGAATGCTATCCGGTCGCAAGCCAAAGATGTAGTTTGTGTTGGCGTTGGGGTACTTGTGGCGGCGAGCGTTGGTTCAAGCGTTGCGGTGGGTGTGTCTCCGCTAGCCGGTTCCAGGGTTGCGGTGGGTTGCTGGCCAACTGCCTGGTTGGTTTGGACGATATTGGTTTGGAGTACCTGCAAGGTCTGCGCAGCAGCCGTATTCATTACATCTTCCATGGGGATCTGCGTTTCTTGCCCGGGCAAGTTGCACCCTGCCAGGATCAAACCAAAAATGAGAAAGAAACTTAAAAAGGTGATCTTGTTTTTCATGTTTTTGCTCCTAATATGCTTTTCTCTTTCTTCTTGTTAAAATAATTATATAAGATTTTGAATTTAAATGAAACACCCAAAAGAACAGGTTTCCCATTTGCATCTCTTAGACGTTTCTACCGCCTTAAATGTTCCAATTTTCATGCCAGAATTAAATGAAAAAGAGGCTGCTTATGCAACCTCATAAATCAACCAGCTAATCTATTCTCTCATTCAGGGTTTCTATCTCCTGACCAAAAAGTGCTTTGAAATATAATCGAAGGTTGAATTTCTTACCTGTTAACAAGAGCTGAGCTCTGAACATCCCGGCAACAGCCCTGATGAGAATGACAACTGTCAGGATCATCGTAGCGATAGCGGTTAAAAGCTGCCATAAAGGAACGGGACCGACTGCCAGACGGGTCATCATGGTATTGGGTGCTGTGAAGGGAATTAAACTCAGGATCACTGGCACGAGCGCATTAGGTCTATCGATGATGATGCCGATCATGAAAAGCGGTACTAGAATTGGCAGGATGATATAGAATGTTGCCTGTGTAGCTTCTTTCATATTTGGTACCAGGGCGCCCACACCAGCCATAAGGGTGGCGTAGATCAGATATCCCAGGACAAAGAAAATGATCCCCCAGAATATCACCTGAGGACCAGGCTGTAGACTTGGTGGGATGTTTAATGTGCTTCCACCAAGTCTCAACATAAGATAAGCTGATCCAACCCAGAGGATCATTTGCAGCAGCCCGACAAGACCTAACCCCAGGATCTTTCCTGCCAGGAGCTGATTGGGTTTAATGGAACTCATCAAGATTTCCATTACCCGGTTTTCCTTCTCTTTTGCGACGTTATTCATCATTAAACTTGCAGATGTCAGGATCAGGACATAGAACAGCATTGTGACGCCATAGGGCACATAAAAAGCCAGGGGACTGCTTTGATCCCTTTCAACATCATCAGGATTCAAGTCAATCCTTTCAACCTCGAGCGGGTTAGCGTAGGCGTCGAAACGTTGCTGGTCTACCCCCAGTAAATTAAAACGGATGACATAATTGATCAAGCCGGTTTCTTCCAGTGCTGCCAGGGGATTGAAATCTTCCCGCACATATTGAACAGCGCCTGATTGAAGATAATCTGATTGGATAAGATAATAAGCATCAATCTCGCCTGATGAAACTGCCTGGCGTGCTGCTTCTAAATTTGGATAAGGAACCAGGCGATCTGCTTCTACATCCTCAGGCAGTTCTGTGATAATACCGGCCTGGTCAACGTAACCTTCCTTAAGTTGTTCTTGTGAAGGCTGAAACAAACCGCTCTCACCATCTGCTGACTCCTCGCCGCCAAATAATGAAATTCCACCCAGGATCAAAGCCGGGATCAACGGCACAAGGATCAGGGTTAACAGAAAAGACCGCCTGGTAATCGTATTGATGAATTCATATTTCAAGACAAGGAATATCTTATTCATTTACAGCACCTTTCCCCAGGACTTCTTTAAGAGACAGCTTTTTCCCATAGCGGAGCATTCCCATCCGGAAGGCCCGGCCGGCAAACCAAACTGAGAAAATGGCAAATGCGAACAGGATAGCGATATTGGTCGCTATCTGCCAGGTTGGGATAACCGTGAATGCCATCCGCATGATAATGGTCAGTGGTGATGTTAGAGGGAAAAAGCTTAAAACGACTGCGAGTGTTCCATTTGGATTCATGATGATCGATGAGGCAATATAAAACGGGACCATCATTGGGAGCGAGATCAACCCCTGGACCTGCTGTGCTTCTTTTAGCTCGGTCATGGTTGCCCCGATGGCGGACATGAATGCTGCAATCATCACAAATGCAGGCAAAAAAACCAGCAGAATGACGGTTATATAATCGCCAGGAAGAGAAAAATCCTGTAATATTGGCCAGAACTGACCTGCTACTTTTAATCCAATCCATCCAAAAATCAGCCAGACAACCAATTGGGTCAACCCAACGCCAATATTTCCTATGATCTTGCCGGTCATTAATTGGTTGGGAGAAACAGAGGTGATCACTATCTCCATGGTTCGGTTCTCTTTTTCCTCAACCACAGCTTGCATCAGGTAAGCACCGCTGGTCATGATCACAATGACGAACATCACACCTGCAACAAAGGGGACCAGGATCAGATACCATTGATCCTGACGCATATTTCGACTGCCGTCCAAGGATTCCATATTGATTACGCTGCCATCAGAAAGCCTCTCCTTAACCAGCGGGTCAATATTTTCAGCGGTCGCCAAGTTAAAACTGACGAAGTCCCGAAACTGAGATTGTATTTCAGAGCTGGGTTCTTCAAAATAAATCAAATCGACATCCAGGATTTGAGGATATAACTTCGGTAAAACATAAAATGCTTGGATGTTCCCGTCTGTCAGATCTTGATTGGCTTGTTCCTCACTTTGATAGGTGATCAGCTCAATCCGGGGATCAAAAAGATCGCTGCTGTCTTCTTCCCTGGTGCTGTTTTGCAGAATGCCTGAATGGTCAACATAGCCAACTGGTGTGCGGTCTACAGAAAATCGACCAATAAGGAATGCGACGCCGAACATGGCCAAAACACCAATCGGTAGGCTTAACAAACTGAATAAGAACCGTTTATGAAAGACGTGTTTCATGTATTCATATTTAATGATCTGCCAAATCTTAGCCATTGCCACCCCTATCCTGCTTCTTGACAACTTGAATAAAGATTTCATTAAGAGGTGGGACGGCAATTTCAAATTCAACCAGGTCTGTACCGTTGTTGATCAAGTTCTTAAGGACAAGGTTTGGTTTTGCGTGTTTTTCCAAAACTAACCGGTATCGCCCATTGGTTTTTCGGATTTCACGGACACCTTCAATTGACTCTGGTAGATCTACGAGCGGGGTCACCATCACATCTTGTGAAGCAAAACTCTGTTGAATTTCTTTCAGGGTGCCGTACAAAACCCGCTTACCATGATCAATGAGCAAAATACGGTCACAAAGCTCTTCAACCTGGTTCATTTGGTGGGTGGACATGATAATAGCCTTCCCTTCATTGCGTTTTGCTTCGAGCATATCCTTCACCATTTCAGTGTTGACGGGATCCAATGATGTGAAAGGTTCGTCTATGATCACCAGTTGGGGATCGTGGATCAATGTTGTGATGAGCTGGGCTTTCTGCTGCATCCCTTTGCTGAGCTCTTTAACCTTTTTATCGCGGGCTTCAAGGAGATCAAATTGCTCTAAATACTCATTTAATCTTGGGGCGATTTCAGTTTCCGACATTCCTTTGAGGGCTGCAAGGAAAGTCAGGCAGCGTTGCAGGGGAATATCCTGGTAAAGGCCACGTTCTTCAGGCAAATAGCCAACCAGTTTTTTCTTTTCTTCTTCCATCTTTCCACCGAAAATATTGATCTCACCGGAATCCGGTTTGAAGATATCCAGGATCATCCGGATTGATGTGGTTTTACCTGCACCGTTGGGGCCTAATAGCCCAAAGATTTCTCCAGGTCTGACCTCAAAACTGAGGTTATCGACAGCCTGGGTTTCACCAAACCGTTTTGAAATATTATGGACTTCAACAAGGGACATACAAAACCTCTCTTCATACTAGATGTTATTTTCAATAATAACCGGACATCATACATTCGAACGTATATTTTCTTAGGATTTTATGCGTTATTTTACTTATTTTCTCGATGATAAATCATGCCTATCCGGTCAGATTTTCACCTGGTCGTTCAACCAGAACTATTGCGGGATGATTATTTGTGCCGGCGAATTAGCCAACCGATGAGTATCCGTAACGCAAGCAGGATCAAAATAATTGGCCATGCCCACAGCAAATCCGTTTCGAGGGCAGGTGGACAGGGTTCATCTGAAGGGTCGAATGTCAACCATGGCCATTTACGGATCTGTTTCTGAATTTCGGGATCATCGATTTTTCTGACTAACTCTGGAGCGACCAGGATTGCGACCGGGCTGTGCGTCAGGAAAGCGGTAACCCCCTGCCACTCTTCTTCAGTCTCCGGCTTATGGGCGATGGCATGCTGAACGCCCTGATCAGTATTCAGGGTCACATGTGAGTCAGCCTGCAAGTTTTGATACCAATCGGGTGCATCCATGAAACCGCTCATGACATAAACCTTCCCCTGGTGGCGGAAATATTCAATGGGTGTCCGATGCACCTTTCCCGTTTTTCTGCCAATGGTTGATATGATCAGGATGGCTTTTCCAACCAGTTTTCCAAGCCCAAGCCGATAAAGGATGATCGGGACGCGGTAGAACTTTTTGATCACCTTATTGTTAGGGTAGGGGATAGGCTGCGGGGGTTTGATCGTCTCATCTGTCATAAACAATTTCCTTTCATCCTAGCAGCAAGCTGCCAGCTCAGTTACTGTTTTAGTGATAATTTCGACAGCCCTTAAAATTTCATCAGATGTGGTCATCCGTCCAATGGATAGTCGGATGGTGCCTTTTGCCCACTCGACAGGGATACCCATTGCTGATATGACGGACGATACCCGCACCTCGTCAGCATGGCAGGCTGCACCGGCAGAGGCAGCAAGTTTGTCTTCCATATTTTTTAGAATGAGATTTGCAGCGAGGTTCTTGAAGGAGACGCTGAGCGTGTTGGGCAGCCGATTTTCAGGGTGACCGTTCAACCGGATTGTGTCAGGGGAAAAAGCTGTGAATAACCCATCCCGCAACTGGTCTCGTAATATTTGCATATGTTGGATAATTTCATCCAGGTTCTGAGTGGCAAGCCTGGCTGCTTCACCTAATCCTACGATTTCCAATACATTTTCAGTACCCGGCCGTAAACCATACTCTTGACCTGCACCAAATAGGATCTTATCTACCTGGGTTCCTTTTCGAATGTAAAGCGCACCCACACCTTTGGGGGCATAGAGTTTATGGCCGGCAATTGAAAGCAGGTCCACGCCCAGATCATTCACATCCACATGAATTTTACCAACCGATTGGGCAGCATCGGTGTGGAAAAGGGCACCGGACTTGTGTGCGATTTCTGCCATTTTACGGACGGGCTCAACCGTCCCGACTTCATTATTGGCATGCATGATGCTGACCAGAACGGTCTGTTGTGTGATTGCTCTTTCCAGATCCTTGGGAGAAACCAGCCCATAGCTATCAACCGGCAGTGTTGTGATACTGTAGCCGCGCGTCTCGAGGTACTGGCATACATTTGTCACAGCGGGATGTTCAATAGCTGAGGTGATGATGTGGTCACCTTTGTGGAGGTTGGCATGAGCAGCACCACGCATCGCGAGGTTGTTGGATTCTGTACCGCCGCTAGTAAAAATGATCTCATCAGGAGAGGCTTTGAGCAGGTTTGCGACCGCTAGACGTGCTTGTTCGACGGCATGATTCGTAATACGTCCATAGGAATGTGATGAAGACGGGTTGCCGAAATGTTCTTCCAGGAAAGGGCGCATTGCTGCGATGACCTCTTCTGCGAGGGGTGTGGTGGCGTTGTAATCAAGATAAATGGACTGGTCTTGAGTCATATGCCTTCTTTCTGCCTGCTTGTTAATTATATTTTCTACATCCCATCACTCATCAATGTCGTGAGAGTATGGAGCAGGCAAACGTAAGAATCTATATGTGGATTGAAAATGATTTCCATTTATATATCTACAGGAGAAAAAATCAGGAATATTCAGACATTAAGGTGTAAACATGTTCCTGAAAAGCATCTCTTTGCAGATTGGTAACAATATAAGCATTGTTTGGATATTTCTTATCACTGGAAAAGTCAGTAACCGTTTTTCCGATCGTCAATTGGCCTTTAGTTTCAACTCGGATCCAAACATGGTGAGTCTCAAATATTGAATCATCAGCAGCATACAACACTGTCATGGGGTCATGTAAAGATACTCCTGGACAACCAAATTGAAGTGAGTATGAGAGAACACCTTGCAAGACATCACGGAAAAATTTCGCTGGTTGATTGCCAATCTTCCCTAATTTTTCTAATTCTTGAGCTGTATAGTAAGCCTGATTGGTAACATCTAATCCGCACATAAACACAGGCACACCAGAATTAAACACAATGTCAGCTGCTTCAGGGTCAGCATAAATGTTGAACTCTGCCGCAGGGGTTACGTTACCTGATGTCGCTGAACCGCCCATTACCACGATCCGTTTGATCAGATTTTTAAAATTACAATATTTAGTGAAAACCATCCCTAAATTAGTTAATGGTCCAATTGTGATAATCTCAAGTGAGCCATCACAACGTACTGCTTCTTGATAGATTGCATCCCAAGCTGGGAGGTTTTTCACATCATAACTACTGAGGGGTAGGTCAATCCCACCTAATCCGTCATGACCATGAACTTCTTCTGCTGTGATCTGTTTTCTAAACATCGGTCGATCAGCACCTTTATAAACTGGAACGCCAGCATCAATCAATTGGAGAACCCGGAGGGTATTGCGGGTTGTTTTCTCAACCTCCACGTTACCAGCAACTGTTGTAATGCATTTCAGATCAAATTTCTTGATTTTATTAATCAGCATGATGGCAATGGCATCATCAACACCTGTGTCGCAATCAAGGATGATCGGAATTCTATCCATTATTATCCTTCCCGTAATTTGAGGCCGCTTTGATAAGAACATCAACAAATGCTTTTCTGTTTATCCCAGTAATGACTTTCGCATTTGCGCGTTGCCCGAGTACCCCCAGGCGATCAGCAATGGTCATCCCACGGCAGTAATCACCGGTCGTTTCGACTTGAACAAAAAGGTCTTTAGACGACAGTATTTCGGGATGGATCAGTGCGGTAACCGCTACCGCATCATGCACTGGTGCCCCCGCGTACCCAAGTTTTCGATGAAAATTATAGAAGAAGTCAAGCCATTCAGCGACGACAATTGCCACAGGGTTTTTCAAGGTTCGAATGCGTTCGAAATCCTCAGGGAACACAAGTGCCTTTAAGGTTACATCCAATCCTGACATGATGATGGGAACACCTGAGCGAAAGACGATATCAGCGGCTTCCGGGTCAACCAGGATATTGAATTCAGCGGCAGGAGTCCAATTTCCAGTACTGATTCCGCCACCCATCATTGAAATACGAGCAATCCTCGGTTTGAGGTGCGGGTAAAGGAGCAGAAATGCACCAACATTAGTCAGAGGGCCAGTGGAAATGATCGTGACTGGTTCATCACTTTCCTCGATGATCTTTGCTATCAGTTCAACGGAACCGATAGAGAGGGGGACTATTGCCGGTTCTGGAAGCTTCGGCCCATCCAGCCCGGTTTGTCCATGTACATTGGGGGCTACGATTGGGTCTCCTACCAGTGGTCTAGGACGTCCCATCGCAAAAGGGACTTTGAGATTAATCAATGCCATTATGCGCAATGCGTTATAGGTTGTTTTTTCAATTGTCTGGTTTCCACAAACAGATGTGCAGGCCAGGATTTTCAGTTTCGGGCTTGAATTTGCGAGCACCCAGGCAATGGCATCATCATGTCCTGGATCACCATCCAATATGACAGGTATTTGCTTCATGAAAATCCACCTATTAATGATGATCGAAGGTTCAAATACAACTTCATTGCAGATATACAGCGAAGGAATTGATAAATGTAATGTTTCATAAAGCCAATGATTAATTATTGAACAAAATCTATACTTATTGTATCAGAGTAATAGTATCAGAACCATCATGGTCATAAGATATTATGTGAAAAGTTTAATAATGACTGTAATTCTCAGGAAAACTGATGATTGTTATTAAACCAAAAAGGCTGTCCAAAACCGTAAGGACAGCCTTTAAATTATTAGAGAGATTCTTTTTCGTAGGGTATTCCCGCAGCAGCGGGTCCACGGCTTCGTCCCACTACACCCGCCAGAACAACCATCGTCAGGATATAAGGTACCATCAACAGAATTTCAGATGGGATGGGGAAGTTAAGCAGTTGAAGGTTATCTGCCAGTGTTTCTGCAAAACCAAAAAGCAGACCTGATCCCAAAGCTCCAACAGGGGTCCAGTTTCCAAAGATCATAGCTGCTAACCCAATGAAACCACGTCCGGCTGTCATGGATTGGTTGAAATAACCCGCTGAGCCCAGTGAAAAATAGGAGCCGGCGAAACCCGCCAACATGCCGCTTAATATAACAGCAACATATCGAATTTTGAAAACATTGATCCCCAAGGTATCTGCAGCTTTTGGATGTTCACCAACGGCTCGTAAACGCAAACCCCATTTTGTGCGAAATAAAGCAACGGTTAGAACGATGACAAGAATGTACATAGCATAAACGAATATTTTATGATCAAACAAAATCGGCCCTATGAAAGGAATTTTAGACAAAACCGGGATACTGAAAGGTAAGAAGATACCAGATTCATTAAGGTATTGCCATTCACGTTCCTGTAAAATTTTTGTCACCAGGTAAGATGTGATACCAATTGTAAATATGTTGATGATCGTACCGGAGATGATCTGGTCAACTTTATATTTAATCGATAAAATTGCGTGAATGACTGCAATCAGTCCACCGGCAATGATCGCTGACAAAGCACCAATCCAAAGCCCAAACAAGCTGCCTAAGATGGCACCAACTAGGGCACCAGTGATCATCATACCTTCAATTGCGATGTTGACCACACCAGCGCGTTCGCAGAGGATACCAGAGAGTGCGCCTAAGACGATGGGAACACTTCGTACGATCATGATTCTCAACATGCCGCCTACATTGATTGAGCCCCCACTCGCGCCCCAGGTGAGGAAGCTGATCGTTAGCATGATGCCAACCAGGACAAGAACAATATTTGTAAATTTACCAAACCCTTTGATATATTGGAAAATGCCAGCTAAAACGCATAAGATTGCCAGGATATTGGTAATCAACAAGCTGTTAAATGTAATATCCGGAGTTGTAACATCTGAACCTCCTGGCGTCATGACAAATAATGTTTCTAAGTCAGGGGAGGTGTTGCGTGAAAGAACGAAGTAAATGAGCATTCCTATTGCAAACATGATAATCCCAATTATTCGTTGTCTTGATTTTGCTTTTTCAACCTTTTTAAATATCTTTTTTGTGACCTTAGATGTGTTTTCCATTAGATTTTTTCTCCTGACCCGGTCATTTGAGGAGTTAGGTCGCCTTGTTTTGGTTCTTTTAGACGATAGATCGTTCGGATAATCGCGGGAGCAGCGATAAAGAAGAGAATGAATGCCTGTAAGATAGAGATGATATCAATTGGAATGCCGGTGTTGATCTGCATTACACGCGAGCCTTGCCGCATAAATCCGAATAACATGGCAGTAATGATAACCATTAGAGGATTGTTTTTTGCCAAGAGCGCGATCGCAATGGCATCAAAACCATAGCCGGTTGTAAGTGATTGAACAGCCCTGAAGTTGACACCCAGCATCTCTACGGAACCAGCCAAACCTGCTATTGCACCTGAAATGGTTAATGAGAGGATCGTTATCAGGGAAGAATTTACTCCCGCATATTTTGAAGCCTTAGGATTTAATCCGACAATACGGATTTCGAATCCCCAGGTGGTCTTATAGAGGACGTACCAGGCTAACACAGCAACAACAATTGCGATCAGTATACCGATATTCAGCCTCAGTGGATCTTCAAAGAATCGATACAGATGAGCGCTTTCCTCGATAAACCTTGTTTTAAAGGATTCATTGGGGTCCTGAAATGGTCCGACGATCAAGTACTGTGAGAGATTGAAAGCAATATAGTTCATCATGATGGTGTTAATGACCTCATGTGATCCTGTTTTCGCTTTAAGCCACCCAGGGATAAAACCCCATAGCGCTCCTGCAAGAATACCGATCAATAAAGCTAGCGGCACATGGACAATTGGCGGTAACCCTTTGAATGTCCAGCCAGCCCAGCCAGCCATGATTGAACCCATAAAGAGTTGTCCTTCACCACCAATATTAAAAACACCAGCCTGAAAGCCCAATGCGATCGCAACACCTGTGAGTAAATAGGGCGTCGTAACAACTAAACTTTCCAGGAACGGTTTAAATGCTGTCCGCATCGCAGCTTTATCACCACTGAAGAGTGAGGAAACCATTTTTGAGGGATTTCCGAAGGATCCAAGAAATAAGGAGGAATAGGTTTTCCATATGAATTTCAGGGACGCGCTAATTCCACCAATAAAGGATTCGTCGAAAGCCTCATAAATATCCTGAGTTGTTGCGGCAGCGATGATCCCGCCTAACACCAACCCCGTGAAAACAGCCAGGATAATATAGGTTAGGGATGACCGTGAAACTTCTTCAAGGAATATTTTCAGAAAATTATTGATTTTAGAAAATTTGTTTTCTTTCATAAACATATCCTTAGGTAACTATTTCCCGAACTTTTCGTGGCTTGCGTTTCTCTCCACTGATCTGTGTAGAAATACCGGCCATTAAAAGACCAAGTTCTTCTTTGGTTGCGATTTCGGCATCGACAATTGCCAATATTTTACCTCTGTACATCACGGCTATGCGGTCAGCTAGCTGCATGACCTCATCCAGTTCAGTGGAAACAAGTAAAATTGCGCATCCCTCATCCCGTTTTTCAATGATCCGACGGTGAATGTATTCAATGGACCCGACGTCCAAACCGCGTGTGGGCTGGGAGGCAATTAACAATTTAATTGGCCGCGAAAATTCGCGGGCTACAATTACTTTTTGCTGATTTCCACCTGAAAGACCGCTGACAGACACCGTTGAGTTGGGTGTCCGTATATCAAAATCATCTATCAATTCATTGGCATTATTTGTAATGACATCAGGTTGCATGACAATGCCTTTGGCAAATGGCTCTTTGTAATAAGTGTTGAGAACTAGGTTGTCCTCTACAGGTATTGGAAGGACCAAACCATCTTTCTGGCGGTCTTCTGGGATATGTGCAACACCCAGCTCTGTGATTTTTCGTGGATCAAAATTAGTTGAATTGACACCTAGGATATTGATCGTACCAAGTTCTGCTTTTATGAGTCCGGTTAGGCAGCGTACGAGTTCGGTTTGCCCGTTCCCCTGCACACCAGCAATGCCTAGTATCTCACCCGCTCTAACATCAAATGAGATATCGTCTATTTCAATTTTCTTGTTTTTGTTTACAACGGTTAGGTTCTCCACCTGGAGGACAGTGTCCCCGGGTTTGGAGAGTTCTTTTTCAACTTTCAATTCAACTGGACGCCCAACCATCATCGTAGCGAGGGTTTCAGGGTTAGCCTCTTCTGGGGTGGATTCGCCCACAACTTTACCGCCACGGATGACCATGATCCTGTCCGTACATTCCATGACTTCCCCTAATTTATGGGTGATAAAGATGATCGATTTACCCTGGTCAATCAAGCTGTGCATAATTTTAAACAACTCTTCAACTTCCTGTGGTGTGAGCACCGCTGATGGCTCATCCATTATCAGGATTTCTGCATCATGAAATAATATCTTTATGATTTCCACACGTTGTTGTAACCCGATGGGTAAGTCTTCAATAATAGCATTGGGATCAATGTTTAAATTATACTGATCGGAGATCGCTCGAACATGACTGGCGGCTTTTAGCTTGTCTAAAAACCCCCCGGGTTTAGTGTATTCATTACCCAGCATGACATTTTCGGTTACGTCAAATACAGGAATGAGCATGAAATGTTGATGGACCATTCCAATGCCAGCATGGATGGCATCCGTTGGCGATTGGATATTGATTGAATTACCCTTAACGAAAATCTCACCCTCGTCCTGGGAATATAAACCATAAAGAATGTTCATCAGCGTGGTTTTTCCAGCACCATTTTCTCCTAAAAGTGCTAGAATCTCCCCCTTATATAATTTTAAATCAATGTGGTCATTCGCCAGAACACCCGGAAAACGTTTAGTGATTCCGCGAAGTTCAAGGATTGGTTCCATAAATACCTCACGTCCTTAATTTTTAAAATAGTAATGTGTAAATTATACTAAAGATTATAAAAAACAGAGCCAGTTTCAACTGGCTCTGTTATTAAAATATAGGAACTTAATCCTTACTCGGATCGGTAGAGGGTGAAGAATTCCTCTGAGCAGCCGGTGAGCTCACCAGCTGCAATTTGTTCAGCAAGTGCATCCACTTCAGCCTTCAAATCTTCAGGGATATCAATTGATTCATTGAGTTTAAGAGAGGTGCCATCATTTGCTAATGTCAGAATATAATCCTCACCACCAGCAAATGTGCCTGATTCTTCCAGGTTTTTCATGACTTCATAAACAGCAACATGCATGTTCTTCAGAGCACTACCCAGTATTTGATCTGCGTACTGCGGGTTTGTGACAGTCCAGTCCTGGTCCATTCCAAAGATGTAACCATAACCGCGTTCCTGCATGGCTGCAGCGGCTGCTGTGCTGACGTTACCGCAAACACCATAGATGATATCTGCGCCGTTATCCATCTGGGTCTCAGAAATGGAGCGGCCCTTGTCAATGTCATCCCAGGAAGCGATATTGGCAGCGTTGTCCATATCGGCAGGGTCGTAACCTAAAACTTTAACATCAGTCCCATGTACGGCATTGTATTCCATTGCGCCTGTGTAGAAGCCATCCATGAAGGAAAGCACCACGGGCCCTACAAAACCAGTCCAGGTCCCTAAGACGCCGGTCTCGCTCATCCCCGCAGCTAGATAGCCTGCAAGGAAGGAGCTCTGTTCCATATAGGCATCAATGCCAATGAAATTGGGCTTATCCAGACCATAGATATCAACACCAACGAATTTGGTGTCCGGGTTGGCTTCGATAGCTGCTACACACGCATCGCCCATCATGAAGCCAACGCAGATCACAACATCGGCTTCTGCATCGAGACAAGCTTGAATGTTGGGGCCATAGTCATCAGCGCTTTTAGATTCAATATAGGAAATTTTTGATCCAAAATCTGCTTCTGCTGTTTCTAAACCTTTCCAAACAGCATCGTTGAAGGATCGATCGCCAATACCGGCACTGTCAGTTACGAGACAGGCGCTGACAGGTTCTTTCATGACTTCTTCTTCAGTTGGTTCTTCGACCACAACTTCTTCAGTAGCTTCTTCTTTTGGTGCGCAGGCCGCAAAAAACATGCTGCCAATCACCAGGATAGACAAGATTAATAAAATTTTCTTAGACATCGCTTCTCAACTCCTCTATTAGTGGATTTCAATTGATGATGGATAATCCGATCATCACCCCTATTATAATATGATTCTGTCAAGGCACAAGGATAAACTTATAATTTGGCAGTTTTAAGCAGAAATGCCTGTGAGATGTGCAAAGGATTGAAGAGCATAGGGTGATTACCATGAGAATAGAGCCATGATAGGCACTTATATTAATTGAGGAGATGTATAGAAAAAGTCTTAATACTTAAAATTTCAAAAGCGCTGTGAATTAAAATTCTGTTACACTAATACAAAGCAATTAAGTAATCTGGAGAATCTATTATTGAGCGAGGTTGAAAATGAAATATCAAGTCTTAGGGTTGAGTTCAAATCTTATGAATGGGGAAGAAAGAGAGAAGATCAGCAGCCAATTTATTAATGATTTAGAGGTGGGTACAGGGATTTCTATGGAATGGGTGCTTGACCCACAAGAATTTTCTGAAGATGCTGTCCCACTAATATTTATTCAAACTGGGGGTACAGAGGGTAAATTTCTTGAGCTGTTTGATCAAATGCCAAAGCCAACTCTCCTCTTGACTCACGGGGCGATGAATTCTCTAGCAGCTTCCTTGGAGATCTTAAGCTACCTACACCAACGTGGTTCGAAAGGAGAAGTGATTCATGGGGAACAGGAATATATCAAGACTCGTTTAATTAACCTGCAGAAAATTATAAAAGCCCGTTCCGCTTTATCAAAGGCACACCTTGGTGTTATTGGGAATCCATCTGATTGGTTAATTGCAAGCCAAGTACATAAGGAGACCGCGAAGAAAAAACTGGGATGTGAAATCATCGACATCCCGATTGGTGAGTTAATCCAGCTCTCTGCAAAGGATTACATAGGTGAAGATCCCTTAATAGAACAACTGCGACATAAGCCTTTTGCGCCGAAAGAATTACAAAAAGCTTTGAATATCTATGGTGCTCTTAGAACAATAAAGGATCAATATGAATTGACGGGTTTAACCGTGCGATGTTTCGATTTGTTGGCTCCGCTGCAAAGCACAGGCTGTATCGGATTGGCATTGCTGAATGCTCTTGGAATTCCATCGGCTTGCGAAGGAGATGTTGCCGCATTAATCAGCATGATGATCCTGCAATTGTTACTTGGAGAACCAGGATTCATGGTCAACCCAGCAAGAATCAACGTCAAGCAAAATTGCATGGTTGTGGCACACTGTACCCTACCGCTCAATATGGGCGGTGATTACCAATTAACCACCCATTATGAATCCGGGATAGGTGTAGCAGTTGATGGCCATTTGCCTGAAGGAAAAGCTATGATTTTTAAGGTCGATGCATCCCTTGAACGTTATTTTCTTTCCGAAATTGAAATCGTTGCTAACTTCTCTGAAAGGAATTTGTGCCGTACTCAGATAGAGATAAAACTAAAAGAGGACGTAGGTTATTTCCTAAATGAGCCCTGTGGAAATCACCATATCGTTACATTAGAACACAATCCATCCCTAATTCATGATTTCATGGAGAGCTTAAAATCAGGTGATTTCATGAGTTAGCCTTTCTCTAATGAGTAAAGGTAAAGGAAATCCATGAGTCTCTTAATTTGGTTGTAAAGAAAGACTTTAATTCATCATTATTAGCTTTCAATCAATTTTAGATTACTTATTTGCTTAGATTTCCTCCGGTTCAATAACAGCTTGATCCGCAAATATATGGTCTTCCTGCCTAGCTTCGCCGCCTTTCATGCCTAAGATTGAAATAAGGGCAGCGATCATGAAAATCGGACCAATAATAAATATTGAGGAATAATTGTTTCCAGTCAGCTGGACAATCCATCCGTTGATATTTGGCCCCGCAATGGCTGCTAAGGTTGAAAACAGGTAATAAAGCCCCGTATAGGTCCCAATTTTGACAGCATCAGTCAGGTCAACCACCATCGGCAGCGAGTTAATGTTGACAAGTGACCAGCTGAGGCCGGCAAACATCAGCAGCAATCCTACAACCGGAACCGAACCAAACATTGGTAATGTGAAAAGTGACACCATAAGCATATCTTTTGTGAAGAAGAAAACGCTCAGCATGATCAATGACATCAGAACCAAACCAATGCTGATGGTTTTCTTTCGTCCAATTTTTCCGCCAATATAACCGGCTGGCAGGGCACCGACAACAAACATCAGAGAATTCAGAGTCATCAATTGAACGCTGTCCGCTTCTGACATACCCAAATATCTGTTCGCATACAAGCTAAAGAATGTTTCAATGGCGTTCATTGCAATGAACCAGAACAGGATTGCAAAGAAAATTCTTAAGGCATCATGCTGTTTTTCTTTGAATAGAGCGCCGAAGTTTTTCCATAAATTCGGTCTTTCAGCGTTGGGATTTTCCTCATAGACTTTTGGTTCTCTGATAAAAATGAACACCAAAACAACAGCAATGACCACCAGAACCGATCCAAGCCAAAAGGGAAACGCTTCATTTATGGTGTAAAGTTTTGCGCCAATAAAGAAGGCAATAATTGATCCAATGCCGCCCATAAAGTTGATAACGCCATTTGCCTGGGACCGATAACGTGATGGGGTAATATCCGGCATCAAAGCTACGACCGGTGTTCGCCAGACGGCCATTGCCAGCACAAAGCTTACGGTACAGGCGACAAATAACGGCAGCCTTGCTTCTGGTGGGATGTTAATCATTGGAATGGCTACCACAGGGGCAAGGGCGAGGGCAATCCCTGCAATGGGGGCACCAATCAGCATGAAGGGCAGCCTCCGGCCAATTTTGGTTCTTAACCTGTCGGATACAGAGCCTACCGCTGGCTGAATAAACAAGGCGGCGATGTTGTCAATCGTCATAAAGAAACCGATCATGGCTGGTTGAATGTTGAATTTGTTGGCAAGGAAAAGTGGGACGAAAGAATTATAGACCGCCCAGATGATCATTACGCCAAAAAATCCAAAACCAAGTAAAAATGTCTTTCCGTAGTTCATTTTAGGTTTTTGCATTGCTTCTCCTTGAGGTTTGTGGGGTTGGGTTGGTATTATCCTGGTTGATATCCCAGTTCTTTGAGAAAAGCCAGGTCTTCCTGGCTTAGATTTGCTTTAGAGAGAAGGTCCGGTCGGAGTTGGAGGGTGCGCCTAAGAGCTTGGCGGCGCCGCCAGCGAGCAATTTCAGCGTGGTTGCCGGAAAGGAGAACTTCAGGAATGTTCCATCCTCGGAATTCGGGTGGACGGGTGTAATGGGGGTATTCCAGGAGTCCAGTCGCATGAGAATCATCAATCGCTGCCTCTGAATCTCCTAAAACACCAGGGAGTAGACGCGTGACTGCATCCACCACGACCAGTGCTGGTAATTCACCCCCAGTTAATACGTAATCGCCAATAGAAATGGAGTCTGTTACCAAGTGCTGGCGGATCCGCTCGTCCACACTTTCATAGCGCCCGCAAAGCAATCCAATGTGTTTGTATTCCGCCAATTCGAAGGCTATCTTTTGTGTCAGCGGTCGGCCTTGAGGTGATAGCAGGACGACCGGGCAAGATGGGGGGGAGCCAAGGATGGATTCGATCGCTGCGTAGATCGGCTCTGGTTTCATCACCATGCCGCCACCGCCGCCATAAGGTGTATCGTCGGTTGTGTGGTGTTTATCGGTTGCCCAATCACGGATGTTATGGGCGTGCACTTCAAGAGCACCCTGTTCCCGGGCTTTTTTCAGGATGCTTGTATTGAGATATGTTGTAAAGACTTCAGGGAAAAGCGAGAAAATATCAAAACGCATGCTACGATTTTAGCGTGAAGGTTGATTCCTGACAAGCTTCAGTTTTCAATAGTTAATAAATTCAGAGGATTATTCGCCGCCAAAGGAATCCTGATAATCCTTAATTGCGGCATCCACAATTTGCTTTGCCTTCTGAGCACCATAAACGCCAATGATTTCAATTTTAGGTCCTTCACCTTTGACCATCTTGTAGGTTTGGAAGTAATGCTGCAGCCGTTCGACGATCACATCCGGCAAATCTTTTACATCGGTGATATGACCGTATATATGGTCATTTTCAAGGACAGCGATTATCTTGTCGTCAGCCTCATTATGATCCAATAGCTGCAGTACACCGACCACGATTGCATTCAGGAAGATTTCAGACCGGTTGATCGGCCGCTCACTGATGACACAGATATCGAGTGGATCGCCATCTCCACGGACGGCATCTTTTGAAAAAGCGCGGACGTTTTCATCACAGTATGTACGGGGAATAAAGCCATAGAGGGCTGGCGGGGTTGAAGTTGTGCGTTGGGGACGGTCAACATACAGGTAACCAGTGACCTTGTCCACCTCATATTTAATGAAGTCAAAGGGAGTCATTTCAATATAGGCATGCACGCGCTCAGGGGGTTGTGGTCCGACTTCCAACCCATGCCAGGGGTGTGGACGCCATCGGTAGAAAGGGGCGGGAAAATTTCTGGGTTTATCCATCTTGTCCTCTCCTTATAGTGCGTTCAAAAATCCGGTGATAATTTAATGAATTCAGGATCTGCTAATTTATTATTGTCAATGATGATATCCGCTCTGTCAAGTGGGCGAGCCTCTGAATGATACAGCTTCTGTCCTGGAATATATCTCAGACGGTATCTGCGTTTTGCTGCAGTGGCGGATCCGAATATATTTGTGTCACGAAGGGATCCCCTTTTGATGGAATTTTCAAAGCTGATATCCAGGTAAAACCTCAAATCCCAGTATTTGATCAATACTGGACGCAATAAGAAGATGCCGTCCAAAAGCAGGATCGCATTTTGGGAGGCTTGTTTGGGTGAAGATAGTGCTGGTTGGTCATTAATCAGGTCAAAAACGGATGTATGGTACAGCCGGTTTCCACCCGGACTCAGGGGATGTAAAAGATATTGGATCAACGCCTCATTGTTGAAGGAATCGTGGTAAAAGCCCTGAGGCGAAAGATCTCCCTGTGCTTTGCGGACACTCGCAGGATTATGGAATGCATCTACGCTAGCCCGAATAACCTCCCGGTCTTTTTGCTGGAGATATTGTGCCAGTTCATCCGCCAGGGAGGTTTTACCTGCGGCATCAATACCATCTATCGCGACTCTTAATGGGTGGGAAGGATTTTGGCGATAGATTCCCTCGCCAAGCGTTTTGATCAATTCTTTGCGATCCATAAATTACAAAACAGAGTACGTTAATGGATGGGGTTACCTATGAACAAAAATCGTAAGTTGATCTTCCAAAATACACCCGGGGAATGTTTAGAAGATGTTTATAACCTCAAAAATGTTTAAACCTAAGATAACGATGCAGGAACACAGGCAAATGACAGCTAAAACTATGATCAGGATGATCCACCACGGAAATTTGCGTTTATTCTCAGGCTTAGCTGCTTTGGGGGTTGGCGCAGGTTGGTCTGAACCCCAGCGGCGAGGGTCATCTTGCTGTTCTTTACTGGAAATTGGCGATCCCCAGCGGTCTGATGGCTGTGCAGGCGGTACCGGAGTTTTACTGGGTTCTTCAGGTTTGCTCCAGTCTTCAGCGGAGGCGTTCATCCACTCATCAAAATTATCATCATCAGGTAACTGTCCCATGATATATTCCTTTTGGTTGTTTGGGTTATAGGGGTATTATAATCCGAAATTTTGTTAAGGCGGAGCGTTTTTCATAAAAATCAATCAATTATGGGGATTGGGCAGTTCGGAAGACTTCCGAAGGTGCTGTGTCGAATTGATTGAGGACAGCCACGGGGAGAGACGGAGCTCTGCCCCTTGTATCTTTAATATCGTGTGTGCTAGAAAGGTAGAAGACACAGAGGCCGATCCGAATTTCTCCAATCTATTAAATGATAGGGGCGGAGCCTGCCCTGATGAGGGGCTTATTGCCAGCTCCGCCCTTACATGTTAATGGTTGAATTTATTATTGGAAGGATGTTTCGACGAGTTCTGTTGAGGATGAAAACCCTGACATTGATTCGCTGCTTTTGACCATACCAATACCTTCCACATACCAGGTGCTATAACTGAAGTCGATGCTGCTAAATGGCGTTATGCTGTCCTCACTTATGACCATGATCATTTCTATATTGCCCATACTGTCGACACGTAGAGCTTCGGAGAAAGTACCGGCGGGAACCGTGACCTCTTCTGTTCCAATGATCTCATGCTGGATCACAACGGTGACCTGCAGTTGGCCGGAGAATCCCTCGATGTCATAATCTGCGCTCAGTGAATAGTCAGATTCCCATGTGTAACCCTCCTCGATAAGCTCAGGAGCAGGTAAGGTTTCCCCTTCCCATTCAAGGGTTTCGAACTGAAATTCGGGTGATCCTTCCTCTTCTGAAGAATAATCCAAAAGATCCATCTGACCAAAAGTTCCCCTCAACAAGCCATCTTCAGAGCAGAACCATTCAACGGTAAAAATCACATCGTCCGATTCCATATCCTGAAGCATCTTGAATGTGTCCTCTCCTGTTTCTTCGATCCGGAGAGTGTAATTACCCGTTTCTGGCTGCTGATAGGTCCAGTAAGCACCATCCACAATTGGGAAGTAAGGGTGGTAGCAAGCGCTGACTTCCTGAGGTTGGACCGCCTCTGTTAATTCCATAGCAGGTGCTTCAGGGGGGGAGACTTCTTCCGCTACAGATTGTGTTTCCTCGCCCGAATCCATTGATTCTTGCACCACAACCTCATCGGTACTGGAAGAAGCAGGCATTGTTTCTTGTGCCGGATTGCAGGCGACCAGGGCAAGTAGGAGCATGATTGATGAAAACACCAAATATTTTATTTTCATTTGTTATATTTCCTTTCAAATTAGATAATATATATCTACAATATCTAATTATAATATATTTCAATGTCAAAACACAAAAAACTTGTTTAAATATAAAAATCCCGAAAATCAGATTTCGGGATTTTTGAAGGTGTTTTTTATCTATTCTTCAGAAATCTCAATATGTGCGTAGTTCCCTTTGATAAAGGTTTCATAGATCCTTCTGATCGAATCAACCACTGTCCCAAATATGGATAATCCAAGGAGTCCGTCAACTGCGATATTGACAACCCTTGTTAATTGGGCTGCTGTGAAGGTTGCATCAAAATTTAGTCCCTGTAAGGCAGAAGCGTTGATCGTAATGAAATCGGGGCCTGTCAGGATCACAAAACTCAGGGCAATCGATAGGGCATTAATAAAGACCTTGCCAATCGTTGCTGCGGCATCCCAGTAGCCTTTGCGGATAAGGTATAGATCAAGCAGGATCCCCAAAACGGCATTGGTGGTGATCCAGGGGATATAGCGAAGAAAGTTTTCATTGAAGATCGGTTCAGAGACCCATCTTCCGTCACTTAGGAAATAAATCCCGATCCGGTCCAGGAAGCTGTTGATGACAACGATGAAAATCAGGGTGAACGTGATCTCGAAAGCAATTTCTGTGATTTTGACACGTTTTCTGTCTTTTTCTTTGAGCAGATCTTCCGGCTGCCATTCGCTTTCGATTTTGACCTTCCATTGTTCAGGTGATGTGCGCTCGATACCTGCAAAAGAAAGGGTTACGATGCCGAAGGCAGTAAAAAGGCTGCTGAACAATCCTGCAATGGATTCTCCGATTGCTTCAAACATACTGCTGTCCACTGATGTTTGGCTGACGATGGCGATGACCAAACCCAACACGCTGAAACCAGACGCAATGATCAGGACGACCTTCAGGACCTGCAAATAGGTTGGGAACAGATTAGGGCCAATGAGGTAATTATGCTTGTTGTATCTTTGTGCAACCTTTCGCGGCGAGCCAAATTCCTTCAGGACTGATTTGACCATTTCCTCATCAGGTGCTTGATCCGGGGCAGGGTTCTGGTCGTCAATCATATCCATCAGGGTGGACCTGATCTCTTTGAGAATGTCCTCACGGTTGCGCAGCGGCAATCGGCGTTCAATCTCTTGTAAATATAAATCAATGTATTTCATCTCACTTCTCCTTATTTAAATTTAATAATTCATCAACCGTGGACCTAATGCGAGTCCACTCGACTGTCATATTTTCCAAAACTTCTTTTCCAAAGCTGCTCAACAAATAATATCGTCTTGGGCGCGACGTCTCCATACCCCAGCGGCTCTCCAGGATGTTTTGTTCTTCCAGCCGGCGCAGGAGTGGGTAGAGCGTCCCTTGATCAATCTGCATGCCCTGCTCCTCCAATCGCTTCATCAGGGAATAGCCGTACTGCTCCTGATCAAGCTGGCTGAGCACTGCCAGCACTATCACGCCCCTGCGGAGTTCCTGGATCAGATTTTGGGTTTGTGTTTCTATGGTGTTGTCTATCATAATATATAACCAATCATAATGTATAAAATCATATCATGTGTAATATTATAGTGTGTAATACACACTATGTCAAGTTAAGCCCTGATATTTTAAGGTTCGTGTTTTGAGAAGTCTGATTTTCTTAGTCGAGTTGATAAAAATGCTGTTAAAATAGCCTTATGGAAAATCTTATTTATTTCAGCGATAATCTGGATGTATTAAAATCATTGGACGCGGAATCAGTCGACCTGATTTATATTGACCCACCGTTCAATACTGGTAAACAGCAATCACGCAAACAAATTACGGTTGAAAAGACCTCGGAAGGAGATCGGGTTGGTTTTGGCGGTAACCGCTACCAGACCACGGTCATTGGGGAAAAAGCTTACCGGGATTATTTCGGTGATTATCTTGGATTTTTGGAGCCGCGTTTGCTGGAGGCATATCGTGTGCTGAATGCCAAAGGCAGTTTGTACTTTCACATCGATTACCGTGAAGTCCATTATTGCAAAATATTGCTGGACGAGATCTTTGGTCGGGAATCGTTCATCAATGAGATCATTTGGGCGTATGACTTTGGTGGGCGCTCGAAAACACGCTGGCCGGCAAAACACGACAACATCCTATTCTATGTCAAGGATCCTGATAACTACACGTTCAACCGGGATGAGGTCGACCGCATCCCCTATATGGCGCCGGGGCTGGTGGGTGAAAAGAAAGCAAAGCGCGGGAAATTCCCAACCGATACGTGGTGGCATACGATCGTCGGTACAAACAGCAAGGAAAAAACCGGATACCCAACTCAGAAACCGGTGGGTGTGATCCGCAGGATCATTGCCGCGTCATCTCATCCAGGGGATCTGGTGATGGATTTCTTTGCAGGAAGCGGAACGGTAGGCGAGGTTTGCCTGGAATTGGGACGGCATTTTATCCTGGTGGATAATAATCCCCAGGCTATTGCTGTCATGCTAAAAAGATTTGAAGGGGAAGATAAAATTGATTGGCGAGAACGCCCAGCTTAATCTGCGTCAAAAAACAATGGATGCCTGCGAAGACGCCAGGCTATTTCACGGTTTATGATGGCTGGCGGTGATCCAGCCTGCTGGGTACCTTGCAGGTCGATACCGCAGAAAACAACCAGCTGCTGGATGATCAATTCTGCACATTTGAAAATATCATTGTTAACTAAAGACCAATTAATAACGATACAGGCATGCGGTGAAGCAGTGGAAAGGATCATTCCGGGGGAACCTGTACTCAGTGCTTCAATACCTTGGGATGGTTCCGAAGTTTCTGAAAAAAGGTTTTCGACCAGGGCAATATTCAACGCCCGACCATTATCAACTGTTTCTGAGATCATATAGCTGCAATCTGCCAGATCTTGGTCGATATTGATGTTTGAGAAAGACCTCAGTTCATCCGGCGCAGGAAAGTGATGTTCTGTTTTCCCAAGCATCAGATTGAATGGTTCTAATCGTTGCTGAAGAGCAGTGCAAATTGATTGGAGAAATTCATAGGCTTTGTCGCCATCGGTAAAGGGTTCTTGTTCGACTGCAATCCAGAAATTCAGGGCTAATTTTTGCAAATCTAATGCTCTCCCAGCCCGGAGAATGACCTGAACTTCCTGCAAAGGACGATCGTCCTGTGTTGCAAAACTAAAATGATAATCGCCGGGAATAAGCGAAAGGCTTGAAGACCGCGGCAGGAAGAATACCACTTCACCCTGGTTGCTTTCCAGAGGAGCGTCGCTGACTGAACTGGTGAAATCACCCGTTTTTGGGTTGAAGCGGTAGAGTTCGCTGCCATCGGGCGCTTTGATCTCCGTTATCCAGACCTTTTGGTCAGGTGATTCAGCACGAGCGGCAAGGAGAAGGGAGATATCCCCTTTTTCAATCGTTAGCACAAATTCCTCATCAGGTGCGATGTTTTCATAAGATTCCAATGTGAGATCGGTATGCCTTGAAGATTTGTTTTCCAACAGAACTGGTTTAAATTGTGGATGAAAGTGGATCTGGGCTTTTACAGCATTAAAAACGTCTAGACCATCCTGCTCCCAAGCCATGGCCGATCCAATAACCAGCATGTAGAAGTACTGATTGATCGAAGGTGAACAAATCATTGAGCGACCCCGGCCTCCCTCTTCAGCATTCATGAATCGAATATCATTTGCAAAGCCCGAGGTTTTGCCCACGGAATCAATCCCGGATTCATCCAGGTCATAATAGTCAACGTCTTCCATGAATTCAGCGGTTAATGCATCTTGAAGCCCTGCGATCGAAGTGTCTTTTTCCAGCCTTCCCCCTTTCAAATTAATCTCGAAGCTTCCATCATTGGAATACATGTAAACAGAGCCATCAATCTCCATTTCAAAACCGGTGATCGGGCGGAAGACATAGCCGCATGATTCCATTTCGATTTCCTCATCGAAATGAAGTTGAATGGGATTTGAAGCCTGGTTATTCTGTTCAGCCTTACTTTCTGACATATCCGAACCAATCCTTCTCTCCAGATGTCTGGTGACTTAATTTTACACCAGAGAAGGCGGGTTCGCCATATTTGGTGTTTGTCATTTATACTTAGTTTGGAAAGACCCTATTTTTGATCAAGTTACTTTGAACTCGATTTTCTAAAAATAAACATCCGGAACAAGGAGATCGTCCTTAAATGAATCAGAACCCCTACCCTATTCTTGAATTTGATGAGAGTAAAAATGCAATCCTTGAGCCTTCAAACCTGGTAGACCCCATGGATGTGCCTGAACACTGTTTGGTCTGTTTCTTTGCGGATGTTATTGAGGACCTTCTAAATGAGCAGGATGTTCGGGTGATTGCCCAATCCGTATCCGAGATCGGGCACCATCCGTTATATGAGATTGACTTTAAGGGGCGTCGCTTAGCTTTTTTTCACCCAGGGATTGGGGCACCGCTGGGGGCGGCTCTTTTGGAGGAGATGATAGCCAGGGGATGTCGAAAATTCATTGCTTGCGGCGGGTGTGGTGTACTGGATAAAGAAATCGCTGTTGGGCACTTACTTGTACCCACCGCTGCGATCCGGGATGAAGGCACTTCCTATCATTACCTGCCCCCCTCAAGGGAGGTTTCTCCTACACAAGGTGCGTTATCGGCGATCGAATCAGTACTGGATTACCATGGAACCGACTACCTCCTCACGAAGACCTGGACGACCGATGCGATTTATCGGGAGACACGGGAAAGGGCAAAAACATACCTGGCAGAAGGTTGTTTGGCTGTTGAGATGGAAGCCGCTGCATTTTTTGCCGTTGCCCATTTTCGGGGTGTTGAATTTGGGCAGATCTTGTACGGCGGGGATGCCGTCATTCCAGAGGCATGGGATGGTCGAACCTGGACATCACGGGCAGAAATTAGGCGGAACCTTTTCTGGCTGGCTGCAGAGGCGGTTTTTGAGATTTGAGATCAATCTCAAAATTTTTTATACAATGCGATAGAGTATGATTAATAAAAAATTATTAGGAGGATGCATGGCAGAACTTTCATCAAACAATCTTTCAAAGATCAAACAACACCATATTGATACACTCTCTTTTAACGACGATATGATCGTACCCTTTTACGGCGGTCTTTCTTTGGTCAACATTCCTTGTGCCATAACCCGGTTATTATCCGCGCCGGATTTTGGGCAGCAGCCACTTCATGAAGATATCATGAGCCAGCTGGGCGGCCCGTATAAGAAGGTTATCCTGCTGCTGGTAGATGCGATGGGAAAGCATCTTTTTGATTCTTTTCTAGATCAGGGAGATGAACTACCCTGGGGAAAGCACCTTAATAAGGCGGTTTATACGCCGATCACCAGTATTTGTCCCAGCACCACGGCATCTGCACTGACGACACTGTGGACGGGTGAAGGGGCAGGCACCCATGGGATCATCGGATACGAGATGTGGGCTAAAGAATTCGGGATGGTGATCAACAATATCAATCACTCCGCGGCCAGTTCAAGAGGAGACACCGGTGGGTTGGCGCGTTCGGGGTTTGACCCCCATGAGTTTGTGCCGTCACCCCTTCTTGGGAAGCATTTGTGGGAGAATGGTGTCAGTTCAACAGCTTTCATGCATTATTCAATTATGAGTTCCGGCCTTTCTGAGATGCAGATGGATGAAGTTAATGTTCAAGCTTATGTGGATGAAGCAGACCTGTGTGTCAGCTTATCCGAGTTCCTTAACAGCCGGCAAGGGATCAGAGAATATGTTTATGTTTATTACAGCCACGTTGATACGCTCATGCACCGCTTCAGCGCCCAGGATTCCCGGGTTTCTCACCAGTTTGGGATGTTTTCAAAATTGTTTGAAAATGCATTTTTAGATAACCTTTCAACCAGCATTGCGAAGGACACGCTCCTGATCCTGACGGCTGATCATGGCTCAATGACCACACCGAAGGATTCACGTTATGAACTGCGCCGCCATCCTGAGCTGATGGATGCGCTTGTGATGCAGCCGACCTGCGAAAACCGATTGGCTTTTTTCTACATCAAGCCCGGGCAGGAGGAGAAAGTAAAAGCATATATTGAGAAAACCTGGCCTGGTGAATTCTATTTGCTGGATTCGGAAGCTGCCCTGGAAAGCGGCTTGTTTGGTGATGGCCTGGTTCATGAGAATGCCACGGACCGGCTCGGTGATCTGATTGCGGTGGCCAGGGGAGATGCTTATTTCTGGTGGGCGCCAAAACCCAACCATATGGCAGGCCGGCATGGCGGGTTGAGCGAGATGGAAATGCTGGTACCATTTTATGCTTTGCCCCTGGGTGAAATATAAGCTTAAAGGAAGCTTTTGAAATGACCAGAAATCAAATATTGTTGAATCCTAAAATCAACAGAAGTATTGGTTGGTCTACGCCTAAATAATATTTATCAGATTTATTCACAAAAGAAAATAGAAACCCTCACCCTGCCCTCTCCCTTGTAAGGCTCTCTTGAGCCTTTACACTTCGCTGATCCGACTGGACGTCGGTCAGCTTGAAAGGGAGAGGGTTCTTTTATATTACAATTGAGAATTAGCTTTTTAAAACGACCTCCTCTCGCCCGAAAGGGGGGAGAGGAGGCAAATAAGTCTGTACGCTAACCTTAGAATTGTTTACGCGGTCTTCAGGTACCGGGAAAGTTCCCAATCTGTGACGCTGGTACGAAATGCTTCCCATTCGGATTGAAGCGATTTGGTTAATGCCTCGGTAAGGTAATCACCCAGGGTTTTCTTGAGTACGCTATCAGATTCAAAAGCGCTCAACGCTTCCGCCAAAGAGCCGGGGAGCATGTCAATATCCAATTCCTGCCGCATCTCTTCTGTCAGTTCGTAAACATTGATGTTGTTGAGGGGTGCTGGGCAGGTTGTGTCATTATCGATGCCATCTAAACCTGCTGCAAGCATGGCATTAAATGCCAGGTAGGGATTGGTTGATGGATCGGGGAAGCGCAGTTCCAGGCGAACTGAATTTGGTTTATTCTTGACAGGCTGTGGAATGCGGATCAACGCAGAGCGGTTAACCTGCGCCCAACCAATATAGACTGGTGCTTCATACCCGGGAACCAGGCGTTTGTACGAGTTGACTGTGGGTGCCACCACTGCGCACAGTGCCCTGGCGTGATCCAGCTGGCCAGCAATGAACTGGTGAGCAAGTTTGGAAATCAGGTAAGGATCGCTGGCATCATAAAACAGATTGGAACCCTCGAGGTCAAAGATGGATTGGTGGCAGTGCATCCCGGAGCCGTTGATGCCGTAAACCGGTTTGGGCATGAAAGAAGCAATTAGTCCGTGTTGAGAGGCAATTGCCTTAACAGCGTACTTAAGAGTCAATACGTTATCGGCTGTCTTGAGGGCATCGGCAAAGCGAAAATCAATTTCATGCTGCCCCAGAGCGACTTCATGGTGCCCCACCTCGATTTCCAATCCCATTTCACTGAGCGCACTCATCAGTTCTGTACGGACCTGGACCGCCTCATCATCGGCGGAAAAATCGAAATAGCCGCCCACGTCATGGGGAACAGGATGGACATTCTCATTCCCGTTTTGGAGGAACAGGAAAAATTCAGGTTCGGGGCCGACATTATAAATCCAACCCCGTTCTGATTTAAGGCTTTCCAATTTTCGCTTTAAAGACCCGCGCGGATCACCCTGGAAGGGTTCACCATTGGGTTGGTAAATATCGCAGAGCACCCTCGCCCGGCGGTTCTCCTTGGGCGTCCAGGGCAGGACAGCATAGGTATCCGGGTCGATTACAAGGTGCATGTCACTTTCCTGGATGCGTGCGAACCCTTCAACCGAGGACCCGTCAAACCAGATCCCTTCGTCCAGTGCACGTTCTACCTGGTTAAGCGGTCCATCGACGCTCTTTACGACCCCATTTACGTCTGTGAATTGAAATGAAATAAATTTAACCCCATCTTCTTTGATCCGACTGATAACATCATTGTGGTTCATATCTTCCTCCATAAGAAGCTAGAAATTGGCGACAAGCGCAAGCTAACCCAGAAAGCGTACGCCCAATTAATTTGGGGTATGCACGCAGGACTTCTGCAGCACTCAGGAGGGTTTGTCCTGTATGTCACCATACAGTTTTGAACTTCCATGAAGGTTATAGGAAAAGTTGGGCCCGTGTTCATACCCAGGAGGCTTCCGCTGATCAATCGATTTTTCCCGAAAACGGGTTAGCACTCTCTTTGCAGAGAGGAACCTCCACCTCGTCGTCTCATCAGTAAGGCTTGATGAGATTCAGTCGCTTAATTTCCGTGTATTTTATTGTTAATCCCCTGCACCTACGTGGCAAATGGATTGCCGTGACGCGTGTCAATTGATAAAGTTGTTTATATCATAAAAGGTCTATTTATGGAAGATGTTTTGATTAATAAGAGGTTAAACATTTGATGCTGGCGAGGAGGCATAAGGGGCTCGGTCAGGAGACCTTCGCCAACAAGAGGGGTGTTGTTCTCGCTGGTGTCCTCACCAGCGAGAATTATCACCTATTCGTTGTCATCAATATCGAGCGCAACTGGTATTTCTCCTTCTTCACCATTAACCCAACAACTTGCTGAAGAATTCACCCAATGTTCTGGCAACTGAACATATCCCTTCCTGACAGGATTCTCATGAATGTAATTCACCTTTTGATTAAAAAATTTTTCGGTTGCTAAACCCTCAGCATGCCAGCCTAACTGCCAAACCTGTCTGCTGCGATCATTTAATTTTTTGTTGTGTATCACCATCGATAAAGATTCTGGGAGAGAATTGTCAATATAGTTGGCTAAATCGTGTCCTGTGTATTTGCGGAAATCAATCAGGGTTTTCTGTAATCTTGCGTTATCGAATTTAGCATCAGAGACAACCAGGTGAATATGGTTGGGCATGATCACATAGGCATGGACCTTCAGGTGTTTGTTTGTGATACAAAATTGTAAACTATCGGTGATGATTTTGATCGGTTCGGGATTTATGAAAACGGGGAGCCAATCTATTGTTGTAAAGGTAACAAAGTAGACGTAGATACCATCGAAAAATTTGTAACTATCCATGAAACAATTATATTGTGAAATATCTGTTTGTTAAATGATTCGTCAAGGTATTGCCCTGTTTACATCAGCGTTGATGTGGCTCGGTCAGGAGACCTTCGCCAACACAATATTTCCCCCTTGACATAGAACAAAAGTTCTGTATAATAGAACATAGGTTCGATTCACTAAAAAGGAGCATGCAATGGGAACGTCCAATTTGATCATCAATACCGGTGCATTGGTTCAACCCTGGGCTACAAAACTGCAAACCAGGAAACCAACCAGGTTATCAACAAGAAAGAGTCAAACAGCGGTTGGTGAAGTAAAAACCGTTGAAAAGATTATCTCATCCATCCAACCGCTGCCCTCACACACCCTCCTTCTGGGCGAGTGTCGTGACGGCCTGCCGTTCCTAATGGAAATGGGCGACCCTGAAATTGGCGCAGTTCTTGTCGCGTGTGAACAAGGCTGGGGAAAAACGCATCAGCTACAGGTGATGGTTGATTCGGCAATAAAAACCCATACACCGCATGAATTAAAGGTTTTGATCCTGACGTTGAACCCTTCGGAGTGGGACAGGTTTAAGAATCACCCACAATTTGCAAAACATATGATGGGTATCCATGCCTGGTATGACCTTCGGGTAGAAAACCGCATCCAGGCACTTACAGAACTGGCAGAAGCACGCCGGGACGGCAGGGAAGGCGGTCCATCTGTCCTGTTAATTCTTGATGATCTAAATTATGTCGAGGATCTCAACATGGAAACCCAGGTCAATTTGCGCTGGCTTTTTGCTTATGGCGCACAATCCAACATCTGGCTGGTCAGTTCGCTCAATGCGCATTTGTCACAGGCATATCAATATTGGATTGAGCCCTGCCGGACCAGGGTCATGGGGAGGGTTGCATCCAGGGCAAATGCCGCCATCCTTGACATGGATTCGGACTCAAATACTTCCAATCTTTCCCCGGGAGAATTCATGATCTGGACAGGAACGAGTTGGTTAGCTTATAGCTTACCGCTTTTAGGCGGATGAGTTTTTATGGAGGATGTGATGGAAATTGGGATGTTGTGGTTTGATAATGACCCGAAATCCGAGTTCCTATCAAAAGTAAAAAAGGCTGCTGCGTATTACCGGGACAAGTACGGCGAGGAACCAAACCTGTGTTTTGTTCACCCCAGCATGCTTGACAGCCTGCAACTTGACCCCGGCACGATTAATATTTGCTCTCACGACTCAATACTGCCGCATCATTTTTGGATAGGTGTCCAACAAAACCAATCTGCCAACCCTGACCCCGTTGGATAAGTTGGGCATCTATCCAAAGACCATTTGAAGTCTTTGCTTATTCACAATTTCCCAATATAACCTGATTGGATCATTCTTGTTGTTTCAGGGGGCTTATTGCAGGATTTCTACTTGATCTTGGGGTTTTCTAACTTTAAAACTTGATATCCAAAGACATTAATGATTTGAGTCTTGCCCAGGATTGTTTTCCTGACCATACCAGGTTGATAGAGGTGTATATGTCCATGCAGATGAACTGTGGGTTGGAATATTTTATCAAACCACTTGAAGGCATGGATACCTCGATGAGGCAGGTCATTTTGATCATGAATACCCAAGGGCGGTGCGTGGGTGATAAAGATATCAAGAGAGCGCCCATAAATGATGCGGTTGAGGATAAGTCTTGGAACTAATCCAAGAATCATCCGCCACATTTTAAACTGCGAGTATTGGTGATCCCCTTTGTTGTATCTCAGTGACCCTTCGATACCCGCTAACAGCAATCCTGTCTTCCTATCCCGAATAACTCTCTTGTGTAGGTTGATCGCGCCCCAGGGTGCGGTCCGTTGACCTGCCACACCATATTCCACGGCAGCCGCATGGTTCCCTCGTACAAAATAAAGTGGAATATCAAGCGTGCTGATGATGTATTCCAGGTAGAAATAAGATAGATCACCGCAGCCAAATGCCAGATCAATATCGTTAAAGCGCCGTTTGATGTATGGGCTGTAAACGAGGGGGCTTTCTCGATCGCTGAGGGCTAATAATTTCATAAGAATTTTTTCGGATTCAGAACAGTAGTCTCCTGCATTCTGATTTTAAAACTTGACCTACCCTCCCACAGCAACTGCAACAGCAATTGCCTTATTGCGGTCATGGCTGATACTGACAGTCCAGGTCTCTAAACCCAGGTGATTCGCCACTTTTTCTGCGTTGCCATGGAGCTGAACAACCGGTTGTCCTGACCGCAAATGAAGGATCTCGATATCTCGCCAGCTTACATAGCCAATACCTGTTCCCAGTGCTTTTGAAACAGCCTCTTTGGCTGCGAATAAGCCGCTCAGGACCTCCGAACGATCACGGGCTTGAGCGATTTCCTCCGATGTGAACACGCGCGCTATAAACCGTTTGCGGATATTGGGCTGGATCTCCTCCAACCGGGAGATTTCAATCGTGTCAATGCCACTGCGCAATATCATTTGGTTTCCCTCAGGGTCCGGCGACTGCGATTGCCAATCTGTCTGGATCAAGATATTTTTGACTGGCATGGAGGATTTCTTCAGCTGAAATTGCCTGGATTTGTTGTGGATAATCCAGAAAATAATTAAGACCCAGATCGAAGTGCTCGAGGTTAAGCAGAGAAATTGCAACTCCGCTGTTCGATTCCAGTGAAAGGGGCATGCGCCCCAGGAAATAGGATTTTGTATCCTCGAGTTCCTGGGCTGTGACAGGTTCTGAAACGAACTTCTTAATATCCTCGCGGATCAGTCTGATCGTTTTCTTAGTATTAGCAGGGTTCACACCTGCGATCATTTCCCATGCCCCGGGACCTTTGGTTGCACTGAGGGAGGAGTAGGCATAATACGCCAGCCCTCGTTTTTCGCGAACACTTTCACCCAAACGCCCCATCATTCCAAATTCACCCAGGATGTTGTTGCCCAACCTTAAAGCTTGGTAGTCCGGTGAAAGCCGGTGCGGCCCAAGACTTCCCATCACAATATCCGCCTGGAATTTCCCTGGGATGCTGATCGATTTTTGGGATGTCTTCTGCAATGGGAGCATTTCAGGGACTTCCGGGAGGGTTTCCTGGTTTTTATTTTGCCAGTCTTCAAAGACCGAACGGACTGACTCGACTGCTCGTGCTGGTTCTAAAGCCCCGACAATGGAAATCACCATTTGATTTGGGCCATAAGTGCGATGATAGAAATCGACCAGATCATCTCTTTCCAGCATTTGAACGGTGTTGACAAAACCTTCTTCCGGTCGTTCAAAGGGATGATCGTGATAAATCATTTGGTCAAAAAGCAATGCTGCCATTGCCGATGTATCCTGTGCTCGAATTGCCAGGGCGGTCAGGACCTGGTTTTTCTGACGGTTAAATTCCTTTTCCGGGAAAGTTGGTTTTCTTAAACTTTCAGCAATTAATCCCAGGATTAACTCAAGATCCTCACTCAGGCAGTGGGCACTGAATGATGTCGTCAGGGTGCCAGAAGAAAAACCAAGCTGGGCACCAACCGACTCAATTTCATTATACAGACTTTGTAAATCATGCTCTTCTGTCCCGGTCATCAGGCCGTGCGCTGTCAGGTAGCTAAGGCCCAGTTTCTCATCCGGGTCGCAGAGGCTTCCGCTGTGAAGATATCCTTTGATGGATAAGGTTGGACTGTTAAAATTTGAGCGACTCAGGACGATCATCCCATTCGAAAGAACTTCCCGGGTGATATCATCCGGACCGGGAAGGGCATTGCTGTGCTGCTGATAAACTTTATTAACCATATTCGGGCTCATCCTTGCTCAGGTATGTAAAATCCGACGACACGATTGTCAGGATTTAGGTAAGACCGGGCGACATCCAAAACATCTTCCGGCGTAATTTCTGAAAGATGATCAATATAATTTTCAAACCAGTCATACGTATCAAACATCTCGGTATATCCCAACCAGAAAGCCTGGTTTGAGATGTTCTCACTGCTGTACGCAAAAAGCGCTTTCGCTTGTTTGACAGCCCTTTCGATTTCCTTTTGTGCTACCGGGGAATCAAGCACGTACGAAATTTCATCATCAACGGCTTTTAACACTTCTTCCGGCGTATGCTCCGGATGGACTGTCAGGTAGATGGAATAAAGATAAGGGTCTTTGGTTGCCTGCAGGGAACCATGGCAGGAGACGGATATTTCGCTCTCGACCAGGGCTCGATACAGGCGGCTGGTTTTGTTACTGGTCCCGCCGGAACCGAACATATTCAAGCTGCTTGGACCGGTCAGCAGGCTGTCCAGGACAGTCAGTGTAAAGAAGTCCCGGTTTGAAGCGCTGGGGGCGCGATAGCCGATTTGGACATAACTTGTCTCGCCAGGTCCTGATACCGTGACCCGTTTTTCAACCTCAAGCGGTGGATCTTCCGGGATGGCGGTTTGAAACTCAACATCGGGCGGAATTTCTGAAAAATTGTTTTCTATCTTTTCCATCATCGACGTAATATCGAAATCTCCCGCGATTGACAAAACAGCGTTCCCTGGCTGGTAGTATCGTTGATAATGCTGGTACAGATCATCACGGGTCATCGTTTTTAAGTCTTCTTTAAGGCCGATAACTTCATAGCGGTAAGGATGTTCGGAAAATGCAGCCATTTGAATAGCTTCGCCAAGTAAGAAAAGCGGTTCATTTTCATTGCCTTCGCGCTCTGATATGATCACCGTTCGTTCTCGATTTACCTCCCGTTTGTTAAAGGGACTTTTCATCATCCGGTCAGCTTCTGCTTCGAGTCCGATCTCGAATACATGAGCTGGAAGCGTTTCAAAGTAAGTTGTCCAATCCAGGTGGGTCATGGCATTTAACACCCCGCCGAACCTGGAAACTTCCCGATCGAGATATCCTGCCGGGAATTTCTCAGTTCCTTTGAACTGCATGTGTTCTACCCAATGGGAGATGCCTGTTATGCCAGGTATCTCATTGCGTGAGCCGACCCGGTACCACATCCAGTTACTGATGATCGGTGCGGTGTGAATCTCTTTCAGATGAACGGTTAAACCATTAGGAAGTTTATAATAATGTGTTGATCTTGTCATTTAGGTAGACTCAATTTCCTTCGATTGTTCCCTAGAATTTGGATTTTCAAATCCAGTATAATTCATGTGTTATTGTACCCGTGATTATATTCCATAAAGATCGTGAATATGATTGGAGGTTATTATTGTCTGATGAGAAAACAATGAGCCCTCTTGTTGCCGTGATCGGCGCGGGTCCGGCGGGATTATATGCTGCCCAATCCCTTGCGCGCCAAGGCATCCAGGTCGTGCTCTTCAACCGCGATATCAAATTTGGCGGTCTGGCTGAGTATGGCATCTTCCCAACGAAGCATAAGATGCGGTTGGGGTTACTGGCCCATTTTTCTCGAATCCTTAAAATGCCACAGGTCCATTACGTCGGGAATGTCCTCGTTGGTAAGACCGGTGATATCACGCTGGATAAACTTCGCCAGGTGGGATTTAAGGCTTTTATGGTTACAACAGGTGCGCAAAAGAATAAATGGCTTGGATTGCCTGGAGAAGACCTTGACGGTGTCTACCAGGCTCACGAAATTGTTTTCGATTACAATCTTCTGCCCAAGTATACCAGGATTAACTTTGATATTGGCCGAAATATCGCTGTGATTGGTGTTGGCAATGTGATGCTTGATATTATGCACTACCTGAAGCTTGAAGAGATCGAGCGGGAGGTAACGGCTTATGCCAGGCGAGGCCCTGCAGAAGTGAAGTTTGATAAAGAAACGCTTGAACCTGTGGCAGACTGCCTGGATTTGGATTTTATTAAACGTGAAGTTGAGACCGCACAACCTCAAGCAGCATCAGTTGATGACGATGTCAACATATTTTACGAAATATTGGAAAAGGCGCGTGAAAAAGCTGAGGACTGCCATTCAGGGTTAACCGTACGGATGGCTTTTTTGCGTTCTCCTCGAAGAATGATTGGGGATAAGGGTGGGCGTGTGAAAGCTATCGTTTTTGAAAAGAACACGCTTGATAAGCAGGGCGATTCAGTGATCTCGCAAGGCACCGGTGAATTTGAAACGGTACCGGTTGATACCGTAATTTTTTCGATCGGTTCACAGGTTGATGCAAGTTTTGGCTTGCCCATCAATCATGGCAGTTTTGTCACCAGTCCGGATCCCCGCTTTCCGGTCGAGGAAATTTCTTACGAGGTATATAACCCTGATTTGTGCACGCAGTGTGAAGATATTTTTGTCAGCGGATGGGCGAGGCAGGCTGGTGAAGGTGTTGTTGGCCTGGCACGAAAAGATGCTGAAATGGGTGCAAAAGCTGTGATGGCTTATCTAGCAACCCTGGATTCACTGGAAAGCGTACCCGCTGAGGCAGCCATTAATGCGTTGGGACTTGATGAACAAAAGGTTATCAGGTTAGCGGATCTTCAAAAATTGAAAGAAGAAGAAAACAGGATTGCTGAACAACGGGGGTTGGCCGAGTTTAAATTTGAATCGAACGAAGCAATGATGAAGGTGATTAAGGGAAATTAATAAGAGAAACGATGTTGGACTGACTTTTATGTTCGGTTTTTGGTTCGACATCATTTTCAAACGCTTGATGCTGTTCCTCCTGTTCCTTTGGAAGATCATTTGTTTTGTAGCGTTTATAACGGATCAGGAGCAGGTAGCCGATCGCGATGGTCGCCATGCCAATTTCCATTCCTCGGGCCTGCAGTGGACCGAAAAACACATTTGGTAGCGGGTGGCTGCCCAGGCCGAAAATATCTGCCATCGCCGTAAACACACAGATGACATAACCAGTACTGATCAAGCGGGATCCGATGTCCGCCGCCAGGGTTTTTTTATGATTTGCCCAAAAGGCATGCAGGGTCAGGTAACTCCCGAAGGTCATTAACGCCAGGCCTATTAAAAAGACAGAGATTTGGACAAAACCAATCACGCGGCTGCGGTCCAGCCCAAACAATCCGGGTCGCGCACCTAATAAAAACAGGGTATACCCGATGACAGCAAATATCAAACCAATCCGGATCCTGATTTTTGGATAGGTTAGGCCAGTTTCAGAGTCATCTATGATTGTTTGTTCAGGATCAATGTCCTCGTCCGTGACGATGGGTTCAGGAGGTTTTTTTATCATTTGGGTAGGTTTTTCTTTAGAATTCTGAGCCAGTTACCACTGAAGATACGCTCAATGTCGTTTTCATTGTAACCTTTTTCTGAAAGTCGTGGGGCGAGTTTTGGAAGATCTGCGATAGAATCGATCTCGCTAGGTACTGATTCAACCCCAAAACCGCCGTCAAAATCTGTACCAAGTGCTACATGATGTGTATCACCTGCAATTTGGCAAACGTGATCAATCTGGGCGACGATAGTATCCAACGTGACTGCACTTCTGCCACCTTTACTCCGCCAGTCCCAGTCCAAAAATGCATTAAGGGGGACGATCCCCATGACGCCATCACGCTCGATCAATTGTTCAATCGTCTCGTCTTTTAAATGACGGTTGATAGGAATGCCTTTGATCAGGGCTTCAGCGTTCGAGTGCGATGCAATCACCTGTTCTTCATAAAAATCCAGTGACTGGCGTGCGGACTGATGGTCCATATGGCTAATATCCAGGATCATTTTAAAAGAAGCCATCACTTCGAGTAATTCAAAACCTAATTTCGTCAGCGGTCCGGGCTCCCGGGTACCGCCGCAGTACCTGTTGCCTGCCCAGGCTGGTCCGACCAACCGGACACCCCAAGTGTACCAGTCTTCAACCTGCGCCGGTTCAATAACACCTTCTGCCCCCTCCATTAATATCACGAGGCCTATGGGTGGGGGTGGGCTGCTGTGCTGTGACTCGTGAATCTGCAATTTTGCCAAATGGACTTCCAGATCAGCCTGATTTTTGATCAAATTGAATTTTTCCGGATTTTCATCGGTCAATCGCTCGTAGGTATCCAATGCTTCACGGTAGCAAGCATGGGCTTCCTGGGGGGTGTCATACACCTTAACTGGGTAATTGCCGTTGTCCAACCTGCGAGGGCTGCAGTAAAGGGTCCCGAAAACAATGCCGACATGTGCTGCCTGGTATTCAGACCAACCCAGCAGCGTGTTACCATTGAACGCCGGGATTGGCGTATCTTTTTCGGATTGACGGGTGAATTCTACCGACTGTGTATAATCTCGATTGAGATTGACAATATTCCAGGCGATGTCTTCGTGGGAATCGATGATCATGGGTTATGGTTTAAATGCAAGGCGCACCGGGATACGGTGCGCCTTAATTTTCGAAGCGATTACTCGCTTTTCTGGTCTTCTTCTGATTCTTCTTCTTCGACAGTTTCTTCTTCAACTGCCTCTTCAGCTTTTTCTTCAACACCTTCTTCAACTGCTTCTTCAACTGCGTCAACTGTTTCTTCTTCAACTATTTCTTCCGCAGTTACTTCTGCTTCAGCTTCAAGTTGTTCGTCAACAATTTCTTCAACTGCTTCTTCCGCAGTTTCTTCGACAGTTTCATCGGCAGCTTCGACTTCTGGGGTATCCTCAGCCTCTTCCTCAGTGTCACCTTCTGAAAGCTGTTCCACATCAAATTCGTTGGTTAAGGTTTTCCAGTCGAGGTCTGTATAGGCAGGGGAGTCAACTCGGCGCATGCTCAAGCCAATGCGATGGGTATCTTCTTCAATTTTGATGATACGCAGCGTCACAACATCGCCTTCACTGAGAACCTCTTTGGGGTGTTCAATACGACGTTCGCTGATCTCGGATATATGGATCAAACCCTCAAGTTCTGCGTCGACATCTTCAAGCAGAAGTCGGGCAAAAGCGCCAAAATTGGTCAGGCGGGTGATCTTGCCTTCCACCAACTGACCTTCAGTGAGTGCTTTGATTTCTTCTTCCCATGGATCATCTTTCAATCGTCGAATGGAAAGGCCAATCCGTTTTCGATCGGTATCGATACTGATCACCTTGACCTTGATTTCCTGGCCCACTTCCAGAACTTCACTGGGATGGTTAACATGCTCCCATGAGATCTCAGATAAGTGAACGAGGCCATCTGCACCGTTGATATTGACAAAGGCGCCGAAATCTGCCAGGCTGGTCACACGACCTGTGCGGACTTCACCTTCCTCGAGGTCATCAATCACGCGTTCTTTGATGGAATCGCGTGTTTCGCTGCTGGCTGCTCTTTCTGAGAGAATTAACCGGCGGCGGTCACGGTCGACTTCGATCACACAAACTTCGATCTCTTCACCAACCATCTCGCTGTAGCGTTCTTCCGGTGAATTGCCGGTGATGGTCAGGCGCCGTCCTAACCCAATTTGGGAGGCTGGCACAAAACCACGGATGGTGCCCAGGGGAACGAGAAGGCCGCCTTTATTGTAGCCTTCAATTTTCGAAGAAAACGAATCTTCAGATTCCAGAAGTTCTTCTGCAGTCTGCCAGTTCTCTTCTTCGAGTGCCCGGGTGTATGATAAAACAAGGTTTCCATTTGAATCCTCGGGTGTAATAACATAAACTGTTATCTCATCACCGATACTCAATGAGCTCTTTGTCTCATCATCAATGGAATCAAGCTCTTTACCAGCAATGATCCCTTCCGATTTTGCACCGACACTCACAAGAATCTGTGAATCGCCAAGGCTGGCGATCGTGCCTTTGCGGATTTCTCCGCGTTTCGGGAAATCGATGGTTAATCCTTCTTCAGCTAGCAAAGCTTCCATTTTGTTTGTGGGCTCTTCCTGGCTTACTTCTTCCCCCGCTGTCTTTACTGTTTCATTTTGGTCCATAAAATATATAACTCCAGAGTTGAATTTCTCACTGATTATAAGGGTTAAAGCAAAACTTGACAACCCTAAAACTTTAATTGTTCTTATCCAAAGGATTACAATCAGTTGAACCAATTGTACCGCTTATGGGATAATTGTCAATTTTAAATAGATATAGGTGAACAATAACCATTAATTATCAGGGTCTTCCAATATTTGCCTGATTTGTGTCTTCGTGTCCGGTTCGCTGATGATCCCTTTGGCTTCCATGGTATCGATCATCCGAGCCGCGCGGGTGTACCCGATCCGCATTTTCCGCTGCAGCATGGATATGGATGCCTGTCCTTCCGTTCGGACAATATCCACTGCATCATGGAATTTTTCATCCAGATCCTCTTCCTCTTCAAATTCTTCCCATAGGGGTTCTTGTTTTAAATGAACCCCTTTGTTGACCTGGAATGCGGCTGGTTGGTCTGGCCGTTCAGGGGCATTGCCTGAAACGGTAAATCCTCGCCAATATGCTGCCAAACGGTTGATCTCGCTGTCGGAGACGAACGCAGTCTGGATACGTACGGGTGCAGGTGCATCGGGTGCCTGGAAGAGCATATCACCACGACCCAGGAGTCTATCTGCGCCTGGCTGGTCCAGGATCACCCGGCTGTCAACGGAGGATGCAACAGCAAATGCGATCCGTGCCGGGAAGTTTGCCTTGATCAACCCCGTCAGAATATCCGTTGAAGGCCGTTGGGTGGCAATGATCAGATGGATCCCAGTAGCACGTGCGAGCTGGGCGAGACGGGTGATGGCTCTCTCCGTTTCATCGGGTGCCAACAGCATCAGGTCGGCCAGCTCATCAATCACAACCAGGATGTAGGGGAGTTTTCGCTCGCTTGTTTTTTCACAGCGTGCGTTATAGTCAGCAATATTTCGGGTATGGGATTCGGAGAATTTCCGATAGCGATTGTCCATTTCCCGAAGCATCCACTGCAGGGCGCCAACGACATGTTCCGCATCAACAATCACCGGTGAGAGGAGATGAGGGATGCCGTTATAGCCGGTTAATTCAACACGCTTCGGGTCGACCAGCACAAGTCGGAGTTCATCAGGCGTTTTGTTCAGCAGAAATCCAGCGAGGATATCATTGATACAGACTGATTTTCCAGCGCCTGTTGTGCCCGCAATCAGCAGGTGCGGCATTTTTGTGAGGTCTGCTGCAACCGTGTTTCCGGCAACATCTTTTCCCAGGGCAATTTTTAATGGTGAGTTCAGGTTGTTGAAAGCTGAACTTGTGATGACTTCCTGAAGTGAGACCAATGAAACTTGCTGGTTTGGGACCTCTATCCCGATATAGCCTTTACCGGGAACAGGTGCCTGGATGCGGATGCGTGAGGCTGCGAGTGCCAACGCAAGATCATCTGCCAGCGATGTGATTTTTGAGACCCTGACCCTGGTTTTTCCATTTCTTGATTCAATAAAATCAGGTTCAACACCAAATAAAGTGATGGTTGGGCCCCTTCGGATTTCAACAACATGGGAGGGAGCGCCGAATGATCGCAAGGTTTCTTCAATAACAATGGCGCGTTGCCGGTCGTTTTCAGTGTCGTCGCGCGGTTTTAATACCGGGTCAAGGATCTCCTCCGGGTTGGGCAGCACCCAAACGGGACGATCAGCTATATGGTTGTAATACAGGCTGTTGGGGTCGCCTGCTGCAGAATCGGGTTTGGCTTTGGGCTTATGCTGGTTTTCCAGTGGTGTAATGGTTTCCACCCCTGGTGCAGGTTTTTCTTGCATCTGTTCTTGTTCTAAAGCTTGCTTGGCTTGCCGCCTTTGTTTTGATCGGGAAATTTCATTTTTTACGCCTGTTACAAGCTTTTCACTTATATTTTTGATGGCATTACCCAATGCTTTGATCACACTTGCCATTGATAGATCGAATGAGAGGATCAGGCTTATGATCAACCAGGCAATCAAAGCGATGACAGCGCCAGGTTCCCCCAGTGTTTTTTCAAGGGTTAATTTGATCCATGCACCGATGTAACCTCCCCCTAGTCCTTGTTTCGCTTCATTATAAGTGCCATCCATAAACAGGTGAAACCAGGCTAAAAGGTTAACGATCAATAAGATCACGCCAACAATCCGTTCGGGTGAAAGATGCGGGATTTTTTCGATGTTTCTCAAAAGCATCCATAAACCAAAGATCAGCAAAAGGACCGGGAGGAAATAAATTCCCCAACCAATGACTTGACTGGAAATCCTGACCACCCAGTCCGTGATGCCGCTGGACGTTTTTGTGAAGAGGCTGATGATCGTCAACAGGCCGATGACCAACAAAATTATGCCAATGATATCCATTCGCCGTTGAGGCGGAATACCTGGGCGGGTAGATTTCTGGGTTTTTCGCGATGTCGTCTTACGTTTTGTTGACTTTGATTTTGTTGTTTTCCTCCGTGCCATAGGTTGCTCCTGAGGATTAATATGATTAACTTCTGAAGTGGATTATAGCATAGCTGTAATGTTGAATTTCCTTAGAAATGCGTTTGACTAAGTATTATCGATTTTACCCAATTAATTGAAAAGTACACCTTGACCAGAAAAAAATTTCGAGTATGATCTTATATAAGAAATCCTTTATCTTTACGATATTGATAAATCATTACCAAGGGATTCTAAATTCTGTTATAATATTTTCGCCACCCAGATTGTTTAGTAATTTGCCGTAGCAAGAAATGGATTGTATCGGCGCTTGCATGGAAGATAAATTTTCCCGAATGTTATTAACTAACAACACTAAACGAACCTCATCTGGGTAATTTCGCGGGTGGACCTTCTGGTCAGCTATTAATAATTTCATCGTGCTTATTTTACGATTTTTAAGATTTTCTCTCAGGGCGTGTTAGAGAGAGCTATTAAAACATGGATTTCATCATCACTATAAGGATTAGATAAACAAGAGAAGAGAAATGATGCAATGGATATTTTAGGGTTAGAAAAAAAGAAACTGTCTGAATTAAGGTCAATGGCTAATGATCTGGGTATTCCAAGGCCGCAGCGTCATAAAAAGGAAAGCCTGATATTAAGCGTTGCGCGAGCGATGGGCGAACAAGAAGGGCTTGAAATTCGAGGCGGTGTTCTTGAAATAATGAACGAGGGGATTGGATTTTTACGTCAAAATTACCGTGTTGGTTCTGAAGATGTTTATGTCTCGCAAGCTCAACTGCGACGTTATGAACTACGGTCAGGGGATATGGTGATTGGACATGTGCGCCCCCCTCGAGAGTCGGAACGGCATTATGGTTTGTTAAAAGTGGAGTATGTTAATGGACAAACCCCCGATGAGGCACGTGAGAGACCCAGATTTAGCCGGTTGACCCCAATCTTCCCCGACAAACGGTTTAACCTGGAGTTTGATCCGAAAGTTCTCTCAACCCGACTCATCAACATGATCGCCCCGATTGGCCGCGGCCAGCGTGGGATGATCGTTTCGCCGCCTAAAGCGGGCAAGACAACCATATTAAAAGAGATTGCCAACGCGATTTATAATAACCATCCTGATGTCCGGCAGATCATGTCTTTGATAGGCGAACGACCGGAAGAGGTTACCGATATGGACCGATCTGTTGAGGCTGAGGTTGTCGCTTCGACATTTGATGAACCGGTGACATCCCATGTCCGTATGGCGGAGATCGCCCTGGAGCGAGCAAAACGCCTTGTTGAATCCGGACATGATGTGGTAATCTTGATGGACTCATTAACCCGGTTGGCCAGGGCTTATAACCTGGTTGTAAACCCATCCGGACGAACGCTCTCCGGCGGTTTAGATCCATCAGCCTTGTACCCACCTAAGAACTTCTTTGGTGCTGCGAGAAATCTCGAAGAAGGCGGATCACTGTCGATCATTGCAACAGCCCTTGTGGATACCGGGTCACGTTTGGACGATGTTGTTTTCGAGGAATTCAAAGGCACCGGCAATATGGAACTGCACCTCTCACGACGGCTGCAGGAACGCCGCACATTCCCGGCTATCGATATTGAACGTTCTTCTACACGTCGGGAAGATCTGTTGTTAGGACCTGATATTTTGAAACGTGTGTGGTTGATGCGCAGGATGTACATTCAGATGATTAGCTCACCACCCCAGGGTGCCGGTATGGATATCGCCGTGGCGACAGAAGCATTGATCCAGCAGATTGCCCGGGCAAAGACCAACCTTGAATTCTTGGAAACGCTCAACGACTAACCAAGATCAATCGTTTGAGGTGATAATTTGGAAAAAGAAACAGTAGAGACATCACAGGATAAAAAGCCATCCAAAAAATGGCTCATTTGGACATCCTGGTTAGTCACGGCTGTCCTTGTGGCACTTCTTGTGTCGGTTCTATTCTGGCAGCCTACCCTGGCCCAGGAATTGGCTAAAAAAAATGGGGATGAGACTGCGGTTTATGCTGACCTCAGTGCTGAAATACCCTCCGATGTTACCGTTAATCTGCCTTACTTTGAAGTGGCACCCCAAGAGGAAATCCTCAGCCGAAATCCTGAAACCCAGACAATTGCTCCCACAAGGCCTCGCAGTGAACCGGTAGATTATGAAGTTGAACTGGGAGATGCTGTGTTTAGCATTGCGCAGAAATATAACATCAGCCCTGAAACGCTGCTGTGGTCGAATTATGATGTATTAAAAGATGACCCGCACACATTATCGGTTGGCCAAGTATTAAGGATACCGCCAACGAATGGTATTCTCTACGAATGGGAAGAAGGCGATACCATTGAACAAGTTGCGGCAGATTTTAGAGCGAATGTGGATGATATCTTGAACTGGTCTGGAAACGACCTGGACCTGACAAACCCTGAGGTCGAAATGGGTGAGATTGTGATGATCCCTGGTGGTGAACGTGAATTCCAGCAGTGGGTCGTACCAACCTATGCCGTCGGGAGGTCCGGCACCAACGCGTCACTGCCGGGTGGCTGTGAGGTCACCGGTGCAGGTTTATACGGCGGCGGATTCTTTATATGGCCGACGGCCAACCAATACCTCTCAGGGAATGACTTTTGGTCCGGGCACCTGGCGATTGATATTGCTACGCCAATAGGCATGCCGGTCTATGCGGCTGATTCGGGTGTGGTTGTTTTCGCAGGCTGGGACAGCAACGGCTATGGTAATGTGGTGATGATTGATCACCAGAACGGCTACCATACCCTGTACGCCCACCTGAGTTCATTGGGTACGTCTTGTGGTTCAAATATTGTTCAGGGTAGTGTTCTCGGGTATGCTGGTTCAACCGGAAATTCGACGGGTCCCCACCTGCACTTTGAGGTTCGATACCTGGGTGGGTTCCTGAATCCATGGACCGTATTACCCTGAGATGTGATATAATCATGCATCGATTGCTCCAGTAGCTCAACTGGACAGAGCAAGGCACTCCTAACGCCTAGGTTGGGGGTTCGAGTCCCTCCTGGAGCATCAATTTAAAATAAAAAGCGCCCAATTTTGGGCGCTTTTTCTATTGTTTAGATGGTTTCTACCATTCGGCATCCATGTCTCCAAAGTCGATATCGATGTCGGCTTCTTCATCGTCTTCTTCCGGTTCCTGGCGTACCCAAAGAACAAGCATATCGCCTTTCTCGCTGTCAATAGCCCGTGCAGCGATAATTGGAACTTCTTTTTTCAATCCAATCGGATCGCGATATTCGAGAAACATCGTTGCTTTTTGTGCCCATGCTTTATGACATCTTTCAATGAGTGCTTCACCATTGAATGTTCGCAATGTGGTTCTGGCGGTATTGAAAAGGTAAGGACTCTCACTCAATCCTGCAGTCCACCCGTTGACGCCGATGAGAAAATCGCTATCGACAGAGTCAAAGTTAGGTGTCGGCCCTTCAATAATTGTTATTTTGTTATCCATAAATGATGACCTCGAAGGTATTCAACCCTGTTAATCGGAAGAATAAACAACGATTATTTGATAATCGTGCAGGATTCTACCATCAAAATATCGAGGAGTTAAGCCCGTTAAGAAATTCTTTAAGATACTTTTCCTTGATGATTTATGGATTAGTATTGTTATAGAACCAGTTGTAGGCGTAAAAACCGCCTGAAGTTGTTTCTAACCGGATTGAAATTTGTGCATTGCCAGCCAGAGATGCAGGGATATTAAATGTCTTGCTGAAAGATCCACCGTCTCCGGAATCAATGGTGGTGACAAGTACCCCACCGACTCCCTGGGTGCCCATTTCGCCCATCAGAACTTTAAAATCATACCCAGCCGGGAAGTTATTGGTTGTGATGGAAACAGAAGTGTCTTCGACGACACTTGTGATGGTGAATGTGGGAATGCCGGCATAGCCACCATTTCCATCGGTACCGCTGCCCTCACCGGCGGTATTGTTATAGAACCAGTTAAAGGCATAAAACCCACCGGAAGTTGATTCAAGGCGGATAGCAATCTGATAATCACCTGCTAAAGCTGCTGGAATATCGAACGTCTTGCTGAACTTGCCGCCAGAACCAGAGTCAATGGTTGTGACTTCAATCCCATCAATGCCCTGGGTGCCCATCTTGCCCATCAGGACTTTGAAATCATAACCAGCCGGGAAGTTGTTCGTCTCAATTGTTACTGTATCATCCATCACGACATCTGATATGGTAAATGTGGGGATACCTGTGTACCCACCTGGAACTGTACCGCCTGATGTTGTGTTGTTGTAAAACCAATTATAAGAGTAGTAGTAGCCATCAAGTGATTCCAGGCGAATCGCAATTTGGTATTCGCCAGCCAGCTCCGCAGGGATCTCAAACGTTTCAACGAAAGACCCACCTGCACCGGAATTAATCGTGGTGACCTGGATACCGCCAATGCCCTTGGTGCCCATGAGACCCATCAATAATTTGAAGTCCCTTCCTGCAGGGTAGTTATAAGTCCGGATGGTTACTTCTTCGTCCTCAACCACGGATAAAATGGATATGGTAGGAACACCCGTATAGTACCCATCGCTGATGCTGCCAATGCCGCCGTAGCTTCCGGTGGTATTGAAGAAATCCTTGTATGTGGCAAAGTCGCTTTCGAGCGATTCGAACCGGATGGATAATTCGTCTTGCCCTGTCAAACTATCAGGGATATCAAATTCCATGATGAAATCAACATCGGTTTCCCATGTAAAAGTTGTTACTGGAACCCCATCAATGCCCTGCGTTCCTTCTTCTCCCATCAAAACCTGGATTGTCTCATCAGTGGGGAAGTTTCTTCCTCGAACGACGACCAGTTCATCTTCTTTAACAGATAAGACATTGATGGATCCGGTCCCTTCGGAGTCAGCAGCGATGCCGCCTTCATGGGTTCCGAAATCAGCATTCGTGAACCAGTTATAAGCGTAATAGCCACCCGTTGTTGAATCGAGCCGGATTGCAATGAGCTCCAGGGGACCAAGCTCCAGTGGGATATCGAACGTAAACGTCAAACTCCCACCGGCTCCCGAGTTAACTGAACCCACAACAATGCCATTGATCCCTTTTGTTCCAAATTCACCCATTCTTGCAATGAAATCCCGGTTCGCAGGGAAATTATATGTCTTGATTGTCACCTTTTCACTATCGGTGACACCCAATATCGAAAATGTGGGCACCGTGCTTGCTTCAACGGTGAAAACCGAAGAAATTAATACCAAGCCAATGATCACAAGAAAGGTTAATGTCTTTTTACTCATCAGAACCTCTTCTTTCTTAAAATTGTCTGTCCGTATCCTTAATAATACCCAATATTAGACAAGAATTATCCAAATTTAAACCAATTTCGTAAAACTTTTAACGATTTCATTTTTCTGTAAATCTTTTTTATACTAGAACGTGATCCGAGGCAAAATTTGAGCGTAAATTGAATGCTGTGATAGGGCTGTCTTTATTCGCAATCGTTTGATTGTCTTTGAGCCAAGATATACCCATGTTCGAAGAAACATATCTTTTTTGCTCCGTTGTTTTTCCCTCCCTGTCATTATCCTGACAGAGCGTTATTTTATCGGGTGTGTCTTGATTCCCATAAAAAACCATTTGGCTCATCCAGGTCCTCATTAATTATTTTTTAATTATACAATAAAAATTTATTTACTTCAATTAAATGAAAGGGGCGATTTCATATTTTGTATTAAAACAAAAACAGGCCGCTGTTGAATTGGCGGCCTGTTTATCCGTGTTATTTTTGAGCTATTTATGGTTGATCTTGATTGTGTGTGGTTTAGCTTCTTCTGCTTTTGGCACGAATATTGTTAAAACACCATTTTCGAGATCTGCTTCTACTTTATTCGAATCCAAGGGGGTCGGAAGCGTCAATACACGATGGAACTTGCCGCTTGGACGTTCCGTCAGCAAGTAGTTCTCGCTTTCGTCCCGGTTGATTTTGATTTCACCAGCAATGGTCACTATTTCGTTCACGATCTGAATATCAAGGTCATCAGGGTGAACACCAGGCAGCAGAGCTGAAATGGTGAATGAGTCTGAATCGGCTTTGACATCAATTGGGAATGTGATTTTTGCTGAATAATCTTCATCCCAATCTCGCATCATTTCATCCAGCATGCGCCGGCGTGCGGTACGTCGAACAGGGTTTATATAAAGTGTCATTGTTCCTCCAATTGGTTGTTTAATTAATTTCATCCTTATGGTATTCATTTTTTATTAACAGGGTGTTGGAAAAAAATTTGAGATATATAAGAATTCTGATTAATTGCTATCCCAAGATGACCTCTGTTACAATGAAATGGTCTTTTTAATGGAAAAGAAAATACTATGAAAAAAAGTTTAATCACACTCCTGGCCGCTGCAGGTGTCCTCATAGCTGCCGGCGGGTATTTCCTGGTGAATTTTTATTTTTCTCCCACCAGACGGACCCGGAAGGTGTTGGCATTTCTTAATGATCCGCAATCCCATCGGGATTGGGTTCTACAAGGTAAAACCGGATGCGGGGATGCACCTTTCTTAATGCCGACCACCGGGATGATTGGATTCTTATGGGATGATTCTTTCCGGCCCGGGCACCGGCACCAGGGGATTGATATTTTTGCAGGAACAAGTCCTGGCGAAACCCCGGTCTATGCTGCCTATGAAGGCTATCTCACCCGTTTGGCAGATTGGAAATCGACTGTGATCATCCGGGTGCCATCGGACCCCCTGAACCCCGATCAGCAGATTTGGACCTATTACACCCATATGGCAGACCCATCGGGCATTTCGCTGATCCAACCTGATTTTCCGCCGGGAACTGACGAGGTTTATGTGCCTGCAGGTACGCTACTGGGATACCAGGGAAACTATTCCGGAACACCGGGTAATCCGACTGGTGTCCATCTCCATTTTTCGATTGTGAAAGATGATGGAAGCGGGAACTTCCTGAATGAACTTGATTTTCGTAATACCCTCGATCCTTCCCCTTACTTTGGGATGGCTTTGAATGCCAATGAAAACCCGAATGATATACCAAAGTGTGAGCAATAACCAAGTGATGGCACTGAGTATTGCAGGTTTTTAATCGTATAATAATGAGGCACCATCGAGATCATTTTATCATTTCAGGGAGTACGCATGCAGGAAATTGCAGACAGGGTCTTTATTGATAGCACCTTCCAGGACAATACAGTGGGATTCATTCGCTCAGGGGAGAAGCTTTTATTGATTGATGCACCTTTCAGATTGGAAGATCAACTGTCCTGGTGCAGAGAGATCAACAAGCTGGGTCATTTTAAGGAAAAATACCTCCTCTTGTTGGATACCCATATTGATCGGACCTATGGTGCGCATGCTGCAGAGGCAAATATCCTGGCCCATCAAAATGCTGTTGAGATATTGGAAAATCGCTCAGGGACCATTCGGCAGCAGGACCTGGATTTTGGAATCGATATGGTAGTAAAGGAAATACCAACCAATATTCATTGGCCTATTCCTGATTTATCCTACTCACATGACCTCCTGATCAATTGGGAAGAGGTCCAAATAACAATAACCCACCAACCTGGTGCGCACCTGGCAGGCAGTTGGGTGCATTGTGACGCAAAACAAATTCTCTTCGTCGGCGATAGTGTGGTTGTCAACCAACCCCCATTTTTCGCCTGGTCTGATCTGGGAAAATGGCTTGAGGAGATTCGATGGCTGTTATCAGACAGGTTTAAGAACTATACGATTATTAATGGACGTAATGGCATCATTAAAACAAAATCGATAGAAAAGCAGCATGACCTGCTGTTGCGAGCTGAAACGTTGATCCAGGAGGTCATGCAGTCCGAATCTTCACCAGAAAATATCAAAGAAGCAGCAGTGGCTTTGCTTAAAAAGATCAACTACAACCGGGAGTTCAAAGATCTGTATTTGGACAGGCTAATATGGGGAATCAAGCACTATATTCAAAGGCATGATCTAAATTTAGAAGCAGGTCATTGAGGAGATTTTATATGAAGGCTGACGAATGTGCACCCCTGGTTGAAATTACTAGGGGCGAAATTGTGGAGTCCATTCAATTTGGTGCATTTATCGTTGTGGATTCTAATGGGACTGTGATTGCAAGTGAAGGTTCTCCAGAATTAGTGAGCTACCCCCGCAGTTCAATGAAACCCTTCCAGGCTCTCCCTTTTATCGAGAAGGGTGGCGATGAAGCATTTGATTTCACGGCTCAAGAGATTGCGATTATGTGCGCATCTCATGCCGGGACGCCATTACACACCTCCGTAATTGCTGGCATGCATAAGAAGCTTGGAACCAGCGAGTCTGACCTGGCCTGTGGGGTTCACTGGCCTGGTGATTTGGACGCAAGGAAGGCGTTACGAATGGCGGGAGAATCCCCCAACCAATTTCATCATAATTGTTCTGGTAAGCATACGGGAATGCTGGCGCATGCAAGGTTGCGTGAGTTGGAGATTGAGCAATATCTCGATCTGAGTCATCCTGTCCAGGTTTCAATACGGGAAACACTGGCTCAAATGGTTGGACTGACCCCGGAAGCAATGCCGGTAGGGGTCGATGGGTGCTCTGCGCCGGTTTACGGTATTCCATTGAAGAACATGGCCGCTGGTACTGCTTCACTGGCTGACCCCGAACGCCTGGCGCCGATAAGGGCAGCAGCCTGCCGCAAGATCACGCATGCCATGATGGCGCACCCTGTTATGGTTGCTGGACCGGGGAAATTTGATACGCTCTTGATGGAAGTGGCGGGCGGTAAAGTCTTTTCAAAAGCAGGTGCAGAAGGTTACCAGATCATTGGCGTTATGCCAGGGGCTGTTTTCAAAGGATCAGATGGTATGGGCATAGCGATAAAGATTTCTGATGGAGATTTTCACGGGCGCGGACGGGCATCAGTTGTCCTGACGATATTATCTGCGCTTGGTGTTTTGACAAAAGAAGACCTCAAAGAATTATCTGCTTTTGGGAACATCCCGGTTAAAAACTGGCGTGGGCTGGATGTTGGTGAAATCCATCCGGCATTTTCACTGCCAGAGAAATTAATTTAAGCAGAAAGTAAAATAGTCCAATGACGAAGTCTTACCAGGAGAAAATTAGCGAGATCAGGGGGGAATTAGCACGAGTCTTTGGAAAGCCCGAATGGCGAACCCCCCTGCCGCCTGTGGACGAGCTGGTATCAACGATCCTCTCCCAAAACACGAATGATACGAACCGGGATGTGGCTTTTGATCGTCTCAAAGCATGCTTCCCGGATTGGGAATCGGTGATGTATGCGGATACCCAGGCGGTGATTGAAGCTATCCGTCCCGCAGGATTGGCAAACCAAAAAGGGCCGAGGATCCAGGGCGCGTTAAGTCAGATTGCGGAATTTAATGGGGGAAAAATTTCACTCGAATTTCTTAAGGATTTACCGGTAGAGGATGCCCGCCAGTGGTTGTTGAATGTGAAGGGGGTTGGTCCGAAGACTGCGGCAATCGTTTTGTTGTTTTCAATGGGAATCCCGGCTTTTCCAGTGGATACCCACATCTACCGGGTCACCGGCAGGATGGGCCTTCGGCCGGAAAACCTCTCAGTTGAAAAGGCTCACACCTACCTTGAAGAACGGATCCCTGAAGATGCATTTTATGATCTGCATCTCAACCTGATCCGGTTAGGCAGGGAAGTCTGCGGCGCCCGTAAATGGCATTGTTATAAATGTCCGGTTGAGCCGATGTGTGAATTCGACGAAAAAAACTTGCCACGAGACTAACGTAAAACTGAACACACACCTGGAATGATTCAGTGTGCTAAAAGTCATTTTCCCCCGTTTTGTTCGAATTACTGCAGCGCTCCGATCAGTGACCAAGGACCGGTCCATTCGATCAGGACGTTTCTTTCTTGACCGAGCAAATTTTCATCCGACTCAACAAAAACAAGTTTGTTGGTTGGCGTTCGGCCGCGCCAGCGTCCGCGGGATTTTTCTTCAAATAAAACGGAAACAACCTGGTTCATCAGTTTTGCATTAATTTCGGTGGATATCTCTTCCTGAAGACTTTCAAGCATCCTGAAGCGGTGCATTTTCTCTGCTTCTGGCACGTCGTCTTCCAACTTGCGTTCCGCATAGGTGCCGGTGCGAGGTGAATAGCGCGCCAGGTGGGCCACATCCATCCGCAGATCATCGAGCAGTTGATAGGTATTCATAAATTGTTCTTGTGTCTCACCAGGGAAACCAACGATAATATCCGTTGCAATGGAAGCGCCAGGTATCATTTTCCTGATTTTACCTACCAGATCTCTGTATTCGGCTGATGTATACCCGCGCTTCATCGCTGCTAATATATCATCATCTCCTGCCTGGATTGGGACTTCAATGTGGGGGCAGACTTTTGGAAGATCAGCGACAGTTTGCAGAAGGTCATCGGTCATCCAGTTTGGGTGGGATGTCAGGAAGCGAATCCTCTTGAGGTCTTTGATCTGATGCAAATCATGCAGCAGCCCAGCTAAATTAATATTTCCAGGTAGATCTAAGCCGTATCGGTCGACAATTTGCCCTAACAGCGTGATTTCACGAATGCCCTGGCCGACCATACTTTGGGCTTCAGTGATAATTTCATCGTAGGGACGGGAATGTTCTATGCCGCGCTTTGATGGGATGATGCAGTAGGTGCAAGCATGAGAGCAGCCGTAAACGATTGGAATGAAGGCAGAAACCAGTTGGTTTTGGTCTTTCTGTGGGAGGACAAAATCACCATCCAGGATGGCGTTTATCTTATCCTGTTTCGCCTGACTTCTGTCTTTGCCAGAGCGCTGGTTGAGGAAATTGATCAGGGGGGTAGGGTCGGAAGGCGGGGAGGCAACATCCACCCAGGGGAAGCGATCAAGGATCTTCTGGTTGCCGCGCACACCAATCAGGCAGCCCATCAAGCTAATTACAAGGTCCGGGTTCTTATCTTTCAATGGACGCAGCGAACTGAGCCTGCCAATGGCCTTGTTTTCAGCGCTCTGACGCACAACACAGGTATTGAGGATAATCACATCAGCATCTTTGGGCTTTATTGTCGGTTCAAAACCCATCATTTCAAGCGCTGATGCTAAACGGCGGGAATCTGCCACGTTCATCTGGCAGCCTTCTGTCCAAATATGATATTTCATAGGCGATTATTATACTCGACAGGGGCAAATCGACGAATTTATGGTTGTTAACTTTCAATTTTCATTTATAATTATTTCTGTTAATGGGTCGCATATATTGTGAGCAGCTTAAAGGAATTAATTAATTTATGGAAATTTATTGTTATTTTGAGTTATAATAATTGAAATATTGATGCGTTCGCGATATTTTTTAAGGAGAAAGCGTAATGGATTTTGAAATTAAGGAATATAAAAGAAGCACTGTGATCTACACCAGCGGTCGAATTGACAGCTATACTGCTCCTGAAGTGGAAGAAGCCTTGAATCAATTGATCGAAAAAGGTCAATTCAATATCATTTTTGATATGAGCGATGTCACCTTTGTTTCAAGCGCGGGTTGGTGGGCATTGATCAGGATCCAAAAAGAAGTCAAGAAAATGAACCGCGGTGAATTGGCGTTAGTTCATCTGGACGAGCGTATCCAGGAATCAATGGACCTGGTGGGTATTGCACCGTATTTTAAATGTTATAGTGAACTTCTGGAAGCTGTGGGAAGTTTCTAAACGACGGCATTTGATATTCTAAGTTTTACAAAATACGATCTAAAAAGAAAAAAGAAGACTGTGATACCACAGCCTTCTTTTAGTTAATCGTACTGATGTTCTTTGGGTATCAAAGGTTTCTGGTTTTTCCTATTGTATGCCCAGTTGGTATACCGCTTTCTGACGGGTATGGGAGGTTGATCCGCTGATCACCAGAACGACCGAGTCCACATCGCCGCTGATGCTGATCTCAACAGTGGCTGTGTTGTTTTCGTCAAGCTCAATGGTTGTTACACTGATTTCATTGCCATAAGTGATCATGCTGACGATGAATTCCTGGGGAAGAACATTTTCGATCCGGACAAAGCCTTCTGCCTGCCATCCGCCTTCATCGGCTTCAAGATCTGTAAAGTAGTCGATGGCATCGATGCGGATATCGTCAATGGCCATCCCAATGCCGTTGACAGCAGCATCTGTCACGTAATCAAAACGAATGGTGATTTCTTGACCGGCATAACCACTCAGGTCTACCTGCTCTTGCTGCCATCCATTTGTTTGTCCGTTCAGCCCACACCCATAGCTGTTACCTGAGGGGTTCTCAGTGGTGCAGGACGTGGTATCCAGAATATCCCAGTTCTCACCATCCGTTGATGCGGAGACAAAAACATAATCGTAATCCTCTTCGAGGTCGTACCATGTCTGGAAGGTCATCTCGATGTCCCCTTCGGTTTCTGATAGATCAAAAGTCCTGGTCAGGAACATATTGGAGGTGTCTCCCATATTGGACCAGAAGAAATAATCACCGGAGTAAGCATCGATCGGCAATATGGAGGTCGTGGTGCTGCCTTCAAATGTGAGTGTATAGTCACCACTGCAGTAGATTTCAACATAGTCCACACCAAACTGGTAAACATCGTGATTTGTGGGTTCTGATGGGCAGGTGGGGAAGGATTCGCCCGGGTAGGCCAGGGGGGCACTCGGGTAAATATCGTATGCATAGCGACCATCCGCGACATTTTCATCGCCAAGCAGGTTGGCAACAGCCCAATCCCTGAAAATATCATCAGAAGTGATGATTTGGCCTGTCTGCGGGTCACGAATTTCGAGTTCCTGCATGACCAGATCAATGCTTTCCATGCCGTTTACCTCATTGGCAACCAATGCTTTTGTGGCTTCTTCTCCGAATCTGTCAAGGAAGTAGGTTGTAAATAGAAATGCTGCGCCATAATGCGGCCCGTTCTGGCCGACATCCGTACCCCAGTCTGTTAATTGAAGATCGGGGTTCCAAACATAATTGTTATCAAATCCACCCGGATCAAAATCGTTGATCAGCTCTGCCAGCATCGAAAAACCTTCGTTCAGCCAGGTCTCTTCATTTTTATCAGTGTACCAGTGGATCATGTGTTGAAATTCGTGCGCCAGGGTGCCGTAGATATAATCTTCCCAAAGATAAACATTATCTGAATTGATCAGGAACATTTCATGGGCATTGGAGAATTCATGTGCATCCGGGTGCAGTTCATCCGCGGATGAATAATAGCCTGCCAGTGAGTAACCCAAACCACCCGCATAGACAACATAAATGCGTGGGTCGTTATCCACACCCGGGGACCACTCCTTTCCAAAGAATTCCTGATTGATCGGGTAGATCTGCTCGTCAAAAGTATCGCCCAGTGCTCTCAGATCGGCAGGGTCATATTGGACCCCATTTTCAATCCAAAAATAAACATGATCACCGAGATACTGTAAAGTAGCAGTGATCTGGAAGTTGTTGTTAGTATCAACATTGGTGACCCAGAAATCCTGGGTATCACCAACCTGGTAGGGTGCATTGGGGTCCGGCAGTGTTTCCGGGATATTGCTCTTTCCGCCTAACTGCTCACCCAGGTCAATGGGGTCGTTAATGGGTACGATTTCCTGTTCAAGGGAGAACAGCGTCTGCGCAGGGCCATCCCCGGATGTTTGAGGAGTGGGTTCGCTCGTCCCGGTCGGGTCTGGGGTTGCCCCGGTTGTGGGTGAAAGTTGGACAACCTCGGTTTCCATCACGGGCGTGGTTAGTTCAACGGTGGAAACCTCATCGGCTCGTGATGAGAATAATGCTGAACCGCCAAATAACAGCAGCAGGCATACCACCACACAGCAAACTCCTAGAATTAGGATCACGGTTAAGATAATCGGGAGGGTTGTTGATTTATTTCGCATAGTTACTCTATTCGTAAATTCCAATCGATATTTATAAGTGTCTTGCTTAATTTATTAAACTTGTATACAAAGCCGTTTTATTGGTGCTTAATAATACCCAATTTGTGTAAATATGAAGAAATACCGGATGATTAATTGCCCTGATCAGTATTGTTCCAAGCCCCGATAAGATATGGGTGTTTAATTTTAAATGTTAAGAGAACAGGCTGCTTGAATCGGAAGAGGGAATGATTTGTCTATGTTGGCGGAGAAATTAAGGATAAGCCTCAAGTGTCGGGGTCATGGTTGGCAAATTTGTGGCCTCCACCCTGACGAAGTTGACCAGAACCAGGTTTCTTTCACAATCCTCATAGGTATCGATGAAGATCTGATTGGAAAGCGCCTGCCCGTTGGTGTCAAAAACCTGGATGGTAACCAAACCACTTGAGTTGACAGGCGCAGTGCTGATCTGGACCTCAAATCCCCCAGGCCCATAGGAAATTGCTTCACCGGTGATGGCACTGAATTCTCCCGACCTTATGATCAACCCCTGGATTTCAGTCCCATCCAGATCAAACACCTGGCCGGCAATGCCCATCCAATTGCAGCCGGCTGCAGGGTGGGTGAAGTTAGGCAGGTAGAAGGGGCTGCCTGTCTGTAAGACGAATTCGGGTTGGGGTAATGGTGCTGGGCTTTCTGCTAAAGGGGGTTGAGTTCCTTCAAGGGTAGGTGCCATCGTGGGGGAAGACGTTGATGTGATTTCAATGGGGTATGCCGGAAGCGTTTCGGTAGGAAGTGGTTCGGTTGGTTCCAGCGGTGCCTCCGTGGGAGACCAGGGGGGCATCGGGATCAGTGAACAGCCAGAAAGAAATGTTAAGACAATCAGTAAATAAAAAACATGTTTGAAACGCGCCATCAGTACAGCTCCTTTATTTGAGTGTCTGCAAGTTCCATACCATAAAAGATATTTCTATACCTGGATGAAACTGCTTATTTCTGTTTAGGAGCTTTCTTGTGTGCTGATTTTGATTCGTTTTCCTGTGCTTTTAAGCGTACGATTTTCGTGATGAGATCAAACGGCATCGGCTGATCGTAAGGGAATTGGAGAGTCGCTTTGCCTGACGCATATTGCATGATCTCAGGTTGAAAGTCTGGATGATCCAATGGGACCGGGTATAAACCGATATGATTTTCGTGCGCGGCGAAAAAGATCAAGATATACCCGGCATTTCGAAAAGCTGGCACCTGGTAGCTGATGACTTCTTTTGCACCTGGAACAGCTTTTTTGATCACAAGCCGGATACTTTCGAGGTGTTCCTGAATTGAAGGTGGAAACCTTGAAATGTAATCGTCAATATCTTTTGCGGAGCGGTTATTCGTCTGCATATCGCTGTGCTTTCATTTTTATGGTAGGTCAATCTTGATTAAATATTACACCAGGCTGACCAAAATTGAACTATCCAACGACTTAGGGCAAATCACATCAATCGCCGGATGAAGTCATATGCGATCGGTTGGTCATAAGGGTAAGCTGCAGGATCGTTTAGGCTGTCTTTGATGAGCGGGGCAACATCAATGTCGGAAATTTCAAGCGGCGACAGGTTGTATCCGGGTATTTTCTCATCTGCAGCATAGAATATCAGCAGATGCTCGGCTAACCGGATTGCGGGGATATCATTATTAATTTCTTCACAAGCATCCGGAACAACAGTTTTGATTGTGGTACGAATCCTTTGGAGGATTTCCTGAACTTGTGGTGCCTGATGGGCAATATAATCATCGACATCTATTGGGGAACATTCTTTTTGATCCATTTTTATTCGCTTTCATTTTCTTTTTTTTACTTAATCTATGACGCGTTTCATGGACACATCAACGTATTGGAGCACGGACGATCAATATTACAGGAACGGACAATATTTCCTGTGAACAAAAACATTTACTCACCTTAGGATTATTGTTCACTAAGAGATTTTAATTTTTCCAAAGCTTCGGGGAACAGATCGTCCATCATGCCTGCAAATTCTTCGGGCATATCGACGGATACCTTAACCAGGGTTGAGCCGTTTTGATCGATGAAGCTGTAATTCTCATAAGCCGGATATTCAAACCCGCTTTTGTCCTCAGTTTGTTCTTTCCAGTCTTTGATGCTGCGTATATGTTTGAGGGAGGAATATTCGTATGGCACTAATTCATCAACGATGGAAGCCATTCCATCGCCTCCTGGCATCAGGAACTTTAGCTTCTCGCCTTTTTCCCAGGTGCCTTCATAATAAGAGCCTTCCTCAAACACACTGGACCATTGCTCATAACCTTCTTTGCCAATCATCATGTCCCAGACTTTTTCTTTTGGGGCGAGGATCTTGATCGAATAGTGGAGGGTTACCATTTTAACTCCTTGTCAGTTGAGTTGGTGATATTTCTTTTTGCGTTGCTGATTGGATTGAATTTTTTTTCTTCATTAATCATACTCAAATTGGAGTAAGAAGGTCAAGTTTATGGACTATTCTGACAAGCAAGCGCTTGGATTGATCCCTTTTTACAGTAAAGGGGATACCTCAAAATACCTTTCAGCTGAAAATGAGCGGTGATTAAAGAGATGATCGAAAGGAAATTGCGTTAAAATATTAAATCAACACATTGAGTCACAGATGTGACAAAAATCGAACACCAGTTGCGGAAAAAATGGTACGAATGAAACGAAGCTTCAGTTAATCATTTATTTCCCTTTATTTCTTTGCTGGGTGGGGAAAGGTGCACAAAGATGAGAAAAACATTGATCGTCCTGGCATTAGGCACTTTTATGATTGTTTCATGTCAATCACAGGTGAAGAAAACGGGCTCTTCCACGAGTGAGGAAAAAATAGCTACGCCAGCTTCAACACAAACGGCTGAAGAACGATCCGTTCTGCCCACTAAGACGGCGGATGCTGCCCCTAATTTTGATGGGACGATTGCTTTTTTCTCCGACATGGCAGGCAACCCCGATATCTACGTTATCCAGGCTGACGGCACTGGCCTGACGCAGTTGACCGATGACCTGGCTTTTGATGACAGTCCCGACCTATCACCGGACAGTTCCAGGGTGGTCTTCCTTTCTGCCCGGAATGACCCGGATCCCCAGTTCCCGAATTTTAAATATGATATTTATTTGGTCAACATTGATGGTACTGGTCTCACGCAATTGACAGCAACGGACGAAGCAGAGGATCACCCTTCATGGTCCCCGGATGGGGAGTGGATCTTATTTGATGCGGATTATGATGGCGATGGCTTTTTTGAGATCTATTCGATGGCAGTGGATGGGCGTGACCTCATCCGGTTAACAGAGGGACCGCATAATGACCAGTTTGGTGAATGGTCGCCTGATGGTAAGACCATTGCCTTTGCTTCCGATCGAAGCGGAAATTGGGATATTTACTTGATGCAATCGGATGGAACTGGGCAGCAAGCTTTAACGGACCAGTCAAACTGGGAAGTGTTCCCAACATGGTCACCGGATGGCGCGTGGATCGCATATGTCGGATTGGTTCCCGGCTCAGGTAATACGGATGTGTTCGTGATGAACACATCTGGCTCGTATTTATTCCAGGTTTCCAATGGTTCTGGTTTTGACGAAAACCCGACCTTTTCACCAGACGGCAAATGGATTGCCTATCAGGCTCAAATGGGTGGTGATTTCGATATATTTGTCACAGCTTTCCATGGGGATGGGGAAACTTACGAGATGTTCTCATTTCCCTCAGATGAGCTTTGGCCTTCCTGGGGGCATTGAGTTGAACTCATCCATGATGTATCAGATTGAGCGACAAAAAAGTCCTTGAAATATTTATCGAAAACTTGCATCATGAAGGAATTCCATGCATGGGAATTAAACACAAGGCGGGAATGGATGGGAGTCGAACCCACCACGGCTCGCAACGCGACCCGACACCGGTGTTGAAGACCGGGAGGCCCACCAGGACCTAACCATTCCCACCCATAAGAATATCTTTTCAACCTGTGCTTGTCAACTGATATTGCTGGTAATAAAGCTTTAATTTCATTAAACATTGCTTAACAATGGAATCCGTGCTCAATGGTAAAATTTTTTACATGATTTGTTAATATGGAGGTGAATAAAATTATGCCGGAGTTCACGAACACACCCGATTGGGTCAAGAACGCTGTTTTTTACCAGATTTTTCCGGATCGTTTTGCTAAATCCGAATCGATTGAAAAACCAACTCATATTGAGCCCTGGGATTCTCCACTCACAAGATATGGCTTCAAGGGCGGCGACCTGCGGGGGGTGATTGAGAAACTGGATTACCTGCAGGATCTGGGTATTACTGCGATCTACTTCAACCCGATCTTCGCCTCCACTGCCAACCACCGTTACCATCCCCATGATTACTACCAGGTTGACCCGATTTTAGGCGGTAACGATGCCTTCCTGGATTTGCTTAAAGCAGCCCACAAGCGGGGCGTTCATGTTGTGCTGGATGGTGTTTTCAACCATGCAAGCCGGGGTTTCTTTCAATTTAACCATATCCTCGAGAACGGAGATAAGTCACCCTACCTGGACTGGTTCACAGTCTATGGCTTTCCGCTGAATGCCTACCAGGGAAAACCCAATTACGCCTGCTGGTGGAACCTGCCAGCCCTACCGCAGTTGAACACCGAAAACTCCCAGGTGCGGGAATTTCTGTTTGGTATTGCTCGTCATTGGATCGAGCAGGGGATTGATGGGTGGCGGCTGGATGTGCCGTTTGAGATCAAGCACGAAGGGTTCTGGCAGAAGTTCCGCCAAATTGTGAAAACCGCAAACCCGAACGCTTACATTAATGGCGAGGTGCCCTGGGAAGCCCAGGATTGGCTGGGTGGTGATAGGTTTGACGGTGTGATGAACTACCAGCTGACCGCTGCCTTGGTGGGATTTTTTGGGGAAGGATTCCGCGATGATTCAATGGTAACCGGGATGATGGGGTTGGCTGATATCCCCGCCATGGATGCTGATGGTTTCGCCGCACGGACAAAGCAGCTTTTGGAGATCTACCCCCGACAGAATGCCCTGGCGCAGCTCAACTTGCTGGACAGCCACGACATGCCCCGTTATCTCACAATGATGAGCGGAGAAAAGAAAGCACTTCGGTTGGCATTCCTGTTTCTAATGACATACCCGGGAGCGCCATGTATTTATTATGGAGATGAGATTGGGATGGAAGGGGGCCGGGATCCTGAGAACCGGGGTACCTTCCCCTGGGATGAGAGCGAGTGGGACCATAGCTTGCGTAATGACATTAAGAAATTCATCCGCATTCGCCACAATAACAAGGTGCTGCGGACGGGTGAATACGTGCCCCTTTTTGCAAAAGGCAGGCAGCTCCTCTTCCTGCGCTACCTGGAAGGGAAGCACATGCTGGTGGCGATCAACGCCGGAGACCAGCCCTGGGACTTAAATGTGCCTGTTGATTCGTATTTTACAGATAAAGCACAACTTAAAAATTTACTGGGTGGAGAAGGCGCAGTGATCGAAGAAAATCACCTGCGGAAATGCACCATTCCATCCTTGGAAGGTGCCGTCTTCAAGCCTGAAATTTAGCTGTAATTATTGAGGGATATATTACGATTTTCGCTGGTCTTTTCGGGTGACCTTCAAGATTGCAATTTTCGTTGGGTGGTTGAAGGGGGAGGGGTCAACCGGCGGTGTGTCCACCACGGTTGCGGGATAGCCGGTGATATCGGGGGGGATGGGGATGATTTGATCGAAAGTCAGGTACTCACTGCGGCATAGTGCATCCAGTTCAGCCATAAAATCTGATCCTGAAAGATAAAGGGCGTTATTGATTAACACCAACCAGCCTTGATGGGCAACCATTGGACGGACTTTATTGACCAAACGGGTCGTCTCGTTTTGCAGGTCGATCCTGCCGGCATTGGTCTGTGAGAAGTAGGGCGGGTCAATGATCACGATGTCGAAAAGCTTGTTCTCTTGACGGAAGCGGCCGGCAACACGGAAGTAATCCCCGGGAAGGACCTTTAGCCTGTCATTGATAAGCTCATTTAAAGCCCAGGACTTCCGCGCAATATCCAGGAAATGGCGATTGAGATCCGTTTGGATCACCTCTCTGGCGCCTCCCATTCCCGCAGCAACGCCCAAACTGCCGGTGTAGGCAAAGGTATTTAAAATCCTTGATCCGGAGGTGTTTTCCAGCAGCCAGCGTCGCAGATTGCGCGTGTCTGGGTAGAAACTGGCATCCTGGTTTATCTGCAGATCGAGGGCATACTGGACATTAAATTCTTGGATGGATGAATCCAGGACTTCACCCCAGAGCAGTTTGCCATTTTTCATGTGCTGATCTGGATGATTTCGCTGTTTCAGCAGAATTGAGTTTGCCCAATGAAGGTGGTTTTTTACCCATTCAGAAATTTCTTCAATTATTAATTGGGATTCGGATATTTCCCGATGATTAAGTATCACCAGCGTCTGTCCGTAGCGGTCCAGAACGACGCCTGGCAAGCCCTCGTAGAAACCGTTGAAAAGCCGGTAAACATTACACTCTTTTGCCGTTCCTTCTCGTTGCTGAAAGGCATTATTCATGCGAATTTTTAAGGTTTGATCCTGTTCCATAACTTGATTTTACCTCTAATGTCGTTTATAATAATTTAGGTAAGAATAAATATATATTTAATTGTGACTAAATGATGATAAAATCATTTAGTGTAAATTGATAAGAAAGGACAAAGATGGTTGATTTCATTTCAAATTATTCGCCAATCATACAAGCTTTATTTGGCACATTGTTTACATGGGGATTGACCGCATTGGGATCAGGATTGATTTTCTTCACAAAAGAAGTCAGCCGGAAATTATTGGACGGCATGCTGGGGTTCGCGTCAGGTGTGATGATTGCTGCTAGCTACTGGTCTCTGTTGGCACCCGCGATTGAGCTTTCTGAGAACTTACCTGTCCCATCCTGGTTTCCTGCAGCCTCTGGATTTCTTCTGGGGGGTGCGTTCTTGTTTGCTGTTGATAAACTTTTGCCTCATATGCACATTGGCCATGAAGGAGCGGGTTCTGAAGGACCCAAAACATCCTGGCAGCGCAGTGTGCTGTTGATCACGGCTATTACCCTCCATAATATTCCAGAAGGCCTGGCGGTTGGCGTTGCCTTTGGTGCAGCAGCTGCCGGTGTTGAGGCTGCCAGTGTTGGTGCGGCTGTGGCTTTGGCGATTGGTATCGGTATTCAAAATTTCCCGGAAGGATTGGCGGTTTCAGCGCCGCTTCGACGGGAAGGATGGAAAAGAGGACGGTCATTTTTTTACGGTCAATTATCAGGGATGGTCGAACCGGTCGCCGGTTTACTTGGCGCTGCGGCAACTTTCTTTATCCGCCCTATCCTGCCTTACGCATTGGCATTTGCGGCTGGTGCAATGATCTATGTTGTGGCTGAAGAATTGATCCCCGAATCGAAAAGAGAAGGCCATTCCGATATCCCAACCATCGGTGTGATGCTGGGATTTGCCGCAATGATGCTGTTAGATGTGGCTTTGGGATAAATAGCATTAGACACGACAAATCGTTTATTAATTTTCAAATATGAGCACTTAATCAAAGCATTTCTATCAATCCCTCACCCTGCGCTCTCCCTTGTAAGGCTCTACTGAGCCTTTACACTTCGCTGATCCGACAGGAAATCGGTCAGTTCGAAAGGTAGAGGGTTATTTAATTTATTTATGGGTGATAGTAAGAAATTTAACAGATCATCCTCTCCCACCTACGGGGGGAGAGGATTGAGGTGAGGGGGGTAATTGTTATTTCCAAACCTGGTACAGCGCTAAATCGCCCGATTTCCCATCGGAATAGAAAACCTCAGCAACTTTAAAGCCTGCTTCCCTGGCAAGTTTAGTCAGGCTTTCATCACTGAATGTGTGCACATAACGGATGCCGGGGATATCGCCTGCACGCCAGTCCAGCAAGACATCGCCCTCATCAACTTCCTCTGGATCGATCCCGACGGCTGACCAGGGCAGGACCCGCTTGCGCAGACGTGCGCTGTTCTGCCACTGCCAGACGGAGACAGCAACTCGACCATCGGGTTTAATCAGTTTTCTGAAATTCGCGATGGTCTTCTGGCGCAGGTTTTCCCCCGGGATATGATGTAAAACTGCAAATGAGACCAACCAGTCATAATTCTCCCTGTTGATCTGGTTCGGCCAATCCGGAACAGCCAGGTCAGCCCATCTGAAGGTTATTTCTGCATTCTGGGTCTCATCAGTCAATCTTTTAGCTGCGGTCAGCAGCCCTTCACTCATGTCGACCCCCAAGTAGTTCCCTGAAAATCCCTGTGAAATCAGCGACCGCGCAAGCGTTCCGTTGCCGCAGCCCACATCGAGGATGAACGCCTCTTTCACGAACCGTTCACTTAACCGCAAGACACCAGGCTGAACTTGTCCACGGGTCACGGAAAATGAAGGCGCAAAGCGATCATAGAACTGGCGGTTGATTTGGAGGAGCTTCTGAAAAGTTTCAGCCTTCATATTGATACCAGTATATTGTAGAATGCTGCCTTTTGCCAATAAAAAAACCGGTGGGTTGCTGTCCACCGGTTAATCGTATCAATTTTCGTTCTAAACAGGTTTAACTGTTTCTTCAGGCGGCTGCTGGTTGTGCTTCTTCACTTGCTGGTTGAGCCACATGCGCTGCTGTACACTTTCGGGGGTGATGAATCCGATCAGCTCCCGGTCCACGGTCACCGGCAGCACCCGAACGGTTGAAAATTTAACAAAGGCGTCCACCAGGGGTAGATCAGGAGAAATTTTTTCCGGTTCGAGGTTAATACCCGAGTAAGCGGGAGCCCGGTCTCCGTAGCGCTCGATCGTCCGCAGTAAACTGCTGGCTTGAATGAACCCCAGGAAGTTCCCGTTGGAGACCACAGGGATGTAACGCTGCCCGGATTGCATCGCCAGTTGAAACACGCTGCCCAGGGGCTGGTTGGCGTCTACCTGAGTGTACTGGGTGACCAATGCATCTCGAACGGATAAACCTTTGAGCCCTGCTTTGATTTCAACGCTTTGCGCTTCTGCCCCGGCACCGGACCAGATGAAGAAAGCGGTCAGGACCAGCCAGGGATTGAAGAAAAATCCGGCTATTCCCAGCAGGAGGGCAAACCCTTTGCCAATGTTGGCAGCAATCCGGGTCGCTTTGACATGGGGTATCCGGGTCGCAAGTAAGGATCGCAGTACCCGGCCGCCGTCCATCGGGAAAGCAGGGATCAGGTTGAACGCGACCAGTGTCAGGTTAACAGAGAGCAGGCGCACCCAGAAGTTGCCCAGCAGGAGATCAACGCTGAGCGGCTGGAAGAAAAATCCTGAAACCAACAAACCAAAGAACAGAACCCCGGCTATCACGACATTGACAAGGGGACCTGCAATTGCGATTAACAGTTCTTCTTTGGGATCTTCCGGCATGCTTTCTAAACGGGCAACGCCGCCAATAGGAAGCAGCGTGATATCTTTTGTGGGGATATTGAAACGTTTTGCCATCAACGCGTGACCAAATTCATGCATGACCACAAATAAGAACAGCACGATGATGAACAGGATGTCCAATGCTGCAGAAGCAGCGGTCCCGCCGTTGGAAAAAGCTAAAAACCCGATATAAACCAATAAAAAGAAAAACGTCAGGTGTATTTTGAGATCGATCCCAAAGATTCGACCAATATGCCATGACCATTTCATTTTTTCACCTCTTTATTCTTTATCTTTTTTGACTTTTACCAGTATCGTGCTTTTATATTAGATTTTTATTGCTGAAATGTAAAATCTTTGTAAATACTTTCGGAAGGAAATATTACAATTCGGGTTAAATCTGGGTAAAATTCACCCGTATGAAAGCAGAAACCTGGAAAAAGAAACGCGCTTATACCGATGAAGATAAAGCATTTGCGCTGGCGATATTGAAGGATGTCTCAGAGGGAATGGACCTGCGTGACGCGCAGAGAAACCACCCAAAGTCTGACGGCGGTGGGTTCATCCCCAAGCATGCCCTGGTGGCTGTATATTACGAGAAGGTTGAAAGCGGTGAGTGGGAGGAAAATGAACGCCTGCTGTCGAAGATCCGCATGAAACCTACCCGAACGCTTTCAGGCGTCACAACCGTGACTGTTCTGACCCGCTATCACCCCTGCCCAGGTGAGTGCATATTCTGCCCGCAGGAAGATAAAATGCCCAAGAGCTACTTGAGTGAAGAGCCGGGTGCCAAGCGTGGTTTGGAGAATGCCTTTGATCCTTACCTGCAGGTGCACAACCGGATTGCTGCACTCAAAGCGGTAGGACATACCACGGATAAAATTGAACTGCTGATCCTGGGAGGGAGCTTCAGCGCTTACCCCCTGGATTACCAGGAATGGTTCGTGAAGCGCTGTTTTGATGCGATGAACGGCGTGAACCCGGGGGATGATCCCGGCTTCGAAACCCTGGCTGAAGCCCAGGTGCGGAACGTACGCGCTGAACACCGCAATGTAGGGCTGGTGATTGAGACGAGGCCAGACCTGGTGACACAGGAAGCCCTGAAGTGGTACCGCACCCTTGGCGTAACCAAGGTGCAGATGGGTGCGCAGAGCCTTGATGATCATATTCTGAAACTCAACAGGCGCGGCCACACCGCACAAGAAACCCTGGATGCCGTTGCGCTCCTGCGCTCAGGTGGTTTCAAAGTGGTACTGCATTGGATGCCAAACCTGTACGGCGCAACCCCCGAATCCGACAGGGAAGATTTCCAGCGCCTGTGGGGTGAGGGAAGTTACTGCCCCGATGAACTGAAGATCTACCCCTGCCAGCTTTTAGAACACACGAAGCTCTACGACCTGTGGCAGGAAGGAAAGTATGAACCTTATTCTGAAGGGACGCTGCTGAACCTGATCGCAAATTTGAAAATTCATGTTCCGCGCTACTGTCGGATCAACAGGATCATCCGTGATATTCCATCCACTTATGTTGTAGCCGGCAACAAGAACAGCAGCCTGCGGCAGGACATCCAGCGGGAAATGACGCGACGGGGCACGCTGTGTGAATGCGTTCGGTGTAGAGAGGTGCGAGGGACGAAGGTCAACTTGGGAGAGGTTTCACTGCACGACATGATCTACTACCCAGCGAACGCAGAGGAACATTTTCTGTCTTTCGACACACAGGAGGACAAGCTGGCTGGTTTTTTGCGTTTGTCTCTACCGGAAGATACCCATGATTCAGGTATTGCGGACCTGGCGGGAGCGGCTATTATCCGTGAGGTGCATGTATATGGCCTTTCACTCGAAGTGGGCGAAGAGCGGATTGGGATTGCTCAGCACAGCGGCTTAGGGACACGCCTGATCGAAGAGGCTGAACAGATTGCGAAATCAAAGGGTTTTGAACGGCTGGCGGTAATTGCAGCTGTTGGTACAAGAGCATACTATGCCGGGCGCGGGTTTGAAATGGGGGAGATGTACATGGTGAAAACGCTGTGTAATCCGGGAATTGATTAAAGGGCACCAAAACCATTTAGGGTGTAGGGCGAGGTACGCCTCACCTTTATTTTGAGTTTAGGTTTTTAACATTCGGCGGTAAAAAGGTTGGACTCTTTCTTATTGGTAATTTCGTTTTGGTTCCTCTTTCGGAAACACAAAATTTCTTGGATTCGGCTTGCCGAACCCCTACAAAAATGGATTTCCTAATGTTACTAATTTATCACTCCATAATATTAATCCTTCAATGACCATCCAATCACCATTCACCATTCACACTTCATCCAATGGACATGCGTTTATCATAGTCATTACAGATGCTAACGAAAAGGATCCTCGAGTGTTATAATGATTAATAATGATCAAACAAGGAGTTTGAGATGTATAACAATTCGAATCAATATACAGATGAATTGAACGCAGATCAGAGCCTGACTTCGCTCGCTGATCTCGCCTTTGACGATGTTTTTAAAGCTGTCATGCGGCGGGTTTACCTATGGATGGCATTGGGTTTGCTGGTTTCCGCAGGTGCGGCTTTAGCAACTGTGCTGACACCCCTTGGCAACCTGGTTTTCAGCAGCATATGGGTTTTCTATGGATTGATGTTCGGTGAGCTAGCACTGGTGATGGCTTTGAGCGCTGGAATCATGAAGATGCACCCTTCGCTGGCTGGTGTGATGTTCTTTGCCTATGCTGCCTTGAATGGCTTGACGCTATCAGTTATTTTTGTGGTATACACGCTGGGCAGCATCGGGATGACTTTCTTCGTTGCAGCAGCCTTATTCGGTGCGATGAGCCTGATTGGCTACTCAACCAAAAAGGACCTCACCCGCTGGCGCAGTTACCTGCTGATGGGGTTAATTGGATTGGTACTTGCCTCCATCGTTAATATTTTCTTCGCCAGCTCAGGTCTTGATTGGGTGGTTTCAATTGTAGGCGTTCTGCTGTTCCTGGGATTGACCATCTATGATACCCAACGTATCAAGGTCATGACCGTTCAGACCATGCAGATGGGAGATGAAGCCGTAACAGCGAAAATGGGCATTTTAGGTGCCCTGCGGTTGTATTTGGATTTCGTCAACCTGTTCCTGTACCTGCTGCGGTTCTTGGGACGAAGACGGCGGTAGGGTCAGTCATAAAATAAAAATAGAATAGTATTTAATGGCGGGGTCAGATTTTGACCTCGCCGTTTATTAACCCTTTAGGGGGTTGAGGGCGGAACGCCCGAAACAGAAAACCACCGGCTAAGCCGGTGGAAGCCAAAGGCTTATAGAAAAGAAATCACTCCGGTAAAATGGCAGAAGTTCAAGCCGCCACAAAACGAGGAGTGATTTCAATGGTAAAGAGTTTAGCACACACGAAGTGGATGTGTAAGTATGACATCGTATTTACGCCGAAATATCGACGGAAGATAGTTTACAACAAGTACAAAGAGAGAATAGTAGAGATAATAAGGGATCTGTGTAAATGGAAAGGGGTAGAGATTATAGAGGGGACAGCAATGGTGGACCACATCCATTTGCTGGTATCAATCCCACCGAAGTACAGTATCTCGAGTATCATGGGGTACCTAAAAGGGAAAAGCGCCCTAATGATATTTGATAGGCATGCGAACCTGAAGTACAAGTATGGGAATCGGCATTTCTGGTCTAGAGGATACTACGTAAGCACGGTGGGATTGAATGAAGCGACGATAGCGAAGTATGTAAGAGAGCAAGAGAAACATGATCAGATGATGGATAAGATCACAACGAAAGAGATAGAAGACCCCTTTAGGGGTAGCTAAGTCATCGTTGCACCAGGCTTGAACAAAGTGAAAGCAGCACCTTGAGGTGCCGCAAGCAACAGACCCTTATAGGGTCAGGTCAAGCCACCCGCTATGCGGGTGGTCTTGACTTTAAGAAGAATGATATTTGGAGTGGTTGTAGACGCACGCTGCACTGCTGTAATCATTTCACAATCTCCATTTTCAAAGATTTAGATAGCTACCGTCGCTTCACTACGTCGCAATGGCAAGATAATTGTCGCTTTTCGGAAACTTATATTTTTATCGAGAACCGACTAATGAGAAAAAGAAACCCTCTTCTAAAATTATTTGAAAAATAGGACTAAATCGTCTATATATATAATATATAATTTTTCTTTTTCCGAAGGATGAAAAAATCAATAGTTAGAAAAATTAAGGAGATTTATAAATGGAAAAACAAGCAGCCCCAGAAGGATACACAACCATAACCCCCAGTTTTGCAGCCAGAGAACCGGATAGATTCATTAAATTTATCAAAGAGGTATTTGACGCTGAGGAAAAATACGTCATGAAAACACCAAACGGTCTTTTTATACATGGAGAATTTCTGATTGGAAACTCAGTCATCATGGTAGGTGAAGCAACTGAAGATTCGGACGAATCAAGCAATTCGTTATATGTCTATGTACAAGATGTAGATAAGACTTACCAGAAGGCAATCGATGCTGGCGCTGAATCGATTATGGCTGTTGAAGACCAGTTCTACGGTGATCGCATTGGCGGTTTTAAGGATATGTTTGGAAACAAATGGGTCATTGCCACAGCCGTCAGGGAAGTTTCCGAAGAGGAAATGGCAAAAGCGTTTGAAGAATTTGATAAAGCAACGGGTTAATTGATTTGATAAATGAGATTGCAGCTCAGATTTGTATTATGCAATGTTTAGCACTTCAATCATTCAATTTTTTTGGATATTGACGATGTAAAACCCCACACTCCGTTCTATTATTGTGGCGGCAGAATAACCTTGCGTTCCTCAATATGATGTTCAAAGACTGGAACATATCTTTCGATCATTTTCCCCAAATATTTTGGATCATTATGGGCTACCCAATTAATTTTCCACAATAATCTGCCGACTTGAAATGGCTCAATCGGATTCTCAGGCCATGACATTTTTGTCTTATACCCACGCTTGAAAGATTCAAGAAGAACCAGGTAGCGAGATTCGCCCACAGTTTCCATCAGATCTAACATCGCCATAGCAATATCATGAATGCGGTAACCCCAGATTGTGTCCTCAAAATCCAGCGGATAGAGCTTTCCACGGAAAAGCTTAATATTGTCATGCCACAGGTCACAATGGATTACCCTGAGATCTGACTTGTTAATTTTAGCGTAAGCATCTTTTACGATTTGATCCATGTGCCTGAGCAAGCCCTGATGGGGGATTGATAATCTTTTGTTTTGTCCTTCCCCAGTGATCAGATTTTCTTCTCCGCGTGACAGCCAATACTCAAAGCGCTTCTGGGTAAACCCCGGCGGAGGGTCCCAGGTTGATCCATGATGATGCAGGTCAGCAAACAACATCCCCATCTTTTCCAGGTTTGACGGCGTAAGGTAATGACCCAGAAGCTTTCCCGGTACCCAGGACATTAATGTCATATACCAGCAGTCAGGGATGCCAGGGAAATCAACCTGCAATACCATTTCACCCGTTCGTGATGGAATGATGCTCGGTACAGGTATATCCGTTTCTGCTTTTAGAGCTCTCAGCCAGTATGCTTCTGAGAGGAGGTCTTGATAGGTCCGCCAACCAGGGTAAGCCAGGCGCAGCATAAACTGCTCACCTGAGGCAGATTTCACCTTGTAGAGGAGGTTAGTATGGAATCCGAAGTAAGTCAACGTTGGCTGTTTGAGATCAAATTGGGATAATCCCTTTACCGCCATGGTATGCAGCCGGTGAAGCTTACCCGCACGAGTTAGCTGTTCATAAGCCTTCATGTAATAACCTTAACTTGAAAAAATCTTTTGATTATCAGAAATGCAAGTCAAATAGGGGAAAATGGCAACGTGATCATAGAAAGGACAAAAATAGATTAGACCTCCCTGGAATTCGTAAACATCAAGAAATATTAATAGAATTGACTAACAAAGGTTTTGTGGTTTACAGTTTCTATTTTGTTTCAGAAAATCTTCAAAATAATTTCCTCGATGAGGTCATATAAGCGATTCGATAAGGGCAGAAAAGCAATTGCGATGACCCCCATGACTGCACCGACGATCCAACCAGCGATCACATCCAGCAGGTAATGAACCCCCAGCGCAACTCTTGATATTCCCACCCATGGTGCCCAAAGGGCAATGACCAAGACAAACCAGGGCGGCCCGGCGGCAAAACCCATGATGACCAGGGCAGCGGTGCGTGCCGCGTGACCAGACGGAAAGGAATGCGGATCGGTGATGCGGTAGATCTGCCCCCAATCACCTTCAGGCCGAGGACGGTGGATGCTAACCTTCATGAGTATCACGATCACCGCCATGATGCTGAGACCCAGGGCTAAGAACACTGCTCTGCGCCCCCAGGCTTCACCGCTAAAAATCCAGACCAGGATCAGCCCGGCTAACCAGAACCAGGAATCCCCGGAATGGGCAAATATTTTTAAGATGAGCGATAAGGCTTTTTTATCGTTGGGTACCAGCAGCGCCTTAGAAAATTTTGCGTCCCATTTTAACAGCTTCCGCATCCAGCGTTTCATGCCAAACCCTTTAAATCCTCCCACAGGATTGCCAACTGGTGGGGTTTATCCGCGTCCATCGCCATTTCTGCATACGGTGTAGGAAGGGCACTTGCCTGGAGCGAGAGCCGTTTCTCAACCCTTTTGACAATTGTTTGCAATGATGCCAACCTTAAGGCAACCAGTGCCAGATTATCCAATCCCAGCAGGCGGGCTTGTTTGAGGGGGCGTTTCCTGGCTTCCGTCAATGCTTTCCAGATCGGTCTTTCTACGGAAAACAGGCGGACATCCACTGCGTTCATATCCCCACCACACACCGCAATGTCATTAAATTGAACAAAGGAGCGGTTAGCGTTGGGGAATCTCTTTTCCATCGTCTTGCGTTCTACAACGGTATAGTAGATCAAAGCCTCTGGCTCTTTTAAGATTTGATCTGATAACCATTGGATCATTTCGGGCCTGAGTGCGGGAATATCTGCACTGGCTACGAAGACTTTTCGTTGGTTTGGGTGATCCTGTGCTGCTTGTAATACACCTGTCCGGATGTTATCAAACATGCTTCCACCGTCTGGCAGGTAGTGAACCGTTTTTGATGTAGTGAGCCCCAAGTCTGGTGATAACCCCATCGCATAAATATCCCCTACGACATCTGATGCCGTCAACGCGTTCAGTACCCATTGAGCCATTGTTTTGCCATGAATCTCAATCAGGGTGCGGCGTCCATCCGGGCTTTGGGGATAGAGGGGGTCGTCCATCGCCATTTGTCCGCCCCCCAGAAGTACCACGTCCATTTTCATCAATTTAGCACCTGTATTTGTGGTTTAAATTTAACTGCATCAACCAAACTTTCTAACATTGTGAAATAACAGTTGGCATGGCGGTAATCAACTTTTTCCCTGTAACCGCTGGCTGCCAGCAGGCCGGCCTCCATCATGTTCGTGCCGAAAGAGCGCCCTTCATAAACAGGGGTGGTGGTCATCAGGTATTTGACACCCGCTCCACGGAAAAGTTCAACATCGTGCGGCGTGGTGGTGTTTGTCACAATCACTTTTCCTTCGAGATGATCAGGCATGTAGCGCGTGATGTAATGGCAGTCACCGGCGATAACGGATGCCCAATCAAACGTGCTTTGGAACTTGGGTTTACGCTCATGCTGTTTTTCACCAATGGGGTAGACCCATTTGAATGGCAGGCGGCTGACGGGGGGAATCAACACAGCAGCCAGCAATTTAACCCCGCGCTCGCGGTGAATGGGAAGCCCTATGCCCAGTGAGAACATGGCATCACCGAAGATGCAGTCATAGCCTGCGTCAACGAATGCCCGCAGCAGACCGTAGCGATCCACGGCTGTCATCACCAGGGCTTTCCGTCCGATCTGATCCAGGTATGCAGCGATCTCATCTTCCAATACACGCGCTGAACGGACCTCAAGGGTGTTTTTCAATCCGCATCCATCCACAACAGGTGTCAGTTTGACATCTTTAACAAGGGGAGATATGGAATGCAGGGGATACCATTTCCCATCGACGAACAACCCCAGGTCTGCACCACCTACACCGAAGGCATCCACTTTTCCATCCAGCTCACGGTACATCTGCCGGGCGGCTTTCATGTCGCCATCGGTGCCGACCCTGCGGATCAGCACTTCCTCTCCAAGGAGGTTGATGACCACGGATTTATCCCTTATTGATGATCCAATACTGACGCTGACTGCTTCTTTCATTGCTGTTTCCTTATATGAATCCTAGCGGCTAGTATAACACACACTGAATAGAGTGAGACGCTTCTCTTCTACACTAAACACGATGGATTTGAGAAAGGTACGCTTGTTCATCAAGTATAATTCAATCGGTTAATCAGACAAGGAGACAGGATTGAACAGTACAAAACGCGCTTTTCTCTGGGACATGGACGGCACCATTATCGATACCGGTGAAAGCCATTACACTTCCTGGAAAATGATTTTGAAAAAACATGGCGTCGACCTTGGGCGGGAAGCTTTCTATAAAAATTTCGGACAGAACAACCAGGCCTGCACCAAAGTCTATTTGGGGTATGATCCGACACCGGCATTGTTGAAAGAAATTTCAGAAGAGAAGGAAGCACTTTTCCGCCAGGTAGCTTTAGAAATCGCAACTCTTGTGAATGGCGTTGAGGGTTGGCTTGGCGAGATAAAAAACATGGGCATACCCCAGGTGATTGCCTCATCTGCGCCTTTAGCAAATATCATGGCTATGCTTGATGGATTTGAATTGGGGCATTATTTTGAGGATATTATTTCCGGGTATGAACTGCCAGCGAAACCTGCGCCAGATGTGTTCCTGCAAGCTGCCCGGGTATTAGGTCTCTCACCCGAACAGTGCTGCGTGATTGAAGATTCAATCGTCGGTGTCCAGGCTGCAAAAAATGCGGGAATGGCATGCATCGCAGTGACCACCTCCCAGCACCCATCAAAATTAGATCTGGCTGACATCGTGATCAAAGATTTCACTCAACCGATTTCTGAGGTTCTCCGGTTGCTGCCTTAATCGTATACTTGTGTTAATGCTCGGCGATGATATATTATAAGAGTATCAAGTGCTATAAATATTCCCATTTACTGAAGATTGCTGGATTCAACGGTTTCGAAACCGCTGGTTGTGAATTTTTAGGAGGTACTGATGAAAAAGGCGAACCAAATCCATCCACAGAGGTCCGTGGTGAAGGTCCTTTCATTATTGGTTATCTTTTCCAGTTTGATCGGCGGGTGCCAGCTACCCTGGCGGGCTTCACAAGAAGAGACGCCGCAAGCATCAGAAATTTCCTCAGATTCGACAGCGACACCTCAGCCTCGTAAAGATCTCCCCCCGGCATTGGTTGAAGTTTCCCCAATCCCAAACAGCATCATTTCGCTGCAGCAGCCAATTTCTCTTTCCTTTAACCAACCCATGGATATTGCTTCTGTTGAAGCAGCTGTGAGCTTTGACCCGCAGGTCAGCGGACGGTTTTCCTGGGATGATGACCAGGTGCTGACATTCACGCCAGATGAGATCCTTCCTCCTGGTACATTGCTTAATATGGAAGTTGCTGCCCAGGCACAAGCCGCAAACGGGAAAGCACTCCAGGATCCAATTAATATCCATTTCCAAATGACAGAAGAACTGGCAGCGCTGCAGGTTGTCCCCTCCGACCGCTCTTTGGATGTGGACCCGGAAAGCGTGGTATTTGTCACGTTTAACCAGCCGGTTGTCCCACTGGGAGCGGAAGACGATGCTGAGCCGGGATTTACACTTTCACCGGATGTGAGCGGCACCGGAGCGTGGTTGAACACCAGCACTTATGCCTTCACACCCGATCCCTCAATGAACGGGGGGACGCTCTATACAACGACATTAAATGAGGACCTGAAAAGTGTTTATGGCGCAGGGTTAGCCTCTACTCAGTCCTTAAATTATCGGTTCACGACAACCAAACCCCAGGTAATGAATATTCTTCCACTTTCCTCAAGGAAACTACGTTTGGATGGACCGGTAGAGATTGAATTTAATATTCGCATGGATACGGAAAATGTTGATTCTCATTTTAGTTTGATTGGACCTGACGGGTCAGCAGTTGACGGGTCGTTTGAATGGGATGAGGCGCTCAAGGCTGTAAAATTTACGCCACGTACAAATCTCGAACGGAACACAACGTACACCATTCAACTGACCGAGGGTGCGCAGTCGTTGGGCGGCATCCCGATCGATGTCCCAATTGAAATGACCAGAACCACGTATTCAGTGCTCACACTGGACTCGACTGCGCTGCCAGAGTTTGAGAGCTATTCATGGGGGTATGGTTACTACATTATCAACCTGACAGCACCCTTTGACCGCGAGGATTTCTCCGATACCATCCAGGTTGAGCCTGATGTTAGCGGGAAGAGTGTTTTTTCGATGGATGAGGATACCCTGTACATCGGCGGTTATTTTGAGCCGGAAACGGTGTACAGTGTGACTCTTGAGGCGGGCTTGAAGGATATTTGGGGCGGCCAGTTGGGTTTGGATATTACCAACACTTTCTTAACCGGTCCGGCCGAACCTGTATTAACGGTCGAGACAGGGATGACTTCTTATAATATGCTGTTCATCCCGGATACAGCTTCTGAGATCGTTCTGCAGGCGACGAATATCAATACTGTCACATTTGAGTTATCCCCGATCAGTCTTGAAGATTTAAAGACTTTGCTGCATCCGGATAATTATAACTACCGTCAGATGTATTTACCGGGCAACCTTGAATCAACGACGCATAACCTGGCATTGGTCAGAAATGAAAATGAAATTGTTACACTACCCCTGGAATACCAGGGCGAAACACTACAACCTGGCATTTACTTCCTGGCAGTCTCAACCCCAGATATCCGTGCTGATGAATACCAAAGCTACCAAAAGTTTTACCTGATCGTCAGCCAGAACAACCTTGTGATGAAAATTGCGCCCGAACAAGCCTTTGTTTGGGGGACAGAACTGGCAGATTATGCGCCGCTGGTGGATGCCGATGTCTCTATCTATACAACAGAGGGAGAGCAGGTAGCGAGTGGTCAGACGGACTCACAGGGTATTTTTATCCACGAAATGACCCGAACGGAAGAGACTTACGGTAGTTTTTATGCTGTTGTTGGGGAACCAGGCGACCCGAATTTTGGTTTTACGATCTCTTATTGGAATCAAAATTATTCTCTTTACGAAATGGGAATCAACCTGGCTTCGAATCCGCCAAAGCTTGATGTTTATGCCTATACCGACCGCCCTATCTACCGACCAGGTGATGATGTGCATTTCAAGGCGGCCGTTTATTCAAAGGACAACGGCACACCCATAATGCCAGCTATTGAGCAGATAACTGTGACAATTGATGGCGACCCAGGTCTTTCGGGTATCCCATCCCAGCTATTTAATGAAGAATTGGTATTGGATTCTTATGGGATGCTGGAGGGACAGGTGACCCTTTCCGAGGATGCAAATGTCGGCCGGTACAGTATTAATTTTGAAGTTGATGATCGCTATATTGCTTCAGTATCCTTTGAGGTTGCGGCTTACCGAAAGCCAGAGATCGAAATTCAGCTTGATCTCAGCGATTCCGAGATCATCGCAGGAGAATCTGTGGATGCCAGTGCACTCGTGAAAACTTACTTCGGTTTCCCGGTTTCTGACCAAAGTTACACCTGGCATCTCTATGAGAAGCAAAGTTATTTTTATCTGCCCGGCTACCAGGTGGGCCCTTATTCTATCGATTGGCTCAACCCCAGATTACCTGGTGATTCCCCGGCAGGTCCGATAGTCAGCAGCGGTGAAGGCCTCACAGATGGTCAGGGATACCTGGAAGTCGAATTATCAGAGGAGGATTTATTAACCAGCGAAAACACACACGGCAGCACCAACCGCTACACATTTGAGACAACGGTCCTGGACGAAAGTGGTTTCACGGTCAGCCAACGGGAAACCATCCTTGTCCATCCTGAGACCTTTTACATCGGCATCCAACCGCAAACCTATTTTGGCAGCGCTGATGAAGCATTTGATTTTGAAATCCTGACCGTTGATTGGGAAAAAGAGCCGCTTGAGAACATCGCCCTTGAAGCCACCTTCGAATCGATCCAATGGCAATACGAAGAAACAGGCGATCCGGGTTACCCTTACAAGTTTGTACCTGAAACAGAGTTGATCGCCGGCGCCAGTCCGCAGACAGGATCGGATGGCCGCGCCAGGGTGAGTTTCACACCACCGCAAGCCGGCACCTATCAACTGACGGTACATTCAGGAGAAGCTGTCACCCAGGTTGTGATCTGGGTGGGCGGTTCTGGCGCAGCCATATGGCCGAGGCAGTCGGGCAACCAGATTCGTTTGATCCCGGATGAGGAAAATTACCAGCCAGGTCAAATTGCTGAAATCTTTGTTCCCAACCCATTCTCTGATGGGGCAAAAGCGCTGATCACGGTGGAACGTGGTGAGGTGATGGAATCCCGAGTGATTAATATTTCTGGCTCCGGACAGGTGGTTTCGATCCCCATTTCACAGGATGCCATCCCTAATATCTACGTGTCTGCCATGCTGCTGGGGCGGGATGAGGGCGGTTATTTTGCATACCGGCAGGGTACTGTCAATTTACCAGTGGCTCCGATCAGCAAGGAACTGAACGTTTCTCTCGTCGTTGATCCTGACCAGGCAGAACCCGGTGACATGGTTTCTGCAGCAATCAGTGTCACAGACCAGCAGGGCAATCCTGTGCAAGGTGCGTTTTCAGTGGCTGTTGTCGATAAAGCAGTTATGGCACTGGTTGAATCCAACCGGGAGCCAATTCTTGAGGCTTTTTATGGAACTCAACCGCTCTCGATCCTGACAGGATTTTCACTTCAGACTTACGGACTACGCTCAGAACTGCAGGCGATGGCTTACGGACAGGGCGGGGGTGGCGGTGAGGGGATGGAGGCTGTTACAGTCCGAGAGGAATTCCCGGATACTGCTTACTGGCGTGGGGAAGTGATTACTGGAAGCGACGGCATGGCAATGTTGGAGATCCCCCTTCCGGATTCACTGACGACGTGGGTCGTGAGCGTTGTCGGTCTGACACAGACATACCTGGTAGGTGAGGCCGAAGCAGAAATTCAAACGCAAAAACCGTTGATGATCCAACCTGTGACCCCGCGCTTCTTTGTGGATGGCGACAGTGTGGAATTGGCGGCTGTTGTATACAACAATACGGCGGGAACCCAGGCTGTGGATGTCTCTATTCAAACGAACGGATTTACACTGGCGGATGAAACCACCCGACTGCAGATGATTGATCTTGAGCCGGGTGAAAGCAAGCGAGTGGTTTGGAAAGGAACGGTCGATAGTGTTGAAACAGTAGAACTGGTCTTCAAAGCTGTTTCCGGCGATTTGCAGGATGCCAGCGCACCTCTTTGGGGTGATCTGGATGTTAAACGATATGTCATGCCCAACACATTCAGTACTGCGGGTCAACTCGCTGAGGCTGGGCAGCGACTGGAACTGATCAGCTTGCCGCTATCCACAGATCCTTCATCAGGAGATCTCTCGCTGGTGCTGAACCCTTCCTTAACCTCGACGCTCCTCGAGAGCCTGGAGGCGATGGACGCAACGCAGTATGAGGATACCCTTTCGATTCTCTCCCGATTGCTTGGCAACCTGAACGGGTATCTGGCCTTGAAAGAACTGGGGATAGACTCCCCACAGCTTGAGAAAAACCTGAAGGACCTGACAAAGACCGGCATTAACCAGCTTTTGGAAACGCAAAATTTCGACGGTGGTTGGTCCTGGCGAGGTGGTGCTGAAAATGATTTTCCCGTCTCGAACGCCTTTATTACGGCTTACGTCCTGATCGGTCTGGAAAAGGCTGCTGAGGCTGGCTTTAAAGTCGGAGAAGACTCCACCGATCGAGCCGTTGAATTTCTAGCGAATAACATTTCTGTCATAAGAAACACATCATCCAGTGAAGAATGGGACCGTTTATCCTTCATTGTTTATGCATTGAGAAACAGTGATATCTCGTTAAGTACGGGGATCAATGGGTTGTACGAATACCGCTCTGAGTTAAATCCCTGGGCATTGGCTTTGCTTAGTCTTACACTTAACGATATCGGTGGCCGGGATGAAGAAGTCCGGACCCTGCTGAATGATTTAGAAGCGCGTGCTGTCCGCTCAGCAACTGGCGTTTACTGGGAATCTGAAGAAGTCTCCTGGACCCTGCCGGGAACGATTAATTTCAATACAGCAGTGGCTTTATATGCACTCTCACAGCTCGACCCGGCATCCACCAGCCTTGTTCCTTCTCTTCAATATTTGTTGGTTAACCGCCAGGGAGAGACTCTGGGCCATTCTGGTTTTGAAACTGCCTGGATCTTGATGGCATTGACACAGGCGATCAAAGGCACCGGCGATTACCAGGCAGATTTCAATTTCCAATCGATATTGAATGACGTCGTGATAGCTGAAGGCAGCGCAGAAGGGACAAGGCCTCATGCTGCGGTGCAAGCATCTCTACCGATTGGTTCTTTTTACCCCGATTCACCTAACGCATTGGTCATTGAACGGAGCGAAGGCAGCGGGACGCTTTACTACCGTGTGGATCTGAATACCTACCAGCCTGCTTCTTCTGCTGAACCAATCAATCAAGGTATCAGCATTACGCGGGATTACTACATCACCGGCGAGGGCTGCCCGACTGACCCCGAATGTGAGTCGGTTGACCGGGTACAGCTAATAGACGGCCAGCAGCCGCCGATGGTGACGGTCGCTTTGACGGTGATTGTTCCGCATGATATGGTCAATGTGATGTTGGAGGATTTCATCCCCTCAGGGACGGAAATTGTCAATCGAAGGCTGCTGACGACCCAGATCCTGCAGGAAGGGACAGATCAGTTCTATGATCCGCGAGATCCGTTTGGAGATGGATGGGGCTGGTGGTATTTCAATCAACCGAAAATATATGACGACCATGTTCTCTGGACCGCGGATTCGTTACCAGCAGGGACCTATACTTTGACCTACGAGTTGTATCCTTTCCAAAAGGGGACTTATCAAATCTTGCCGGCACATGCCTGGCAATATTTCTACCCTGAAATACAGGGGACTTCTGCAGGTGGCTTATTCATCATTGAATAAATATGGCTCAAAAATGAAAAGCGCTGTTTGAAAGTGAAAACAGCGCTTTTTTATTATAGGATTTGATCCAACGAAGATAGGTTGAGACTGTTGGGAATTCAGGATGTGATGAAGGGTATCAGCGCGATGACCGTGAACCCAATAAAAACAACCAGGCTGGCGATCACGAGATCACCCTTTTTCCTTTGATCAACGATGTGCAGGAATGGTGATTGACCTGAAATTTTCAGTGATGGTCCGGCTTTCCAGGCAAAGAAAATCCCACCGATGAGTCCGCCAATATGCCCCATATTATCGATCTGGGTGCCGGGTGCAAAGCCATAGACCAGGTTGATACCCAAAATGAAAACCAGGTTCATTAATGACCGTTGAGTATTTGTTTTCCCAAACAGCTTCCGATTTTGGAAAATGAAAACACCTTCTGCTGCCAGGAGACCAAAAACAGCCGTGGAGGCACCAAGGGATGGGTTTTCAGTCAGGACAAATGAAAGGACATTCCCGGAAAATCCGCACAGGAGGTAGAGCAGCAGCAGCCGGCCATGCCCATAAAACCGCTCAAGCCTGCTGCCGATGATATATAAGGCGTACATATTCATGCCCAGATGCAGGATCGAACCATGCAGCAAGATGGGGGTTATCAATCGCCAGACTTCCCCCTGCATGATATATTCGTTAACCTTGCCGCCGTAAAGGAAAAGTAGATCAAAGCCATAGACGGTCTCTACCAGGAATTGGATGACATAGACCGCCACCGTAACCCCAATTAGAACATAGGTCATGATGGGTTTTATTTGTGGAACAGAAACCTGAAGCCGTTCAGGTGGCCTTTCATTAAATGATGAGGGAGGGGTTTCACTCAAACTGCACTCTCCTGGGGTTTACGCGGTGATGCTCAGCTTCGATGATGCTTTCGATAACATCCAAAGTCTCGTCCAGTTTATCCGCTTCATTAGCAACGATATAATCGAAAATATCCAGGGTTTCATATTCTTCTTTGGCTGTTTTGATACGTACGCCCAGTTCTTCATCGGTTTCGCTGCGTCGATCTCTCAGCCGCTGAATCCATTCTGCTTTGCTCTTGGCTGTCAGGAAGATCAAAATGGCGTCCGGGCAAAGGTTATGGACGGTTTGCGCACCCTGAACATCCAGGCGCATGACAACATCTTTGCCGCTGTCCAGTGCTTTTTTTACCTGCGATTTAGGCACACCTTTATAGTTGGAATAAACCCAGGCATATTCCAGGAATTCGCCATCAGCTATCATTTTTTCAAATGTTTCTTCACTGTAGAAAAAATAATCTTTCCCAGGCACTTCATTTTCCCGAGGCTGGCGGTTGGTTGCTGTGATCACAAAATGAAACGGGAGGTCCCGTTTTTTCATGCCCAGCACGACCGTATCCTTGCCGATTCCTGAGGGGCCTGAAATGACGATCAGCAGGGGTGCGTGTTCCGGTTGTTTTAATTCGAAATCAATCCCAATATCATTCATTGAAAATTCACTTTGTTTATAATAATATCATCACTAAGTTAGTTATACCTTGCCAACAAAGGTTCAGTGCTTGATTATAATGCATTTTAGAACATGATCTGGAGAAAAGCTAATGCCAACGTATACATACCGGTGTGAAAATTGTCATAAAAGATTTGATGTCATTCTTTCCTACAGTGAATATGGCCAGGTGGTCGTGCATTGCTCAAAATGCGGCAGCAGCGATGTCAGGCGCATCATCCAAAAAGTTCGGATTGCCCGGTCCGATGACAGCCGTCTTGAGGATATGATTGATCCTGGAAATATGGATGGCCTGGAAGATGACCCCAAAACCCTGGGGCGATTGATGCGGAAAATGGAAAGTGAAATGGGTGAAGATGCAGGACCTGAGTTTGATGAGGTTGTCTCCAGGCTTGAAAGAGGGCAGGATCCGGAGCAGATTGAGAAAGAAATGCCTGGATTGGGGGATAATCTTGACGCAGCGGATGATCTTGACGATTGATCTTTACTGACCCAATTTGATTAATAATCCTTCATAAGAATCAATCCAGGAGACAGCGTTTAGGAAACCAGCCAGGGTGTCAAACTGATCCCGGTAGGTGACCACTGCCGGACCGATGGGGTCCTCTCCTGATGCACCACCACCGGGCTGGTCGTTGTATGCCCCATAGAATGAGAAATACGCCTGGTTCAATTTGCGGATCAGGTAACCATTTTCCCAGAAGAACTGCCGGCGCTGCTCCATGAACTGTTCGGCAGCCTCAACGTCACCCTGTGCAAGCAAACGGTCGACTTCCACCCGTGTGAGGCGCATTTCAGCCCGGAAATTAAAAGTTTGGGGGTCGATTTCTGGAACGGGAGTGTTAGTTTCGCTTTCTTCTACTTCCTTGGGGACGTATTCCGGATAATATTCCCGAAGAATCATTAAGCCTAATTCTTTCCCAGCCAGGGAGGCCACGGTTTCATTGATCGTGCGCAGCGCATCGGTGGTGTAATAGTTGATCCCTAAAGGACGCAGGGTCAGGAAATTATGAACCCATTCATGGGAGATGACTTCCGTAAGCCTAACGATATCTGTCGTTTGCATGACCATTGTGGGGTAGGTGCCAATGCCCCCAATCGGGACGACTAATGCAGAATGATCCAGGTCCGCATAAATTTCATTTTCCAGCTTTTCCATTTGTTCCGTTTCCAAACCGGGTTCCAGGGAAATATCCAGGACCTGCGCGATCTGGGTGCGAGGTGAAATGATCAGGGAATAGGGAATTTCGCTTATCCTGTAGAGGGAGGGCGGCAGGACCTGTCCGAGGATATCCAGACCATTTGACTCGATGACAGACATTAGCTGTGCTTGCAAGATAGATTCAGCTAAAAATGCCTGAGAATATAAAATTTTTTGTTCTGCATCGCGTTCCATCCGGAGTGATTGGCTTTTTGCTTCAGGGTCAGTGATCTCAGGGTCAGCGTACATCAACAAGACTTGCCGGTTGAGGGTGTTAACCTTTTGGACTTGCGCCAGGTAGGTCAGCACAAATTCGGATTGCTGGTCTTCCGATATGAATTTATCCATGCTTAATGCCCAGTTTGAAAGCTTGGCAATAACAGCATCCAGAGTCCAGGTTCCGAAATCGAATTCGATAGGTCGGGTTATCGCATGCACATAAGATGATAAACTGCCTGGTGGTTGGGTTGATCCTGCTGCGAGCAGGATGACACCGCCCAGAACGATGATTGTTCGGAGAAGACGCCAGAAAATTCGGAAGAAATGTTTGATTTTTCCTGATTGAACCATGTTCGAATTTTAGCACATACGACAAGCGATATCCTGTGAATCAGATCAGCAACCTGATACAATAGTAGAAGTTTAACCGTTACATTAAGGAGAGAATTGTTTTGGAAACAAAATCGAAGACCCCTGCACCTGTAAAAATAATTGCCGTCCTATTAATTATTTTGGGACTATTTGCTGGATTTGGCAGCTTGATCTTATGGGGACAAGGCTTTTTATTCAATTTTCCGGGGGATGTAAAACTGGCGACCCCGATTGCGGACTTCTTTATCAATTTTCCAATTTCAGTCATCGCTGGCATTGGATTATTAGGAATGCGCAAGTACGGTTATGCAACATCCCAGTTCGTTGCAGGTATATACATTTACGCTTCAGTTCTGATCTTTGTGGATATGTTCCAGGGAGAACTCCCATCAAGCCCTGAAATCTGGGCGCCGCAAGCCCTGGCCGTTGTGATCGGTTTGATCCTGGTGTTCTACCTCTGGCGTTTGAGGGATAAGTTCGTTGGAAAATAAAATAACCAGTTATTGAAAACTAAATTATCGCCAGTAAATATTCGTGATGTAGAAGAAATCTGTACTGGAGAGAAGTGCTGGATCAATTAAGATTAATTTCTCACCGGTAGTGAGATCCGTTTGATAGATGCTGACCTCGTAAGGTCCTTCCTCAAGCGGCTCTGTCAGGAAGAACAGGACCCGGTCACCTTCAGGGGACCACACAAGCCGGGGTTCCAATGATCCGCTTAAACCGTCGAGCTTCCCGTAATCATACAGGATCCCTAAGTCTAAATTCCAGAGGTAGGTCTGCAGTCGCAGGGAATACCGGTAGTATTCACTATAAACATTGTAGAGGATAAGCAGCTGATTGCTGCCTGGGGAGAACGCATAGGTTTCAACTTCAGGGTAGACCATAAAGCCTGATTCTTCCGGCAAATACAGGACGCGCCGGCTTGATGCGCCATCGGCTGTCTCTTCCATGATCAAATACCAGATATGTCCATAGTTCTCTTTAGTCGCCGCATCCGGGTTTAAATAGGCAACCTTACTCCCGTCCGGTGAGAATGTGGGTTTGATGACCTTGTCCATCAGCGTGATGCTGTCATCTGAATTTTTCTGGAAAATACCTTCGGATTGGCAGAAGTCCTTGCTGGAACAGGAGCCTATTTCAATAATTAGTGTGTCGTCATCTGCCCCGGGTATCAGACGATAAGCTTCACCTGTGCTGGTTTGGATGGGATCACTGGTATCGAGGAAGACGAGATCTTCGTCATTTGAGAGCCAATAAGCACCTAGCACACCCAGGTAATTGAACGTCTCCGAGACCAGTTCAGCCGTTCCATCCTGCAAATTGACTTGGTAGAGCTCATTCTGGTTGTTCACCAGCAGATGATTACCATCGCCACTTACATCCTGCAGGTCAAAGCCTTCGGGTAACACCTGGGTTAATTCCTGGGTTTCTACAACATATGCATACACACCGCCGCTGACGATTTCACCATCCCTTGAGATGGCAGTCCCAAAAAAGATACATTCCGAAGCGCAATCCGGGATTTCGACTTGAATATCATTCTCTTGTGTCGGTTCAGGCGTGGCTGTCGGTATCGCCGTTTCTTCTACGGCTGCAGTTTGGGTGGATTCAACAGCCGTCCACACCTGGTATAGAGCGCGTAAGGCGAGCGTGTTTTTGAGGTTGTATCCTGCCTGGCTCAGGTGGAAGCCTTCTCTTTCCGGGTCGATACCAAAGTTATCCAGGTATTGAGCTGCCCGCCAGAAATTGACTACCGGAAGCTGATATTCATAGGCAACTCTGACAACCACCGGGTTGATAATATGGGTGCCGTTGCGCAGTTCGGAGGAGTCAGCTTTGGTGAGCAGGATTGGCACAGCACCCTGTTCGATGACGGTATCGACGATTTGCCGGAGGTAGATCTCGTAGCGGTCAATGGATTCCGGGTCCAGCCAGGTTTCCAGGGTGATGATCACAAAAGCCGGGTTGTTTAGACGAAACTCGCATGTCAGCGGGGTTTCTCCGGGTTTACACAATTCGGGATCAGCCTGAAGCGGGTTGAGGATCGACGCGGCTGTGAAGCCACCGCGAGCTGTCACCGCCCAGCGTTTGAAGGAGGGTTCAAAGGCGTTGATTGCTTTCCAGAGTTGGCTTTCTGCTGGTGCGGGTTCCAGTTCTCCCCGGGAGTATGGTCCCATAAATACATATGGAATGGATTGGCAGTCACCGATGACAGAAAAACCAAGCGGATCTCTACCGAGGGCTTGTCCCCTCTGATATATTTCGAGCACCCGATCACTGATTGACTCGGGTGAAATCGGCGCATCCCGCCAATCACTCAGGGTTGGGGCAGGTGTGGGTTGGTCTGTGGGTTGTTCCTGAACGGATTCGGGTTGGGGGGAGGATTCTGCCGCTGCGGGTAAAGTATTTGTAATATCTGGTGATATGGTATCTTCAATTAATTCAGTTTCTCCTACTTCAACCTCAGTGTCCGGTTTGGATTCAGTGACACTAGGTGGAATTTGCTGGCATGCGGCAAGCAATATTACGATAATAAATGCCAATGAAAGCTTAGTAAAGCGCTGGGTTGAAGAAAAAGCCATAAAATCAAGTCTCCGATACTCTCATCCCTAAGATTTAATACCAGGTGAGCGTGAATGGATTGTACTAATCGCCATCGAACCTGTCAAATAAGCGGGAAGTAGAAAGGAATTTCAGGCTTCTGGATTCCTATCCTTTTAAAATCTGGACTAATGGTTTCAGTCCAGAAGTGATTTTTTGATCCAGAAAGGGAAATCACACCCAGGTAAGGGTGAATTCTTTGTTTTATCTGCGAATAAGCTTTAACAAGGCATTAACCTGCTGTTGAACATTGGAGCCCGACTGTTTGATAAGATGGTATCCATAATGTTAGTTACCTTCTTTGAAAACGTTAAGCGACACCCACATCATTATCACCGAACCTCTCCTGGAGGAGCGGCGCTTGGCGCTTAACTGAAACTTTCATTGCGACAATCAAAAGCCTCCCTACCAGGGAGGATTTTTTTTTATCCAAAAGGAGGCTGATCTATAAATAATTTATTGTTGTAAGTTACCAAAACCAACATAAGAAATGAGGAGAAAAACATGAAAAGCAAAATTTATTATATAGTTGTAGGTCTTTTCGCACTATTAGCGCTGGCAGGATGCCAGGGGTCGGATGGTGCATTGGTCGTTGCGACAGATGCGGCTTTCCCACCATTTGAATATGTCGATGAGGAAACCAAGGATATCATCGGTTTTGATATTGACCTGATGAATGCGATCGCTGAAGAAGCTAACCTGGATATTGAATTCAAAAATGTTGCCTGGGATCCGCTCCTGGCTGGTATGGCAGATTGTCAGTATGATATGGCAATTTCCGCGATCACGATCCTCCCTGAACGCGCTGAGCAGTTCAGCTTCTCGGATCCATATATCAACGCCGGACAGATCATCACTGTAGCAGTGGATAATGATACTGTTACCAGTCCGGATGACCTGGTTGGTGCAATAATTGGAGCCCAGCTTGGGACAACAGGCGCGATGGAAGTAGAAGAAATTCCAGATGCGACACTTAAAACCTATGACACATATGAGCTGGCATTCCTGGACCTGATGAACGGCCAGGTCGATGCGGTTATCGCAGACTACCCAACCGCAGTTGCATTTGTGAATATGAATTCCGATGATTTAAAGGTCGTCGGTGATGTTTTCACAGATGAGTATTACGGCATTGCCTTTTGTAAAGGTAATGACGAACTCATATCCCAGGTTAATGATGCGCTTGCCGCGCTTCAAGCTGAAGGTTTCATTGATGAGCTTGTCAACACATGGTATGGCGATTCTAACTAAGGCTTAACCCAAGTACAGAAATCCCCCCGTGTGGGTCAAATGGCCCCACGGGGGTGAAAGGTTCTTATCTATGGATGATGAAAATGGATTAGAGAAAATTCCTGGTCGAGGAGCCGCTAAATATCAGATTGACCACTGGTGGTGGCTGGTCGTTGCTGTTGCCGGGATTGTTCTATTATTGAGCTTGACCCAACCTGATCCGTACTGGCGAATCGTCAAATTCGTCAGTGATGGAGTCCTGGTGACAGTCGGGGTGACCCTGGTTTCCTTCTTGCTGACATTAATTCTGGGTCTGGTCATTGCCCTTGGCAGAATTTCAAAAAATGGCTTTTTCCGTTGGATCACAACAATTTATGTAGAAGTTGCACGCGGCATTCCCTTATTGGTGCAATTATTATTCTGGTATTTTGCGTTTCCTTCGCTGATCCAATCCTTTGGGCGTCTGCTCAGCTTACAGATCTTAGAGAGGTATCATGCCAACCCCTATATCATGGCTATCCTGGGGCTCTGTTTCTGCTATGGTGCATATATGAGTGAAATTTACAGGGCAGGCATTCAAAGTATCTCTAAAGGCCAGAATGAAGCGGCTCGCAGCTTAGGCATGACTCACGGGCAGGCCATGCGATATATTATCCTGCCGCAAGCGGTTAAAGTGATCCTTCCACCCGTAGGAAATGAATTTATCTCATTACTGAAAGATTCCTCCCTGGTCAGTGTTGTAGCGGTCGCCGATATGACCCGGCGAGGTCGTGAATTCATGGCTGCGAATTTCATCCCGGTTGAAACATGGTTGATGATTGCGCTTTTATACCTGATCATGACCCTTATCGCTGCCCGGGTAGTTGCCTGGATTGAAAAAAAGACTCAAACAGAGGAGCGTTGATATGGAACCAACACCCATTATCCAGATACAAAATTTGCACAAACATTTCGGTGAAACAGCCGCTTTAAACGGGGTTGATCTAGTTGTTCATCAAGGTGAAGTCGTGGTCATCATTGGGCCTTCAGGGTCTGGAAAATCGACACTTCTGCGCTGCATCAACCGTTTGGAAACATTCCAGACGGGCAGCGTCATTGTTGACGAAATCCCGCTGACGACAGCAGAAAATATCAACGCGATTCGGACTGAAGTTGGGATGGTTTTCCAATCCTTCAATCTTTTTCCCCACCTGACGGTTTTGGAGAACGTGACCCTGGCGCAAAAAGTTGTTCGGAAGCGAACAAAGGCAGAAGCCAATGCCATTGCGTACGAATTGCTTGAAAAAGTAGGTATTCCTGAGAAATGCCAGGGTTATCCCGGCCAACTTTCCGGCGGCCAACAGCAGCGGGTTGCAATCGCTCGTGCTTTAGCGATGAACCCCAAGATCATGCTTTTTGATGAGCCAACCAGTGCCCTCGACCCAGAAATGATCCAGGAGGTTTTGGATGTCATGCTTCAACTGGCGAAAGAAGGCATGACGATGGTTGTCGTCTCCCATGAAATGGGCTTTGCACGTGCAGCCGCCGACCGAGCCGTGTTGATGGATGAAGGGTTGATCATCGAACAAGCAGTTCCGGATGTTCTCTTCAGCCAGCCAACCCAAGAACGTACCAAACGTTTCTTAAGTAAAATCTTATAAATAATCACTTTTGGCTGCATCCTGCTTTAAAAATTGCGAGTGGAAAGGCCTGAATATTAACCGGCCTGATCTCTCTGATGATACGTCTGAGTTGTTTTGCGTTGATTTCCAGTTTGTTAAGCTTGAATTATATGGTTTAATTAACCCGATTACCTTTATTGCATAAAAAAACGATCGGAATTGATATGACGGAAAATCAACAAAAAACTTTATCGGTTGAAACAACTGAAATTACACAGCATGTTAAGGAAATATTTGAGATAAAAAGCATTGTCACCGGGGGCGGGAAAAATGGTTTCCGTGCCCAGTATCGCGGCAGACTCATCATTGAGGATAGTGAAACAGCTTACGACCAGTTGGCAGACGCAATAAGACCCATGGGATTGACGCCCTTATTCCGTGTCGTCGATGGCGAACAAATCATACTTGTTGTGGATAAACGTCCGGAGGCAAAACCTGGGCCGATCTGGGTTAATATCCTTTTGTTTATTCTGACAATATTGAGCGTGATGTTCACAGGCGCAACCTTCATGGATTCAGAAATGACAAACCCATTTCAGCTGGGATTGGGCGGATTTATTCAGTATATGCTAAAAGGTTGGCCGTTTGCCTTAAGCTTATTAGGAATCCTGCTCGCACATGAACTGGGCCATTACCTGGTGGGACGCTCACGCGGAGAAAATGTGACCTTGCCTTATTTTATCCCTTTCCCTCTGAGCGCTTTCGGCACGATGGGTGCGTTTATCAATATGAAAGAGATCCCAAAGAACAAAAAACACCTGATGGATATCGGGCTGGCCGGCCCACTGATCGGACTTTTGGTAGCCATTCCCGTTTTGTTCATTGGGCTCAGCTTATCAAGTGTTGGACCGATTGAAGCTGAACTCCCGGAGGGCGCAGTTCATTTCCTGGAGGGGAACTCGATCTTTTATTTGTTTGCCAAATTTGTCACCTTTGGAAAGGTCTTGCCCCAGCCCGTTTCATATGAGGGACTGAACCCCATCCTGTATTGGCTGCGCTACTTTTTCTCGGGTTCCCCGGTCCCAATTGGAGGTTTAGATGTTCAAATCCACCCGGTTGCCTGGGCAGGATGGGCTGGATTATTTGTCACTGGAATCAACTTGATCCCGGCTGGCCAGCTCGATGGCGGTCACATCCTGTACGTTTTGTTTGGAAAGAAAACCGCAAAAAAGATACTGCCTTTTATTTTGGGTGCAATGGCTGTTTTGGGTTTCTTTTGGATGGGTTGGTGGTTTTGGGCGGTCATGATCCTTGTTTTTGGCAGACGGTATGCTGAACCCCTTGACCAGATCACCCAGATCGACACCAAGCGGAAAGTGCTGGGTGTCATTGCGCTGATCGTCTTTATCCTGATCTTTACCCCTGTTCCCCTGGTGATAATCCAATGAAAAAGTACTCAAATTCATTTTTCGCGTTGAAAGATTCCTTACTTCTCATATCCATTTTCATCCTGCTGTCCGCGTTGATTGGTTGTAGTTCAGCAGTTACCCCAACGCCTGCACAGACCGAGACGGAAAGCACCGAAGCAGTTGACGCTACGACAGCGGAGAATTCCCCTTCAACGACAACAACAAGTGAACCTGGTTCTGATCCCACTCAAGAAATCATTGTAGAACCCTTAGTGGATGAAGAGCAATTACAGGGGACAGTTATCCAGTTCGTCCATGCTTTTGGAGGTCCGGGTTCCGAGGTCATGGCAGGAATTGCCCAGGAATTTTCCCTGTCCAATCCTTATGGCATCTGGGTGGATGTTCAAGCTTATGGCAGTGAAGACATTCTTCTATCTGCATTGGACGCCGAGATCGAGAAAGGTACACAACCAACACTGGTTGCTGTGCATCCTTATGAGCTGGTCGCCTTAACCCAGGCCTACGAGCCCGTTGACTTGGCACCTTATTTTGAAGACCTAACCTGGGGGCTTTCAACGGATGACCAGACGGATATCTCAACGGTATTCCTCGATCAATTTCGGGTCGGGGATCGCTTAATTGCGCTGCCTCTTGCACCGCAGGCGACTGTGATCTTCTACAACCGGAGTTGGGCAGCCGAGCTTGGCTTCTCAGAGACACCGGATGATGAAATTTCATTCCGAGAGCAATCGAGCCAGGCCATCAAAGCCAATTTAGCGGATCTTAATGAGGATAATGACGGCTTGGGCGGATGGATCATAAATTACGATCCTCAGGTGCTGTTGAGCTGGTTTGGTGCATTTGGCGGTGAATGGGGGGAGGATTCCACACCCAAATTTAATTCGGATGCCGGTCTTGAGACATTTCAGTACCTCAAATCCGTGTATGATGAAGGATATTTCTGGATCAGCCGCCAACCTGAGCCCTATCTTTATTTTGCTGACCGAAATGCGCTCATGTATTCGGGGAGACTTGACCAAATCCCGGAACAGCAAGGCTGGATGACCCTGGAAAATAATTCCGATGAATGGGGTGTGATCGGCTACCCGGGTTCTGAGCGAGTTATCATGTTGGTAGACAGCCCTGGGTTGATGGTTTCAGCCGGATCACCCGAGGAGCAGATGGCTGCCTGGCTGTTTGCAAAGTTCTTAATCGAGCCAGAAAACCAGGCGGATATCGTTCAGACATTATTTACACTGCCGGTCAGACCATCAACGATAGACTTATTGCCGACGTTTATCGACCAATACCCCCAGTGGATGGATGCTTATAATCTGATCAAAATATCGAAACCGGTTCCGACGGCAGAAGAATGGGGGATCGCCCAATGGGTGCTTCAGGATGCGAGTTACCGGGTCTTTCCATATGAAGATGTAAATCTAGCTGAGATTTTGGAGCAGCTGGATGCCACGGTTGATGATCTGGAAAGGATAACACCTTGATGCCAGGTAAGCCAAATGTGACTATTTATACTGATGGCTCCTGCCAGGGGAATCCCGGACCGGGCGGTTGGGGAGCAATCCTCCGCTCGGGGAAGCATGAACGGCTCCTGTCGGGTGGAGAAAAGGATACGACCAACAACCGCATGGAGCTGCATGCTGCGCTGGAAGCACTGCGGGCGCTGACAGAATCCTGCCGGGTGACGCTTTATACTGATTCGGAATACTTAAGGAAGGGGATCACCGAGTGGATGCCTGGCTGGAAGCGGCGAAACTGGCGGCGAAAAGGGGGGCAGTTGGCGAATGTGGACCTGTGGATGAAACTGGATGAGGAAATCGGTAGGCACGAAATCAACTGGCGCTGGGTGAAGGGACATGCCGGGAACGCTTTAAATGAGCGTGTCGACCGTCTGGCAAAGCAGGCGATACCGAAGTAATTACATCAAGGTTAAGTATCATGCCAGGAAAAGATATGTGGCAGTGTGAATAGGCTTAAAATGACAAGATCCATACGAAAATTGCTTCGACCCTAAAGGGTCTTGCAATGACATACCGAGCAAAGGGATTCCTGGCTGTTTATAGTGATGAACCAAACCGAAGGATTGTCAAGGTCAGCGTTCAATGCTATATTTGGAACATCAACAGATTTTTGGGTAATTATAGGATCAATCGATGTTCAAATTTCTTTCATCGCGACGGGTGGTTGTCCAACTAACACTTGTGTTTTTTGTGATCATCCTGATCATGGGACTGGGTGTAGGCCTGCCTTCCATGCTGATCATGTCACGCCAGACCAAGACCCAGCTCAACGCATTAATCGATCAATCCAACCAGACAACGCAGGTATTGCTCGAAAACAAAGCTTCCTATCTTCAGGAACTTGCTCAATTAATTGCAGAGCGTCCAACCTTGAACCAACTCCTTTTAGACCCGGATAATACACAGTCAATCATTGAATACCTAGATGATTTTCGAGAGAACATCCAGGTCGATGTGATCGCCGTCTGTGATTCGGAGAACGCTGTTGTCATAACAGGAGATGGTGATCCTTCACCCCTGTGCGGAATTAGCGATCCTGAGGGTATCACGCTCCTGGATGGGCAAGGTTGGTGGCTGTCAGAGTCAACGATCCCCGAAACTTCACCTGGAAATCTACGCGTGATCGTTGCTCAATCGCTGGATTCGATATTTGCAGAATTCAGTATTCAATCAAATTTATATTACGTTTTATATACCGGAGGTCATCTCTTATCAAGTAATTTGCCTGAATATTTAGATTCTCTGCCTGACATTCGGTCCGGTGAAATACAGTCCTACCAGATTCTTGCATTGGAAAACAACGAATCAGGTGGACAAAATTTCCTGTCAACAGTCATCCCTTTGAGCGATGAAACAAGTTATAAACTGGTCGGTTTGTTGAACATCAGTGATTCTCTTGCTTTGAACCAGCAGCTCCGGAATACCATTCTATTCATCCTGGTCCTCCTCAGTATCTTTGGGACAGGTCTCTCTGTGTTGATTTCCCGCCGCTTCAGCCAACCGCTTAACCAGTTGGCGCGATCAGCCAATGCGATGCAAGAAGGGGATCTATCGACCCGGATCATCAACGCTTCAAAGATATGGGAGATCGATCAGCTCTCGAATGCCCTGGAAGATGCCAGGATCAGCCTTAAGCATTCGCTTGATCAACTGTGGAAGGAAAAGGACTGGATTGAGAACTTGCTAAATTCAATTGTTGAGGGCATCCTGACCATTGATGACCAGGCGCGGATCACATATGCCAGCGAGGCTATCGAACGGCTGATCGGTGTGGAATTATCTACCTTGTTAGGCCAGCCTGTTGATCATTTCTTTTCAAGTGCCCCAGGAGAAGATTTATTCAGCCATCAAATCCCTCCTGAAAATCAAAACAGGCGGGTTCCAGTACTGATTAGCGGCCAGGAGGTCTTACTGGCATTATCGACGTCGAAATTTGTCCCGCTGGAAGCTGGGAATGCGACCCGGGCATTGGTGGTCCGGGATGTCACAGATGAAGAACGCATTCACAGGTTATTAGGTGAGTTCATGGCGAATATCACCCACGAATTTCGGACACCGCTTTCTGCGCTATCGGCGTCTGTTGAGCTGCTGATGGATAAGCTGCCAGACCTCTCAACAACAGAGATACAGGAATTGGTTGGTGCACTCAACGTGGGTATTCTCAACCTGCAGTCTTTCATCGATAACCTGATTGAAGCCGCAAGTATTGAAGGCGGCCGGTTTAAAGTCAATGTGAAGCCCACCGCCTTTCAGGGAATCATAGACGATGCCGTCAGCATGGTTGAGCCAATTGCCCAAAGGTTGGGTGTAGAGATCAACCAACCTAAAAACAAGCAGGCATTCCTGGTGATGGCTGACCAACACCGGACCTGCCAGGCTTTGGTCAACCTGCTCTCAAACGCGATAAAATTCAGTCCTCCGGGCGGTCAGATTAACCTCTCAACGGTGCTCATGGGGAACCAGGTCTATATCGAAGTCAGTGATCAGGGAAAAGGCGTATCTGAAGAACGGCAATCCCAGTTGTTCAACCGGTTTATATCCTCTTCAACGAAAGATGATGACACTGATTTTGGATTGGGCTTGGGCCTTGCAGTTGTTAAAGCCATTATTGAAGCACAAAACGGCAGCGTTGGTTTTAAGAATCGCGAAGAAGGCGGGGCACAATTCTGGATCACGCTGCCGATGGTTATGGATGATAAATCATGAAAGCTCTGATTGTTGATGATGACCGTACTTTGGCTGATCTCCTGGCTTTTACGCTGCGCCGGGAAGGTTTTGAGCCGCACCTGGCATTTGATGCGCCAGGGGCAATGAAGCAATTCCATAAAGAACCGGTGGATATCGTCATATTGGATGTCAATTTGTCCGGTGGTGCAGGGATGGAAAATGGGTTCGATATCTGCCAGGCGATTCGACTGGAGTCCTCTGTACCGATCATCTTATTAACAGTTCGCGATGATGAAGCAGATATTGTAAAAGGATTGGGACTTGGCGCAGATGATTATGTCCACAAACCATTCAGCCCCCGCCAGCTGGTTGCCAGGGTTAACAGCCTGATTCGCAGGTCTTCCATGAGCACTGCACCACAGGAAGCGCTTTATACCTGCCAGGATATACAATTTGATCCCAACATGCGGGAATTTGTGAAAGGAGACCAACCACCGGTACTTCTCACAAGATTAGAATCCCGTTTATTAGAATATTTTATGCTCAATGCCGGCCAGGTCCTTCCATCTGAAAATATTATTGATAATGTTTGGGGTCCTGAGGGCGGAAGCACAGAAATGCTGCGGCAGTTAGTGCGCCGTCTCAGGATTAAGATCGAAGAAGATCCACAAGATCCAGACTGGATCAAGAATTTAGGGGGTGTGGGGTATGGTTTTAACATTTAATTAAAGGAACAAGGCAGGGGGAATTCTGTCACAGAAATATCACAGGTCTGTCACACCGGGTATCACGCAGGTTTTATAAAATTGATGTGATTGGGAGATTGTCATGATATCTCCGATTGATCAATGTTTGCCTAATATATTTCTGGAGATTGCATGTCGATATGCCTTGAGAACATCAGTAAACATTACGGATACCAGGTCGTGGTTAAAAATCTGAGCCTCGAAGTCCAGGATGGCGAATTTTTCGTTCTTTTAGGCGCAAGCGGGAGCGGAAAAACAACAGTGCTCAATATCATTGCCGGCCTGGTGCAGCCGGATAGGGGAGAGGTCATGCTCCATGGGCGGAATGTGACCCATTTACCACCGCAGAAGCGGAATATTGGATTTGTTTTCCAGAATTATGCATTATTCCAGTATATGACGGTTGCTGAAAATATTGAATTTGGCCTGCAGGTCCGGAAAGTGGCCAAAGAAAATCGGGAGAAAAAGAGAGATGAATTGCTGGATATGGTCGGCCTGGTCGGCATGGGGAACCGAATGCCAAACCAGCTCTCAGGCGGACAGCAGCAGCGGGTGGCGTTAGCGCGTGCATTAGCGCTTGAACCAGATGTCCTTCTTTTGGACGAACCATTGGGAGCTCTGGATGCAAAGATCCGAGTGGAATTAAGACGCACACTAAAAAATATCCAGCAAAAATCAGGTGTAACCGCGATTTTAGTGACCCACGACCAGGAAGAGGCTTTTAATTTAGGTGACCGGATTGGGGTCATGAATTTTGGCCGGTTGATCGAAGTAGGTACGCCGCAAGCCCTGTACCAATACCCCAAAACGGAATATGTCGCTTCGTTTTTAGGTTCAGCCAATTTGTGGTTGGGGAGTATTGTTGGCAATCAGGTTCATTTCGGGACGCATGCATTACCGCTCCCCGAAGATGCTATTCAACTCAGTTCCAACAGCAGGGCGCAGATCCTTTTCCGGCCAGAAGATGTCGCTTTGGGAAAATCTATTGATGACCTTGGCTGTATCCCCTTAGGAGAAGGAAAAGTCATAGAGAAGGGCTTCAGCGGTGCTGCAGAACGGCTTTGTGTTGAAATCCCGGCAATACAGGGTGTCCGGGCGATATCCCCAACAGTCCCGTATGGTAACCCTGATTTCTTGTTGGATGTCAACCGTTCACCTGAGCAAAGTACAAATACCCCTTTGATCCCGGGAAATAACGCATGGGTCGGGATCAGACGTCTGCATGTTATTTCACATCCCGGTCTAAAATTTTTGATTGTCACAGATTCATCCCTGCGCAGTCAATCTGCGGTCTCATTAGGCGGGTATATGGCCAGGATGTCCCATGCCCGGGTGCTGCTCTTAGGTGTGGGTCAGGACAAAGTTAAGTTAGAGGAGCACTTGATTGATGCCAGGAAACTATTAGGCAGCGGTATGGCATCCCTGCAGGTGAAATCTTCCCCAAATGACTTAACTGGTGCTATCACGAACGCGGTTGAAATGCAGCCATTTGATTTGGTGATTCTAGGGTGGCGACCCACAGCAGGTTTTGACCAGCCAGATCAGATTTTGCAAACAGGAGAACATCACTTGCTCCTGGCAGCAAAACCGGTTGCAAAGCTCAGCAAGGCATTGATCTGTTTAGCCAGCGGGGAGCCCGGGAAAGATAATGTGATTTTCGCAGGTCGACTTCTCCGGCATTTGGGGGCAGAGGCAACCTTGTTGACTGTTGTACCGCCTGCACAAGATGAAGATGAATCCCATGAAAGGATTGATCGGTTCCTGGCAGGTGGCCAAAACAGCCTGTCACGTTTTGGTGTGCCCTCTGTGGTCAAGATTAAAAAGGGTGAGTTGGTTGATGCTGTAAGGGAGGAAATGAGCAGTGGCGATTACGACCTGGTCGTTCTTGGTGCACCTCTTCCTACTTCCACGAGAAAAACCAGCATGACAGGTGCAATTCGTGATGTCCTTTCGAATGTTGAGAATTGTTCATTTTTAATCATCCGCTCCCATCAATACCAGCGGCTTCAAACTCGTTATTGGAGGAATCCATGAAAAACAATAAAAAACTGATCTCAATGTGTTTGATGATCCTATTCCTGCTTGTCTCCTGCAGCGGGGGGTCTCAAAACAACTCGGCCAATGAAGTAAAGTTGATCCTGGGTGCGTACACAACCCCCAGAGAAGCTTACAGCCAGATCATCCCGCTGTTTCAAGCCTTTTGGTTGGAAGAAACTGGTCAAAGGGTTGTCGTCGAGGAGTCGTACCTTGGGTCTGGCGCGCAATCACGAGCAGTGATCAATGGATTTGAGGCAGATGTGGTTGCACTCTCCCTGGAAGCAGACGTGAACCGGATCCAGGATGCAGGGCTGATCAGCCATGATTGGAAACTGGGGGAGGAGAAGGGAATCATTACGACATCCGTTGTTGCGTTTGCAGTTCGAGAAGGGAACCCCCTGGCCATAGAAGACTGGAATGACCTTCTCCAACCCGGCTTGGAAATCCTAACGCCCAATCCCAGTACAAGCGGGGGGGCGATGTGGAACGTTTTGGCATTATACGGTGCAGCCTTAAGAGGGAAAATTGATGGTGTACCTGGAGACGATGCGGATGCAGCCCAGGACTTCTTAAAAGATGTTTTAACAAACGTGAGTGTGATGGACAAAGCTGCTCGAGACAGCATCATCAATTTTGAGAATGGGATTGGTGACCTTGCGATTACCTATGAGAATGAAGTACTTGTCGGCAGGCAATCCGGGCAAACTTATGAACTTGTGATCCCTTCCTCGACCATATTGATTGAAAATCCCGTCGCGATCGTCGATACAAGTGTGGATAAACACGGTAATCGGGCGGTTGCTGAGGCATTTGTCGAATTCCTCTATTCGGAACAGGCTCAGGAGATTTTTGCCCAGCACGGCCTGCGCGTTGTGAATGACACAGTTGCTGAGGCATCTAAATCACAATACCCGGATGTCCCGGACTTGTTTACCGTCGATTACTTTGGCGGATGGGATGTGATCATGACTGACATCTTTGGAGAATCAGGCATCTTTACCCAGGCGATCCTGGATGTGCAGGGGGGAAGCCAGTGATGGATATTCCGTTATCCGGAACTTTTCAAAAGAGAAAACTGCCTCACCTCGCCATGCGAAGTGCGGGGTTGACCTATATCATTTTGATGATCGTGGTTCCGTTAATTGTGATCCTCCAGGACGGATTCCGGGAGGGTGTATCGGAATTGATACGCCAAATATCACTGCCCATTGCGAAACATGCCATTGTACTGACCCTGTGGACTTCAGCATTGATGACCCTGATCAATGCCGTGATGGGACTTATCACAACCTATGTGATCGTCCGATTTTCCTTTCCTGGAAAGCGACTATTGAATGCTTTGATCGATTTACCTTTGGCTATCCCAACCCTTGTGACCGGGGTTATGCTGGTGATGCTGTACGGTCCACAAGAAGCGATAGGCGGGTTTCTCTCACAAAAAATTAGTTTGGATATTATTTTTGCTCCTCCAGGGATCGTCATTTCCCTGCTATTCATATCCTTTCCTTTTGTTGTCAGAAATATTCAGCCTGTACTTCAGGAACTGGACCTTACCCAGGAAGATGCTGCCGCCACGTTAGGCGCAAGTCCCTGGAAAATTTTCTGGAAAGTGGTTTTCCCGAGTCTGTTTTTGCCGCTGCTCAGTGGGTCGCTTCTCAGTTTTTCCCGCGCTGTGGGCGAGTTCGGTGCTGTTGTCATTGTGGCGGGGAATATTCCTTTGAAGACTCAGACCGCAGCAGTTTACGTATTGGGTGCGGTTGAATCCGAGAACCGTTTAGGTGCCAGTGCAGTCTCAATTCTTTTGGTTGCGATTGCGCTGCTGGTGTTATTTATTGCCAACAAACTGCATCAACGCTGGGGTGTAAAACAGTGAAAAACAGGAAGCTGGGATTGGGTGCCTGGCTGTTGATCGGGCTGGTCATCCTATATATGGGCTTTTTGTTGATTGCCCCGATAACGGCATTGATCAAAGGTGCTTTTGAAGATGGGATTAACCCTGTACTTGGAAGCATACGGTCAGAAGCATTCCTAAAATCATTGCTTTTGTCCGTTGAGATCGCAGTTCTCGTTGTTGGCGTGCAGACTATTTTTGGAACGCTGACAGCCTGGGTGATTGTACGCCATGATTTCAGGGGAAAAGGAATTCTGAATAACGTGATCGACATTCCCTTTGCGATCTCTCCAGTCGTCGTGGGCTATATGTTATTGCTCCTGTTTGGGCGGAATGGCTTTCTTAGCCCTGTTTTAGAGGCACTCAATGTTAAGGTTGCTTTTGCTGTCCCGGGGATGTGCCTGGCGACGCTGTTTGTCTGCCTGCCTTTCATGATTAGAGAGATGATTCCGGTCATCAAAGGACTTGACCGGCAGCAGGAGTTAGCTGCTGCTACCCTCGGTGCAAATGCATGGGTCAATTTCTGGCAGATCATTTTTCCCCAATTAAAGAGCGCATTGATCTATGGGATGACCCTGACATTAGCGAGGGCATTGGGAGAGTTTGGCGCGGTCTTGATCATTGGCGGAGGTATCCAGGGCAGGACTGAAACTGCGACCCTGTACATTTTCCGGTGTTTGGAGGAACGGCAATTCGTTCAAGCCTACACGATGTCGATCATCCTGGGTTTGTTTTCTGTCCTTATCGTTGTTCTGGCGGATCGGATCAAGCACAAGGTCAAATTCGCCGATTAAAGTAGTCATAGTGGCACTTGTGATGTGCGTTCAAGGATAAATACGAAGATAATAAACAATAAGATTAATAATTAGAGTCGTTTGGAAATTGCGACTATTAATTTAAATTTAGTTCTTTTTAATCTCCTTCTCATTTGGATCGTCTATCATCAGTGTAGGTGCTAAATGCCTGCTGTTTTCCCGGGAAAATCACCTCTTGAATGCGGTGGGAGAAAATTGCCATTTGGAAATTAGCAAAAATTTAGTTCGTTCGTTGTTTTGTTCTGGAAGACATATTTACTGGCTGGTGGGCGGGCGTACGAAAATCGATACGGCAACCCAGCCAAAAAAACACAAAAAAGATTATTGGAGGTAACCATGAAAAAACTAATGACGATTGTTATCACTGGCGCAGTAATTATTGGTATGACCGCGGTAGGGACGGTGTTCGCTAAGTCAAACCCGGGCACACCACTTGCATTGTTGGAGGAGACAGAAGAACCTGTTGAAACCGAAGTGCCAGAAGAAGATCCCATCGATCCAGAGTTAGTCTGCTTGGGTGAGATGGAACATCCCGAGCTTGTTGAACTTGCGGCTTTATACGAAGTAACCTACGAAGAATTAGTTGTCTATTTCTGCGGTGGTGTTGAAGTTGTTGATATTCAGTTGGCCCTGGAGACGGCTGCTCACGAAGGTATTGAGTTGACGTATGTTGATGTCCTTGAGCTGCGATTTTTTGAGGGTGAAGTTGTTTTGACCTGGGAAGAAATCTGGGCGCTCCTTGAAATCGAGGATATGGAAGTTCCGGAAGAAGAAGAGGAAGAAGAGGAAGAGGGAGCAGTCTGTAGCGGCACAATGGTCCATCCTGTGCTGACAAGCTTGGCTGAAGAATATTTGGTTGATTACCAGACTCTTTTAGATTATTTCTGCCAGGGATTTGGCGTGGGTGAGATCAAACTAGCTCTTCAAACGGCCGGTAAGGAAAATGTAGTTTTGACATACGAAGAACTTTTGGCACTGCGCTCCAAAGACGGCGAAGATGAGATGGGTTGGGGACAGATTTGGCAGGAATTGGGATTGATCGGCAAGAATAAACAGAATACTGAAGAGAATCAAGAAATGGAAACCCTGGAATACAAAAAGAATAATAAACCTGCAGTACCTCCAGGACAGGCTAAAGAAAAGCCAAATAAAAAGGATAAAGATAATTAATCCTGGTTAGTTAAAAAATAGTTCAAGAAGTCCGTTCCTTTTTGGGAGCGGACTTTTTTGCTGCCTTTTCACATTTTGTATCAAATACAGTAGGAAATTTTAAGGTTTCTCAAAAAAATATCTTTGTTAGGTTTATCTTAGTTTGATATAATAGGTCTGAAAACGATTTTCTACCGAGAATTAACGCGGCAATTAATCAAATTAAGACACAATAATCTCCAAATGGAAGGTGAAGCATGAGAAAAATTTATATTATGACCTTATCAGTGTTGATCATTTTTGTTGCACTTATCAGTCTTGCTTGTTCGCTTACTGGGGGAAGTGATCCAACTGCAACACCGGTTCTGGAAACCGAAGAAGAAGAGGCTGTACGACGAGAACCAAGGGAAACTGAACCACCCGCGCCAGAACCAACTGCAACCCAGGAACCCATGCCCCCAGAAACTGAAGAACCTGAGGAAATAGAGGAAGTTGTTGAAACTGAAGAAGTGGTTGATGAACCACCAGCCTGGTTTACTGAAGAGTTCGATGGGGATATGGATAACTGGACTTATTTCTTGATGAGTGGCAGCGAGATGAACATGGATCTATATGCTGATGTTGATTCTTTGGTTTTTGATCTGCGCGGTGAAAATCAGTGGGTTTATGTTCTTTATGATCCGTACTTTTATTCTGATGTCGTCATTGAAGCATTCGCAGAAAATAAGGGAAAGAATACAAATAATGTCAGCCTGATCTGTAACTACACAGATGAATACGGGTGGTATGAGTTTAATATTACAAACGGTGGAATGTACGATATCCTCGTCTATGATGAAATTGACGGTGAATATCGAACGCTGACCAGTGGCGGTTCTGTTCATGTGAATACGGGGCGGAACACAAACATTTACACAGCCGTTTGCATGGGTAACCAGCTTGCGCTTTATATTAACGGGTACCTTGAGAAGGAACATACAGATACGATCTATAATTTGAAGGAAGGTCAGGTCGGGATTTCTGTTTCCTCCTTTGATGTTTTGCCTATCCTCGTTGAGATCGAATACTTTGATATTAGCAGTGCTTATTAAAAACCTTCCATCTCAAATCATGGATATTTGGGTGTAGGCCTTCGATCAGCCTGCACATGAAATAAAAGCCCTTCCCATTGAATGTTTGGGAAGGGCTTTTCATCGTTAATCTGATCTTATTAAGGTTCTGTCGGGTAACCGGCTTCGATCCAGGCTTCATAGCCGCCCAGGATCGGATTGGCTCGTGAGAAACCTGCTTCGTACATTAGAAACGCCACACGGGCGCTTGTATTTTCAGCCGGTCAGGTGCAGTAAGTGACGTACCAGGCTTCGGGATCCAATTCGGCTAAGGATGAATCGATTTGATCAAGTGGAACATTGATCGCACCTTCAGCATGGCCAGCCTGGAATTGGGTTACTGTTCGGGTGTCGACCAGGATTGCTTCTCCGCTGGTGAAAGCTTCATATGCTTCATCTACTGTTACTCTTGGAATGTCATCCTGGGTGGCGTAATCACCTGGATTTTCAATATTTGCCCGGCGTAAGCTTTGGGCAAGGATCAAACCACCAATACTCAATACGATGACTACAGCAAATAAAATGATCGGTAATATAGTTTTATTCTTTTTGCTTTTCAAGGTTTATCCTTTCTTTATGAGGGTTTACTCACTTAAAACGTTTTAGACGCAGGCTGTTTGTGACAACAAATATGCTGCTGAACGACATCGCGCCTGCTGCCAGCATGGGATTTAATAACCCAAGAGCAGCTGCAGGAATCAGGATGATGTTATAGAAGAACGCCCAGAACAGGTTTTGTTTAATTGTTCTGAGAGTCTTCCTGGAAAGCGATATTGCTTTCGGTACTCCCCTTAAATCTCCGCTGATCAGCACAACAGGTGCTGAAGCCATGGCGACATCTGTGCCTGTACCGATGGCAATCCCAATATCTGCTTTTGCCAGGGCTGGGGCATCATTGATCCCGTCGCCTACCATCGCTACGACGTGCCCACCATCCTGCAGTTTTTGGATTTCTGCAGCTTTTTCACCCGGCAGCACCTCTGCAAGCACCGTATCCACGCCAACCTGCTGGGCAATGGCATCTGCTGTACGCTGGTTGTCACCGGTCATCATGGCGACCGTAAGCCCCATCTTATGGAGGGAGTCGATTGCTTCAACGGATCCCTCTTTGATGGTATCCGCTATGCCAACAATAGCAGTTACTTGATTTTCAACAAAAATTAAAATTGCAGAATTTCCGGCTGCTTCAAGATGCTGCAGGTCGCTTTCTAAATCGCTGATATTGATATTACGTTCTTTCGCAAGGCGCCGGCTGCCAACAGCTATCTGCCGGCTATCAACTTCCGCCTGGACGCCGTGGCCAGCAATTGCTAAAAAACCGAGAGGTTCACTGAGTTTCAAACCCCTGGCATTGGCTTCCGCTGTGATTGCTTCACCCAGGGGGTGCTCACTTCCTTTTTCGACGGATGCCGCCAGACGGATGATCTCATCTTCACTCCTGCTTGTGCCGTAGGTCAATACACGTGTTACTGCTGGTTGCCCTTTGGTGATCGTCCCTGTTTTATCCAGCACAACCATCGTGATTTCCCCAGCTCGTTCCAGGCTGTCACTTTTCTTGATGAGGATGCCCAATTCGGCACCCTTCCCTGTGCCAACCATCACCGCGGTTGGGGTCGCCAAACCCATTGCACAGGGGCAGGCAATCACCAGAACGGCGACGGTGTTGATCAGCGCTCGCGTAAATAAGCTGACAGCTGGATCAGGACCTAAGGGTACCAGGAAGTACCAAACGATAAATGTGACTGCCGCTATACCGATCACAACGGGGACGAAGATGGCTGAAATTTTGTCTGCCAGGTTTTGGATGGGTGCTTTGCTGGCCTGGGCTTCTTCAACTAATTTGATGATTTGCGAGAGGGCTGTTTCTTTGCCAATCTTTGTAGCCTCAAATTTTAGCAGCCCCAGTTTGTTAATCGTGCCGCCGATGACCTCATCACCTGAATTTTTTTCAACAGGAAGGGATTCCCCTGTCAGCATTGACTCATCGATACTGGAACGTCCATCAACCACAACCCCATCTACCGGGATTTTCTCGCCGGGATGAACCAGGACAACATCTCCAACTTCAACACGATCAACAGTGACCTCCACTTCAATACCATCCCGGATGATGTAGGCTTTGCGTGGGCGCAGGTCCATCAGCTTTCGAATGGCATCACTGGCACCTCCCTTTGCCTTGACTTCAAGGAATTTACCGAGCTTAACCAGGGTGATAATAACAGCTGAAGTCTCAAAATATACATGCCCGGGGATCAACCCAAAGACAATGGGTATTGAATAGAAATATGCGGCTGAGGATCCCAGTGCCACCAATACATCCATGTTTGCTGAACCGCTGCGGATAGATTTAAATCCATTCAGATAATACTGCCAACCAACATAGAATTGAACCGGTGTCGCAAGCGCCCAAAACAGGTATGCAAGCCAGGGTGCATGCGCGATGCTCATGGGCAGCAAGCCGAAATCCCGACCCATAGAAAGGAGGAACAATGGCACGGTGAAGATCAGGCCAATTATCAGGAGCTTTCGCTGTAGGGCAACTTCTTTTTTGCGTGCTTTTGCTTCAGCATCCTCAAGATTCAGGTCTGCTTCGATCGGCTCAAAACCTGCCGAGCGGATTGTGCGTCGCAGTTCATTTTGGCTGACAACAGTTGGGATGTACCGAACCAATGCTTTCTGGCTGGCAAGATTAACGCTTGCCTCGATCACACCTTCTATAGCTTTCAGTTTCTTTTCAAGACGTAGTACATCAGCCTGATCTGATAAATTCTTGATCCCAAGTGAGGCTTCTCCCATTGCGACCTCATACCCCGCGCGTTGGACGCGTCCGATGAAATCTGCTATGGATGCCTTTTCAGGATCATAGCTGACTGCGGCGCGTTCTGAGGAAAGGTTGACATTGGCAGTTTCAACGCCGTCTACCTTCTTCAGGTTGCGTTCAACAGTCGCGACGCAGTTTGCGCAGGTCATTCCCAGGATGGGGAGGGTCAGGTGCTTCTCTTCAGCCATAAGTTACTCCGCTACTGGATAATTTATCTCGGCCAGTGTATCGATAATGAGCTCTTCAGTTGCCGGTGCTTCAAATGTGACCGTTACGAGTTTGGTTTCAAGATTTGCTTCAACGTTTTTTACGCCTTCGAGGTCAGATAGTTCCATCGTGACAGTATGGATGCAGTGGTGGCAATGAATGCCGGGTACAGAATAAGTTTTTGTTTCCATGATCAATCTCCTTTAAAACAATTGGTTAATTTTTTAGCCCTTGTTTGCTGCCTGGAAAATTTCTGTGATTTCATTCAAAACACGGTCTCTCTCTGCAGGGTCATCTCCCTGGACTGCATTTGTCAGGCAAGAATTTAGATGACCATCCAGGATGCGGGTGCTGACCTTATTAAGGGCAGATTGTACTGCTTGAATCTGGTGGATCACGTCAATGCAGTACTGGTCGTTCTCAAGCATCTTCTGAATGCCGCGGATATGCCCTTCAATCGTCTTCAACCTTTGAATATTTTCTGTATGATCGTGCATCATTTTCTAACTCCTGAGCCCCCCGGTGGGGGGTGGGCTTGTAATCTAACAAAGTTTACTATAATTGTCGTAATTAAGCAAGAGATTTTATAAGAGATTACTGCACAAGGTCTTTTTTCAATTATTGAACGGTATAATGGACGCTTATTCAACATTGGAGTCGTCTTTGATGAAGAAAAAAACAGCCGGGATCTTATTATTTGTTGTTGCAGCGTTCGCACTCTCATTTTCAACGATCTTGTTGAAATATATTCCCCAACTTACTTCAATTTCAGCAGGCCAAACAGGTATTTTGCGGTTCTTAATAGCTGCGCCTATTATGTGGTTGTTTGGATATTTTCGTTCTCCTGAAGAAAGAAAAATACCCAGAGGTTCTTTGAAGTTCGTCGCCTTAGGTCTCGTATTCGCCGTTTCCAGTTTCAGCGCAGTTTTTGCTCTGGAACTTCTTTCGGCATCCATTTATAATATTGTTGTTTATATCTACCCCACATTTGTTGTATTGTTTTCTTTATTAATGAAAAGACCTGTCCCCAGGTTATTCTGGATCGGTTTGCCGTTATCCATGATGGGTTTATTTTTGGTTACCTTTAAATTTAATACGTCCATCACAGTGGATCCATGGGGAATTTTTATCACGATTATTAATGCGCTTGCCTTAAGCAGTTACATGATATTGAGTGACAGGTTATTCCAGAATGGCATAAAGAAAAGTCTTGGAACAAAGTTAGTTTTAACCGGTTCGATGATTGCAGGTTTTCTGATGATACCAATTGTGGGATTCAGACTACCTGATACTTTCTTGGGTTGGGTGCTGGTGTTTTCACTGGGTATTGTGGGTACAGTCGTTCCAATTTTAGCGATGAATACAGGGCTTCAGTACCTCGGCGCAGCGAGAGGCTCGATTATTGTATCATTTCAGCCTGTTTTAACTATTTTATTTGCGACCATTTTCTTAGATGAAAGTCTTTCATTACAGCAATGGTTGGGTGGGGCATTGGTGGTCACTGGGATCCTGTTAATTCAGCTTAGCTCAGACAACAAACAGGAACGAGTACAATAAAAGTCTATTGGGAAGCTTTTCTGGAGTTATAGTTGGCTTTTGAAAAAAATGCTGATAGGTTTAATTAAAAACTAGTGGAAACATGAAAAATATGATTCAGAAAACTATTCTAGGTGCTGCGGTTGGGGCTGTGACCACCCTTTTACTGACATTTGGCATCATATTTGGGTTGACTTCGTTTTCAGGGAGTTTGACGAGCTCAACAGTAAACACAGTTATCAGCACGATGACGATCCTATTGGCACCGGTTGCTGGCGGATTCCTGGCAGGACTAATCGGAAGATCAAACCCCAAGAAAGCAGGATTATTTGCTGGTTTGAGCGCCAGTCTTGTAATCCTGGCCGCCTGGCTAATCCTGACTGGATTCAATAGTTCAACACTGGTAAGTGGTGTGGTGATCATTTTTATCTGGGTGATCCTGGCAAGGTTGGCATCCAGTTTTGTCCGCCCCAAAATGCAACCTTAAAATATTCCATCAAAGGCAATAACTATTGGATTTCTAATAAAAATCCAATACAATCAAAATATAATGCTTGTGAACGAGGTGAACAGCAAGCTCATCTTCTTCTCCTTTTCTATTCAACAGACCCTCCTCGATTTTTTTGAGGAGGGTTGTTCTTTTTAATGTCCTTGGTTTTGATTAAAACGGGATTTATTTTCCACGATAAGCTGGAACAGGGATAACGATGATACTGCAAATCCTTTCGTCCTGCATACGGCTGTAAAGACGTGGATCAAGATCCTCAGTTTTACTTGATGTTGTGATCACAGTCGGCAGTTCAGCATTATAGCGATAGTTGAAAAGCTGGTAAAGCTTTTCTCGAGCCCATGGTGTTGCGGACTGTGTCCCTAAATCGTCAAGGATCAGCAGACGGGATTTCCTGACTTCCTCAAAGCGGCGGTCCAGTGAAACGTCACTGTTTGGGCTGAAGGTTGCCCGGAGATGATCAAGTAAATCAGGAACGCTGACCATCAGCGGCGGGAAACCAAGCCCAGCCTGGTAGTTACCTATAGCGGCAGCTAGATGGGTTTTCCCGGAGCCATAGGGTCCGGTAAAGACAAGCCAGCCTTGGGGGTTTTCCCCAAAATCACGCGCTGCCTCAAAGGCTTTTTTCAGGTCGCGTTGGTTTTCAGACGAGAGTTTTTCATTTTTCCGCAAGCTAAAGTTGCCAAAAGTTTGCCGCCCATGCAGCCCCAGGGTGGAAAGTTCGGGATGCCCTGTGTCGTCAGTGGGATTGCGGTAATCAGGGGCAAGAAGTTTCACAACCGTCACCAGGTTTGGATCCTGCAGACGTGAGCGAATCCGTCCCTCAAAGTCGTTAATGATCAAGTTACTGGTTACAACGGTGGGCAGCTGGTTGATATAGCGATGGTTCATGATCTGGAAGATCTTTTCCTGCGCCCAGGCTGTGGCATTTTGAGTACCGAAGTCATCTAAAATGAGAAGCGGTGTTTCGCGTATTTCCTCAAAACGATCTTCAAAGCTCATATCTCCACCAGAATAAGAAAAACGAAGCCAATCCAACAAGTCCGGTACGGTCAGGAATAAAGTAGACACGCCTGCCTCGATAGCAAAATTGGCAATTGAAGCGGCTAAATGCGTCTTTCCGCTGCCATAGCGCCCGACCATCAAAAGCCAACCCTGGCGGTTCTCTGCAAAGGTGCGGGCCTGGTTGAAGGCGTGTTCCAGGGAGTCAGCCTGGATTTTTCCTAATCCGACCCTGCCGCGTTTTTCGAAGTTTTCAAACCGCAATTCCTTTAAGGCATCCAGGCTGCTCATCCGAAACAAGCGTGCCCGGGCAGTTTGGATGATCTCGTCAGAGCGGCAGGAGCAGGGGACGATCTTGCCAAAATCCGGATGGTCGATGGGCAGATCCCGCCGCAGGTACCCAATCCCACCGCAAATCGGGCAGTTGGGGTCTCCGGGCATACTCACCTGCCGGATAGGATCATCCAGGCGAGCGGGGTCATTTGCGTCCGAGCCAGCTTTCGCGGTAGCTGTCCGGATCTTGCGAATCGTCTCGTCGATTTTGCTCATTTCCACGTCCTTCTTTTTGCCAGCGATCCAGGATCGCCTGGACATATTTCCAATTGCGTGCATTACGGGTGACAGCTAACCTGATAGCTTCTTCAATCCAGGTGGTGGGGTATGCCTTCTCATCTTCCTTAAGAATTTCAGCCATCATGGGGGTAATCGCACCAATATTTTCTTCGTATAGCTTAAAGATATTTGGTTGGTCAGCATCCGGTTTCAATGCCGTTAAATTATATTCAGATTCCTGCCAGTGACCAGCATTGATTGCCTTGACTGCTGTCTCGGCTTGCGGGTGATTCAGGAAATAATAAGTCCTGTCATTGTGTTTATCTTTAGCAAACAGCAGGATATTTTGTGTTATCAGCCCCTTTAGCGCAGTTTTGACCTGCTCCTGTTCGCCCAAAAGGTCTGAGACCAGCGGGTTGGAAAGGATATCATCTTCCCTGAAATATCCAGATAATCTTTCTTGCTGGTTAAGCATTTTGAAAAGGCAAAGCAGCAGTTTTATCTGCTCCGGGTCCACCAACAGCGGCAGAACCTGAGTGAAAAAAGATTCCGGTACAGGGATTAGCTGCCTGGGTGAATCATGGAAACCGGAAAAAGATGCCTTGGAGGGGTTCGTCATCGGAGGTTACCCCCGGTTTTCATTGGATTGTTCCCTGGCTGCATTCTCAAACTTGGCCAGTTTTTCAATAAATACCAGCCCAATACCGGGGTGGGTTGGTCCGTTACGGTGCTTTGCAACGATCATTTCAGTCTTATTCCGTTCTTCTTTGATGTCGCTCTGAGCATCGCGGTGGATGAACATAACAATATCAGCATCCTGTTCGAGCGAACCGGATTCACGGAGGTCCGAAAGCTGAGGCCTTTTATCATCACGACGTTCTACTGCACGTGAAAGTTGTGCGGCAGCCAAGACGGGTACATTTAATTCTTTTGCTAACACCTTTAAATTGCGGGAAATGTTTGAAACTTCCTGGACACGGTTATCCGTCCTGAAATCACCTGACATTAACTGCAGATAATCAACAATGATCAAATCAAGCCCGTATTCGTTATAAAGCCGCCGGCACTTGGTCCGCAGGGATAAGGGCGTTATAGCAGGTGTGTCATCCAGGAAGATTGTTGTGTTATCATAAGAACCTAATGCTTGGAAAAAGACATCCCATTCATTATCGTTCAATTTTCCTGAACGCAATTGTTGGCTGTCAATGCGGGTATCCATCGCAATCAAGCGCTGCAAAAGCTGTTCATTTGACATTTCCATTGAAAACATGGCAACACGTCTCTTATTGGCCAATGCAGCATTTTTTAAGGTGCCCAGCAAGAATCCGGTCTTACCCATGCCTGGGCGACCGGCAACAATGATGAAATCGGACTTCTGAAGGCCACCTAAAAGTTTGTCGATATCCACCAAACCTGTTGGCACACCGCCAACATCATCAGGGTGCCTGTTTACTTCGTCGACCCGGTCATAATATTCAGCGATTACTTCTTTGATTGGGACCAGGTCGCGCTTGATTCGCCGCTGACTGATATTGAAGACCGATTTTTCTGCCTCATCAATGACGGTATCAATAGATTGATCCTGGTGATATGCCAGCCTTGCGATCTCATTCGCTGCCTCAAGCATGCGGCGCCGGATGGCATTCTGCTCAATGATCCTGCCATACGATTCTGCGTGGTAAGCATTTGGCGCACGATTGATCAGGGAAAATAAATAAGCCTGACCGCCGACCTCATCAATTTGCCCCCGATTGGCAAGGGTCTCCATTACCGTGACGAGATCAATGGGCTGACGTGTTTCATTGAGGTGTTGAAAGGACTCCCATAGCCACTGGTTGCGGACGATAAAAAAATCCTCAGCTTTCAGGAATTGGCTGACCTCAAGGAATACTTCCTGGTTGATAAGAACCGCCCCGATCAATGCTTCTTCTGCTTCCCGGTTGCTTGGAAGTGTTAAAGCTTGTGAAAGAGTATTTTCGTTGAATGTAAGTTCATCGCTCATGATAGTTAATCTTTGGAACCTGTAGATTGAAAACGCTAACTAAATTGTACAAAAAACCGGGGATCAGATTCAACTGAAGTCACCCGGTAATTAGTGCCACCATTTTTAATGATTAATCTTCATCATCTTCCTCTATGGAATCATCGTCTGAATCCAAATCGTCGATGGAGAAGTTTTGCAGGAAATCTTCGAATACATCCAGATTGGACTCATCCACTTCGTCTTCAAAGTCATCGATCTCGGATGATAAAATGTCCTCTTCCGGGACGATACCCGCCTGGTCCATTACATCTTCAGTTACCAAAATTGGAACCCGCATCCGCGCCGCTAAAGCTAAGGCATCCGAGGGGCGGCAGTCCACGTCTTTTCGTTCACCATTCATCTCCAAAACCAGGTTACCGTAAAACACATCATCAGAAAGCGACATGATCTCAACCTGAATAAGCTTTGCATGGAGAGATTGGATCAGGGTCTTTAATAGGTCATGTGTTTGCGGTCTGGCAACCTGGATGTCCTGCAATGCGATCGTGATCGCTTCTGCCTCATAAAGCCCTATCCAAATTGGCAAGTAACGCTCTAAGTTTGCCTGTTTTAAAATCACAATGCGCTGCTGGTTGGTCAAACTGACGCGAACACTGTCAATTTCAACCTCGATCATTTTAGACATGAGATCTCCTACCGTATGATGTCATCTGATTCTAACACGGTGAGTTACAGGACGCAACTGAATTGAACCTTATCATTTACGATTTTTTAAGGTTTTGGAGTATAATCGATTCAGGCAAATGGGCTACCAATAGCTGGGTCGTTAAGTGAACAAATTTCATCAAGGTAAATTATGCCGCCTTTGATACATTTATGGACTATACTTGTATCACTGGAACTTCTGGATAATAATTGTGATCTGGTTAGAAATCTTTTCTAAATAGAAACTTTAGAAAATGATTCATGTTAATTAACATGAAATAAATTTGAAGGGAATCATTTACATGCAAGATACGGCATTAGCCGTCCTGATAGTTGAGGGCAGGAGAGGCAGTCATGCCTCATTTGGCGAGGAACTTAAAGAAAAAGATTATCAAGTTTTTTGTGCGCCAAGCGGCAGTGCCGGATTAGATTTGATGGAGTCTGCCAGCCCTTCAGTTATTGTGGTGGATGCAGCATCCCTGCGCACCAGCGGTGTGAGGATTTGCCAATCTTTCCGGATGGCAGACAATGATATCCCGATCATATTAATTGTAGACGAAGATCGAGCGCTTCCAGAAGATGTGGATGCAAATTTAGTTCTGAAGCACCCTTTCACTGTTCAGAAGTTGATCAACCGCCTGGATGCTTACCAACCAACTGACAAAAAATATTTGATAGAAGCAGGCCCGATCGAACTTAATACACTGACACAGCTCGTAACCTGTAATGGTCATCAAACAAAACTTACCCCACGCTTGGTTAAAATTCTGGAAATATTGATTAAAAGCAAGGGAAAAGTGGTAAAACGCAACCCACTTTTCACCAAAGTATGGGATACAGAGTATACCGGTGATACGCGCACACTTGATGTTCATATTAGCTGGTTGAGACAGGCCATTGAAGAAAATCCCGGCCATCCAAAATTCATCCGGACAATCCGCGGTGTGGGCTATATCCTCGAAGTTTAATCATTCAGGTAAATAATGGATCACCTGATAAAACCCGTGAGGGTTTTATTTTTTGATACTAATATTTTCTCAAGATGCTAATAAGGATCAAATCAGGTTTGGAGACTTTAAGCCCTTTGAGTAGAATTAGGAAAAAACAAAAGAAGGAAATATGGGTCAAAATAAAATCAAGACCATTATCATATCCGTTGTTATCATACTCCTTGTTGGGTGTAGTGTTTTCGGGGTGATTTTAGCCTCCGGTCTGGGGATAGCCTTATTCAGACCTTTCCGGACCGAAACAGGGGAGGATGTTGTCTCTACACAGGTGGTTATTAATACAAATGTTGCCCCTTCTTCTACCCCAGGTCCAATGATCACTGAGGATAGAACGCCTATTCCCACCCAAGAACTCCCAGCGGATTTAACAGAGATGCTGACGGATATTGAAACACAGGTGATGCGTTTGCGGGGATTAAGCACCTCTCAAAACGTTGTCCGAACCCTAATTTCGATGGATGAACTTGAGGATATCGTCGCTAATGATTTCTTTTCTGAGTACAGCGATGAAGACGCGAGAAAAGATACCCTTGCCCTCTCATTGCTGGGCCTGATTCCTGAGGGTTTTGACCTAAAATCGCTTTATACGGAATTGTACAGCGAGCAAATCGCTGGATTTTATGACGATGAGACCAAACAAATTTATGTGGTTCAGGGTGTGGGTTTTGGTGGTAGTGAAAAATTGACTTATTCCCATGAGTTTACCCATGTACTGCAGGATCAAACTTATGATTTTGAAAACGGCCTTGGTTACAACGATGATATGTGTGAAGCGGATTCGGAGAAATGCGCTGCAATCCAATCATTAATTGAAGGTGATGCCTCATTGACAGAGATCCTGTGGTTCCAAACTTATGCGACTCAAGAAGATTATGATGATCTACTGGAAATGTTCAATAATTTAGAGACTCCGGTTCTCGATTCTGCGCCAGAATATATTACTGCTGACCTGTATTTCCCATATGAGAAAGGTCTGGCTTTTGTGCAGTATCTATATGAGGAAGGTGGATATCCAGCCGTAGATGGTGCATACCAGGATTCGCCCTTATCAACGGAACAGATTTTACATCCAGAGCGTTACCCATCGGATATCCCTACGTCGGTGACACTCCCTGATTTTGGGGTTGCCCTTGGCGGTGACTGGGTGCTTTTTGATCAAAATGTTATGGGCGAATGGTACACATTCCTGATTTTAAACAAGGCTTTTGAAAAGGAATTTCAACTGTCTGAGGGGACAGCCTTGGCAGCTTCTGAGGGTTGGGGCGGAGATGCTTATGCATTTTATCTAAACGAATCAACGGACGATGTTGTTTTCATCCTGGATTCGGTTTGGGATACCAGCGGAGATGCTGAGGAATTTGGAGAAGGATTCATCCAGTATGCGGATCTTCGGTGGGGAGAATCGGAGAACCAAATAATGGATCTGCCCGCATGGGAGGGATCAGTAGGTATCTCTGTTTTCCTGATTGAAGGCGATCGCACCTTATGGGTTATGGCCCCATCTGAAGACCTGATCAGTCAAATCCTATCTGAATTAAGATGAAAGAACCGGAAAAGGCAGAACCAGGCGTGTTTGATATCACTCGAATCAAGGGTTTGCTGTTTGATGTCGACGGTACCTTGAGTGATACAGACGACCATATGGTTGAACTGATTTCCCATTTTCTTTCCCCTGCAGCATGGCTTTTCAGAAACAAAGACCCCAGGCGTTTTGCACGTCGATTAGTGATGGCATCGGAAACACCTGCTAATTTGCTGTATGGATTAGCTGATTCCCTGGGACTTGATGCGCCCATTGCGAAAGTCTACAATCGTGTTTCACAAAGAAGAAAGAAACAAAACCGTAAGCAGGTAGATTTCAGGATCATTGTAGGGGTTAAGGAGATGTTAGCCCAATTTAAAGGGAGATTTTCAATGGCGGTGGTCAGCGCACGGGATGCCCTGACAACCCGACGCTTTTTAGAGAGGTTTGACCTCCTACCGTATTTCGATGTTGTTGTGACTTCGCAAACTTGCAATCATACCAAACCCTATCCTGATCCAGTAATTTTCGCGGCTGAACAATTGGGTTTAGCCCCGGAAAGCTGCGCAATGATTGGCGATACAATTGTTGATATTCGGGCGGGGAAATCAGCCGGGGCACAAACGATTGGTGTTTTATGTGGGTTTGGAACGGAACGAGAATTAAAACGTTCTGGCGCAGATCTTTTACTGTCTTGCACACCGGATATCGTCGATATCTTTATGAACCAAGGTGATTCTCCTGCACAGGGGTTATCCAATACAGAAGGAAAGGCGACTCCGTAACCAATCTATGATTTTTGGTTATAATAGGTGAGATCGGCCAAGGCGCACTGGCTTAATGGGGATGTCGCTGTAATGAAATTTACTTTGGTGATCTACTAGTTGAAACAGGAGCAGGAAGTCAATGGCAAGCGAAGACCTAACCCAAGAATATATTGATAAATACCCCTGGCCGAGGCGCAGATTCATTCGTTGGTTGCTGCGATCCAGCATAGATATTGCTGCCGGTTTGCTAGTGCGATGGGAAATTACCGGAAAAGAAAATATTCCCCAAACGGGGCCGTTATTAGTTGTCGGGAATCACTTTCATTTTGTAGATACGATTGCACCTATTAAGACCGTACGCAAGCCCCTGGAGTTTATCGGGGATTTTGAAATGCCAAATGCCCCGCCCATCATGCGGATTTTTCCTAATGCCTGGCAGACGTTGAAAATTGAGCAGGGGACGCCCAATTATGAAGCTCTGCAAGCTTCAGAGGCAATTCTTGCACAGAATGGAATGCTGGTCATTTATCCTGAAGGGCATGTTCACTCCGGTCCACTGAACCCCGCCTTACCCGGCGCTGCGTATATGGCACTTCGTACCGGGGTTCCCATTCTTCCGATGGGGACAATTTCTGACAATCATTGGAAATTGTTCAATACCATCACAGAACAAAAACGCCGGTTGAAAGTCATGACCAAAATCGGAAAAATATTTGGACCTCTCAAGACGGAAAATCCGAACCGGCCCAGCCGTAAGGAGATCAAAGCTGCAGGAGATTTGATCATGACAAAAATTGCAGCCTTACTCCCTAAAGAATACCGCGGGGATTTTGATCCAGAGCTTTCGTAATCATTGAGAAATCGCTTAAAGAATAGAGAGGTCCTGTGATTTTTACAGGACCTCTTTTCATTTTAGGGATATGGTCTTATCCTTAATATTGGATAGTATGATAATCTTATGTTTTTCAAATAATTTACTCTTAAAATGAATAAGTTGGATTGAAAAAAAGGAATTATTTATGCAATATCGAGATTATTACCAGGCATTAGGTGTCAGCAAGGATGCCAGCCAGGACGAAATTAAGAAGGCTTATCGAAATCTGGCTCGAAAGTATCATCCGGATGTCAACCCTGATGACCCCAATGCAGAAGAAAAATTCAAGGATATCAACGAGGCCTACCAGGTTCTTTCGGATGAGGAAAATCGGAAGAAATATGACCAATTTGGGGCTCAATGGAAGCAGTACCAGCAAAGAGGAGGACAGGCAGAAGACTTCGATTGGTCCCAGTGGGCGTCGCAGGGTCAACGCGGTGGCACACAGTATCGATCTGTTTCCCCGGAAGAATTCGAGCAGATGTTCGGTGGTGGTTTGGGCGGGTTCTCTGATTTCTTTGAAACTTTGTTTGGCGGAATGGGAGGTGCAAGATCTGCCAGACGTACAACAAACCGACCCGGTGCTCAAAATTTATCCCGAGGACAGAATATTGAACACCCGGTTGAGATCAGTTTGGAGGAAGCTTTCCATGGTACGACCCGCCTGTTGACCTATGAAGGCGGACGCAGAATCGAAGCCACCATTCCCCCCGGCGTAAAAACAGGTTCGAAGATCCGTTTAGCAGGCCAGGGGGCAGAAGGATCGCGTGGCTCTGGTGATTTGCTGTTAAAGATTAAAGTAAGATCGCACCCAATCTATGATCGAGATGGGGATGATTTACGGATGGCACAGCCCGTGGATTTCTTCACCGCTTTACTTGGCGGAGAAGTTTTAGTTAAGGCAATTGACAAAGAAGTAAAACTTACCATTCCACCTGAAAGTGATTCTGGGAAAGTGATCCGATTACGCGGGCTGGGCATGCCAAAATTAAAAAGCCCTAAAAAAAACGGAGATCTTTATGTGACCCTGCAAATCACTGTCCCAAAGAATCTGACAACGCAGCAAAAGGATAAACTGCAAGAATTACAAAAAGAAATTGAGTAGTTCTGACAGCAGATGTCATGAATGGAATCCCCTTATCTGTCTAAATAAAAGATTGTTTTCCCATTGGAAGGTTAACGATGGTAGAAATCCAAAAATATCACGATAAAAATAAAATGATCCAGGAAGCCGCTGAGCTGTTCATAAATCTCGCAGCGGAGTCGATTGAAGAAAGAGGCGTTTTTTCAGCAGCCTTATCAGGCGGCAGTACCCCTCAACCGCTTTATCATTTATTGGGTGAATCAAAACTGGAAAAACAATTGGATTGGAACCACATCCACCTTTTCTTTGGGGATGAACGTTATGTTCACTCCGAGCATCCCGATTCTAATTTTCGAATGGTAAAGGAAAACTTGTTGGATCAGATTGTCATTCCTCAGGAGAATGTTCACAGGGTACCAACCGAAATGGATCCTCGAATGGCTGCCTTCAGCTACGAAGAGCAATTAAGGACATTTTTTGCGGGTGAGTGGCCGCACTTTGATTTGATCCTGCTCGGTATGGGTGCGGACGGACATACGGCTTCACTGTTTCCCCATTCTGCCGGACTGAACGAAGAGCACCGTTGGTTCATCGCCAACTATGCACCCGGGATGGAAAAATGGCGATTAACCTTGACAAAGAACGCCATCAACAACGCCAGGCAGATCCTTGTGATGGTGAGCGGAGCCGATAAGGCTCATGTGTTGGCAGAAGTCCTTGAAGGCAAATCTCCTGATGTAAAACCAATCCAGTTGATTTCACCAATCGATGGAAGCATGACCTGGATGGTTGACCAGGATGCTGGCAGCCTATTATCCTTGTGATGTCCTGTACCATTTGATATTTCACCTTTTAAACTTAAACTAGCTGTTCATTGCCCAAAACAGCTAATAAAGGTATGATTCCTGCCTGTTCTAACCCCAAAAGAGCATGTTGTAGGTATGCTTGACGATCAATATTTAAGGATGTTATCATTCTGATATGTATTTAAAGGGCAGTAAGTGGTCCATGAATAAGCGTAGACGGCGATCAAACCCCTGGTTGATCGTTTTATTGCTAATTGGTATTGGTTTTATTGTTTACATAAACGTGGTCTGGATTCCCACGATCCCACCGCCGTTTGTGCCAACGCCAACGCCTACGCGTGATCCCCAATCTTTTTCTCAGGAGGCGGAAGCTTATCTGACAGAAGGTCAGGTTGGGTTAGCAATGGAATCATTAGAGGCAGCGATTAATGCGAACCCCCAGGAGGTCTCGAACTATTTGACCTTAGCGAAATTGCAGATATACCGTGGGGAATATGAACACGCCAGGGAAAATGCTGAGAATGCCTTACTCCTGGACAGAACCCGCCCCTATGCCTTTGCTTTGTTAGCCTGGTCAAAAGGCTATCAGGGTGAGTACCTGGATGGCATCGCTGACGTTGAGGCTGCATTGGATTTAGATCCAAATGATGCGTTTGCACACGCCATCTATGCCTTGATTTTAGCCAGGCAGGTTGTCAATAATGTTGGCGAAATCGACACATTGGATCAGGCAATTGAACATTCCCGGCAAGCTTTGAATCTCAACCCCGATCTATTAGAGGCACGATGGGCGCGCGGTTATGTCTTGGAAATCACCAGCAATTATGAAGAAGCTGTCCTGCAGTTAGAGGCGGCGATAGAAATCGACGATACAATTGGTGACCTTCATCTGGCTCTAGGTAGAAATTATTTCACACTCGAAGATTACATCGGCGCAATTGATGAGTTCACCTCAGCGTACCGGTATAATCCAGGAGACCCTGCGCCAAACTGGTACATTTCACAGGTTTACGCTCGCCAAGGTGAGTATGCGAAAGCAATTCAATATGCGGAACAGGCTGTGAGTGATGGGCCCGATGACCCTTATATGCATGCCAATTTGGGAACAATGTTCTATCGTGATTTGCGATATAACCAGGCGATAGAAGAACTTGAGTTGGCTGTAAGAGGCGGTACAACGAGTGATGGTACCCTTGTAGAGGGGATACCATTGGACTATTCTATGACAGTGATTGAAATATACAGTCGTTTTGGATTATCCCTGGCCCGTCTAAACCGGTGCAGTGAAGCTGTGCAGGTTGCGACGGCCATGCTGCAAACGGTGCCGGATGATGAAACAGCTGTTTACAATGCTGAAGAGATGATCAACATTTGCCAGGCATTCCAGGAGAATCCACCTACACCAACACCAACCCTGGAAGTGAGTGACCAGGAAACCCAGCCAACAGCGACACCGACTAAGACTGAGGGTAACTGAGACCTGGTTCAGGTAATAAAATTATGTATCTTCACGGAAAAGACCCTACTTTTCGTAAAACTCGAAATAAGTCCAATCCATACATCATTCTGGTATTGGTGCTATTGATCGTGTTTACATTTACAATCATCAGCGGTTTACTCAAAGGGGATGTCCAGCCGCTATTTTTGCCCACACCAACGCCTACCCGAACCACAAACTCCTTCTTCATCGAAGGCGAGACGCAATTTTCCGCTGGCAACCTGGATGCTGCAATCGATGCATTTAAAAAAGCGGCAGAATTGGACCCACAGAACCCTGACCCCTTAATCGAACTTGCCCGGATCCAAACTTATTCCTCCGCATTATTAACAACGGATGCCGAACGAACCCAGCGTTTGGGGGAAGCCATGGAATCAATTGATCAGGCGAAGAAATTAGCACCAACCAGCAGTGAAGTGCTGGCGGTTCGTTCTTTTGTGCTGGATTGGAATTCTAATACTTTGCTGGTTGATGATGAAACATCTGAAGATCTGCTCAACCAAGCTGAAGCAGAAGCTTTATTGGCTCTACAAATTGACAGCACCAATACCCTTGCGTTGGCGTACTACGCAGAAATCCTGGTGGATCAAACAAAGTGGAATCAGGCGCAGCAATATATTCAACAGGCTGTGGAACGAAATCCGGATTTGATGGACGTGCACCGGATCCAGGCATACACGTATGAAACATTGGGCGAGTACAATCTTGCAATTCAGGAGTACAAACAAGCTATCGAGATCATGCCCAATTACACCTACCTGCACATTGCGGTTGGCCGGATTTACCGTCACCTGCAGCTTTACGACCAGGCCCTGGAGTATTTTGCAAGGGCAGCGAATTTAAATGAACAGCTTGGGATCATTGATCCTATACCTTACCTGGCGATTGCCAATACCTATGCCCAGGATGGAGAATTCTTTGCGGCAGCCTTAAATGTGGAACGAGCCCTTGAGTTCACGCCTGCTAACCCCGATGTATATGGGCAATTGGGTGTGATTTACCATAAATCTCGTAACTATGAGGGCGCTATTCCTGCTCTCCAATGTGCTATCGAGGGTTGCGATGCCCAACAAAGCTGTGAAGTCCGGCAGTGTGACCCTGAAAACGACCCCATGTCAGCAATAGAAGGTCTTCCGTTAACAGGCAGTACGATCGTCTATTATTTTACTTATGGTTCTGTCCTATCAGGATTGCATCGCGAAGGGGATGATTACTGCGACCGGGCGATGGGTATTTTTGACCAATTGCGTTCCATCTATGCTGATGATCCATCCATCATGAGCATTGTGCGGGCAGGCGAAGATATTTGCACTTACACAGAAGAAACGGATGTGGAAAAAACTCCAACAGTGACGCCAACAATTGAATTAGTGACACCAACTGCAACACCAGAAAATTGATGGGGCATTTGTAAACGTTTTATAAGAATCCTTCGAAAATCCCTTGACGCATTTTTTGAACAAAGGTAAGATTTATATATTAGCACTCTTGTTGTTAGAGTGCTAAAACTTTGATATCAATACATAAGAATCACTAATTTAATTGGAGGAACGAATGGCAATCTCACTTAAACCTTTGGGAAACCGACTTGTGGTCCAACCCATCGAGGAAGAAGAAATTACCGCTGGAGGCATCGTGCTTCCTGAAACGGCAAAAGAGAAACCACAAAAAGGTACAGTCCTGGCAGTGGGTCCTGGCGAGCGCAACGATGATGGCGACTACATCGCTATGGAACTCAAAGAAGGCGATAAAGTCCTGTTTGCTAAGTATTCAGGGACTGAAGTCAAGTTTGATGGCAAAAAACTATTGATCATGCGCGAGAGTGACATTCTCGCGAAATTGAACGAGTAATTATCTAAGATTGAAGGAGTAAAAAGAAATGGCTAAACAACTCTTGTTTTCCGAAGAAGCCCGGATTGCTTTAAAAACCGGTATTGATGTTGTCGTAAAATCTGTTGCAACAACTCTGGGTCCAAAAGGACGCAATGTTGCGATTGATCGGAAATTTGGTTCGCCTACCATCACCCATGACGGCGTGACCGTAGCAAAAGAAATTGAACTGGAAGATCCCTTTGAGAATATGGGTGCCCAGCTCTTAAAAGAAGCAGCCACCAAGACCAATGATATCGCTGGTGACGGCACCACAACTTCAACTGTTCTGGCACATTCGATTGTGACGGAAGGTCTGAAGAACCTGGCTGCAGGTGCAAACCCAATGCTGCTAAAACGCGGTATTGAAGCTGCATCAAAAGCTGTATCAGACGCAATTGCTGAACAGGCAATTGATATTACAACCAAGGCTGAAATTGCCAATGTTGCCACCATCTCTGCACAGGACCGCGAAATTGGCGAACTGATCGCTGAAGTGATGGACAAAGTTGGTAAAGATGGCGTGATCACGGTTGAAGAATCCCGTGGTCTGCAATTCGAAACCGAATATGTTGAAGGTATGCAGTTTGACCGTGGTTATATTTCACCTTATTTCGTGACCGATACTGAGACGATGGAAGCCGTGATCGAAGATGCCAAGGTTCTTGTCTATGACAAGAAGGTATCTGCTGCTAGCGACATTGTGCCGTTACTTGAAAAATTGGTGCAGGTTGGCAAACGTGAGCTCGTGATCATCGCTGAGGATATCGATGGTGAAGCTCTAGCTACCCTAGTATTGAACAAATTGCGCGGTATGCTCAACGTGTTGGCCGTCAAAGCCCCCGGTTTTGGTGACCGCCGCAAGGCCATGCTGCAGGATATTGCTGTACTGACCGGCGCAACCGTTATTTCTGAAGAGACCGGTCGAAAACTCGAGACTGTCACGATCGAAGATCTTGGACAGGCTGAGAAAGTTGTCAGTGACAAAGACGAAACAACTGTTGTTGGCGGTAAAGGTGATTCTGGTGCTATCAAAGGACGAATTGAACAGATCCGTGTTGAGATTGAGAACACCACCAGCGACTATGATCGTGAAAAACTGCAGGAACGCCTGGCAAAACTCTCTGGTGGCGTTGCCATCATCCGTGTTGGTGCTGCAACTGAGACTGAACTGAAAGAAAAGAAACATCGCGTTGAAGACGCTCTTTCAGCAACCCGTGCTGCTGTTGAAGAAGGTATCGTACCTGGCGGTGGCGTTGCTTTAATCAATGCGATCAGCTCCCTTGATGGATTAAAGATGGACAGCACTGACGCTCAGATTGGTGTCAAAATCGTGCGTGATTCTCTTGAAATCCCGATGCGAAAAATCGCTGAGAATGCCGGTAAAGAAGGTTCAGTGGTTGTTGAAAATGTCCGCCGAGCACAGGCTGAAAAATCCAGCAAGTTGATTGGATACGATGTCCTGACCGAAAAATACGGTGATATGGTTGAAGGTGGTGTGATTGATCCCGCTAAAGTGACCCGCGGCGCCCTGGAAAATGCAGCTTCAATTGCTGCTATGATCCTCACGACCGAAGCGCTCATTACTGATATCCCTGAAAAGGAAGCCCCAATGCCTGGTGGCGGACCTGGAATGGGTGGCATGGGCGGTTACTAAACCGACAAAAAGTAAATTCAAAAAGGCTGTTCCGAATTGGAACAGCCTTTTTTGTTAACCCTTTAGGGGGTTGAGGGCGGAACGCCCGAAACAGAAAACCA
>JAENZD010000001.1 GCA_016841445.1 Anaerolineaceae bacterium
CGCGAGCTGGGTTCAGACCGTCGTGAGACAGGTCGGTCTCTATCCACTGTGGGCGTAAGGGATTTGAGAAGAGCTGCTCCTAGTACGAGAGGACCGGAGTGGACTGACCTCTAGTGTTCCAGTTGTCGTGCCAACGGCATCGCTGGGTAGCTACGTCAGGCAGAGATAACCGCTGAAAGCATCTAAGTGGGAAACTCGCTTCAAGATTAGATCCCTGTAATCCAGTAAATGGAGTAAGATCGCAGGTAGACCACCTGCTTGATAGGCAGTGTGTGTAAGCGTAGCAATACGTTTAGCTAAACTGTACTAATGATCGAGGGCTTCACCGTGATGTGGAGAACTCGGTGCTTTTTCGCCACAATTGAAATGTCATAATTATTCATAGGTATCTTTAACATTAATAAAAATGTCCTTTGGTGATTGGAGCGGTGAGGATACACCCGGTAACATCCCGAACCCGGTCGTTAAGCTCGCCAGCGCTGATGGTACTTGGGGGGCGACCCCCTGGGAGAGTAGGTCATTGCCAAAGGACTTTTTATTTTTAATTGCGAGGCTAGAGTCTCAACTCACCGGTAACCAACGCATTTTCACCCCTGCATTTATTTACAATATCAAGTATAATATTTACCGGTGCGTCCATGATCAAATGCCGCGCATTGTAACTCTAAATAGATGGGATGGCTTTTGCCAAAACAAGCTCCTGTCTTTTGGATTATCACCTTTTTTTGAAGGGAGGTGAGAGTTTTGGCTCGTGTGGTTTTACGACCGAATGAATCACAGGAACAACTGCTCCGGCGTTTCCGGAAGCAGGTTGTAAAAGATGGTACGTTAAGCACGCTTCGACGCAAACGATGGTTCATTTCAAAAAGTGAACTTCGGCGCATCGATAAGAAAAAGGCTATCCGCCGGTCCCGGCAGCGGGATGATTAAGATAGCCAGGAAATTAAGGTAAGTTCTAAGGAGAATGTATGGCAAAAGATGACGATAAGATTACGATAGAAGGCACGGTCATTGAAGCCCTGCCTGGCACCCAATTTACAGTGGAGTTAGAAAATGGGTCTGAGATTTTAGCCTATCTCTCAGGGAAAATGCGCAGGCATTATATTCGAATCCTGCTGGGAGATCGTGTAAGGTTGGAAATCTCCCCATATGACCTCACTCGAGGTAGGATCGTTTATCGTTATCGCCGTCATTCAGCCCGTCCAGATGAGTCTTAATTCCTAATTAGGTTTAAGGTAAAATCCTGCTTCGGCAGGATTTTTTTTATGGGTATTTCTCGGTTAAAATAATACTATGGTCGCTGTACCCTCTTCAAGCAATAGACATTCTCCTCGTTTACGTAAAATGAATCTTGCGACAGATTTGGACAAAGTTGCAGATCTTGTTGAGATGTGCTTTCCCCTCCAACAGGACCCGGATGGCCAAACCTATATCCGAGAGATGCGTAGAGCCTCACGTGAGATGCGGATGCTGGGCTGGCTCTCTAAGCTGGCAGAAATGGATGGGTCAAAAGCAGCAGGTTTCGTTTGGGAAGATGGTGGGAGAATTGTAGGTAATTTAAGTTTGATCCCGTTTAAAGACCGGGGAACTCGCATCCATTTGATCGCCAATGTGGCTGTACATCCTGCGTTTCGCAACCAGGGAATTGCAAGAGCACTTACGGATCGTGCTCTGGATTACCTCCGACGTCAGAATGAACCCTATGCTTGGCTTCAGGTCAAATTAGATAATCCTGGGGCGATCTACCTGTACCGTGAAGCTGGCTTTGTTGACCGTACCACACGCACAACCTGGCGGATTCGGCCATTGGATGTTCAGTCGGCTGGAATCCAACCAGAGCCTGTAGTCAAAGTTCGTGGCCGTCAGAAAAATAACTGGACTCTTCAAAAGCGCTGGCTTGATGAAGCATACTCTCCTGAAATTCGCTGGAACCTGGGGGTTGATTTCAACCGGTTCGAGCCCGGATGGATCCAAGCAGTTTCTAATTTTATAGATGGTATACAGTTAAAACATTGGCAGGTTGAGCATGGCGGAAAATGCTGCGGGTTCATCACCTGGCAGCAAACATCCAGTTACGCGAATAATCTGTGGCTTGCATTTCCAAGGGGAATCGATGAATGGGTCGTGGCAAAGGGAATTGAATTAGTTCTTCGCAAATGTTCACCAAGGCACCCAATTTCTTTAGATAGTAACGAGGATTGGCAGACATCTCTCTTTGAAGCAATGGGTTTTACCAATTTCAGGACATTGATCTGGATGAAGCACAATTTTCAATAAAAAAAACACAACCACTGGTTGTGTTTTTTTAAACTCTTTAGATTATTGGGTGAGTTTTATAGTTCCTCATCCAGAACCAGATCCACCAGGTCTAAGAATTCCTGCCATTCCTCCTTGAAGAAGTGCAGCGTGACATTGTTCAATTCCAAATGAAAGGTCGTTTCACCATCCGGTTCTTCAGCTTTCCAGGCTAAAAAATTCTCGGTTTCAGCAACAGTTTCAGTTTTGGGTTCTTGTGAGTCGTCCATTTGAATACTCCTTATATCTTATATTCTTTGTTGTTGATAAATTCATTTTTCACACGTTTGATGATGTTTTCAAGTGACCATTATACTTCATTTTACCTGCCAAAAATGGCAAGGGTTTTCGATCAACTTTCATCTGGTTCAGAGCGGTTGTCTTCATTGTCATTTTTATAATTATCAGTAGATTTTTTGAAAATCCTCCGCCAGGTTGTTGTAAACCAATCCTTAAATTTTTCCCACACCTTTTCGAGGAACTTCGCCAATCTTGATTTATTAACAGGTTTTTGGACATCCAGGTCTTTCCAAGGATTTTGATCACTAAGTTTTTTGACGATATAGTTGATGAATAGCGCGATGCTTGCCATGATTGGCGCAGCAACCACAATCCCAATAAAACCAAATAATTGAACGCCGACCAGTGCGCCGATCAATACCAGCACCGGGTGTACCTTCAGGTTTTCTGCCATGATCCTGGTGCGGATGATGTTATCAATAATGTTATTTATAACCATTGATACTGCCAAAACAATGATCATATAGATACCAGCTGGCATGCCAAAAGGAATTTGATTTTGGAACAAAGCCACCAATCCGAAAGAGATCCACGTCACCCAGGCACCCACGTAAGGGATGAGCTGACCAACGGCGGCAATCAAAGCCAGGCCAAAAAAGAACTGTAAGCCCAGGGCACCTAGTGTGGCTGTGTACAGCAATAAAGAGATCAGTACCACAAGGATCTCTCCCCGAATGAAAGCTTTCCAAATCCGTCCCAATTCCTCGTTCATCCGTTCCAGGTCCTTGGTGTAACGCTCGATTTTAATATTTAGGACTCGGTGAGATATGCCTTCAGCCTCTGCCAGGAGGAAGTATGAGATCAGCAAAATAAAAACCGCCCACGAAATTGTTGTGGCGGCGCCCGTTGCAAATGAACCTAAAAATGAACCTAAACGCCCAAGAACAGGTTGGACAGCGCTAACAATTTCATTTGTGATCTGATCCCAATTGATCACTGTAGGGGAAAGAGTAAAAGGTCCGATCTGGAAGGTCCGTGTTGTCAGTTCATCCACCAATTCCGGCAGTTGATCAATATTATTTTCTATGAATTGGATGAGGGTCTGGAACTGGCCAACCAATGCAAAGCCGCCCCAGGTCAGCAGCCCGAGAACAACCAGGACAATAATGATGTGAATGATGGTTACAGAGATCCGCCAGGGGATTTTTATTTTCTTTTTTAGGAACATTGCAATGGGGTGGATTAGATAAGCCAAAATGAAGGCGGTGATCAGCGGCCCAAGAAAATTTTGAAATTGGACCAACAACCAGATCGCGATGGCGACCAGGGATAATCCAACCACCAGCTTGGTGGTCCAGTTCCACTTTGGTGATCCAGAAGAATCAGGTTTTCTTTCAATATCAGTGTTTGCTTCAGTCACCTTGAAAAATCTTCCTCCTATTGATTTTGATCGATTTTATTTAATTATATTCTTGATTAATTATACAGTAAATCGGTGTTAATTTTGGAATAACCAGATAAATTTCCCATTAATTTCGTGTGTTATACAGGATTTTTCAGTAATTTCTGTTGGGAATGAGGCAAGTTGGTGTCTGAAGTTTCCAGAGAATTTTTCCGTTCTTGCCAGATCGGAGTATTGGAAACTCCTGACTTTTCAATAAGGTGAAATCACTTGATTTGCATGATAAAATTAATAAAAAAGAGAAGGAGTTTAAAAAAATGTCAGATAAACGAACGGTTTTTAATTGGCAGTTATTTTTAGGGTTTGTCCTGCTGGTCACAGGTGGATTGTTCCTGGCGGATCAACTTATGGACAATATCAACCTCATGCAAACATTCTGGCCGCTACTGATCGTACTGCTGGGCCTGACATTTTTCATGGGTCTGGTTGTAGCAGGGAAGCGAGGTTCGGGTCTGGCCATACCGGGGTCAATCATAACATCCCTGGGTGTGCTGCTCTTTGTTCAGAACATATTTTCATTATGGGAAACCTGGGCTTATGCCTGGGCGCTGTTGATCAGTTCGGTCGGTTTTGGTTTGTTGATCATGAACTTCTATCACAAACGTCTGGCCTTGCGCCGGGTAGCAGGGTTGATCATTGGGATCGGACTGACTTTGTTTGTGGTCTTCGGTGTTCTATTTGAGGTAATATTTTTTAGGAACAGGACCGATTCCGGGAGCGGCTACTTTCTTGGAGCAGGGTTGGTCCTTTTAGGGCTGTTTGTCCTTTTCAGCCGGCCATTATTTGCAAAGCGGAGAGAAAAGGCAGCAGCAGATGCCGAAGGGGTGGAAGAGCCAGTGGATGTTGAGTCACAGGACATAGGAACAGAACCTGGACCCTCCGTAGAAACTGTTCGAAGGCTGCCTTTAGAAGCTGTTTTCACCGGTCTTAAATTCAAAAGTGTTGGTGAAGTGTTTCTGACCCAGGGTGATGCCTGCGATCTCAAAATTGAAGGCATTCAAGAACTGCTGGCGGATATCCAATCAGAAGTTGAAGGGGACACGCTTTTGATCAAATACAAGCTCGATGTCAAAGATTGGATGAAATTCAAGCATTTTGATGGAGACCAAAAACTGCGCTATTACATCACGATGAAAAATATCAACCATCTCGACTTGGGCGGTGCAGGCACCCTCGAGGCGGAAGGATTAAACGGTGAAAATCTTGATATTGTACATTCTGGATTTGGAAAAATGACCCTCAAAGGGCTTCATTACCAATCCCTTGATGTCAATCTGAGTGGTTTTGGGGAGATCATCATCAATGGGGAGGTTCAAAATCAAGATGTGAGGCTGGGTGGTGCCGGCAGCTACAACGCTGAAGGCCTGAAAAGCCAGGATGCATCTGTAACCCTTACGGGTGCAGGCTCAGCCAATGTATGGGTTGAATCAGCACTCGATGCGAAGGTTACGGGTGCAGGCAGTATCCGGTACAAAGGTGATCCCCAGGTTGAACAATCCAAAACTGGCCTGGGAAGCATCGAACCGCTTAAATGAAAGTTAATGATATTAGATGTTATACACACTGACACCAAACCCAAGCGTTGACCGGTCTTTGGTTATCCCGGAGATACGGTTCAACAGCGTGCTTCGCAGCGAACAAGTCCGGTTAGATTTTGGCGGGAAAGGATTTAATGTTTCCCGCGCACTGCATACCTTTGGGATTGAATCAACTGCGATTGCGTGGGTGGGTGGTGGAAGCGGGAAAATGCTGGCAGATGGACTTCAGAGATTAGGTATTCAGACCGATTTTGTCTGGATGGACGAAGAGACCAGAACAAATACCATGATGATCGAGCAAGAAGGGGATTGGCATATTAAGGTCAACGAACCTGGCCCTTCAATATCAGAAGATGCGATCAAGCAAATGTTCCAGAAAGTGGAAGGGTATGCCAAAAAAGGTGATATATGGGTTTTATCGGGCAGTTTGCCGCCTGATGTATCGGAAGGATTTTATGCAGACTTGATCGCCCTTCTCAAATCCCGGGGTGCCAGGGTGTACCTGGATTCAAATGGTGCGGCCTTAGAAAAAGGGAGTCAGGCAGGCCCTTATCTTGTTAAACCAAATATCGCTGAAGCGTCGAAAATTGTTGGATTTAATATTGGGGGTGTGGAGGAAGCCAAACGAGCAGCATTACCCTTCTTGAGGATGGGTATTGAATATTTCGCATTAACCATGGGTGAAGCAGGGCTTCTGATGGCATCCCAGTACGAAATTGTGTATGCACGTCCCCCGACAATCCATGTGCGAAATGCAGCCGGGTCAGGGGATGCTTTGCTTGCCGGAATGCTGTATGCACAATCGAGAGATATGCCGCTGGTAGATGTGGCACGCTGGGCAGTTGCGACGGGGACAGCATCCGTGGAGACAGAGGGTGTGAGTGAGATTTCTATTGAAGGGATCCAGGCATTACTGCCGAATGTCGTCTCACAAACGATCAATGTGATGTGAGTCCTTTGCAATAAAAAATAATCGGTCTCTCGTCATTATGATGAGCGACCGATTTTTTATATTTTCTAATTTATTTTATCAATTAATCCATACACCTCTCATACAACGACCATCCCGCCTGGACCCTGCCTGCGTTTGAAACTTGGAAGATTTTCCTCGCTTGGTTTTTTGTTCGCTTCAGCCAGCAGTTGATCAACGATATTGATCTCTTCACGAGCAGATTTGAAGGATTCGAGCTCTTCAAGACGATTGATCAGTGAACGGAATTCCTGAATGGTCAGGAAGACACCAATGTGATGCCCTTCTTTATCGACCAGATATTTTTCGTTAATATTTAAATTGTTCATAGAACCGATCCGTGTCGAGTTGAATGAGGGATTATTCCCAGGATTCACATTCCTGGTTCAACTGGAAGTTAATTCTACCGTGTTAATCATTGCGTTGGCATACAATATTTATTAAAATTGCGCTATCGCGTCCCTTGCCCTATTGAGCTGAGATTTATTTATTCTCAGGACAGCCCTAAAATTCGGCCGGTATCTAACTCGATATCGATATCATAATAGGCTGGTCGGGTTGGGAGACCTGGCATCAGGCGGATTGGCCCAACGATCGGATAAAGGAAACCAGCACCGATGGATGCATTGATCTCACGAATAGGGATGCGAAAACCAGCAGGACGCCCTTTGAGGGAAGGGTCATGGCTCAGGCTGAGATGGGTTTTAGCCATGCAGATCGGCAGGTTATCATACCCAAGTTTTGTGTATTCTTCTATCTGGGATTCTGCTTTAGGTGAATAATCCACGCCTTCTGCACCATAAATTTCTTTTGCGATCGTTTCGATTTTATCCTTAATAGGGATATCCAGCGGATAAAGGAATTTGAAATTTGAGGGTTCTTCAGACGCCTTGATGACGGCTTTAGCCAGCTCTACTGCACCTTCTCCGCCCTCTTCCCAGTGGTTCGTTACCACGCCTGTAATGATGTTTCCGCTTGCTTTGCATTGATTCAACACAACATCAATTTCAGCATCGGTATCCGTATAGAAACGGTTGAGTGCAAGGACGACAGGTACGCCAAATTTGTGGGCATTGCTGCAGTGTGCTTTAACGTTTTCCATCCCTTTGCGAACTAATTCCAGGTTCTCATTTTCGTATTCGGGAGCTAATGGTGCACCGGCAGTCACCTTGGGACCGCCGCCGTGCATTTTTAAAGCCCGGATCGTTGCCACCAAGACCACCACATCAGGTTTATTGCCTGAGTAGCGGCACTTAATACCAAAGAATTTCTCCATGCCCATGTCAGATCCAAAACCAGATTCTGTGATAACGTAATCTGCCAGCTTTAGACCGATCATATCCGCCATAATGCTGCTGTTCCCATGGGCGATGTTGGCAAAAGGCCCGGCATGCACGAAGACAGGTGTGCCTTCCAGGGTTTGCATCAGCGTGGGTTTGATCGTATCCTTCATCAAAACGGTGGAAGCACCTGCAACACCGACGTCCTCAACGGTGACGGGTCTACCCTGGGTATCTCTTGCAAGCACGATTTTGCCAATTCGTTCGCGCATGTCGTCCAAACTGGTTGAAAGGGCCAATACCGCCATTAATTCACTGGCAACAGAAATGTAAAAACTGGTCTTCAAGTCAAAATCTTTCTCTGTCGGGCTTTGGCCAACGGTGATCTCCCGCAGCAATCTGTCATTGGTGTCGGTAGCCCTGCGCCATGTGAGTGTGCTCCGGTCAATATCTAAACGGGAAAAACGGCTGCGTTCTCCATCCGTCAGTTCATTTGGATCTGTTTTTGTAATGCCAAGATTCTTAAGCCGTCCCTTCATGGCGATGCCAAATTCCCGGTTTCCGTCCTCATCGGGAGGGCATAAGCGGTCAAACAGCGCTTCATCGCTTTGGTAGGTTTCATGATACATACGGGTTTCTACAGCGGCCGCGATCAGGTTATTAGCCGCTGTGATAGCGTGGATATCACCTGTTAGATGCAGGTTGAATTCCTCCATGGGGATCACCTGGCTGTACCCGCCGCCTGCCGCGCCGCCTTTTATCCCAAAGGTAGGACCCTGGCTGGGCTGCCGGATAGCGGTGAACACTCGCTTGCCCAGATGGGCGCCTAAAGCCTGGCTCAACCCGACTGTTGTCGTGGTTTTCCCTTCTCCCAGCGGGGTGGGGGTGATAGCGGTCACATCAATGTATTTGCCGTCAGGGACATCCTGTAAACGTTTGAGAACGGACGGGCTGACCTTGGCGATGTATTTACCGTATTGATCATATTCATCAGGCAGGAGGCCCAATTCTTCTGCAACCTGCGTGATGGGTTTCAGGGTTGCTTCCTGGGCAATATCAATATCTGATGGAACCGGTGTTTTGCGATTAAGTGGGGTGGGAATGATTTTGTTATCAGGTTTTTTTGTCATGCAAGACTTCCTTCCAGGTCTATAAAATTTTGATTTTCTCAAAATTGTGCATTATTAAAACTTTTACCTCAGCATAATTATGCTTACAAAGGTCAAAAAAATCAAGAATCGGTGGATAGTTCTCTGATTGAGCCTGTTGTGAACTGGTTTCACCTCATTACTGAGGATTCAACTATATCAGAGTGAGGTTGGACGTTTTACCCAACATGGTCTAAGATTATGGGGTATGAGAAAAACTCGTTTTGCTTTGATACTGATCGGATTGACAGGACTCTTATTATTGGGAGGGTGTGTCAGCTTTGATGAGGACATCCTGATCAAAGAAGATGGTTCAGGCACACTGCGCTTTGCATATGGTGTTGAAACAACCGCTTATTCGCAGTTTGAATTGGCCCTTCCGCAGGAGTATCAGCTAGACAGCTTGTTTGCGACGTTGATCCAGGATGAAAATATCACCGATGTTCGCCAGCAGGATTATGAAGAAGGTGGAATAACATGGCAGTCCATTGAGATGGATATCGCCGATTTTCCGGCCGTTTTTGCGGATGAGCGCCGCTTCGGACCCATCTTCATGATATTTGATGAGCAGGACGGCACTTATCATTTCGAGCAAACGATTGATCTGAATTTGGCGAATGTCAGCATTCCGGGGATCTACCTGCTGGATATCGCTGATGCCGGTTTCGAAGTTCAGTTGGTCACACCGCAAATCATTGATACCAACGGCATACAGAGAGATGCAGGCGTAAGCACATGGTCAATTTCCCTGCCAGATCTTGTTGAGGAAAGTGAAAGCATTTATTTGGAAGCGGAGTACATCCTGGAACCATATGAAGGCTATTTTATTCCCTGGGAGCTCTACTTCCCCTATGTCGTTTTTGGGTTTTTAGGCTTAAGTATTGTTTCAATTTTGGCGATCATTATTGTCAATACGTCAAAACGGGGAAAGAAAAAACAAAAATTAAAGTTTTAAGCCACAATACGAATTAATTAGCGTTAATGATATTTTCTTTATGATAGGTTCCTAATGCCTCGTACCTGATCTCCTGATGGTCTGCTAGCATTCACTGCTCAACAATTCGCCATTCACTAAACTATCTCTTATGTGCTAAACTTAAAGGTCTGATGATGGACGCCCCACAAATAGCTTGTGCGGCACTGTTTGCGCGTTCTACACCCGCATTTGACGATACTTATATGAAATCAAAAGAGTTGAAATATGATGACAGATACCACACCTTACTTAATCGCCGGCCTGGGTAACCCGGGTGCTGAATACCGCCACAATCGCCATAATGTGGGTTTTATGGTGCTGGATGCGTTGGCTGAAAAGGCGGCTATCCCTCTTCGACGGGTTGAATTTCGCGCGATCGTGGGAAAGGGCAGCCTGGATGACATGCGTCTGATCCTGGCAAAGCCCCAGACTTACATGAACGATTCGGGCCAGGCAGTCGCACCTTTGATTAATTTCTATAAAGTTCCGATGGAGAACCTGCTGGTGATCCATGATGATCTGGACTTACCTTTTGGCACATTGCGTTTACGCCCATCAGGTGGGACTGGGGGGCAGCGTGGGATGGAGTCGATTGTTGATAAGCTCTGGACTCGTGAATTTGCACGTCTTCGGGTGGGTATCGGTCGTCCTCCAGGACGCATGGACCCCCGCGATTATGTTCTGCACGATTTTGATGGGGACCAGCTGGCAGTCTTACCTGAACTAATGGATACCGCTGTGGCAGCTGTTCGGATGTTCATCACTATGGGAATTGAAAAAGCAATGAACACCTTTAATGGCAGTTTATTCGATGAGGAAGAATGAATTTGTTGGATAAGTTTACGGAACTGCCGGTTTACCAGGCATTTCTTGCAAGGGTGAAAGCTGGCTATGATACCGTGGATTCTGCACAGGGGTTGGGGCTGCCGCGCGCTGCCCGACTGCCGCTGGTAGCCCGCTTGCAGCAGGACCTGCATCGTCCAATTGTATTGATCTCGAACCGTGCTGACCGTGCCCTGACTTTATTTGAAGAGCTGCAGTTTTGGATGGGTGAGACCCCTGTCCATTATTTTCCGGAACCTAACCCGTTGTTCTATGAACGGTCAGGGTGGGGGAAAGGCACCCGGCGTGACCGTCTGCAGGTGTTGACCATGCTTTCGCGCACGCTCATACCCGGCGCTAAGGCACCAGAGAACCCACCGGTGCTGGTAACACCCGTTCGTGCGATCATGACACGCACCATGCCAAGGCGTGAGTTTCTTAAAAATGCACGCGCACTTCGGGTTGGAGAGCGGACGACTCCGGAAGAGCTGACGCGTGGATGGGTGGATACCGGGTACGACTATGCCAATATTGTGGTTGAAGCGGGGCAGTTCTCCAGACGCGGCGGGATCCTGGATATCTGGCCGCCTGGTGAACCTCAGCCGGTGCGGATTGAGTTCTTTGGTGATGAAATTGACACAATGCGGGCTTTTGACCCGGCTTCACAGCGCACAGTTACTCAACTTTCCGCACTCATGATTACCCCTGCTCGAGAAATTCTGCCCTCAGCAGCAATTAAAGCGGGAATTGATCTCAAATCGATGAGTGAATTCCACATCCCGCTGGCACATCCGATGGCTGGAACGATGCTGGACTTTCTGCCAGAGGATGCGCTGATTGTTTTGGATGGGCGTGAATTTCTTTCTGCGGCTGTGACGGATTTCGAGGAAGAAAGCCTTACCCGCAAGACAGAAGCAGTGGAAGCTGGAGAGCTGCCCGAAGATTTCCCGGTGCCTTTCCTGACCTGGTCAGAAATTGAGGACCGGTTTGGAAAACGGCCGGTGGTGGAGCTGGGGTATACCAATGCACCGGAGGAACCGCCATTAGCACAAGCCTTTGAACCTGGCCCGCGTTTTGCTGGGAAGATCAGGGATTTTATCAACTTTCTGCAGGAAGTTGACCGCCGCGAGGAATCCTGGGTGATTGTCTCCCGGCAGTCTTCTCGTCTGCGTGATTTATGGGGAGAAGCGCAGCTTCAGGAAGAAATGCCTCCAGAGCCAACCATTGCTTCCCGTTTTGTTGAAGGCACACTGGCTGGGGGATGGGTGCTCAACCTGCCGGATGATAAAAAACACCATCTGCTGACGGACGGCGAAATTTTTGGCTGGTCGCGTCCGCAGCCGCGCCGGCGATACCGGCCAACCGCTGAAGCGCCTGAATCCGTTTATGCTGACCTTCAGCCCGGTGATTGGGTCGTGCATGTTGATCATGGCATTGGCAAATATGTGGGGCTGGTGTCACGGTCAATGGGTGATGCGCAGCAAGAGTACTTATGTGTTGAATATGCTGAACAGGATCAGTTGTTTGTGCCGATTCACCATGCTGATCGTTTATCCCGGTATGTTGGCGCAGAGGGGCATGTCCCCTCGATTTCACGCCTGGGGGGGCTGAGCTGGAGCAATACAAAACAGAAAGTCCGCGAAGCAGTCCAGGAGATCGCAGGTGATCTTTTACAGCTGTATGCACAGCGCCAGGTTGCTGAAGGTTATGCTTTCAGCACGGATACACCCTGGCAGCGTGAACTGGAAGCAAGCTTCCCTTATATTGAAACTGAGGATCAGCTGCAGGCTTTGAAAGAGATCAAGGCGGATATGGAAGCACCAAGGCCGATGGACCGTTTGCTGTGTGGTGATGTGGGTTACGGTAAAACCGAAGTGACACTCAGGGCCGCATTCAAAGCCGTTATGGACGGGAAACAGGTGGCTGTCCTGGTCCCGACAACCGTCCTTGCCCAGCAGCATTACGACACCTTCAGAAACCGTCTTTCGACTTTCCCTGTAGTGGTGGAAATGCTTTCACGGTTCCGCACCCAGCGGCAGCAGAATAAGATCATCAATGACCTGCGAAAGGGTAATGTGGATATTGTGATCGGTACCCACCGCCTGCTTTCCCAGGATGTCACCTTCAAAGACCTGGGGCTGGTTGTCGTGGATGAGGAGCAGCGTTTTGGCGTTGCTCATAAAGAACATCTTAAACAACTACGGACGTCCGTGGACGTTCTGACATTAACCGCAACACCTATTCCCCGTACATTATACATGGCGTTGACGGGCGTGCGCGATATCTCAACCATCAACTCACCACCTGAGGAGCGGCTGCCAATTGTAACCCATATTGGACCCTATGATCCGAAGCTGGTGCGCCAGGCTGTCATCCGTGAACTGGAACGAGGCGGGCAAATCTTTTTTGTTCATAACCGGGTTCAGACCATTGGCGCGATGCGGCACCAGCTGGAAAGTCTGGTTCCGGAAGCCAAAATCGGGATTGCCCATGGGCAGATGGATGAGGATAAACTGGCTGATATGATGCACCTCTTCACAAACGGTGATATTGACATCCTGCTGTGCACATCAATCATCGAATCTGGGCTCGATATTCCCAATGCTAACACCCTGATCGTAGACCGGGCAGATACTTTTGGGCTGGCTCAGCTCTATCAGCTGAGGGGCAGGGTGGGGCGCGGTGCGCAGCGGGCATATGCTTTCCTGTTCCGCCACCGCATCAAATCACCCACACCAGAAGGGCAGGAGCGCCTTGAAGTTCTGGCGGAGAATACCCAGTTGGGCTCAGGCTATGCGATTGCGATGCGCGATCTCGAGATGCGCGGTGCAGGTGAAATGCTGGGCACACGCCAATCCGGCTATATTGCTGCTGTTGGTTTCCACCTCTACACACGGCTGCTGGCGCAGTCTGTGAAACAGTTCCAGTTAGCCATGGGGGTTTCCCGGCCGGAAGAAGGCACAATCCTGGATGCTTCCCTGGCGATCCCCACATCCGTTAACCTGCCGCTGGCGATTGGGATTCCAAACAGCTATATACCTGACCAGGCCCTTCGGCTAAAGCTCTACCGGCGTCTGGCGGATATTAAGGATGAAACCAAATTGGCTTCGATTGAAATGGAATTCGAAGACCGGTTTGGCCCTTTGCCAGAACCCGTTCAAAATTTAATCTATCAGATCAAAGTAAAACTCCTGGTAGCGCTAGCGGGAATAGCCTCTGTGGGTTTTGAGGGAAGCCAGCTTGTATTACGCTATCCCCCGCTTCCGGAAGGAATTCCTTCACGCAACTTGCCTGAACTGGGTGGTGGGATCACAAGTGGAAAGAACGCATACCGGGTTCACTTCAAGGAGGCTGATTCCGATGTCTGGATGGGAAGACTGCTTGAAGTTTTAGTTAAGATCCGTTCAAATGCAGAGAACCAGGCCAACTTGCCAAAAAAATAGGGTGTGTTATACTGCAAAAACCCTCTGAAAGATGAAATGTGTGTTGGTCAAGGTTCAATTTCAGTATTAATGGTGATATATGAAGGAAATTCTGAACAATCTGAATAAGTGGCAGGTGCCGGTCATCGTGTTGCTCTTGCTGGGGAGTATTGCGCTGATCTGGCTTGGATTGCGCCAACCGGTGACGGTGATCGTTGATGGTGAGCCTGCCAGTGTTAAGACAGCCGCGCTAACGGTTTCTGGTGTTCTGCGTTCAGCAGGTCTTGTCATTGATCCGGAGGATAAAGTATTCCCTTCTCTCAACGGCTTGGTTTGGAATCAATCTGTGGTCAGGGTTACCAAGGCCCGTGAAATCATTATTGAAATGCCAGATGAAATTCTCACAGTAAAGTCAGCAGAATTGATCCCTTCAAATTTATTGTCCACGCTTGGGATCGAATTGTATCCAGGGGATGCGTTATTGGTGAATGGGTTAACGATTGATCCTGACCAACCGTTGGAGGGAGAGGGATCAATTTTTATCCAGTATAGTCCCGCGAAACAGCTTGAGGTTGTGGTGGGTGAGGCGGTATTTCAGTTATTTACGAATCAAACTACTTTAGGTGCTGCCCTTGAGGATGCGTCGATTGATGTTAGCTCTCAGGACTGGGTTTCTGAAGATCTATCTGCAGGGATCGTCGATGGGATGACGGTTGAGATCAGACGGGCAAAGGCGGTAACGATCCAAACCGAGACAGGTTCTTTGACTGGCATGACAGCTGCCCAAACGGTTGGTGAAGCGCTGCAGGATTTAGGATTCTCCCTCCAAAACCTGGATTACAGCATTCCGCAGGAGGATGATTCGATTCCTGAAGATTCCATCATCAGAATTGTTCAGGTCAGGGAGACGCTTTCGATCGTTACTGAAGAAATCCCTTATGAATCGGACTACCAGGAGGACCCTGAAACCCCGCTCGACCAGGTTTCAGTGATTGAACAAGGCCAGAATGCAATTTTTGCAAACCGTGAACGCACCATATTTGAAGATGGGGTTGAAGTTTGGCGCAGTTCCCAGGAGGGATGGCAAGCCAGTGAAGCAAAGAACGGTATTTTAGGGTACGGTTCAAAAATTGAAATTTATTCCGAAGTTGTCGATGGACAGACCATTGAATATTGGCGGAAGATCAGCGTTTATGCCACATCTTACAAACCCTGCGACGCGAATGGGGTTTGCTATGATGGCACTGCGGGCGGGTATCCACTGCAGCAAGGCATTATTGCTGTCAGCCCACACTGGTATTCTGTACCGAACGGATTGGGCATGGCAGACCTGACAGTCTATGTGCCCGGTTATGGCAGGGCTATTATTGGGGATGTTTGCGGTGGGTGTTCAGGCCAGTACTGGATCGACCTCGCCTATCGAGATGAAAATTATGTCCCCTGGTATCATTGGACGACGATGTATTTTCTAACGCCTGTTCCCCAGCGCTATATTCCAGCAATCATCACGCCATGAAATTAGAACCCCTGCAGATTCCCGACTTATTAAGGAGGTTTCATCTCAGCCCTCAAAAATCATTGGGGCAGAACTTCCTGGTGGATCACAACGCACTGCTCAAAATTGTGCGTGATGCTGGTGTTGGAGAGAATGATCAGGTTCTGGAAATTGGGGCTGGATTGGGAAGTCTCACACGGGTTCTCGCAGTGAATGCCAGGAAGGTTATCGCAGTTGAAATTGATGGCCATCTCTTCCCGGTTCTGAGAGAAGTCACAAAAGGATTTGGTAACGTCAGCCTCTTGAAAGGGGATATCCTGGATATCCCGCTGAGGGATTTATTTGCTGTGGATGGCTATAAGGTGGTTGCGAATATCCCTTATTATATTACTTCGGCTGTGGTCCGGCATTTGCTGGAGGCTGAGGTAAGACCGGGAAAAATTGTGCTGACCATGCAGCGAGAGGTTGCTGAACGGATCATCAATAAAGATGAAAAAATGAGCTTGCTTTCACTCTCGGTCCAGATTTACGGTGAAGCCCAGATCACACATCACATCCCGGCAAGTTGTTTTATTCCAGAACCGAAGGTGGACAGCAGCGTTTTGGTGATTGATATTTATCCCCAACCAAAGCTTTCGTCCAGAGAAGTTAAAGTGATGTTCCGTTTAGCCCATGCTGCCTTCAACCAGAAACGAAAGATGATGCGCAGTTCCCTCAGGTCTATCTTGGATGGGGGACAGGATCAGATCATTGATTTATTAAATAAGGCATCGATCGATCCCCAGGTACGACCAGAAGCGATCACTGTTGAGGATTGGATACGATTGACCCGTTTAGTGGATGAATTGAATATTATTTGAACAGATTTTTTCCCCAATTTAGTTTTGTGAAAGCAGAATTTAATTATTTTCGGCGCTTATAGATCCTCCGCAGCTGCCAGACTCTAAGTGCGGCTTCAACCTGGATCCGGAGTGACATTTTTGAATCACCATGCACCCGTTCTGCAAAATAGATGGGAACTTCTGCAAAGGTCAATCCAGCTAGTTTAGCCATATAGGCCAGTTCCACTATAAAGACATAGCCGTTTGAACGTGATTCCTCGAAGGGGATAGCTTCCAGGGCTGAGCGACGCCAAACACGGTAACCGCCCGTGGCATCTTTGATCGGCAGTCCGAGGATGGTTCTTGCATAAGTGTTGCCAAACGATGACAATGCTTTCCGCCAGAACGGCCAGCTTTTATCCAGACTGCCGCCCTGGGTATAGCGTGAGCCAATGACGACATCAGCTTTATTAAGCGCTTCAATGAGTAAGGGTAGTTTTTCCGGGGGGTGGGAAAGATCAGCATCCATCATGCCAATCACGTCTGCACCCTGGTTTAAAGCGTATCGAAAAGCCTGGATATAGGCTTTCCCCAAACCCTCCTTGCCCGTTCGGTGCAGCACCATGACATTTCCCGGATACATTTTTGAAAGGTCTTCTGCTACCTCTCCTGTCCCATCAGGGCTGTTATCATCCACAACCAAAATACTGAAACCGGGGATTTCCTGGGCAAACAAGGCGGATACCAGTTTTGGGAGGTTCTCCGATTCGTTATATGTTGGGATGATTTGAATAATTTTCATGCTGCTCCCGAAAATTAATTATTTCTATAAATATAGACTATTTAGTGATAATGACCTCATCATTTTTAGCATAGGCACTGATGGGTGTCAAGTTGTCTATTTCATTTTGGCCATTCAATACGGTAACATTTAATTATCAAAACTATTAAATTAAGAGGTGCTTATGTTTACTAAGAGGCTAACTTTTATTATATTAGGGACATTCTTAATCATATCCGGTTTGATGAATTTCATATCTGGGTTAAGCTCATTGAGTATTATTATCCCAATATTTGCCCTTGTGACCGGGATTGTGATCCTGGTCGTAACACCAGGGATTTCTTCTTTTATTGGTTGGATAATTTTCTCAGTGTACTTAATTGCACGAGGGGGAACGGTCATTTTTAATTTCAGCTTCCCAGGATTGAGTACTGTCCTGGCCGTTTTAGCCTTGGCCGCAGGCTTGCTATTAATTGTTCGTACACCCGGGTTTAAACACCATATCGGCTTTCTGCTGCTCTGTGTCTGGCTGATATTGATTGGTTTAGCAGGCTTGGTTACAATAGGTGAAGTTGAGATGATCATCGCGGGTTTGGCAATTGTATCAGGTATCTTTCTAATTTTAAACGAATGATCTCCTGAAAAGGTCAATGACACTAATGTTTCGCAATAGAACATGATGCTGACCACTTTCACCATCATGGCAAATTTGGATTCAGCAATCGACATTATTACTGGAAAATAATCGTATGGAGCATACAGCAATAAAATTTGACAACCTCCACAAATATTATGGTAAGGTTCATGCGTTGAGCGGTTTGGACTTTGAGGTGAAAAAAGGGGAGATTTTTGGCTTTCTGGGACCAAATGGCGCAGGTAAAACGACAACCATCCGGTGTATGCTGGACCTGATCCGCCCCAGCAAAGGACAAATTGAAATTCTTGGTATGGATCCACAAAGTGATCCGCAGGGAGTCAAACAAAATGTAGGGTATCTCCCGGGAGATCTGAATTTGGATGGCAATTTCACAGCCAGGGGGTACCTAAAATACATCCGGCGTATTAAAAAAGAAAGCAGGTCTCCCGAGGAATTTAATGAATTGGCGCGCCGGTTGGATGTTCCGCTTGACATGAAAATCAAATCCCTATCCCAGGGCAACAAGCAAAAAGTAGGACTGATGCAGGCTTTAATCAGTAAAGTGCCGCTGCTGCTGCTTGATGAACCCACATTGGGGTTGGATCCATTGATGCAGCAGGAAGTATTAAATATTGTCCAGGAGGAAGCTGAGAAAGGAACAACAGTATTTTTCTCATCCCATATCCTGTCTGAGGTCCAAAAGATTGCCGACCGGGTCGGGATCATCCGTAAAGGTGTTTTGGTCGAAATTGCTGAAACGGATAGCTTGATTAACCGGGCTATCACTCTTGCAACGGTATCATTCTCGGAGGAAGTTCCGGAATCGAATTTTGTTCATCTTCCTGATCTTGTGATCTTGCGGGTGAACGATCATCAAAAGAGCTACACCTTTGAAATTCAAGGCGAGGTCGATCATTTTATTAAAACATTAGCCAAATTCCCCGTGAGGGACCTGGCAATCCATCGCCCATCATTGGAAGAGGTCTTTTTGAAGTATTACAGAGGTGAAAAGGTGGAGAACTAAAATATGTTGGCAATATTAAAACAGAAATTATTGCGAAATTGGTTGATGATCTTAGGCTGGGGAATTGGTTTGGGTGTGCTGGGTTTTTACATGTTTGATATTTATGAAAACTTTTTCCAGCAAAATGTAGATCTGCGGCAATTATTTGATGCCTTTCCCGAAGGTTTGATGGCCTTCTTTGGCGGAGATACGAACCTGTTTGAACCCAGCGGATTTCTTCACCTTGAGTTCTTTTCTTATACCCCTTTGGTCCTGGGGATCATGGCGACATCCAGTGCTGCCGGATTGATCGCAAAGAAAGAAGAAGATGGTACGCTGGAACTGGTCCTTTCCCAACCCATCAGCCGGACGGCGGTGTTCTGGAGCCGCTTATTGGCGCTGATATTGAGTATTGTGCTAATTCTGGTGATTACCTGGGGAGGGTTCGCCCTGGGACTCGAATCTACTGATACTTTTGATCTTGGACAGGATCAGCTAATTCTGCCATTTGCTTCATTGTTTGCTGTTTTGATGGTTTTTCTTGGCCTGGCTTTATTGCTGAGCATGATCATCCCTAACAGCAGCGCGGCAAATGCTGTCGCAGCGATGCTCTTGATTGCCAGCTATTTCATCACCTCATTGGCGAATATCGATGAAAGCCTGGAGGGCATCAACCGTTTTTCTCCCATCAATTATTATCAGGGCGGTTCTGCAATTGAAGGTTTGGATGTTCAAAACCTGTTGATCCTGTTGGGGATATCGGTGGTATTAATTCTGATCGCCTGGGTTTTGTTTATTTGGCGGGATTTGAGATTTGGTGGGTCAGGTGGGTTCCGGATAGTTTTCCCACACAGAGAAAAATAGGCAAGCATTTTAAGAGTTGTATTTTTTAAAAACAAATGTACCCACCAATTTCTGGTGGGTACATCGAAATTTTAGAAATGTTTTGACAGTTTAGTACCAGCCCTCCATAAAAGCAGGTGTTGTGAACAGAGCACCGACAGCAATAATCCCGATGATGAAGATAATGATCGAGATCACAACAACGGCGATACCTGCGATCAGACCACCCATAGCCAAACCGCGACCCCCTTCAACACCCATAGATTCATCAATTTTCTTTTTAGCAATGAATCCCATGATGGCTCCCGCAACACCGAGCAGGAAACTGAATAAACTTGTGCAGGGAATGCAAAGGCCCAGGAACATTAATAAAACACCGAGGATGCTTGCAATCAGGCTGATGATAGCCAATGTATTGGTTTTGCCCTGAGGTACAGGGGCTTGATAATCTGTCATAATAATCTCCTTTAAATATGAGAAAGGGTTATGTGCAAATGCACGAAAGTTGAGAATTGCGTTATTCAATTATACATGATTTCTTTTCAGATTAATAAATTAACCTTCAGTATTATTCCGGAGAATCAATACCAAGTCAGAAAAAGTATTTATAATTGGGTAATTGAGTTAAACTATCCTTGATCCAGCGAAGGAGACGCTATGCACCCCAACCCCGTACTTAAAAAACTTGGATATGCAGATGATGACCGGATAGTCATTATCCATACGGATGATATCGGCATGTGCCAGGCTTCTATCGATGCGTTTGCTGACTTATGGGAATTTGGATTGATCTCAAGCGGCGCTGTAATGGTGCCCTGTCCCTGGTTTCTTGAGGCAGCCGTTTATGCCCATTCACATCCCGATGCAGACCTGGGGATTCACATTACGCTGACAAGCGAATGGGAAACTTACCGCTGGGGACCGGTCAGCACGCGAGACCCTGCAAGCGGTTTGTTGGACGAACAGGGTTTCTTTTATAAGAAGACGGAAGAGGTTTGGGCGCAAGCTGATCCTTCAGCGGCGATTGCTGAAATGGAAGCACAGGTTAGCCGGGCAATAGCAGCGGGGATGACACCCACACACATCGATACCCATATGGGTTCGGTTGCGCATCCTAACCTGATCCCCGCGTATATCCAGCTCGCCACCCGCTATGGGCTGCCCTGTATGATCCCACGCTCAGCTGCTGAAGAATTGGTGGCACGTGAGAGCCTGGATGATGATACAGCCCAAATGATCACCGGGTTGGTGAATACTTTAGAAGAAATGGGTATCCCTTTGTTGGATCGTCTATCCGGGTTGGAGCTAAAGGACGCAACTGATCGTGTCAGTCAGGCTAAACAAGCACTCGGAGAATTGAAACCCGGTATTACCCACTTCATCATCCACCCATCCAAAGATACGCCGGAATTAAGGCGTATCACCGGTTCCTGGGACTGCCGAGCTGCAGATTATGAAACATTTATGAAGGATGAAATTCGGGATTTCATTAAACGTGAAGGAATCCAGGTTATTGGCTACAAAGCGTTAAAAGACCTCATGCCGAAGATTGAATGAAAAGGAGATATCATTGTGAAGCCTAAACATCCAGTACAAGAAAATTCTTTAGAACCCGCCCGTTTCAGTTTCAGGTACAAGTTTTACTGGGGAGTCGCATCATTGGGCACCTCCCTCATTTCAGGGATTTATGGGGGCTTGCTCACGATCTTTTACCAGGACTACCTGGGATTAACGGCTCGTTGGATTGGGATTGCTGCGACGGTTTATGCCATCTGGAATGCGATCAATGATCCACTGTTTGGCTACATTACCGATAACACCCGCAGCAAGCACGGCCGCCGGATTCCCTACATGCGGTTCACAGCCCCCTTCCTGGCGTTGACGTTTATTTTAGTCTGGTTTGCACCTCCGAAAGCGGGGCAGCAGACCTTATTCTGGTGGATGCTGGTATCCATGCTCCTGTATGACACCTGCTATACGATCATTGGACTGGTTTACTCCGCCTTGCTGCCGGAGGTGACGGAATCCGATGCCCAGCGCAATGGCCTGCAAATCTCGAGCTCCCTGTTTGCCATGTTGGGAACGCTGTTGGGTTTCTTGATCCCGGATATGGTCAGGCCGAAAACAGGCGAATCATCCCTGGTCCCATTGTATGTCGCCATGGCAGCGGTTGGGCTGGTGAGTATGGGCTTGATCCTGATTACAACGTTCAAAGTCAAAGAGCGGAAAGAATTTGCTGTTATTGATAAAACCATGACGCCCTGGTCAGCGATAAAATTCACATTCAGCAGCAAGGCTTTTCTATTCCTGGTTGCTGAAAACTTCCTGATCATATTAATGAGTTCACTTTTGCTGGGTTCAATCTTCTACCTGGCCGATTATGTAATGCAGTGGCCTGCGATCCAGCTCCTGGCGTTTCTGTTCATCCCTTTGATCATCACCATTCCCTTGACAACACTCTTGCGTAAAAAGCTGGGTGTTGTTGGCGCACAGCAGCTTCTGCTGGTGATTGCGGGAATTGGGCTGCTGTCCATCGTCCTTGTGCCGGCGGCCATGATCCCTTTCTGTATTGTGCTTGCGGGGATCGGATTAGCAGGTCCTCAGACCTTGACAAATGTTTTGTTTGCCCAGGTTGCTGACGATGATGAGCTGCGTTCAGGGGTTCGACGGGAAGGCGCATTCTTTGGGGTGAATGCATTGATCACAAAGCCTGCCCAGTCCATTGCCATCTGGGTGACACCATTTATCCTGGAACAGACGAAATTTGTGACACGCGCTTCAAATGCTGGAGAGATTTTCCTCGATCAACCCATAGGAGCCATTCTTGGGATCAAGATTTTTACAGGTGTGATCCCAGGCATAGCCTGTTTATTGGGTGCATTGATCCTGGTCTGGTATCCTTTGCGGGGGCAGCACCTTAAAGATATTCAGGGGAGAGTTTTAACCCTTCACCAGGAAAAGAAGCAGCAGCTAGATGAGCGAAGTGCTTATGAATTATGAATAAAGAATAGTAAGAAGCTCTAGGGACGCTCTCGGAGCTGAATAATAAAAAAAACTAATCCGGCTAGCAACAGCCGGATTAGTTAATTAACTTAGTTTGCTCGTAAAAATTGCTTATAAATTGTGTTTCAATTTATAAGATTATTTTGGATCCATTTGAATAATGGACCGTCCTTCTTGAGGATTATTCCTCATCCTCTTCCATCATTTCATCATCTTCTAGACCTTCTTCTGAAACGAATTCGAATTCGTCAATCTCTACTTCTAAATCCTTTAAAGGGGTCACAAGCTGGATGATCCAACCCAATCCAAAGATTGTAGTTGAGAAAAGGTATAACGGGCCGACATTTGAGACATAGAAATTGATAACTTCAAGCTCATATCCTTTGAAGGTCAATCCCTGTTCAAAGCTGGGGGATATATATTTTACGGCGAAAACTGTCGTGTACACGCTTAATACAAACAGCAGCCCTGCAAGTACATACATGATAATACTGATCACTGGAACTTTCTTGTTGTTCAAAATATCCTTCTTTCTAAATTTATAGGTGTTTATTAAATTGTCTTAATTCAGGTCAATAACGTTCTGTATTATACTCTAAAATTATTGGCAAAGGTTTTGATGGGGTGAAAATAAGGTCTATGATAATGACACCATCACTTTGCATCATAAATAATGATCATTGTTTTCTTCTGTTATTCAGGTTTCTTATGATTGAATAGGAAACCCATCCCAATCAATGTCAGGAGTCCAACCAGGATCACCCAGGGGCGCTCTAACAGCCATAAACTAGCAGCCATTCCTGTCCTTAATGCTCTGACCTTATTAACACCTTTTGGTATTTCCGTTGTTCGATCCCAGCTGAAAGAATTTAATTTTGATAAATACCCTTGCTTAACGCAACCTTCCAGGCTGAAAATGTGGACCGGTTTTTCTTTTGTGACACAAATGCGCAGGTCCCGTGCAAATTCTTCCCAGGTGAGCGGCTCAAGATCGATGATACCTTCAATAGCGACACCGCCGCCCGTGCTACCGACCCCTACAGAATCCGCATTGTTTGCATAGCTCCACAATGCAGCATCACCGTTTGGCCGGAGAAAACTTGAATACAGCATGAGGATTTCGCTATCTGTCTCAACATCAAGCAGCCCGAGGGTGCGTTGGAGTACGGTTGCATGAGCACGCCTCTCCTCAATGATGATGGGAAGGTGATAGCTTTCGACAGGGTAACCATCTGCATGAATCAGATCGACCAGGGCTTGATAAGCATTTTTAGCTTTGAGGGATTTATGTTTATCTAAATACCTTGCAAAAAGCGTTTTGATAAATGGTGCCCCTTGCTTCTTTTCCATAACACCCCGAATTTCGTTAATGTTCACTTCAATATCCAGGCCGACCCCGGTCCATTGGAGATCATACTGCGTCGTCCAGGCTTTGAAATCGAGGTATCTGGCCGCTGCATATTCGTAATTGTTAAGATTGAACCAATATCCCTGTTCTTCTGGCAGCAGCAGCCAGGCGATAACAGGCAATCCGGCTTTGTTCAACCGTTTGACTAACTGTGCTCTTTCATTAGAGAAGTCGAGGATACCGAGGCTCAGTGAAGCATCGAGAGATTGCAAGTCATCGATCAGAAACCTGCCATCGAATAATTTCACCAGCTCATCCGCTGGCAGCTCACAGAAGAAAGTGAGTTTTGGTTTTGGCATTGCTCCTCCGCGTTTAATTTTCTGTGGGTGGTGTGTCTACAAGATCCTGCCCCTTTTCTTCAGGAAGAGCTTTGATCATATTCCGCAGTTCGTAAGCCTTAGCTTGCCATTGCTGTCGGTCTTGAGGTGTAGAACGTTTAGCTAACTGGGTCATTGCAAAAAACCTGTTTGATTCAGTAAGGATTGCTTTCACCTGCTGAACGCCTGCTTCCATACTTTGATCTTCATATACTTTTTCCATTTTTTGTAGGGTAGAGAGGTAAAGATCTTTTGGCAGCTCCATTAAGGCATTTTTCCATATTTTGATTGCCGCCATCGGCTTTCCTTCTTCTACCAACGAATCACCAGAATTAACTTCGGAGGTCGCTTTTTTAACTTTCCAGGCAATCATCCCCTGGCGGACGATCTGATTAGCCAGGAAAACACCCAGCAAGATAAGGAAAAATGGCAGGTAGGAAGTAAATTCATAACCTGAAACGAGTAAGACGATGACGACCACGATCTCGATAACGAGCAAAAGAACCGGCAGGATCAATTGTAGGTTTATTCTTTTTTTACTTTCCATAATTACTCCTTTATGTTTATTCTCACATAAGATTTGGTTTATAAGATAGGTGAAAAATCCATTTTTACATCAATATCAAAGCACAGTATTTTTCAAATGCTGCAATGCTATGATCATCAATTTAGCTTTATTCTATCTTCTTTTTACTTTCTAATATGTTTTTCGCTTCTTTTAGTGCAGATTGAGTGGAAGCGAAAAGGGTATCCTTTGCGAAGAAAATCCTTGAGTCACCGATCCGATCTGTCAGTCCGGCTGTTTTGAGGGGTTCGTAGGTTTCCTCTTGGACACCACATAAGAGAATTTCAATGCCGTTGTCTCGGGCAGATTTTATGATCTGATTTAAAGCCATAATACCTGTACTGGCAAGAAGGTGAGTTCGCCGGAATCGTAAAATCAGGATTTTAATCTCTGTTGCCAGGACTTTTTCAATTTGAGCTCTTAAATCTTCTGCAGCTGCAAAATACAGGTCACCTTCTATATTGATGATGGCGATTTTACAATCTCTTTGTTGTATCTGTTCCATAGGTAGCTCAACATATTGGCCATCATCATCCTCGATGATGTAACTGAGGTTCAGATGGCTGCTCTCAACCAGGTAAATCAGGATCGTGGTAAGGATTCCCAGGTAGACAGCGTATTCAAGCGGCAAAACCAGGGTGGAGAAGAATGTTATGATCATCACCACTCGGCTGTTGATTTTGCTCTGCCACGTGACTTTGATCAGGTTGATATTGATCAAACCTGCTGCAGAAAAGATAACAACCGCCGCTAGGGCAGCGATTGGTATATAGCCGATCAGTCTGGAGAAGAGAAGCAGGAAAACGAGGACGCCCATTCCTGACACTATCGCTGCGCCCCTGGTCTTAGCACCGTTAACGACATTGATCACAGTCCTTGAGGGGGAGCCTGAGGAGGGCATACATTGGAAGAACCCGCCAACGAAGGATGCCACGCCCTGGCTGATCAACTGGTGGGAGGGGTTAAAGTCTTTTCCTGTCATCTGGCTCATAGCCTTGGCGATCGACAAGCTTTCCATTAATGTGAATAGTGCAACAGCAGCGCCGGGGATCAATAATGAGAAAAGATTGTCAGGCACGATATTGGGTAGGTGGAAGGCTAACCCGAACTGCTCTGGTAACCCATAATCACTTACCAGGGCAACACTGTTGTTTTCGCGCCATCCGGTCAGATATACCAGGATACTGACAACCAGGATCGTTATCAGCGAGGCAGGAATCTTTCGATTGATTTTTCTTAGAATAAACAGCATTGCAAGCGAAAGTGAGCTGATGGCAAGCGAGAAGGGATTTATTTCGGCGATACTCGTTACAATTTGTTGAATTAACCGCCAAAGGCTCCCATCACGTGCGAGCTCTATCCCCAGCAGGTTTCCAAGCTGATAGCTGATGATCAATACACCGACACCGGTTAAAAATCCAACCATCACCGAGTTAGAAATATATTTGGTTAAACTCCCCAGTTTAATTAATCCAAAAGTAATGCTAAAAATCCCAGCGATGATGGCAATTGCAAAGACGTATTCGATGTAATTCTGGTCGCTGGCGTACATCATCAAAACACTGGCTGTGACCAGGGCAGTAGGATTTGTGGGTCCAATAACCAGGTATGGAAAACTGCTAAAAATAGCAGCAATGATCGTTGGAATGATAGCAGTAAACAAACCAAAAATGGGATTGATTCCCAGGATAGCAGCATATGCCATTGATTGGGGGATCACAACCATGCTGACAGTCAAACCGGCAGTCAGGTCAGAGCGAAACTTGGCGCGGAAATAGCGCTTGACCTTTTTTTGAATTTGCTGAGACCAGTGGAAAGGTTTATTAGCCATTATTATTTCATTTTACCATTGTGATATTTTCTTTTCACCATGAATACGATTTTTCTGGAAATCAAACGTATTTGGACATGGTTTTCAAAAACATTGATTTATGGCTATAATACTATTATGTAAAAATTTTGGAATGGAGTGTCGTGGGATGAGTGAACGAGCTGAATCAATGAACAAATTAAAATACCGTTTGCATTATTTTTTGGCATTGATCCTATTGCTGCACTCTTTATTTTTCTTCATCTATTGGATCTCGGTGGGTGATTTCAGAGGGGACGTAGACCTTTTTATCACAGAAGCAATTGGTTTGAAATTACCATTTACACTCATCCTGATCATCCTGACGATATTGATCGTAGGTTGGAGCTTGTTTCGCTTTCTTAAGTTTCGTATTCCAATCCGAAAGGATGAGTGGAAAGCCTCGTGGACTAATTGGGCTTATTTTGGGGTTTGGGTTGTCTTTTTATTTATCTTTTATTTTTCGTTTGTCTTTATCATCAAGGAAAATTACAGTCAATGGGGGGTTTTGATCCACCTTTTAAATCTTTCTCGGATTGGTGGGGATGTGATTATTTTCCTGATTATCGCGGTTTGGCTGCGCAGGTTGATCCTTTATCTTCGCCGAAGGATGATCAGATCACCCCGCACCTGGCCCTGGACGGTCAGCATCCTATTGACATTAATCCTGCTGGTGGGGCTTTGGCTGCTGCCGACCGTATTCCCGCCAAATTGGGCCTATCAAGGTGATCTGCCTTCAAAGCCAGCGATTTTAGCCCACCGTGGGGCTTCAATGCTTGCTCCTGAAAATACCCTCGGTGCTGCAGAATTAGCCGCTGATTATGGTGCATTCGGATTTGAGTCTGACCTTCGCATTAGCCTTGATGGTATACCGTTCCTGATGCATGATGAGACGCTGGCGCGAACAACCAATATTGCTGAGGTTTTCCCGGGTCGGGTAAATGATTTAGCGTCCAGTTTCACAGTAGAAGAACTGAAGCAATTAAATGCCGGGTTGTGGTTCATACAGAAGGATCCATATAACACCATTGAGGATGGCCTCGTTTCCCAGTCCCAATTAAGCATCAACCAGGGACAGGGCATCCCCACTTTATCTGAAACGCTGGCATTAATGGAACAGGAAGACCTCATCATAATGTTCGATATGCGGTATCCACCAGAAGATCATCCTTATTTTGATGAATTCTTTGAGATTGTGCTTTCGGAATGCCGTGAATCAGGCTTGAACAGTAGCATCTGGTTCCTCGTGGATCAGGAGAAGCTGGATAACTTGATTGATGATGCCCCGCAAATGACTCGGGTCATTGGCGTTAGCAGCACTGACTTGCCAGATGCTGATACGTTGGTTGAACTGCAGTACGAGATTGTCAATGTAGATACAGGCATCCGTGCACAAGACATTCGAGCATACCGGTCCCAGGGGTTGGGCGTGAACGTGTATACGATTGACCAGTCCTGGCTTTTCTCGCAATTCTGGTTATCCGGTGTGACCTCTATCACGACGAATAATGTGCATACGCTTAGTGAACTTGATCAGCCGTTCCTTAACATCCCATACGCAAGATATCTCTTATTCTGGGGTTTATTTGGCATCGTGATTGCTATTTGGCTTGCCTCTGCACAACCCGAACGTGAAATAGAACCCAAAAAGGAGATGGAAACGCCAGATCTTTTCGATTTCGCGGAAGAAAAGCAGACTGATATTCAAACAGCTGATGAGGATAACATGGAGACTTCTGAAGAAGTCGAGACAACCTCAGCGGAAACCCAAGAACTGGACGAAGTCCAGGAACCCGATGCAGAACAAGTTGTACCTGAAGGCGAGCCTGAACCAGAGGAAGTAGATCCGGAGGTAGAATGACTGCTTTAAATAGCAGAGGGCTGAATATCCCGGCTGTTTTACCCGCCTGGAATTTGAGCGTCATTAAAGAAAGGTAGTAATCATGGCTAAAATTTTAGTGGTTGGCAGTATCAATATGGATCTGGTCGTCCGTGTTCCTCATGCCCCAATGCCCGGAGAGACGGTGCTGGGTGGTGATTTTGAAACCTATCCTGGTGGAAAGGGCGCGAACCAGGCTGTGGCGGCATCAAGAATGGGGGGGGATGTAACCATGGTCGGACGGGTCGGGAATGATGATTTTGGTGACACCTTGATCCAGAAGTTGGTCGAGGATGGGATTAAGACGACCCATGTCATCAAGGATTCTACTGCAGCCACAGGCATAGCCATGATCCCTGTAGCCGCAGATGGCGAGAATGCGATTGTTGTTGCCTCCGGTGCAAACATGCAGGTTTCTGAAGAAGACGTCAACCAGGCGCGGCCGCTCATGCGGGAAGCGGATATCCTCTTGGTTCAATTGGAGTGTCCATTGGAGACGGTAACTGCAGCAGTTGAACTGGCTAAGGCTTACGATGTACCGGTAGTCTTCAATCCTGCCCCAGCGCAGCCCCTCTCCAAAGCTTTGTTGAACGACCTTGATTACCTGACACCCAACCAATCTGAACTGATGCGCCTGACGGGTGAGTCGGATATTGACCAGGCGATCCAAAAGTTGAAGGATTGGGGTGTGAAAAAGCTGATCCTGACCCTGGGCGCAAACGGGGCGCGTGTGATCACGCAGGATATGGATGAACATCTGCCTTCATTTGAGGTGACGGCTGTGGATACCACAGCGGCTGGCGATGCTTTTAATGGTGCACTGGCTGTAGCTTTGGCAGAAGGTCAACCACTTCTGGATGCTGTTTGGATGGGTATGGCAGCCGGCGCGCTGGCCGCAACAAAGCGCGGTGCGCAAACCTCACTGCCCACTCGAGATGCTGTTAATGATTTTCTACAAAGCCATGGACGGCTGACAGCATAATAGACGGCATCAGTTAAGGGGGGGGCTTTTCCATCCCATGTTTACGATTTGGTGTTTGTTCTAATATTAAAGTTAAGCCAGTCAGTCTGTGACCAGGACAAAACCGATCACACCGGAACCCGCATGTACAGAGAGCCCGGGGGTGAACTCACTAATGATGGGTTCGATGCTGATTGGCAAAACTTCTTTGAGTGATTCAAATAAATCGACTGCAGCTTTTTCATTGTTGACATGAATCAACCCGATCTTAATGATGTTTGATCCAGCGGTGCTTTCCCTGGCCAAATCTAAAAGACGCTGTTTAGCTTTACGTAAAGTTCGGATCTTCTCCAATAAATCCAGTTTTCCTTCCTGCATGGTCAGGATCGGTTTGATTTCCATCGTGTCGGCTAAGCCGGCCGCCAGTTTTCCCATCCGGCCGCCCATAGCAAGGTATTTTAATGTGGGCAGAGCAGCAAATACATGAGTCTTTCCGCGTAAGCCTTCAATCAATGCCAGCGCTTCGTCTCTGCTTGCCCCATTTTCAATCGCTTCAGCAGCCGTGAGTACCTGGAATCCTTCAGCCAAGCTTAACATGAGCGAATCAACCACGCTGATCTTGCCTTCCGGAAAGGCTTCCGTCGCCATTTTGGCAGCATTGAACGTCGCACTCACTACGCTTGAGCAGCACACACAGATCACTTCATCTGCGCCTTTCTCAAAGGCATCACGGTAAGCTGCTTCAAATGCGCCTGGGGAGGGCGCAGCGGTTGTTGGTAAGACCTTTCGCTCGTCAATCAGCTCGAACAGCTTCCGGTCATCAATGGTTTCACCGGTGATGTAGGTTTCTTCCCCAAACTGGATATGAATGGGTATTTGGACAATGTCGTATTTTTTCGAAATATCAACGGGCAAGCTGGAATTGGTATCTGTGATTAAGGCTATTTTTGACATATTAATTATTCCTTTTCTAAAGAAACGATAAATTTTTCCTGAGTCCACTATCATGATTAAACCGAATTAATGTAAATCGTTGCAGTTTAACTCAGGGCGAGAAACACTGGGGGTCTAAAATATAAATCCAAAATTTTTGGGCCAGTTTTATCAATTATACAGGAAAATGAAAACCTGATCTTTTTACCTTAAGGAAGGTTTCCTGATAAATATCCCTCTTGACAATATGTATAGTATAGTATATATTATGTATAGTAAACTATACAAACGTGAGTACACATTGAAGTTAGAAAACAACCTGCGGAAATTCCGGTTTGAAAAAGACGAGATCTCTCAGCAAGCGCTTGCTAATGCCGTTGGCGTTACCCGGCTAACGATTCACTCGATTGAAACCGGAAAATTTAACCCATCAACATTGTTGGCACTGAAGATCGCAAGGTTTTTTGAGGTCAACGTTGAGGAAATATTCTATTTAGCTGAGGAAAACCAGTCATGATGAAACAGAAAATGAAACCGCTGCGAATTGTTAACCTTATGCTTGGCGTGATCTCAATTGCATTTTTTGTATTTGATACCATTGTGTTTCTCAGGCTGCAACCCAAAATGGTTGCGTTTGTACCCCTGACACACTATGAAGAGCCATTGTTGACCTGGATAGGGGTTGGGTTATTGATCCTCCTCCTGTTTTATCTGCTATCTATCTTGCAGCTTGCCAGTTTTATGAAACAGGCAGATCGTGTCAGGGGTTCTGATATTTTCCTTTTGATATTGGGAGTCGTTGCTGGTGTGTTGGTGTTCAGCGACGTTGCGTTATTCAGTGATATTAATAAGCAGTACCTGGCAGGGTTTGAACAGCCGGAGTGGTCGCTTGTCTATCCCATCATGGGCTTTCAGTTAGTTATTGTGCTGTTTTATATGGTCTTTCATTTATCAGGAAAGTGGCAGCGAAAATCGGCTGAGAAAATCAACCGGGATGTCAATATCTTCCTGATGGTCCAGTATGTTGGGTTGGTGTGCGGGTTGATGGGATTAAGCATCATGAGTTTGGGTTTTTTCTTTCCCAGCGGATGGAACCTGGTGACCCATACCCTGATCACAGGTGCTATCCTGACTTTTCCTTATATCCTATCTCTAGGTTATTGGTTGGTCACCAAGCTCAGTGAAAAAGACCGGCAGCTATTCGATGAAAAGCAGCGCCTTGATGTGGGGAAATCTGCATTTTTAACATTAATCATCATCACGTTTTTGATGTTCGGGGTCTTCCTGTATAATCTTGGGCATTTGGAAGGTGTCATTAGGATGCTGTGGTTCCCGCTGTATTTGTTTAGCTCCTTGTTCATCTTTTCTTTAGGCAACTTGTTTTTCAGCAGAAGGGGATAGATCGTCAGCCATACCCAAGCCTTTTTGTAATAAGGTCTATTTACTTAATACCCAACCTCACATTGCCCTCACCTTCAAACAAGGAAATGGTTCTCGTTGTGCTTAATTAAACAAAATTAAAATCTTGTTTTCTGTAGGTCACCTATGGTTGCGACAGCAACCTAGGTGACAATTTAATTTAGGGCTCTATGCAACCGGCTGTTCAGCTATTGTCAACTGTTAGCCAGTATCCAATCCTTTTTTAATACGTATTATTTATTTAATACCCAACCTCACCCTGCCCTCTCCTTCACAGAAGGAGGGGGTTCTCGCTGTGCCTATTAATGCACAATTGTTGTTTTAGATTCTGTAAGTCACCTATGGTTGCGCTAGCAGCCCAGGTGACAATTTAATTCGGAGCTTCATACGATATATTTTTCAGCAGAGGAGGATAGATCGTTAGCCAAAATCAATCTCTCTTTTCCCCAAAAATATCCAAGTATAATTTTAATAGAGATACAACGGCTGGTTGGGCAACCGCTATAAATGGTTAGCCCATTCAATTCATGGGATAGGAGAATTAAATGACGAAATTTAACTGGGGAATTCTAAGTACAGCGAATATCGGGCAACGCGCGATGATACCTGCGCTGAAGGCATCGGAAATGGCCGAGGTTTCCGCCGTTGCCAGCCGAGACCTGGCAAAAGCGCGCCGGTTTGCAGACGAACTTGAGATCGAGAAAGCCTACGGAAGCTACCAGGAATTGCTGGATGATGACCAGGTTGACGCGGTTTATATCCCGCTGCCCAATCATCTCCATAAAGAATGGTCGATAAAAGCTGCTGAGGCTGGCAAACACGTTTTATGCGAAAAGCCTTTGGCACTTACCGCTGAGGAATGCCAGGAGATGAAAGCAGCGGCTTATGCAAATGGCGTGCTGCTGATGGAATCCTTCATGTACCGCCACCACCCACGCATTTTAGCAGCACGAGAGATGGTTAGAAATGGCAAGATCGGTGAGCTGAAGGTTATTGACGCATCTTTTACCTTCAGGTTAGATGACAAAAATGATATCCGCTACCAGCCTGAAATGGGGGGTGGCGCGGTCATGGATGTCGGCTGCTACTGCATCAATATCATTCGTTTGATGGCAGGACGGGAACCGAAGGCTGTGCAAGCCCGGGCAGAGTGGGCTTCCAGCGGTGTGGATGCTCAACTGGTTGGGATACTCGATTTTGGAGATGGACTGATTGCGCATTTCGACTGCGGATTCACCATGCAAAGCCGCCAGCATTGTATTATCGCTGGAACCGATAGTTATTTATCACTTCCCTGGACGTTCACGCCCGGGGTTGAAGAAACGTTGGTTGAAGAACAAAATGGACATGGTTATCCTGTGAAATATCGCTTCGATGGGGTGGATGAATATCTTCTGATTGCGGAGGACTTTATGCGATCCATCCCCACAGGGAATCCGCCTTATGATGTCAGCGATGCCGCTGCAAATATGCGGGTTATCCTGGCTTGCCTTCAATCCGCACAACAAAAAGGCAGCTCTGTAGAAACATAAACAAATCAGGTTGATTACCGAAAAGCAGCAATAAATAATATATGATTGGCTTTCAAAAATCGCCACTTGACACGGTTGCCGATTATTGATAACGGAATCACTTATGAATCTATGGCTTTGACCTGGTTTTCGGGATGTGAGTCGATGAAATCGATCAATGTGGGCAGGTCAGGAATACCTTTTCTTCCGCCGCATTGTTCTGCCTTCAAGGCTGCTGCTGCTGAGCCCCATTTTACTGCAGCTTCAATACTTTTCCCGTGAACCAAAGCAGCCGTAAAAGCACCGTGAAAGACATCCCCGCATCCGGTGGTATCTACAGGTTCAACCGGGTATGCTGGTAGATGCAGCACATCAGAAGAATGTGGTTTAAACCAGCAGCCATATTTCCCTTCGGTAATAACGGTGCACTGCCGATCTGGAGTATCGAGTCGATCTAAAATCCGCTCAGCTTTTTCTTCTCCTGTGATTTGGCTGCCAAGCTTACGGCTGAGGATCAGGTATTGGATTGCCCCCATTGCTTGTGGATATGCCATCACCTGCTCGGATTCCACATCCGCGATGAGGATTGTGTTGAACTGCCGGGCAAGGGACACCAACCGCGGAAATTTATCCAGTACATAAGAATCAAAAATAAAATATTGTGCATCAACGAATATTCCCGGTGGAATGTCATCATTGGAGATCAAGTCAAAATTCGCCAGGGAATAAAAAATCGTGCGTTCACCGGATTGCTGATCGGTAATAATCGTCGAATAAATGGGTTTTGCTTCCGGAATATTCAGGGCCATATAAGTATCGATACCTTCATTGTCAAATTCGCTGCGGGTAAATTTAGAAAGCTCGTCTACACCGAGCGAGCCAAAATAGGCAGCCTTCACGCCCAGGCGAGCAGCCGCCACCAGGCCGGTTCCGATCAACCCGCCGCCCTGGCGCTCACGCTGGCGGACTTCCACTTTTGAGTCAGATTCAGGGTACTGGTCGACGTAGAGGATATCGTCCACAGCAACAGCGCCATAGCCGATCACATCAAAGGGTTTCTTTTTCTGCATGGCTCTATTATAAAGGAGAATGGATATGATTGAGCGTTAATCAGGGTTTGAAAAAGGATTAACGATAGACATCGGGAATTATTATCGAAAATTATTAAAAAAAGGAGAAACGCTGAGGTTTCTCCATTATTAATTCATAGCGACGCCCCGGCAGGGCGACGCTACGTTAATTTTGAACAGTATTAATTGATAAACTCACAACAGAGCTGGTTCCTCAAGATTCTGTTTCACCTGCTGCAGGAATTTCGCAGCCGGTGCGCCGTCGATGATCCGGTGGTCAAAAACCAGGCTCAATGTCATCATTTTTCGGATCGTGATCTCTCCATCAACAGGAACAACTTTCTCCTGGATCCTGCCGATGCCTAAGATGGCGACCTGGGGTAGGTTGATGACGGGCGTGAAAGCATCCACATCGAAATTTCCCAGGTTGGTGATGGTGAACGTGCCGCCTTCCAGGTCTTCCGGCATCATTCGCCCGGATAACGCTCGGTCAACGAGCTGGCGGAAGATCGTACCGAATTGTTGAAGCCCTAACTGGTTTGCATCTTTGACCACAGGAACCACCAGGCCGCGCTCGGTATCCACCGCGATCCCCAGGTTGACCTTTGCCAGGCGCTCAATCGACTGTTCGTCGCCGCTGACCCGTGCGTTCATGAAGGGAAACTCGGGCAGGGTCCGGCTGACCGTCGCCCCGATCAATTCGTTGTACCCCGGGGTGAATCCCCAGGCAGGTGCTTTTTCCGCTTTCAATTTTTCGCGTAGTTCCACCAGTTGGGTGGCATCCATTTCGGTCACGAGCGTCACTCTGGCTGTGGTGTGGACGCTTTCCCCCATCCGGTCGTAGATCAATTTTCGAACGCTTTTTAGCGGAACCTGTTCTTTGATCTCGACGGTATCACGAATTACAGGGGCGGCGGGTTTTCCCGCAGTCGTTTGAACAGCCTGTAATTTCATTCGTATAGCGAGGATAACATCGTCCCGGGTGATCACGCCCATTGGGCCAGTCCCGGTTACACCAGAGAGCGGCAGGCCAACCTCTTTGGCCAGTCCGGCAGCAACGGGTGTCGCAGTGGGTTGTGAGGTTTGCATGTAGTCAAGCACATCCTGTTCCACTACGCGCACGCCTTCACCGCCCGTCGGTGTGATCTCTGCCAGGTCAACTTGCTCCTCACGTGCCAACTTCCGGGCACGCGGTGATGCGAACAGCTTTTCTCTGTCCTGCGTGTTGGTGTCCACTGTTTCAACTTCAGATGCTGTGGTCGTCGATGGCTCTTCCTCTGCTGCCTGTTCCGCTTCAGCCTCAGCATCAAGAATTTTGCTGCTGGGGGAGAATCCTTCATCCGCTTTCCCGATGGTAGCAACCACGGTTAGAACGGGGAGGGTTTCACCCATTTTGTAGGGTCCGAAATGAATGGTACCCTTGGCATTTGCTTCCACGTTGAAAACAGCTTTATCCGTCTCAACCTCCAGCACCGGGTCGCCAAAATCGACCTTTGTGCCGTCTTCAACCAGCCAGTTGATCAGGACGACTTCTTCAACGGTTTGTCCTAATTTGGGGAGAAATAGGTCTTCTGCCATCAGCTCACAACCTTTCTGCAGGCGGCTACGATCCGGCCTACATTGGGAATAGCCAAATCTTCCAATACTTCAGCGCGTGGCACCGGCACGTTGGCTGACGCCACCCGCACCATGGGGGCATCCAGCCAGTCAAAAGCCTGTTCGTTGACCTGTGCCATCACTTCAGTGATGAAGCTGGTGTTCTCGTAAGCTTCCGTCACACCGACCAGGCGCCCGGTCTTCTGAATGGATTTGACAACGGTATCCATATCCATCGGTTTGAGTGTCCGCAGGTCGACCACTTCCACGTCGATACCTTCTTTCGCCAGAATTTCTGCGGCTTCCAATGCCCGCAAGACCATCCTGGAGTAAGTCACGATGGTGACGTCTTTTCCGGTTCGCTTGATATCCGCCACGCCAAATGGGATGATATATTCTTCTTCGGGGACAGGGCCCTTTTCCTTATAAAGCATCTTATGTTCGATGAACATAACCGGGTTGTCGTCCCGTATGGCGGTTTTCAGGAGTCCTTTGGCGTCGTAGGGGGTTGCCGGCATCACAACGTAGATACCGGGGAAGTGCGTCCATAAGCTCTCCAAACTCTGGGAGTGATGGGCGGCGATTGCGCGTCCTGCACCACCTTCGGTCCGCACGACCATGGGCACGGATGTCTTGCCACCGAACATATAGCGATTCTTGGCACCCTGGTTCGCGATCTGGTCCATTGCCAGTGGGGTGAAATCGACGTACATGATCTCAGAGATAGGCCGCATGCCTGCCATGGCTGCACCGACCGCTGCACCCCCGATGGTTGCCTCGGAGATGGGGGTATCGATCACACGATCTTCCCCGAACGCTTCAAACAGACCACGGGTTGCGCCATAAGCGCCGCCGTATAAGCCGACATCCTCACCCATGATGAATACTTTTTCATCCCGGAGCATTTCTTCCTGCATGGCTTCCTGCAGTGCCTGGGCATAGCTGATCTCCCGGATGGAAGAATCGCTGCGTATTTTTTCCCGAAGTTTTCGTTCTGCTTCGATATCCGCGGCGGTTGTTTTCATTGGGGCAAAGACATCCGTCTCCAGCTGGTCCAGGTTGGGTTCAGGTGAATTATTGCTGTATGTCATCGCTTTATCCAGCTTTTCCTGGACATCTTCCTCGAGCTGTTCAAATTCATCTTCAGTGATCATTTTAACAACCGACATATCGGCATCTAATTTCTTGATTGGATCTTTGGCACGGAAATCCGCTTCTTCTTCCCGGGTGCGGTAAGCCCGTGGATCAGAGTGGGAATGCCCGTAATAACGGTAAGTCTCGCACTCTACCAGTGTTGGTCCCTGACCTGATCGTGCCCGTTCTGCGGCATCGGAAACGGCTTTGCGAACTTCCAATACATCCATCCCGTTCACAGTAACACCAGGGATGCCGTAAGCACAGGCTCGATCTGACACACGCTGCAGCTTGCTGGCTTTTGTCCAGGGCACTGACATGGCATACTTGTTGTTTTCGACCACGAATACGACCGGCAGGTCCCAAAGGGATGCCATATTGAGCGATTCATGGAAGTTGCCGGTATTGGTTGCGCCATCACCAAAGAAGCAGACCACCACAGAATCGGTCTTCTGCAGTTTTTGGGCTAGTGCAGCGCCAACAGCCACCGGGATGTTGCCGCCAACGATGCCGGTTGCTCCCAGGTTGCCGTGATCCACATCGGCGATGTGCATGCTACCGCCTTTGCCCTTGCAGTAACCTCCTGATTTTCCTAGAACCTCCGCCATCATCTTGTTGTAATGGGCTTGTTTTGCCTCAGGCGTGTCTGCAGCAGTATCACCATGGGCATGCGCATGACCGTGACCTCTGTGGGTGCTGGTGATCAGGTCGGTATCTTTTAAAGCGCTAATCGCACCGACTGCAACGGCTTCCTGCCCGGCATACAGGTGCGAAGCACCCTTGAGAACGGCTTTGCTCAAGAGGTTGGCGATGTTGTTCTCAAGCGCCCTGATCTCCATCATCTGCCGCAAATAGGTCATCAACTGCTCTTTTGTTAGGGATTGCTCTTCGATCAGAGCGGATACATGTTCGAACGTGCTCATATTTTTATCTGTCATTTAATTCTCCAAAAAACTAATTTAACTCATTATCTGCCCGCCGGTCACATTAATCGCCTGACCGGTCATGTAGCTTGATTGGTCTGATGCAAGGAACACCAGGACGTTGCACACATCATCATAAGTACAGCCCCGTTTCATCGGGACCTGGTTAATATAATACTGCCGGACTTCTTCTTCCGTCATATTACGGGTCCGGGCATATTGTTTGAATAAAGAGTCAACCCAAAGAGGTGAATCGAGCATATTGCCTGGGCAGATGGCGTTCACACGCACACCATATTCCGCCATCTCGAGGGCAACCGATTGTGTCAACCCGATCCCGCCAAATTTGGTGGCAGCATACGCTGAGTTCTTATAGCTGCCTCTCTTGCCGGATTTAGAATTGATCTGGATGATCGTTCCTGAGCGCTGCTCTTTCATGACTCGCGCGGCATGTTTGCAGCACAAGAAGTAGCCGTAAAGGTTTACCTCTAACACTTTCAGCCATTTTTCAGCGGGGAATTCATCAATAGGTTGGGCGATCAGGATGCCTGCATTGCTGACCATAATATCCAAATGCCCGAACCGGGACACTGTCTCGTCTACCAGGTTTTGAACATCGGCTTCCTTGGTGACGTCCGCAACAACACCCATGGTTTCAACACCATAAAGCGTTTTGATTCGCTGCTCTGTCTCTTCTATGCCTGCTTTCTTGATATCAGCAATAACAACTTTGCAGCCCTCTTTTGCCAACCGCAAGCTGATCGCTTCCCCTAACCCCTGTGCACCACCTGTAACGATGGCAACTTTGCCTTTAAACATAGGTTCTTGATCCATTATTTCAATCCTCTAGCATTTGATTTAAAAATTCGATTTCAGCTTCCTTTGTCCATGTCCGGCCATCTATTAACTTTTCAGCGACACTTGGCAGGATTTCCTTTAAATCTGTCACACTTGTCAGGGGCAGTTCGCGGATGTTGGGGAAAATCACAACTTTTCCCGGGTAGACGGCATCAATCAGTGCCTGCATGCCATCTTTCGCTGCGGATAAAGACCCCACAGCGGCAACGGAGCGGTTGGTGGAAAGCTCTCCGTCCTCAACTTTCTGGAGCATTGTGAGCATATCCTCAATCAATGATGCTGAATGTCCGATCACACGCGCATAGCGGAAGGTGATGTCATTCAAATCAAGTATGGCAGTGGTGCCGCGTGCAACACCAGCAAAGACGTTCATCACACCCTGGTCAGCCAGCCATCGAGCGGAATCTGAGATCACGGGTGGGATGGGTACCAGCATGATGATATCATCAAAGCCTGTTCCTTCAAACTGGCTCATTGTTTCCAGGTAGGCTTCTTTATTCATGGGGTTAACGCTCAACCATTGGATCCCTTTTTCCCTTGCTTCAGCCGCAAAGGTGTCTTCCAGATCCTTTAAGCGTAAATCACTGGCATCGGAGCACACAATAAGTGAAGGGGGATTGGCGTCTTCTATAGCATGCTGCACATGCATGCGTCCCATCGGGCCGCCAGCACCAACGAACAACGCCCGTCCTCCTTTCTTTAATTCCGACCTTGCGGGCATGTGGCTGTACAGTTCAGCAATATCTTTCTGTGTGCCGCCCAGGAACAGCCAGCGGTTATAGTGGATACGGCCGACATCCAGGTTGGCTTTCTTTGTAAAGGGTTCCTGACTGCTAAAAGCAAGGATGCCGTGATATGCGAGGTAAGGACTGATTTTCTCGATCAGGTCGATGGTCGGTGAAAGCAGGATGATGTCATCTGCCTGGTCAGCTTGATCGGCTTCACCTTTCACCTGTTCCACAGATTCAATCTCAATAACTGGGATGTCCAGGGATTTAGCTCGTTCCCTGATCCATTCCCCAAAGGGCCCATTCATATCCGTCAATTTAATTTTTGCGGGATGCGCGTTCTCGTCCAAACCAACAGAAAGGCTGAAGGAACCATCATCCGGACCGACAAACCAGGCTGTTCCGCCATCTTTCAGCCCTATACGGTATTGCAAATAATATGCAGCAATCACACAAGCCCAGGGTTCAACCAATGCGGATTCAGCATAACCTGTATCAGGTCGGAGCGGGATCAGGTAGTTGCCGTGATCACCATTCAGCACGCGTTGGTCAACGACGTTATATTGGGATAACCCGCCCTGGATTTCGTATCCGTAAGCGTACCCCACACCATCCACAAAAATATCTGCCTGGAGGATAAAGCGGTCACCGGGTTGATATTGTTCTTTTAAATTTTCACCCACACCAACGACGGTCAGGGCAACCTCATGCCCCAGGACGACTGGATCTTGTTTCATATCCCGATAAATTCTGGGGTGTTCCTGGCCTAACCGGATCACTTTAATGTCAGAGAAACATAATCCGCAGGCGTCATGGCGTACGAGCAGTTCGTCCGGTCCGAATTCAGGCAGCGGAACAGAAATGGTCTTTCCGTCCTTACCTAGGTTTTCCAACCCGGCGCCGTATAATGGCCAGAGCTGGTTGGTCTCAGCATCTGGCATTGGTCCTTCTCGGTAAGATACAAATTTTGACTTCATAATTGGACCTCACTAATAAAATATTGAGCGTTTAATATATTCTTCTTGATGTTAATCATAATCCAGTTAACGGGTACCCCAAACCTTTTTCCGGTATTGCTCATCCGGCCGGGTGTGAATACGGTCGACTGATTCGGGAGAGAGAAAATTGGGTCCACCCATGGCATATGTACCGGCGATAATCCGGGCAGATTTGACAGCCATTGCTGTGATATTTTCCACATCCTTGGCAGTTCCACCCAGCGCAATGAATCCATGGTTCTGCATATAGATTACCTTGGGGGCCTGCCCCCAGCGTTCATAATAATCCTGTGTAGTTTTAAAAACCGTGTTCGCGAGGATAAACCCTGGATCAGTATAGGGGATGAACACGTATTCAGCCCCGCAGTAGACAATTTGATCCGGGAAAAGTGATCCTGATAAGGCCTCTGCAGCATTCCTGGAACACAGGATGGCATTGATCGCTGTTGGGTGGGTGTGACCGATAAAATTTACCCCGTCAAATTGAAGCAAAACAGCATGCATGAAGGTTTCAACAGATGGCATTGCTTTAACATCCTGATCTATCCGCACGTTTTTTAAACCCTCACGAATTTCTTCATCTGTCAGGTTGCTTTGCTTTAATAATGTAAGCGTTTTATCGAAAGATACCTTAACCAAATTCTCTGGTTCAAGGCTGCTGAGTGAAGCGCCGCTGGCTTTTACCCAAAACGTTTTATCATCGATTTTGGCAGATGCGTTGCCTTCTCCCAGGATGATGTAATCATTTTCAGGCTTACCCAGGTTTCTGGACATTTCCAATAGTGTTGTTAAAATTTGCTCGCCGTTTTGCATTAATTTCTCCATACCATTAAAGGTTTAAATTCGTTTTGACAATGCCTTTTCCTCATAGCCATCGATCACTGCCATAAAATCCATCCCAATGGGCACATCGTTTGACAGGCAGTAGAAATCCCAGACCGATTGCCATGGCATTGCTTTAAGTTCTTCCAGTACAGCTAACCGGTGCGTGAAATCACCATTGCGTTCATAAGCATGTAATTGATCAGCGGGTTCTAATAATGCAACCAATAAAGCCTTGAGCGTATTCCTTGCGCCGATAACCCAGGCTGCCAGGCGGTTGATGGATGCGTCGAAGTAATCCAGACCAATATGGATGCGGTCAAGCGCTTGAAGCCGTACAATTTCCCGGGCGATTGCTGCAACTTCGTCATTAAAAATGACCACATGGTCGCTATCCCAGCGAACACCACGGCTGACATGAAGCAGCAGTTCATCAATATAGAGTAATAAGGATGAGATTTTATCAGCGATGGATTCTGTTGGGTGGAAGTGTCCAGAATCAAGGGTTAACAGGGTCTTTCTTGTGATGGCATAGCCCATGTAGAATTCATGTGAACCTGTCACGTAACTTTCAGATCCAATCCCGAATAGCTTTGATTCCACAGAATCAAGGTTGAATTTTGGATCTATTCTTTCTTTGAGGATCTGATCCAGGGCGTCCTTTAAATAGCGACGTGGTGCCTGGCGATCAAAAGGTGTATCTTTATAGCCATCCGGGATCCAAATATTCGTAACACATGGGGTACCGAGCTCTTTGCCGAAGTATTCTCCAATTTTTCGGGAGGCAATGCAGTGTTCGACCCAAAAATCTCGCACGTTCTTGTCATTACTGGATAAGGTAAATCCAGAATCTGCGATAGGGTGAGAGAACAGGGTGGGGTTAAAATCGAGCCCATGGTTGTTTTGTTTTGCCCAGGTAACCCATTTCTCAAAATGCTGGGGTTTTATTTCTGTCCGGTCAATCTTCTGCCCACCAGGTTCTGCATAAATGGCATGCAGGCTCAAACGGTGGTCTCCCGGGATCAAGGCATAGGTTTGATCGAGGTCCTGCCGAAGCTCATCCGCAGTTCTTGCCCTCCCCGGGTAGTTTCCTGTTGTTGCCAGGCCGCCGCCCAGGTCAGCATCCGGACTTTCGAAACCACGTACGTCATCGCCTTGCCAGCAGTGCAAACTTAAAGGAATGGATTGAAGTGTGGTCAGTGCCACATCAGTGTCAACGCCCAGTTCTGCGTATCTTGCTTTCGCAAACTGGTAGGCATCCCTGATTTTTTGGTTGCGGATGGGGTCTGTCATTTTATTTGTCTCCAATTTGTTTATGATAAGCGTAGTAGTTTGATAATGTCTTTATTATCTGGTTCAAAAAAACTGATAAATAATTTACGTATGATATTGTCTCGTTATAATGCCTTTAATGATGGTTGATATCTTTTTCTAGGCCGTTAGTCTAAATGAAAATACTCCTCAAGTTCAATGAAATTCTCATCAGGCCGGCTTTCACCGCTGGTGAATGGGGACATGAATTCCTGCCAGCGTGTGTTGATTTCAGTTGCTGCCATTTTTGCCTGTGCTGAAGACAGGCTTTCTTCCGTTTCAAAATAACCAAAAACCAATCCATCCGCTCGCATGAATAAGGTGTAGTTATGCCAGCCCGATTCCCGCAGTGCATCTAACATTTCAGGCCAAACATTCTGATGAAGGCGTTTGTATTCCTCGATCATTTCCGGATTAATTCTGAATTGAAAGCCAACTCGGGTCACGATTTTTTCCTTTTGTTCAATTTAGACAACTTCGGCAATCAGGAAAGTTTCACCCGATTGCCGAAGTGTTGTGTCATTTCAAATAACTTTCAGTGGATCTGATCGTTTACCAGTCAAAATCGTCGATGTTGTCGGCATTGTAAACGAATGGTAAACCGAGCAAAACATTCAGACCAAGTTCAGGATCATCCTGAACGGTATACTCGCCAAGGCGGCCGGCTGTGAATGTTTGGCCAGCTTCGGCTGTAATTTCACCCGTTGCCAGGGCATGTGTTGTGTATACGGCAAGATAAGCCAGGTCAGCAGGATTCCAAAGTGCGAATTCTGGAGACGAGCCGTTCTTGACATATTCACGCATCTGGTTGGGGGTACCCAAACCAGTGACGAATACCTGACCGATCAGATCGGCATCAGTAACGGCACGAGCGGAAGCAGCAATACCAACGGTTGTGGGGGCAATGATCACTTCGAGATCAGGATATTTTGTGAAGAGTGATTGGGCTTCGTTGTAGCTCTTGGTGTCATCATCATCACCGTAAACGGTCTCTACCAGTTCCAGGTTGGCATAGGCTTCTTCGCTAGCGAGCATTTCTTCCATAGCTGCAATCCAGGCATTCTGGTTGGGGGCTGTGGAGGTTGCGCTCAGGATAGCGATTTGGCCGCCGTCTTCACCGGCAAGGCGTGAAGCCATATCAAGCTGAATTTGGGCAATACCAGCTAATTCTGCCTGGTTAATGTGGATATCTCGGCCAGCAGGAGCAATGGCTGAATCCCAGGTCACGACGGCAATACCAGCATCCATCGCAGCCTGTCCAGTTGGGACGAGGGCATCTGCATCATTGGCGGAAATTGCTAAACCGCACACATTCTGAGCGATCAGCGAGTTGAGCAGTGTGATCTGTTCTGTTGCGTCAGCGGTTGCGGAACCCTGGTAAAGAACTGTAATACCCAATTCCCCTGCAGCTTCCTGTGCACCAACGTTACCGGTGTCGAAATAGGGATTGCCGAGATTCTTTGGAACCAGGACGTAATTTTCACAGGTTGGGGCTTCTTCGACGACTTCCTCTTCGGTTTCCTCAACGACTGCTTCGGTTGCTTCTTCTTGTGGGCCGCATGCTGCCAAACCCAGGCTCAGGATCACCATAAGAATTGATGCAATTGTAAATATTCGGAACTTCATTTTTTTGTCTCCTTCTTGATTAGAATTATTGGTTTAAATTGTGAAATGCGATAGGTTAATCCCTTCCCAACCATCACCTCCTTTAAGTGTTTTCATATTTTTTAAATTAGATTTCTGCTAAAACAGGCGCTCGGGACCAGAAGAAAAATACAAAGAACAGCACAAAGAGTGCAATGATCCCAACCACAGCCAGAACCGTTTTCCAACGAAAACGTGTTGCTTTATTGGCTGCGATTCGCTGGCCGATATGAGGTAAGAAAATAGAAACGATCAACAACAGACCGATGATCGTACTTTGGACCTGGCTCTGGATGTTTACGAGCCCCATCCCAAACCTGAGAAGTCCGATTAAAAGCAGGGAGAGGACTGCACCATACATGCTGCCCTTCCCGCCATCTATGTCCACGCCGCCCAATACAGTGGCTGTGATCACAGCTAATTCAAGGCCGGTTCCATTATCTGGCCGTGTGCTGCCAAATCGGGCTGCTAAAACCAATCCAGCGAAGGCAGCCATAAAACCTGAAATGACGAAGAGCGAAAATTTTATCTTATCAATCGGAACGCCGGAATATTTAGCAGCTTCTTCGTTGTTACCGATGGCATATAGGTGCCTGCCGAATTTTGTGGCGTGCAGAATGATCCCAAAAATGATCGCCAGGCCGATAAAAATTGCCACGGACACAGGTATCAAGGAGCCCCCGACACGACCTTGCCCTAGATAAGTAAATTTTGCGGGGTAGTTACGAGCTGCCTGGTCACCTAAAAACCCGTAGGCAATTCCCCGGAAGAACGCATAGGTGCCGAGGGTAACAACCAGTGAAGGAAGTTTTACCTTTGCAATCAGGTAACCGTTGAGCACACCGCCCAAGGTTCCGAGTGCCAGCCCGGCGAGCGCTGCCAGCCAAATATTGACACCCATATTATGCAGCAATCCCATAAATGAAGCACTCATACCCATATTAGAAGCAACGGAAAGGTCAATATTTCCTGTCACAACGATGAAAACCATGGGAAGCATCATCAGACCTATTTCCATGAAGTCAGAAGATGTGCGGGAAATGTTTTTAGCATTCAGGAAATAGGGGGAGAGTCGGGTGTTGACCAGAACAACGATGATGATTAAGACAACCAATAAAAGTTCCCAATTCTTAAAAACATCCGTAAGAGAACGGCGAGTCGCACGTTCTGAGATAGTGGCAGCGGAGGTGTTTTGGGGATTGGCTTGAGATTTCATTATTTTGACCTCACAATGCGTTTGGAAATGAGCTTATCGGATACCACTGCAATGATGATCAATAATCCCTGGGCAGCTAGCTGCCAGAAAGGTGAGATCTGGATCAGGGTTAGTGAGTTTTGAATAATACCCAGAAGCAGTGCACCTAAAAGTACGCCTGGAATTGTGCCAACACCGCCGCTGGTACTCACGCCGCCAACCACAGCGGCTGTCACGGTTTGAAGCTCAAACCCCAACGCACTGTTGGTTTGAGCGGATTCGAAGCGTGATAACCACAACACACCGGCGAGTCCAGATATCAAACCACTTAAGACATAAACCAGGAGCTTGATCCGTTGGGGGCGGATACCGGCAAATTCTGCGGCATCTGCGTTGCTTCCCACAGCGTAGATATTCCGTCCAACACGGGTGAATTTAAGGAAAATGAAAGTTAGTGCAGCAATCAGGAGCGCAATAATTATCAGGTTTGGGACACCGAGCGGCTTGCCCTTCGATAATAATTTTACGCTTTGAGGAAGTTCAAAGGCATTGATCCACGTACCCTGGCTGTAGAAAAAGACCAGACCGCGATAAATGCTCAATGTACCCAGGGTCGCGATGATCGGTGGAACCTTGCCCACTGTGATGATCAAACCATTGAATGTCCCTAACACAGCACCGAGTGCGATGCCCAGAAGGACAGCGGCGATATCAGGTATCCCTGAATTGGCGCTGAGGGTGAAACCTACCATCATGGCAACCAAACCGATGACGGAACTGACAGAAAGATCGATGCCGCCTGTCAGGATCACCATTGTCTGTGCCATTGCCACAATGATCATAATTGAGATATTCATCAGGATATCTGTCAGGTTGTTTATCGTTAGGAAAGATGGTGCTCGGAGTGAGACTGCGACTACCAGAATGGCAATGAACACGATGATACCAACTTCCCGGAAGCGAGAGAAAAGTTCCAGGAGATTCAGTTTCTGCCGGGGGACCTGTTTTCCAATGCTTGTTTCTTGATCTGTCATTGTTGGATCCTTGTTCTCACATCTTCGGTTGCAGCAGTAAGGATTTTTTCCTGTGTTGCCGCCTCTCGGGAAAACTCTGCGGTGATATAACCCTCACGCATAACTATAATACGGTCGCTCATCCCCAAGATTTCGGGCAATTCCGATGAAATTAAAATGATCGCCATACCTTCAGCGGCGAGTTTTGTCATGAGCATGTGCACGGCAGCTTTGGTTCCCACATCAATTCCGCGGGTTGGTTCATCCAGGATTAAGATCCGGGGGTTGGTCGACAGCCATTTGCCAAGGACAACTTTTTGCTGGTTCCCCCCGGAAAGCTCGCGAGTTTTCTGTTGAATGCTGGTTGCACGGACCTCCATCTGGCAGGCGACTTCGAAGGCCTCTTTGTTTTCACTGCGGATTTGAATCCAGCCTACTTGAGAAAACCGGTCCAGACGAGGTAAGGTGATATTCTTGGTGATATTCATTTGGGGTATGAGTCCATGCTGCAGGCGATCTTCGGGGACATATGCCAACCCTAACGCCATCGCCTGGCGGGGAGAAGTGATCGAAACCGTCTGACCATCCAATTTAATGGTACCGCTAGTTGCTCCTCTGATACCAAATATGGTGTTGGCAACATCCGTCCTGCCTGCGCCAACCAACCCTGCAAAGCCAAGGATTTCTCCCCGGCGCAATTCAAAACTGACATCCCCGAAGGTCGTACCATTAGAGAGGTTCTCAACGCTCAATACCACATCAGATGGGGGGACCTCAATTTTTGGGAACTGTTCCGAAATTGAACGCCCAACCATCATCCTGATGAGATCTTCCCGGTTGGTTTCTGCGATGGGTTTTGTATCCACATAGGATCCGTCCCTCAGTACAGTGACCCGGTCAGCGATTTCGAAGAGTTCCTCAAGGCGGTGTGATATGAAAATGACGGCAGTCCCATTCTTACGTATGTTTCTCACGAGCCTGAACAGGTCTTCCACTTCATTTAGTGTCAGGGATGAGGTGGGTTCGTCCATGATCAGGACACGTGCATTAATTGAGAAAGCGCGTGCAATCTCGACCATTTGCTGTTCTGCAATGCTCAGATTGCGAGCTTTTTGCTTCAGGTCAATTTTGACGCCTAGCGAATCGAGTAATTTTTTCGCTTCCGCATATAATTTTCGCCAATCAACCATTTTGGTGTTGTTTAGCGGTTGCCTGCCTATGAAAATATTTTCTGCAACATCCAGATCAGGGAATAGGCTTAATTCCTGGTAAATCGCAGCGATTCCCACATCACGGGAATCACGGGTGTCGTTAAAGGAAACTCGCTCTTCATCAAAATAGATTTCACCGGAACTTGGTTGGTGAAACCCAGTAATTATTTTGACTAATGTTGACTTCCCAGCACCGTTTTCACCCAGAAGGGCATGGATCTCACCAGTCTTTAAAGAGAAATCCACATTGTGAAGGACTTCAACGCCAGAGAAACTTTTGGAAATATTTCTGAGTTCCAGAATGATTTCACTCATAATGATTATCTGCCTCGTTGCTGCATATGATGGTCTTTATCCCCGATTGTTCCAATTTTTCTATCCATGTTGGGGAAATTCGTTCATCGGTCAGGAGCTTATGAATCTCTTCAATACTGGAAAAAGGTGTCAGGTCTTCCTTGCCAAATTTAGAAGAATCGATCAAGGCATAAATTTTTTGGCATGACTCCATGACTTTGCGTTTCAGTTGGGCTTCATTTATTTGAAGTTCTGTCATCCCGCGCTCTATAGTAAAACCGCTGCAGGAGAGAAAAGCTTTTTGGACATAAAGGTCCTTTATGATTTGTTCGCTCAATAAGCCCGTGACGGATGACGTGTTGTAATTAACCGCTCCGCCGATCAGAATGACATTATTGGAAGGATTCCTGGCAAGTTCTTGCGCAACCTCAAACCCATTGGTTATCACCCGTAATTCCTCATGTTTTGAAAGCTCGCAGGCAAAACAATAGCCTGTTGTACTGGCGTCGATCAGGATTGAATCGCCATTTTCAACAAATTGAGCTGCTTTCACTGCAATTGCACGTTTCGCATCCAGGTTTTTCGCATAACGACTCTTGAAGGAGTTATTTCCTACCTGGAGCGGCTCGGATAAGACCGCACCGCCGTGAACGCGTTTGACGCGCCCCTCATTCTCAAGTGCATTAAGGTCGTTGCGGATGGTGCTTTCTGATACCCCCAACTTGTCTGCCATTTCAGTGACACGTAAGCAGGCTTCTTTTCGAAGCGTATCAAGGATGTAAAGCTGTCTTTTTTGTGTGGTCAAGTTAGCGCCTTACTGTTATCTGTAGAATAATTGATGATATCTACAAATTATCATAAATTAATTCTTGAAATATGTCAAGATAATTGCAGAAATTACTCGAATATGCTGATATTTCAATGAATTCCTTTAAAAATCTTCAAATCCGCCCTGATAGAAGTATGTAGAATAATGGACAGAGATACGATAAGCTGAGTTAAATGGATCATTTGAGAGCTGTATTACCACCCTATTAATTAATATTTGAGGAATTAATCGTTCAATCGATCAAGTTGGTTGATCACCTGTTGTGGACTAAGATCTGGTGTGATGAATCCGGCGATCAGCTCAGGAGCAATAGCAGGGTTTGCCACCCTGCCCACCTTTTCATAGAAAGCATTTTTTGATTTACGATCCCCAAAATGATGATTGGCCCAATCGCTCTGGTAGCCCATGCCGGTCAGCCTTTCCATGCCGGTATGGCCATATAAGAAATAAGCGCCGGCTATGAAAATATCTCTGATTGGTGATAGCTCAGGGGTGTCAAAATCATCCATCAGCTTTTGCCCGTACGCGTTCATTTCGGTCCCGACCAGGACTGGCAGGTTAAGATCCTGGGCGAGTTCGACAACTTTATAGAGTTTGTTTATTTTTCGTGTCTTTTCCGCAGGATCTGAGATATTCCAGTTGCGGTCCGGGATGATATTCAGTGCTGCAGCACCCTTGGAGATCAATAAATCGAGCAACGACTCCATTTCACGCTCGCCAGCCGAGGTGCCGTCCAGCCAGGCAGCGCATGGCAGGGCTTTGGCTGCACGGATAATGGCGTGATATTCATCCACTGTTGGAAAGGTGGTTTCATCCGGTTGAATATAGCCCACACCCCCGCGCTTCATCAGCTTTTTGCGCAGCAAGTTATTGAAGGCGTTTTGGTCTTTGAGGACCATTTTGATGTCTTCCAGTGGAAGATCCAGCTTTTCGCCCCAGAATTGAACAGGATCATCCAAGACAATAAAGGATTTTTCTGCAATTTTCTGCACCATGTGGCGCTCAGTCACGTTTCCGGCTGGGGTCAGCGGGACGATATCCTCTTCATAATCCAACGAGAGGGGTGCCAGAAACTGGTTTACTCTTTTTAAGATCTGCTGATTGCGCTGTGATACCCGGTGGCGGATATCCTTCAATGCAGGCTCCGCAACTTCAGGCACTGCGGAAGAGGAGAAGCCGGTGCCCATGTGATAGCAAACGCCCGGCTCGCCCGGAGAATTGATCTCCACCTGGCTGAATTCCGGGATGAATACCCGTGTTTCGATGCCGGCTGTGCTGCGCAGGCCGACAACATCACAGGCATCCAAAAATTCATCTACGCCATCCAGAACGTCAAAGTCAATGATCCCCATGAACTTTGCCCCCAGTTTTCGCCCCAACCAGGCGATGTGCGAGGGGGAAAATCCATACCCGTTAAAGGAGTAGAAGGTATGGCAGTGCAGGTTAGCGATATCTCTTGCTTGCGGCAGTTTAACGGCACCTGTTTGAGCCAGTTCTGCCAATTCCTGCAGGGCAGCTTGCCGCATGCTGAGATCGAAATGATCTAGCTGTTCTTCAAGCTGTGTGATTTGGGTGGATTGCTTATTTTCATTCATTGTCATATTCTCTTGGTTTTGGATTTGCCGGGTTTAATTATCAATCTTATTCTAACATGGTGATTTCAATAACTCAGGGATTAAACAACAACTTAATGATGATTCCAAATAAGTCTACCTGCATAAGCAAGTAGCTGATCTGGTAAATTTCCTGATTGAGCAACATGAGCAATTGAAAAAACTATATGGGTAGGGGCAGCACGCTTTGGCTGCCCCTACCATAATCTATGGAGATTGATGATTATTTTCGATTGCCACCACAGCTTTAGTATTGACCATAAATGGGGCCAAAATTCTTGCAAGCCCGGAAGTCCGCACCCTGCATATCCATCACGCCAAAGGCTGTCCATGTGCTGGGGCGGAAGAGATCTGCTTCTGCCACATTGTGCATGCAGACCGGGATGCGCAGGATAGAAGCCAGTGCGATCAGGTCAGCACCGATATGGCCGTAGCTGATCGAGCCGTGGTTTGCACCCCAGTTCGCCATCACGGAATAGACGTCCTTAAAAGCGTTATTCTCAGCCAACCGCGGGACGAACCAGTGCGTTGGCCAGGTGGGGTCGGTGCGTTCATTCAAAGTTTTGTGAACTTCCATCGGGATATCGACTGTCCAACCTTCTGCAATCTGCAGTACAGGTCCGAGACCTTTGACGATATTCAGACGGCTCATGGTCATGGGCATTTCGCCCTTGGTGAGGAACCCGGAGGAATATCCGCCGCCCCGGAAGTAGCCGGTGCTGGCGGGATACCAGTCGGTTGCTTCGAGACAGGCTGCAGCTTCATCTTCCATGATCTCCCAATAAGGTTTCATGACCGGCTTGCCATCTTTCTTCTGCATGCCTGTGGCGTCGAGGGTGGCCGCACCGCTGTTGATCAGGTGGATCATGCCGCCTTCAGCGTGACCTTGCAAGTCGTATCCAGTCACTCGCTTGACAGCTTCCGGGCTCCAATAGGTACGGACATCGGCGAAAATCTGGGCGGTATTGGTCAGCAAGTACCCGAAGAGCATGCCCAAGCCGTTAAGCGCATCATTCTCAGTAGCCATGATATAAGGCGCCCGGATGCCGTTCCAGTCAAAGGAGGAGTTCAGGATGGCTTCCATGAAATCCCCGTTGGGGAAGTGATCGGTCCATTGGCGCTGCCCCTGGAAACCCGATGCGATGGCATTGTGTCCCATGGCTTCTTCACCATAACCGAGCGCTTCCAATTTCGGGTTGCCGACCATCAAATCACGCCCAATCAATGCCATTTTCACGACAGTTTCCCAATCCCTGTCTTTTTGCTCTCTGGAGCGCTGCATGTGTTCCGGGTTGTGGTCCCTTCCTTCACGGCAGTTGGCCTTTGTCCACGACAATGCCCGGGTATATTCTTCCTTGTCATAGATCTCTTCATCGATCCGGCGTGTGAACTCGCTCATATCGATGGCTTCCACGCGCATACCCAGGTAGGCTTCGAATAGATCCTGATCGACGATTGAACCTGCAATGCCCATCGAGGTCCCACCGATTGAGAGGTAGGATTTTCCGCGCATCATGGCTGCGGCTAAACCTGCCCTGGCAAAACGCAGCAGTTTTTCCTGGACATCCTCAGGAATGGTCTCATCATCGTTATCCTGGACATCATGACCATAAATGGAGAAGGCTGGCAGGCCTTTTTGGTTGTGTGCTGCCAGGACTGCCGCTAAATAGACCGCGCCAGGCCGCTCTGTGCCGTTAAACCCCCAGACAGCCTTCGGGGTTATGGGATCCATATCCATGGTCTCAGAGCCATAGCACCAGCATGGTGTCACGGTGATTGAGACGCCCACACCTTCACGGGCAAATTTCTCAGCGCACTTTGCTGATTCTGCGACACCGCCGATGGTTGTGTCTGCGATGACGCATTCCACCGGTTCACCGTCAGGATAGTGCATGTTCTCGCTCAGCAGCTGCGCCACCCGTTTGGCCATGCCCATGGTTTGGTCTTCAAGGCTTTCACGGACGCCGTTCATGCGCCCGTCAATGGTTGGCCGGATCCCAATCTTAGGCATGGATCCGATCCATCGCTTTCCAAATCCCTTTTTCTCTGCCATATCTTTTATCCTTTCAGTTCTTATGGTCCCTGATCATAATGGACCACCAGGTTTGGTTATTGTTCTGTGACTCTTCCTGATTCCAGCATCATGTTTGCATATTGGATCGTATCCCCGGTCCGTATGATCCCAATAGCCTTTGGAACGGATTTCTTGATATCATCCGATGGTTTAAAGGTGAGAGGGATCTTCCCGAAAGCCGAAAAGAAGGCCTGCTGAACAGCCTCCGTGTTTTCTAGTTTGAATTCTTCTGCCATGGTGACCTTGCAGATATCAAAGTTGGGCTTGATCGCTTCAAAGACCTGCAAGACCGTGGGAATATCATCAATCAGTGATAAATCGATGATTTCCACGTCCGGGAAGTAAGTGTAACCGCGGTCTGCGATCACCAGGGTATTGTTGTGCCGGACACGAGCCAATAAATCATTTAATTGGGGATTTAATATGCCTTTTTTGAGCAAAGCCACCTCCTGATTTCATGTTAAACGTGATAAATTTTAAGCATTTAATGCTAAAATCCTCTCAAATCGGTACTGACCCGACGTGGTAGCCCAGGCTTGGGTTTCCTCTCGAGGACTTTGTATTCAATGTTCATGCTATTGAAGAAGGCGCGTTTTTCCGGCCGGTCGCCATCATGATTCACGATGAAAATATCGGGTTTGATGGACCGGACTTCTGGTTCAGCATCCAGCCAGCCAGAGCCGGTTGAAAGGATGGCTTTTTTGACATGCCGGATGGACTGCACCCAATACAACCGTTCTTCTTGGGGAAACAGCGGGTGCCCCTCACCTTTGAGCAGCCTGAGGTTTTCATCGTGACCTACCACAATATAGAGATCCCCAAAAGCGGATACTTCTTCAAAAAACCGGACATGCCCTGTATGCACCCAATCAAAACAACCGGAGACCATGACCTTTTTTTTCTCAGTTGAACCTGGTTTTTCTTGTGGGTCAGGCATTGGAAAACCCAACAATTTGTTCTTTGGCAGGATAATGAAATCATTTTCGTTTTCCAGGAGAAAGGAGCCCAAATCTGTGTTTGCCTGCTCCCTTGTGATGATCCACAGCGGAATTCGCCCTTCCTCTTTAGATTTCTGTTGAAGATCCGGGTTCATAACAGGAGCGATTTGGTCTGTGATGCTGATATCCGTGACAAAACGAATTGCTTGCAGATAATAGCGCCTTTCCTCAAGTAGAAACTTTGGTGGCTTACCTGTTGCTTGTTCAACTGCCTTATCGGAGTACAGCATGACATGGACATCCCCAAGTAAGCGATCCGCTTCCTGAATAAAACGAAGATCCTGGGTGCGTAGATCGTCAAATGCGCCAAAAACCAATGCTTTAAAATCGTGTCCAGTTTCGATCAAGTTAATTTCCCTCCTCAGGCTTAATTCTAATGCTAACGCCGAATGTGCCCGGCACGGGTTCATCTGAAATGATGTAAAAATAGCCACCGCCGCAGCCCGAATACATTGCGCCATGGTAGCGGGATTGGTAATAAGATAATAATGCCATCAGGTCCATGGTGATGGTGGGATGCCGGACAACATGGGGCAGGATCGCTTCCCAACAGCGCATGGTTTCATTCATCGTTTCCCCCAAGCTTTGAGCATCCATTTCGTTGATTGCATCAAAGCAGTCTTTTCCGGTTTTACCAAGCCGGCCGATCCATTCTGGATCAAGGTTCTTAATGCCTAATGGAAAATAACCTGGGGGGCGCTGGTTGACAGGTAAAACATGGATAACGCTTTCAAGCCAGGCAGCCACCTGGGAGTCGTTATTTGATTCAATGTGAACAGGAAAATAGCCGTCTTCGAAATTTACGTCATAATCAAGACGGTTGATCCCAGGAAATAGGATGCCGGCCATGTCCTGCGAACCGGAGGGATCAGGTTTATCAGCGTTTTCAAGCCGGTACAGTTCACGCATTAAAATTTGAGGGTCTTCATCCGGCAGGGTATCACCCCAAAGCCGGATCGCGGCCTGACGGGTGCTGGTGCCAAGTCCGCATTTTGGCATCCAAGCGAAGGTAGGATTCACCGCGACCACCACCATCGAACCGGGGGGTTCGGGGTTATGCCTTGAAACAAATGGTTGGTCGATCCATCCACCAGATAATGCCAACCGGTAAGGCATTTTACTGATAATGGCATTAAGTCCTGGCATCGATTCCCTTTCTTTACAGGAATTTATTTTACAGCTTAAAGTTTTCCGGCAGGTGTGAACTTCCCGGCTTTCCGATCCTCATATTGTTCTTTGATCCACTTGTAAGTTTTTTTCATGCCGGTTTTGAGCGAGGTATCCGGTTCCCAATCTAAAATGCTTTTAATAAAAGTGTTGTCGCTGTTTCTGCCGGCGACACCCCTGGGTGCATCCAGTTGATAGTGCCGTTCTAATTTCACACCGGCAATGTCTTCGATCAGGCTGACCAGGTCATTGATGGTAACCAGCTTGCTGGTCCCCAGGTTGATGGGTGTTGCGATTAGATCATCACAGTGCATGATCAAATCCACGCCTTTGACGCAGTCATCGATGAACATAAAGCTGCGGGTTTGCGTGCCATCACCCCAAATATCGATGCACAGATCACCGGAATCCATGGCTTCGATCACTTTCCGTGTGAGCGCTGCAGGTGCTTTTTCCCGGCCGCCGTCCCATGTTCCGTTTGGACCATAAACATTATGAAAACGGGCAATAAAGGTCTTCATCCCACGTTCAGCTGCATATTCCTGGCAGAACATTTCGGACATCAGTTTTTCCCAGCCGTAACCGCGCTCAGCCATGGCGGGGTAGGCATCCGATTCTTTCAGTGCTCGGACATTGGGGTCTTTTTGTAGATCAGTGTTATAGGCGCAGGCTGAGGAGGAAAAGAAGTATCGATCCACACCAGCGTGGTAGGCTTCCTCGATCAGATGGGTGTTGATCAGGATACTGCGCATACATTCCACCCTGAAGTTCTCGATGAAACCCATGCCGCCCATGTCCGCAGCCAGGTTGTAGACTTCTACCGCACCTTCCACAGCTCGCTTGCAGTTGGGCTGCTCGCTTAAATCCAGGCATAAGTTTTTAACGCCCGGTGTGGTTTGATACCAGATCGGGAGCGGTTTTTTATCAACAGCGCGGATATTTGTGAAACCCTGGTCTGCAAAATAACGCACCAGGGAACCGCCGATAAAACCGCCAGCCCCTGTCACCAGGATCAGGTCGTCTTTTTTTCGATCAGGATGTGTTGCTGCAATCAAATGTTGTTTCAAAATTGTCCTCAATTCTTTCTTACGATCATATTTAAACTTACCAATCAAAAATATTTTTACCCGATCTTTCCGCCGCTGGATTCTCTGATGGTCAGTTCAACAGGAAAGATAATTTCCTCAAAATCCGTTGATGGTTCCGGTTTTTCTTTGATGCGGGAAATGAGGATTTCAGTGGCTTTCTGGCCCATTTTATAAGCAGGCTGAGCCACATTGGTGAGAAAAGGTATCACTGTCAGGTTTTCTGGTATGCCGTCAAAGCTGCACACAGCAACATCCTGTGGCACCTTAATTCCAAGATTTCGAAGTTCAGCGAGAATACCAACCGAGATCAGGTTGTTGGCCGCAAAAATTGCAGTGGGCTTTGGTGAATTTTCTTTGGAAAAGATGGATTTTGTGAGATCAATACCACTTTGACGCGAAAACTTACCATAATAGCAATCAACAAATTTTGAGAGCCCGTGGTTTTCCATGGCGCGCTTGTAACCTTTGACTCGGTCCTGTGAAGTGGAAACCGCTTCTGGACCCGAGAACAGCGTGATGCGTCGGTGTCCCAAATCGATCAGGTGTTTTGTCAGCAGGTATGCACCGCCCTCAGAATCTCCTCGAACGATATCGACATTCTTGTTGGATACACAGCGGTCGATCACCACCAAAGGTGTTTTTTGGTCCTGGATCAGTTGAATTGAATTAGATCGGGTATCCGCTGGCACCAGGAGGATCCCATCAACCTGTTTTTGCAGCAAAAGTTTAACATATTTGCTCTCTTGATCAGAGGATTCATCTGTGTTGCAGAAGATCACGTTATAGCCAGCATCACTGGCAGAATCTTCTACACCTCGGGCCATGAAATTAAAAAATGGGTTGGTGATATCTGTAAAAACCAGGGCAATGGTGTTGGTGCGCTTGGATTTTAAACTGCGCGCCAGAATATTGGGAACATAGCCTAGTTCATCAACAGCCTGGTTGACCCTGTTCCGGACCTTTTCGCTGACATACCCGGAATTGTTGATCACCCTGGACACAGTGATCGGTGCAACCCCTGCTTTTTTCGCAACATCATGGATGGTGGGCATTCACGTTCATCTTTCAAAAGACTAGAAGGATCGCCATTCGTTAAATTTGTGGTATCGATACCATATTATCATGTTTTAAAGGTCGTGTCAATATGACTTCGGTTAAAATTATTCGAACATATTTGAGAACGAGAGCAGCTAAATGTTAAATTTTTGCACTTTTGGCTTAACAGGCAGATAAAATGTGTTATAGTTAAAAATCCATCAGTTAAAATCGTGTTTACTATTTATTAACAAAAAAAATAAAGATTGACAAGATAAATTGATTATGATAATATGGTATCGATATCATATATCATGGCTTTACCGAGCGCTTTAATTATTCGATCATAATCCAAGGACCGTAGGAAACACTCATGGATGATATGCTCGTTCAAATGCAGGGTATCGATAAAACTTTTCCTGGCGTTCACGCGCTCAAGGGATGTGATTTTGATCTGAAACGCGGTGAAGTACACGCACTTGTGGGGGAAAATGGTGCTGGAAAATCGACCTTAATGAAAATACTATCCGGGATTTACGATATGGATGCGGGACAGATCCTGTTAAAGGGTCAGCCTGTTAGCATCCCTAATCCGCACGCAGCCCAAAAAATGGGGATCAGCATGGTGCACCAGGAACTGAACCTGATGAACCATCTGACCGCTGCCCAAAACATTTTCATTGGACGTGAACCGCTCAACTTTTTCTTTCTCGATGAACATGCGCTGAACCAGAACGCCGCGAAAATATTTGAGATGATGAACCTCGCAGTTCAGCCATGGATGAAAGTTGCTGATATGACCGTCGCCAAGCAGCAAATGGTTGAGATTGCCAAGGCGCTGTCTTTCAATTCCGAAGTCCTCATTTTTGATGAACCCAGTGCTGCTTTAACAGATGTTGAAATCAAGGAGCTTTTCCGAATCATCCGGCAGTTGAAGGACAATGGAGTTGGGATCATCTACATCACACACCGGCTCGAGGAACTGTTTCAGATCTCTGACCGTGTAACTGTCTTACGTGACGGTGCCTATGTCGATACGGTTAAGACTGAAGATGCAACCATTAACCAGATCATCAAGATGATGGTCGGGCGTGTGATCTATGAATCTGCCCCTGAAGTGCCGGAGGATCGTGGCCAGGATATTGTTCTTGAAGTCAGGAATCTCTCCAGTGATAATGTATTAAAGAATGTTAATTTTAATTTAAAGCGGGGTGAAATTCTCGGTTTCGCCGGGCTGGTTGGCGCTGGCCGTACAGAGACTGCCCGGGCGATTTTTGGTGCTGACCCCTATGATTCAGGTGAAATTTACATCAATGGCGAAAGGGTCAATATCAAGAACCCCAGTGACGCAGTCGCTCACAGTGTGGCGTACCTCTCAGAAGACAGGAAACGCTATGGATTATGCTTGGGTCTGGATGTTAAGAAAAACATCGTCATCACCATCTATGAAAAAGTTACGGCCTTTATTGGTTGGGTCCGAGAAAAATTTGTAGCAAGTATTGCCAGCAAGATCGTGGAGCAATTATCGATTCGAACGCCAAGTTTGGATCAAAAGGTAAAAAATCTTTCTGGCGGCAACCAGCAAAAGCTCGTAATTGGAAAATGGCTGGCTAAAGATGCAGATATTATGATTTTTGATGAACCCACACGCGGGATTGATGTTGGTGCAAAACAGGAAATTTATTCCCTATTAAACGATCTTGCAGCCCAGGGAAAATCGATTATCATGATTTCCTCGGAACTACCTGAGATCTTGCGCATGAGCCACCGAGTGGTAGTGATGTGTGAAGGGCGGGTGACAGGGGAGCTGGATTATACAGAAGCGAACCAGGAAAGCATTATGCAGTTAGCCACACAACGTAATGGCGGAAATTCGGTTCCAGTTAATGCTTAGAGGAATATGAAGGTGTTTTAATGACAGATACAGTTCTTACTAAAGAGAAAAGATCAAGAGCAGATGTTATCCAGCGTTTAGCCGCCTTTGGTGCTTTACTGCTGCTTATTGTCGCTTTTTCGATAGCCTCGCCGTACTTTTTTACCTTTGATAACATCGTAGGTATCCTGATCGCCACCGCTGTTAATGGCTTGCTGGCTATCGGTGTGACATTCATAATCATCACAGGAGGGATTGATCTCTCTGTCGGTACGGTTATGACCCTTTCATCGGTAATGGCTGCCGTATTCGTTAAGCGGTGGGGATTGCCGATTCCTTTAGGGATTTTAGCGGCGGTTTTAACCGGTACTATCGCAGGTTTCCTAAATGGCGTTATGATTTCCCGGATGAAGTTACCACCATTCATTGCGACCCTGGGTATGTTGAACGTGGCTCGAGGGCTTTCTCTGGTGATTACACAGCTCTCACCGATCTATTTCCCACTGGAATCGGGTTGGAATAATATTGCCATGGGCTCGGTACTGGGAGCCATCATTCCCGGTTTTGATATCCCGAACGGTGTGCTGATCATGTTTGCTGCAGCCGCTGTTGCAGGATTGATCCTATCGAAAACAGTTATTGGCCGCTACACCTTCGCGATTGGCAGCAATGAAGAGGCAGCGCGTTTATCCGGTGTGAATGTGGCAATTTGGAAGATGGCTATTTATGCGCTGGGCGGTATCTTTGTTGGTCTGGGTGGTGTGGTGATTGCAGCCCGTCTCAATTCGGCTCAGCCAGCGTTAGGTCTGGGGTATGAGCTTGACGCAATTGCTGCAGCAGTCATTGGCGGTGTTTCCCTCAGCGGTGGTGAAGGTACGATCCTGGGAACCATCATTGGTGCATTTATCATCAGTACGCTGACCAATGGTCTCCGCATCCTTTCGGTGCCGCAGGAATGGCAGATCGTCGTTACAGGTCTTATTATCATCTTATCTGTTTACCTTGATATAATCCGCCGGCGAGCAAAGGCGTAAGGCATTATTTATTGAAAATATGCGAACCTATAAAAACCTGGATGGTTTAATGTTGAAAGGAGGTGAGCAAGACAGAAAGATTGATTGTTTTGTTCCAACGGATAATTTAACCAAACAAAATAAGGAGAAAAAATGAAATCCCGAAAGTATTTGATTACTATCATTAGTTTGATTGTCGTCCTCGCCATGCTCGCAGCATGCGGCCCCAAGGAAGAGGAAGAAGTCTATATCCCTGTGATCTCAAAAGGCTTCCAACATGCCTTCTGGCTTGCTGTTGAAAAGGGTGCTGAGCAGGCTGCAGAAGAATTCGGTGTCCGCATCACCTTTGAAGGCCCCGAAACAGAAGCTATGGTTGATAAGCAGATGGATATGCTCCAGGCTGCCATCGATAAGAACCCAGCCGCGATTTGTTTTGCTGCTGTGGACTCTCAGGCTGCCATTCCTCTGCTTGAGGACGCACAAGAAAAAGGCATTCCGATCATCGCCTTTGACTCTGGTGTCGATAGCGATATTCCCCTGGCAACTGCAGCCACGGATAACGTTGCCGCAGCCGCTTTGGCAGCCGATAAAATGGCTGAATTGATCGGTGGCTCAGGTGAAGTTGCCATTATTGCGCATGACAACACCAGCCGGACCGGTATTGACCGTGTTGCAGGCTTCACCGATCGCATTGAATCTGAATATCCTGATATCACCATTGTTGATACGCAATACGGTGGTGGGGATCAGCTGGAATCCACTAACCTAGCGAAAGCCATCATCCAGGCGAACCCGGATCTGAAAGGCTTCTTTGGTGCCAATGAAGGCTCCATTATCGGTGTGCTCAACGCTGCCACAGAACTCGGACGTGAAGACCTCGTGATCATTGGTTATGACTCGGGTCAGCAGCAGATAGCAGCCATCCGCTCCGGTTTGGAAGCAGGCGCGATCACCCAGAACCCGATCGGCATTGGCTACGAATGTGTCAAAGCTGCTTATGAGGCTTACATGGGCGAAGAAATTCCCTCAGAGATCGATACCGGCTTCATGTGGTTTGATGCCTCCAACATCGATGATCCTGAAATTCAAGCAGTGCTGTACGAGTAGGAATAACACGTTTCTCTCAAATAGTTAAAGATCAACAAGAGGCCGTCCGACAGGGCGGCCTCTTTCACTTTCTAAAATGGTATAAAATAGGTAGAGACCTCTTATTGACATAAGGAGAATAACACATGATCATCTGCTGTGGTGAAGCCCTGATTGATTTTATCCCAACGCCGGATGGCAGTACTTATCAGCCCTGCCCAGGCGGCTCAATACTCAATATCGCTGTCGGTTTGGGCCGGATGGCCGTCCCGGTGGGTTTTCTCTCGAGGTTATCCACAGATTTATTCGGGGATATCCTGGCAGACCAACTGCTTAAGAACAATGTGGACTTGAATTACTGCCCAAGAGTCGAAGGCCAGACCACTCTGGCTTTTGTCAGCCTGGCAGAGGGTGAAAATGCTGAGCCGCAGTATGCCTTTTACACAGAAGGGGCAGTGGACCGGGAAATGACCGTGGATGACCTGCCAGGTCAATTGTCCGACGAGGTTCTTGCTTTGCATTTTGGTTCGATTTCGCTGGTTTTGGAACCGGGTGCCAGTGCATTGGAAGTTTTAATGGAAAGGGAAAGCAGCAAGCGGGTGATCTCACTGGATCCCAACGTCCGACCGATTGTTATTACAGATTGGGATGCCTACAGGCAGCGCTTCCTGAAATGGCTTTCACAGGTTGATATCCTCCGCTTGAGCCAGGTGGATTTGGATTGGCTCTATCCCGCCCAGGCTATTGCTGACCTCCTCCCAGGTTGGTTTGAGCTGGGCTTGAGCCTGGTGATCCTGACGCAAGGCGATTCCGGGGCGACTGCCTTCACAGCTAATGGCTCCCAAGTATTTGTTCCTGCACCGAAGATAAAGGTGGAGGATACCGTTGGGGCAGGGGATACGTTCTTTTCGGCCGTGCTGACTTATTTGTATGAAAAAGACGTGCTAACTGATCGAAGGAATATTCAGGCGATGGCAGAGTCAGACCTGCATGCTTGCCTGGATTTTGCAGTTAGGGCAGCCGCCATCAACTGCACGCGCAAAGGTGCAGATCCACCTTACCGCCATGAGATGGGGTTGTAAGGTTAAACCTGACCGCTTTTGCGATCATATCGTTGGATTCAGGGCGTAGTAGATAATGAAAATGATGATTGTCACGATCGTGTAGAGCGTCAGGGTATTATTGATGCTGTGAATTTCGTCTTCAAGGTCCTGGTTCATGAACAGTGTCAGGATGAAGGGGGGCGGCAGGATCAGCAGTGTGAAGACCCCAGCTTTAAACCCGGCGCCCAAACCCATTAATCCGCCAACAACGAAGCGGTTCAGGAGCAGCGCAACCGGGATTGTGATGAGCAGGCGGATCAGGATCACCCTCGCAGAGTAAATAAATTCTTTCCTGTCCAATTTAATACCGTAACCGATCACTATCAGGATCAAGGGGATAGTCAGGCCGCCGAGGAGATCAACTGCGTTGAGCAAGCCGCTACCGAAGGGGATCTGATCAATCTTCCCCGGTATACCCAGGAAATTCAGTGCCAAACCCAGGGCGATCGCAATGATCACTGGAGATGTTGCGAACATTTTAACCAGCTTAAGGGGATGGGTTTCTCCATCGCGCTTGCGCATCAGCAGCGCCATATATACAAACCAGATGAACGTCTCCTGGCCAAGATCGACCAGGGCAAATTTCCCGAGATGTTCAAGCCCATAAGCCGCGGCAAATAAGCTGACGCCAGTCATGCCATATTCGAAACCGGTGATCAAAAAGGGAAAGTATTCACCTTTGACCTTAAGCCAGCGGTGCAATACTGTTCCGATGATGTATAAAAATACGCAGAAGAAGAATATCACCGGTACCAACCAGAAGTAACTTGCCTGGAGCTCCATGTTAAGGAAAGAGAGAAATAGCAGAGCAGGCAGCGCAAGATTAACCACCAGCTTTTTGATTTCGACCACTGTGTTCTGCGATATCAGGTTGATTTTTTGAAGCAGTTTTCCAACTAAAAGAAGGATGATAATAGGCAATATTCTGCTGATGATTTCAATCATAATGCGCTCCCAAAACTATTTACGGACAAGTAAGACTAATGAAATTGTGTTCTAGATTATGAATGTATTGTAATCGAAAATGAATCAAGACCATCCTCATAAAGTTCTCGTTGAAGTTACTATTATTATGCAATCGCATGTTTGAATAGACCCTCTCCCTTTTTGAAAGGGAGAGGGTAGGGTGAGGGATAAAGTTGTTACTGAATAAGATATAGATCACCCAAGTTTTCTCCCCGTTCGCGCCGGTCTCCCGACTGAGCGCCTAAAGGAACTTAAGTTTGGATCCTTCGCTGGTGAGGACACCAGCGATAACCGAGTTACATTCAGCTTTATCTCCCCTGTCGCGCCGGTCTCCCGACCGAGCGCCTAAAGGAACTTAAGTTTGGATCCTTCGCTGGTTAGGGCACCAGCGAAAACGGAGTAAGGTTATAATTTTAGTATAATCATCTGGAACCAAAGATTGAAAATTTTAGGAGGTTGCAGTGGCGTCAGAAAAACAATACTTAGCGCTGGATCTTGGTGCGGAGAGCGGCCGGTGTATGTCCGGGGTCTTGTTGAATGGCAAGCTCGAACTTACAGAAGTTCATCGTTTTCCAACCGGCCCGATTTCTTTACCAACTGCCTATCCAGCGATAAACAATGATGAAGTCAGCCAGGTTTGGGATTTCCTGCGCTTCTGGCAGGAAGCCAAAACCAGCATTCAAGCCGCAGCGAAATTGGGAAAGATCACATCCATGGGTGTGGATACCTGGGGGGTGGATTTTGCCTTGCTGGATAAAAACGGTGGGCTGATCAGCCATCCCTATCATTACCGCGACAGCCGCACAAATGGCATGATGGAAAAGGCGTTTGAGAGGCTTTCACGCAAGCGGATCTATGAAATCACGGGCATTCAGTTCATGCAGTTGAATACCCTTTACCAACTGCTCTCAATGCAGCTTCAGGGATCCCCGGCATTAGAGATCGCTGATAAATTACTGATGGTCCCGGATTTGATCAATTACTGGCTGACCGGGCAAGCCGTGGCAGAGTTTTCAGATGTGACCACCACCCAAATGTACGATGCCAACCTTGGAGATTGGTCCCCGGAGATCATTGCTGCAATGGGTTTCCCGCAGCATATTTTCCCTGAAATCGTGCCCCCTGGAACACGTATCGGCAAGCTCCGGCCTTCACTGGTGAAGGAACTGGGATCTGATTTTGAGGTTGTTACATCGGTCAGCCATGATACCGGGTCAGCGGTGGCTGCGGTGCCCGCCGAGGCTGAGGATTTTATCTGGATCAGTTCAGGCACCTGGTCGATCATCGGGATGAATACCCAGGCTCCGGTGATCAATACGCTGAGCTACAAGCACAACTTGACCAATGAAGGCGGACGGGCAAAGAGTAATCGCTTTTCGAAGAATGTGATGGGGTTATGGCTGGTGCAGCAGTGCCGCCAGGCGTGGAAAAAAGAAGGGAAAGATTATTCCTACACCGAACTCACGGATTTTGCACGAAGTGCACCCCACTTGAAAACCATCATTGATCCGGATTACCATGAGTTTCTGCAGATGGGCGGGATGATTGACAAGATTCACCGTTACTGCAAGATCACCGGGCAGCCCGTTCCTGAAACGGAAGGTGAGACTATCCGTGCTGTTTTACAGGGATTAGCGTTGCGTTACCGGACCGTGATCGAGCAGCTTGAGGCCATCTCGGGAAAGAAAACCACCGCCATCCATATTGTTGGCGGTGGGACAAAGAACGAATTATTATCTCAATTTACTGCAGATGCATTGAGACGAAAGGTGATCACCGGCCCGGTTGAGGCAACCGCGATCGGGAACATCATCGTCCAGGCGCAGAGTATGGGCGGGATAGCGAACTACCAGGAAGGCCTGGTGGTCATCCGGAATTCCTTCGATATCAAGACATTCCTCCCGGGCGACTCGTCAGGCTGGGATCAGGCTTATGCGCTGCTCAAAGAGAACGAAAAAAAGGTCAAACTTGCGTTCTAAAGCAAACTATTGATCCCATCTTACCCGTGATCGCTGGATGTTGACCAGATATTGATATCGCCTTCATGCGCATATTGATTGATCTGCTCGATCTCTTCCTCAGAGAAATCCAGGTTTTTAACCGCACCCACATTGTCTTCTAGTTGTGATACACGGCTCACGCCGACCAGCGCGCTGACCACCCTTGTGTCGCGCAGCGTCCAGGCCAGCGCCATCTGTGCCAGTGTTTGGCTGCGGCTTTTTGCGATCTCGTTGAGGGCGGTGATGTTCGCTAGGTTCTCTTCCGTCAGGAATTCCTGTTTGAGGAAGCGATCCTCATCCGCACGCGACCCTTCCGGGATGCCGTGCAGGTATTTATTGGTCAGCATACCCTGGGCCAGGGGCGAAAAAGCGATCAGTCCCACGCCGTGCTCACCTAAAATATCCAGCAGTTCATCCTCAACCCAGCGGTTGAGCATGGAATAGGATGACTGGTGGATCAGGCAGGGCGTCCCAAGGTCAGATAGGATCTTGAAAGCCTTCAGCGTGTTTTGGGGTCCGTAGGATGAGATCCCGACGTAGAGTGCTTTCCCCTGCCGGACAACGTGGTCCAGCGCGCCCATGGTTTCTTCCAGGGGGGTTTTGGTGTCAAAGCGGTGGGAGTAGAAGATATCCACGTATTCCAGCCCCATGCGCTTCAGGCTCTGGTCGAGGCTGGCGACCAGGTATTTCCTGGAGCCCCATTCGCCGTAGGGACCGGGCCACATATCGTAGCCAGCCTTGGTGGAGATGAGCAGTTCATCGCGGTAAGGCTTGAAATCCTTGGAGAAGATCTTGCCAAAGCTCTCCTCGGCGGAACCGTACGGTGGGCCGTAGTTGTTGGCGAGATCAAAATGGGTCACGCCCAGGTCAAAGGAGCGCCGCAGGATCTCGCGGCCGTGTTCGATGGGGGTGTACCCGCCGAAGTTATGCCATAAGCCCAGGGAAATCAAGGGCAGCTTAAGGCCGCTCCGTCCGCAGCGGCGGAACTGCATGGTGTTGTAGCGGTCGTCCTGGGCGATGTAAAACGGGATATGTGATACTTCAGACATTATTATCTCCTTTATCGGTGAAGCTAATCTGGACTTTTGAAAATGCAAATCCTTTTTTTATAATATTCATCCTATGATATCCCGCTATTTGACAGAGCAAATAATTGAGGCGTAGTGTTTTAATGATTTTAGCGCATTTTCCAACGGATAGAGGATGAATATTGGTTTTATCATTGGTTTACCGAACTTTTGCTTTTAACCATCTATGTATTGGTGGGTGATTGGAGCAGCTATTTAATGTGATGGGGCACCAGGAGATATCCAAGACGTAGAGTTGTTTGTCTCTGCTGGCTGAAGATTTGGAGGGGCTATTTAAAAATCTTTGTGAAGGGGAAAGGAAGAGACTGGATTATAAAAATCTGATATGTCTTATCTGATAGCTAATGTAAATAGACAATGATAGAGTTATTAACATAGACATTACACAAATCACTCTCTTGATATCAAGCATGTGTTGTTATTATCGAATAATTAATGGTAAATATATATCATAAAAAGGATATTCTCCAATTCCTGGTTCGATTGGATTGGGAGGAAAAGGTTGATCTGTGCCATCTGGATTATATAACATTACTAAATCAGAGACCATTGGACCCCATTCCATTGGACTTGTCCTTGCAGACTCTTGGTCTTTTGCAGGGAAGATAAATGTCCAGTCTGTACCTTCGGCAAATTCTAGCCAATCTCCACCATAAAATGAAATTGGGTTCATCGGTAAGGTTATAGTTACACCATTAGAATTTTCATGGTCCCAATAACTGTCACCATCAAAACCACTCCAAAACTCATTAAATATAATAAATGAATCTTTAGTTTCTAGTAAAGCGTCAGCTGCTGTTTGAATTTCCGGATAGACCCTAATCAGTTCTGCGAGGTCATATAGGTCCACCAGTTTATCTGCAAGAGTTATACCTGGTACACCATTTTCTTCGTATCTTTGAAGTACAGAAGGGGGTGTGGAAATTGTTAACCATATTTCGAACTTGGTTTCCAATGGAGCGTTTCTGATTGCAAGGGCAAAACCATTCGTTTTTTCGACAACCAGGTTTAGCTGAGACATATCAGCGACTGATACGGTAGATGGCATCGTATATTCGCCATTTTTAAGGTAATCATAGTCATAATGAAAAAGAAAATAATAATAAGCCATAGCAAGTGATAATACTCGTGGCGTTGTCATCTCATTAATATTTTGTAGATAAAAAGAATGGACTATAGGAAACCACATTGTAGACTCGTGTGCGACATAAAAATCTGCAACACCTCGGATTTGATACATAAATTCAATATTTCCCATCAAACACGCGCTCATATAAAGAATATCAAAAGGTCCAGCACTTGATAATGCTTGAGGAAGTTCATCTTTTACAACGATTTTATCATCTGAGGTTTCATCTTTAGCCACACCCCCTAAAGCGTGTCCATGGTCAGAAATAATTAAAGCATTATAGGTAGCAGAAGTTTTAGCTTTTGACCAATTTACAAAATCAATTAACGTCTGGGGATCACCCGAATTTATATTATTACCCAAGCCATAATAATTGATTTCTCCAGATGATGATAAAAAACGATAATGCGATGGTAATCCTGGTAAATCCTGAAAAACTGCTATTTCAATATTGGGGTTATTTGCAGAAAATAGATCTTCATTTATCATAGGTTGGAAAATATCTGCTAAATTATTATCACCCGCCATATAATACATAAGTAGCCAGGTCGGGTGAGGTTGATAATTGAATAAGTCAATAATGAAGGTATCGCAATCATCATTTGTGTCATTTTCTGTTAAATTTGTTGAATAACTATTGAATACGACAAAACTTCCATTACCGCTAATAGATTGGTTTTCAAGCCCTCCATCAGGATAACTACCATTGTAAGCATTTGATATCATTTGGGTAGTTCCAGAAATTTGATCTCTCCAAAATAAAAGATAATCAGAATATTCATTATCTGCGATAAATGTTACATATCGGCCATCATTGCTAATCGATGGATTATATGCGTTATAGAATTGTTCCCCATTGCTATCAACTGAAACTATTTCGGTTGATCCTGCAAACTGATTATGAATATAAATATCACTTGATGCATTGAGGTCATTTGTCATTAAATTGTTTGATTTAAACACTATATATTGACCATCTGAACTTATCGCTTGAGAATTGAAATCTGCATATGATGATTGGCTTGATTGATTCCCATAAGAATCGATAGATACAATCTTTGTCGTACTGGTTTCTCTGTCAAAGACAAAGACATCCATTTCAGCACTATTAAGATCATTTTCAATAAAATCGGTTGCAGTACTATTAAATACAATATATTGTCCATCAGAACTCAAACTTGAAAGATTAACTTGCCCATTGTGCGACAATCCATATAGATTTGTTGTTATAATTTCTAGAGTTGCTGTTTCTCTTTCATAGAGAAATATATCTTTTTCATTAACAGTATAAACAATTCTATCCGGATCATTTTCGACCAAATTATTAGCATAACTCTCAAATGCAATGAATTTCCCGTCTTGACTGATAATGGGGTATTGTGAATCGTGCGTGCCTTGAGAACCTGTAGAGGAAACAGAAATTATGGAAGTTGTCCTCGAGATACGATCATAAAGAAAAATATCTGAAAATCCATTATTATCATTTTCGATAAGGTTATTAGCTGTTGAGCAAAAAACAATATATCTTCCGTCGCCACTTATTGATGGGCCCCATGAATCTTGGTTACCTTGATAGCCTAAACTGGAAATTGATATAACTTCAGTAGTACCAGTGGATCTGTCATGGACAAAAACATCCCATGCATTTCCGTTTATATCGTTCTCAATAAGATTAGTTGCACTGCTTGAAAAAGCGATATAACGGCCATCAGTGGAAATAGAAGGCGGAAATATGGATCCAAGGCTATTTGTGCTAATATCATTAGCTTCAGTGCCATCACTTGATACTGACACACGTTCAGCATGAAAGAGTTCACCCCGATTCTGACTTTCATTAATTTTTTCAGTCTCAGTTATGGATGAAAACACCCCATCCGAATTGGGTATTTCTGAAAATTCAGTCTCCGTAATTGATAAAGAATTGTAAGGCCCATATTCTTGAGGACCAAGATTTGCTTCTACATCCATAAACTGAAACGGTGTGATAATGGTTGTTAGGAAATAAATTATCAATAATGTTTTCTTGATCATAGAATCACCTTATAGAAAGTACAATTAACCCGATCACCCAAGAAATTATACCCCTGCTGATAAATATAAAATGAAGTTATTTCTCATTAGATTAAATTAATATTGATTGAATATACAACACCTTTTCTGTAAATTCGTGAAAGGAATCCGTTGGTTGAACATTGTTTTTGTAAAATCATGAACAATGTTATCCCAACACGGTACGGCTGAAAATAATGAAAACTAATAAATGTGATTTATATTAATTAGTTTAGAGGCATATAATGTCAAGGCTTTGAAACAGGTCCCCCAGAGGCCCAGGCAGAGGGAGCTATTCCAATACCCTTGGTAGGAGCATCAAACTCTGCTGTCATGCCAGAATAGTAATCATGGGTGAACCCTATGTTATTGTTATAAATTGAATTTGAAATAAGGTTTAATTCATTTTCATCTTCTAAAATATAGGATTGGCCCGTAATGCAATTTACATATCGGTTGGTTGTATTGTTGATATGGTTATCAACGGCTGGGTCAGGTGCTGTTCCTGCCGCATCGTAATAGAAGAGTATTGAGTGACCCCATTCATGCTTAAAAACATTCTGTTCTAAATAATTAACTCTATCGACAGCTATAGCAACGTAGGTTTGACCTGTCCCCATTGGCCATGAATACGAACATCCCTGGATTTCCATATTTTCACTCGTCATGGTATCAATACCACTACCATCCCAGATTGTTATTATTGAATCGAAATTTGTATCTTTATCAATGCTAATATCCCAGGGGTCAGGTGCATAATCATTACATGGTTCTTCGGATAATTCTGTCAAAGGATGATCTGGATATCTAATCGTCAGTGTTGGTATCATATTGCAGCTTGTTAATATAGGAATATCAACATTTACAAATCTTGATGCAGCATATTCAGCTTTTTGTTTATCCATGGGGGTCATATTGGCTACAAAGTGATGGCTTTGGTTGAAGTCGTCAATAAAATTGAAATCTGTTGTTTCGTATACAAGAACAAGGATATTCCAGCTTGGGTTGGTACTCGTACATGCGGGAGTTTCAATCAATGGAATAAAAATTTTATAATCAGGAGATGGAAGGGAATTAACTGGTTTAAGTTTTATCTCATCGAACCATGCAGTCCCAGTTGTTGTACCAGACCAAAATCCTAATCTTGCACCGATAACAATCCTTGTGTTATCGCCGCTGTTGAATGTCATGCTTACATAAGTCCAATCGTTAGTACCGAAAAGACCTGTTGTTTTCTCCCAAGTTCCATAAATACAGATATTTGCCCCAGCATCAATAGGGCTTGAGTGAGCCACATCTAAGGTTTTAATCCAACCCGACAGTTGATAATCTGTAAAGGGTTGGACGGAGACACCTTGAATCCAACGCACATCATTGGAAATAGGGGAAGATAACTTGAGGCTTCTGCTGTTAAGGTGAGCCTGGGTATCATCCCAGATATACTCAGATCCGGAGATCCAGGCGTCCGGATACCAATATTCAGGTAGGATTGTTCCAGATTCAAAGTCTGAATTTTTTAACAAATTATTCTCTGGGACACGATTGATTTGAGCTTCTGTTTTTGAAGATGGAATAGCGATTAATATTATAAGAATAACAACCAGAAAAAGGCCAACAATTTTATCCTTCATATTGCCCACATTATTAAATTGAGATGAACCATTTATAATCATCATTTCAATGATTGTCAACCAACAAAGTTTTGAAAAATCGTTTTCCTGTTTCCTTGCTTTTAATTATTTGGGGATAAAGGAATATGTAGTAAGGTAAAGGTGTCAAGGTGAAGGTGTCAAGATGAAGGTTGACTTGTCACCTTTCCTGTGCTAAAATCCTGTTCACCTGCGGGTGTAGTTCAATGGTAGAACGTCTCCTTGCCAATAATGCAGAAACGTTGAACCCTTCTCCCCGAAAAATTAACCCCTAAATACAGGGGTTTTGTGCTTAAAAAGGGCTATATACCCCTATATATGGGGGTATGCCAAAAACACAACAGTTTAGGTTAGTACGCCTCCGCTTTTCTACTTCACCTTATTATGAAAATCTAGGATTTAGTACATCAAATAGAACTTGCGCTTGACAGGATGTAATACTAATGCTACAATATAATGTAGCATACAATAAACAATACGTAGCACAACTACAAGGGAGATTTTGATGAATTTACAAGAAGCGGTGGAAGCATACCTGTTAGCGTGTAGGGTAAATAATGTATCTGAAAAAACGATGATTGGCTACAAATTTAACCTTGACCAATTCATCAATGTTATAGGAAACATCCGAGTTTTTGACCTTTCCCCAAATCATGTTCGCTTGTACATGGCAAGTGAAATGGAAAGAAAGAACGCCAGGACAGGAGAGGTGATATCCAGTGAAACTCGAATGAAATCCTATGCTGTTGTTCGGGCATTCTGCAGGTGGCTGTATAACCAAGACCTTACGCCAACCTGTGTTACTGATAAAACAAAGGCACCAAGAACGGACCAGTTGATGCCCGAGGTGATTAGCCAAGAGGAGATCAAAAGAATCTTCGAATACCTCGAAATTGCAGGGACATTCCGGGATAAAGTTATCTGGGAATTCTTCTTGGATACTGGCTGCCGCTTAGCAGAAGTCGCAGGACTTAAACTTGATGACATTAATATCAATGAGGGGTGGGCCAGGGTATTTGGCAAAGGACGCAAAGAGGGGATTGTTCCGATGGGTAATCGGCTATGTGAAGATTTGTATATGTATATTAACCGTTATCGGCGAGCTCCTTCGGATGAAGCGCATGTGTTCTGCTCTAATCGGGTTCCTTATCGAGCCTTGTCTCGAGATGGATTACAAATGTTGATCAAACGAGTTCACAAAAAAGTTGGCATAAAGGGGAAATATGGACCTCATATTTTACGACATACAATGGCTACCCAATTTATTACTAACGGTGGAGATGTATCGATTTTACGAAAGATTCTTCGGCATTCTGATATCAAAACCACACAAAGGTATGTCAATTTAGCAGCAACGGATATTATTTCTTCACACCGCGATAACAGTCCAATTGATCGAATGTGGCGAAAAGGCAATCAATAAGTAATACTATTGAATAGACTCATCTATTTATCATCAGGAGTGATTCGGAGTTTACCCTGGCGAATGTTTTACTTGCTCATACAATTGCATCCGCCAGGAGATGTAAACCAGTCGGCACTTGGCTTTCAGTTACTGAGTGACATCAACAAGAATTCTAAATGTCCTGAAAATATATTGTGAGTTAGGATGCCAGTGCTTTGTTGACCTGTAATAACCCTACGAACTGTCGCTCCAATGTGACCAGCTGCCATCGCACCAGTGTAGATCGTCGCTTTGGATGTGCAGGGATCGTCCGGGATTTGACTGTCGTCCTGGTTTGCGAGGGTATCCTCATACCATTGGATATTCTCCATATCAACGATATACATCTGGAAATATTCAGCAGCCATCCGGGAGTCAAGATACCAGAGCGGTTTAGTTCGCTTCACAGCCGCCCAAATCTTCTTTCTGGCGTTGATGCTGTCCACCGCTGAGATGATGATATGGGTTGGTGTCAAAAGGGTCTCCTCAGCAACCCTTTCATTGTGATGATAAACATGCACATCGTCGGCGAATTCGTGGATTGTGAGATCTATGGCGAGACTCTTTGGCATTCCGACGTCGGAATGCTTATGAAGTTGAACCGGGATGTTAACCTCCTCAACCGTATCCCCGTCATAAACGACCAATTCCCCACAACCCATCTTGGCCAGGGTGAGCGCGGTGAAAGCACCAATCCCACCAAGGCCGATCAGGGTTACTGAAAACTTCTGGGCATTAAAAATGCCTATATGTCTTGTGTGATCCATAATGCCTCCTAGTCTCCAAAATATCGTTCGACTTTCCGGCGAAGGGCTTTCAGCCTTTGGCGGGGGATGGTCAGATCAAGATGACTGCCAAGATTGTCAAAGATATAGCCTATTTGATCCATCGTTTCAGCCGCGTAAGCAACATCATTCGAGTCATCAGATTCGACATATAGCTCGCATTCTTGCAATAGCTGAAGGGCATCCCAATAATCCATATCCCCTTCGATTTGATCGTAAGCCGCTAACCATTCTTTCTGCCAGGATTGAAAATCCGTTTCTCCAGGCTCGTTTTCAGGCCGACCAAAAAGCTCAGTACGCGAGAACCAGGTTTTTTGGCGGCCGGGAGTTGTAAAGGGAAGTTTAAAGCCTCTATCCTCAATCTCTCCAGGTATTCTTTGTAGAGCTTTTTGACGGTAGCAATAAAGGACTTCTCAACACCGTACTCCACCGGGATATGAGAGGTCAGGACCTTCCCGTCTTTGTATTTATCAAAACGGCCGACCCAGGTATGCGGTGTGCGGACAATGGAGATAGACCATTTGACAAGTTCCGGTATGCCGCCCAACGGTTCCTTCTCTGCTGTGTGGTTATCGGTTCCAGACCAGTTGTGCGGTCCAGGTGTGGCTGATCCTAAAGGATGGCGGTGAAGCCAGCACTTCATCTTTCCGACGTCGGAACGCTCAAGCAAGGGCAGGATCTTCTCTGCAGAGATTTCTGTGAACGAGGCTGATCCCACATCGAGGAGGACTACATCATAAACCTCAAAAATGATCTCCTGTTCAGAATTATGAACATTTACAAAGCCAAAGCCGGAGAACTCCTGGCTATCTACAACCACTCGAGCGGCTTCCAAACGAGCAAAAACATCCTGGCTTAGGAGAATCCGCATGGGCTTTTTCGGGGTTCGATGTTTGGTCTGCTTTGATACCCTTGGTTTTGTGGATCCAACAATACCTATGGGTGTTTTGGAAACAAAGGTTGTAGTGGTTTTTTCTGCTTGACCATGTTTCTTGGGTAGATTTTTACGACTCATTTTCTGGTATCCTCCTGTAGAAGAAAAGTTCGGTTGGGTACACCAACGGTGAATCCACGTTTTGAATGGTGACATACAAATACAACGACCGGAACAGTTCGGGAATATCCCCAGCTTGCAGGTTCATGCTGATGATCGGTCCAAAATTTCCCCAACAGGTGCTTGGACGGTAGGTCAAGGGATTGCTGATCATCTCTTGTTGATCTGCCATGGCATAGTGGTGCATGTGCCTGCGGTGATACCGCCCATCATCAGCCGTCATATTCTTTTCCGGGATGAAGTGAATGCTGTCAATGTTATTAGAAATCAGTGCACTGTTGTAGGGGACATAAATGCTGTATGCCCCAATGTTGTACTTACCTGGCGTTAACCTGGAATGCCTTACCCTGCCTGAAGGAGCAGGAACATTGACGATCAGCTCCTGGGTTTGAGCCTTGAGGTAGAGGCTGCCTTCAGACTGGGTTGCGCTAAATCGCTTATACGGCAGCTGTTTCATGCGGGTCAGGAAAACCTGCCAGCCTGGATTTGAAAGATAGAAGTTGATCTTGTCAATTTCAGTAAAAAGACTGCTGTTGACCCGTTGACCAGCTTCTTGGTGGTAGGTGCTGAAACGCGAATCTTGTTCCAGAGATTGAACTTTTGATTTGAAATACTTCGTGATCACAGCTTGAAATGTTGGATCAATTTCAACCTGATCGATCCGTGTTAATTTGATCATAAGTCCTCCTTTCTAAAAAATATTGGGGTTGTATCCGCTGGCATAAGCAAGTGCCTCAGCAATCGAAATCTCCTTTTCTAATGCAAAGGTTTCAGCGGGGATATCTACTGCATGATCTGGCCAACATAAAATGCTGTTCAAATCAATTCTTTCAAGGAAAACAAGGGCAGATTCAAAGATGGTTGGAATATCTGCTAAGGACATGGCATTGCTCATCAGCGGTCCAACGGATGCCCAGCAGGTTAGTGGCATTTCATCAAGGAGATTTCCAATCGGTGAGGCACTCAAGTTGTGATGAAAATGGCGGTCTTTCGTCCTTAGCCTTTTTACGGGAATGAAATGGATTTGTTCGAGGGATTCACGGATGATGGTGTCAATATTAATGCAAACAGCATAACGACCCAGATTGAAAAATTTGTTTTCAATATCCACAAGATCGCTGTTTTCGTTAAAAATTCTCACGCAGCCAGCTGAAAAAATGGGCTTGGTGACCCCAACCAGGTACTCTCCGCCATGTGAATTTTCCCGTACCCCAAAAGTGGAAAAAGGTAGCAGTGTGAGCTTCTCAATAGTTCGGGTCATCTCCATAGCAGGGTTGCTGATCCTGTTCAAGAGCATGTCCCGCTTTATCTTAATGTAGTGATCGATCGGATCAATACCAAAAGTTTTCCGCTTGAGGGTCAAATTGGTAAAAAGAGAAATGAGTTTACTTTCAAAGGTATCTTCGATTTTTATATTGTCGCCTGTTAATAAAAAGGGGAGCCGAATAATATCGACTCCCCTGATTTGGCGGAGACTAACCGCCCTTGACGTTGCCGATGGCGGAGACAACGCTGCCGACGGGAACGACGGTAGCATCGTCGATCACTGCGGCGTTCATGTAGAACGTCACTGCGCCGAAGGTCAGGCCGGAGAGGGCCTTGAGTTGGGCGAGGGTAATCGCCTCAGCTGCAGGAACGTAGCGGGTTTCACCCCCGCTGGTGCGGAGGGTGATCACCTGGGTTGGATCCACGATGGGAGCGAGTCCTTGCTCGTCCTCAAAGGTGTCATCCAGTTCCTCGTCGAGTTCATCTTCGACATCATCAAATTCCTCGGGGATCGCATTTAATTCGTCTGACATATTTGTTTACTCCTTTCTGTGAGTAGATCATTGGGTGATTTGTGTAAAAACATGATGATTTCCAGAAGTACGCCAATTTTGACATTTCATTCCGACGTCGGAATCAAATCCGCAAACAAACACTGATAATTACAGTTGTGAATACACCTGGCGTTTTTCACCCCTTTTCTTATCGTTGAAAATCTGCCCGGAGGCTGGCGATCGTATCTTTAATGTCCTGGTCATCTTGCCATTGATATTGAATTTTATCCAGGCAGGAACAGCAAAGCTTATGATGCTTAGAGGGTGTTGTTTGAGAACAGCGCAAACAGATAGCGCTAGGGTTGTAGAATTTCAGTTTTCGTCTCTTCCAATGAGCCACGTGAGGCCATTTTGATATCTCCAAGATCAGCTCCTTTCAATAATTGGGGATTTGTGGTCCTTATCTCATTTTCATTCTTGTATGGATAACTGACCTGATGACAGATGCCGAAAGGCAAACTAGCCTTGCCGGATTAAAAACCATATTGAGAGATCATCTATTCAATGCAAAGTTGAGAAACCTGTCTGATAGAGTTTGATCTGCCTTGCTGAAATGATCGCAGAAAAGCCAAAGTGCCTTGCGGCAAAAGGGTAGTACGGGGGGTGGGAAACTAAAATTGTCTTTGATCTCAGGGTCATGGAAAAACGATTGGTAGAGGTTCGAGCATCAGGAGAAGTAAAAAAATCATAACCTCTGGATCTCAAAAACCCAAGATCGCATGAAGCGAAAACCCCGAGATTTCTCCCGGGATTTCCTTGTTTATTGTCTGAGTTTTTGGATGGTTTGCGGACTCCATTTCATCGAGATTACTGCATTGAATAATCGCTGTTTTAGGCTCTGTTTGGCGTCGATGGGTATATATAGCTCATTATTATCTGCCTTTATTTTTGCAATCTTCCAGTTGATCTCTCGAGCACCTTGATATTCCGATGAAGCCGTGAGGACGATCATTTTTTCTGGGAAGACGGTGATAACTCGGTCGCGTGGACGCTGGAGGTCACCAACCGCATACGCAGCTTCATAGAATCGGTGCATAGCCTGGCCATAATCTGTCCCTGATGCAATGGCTTTCCGATAGACCTGCTCACCCTTCGGCGATTGGGCCATCTTACAGGCGTGATAAGCTTGTTTATAGGCTTCATTGACATTCTTCCCGGCAAAGATATGTTCTAATACGACCTCATTGAAGAGCCTTGACCATTCTGTTTTACTTTCATCATAGGGGATGGACTGTAGAAAGGGGTCTTTTTCTAATATGTCAGCATAATACACTTCGTTAGACGGATACCAACCAGGCGGGTCTTGAATCGGCCAGGCATAATCAAATATCTCATCTGCGAAATTTACTGCATAAGCTTCCAGATTTTGGGTTGACATCCCGAGATGGGCGGGGATTTTGATCTCTCTGGCAAGAAAATCAAGATAAATGCCGCCATACAGGAGGAGCAAGATGTCTTGCACTGGAACATTATCATCCATCAAATCCGTCAATTTTCTTTTGATATTAGCCAAACCAAGCGGGACTCGGCTTTTGAGTAAAGCCTCAAGCTGGTCATCTGTCAGGTACTTTGCTTTCTTATGCCGAGTTATCCGAAGGACCCGTTGATCCGAATCTCTTTGATCGGGGGCAAAATCATATCTGAGGGATGGATGTCGCTGCTTGAAATTTTGTCTTCGAAATGAAATGGCTAACTCTCGGAGTTTGAGAATATCAATTCCGACGTCGGAATGACGAAGAAATGGATACTCCCTCGGGGTCAATTCCAATTGTGTGGACTGATTAATCGGTACGGAGGACACCCCCCGATCATCAAATAACAGATCATCATCAGAAAAGTGATAGCGATCATAATTTGGGTCCCCATCCAGTGATTCTCCAGAAAGAAAAACTGTATCTTTTTCCTCATAGGCTCCCGTATATGGGTCATAATCGAGGTTTGCAGGTTCTCCTGGCATGGTTTGAGCCAGGTAGAGTTCGTTCTTGGCTTCTATCGCAGAGTTCCGCAGGTCAAAGCCATAATCATCATGACTTATGTAATACGCAGCAAGCACCTCGAGTTGTTGTTTGTTTTCGAGGTAGATTTGAACCCATTGTTTATAATCATCCTTATCCATGATCCATGACCACACTTGGTAGAGATATGCGCCATCGTGCAAGATTCGTAGAATTGCTTGGGCTTCATCATCAATCCATCCCACCAGAGTCTCCTCAAAACGTTCCAAGAGCTGGTTAAAGGTCAGCGCCCCCTCTGACATGATCCGCTTGATATCCGCTAAAGAATAATGATATTTCTCCTGGAGGAGATCCAATCGAAGCTGCTGTTCATCCTCAAATCCTTCATAGACTTCACCAATGCAATCCACATGCTCACAAAATTCTGGCATAACGGCACCTTGGTAAAACAAAAAGCCCCCCGATGCAGGAGGGCTTGACAAGAGAAAAGGGATCTATGTTCATTTTCGATCTCTCATGATGTGGTCCCGGATGGCCATGAAAAAGATAAAAATGGCTGAGATAAACGAAGCATAAAATTCAAAGTCAGACCAAAAATCATAATTCATTTTGTTCACTCCTATTCCTTTCCGACGTCGGAATTAAATCTGGATGGGAAAATATCCTATTGATGTTGCCATATTCAAGAATATCGATTTCAACAAGGGAAATCCATTCATTACACGCTTGGGTGATATCAATAACTTTTGAAATGCCATCCTGGAAATCATAAATCGCTCGGGAGATCAGTTTTGATATCGGGAGGTTATTTGGAAAATCTCTATGGAATGCGTCTAGGGCTTGCATGGCTTCAATATTTGAACTATCGACAACTTGAAATTTCTCAAAGACGACTTCCTTTGTAATTGGGTTGGCCAATTGACAGAGGCAGCCAGCGGGTGTTTCTGTTGAAATATCAATCATAAAGTGTTCGATTTCCCTGGCACATGATATTGAGAGGTGTGTAAGCAATAAGAGGATACATCGCAATATGCTCCTTTCGTTATCTGGATTTTGGATGATTTATCAAATTGGGATAAGGAAAAGGGGGAGGACTCGCCAGCCTTCCCCCTTTGATCAGGGTTTAGAAGGGGATGGAATCTTCGGCGGTTTCTGATGTGATATCTGCGATTTCCTCAGAGCCACCATTGAGATTTCCAAGAAAAAGGACCTGATTTGCTACGATCTTGTTGAAGTATTTTCGGTTTTCTCCTTCTCCGACCACATCCGTTTTGGATCGACCTTCAACATATACCTGTCGTCCCTTGGCCATATATTGGGCAAGGGCTTCTGCTTGTTTTCCCCAAACTTCGACACGGTGCCAATCTACACCTTTTTGGATACCGCCATTATTATCCTTGTATGTGAAATTAGTGGCGACTGAGATTGTGGTGACTGGAGAACCGTTCGGCGTGAAGCGGAGCACCGGATCTGCGCCAAGATTACCTACGAGAATGACCTTATTTACACTAGCCATATTGATTTTTGCTCCTTTCTGAGCTTTAATTGGAAGAAATGGTAACAAAACAAACGCTGCCGTGAGGCAGATTAGCCTGTAGAGATATCATTTGATCATATTCTTTCCTTAAAATATGTCAATTAACTATAACATAACGTAATCCACCCTTGACACCCAGAAAAAACCGAGTACAATTAACATCGTACTCGCCCGCTTAATGATTCTAACTAAAATTTCTCCTACCGAGAGGTCATAACCTCTCGATCCCCTATATACTTCTCGATAACACATAAAGCCCAATAAACATTACCCTGCCGATCTTGATAAATTCGGGCTTAAAAATAAGGCTGTGGTGTTTTCTTTGGCCGTGATGACGTTATGTTTGTTGTAGGCTAAAGTATGAACGTGATTTCGGCCGGGAGGTTGACTTGTTTGGCTGTTAAGTACGCCAGTGTAAGGCGTAAAATGGCCGGGATAGTTGATATGTGGGTGGGGTGGGGGATATATCCTCTCTCACTCCCTCAACCCCAAACTTTTCATCCAACTTTCCCCCCAGCGGCCACTGGAAGGCCCCAGAGAGGTTATCCTCTCGTGTAGAACAAATGGGCTATAATAACAAATAACCCCTTTTTCAGGGGGTTTTGTTGATTATCTTGATGTATATGTGGTGTTTGTGGTCTTTTATAAGTATCCACTCCTTTTCCCAGCCCGGCAGAGTGTGGTATTCAATTCTTATTCTGCCAAAGCGGCGGTTAAATTTGTGTCTCAAGACTAGGCTGTCGATAATTCTGAATAACAGTTTTGATTTGATGGAAGCGATTCTTAATTTCATAGGTTACTCCAGTGTCCTAATTAACTGTTTCATTTGAACCTCACGCTTTCGCTGTATAGTGGCCTCTTTCTCTTTCCGGCGTCGGAATGCCTCGTTGACCCTTTGGCCGAATTCCTGTGTCCGGTAGGCAGACTTGATGTGGATATTCAATCCCCGTAGTTTACCAATGGCGAAGTGCTTCTCAGCTCTATCCTGGCAAATCCCATTGAGCTGCGCTTCTGAAATACTGCCGCCTTGGAACTCTAAAAGCTTGTTGATGATTTGACGTTCTCTGTTTGTGTACCTCATGCTGTTCTCCTTTAATTCACTGGTTGATATACAGAGAAAAGCTGGGGCAAATTATCAGGAAAATCCCCTCTGGGAAGAGGGGACTTTCAGTTAGGCAGGAATCGCCGCTTTAGCCAGGAGATCGACCCGGATGTTATCGGGATCATCCGCATGAGCCTTGATCCACATAGGATAAAGATGATGCTTCTTGGCCAGTTCATAGATCCTTTGCCAGAGATCGGTATGTATCACCGGATCGCCATTGGATTTCGTCCATTCCCGCTTTACCCAGTAGTGCATATGGATCATGATCCCGGAGACGACATACTGGCTGTCGGTTTTTATCACCACATTACAGGGATGTTTCAGTGCTTCAAGGGCATTCACTACCGCCTTGAGCTCCATCCTGTTATTTGTAGTGTTTTCAGAACCTCCTGAGATTTCTTTTTCTTGCTCGCCGCAGCGGAGCAATGCTGCCCAACCTCCTGGCCCCGGGTTACGGGAACAAGCGCCGTCTGTATAAACAATGACATTCCTGATTTCAGACACGATAATCTCCTTTGGTAGTTGATGGATTGGTATGAAGATAGTTTGCCGCAAGGCAAATTAGCGGCATTACCTGGTTGTCCTGTATATGGGTATTTCAAGCACTCCTGATACCTAAGGCCAAGAACCCAAGGGTCAACGGCCCGAGCTCTATAAACCAGAAAACCCCAACTTGCTACGGGGTAGTTCCGACGTCGGAACTAAGCTAAGTAAATGTCTGCGGTATTCTCTGCCCCTCTATCTATCTGAATAGCGGTACACCTGTTGGTGATAGTGTCTGTGAATACTGTGAATTCCCACTTTCCGAGGAAAGCTGAGGTTAGGTTATTCCAATCACCGCCGAGAAAGGTGCTGGGGGCGATGTACACATACGCCCTTACGAACAATACGAGAAAGAACTGCCATAATTTTTTCAAGATAGTCTCCTAGATAGGGTTTGGATTGACACAAAAACACCCCCTAAATTACTAGGAGGTGTAGTTCCGACGTCGGAAGTGGCTAGAGGGGCTCGACTGCGAATATTTTCTTGGCTTTTCTTGCGCCAACAAAGGTCATTTTTTCATAGCAATCATTGAAGGCGGCGATGACTTTCTTTCCTGCTCGAACAATCGCCCAATGATCATGCACCATATAGTGCAAACCAAAGATGGCTTCAATGATGCCGAATTTTCTTGCTATTCCCTGATACCATCCCTCGGGATAATTGCGATCAGGGTTGAATTGATAGACCACGCCGCTCTTGCGCTTTTGCACAAAACGGATCAGGCGGATATAGATGATATACAGCAATTTTTGGATCATGATTTTCTCCTAGATAGTGTTTGGATTGACGATAACAACTCCCCCACATTTCTATGGGGGAGTTCCGACGTCGGAACTAGAATGGGGTCCTATCAGCGTAGGCGTGCCATTGTTTGTAATAGGGAGAGTAGGTTGCGGAAAATATCCACTTCCCAATATCAATTTGCCACACGATAAAGCGGATTTTCCCTGTGCCAGTATCGTTCTTTTGGCCGAATAATAAGATAAAGGGGAATAATAGGTATTTCATGGTTTAGTCCTTTCTGACTAAGATAGTTAGAATTACACCCTTACACTGCCGAAGGTCTAAATTTAAGGCCAGTTCGCATGCCGGGGTGTCCGCAGCATTCATCAGTCTGCTTGTGTGTTACGCGGTATGGGGGGTGTCGCGAGAGGTTGCTTCTTGAATGTTCACAGGCGAGACAGCGTGAGAGGGGGTGGGGGTGGATAGCTGCACCAAGAGGCAGATGGGCTGTATACGGTATGGGGGGGGTAGGGGGTGGGGGGTTCACTTTTACCCTTTATATATACTGTAATATATCCCCTCGCCCCTCCGAGGCAAAAACTCGCTTACCAAACCTGGCAAATAAGCGACAACGCAACACGCCAAAAACGAAAATAGCCAATGCCCTTATTTTCACTATCCCGGCAATATAGCATATAAGCAATATGTTCTCCATAGCGAACATAACAGTTCCGACGTCGGAATGACCAAATGTTTGACAAATACTATATTATGGTGTATAATTCTTACAATAATAGAACTAATGTTCTGGTGTGAAATGGATTAGTTGATCAAGCTTTTAAAGAAGAATATTGAAAGGATCTGATTCCGACGTCGGAAGTAATAATCTATATAATCAGCATTTTTATTTTTCAATTAGTTCTCACAAAATACATCAAACGATCAGCTTATAGGAGAATACTATGAATAGAGATGAGCAATTTACCACAACCGAAAAATATGAACCCTTAATCTTGAATTACAAGATTCAACTTTGTAGTGATAATTTAGGTGGTTATTTACGCAACGACATCAATCAAAATGAAGAGATCTATCTCGAGATCGTTGATGCGTTTAGTCATTGGTTACATATCGCTTTCTCAGCACTTCCATCTTTTCAAGAAAAAGAACATCTTGATTATCTTAGGGAGTTGAATAAGCAAATCTTACATAACGGAAAAGTAAATTTCGTGGTCTAGATTGGGCAATAGACCCAAATTTGGGGATAAGAAAAAATTAAATGATTGTCATTTTTTACCAATAAGTAGAGTTGTCATTACTCATTTACAGAAAAATGCTATATCACCAAACTAAAAATGTACACAATGATTAAACTTTTTCCTGAAATCATCTGGCAAGCAAAGAAGAGAAACCTCCCTCTTGGTGCATTTAGAGTTTGGTTCATTATGAAATCTTATGATAGGGGAAATAGTAATATTCCTGCTAAGGAATTTAGGCAACATTTGCGGCAAATCGGATTAAAAGAGTCAACCTATTTTAGATGGCTTGACCAAGCTTTGCAAGTTGGTTTAATAAAATATGATAAAAAATATTACAGCTTGATCTGTTGGGAAGGAGCAGCGAAGATTGTTGGATGCGATTCCTTAAAAAGGCCGATCCTCCTTTCGTCAAATCAATTCATCAACAAGGGTTGGCTGGCGTGGGTTTGGAGTGGATACCTATTGCATTTCAGAGGAAAGCCAGTAACGAGATACTCTTTAGAGAAGTTATCCGGCATCCCTTCTCGTACCCAGATATCCTATGAAAACAAAGCAGGTGTAGACCATATAGAGAACTATGCGGATCTTTTTGATATCGCAAGTGATCCAGATTTGGCAATTGAATTACTTAACACACCAGGTTATTACCAGGTGAATGGGAGAGTTAGGCAGCGTCTGGGTAATACTTATCTTCCTCAAGAAGTCAAACTGGCAAATATTGGGCGAACAAAACAGATTAATAAGGCGTTGCGCAGTGAGGGCAGCAGCCAGTCATCTGTTTATCTCCTTTATTGTTTGACTCAAGATGAATATCGCCGTAAGCTGCGAAAGATACGGAGAGTTAATGACGCTAAGAATTGTCCAATATTCCTATATCAGCATAGGGCAGATATAGGAAAAGTGAGTGTATGGCATGGCGTGGCTATTTAATTTCTCTCATTTAATGCAGGGATAATTGAGGTTTTAACTTCCAGCTTATGAATTAAACGTTTAATCCCCGCCAACTTACCGCTGAAAAGCTGGAAATAATCAGATCAACAGCAAAGGAAATAGGACTATAATTAAGAAAAATATTGGGTAATCAGAATATCAAGATTTCCAATTATCATGATGTCAATACGATACCTTGCTTTGAATTGAATAGATCTGAATCTTAATGATTTTGCCACAGAAATTTCGTAAAATCTGCGGATGTAAATTATTAATCAAATTTGGTTTAGCTGATCCCTGCTACTGCCTTCAAAAAACATTCCATCGGGATTTCAGCCGCTCCTGCACCAGCTTGTCCCCCGGTTTTCAGTCCTGAACCACCATGGCTGATAGGCAAGATATTGAGCTCTACGACCTTCCGCACATCAATCCCTACAGGATATCCCCGGAAACCATCCCAAGGAATTTTACCAAAGGTATGTTCACCAAGTGAAACAGCTCTCGCCCTTTCAGTACGATCCCTGGCATCTTCAATGGTAGAGCCAGTTGTGTGAACATAGGCAGGTCCTGCGATCGCGGACATTCCACCCAAGCCATACACCTCTGTTACGCAGCTGTCGCCAAGATACCCCAAAAGATCATCTTTGGTATAATTGGGATCCAGGAAAATACCCAGGACCAATGGCGCATTGGTTTTATACCAAGTATTCCCCGTTCCCGCTACCTGAATACCGAATTCCATACCATTTCCACCCATACCCACCATGACTGATGATAAAGGCACTTTCTTGGCTGTGGTAGTGATGCTTTCAACACCTGCCATCATCACCTGCAAGAAAAATCTGTGGTTTTTAGCGTACTCCTTGATAACTGCTTCCTTTTCCGGGTGCATTGTGCCCAGAAGGTAGGGTAACATCTGGAGAGCAAGATACATAGATGCGGCCGGTTGGCGGTTATGGTTTTCGTCACCCATTCCTGCCGTTTTCGATAAAACAGTGACAAGATCAATACCACCCGATTTCCGTACAGCTTCACCCAGAACGATGCTAAAAGGATCCTCCAAATCCTGGAGATCCTTTTCCACCTCTTCATCATAGAATCCCCAACGCAAAACCTTCGACTTGAGTCCTGGATGAAGGGTGCAATACCCCCGACCTTTGAAAATGCGATCTTCCACCACAAACACAGGCATACTGGCAGAAGTAACCATTGAAGCAGCACAGGAGCAATCATGGTCCTGTGCGGGTTCAACCCGGATTTTCCCCTTAAGCACCATTTCCCAGGCTGATTCCATATCTTTGGCAAGTCCCTCATGGATCACAGCGCCACACACAGAGGTCTTAAGAGGAATGGGGAGCCTGTCGGCTGCAATGGGGGGGCCAGGAATGAGAACCGTTTGTTTTGTCATCCCCGGAATGACATCAATCGCTTGCTGGATATCTTTCCAGATAGGTCTGGCATTCATCAGGATATTCATTACCTTCTTATTAGCTTCATCAATACGTCGTTCTGCAGACATCTTTACTCCCTTTCTCTCGGATCCAAGACCCCGGATCCTTTGTGTTTTTATTCATATTACTTGATTTCCCAAACCTAACTTAATTGATTAATTTGCTTACGAAATGTTGACCAGAAAGTTGTGATTTCTCATCATTCTCTGCGGTGATGATTTGCCGCACTTCATTGTGAAATTAAAAGAGCGTCTTTCCATAGGAAGAGACGCTCTAGTATAGGTAACTAAGGGCTAATCGGCTTTCCGAGTCAAAATGGTGTCGATATCGCCAAGTTCAGTGCCGGCGATCACAAAAGGCACGGTCATTGTACCGGTGCCATCAACATCAGATTCCGCATCTTCTGCAGAATTGAAATCAAACGTAAATGTGTATCCATCCAGCACATAAGTACCTTCATCTAAGACAGCTGTGCTACCTGCAACTTCAGCAATGACTTCTAATGTGTTGTCATCATACAGGTTCATAACAAGATTAGCATCTACGCCATAAGACTCAACCGTGTAGACAGCTTCAAACACATGAGCAATTTGACGTTCTGCTGCAGTTGCTTCCTTATTCAGTGTCAAAACTGTATCGATATCACCAAGTGAGGTCTCTGCAATGGTAATGGGAACTGTCATGGTACCTTCTGCGTCTACATCTGAAGAAACATCCTCAGCTGTAGTGAAGTCAAAATTAAATGTATAGCCATCCAACTCGTAGGTACATGAATCCAACTCGACTGAATTTCCTGCAGCATCGGCTGTCAGCACGCAGGTGCCATCGTCAAAGAGATTCAAGGCCAAGGCAGCATCGATGCCATATTGTTCCACTGTAAAAATACCTTCAAAGACGTAGGCAAGCTTGGGTCCAAGGAGAGAAGCGTTCGTCATGGCCACAGGATCACCACCATCAGGGGTATATAAACAAGTCTGTCTATCAGCAGCCACACTAACGACTGCGCCTGTATCGGTGCTGTCATTGGGCAGGAAGGTGAAATCAATGCCGCCGTCGCTGTTTTCTTCAGCCGTCCAGGTACCTTCAACCATTGCCCCTACCAGATCGGCGTAAGTTTGGTTGTGAAAAATATCCAAAGTGGAGGTTTTATCCTCGTCGGCGACACAACTGACATACGGAACACCGATCTCACCATCATACACTTCCTGGAATTCACCCTCCAGATCATGATTATAGTTTACGGTTCCGCTGCCTCCGCCATAAATGACATCCTCTTCCTCCATGACGTTATAGAGAACGTCTCCATCAAATCCAACTTTCCCAATCTCATTGCCATCCCAATCAAAGAAAGTGATGGTATAAGGAACAGTCACTGGATCAGGTGGATTCGTCTCCTCATCTCCTGCCATCTTTTCTTCGCGGTTTGCATATGTGGCAGCTTCAAAATCGGTTTCTTCCACTGTGTAAGTACCGGCGAATGTGATTTTATTATTGGTAAATCCTGCATAAAACACAGAACCCAGTACGGGGATTTCATCATAAAAATGGAAGTAGAAGGTGTAATCGCCGTAACCCTCTGCAGTAAAGCTGTGCGTATAACGGCCTTCGGTGATCATTTCTAATGGATCGGTGGAAGGCGCTTCTGTTGCGACTGCCTCCTCAGTTTCCATTGGTTCTTCAGTTTCAATAACTGCTTCCTCAGTGGGTTCAACTTCTGTTATGGTTTCAGTAGCCTTTTGGCAGGCTGCTATACTGAGAACCATTACAACAACAAAAAACAACTTAAGAAACTTTTTATAGTCCTTCATATCTTTACTCTCCTGGTTAGTGGTCTTTTCTCGTGTGCCAAATTTTTCGCATGGCGATTGCTTTTGATACAATACCATTGTAAAAGATTCCCGTGGAAAACACGTATACCGATTTGTGTGCATGTAAACTAATTTGCTCAATTTCTTCTAGGAGAGAATTGAAAAAATCTGTTGCCAGGTCACTACCTTGGAAAATTAATTATCCCGGATGATTGCTCCAAATACTGCTTTACCAAGGTCTGAAGGGTTTTACCGGGAGATTTAGCGTATCTTGATCAGGAATTCAATTTTGTGAGGTGGTCATGGCAATCAGAAATAAAATAAAATATTAATATCACGCCAATGAAAGGCGTGATTTACGCGGGTTAGGCTATTTTTTAGGGTTTTTTATTGCCTGGGAATATTATTCAGTTGCCTGTTGATTCTTTTTAGATCTTCAAAAAGACCTGTATTGTTATTACGGGTCAACAAGGAAAAGAATGTCTCGTCTTTGATCATCGCAAGCAATGCATCATCGATAACGATATTGATAATAGAATTATTTTGGTTCTCATGGAGCAGTTCTTCGATAAAAGAACGTCCTCCTGGTGCTCTGATCACATCTTGCACCGTATCATACAAAGAAAAATACCCTTCTGGTCTGGGCAGTTTTTCTTTTTCAAACCAGTTTACGATTTGTCGGAGACGCGGCTCAGTGGTCTCATCTGGTACCAAAACCTTTTGGATCCATAATGTGTCACATTGATCCGCTGCATGCGCTTTGATCTCCAGATCTCCTGTCAACGGAACCATAAAGGTAAATACTTTGTCTCCATTGATCTTCTCGAATTCTTTGCCATTAACTTCTAAGGAAATGGAAGGCAAGTTGGAATATACTACGATCTTTGTTGTGTTTCCGCATCTGCGAATAAAACGCTTCCCACAGATGTGAATGAAAGGTTCATTTGACCAAAAAGCTTTGAAAAGAAAAAATGCATCCTTTTTCGTAGAACGATCGAATGTAACCAGCCCTTTTGAATTCCGACCTTTGACACCACCTTCATCTCTGGCATCTGAGCCGAAGTCAAACATGTTCCAGCAATAGGAACCCCAAATATAAGGACGATCCGCTATCTGACGGAGGATACTCTCATGGTATTGCGCCTGATATTGTTCAGTGTAATCCCCTTTCACAGGATCCTCTGTCTGGAACCTCAGTACTGCATCTGCACCATATTCTGTCAGACCTAATGGAGTGGTTGGATTTCGCATGTGGAAATCGTCTAACCAGATACCATTTTCTTCTTTTTTCCCCATATACCATCCAAAGTAAAGATTAAAACCGATGATATCCGGGATATGGAGCAAAGGATGGTCTTTGTCCAGCATAAAGGCGCAAGCCATCGCTGTGGGACGGTGATTATCCGTTTGATGGACAAGGTCGTTCAATTGCTTATGGTTTTCCATCAAATCTTCAGTGTATCCACAAACGGTAATCTCATTGGAAAGACCCCAGCACACGATCGAAGGATGATGACGGTTCTGGCCTATCAACTCCGTCATTTGTGAGATGGTGTTTTCGTTACCTTCGGGGCGGTGTTCAGAGATATAGGGAATCTCAGCCCATACAATCATCCCATACTTATCACAAAGATCGTAGAAATATGCATCGTGTTGGTAATGCGCCAGGCGAATGGCGTTCGCCCCAACTTCACGAATCAACGCCATGTCCTCTTCATGCATTGCGGGTGTCAAAGCATTGCCAATACCTTCCCTGTCTTGGTGTCTGGAAACACCATGAAGCGGATAATGACGACCATTCAAAAAGAATCCTTTATCCGCATTAAAATAGAAACTTCGGCACCCAAAACAAAGATTAACCCTATCAACCTCTACATTTTCAGATTTAAGAATGGCTGTTGCGCGATATAGAAATGGATCATCTGTTCCGTTCCATAGATGGGGACGCTCCAGGATGATTTGTCCATGGGCTCCGGTTGTTTCAGCGATCTTTAACCCACTTTCTGCTTCGCTGATTTGAAATCTGACCTCGCCTCCATCTCCTACAACCTCTGTGCGGTAGGAGATATGAGCCGTCTCTCCTTCCATACTCACATCCAGAAATAGACCTGATGAACCATCCTCAGGGAAGGCAAAGTGGACAGACGGGACAATGATAAGATTCACATCCCGATAAATACCGCCGTAAAAGGTGAAATCAGCTTTCTGAGGATATACAGAAGAGTCAGGGCTGTTGTCTGTCTCTACCTCAATTAGGTTTTCTGTTCTCAAATAAGGCGTGATGTCGATAAAAAAAGTGGAATATCCACCTCTATGTGTAGCTGCAATTTTTCCGTTTACATACATTTTTGCTGTGGCGTTGACCCCTTTAAACTCCAGGAATGCTTGTTCTCTATCTGTCCTGATAGGGTTGGAGAGATGGTAAGAGTATAATGCGGTTCCCCGGTAATAGTCATTTCCACCATCCTGGCCATCTTTAGCATTATAAGTGTGCGGTAGGGTAACAGAAAATCTTTGACCTTTAACCTCACATGTCCACTGATCGTTAAGCCTCTGAACTTTACGCATAAGATTTATCCTAAGGAAGTCCAATCATGGTTAAATTTAAAATAAAAAGTCGAAATTTATGCTGAAAGAATAACATCGTGCTTAATGAGTTCCTCCCTCAATTCGTTGTAGGGAAGGGAACGTGAGTCACAGCCTTTTTGAGCACACATAGCTGCTGCTAATCCTGCGCCTTGTCCCATAAGCATGCAGCTAACAGTATTACGGGTGGACATATGAGCCTCAATATCCGCCGTTACATTACGCCCTGCCATAAAGAGATTACTGCAAGCTAGGGGCAGCAGCATCCGATAGGGTAATCCATAAAAACCTGGCGCTTGGATCTTGCAATGTTCTCGCTTCGGAGCCAGGTCGTGGAAGCCATACAAGCCTATTTCATCCTCAAAACGAGTCGCCTTGCTGATCTCCTCCTGGGTAAGCATTTTTTCACAGAGCGTTATCTTGCTGGAACGAATCCCCAGTTGGGTTGCCGCCCAGGTCATATATGAATTTTCATAGCCCGTGACATCTTTTCTGAAAGCGTTTGCCATACGCATGATTTTTATTCTCATTATTAGTTCAGCATTGCTAAGATTTTCAGCCTGACTGGCATCTGTTTTAACACCTTTGGAATTGTTGATGAAATTAGCATGCCCGGGATACATGGAGTAGAAATTGGTGAAAAAGTTTATATCTAAGTTACAGATATTTTTGAACTTCTCTGGATCGGCGGTATGTGCCAGAACATAACTAGATAATCCAGAATGATTTTTAAGAGGATCAGGTGGGTAATCAAATCTCTTTATGAATCCTGTAGGATTCTCTTTTAGTGCTTTTTCGAAGTCAATTCCACCAATCGCAAACACTAATCCAGTAGGTCCACCACAAACCTGATCGTATTCCCGCCAATGTTCCGTTTGATCCAACCCAGCAAAAAACGCAATCAGTCCGTCACCCGTGGCATCAATGTACTGGCTTGCAACCACTGCAAAACGTCCGCTCTTATTTTCAATAAAAGCAGCTTTAATAGCATCCTCATTCTTAGCAACGCCGCAAAACATAGTTTGCAAGTAAACCTTAACGCCTGCTTCCATTAGCATCTCGGAGAAAACGCCTTTGGCAACCTCTGGATTGGACAAAATGTAATAAGGGCAGGGATAAGGGCTGTTTTCCGTGGGGATGAACCCGGTGGAGCCGCCTTCCTCTATGAGCCTGTTTATCAGTTCATAAGGGAGTCCCCCAACGATTCGTTTCGCTTTTTGCGGATCGACTTCAGCGTTATGAAAACTGAACGCTGAGATTCCTCCATTGGTAAATGTACCCGTTGGTACTGGCAGCTTTTCTACCAGCACGACTTTCGCACCTTTTCGGGCGGCAGCAATTGCGGCGATGCAGCCTGCGGTACCTGCGCCGGCTACAAATACGTCAGTTTCGATAATAGGTATTTCTCTTTCAGGTATCCGTATCGTTTTTTTATCCATTATCGTTCGTACCTTCCACTCAAAGGTCTAGTATCACGTTCTGTTTCAACAAGGCTTCTCTCAGTGTCTCATACGGAAGCGAACGAGTATCCATACCTTTTTTTGAACAAAGGGCGGCAGCAACACCTGCGCCCTGTCCCATGATCTGACAGGCGACCACATTACGGGTTGACATATGCGCTTCATTTTGTTCGGTGACACAGCGACCAGCCATAAATAGATTACTGCAGCCCTTTGGCAGCAGCATCCGGTATGGTAAACCATAATAGCCAGGTTCCTTAACCAAACATTCCGGCCGTTTGGGGCTTAGGTCATGGAAGCCATACAAACCGATCTCATCTTCAAAGCGAGTCGCATTTGTGATCTCATCTTGTGTGATGGTCTTCTCGCATATCGTAATCCTGCTTGCTCTAACACCCAGTTGCGTTGCAGCCCAGGACATATATGAATCTTCAAAACCAGGGACACATTGCTTTAACGCCTTGGCAAACCTCATAATCTTTACACGAGTTTTCATCTCCGCCAAGCTCAATGCTTCAGCATCGACACCATCAATATTTTCCCCCTTAGTATTGTTGATATACGTTGCCTCGGTTGGATGCAAGAACATAAAAGCAGTAAAGTAATTGATATCCAGCCCCATCAATGGTGCATATTTCTCTTGATCTAATGCATGTACGAACACAACGGTACGGTCTGTATAATCAGGTCGCACGGCTTCCAGATTCTCAGCGATCATTCGATCAAAATCTACACCGCCCATTCCGAACACCAATCCCGTTGGCGCACTGCACATTTCGGTGTAAGTCTTCCAGTTTTCAATTTGTTTGAGTCCTGCTAACCTGGCGACATCGCCATCCCCCGAGGCATCGATAAACTGTTTTGCCCTGATCGCACTGCGGCCATCTTTGTTCTCGATAAATACTGTTTTGATCTGATCGTTCTCCATCTTTACCCCGCACAGCATGGTTTGCACGTAAACATTTACGCCTGCTTCCATCAGCATTTCAGCAAGGACTCCCTTGTAAACCTCATGATTCGCGAGGTAACTGTAAGGACTGTGATGAGATGTATCTGGCGTAGGGATAAAACCTTGGGAACCACCCTCATCAATTATTTTAAGGGCAAGCTCATATGAAATACCGCCAACAATCCGTTTTGCTTTTTCAGGATCTGTTTCAGTATTAAAATAGCTATTCCAATGATTGCCCCCATTAGTAGCTGTGCCGCCTGGTACAGGAAGCTTTTCAATCAAGATGACATCTGCTCCAGCACGAGCGGCAGCTATTGCGGCAATACAACCGGCAGTACCGCCGCCAGCGACACATACATCTGTTTCCTTTAAGGGTATCTCCCTGGCAGGTTCACGAAAATACTTCTCAGTTTCCATCAAACACAGACTCCCTTCAGGTTTTTGGCAATTAATCCATTAAAAAACTATTACACCCTTGTATCCATCAACCCACAGAATGCGTCTACTGTGCTGACACCCTTGAATTCGCTTTCTCCTTCTATTTTTTCAACAAAAGATTTCACTGAGGAGTCCTGAGCATCGTAACAATTGATAAAATTTTTCACCTGGGGAACGTCAGCCAAATGAAAGGGGCAATTGAATGAAACAAATATCGTGGGGATTTCATTAACATACCAGGGATTGTCCCAACCGCCTTTGCTGATAGCCCACTCCAAACGCTGGGTGGTCCTCATGGTTGAAGAAACATTGGCAACACAGATAACCAGATCATAAGAGCCAGTCAAGGCCTCGATGCTGGATTTCATACCATAAGCGCCTTTCTTGCCCATAAGTTTTGTTTCCTTTGCCCTTTGTTCGGGAGAAAGGGCTGCCATCTTTTGAATGAAGTTTTCCATGGGGTCAACGTAAATTTCAACCGTATGCCCTCGTTTTTCTAAATTTTCTTGCAGAACCTTCAATAGCTTGCTGCCGTCCGCACCCATACCCGCGATAGCAAGAATGGGGCTTGGTTTTGGCCCAACTGGCACCAGCAGAATACGTTTCTTGTCAGTGATAGGGAAGATATTCTCTCCAACCTGTTTCACGAGAGTAATTGCACGGTCCGAGACTTCTTCTGCTACTTGCTTATGAGCAGGGCAGCCTACAACTTCCAAACCATCTTTGGGTGGAAATTGATCCATAGTGAAATTGGCCAGACCGGCGAGAGCCTTAAGGCCTAAAATCCGGGTCAATGCATCATCGAGACGATCCTGGGTCAGGCGGCCATCATGAAGTGCATCGGTCATAAATTGAATGTCTTCCTCAAAATTATTATAGAAAAGGAACATATCACATCCCGCCATAATAGCGTTTGGTACCATCTCTGACCGTTTTGATCGTCCTGTTAGGCCGACCATATGGCTAGCATCTGTAACAATCAGACCATTGAACCCCAACTTACCTCGGAGTAGACCAGTGAGCAGCTCTTTTGAAATGGTCGCCGGCAGGCATTCATCCTCTGCTATGTCGGGATTGATTTTCTTTTGATATGCGGGCAACATGATGTGCCCGGTCATCACGGATTGCACTCCGGCTTCGATCAGACCTTTGTAAACTCTACCGTACGAAGCGTCCCACTCTTCGCAGCTCAGGCTGTTTACGCTGGTTGCGATATGGGGGTCTCGTTCGTCCACACCATCACCGGGGAAATGCTTCATAGCACAAATAATCCCGCTTTCTGAGATCCCTCTGAAATATTCTTTGGCAAGCTCTAGCACTAAATCAGGATCCTTCCCATAAGCACGGGTGGAGATAGCAGGGTTGTGCCAATTAATTATCAGGTCGACAATAGGTGCAAATGCCCAATTGGAACCGCATGCTTTGGTTTCTTTTCCGCAGATTTGACCCATTTTGTAAGCATAGTTGCTGTCACCCGTTGCAGCGACTTTGATTTGCTGACCAACATTGGTGCCATCGCTGGTTGCGCCATTGCCACCTGCTTCGACATTGACCGCAGAAAGAACTGGAATCTTGCTATATTTTTGGAAGAGACGGTTCATATTCCACATTTCTTCCTTTTTCCTGGGATTAAACCGAATTCCACCCATCTTCATGGTGGTTGCTTCCTCCTTGACCCATTCTTCATCAGCCCCTGCACTTGTCAGATGGACGAATAGCTGCTTGATCTTTTCTTCCTCGGTCATGTTGGCGATGGTGGATTCCACCCACTGGATTTGTTCTGGGCTCAGATTATACGGTTTTATTGTAAGATCTACCATTTTAAGTCCTTTGTTTTATGAAATTGTGTTGAAAATTTTCCATTAATTTTGTACTGAATGTGTGATAGTTTCCTGAAAGGAAAGCATCCAGGTATTTTTCTCTAAATTCTTTCCAGCCTTCTCCCTCTTTGCGGGTACAGATGGGATAATACCAAACGCCGTTTGCAAGGGCTGCTTCCACATCGGGATATGCGTCACCGATCATCATCACATGATCAGGTGCATATCCTTTTTGCAGCATAGCCGCAATACAATCTTCTTTGGTACCAATCTCCTGGCTGGTTATTACACTAGCATAAGAAAGGAGATCATGTTCTTTCCATTCTTCTAAGATAGCAGACATATTGGAACTGCTGACCACAGCAATATCCACTTTGCCCAGTGCATAGTCTAGCGCATCCCGCACGCCAGGAAAAGGCGGTTTATCCTCAGGCGTCAGGGCAGCGATCTTCTTATTAATGGAAAGTGACCAATCCAAAGCTTTTTTTAGCAGGGGACAGGGATTAATTTCGATCACCGCTTGCAGACTATTATTGGATATGTCTCCCTTTCTAATCCAACTCTGAAGTTCTGCATACTCATTGTCATCCGTATGTAAATACTTCCCCTCTATACGTTTGAGCATTTCCTCCAAGGCGAGAAAGCGGTTTACGCCACGACTCTTTTCATAAAGATTGATTTCATTCCATATTTTCTGAACCGCTTCGACATGATCATTTAGAGCCCACTCTTCTATAAAAGCCTTGCCATGACAATGGTTATGTTTTGCATTCATGGCGTCGATAACGGTTCCATCAGAATCAATACATATGAGCTTATCATTTACTTTCTGGAAATTTTCAAGGGTTAAATTCATTTCTAACCTGTAGACTATTCTTTTAGAGTTCAATTAGATTATATATGGATGAAGAATTTTTTTATATATGCGATTTTGCTTTTATGCCAGTTGTTTTGTGCATTTTGTAAAAAGACTATTCCCATTGGAAAATATTCTTCATGTTTTCCCGTGTGACGAAACAATGGGCATATTAACGAATAATTGACTTTACATGCAAAGAGAATTTCTATAAAATAGTTAACATAATAATCATTAGGCTAAAAATTCTCTTTAGATGTTTATTGATCACAGATCAAGTGAGACACTTATGCAGCATTGGTGGCACAAATACCCCTGGCGCGTGGTTCAGCCAAACTTTAGAGAGATTGACACATTAAACTTTGATCCAGACCAGTTTGTTAGCGACCTGAAGTCGTTTCATTGCAATGTCGTCATGCTAAATGCTGCTGGTATCCTGGCAAATTACCCAACCAAACTATCAGACCATCCATTAAACCCCAATATCGATCAATTTGATCTAAAGCACCTGGTGAATCTGTGCCATAAAAACGGTATCCGGGCGATTGCCCGTACTGATTTTTCCAAGATCTTGCGTCCGGTATACGAACGACATCCAGATTGGGCATATAAAACACCTGAAGGCGAGATCGTAGATTATAACGGTTGTGTCCATACTTGTCTCAATGGTGGGTACCAGGGCAGGTATATGGATGATATTTTGAAGGAGCTTCTTACAGAGATACCTTTTGATGGGGTTTACTGCAATATGGGGAACCTTGGTTGGATGGCAATGGATTACAGCTATAATTTTTACGGACCCTGTCATTGTGAAAACTGCAAGAAAAAATTCTCTGATCAATACCAGATGGATATCCCTCAAAAATATCAACCTGGTGATCCTGCATCAGATGCCTATTCCCGTTTTCAAAAGGAAGTTTCCAATTCCCAGAAGGCCCGTATCACCCAATTAATTCACTCAATCAACCCCGAGATCGCCTATTGCTCAGTCGACTATCTGCGTGTGGAATCCAACACGGAATATGGACGAAGTCTGCCCCATTGGCAATACAGCGCTTCTTCCAATGCAAGAGCTATGCGTGGTATGGGTGCGGAGGCGACAAGCGCTAGCACAGATATGTTGGGGTTCTTTTACCGAAATATATCAGTTACCCCTGCCTTACAGGAATTGCGTTTCTGGCAGACATTGGCTAACTTTGGGGGCCTGGATTATTACATGATGGGCCGTCCTGACACCAAAGAGGACCGGTCAGCGTTTGAACGAGTGCGTAAGGTGTTTGGTTTTGCTGCGGCTCATGAAAATGTCCTTTATGGCGTCAAATCCTGTGCGAAGGCTTTACTGGTCAAAGATTCCTTCTCAATCCCCAATCCAGAGGAGCGGGGGTGGATACGGGCTTTGACAGAAAGCCATATCCCATTTGATGAGACCCTGCTAAAAGGTTTATCCAAGCTGGATGTGAGCCAGTATTCTGTCGTTCTTCTTCCTGATAAATCCAGAATTTCTCCAACCTTAGTGGAAATGTTGAATACTTTTGTCTCCCAGGGAGGATTTCTGATTGTTAGTGGCAGATTGGCTGATAAACCCCTTGCTTGCCTCGGTATCAGGACAGCCAATCCAAATCAGGATACAGTACTTGGTTCTATGCTGAAGGTACAACCCGAGGATCGGACAGTGTTTACTGGTTTTTCCGATCGATCTTTGATTGCAGTTGGAAAAAGTTATCAGCCGATTATTAGCGAAGAGGGTGTTGATAATTATCTTGTTTTTTTGCCCCCGCAACGATTCGGCCCCCCTGAATTCTGTTATCCCACTCAAGAACCCACAGGATATCCCGGTTTATCAGCCTTCTCCTATGGTGAAGGAAAAGGAATATGCATTCCCTGGTACCCCGGCACCTCATATTATCAGGATGGCTATGACAATTGGTACCTTTTTATGCAAAATGTACTCATTAATCTGTGCGGACTTTCTTCACTGGGAGGCATTTCCCTCTCTCCGATGGTTGAAGTCACGCATGGAATAAAAGATGATTTTGAAGTCATTCATCTTGTCAATGGCAGCGGTCACTTTGGCAACTCTTACTTTGATCCTCCCGTGCTTTCAAACCAGCTGGTGGAGCTGCCCTGGGATGGCTCCCCAGTGTCATGCACAGGATTGGTGGCACCTGAATCTTTGGAATTTGTGATGGAAGAAGACCGACTAAGCCTTTATCTTAAGGAACTTGGTTTCTATGAATGTATCGTGATTAAGAAGGTAAACCTCTGAAAATATTGTTTATCAAAAGGAGTTTGAAAATGAAACGCATATTGTATCTAATCATTTGTATGTCGATTCTGTTTGCCACTGTTGCCTGTGGAAGTTCGGATAGCGAGGATACGACGAGTGCCGATACCGTGTCCATCAGCTATTGGATCCCGGTTGGTGAGGATTCAACATATTACATGTCCTATGAAGAAAACCCTGGCGTCAAATATTTAGAGTCGTTGGAATATAACGGCAACAAAATTGATCTAAGCTTCATGGTTCCGCTTAGTGGTTCTGAAAGGGACAACTTTAATACACTTTTGGCCACTGAAGAATATGCCGATTTAATTGACATGGCTTTCTCCACTACAAGCGCTACCGAATTACTGGAAGACGAAGTCATCTATGATCTGACCCCTTATATGGAAGATTACATGCCAAACTATATGGCGCTGCTAGAAAAGCATCCTGAATTGAAAGCCTACACATATGCCAACGTGGATGGTGAGCGCAGAATTCTACAACTCTATTCCATTACAGAGGAAATACTGGGAAATTTCATGGGTTTCCTATATCGTCGTGATTGGGTTGCAAAATACGGCACCCATCCAACCACCGGTGAATCCTTCACCTACGGCTTTACTGACCCGAATGATAAGTCAACCTGGGAGGACAATGTTGTATTCCCCAGCGGTGAAAGTGAGCCGGTTTACATTAGCGATTGGGAGTGGATGTTTGAGATCTTCAACAAAGCTATGGCGGATCTGGGCATCAATGATGGTTATAGCTTTTCCCCTTACTTCAAGGGATACAATGAAGATGGCGCTTTATTCTCCGGTTTCGGTGGAGGTACGCCATTATGGTATAAAGATGAAAATGGTAACGCAGCTTTTGGAGGTGACAGCGACAGTATGCGTGCCTATCTTCAAGCTCTCAACAATTGGTACGAAAAAGGTTGGCTGGACAAAAGTTTTGCAGAACATACGAATGATCAAGTCTATGCCATCAATACTGATTTGGTACATACCGGTAAGGTAGGTATGTGGATCGGTCGTAGAGCGGAAACCGGCACCCAAATGGATACAGGTAGTGAGTTCACATCTGGCATCGTTGCATATGGCGCTCGCCAACCCATCAACGATATTTATGGATCTGCAGAACAGCAAAACAAAGAACCGAACAGTCTCTATCAGTATTCCCGTCTTAGAGGCTCATTAGTGGTTTCACGCAAAGTGGCAGAAGAAGATTTGCCAACGGTCCTTTCCTTCCTGGATTCTTTATTTACGGCTGAAGGTGGGGCTATCTTGTGCTTTGGCCTCAACAAAGAGCAGTTTGAGATGACGCAGGATCCAACCTATATTAAATACGGTCTCACTGAAGGAGCTTATCAGACAGAAGTTCTATCTGATGGCAGTATCAAGTACAATCGCGATGACAGCCTCCTTGCTGACAATAATTTAGCTTCCGCCATGGCCGCCAAGCGTATGACGATTGGATATTATGCGCAAGGATTTGTTCCTGCCCTCAATGCCAGCTACATCGGATACGCCCAGGAAGCCATGGCTCGCTGGGATTACTATGAAAACCAGGGGTATATCGAAAGAGCTGTACAAACTCAGTTCACAACGGATGAATCCAATACATACAACAAAGTCTATGCCAATATAGACACTTTCATGGCCAGCAATATTCCACAGTTCATTACAGGCAAGCTGGATATAGACAATGATCAGGACTGGGAAGATTATGTAACAGTTCTAAATAAATATTCTCCCGAAAAGGTTACCCAGATTTTCCAGCGGATCTTTGACTCGATGAAATGAACAAAATAGTATTCAAGTTACAGCGCTTCGCTCATGGTGAAGCGCTGTTTTTTGTTAATAAAGGAGAAAGTCCGTTGATTTTCAAAACCATATAGGAAATGATCTGTGTGTGAAGGGATTAATTACGAGATCATTAATAAAGTGTTTCTTATCTTCATTTTTTTCTCTACAACCCTGCAATCCAATCGAAAACTTGGAGGCAATCTTTGAAATTTGAATGCTTATGAATGAGAGCTTAATTGATGTATTCCGATCGGTTTACGGTTAAAATCGCATTTCAATTGTTTTACAGTAATTTTTCACTTTCTTCAGCTTTTATTGTATTTATTCTTAAATTTCATGAAAAGGTTCAGTAATACTCAGAATGTTCCTGAATTGGTTTGTTCACGAATCAACTGACATCATGTATAATTGAAATACCCAATATATAAAGATATTGTTGATGAATTGGCTTTTCCGCGAAGGAGTAAGAATTAATGCCAGAGATTAAAAAAGTGCTGGTGGTCACGTACCTTATGAAAGAAGAAAACCGTAAAAAGCTCGCACAGGTTTTATCACCAGCGCAGGTAGACTTTTGTATGCCCAATGAAAAAGAGAAAATTGCCGCTTATATACAGCACGCTGATGTAGCCATCATGGAAGGGGATGCAAATGATGAGATCCTTTCTGGCCCAAATCTGAAATGGGTTCATTGTTTACATGCTGGATTGGATAAAACTGTTCGGCCAGAAATATTTGAACGGGGAATTGTGCTTACCAGTTCCTCCGGTCGCTCAGCACCTGCACTCGCTGAGCATGTGCTTATGTTCATGTTATCACTGACATATGACCTTCCTGAAATGTTCCGTGCACAACAGGATCATCACTGGGCAGGGGGCCGTGAGTATTATATGAAATATGGGTTGAACAAAACGGGTATTTATAGAAAAACTGTTGGAATCGTCGGACTTGGGAAAACCGGGCAGGAAGTAGCTCGTCTTGCAAAGTGTTTTGAAATGCAAGTTCTGGGTTGGCGCAGATCTGCAAATAAACCTGTAAACGTGGACGAAGTATTTTCAACAGACCGGGGTGAAACGCTTGATGAACTGCTCACTCGTAGTGATTACGTGGTACTTTGTGCCGAGTTGAATGATGCCACCTATCACGTGATAAACAAAAGCTCCTTTACAAAAATGAAATCCACTGCTTTCCTGATCAACATGGGCAGAGGTTCGCTTGTGGACGAGCCAGCTTTAATTGAAGCACTTAAAAACGGAGCCATAGCCGGCGCTGGCTTAGATACTTTCGAGAAAGAACCGCTTCCTGAAGCTTCTCCACTTTGGGACTTACCCAATGTTCTGATCACGCCCCACACAACCCCTGCTTTACCTGATAAACAAGAACGGGCAATGTCCTATTTATATCAAAATATCGATGCCTATCGAACGGATGGCCATTTTGTTAATCGTCTTACCGAGCGAGATCTGTACACAAAGCGGGGCTGCTGAACAAGTGTTTATTAGTCTGAGGGAGGTTCATCATGGATAGGGAAGAAAAAATCAATTTTTTCCTGGAACTACTGTCCTGTTCTCATAAGCTACTCTATTGGCGTTTCGATCAGAATTTTTCTTTGGTCGATACCACCTGTGTCACTGAAGATACTTTTGCGCGGGCGATTTTCGGTCAACCCAAGCATTATGCTGGAATTCTTGCACATGCCCAGGATCATGATACGCCATTAGTCTCGTCTATTACTTTGGGTGTTGAATGGGTTTCTGTATTCGAAAAAGAAGACGGTCGATTGAAATATATCCATGTTTTGGGACCTTTGTTCCTAAGTGAGATTTCCAATCAGTCGATTGAATCTGTTTTGAATAAACACTATATACCCAACAGGTTTCGCAGGAAACTGATTAATCAGTTATTATCGCTCCCCGTACTTCCCCCAAGGCGATTTTTTGCTTATTCTCAAATGTTCCATTATTGCATTACTGGAGAAAAAATCACTTTTGTGGATATCCAACACGAAACCTTTGAAGAAGATCGTACACCATTGGAAGAGCCAAGTGCAGAAGACAAAATCCATTTAGGTGTTTATGCAGCAGAATTGGAATTGTTCAAGATGATTGAAGAAGGTAACCTCAATTATGAAAAGGCACTCAATAACGCTGCTGCAGTTGCCTCCGGTGGTGATTTTGATGCAGAAAAGGACCCCATACGGAAATCTGAGGTCATGGCTATCACGTTCATCACACTCAGTGTGCGTGCCGCAATACGTGGGGGGTTATCGCCCACAACGGCTTACAACCTTGGAGATTATTATCTATCTAAAGCCTTGCGTTGTAAAAGTATCACAGATCGAACAGTGGTTATGAATACCATGTTTCACGACTTTGTGACACGCGTCCATAATTGCAGACTCCAATCAGAGATTTCCAAGCCGATTCAGACCTGCTGTGATTATATAAACATGCATTCACATGAAAAGATCACTCTGGAAGAGCTATCAGAGGTTGTGGGATATACTAAATACTACCTTACACGCAAGTTCAAAAAGGAACTGGGCATTAGCATCTGGGATTATATCAATCAAGTCAAGGTCGAGAGAGCTAAATCTATGTTAGCCGACCCTTCCCTTACTATTCAGTACATCAGTAATATGTTGAATTACTGTTCCAGAAGCTATTTCAGCGAGGTCTTTCAGAAGCATACCAGTATCTCTCCATCAGAATACCGTACAACAAAACTAAAGATGTAAGGATGATAGATATGTTAGAACAAACAGTCACGAGTCACGACTGGATGTTGAAAAAGAAGTGGCGTATACGGTTTCGGATACTTCAAATCATCTTAATCTTCCTTTACATTACAGGTGAAGTACTTGGGGTTATCTTAGCCTCAGTTTATTTTGAGACTAATCAGGCTTTGTTCTGGCAAAGGGTACTTATTTTCTTCATATTGGGCTTACCGATGTTGACAATTGGATTACTTCTTCAGATACCCATCCGTAGAAGAAGCATAGAGTTTGATTATGAGCTGAGCGGTAACACCTTTACGGTTTACCGCATTATAGGGCACAGGCGAAAAAAATACTTATCCTTTGAACTAAGAACCGTTAGTGACGTTTTCAGGCTGGAGGATAACAACGAAAAGAAACAAGTGAGTGATGCTTTAAAATACAGCATTTTTGCCTGCTGCAATCCAGAAGATCCCCGTCTGACACTCGTCTGGACGAATGAATGTTTGATAAAAAATACCTATCGCAGCACGACTGTCCTGTTGGAGCCCAATGAAGCCCTTTATGAAAGATTGATTAAGGCAGCACGTAAAAAATGAGCTTTGACCCCCTTTATTCTGATCAATTCTTTATTTCACTTCGACGAAAAATCCGCGTTGGTATAGGCTTGTTTATTCTGTCTCTGCTCCTGTGTGGCGTAGCAACCACTATCCTGATAATTAACAAAGAACTTACTATTCTCACTACGGTATCTGCTGGGCTGCTGACTGCTTTACCTTTCTTTTTTGGGTACGCGCTCAGGCAAAAGTACATATTGCCTGCTTTTCGGACTACGAGAGTCCTTCAGGAGCTGAATGATAATCCCCCCAAAATCAAAGAAGGTCGATTTATTCAATATCGGGATGGTCACTTCACTTATAAAGGTATCTTGATGCATGCCATCAGGTTGGATACAGGACTGATGGTTCGCAGAGAGCCTGTACCCGAAGAGGTATATCTTCCAGCTTGTATTGAGAAGTTGCCCTTTAAGGAGGGTACATTAATCTCTTTTGAAACCCGTGAACGGATAATGACATCTTGCTCACCCTTGCCTGAGCCGGTATCCATAGCTTCGCCTAATGCTGGATATCAGATTTTGGGATCTATTTACCTTTTTATTCTTATAGTTGCCGCACTAATTTGGGGAGCTTTCTACTCTTTTCATACTCGCCTGGCAGCTGAGCCTGTTTTACAAGTAGCGGTCTCCTCACTTTATCATTCGGAAAACGTTATGCCTGACCTGACCTATGAATTTTCCGCTTCTGATTCCGTTGGTTTGGCATTCAGTTATTCAAATTCCTCCAATCCTGAACAGACGGCTGCTTACCTTTCCACCTTTGGTATTTGGGAAGCAGACATCGTGTTGTTGGAAGCAGATCTTTTTGAAGGAATTTTCGATGGGGATGCCGAGGTCTTATCACCAGCGATCTGTGACGAACTCTCAAACGAAGTAGGGTTTCCACTGATTTTTGTCCGTAATCAGAAAGGACAGGCTATAGGCATTGTTCTCTTTGATCCGGAGGAATCCGAATACTCGAATCGATTTTCACTGATAAAGGAATGGATTAAAATTCAAAGTGGAGAACAATATCTGGCAGTATTGAATCCCCGTTCTAAGGATATCTCTATCCAGGGATTAAAGGCTTTGCTTCTTGCACTTACCGAATCATGAAATGACGAATCAACAGACCAAAACACAATGGGGTGGATTGACCCCACATCAACGATGCGATATTCTAGTAATTAATAGACATATCGGTCAATGTGGACCCTAGCCTATGTTGGTTAATTCTTCTCATCATTTCCTTTCCGATAGTGAACTCACCAAACAACTCAGGAGAGATTGAACCTTGACTACAAGTATTCCTAATAAGGCCATATTAAGTCATAGAAAAAAAACAGAAATTTCTAATCCTAAAAAAGGGTCCTGGAAGAAAGATTTCAAGCGCAATGGGAAGCTTTATCTGCTCTTTATTCCTGTTGCCTTGTATTTCCTGATTTTTCATTATGCGCCAATGTTCGGCCTACTGATGTCCTTCCAGGAATTTCGTCCATCACGAGGCATTTTTGGCAGCGACTGGATTGGGTTTCAAAACTTTGTTGATTTGTTCACTGGGGAAACATTCTTGAGAGTTTTAAGGAACACCTCCGCCATGGCGCTTCTTAATCTCACGGTTGGTTTTGCTGCGCCGGTGATCCTGGCAATGTTTATTTCTGAGCTTCATTACAAAAAGTACACCCGCTCTGTGCAAATTGTCAGCTATATGCCATACTTTGTATCTGCAGTCGTTGTAACCACTCTGGCCAGTGAATTCCTATCCAGTAGCGGTGCCCTTACAATGTTTTTGAGTTGGTTTGGTTTCGAGAAACAAAACTGGATTGCAAATCCTAACATTCCCGTATTCTGGTTGATCAACACTTTCATTGAAATCTGGCAAGGCGTTGGCTGGGGGTCCATCATCTATATTGCTGCCATTGCTAACGTCAACAGCGAACTTCATGAAGCGGCCGCTATGGATGGTGCCAACCGCTGGCATCGTCTTTGGAAAATCACCTTCCCAACTATTCTCCCCTTGATCATTGTCATGTTGACCTTGCGTATTGGGCTTGTTTTCCGGATGGGATTTGATAAGATCCTGTTATTGTATATGCCCACTACATATAATGTAGCAGATGTTTTACACACCTATACTTACCGCATGGCATTTGGTCAAACAGTAAATTATGGTCTATCCACTGCGTCAGGGCTGTTTCAGTCTGTTATTGGTACCACATTACTCCTGGTTTCCAATAAGCTATCACGAAAATTCTCTAACAGGACTTTGATCTAAGAAGGGATTCCATCATGACAGGAAAAGAAATGGCGGCACTTCGCATGGGAAGAAGAAAAATCAAATCGGGCATGATTGAAGAGAAAACGCCCTTGAGTATTGCGGTAGATGTTGTATTAATCATAATCCTGCTTCTGGTCGCATTGGCCAGTATCATACCTCTGTGGCATGTTCTGATGGCGTCACTTTCGGATGGACAACTTCTATTTGCTCATAGCGGTCTTGTGTCCTTACCCATCGGGAAGATCAATATAGATGGGTATAAACTAATCCTTCAAAACGGCAATATTCTTCTGGGTTACATGAACACCATTGTGTATGTTGTCGGTAATGTTGCATTAGGGTTCGTACTTAATGTCATAGGTGGTTATGTTCTCAGTCGAAAAACAAAACTTGGTGGACCATTAAGATTGTTTGTGGTGTTTACCATCCTTTTTACCGGGGGTGTGGTCCCACTCTATATGGTCGTGCGTTCTCTCGAAATGGTAGGGACCCGTTGGTCTCTGATCATTCCCCACTGCACTAATGCAGCCTTTCTCATCATGATGATCAAAGCATTTGAAAACGTCCCGGAAGAAACCGTGGAAGCCGCAAAAATGGATGGCGCAGGGCATCTTCGTATAATGTTCCAAGTGATGCTGCCACAATGCTTCAGTTTCGCACTTGTGACCATGGTGAACCAAGGGATTATCGCTTGGAATGCCTGGTTTTCAGCATCCATCTATGTGCCCACAAATAAGAGCCTATGGCCGGTTCAATTGTGGATTCGAGAACTGGTGGCCAGTAATCGCGATTTCCTTAACTGGACAAATCCTGATTATTCCCGTTTTCTTATTCAGTACTGTGTTATTGTCCTTGCTACCTTCCCACTGCTGATGATGTTCCCGCTTTTTATCCGTCGACTGGAAAAGGGTATGGCTCTGGGTGCAGTTAAAGGGTAAATAACTTAAATTGGAGGTATCACTATGAAAATTGGTTTTATTGGTCTAGGCATCATGGGTAAGCCCATGGCAAAAAATCTTCTCAAACATGGATACACAGACTTGTTTGTGAACGATCTGGTGGAAGCTTCTGTTAATGAACTTGTCTCTAGTGGGGCAAAGGCCGCCAGTAATTCAGAGATCGGCGAAAACTGTGATTTGATATTGACCATGCTTCCAAACTCTCCCCATGTTAAAGCAGTTATGCTGGGTGAAAATGGTGTTGCGCCTTCTATGACGACGGGCCAGGTTTTCATCGATATGAGTTCCATTAATCCTATTGCCAGCCAGGAGATCGCTGCAGAACTGGAAAAGAAAGGTGTGGAAATGCTGGATGCTCCAGTATCCGGGGGTGAGCCCAAAGCTATTGAAGGGACATTATCCTTTATGGTTGGTGGGAAGCAGGAAGTGTTTGACACCTATAAACCTATCCTTGAAACAATGGGCGCTTCCGTGGTCCGCTGTGGTGAAATTGGTGCAGGTAACACAACAAAGTTAGCCAATCAGATCATTGTCGCCTGCAATATTCAAGCCCTTGCAGAAGCGCTGACCCTCGCCCAGAAAGCTGGAGTGGATCCTCAACTGGTATTTGAAGCCATTAAAGGCGGTCTTGCAGGTTCAACCGTTATGAACGCTAAAGCACCCATGATGATAGCTGGTAATGATAAACCGGGTTTTAAGATAGATCTGCACATCAAAGATCTGAACAATGCTTTGGATTGTGCTCATTCCATTGGGGCTCCTGTTCCGATGACGGCACAGGTACAAGAAGTCATGCAGTATCTCCATAATAATGGAAGTGGGCAGTGTGACCATTCCGCCATCTCCAAGTTCTATGAAAAACTGACAGGGATCGAGATTGGCCGCTAGTTGACATAATATCAGAACATGCCTATATTTTCTTATATTTGTTCAACACCAATAATTTCGCCCTGTAAGGGGCGATTTTTATAGAACGGTTGCTTAGGTTCAATGAAAGATTAGGAGAGAATATTAAGAAGGCAGATATCGGACGTATGATGAGGTTGCTAATTGCTTTAGTTTGTGGAAGCTTTTCCTTGGCTAGAAAACTGTAGAATGGCAAGAAATTTACACTATTCCCAATCCAATTCTTGGTCTTTGGATTGACCGAGAAAAATTTGAGGATTGATATGAACCAATTTATGGATAAAGATTTTTTACTGGATACACCGACGGGTGTAAAGCTCTATCACGAGTTTGCACAAGACTGTCCCATAGTTGATTATCATAATCATCTTAATCCCCGGGATATTGCTGAACATCGAACTTTCGGCAATCTCACAGAACTTTGGTTGGAGGGGGATCATTATAAATGGCGTGCCATGCGTGCCTGCGGTGTGGAGGAAGAATATATCACGGGTAACGCCTCTGCTTATGAAAAATTTCTTTCCTGGGCAGAAACAATACCAAAGCTTATAGGAAACCCCTTATATCACTGGACTCATCTTGAACTCCAGCGTTACTTCAATATTGCAACGCCTCTCTCTTCAGTCACCGCACCGGAGATTTGGGATAAATCAAAAAAAATAACGACTGACGCTGACTTTGATACGGTCAGCCTATTGAAAAAACAAAAGGTGATAGCTCTATGCACAACGGATGACCCTACCAGTGCCCTGCACCTCCATGAGATTATCGCCAAAGATAAATCGATCCCGTTTCGTGTATTGCCATCATTCCGCCCAGATAGGTTTTTATCTCCATCAAGCAAGGGATGGAAGGTCGCTCTGGCTGAATTGGGAGAACATTATGATGTTCAGATATCGGATCTTAGCTCCCTGAAGGAAGCATTGTCCAAAGCGCTTGATCACTTCGAACAATATGGATGCCGGATCTCTGATCACGGTTTCACTCAATTCGGGTATTGTCGAGGAGAAGCTGACGAGGCATTTACAAAGGCATTCACTGGTAGGGTCCTCACCAAAGCTGAAAATGATGATCTTGTAAGCGAATTACTTCGATTCCTGGGTGAGGAATACAACCGACGTCATATGATCATGCAACTTCATTTAGGGGCAATTCGCAATAATTCACCTCGGCTCTGGGATCGGATTGGTGCTGATGCAGGGGCAGATAGCATTGGCGAACTAACAGACCCCTTTGCCCTTTCAGCTTTTCTTTCAGATTTGGAGCGTGATGGTGTTTTACCGAAAACTATCCTTTTTAACCTGAATCCTGCTGAAAACGCGATGTTTTCGACCATGGCAGCTAATTTCGCGCCACAAGTACAATATGGCCCAGCCTGGTGGTTTAACGATCACATTCGTGGGATTGACAAACAAATTGACGAACTGATGGAAACTGGCCAATTATTTGGAAGCCTCGGTATGTTAACGGATTCTCGTTCCTTTACCTCCTTCGTTCGGCATGAGTATTTTAGGCGAATTCTGTGTGCCAAGCTGGGCCATCTGGTTGAAAACGGCCAATATCCAGATGATATACCCTTCCTGGGAAAAATGGTGCGCAAGATCTGTTATGAGAACGCGGCTAAAGCGTTAATGGAAGAACAAAAATAAAAGTGTAATATCGAAATTTGGTTATTTTTTGTTTGAAAGTTCAATGAATAAAATGGAGATGAAATGACAATAAAAGAATTTGGATTAAAAGCACCAAAGAGTATTACTGTTACAACTGTGGAAGAGGCTGTGATTGCAGCTGACAGGTTTGGTTATCCGGTCGCATTAAAAATTGTGTCCCCAGACATTTTACATAAAAGCGATGTAGGTGGTGTACGAACATTAATCAGTAGTGCATCCGAGGTTGAAAATTCATACGCTGAAATAATGGAGAATGTTTCGTCTCATCTTCCAGCGGCAGAAATTCTTGGCATAGAAGTCCAGGAAATGATTTTGGATGGCATCGAAGTTATTATTGGATTAATTCAGGATCCTCAATTTGGCATGACGATTATGTTTGGTTTGGGCGGCATTTTTACAGAAATATTGAAAGACGTTTCGTTTCGGATTTTGCCGATTTCAAAGGATGATGCAGTTTCGATGATCCATGAAATCAAAGGGTATCCGATCCTAAAAGGTTTCCGAAACCAAAAACCTGTTTCGGAGGATATGCTCATTGATTTGCTACTCACCATTGGCAAAAAGGGTTATGAATTTCGGGATACATTAGAAGCCGTTGATTTTAATCCTGTTTTGGTATGGGAAGACCAATATCGGGTTGTGGACGCGAAATTTATTTATCAAAATGACTCTACCGAAGACAATGATCGAAAAACGCCAAATATCGCACATCTGGATCATTTTTTTACACCAAGATCAATTGCAGTGATTGGGGCATCAAATACAAAAGGCAAAGTTGGAAATGTCGTATTTGACAGTTTGGTATCTCATGATTTTGAGGGCAGCGTCTATCCAGTCAATCCCCGACATAATAAAATCCAGGGGAAAGACGCCTATGCTTCCTTATCTGATATTCCCTATGACATCGACTTAGCGGTGATGACCACGGATATAAAATACGTGCCCGATGTATTGAAGGACTGTTCCACGAAAAACGTCCATAATCTGGTCATCATTTCTGGAGGAGGTAAGGAGTTAGGTGGGGGATATGCTCGATTAGAGAAGGAGATAAAAGAGCAAGGGGATAAATTGGGTGTAAGAATGATTGGGCCTAACTGTACAGGTGTTTTTGATGGCAGGTCCCGCGTTGCGACTTTCTTCCAGGGATTTAATAGAATGAGCCGGCCTAAAGATGGATCCGTAGCCTTCATGACTCAATCAGGGACGGTGGGGTTAGCTTTATTGGAAGATGCTCAGTCGTTTGGGGTTAGGAGTTATGTCAGCTACGGTAATAGAATTGACGTTGATGAAGCTGACTTACTCACCTACTGGGGAAATGACCCCGACATCAAAGTCATTGGGATGTATGTTGAGGGCTTTGAAAGTGGAAGAAAATTCCTGAATGCCGCTAAAACAGTGTCCCAGAAGAAACCCGTCATCATTTATAAAGCCGCCAGGACAAAAGAAGGCGCAAAAGCGTCAGCTTCGCATACTGGGAATTTAGGAGGAAATTACAAGATTGTACAAGGCGCATTACAGCAAGCGGGTTTAATTACGGTGGACTCTTATGATGAACTTAAGGCAGGAATCAAAGTTATTGCGATGCAACCACAGGCTAAAGGTAAAAGGGTGGGAATGATCAGCAATGGTGCCGGTTCGATGATCCAAGCCATTGATTATTTTTCAGATATTGGATTGAGCCTTCCAACACTAGCTGAAGAAACATTAAAGAATTTTGAAGCTAAGTATCCGCCATTCTTCATTATAAATAATCCAGTCGATGTAACCGGATCTGGGACGAGTGATGATTATATTGTTGGCATTCGGGGATTGTTGAATGATCCGAATATTGATATTGTCATGCCATGGTTTGTCTTTGTAAATAATCCTCTAGAGGAGGATATTGTGGAAAAATTAAATGAAGTAAATTTAGAGTCGAATAAACCCATCATTGTGGGTGCATTTGGCGGAGGTTTTTCAAAAAGGATGGCTCAAGCCTTAGAGGAAAAAGGAATTCCAGCATACCAATCCGTTCAGGATTGGGTGACAGCAGCTAAGGTAATTGGCTGGAATTCATAATCAATGAACACCAGTATTGTTATTGCTGATTGAAAATGAAAGGAAAATATGAAAACTTATAAAGATTTGAACACCTCACCAAGAATTTTGTTAGGTCCTGGACCGAGTATGGTTCACCCCAGAGTTCTCAGGGCTATGGCTCATCCATTGGTTGGGCATCTGGATCCGCAATTCGTAAACTTGATGAATGAAGTTCAAGAATTACTGCGGTTTGTTTTTGAAACTGAAAACAAAATGACTTTCCCAATTTCCGGAACGGGCAGCGCTGGGATGGAAACAGCAGTCGTAAATTTTGTTGAACCAGGTGATCCAGTTCTTGTATGTGTTAATGGTTATTTTAGCGAGCGCCTTTGTGAAATGTCATTACGCTACGGTGCGGATTTGACCCGTCTCGAGCGTCCTTGGGGAACGGTTTTCACGCCCGAAGATATAGACAATGCTTTAAAGGCAAAACCCGCAAAAGTAGTGATGATTGTGATGGCAGAAACATCAACCGGCACATTGCAGCCGCTTGAAGAGATCTCAAAAATTGTTCATTCTCATGGGGCATTATTACTGGTTGACTGTGTTACATCCTTGGGCGGGATCCCTGTTGAGATTGACAAAACCGAAATTGATATTGCCTACAGCGGCACCCAAAAATGTCTTGGATGCCCGCCAGGATTATCGCCAATCACTGTGGGCGCTCGTGCCTTGGAAGTTCTTAATCATCGAAAAACAAAAGTCCCCAGCTGGTATTTTGACCTTACAGCCATTCAGAATTACTGGGGGGATGAGAGAACTTACCATCATACCGCGCCCATTTCAATGTGCTATGGCCTTCGCGAAGGTTTGAGACTAATCTATGAAGAAGGTTTATCAGAACGATTTTCGCGCCATCAGGAAAATGCAGAATTCTTCTGGGATGGTTTGGCTAAATTAGGTTTGGAACCGGTAGTTCCTTTAGAATTCAGATTGCCGACCCTAACAACGATCACGGTCCCAGAGGGCGTTGATGCCGGAAAAGTATCAAGACAATTGCTCGATGAATATAATATCGAAATCGCTGGTGGCTTAGGCGCTTTTAAGGGTAAAGTCTGGAGAGTTGGATTGATGGGTTATTCTTCTTCAAAAGAAAATATTGTTCTGCTATTGGCAGCATTATCACGAGTATTGGGAAAATGATCGTCTTGAAGAGATGATCAATGGATTACCAAGAAAAGGAAATGAAAATCCGTTTTTATTTTCATTTCCTTAGTTCTTTCACAATCCTTAGAATGATATGGGTCTTAATAATCAAAGCAAATCAATTATTATTGGAAAGCGAACAAAACGATGCGAACCCAATATAATGAAGGTTGTATTTTATAGAGAATAAAATCATGAAATCAAAACTTATCGGATCTTTGTTTTTATTGTTCGCAGCGATTGGCCTGGCTTCCGCGACTATTTTTATGGAGGTCACCCTTGAAAAGACCTCACTTGCTCCCCCGCACGTTTCGATTTGGCGGTTCATGATCGCAGCAGGTTCAGTTTGGATAACGATCCTTTTTAAAAAAGAAACTGGCGTTAAGCAGGAATCCAGGCCAATAAAATTCCTGATCCTGGGTATGGTTTTTGGCATCGCGGGTTTTTCAGCAATATTTGCTTTGAATTTATTGCCTTCATCCATTTATGTCATCATTCTTTATATTTATCCTTCTCTAATTGTGATTTACTCTCTAATCGTCGGTAAACCAGTGCCCAAGTTAATTTGGTTGGGCCTCCCCTTAACTGTTTTGGGACTATTTCTGACAGTATTCGATTTTGGTTCGCTTTTAGCTATCAATCCCTTGGGTTTTATAATCACAATCGTAAATGCACTCGCATTAGCCGGTTATTTTATTTTAAGTGAGCGCGTTTTTATGAGAGTATCATCAAAACTACCGGGTACCCGATGGATGCTCTTGGGCTCGATGATTTTCAGCCTGTTATGGTTCCCTTTTCTGGGGCTTCGTTTCCCAAGTTCGGTTGAAGGATGGCTGCTGCTTACCGGTTTAGGCATCTTTGGTACGATGGTGCCATTGTTATTGGCAAATATTGGCTTGCAAAAAATTGGCGCAGCACGCGGCTCCGTGATCGTTTCACTTCAGCCGGTGTTCATTGTGCTGTTTTCAACCCTCTTTTTAGGGGAGACTCTCAGCAACCAACAATGGTTAGGGGGTATGCTGGTGGTTGCTGCCGTGATCTTGCTGCAGTTAAGCGCGGACCGTAAAGTTCATGATGAGGGGTCGGAGGGTGCATAGCGCAATCCGGTTAAATACCTGGGTCCTGGTGGTTTTGAACTTGTCACCTCTTGATTCTTTACGGTGATCCTCCACTGTAAAAAACTATCTTCATCCCCGAATTGGGTGGGTATTCTCCTGATATTGAGTGCGGCGGCCGTTTGCCTCAGGAATTCAATCTGAAAATCACTGCGATGAATATTCCTTAGCATTCAAACATAATTATCTTTCTGGAAACCTGACATACACCGAATATGGGTATAACTGGCGATTATGTTATTACGAACTTCCATTGGTGATGATGTTATCTCGTTTATGTTGCATGTTTAGTTAATTAAGAGATTGCTTCGTGACTTCGCAATGATGAAAAATATAATTTATTAATTTAATCCGTGACTAGAAAATCTTGATCAATAATATAGATTTGTTATCTATTGAGTAGCTATGGTAATGTATGAAAATTTGACTTCTCCAAAACTATTTATTCTTACTTGAGAAGTCGTTCAAAGAAATTGTTTGATTCCGACGTCGGAACTAGAACTATCTATCTCACCAAAAATGCATTAACTCGCACATTTAGAAGCTGGTTCCCTTGAAACACAGGTCTCCCATGAACGGGGAGAGCTTGAAGCAAAGGCAATGGCTAACTCTATTTTTTTCAATCTTCTTCGACGAATAGACTCAGGGTTTAAAGCTTTTCTAATGTACCAAAATATTAACTCTATCAATTATTCAGAATACCCAATACTAATGCAGCAACGATCTTCACTTCACTGGCTCCGACCTCCTCGACTACTTCATGATATTTGAAATCCATGGCGGCCTCAATTATGGTGTACACCTAAGAATCGAATCTTCTAATTACCCCTGCTGCGGCATCCCGTAAGTCAGCGCCAGCTTAATCAAAATCTATAAAAGTGTCGAAATAAACTGGATTTCTACAAACAGCATCGCCGCGAAGGTGAGGGAGATCTTCTTTCGCGAAACTTTGTTCAGAATCTTTATAGGCTCGTAAATTTATGAATTTTTCACAAATCGTAGTAGTTTTAAGCAACCGGATATTGTAAAAGGGGAACATCCCCAGCTAGATATATATAAATAACTTCTAAAATAATGACCATTGTACATTCGACATCTCCAAAACTATTTTGTTGGGTAATGAGAAATTTAGAATATTAGATCATTCAATTACGACGCCGGAATCAATCCGACCATTTAGAACATCAAATTTCTTATTACATATGAACCAGTAAATTTCCTGAAATCCATAATATCCAAAGAATAGAACCAGTTTGAAAAAGAATAACCAATATGTTCTTATTGTTGTCATTTGTATTATTCATGAGTAGAAAGCTCTGCTTCTTAAACTTTGCTAAAGTGCGAATATTTTTTATCCACCTGATTTACATTTCCCAAATCCATGAGGATTGCAGCCTATTGCCCACAGGACACGAACTTGTGAATTATGCCTAGATTATTGATATTCAAGGATGCAAATTTAATACAAATCGATTTAGATTTCAATGTTTTTCCCTTTGAGTTATGGCACTATCAAAAATAACGTTGGATTATTTTATATTTTCAAACAACTGCGGAACAAGTGAACCTGTTGATATCAAAACTTTGCAAGAAAGAGAGAAGAAATATTCTTAAGAAAATCGTCTGTAATTTATCTGGATATTTCCTCAAAGACCGAAATTTATTATTAAGTCATTTTTAGTCGTCAGAAATTTTATAGATATAAAGCTAGAGACTATTTTCAGATATTTTGAATACATCGGAAGCTTTAGCTTCTAATCGTGTTTGAATGGTAAAATTTCCCATGCTAATCAAAGATTTAAGGGGATTTCGTAAGATGTAAGTTTTCCATTCGTTTTCTGATTTATCCTCATCATCCAAAACACCAATTATATAGTAATTATCCTGTTTTTCAGCCGCAGCTCGGATCTCGTTTTCACTCATTATTACGCGTCCATTAGCTGTAAAAGTTTTAATTTCTAGATAAACCTCGCTTTGATTAAGAGAACATAATAAATCGTATCCACAAATATCTTCCCGTTTATCTTCAATTAATTCTAATCCTTCCCATCCGCCTGGCAATTGCAATCTACGGATAATTTCTAGTTCTCCTTTTTTCCCCCTAGTTTCTTGAGATATAGAAATAGCTGCTTGCTTTGTGTTTGTGGAATCAGAACTCAAATTTGAACTTCCATCTCGATTTGGTGGAAGAAGAGTTTCAAGCAATTTTCCTTGAAAAGTATTAGAAGAATCTGCCAAATTTTGTCCTTGGGCTGTTAAAATGTCTGCAAACCATTTTCTTGTTTCATCATTGTTTAAATCTCCAATTGGATCTTGGATTATATTTGCAGGAGGTGGGGTAATTAATATTGTTGATGTGCTTAAGATATCTTCGCCTGATAAAGCTGCCCAGGCAGCATCTTGAGCTTCTTTACTGATTTCTAGTTGGTTAAGTAAATATTCTTCCATCTCCTTGCGATCACCTTTAAGCTGTTTATATCTCGAAGCTATTCTCGGAAAAAGTCCAGCTATTTCAGGATCTTGTCGATCAAGAAATATATTGGTTAATACATCACCTAAAGCATCAGCGTCAATATCATACAATTTTAGATTTTCATTACCCTTTGCATATAATATAAAATTGGCTTCTTGAATTGCCCCAGAACCTGGTATTAATTCTCTCTTTAAGTAGAAATTACGATAATATTCGATTTGTTCAATATCCGGATCATTTATTAATTGAAATTTTATTGTTAAGTTATCAACTGTCCTTACTGTAAATCGTTCTTTTAGGCGCTTTACGATCAATTCGGATCGGTTTGATTTTGCGGTTTCTGCTTTAGCGATAATTGGAGCTAATAAATAAGGGGCTAATTTATTAATTATTTCTGATTGTAGGTCATCTGCAGGTAGCGATTGGGCAGCTGCTTGGAATTCTTCATTAACTGTCTCACCAATTTCAAGAATAATTATATTTAAGGTGCGAAATAGCTCTGAGTAAACCCTATCTGTATCAATCAACGGTAATGCTTTTTTAAAAGCTCTTTCTATTGGCGATCCTGGATCAGCATAATAAATTGGAGGTTTTCTAAATTCAATTTTCTCATCAAATCTAACTACTAAATAGAGATCGTCTGATGACGAAAACTCATTTTGATTCAATTTCCGGTAAATTTCTTGTATTGCTCCCCGAACTAGTCGCCATTTACTCCGATTTTCGAGAATCTCAACTTTTGCTCTCTCTGTTTGTAAACTACTGCCAAGGAAGGACAATGCTTTAATTAATGAGTGTTGACTGGCAGATTCAACATTTTCAAGTCTTTCAATACCAAGTTTTTCTAATTTACTTATGTCATTAAAACTATTTGCGACAATATAAGGTAATAATTGATCGCCAAGTTCTACATTTGATCGTCCTGTGGAAATCAGCCGGGATGTAATTAATCTTGAAAAACAGTTATTCCTATTTGATGGACCAAGTGTTGTGGGTAACCAAAGTTCATTATCGAGTTGTTTGTTAATATAAGGGGTAATCTCGATTGTTTGGCTTTTTTGTCTTCCACCAAGATAAATGAATCTGTCGTCTGGTTCTTCTAATATATCCTCCGGAAGTTCGATGATTAATGCCCAAAGTCTATCTTTCCATGAATTTATTCCTTGATCCAACTCCCCTTTAGCTTTCTTTACGCATTTTTCAAACCCATCAATAATGGATAATTGCTGCAGTTGGATGGGCGAATAATCAGATCGAGAATTTACATCGTTAACAACTGATATCCAATTACCACTACGTTTTATTGATCGAATAACAGCGATGTTCTCATCCGCTTGTTTTTCACCAATGAAATGTATTATGTCAATTTTATCCAAACTATTGCGTGTGTTTTGGATCTCAAATCCACCAACAGCATATCGTCGATAAGTCAAAACTTTTAATGATTTTGATACATTTGCTCTTTCAAAAAAGCTTACCCACTCATCAATATTTTCTCCACTTTGTTCACAAAGCAATTCTAAGAATTCTGATTTTATTCGTCTTAAATCTGTTACTTCTACTATGCTTGCATCTGGTAGCAGAAACTCATCAGGAAAATAACTTAAGAATGCAGGTATAAGATCTTCTCTACTAACGAAATATTCAGTATGTTCGTCATCAATTTGTTGAGGTAAAGGTACTCTACCTATATCTTGCCAAAAATCTGATGAGACAATTGTCCTTGGTGATAAATTGATAATCGATTTAATAAACTCCCAAACGACTAGTAAATCGTTTATTGATACAGTTTTTTCTCCGCTGAATATTTGCGGGATAACGTTTCTTATAGCTTTAGGCAACAATTCGGTAGCTTCAAATCGGCTTATCTTAAAAGTAATAAGAATCTTGTTTCTGAGAAGTTCATCACTGTTTTCGATTAATATTGTCAGGTCAGGATTAAGGAAATTAAAAATCGCTTCAAAAATCTCTGGAACATTAATTGATGAACTTTCGCCGCTTGGAGGTAAACAAACGATGGGATCCTGACCGTCTGAAGCGACTTTTACATAACCGTTCCTGATAGGTATTATTTTCCGCTCATTAATTAATTCTGGATCCTCAACTATATTTGGCATCTGATTTACTAGATATTCATAACATTCATACCACCAAGACATTTCTTTCTTATCTTCTTTCGAAGTTTCTACTTCAATGAAATCAAGAATTCTTTCTTCTACTACTTGGGTAACATCGCACAATTTAAGAAATGATCTTGTTTTCCTATTGTCCACACGATGGTCAATAAATGATATCTTGTCATTTATGACTATTTTTACGTCATCACCAAAATGACTTTCCCAAAATCCCTGTTCATCTATAGTTGGAGGGAGAATGACTTTATCTTGGGACAATAACCCAGTTTTTGTGTGGAGAAAAGGTTCTGTTCTTTTACCTAAATGAAAACCAAATTTTTCAATAAATATCCTTGCCATTGTGCTTTGATATTGACTTAAAGGCGCTAGCGCTTCAAAAACGCTGATGGGAGAATAATGATTCAATAATTGAGTAAGGAATTCATTTGCAGCTTTTTCAGCTATGCAATCAAGCAACCAGTGGTTATACTTGCTATTTTCCATTAAGCGTGTGCGATCTGGCTTAACATAAAAATCACCATGGATAATAAAACCAACCCCAGTTGATTCCTCAGTTGGAAAATAAACATGGAATAAGGAGTCTTCAATTGAGTAAGGATGTCCTTCCGTTATACCTACTGCTAAAACCACCTTTGCATCTCTCATAACTCGAATAGCTTTTGGCGTTTCTGCATCCCTTTTTATTTCACTAGGAATGGTAAAGCGATAATTTGATTGAAAATAGCTTCTTACAATTCTTTTTCCATTGATTTCAATTTTTACTTCAATTTCAAGAGGATTATCCAAACTTCCTTCGCTCGAAATTTCAACGGTACCCAACTTATTGTCTTGGTCAAACAATGAAACGTTTGTTAATGATGAGAGAAATGGTATTAGTACTGAAACCTCATCAGTTAAATAACCCAGGAGTATTGATTTACCTTGATCATTATTAGTTAGTGGTGAAGGGCTAAGCGATTCCAAAGCGCCTTTACTGATATCTGGATCAATTGCAGGAAACCAAAACATTGTTGTAAAACCATTTCCATATTTTCCCGAATTGATATCCTCAAATATTTTTGCACCTTGTCCCAAAGCTTCTTTTTGAACGATTTTCGGAATTGTCATTATTGGACAAACATTCTGACCATGTTTGATCCATTTTTGATACTCAATATCTACTTCTGGCTTTCTCCTTAAAACCTCTTGTATATGACCATTGTTTACACTCCAAGAGTATTTGATTGCTATAAAGTTCTTGCCTCCAATTTGAACGAGATATGGGGATGGAGAGATATCTAAAACGGATCGAAATCCTAGGCCCTTGTGTCCGATACATTCTCCCGGATCTTTATCACTCCAACCATCATTTAGATTTTTAAAGTTATCAATAGTAAACCAATCCCCATCGTGAGCAAAAGCCAGCCCTTCTTCGCACAGAATATAAATTGCTTTACTCGCATCACAATCGTCTGCATTCTGAAGTAATTCATAAGGTGCACGACCACGGTAAAGTTCCCTCAAGTCTCGTTCATTTTTTGCTTTATCTCGCAAATACTTCAATCCAAATAAAGAATAATCTGGCCTAAATTGGTCTTTTTCGATTGATTCGAAAGTTTCTCGATTAAGCGGAAGAATTAGAGCTAATTTTAACTTTGACCTTTTATCCATCTAGACTTTCCTCCGGATTAATATTCAAGGTTAGGCGAAATTTATGTTTGAGAATTCTGGTTGGTTCTTTTCTATTCACATGATAGCCGTTGATTTATTATAATGGAAGGTAAGTTTAATAAATCTATTCTTAGTCAGTGGTTAAGCTTTATAAATAGAATCTAGTAATAAATCCCTAGAATGGTAATAATTATTTGATATAATCATCATTATGCGGGCATCTTCGAATCAAACACCACCTGAAATTGGCCAAGTCGTCTCCGTTCGACAGAAAAAATTCGTTGTTACGGACATCCAGGAAAGTTTACTGGATAGCAAATTTATAAACGACGTCACAATTCAAGACACCCATCTTGTTCGCCTCTCATCGATCGAAGATGATGATATGGGCAGCGAGCTGATGGTGATCTGGGAAGTTGAACCGGGCGTTTCTGTTGAAGAAAAAGTAAACTTGCCCCAACCAAAGGGGTTTGACGAGCCAGACACTTTAGACGCATTTATGCATGCGGTACAATGGGGGGCAATCACAACCGATGTAAATCAGCTTCAAGCGCCTTTTCGCAGTGGCATTCAACCTGAAGATTATCAATTAGAACCCTTGGTTCGTGCCCTTCAAATGCCGCGTGTCAATTTACTTCTTGCCGACGATGTCGGCCTGGGTAAAACGGTCGAAGCCGGTTTGGTGGTGCAGGAATTATTATTCAGAAATCGTGCGCATTCCATTTTGATTGTTTGCCCGGCAGGGCTGCAATTGCATTGGGAAGAGCAGATGCATGAAAAATTTGGTCTTGAATTCCGCATTATGGATAGCGATGCCTTTGCCAAACTTCGTCGTACCCGTGGAATCCATGTAAATCCCTGGAGTCATTTCCCCCGTCTGATTACATCCATTGATTTTCTAAAACGGGATTACCCACTACGTTTGTTTAGGGAATTACTGCCGCCTAAAATATCATATCCAAGAGAGTTTGATATCCTTATCGTTGATGAAGCTCATAATGTATCGCCTGCGGGTTCTGGTAATTATGCGGTGGACTCTTTACGGACGCAAGCCATCAGCCTGATTTCCCCTCACTTCGAACATCGCTTATTTCTCTCGGCAACTCCGCATAATGGCTATCAGGAAAGTTTCACCTCGCTCCTTGCCATGCTCGATAATCAGCGTTTTGCCCGGGGTGTGCCGCCGCACCAGGATCAGCTTGAAAAAACCATGGTTAGGCGGTTGAAATCTGAAATCGTTAACTGGGATGGAACCCCACGTTTTCCCCAAAGGCGGATTGAGCCCCTGATTGTGAATTACACCGAGGAAGAAAAAGCTGCTCATGATCTTCTGGATCAGTATCGCACTTTGAGACTGTCTAGCAGTGCCGGTAAATCGATCGCTGATGAGTTTGTCCTGAAACTGCTCAAAAAGAGGCTTTTCTCATCACCCGCAGCTTTCCTCTCAACCTTAGAAGTCCACCTACAGACCTTGAGTAAAAAAGCTTCAAAAGATACCAGACCACCTAAGATTGGTGAGTTGCGCCGCGCCATTGGCGAAACAGAAGACTCTTTTGCCACAGATCAAGAGCAGGATGATGCGCTTGACCGGGCAACGACAACGGCAACCCGAAAACAACGGCCGCTTTCTTCTGAAGAAAAGGTGGTCATACAGCAGCTTCAATCTTGGGCATCAACCGAAAGTGCCCGGGCAGATTCAAAGGCGAAAGCCCTAATAGATTGGCTTCAAAAAACGCTCAAGCCTGATGGTGATTGGAATGATGAGCGTGTTATCATCTTTACGGAATATCGCACCACACAAAGTTATCTCCAAACCATATTGGCAGCCCATGGCTTTACCCAGAGAAATCGTCTTAAAGTTTTTTATGGTGGGATGGACCCTGAGGATCGTGAGCGCATACAGAACGAGTTTCAGGCGGATCCATCCTTAAGTCCCTTGCGTATCTTGCTTGCAACAGACACGGCTTCTGAAGGTATCGATCTTCAAAAGTTTTGTCACCGTCTCATTCACTATGAAATTCCATGGAATCCTAACCGGATGGAACAGCGTAACGGACGCATTGATCGTTATGGTCAAAAATATGAACCGGAGCTCTATCATTTTGTTGGGAAAAAGCCGGAAGAGATCAAACCCGGATCAGCCTCCCTTGAAGATGATTTGGAATTCCTCTGGGTAGCCGTCAACAAGGTTAATAATATCCGTCAGGACCTGGGCAGTGTCGGACCTGTGATTGCAGCATCCATAGAAGAAGCGATGTTGGGTCGAACGAGAATTCTGGATACCAGCATGGCTGAAATGAAAGCGCAGCAGTTGCGACGCTATACGCGTTTCCAAATTGATCAGAAAGAAAGAATTCTCAAAGCACGAGATCTCCAGCAGGAAACAAAAAATAATCTCAATTTGACTTCTGATAATGTTCATAAGCTGGTAGAAGCAGCCCTGGTTCTTGCTGAAAAACCGCCGCTAAGGCCGGCATTGGATATGCCTGGTTTGGAAGATAAGGCTTTTTACTTACCTGAGCTGACAGGCAGCTGGCAAAAATGCACAAATGGCCTGTCGCATCCTTTTACCGGGCATGTTCGGCCTGTTGTATTTGATGCAGCACTGGCAAAAGATCGAGATGACGTTGTTCTTGCCCATCTCAATCATCCCCTGGTGCAAATATCTCTTCGCCTGCTGAGGGCAGAAATCTGGAGCCCGAACACTGAGAAAGGCTTGAACCGTGTCACCATCCGTGTCGTTCCGGATCATCTATTAGAAACACCTTCTGCAATGGCTTATGGGCGTCTCGTTCTGATAGGGGGCGATAATCAACGGCTGAATGAGGAGATCATCTCTGCTGGTGGGGAAATCAGGGATGGCGTATTTCGCCGCATTCCCCAGGTCGGTCGTGTCGGAGACCTGCTCAACGAAAGCAGGGCTGAAGTGGTCAGCCAGGATATCAAAGATGCCCTCAAGCGGGTTTGGCCAAATATAGAAACAAACTTGATGTTAGCCCTTGAAGCTCGTGTTAAACAGCGAATCGATGGTCTCCAGGGTGAATTAGCTAAAAGACAGGAAAAGGAATCTGAAGATATCACCGCTATTCTTTCAGATCTTGCTGCTTCAATTGAGCATGAACTCTCGGAAAAACAATTAATACAGCTAGAATTGTGGAATTGGAACAATGATGAACGTGAACAGTTACGCCGTGATGAGGATGCGCTTCGCTTCCGATTGAAACAGATTCCAGGGGAACTGGAAAATGAACTGGAGCGGATTCGTACCCACTACGCCAACCCTCAACACAGGCTGTATCCGGCATCTGTAATATTTTTAATCCCCGAACATTTACGGGAGTCATAAATGAGTTTGATCGCCAGCCATCATATTGAGTGGAAAAGCCTTCTGGATATTTCAGGACCTTTCCTGTCAATCCCAGTCCTTTTGGAGGTCTTTCCAGATGGGTTGGATGTTGTTGATAAAGAGGTCGTTTCAAATTGTCGCAGTGCTTATGAAGAATGGCGAGAAGCAAAAAATGAGGTTGCCATTCATTCTGCCTGGATCGATTATGTATTAGGCAATTTATTGGGCTATCCCTCAGATTTACTGCTTAGAGGCCAATCTATCCCTCCTAACCTGTCTGCTTATATTCCGCAACAATCCATTTCCTTACATCCAAGTATGGTTCTGATCGACCCAGCGTCAAAAGAACCTCAATTATTGATTCGAAAATACGATCATACACAGGATCTTAATAAACCGCCCTTCGGGGAAGCGTCGATGTCCTGCCTTTCACGAATGATGGAGCTCCTGCATGCCACCCAGGTACCCTTAGGCCTGATCACCAATGGAGAAGATTGGGTTCTTGTTCATGCGCCGGTGGGAGAGACCTCAAGCTATATCGCATTTTCTTCCCATTTTTGGTTTGCAGAACGTCTAACATTACGCGCATTTTATACAATTTTTCAATTAAAACGCTTCTTTGGGGTCCCGGATGAGGATACACTCACCTCCCTTTTTAAGCGCAGTGCAGAAAACCAGCATGAGATTACGGATCAATTGGGTGCGCAGGTCCGCTCCGCGGTCCAAATATTGATCCAGGCCTTCAATAAAGCCGATCAGGATGCAAATCGCAAGCTATTGAAAGATGTCGAGCCCGATTTTCTATATGAAGCGGCAATTACAATCATGATGCGTTTGGTGTTTCTACTTTATGCCGAAGAGCGTAAGTTGTTGCCAGTGAATGAAAAACTTTACTACCAGCATTATGCTATTTCAAATATTGCTGATCAACTTAGTGCTGAGAGAGATCAATTTACTGAAGATATATTGGAACGCCATTACGATGCCTGGTCACGCATCCTGGCAATCAGCCGGCTGGTCTTTGGCGGGATTCGTCATGATCGTCTCAATATGCCGGCCTATGGTGGTTCGCTTTTTGACCCGGATCGGTTTGCTTTTTTGGAAGGTCGGGATCAGGGATCAAACTGGCAGGAGGAAGTGGCTGCACCGTTGCTGATCGATAACCGGACTGTTCTTCACATTCTCGAAAATATTCAATTTTTATATATTCGTGATTATCAACAGCGGCAGCGTTTATCTTTCAGAGCCCTCGATATCGAGCAGATCGGGCACATCTATGAAGGCCTTCTGGAATACAAAGCCGCCAGGGCCGATCAGATCATGATCGGTCTGGAGGGGAATAAAGGCTATCCGTTGCCTTATATGGCGCTCGATGAACTGGAAGCGTATTACAGCAAAGGCATTAAACAATTATCTAAAGAAGTAAATGAAATTACCAATAAATCACATTCAGCCATCAAGAATGCCTTGGATAAACCGATTGATCTTGAATTTGCTGCCCGGTTGCGGGTTGCCTGCCGCAATCAGGAACAGCTTTATCAGCGGGTAGCACCCTTTGCCTACCTGCTGAGGGAAGATGACTATCAAAATCTGGTCATTATTGAACCCGGCAGTGTGTATGTTACCCTGGGCAGCACTCGCCGTGCCACCGGAACCCACTATACCCCCCGCAGCCTGACAGAACCCATTGTCCAGCATACGCTTGACCCCCTTGTTTACAAAGGTCCTGCAGAGGGTTTGCCCCAGGATGAATGGGATCTGCACCATCCGGCCAAGCTGCTTGATCTCAAAATATGTGATATGGCCATGGGTTCAGGCTCATTCTTGGTGCAGGTCATTCGTAATTTATCCGAACGTCTGGTGGAAAGCTGGGAAAAACTTCTCCCCGTCACGGATCCTGAAAAACAGCTGGGGCTGTATTTGTCTGCTGAGGGGAAAATCTTGGATACGCCTTCGGATGTCGCCTTACCCAACGATCTGGATGCCCGGTACCTGGTCGCTCGCCGCCTTGTTGCAGATCGTTGTATCTATGGCGTTGATAAGAACCCCCTGGCAGTCGAGATGGCAAAGCTCTCCATCTGGCTGATCACCCTGGATAAGAACCGCCCCTTTACCTTTCTGGATCATTCCCTCAAATGTGGCGACTCTTTGGTGGGCGCAAGTGAGCAGGATTTCCTAAATTGGGCACACAGCACAGTTAATAACACCACCTGGTCCTTGTTTGATGAGGGCATTCGTAATGAATTAGAGGACGCTCGTGCTAAACGGCGAGAGTTGGAAGCATTTGATGTTCGCGATATAACCGATTTGGAGATGAAGAAGGACCTTCTCCATCAGGCGGAGCAGGCGGTTCAGCGTGTAAAATTGGGGTGTGATCTCCTAACCGGAGCCCGTTTGAAGGGGTTGGGTAAGACCGATCAGGAAGCTGAGGAGAGCATACTTCTGATGCAGTGGATGGCGGGAGAGATAGAAGATAATCCCCGTTGCCAAACCGCTTTGAATATATCCCAGAGAGAAAGAGTTTTTCATTGGTTCTTGGAATTTCCGGAAGTTTTCGAAAAAAGCGGATTTGACGCTTTTATTGGAAACCCTCCTTTCTTGGGGGGGCTAAGAATTAGTACAACTTATGGTGATAATTATCTATCATATATCCACAATAAATTTCTTGGTAAGGGAACTGCAGATCTTTGTTCTTATTTCTTCATGAATGCTTATGTTTTAATTTCAAGAAAAGGAAATATAGGGTTTATTGCTACCAATACAATCTCACAGGGAGATTCTCGTGAGATTGGATTTGACAGAATAATTTCTGAAGGAGGAATCATTTACAGAGCCGATGTTTCTGTGAAATGGCCAGGTACTGCCGCTGTTTATGTGTCAATAATTCATTTGACTAATTCTAATAATAATAATTATAAAAAATATCTTAATGGAGAGAAAGTTGAGACAATTTCCCCTTACTTAGATTCTTCAACTCTTTCTGGGAATCCAAAAATTCTCAATCAAAATAAAGATATCGCTTTTAATGGTGTTTATGTTTTAGGATTGGGCTTTACACTTGAACCTGATTATGCACAAAGATTGATAGAAAAGGACCCAAAAAATTCGGATGTGTTGTTTCCATATTTAAATGGTTTCGATTTGAATAACCATCCGTTACAACAACCTAGCAGATGGATTATCAATTTTCATGATTGGCCAATAAAAAAAGCTAAAGAGTATGAAGATTGTTTTCATATAATTCGTGAGGAGGTTTATGAAGAGCGCCAAAATAAAAATGATGAAAGGGCTCGAAAATATTGGTGGCGTTATATGAGGCCTAGACCGAATATGCAGAAAGCCATCTCTGGACTTAATCGAGTTCTTGTTGTTGCAGTTACAAGCAAGACCTTAGGCTTTTGTTTTGTTCCCAATGATTGGGTTTATGATATTGCTACAGTAGTTTTTGCATTTCAAAGTTATTTAAATTTTGCAATATTACAATCTACTTTTCATGAAAAGTGGGTTTGGAACTTTTCGTCAACCTTAAAACAAGATTTAAGATATACGCCAGGTACCGTATTCCAAAGTTTCCCGTTTCCCTCAAAATATGGTGAATTAGAGCAGGCAGGTGAAAAATATTATAAATTTCGAAAGATACTTATGCAAGAAAAATGGCAGGGATTGACAGAAATATACAACCAATTTCACGATCAAACAATAAAGGATAGCGATTTTAAAGAATTTAGAGAATATCATATGGGTATGGATTTTGCTGTTTCGGAGGCCTACGGTTGGGATGATATAAACCTGCAGCATGGATTTCATGAAACACCATACGGGAAAAGGTTTACAATATGTGAAAATGCACGGGTCGAAATTCTGAGGAGATTGGTTGATCTTAATAGTTCTCGTTTTAGAAACGAGGTACATAAAACATTTAATAAAGACCAAAGACATGCTTCAAAAAAATCGACAACTACCTCGCAAAAACAAGTAAAGCATGATTCTCAATTAAGGTCTACTGGGCAAATAGAACTTGGCCTTGATATAGATTTACCTTCCCAACCTGCTCTTGAAATCGCTCCAAAACCTGCTGGTGCCCTTTCGATTGATCAGCTCGAAAACTGGTCCTGGTATCGCTGTGCTGCTTGCGGTACCACGGTCATGGGCTTCAGCGCCAAAGAGCATATTCAAGAAAAACATGGCAATGTCGATGTGGGGTTTATTAAGCCAAAGGATGCAAATCATCAAATAATAGATTAATATTGTAATAAGAACCTATGGCTTATTTAGATAATTTGATGGAGATAGATTGTGACGAAATTTGAAAAAACAACGTGGATTGTTATATTAACATTGATAATTATTCCATTAGGAATTAATTTCTATTATGAATATTTGAAAGAAGAAGTTTTATTGATTATTCCTGCGGTGATATTATTATTGAATATCGGTTTTATTGGCACGTTGATAAGTAGTATTAAGGAAATAAAAAAATCAAGTAGTCGAAGATTTTATTTCAAAATTATCATATCTGTATTGTTAATGATCGCTTCTATTATCTTTTGTCTGTACCTTCAAAATAACCCAGAACTTAATCAAAATATTATTTTTTTTATTTTTCCAAACCTTAGCAATGATACCAATGACATTGCTGTTGAAACAGATAACGCTGAAGAGGAGGTCATAGAAACAATATCACAATCTTCTGATGATGAAATTATAAATAATTGGTTTGCAGTTGATTGCATTTCGGAAGAATGGAGTTCGTTTAATATCGAATATGATCATGAAGATGGTTGCTTGTTTTTTAACGAAGTCTCTATTGAAAGTTTTGAAGGTGGGTTTGGAATACAACACTTAGCAGAGAATGGAATAAACTTTTTAGTTTTTCGACATATAGATAGCTCGATTTCTAAGATAACATTCTCAGTTTACATCGAAGAAATAACTACACCAATAATTTCTTTTCCTAACGTTTTTTATTTTGGTTTTATTTCAAAAGATCCTAACTCAAGATATCCTTCAATGACAAATACACCACCAAGTGTTGCTTTTGATGGAGAATTTGTTTTATTTAATGGTTTTGGCGGCGTTAATACCAATGGCCTTATTCGGCATGGAATAAATCCCAGTGAGATTTATGATAGAGTTCCAACAGATGTAGATTTTCGACAGAAACATACATACAAAGTGGATATTGATATTGTTGGTAATTATTGGAATGTTAAAATAATCGATTTAACTGAATTACGACCCGAATTTTTACTATCAAATTTGAGTACAAAAGGTATGCTCTTGACTTTTGGATTTAAAATCCCACAAGATGGGATTACTAATATACAAATTTTCGATCTGATTGTTGAATGATTGATCAGTAATCAATTATAGATGGAACAAAATTTACCTGTAGAATTACATTAAATATGATAAGAAAATTCTAGTGAATAGATTGCAATATGTAGTTGATTTCGGAAATTTCACAGCTGTTCTATAGATGTGAGAAAGGTAGATAATGTTACTGAAGAATTTAAATATTTCTTTAGGTACAGGTAAGAGGAGTGATGAAAACAACAGCATGGAATAATGGGCAACATTTATCATCCGGTGTGGGGTATGGGCTCAAGGTGACAATTGAAGATCGTGACCGCTGTTTTGATCAACATTGGGGCAGTATCTGGCTGCGTTTGGAGGGTGAATCTCATGCATTTGAAGTTAATGTTACCAAACCATCTTTTTGGGGAAAAACCTGTCATGAGTTAATCCATAAAAACATTGGCAAATGGTTGATCAAGAACCATCTGGCTCCCTGGCCTAAAGGTAAACCGCCCAAGTTGGAATTAGAACATATCAAGGATAATCACTTTTTCCTAAGGAAGAAAACACAATGACATTACAACGATCTTCCACGCGAGAATTGCGAGCCAAATTACAGAAGATGGTCGAAAAGGATCTCCTTGGTCCAGCCATGGGTGAGGAGGAAGAACTCTTTGATTCTCCCCGTAACCGCTACCTGGTCGGCCTGCTGGCACCTAAGGGTGAACCCATCCCGGTAGATGAGAATGATGAATTAGCCTTGGATGGGGAGGGGGATGAGGATGAGGGCAGCCCTGAAGGCAAACCTGCCCCTTTAGCTTCGATGATGCCCTCTTCAATTGGGTTGACATTTTCAGTCAGTAAAGAGGTTGAATCCATTCAAATTCAAGCGAAATGGGGTCAATATACCCGTACTCGCTCTGAGACTTTGACTGAAGAGAGTGGCAAACCCAAATTGGTCTGGCAGCGTAAACAGATTGATCGTACCTCAGATCCAATCCCCCTTTTCGATGGAAAATTTGGTCCTTGGTCTCCCGAAACGGAATTCTCCGATGTGCAGGTCAAAGGTCTCATTCGGGACAAGGGCGATGCCTGGACGATCTCATTGTACTTGGTCAACAATCAGGAAGAACCCGAGAGGCTGAAGAATGAGGCATGGCTCTTTCAACCCGAATTGCATGTTTCCCATCCCGACCACATACCAGTTTTTATCAAACGACAAACAATGGCAGGTGATCTGACACCAAATATCGAGGATCGACGCATGGAGATGAACTATCGCCACCACCTTGAATTTGTGGTTGGCCATGGTGTCGGCGCACATGCCACCCTCCCTGTCGACCGCTGGGATCGAGCCATTGAGGTTGAGACCAAGGTGATTCCTTCTTATGAAGTCCTTCGAATGGAGGCGCCAGATCCTGAACAAATGCCAGGCATGTCAGGGCTTTTATTGGATATGAGGGCCTTAGCAGAATTGGAAAAAGGTTCATTTTCGGATGCCTTGATGCCTTTGATTGATGCTTATGATCTCTGGATCACATCCCTTGAAAATCAACACCCTGTGGATTTGCTGCCCTATGAAAATGATGCCCAATTGGCGCTGCGGCTCTGCCGGGAAAATCTCAACCGTATTAAAACCGGAATCTTGTTGATTGATCAGGATGAAAATGCGGCTCGTGCATTTAAGTTTGCCAATCGAGCCATGGCCGATCAACGTATCAGGACGATATACAGTCGATTGGTTCGCCAGGATGGGCCACCAGACATCGCAGATATTGATATTGCTAAGAACCGCAGTTGGCGTCCCTTCCAGCTGGCTTTCTTGCTCCTGAATCTTTCTGAAATGGTTGATCCAACCCATCCATACCGCAGTGATCCACATCAGTCTCTGGTTGATTTGCTTTGGTTTCCTACCGGTGGTGGTAAAACAGAAGCCTATTTAGGATTAACCGCCTTCACCTTAGCTATTCGGCGTCTTCAAAAAGATCCGGGTTGGGCGAACGGCCAGGCAGGTGTTACCGTTCTGATGCGCTATACCTTGCGCTTGCTAACACTGCAACAGTTTCAGCGTGCATCATCACTGATTTGTGCCTGTGAATTGATCAGGCGGGAAGATCCAACCACTTGGGGGGATGAACCCTTCAGAATTGGCCTCTGGGTGGGTGAAAAAAGTGCACCTAACCGAACAAAAGACGCAAAGAAGGAAGTCGATATCAGGCATCATCATATGCCCGCACAGCATGCAGGGCTTAAAGGAACGGTTGCTCAGTTAACCCATTGCCCCTGGTGCGGAAAACACATAGATCCCGGGCAGGATATTAAGGTTGAACCATTTAATAAAGGTCGAGGCCGCACCATTCAATTTTGTGGGGATTCACTAGGGGTTTGTCCTTTCAGTCAGCGTCAATCGCCTGATGAAGGCTTGCCGATTGTTGTTGTTGATGAAGAGATTTACCGTCTATTACCGAGTCTTGTTATTGCAACGGTCGATAAATTCGCCCAGATGCCCTGGAAGGGTGAAACCCAAATGCTTTTCGGTAGGGTCAATGGGAAATGCCCTCGTCATGGTTTTAGGTCCCCTGATGTTGAGGATACTGATTCCCATCAAGCACTCGGAAGATTTCCCAGAGTCTCAACCATTCCCATGGAACCTTTGCGGCCGCCCGATTTGATCATCCAGGATGAGTTGCACTTGATCAGTGGGCCGTTAGGGACCCTGGTGGGATTATATGAAACAGCAGTGGATTACCTGTGTGAATGGCAGCTTGGGGAAACAAAAGTCAAACCCAAGATCATTGCCTCAACGGCCACCATCCGTCGTGCTCAATCCCAGGTTCATAATCTCTATACCCGCAAAGTCAATATTTTCCCACCATCTGGGTTGAATACAGAGAACAACTTCTTTTCTAAGCAGGTACCATCATCTGAGAAATATCCGGGTCGATTATATATTGGTATTTGTTCAGCAGGTTTGCGTATTAAAAATGCGCTGTTGGGTGTTTACTTTGCTTATATGGCAGCTGCTCAAACGCTATTCAATGAGGTTGGCAGTGATGCCGATCCATGGATGACTACGGTAGGATATTTCAATGCCATGCGTGAGTTGGGGGGCATGAGGCGCATCGTTGAAGATTCCCTGGGAACGATGCTCCGCAATGCTTATAAACGTGGTTTTGATGATCGAAAAATATATCAGGAGACAATTGATGAGTTGAATTCCCGACGTAGTGGTGTGGACATTCCTCAAATTCTTTCCCGTTTGGAGAATAAGTTTCTCCCACCAGATGAAAGGGAAAAATCTTCACAACAACCATTAGACATGGTGATGTGCACGAATATGATATCGGTAGGCGTGGATATCGATCGTTTGGGTTTGATGATTGTTGCCGGGCAGCCAAAAGCAACTGCAGAGTATATTCAGGCATCCAGTCGGGTCGGCAGGAGATTCCCGGGTATCGTATGTACGGTTTACAACTGGGCTCGTCCTCGTGATCTAAGTCACTATGAGCGTTTTGAACACTACCACGATACATTTTATCAAAATGTCGAGGCTCTCTCGGTGACGCCCTTCTCCCCTCGTGCTTTAGATCGAGGCTTGACGGGTGCCATGGTTTCCATGGTGCGTTTGGAAGATGATCAATTGAATGCGGATAAATCTGCCAAGGATTTCCGGAGAGATAATCCATTATTCCAACAATCGGCCTCTGCAATTAAATCTCGAGCGGAAGAAATCACTGAAAATAATGATGCTGTAAACCTTGTGGAGGAAATGTTATCAACAAGAGCTGATTACTGGCAAACTCAAACCAACAAAGTCAGTGCAGAGTTAACCTATAAGTCATCAAAGGGTATCTCGGTACCGCTTCTCAGCAAACCGCAAAATAAAATTAGGGGGCCCTTCACATGTCTGAATTCGTTAAGAGATGTAGAACCAAATGTCAATTTAATACTTAATGTCGATGATGGGGAAGGGAAAGAGGAAGAATCAAATGAGTAAAGTTCACATTGGCGATATCCGGCCCTCCCAGTTTATGTACAGTTATGGTATTGGATCCCTGATTGATCTTCCTTCTTTTTCAGTGATTGTGGACGGTTTAGATTTTTGGAAGATCGATCAAAACTCAGAACGTATTATCGAGAACCGTCTTCTTCAAGCTGTAAAATATTATGAACCATTTGCCCGGTTTCTGATTCATCCCCCAACAGCACCAGATTCGAACCAATATGGTAATCCCTTCTCCGAAGGCGCGCTGGTAGGGCTTCCTGTTTCTGTCTTTCCAAGGTGGATGTATTGCTCAAAATGTCGGCTTTTGACCCCAATTGATGATGGTCTGTTTGACCTCAAGAAAGACCTTGCTAAACCTGAAAATAATAGATATGAACACACAAACTGTCCCAAAAAGGGAAGAAGTTTTCGTCCGCCCAAAGCAATCCCGGTTAGGTTCCTGGCGGTTTGTGAAGATGGTCACATGGATGATTTCCCCTGGGTGGAATATGTTCATCAAAATCAGCCATGTTTAAACCCGTTATTGTATTTTTATGAAGTTGGGTTATCGGGTGAAGCCAGGGGTGTAACTGTTGAATGTGCATCATGTGGTAAGCGCAGGCAACTGGGTGATGCTTTTCAAAGAAAAAATAGAGAAAATTTGCCGCTATGTAGAGGTTATCATCCACATCTTCGTGATGTAGATCCTGAAGGGTGTGAAAATCATATCAGGCCCATTGTTCTTGGCGCTTCAAATACCTGGTTTCCGGTGACATTAAATGTGATTGCCATTCCGGTAGAGACTAAGAGGTTAAATGAGCTGGTTGAGGAACACTGGTCTTATCTGGTGAATGTTAACCAAGTAAGCGACCTTGATATGCTAAGAAGATTAGGTACGCTAAGCAATGAATTATTGGAGTCATCGAATGAAGACATTTTTAAAGTGATCAATGAAATCAAAGGCGTTTTAGAATCAGAGGATATTCTGACGGAAGAACCTGACTTAAAAAGCCCTGAGTGGAATACGCTAACCGACCTCTCTAAATCATACAAAACAAAAGATTTCCAATTAAACCCAGTGGATGTTCCTTCATCATTAACCCCCTATATCAAGCGTTTGGTTTTAGTTGAACGGTTGAGGGAAGTAAGTGCATTAATTGGGTTCACGCGTTTAGATTCATTTGGCGAGGTGATTGAATCGGAACAGGAAATTACTGTTGACCGTGTTCCGCTTTATAAGTTTAAAAATGATTGTTTCCCTGCGAATGAAATTCGAGGGGAGGGAATTTTTATTCAATTTGATGAGGATGCCATTCAGCATTGGGAAAGATTGTCTGTTGTAGCAAGAAGACAAGAAGAATTTTTCTATGCGCATCGTAGTTTTCGTCAAGCACATTTCTTTGCAAATCCTGAAGATAATTTTCCGGGCATTAGGTATGTCTTGCTTCATTCATTTTCTCATGCGCTAATGCGTCAGCTCTCACTTTCTTGTGGTTACCCCGTTGCCAGTATCCGGGAACGTATTTATTCAGCAAGCGATGATCCAAAGGGTCCCATGGCTGGGATATTGTTATATACAGCAGCACCGGATAGCGAAGGCACCCTGGGTGGTTTAGTTGAGATGGGCCGAACTGAAAACTTTGAAGCTTTGATGTATGATTTGTTCAATGGAATGAGTTTCTGCTCAAATGATCCGACCTGTGCGGAAAACGATCCGAGTGAATTAGGTCAAACAATTCATGCAGCAGCCTGTCATGCGTGTCTCTTCTCTCCTGAGACCTCTTGCGAGAAAGGCAACAAATATTTAGATCGTTCGTTGATTTGCGATACGATACATCGATCAGATTTGAATTTCTTTGGAAGCCAAAGTGGAAGATAAACAATTAGATGATCTACTAGAAATTTATAATAGCATTCCCTCATCCTCTCTTGATCGCGTAATTTCGACATTAAGCGCTGGAAAGGATAAGTTTGAGGATATCCAGTTCCTCCAATCGAATTTTGGGTTTTCAGCATCAGCAAAGGTTCTGATCAGAATGATTTCAGCTGATAATATAAAGCCTTCTGATATCGCTATTATATTGAGGGCATTTCAAAAATCTAAAGAGTCAACACCCGAAAGCAATTTATCTTTGGTATGGTCAGGTCCCAATTTAATGGGTGTCCCAATTCGCATGACGTCTCAAGTTATCTTAGAGATGATTGATAAATCTGAGGAAAGTCTATTTATTTCCAGTTTTTCATTCTATAAAATTAATGTAGTGTTTGACGCCCTCGAAAAAGCAATCGCCAGGGGAGTTAAAATTTCTCTCTTGCTTGAAACCCCGCAATCCAGCCACTATAAAATTAAAAACGATCCAATGGGGGTTTTTAGTGATGCATTTAAATCCAAAGCCTCATTCTACATTTGGCCTTATAAGAATCGGGTAATACCTGGAGATGATCAAACCGGTTCATTACATGCCAAATTCATTCTTCAAGATGACAAGCGCTTGTTTATCACCAGTGCAAATCTGACACAATATGCAATGGATCGCAATATTGAATTGGGAATAATAATTGAAGATCAGGCAATTATTAGTAAGTTTCAAGACCATTTGGATGCATTAATCAGTTCAAATGTGATAACAAGAACCTGATATGGTGAAATTTTGTAGTTTTTTTGTAATGTTTTTGTTATTAACATAGGATATTTATGCTTTTTGAGAAAGATTTTTATTCATTAACATATGATGATCTGAAGAGACTTATTGAAAACGAGGTCCCAGAAGATCGATACCTTGAGTATAAGCTAGATATTCCAGGTAACTCATATGATGATGTGAAAGAGTTTCTTGCTGATGTGTCAGCATTTGCGAATGCTTCAGGTGGAACAATTCTCTTTGGCATTACGGAAGAAAGCGGTATTCCAGTTTCTATTGATGGTTTGGATATAGAGGATATCGATAGTGAAATATTGAGGTTACAAGATATTATTCGCAATAGTATCAAGCCAGTGATTTCTCAAATATTTATTCGCTCCATAGATGTTAGTGATAGTCGAAAAGTCTTAATTATTAGTATTGCCCAAAGCTGGTCAGCACCTCATGTCGTGGAATATAAGAAACATTGGCGATTTTACACCCGCACTTCAGCAGGAAAACACCCAATGGATATTCAAGAGGTAAGAGAAAAAATGCTTCAGTCAAATACCCTTTCTGAAAAAATGGATCAATTTCGAAATGAGAGATTGGCATTAATTAAGAATGGCGATTATCCAATAAAATTGATCTCTGATTCAATCATTGCTTTACACCTAATTCCTTTTTCTGCCCTATTCAGTAAGGGTTCTTCAGCCATCAACTTTAATGTTATCACTCAAAACTTTAATTATATTTCTCCTCTCAACTCTTCTGTCAAAACTTCGAAATATAATCTTGAGGGTTATATTAATTTCGGTTTTATTGATGATAAAGGAGGAGCATCAGGTTATGTCCAAATTTATCGCAATGGAATAATTGAATCAGTGGATTCCAGTATTCTAGGTCTAACTTCTATAAAAACCCCCTCACTTCGAAGCGGGCTTGTAGAAAGAGAGATTGTCAACAAAGTAAAAATATATCTTGAGTATCAAAGAAGAATGGGAGTATTGCCCCCTATTGTTTTGTTTGCTTCTTTTTTGAACATTCGAGGTTATTATCTTTCAATGAGCGATCGACAAGAGTATTTTGGTGATGTCCTACATCGTGATTCTATTTTGATTCCAGAGATTATCTTTGAGGATTTTCCTGATGATATTCCAATTGCCTTGCGAGATTTATTTGATAGGATGTGGAATGCGTTTGGTTGGGAACGTTCGCTAAGTTATGATGATAAAGGCAATTGGATAGGCACACTTAGGTAGCAGGCTACTACACTATTTTAGATGATATTTCCTCTCACGGAAAATCCATTTCCTCAAATCATAGATATTACCTTACCCAAGCATACCAAAGGTGCGCAACTAAGTAACACTAATCCTTAAAAACTGCGTATGCTCAGATTGGTTTTCCATGGTAATACCTTTGACCCCGAAAGAGCGCTGGGGATTAAATTAGGGCAAGTTGCCATCACGCTTCCATTCTTTTGATTGATTTCTATGAGATTGTGTGATTTTCTGGAATTATTTTTCGTCAGATGTCTTGAATAATAAAGGCGAACTTATAGAAAGAAAGGGTCGCCAAAATGCGACCCGTAGATCTTAATTTGCAATTATTTTTCCATATTCATTAGCGAATCCCACCACAGCTTTTGTCATATCTTCCCATAATGCAGGATCAAATGCAATATTAGCTGATTTGAGTGCTTCACCAATCTGACTTGGGTTCAACCCCAATGGTTTCCCAAATTCAATCAGATCTTCCTTTGTCCTAACCGGCGCATAAGGTTCACCCTCACTCAACCAGGCCAAAATCTCTTTTCCAAAATCCTCACCAGGGTCTTGAATAATTCGATCCTGAAATTGTCCAGTGCGATCTTTGATGACGTTTATGGCATGCTCCGGACTGATTTCCATCAGTATATCAAACTCATACTCAATTCCCTTCCCCTGCTCTGGTGCTAAGCCAACCCGCGTCGGGCTGGATTTGCCATTGGTGTCTTGATTGATCGTCCACTCGGTTTTTGTGCGCATGGTGGCAATCAGATGGCCAGGGAAGCGCAGGATTGCCTCAACCATCTTGCTCTGCACAGGAGTCCCATCAGACCAGGCTGCCCAGCTATTACCCTTGTACTTCGCTTTGGCCAATTGATCGACCTGGATCAATAGCTCCTTCCAGGAATGTGTGAGTGAATCGATGATCAGGACATCATAGGCTCTTGCAGATTTCATCGCTGCGATCAGGTTATCAACCTTCGGCTCATCGAGGTTCAGAACATCAAATCCAAACCGGTCTGCATACTTTGAAGCACTGCCAAACTCGGTGTCAATCACAGCAATTTTCCCGCTGTTCGGCTCTGTCATACCCTTCGCCAATCGCAAAGCTGTAAAAGTTTTCCCTGAACCAGAGGGGCCAAAGATGGCGAGCCTCAGTTTCGATTGGGACTTTGCTGCTTTTGTAAATTCATAAGTTAACATATTTCTCCTTCCTAATTATTCTCTTGTTTTTGTTCTGTTATTCCGACGTCGGAATGGGATAACTCTGAGGCTTCGAGGAATTTGCAGTGAATACCGCTTCTATCTATCAAAATTAGGAGTTGCATATTGAATAGTGGCGTTTGTATCAATACACCTTCCTTGAAGCGTCGGACTTGCAGACTGCGATAGACGGGATAGACATTGATATCTCCCTGCTGGTCTTCTTCCAAATTGATCCCGATCAAACGGTTCAGCCAATCCCCGTTGCGATGGGGAATAAACCGCTTCAAGGCTGCAACCAACCTTGCGTTGTGATAAATTTTCATGATCCTCCTTTACATCAATAGCCAATCGAAACTAAGCATGAACAAGATTGAATACTTCCCCTAAAGGTGTCTGCATCAATTCCGTCAAGCTGGTTTGAACAGGCGAAATCACCCCCTGCAGCCGCCGATGGACCAGGCTGTACTGCTGGTCACTCAAAAATGAAATGAGCACCTTTTGAGATGTTTGGTGATTGTTGATTTCCAAAATATAAACAGGAATTTCATCTTGATTGAGGTTACGGATTCTTCGACGGACTTCTCGGTTGGTCAGCCTGCCTGTTTCCATCAATTGTTGAACAACCCCCTGTCGGATTTCAGTTTCCGTTATTGTCCCGCCATTCGCTTGTGCAGCTAAGGTTGATTCCTCCATCATCTGGTCAACCATCAACCCGACATTTCTGGATTGGCTCGGTTGACCTGTAATCGCACATACCAGGTAGGGTGTCAATTCTCGAAGGTTTGATTTCCCCACCTCTTCCCAGACCAATGCCAGATTCATCCCCAGGGTATCGGTAAAGTAAGGAAAAACCGTATTGTACAGATCCCTGATATTTGAATATTCTGAGATGCTGATGCCCTGCGCCTTGGCTGCTTCTTGCATATTTGGAAAGCGGTTAGGATGGATGCTCCAAAGGGCTTCTTCTTCAATTTCCTTGATGATCTTTCCCCGCAATAGAAGCTCAGCCAAACTGAGATCACCAATCAGTTTCAATTGCTCAAGTTTGACCATGGCACGAATCTCAGGGTCCGTATAGGCTCCTTGCTCCACCCCTCCAGTAGACATTGCAGTTTCAAGATTGAGCCTGGCTGCCTGCTCAGATCGGATCTCAAAATCCGATAAATAACTGGATAGGGTAAGGCTTGTCGAAAAAGAAGCGTTGATTTGTATTGCTGTGTCAGACATAAAACCTCCTTTCAGAGATATAAAAGAATCCCATTCCGACGTCGGAATGGGTTTTTGGATATATTTTGTATGTAACAGAAGACTAGCATGATGTTATTTTTCGTTGACGAGGCTTCACTTCGGTGATATATTTTAATAAAAGATTGGAGGCTGATATGTCGCAGATATTGAAGAACCTTGTTGAAGCGAAAATGAAGGAAGAGAAATTAAGCTTACGAAAAGCTGGAGATAAAGCTGGCGTTGCCCATACCACTATTCAACGGGTCCTGGATGATGAGAGCCTTGACCTCGCAACCGTTGAAAAGGTTTGTGATTGGTTAGGTGTGCCGGTATCAGCTGTCTTGAACACAGAATCCGAAGAGTTCAATATGGCTAAAGAAATATCCATTCTTTTTGCCAAGAATGATGAGTTTGCAGAGGTTTTTTCCAGCTTAGCGAAACATCTCGAATTAGGCGCAATAGACTCCACCATTCTTGCTGAAATTACGGCTTTTACTGCATTCCGAATAGATCAGCAATTGAAGAAAAAGAAAAAAATAAGTGTAGAATCAACGTAATTAAATGACCGTCCTATAGGCTAGCCATACCTCTGCGGTTGACATCTGTGTGTATTTAAAGTACAATTTCTTGCGTTCAAGCATTAGTACCTTCTCTCTTCGCAAATAGGGTCGTAGAACGACCTTCTCACGAAATGAGAAGGGTTTAAAAATTGAAGCAGAAAAGCACTAAATATGGCGGATCGAAAGCTTATGTCCCCCATATATAGGGGTACTTTGCGGGTGTAGTTCAATGGTAGAACGTCTCCTTGCCAAGGAGAAGGTTGAGAGTTCGAGTCTCTTCGCCCGCTCTTCGGAAGCACGATCGGCTGGTATCGAGCGGCCAATATCGGCCACGGGTATCAGCTTTTCTTGTCCTGGCGACGTAGCCAAGTTGGTAAGGCAAGGGTCTGCAAAACCCCGAGCACGGGTTCGAGTCCCGTCGTCGCCTCAATTTTAATAAAAACACCTCTTTCGGGAGGTGTTTTTTGATACCACAATTTAAGATGGGCGTTGCGCGCAACGCCCCTACGAGTAAACCATTAATGCACCTTTAGGAGGTTGTCTGGTACCTGCTCACCTGCTACCTGATCGCCTGATACCCGATCACCTGCTACCTGGTTGCCTATTCAACCATTCACCACTCACGATTCACCATTCACGATTTTTCCCGATTGCCTGCTACCTGATTCCTTATTGCCTGGCACTCCCTCTTGCACATTTTCCTGATCCATAGTATCCTTTTAATACCGACCGGTCGGTCGGTTTATTTCGGAAGCTGCAGGTTTATTATTTGTAATTATGTCTCATTATTCTAAGGGCGTGGACACACGCAATATCATTCTCCATCATTCTTTGGATTTGTTTTCATCAAACGGTTATGACGCGACCAGTGTGGCACAGATCTGCCACCGGGCGAAGGTGAGCAAGGGCGCTTTTTACTACCACTTTCCCTCGAAGCAAGACCTGTTCCTGGCGCTCATGACCAGCTGGCTGGATGAGGTGGATGGCATGTTCCAGTCTGCCAGTGACCTGGCGGATAACGTGCCGGAAGCTTTTGGGAATATGGCCCAAATCTCAGGGCAGCTTTTCGAAGCCCTGAAGGGTGGTTTCCCGATCCTGCTTGAGTTTTGGACGCAGGCCAGCCGGCAGCCCGTCTTCTGGGAGCAAGCCGTTGCTCCTTACAGGCGGTTTCTGGACTTTTTTGCCAGCATCATCAAGGCAGGGATCGACGAAGGTACATTTGAGGAATCCCTCGATCCCGAACCAACGGCAAGGATCGTGATGGCGGTCGCAATGGGTTTAATGCTGCAAGCCACCTTCGATCCGGCAGATACGAATTGGCAGGAAGTCACACAATTGGGCATCAGAATGATATTAAGTGGAATGAGGCGTATAGAATGAATTTGGTCACTGGTGGCGCAGGCCATCTCGGTAATGTGTTGGTGAGGGAACTTTTGGATCGGGATGAATCAGTGCGGGTGCTGGTCCTCCCGGGTGAGGATACCCGTTCACTGGAAGGTTTACAGGTTGAGCTGGTTGAAGGCGATGTGCTCGATCCTGATTCTTTGGTACGGGCTATGCAAGGTGTCGATGTGGTTTTTCACCTGGCAGCCCTGGTCTCGATCACCGAGGACAAGGCTTATTTATTGGAAGCTGTGAATGTTGATGGCACCAAAAATATCATCGCTGCCGCCAAGCAATCCGGGATCAGGAAACTGGTGTATACCAGTTCGATCCATGCCCTGGAGCGGCCGCCGCTGGGTGTTTCCATCACGGAGAAATGTGCTTTCGACCCGGAGAATCCTGCTGGTCCCTATGATCGTTCAAAAGCCAAAGCTTCGTTGTTGATCCAAAGTGCAGCAGAAGACGGTCTGGATACCTGTATTGTGTGTCCCACAGGTGTGATTGGCCCTTATGATTACCGGCGTTCTGAAATGGGCGAGCTGATCCTGTCGTTCATGCAAAAGAGGGTCAACGTCCTGGTGAATGGGGCGTTCGATTTTGTGGATGTGCGGGATGTTGCCCAGGGGCAGATCCTGGCACGTGACAATGGGAAGTCCGGTGAAACCTATATTTTAGGTGGCGAGCGGATCAAGCTCACTTTCCTGCATAAAATTGTCAAGAAAATTACCGGGAAATCGATCAAACCGGTCACTTTCCCTTTGCCCATTGCGATGATCGTAGCACCTATGGCAGAGCTGTATTATAAGATCACTAAACAGAAGCCGCGTTTCACGCGCTACTCGATTGAAACGGTTGCCAGTAATTCCGATATCAGTTCTGATAAAGCGAAAAGGGAGCTGGGTTATAAGCCACGCTCAATGGTCAAGAGCATCCTGGATACCGTGCGCTGGTGGCTTGAAAACATTGGGCTGACCAAACGAGCTTTGCGGTTGGGGAAGCAAAAATAAATTGAGGTTAAAGAGAACAAAGGCGTCCGAGAGGGCGCCTTGTTTCGTTAATATCCTCGCCTCTACCGTTAACCCTTCCTGAAAATTAACTGGATAATGGTCTGGGCTGGCAGTTGGGGCAATAGTGGGTACCGCGTTGGCCAACAAGCGTTTTCTCGATGATCGTCCCGCAGCGCGGGCAGGGTTCGCCTTCCCTCCCATAAACATTGAAATAATTCTGGAAGTTTCCGCCGCGGTAGATCCAGTCGATGCTGGCGCCGAAATGGCGGATGCCGTCCTGAAGGGTAAGTTGTATCGCATCATACAGTACTTTTGATTCAGCTTTAGTGAGATCTTTCGATTTGCGAAGAGGATGAATTTTGGCGCGGAACAGGGCTTCATCGGTGTAGAGGTTTCCCATGCCGGCGATGAATGTCTGGTCCAGCAGTAAAGGTTTGATCTGCCGGCTGTGGCGCTGAAGTATTTCGTATAGCAATTCGCTTGAAAAGGCTGCATCCAGGGGTTCCGGTCCCAGGCCGCCGAAGACTGTTTGTGGGTCTTCGACGTACCACATCCGGCCGAACTTGCGGATGTTATTGAAAACCATGCGCCAGTTTGCCGCAAAGTTGATGACCACGCGGTCATGCACCTCGATTGGCAGCGGTTCTCCTGAGGTGGAAAGCCTCTTCTCCATGCGCATGTCACCGCTCATCCTCAGGTGTGCGATCAAATGGCCTTTGTTCAGTGGAAAATGAAGGTACTTTGCCCTGCGGCGAGCGTCGATGATGGTCTTTCCGGTCAACTGGCGTTTGAAAGTCTCAGGATCGGGTTCGGCAATGGTTCTGTTCCAATAGACCTGGACGGAGTGAATGGTATGCCCGGGGACAGGGGGAAAGTCTTGTGTCCCCTGTTTCAGCCTTTGGACAATGGTTTCAACTTCTGGAAGTTCAGGCATATATTCTCCGAAAAAAATCTGTCTTTATCATTCATTTGGTTGATTTGCTTTACAAAGTGCTATTTGGATGGGGAGACCCCAATCCATGTATTTTTCTTGATACAGGATTCTAAACCCACTTTGTAGTAGCAGATCAAGCAGGGGTATCGGGCGGCAGTCCAACATGGTGGGGAAGATCTGGTGGGCAACCTCGTAGAGTCTTTCCGGTAGCGTTCTGGGTTCTTGCGAAAGCGATATCACAACCAATCGTCCCTCAGGTTTCAACACCCGTTGGATTTCTAGTAAAACAACGCTTATCTCTTCTTTTGAAAATAGCTCAAGTGTGAAGGAGCAAAACACGGCATCAAAAATCCCTCCCGTCAATGGTAATTGGGCGCCATCCCCCTGGGCCAAATAACATAAATGGGTGAAATCTTTAAGTTTCTCCAGGCTGGTTATAATCATCTTATGCGAGAGATCCAGCCCGAACAAAGTGCCCTCTCCGGCAAGATCTTCAGCTATAAATCTCATCCCCGCACCAGTTCCGGACCCAATATCCAGGATCATTTCTTCTGGGGAAGGAGAGAGAATGTCAACCCCTTTTTGGATCAGTTTCGTTTCACTGGCAGTCAGCCAATCGTAGCTGTGGCTGATCCTATCGTAAAAACGACGAGCGCTGTGCTTTGAGCGGTTAACTGGAAGGATGTTGCTCATGGTTTGATCGTAAGTGTGATTTGACTTCCCAGTGTTGGGCCAATCACGACTTCTTCTTCGACATCAGTAATCCTGACCCGCATGGTTTGATCATAAGGTGTTCGAGAGAGCAGTTCGATTTTTACACCTGGCCGCAAGCCACATTTGCCTAAGTAGCGCAGAACCTGGGGATCTTCGTGGGGCACTCGGATGATCAACCCCGATTGGCCAATAGTCATCTGGCTGAGCGTTGTTTCTTCGATGTAGGGCATTTGGAGATTCTCATCAGGGATAGGGTCACCATGAGGATCAAATTCCGGGAAGCCCAGGGCAGCATCGATTCTCTTCTCGAGCAAAGGCGACATGGCATGCTCCAGGATTTCTGCCTCTGCATGGACTTCATCCCAGGCATAACCTAATTTTTGAACAAGATAATCCTCGATCAGACGGTGACGCCGAATGATCTTCAAGGCGATCATCCGGCCGGCCTCCGTCAGCTGAACCCCCTGGTGTTTCTGATAGGTCACATACGGTGGCTGGGTAAGCGAGAGTTTCTGGATCATATTGGTTACCGAGGCCGCGGATACACCCAGGCTTTGCGCAAGCTGGCTGGTTGCAGCCTTGCCGCCTTTTGATGTCAGATCGTAGATTCTTTTCAGGTAGTCCTGTATATTATGGCTTAATAACTCCGGCATGATCTTCCTTATGGTTCGCTAAAATATAATTTAGGTACGGCTAAATTTATGATAGCATACGGACTGTTTTTCGTCAATAGAGATGAGATCCACTGAGATTTATGAACCTGATTTGGGTATCCGAGTTTTATCGCTTAGAATAAATGGAGATAAGGAGTTCAATGAAAAAACCATTTTTTATAATTTTAAGCATCGTAGTCGTGATCGTCATATTAATCTGGTTGGGTTTGAAGATCAAACCCAAACCAATTAAGCCCCTGACGGAAACCAGTCCAGGATCCCCGGACACTTTTCAATTGCCGGAGAACCTTCCTGCCCCGGTTGAACGGTTTTATGAATTGGTTTATGGGGATACACTGCCTTATGTTGAGACATTCATTATTTCTGGACGCGGGCGTATCAGGTTTCAAGGAATCACGATGCCTGCGAAATTGCGCTTCATTCACACAGCAGGGCAGGGCTACCGTCACTTGATGGAAACAACTTTCTGGGGAATTTCAATTTTGAAGGTTGATGAGGTGTTCATCGATTGGAAAAGCCGTTTAGAATTGCCTTTTGGTGTTGTTGAAAATGAGCCAAAAATTGATGAAGCAGCAAATCTCGGACTTTGGAGTGAAACTTTGATGTTCCCATCGGTCTACCTCAGTACCGAGGGTGTACGCTGGGTTGAGATTGACGGATCGACGGCGAAATTGATTGTTCCATTCAAAGGAAGCGAAGATCGTTTCACAGTGTATTTCAATGAAGACACCGGGTTGATAGATTATATGGAAACCATGCGCTGGAAAGAAGCGGATGACCCGGAAAAAACGCGCTGGCAAGCACAGGCCCTGGCCTGGGGAGAGGTCAATGGACTGATCATGCCGACAAGTTTTGCTGCCCAGTGGAAGGACGAAGATTCTCCATGGTTGGTTGCAGAAATTGAAGAAGCCGTTTTTAATGTAGATGTTTCAGATTACTTCGATCTGGAGGGCTCGGAAAAATAAACCTCCTGTTCGTTTAAGAGAGCAACAGGAGGTCCTTTGGCGTGAAAATAATCAGGAAACGATGTTTTGTTGTTTCCTGGATGTTGGCTTTTAAACTTCGTTTTCCAGTGCTAAAGCATCTGTCTCGCTGGATGTGCTATTTTCTTTCCCCAAGTTAATGATGCTGGGGATAAAGATCCCAATCACACCGCCTAACGTTGTCAGGATGCCCCCTAACAGGAACCAAAACTGGCTGTTGGTGGCATCAGAGACGGGACCTGCGATTGCCAAACCCAGCGGGCTGGCCAGGCTTGCGCCGGCATGCAGGAAGCTAAAGACCCGTCCCTGCAGCTCCGGTTCCACTTTTTCCTGCATGACAGCGAATAGCGGTCCGTTGATGATGGGGTTGAGAAATCCAAAAAAAACCATCCCGATCAGTGCCATCAGGTACATATTTGATGGTGCTATCCCCACAGTAAATGCAGCTAAGCCGGAAATACACAGCGCAACCAATGAGGTGTAAATACGGTTCTTAAAGCCGCCCCAGGCACTCAGCACAAGACCGCCGATGATCACGCCAATTCCGAAAACGGAGTTGATCAGCCCCAATTCATAAGCCCCTTTTTTGAAATGTTCGGTGATGACCAACGGCAGCAGTGAAAAAGCCGGGGTGATCATGAAGTTCACAAACATTGCCAGGATGATCACAGCGAACAAACCGGACCAACCGGTCACATATTTCCAGCCTTCAGCCAGCTCTCGAAAAACGGAGGGTTTTTTGATATTTTTCCCGGTTGTGGAACCCTTCCTGACTGGCTGAGGAATTTTGAAAAGTGAAAGTAAACCGACCGCAATGAAGGCGGTGGAGACATCAATCAGCAGCACGCCCTGGATGGGTAGGGCTGCAATCAACAATGCGCCCAGGGCAGGGCCAAGGATGTTCATAACACCATTTAGTGTTTGGTTTGCACCCTGAACGCGGGACAAGTGTTTTCTGGGAACCATTAATGATGTTGAAGCGGTCATTGCTGCATATTGGAATTGACCGCATGTCGAGCGAACAAACATGACCAGGAAAATGTGCCAAATTTGAGCGATATCGAAGATAAAAAATAATGCAACCAGGAGTGTGAACAGCGCAGTGATGCTGTCAAAGATAGCCATGACCAGCTTGCGGTTCCAGCGATCTGAAAGGGTACCTGCGATGGGTGCGATCAGAACTTGTGGCAAGAGCTGCACAAGGGTGCCGATTGTTAATACGGTCGCTGATCCGGTTTTTTCCGTCAGATACCAGACAAATGCAAACCCCACTAAAGAGCTTCCGAGCATTGAAAACGCCTGGCCGGTCCAGATTGTAAAGAATCGAGACTTCCATTTTTGGTTTGTGTCAGCAGTGGTTTCGTCCGTCATTTTATCCGTTAACTACCATTTTTATTTACAGTAAATTTCTTGATTTTTATTGGTTTCCGTAGATCAAGCAGAATGGGAAATTCACCTATGATATATAAATGATATTAATGCGCCTGAATTGACTCAGGCGCATTAAATGTCAAATAATTTTTAGGTTGATTAAGGTTTATTCAAGAAAGACTTCGATATGCTCGCCGTCTTCATCGTCAAAGATATCAACGATTTGGCCGACTTCTCCTGAATTGAGCCAACCGTTTAGTTCTTCCATATCAAGGCCTTCAATTTCAGGTGCAAAACGAGCCCCCATACGCATCCCCGAATTGATCAGCGATACAGGCAGGCGTACATTGACACGAGATTTTCCTGTATCCGTATCCGTGATCAAAACACGCAAGTAATGGGGCTTTCTCCCGCTGGCTATGCTTTTTGATGTTGGCGCCGTGGGTGCTGAGGGTTCATGAAGTTCATCCAGCGCTTCAATCAACTGCGCACCTTCTGCAGCGGATATTTTCCCTTCCTGGATCATCATTAAAATTCGCATTCGTTCTTCAGTTGAGGCCATGGTTAATCTCCTTTCTTGGATTCTACTTCCAGACCTTGGAGTAACTGCTGAGCCTGGAGGGGAGAAATCTTACCTTTTTCAAGTTCATCCAGAATTCTTCGCCTGTCTTCTGGGGAGAGGGTGGGTTCTTCTTCTTTGCCCGGTTCGTATCCCAACGCCCGGATGACGTCGTACAGACGGTTCCGCAAAGTGGGGTAGGAAAGGTTGAGTTCCTCTTCCATTCGGTTGAAACGGCCTTCACAGCGTACAAATGTCAGAACAAAGTTGATTTGTTCATCCGTCAAATCAGCGAAAGGACCGGAATGGGGTTGAAAATGTCCCTCTATGACTGAATCACAGCGTGGACAGAAGAACCGTGAAACCAGTATCTCGGATTTGCAGATTGGGCACTTTTCCGGCAATTTTTGCATGGATGCCTCCTTCTCTCTTTCTCATTACTTTCGGAATAATTATGGTACAATCATTTTTAATGAAGTGATAATTAAAAATATTAATTATTGCGATGAAAGTTATAATCAAAATTTAGTATCTTTTTGATTTCCTTGGGATTATTGTAACATAAAGTTTCATTTTGTCAATAGAAATATTGACAAAATTTATTTTAAATCCAAATACGATAAGAATTATTTATAGACATTTTATAAAAACCCAAAAGAGGCGCAAGAATATTGATATTTTTGTGCCTCTCCTTTTTTTAAAGAATGCTTTGCTAAAGTGGTGACCATTTGCAGGCATTATCATGATTAAGTACTAATAAAAATTTTTATTCCAATTCAAATCCTCTGGTAAAATTATTCGGTTTTAAATTTTCAATAGTTTATTTCACTGACAAGGAGTAAATAACAAATGATAAGTACAATTAAAGTTTCAGGCACCTGGAAGGGTGGTTATCGTGTAGATGTTCAGGCTGGTGATCACGTTATGATTGTGGATCAACCTGAAGCCGGCGGTGGAAAGAATGAAGGGCCCAATCCTTTGGAAATTATATTAGCCGCATTAGCGAGCTGCCTGGGAACCATCGCTGCAATCATTGCCCGACAGGAACGAATTGAATTGCGGGATTTCGATGTTACTGTTGAAGGTGATATCGATAAAGCTTATTTGTTGGGAAAGACTAAAGAAGGTCGCTCTGGATTCACTGAGATTCGTGTAATGGTGAATATTGATGCTGACATGACCGATGAAGAAAAGAAAGCTTTCTTAGCGCGCGTGGACGACCGCTGCCCGATTTCAGATAATGTTATCAAAAACACAAAAGTTGTTTTTGATGTCGCCTGAGAATTACAAAATTTTTGAAATCACAGGTCACCCTACGGTGGCCTGTTTTTTATATTAATTTTGGTTTCTGGTGAGTCTGTTGAGGATATTGGTATAATTCCTTAACACTAATCAATCAGGAGAGAATATGCCAAAACAAATAGTTGAATGCATTCCTAATTTTTCTGAAGCTCGCCGGCCTGAGGTGGTTGTTGAGATCATCAATGAAATTCAAACAGTGGGTGAAGTCAGTATTCTCGACCAGCACTCTGACATGGATCATAACCGGACGGTTGTGACATTTGTAGGATCCCCTGAGGCTGTTGAAGAAGCAGCTTATAAGGCGATAGCGAAAGCCGCTGAATTAATCGATCTGGAGCAGCACCAGGGCGAACATCCTCGCATAGGCGCAACGGACGTGGTGCCGTTTGTCCCAATATCAGGGGTCACCATGGTGGAATGTATTGAGATTGCACGCCGTCTGGGGAAGCGGGTTGGGGAAACGTTGAATATCCCGGTTTACCTTTATGAAGAAGCAGCAACCCGACCCGAGCGAACGAACCTCGAAAATATTCGGCGGGGGCAGTATGAGACTCTCAAAGTTGAGATTGGCAGTGAGCCCTCACGTGAGCCTGATTTTGGTCCTGCCAAGCTGACTGGCGCCGGAGCAACGGTGATTGGTGCTCGCCAGCCTTTGATCGCGTTCAATGTTTATTTGACCACAGATGATGTTGCGATTGCTAATAAAATCGCGCGCGCCATCCGCCATTCATCGGGTGGTTTACGGTTTGTGAAATCGATGGGCTTTCTGGTTGAGGGTCAGGCACAGGTTTCTATGAATCTGACAAATTTTCACAAGACTTCCATGCCCACCGTTGTGGAAATGATTCGGCGTGAAGCATCGCGCTATGGGGTACAGGTTCATCATTCTGAGCTGGTCGGCCTTGTGCCCAGTAAAGCGCTGGTGGATTCGGCAGTCTGGTACATGCAAATGGACCAGTTTGAGCCGAACCAGGTTTTGGAGACACGGTTGTATGAGAGCTCACCTTTGGAAAGGGCAGGCGCAGCGCAAACGGAAGCACCAGGGTTTTTAGATGCGCTAGCTTCCGGCGAACCGACACCGGGTGGTGGCTCTGCATCTGCTTATGGCGCAGCAATGGCTGCTTCTTTGGTGGCGATGGTCGGCCGTTTGACTGTAGGTAAGAAAAAATACGCGGATGTTGAGAGCCAAATGTGGGATATGATCGAAAAGGCAATAGCCTTACAAGGAGAAATGCGCCAGGCCGTTAAAAATGATGCAGAGGCTTTTGAAGCTTACATGAACGCCATGCGCTTACCGAGGAACACAGAACAACAAAAATCTGATAGGATACAGGCTATGCGAGCGGCATCAATCGATGCTGCCAAAGTACCGCTGCATGTAGCCCGACAATCACTGGAAATTATGATGTTGGCTTTGAAAGCTGCAGAATTGGGGAATGTGAATGCCATCTCCGATGCAGGGTCTTCGGCCAGTTTTGCCCAGGCTGCAATGAAGGCTGCAGGGTTTAATGTGCGAATCAATCTGCTGGGGCAGGAGAAGGAGACAATCCCGGCAAGAATGCTGAACGAGTTGAAAGGACTTGAAAAGCAAGCTGACAAAATTGATGTCTCGATCTACAATGTTCTGCATGATCGCGGTGGTTTGGATATCTCCTGATTCCCGATGCAAACGCTGCCACTATTAAAAATCATTTCAATGGGTCTGCTTATATTTGCTGTTACAGCATGCAATCCTGTCCCTGACCTACCCCAAGGTGCACCTACCATAACCGTACTGCCAACAAATGAGGAGGTACCTGGCACCAAAACTGAAATCGCTGCCACTTCAACAATGACACCTGCGGCTTCAACAATCCCACCTGTTGTAACAGAAGTTCAGGAAACATTCACGGTGATCGATTTGCTTCACTGCGGCGAAATCTTTTGCCAGGCACCATGGGATGGCTTTCTCAACCGTCCGATTGGAGAAACCTTCCGGGATACCATTGACCCGACCTATCCCTATGCCAGCACGCGTGATGGCACATTGGAAATTCACCATGGGGTTGAGTTTGTTAATTCCTCGGGGACGCCTGTTATGGCAGCACAGGATGGTGAAGTTGTCTACGCTGGTACGGATATGGATATCCTGATGGGGCCTTATAACAATTTTTACGGCAATGTTGTGATCCTGAAACACCCCGATCTTTTTGATGGTAAAGACATCTTCAGTTTATATGCTCACCTTTCAGTGATGGGTGTTGAGGTTGGTGATCAGGTTAAGTCTGGAGAGTCGATTGGTAATGTCGGCGCCACGGGTTCTGCCATTGGCTCACATTTACATTTTGAGGTCCGGGTTGGGCAAAATGATTACGACCACACCGTCAACCCGATTTTGTGGTTCCCTGCGGCGTTACCGTCTGAAAAATACCGATCAGCAGTGTTAGCAGGCAAAATAACTGATCGGAATGGCGATCCGGTTCAAGATCTTTCGATTTCTCTTGAGAGATTAGGTCCGAATGGTGGAATTGAAGCTTATATTTATGGCCAGACCTATCAAACAACAGGCATAAATGGCTATCCGGATTTGGAAGAAAACTTTGCCATCCCTGATATCCCACCGGGTGAATACCGGTTAGCCTTTGTGTATGGTACGCTGCATGAAGTATTTTTTACGCTGGAACCGGGTTATTTAGGATTCGTTGAGATCCAACTTGACCAGTAAACGTTGTAAATTTGAATTATTTTTGGTTATAAAGAATCCCAATCATGCTTGAACGGATGAAATCTAAGACAAATTTATTAGGATAGAGAAGTATGAAAAAAATCATCGTAGCATCAACGAACCCTGTTAAGTTAACTGCTGTGCTTAATGGTTTTCAGAGGATGTTTCCGGGCGAGGTGTTCAAGATCGGTTCGATTAATGTCCCTTCGGGTGTATCTGATCAACCGATGACAGACACGGAGTCACGTCAGGGTGCTGAGAACCGGGCTGAAAATGCGAAACAGGCTGCACCTGGTGGAGATTACTGGGTTGGTGTTGAAGGGGGATGCGGTTATCTTGGGTCAGACCTGGTGGCATATGCCTGGATTTTTGTTATCAGTCAAAAAGCCCAGGGATGCGCACAAACAGCATTATTCAGGCTTCCTAAGAAAGTTCAGGACCTGGTCGAATCAGGGCTTGAACTGGGCGACGCGGATGATATTGTTTTTGGAAAGACGAATTCGAAGCAAGAATCAGGTGCTGTGGGTTTATTAACGGGTGATGTTGTCACCCGGACGTCATTATATGAACAAGCAGTTATACTGGCGTTGATCCCCTTTAAAAACCCGGATTTATACCGGTGATCATTTTGTGGGCGGAAAAAATCTTTATTCGTCCAGATCATATTCCATGATCTGGGGGACACCGTTTAACTGGACGACAACATCGATCATTTCGTAGGATTCAACACCATCCGGAGTCAGAACAGCGCTGAAAATAGCGGAGTAATTAGGGGGAAAGAGGAAATTATCAAACACAAAATTTCCCATGCTGTAAACGATCAACCCGTTCTGGTACGATTCAATACGCTGCAAGACATGCGGGTGGCTGCCAATCACCAGGGAAGCGCCGCTTTCAATGGCAAGGTGGGCTGTATCTTGTTGCGCTCCTGAGACCTTTTGTGCGAATTCGTAACCGTTATGGACTAATACAACGACGATATCTGCTGTCTCCTTCGCGGCCATTACTCCTTCACGCACCCTGCTGCTATGTGCCCAGGCTACACCAGGTTTCTCTTTTGCTGCCTCCCAGCTCAGGTAATCATAATCCTGGGTAGGGACATCAACAAATGCCAGGAATGCAATTTTCAAACCGTCAACATCGAAAATAACAGGGTGATATGCCTTGGCTTCATCCTGACCTGCACCAACCGTCAGAATTTGATTCTGGTTAAGAAGTTCAATCGTGTTATCGAGGGCGGTATCACCGTAATCCAGGCTGTGGTTGTTGGCCAGGCTGATCAGGTCAAACCCTGCAAAAGCGAGGGATTCGCCTGCTTCTGGTGGGGCGCGAAAGACATATTTCTTCTCCACGGCAGTTCCCCTGGTCGAAATGGCACATTCCAGGTTGCCCACGGTGATATCCGCAGTCTGGAGTGTTTCAGCAGTAAATAGGAAAGGTGCTTCAATGCCCTGGTCAATGATCAGATCACCGATTGTTCGCCCCAGCATGATATCTCCCACTACCATGAGGGTCACACTGCGGTCGGGTGTTGGTGATGGATTGTGCGTGGCGGAAGGACTTATTGTTGCAGTCGGTTCAAAAGGAGTGGTCGCTGTTGGTTGAAATTCTACCGCGTTCGTGCTGGTCAGGGTTGGGAAGATTATTTCGGTTGGCGCAGCAGTTTCAGCTTCTATCACCTGGCAGCCGGTTAATACAAAGATCGTGAGGATACTTATAAAAAGAAACTTTCTCATGCCTAAAAGATGGCTGGTTTGGTTAAAATACAATCATTCATCCAGGTTCAGTAATAATTTATTGTGAGCAGCCCAGGCTGTGATCGTCGTTGATGACATTACTCTTTTGCACGCCTGAGAAATAAGATCAACAATCCCAGGATAAAGCCACCAAAAATGATCAAGAGGGCATCCTGGCGTTCATTCCTGTTCTCCAGGAAGACAAAAGCTTCTGTGTGGCCGACTTTCGCAGCCGGTTGTTCTTCAGTTTTTGTTTGCTTACCAGGTTTTGATCCAACTATCACTTTTTCCGGTGCCTTTCCGATGAATAGATAGGGCTCAAGGGAAACCAATTTTGTGTCATTGATTCCGGGTACAGCAGTTAGATCCTTGATCGTCTGATAAGGACGACCATTTATGATATTTTTTGCCAGGCTGGGTCCAATTCCCTTGATTGCAATCAAATCCTGCTCTGAATCCTTATTGATATCTACCTGAGGATGCTGTTTGTCAGTCATTTTGTTCTCCTACGTATCGAAATCCTAAAAATGTATCCAGGTTGAATGTATCTAACTTAATTCAAGTATAACTTGAAGTGCACCTTTATTCAATTTAATTAAGGTTTACACTGAATCAAAGTTGTGCTATAAAAGAAAACTAGTTCAAGTACAATTCACTGATAGATCTTATGAGAATTGAAGTTAATATGGAACAGAAGCTAAATCAGGGGTTTCCATTTTGGAAAACAAAAGCACTCGCTGAGATGACTGTAGCTGAGTGGGAATCTCTTTGTGACGGATGCGGAAAATGCTGCCTCTTTAAAATTGAAGATACGGACACAGGCCGGGTGCATTACACTGATATTGCCTGCCGGATGCTGGACCTGAACACCTGCCGCTGTAAAATTTATGAACACCGCTTTGAAGTGATCAAAGATTGTTTGTCTTTAACATACACAAAATTACAGGAGATTGATTGGCTGCCCGAATCCTGTGCTTATCGCCGACTGTATGAAGGGAAAGATTTACCTTCGTGGCACCCCCTGGTTTCAGGCAGTCAGGATACCGTGCGGCAGGCAAGTATTTCCGTGTGTGGTCGGGCGCTTCCAGAGCTGAGCGTTGACCTGTTGACTATTGATGATCACATCGTCGATTGGTTCGATTGACAGCTTTATTAATATGTCTGCTTTGGAGGAAATTAAATTTCCACGAATAAATTGAATTAAGATTAAGGTATACTTATGGAAACGCAAAATTTATTGGCAGTTCGTATTAAAAAATAGGATTTATCAATGTCAGAATCAGGAAAATCGGAGCAAGAAATGAACGACCTGTTGGTTGCCGTTGTTCAGGGCCAGGATGCAGACATTGCCATAGAGTCGCTGCTTGATGAAGGTTTTGGGGTGACGCGCCTGCCCAGCATGGGGGGATTCTTGGGACGTAAGAGTGCGACCCTGATGATTGGTGCAAGTATGGAAAAGGTCGAACAAGCTATTGATATCCTGGAGAAGAACTGCCGGAAAAGAGTTGCCTTCATTGCGATGCCGATGGAAAACTCACCTCTGCCAATGCCTGCGCCAACGCCTATCACGGTCGGCGGAGCCAGTATATTTGCGCTTAAAGTTGATCATTACGAGGATTATTAGCGATGAAATTGATAATAGCGATCATAAAAGATGAAGACAATGATGCGGTTTCATCCGCCTTAACCCAAAAAGAATTCCGTGTAACGCTGATTGCATCCACTGGTGGTTTCTTGCGCAGTGGGCGCAGCACTTTGCTCATTGGACTTGAAGATGAACAGGTCGAGACGGCGTTGGAAACCATTCGCAATAATTGCAAAAAGCCGGATGAGGAAAAGGGGAAACGGGCGACAATCTTTGTGCTGCCCGTTGATCAATTTACACAGGTTTGATCAGAAAATCTTTATCAAACCTGAAAGCCCAGTGGCGGTGTTGAGAATGACCAACAATCATCATCTGGGTCTGAAAGATTGTATTATAAAAATAATAAATTAAGAAAGGAATATGATCATGAATTTCGGTTTAGCATTCAGTTATGTGTTTAAGGACAAGAAGTGGTTTGAGAAGATTCTCCTGCCAGCCCTGTGCAGTCTCATTCCTGTAATTGGGCCATTTATCACTCAAGGTTGGGGGTTAAAAGCTGCAAAAAATGTGATGGAAGGGCGCAATGAGGACCCGCTGCCCAATTTGGAATTTGGTGCGGATCTCGGACGAGGGTTCTTAGCTGCTGTTATTACGTTTATCTATAATTTGCCAGGTATTATCATTGGAGGTATTGGAGCATTTTTATTGGTATCGATTTCTGATACAAACAATACACTGCCGGCAATATTTGGTATTTGTCTTGGCCTTCTCATCGCAATTTTGGCTTTGCTATTGAATTTCATGAGCATCGTAGCGATTGCTAATTTTGTTGGTAAAGGAAAATTTGGCGCAGCTTTCAGTTTCAAAGAAATTTTTGCGATGCTCAAGAAATCCTTTGTGTCCTGGTTGCTGGTATTACTGGGTCAAATATTGACCATGTCGATCATTGCACCTTTGGGAGCGATAGCCTTGTTTATTGGAGCTATTCTAACAACAACCTACGCAACAGCCGTTTATTCTCATCTGATTGGCCAGGCTTATAATAAATCCACAGAACCCGGTTTGATGGAAGTGGAAATCCTCGAATAAAATAGATAAAAATAATTTCATAAGAGTGCTTCATTCGTGGAGCACTTTTTAGTTTAAAAGTTGAGACGTTGCATGCAACGTCTCAACAATAGGTTAAATTTCTACGTTAGGCTAAATTTCTGATTTCTTCAGAAAAAAATAGCTCACTCACTAAATTCTTCAACCTGGTATTTATAGATTTGTAGAGGTTTCTTGCGCCATAAGTCCCCGGGCGCTCCCATTTTCATACAAAGCTGTGAAAGAAATTTATTTGGATCTGGAATTTTTTCCCATACCTGGGGTAAGAAGGTAGCTTTCCGAAAACCATCCTGCAGGACCACACCATCAATCCCTGGTTGTATTTTATTGAGCAAATCTTGCGCATCGGTATACATAACAGGGCTTTTAGGAGTCAGGATAGAGATCTCAATTTTGATCGAGGGTAATTCTTCTGGCTGGACATTGGGAAACCTGAAATCTTGCATTCCCGCAGCGACGGCATGTTCCTGGACATCCTTGGCCAGCGGTTGGTATGCTTCCAATGTACCAATACATCCCCGCAAACGATCATTCATAGTGAGTGTAACAAACGATGCGCCATCTTCTTGCAAAGAATTGGGAAGTTTAGAAAATATGATTTCAGGTAATGGTTCGTAATGGACTGCGTTAACTAACGCTTCTCGGGCAATCTTCAACAAAATTTCTTGTTCAGGTTTTTTTAATTGTCGTACCATTATTCGGCTAGCTTTCTCCATTGTCGATTAAAGTAAAGCAAGGGCTTGTTTCCATCTGTCCCAATTTCAGCACGTAAGACCTCTCCGAGGAATACCGTTGTATCCCCAATATCAAAAGAATGGACGACCTTGCAATCCAAATAAGCCATCGCATCCTTAATCAGTGGTGCACCTGTCTCAAGGTTAAAGGTTTCAACACCTTCAAAACGAGGGGTATCTGAATGAGTCTGTCCAGCAAATCGCTGTGCAAGTTTGCGTTGGGATTTATTCAGGATGCTGACACCAAAAACACCCCCATCTTTCACAAGATGCCGGGTTCGTGTATGCTGAGCCAATGCAACAAGCACTGTGGGTGGGGACAAGGCGATGGAATTGAAACTGTTGGCGGTCATACCGTGGACATTTCCCTCATGATGTCCTGTGATGATCGCAACCCCTGTGATCCAGGTTCGCATCGCTTGTTTTAATTGTTCAGGATTTATATTATTATTCATAATTTTCCTAAAAACTAATTTCTTTATACTTTGTACGGACAACCCCGTCAAGTTTCTGGAGAGGGTTGGATTTTTTAGCGAAAAATAATGCGCAAATTGCTCTATCAAGCTAAAGAAAATTAAGGTAAGATTTATATCAATGGAACCATTTGATGCTCATGAACAAGACAGGGTTGAAGAGACCGAAATTGGGTCTGAAAATGCTGCACCCACAGTTAAGAAACCCAAGATCAGGAAGGATCAACCTTTTAACTTCTGGAGGGGATTGCAAACCGCGATTGGTGCTGCGTTTGTCATCGCTACAATCTTTACATTGTGGACGCCGGGGAGTCTTGTTGCGAGCAGCCTGGAAGCAAGAATGGCGGAAGCGCTCGTATCCGGGCCGGTTGAAGGGGTTGTGGAAACCACACTTGACCCTGAAGAAATAGCGCGATCGAACAAGATCGGGATTGTTGCAGGTCACTATGGCGCGAATGATCCAGGCGCTGTGTGTCCAAATGGGGCGACGGAGGTTTCTTTCAATCTTGAAATTGCCACATTGGTTCAAAAAGCCCTGACTGATCTTGGCTACCAGGTTGACCTTTTGGAGGAATTCGATACCAGGTTGGATGGGTACCAGGCAGCCGTGGTCGTTTCTATTCACCTTGATTCTTGCCAGTACATCAATGACCTTGCAACAGGTTATAAAGTTGCAGGTGCAATTTCAAACCAGGACTACAGCGCGAGTCAACGGCTGACAGCCTGCCTGTCTCAACGTTATGGCGAAATGACAGGTCTCCCTTATCATGCTGGATCGGTCACGGATGATATGACCTATTACCATGCATTTAATGAAATTGCTGCGGAAACGAACGCGGCTATCATTGAAGCTGGATTTCTCAATCAAGATTTCCAATATATCACCGAACAAACTGATCAGATTGCTGAAGGGATTGTTGCTGGCATCCTGTGTTTTTTGAACGGTGAAAGCCCCCAATCGACGCAAGTCCCATAAAATATGATGAATGAATCCTCTGCAGCACTGATTAACAGAGCGAAAGCTGCTCTTCGTCGGGGAGACCGGACTCTTGCCCGGCGCCTGGCACAAAAAGCGGTTGCCCTGGATCGAAAAAATGTTGAGGGTTGGCTGCTGCTTGCAGGGCTTTCACAACCGGTTGCAGGCTTGAGCTATGCTGAAAAAGCGCTTAACCTCGCACCCAATAACCCCGTTGTTATTCAAGCATATGAATGGGCAAGCAGTCGCTTACCCATTGAGACTCCCATAGATCAAGAGCAAACCCAGGCAATTTATTATCCGGTTCCATCAAAGAACCAATTACCACCAATGCCCGTGGTTGAAACGCATAAACCGGTTTGGATCTGGACTTTCGTAATATTAATTTTGGTTTCTTTGGTATTCCTTGGGATGGAATTTGTTCCCTCAGGGTGGGCTCATGCTGAAAAGAGATCCGCCCCACTTTACCAGGAAGATTTTTCTAAACCGAGTTTGACGCCAACAGTCACCCAAACCCTGACACCAACGCCGACACCGACCCTGACCCCAACCAGCATTCCAACGAACACACCTACGGCGACATCTACTGTCACGCCTACTGCCACAGCAACATCAACGCCCTTGATAGAGCCAACACAGGAGCCGGTCGCCCTTGAAGATATTGATGGGCACTGGATTGACATTGATCTCTCAGAGCAGCGTTTATACGCATACGATGGACAGAATTTAGTCCGGTCGTTTGTTGTTTCAACCGGGACGTATCTTCACCCCACACCCGTTGGACGATATTCGGTTTACATTAAACTGCGCTATACGGATATGGCTGGTCCGGGGTATTACTTACCGGATGTACCATACACAATGTATTTTTACAGCGGTTATGGCATCCATGGGACTTACTGGCATGACAATTTCGGCACACCGATGAGTCATGGATGCATCAACATGGTCACTGAAGAAGCAGGTTGGCTGTTTGATTGGTCTTTTGTTGGGATCACCGTAAATATTCACAACTAACTTTTATCTAAAACAATAACATGGCATCAGGATTTACTCGTCGCAAGTTTCTGCAATATTTTGGTTTGAGTTTTGCTGGGTTAATGATCCCAAATAAGGTGATAAATAACTTTATCAATTACCCAAAGGAATCTCTTCCCAGTACGATGTTTGGGCGTGCAGCACAATGGGGTGTCAATTTGCGGCGTCAGCCTGATACAGATTCAGAAATCCTGGAAGAATTATCGCTTGATGAAATAAGGCCGATCACAGGTGTTCGCATTAATGAAGATAATGGATCCAACCCCATCTGGTTTGAGCTGGATGGCAAAGGCTATGCCTATTCCCGTTATATTCAACCGGTGAAAAATGTTTTTAACGAACCGGCTGCTTCCATTCCGGAAGATGGATGCCTTGGCGAAATCACAGTTCCCTTTGTAGATGCCTATTCTAGCATGAACCAAAACCGGAGCGTCATCTACCGATTTTATTTTGCCGCTACGTTTTGGATTTTAGACAGGATTGAAGATCAGGATCAAAAAGTTTGGTATGAGCTGCTTGATGACCGAGATTACCGGGTATTCTTCATCCCGGCTGAGACCATGCGGGTAGTGCCAGATTCAGAATTGTCCCCCATTTCACCGGAAGTATCTTCTGAGGATAAGAAGCTGGTTGTAGACCTGGGCACTCAAATCATGACAGCATATGAAGGCGAAAGAGCCATTTTCAAGACGAAGATCTCAAGCGGTGTAAGGCTGCAGGAGGGTGGTTTCGCTACACCAAAAGGTAATTATCGCATTATCCGCAAGCGTCCATGCCGGCATATGGCCAACCCTGCCAACGCCTACGGCAGCGGGTTTGACCTGCCTGGTGTGCCCTGGGTCAGCTATTTTACATCGGATGGTGTTGCGTTCCACGGCACCTACTGGCACAATGATTTTGGCGTGCCGCACAGCCATGGATGCATCAACATGACGCCGCAAACAGCCAAATGGGTCTATCGCTGGTCAACGCCGACTGTCCCAACTGAAAATTATTATTATTCTGATACGAATGGCACCCGAGTCATCATCGAATAACAACTGTTTTTCACTGAAAATCATAGAAAAAGTTAATCCGAATCTTATAACTCGAGAATATACTTTGAACCTAAGATTGATAGTATCTATATGGAGGACGGATTGACTGCGAAACCTGTTTTTGAAGGCCTGGTTTATGATGAATATGACAACCCAGTGGAATCTGGCTGGATTGGCAGCGAACCATGCTATATTGTTGATGATGACGGCTTCAAACGCCATATTCCGGCAGAGGATGTTGACCGCCAGGTCTGGCAGCATATGCAGGAACAGATAGAGGGTCACGAAGATTTAATCATGAAACAGGCAGCAGATATGCTGGGCATGGACGATATATTCTCAATGGCAGCGATGCAGAATCAGTTGAAGAACCTGGACAACCAGTTCGAACAACTCCAGAATGCCGGTATTCCCGAAGAAAGCAGGTTATATATGGGGATGATCGGTTTTCGCATCATCATATCGATCCATGGAGACGTCTTAGAGATTGTGCAGCCCGGCATTATTGATGAATCAGGTGATGAATAAACGTTCAAGCTGCCGTTTTGGAGTAGAATCGGTATGAAGGAGTAATGATGGTTTCTGATTTTATCGTCAATGTTGACGAATCAGATTTTGAATACGAAGTTCTGCAGTACTCCACCCATGTGCCTGTTCTTGTGGATTTCTGGGCACCATGGTGCGTCCCATGCCGTGTGCTCAGCCCGAAATTGGAGGATCTTGCCCGGGAAGGTGGCGGAAGTTTTCGCCTGGCAAAGGTTAATGTTGATGAAAATGCACGCCTGACAAAGCAGTATAAGGTCCGCAACATACCGGTTGTAAAAGCCTTCGTGGATGGGAATATGGTTGCTGAATTTTCAGGTGTGATCTCCGAAGATAGCATGCGTGATTTCATCCGCCGTCTGGCGCCGGCACCGGAGGACTTGTTATATGCAAAAGGTGTCAACCTGCTGGCGTTGGAAGCCTATAATGAAGCGGAAGATGCCTTTCGTGAATTTCTGACCTCCCAACCCCGCCATCCAGGTGCGTTATTGGGTTTGATCCGGTCACTGTTGTTCCAGGGCAAAGGTCAGGAAGCCGGGGTTCTCCTGAGAAATTTCCCTGCCAGTCCGGCTTATAATACGGCGCAGCTCCTCAAACCTGTTGCCAAAGTTTTTGTTGAGGTTGGAAGTAAAGGTGTGACCGTTGATGATCCGCTTGAGGCAGCTTTCAAGAATAGTGTAAGGCTGGCGAAAATTGGCAACATCCTCGCAGCGATGGATGGTTTCTTGGGGATATTACGCCAGAACAAACATTATAGAGATGATGAAGTCAAAGATGTGTTCGTTGGTCTGCTTGCCTTAATCGGAGAAGCGCATCCAGATGCACGCCAATACAGGCAGGAGTTGTCCTCGGTTTTGTTCTAGCGGGTGGGGGGATGGTGAGTGGGGTATTTTGAATAGGGTATTAGGTATCAGGGTTTAGAAATCAGGAAAACAGGCAGCAGGATTCAGCTTGTTGTACTGCAATCTGACGATGTCGTTATTTCATTGTGATGAATTTCGCTATGGTAATTGATTCACCAGCAAAGTCATATCTTCAATGAATTCAATGGTTTTCTCTTCAATTTGATATCTAAGTGCATCAGGCTTGTCAAAATCAGGTTTCTCTACCAGAACGGAATCGATGATGGAATCGATTCCCGGGCTTACGCTCGAAAGTTGATATTTTCCCAGATTTTTTTCGCTGAGTTGGTTGATCACTTCAGTTTGGATTTTTCGGTTTGATCCTGCCAGCCAGGCTTCGAATCTGCATGCTTCATGTAGAAAAACAATGGCGATCTTCAACTTTTTTTCTTTTAAGTGGATGGGCGTGAACGCAAAATAGGTCATATCCATATACCCGAAATATAAGCTGCTCGTTGAAAATTCCGGATATTTATCGGTTAGATATGATTTCTCACTGGACATGAAGGCCATGATCCCGGCATAGGCTTTTTGAATATGTCCTTTGTTAAGTTGCTTTTGATATTCCTGAATATGGTCGCAAAGAGTATTCATCTATCACTTCCTCATCCGAAACCTACAGCTCATGTTGAAGAGCTACAAAAAATCGAGTAACGATCTAAGGCTGTATTTTGGATTCTCCATCAATAGGTTGTTGTCTTTAGTGATGATTCCCTGTTTCATAGCACCATTCCGCAATCTCGCCGATGAGTTCTAAGGGAATTTTCTCGTTGTAAGGAAACTGAATGGCTCCCTTACTGGTTTTGTGTTCTTTCAAACGTTCAGAGAAATGCACGATGGCTTCCGGGCCAGGATATAACCCAATGTGATTCTTGTGGGCTGCAAAATGGATGATATTATGCCCCTGCCAATACGTTGGCATCCGCCAGGATATTCGTTCCTGCGCCCCTGGTAATACATTACGGATTGCATCCCGGACTTGACTTAAATAAGGCCGCACTTTCTCGGATTGGGCGGCAATATAGGCATCAATTGGTGTCTCAACACAGTTGTGATCCTCATGATCAGTCTCGAATTTGCGTTCACATTTTGGACATTGCCACATATCAACCTCAGCTTTCTCTTTCTTTAATTGTTACCTCCACACGGTCGCCCGGTTGTTTGCTAATTTTAGTGCGAATATCTTTGCGAATCCCAATGATAGTGCAGATGCTGCCATCCTCTTTCTTAATGCCCATATTGACAATACTGCCGTCATAAGGTTCCCCATCAAATGTGGCGTGGACTTTGACTCTTCCCTTCCCAAACACCTCTCGAATATCAAATGGCATTTCGATATAGGCCCCATCGATATCAGGAACTTTTTTAATGACGCCTTCAAAGGCATAGGATTTATTCATTATTAGCTCTCGGTTTTGTTGCTTATCTGAACAACCAGCGATTTTCTACTTCCTTTTGACAGAGTCTTCGTAAAGTTCAATAAATTCATCTACTGTCATTTTCTGACATAATTCAGCAACCAGGTCATAAGGGATATGATCAGGGTTTTTGAACCGGATACAGCTTTTGCCCATATCAAGCTTGGTGGGCACCCGATCAGTGTATTCTTTGGTGAACCATGCTTCCAATTTTGGTTTTCCATATATGCCCATATGGTATAAAGCGATGAAGTTCTTTTGAGATGCCAGAGAAAGGAAGGGCAGCGGTTCACCTTTTTTGGCGTGGTAGCCTTGGGGATACCGGGATAATGGGACAACATACCCGATCATGCCGTAGGATAGCTGCTCAGTGAAACCCTCGGGCAAATTGGACAGGATCACACTGCGGAGTTTTTCAATGACAGGTTTCCTGTCTTCTGGCAGCGCTTTGATATATTCAGCAACAGAATTGACGTCATATTGCATCTTAGTCTTCACTTTCTTCCCACAGCTTTTTCCGTTCTTCAAAACTGACCTCTTTGTGAATTTGGTGCAGCATCCAAACATAACCAAACGGATCGCTAAAAATGGCATTTGAGACACCAAAATCAGGAATTTCAGTGACAGGTTGAATTTCATCGCAGCCAACGGTCATAGCTTTATCATAGGTTTTATTAATATCGTCTACCAAAATATTGAACCATATGGGCTTCGGATCGCCGGGTTTGGGAGCTGTCAAATTAAATTCAGGATTTTCATCCAGCATATGGAACCTGGATCCATAAAGCGTGAAAACGACCTCATTTTGCCCCTTAGGAAAGTCAGTAACCTCAACCCGATCAATCTCGAATATTTTCTCATAGAGTTCCAAAGCTTTCAGCGCATCAGTCAGGACCATATCTATTTCTACACCTGTAACCATCATTTTGCTCCTTTATTTGTTCATTGAATTAATTATCCTATTAAATTCTTGATAATTCGAGGGTTTATGGATTTCGTTTATGGAATCAAACAGGGAGTTCTTGATAAATATTTACAGCTAGTTAATCTCCTTGAGAAACGATGAAAGGCGATGTTTCTGTGAGGGGAAAACAGTCCATAATTTTTTGGCTATATAAAAATGTAAATGAATGCGACAATGAAAATTAAAATGTTTCGACAATTGTGTCCTACTTGGATGGTTTCGGTTTCGATATTCATTCACAGTTCCTTTCAAAAAAGTTGCGTATCTGTGAATGATATATAGCCATTTAATAAACAAGACCGAAATATTATCCCCACAGCTTTCTGTTAATTATTATGATTCGTTTGTTGCCTTTGTCCTGTTGGTACGTCATTTTTGCATTGAATATTCATAGCTGGCAGCAATGCAATTCATTAACTCATCATCGAGGTCTTTAATATTCTGAGCAATCACATGATGTGTCCAACGGTTAGGATAGGGTTCCACAGCTTCTACAATGCGCGGTGACTTGATACGATAAGGTAAACCAAAAGAAATTATGATATAAACTTCCGGTCTTTCTTTCATTTTGCGGATTGGCAACCAAACATAGGCAAAGCTATGTTTATTAGAAAAGGAAATCATAGATTTATTAATTATGATCGTTACGTCTGGATAATTTAAATTGATTTTTTCTTTAAAAGCTAAATATAGAGGGAAAGCCTTAGGTATTTTATTGAAAAATTGAATGTCGTCAATTTCCATCATGTAGCTCTCCCTAAATTTCTTCTGATCTTTGTTAAAGCAACTAAATATTTGTTTTGATCAAAGATTACTTTCTTGCCGGAAAATGGTCCGGAAAATTGAGAGTCTCTTGTTTACATATTGTTTAGATCATAACCTTGTAAAAATGAATTATGTATTCTGTTTGGCAAAATAATGACCGAAAACATATGTAAAATAATTAACAAAAATGTCCTTGCTTTCAAACTTACCTTGGCTTTGGGGCATACCTGATCGAACATAGGATCTCAAACCTTAAACAGCTTGAAAATAACTTGAACACAGGTTCTTCATAAATTATCCTGATATTTGATGGTTTCCTCTCTGAAAGGTTCCAAATCACCAACAAAAGGGTCTAGCAGCCGGAGGTTGTTGTCATCATTTGTTCCAAATTATCGGAATCTGTCATGGAAAGGTGAAGTTCTTTTAATTCAAATACTTTTTCCCGTTATTGAAACAAGGTTCATATACCTTCCATGATCGGCTGCCATCATTTTTCTATCCATAATTGCATATGGATCATCAGTAGAAAGCCAATCACCCCATGCTCGATCAAAACATGTCATCTCTTTTACTTCCAAATCCCTGAGTTTCCCTTCAAACATTTCTTTCCACCAGTTAACGCCGTGCCAGGTAATGAGCGCCTTATCTGGCCAAAATGGCTTCATTTCATCAGGAACGTTTTTGTGCAATTCATATTTCATTCCAGGAATCGAAATTGCAACCAGCGCATCTTTCTTTAGAAGAGGCTTGAGGTGTTCGTCATAATATTTATCATCGCATCCAAAATATTGATAAGCATCAATGCTGACCACAGCATCGAAATACCCATCTGCAAATGGAAGTTGGTGTGCATCGGCGTGGAGAGGGATGACAAGATCTTCAGCATGAACTTGCTGCAGACGTTGATAATTTTTAGTTGCATTGATCCACAGATCTACAGCAAAAACCTGGACGCCAAATTCTGTTGCCAAAAAGACTGAACTTAACGCCTTGCCACAACCCAAATCCAATACTTTTATCTCTCTCTGAAGTTTTATATTCCCTAAAAGTTCTTCGAGAATCACCATTGAATTTGGTCCCATCATATTTTGATCTACAAAATTTTTGTTATAATTATCAGCTTTATAATTCTTGGGCATCAATATTTTTCCTCGATTGCAATAATTTGTTAAAACAAAGCCAACAAAATTAGTCCCTTCAGTCGGCATTTACCTTAACTTGAACTTATCGGAATGATCAGGTTCAAAATAAACTCAAATGCTGGAATTTTCTGATTATTTTCTCTCCAAAAAAACAACAGTCTCCACATGCCCCGTTTGTGGGAACTGGTCAAAGGGAGTCACGGAGACAAGCTCATAACCCTTACTTATGATCTTCTTTAGATCTCGTGCCAGGGTTGCCGGGTCACAGGAGATATAGGCGATTTGTTGGGGGAGCAGCTTGCCCAACGCATCATGAACAGAGGGATCCAGGCCTGCGCGGGGTGGGTCAGCGACCAGGACATCCATTGGCAGGTTCAAATTGGTGATTACCTCTTCTGCCTGGGCTTCGTACAGGGTCACGTTATCAAATTCATCCAGGTTGGTGATGAAGTCGTGGCAGGCTGAGCCAGAACTTTCGACGGCTGTCAGTGAGCTGACCTTTGGCGCGATAAACGCGCTGAACAGCCCGACGCCGGCATAAAGTTCCAGGACGCGGGTTTGATCATTGAGGTGCAGGTTATCGAGAAGATGCTGCACCATTTTCTCTGCGATCGGAGGATTGACCTGGAAGAAAGATCGCGCAGATACCTGGAGGTTGCGGCCGAGTAATTCAAAGACCAGGTGATCTTCACCGGCCAGGACCGTCAGCCGGGCGTCAGCAGGTGTGTAGACCGCGGAGACCGGGATATCTTCGCTGTATTCCGGGGGCTTGTTGTCTTCCCCCTCCATAATCAGCATGATCTCCTCGTAGGAATCTGCGCGGATGCCCAGCCGGTAAACGCCTGACTCTTCGCCTAGCTCGATCTGCGGCCAAAGTTCGTTGATTTGGGTTTGTGGGAGGTGGCATTCCTCGATGATCAGCATGTGCTCGCCATCGGCATGCACGTATCCTAATTCGCCTTTCTGACCAACATGGAACTGCACATAGTTGCGGTAATTCCAGGGCGAAGGGGATGGGACAATGGGTTTAATGGGTGGGTCTTCAATCTTACCAATCCGCTGAAATTGATCCAGCAGGATGGATTCCTTAACTTTCAATTGGTTTTCATAGGTCAAATTCTGGTACTGGCACCCGCCGCACTCACCGAAATGAATGCATCTGGGGAGGATCCGGTCAGGGGACTCTTCCAGGATTTCGATTGGGAAACCCCGTGCAAAACGCTTTTTATTATCGGTGATCTTGACCTGGACAGTCTCCCCAGGCAGCACAAACGAGACGAAAACTGCACGTCCATCCGGCAGCCTGCCTAAACCGTCACCGCCGAAGACCAGTTTATCAATTTTGATTGTAAAAGTTTCAGACATGTTGGAGTCCAATTCCGAAATTAACGTAGAGACGTTGCATGCAACGTCTCTACGGGTATTAGGTAATATTGGGATGGTGAATAGCAACCATCTTGCATAAATTTACATCTTCGCCATAAATGTCTCAAACGCATCTAACAACTCGTCAACATGATGCATTTGGGTTTGGCCCATGTGTGCGATGCGGAAAGTCTTGTTCTTGAGATCACCGTACCCGTTGGCAATGCGCATGCCCTTATCCATTAAGAACTTGTTGAATGCCGGGATATCCACGCCGCGGGTATTTTTAATGGTGGAGACTGTTTTGGAGCGGTAGCCTTCCGGAGCGAGAGGCTCCATGCCATTTTCATAAGCCCAGGTTTGGACTCGATCGGCCATAGCAGTATGCCGTGCGAAGCGATTCTCCAACCCTTCATCAAGCATTTTATCAAGCTGGACATCCAGGGCATTGATCAGGGAGACCGTTGGGGTCATGGCTGTGGAGTTTTTGATGCGGTGTTTTTCCATGCGCAGGAGGTCGAAATACCAACCGCGGTTCTCGACGGTCTCTGCTTTCTTGAGCGCCCGATCTGAAACAGCAGCAAAAGACATACCCGGGGGCAGCGCCATGCATTTCTGGGAAGAGGTCAGTATGAAATCAAGCCCCCAGTCATCGGTTTCGATCTTGACACCGCCCAGGGAGGAAACAGCATCAACCAGGATCATTGTTTCAGGGCTGAACTCTTGGACCACGGCCGCTAACGCTTTGAGCGGGTTCTCAGCTCCGGTTGAGGTTTCATTATGCACGATGGTAACCGCTTCGTAAAATTTTCTCTTGAGTGCTTCTGCCAGCATATCGGGGGGGATGATCTCTCCCCAGGGAACATCTAACCGGTCTGCTTGCTTGCCGTTAGTGACTGCTACCTGGTACCAGCGCTCGCTGAATGCACCATTGATGCAGGAGAGGACATCTTTTTGGGCTAGGTTGCGGACACCGGTTTCCTGCATGCCGCTGCCTGAAGCTGGGGCCTGGAAAACGCGTGTATCTGTAAAAAACACCTTCTTAAGTTTGGCTTCTGTCCCGCGGAAGAGCTGTTCGAACTCGGCCGAACGGTGCGGGATCATCTGTTTGGTCTGGGCTGCCAGTACATCGGGATCGACATCCACTGGACCAGGAATAAACATGTGTGCCATTGACGACTCCTTATTGAATATGAGATTTAGGTGGTTCCTTTACCTGGCTTAATCTTAACATGCAGTCCATAGGCTGACAAGGATGGAAATAACGAAAAGCAACCGCCGTCCGGCAGGTTTTCCTCTTGATTTTATTGCCTTCAGGCTGTATAATGCTTAGACCCTCGGGTGGTTAGCTCAGTTGGTTAGAGCGTCGCGTTGACATCGCGGAGGTCGTAGGTTCGAGCCCTATACCACCCATCAAGCGCCTGTGTTACAGCAGGTGCTTTTTATTTAAGTTCTACTCCAGGGCTTGGCAGGTCGGGCAGGTGTAGATACTGCCGCCCATATAGGATTCTTTACGGATCGGCGTGCCGCATCTTGGGCAGGGCTGGTCTTTATTGCCTGCGCACATCACCACCGGGTAGCCGCCGGGTTCCCCGAACAGGTCCTTTTCCGTGCTCCGTCCGCCCATATCAGCCATCTTTGCCAAGGTTGTTTTCAGGCTGGTAAACAGATCCTGCATCTGTTGATCTGAAAGGGCATGGGTCTTCTGCTTTGGGTGAAGTTTTGCTTGCCAGAGGATATCTTGCAGGCAGCCATTCCCCAAACCCGGGATGCGCTGTTCGGTTGCCAAGGCTCCTTTCAGGGAGAGCTTCTGCACATCCTCAGGTGCTAAGATTTCCTTGAAATAAGCTTCCGAAAATGCATCGGTGAGCGGTGAAGGTTTCTCCAGCGCGATTTTGTAATAGGGATTATCAAAAGCTTCCCCTTTATCCCAGCAGTAAATACCGCCGTACATCGAAAGTGAGGCTGAAAGATGGGTTCCATCATCCAAGCCCAGGAGCAATTGATGCTTCTTGGGGACGGGTCCTGCTGTCGGGTGCAGGCGAAGATTGACCCCGTCGCTGAACAGAAGGATGGCATTGGACAGCGTGATCTCGACAAACATCCCAAATCCCCGGGCTGAAATAAATTCACACGCTTCAAGCCGGTGGGCATAATCAGCAGGGTCGCCATAGTACCAGGCAAATTTATGGGGAGAGGATGCAGCAAGAACAGACGTGATGGTTTTGCCTATTAATGTTTCATTAATTTGACGAGCATAAGTGGCGGATTCTGGTATTTCAATCATTTTTTCCTCTTCGGTGGTAATTATGTGCTAAGGGTAACATTCAGGATTCTATCACAGCAAGCCTGGAAAACTTGCAAATTCGGACAAATAATAGTATATTTTTATCAATCAAACAGCGATGACGCGGGACGAGTAAGCTGCGCATCTGGCTACCAGTGAGACGCCGTTTAGTGGAAAAGCGTTTAGCAGACCAGCCGAAAACCACCCGCCAGCTTGAACCGGAAAAGCCAATGGCCCAGTATGGAACACGGCAGCCCCGTTACCGGCAGCAGAGATGCCCGAGAAATCCGTTTCAAGGGTAATCTGGGTGGAACCGCGTGAGAACACTCTCGCCCCAGTGGGTGAGGGTTTTTTGTTTAAATATCAACACAGCCGTTGTGTGAGATCTTTCTCCGGCGGTTGATGCGAAAGATTTATCCGAAGGAGGATAAAATGGCAGAAAAAGAAAAATATGAAGAATCAAAACTTTACCGGCTGAGGCACTCTGCAGCGCATGTCATGGCGCAGGCGGTGCTGGAGAAATTTCCAGAAGGCAAGGTTGCTATTGGGCCGCCGATCGATGACGGTTTCTATTATGACTTTGACCTGCCGCGTCCATTGACCCCGGAAGATCTGGATGAAATTGAAGCGCGCATGAAGGAGATCATCAAGAACGACAGCGAGTTCATCCGTCAAGAGGTCTCCGCTGAGGAAGCGCGAGAGATCTTCAATGGCCAACCTTATAAGCTTGAACTGATCCAGGGGCTGGAAGAAGGCGGTCTTGATGAGCATGGCGAACCCGTAGATGAAAAACCAGTTATTTCGATTTATAAAGACGATACATTTGTGGACCTCTGCCGGGGCCCGCATCTCAAGAGCACGGGTGAGATCCATCCCAATGCGATTAAATTGATGAATGTGGCTGGTGCATACTGGCGCGGGGATGAAAATAAACCCATGCTTCAGCGCATCTATGGGACAGCATGGCTCACGCCCAAAGAGCTCAAGCAGTATTTGTGGCGATTGGAAGAAGCTAAAAAGCGCGACCACCGGAAACTAGGACGCGAGCTGGATTTGTTCAGCGTCAATGAAGAGGTCGGTTCGGGTTTGGTGCTCTGGCATCCCAAAGGCGCAAAGATTCGCTTCCTGGCAGAAAGGTTCTGGGAGGACGAGCATATCAAGAATGATTATGAGTTTGTCTATACGCCCCATATCGGGAAGGCTGACCTTTGGGAGACGAGCGGCCACCTGGGTTTTTATGCTGAGAACATGTATGCACCGATCGAAATTGAGAACCAGAAGTACTACCTCAAACCGATGAACTGCCCATTCCATATTGAGATCTATAAAACCGGTATCCGGTCGTATCGTGACCTGCCAATGCGCCTGGCAGAAAAAGGCACGGTTTATCGATATGAGCGCAGCGGTGTGATGCACGGTTTGATGCGCGTGCGTGGCTTTACACAGGATGATGCCCATCACTTCTGTGCGCCCAGCCAGATGCCCGAAGAGATCGATTTTGTGCTTTCCTTCAGTTTAAATATGCTCCGGTCTTTTGGCTTTGATGAGATCAAAGCTTATCTCAGTACGATGCCAGAGAAAGCTGTTGGTGAACCAAAGCAGTGGCATGATGCAGAAGATGCCCTGGAAGCCGCGTTGAAGCGAGCGGAACTGCCTTATGAAGTTGATGAAGGCGGCGGTGCATTCTACGGCCCCAAGATTGATCTCAAGATCAATGATGCCATTGGTCGTGAATGGCAGCTTTCAACGATTCAATTTGATTTTAACCTGCCTGAGCGATTTGATATGACCTATATTGAAGAGGACGGTCAGCCCCACCGGCCGTATATGATCCACCGTGCGCTCCTGGGCAGCATCGAACGCTTCTTTGGCGTCTTGATCGAGCATTACGGCGGTGCATTCCCGGTCTGGCTTTCTCCTGTGCAGGTGGTGATCATCCCGATTGCTGACCGGCACGCTGAATTTGCCCATGGCGTTGCAGATGAGTTGAAACAAGCCGGCTTGCGTGTAGAAGTCAATGACAGCAGTGACCGGATGAATGCTAAGATCCGGGATGCTGAAAAACAGAAGGTACCTTTTATGCTGGTGGTGGGTGACCGCGAGATGGAAGAAGGCGCGGTAGATGTCCGCCGGCGCAGCAGCGAGCGTTTAGGTGCAATGAAGGTCGGGGAATTTAAGGAACTGGTAGTGAAAGAAGTAGAAGAGAAGGCTACCGAGTAGATTTCTTTGGTCGCCGTTAGTTTAGAAAAAGCATCTCGCTGGTCTATTGATCAGTGAGATTTTTAATTTGTTAGTCGGTTATATTAAAATTAGAAGTTATGTAAACGCTAAAAAGGCGTTTATTGCAAAGGTTCACTTCCCATGAATGCTTATACTAAGCGTCGTGATTTATCATATCTCAAAATAGTAGAACCCTGGAAGTGCAGTACTCGCTTAACTTTTTTAATCGGCAGTGTCTTTAATGCATCCAGCAAGTTTTTATACTGGGCAATTTCTTCAAAAGTGGCATTACCAAATTGGATTGTCCCTGTTTCAGAAAACCACAATTTATCGATTGTAGATTCGTTATAAGAAATCGTTGGATATTCTGCGTCAGGGGGTCCATCCAAGGATGGTATGAATTTATAGCCTAACCAAGGTCGGGAATTGATTATTTTCTTTACGACAAGATTTACTATTCTATTCTGCTTCTTTTGAGGAGATAATTCTACGTGATACAACAAATGCCCCCAATAGGATACCTCACACCTTAAGCTGCCGACTGAAAAGATTTTTATTGGAGATATGTCTGCATATAGTTTAGGAATTCCTAAATCTTCCCTGCCGCAAATCATCGGCCAAGCCTGGTTCTCAAACATAACAAGGATATAGTCACCTTCAATATTATCCTTTTGCCCAATAAACTGGGCGGAAACTTGGATTGCTGCAAGAATATACCCACCACCGGCCATAAAATCTAACCCATTATTGTAGCTAAAAATAAAGGTTACCTGTGGTTCTTTTCCTACCTCATAACACTCTGGAAGCAGTGCAGAGATGGCACTGGAATCAGTTAAATATTGCAGTGCTACAACTTCTGATTGTTGATAAAGGAATTTAGGTTTTCCCCCCTCCCATTGCGGACCCATAATCAGGGGCATTCGGTAGTAATTATTTGGTTGAATTTTCATCATATCATCCCATTGACTTCAAATTTGGATAGAAATCGATAATGGAGAATTGATTTATTAAGGTAGAAGAAAAAATGCTTCTAGTTCATTATACGAAATTTTGGGCTTTAAATAAAATTAATTAGATACTGCATATTCATGAAAATTCCTCTCGAGCAAGTTCTTATCTCAAGAGATGTTTCGAATTTATTGATCTTTAATACCCTTTTCCCTTGCCCGGGAGGAGAACATGACGAGAGGCAATTTAAAAATCTCTTTGATATTAACTGATCAACAATGGAGTATAATATTGCTCTCATAACCTGTTGACGATTCAGCCCGGGTTATGGTAAGATATATTTCGTTCCCTTCCAGGGAATGAATTTTGTGTTAAATCAGTATCAACAACCAAGAAAGAGAGAAACAGCTATAAGTAGCAAAGACGATTACCGCATCAATAAACAAATCCGCGCAACGAAAATTCGTTTGATCGATGAAGATGGCAATAATGTCGGAGTCGTTCCCTTACGTGAAGGCCTTGAACGGGCAGAAAAAGCCGAATTAGACCTCGTGGAAGTTGCTCCAAACGCAAACCCACCCGTTGCCAGAGTCATGAATTTTGGCAAGTTCCTGTATGAAAAAGAGAAGAAGGAACGGGAAGCGCGCAAGGCACAGACTAAAATTGAAATCAAAGAGATTCAATTGCGCCCTAAAACAACCGACCACCATAAAGGTTTCAAGGTCAAGAACGCTCGAGGTTGGTTAGAACATGGGATGAAAGTCAGGGTGACAATCCGTTTCAGAGGACGGGAGATCACTTATCCGGAGCTTGCACTGCAGGACCTGCGTGAGATTGCCGAAGATCTTTCAGACGTATCAATCGTTGAGCAGGCTCCCAAAATGGAAGGGCGCTCAATGTTTATGATGTTGGCACCAGAGAAATAGCGAATTCTCTTTACTGGAAGAAGCAGCAAATTTAATAGGTAGATACCCTACGGTTCTGTCAGCTTGCACCGTAGGATTTTCTTGAAAGGAGTATTGAAAATGCCACGAAAACAATCAAGTGGTAAGTACAAAATGAAGACTCATAAGGCGACAGCGAAACGGTTCAAAATGACCGGTTCCGGTCAGATCTTGCGCACAAAGATTGGCAAAGGCCACTTACGCCGCAGGACACCAGATCGGACCAAGGCATTGTTCGAGAAGATGATCCCGGTTAAAGGGAAATCTATTCAAAAGAAAATTCGTCGTCTTGCGCCTTATATGAGCAAACAAAAATAATTTGTTGGATTAATTTTATGGTTGCGGCTGTTGGGTGTTCGCAACGGGTGATGAACGCTAGTCGCCGACGCCCAGGGGTTCGCAAAGGAGTGTGAAATGGCACGTGTAAAAAGTGGTCCGCATGGGTACAAGCGGCACAAGAAAATACTGAAGCTCAATAAAGGTTACTACGGTACCAAGAGCAAACTATTCCGACGGGCGAACGAGCAGTACCTCAAAAGCCAGTGGTATGCTTATCGCGACCGAAGGGTCCGTAAACGTGATTTGCGGAAATTGTGGATTGCCCGCATCAATGCCGCTGCCCGGATGAACGGCACGACATACAGCCGGCTGATCCACGGCTTGAAGCAGACCCAGATCAACCTCAATCGCAAGATGCTGGCTGACCTGGCTGTTCGAGAGCCAGAAGCTTTTACCGCTATCGTTGAAAAAGCGATGGGATAAATAAATCTTAAGATGGAAAAGGGGTCACCAAACGGTGGCCTCTTTTTGTTTAACCCTTAGTCACTGCGAACGGAGTAACTGCGAAGCGTCCTTTATGGAAGCAGTCTCAAGGTGTGCTTTCGCAGCCAGTAGGATGCGGTCTGATTTTGATCCACCATCGATGAAGTGGATGTTGGGAAAAGTAAGTTCGCGCCGGTCTCCTGACCGAACGCCCGTCAACCGCTGGTCAGATACACCCGCTGGTGAGGACACCAGCAAGAATGTGGGTTGTCACTTGGAGTTTACGAAGCAGTCTCATGATGCGCTAGCACAATACAGATGAGAAGATAACAAAACTGCCTTATAGCAGGTTTGCATGCCAAGCCCCGAATGTTTCATAGAACAGGCTACCGCTGGTGAGGACACCAGCTTGAACAGGGACTCAATTAATGCCTGGCGCCCGTCAATCTCCTCAAGAGCTCAAGAATTCTTATTACTTTAATATTAATGGCAGATATATTGGTGTCGTGGGTTCCTTTTCATAGGCACCAATATCACAACCAGATAATTGCGGTCGCTCCACACCACGTTGGTCCGTATCAGGACAGGAATCCAAATCACCTGCATCAATAGCAATTGAACTGGACAGCAGCGCGTGCGTTTGCGTTAGACCACCATGATTCCCCAATGAACCGATCGAAGGGTCGCCGCTATATGTCGCGCTGCAGCCACCATCTTCAACCAGATTGTTGAGGTTAATTCCAATTGAGCCGCTGTTATGGCAATCATCCCCGGCCGTGGCGTTGGCAATGATTGTATTCGTGAAATTTAAAGTACCATCCAGGTACAATCCAGCGCCCTGTGAAGCTGCATTCTCTGAAAAAGTGCTGTTTGTAACTGTAACAACGTAGGAGGTGCCTTCATAAATCGCACCTCCGAAATTTGTTGCAGAATTCCCTGAAAACGTGCTGTTAAGGATGTCAATATTTCCATAACTTAAGATTGCGCCACCTCCTGCTGCACTATTGTCCGAAAATGTACTTTTTCTAATATCTATATTGTGCCCAGGACCATTGTATATCGCACCTCCATTCGTCAATCCGCCATCGTTTTTAGCGATATTTGATGAAATTGTGCTGTTAGAGATGTACAGGTCTCCATTGTTTAATATTGCCCCACCATATACGCCTATATTATCTGTGATGACGCTGTAACTAATGTGCACCAGGCCACCATTATAAATAACACCACCATTTAGATTATCAATATTCTTCCCATACCGAAGGGTGAGATGATTGAGATTTAAATCACCTGATGCAGAAACCCAAAATAATTCGTGGTCGTTGGTACAAGTTTCTTGAGTAGGATTGCAGCTGGAAGCCTGGATAATTGTTGTTTCTGCGCTTTCCCCGTTGATCGTGATGGGATTGCTTATTGTGGGCAGTTGGTCGTCTATCGTGTAAATGTAAGGATCAATGCCATTCTGGTCAAATGTAATCACTGAGCTGATATCCCCCCCGGTACAGCCATAATAATTACCATCATAGATTTTAATCGCTGAAATGGCTTCCCGAAGAGAACAATAAGAATCGTCAATATCTTCATCATCATTGGTGGTATTTACAACAACAGAAACGGCATGGACGGGGATGATATCAATACTACAATAAATGAATGACATCAGCAGGATAATAGCAATTCTTAAATAATTATTGAGCCGAACCGGGACCGACATATTTGCTCCTTTCATTAATATTAGCAAATGGTGATTTGAAAGATTGAGAATATATTAAAGAGATTGTTATCATTATATAAAAAATTATCGATGTGTGTCAAATAAAATCAATCTGTATGATTAAAGAACTTAGAAGACGCCCTTACATGTAAACGGAGTTTATTGTTAGCGATGGTCTCCTGACCGAGCGAGGAATGGATTTTTGGTGTGATCATCCGCTGGTAGGGATACCAGTGAGAACCGAGGAGTTTGTGACTGCGAACGAAGTGACACTTACGCCAAGCTGCGCTTGCACAGCCAGTAAGGTGCGGTCCGATCTTGACTGCACCATTGATGAAGTGGATGTTGGGGGAAAACAGGTTCGCGACAGTCGCCTGACCGAATACCCATCAACCTCTGATCAGACGCACGTGCTAGTGAGGACACCAGCTAGAACAGTGGGGGTGTCACTGTGAGCAAAGAGAAGCAGTCTCAGGGTGTGCTTGCGAAGCCAGTAGGGTGCGGCTTGGTTTTGACCGCACCCTACAACTATTCCACACCATCAAAGGGTTCGCCGAAACCGTCTTCCCCCAGCAGTTGATCATCCGTGTTCCCCATCTCTGCTACCAGCTCTGCAACAGGAAAGCGCATCAGGCGGTTATTGAGCGCGTCGCTCACCCAGACCTGGCCTTCAGGATCGATGGCGATCCCGCCAACAATCCCAATTTCATTCAAACCGGCACCGAAACCACCGAATGCTAAAATGAAATTCCCATTCATGTCGAATACCAGCACCCTGCCCATGATCGGGTCTGCGACATAGGTGCGGTATGCATCATCAACGGCAAGGTAAGGTTTGTTTTCAAGGGATTCACTGTACCAGGCATCGATATCCCAGGTGATATGCGAGGGGTAGCTCAGCTCTTCCCCTGCCGGGATCATGACCTGCACGCGGGCGTTCCAGCTATCGGCAATGTAGATCCGCCCCTGGTCATCCACATCAATGCCAACCGGCTCGTCAAATTGGCCAACCCCTAATCCTGCGCCGCCGAACTCGTCCAGGTCGTTTCCATTGCTGTCGAAGATCACAACTCGCTTGTTCCCGGTATCGGCCACATAAACCCGGCCTTCGCTGTCAACTGCCACGCCGCGCGGCCCCCAGAAATCGTAGGCTGTTTCTGCAGCACCGAATTCACCCCACTTCGTGATGTAATTACCATCCGTATCGAATTTCTGGATGCGGTTATTCCAGGTGTCCGCCACATACACAAACCCATCCGGGCTGACTGCCACGCCCCAGGGCTCGTTGAATGTGCTGTTGGGTGCCATCAAGTTGGTGTTGTAATCGCTGGCGCCAAATTGACCGAATGAATCAAGATAATTGCCATTTTCATCCAGGATCAAAATCCGGTGGTTGCGTGCATCAGCGACGTAAATCCTGCCGTCCGGTCCGATAGCGAGATCCTTTGGGGCATTCATCTGGAAATCAGCGTTCCCGGTGATGACCAGATCGGCGTCAATGTTAATGGTGTTGGCTTCATAGGGGTCAACGGTTGGCTCAAGGGAGACCGGCGTGGCACCGTATTCCCAAATCTGCGAGACCAGATCTTTTCGGATGTACATCCGGAAGGAATCGGAGGGCTGCCAGTTTTCCAGGGTCAGGGTGTTGATGCCTGCCAGGGCGGAATAAGGCTGGTAATTGCGGTTGAACCAGATCTGCCAGAGGGCAGAGCGCATGGCGGGGTCCGATAGGGCATTCCAGGCGCGTTCGAATGTCAGGTCGTAATAAGCCTGGGTAGGCCACCACAGGCGGTGGTAATCATAGCGAATGTAATCATCCCCAACAACAGGGTCGATCAGTCCGTAATTCCCGCTGCCGACGAGAATGATCGGCGCATCACGCAGGTCCCGGGTGGGATTTTCAGAATACCAGCGTTTGTTGGGGTAATCCCGGAAATACCACCAGTAGGGGTAGAGCAGGTCGCTGTCATAAGCAACAATGATATCTTTTCCGCCGGTTGTACGCTGGCTGATCTCTTCCACCTGCTTCAGGACATCTTTTGGGTCACCCGCAGCATGGGCGTAAACCAGAAATTCTTTGGCGGTATCGTACAGGATAAAGTTGGCGCGGTATGCTGTCCGGATGGTGATCACGGAGAGGATGCCAACGAACAGGATCAGTGCGAACCGTGCGATTTGTTTAATGGGCCAGTTTATCACCAGGAAAGATAAGCCTACAGATGAACCGATCATGCCAACCAGCGCCAGTAGGAAGGTGCTGGTTGCTTCTAACTGCGATAACGTTTTGCCCTGGAAGGGGGGATTAGCACTGAATAAAACGCCGAAAGTTTGGGCTGTCGCCAGGAGGAAGATCAGCAGGACGAGCGCGACCAGCCAGCCGCGGTAGCGTTTGGTTAGCTTCCAATCGAAATATTCCAGCAGCCGCCCAAAACTCCAGCCGCTGGTCAGGATCATGGGCATGGCGATGTGCGTGGTCAGCCAGGGCATGCGTTCGCCGGCAAAGCTGAACGCGATCAAGCTCATGACGGACCAGAACAGCAGCAGTCCTAAAACAGGTGGTTCCCGGAGGATGCCCTCGTTATCAACGATCCTTGATGGGGGCTCTTCCTCGAATTCTTCACCTACTAGACCCTCCTCCAATGGTGTTTCAACGCTGCTTTCAATTTGAGCCGGGGTTGTTTCGGGTGATGATTCTTCAATAATCTCTTCTGCTTGTTGTTCAGCGGCATTAATGTTGTTTTGACCTTCCAGGTTTTCTTCCTGGTGTTTCTTACGAGCTGCAATGAATTTCCTGATCGCCAGTGGGATACCCATCAGTGCGGCCAATATCGTGCCAAACGCGGGCAGGTATTCGTACATGGGGATCTGAACAATTGCGTAGTAATACAGCGGTTGGGTGCCGCGTGTCACGCCTTGCTGTGCCATCCAGTAACCCAGAGCACCCATCAACCCCATTGCAAAACCGCTGCCCTGGGTGAAAAGCGTCGTGTAGAACAGCATGAAAATGCCCCAGAAGATGCCGATGTTGAGCAGCCAGGTCTTCCAGTTCCACCAGATACCGATCACCACGGCGATGATCAGAAGCGGAAGGATGAACAGGACTGAAGTAATGATGCCCTCTGAGCTGTAATCCAGGGGGTTGAACCCGAGGATATCCATGGGCAGCGCAGCTAAAAGCGGCAGGACGATCGTCCCCTGCATGATCAAGAGGTCAAACGTGCGTTCATCACGGATATCGTGCCATCCCAAACCTTTGACGAGGAAGAACGCTGCAATCCCCAACCCCACGAGAACTGCCAGACCTAACCCGCCGATGATCACCCGGGTGGTGACGGGCAGCTCGTTGAACATGATCCCCACAGCGTCTTCTTCCGTGGATTCGGGCGCATTTGAGAGGGTGGTGTAGCCAAATGCAAACAAGGCCATTCCCAAAACCATTACAATCCCCGCAGTCACCAGCACGATCGATCTTAAGTTCTTCGACCGCCAGGGTTTGGTGATCACCTTTGCCAGGAAGACCACGGCCAAAAAGATCAGCAGCTCGGCTGTGAAAATATAAGATGTCGCTTTATCCGTGAAGTGCAGGGCGGTGATGATGGTGATGAAGATCAGCGTGCGCTTTCGGCCAAATTCAAGGTATCGCAGAATGCCCCAGATCAGCGCCATCCCCCAGAACACGATATAAATTTCGTTGCGGGTGTAGCGGCTGTAAAATGAAATGTAGGGGGAGATGGTGAACAAAAACCCCGCAATAAGTGAGCCGGCCCTGCCCAGGTAGCGCTTGAATGCGAAAATAGCAAAAACCACCACCCCGATGCCGAATACCGCATCGGGGACTCGGGCTGAGAAATCGCTGTCGCCAAACAGCATGTAGGAAAGGGTGATAAAATGGAATTGGAGCGGTCCATGGGTGACAGGGTCATACCTGTACCCGGACCCGGTGTAGAAATTATACGACGGCACCACGTGGTTGACTTCATCGTGGCTCATGGTTCGTTCACCTAAAATGATGAAGCGGCTGAGAACAGCCGATAGCAGGATCATGCCAACGATGAGGTGATAAATTGTAAACTTCGGCCAGATTGAAAAGACCGGTCGATCCAACCATGTATTGATTTTCGAGTTCTTTTTCATAGATCTTCTTTTATCACTTTGATGGTTTTGAATGAGTGCTAAACCTCTTGATTTTAGAACTATACTTTAATCCCCACTTCCTGACAAGGCAGGATTAATGGGTTATAATGGTGCTCTTTCCCAATTCGCCGATTAAGGTAAAATCTAGGTTTATTGAAAATGATTAAAAAAGTTTTGATTTGTTCTTTCCTGCTGCTTATATTGACATCTTGTGCTGGTGAAATGACGCCCACCAGTCTGCCTTCTTTGGATTCGACAAGCTTGTATGAAACGGCTGTGATGGTTTCAACGAACGAGTATGCTGAGACGCAAGGTTTACTGCCGACTGAAACCACAACACCTGCCAGCACTCTAACGCCGATCCCAACGATTGACCGCACTCGGGGCGCAATTCAATCACCAACCTCGGAAGTTCCTTGTAATATTGCTGCAGCCGGCCATCCGCTTGATATTTCCATCCCTGATGACACAGTTATGGCACCCGGGCAGGCATTTTCGAAGACCTGGCGCCTGGAAAACGCGGGGTCCTGCAAGTGGACGCGGCTGTATACGGTCACTTTTTTCTCCGGGAACAGCCTGGATGCTTACCAGACCCACAACCTCTTGGCTGAGGTGGAACCCGGGCAGTCAATTGATATCACCATTGATATGGAAGCGCCGCAAAAGCCTGGTGAATACCAGAGCAACTGGATGCTGAGTGACCCCAACGGCGAGCTTTTTGGGATTGGACCAAACGGCGATGCCCCGTTCTGGGCTCGGATCGAGGTTGTGTCAATCACAACAGAAACACCGCAGCCTTCGCCAACATCAACCAGCACACCGGTCATTTACATCACTGGTGAAACCGGATTGGTCGATGGCGATCTCTTTGACCTGGATTCCGGTACCATCAACCCGGCTGATGGGACGCAGGCAGACCTGGATTATGCCTACGGCGGCAGCTCGACGCATATCCTGACGAACTTGAACGGCGTGACCTGGATGGTTTATGGTGAATCAGCACCGACGTACAGCCAATGTATCAGCGCACTGAAAACGAGCAGCCCCCTCAGCTTTGATGAGGTTCCGGTTGGTACATATGTTTGCTACCAGACCTCGGAACTGCTGCCCGGGCGGCTGTTGTTTGAGGGATTTAGTGCAGGGGAGCTGACCTTTACGTTCCTCACCTGGTCAGTGCCTTAAGATAAACCTGATTTAAACACAGAAGGACATCCTGTTGATATAGATCAGGGTGTCTTTTTTTATTGTCGTAGAGACGCCCCGTCGGGGCGTCTCTACGTAAATCAATAGATGGCCTAACGGGGTTCAGAACAGGCTGCGGACGATCAGCATAACAGCGAAGATGATCAGCGGGATCCCGATGATGGCACCAATCACTGTTAGCGTCAGGATGCCGCCCACGATCAGCAGCACCAGTCCCAGGATGGCACCAATCAGCCTGCCGGTCGCTTCAATAATCCAAATCACGGCACGCCAGATCAGCCAAAAGGGGTACAGCAGCCAGTGAACGCGTTTTTTATGTTCTGTCATATGTTCCTCCATTTAAGTATACGGGTTTTACCTGGAAAAGTTGCAAACCAAATTGGTTTTGTCCAATTTCTCACTAGTTAAATGTGTTGTTTGGGCACCTATCCTGGTTAGATTAAAGTGAATAGAACGGGTATATATTTTGGGGTTAACTTTTGTTATAATGTTATTGGGGCTTTGATTTTATGAATTTAGCTGAAAACGAAAAAATGGTTTGAATACTGTTTGCTTAACTATTCATAGAATCATTCTTCACTGAGAAAACACCTTTGATTCCCCAGGAAGTTAATAAATAATTTCTCTACATTAAATGTTGTGTGTTCAGTGGAGGATGGTCATGGAACGAAGTATTTTTCCTAAGCAACTTTTACTTCTGGTTTTGGTAATTGGATTAATTCCATTTGCTGGATGCTCGCCAAACATCCAGAAGCTTGAAGATAAGCAAGATATTAAGGGGTTAATAAAAATTCTGGGGACAAACAATGCAGAGAAAATTCGTGAAGCACAGGATGCCCTTATCCGAATTGGTGAGCCCTCAGTTGACCTGCTGATAACTGCCATTAAAGACCAAAATGTGAAGTTACGTATCCATTCCCCGGTTGTTTTAGGTGAGATTGGAGATGACCGTGCAGTATCTCCACTCATAACGGCGCTTAGAGATGCTAACTTCACTGTGCGTGATAATGCAGCACTTGCTTTGGGAGAAATCGGTGATGTAAGGGCAATCCAACCGCTTATTATTGAATATGGGTTTGGCATGGAGAGTGCTGGCGGTGCACTTCAGAGCATTGGAGAACCTGTCATAGAACCTTTAATTAATGCGCTCGAAAGTGAATTTCAGACACATCGTGAGAGATATGTGGATTTATTGGTTCAATTTGGAGAACCTGCGATCGATCCATTGATTGGCGCGCTCTATGGACAATCACGTTACGTGAAAGAGAGTGCTGCTTTAGCATTGGTTAGGATTGGGGGTCTTGCTGTTGGACCACTGATTGAGGCACTTGATGGTGAGGAAAAAGATGTACGTTCAAGCACAATTAATTTATTAGGTCGCATCGGAGACGAAAGGGCGATTGAACCACTGATCCCATTTCTGAGAGAGCCAGAATTGGCTGCAGATGCCGTAAAAGCATTAGATTTAATTGGATGGGAACCTGAAGGAGAGAGTGAAGCCTGGTATTGGGTGGCTAAAAATGAATTTTTAATTGCATCAGAACTTGGTTCTGCCGCCGTTGAGCCCCTTACGGATGCTATGTTGGGTTATACGAGTGATGATCTTATTGCTGCACTGGTGCAAATTGGTGAGCCTGCTGTAGAGTCTCTCATTCCACTACTTTCGGATGCTGAGGGTTTGTGTTTTTCCGCAACAAATGTGCTTGTTAGAATTGGTGAACCCGCAGTTGCCCCTCTAATTAATAGTTTCAAAAATGAGGACGTTCGAAATATGTCTTCCAATGTCCTTCTTCAAATTGGTGAACCAGCTGTGCTGCCTCTTATCGCAGCGCTTGAGAATGAAGACACTTTTATCCGTGAGCAAGCTGCATTCACTCTGGGAAACATTGGAGATATAAGAGCAGTTGAACCGTTAATAATTCTGCTCAATGATGCAGATGCGATGGTGCGCGAAAAAGCTGCAAGGGCTCTGGGAAAAATTGGGGACAAGTTGGCAGTCAATGCCCTCATTGCTGTTCTCAAGGATGAGAACGAAAATGTCCGTAGTAATGCTGCTTATGCGCTTGGAAAGATCGGTGATAATTTAGCCCTGCAACCGCTAATTGGGGCTTTGTCGGATCAAAATGATATTGTGGTTAAGAATGCCATAACTGCTCTTGGAGAAATTGGGGATGTTGGTGCAGTTCAGCCGCTGATTGCTGCTCTATTGGATGAGGAGACTCAAAAGGAATCAGAAGGGGCACTAATCAAAATATGCCAGGACCAGCCACCCGTTTTAGTACCTTACTTGAATTACAGCACAACTTTTCAGGTTTATCGAGTACTCATCCGTTTAGGTGATAGTTCAACTGTGTCAGCTCTTATTAATACTCTCAACAGGTTCGGAACTACAGAGATGGCATTGATCTATTTAACGTGTGTTAATGGTCAATTGGAAGACGCTGGTGAAGAATGGCTCGAGGCAAATGGTTATTGGGTAATGCAAAGAGGAGAAGGCGGAAGTGAAGGGTATCGATGGGGAGAATGATCGAATAATTGGGATATGTTGTTATTCTATAGGGAAGTTTTTGCGCTGTTTTTCTAAGTAAATTGTTTGATATCAATAAAAACCTTTTCAAATATTGATACCCTTGATCACTTGATTCTGTTCTCACATAATAAAATTCAAAACCGATTTTATAATGTGAAGCAGAGGACTTAACATGTTTTCCCTTCTCTGGTATAATTTTCCTCGCTTAAAAACATATTGGAGAGGTAGCATAGTCCGGCCTAATGCGCGCGCTTGGAGTGCGTGTGTACCGCGAGGTACCGTGGGTTCGAATCCCACCCTCTCCGCTCCGAAAAATCGCTCAGTAATTTGACTGAGCGGTTTTATTTTAAACTTACGTTTTCGCTGGTGTCCTCACCAGCGTGTTATTAAGCGCACGGTCAGGAGACCAGCGCTAACGGGTCAAATGTTCTGGTGGTTCGAATCCACAATCCCAGGGAAATGCTTCATATTCCCCTCCGCTCCAACAAATTGTTTAGATATTTCGCTGAACGGATTCGTTTGAGTTAAAGAAATCTATAAGCATTCATGCGCTCAAATGCCATTCATTTAGCAAACCAGTTTGAGATTAAATTGGAAAAGCCATCCGTTATTTTATATAATTAGGTCACAGCTTTTATAAAATCAGGTTAAATTTAAGGGAGAGTGCAAGATGAATAAAAAATTTCGATTAGTCTTTATCCTTATTTTATTGGTATTCACGTCAGCCTGCAGCCTTCAAAGTTTATTTGGAGGATCAGGTAAAGATCAGGCACGTACTTATTACGACACATTGGACCTGAGCACGCCGGAAGAAGCTGTGAAGACGTTCACTGAAGCTTTCCAAAAAGAAGACTTCATGACCGTTTACATGGTGTTAGATCAATCGACACAATTTAGACTTAATCAATATTTACGAATGTTAGATTATCATTCTTTGATTCAGTTTGAGGATCGAGAGGATCTCGAGGAAATTTTCGATGATGTCGCATGTATCTCTGACGGGCTTGGGTCAGGGGAGCATTCCTGTGGTGATATGTGGTACATCTTCGATGAAATGATGCTCTCAGCTAAAAAGAATGATGCTTTGCTGATTGACCTGAGCGGGGAAGTTGAGGTCATTGAAACGGAAGATTCGGAGACAGAAAGCGATGAAGATGCTATGGATGTGATCACTACCGTCGAAGGGATTGATGGTGAAGTTGTCTTTCGAATGGTTGAATCAAACGAGGGACGTTGGCGGGTGTACCAGGTGATTCTGGAAGATGGCGATGAAGAAATGCGCCCCTGGTCCGTGCCGAATGAGGATGAGTAGTCTTTGAATCGTTGATGCTAAAACGAACTTGTTTTTATTAATAGATTTTTTTGCGATCACACCTGCATTGGTATATGTTGAGTCCTTAAATCGGGTCTGATAGTAATAACATATTTGTTTCACTCACTATTTTGCCCAAAGCGGTTCTCAAGGATTTAGAAATTTTGGGGATATTCCCGTTTGGAAGATTTTTCCATTTAATTCTTATCCTCCGATTGTTTAGTTAACGTTTTTCTTACAATGAATTAGTTGACAAAATAGATAAGATAAGTACAATTAGATTGTGAAAATAATCACAATCAAATCTTTAGAAGGAGTTTACAAGTATGGCACTCGCAACATTCAAAGCATCAAGCCGGTTATTGGAAGGTTTACAGGTTGAAAATAAGGTCCGCAACTTCACAATGCGGATGGACGAGCCCAAAAGCCTGGGCGGAACGGATACCGGCATGAACCCGGTTGAAGCACAATTAGCTGCTTTAGGATCTTGTTTAACCATCGTATCCGCGGCATTTGCCAAAGCGCATCATATCGATTTGCAGGAAATTACATTTGATGTCGAAGGTGATCTTGACCCAGATGGTTTTCTGAAAGGGGTCGAGGGTATCCGGATGGGCTTCAAGGAAATCCGCTTCACACCGCATATCAAGACGACATCTTCCCCTGAGGAGGTTGAGAAATTCATGAAATTTGTGAAATCTCGCTGTCCGGTGAGCGATGTATATGGCTGCGGTACAGAAGTGGTTCCATTAGAGCCGGTAATCGTAGCATAGATAGTAAAACGATAATCATTTTAGCTGAAGTGGCTGATTATTCAGAAAATCAGCCACTTTTCTTAATATTTATTTAATTGAAATATTTTTAGTAACAAAAATGAAATATTTGTCTCACGATTTGGCGAAAATAAAATTTTTTACGTTTGTCATAGATATGATATTATTTTTGTGAATACATGGATTTCTACAAATCGGATAAAATATGATCTGATAAATCACCCTCGATTTCAAGGGTATAATTATCTTAGTAAATTTCGAACCTCGTCGAGCCGTTTTACCAAGGAGTTTACCGTTGCGTTGAACAGTGGCCCCGTCAACGGTAACGACTTGACCTCAGGAGAAAAGTTTTAGAATTTATTGTCAGTAAAACAACAAAATAAAATATCGAAATTTAAATAGCCAATCGTTTTTTCTGTAGACGGAGGGAAGTGTGACGCCTACCACGTGGTTTATTCTGATAATCGCCATCTTATTTCTGATGACGTCATTTTTGGTTTTATTTGCCAAGAACCTGATTGCCATCATTACATCGATTGGGTTGGGCAGTGTCCTCATTGCCATCATTTTCTTTATTTTTGATGCCCCTTATGCTGGTGCATTTGAATTGAGCGTTGGCGCCGGTCTGATCAGTGTGTTCTTTATCATCGCAACCAGTGTCACAGATCGCGCCGCGGATGTGGAAGAGTGATGATGAATCGAAAGAAGGTCATGATTGCCTTGTTTATTGTCCTGACGGTTTCAGGATTAATATTGTTTCGCTTGTTTAATAATGAGAAGACGACGGCTTCAGATGAATCGGATTTTAGGGCATGGTTTTGGGAACACCGCACACTTGATTTAGCGGTGCAGGTTGTGCTGATCTTTGCGGGCGCTCTGGGGATTGCAGCGATATTACCCATTGAGAAAGAGACCCATGACTGAATTGGTGTTACCTGGCTGGATGATCACTTTCATCCATATTTGTATTCTTATTGTCTTCCTGGTTGGCCTGTTATGTTTTTTTCTCCGGAAAAAATATATCAGACAGCTTTTTGGTTTGAAATTAATGCTCCAAAGTGTCAGCCTGGGCTTGATCCTGACTGGCTGGCAAAGAAATGAAATGTTTTTAGCCCAGTCGATGATCATCTCCGCTTTGGTGCTTGAAGCAGTGGTGATTGGGTTAGCGTTGACAATGTTGATCCACATCACAAAACATGCAAAAGATGAAAAGGACATGGTGCAATAGCCGGTCATGGAAACTGTTTATGTTGCGTTTTAACCTGGTCAATTTACTCATTCTGACGATTTTTATTTCCCCTTTGATAATTGGGTTATTGAGCTATTTAATGAAAGCCAGGATCACCTCACGATTATTGCTGAGTGAAGCCGGTTTTCTGATTGCAAACTTGTTTGGTTTGCTCTTATTGGGTGAACATGAAATTACAACAGCACTGCGTTTCATGGGGGAAGTGGTCACTTTTAGTTTACAACCCAAACCTGTGTTATTAACAATTTCGGTATTGATCGTCTTTGCTATCCAGATCTGGCGCCTTCAGAGTAAAAAACCGCTGGTGGGCTATTTTAAGTTCATCATATTGAATATTGGAATATCTTTTGGGTTCCTTGCGTTTATCAGCGGTCAATTTATGATCCGCTACATTGCATTAGATGTTGTGGGATTGATGGCCGCACTAACCGTTATCGATTGGGGCAGGGGTAAGCAGTCTTTCAAGGATTTTGTCACGATATTCTTGATTTTAAGGCTTGGTGATCTCAGTCTTTTAGTATCAATATTACTGATCAATTCATTTTCAGGGACACTGGATATAACCCGTATGATCGACTCTGTCAGCAGGATGCCAGCTTCAAGCCAAGCCATAGCAATTTTGGGCTTCCTCCTGGCGATTCTGATCAAAATTGGGGGCTGGCCGTTTGGATATTGGGTTCACCGTGCCAGGCAATCAGCAAAGGATGCCGCTTTCTGGCTGGCGGGTTTCCTGATGCCTGCCCTGGGTTACTATCTTCTTTACCGTGTTATACCGATAATCATGCTCAGACCCGCATACCAAATTTTAGTCATTATTGTTGGGATCATTGGGTTAGTCAACTGTATCGTGGTAGATGGCTTTGGCCTGGTCATGTTTGACCGGTTCAAATATGTTGGCGTGATCACTGGAAGTATTTTGTTGTGTACAACAGCAATGTTTGGGTCCCAGTCAATCATACTATTTATGGTTGGATTAATGATCTACCGCCTCTTGGTTTACCTGAATGAAGAAAAACGATTGGCAGTTCCAGGGTTCATCAACCTGGCTTTCCCGTTAGTGTTTAATGGATTATTCTGGATTATCAATCCCGATGTTTTTTCTATCCGAACGGCTTTTCTCTGGATTCTATTAACCGGTTTATGGATATTTGGAGATTGGATCATCAGCCGACGGAAGGGAAAAAAGCCAATCTTCGGCGGGGAATCAAGGATGTTTGAATTGCTTCCAGAGGAATCATCAGATGTACTTGCTAAAGGTGCAGGGTGGTTGAACCAGCATATTGAAAAAGGTCTATCATCCCTTGCCTTTTCCGGTAGCTTACTGGTGGGCACAGCTCGCTGGGTGAATCGTAATATTGAAATCGGTCTTTTTTCTACAGGCATTTCACGTCTTGCAGGCTTTTTTGTGAAATTCGCCCGGTGGAACACTGAAAAGATTGAGAAACGGTTAGAAGAGGCCTGGACATGGATTGGAAAGGAACTTTTGTCTCTTTCCAAAGGCACTTTATCGATTGTTGAAGTTGAAGCATCTCAAAAAACCGATGAATTGGTCGGTGACGCCCTTCAATCCCTTGAGAGTTATGAACAAAAGGTTCTTAAAAAAAGGATGCGCTGGGATTTGGTATGGATTCCGTTGTTGTTGATTGGGATCTTGATATTCATGTTGGTGATTTAAGGAGAGGATGCGCTAATGGACATATTTCAAATTCTATTGCCCGGGATCACACTCATCCCCGTGATTGGCGTTGTGATCCTCCTGATCTGGCGAGGCGCAAAAAAAGTGCAGGCTGCAGAGGTCGGTATTGCCAGCGAAGGTTTGGCATTCATCATTGCACTGGTGCTGCTTTGGGCACTTAGAAAAAATGGAGAGGTTGTCTTTACGCTCTCCTGGATCCCAAACATGGCCATTTCTTTTCGATTGACCTTGAACTGGCTTTCCATAACATTTTTACTCACGGAATTATTGGTCACTTTGGCTGCTATGATCTATTCGCTTGGAGAAAAAACTGGCGAAAAGATGAGCAACTTTTATTATGCTCTGTTGCTGCTCTTCAGCCTGGGCATGTCGGGTACAACCCTCGCCGAGGACGCGTTTGTTTTTTACATTTTTTGGGAATTAATGCTCCTAGCCTCCGTGTTATTGATCCTCATTTGGGGACATGGGAAAAACCGGGATAAGGTTGCGCTGAAATATTTCATCATCACCCATTTGGGCTCGCTGATGGTTTTGGTTTGCCTGATCACGTTGTATGTCAATGTGGGTTCAGCGAACATTTCTACCTGGGTTGTGAAGGCGCAATCCCTTTCTCCGAACATGCAGGCATTTCTGATCTTGTTTTTCATTATCGGGTTTTCTGTCAAAATGGCAATTTTCCCTCTGCATATTTGGCTGCCAGACGCACACACGGTTGCGCCGATGCCTGTCACGATCATTCTCGCTGCGGCAATGTTATCGATGGGGACCTATGGTATCCTGCGGTTTCCGTACGCATTATTTTCACTGGAAAGCATCATGCCCTTTGCCATTTGGATGATGATTGCCGGGTTGATTTCCGAAGTTTATGGCTCACTGATGGCACTGGCTGAAAATGATATTAAAAGGATCATTGCGTACAGTTCCGTCAGCCAGATGGGTTATATCCTGTTTGGCTTAGGTACCCTTACGTTACGAGGAATGCAGGGCTCGATCATGCATGTTGTTTATCATGCGATCGTTAAAGCCTTATTGTTTATGGTTGTGGGTATCATCATTAAACTTACTAACGAGAGAAATATCAAAAATATTGGTGGGTTAGCGGGCAAATACAAGGTTTTATGTGTGTGCGCTGCGATTGGTGCTTTGGGGATTTCGGGTATGCCCCCATTAGGCATTTTTAATTCCGAGTGGATGATTTTTGCTGGCGGTTTTGATTCCGGGATCTCGGTTGTGCTTACCGTATTAACACTCATTGGCTCCTTATTAACCGTTGTTTATGCGCTTCGATTTTTTGGCATGGTTTTTCTTGGGAATATTAAAACTAAGACGCTCTCAGAAAAAGCACCACGCGCTTTGCTGATCCCAACGGTTGCCGTTTCGGCATTTTTAATATTTGAGGGTTTGGTTCCCGGACCCCTTTTGTCGTGGGCGATGAAAGGCCTGGCGATAATCTTTGGGGGTGACCTATAATGCGCGGATTGTTTATCATTATGCTGCCTGGTGCAATCCTGGCTGGTGGCGCATTTTTGGTTTACCTATTGGCGCGGCTTCTTCGCCTGAGTAATAAAGTTGAAGCGATCATCACTGTGATCATATTAGTCAGTACGTTGTTGACACTGGTATTCATCTATATCGATTTCCCATCCCTGGTGGATAACCCAGACGCCATTTTTGGGATGCGAGAAGCAGGAGGAATTGTTTACCAGGTTAATGCGCTGGGAATTTTCATCTTAATGGTCGGTGTGATTATTGGGATCATGGTCACACTATATTCCGGTGAATACTTATCGAAAGACCCCCGTTTTTTACTGTATTATCCTTTGATCTTGCTGACCTTATCGGGGTTATTTGGGATTTTCATGTCGAATAATTTGTTCAACATATTCCTGTTAACAGAATTTGTCACTGTGACGGCAAGTGCTTTAATTGCTTTCCGGTTTTACCAGGAGATCGCCATCAAAGCGGGATTCAAATACCTCATCATGAGCAGTATAGGCACGATGATGATGCTGTTGGGGATCTATTTTGTCTTCCGAAGTACAGGCTCAATGCATCTCTTTGAAACGCTGTCTGCACCCGATACCTATTCCCGGGTTGGCGCTGCAGCCTTCCTGTTGGGCTTCAGCCTTAAAGCAGGTGTTGTTCCGTTACATACCTGGGTGCCGGATGTATATGGCCACGCACCCAGTGCGATCAGCGGGCTGCTGGCAGGCGTGGTATCCAAAAGTATGCTGTTTCTAATGCCGGTCATTTGCCTGAGGCTTGGAATGTCCCGGATCGAATTAGGTGCCTACCTGATGGTGTTTGCCTGTCTTAACATGCTTGTCGGTGCCATCCGGATGTTGAGACAGCCGCTTCTCAGACGTTTTCTCTCGTTCTCTTCGATTGGGCAGACAGGTTATCTTATGTTTGGATTGGGGATAGGGCTTTACTATGGGCTGGATCAGGCTATTGCCGCTGCCTTGTTCTTATTTTTGATCATTGCTGTCATGAAATCCCTGGCTTTTTTATCAGCAGGAATCTACGAATTTTATTATGGCACTCAAAATGTTGATCATCTGAGCGGAATTGGTTTGATCATGAAAATCCCCGGTATTGCCACCAGTATCGCCTTAGCAGGATTGGCAGGGATCCCACTCCTAGCTGGTTTTACAGGAAAATGGCTGATTTTTTCTGCAGCCTTTGCAGCTGGAGATATTTTTGCAAACATTTGCCTTGTTATATTTTTGATCAGTTCGGTGATCAGTTTGGGTGGATACCTGCCTGCCATTGTTAAACAATATCTGCCTACAGAAGACAGTTTATTTTCAGGCAGCCTGGATAGAAACAAAACCAGGCAATCGAAATGGATGTTAATCCCTATCATAAGTTTATCAATATTGGTTGTCATCATAGGCCTTTTTCCTGCGCCCTGGCTGAACCTGGTCGCTTATATCGTTGAATGGATAAGGATTTGATCCTGAAACTTCTGATCAGTCCGCCTGTTGCTTTTATTGTATTCATGGTGTTGTTGACTCTTGGATATATTTTTATACGGAAGCGAGCAGCAAAGGGTCTTGACCACCCCGAAAAGTATTTACCTTATTCTGGCGGCCAAAATATCCCGCCCGTTGAGGTGCGCTTATCTTATGAGGCGTTTTTCAGGATAAGCCTGCTGTTTGGGATCGCACATGTTGCTGTTTTAGTATTAGCCACACTGTCTCTTGGGAAGGGATTGCATTGGCCCGGATTATTATTTTTAGCAGGGATTTCGATCAGTGCGCTTGTCCTTTCAAGGACAAAGTAGATATTAAATGAGATCTAGGAATAGATAACCATGATAAATAATTTGATCAAAAAAGCTTATCAATGGGCACAGAAAAAATCATTATGGGTCATCCATTTCAACAGCGGAAGCTGCAATGGCTGCGATATTGAGATCCTGGACCTGTTAACACCCCGTTATGATGTTGAACGGTTGGGGATCGTGGTTGAAGCTTCTCCACGCCACGCTGATGTTTTGTTGGTGACCGGACCGGTCACCCGGCAGGCGAAAGACGGACTGTGGCAGATCTATTCGCAAATGCCATCCCCAAAATGGGTGGTTGCAGTTGGCAGCTGCAGCAGCACTGGTGGGATTTTTGCCAACAGTGATACTGTTTTGGGTGGGGTGGACAAGATCCTGCCGGTGGATGTGTATATCCCTGGCTGCCCCTGTCGACCGGAGGCAGTTATCAATGGCTTGTTAAAACTTCAAGAAAGGATATCAATTAATGGTGATGATCGACCAGAAAACTTTGCAAAAAGAGATTAATAACGTCATTGATAGCGATTTTGAAATATATCCTGGTATCCAGGGTGACCATACGATTTGCATTCCATCAGTACAGTTGAAAAACGTTATCGTAATGATGATGGACAAGTTTGATTGCAGACACCTTTCGGGGATCACGGCTCAAATTAGATCTGAGAATCAGGATGTTATTGAAGTGCTGTATCATTTTTGGATTGGCAGCAGCTTTTCATTAATGATAAAGCTTCCAAAACATGCGCCGAAGTTAGCAGAGATTACTTCCATTTTGCCCGGTGCTGACTTTTACGAACGAGAGGTTGCAGAAATGTTTGGCGTTGAATTTATTGGGCGGGAAGAAATACCGCCCCTATTGCTTCCGGACGATTGGGATCAGGGTCCACCCTTTATTTAAAGTGAGGTCAGTCATGAATAAAATTTCGATCCCGATCGGTCCGCAGCACCCGCTTTTAAAGGAACCCTTAACCATGAATATCGATATTTCGGGTGAGAGGGTTCTTGGAGGGACATTGCGGCTGGGATACGTCCACCGTGGTATTGAAAGGCTTGCACAGCAAAAAACCTACGTCCAAAATGTGCACCTGATCGAGCGTATTTGCGGGATCTGTTCCCATGTTCATACGACGACTTTCTGCCACGCCGTTGAAACGCTGTTGGGTATTGATGTACCAATCCGTGCGCAATATATCCGTGCGTTAATGTGCGAGCTAGAGCGCGTTCACAGCCATTTATTGTGGTTGGGGATCATTGCCAAACATGTTGGTCTGGATACCATTTTTATGCATACCTGGCATGATCGAGAACTGGCATTGGATATTATGGAAGAAGTTTCCGGCGGGCGTGTTTCACATGCTGCCAACCAGATCGGCGGTGTGCGGTTTGACCTGAGCCAGGAGCAAGAAGCAATGATCCGCAAGACCGTTAACGATTTATCTGATAAAGCGAATACTTTGATGGATGTGATTGAAAATGAGCCAGTACTTCAGGCAAGGACAAAAGGTGTTGCACCGCTTTCTGCCGAAACGATCAAGAATTACTGCGTGGTCGGGCCGGTCGCAAGGGCATCAGGTGTGGATGTCGATATGCGCCGTGATCATCCCCCGCCGCCTTATGACCGGCTGACTTTCAACGTGATCACACGCCAAGATGGTGACGCCTGGGCAAGGACAGTCGTTCGGGCGGAAGAAACGCGTGAAACCCTGAAATTATGCCACACGATCCTGGATGAAATGCCCGACGGTCCGGTATCTGTGCGTGCACCTCGAAAAGTACCGGAAGGTGAAGTTGTTGTGAGATCAGAAGCCCCGCGTGGTGAGCTGCTTTATTACTTGCGTAGTGATGGCAGCGAAAACCCTGCGAGACTGAAAGTCAGGACGCCAACCTTACCAGCCCTGAACTTGATACCAAAACAGTTGTCAGCTATTCATGTTGCCGATATTCCAGTCGTGATGGCTGGTGTTGATCTGTGTATCGCTTGTGCAGATCGATGAGGAGCATTTATCTGTGATATCTGGTTTGTTCTACCTTTTACTCTTTCCCGGTCTGCTGTTCCAGGTGATTTGTAGCTTGTTCTTCGAGTGGCTGGACCGGAAATTATTGGCCCGTTTCCAGAGGCGGGTCGGTCCTCCCTGGTTTCAGCCTTTGGCGGACTTGATAAAGCTATTCAGCAAAGAAGATCTTTTGCCGGAAGGTGCCAATGATCTGGTTGCCACGCTTTTACCGCTAATTTCATTGAGTGCTGTGCTGACAGCGGGTTTGTACATCCCCATTGCCGGGTTCACACCGTTTTCATTTGAAGGCGACCTGATTGTGATCCTGTTCTTAATGAGCGTACCCACGCTCGCCTATTACCTGGCTGGGGTTGTCTCGGTTGGTGTTTACAGCATATTAGGGGGCAGCCGCTCTTTGCTGCAGTTCTTTTCATACGAGGTACCGCTTCTGATCGCCCTCAGCGGTCCGGCGATCATGTCAGGGTCCTGGTCTGTCGAACAGATCATGATTTCTCAGGGTTCAATGGGACCTTTCATTTTGTTCCAACCCGTTGGCTTTGTTCTGGCGGTTGTAGGTTTGATCGGGAAGCTCAAACGTGATCCCCTGGATATTCCTAAAGCAAAATCTGAAGTGGTGGGCGGTCCGCTGACGGAATTTACAGGGGCAAAGATGGGTCTCTGGCATCTTGTGATGAACATCCAGGCGGTTTTAGGGATATTCTTATTGACGAATCTGTATTTGGGATGGACCAAAACTTTCAATCCACTGGTTGCAGTTGTTGTGTTTATCATCGAGTTTCTGGTGCTGGTGGTGATATTGAGTGGGGCGAGTGCGATCTATGCGCGCTTAAGGATAGATCAGCTTGCTGGGTTAGGGTGGCGGATTCTTGTTCCGCTGAGTTTACTACAAATTGGTTTTGTCATCCTGATGGGTATTTAATAAATTAAAATTCAAAGGATTTTATGAGTATTTTAAAAGCAGTGATTAATGCATTCAGAAAAACACCCGATACCGTGAAATACCCTTATGGACCTTTAGTGATTCCAAAGGGATTCCGGGGGGCGATTGTAATTGACACTGAAAAGTGCTCAGGCTGCGGTTTGTGTGTGCGGGATTGCCCGGCGGCAGGGCTGGAACTCATCAAGGAATCTCGCCAGGATTATCAACTGATCCATTACCCGGCACGCTGTGCTTACTGCGGCCAATGTGAAGATAGCTGTGCACGGGGGGCAATCTCTCATTCGAACGATCTTGTCGAACCCACGTATGATTCCGATGAGTGGGTTGTGGTATTAAAGCACCAATCTGGCGATTAAAACCGTAAATGAATAAAAAAACCGTCTGGTAATATCAGGGCGGTTTTTTTGTTTTATTATTAAAAATCTCTACGGCCTTCGTCCATTTCCCCGTCCGCCGCGTTGGATATCCGCAGATACGATTGATTCATAAGCATCTGCATCCATATACTGGGGTTCATATATTTCACCGGTTTGCCGTTCAAGCGTTGATGTGAAGGCTCGCAGATGGTTCTCTGAACCTTTCAACAGGTTCTGATAAACAGTTCGGATATCGTTGGCATTTATGAAAGTGAGGGCTTCTTCAAGGTCGAGGATGTCAATTTCTTCAATAGCTGCACCGACTTTGAGGGCGTCACTTAGCGATTTGGACCCCCAGGCAACCAGGTCATCATACAGGGTCTGCAAATCTGGATTGACAAACGCACCAACCGGGGAGGTGTCTGCAGGGTCGGGAATGTTGTAGGTGTACAGCAGGCCAGCGACGGCATCTGTGTGGGTTTGTTCGCTGCCGGCAATATTCTGGAAGAGGTTCAGACCCCAAACATCATACAGCGTCAGGTAAACGTCATGGGCCAGTTTTTCTTCTTCACGCATGTATGTCAGGCTGTCAACTTCGGCCTGGGAAAGACCGCTGGCCAAAACATTAACCGCTGTTTCTATTGGTTCCGCTGATGTATCTGGAACTGAGGATGCTTCAGTTTCAACTGATGTTTCCTGGTCTGTTTCAGGGATGACTTCGTTGGTTGTATCAAACTCTACGGAAGCAGCAGCTGTTTCTGCGGGTTCATCGACAACGCTTTGATCGATTTGTGTGGTTGGCGAAGCGCAGGCTTGTAAGGCAAAACCTGCCATGATGATAAGGACCGAGATCCTTGAGATATTTTTTAAAATGGATTTCATTGTTTTCTCCTTCTATATTTGCATTCAGTGTTGATTATCTCTCAACGATGTGTACAAATTATGAAGGAGATATAAAGAGGATATATGGGATATTTGCTGGAAAAATTTTAGCGGTGCTGCAATATTAAGAGAGATTTGCTGTCTTGATCTCAATCCCCATTGCCTTATCGAATTTATCATCCAGGATCATGCGCCCCAGGCGTGCCCCGTAGGCCAGCAGACGGTCCATTTGTTTCACATCATCCATTTCAATGTTCTCACGCAGGTCAATCTGGAAGCGGCGGAAATCCAGTTCTTTGAAGAATGTTTCCACCAGGTGAACCTGCTGGTCATCCGCAGACTGCTGGAAAGCGCCTAAGGCCTTGCCGATCCAATCCCATGCCCAAAATTTCGGTGCTTTATCGGGATCAAAGGTGTAGGGCGATCGGCCGGTACCGATGCTGATCAGGGTGGTCTCAGAAGGGTCCCAACCCAGGCATTCTTTGGCTTCATAGGCTGCAACATAGCAGGGGTTGGCGTAGGAGCCTACGCCGCCGTCAATGTAACGGTTCTCAACGGCAGGGAAGTACGTGGGCACGGTGCACGAGGCCTGCACGGCAGTCTTAACCAGCCAATCCTTGGTTTCCTCCTTCCAGGGTTTGATGAAGCGGGTGCGGTTTTCAACCAGGTCAAAGGTTGTGATGACCACATCAATGGGTTGGTTGTAAGCCCAAAAGTCTCCCATCTTAATTTGTCCAAAGTAGGTATCAAGGGCAGATTCAAGGGGTTCCACCGGGTAGCGCCAGCGGGTGAGCGGGAACAAGAGCTTTCGCAGTGTTGAGGGGAAAATTGCTTCCCCCAATTCTAGGTAGTGTTCAGTCATATATTTTGATGAAAACCCCGCGCCAATCCCAGCGGATATGATCGAACCCGTAGAAGTGCCAACTGCGAGTTCAGCGAGGTTGTGCATGGCTGCTCCCAGGTGATCTTCAAGGACGGATAGGGCTTGCGTGACGACGATCCCGCGGATGCCGCCGCCGTCAATTGCCAGTGCCAGGTTTTTTCGTAATGGTTTCATGTTGGTTGACTTTGTTCATTGTTAAGTCTTCATCCAACAGGGTGCAAGAAATCAGCCAGCTATCAGGATGAATCGTAGGGGCTCAGCGTGCTAAGCCCCTATGACCATTTTATAAGGCCCTAACAATAGCGTTCGAGGTTTTAACCGCTGATCATTATTGTTACTTCATCATAAATGGCAGATGCGTGAGCCACGCAAATTCATCTGCCCCCAGATCATAGGGTGTTGCACCTGGCCCGATTGGGCGGTGGCCTCCATCAATATCGATATCAAAATCAACGGCTGTCACTTTGTCGATGGCACCGGAATTGGGCATCAGGTGAAAATCCCCATTAGCCACATTGACAAGCAACGGGTCCTCGTAATAATATGGGCTTCCAAGTGTGTTGTACGTCACGTTGTTGTAGAAGAGGTTGTCAGAAATCGTGTGAGTGGATGTGGTTCCAGATAATAAGATCCCTTCAGTTAACTCTGTAAAGATGTTGGCGGACAAATGAACGTCCGCATAATCGCCAACATCAACCCCATAATTTGCAGCTGCGAAGGTGTTAAAAAATATGTCAGCACTAACGCGCTCGGTTGCACTATTACCTTCAATATTTATTAGAGTTGATGATCCACCTCGTGACAAAGTCCCCAATATTTGCCTGCCAAGGAAATTGTTGGTGATATCGACACTGAAATCGCCATCCAGTTCGATATTGGTAAACACCGAATTATTCCACCATTTGTTTCTCTTGATGCTGCTGCCGGTAGAACTGTTCCCGTTAATACTTACAACAGATGTTCCCCAATCATTTGCAAATGAATTACCTTCAATAGAGAAACCACTGATTGTATCAAAATAAATTGATGTTCCTAAAATATTCAAGTTCTGCCGAATAGCATTTTGATATTCAAAGCTGTTGTAATTGATCTGGGCGTTATTGCTATTGATGATGCATAAAGCGCCACCAGCATGGGTAGGGGTATCTACTGAACTAGTCTCATTTCCAGAGAAAACGTTGTGTTCAAAGATAACAGCATGCGGCCCCCCTGATCCATAGACAAATGCTGCACCACCCCCTCCTATACCTGAATCAGTTGCTTGATTGAAGATAAAAATATTATCTTCAACTTCAACTAAATCGACATTTTCAGCATACAGACCACCGCCGACACCGTTTGTATATCCACCTGTATTATCCCAGATATAGTTTTGTTCCAGGTTTAATCGCCAGAGGTCTTTTGCATAAACACCGGCACCACATCCACTTCCAAAGTAGCATGGCGCCATGCCAGTGCCGGAACCTCGCATGATCGTAAATCCTTTTATAACAACTTCCTCAGTCCCAAGGACACCGTCTATACGTACGACCCTTTTGGCGTTTTCTCCATCCAGGATGGAGTTTTGAGCATCAGGATAGCAGATAAAAGGTGTTGATGCGTCGAACTCACAACTCCCCCACAACGTGAGAGATTTATCGATAAAGATCAAATCCTCAGAAGGCAATGTTGAAGTATACGTTCCGCTGTGAACAATCAGGATATCATGCGGTTGTGCCACCACGTCAATGGCATATCTGAGATCGCAGGGGTCGTTGCCCTGACAGTTTGCACTTGTAGTCGAGCCACCGGGAACAACATATCGATATAGCGGAATTCTTTGCGCTTTGACCTTCCCGCCAGGTAAGACGATAAGCATACCAAGAACCATTAGAATAGTCATGATCCGTTTTGTTTTCATTTTATACCTCCGCATATATTTGTGATTGACAAATTAAAAAATGAAAGTGGTGACGGAATATTGGAATGATCTGTTGTTCAAATTACTGAAAGGTTCAGCGCCTAAGCACTCTGGTTTGTTATGATGGGTTATTGGATTAAAGACTCGCATCTTTATCAGAAAGGGTACGATGATTGAGGTTGAAGGGAAATCGATGGGTGTGAAGTATTTTTCGGAGATGGTGAAGTTCTTCTGATAGTTTAATTATATGATAGAATGTCATTATCATCAAATTTAGCCGTTCAACAACCAGCATTTATTGTTAGATCATTATTTACTCGTTTTGTGGTATTCATCTTGATGTTGTAATTGACACAAGAATTGATGTGTTTAGCTCCGCATATGTCTTATTAGAAAGTTTGATTGATTAGAAAGGTGCCAAATGGCTGATCAGAGTAAACGTTTAGAGAACAAAAAAGGTGATTCACGGGCGAGGGCAGTTTCTGCTGTCGCTCTCGTCGCCACGATACTGGTGATTATCCTTGTGGTTGTGGCAGCTATCGTTGGTGTCGTCTATGGAATACGTGTGAATAATCGTCTCAAAGTATTGGAAGAACAGATCGCGCAATCCAGCCAGGTCAGCGCTGACCTGGAGGAATATAAAGGTGAAGTCGATGCACGTTTTGCATCCCTTGAGGGTGCGTCAGGAGATTCGGAACCCCAATTTTCGATCTCAGATTTGATCATGGATTCAGAGATCACAGAATATGATTACATTGACGATTACGTCACTTATGAGGGAGAAGGTTCAATCACTGAAACGACCGGCAGCAGCGCAGATTACCTTGTGGTTCTCAAGCAGACCCTGGTTTCAGGCGGTGTCAGCTATGCTGAACCTGTCACATATATGATCATTTCAGTTGTCGATGGCAGCGGCGATTTTTCAACTTATGACTATGGCTCTGTTTTTGAAGTTGATCAGCCAACCTATGATTTTGAGATCATTGGGTTCATCACTATCAACGATTGAATGTTAATTTTGTTGTAGATATTCACAAAGCACCAAGTAATCTATGACTGGGTTTTCTGATTTTTGATTTAACAGGATTTTAAACGTTGAGACGTTGCATGCAACGTCTCAACGTTTTACAAGGAAGGGAATGGGGTAATTTATTAAGTCTACGGTCAGCTTCAGGGCTGTCCGCCTCCGGCGGGTTGAACACAACCTGGTGTAATCGCTTCTTGCAACCTGATCTGCCCTTCTATTTTATAACCCCTTCAATAAAATACCGCTGTAATTGACTGGTTGCCCAGCACAAAAGTTAGCAGGGATTAAACGGTTATTGTGATCAATACCAGAAAGAGATTGCGTTTGAGTTTGTTAACCATGGTTCTGCGCCTGGGTTGGTTTTATTTATAAGTCGGTTCCGTGATAACCGGTGACCAGTGTAACCTTATTATTATTGTTAAGCTTTTTGATATCACTGACAAATCGATCCACAAGGCCAGCTTTACGCATCCCGATGCTGTAAGTCAGCTCGGTGAGTGTTCCGCTCTGGACTGAATCGACCGCGATCAGTTCTGCAGCGGTTGTGTATTTTAAGAACAAGTTTTCAAAAAGATCAGTAAATTTGGCGTCACCAGGGACCTGGATCCTGAGGATCTGGTTTGCCATCTTCCGGGAGAACCAATCGAAGCGGGTCATCAACAGGATCATCAAGCTGATCACAATCGTCCCAACGACTGCCAGGGTATAAAATTGGGTACCCACTGCCATCCCTATCGCCATCGTGAAGAAGATGAACCCAACGTCACGAGTCTCTTTGACCGCGTTCCGGAAACGGATGATCGAAAGCGCGCCCACCAGAGAAAAGGCACGGGCGATGCTGGACCCAACGATCATCATGACCAATGCAACCACCATCCCATTCAGCACAAGCGTGAAAACAAAGCTTTGGGTGTAGGATGAACCGCGGTGGGTGGTCTTATAAATCCAACCAATGAAAGCGGTAAGCGCGAAACTGAGCACAAATACCAGCACGACATCGATGACGGTGAATTCTGACGACAAGTCCTGAAAATTTAGAAAGTCCATTTTGAAATTTCTCCTGATGACACCTAATTATTTTTTTCTGCATGTTGTAAACTATTCCAGAAGACTGGAACAGAATAAGCGGATGACAAAACCTCCTGCGAAGGTTCAGATATGAGATTTCGAGATTGCATACCGGGAAGATCCCATGCCGCCTCGATGCTGCAGCAGTATTTGCTGATCCGGTATAACTGCAGGTTTTTTGCAGCGATCATTTCAGTCAACCAGTTTGGTATCCGTTCATTGACCTTGATCTCCATTACGACTTTATCAGCAGGAATGAACGGAAGGGTAGTGCGTTTTTCATGGAGATGCAGCGGGGCAACCTGGAAAGAAAGGTCAGTATCAAATGTGACCCGCAGGCCGGGATCATAGACTGTGCCGGTAAACGCTTGCCGCTGGTATCTGATGATGTTTGCAGGAACCAGGTTGTATTGCCACAGGTAGACAAAAATTTCCTTGATGGCATCCCGATCCACCGGGTCGTGGTTTGGAATCTGGCGGTCGCTGCATAAGTGAAGTGCATCCCGATAGGCCAGCACAGACCTTCTTTTTTGGGTCACCCGGTCCACGCGCTGCTTGATTTCCACGAAAACGGGTGTTTCATCTGTCAGGGTTGCACCTGTTTCGTAGTGTCGTATACGCAGTTTTCGGCGATATTTGATCCCGTTTTCTTTTTCCCAGTAACAGCGGAAATTGGGCGAATCGTAGTAAAGGTTCGCGATGGTATAGCACCCATCCTGGTTGCCATAGGTATCTGGCGTCATATAGCGCTGCAGGACCTTTTTGAATTCTTCTGCTTGCTTCAGGTCAATCATGTATTTGAGTTCGAAGCGGTTGAAGTTTCGCATGGTTTTGTAAAAATGATTCATGGTGCACCTTTACGTTCTTTTGCTTAGTTCTGACTATATTATTTACAAAGTAAGCCAATTGTTCTGGCGATGATTGGATGTACTAAATTTTAGATTTTAATGCTGTGAGCATTCTAAGAAATGCCTGTGAAATTCCTGAGGACTGGGAATTTAATTGTTTTGGTATTCTTTGCGAATACAAAATGAGGGCATTATTGACAATGACCTAATTTCAGGAGATTGTTTTGGTCACCTCCTTTCGTCGAGAAGGTAACGCTGGAGGAGAAGTTATTGACCTGAACTTGGGAAGTGTTGATTTACTATGCATTGTTCAGCCAAAATGTAACTCTACAGACTGAACCTTTGAAAGTTCTGAGAAAAAGCTGTTAATTTACTGAGAATGAATGCCGCAAAGGGTAACTGGGATTTGGCGTCTGGGCAATCTGAGAAAATCCTGTGGATATATGGGTTATCAGGTTTAAACAATACCATTCACAGGATTTTCACAGTAAAATCGACTATAGTGAAGGCAGTAAAGGAAGTTAACCAGCTGTGGCAACTATTTTAATTGTTGATGATGACCCGAAATTATTGAAGATGCTCAAGCGCACATTGACCTATGAGGGGTTGAATGTGAGCACTGCTTTGAATGGTTTGGAGGCGCTTCCTTTGGTGTCTTCGCAAGCGCCTGATCTTATCGTTTTGGATTGGATGATGCCCAAAATGGACGGTTTGCGGTTTATCCAGCGCTTGCGCGATAACCAGAACCAGACCTTGGTTTTAATGCTCACTGCGCGGGATGCGATTGAAAACCGTGTGGAAGGATTGGAAAGTGGCGCGGATGACTACCTGGTCAAACCTTTTGCACCCTCTGAATTGGTGGCGCGGGTGCATGCCCTTCTGAGGCGCGCTGAAGAAAAACCTGAGAACAATACAGTTGAATACTGTGGCATCTCATTAGACCCAAAGACGCGTGAAGTGATCAATGGCGGTGAGCCGGTGTCTTTAACCGTAACCGAATTTGATTTGCTGCATATGTTGCTGCTTCATCCCCGCCAGGTGCTGGAGCGCCAGCAGATCTTGAATAAGGTTTGGGGCTATGATTTTTATGGGAACGATAATGTCTTGGAGGTCTATATCGGCTACCTGCGGAAAAAACTGGAAGCGAATGGCCGCCCAAGGCTGATCCGTACGGTACGCGGTGTGGGGTATGTACTGCGGGAGGTCGAATGACGATCCGCCTGCGGTTAACCCTGGTTTATAGTGCTATCCTGACGCTGACGTTGGTAGTATTTGGGGTTGCGTTGTACACCATTCAATCACAGGATACGCTGAAATCACTCGAACAAGACCTGGTCGTCAGCAGCAACAAATTCACAGAATCATTCCTGCGGACAGGATTTGCGATCCTGCCATTTGATAGGGATCAACAAGCACCACCACCCCCCAGGCCGTTTGACCAGATCACGGACGATCAAGTATTCCAGAACCTGAGGGAAAGAGAAATTGTTCGGATTGTGGATGCAGACGGCAATTTGATCGCCAGCCCATCTGGATTAGCAGAAGATGCCCTCCCGCTAAGTGAAGAAGCGCTTGATGAATTACAGCAAAATAATGTTATTTTTGAAACCGGGCTGGTTCTTAATGAAAATATGCTCATTTACAGCCGGCCTGTTAATATTAACGGTGAATTGACATTTATCATCCAGGTTGCGCGGTCTTTGACAGAACGGAACCGGACACTTCAGTCGCTGGCGACAACACTGTTCATAGCCGGTGCCACAATGGTGCTGTTTGCCTTTGGTGTGGGATGGTTCCTTTCAGGGTTGACTCTTCGCCCCATAGACCGGATCACACAAACGGCGAAAAGCATTGGTGCAGAACGTGATTTCAGCAAACGGGTCAAACACACCGGCAAGCAAGATGAAGTCGGGCGTCTGGCGAACACCTTCAACCAGATGCTTGGGCGGCTGCAAGAAGCCTATCAAAAGGTTGAAAGATCCCTTGACCAGCAGCGGAATTTTGTTTCAGATGTTTCCCATGAACTTCGCACGCCCCTGACCACACTCCGGGGCAATCTTGGTTTGCTGCGCCACCAACCGCCAGTATCCCAGGATGAGCAAGAAGACATCCTGAAGGATATGGTGGATGAGAGCGAACGTATGATCCGGCTGGTGAATGAACTGCTGATGCTGGCGCATGCGGATGCAGGTCGAAGTCTGGCGAAAGAGGCGATTGCCATTAACCCTGTCATTGAGGAGGTTGTTCGCCAGTCAAAACACCTTGACCCAAACCGCAAGATCATCCTGGCGCTATGTGAAGGCCCAATAATCCAGGGCGACAGAGATGCGCTAAAACAAATCGTTTTAATATTGCTGGACAACGCTATTAAATATTCCACAGAAGACGTGCATATCATCTCAGTTTGCCAGGATAAACAGGTCACAATTTCAGTTAAGGATAAGGGTCAGGGGATATCTACAGATGAGTTAACGAGAGTTTTTGACCGGTTCTATCGGGGGGAAGAAAACGCTATCATCCAGGGTTTTGGTCTGGGATTGCCAATTGCAAAATCACTGGTTGAGGCAATGGATGGCACCATTGAAATCGATAGTCAGTTGGGTGTTGGCAGCGTTCTCAGAATTTCCTTCCCAATTTCATTAGAAAATAACTGAGGGCATCGATGACCCGCTCAAAAGATATGATATGATTTCCTATGCTTTTATTATAAGAAAGTGCTTCTGCAAGACGTAACAAGTTAATGTTCGAAAAAAGTTTAGGAAATTTCACAATCTGATAGAATGAGGTTGATTCTAAATTCATCTCACTTTATTTGGTTGCGTTCTGGATATCTAAAGAGGAAAAATGGTTGGGTTAATTCAAATATTAGGTGGTCTGGCATTATTTTTATTTGGTATCAATTTACTGAGTTCGGGTATTGAAAAATTAGCGGGGGATCAAATCCAGGTCTGGCTAGAAAAAGTCACCAATAACCGATTTAAAAGTGCAGTCTTTGGCGCAGTTGCTACAGCGCTTGTGCAAAGTTCCAGCTTGATCATGGTCACGATGATCGGGTTGATCAATGCCAACCTGATGACCGTCACCCAGGCCATAGGCGTGATGCTAGGGCAGGAAATTGGGACAACCATGACTGCCCAGATCGTTTCCTTCCATGTCGGTGATTTTCGTTTGATCCTTGTTGTGGTTGGCTTGCTTTTCTATGAGTTTTTCCCCAATCGTGACTGGAAGAAATTTGGTGAAATATTCATGGGGTTGGGCGTGATTTTTATTGGTATGGGGTTTATGTCTGGAGCTTTAGACTCCCTTATAACAATTCCCTGGGTAGCTAATTTATTACGACTCCTTGGCCAAAATATTTGGTTGGGGGTTTTAGCTGGGATTGTATTGACCGCTGTCACTCAGAGCAGTTCGGCAGTGACAAGTTTGGTTGTCGCGATGGGGATCAGCAATGTTATCACGCTTCAAGGCGCGATCGGGATCATCCTTGGCGCAAATATTGGCACGTGTGTCACGGGCTTGATTGCCTCGTTACGGTTATCGCCCACGGCGCGCCAGGCATCGCTTGCTCAAATTGTGATCAATATTGCGGGTGTCCTGCTATTCTTACCCTTCATTGCGCCTTTCGCTGATCTGGTTGAAGGTACTGCGACCGCACTTGCAAGGCAGATAGCCAACGCCCATTCGATCTTCAATGTTGTTGTGAGTGTTGTCCTGTTCCCGTTTGCCAAACCCATAGCGAACCTGGTTAAGAGTATTTCTCCAGCGAAACCCGAAAAAGAAAAGCAAAAGGTCACAGCCTATATTGATGAAAAGCAGTTTGCGGTCCCCTCTGTAGCAATCAATGAAGCCGCACGAGAACTCTCCCGGATGGGGGAGATTACTGCAGAGATGGTCGCTTTGTGCTGCCGTGCATTGATCGAGAAAGACTTCGGGCTTGCTGAACGCGTTCTGGTAATGGAGGACAGCCAGGTCGATCCTATCACCGATGAGCTGGATGGTTTTTTGATCCGCCTGATGCGATCGGAATTAAGCCTAAAACAACAGAAGCGCACTTTTCAGATAAAGAATTTATTGGTCGATATTGAACGCGTCGGGGATATGGCGGAAGATATCGCACAGTTCGCCCAGGAAAGGATCGAAAAAAATATACCATTCACGGATGAAGCGATCAATGAGCTGGATCGCTTTTGGCACGGTGCCCACCGAAACTATACCATGGCTTTGGAAGCCTTTACGAATAAAGACCACGAACTGGCTGCCAAAGTGTGCGAGGTCGAAAGCGAATTTGATGTCCTGTATTGGCAAGCCAGGCAGCGGCATATTGAACGGCTTGAAATTGGTTTATGTAAACCGGGCGCAGATGTGATCTTTTCAGAAACCCTGCGGTTGCTGGAGAGGATCAGCGACCATGCAGATAATATCGGGGTGAGTGTGTCGAGGAATTAAATTTAAATCTCTAGGGGTGTAATGGTTAATAAGAATCAGTTTTGCCTTCTTCATGTGTAATTATGATTCACATTAAAACTAAGACAGAAGATCGAAATAGTCACTCTTTGAGGAGTGAGTTGAAATTACCTGATCAAATTCATATAATGGAGTTACAAGATCAGGCCGTCAATATAATTTATTACATAACTCAATAAAAAGAACGTGTGTCTTTGATTATTCAACCCTCGAAAGATAAAAAGCCTTTAGATCTCTGATGCGATAATTTCATCTTTAGAATGGATTTTGTTGTGAAAAGCAAATTACGAGGGGATGAAGAAATTTGGGAACTCTGGGTTCAAGATCGCTTTGATTGGGATACCCCACGCAAAGTTGAAATTCGGGGAAAAGACCTGAAAAAAGGGCTTTGCACTTTGTGGCAGTACCACTTGCGCGAGTCAATAACCCCGGAGGGACATCAAGGGTTCTCAAAATTCAATTTATGGCTCCCATCGCTTCGAAGTAGTCATGAAATTTCAGGAGAATTATCAAGCCAGGTAAAAATACGTGATTGGGCTTTTGGGTTTGGGGAGCGTCTTCCTGACCCTTCTGGCGAAAATCACGATCTGCTAGAACTTCTCGGTAAGGCGCATTATTGCCTCATTGCCAGTAGGCAAAACGAACAAGAGATTTTAAAGATCGCTGAAGCTTCGAAAGATCAATTTGATTTTTCACGTCATCTTTCAAAATTAATAGATTTTAGTCTTGATAAAATGCAGGAAAAGTTTTCGTAAATTGGAAATATTTATTACCCCATTTATTATGGAAAGGAGAAACTTATGGACCAACCAAAAATAGTCGACATGCCGAAAAAATATCTAGTGGGCATCGTCGGGACAGGTGAATCCGTCCTCGACCTGGACATTGCCGGCTTGTGGGCGCGCTTCATTGAACATGAAAATGAGATCAAGCGCAAAATTGAAGGCATGGGTTATGAACTTCATATCGAAGAAGAAACCGAACCCACAATGCACTTCTGCCTGGTTGGCGTTTCAGTGGAAAAAATAAAAAAACTGCCCCTCGAGCTGTTTGCAAAAGTGATCCCGGCAGGTGAGTATGCTGTTTTCACGCATCAATTCAGTGAAGGCGATTTAGGGGAGGCATTTAAAGCCGTTTATGCCTGGATTGATACATCTGAATACGAACCGGCTTTCGCTTTTGACATTCAATGTTATGACGAGCGTTATAAAGGTCCCTCTGACCCCACATCGGTCATCGAAATCATGGTGCCAGTGAAGCCTAAATAGAGCGATTTCTAACTGCTGTAAATTCAACTGTCGTTTCGATTAAGACATTAGATTATCTATTGGTCACGCTTTCGAATATCTCTATCATCAAGTTATCAATGTTTGACGGATTCTTGAAGAAGAAAGGAAGTTATGTATAAAATAAGCCTTGATCAAATGAAAGCCGCACTTTCGACGTACCTGAATGAAAATGAGGAGCTGGAAGCGATTGGGATATTCAAAAAAGTACCTTCTACCTCATTTCTATTGTTAACTCGTGGTATGGCATGGTTCTTGTCACGGGATTTCCACATTGGTGTCACTGATCAGCGATTAGTCATTCTCCCAGTAACGAAAAGAAGTCTTGCCACTGGCAAATATGAAGAGGTGATCTATGCAGATTATGCTGAAGTGCATCTGCATGAGGGGCCACTTAATAATACAATGCTGGATATCCAGAAGATATATAAGGGAAAGCCTTTGAACCTTCGCTATAAGACAAATCTGATGCCTGAAGGCTTGGACCTTTATGAGTTTATAACAGCTGTAAAACAAAAAACAGTTTGATGATCAAAATGGAACGATACTCAAGCGGAAAAAGGATTAAATTCTTGAGAAAACGGCATCAAAGCGCATGCAAAACGTTCCGGAAAAGCGAAGGTCTCTTAATACCGGTCACTGTCTGTGGAATAAACCAATGCGCTCGCAATACAGGATGCCTAACTCAATTTGGGATTGTTCGATAAGACCTTCTCGTGATTTAGACATGAGGGTGACGTCTTCTGAATGTTGAAAATGCAGAAGGTTTGGAGGATTTAACTTATTCGGCCTATCTTGTGTTTGTTGAGACAGTGAGTGATTAAGTCAGTAGGATATTTAACTATCTACTCTATTAAACCCTCATTCTACATTGTGAAATAATGAGTCAGTGAAAAACAGTCCGCATCAACACCCTCTAAATTGAAAAATTAGATGGTTAGAATATGTAGGTTAATATTAATTAATTGATATCAAACAGTGGGTTCCCATACGCCCTGTATGCAAGTTGCTTCTGATTCCCCAGGCCAGCGCGGCATTGAAATGCAGATAAATTTTAGCTCCTGATCCGATACATTCCTGTATTGAAATGCCGTTCCAACCGGGATATCGATAGCTGTACCTGGTGTTAGGGGGGTGATGGCGCTTTCCTTCCCGCTAATGCGCCAGATTTCCCCCTCTCCTTCCAGGATATACCAGAATTCACTGACTGTTTTATGGACTGTTGCTTTATTGATTTGGCGAGGTGGGACAGTGCTGTAGATCATGTTGCCCGTTTCGCCATCCACGAGGTAACGAATATCTGCGCCAGCAGGGGATTTTGCATCTGGATTTGCGGGAAGTATTTTTGTTTTCATACGTTCTTCATATGAGCTATATAAATGTTATTCTAATAATTCACCTAAGCCTTGCCCTTTTAGTAAGTTGATTACGAATGCCAATCTCTCTTCAAGCTTCATTACAGGGACGCGTGTCGTGGCATATCCTAATGCATGGTAATCACAGGTGATCCATTCATCAAAATAATCCACGATCTCAGCTTCAGGGTCCCTGTAGCCATCTTTTTCGAAAGGGAGCGGCGCTAGAATAAGCACAGTTGCATAACGATGAATAAAACAGTCATTTAGGAAAATATTGGGGTCAACACCAAACATTCTACAATAAGAAAACTGATCAGGAATCCCACGGTCGAGCAAGAGAAATTCATCGTGGGGAAGGCTGCGCTCTAAATCCAATTGCAAATTAAAGAAAATGTGCTGCAAATCCTTTTGCTCTGAGCGAATCTCCTGCACCGTTCTGCCTTTAACAACTTCCTTATCGAGATACAATCTTGCTGGTTCTGGTCTTGTATTAAACCCCGTTTGTGAGAGCAGTTCAATTAAGGTTGTTTTTCCAGCAGAAGGCGCACCGGCAATCACATGCCAGTTCGTGTGAGCCTGGAAAGCGAATTTTTGTTGATCTGGATTGAGTTTAATGCTGCGATAATCAGGGCGAGGAATGTTGTTCATTGTTAATGCTCCTCAGTGCCATTATATCATATTGGTTTATGTAGGAGTTCATTGATGTGTTCAACAACGTTTCGATAAGGAAACTCGTTTGTTAATGATTGTGCTTGATTCCATGTTTTAGAAAAGGGTACTATGAAGTGTAGAGAACAAATTGAATAAGATAAAGGAATAGTCAATGGAACTAAATACAGCCCTTCTTATAACCCTGGAAGAACGTTTTGTGGAAAATATGTCTCGTCATAAAGGTCTGGATTGGCCTGATGTGCAGAAAAAACTGGAAGCAAGCCCTAAAAAGCTGCGGTCTTTAAATGAGATGGAACAGTCTGGTGGCGAACCGGATGTGGTCAGCTATGACCAGAACACTGGTGAATTCATCTTCTATGACTGTGCAAAGGAAAGTCCTGATGGTCGCCGGAGCCTGTGTTACGATCGGGCAGCGCTGGATTCCCGGAAAGCCAATAAGCCCGTATCCAGTGTGATGGATGCGGCAGCAGAGATGGGGATCGAACTGCTCACAGAAGAAGAATATTTTGCGCTCCAGGAACTTGGCGAATTCGATTTAAAGACATCCAGCTGGCTGAAGACGCCTGATGCAGTGCGCGAGCTTGGCGGCGCGATCTTTGGCGACCGTCGTTACGACCGCGTTTTCATATACCATAACGGTGCGGATTCTTACTACAGCGCCAGGGGATTTCGGGGCTCACTGAGAGTCTAGATTGTGGGGATTGAGCCATAAAGGGGAAAATACACGCGAATTGACTTCCCGCGCCGAAGTTTTATATAATGTAGATACCCAAAACAGCACTGGATGTCGTAATATCCCACTAAAACGGAGGTGAATATCGATCCATTATTTTCCCATTGTGTTGTTATTTAAAGGAGTTGGCGATGAAAAAAACTTTAACCTTCATTGTTCTCTTCGTCTTGACCAGTATCTTGATGATATCGTGCGTTCCTGATCCACAAGAAATCCAACCGCTTTGCAGAGATCTTTACAGCGAGCTACTTGATGTATATCCTGGTTACCCGCCGTCATTTGTTGGGTTCTGCGTTGCAACGCTTCAAGCTGGAAAACCGGTTGCCTACCAAGGTGTGTGTGGCTCCGAAGCGTTCTGGTTGAGCATGCCCGAATTATTTGATGAGGGATTGGTGATCACATCCAGGCAAGAATGCATCAACTATTTTAAATCACTGGAATAGAAGAGGTCCATCACAACCACTGGATTAGAGACTGTTCGCGTGATGAACAGTCTCTAATTTAAAGAATCACGGGAATCTTTGGAAAGCTGAGAGAGGAATCAGGATGAAAAAATTCTTAAGAATAATCGGGTTGATCATCATTTCTATTGTCGGTGTGTTTTACTTATCCATTGTTGTCGGTGGTTTTTTTGAAGGTGAGTCAATCTCAGCGGATTTTGAATCGATTGGTATGCTTGTTCTCGTCATTCTTACAATCATTGGTGTGGCTATTGCGTGGATCCGAGTTCGCATTGGGGCATGGGCGGTGCTGGGTGTCGGGATCGTGTTTTCCATATTTGGTATGTTGACCGCAGGGGGGAACAGGATATTGGCTGTCCTTGGAGCAGGTGGGCCGTTGGTGATCGGGAGTTTGTTGATCATCCTTGGTTTGGAGCGCTCTAAACCACTAGCTGAAGGATAAGGGGAAATAGTATTTGTTGGATTTATTCACAATCCAATGTGATCGAAGGTCTCCTGACATGAACCAAATATTTTTTGGGCGTGATTTTTCGCTGGTGAGGACACCGATGGGAACGAATAATTTCCCTAATCGACTGATACCCAATTACCTGATTCCCTAAGTTAACAATGGCTTTCTGATCAGAGCTTGATAAATTTTATGAGTGATCTTCCATTCAATAATCAATATTGATATAACGGAAAGCTTGGATCAATGAAACGATCCCGACAAGCAAAGCGGGAATACCGCAGATATAGCCAATTATTGAGCTGTTTTTGACTCCAAGGACGATGCTGATAATGCCAAGGATGATCCCGCCAAACGCGCCAAAGGTGTAAAAAATAGATTTTCCCAGGTTCATGAATTTTCCAAAATATTGCTGAAAGTGTAGTGGATGGTTTATGGCTTCATTATAATATCTAAACCTACTGGGATCGATTTATTTAGTCAGGGAAGCCTTTGGCAATTGATATTTTATTTACAAATTAAAGGCATAAAAACATCATATATCGTAAGAATTTCAATGGTCACTAATTCATAATTCTCCTGCCCAGGTAGTCTGGATCCATCTGGTGTTGGACTTGGTACAGCCGTAAGAGTGTCGTAATCGGTATATTGTAACTGTAATCCTAATACACTTCCCGCTGTTAGGCAGAAATCATCAGCATCTCCACTGCACAAAGGGAAAGCAAGCTCAACATGATTGGTGCTGCCTTGCCTGGCAAGGATCCCCTGACCGTCTTGCTGGGCATCTGCAGCGGTAGACCCTGAAGTATTTACGAAGTGGCTATCATAATATGGTGTGACAGAGTTGATGGTGACTTTATTCTCCCCTACTTCATACAGCGAGCCGCTGTTATTATCATCAAAACTAATTTCTAAGGTATCTCCGAGGATGCCATACCAGTTTCCAACGGTTAATTCGTCATCATCGATGATGAAACCCAGATAGAGGTTCTCCTTATCCTGCATCACATACAGGGTACCGGTCAGCCCTGTGTTGGAACCGTACATCACTTGAGTATAAGTATCTGCTGCTGCCCATTCACTGGTTTCGATATTGCCATCAATTGTTGGTTTACTAAAGCCTGGGTGGAATAAGTAGAAGGATGATGCTGAAACCGTAGGATGTTGATCGAGTGGTAGTACAAGGGCAAATACGATTACTGTAATGAAAATAATGATTGCCAACCGATAATAGTGTCCATTAAAAGATCGTTCAGGTATAAGCATTAATGACTCCCTTCAACTAGCGGTGATCAATTTTTCTATTTATCAAACAATTAGGTCTGGGAATTATGAATTTTGCAGTGTTCCTATTGTTAATTTATACAATAATTTATTTCTAATATCAACCATTAACCATAGTAAGTATGTTTGATTTTGATAAACAGTGAGAATCCGTATCTATATTTTATTGGTGCCTCCAATGTGATCTATTTTCCAACTCAGGTGCAGCGATACTACGTTCAAATTGCCGTTATTATTAACACCTGAACCGGATAGAGTATACGGTTCAAATCATTACCCGTTCGCTTTGCTTTAGAACAGGAAGCGCACCCCACCCTACAAAAATTCCTGATTGCCTGGTACCTGATTGCCTGATCTCTGCTTTCCCAATTCACAATTCCCCACTAACTGTAAACACAAAGATGATTGTGGGGAGGCTCGAACTTACACCAAATGCCCTATGATTCCACTGCTCAATTACGAGATAAAGTCTCCGTTATTTCAATATTAACGGCAGGTATGTTGGTATCACAGGTAGCCATTCATATGCCCCGAAATCACAACCTGGTCCTTGGGGACGGTTTACCCCACGTTGGTCTATTGGCTCACAGTCTGCTAGAGAAGCATTATCTATTGCAGGAGATCCTATTAGGAGTGCATGAGTTTGAGTTGGCCCACCATTATCAGCCAGGGGGCCGAGTAATGGGTCACCAGAAAACCAAGCATCGCAGCTGCCATCTTGAACAAATTTATTGGTGCCCTCCACAATATCCCCATTATTATTACAGTCAATGCCGCCAACAGAATTAGTAATAATTGCGTTTCTTAAATCCAACCATCCATTTTCAGTATTTTCGATACCAGCCCCGCCATAGGCTGAAATATTATCTGAAAAAGTGCAGTGAATAACATAGGCATCATCATTATTATAAAAGGCACCACCATCTTCTGCTGCGTAATTTTCTGAGAATGTGCTGTTTCTGATATCTGAATTTCCATTACTGTTAATCGCACCGCCTTGCGCTGCAAAATTCCCCCAGAATGTGCTGCTAACAACATCCAATTCACCAGCAGTCGAAATATATATGGCACCACCATTGTAAGCAAGGTTTGCAGATAAGGTGCTAAAACCAATACCCAACCAACCAGTAGACGAAATATATATGGCACCACCGCTGTCTCCACGGTTTGCAGATAAGGTGCTACCTATGATACCAACGGCTCCGCTACTCATAATTACCCCACCGTATGTGCCAATGTTATTTGTCAGAATACTATTTGTTATACCCAGAGTGCCGGCATTATAAATTGCGCCACCATTTAAATCCCCGGTATTCTTTCCATTACGGAGGGTCAGATTATTAAGGTTCAGATTACCAGATTCGGAAATCCAAAACATTTCATGGTCGTTTTCACAAGTTTCTTGAGTAGGATTGCAGCTGGAAGCTTGTATAATTGTTGTTTCTGCACTTGCCCCATTTATAAAAATAGTGGTGGTTATCGAGGGTAGTTGGTCATCAATAGTGTATATCCCCCCTGGAACAGTAATGCTATCGTCTGCGCCACTACCTGCAGTACACCCCCCATAAACCGTATCTGTCTCTGCAGCTGTTATTGCCTCACGCAAAGAGCAATGCTCTGTATCCGTGTTATTTTGGTCTTCAGTTGTATTCACAGAAATCGTCGCTGCATTGACCGGCCTAACATCGATGACGCATATAAAGGATAGGATTAATAGAATAAAAACAACCCCGAATATTCTCTTTGCGCTGAAGAGGATTGACATGGATACTCCCATCCTGATAAAAAAAGCTAAACCTGAATCGACTATATTTGATTTAGCTTGGGGTAATAATATGTTTATTATATATTGATTATTTTTAATCGTCAATTATTAGAATTATTTATAAAATACTGAATGTAGGTTAACCATTGACCTGACCCCACAAGTTGTATCAATCTGTAAGATAGTCAAAAAGGCTGGATTTGGGTAAGCTGAATTGGAATAGTCGCTGGTATAGGGGAGTATAACCTTGTTAACAATGTGTGCTTAGCTTGTTGTAATATCTGCACAATATTATCATTAAAAAAGGTGTTTCATCCATTAATCATCCTGAAATTGTTAAAGTCGGTTATATGTTAAGGTGCAAAAAAACATAGTGAACATAGGGCGGAATTATCTATATATCCTGAGATTGGTTGGTGCTTAATACTCAGGCATGTGGTTCATTATAAAGGCAAGTATTCTAAAAAAGATGATATGATTTATTTAGCTTGAATCCATTTTAATTTAAAGAGTTCTTATTCTTAATAATTTTCCGAAAAAATTATATAATGATGTGTATCTCAATTTGTGATTTATATGCACAGATCAGAATAGCATAGCCAATTTATACAACCCAGAGCTCTGTTTACACAGAGTATCCCCGGCTTTGCACCTGCATGGCACCAGGAAAGGCAACCAAGATTTCGATTGAATTACTCAGCCATGCACCTGTCTAACCTCCTATTTGTGTCCAAGTACCATCATTGTATTTGGCTCAGTTTTCCGTGATCGAGTCAGTTAAGGAAAAAATAAGAAATGCTGAGAATGGGATTTTTGAGTTGATCTTTCCGTACACCATACCAACAAAGCGTGCATCCAAGAACATGAATCTGTCGAACTAGAGCCATCGGGTGCTATGCGAGGATCTGTTGATAAACCAAAACTCTGAATGGTCATTGAAAGGACTGGATGATGAATAAAAGAACAGATCGGGATAAAAAAACGAACTACATAAGTGCGATTTTATTATTTATTATTTTGGGGGGAACAATCGGTTCTGCTACCTACGTTAGCATAATTCCGCAAGATATCAGAACAATATTGAAAGTTAGTATGCTCATTGTAAGTTTGGTTGCTTGGATCATATCACGATATAGCGAACGCTTGTCACAGTATAAACAAATCCTCATCGGTTTTTTTGCCATTTCGCTGGGTGTTCTTTTGTCACAGTACTTTGGCGATATACCTATGAGGCTTCTCGGATTCTCAGTTACCACAGTGAAGGGCGTAGCAATAGCCAAGTTCGGTGAAACCTTGCCAATAATATTATCTATTCTTGTGGTTCACTTTGCAACTGGTGGTGAGATGAATGGTCTCTTCCTAAAGCGAGGCAACCTAAAACTTGGATTGACCGCCGGTATTATTGGTTTTGCAGTCTTTGCAGGTGTTGGCTTAGCACAAGTTGTCGGCTCTGGTCTGCGGTGGGCATTAGTCGCAAAGGAATTGCCTTGGATCCTGATATTCATTTTCTCAAATGCCTTATTGGAGGAATTATGGTTTCGGGCTTTATTCTTAAAAAAGCTAACGCCGCTGATCGGGGTTAGAACTACTCTTGTCATCACCTCAATTGTGTTTGCTGGCGTTCATATCAGTTCAACCTATATTATAGATGTTCTACCCTATATGGGAGCGGTATTGGCTTTAGGTCTATTATGGGGTTGGCTCATGCAAAAGTCTGAGAGCATTTGGGGTTCAGTTTTAATCCATGCTGGTGTTGATGTGCTGGCCATATTGGGTTTTATTGTTGGTGCCTACCACTAATTCTCCCATGGTAAACCAGGTCAACTTTCATTGTTTTTTGGTGCTTCCTGGTGCAAACGAATATTGGAAACATGGATAAAGTAGGCATAATCGAAGATGATGAGGATGTGGGAAATTAACTTTGTTTGCGCCGGTCTTTATTACCCCCAAAGCGCAGCGGAGAGGGGCTTGACCGGACGCATGACTAACTGTTGGTTGCGTTTATCCGCTGGTAAGGACATCATTGAGAATGGTAGTATTGTGATCTATTTACTTCCTTGGTATAAATCCGGAATCTAACAAAACTAATTCAACTAATGAAGCTCCAGATGCACTATTAATTATCATCTTTTTATTTGCGAGTTCTAATACGATGTCTTTCAGATGATGTATCTTGATTCCAGCATCCCGAAAGAGGTCCAGTTCCTCGGGATGAAGAACTTTGTGAACAACAAGCTCATACGACCATTTCCCTGGATATAATTTTTGTCTCAATTGGCATTTCCTAGGTAGATTGAATTTTTTATCAACCCACTCCTTAATTCCAATCTGTAACTCCTCAGTGGTTCTATGTACAGGGGATTTTGGAGGACGCCCGGTTGTTTTACGGATTTCCTTTGGAACATCCGTGAGATAACTCATGGGTCGTACTGATGCGGTTACTTCAATGTGCCGGCATTCAACGTCCTTCTCGTATATTCTTAATGCAAGCAAGTCAATCTCGTGAACCCCTAATTTAATGCCCCTGATAGTAAAAAAGCCTTGTCGGTTCAACCATTCTTCCACGATTTCTTCTGCAAGTAAAGCCATAGACAAATCCTATCGATATCAAAATTCATAAATTGGTTATATTAACACTATTAAGAATATTATAACTAAAAGATCTCCGCCGGTGAGAACACCAGCTTGAACGAGGAGAATTAAGAAAGATTGCCGTAATTATTTCCTTACAGGACGCTTCGCAGCCACTCCTTCGCAATTACATAGCTGTCACTGCGAGGCACGAAGCAGTCTCTTTAAATGTTCATCATTTAGCGATAATCATCTGGAAAACCATCAATATCCAGATCAAGTTTTCGGAAAAACAACGTACCACAATCTGCACATTCCCACCTGGGATTATCAGGATTAACCACACAGCCCCCAAGCGTGATCTTTCCCTCATCCAACTTCTTGCTCAACTCTTCGGAAAATGCTGGATATCCATAGAGAATATTGGCTATCCGTTTGGATTTACAATTAGGGCATTTCCTGGGTTTTGCTTTATATTCGAGTTTAGGATTTTCCATTTCTATTTGCCTCATTAAAACAACGCACAATTAATGTTGCATCAATGACTAATGACCTTCAAATCAACCCTTAGCTTCCTGCAAGATTCTTGTTGTACATTGGTTTATTTTGGCCGCGCCTCCAATGCCACAGCATTATAAATGGATGGCAGCGTGGTCAACCTGCTGGTTGGCTCTACCATGTTCAACTGTGTCCCAGTCGCTTCTTCCCACCGCTGAATATCCGCCGCCATGAAGCATATCACATCCCCGAGGTCGACGGTTTTGAAGACCTGCATCCATTGGGCGTTATCGGTTGGGAGGACGATTTCAGGCAGCACCGAGAACAGGATCTTGCTGGCACCGACCAGGCCGTAAGAACCGGGGCTCATCGTCACCGGCAGAATGGCTTTAGTCATCAGCCAGATTTTACCGATTGACCTCTCCCGCTCTTCATTGGTGATTTCAAGTAAATACCGGTCGCGGGAAAAGCCGCTGGCGTGGATGGACTTTCTGATTTCAAGCAATTCAGAACCGATTTTTCCCCAGCAGTTATCTTAAACGGTTCTCTCCATGAAAAATACCACGGCGGGTCATCCCGTAATGATTCAGGATCCTGTTAGAGCAATGATGAAATATCTCTCCAACCGTATGGATTTTTTTACCTACCATATCCGGAGCCCATAACTAAATAAATTGGGCATGGGTCATTGGAAAGGCTTATCTGGAAAGGGATTTGTTCGCCTTTTTGCGCTTCATCTTTATCTGTATAATCACGATGTACGTATAAGAAGCTTCCCGTCTCATCAAAGCAGTACGCGATTACTTTTATAGGCCCAGTTACCGTGACATTGTGATTATTGGTAAATAATCCCACCAACCTGTCCTCAACCAGATTAACTTCAGAGACATCTAAATCACGGAACCATTCAGGTTCATTCGATGGGGTACCAGTCACCTCAAACGTATAGGTAGCATCAGAAGGTAATTTTGTGTCTGAAAAATATACATAGCCAAAGGATATTTCCCCTGGTCTCACGAAATAAGGATTTAGACCTTGGTCGCCACCTGTGGCTAACATTTTTCCTTCAGAAGTATAAGCAACCCCTGTTACTTGAATCGAACTCACGCTTGATGTTGTATTATTTCGTACAACCACGTAATAAACATTATCGGAATTTCCTAAACCGAGTGGAATCACTGATAATTGTCCCGATTCACCTTCAGGAAATGTGGGAGACTCGTTTCCAGATATATAACTAGATGCCTGGGCATCTGCTGGTTGTAATGGCGACGCGGAAGGTGTGGCTGTAGCTGGAGCCAATGTCGGATTTACTTCTACGATACGAGTAACTTCAACCACTTTGGTAACCTGAACTTCACGAGTTATGTCAACTTGATGAGTCACTTCAATAACTTTCGTAATTGGTGTGTTACCAGAGCAAGCGCTGAGTATTAGAACGGCTAGGATTCCAGATATTTTTTTAGTGAATGAATATAGTGGATTGGTGTTTCTTATATTAGGCTTCATAGTAATTAATCTCCTCCGTTGATTTAAAACTTACAACATTTGAAAATAAGATTGTGAATATTTCGGTGAAATCAACCAGTAGTTCCAGATTTAACGACCACCACAACGGGATATCAGAACTGGTCAACATATTATACATCAATTGAACGACATGGTAGGATCGCACGCAATTTTCGTTAGTATTCACCTTGTAGTTCAATGCGGTGGGCTTTATGCATTACCCGGTCAAGTGTCCCATCAGCTTTTCAGGATATTCGAGCGGATTTGATATTCTATTTGATGGCGAGCCTAGCTCAACAGAGCAGACAGTAGTACCGTACCTATGAAGAAATGGGATTTATGACTTGGAGATATTGTTCTCCTGACCGAGCGATTATAATCCACGTTTTCGCGCAGTTGAGGACACCAGCGAGAACGGAGAAAGAAGTTACATTCTGTGCGCCATTATTTGTGCTTCCTGAATATTTTTTAGGTAAACAACTCTCGCACTTAGGGCTTCGCAGTGGAGTGACCTGTCTGCAGCATCGCAACGGTTGGGTCACGCTCAACCGAGTATCCCACTAGATGTTTATCGCCATTTGATGCCATCTATTCAAAATGAATCGGCTATTATCCTTGATTCACTTGGTAGATAACCTAAACACATAGGATTTTTGAATATATTGAGATCGATTTGAGCCACATTTAGTTTATAATTCTAACATAACTCAAATTTAATATTCTGGGAGGTAAAAATGACGGTGAATTCTTATCTAACTAATCTGGCAAGTTCGTTAGTACTGATAGATGATGAAAAAATTAGTATTGATACATCTATAAGAGCTCTAGAGAACAGACTTGACTTATATTTTGGTGAAAGGGTTATTGAACAGCATAGATTTGGTTCTAGTACACGGGGAACAATTCTTCCAAGAAAGGCAGATGAAAATTCAGACATTGATTATATGATTGTTTTCAACACAAAAGAAAGTACTTATAAGCCACAGACTTATTTAAATTACTTAAAGGACTTTGCTGAAAAATATTACTCTTTTTCTGAAATACATCAATCTAACCCTGTTGTTGTTTTGGAATTAAACCATATAAAATTCGATTTAGTTCCTGCACGGAAAGAAGAATACTATTATTCAGGATCAGTTTATTATATTCCTTCTCCATCGAATTATTTAATGGATTGGATAACAACAGATCCGTGGAAATATGAAAAAGATTTGGTTAGTAAAAATGCTGCTAATAATTATAAAATAAAGCCGTTAATTAGGATTATTAAGTATTGGAACTCGCTAATTAATCATCAATTTAATTCCTTTGATCTCGAGAACTATACTGCAAATGCCTTATATTTATTTTGTGATTCATTAAGTGAATTTTTCTATTCTTTTTGGAAATCAATCCAGGTATCATCAAGTTGGAATCAATTGTTGCAAGAGAAAGTTTCTTTTGTTAAGAGAGAAGTTATGGAAATAAAAGACCTTGAAAATCAAGGTGACCAATATTCCGCAGAAGTGAAAATAAAAAAGTTGTTACCTGAGGTGTAATTTTGGAAAATGAGAGGGTTGATACAGTAGAAGATTTTTACAAACCTGTAAACACATTAGATTTAATAACAAAGGTGTCTTTTTGGATATCTTTTGTCTTATCATTCGTAATATTGATTCAACAAGTATTTTCGGATAGTTTTATGGAATTTATTATCATATCATACTTGTTAATTGTAATAATTCATATTACATTATCTTTTATTGTTGATTATGTCATGTTACCAAATGCTGAAAGAGAAAGGAGAAATCAATTATTAACAGATTCGCTGAATGTTGTTTTTTCTTCTGAAGTTACAAAAAATTATTACAACAATCAATATCTGCCTTCAATAAAAAGACTCGGGGCTAATATATTTGAAAACTCTTTGTTTTGTAAAGAGATATCTAAACGAATGTTAAATTCTGAAAGGATAAAAATTTCTTTATATATTTTAATTTGGTTGACACTTTTATTGATTCGGAAGACAGATTTACAAGTAATTGTAATTATTACGCAAACACTATTTTCATCTGAATTATTGTTCAATTGGTTACGGCTTGAGATATTCAAAAAGAACGTGGAAGCTATTTATGGTGATCTATTTCATTTGTATTCCTCGAAAATCGAAGATAATCAAACCGAACTGGCAAGTTTCATAATCAAAGAAATGGTTGCGTATGAATCAATAAAATCGTTAACACACATAAAACTTTCAACAAGAATATTTAGAAGAATTAACTCTTCAATAATAAGAAAGTGGAATAATATTAGAAAAGAACTAAGAATGGATAAACTTGAATGATTATCCAGAAGGTCAGATAAAAAAATTGGGATTAACTGCACCAAAATTGCACTAAAATTTTATGAAATTCAATATAAAAACAATTATTTAAAAATATTTTAATATAAATTAGGAAGAAACCCTTATTAAGGGTTTTTTATGAGCGTACAGAGATTCGAACATTGATCCAATGGCTTAAAAGGCCACTGCTCTACCATTGAGCTACATGCCGTCTTCTGATGATAATTATAGCTTGTAGGGTGTGCAGCGGTTTTCTGCGCACCAATTGGTTAATACATGTTTCTGAGAGGTGATCACAGATTTGGGTTCGGAATGCCTAATCCCTGCGATGGTGATATTACGTCCTCCCCACGGGATTAACTCGTGAGACTCGTACGGAGACAGGCGTGACGAGGTTTTTCCTGATCGACTGTTACCTGGTTGCCTGATCCCTGGTATCGTAAACATAATGGTGGAGTGAAGATCGCAACCCACTCTGCGAACTGATAAAAATTGTCACGTAGATTGCTGACGCAACCATACGTCACCTACGCTCTACAATAACTCCTAATTGCCTCTTCGCCTTTTACCTGATTGCCTGATTGCCGATTCCCCATTCACCATTCACTATGCTCTATTGCCTAAAGTGGCATAACGCGGCCCAATTTTAGCCGCTTTTGACGTATTGAAAACCCTCCTGAACTTTGATATCCTGTAATAAACTCAGAACATTCGTTTTGTGTTTGCTCGCATTTATTCCGAAGGAGGCTTACCCACGACGGTAAAAATTAATTGATAAACTAAAATGTCGGGAAAAGGTTGTAAAAAGAGGGATTGCCAGGCTGGACGGGTTTGAAACTGGCGCCCAGACAGAACATTTGAGCCTCGCCCTTGCAGAAATTTCCACAAGGCTGGCTCTCAATGAAGGCTGGGAGTGGCTCTTATTCGTTTCGGTTCGTTTTTATCTGGAACGAATACGGTCATGCCATTTTCAAGGGGCAGGATATCCAGGTGGATCGTCGTAAAACAAGAATGAGATCGCTTCCACGTTCCTGCGGAACTTCCCTCGCGAAGACAATATTTTGGTGGGGTGAACCCATTCCGCTTCGCTTCAGGGCAGGTTCGCATCCCATCTGCAAAAATTCCTGATACCTGATCGCCTGATACCTGATTGCCTGATCCCCGCTCCAACCATTCCCCATTCACCATTCACTTTAAAGCAGAAATGAGCGCGGGGAGGCTCGAACTCCCAACCAATGGCTTAAAAGGCCACTGCTCTACCATTGAGCTACGCGCCCGTCTTCAGGTCATTATTGTAGCACTTTAGGGGGTGAGCGTCAATAAATTGAATGAAATCTTCAGGGCATATTGTATGACTTTGATTGTCTATCCCCGCATCAGTTTCAGGATATGTTTTGTCCTGAGGGGGGGGGTGTTCAAATAGTATAATAAAAGCAGCATCATTTGTACCAGCAATATATTGTTTTTTCTTAGGTGGAACTGCTATCAGTTAGAAAGGCGCACTTATGTCGAATCTCAACCCCATCCATCAGCTCGATTTCGAGGAAAAAGTTCTCATGGCTGAGAAACCTGCCCTGGTGGATTTTGGCGCGCCCTGGTGCGGACCCTGTAAAATGCTTGAGCCGATTTTGGATGAATTAGCAGCCGATTACAGCGGTCAGGTGGCATTTTTCTACGTGGATGTGGACCAGAACCCTGATCTGGCGATGCAGTTCGGTGTGATGGGGGTACCAACGCTGATCCTCTTTGAAGGAGGAGAAGCGGTGAAACGCCAGACGGGTTTCAGGCCGAAGAAAGCCATTGAAAAAACGTTCTTTAATTAACTTTAGATCGATCGATAGACAGATTGGATAAAAGCGAATGGAAAACAGTAAATCACATAAAATTACGAAACCCTACGGGCTTTGGCAGAGCAAGATCACCCCGGACCTGATCGCGGCTGAAATTTCCCTGAATGACCCGACGTGGGATAGCGATGGAGAGACCCTCGTGTGGCGGGAGAGGCGCTCCGCGAAAGGTGTACTGATGGCACAGCCGGAAGGGGAGGCACCGTATGAGCTCTCCGGCAACCTGGACGTGAAAGGCGGCATTGGTTATGGCGGCGGTGATTTCACGGTAAAGGATGGGTTGGTGATCTTCGCGGCAAAGGATGGCCGGCTTTATAAGCGATATTTAGGTGCAGGATTTCCCGAAGCCATCACACCTGCTTTTGGAAGCGTGGCCGCACCTGTGCTTTCCCCGGATAATAAGTGGGTCCTATTCATTCATACCTATGAAGGGCATGATGTGATCGGGCTGGTTGATTCCGATGGCAGAGATTGGCCGATTAAATTCATGGAAGGCGCAGATTTCTATATGCAGCCGGCCTGGCATCCTGATGGCAAAGCGGTCGTCTGGGTGGAATGGGACCATCCCAACATGCCCTGGGACGGGACACGGCTGATGTATGCTGTGCTTGAAGGTGATCCGCCGCGTGTCCAGGCTGCCCAAAACCTGGCAGGTGGCCCGGATATCCCCATCCTTCAGCCGGCATTCTCACCCGATGGCCGCTACCTGAGCTATATCCGGAATTTGGGAGAGTGGGATCAGTTGATCCTGCGTGATCTCGAAGAAGGGGATTCGAAGGTTTTAGTTGAAGGTGAATCCCTCCTGAAACCCGCCTGGATCCAGGGCGTGGTCGTGCAGGCCTGGTCAGCGGACAGCCAGAAGATCGTCTTCCTGAAAACCAGAGCCGGGATAACGACCCTTAACCAGGTGGATGTTGACAGCGGCGAGGTCAACGAGATCGATATGAGCCCTTACACAGCGCTATCTCACCCTGCAGTCAGCTCGGGTGGCAGGCTATGCATGGTCGCCGATGCACCTTCGGTTTCACCGCGGGTGATCAGCACGAAAGATGGTGCGATCAAAATCCACCAGCGCAGCACGAGCGAATCGGTGCCGTTTGAAGACCTGCCAACGCCATACGAAATTAACTGGACATCCACAGATGGCGAAACGGTTTATGGGATTTACTCTCCACCAACCAGCACCCGGTACGAGGGTGAGGGACTGCCTCCTGCGATCGTATACATCCACGGGGGGCCAACCAGCGCGGTTTCGATTGGTTATAACCTGGAAGCGGCATTCTTTACCAGCCGCGGTTACGCTTATTTAGAAGTGAATTATCGCGGCAGCACGGGTTACGGACGGAAATACAGGGATGCACTGCGCAGTAACTGGGGCAACCTCGATGTGATTGACGCTGCAGGCGGTGCCCAGGCGCTGGTCGACCAGGGCCTGGCTGACCCCGAGCGCTTGGTGATCAAAGGCGGGAGCGCGGGCGGATATACCGTTTTGAATGCCCTGATCCGCTTCCCCGGTTTGTTCAAAGCCGGGCTGTGTTCCTATGGTGTTTCAAACCTGTTCACACTGGCGATGGATACCCACAAATTTGAAGAGCGTTATAATGACTCCCTGGTTGGCCCGCTGCCGAAAGCGGCAGAATTGTACCGCAAGTGTTCGCCCGTGTTCCACGCTGAAGCGATCAAAGACCCGGTGGCGATCTTCCAGGGTGAAGAGGATAAGGTGGTGCCGCCCAGCCAATCGGAAGAGATCGTCAAAGCCCTGAAAGCGAATGGCGTGCCGTATGAATATCACCTCTACCCGGGTGAGGGGCATGGCTTCCGAAAATCAGAAACCCGCAAGGCCTTTTATGAGGCGATTGAGCGATTTTTATTGCAGTATGTGGTGTTTGGATAAAGGTGAAAGGGAATCAGGCGATGAGGTAGCAGGCAATCAGGAATCTTTTGTAGGGTGGGGTGCGATCTTCACCCCACCATATTGCAGGGTTTGTTGAAGCGAGGTACGCCTCGCTTCTACGATTTACGATGGATTATTTTTAGGTTAAGGGTTCTTCCAGGGGCTCCACATGGACGTAGGCACGATCAACTTCTGATAACTCCTCGAGGGCTTCAATGACACGATCTTCCACAGCATGGACTTCATCCAGGGATGCATCCCCGGGAAGGTTGATGTGCATATCGACGATCAGTTTCGGCCCGACATAATCACTCATCATGTGGTGCACTTGCTTTACGCCGTCAACGCTGTTGGCTGTATCGATGATCTTCTGACGCAGTTCTTCATCTGCCCCTGCGCCTGTCAGGAAACCGAGATTTTCCTTGCCTGCCTGGTAGGCGGACCTGAAAATCCAGATTGATACCAGAACGCCGGCGATGGGGTCTAAAATGGGGTGAATAAGGTGGGTGCCCAAAATGCCGATGAAGGCTGCAAAAGACGTCAGCACATCACTGAGGTTGTCTTTCGCGGTTGCTCTAAGGGAAGGACTGTCAGTAGTTTTTGCTAATTTGGCGATGATGGTGAACATTCCCGCCTTGATCGCTGCGCTCGCCAGAAGGGTGATAGTAGGCAGGTCCAGTGCGATCACCTCGCCGCCAGCGAGGAAACGGCTGATAGATGAACGCAGCGCTTCATAACCTGCAATGCTCATCGTCACAGCGACAACAAGCCCAACGAGAGGTTCAAATCGGCCATGCCCCTGGGGATGGGAGAGGTCAGGTGGCTGAATCGTGAGCCATATCCCGATCACGATCGCGAGAGAGTAAACGACATCCGAGACTGAGTTCACAGCATCAGCATACAGCGCAACGCTGCCAGTAAGGTAAGATACAACACCCTTTCCAGCCGCCAGAAGAATATTTCCAACCAGCGTGATGATCATGGCGATCTTGAGCGCTTTCGTTCTTTCCGGATTGGGTTGATAATCACGGGTCCACTGCATTTTTGAAATCTCCACAGGTGAAAGGATTGGTCAGTAATATTTTCGTTGATAGATTCTAACTCAAACATGAGGATTTGTCATGTCATCGTGAAAGCGTTACTGATGCAAATTGCACTTACACGCTGAACAGGGCACAAAGAATGAATTGAGATATCGTTAATGGTTGTAAAACACACGCCTGCTTGATGAATTTTGGTTTCTCACTTGATTTTTTATGGATTAATCTACTATAACATTTAATAGAAGGGAGCGCGGATGACTGGACAAGAACCGTACTGGGATGAACAAATCCATCAGATTATGCCTGACCTGGAGATCAGCGGTATTGAACTGCATCAGGAAGGCCTGGTGAACGATGTCGTGATCGTTAATGACCAATGGGTATTTCGCTTTACAAAGACCGATTGGGGGAAAGAGTTAATGGATCTCGAAGACTGTTTAATGCGCTTTCTTGGGCCAAAATTAAGTTTACCTGTTCCCTTACCGGCTAAAAGGGCTGATGGCGTCCTGGTCTATCCACTGCTAAAAGGAAAATCATTTCTGCGTGAGACCTGGTTAGGGTTTGATCAGGAACATCAGCAAATGATCGCTGACCAATTGGGACAATTTCTGTATGAACTGCATCATATCGGTACGTCTGAACTTAAATGGGAAGTCCCGCTGACATTAGCCCCTGTGACCCGGGAAACCTGGTTGGATATTTTCGAAAGGATCGTTGAGAAGGTTTACCCGCTGCTGCTCCCTCACCAAATTGATTGGGTGGAATGGCTGTTTGATCCCGCACTGGGCGAGGTGGATTTTTTCGATTTTCATTCATCCCTGATCCACGGAGATCTCTCTCCCTATCACATTCTCTATCTGCCGGATGCGTCAGCGCTCAACGGCGTGATCGACTTCGGCGTTGCCGGGCTTGGTGACCCCGCAACGGATATTGGCTCCCTGATCAATTATTATGGTGAGACACTGATCGGGAAAATTCACAGAACTTATCCGGACCTGGATCGTTTGCTGCCCCGTGCACGTTTCTACGCCCAGGCCATCGAACTGCAGTGGGCACTTTTAGGTGTGGAATCAGAGGAGACCTATTGGTTCACCGCCCATCTGGGCGGGGCGAGGGATATCAGGTAAAAAAGTGAATCAACCTGACTCGGGTGTTAATTTTCTTTATCTGCGAGCGTTTTCCTGACCATTGATTGCTTCAAGTCCCATAATTTCCTTGTCAGAGAGACATGATAAATATGGGGGTTCATCAGCCGGCGAACGCCTGGATCAAGGCATTCAATGTCCTGGTCTCTGACTTTCCTTATGTCAGGGATGCCAGGGCGATCTGTAAGGATTTTCCCCGCTTTGATCACAGGGACAAGTAGTGTTTCAACGTGGTCAATATCATCAGAGCATAATAGCCGCCGTTTGCTCGCCAAGGTTGGATGCCTCAGCTCCAGCGGTATTTGATGTTCGATATCCTCGTCATGAAGGCTGATCAGGTCAGCGGTGGCATTGCCGCGGTTATCGTACACGCGCCAAACCCGCTTATTCCCGGGATTAAGGGTTTTATCGATGTTTTCAGATATCTTCAGGGTTGGTATCCACGCATCATCCGGGCAAATAGCGACTAATTTATAAACCCCGTCCAGGGCAGCATCACCCCGGGAGGTGATCAAACTGGTACCAACGCCGTAAGCCAGGCGCTTGATCAAATGGTCAGGCTCAACACCGTAACGTCCAGCCTCTTCCTGGATCTGGGTAATGATCTGCCAGATAACCAGCTCATCCAGGTCGTTTGAGAGGACGATCGATACGTCGGGAAAACCGGCATCGTTCAACATTTTTGCAGCTTTGATGCTCAAATGAGCCAGATCACCGGAATCCAACCGGATTCCGACAGGTTGGTGACCTTCATTTTTTAATTTTTCAAAGACCTTAATGGCGTTTGGCACACCGGATTCAAGGGTATCAATTGTATCGACCAGCAGCAGGCAGTCATCCGGGTAAATATCAGCGTATGCCTGGAAAGCTGCCAACTCCCCCTCACCCAGCCCCATGAAGACCTGCACCATGCTGTGGGCGTGGGTGCCCTTGGGCGGGAAGCCATAGATACGCGAAGCGCCAACGTTCGATGAGAAATCAGCACCACCGATCAGCGCGGCCCGGGTGCCCTGAACAGCACCCAAACCTTGTGCCCTCCGCAGCCCGAATTCCATCAGGAGCTGGTCCCGCCCGCTTTGCTTCATTCTTGCGGCTTTAGTTGCAATCAGGATCTGGTAATTGACTGTATTGAGAAGGCCTGTTTCGATGATTTGGCCGACGGCCAGTGGGCCTTCGATGACGTGAATGGGTACATTTGGGTGGATCACCCGGCCTTCAGGGATCGCATACAGGTTAATGGCTTTGGATGAAAAATCGTCACGCAACCAGGATAAGAAATCATCGCCGAAAAGCTGGCCCCCAGTCGCACTTTTTTGGCTTCGCAAATAATCCACTTCTTCCTGACCAAATTTAACCGTATCCAGCCAATCCAGGAGGGAATCAAGGCCTGCATTCACACAAAAACCAGCATTGTGAATACCATAATCCGGGTAGCTGCGAAAGAAATGGTCAAACTGCGCCATGGTTTCATGCAGCCCCATCCGGAAATAGAGCTGTGCCATGGTCAACTGGTACTGATCGGTCAGAAAAACACCGCTGGCTTCATTCAATTGGTTTGGTTTCATTGATTTTTCCTCAGACAATTCTTAATAAATTATTATTCTGCTTCCACCCGGATTCCGCTTTGAAGCATTCGCCGGATGGAGCAGGCTTTTGCCACCTGATGAAGGCGCTTTAACTGCTCAGAATCCAGATCGCCTTCGAAGTCAATTTTTTCATGAATGATCTCTTCATATTCATTGTTCTCATTGCAATCGTCGCAGTCTTCTGCGAAAATCCGATCGAATGTTGTATCGATATTGACGGATTCTAAGGGGATATCATGGTGGTTGGCGTAGCTGTTAACCACAATTGCGGTACAGGCAGCCACACTGGCCAGAAGCATCCCATACGGGGTCAGATCGTGCAGGTGATGTACTGGCTCCACATCGTCTGAACGCTGATCGTTCGGGTCAGCTGCTTTGAAATTTGTTTTAAAACTGTGATCTTGAAACACAATGACTCGCTCTGACATTGTTTGCCTTTCTCATATTTTATCAATCAATGTAATTATATGAGATGGAAGATAAGAACCAAAATCTCCCATCACATTAGGGGATGGCGAAGATTAATATCTGTCCATCCAGGCTCGCTAAAGCAAGCATGGAACCGTCAGGTGATACCGATAAAGTCACAATTAAATTCTTTTGGTCGGTGACTCGATCAGTGGAAAGTTTTCCGTAGAAGTTGAGGGGATCAACGGACCAGAAATGCAGGTCTTCCTTGCTGGCGATGATCAGCGTAGAACCATCCAACGAAAAGCCCAGGGCAGTACCCTCGCCTTCGATATCTTCAAGCAGCAATGACCTGTTGATCGTTCCCTCATCCGTCAATGAAAGCAGCCAGGATTTTGAACCTGATGCTGCCAGCCATCTTCCACTTTGTGAGATTGCGAGATCATTAAAACCAAATTGTGAGTCGAGCAGAACCTCATCCACTTGTGTTCCTCGTACAGAAGCGATCACATCCCTGTTCCCGGATATGAATTGGATAGTGTTTCCTGGGAAGAACTTAATTCCGGTGACCTGGAAGGGGTCCAGCCAGTTGGGTGATAAAAGCCGCACACGGTAGCGGTTGATGGGGTCCCATAAACCAATCGTACAATCTTCGCTGCTGGACACCAATTGGGTTCCATCACCCGAGAAGGCAATGTCTGTGATGGCCGCGTGGTGTTTTGCTACAAAATCGAAATAGCGTCCTTCTGCCAGCTCAAATATCCTGAGGGCGCCGTCATTCAACCCCGCCGCTAACCAATTGCTACCTGGAGAGAATGTTAAGGCGGACGCGTTCCCGTCCAAAACACCTAACATCTGCCCATTGACAGTACTGAAAACACGGATCCAACCATCGGAAAAACTTGCAGCCAGGATAGTCCCATCGGGAGAATAAGCGAGGTCAAATAATCGGCTGGGGTGAAGGTTCAGGGAATCGATCAAACCACCATCAAGGGTCGAGCGTTTCTCGATTGTTCCGTCCGGACGTAATCCGAAGAATAGATCACCCCCTGGTGAAAAAGTGATATTTGTAAACTGGATATCAAGATCCCAGACAATCAGTCCATCTGACGCCCGCCTGAATTCTGTCCTGCCGCTGTTTAGAAGGATAAGCATCATGATGTTGTCTGGAGTCAGGATGACCTTTACGATCGGGTTAATCAATGGTGAGGGTGGACAGTCCCAGGAGTAGGTTCCGGATTGGTTGATGCAGGAGGGCGGAACATCATAACAACTCGCCGGTTCCACAAACGGGTAGTTATCAAAACGGTAAGATGTCTCACTATCGGATATTGTCCAATGTGTCAGGGCTTCTCCATTATTCATTAAGATGAAATCACCGGTTGAGGAGGAGATGATTTCGCCATTGTTCAGACGCAATTGCTCAAGGAAACCAGGAGTCAGATCCGAGGGTAGTTGGACTGTATCAAGATCATCCGGGTAATTGATGGATTGCAAAATCAGCGCATCTTCCCTGAGGATACCGATCAGGTTGATGGCAGGTATGGCGTAAGAGGCCGCGCCTTTTCGGACCGAGTAAGCATCAAGGAGAGACCAATTGAAAGAGTCCCAGCGGTTGATGTAAATTGTCTCAGGGGTATTGATCATACTGACCAAATTGTTATCCAGCGGTGAAAAATAAATGGTGATATCGAAATCATCTTCCAAATCCCATTCAGTGATCTCGAGACGGATGATATGTTCGAAAGAATTTTTGTTAAAGATATCAATGGCCTGGTTGGCTTGTCCGAGGGCGATAAATTGGTTATCGATCGAGAAAGCTATCGAATCAACAGGTGCGGGTGTTGGTAAAACAGCCAGTTCTTCATAAGTAGTGATGTCGTACATGTAAGCACCAATCGATGTACCCACAGTTAGAAAGAGACCATCCCGGGAAACCGAAAGTTCACGTGCTCTTCCAGTCCCCCAAACGGCCATCAGCTGGAGGTTTTGGATATTGTTCGCTGTGATTGCTTGGGTAAATTGCGGGAGCGGGGTTAATGCAATGCTCCGATCAAGCGGTGTGAGTGTCGGCGTAGCGGTTTGTGTCGGTGTTGAGGTCGGTTGGGGTAGAAGGGTCTGGGTGAATGTCGGGAGGGGAACAGGTGTTTCGGACGCGGTTGGGTCAGGTGTACTTGTGGGGGTTTGTGCAGTTAATGCCTGAGTGGGGCTTGGGGATGGGGTCAATGCCGTGCGGCAGCCTGAAATAGCAGGGGTAAAAAGGAGGAATAAACATATCAGCAGCGATAACCTTCGAATCATAGTGCCGCCTCACTAGGCATTTCGGGAGTAATAATTTTAGGTTCTTCTGTATCGCTATCATAAATAGCACCATTTGGGAATGTGATACGGGTATGGGATCCCTGCCGGTGAAGGGATAATCCTTGCCAGTGAACTTCAACGGGTTCTGGAAAGGGGCTGCTGCCCCAAACGGCAACCTTGTTTGGATTGAACAGCTTGATCCCTGAAATTTTCAGGAATAGATGCAGCGGCGCTAAACCGGCGATTGCATTACGTCCACCGGCTGGCAAGTTTTTCTCCCTTTCGTAATAAGGAAAAAATCCGCTGTGATTCTTCAGGCCGGATACAATTGTTTCCATCAGGCTGGAGAAGATCTCTTTTGCTTCAGAGATACATCCCTCTCGAACCAGCCCATCAAGGATGAGCGAATTCCATAGGACATTGACATAAATGGGAAGGCTGGCAGGGAGATTGCTGTGCGATGACCATGTTTCAGGGATACCAGCACTCAGACCAGGATCCTGGGGGTTGAGGATTTTCTGTAATAGAACCCCGAGTTGTTCCTCATTGATCGCGCCTCCCCAGATGGGTAAGAGGCAGCTGATATCGGTTTGCTGCAAGTCAACGTTTTCAACCAGTATGTGATCATCAGAGGACAGCCCTTCAATGGATAAAGACTCAAGGGTCTGGAAAAGATGGTCTGTCATGATATGGGTGCGCCCTAAGATCCAGTGCATATCGCGGCCGCAAAAATCTTCAATGACCAGGTTTCCATCCTGGTCGGTCCCTTGAAAAGTTACCCTGCCTGCACGGGTTTTTTCATCATTAGAGAATAAATGGCACAATAATCGCTGCGGTGTAAAAAATGTTTTGTTAAATTCGAACTTTTCTTGATAAGGTGATGGGTAATAAAATTCCCTGTCCGGGGATTGCCCCGATTCAAGATCCTGGTAGCAAAACGCGCCCCTCGATTCGAACCAGAGTTTTTGTATGCTTTCCGCTAATTCGGCCGTCAAATGGCGAAATTTTTGATGCTGACGATCATCTTCAAGCACCCTAGATAGCTCCTTCAGCGCTTTTGCTTCACTCAGGAGCATGACCGCTAAAGAAGGACTTATTACCCGCTGGATATCAATACCGCGGCCCCAATCATCCCAGCTATCAAATGTAAACAGTCCCGATTCAATTTGAAGCTGCTGTGGATTCTGCCAGGTGGGAAGAATGGGTCCATCTGTTTCCGCTGAAGGAGGCAGCCAGGTATTAAAAATCCGGCACAAATCGGGAAATGTTTCGGCGAGAAAGTCTTTATCATCATGGCTATCAAAATAATCCAGGCAAAGCTTAGCAAGTAGCGGAGGTTCTTTGAAGGCTTTTAGAAAAGGCGAGGTCTGAAGGGTACAATTCAAACTGCCGTCATCTACAAGAAGGTTCAGAAATGTAAGGATTTGGTTTTTGATGATCTCCGGATAGGAAGGCAGTAAAACCTGTGCCAGGTGATAGGTTTCGAGGGTCGTAATATCCGAGCTTTTTGGTGGTCTGCTGCTCGGGGGTGGCGTATCATCCGGGAGGCGCATTCGCTGGAGGTGGGGTTTTCCCTCAGGATCACTGATGGGTGCCAGGTGGCTTAATGCGCAAGTCTGCGCTAACAAAAAGGCGGCATCCCAATCCGGGTTTCCTGTCCTGATCCGGATTGTTTTTGATTCATAATGCATCCTTTGTTTTGCGGCTTGCTCACGCCAATTGGAATTTAGTATTGCCTGGGCTTTTGCCAATGAAGCCGATTGGGAATGCTTGGTTGCCAAAGACCAACTGATCCTGGCTGTACTGCCGCCCAAAATGTTAAGAGGGAGGGAGAGCGCAGGATAAGGATTGCTGATCCCAGATGGTCCACCGCTCATGATCAGTACCGGCCAATAATCAGCGCTATGACCTGAAAGGATATGCTGGTTTGATTTCTTCTCGGGTCGAGTTGGGAATCCCGTTCCCAACGGTGTGAGGATAGCGGCTAACTCTAGATTCAGATCTAAAGGCTCTTCAGTTCTATTTCCAATCACAACTTCACCCACCAAAACATCAGGTTCAACGGCGAAGATTGTAAATTTGAAGTCAATGGAATCCACAATAATGGCATTGATGCTTAAAAGGGCAGGAAAGTATTGTGTGAGTTGGATTTTTAGTCTATCTTTACCATTTGCCAGCAGACTTTGCTTATTCCTGATGAGATTGGGGAAGACCCGCATGGAAGATGCCTGGAGCCCATAGGTCGTGTGGATCTGAAAGGGGTAGATATTGTTTGGTTCCAGATCAAGCTCCCATACCTGGTCATTCTCCGGTGCGAAGTCGGAAAACTGAGGATCTGCCGCCAAAATGAAACACTTAGGTGCAGGAGAGTCAAAATCAAGGGGGTCCATGACTCAATTTTACCAATGAATTAAGAGAAATTTTCCTCTCTCAAGGCTATTGCCAACAGGTCTCTGAATCACTTTCCAGGGAATGTTCTTATTATTTCGAAAGCATGGAACAAAGTGTGTTTAACTTGCGTCTTTTGAGTAAAAAGGAATTGTGCTAGAATAATCGCATGGCAAATGACAATAATTCTGAAGAAATGAAATCAAATACGCCTGCTCAGGAACCCATTGAACAGCCGCAAATTAGGAAAAAACCGTCTTCGGATGATGAAATCACGCAAGAAAATAAGGTTGATCTCACCCCGCCGCCAGAATCGACACGTTCACAAATTGCAGAAAGCATTTTGAATGAGTCAGAAGCGGACCCGGCAAACGGGTGGGTTAATGAAGACCAGATTGAGGATGATCCTGGAAAAGTGCAAGAAGAACTGGCGCACTCACCTGATGCTCCTGATGATATTTCCCGGGATGCGTCTGAAGCCAGCCCAGGGTGGTGGGCAGGCGCGCCATTTACACCCATTGAGAAGCTTTCAGATCAGGATACAAAACCAGTTTTGGCTGTGCCGGATACTGAAACCGGCACCCCAAATGAAGAGGTGGGTCAGGTAAAACCAGAGGAGAATGTGACCAGGGTCATTCCCAGCCGGTCTGCTTCTGAATTTAGCGCTGAAACGCGTGTGACACCGGCTGAGGCAAGCCCAAATCATAATGATCAGACACGGGTGATCTCCCATCAGCGAACTGTACCTGAAAACAGGGATGATATTCCGACCATCCCACCCGTTGGAACACCCCAGGGATGGCAGCCCGAAAGAGCGAACCTGCCAAAATATGTGAGCGAAGTCGATCATCAAGCAACCCAGGTGACCCCAGCAGCTTATCGTTCGTCTCAAAAGACTTCCCAAAATAAGCCTGGACAAAGCACAACACCGCGAGATGACAGGGCTAAAGGCCGGCGTCCGTCTGAAACGAAGCGCCCACAAAAAACCAAAAAGAAAAAACGCAGAATTTTCCTTAAAATCCTCCTGGTCCTGGGATTCTTGATTATCATCGGTTTGCTGGTCGCTGTTTCAATTGGCATTTACCAGTATTTCCGGATCTCATCCTCACTGCCGGATGTGGCGGAACTGCGAGAGAGTGCTGCCCAATTTGAAACAACGCGCATCCTTGACCGGGATGGAAATGTGCTTTATGAAATCCTGGATCCCAATGCAGGGAGGCGCACCTACGTTGCATTGGAAGATATTTCCCCTTACTTAATTGCAGCAACCATTGCAACAGAGGATAAGGATTTTTATACTAATCCGGGCTTTGATCTATGGGCGATGACCCGGGCGCTCTGGCAGAACTATACGGCAGGTGAAATTCAATCAGGCGCTTCTACTATTACACAGCAGTTAGCTCGTGCGCTGCTGCTTGATCCTTCTGAGCGGTACGAACAGTCATATGAGCGGAAAGCTCGTGAGATTGTATTGGCTTTCAAGATCACGCAGGAATATTCAAAAGAGGAAATCCTTGAGCTTTATGTCAACGAAAACTTCTATGGCAATATGGCATACGGCGTACAGGCTGCATCCGAGACCTATTTTAAAACCTCTGCCGGTGATTTGAATCTATGGCAGGCTTCATTTCTGGCGGGTTTACCGCAAGGCCCCTCAATCTATGATATTTACAACAACCGGGAAGCCACGCTCTACCGCCAGCGCTCTGTGCTTGTCCTGATGTACGAACTGAGCCAGGAAGCCAATTGTATTGAAGTTGGGACCAATCGACCGGCGATCTGCGTGACCTATCCTGAAGCAACCCAGGCCGGTATCGATTTGGCGAATTATGAATTTCCAAAACTGGTTTTCAATATGCAGTACCCACACTGGGTAGTTTATGTCCGGTCTCTGCTTGAAGAGCAATTTGATCCTCAAACCATCTACCGCAGCGGTTTTACGGTTTATACGACGCTCGATCCTGACCTGCAAAATGAGGCTGAAGATATCGTAGCTGAGCAGGTTGCCTTGCTCGCAAATAATAATGCCAAAAATGGTGCACTGGTCGCAATCGATCCGAATAGCGGTGAAATCCTGGCCATGGTTGGCTCGGCTGATTTTGAAAATGAATCGATTGACGGGCAGGTGAACATGGTGCTTTCAAAGACCCGCCAACCTGGTTCAGCAATCAAGCCGCTGACGTATGTTGCCGCTTTTGAAAAAGGGTGGACGCCATCCACACTCATCTGGGATGTTCCCAGTCAATTTCCACCATCATCGGACCCCTTTGACACCAACCCGCCCTATGAACCCGTCAATTATGATGGGAGGTTCCATGGGCCGGTCACCGTGCGGTCCGCACTGGCAAACTCCTATAATATCCCGGCCGTCAAAACCCTTGATTTTGTTGGCATCTATGATGATCCTGATACACCAGCAGAAGAAGGATTGATCGCTTTTGCAGAACGGCTGGGCATCACCAGCCTGACCAGGGGAGAATATGGTCTTTCACTGACCCTGGGCGGCGGTGAAGTCAGCCTGATGGAATTGACCTCGGCCTATGGGACATTTGCCAATGAAGGCAGAAGAATACCGCCAGTCGCAATTTCAAAGATCGTCGATCATACCGGCAATACAGTTTATGAATACGAGCCCCCCAATGGTGACCAGGTGGTTAGGGTGGAGCATGCTTACCTGATCTCGTCAATCTTATCCGATACCACGGCAAGGATTCCCATGTTTGGCACCAGCCCTGTGATCAACTTGAGTTTTCCTGCGGCTGTCAAAACCGGTACGACCAATGACTTTAGGGACAACTGGACGGTTGGGTACACACCGGACCTGGTGGTCGGAGCCTGGGTGGGGAATGCCGATTATACGCCCATGGTCAATACAACTGGCCTGAGCGGAGCCGGACCAATTTGGGCGAAATTTATGACCTATGGGATCAATACATTAATGGGCGGCACACCTTCTTCATTTGTGCGGCCGCCTGGCATTGTTGACAGGGTCATTTGTTCTGTTTCAGGAACTGAGCCTTCAGAGTGGTGCCCTCAGCAGCGTAGTGAGATTTATGCTGCAGACCAGCTCCCCAAGCCTGAATCTGAGGACTTATGGAAACGGGTGAACGTCGATACCTGGACGGGGTTAGCTGTTTCAGAAGCTTGTCCGGATTACACAGACGAGAAATTTGCCATCAATGTGGATGACTCCTGGGCAAAACTTTGGTTAAAAAATGACTCCAATGGCAAGGCATGGGCAGAAAATTATGGTTTCTCATCACCATTGTTCTTTGTACCAGATCGTGCTTGCCGATCAGACGATCCCCGGCCGATCATCACACTGACCGGCATCTCGGATGGACAAACCATCACAAGCAGTCCGCTGGAAATCCGTGGGATGGTAACTGCCACTGAAAACTTTGACTACTTCCGGATCGAATGGGGAGAGGGATCTGACCCGGTCTCCTGGGAAGTGCTGGTTGATGATGAAGATGATCCCCAGGAAACCCCCGGAACGTTGTATGAGTGGGATCTTGAAGATGTTGACCCGGGTACGATTACGCTGCGAATCTATGTTCACAGTACGGAGGATACTTACGCGGAAAAGTTGATCCGGTTGGAAATTATGCTTCCGACCCCAACCCCAACGGAGACCCCCACACCGACTGAAACGCCTACCCCAACCCTGACACCGACGGAGACCACAACACCCACATTAACACCGACATCTACGCCAACGTTAACCCCAACACCAACGCTGACACCGACGCCCACCGGGACATAAACCCCGTTAAATTTCGGCCAAAGCTATTATCTATAGAAATAGTTAAAATAGAGCCAATTGGGAAGAGCTGTATTCAGGGGGTTCAACCTGGATCTGCTCCATGAATAAGTCGCGGGTTAATAATGGATTTGCATGCAGGTCCCTGATCAATGGGAATTTCACGATCAGGTAATCCTGGCTGAGTAAATTTTTTATCAGGGGATCCCGCTCTTGTTTATATGCAAGCAAATTCAGCCGGTTCTCAGGAATGACCAGTACATTGAAGTCAGCAGCGAGTGCACCTTTCTCGATATGTTTGGATAGGATCGCTGACGAGAAAACATGAAAACAAAAATTTGGCGTGAGATTCCCTTCTGTTTGCCACAGGATCGGGTCTTGACTGATGACCTGGTAATTTAACCTTTCCCCGATTTGTTCAACGTACGAACGTGTGAGCGCAATGTCCGAATTCCGTTTGGCAGGTACTTCTGATTCCCGCAATTTCCAGGTATGAGATTTTTTATCGATTAATTCAGCGTACGATTCGAGGCAGTTGAGGATCACATCATCTTCTGGCGTGAATATTCCCGGAAAGTTTTGATAGATCACATCTTTGAGGTCTGACGCAATTATTTCGCCCTCTTTCACCAGGTGACGCACGACCTGTTCTTCAATGCGGTCGATTAAAGGGGGTTGAATAGATTCTGGATCTGAGAGCCACCAATCTCCTGTTTCAATGGATGCCCCGCCCCCACCAACACGCAAGAGCTCTCCGCCTTTTTGGAACAGGGCTTCCAGCCATTTCTGGGTTTCAGACGCTGCCTGGTTGGTGTTTTCCATGAAAATGTCTAAAGCCAGGCTGTTATGCATCGCTAACTTTGTTAAGGCCGCAGTATGGATTTCCTGATAGGTTGCTGGCTCACCTTTCTCACTGAGATAATCTCTGATCGCGAGCCTGGCCATATTAAAAGCTGGTTCAGGCTTTTCAGATAGAACAGGGAGTGGATTTCTTTCCCAAACGCATTGGGCAATTTGATCATCGAGGGATTGTGCAAATTGTGCCAGGCGGAAATCGCATTGGTCGGCTGCCAATAAAGCTGCCAGGAGAAGCATCGGTTCCGCTTCTGCAACGATCCCCAGGACTTTCTTTGATGCCGTAGGCATGCTGTGAAGCCCGTCAAACACAAAACTGAGTGCATTGGTATGCCAATTCCAGTCATATCGCTGGCGAGAAAGCACCTGGCGAATGGGTGTCACAGCTTCCTTTCCCCATAACCAGCCTGACCATAAGGCAGACATCGTCCAAAAAGCCTGGTTTGGCCTGGGGATGGCAGAGATGACGGCTGAAATAAAATCATTATAATCATCGAAACCCAGCTCTCTAAAACGACCACTGAAAAGAAATATACCTTGTGGATCTTCTGGCTTTCCCTCCCAGGTTGATACAGGAAGGGGTTCATTGATAACCTGCCAGGTGGAAATGGCATCTTCCATCACTTTCCAAAGGTTCTTTTCCTGGTAGACCGGCGGTACCACGATCTGGCGGGGGCGTTCTCTGGGTGTGGGATAAGCCCAAAGGGTATTACCCTGGTCTGCTGTGGAGAGGATCAAGGCGATCAGCAGATCGCGACGGCGAGGCGTTTGATCCAGGTTTTCAAGACGGTTGATCAGGGTTTGGAGAATGATCAAAGGACGCGATGGATAGGCATTGAGTGCTGACTCGACCTGGTTTCGAATAGGGTCATCGATGTCGGCAATCCGGTTTAATGCACGGGCGAAGTGAAGATGTTTTTGCGGGAGGGGTTGTGGTTTTTGGATGTTTGCGCCTTCAAGGGTTTGTTCTCCTCGAGCGCCGCAGAATGGGCATGCAACCACCGAAGCATATGGTTGGTCCGATCCTTTTTTCCACAAAAATGCATCAGCTTCAATTTGCTGCTTACAGTCTGCACAGTTCACCTGGTAGAGACTCCGGATGTAAGGTTCCATCCTTTCATCTCCCTTTTCGGAAATTGCCAGGTCCTGGAGTGCGGCAATAAATTCTTCTTCCATGGGTGCGCTGGCGATGACTTTGAGCATAAAGGCATTAATGGGGTTGTTTGCTGCGACCAGGACAGGATGGCCTGCCCGAGCTACCTCGACGGGTAGCATGGGGTTGAATCCAAAAGGGTCCAGCACCCATTCATTAGGACCAAGGATTTCCCGGCACCAATCAGTGACCATACCGCCGGGGATGGGGGGAATATACCGCCCTAAAGGCAGGTCAGGAGGAGGGGATTGACCTCGCATATATGGTGTATTCATCGAACCTTCCTTTTGTGTTTGTTCGATGGAGGACTGCTGTAAGAAAATCAAATCTTAATCGGGCAGCTTTTGAAGTATTTCGACCTGGTAGGGTGCCAGGTTTATGCTGCTTTGATAATTTTTCTTCTCATTTAACAATGCAATCCAGTGACCTTCAGGTAAAGCATAGTCCAGGTTTCGTATGCTGAAGTTGAGGACCACCAGGATCACGTCATCTCCATATTCTCGCAAAAAAGAAAGGATATGGGGCGATTGATGATCCAGGGGAACAAAATCACCTTTCTGGAGTGCCGGATGTGCCTTCCGAATACTGACAACAGCCTTGAAGAAGTTAAGCATAGAACCCGGGTCGGTGCTTTGCTGCGTAACATTGCGTTCAGTGTAGTTTTTATGTACTGGCAGCCAGGGGTCGGCCTGGGAAAATCCTGCATGAATATCATGACTCCACTGCATCGGTGCGCGGCAGCCATCCCTTCCTTTATGCAGAGGCCAGAAGATCTTTCCAATCCGGTCTTTGACATCACTTTTTTTGCGTATTGGAATGTCGCGCATCCCAATTTCTTCACCATAGTAAATGAAAGGTGTCCCTTTGAGCGTCAGCAGCATGGCAAGGGCAACCTTTGCACGCCGGTCATCTTCACCGAAGCAATAACGCGTGGCAGTTCGTTTCATGTCGTGGTTGCTTAAGAAATTGTTAGGCCAGGCATCATCTGCGAGCGCACTGTACCAGCTGAGGGCAGATTGTAAAAATCGTTTCGGGTGCCAGCGGTTGTTAGCAAAATCAAAGTTGAAGGCTGCGTGCAATTTATCTTTTCCGCAGTACCCGGCGGTTTGCTGTGGGTCAGCCAGGAAGGTTTCCCCGACAGCGTAAGACTCTTTATGCTTATCCAAAATGCCCCGGATATCTGCCAATAGTGGGATCATTTCGGGTTGTGAACAGTCGTAAATGTGTTTTTGCTGATCAAAGGGACGGATACCGATCTTTCGGGGGTTGTCAGGAAAATCGGGATGTTTAAAATACATATTGAAAACATCCAGGCGGAATCCATCTACACCTTTCTTGAGCCAGAACCGGAAGACATCCAGCATCGCTTTTCGCACATCCGGGTTGCGCCAGTTAACATCAGGCTGCTCTTCATAAAACATGTGGTAATAATATTGATCGAGCTCCGGGTCATACGTCCAGGCTGATCCACCGAAGATCGCCTGCCAATTGTTTGGAGGCTTGCCGCCTGGGCTTGGGTCCATCCAAAGGTACCAATCGTGATAAGGGTTGGTTGTAGATTTGGTGGATTCGATGAACCAGGGATGCTGATCAGATGTGTGGTTCAGAACCAGATCCAGGACCATGTGGATCTTTCGTTTTTTGGCTTCCTTGACAAGGAATTCAAAGTCAGACATACTGCCGAACTTTGGATCGATGGCGGTGTAGTCAGCGACATCGTAGCCAAAATCAATATCAGGCGAAGGGTAGATTGGTGAAAGCCAGATGGCGTCGATTCCCAATCCTTCAAGGTAATCCAGTTTCCCTATGATCCCCTGGAGATCACCAATCCCATCACCATTTGAGTCTGCAAAAGATCGCGGGTAGATCTGGTATATGATCCCATCGCGCCACCACAGGTAATCCGTTTCCATAAGTTGATCCTGATCTGATTAAATTGATTTCAATATTGTCTAAATTATAGTGGAATTATTAATGATTAGCAAAACATTAGGGCAGATTTCACTGATCACTTGATAAGGCTTACCTTTAAAGATTATTCCAATGCTTCTTCAATAAAAATGTTAACCAAAAAATTTGCTGCGAAAATTGAAATCTTCTCCCAAAAGCGCGATACTAAAGCATAAGTTAATATTTGGTCTATTCCAAAAAGGAGCGGCGCAATGAGCCTAAAAAAACTGCGTGATCTTCTTGAGATGCCAGTCCTGATTTTTGGGGCAGCCGGGATCATTACCGCAGCACTCGACATAAAAATTCGTGGGTTTTCCCCTGTTGTTTGGTTCCTGATTTCATTTTGATTTATTCTGATCATCATCTGTATGGAAGCCTCTATGATCCGTGAGCAGTTAGAAAAGAAACATAATTAATTGCATCCGGAACGACCAAATCAATCATTGGATTTTGCAAAATTGATGGTTAGCCAATTCTATATTTCCCCCTGGGATAAGAAAAGGATTAGGTGATGAGCAAACAAAAAATACAAGACCTTACAAGAGACTCTGAAGCAAAGCGAACTGACCATTGGTGGCAGTCAAAGCGCGGTCCGGCATTTATTGACCCTTTCATTCATTTCGATGAAAAATCCATTGAAATTGTCAAACCCTTAATAAATAGAGGTCAAATTGTTGTCGATCTAGGCTGTGGGTGGGGATATTATGCCTTCAAACTGGCAGATCTTGTTGGCCCATATGGAAAAGTCTACTGTGTAGATTTATCAGAAAAATGTACTCAAAAGATCATCAGCAGGATTCAAAAGAGAAAATTTGATCACATTGAGGTTCATAATTCAACAGCAGCTGACATTAACTTTATCCCGGATAGCTTGGTTGATCTTGTTTTTGCCAATGGACTGCTCTGTTCGATGGCAATTGAGCGGGACCTGGCGGTATCTGAAATCAAGCGAGTTCTAAAGGCAACGGGGTACGCATATTTGAGTCTTGGTGCGGTTCCGCCGATGGGGTATGTTGATGAGGAAGAATGGCATGGCATTCTTCAAGGATTTAACCTGGTAGAAGGGGGTAATTTCAAAGAAAAATGGGCATTAGTCTCGTTATCATAATCTGCTGAAGTTCGCTTTAGGTTTTGTTTTGACGTGAACCGGTAAAAAATACCAAAGAAATGTTTTATTGATCCCCTGGGTTCATATTTACCCGATTTTGGGTGCCATTTACTTCTAAAAGAAATGAAGATATCGCCCGATTTTTCTTTTAACTGAATTTTATTTTGGCATATAACCTGGTCATCCATGTCTTGCCCCCGGTATTAATATGTGCTAGAATTATGTTTGAATTAGTAAGCCTCGGTTTACGTTTTAATACCCTTTGCGTCGAAAAGTGGGTGTCCCCCACTTTTTTATGTATAAGTCAGTTAGTCTGGAGTAAGTAAGAACATGAAGAGTGAATTTACGCTGGCATTCAATGAAGTTGTAGAGGATAAACAGCTATCCAAAGAAGTGATTATGGATGCCCTCGAATCAGCGATGGTCTCTGCCTATCGCAGGGCTGTTAATGCATCGAGTGCACAACTCATTGAATCAAAAGTTGATATGGATACCGGCGAGGTTTTAATCTTTGCTGAAAAAGAAGTTGTCGAAGATGTCCAAAATGCAGACACGGAAGTCCTGCTGAGTGAAGCCCAAAAGGTTAACCCCGAAGCTCAGCTTGGGGATATGGTTGTTGTGGAAACCACACCTGATGATTTTGGCCGTGTCGCAGCCCAAACCGCTCGCCAGGTGATCCAGCAGCGAATTCGGGAAGCAGAACGGGAAATCCAGCTCGAGTACTTTGAGAAACAGGTTGGTGAGATTGTTAGCGGTGTCGTCCAGGCAGTCAGCGGACGCAGCGCCACAATTGGTCTCGATAAAAAAGCGGAAGGCATCATGCTTCGCAAGGATATGATCCCAAGGGAACGTTTGCGCGTTCATGATAGGATCCGTTGTTTAATCTATGAAGTTAAAGACAGCGGCCGCGGCCCACAGATTTATCTTTCAAGGGCGCACAGGAATTTCCTGCGGCGTTTGCTGGAAAATGAAGTCCCTGAAATCTATCATGGGGTGGTTGAAATCCGTTCGATTGCCCGGGAACCCGGCCAACGTGCTAAAGTGGCTGTTTCTGCCACGCAGCAGGGGATTGACCCTGTTGGAGCATGTGTCGGTGTCCGAGGTGTTCGCATCCAGGCAATTGTTCGGGAACTCAGCGATGAAAAAATCGATGTGATCGAGTGGAGCAATGACGCTGCTTCATTCATAGCCAAGGCAATCAGTCCTGCCAGGGTTTCCGGTGTCTACCTTTCAGATTCTGAAGGTGAAGGAAATACGGCGACTGTGGTTGTCCCGGAGGATCAGCTTTCACTTGCTATTGGACGAGATGGGCAAAATGCCCGTCTGGCTGCCAAACTGACAGGCTGGCGGATTGATATCAAGAGCCAGGTTGAGGCCGCAGGGGATTCTCTGAATAAACTGCGTGAGGATCCTGCCTATGCTGAAATGGCAGACCGAGAATCAGAGGTCATGGAAAAGATCGACGTGATGCTCGAGAAGAAGGCGGAAGGTCGTCCTTTGCCGCCTGAAGATTATGACACAATGGCAAAGTTCATTGACCGGATTGAGAAACGTGTCGAGAAAAAGCGGCGTGAAGAAGATTTGGAAGAAAAGCGGCGCTACGAAGAGGCTTTGGCAACGGTTCCTGAATTGACTTTTGAGATTAATATTCTTGATGTTGATTTGAAAGAGCACATTCTTTTCATCCTGCAGGAAGGTGGCATTGATACCTTGGGCGATCTTGTACTTCAAATGAGATTGGATTCCGATAAAATTCTAGCGATGAACGGGATTGGTCCAAAGTCATTTGAAGAAATCGTGGAATTAACCGATGCTTTGCGAGTGATCCCAGGGGAAATGGTTGAAGAAGAAGCTGTTGTTCAACCTGCTGAAGAGGTTAGTGAAACACCTGCAGAGATTGAGCAAGAAGTTGAAGTTGTTGAAGCACCTCAGGTTGAACCTGAAACAGAAGCAGAACCAGAAGCAGAAGTAGTCACTGAGGAAGCTCCTGTTGAGGTGAAGGAAGAACCTAAGGAAGAGGAAAAAGAAGAAGAGGAAGAATTTGATAAGCTCTTCTCCTATGATGCTCGAAAATACGGTTACTACAAACCGGAAAAAGTAAAGCCTGATGTTGAAGAAGACGAGACAGAAAAGGCAAGCAAGAAGAAGAAACGGAAGAAACCCCGCCCAACATTGGATGAACCTGATGAATGGGATGAATGGTAGAAAAAATTGAGTAGCGATTAGATGGTCAAGAAATCAAAGCGTCGTATCAAGCATATTCCAAGGCGAACATGCGTGGGATGCCGAGAAGTCTTGCCCAAACGGTCATTGATCAGGATCGTGAATGGTCCTGAGGGGATCCAGGTTGATCCCACTGGCAAAGCCCACGGCAGAGGAGCTTATTTGCATGATAAGCGGTCTTGCTGGGTGAACGGCATAAAAGGTGGTTTAGCACACGCTTTCAAAACCACGCTGACCGACCAGGAACAGAATGATCTAATGACTTTTATGGAAGCTAACATTCCTGACGAAAACGATGCTAAGGATAAGGCAGAGGGAATTTCAGGATGAATTAAGTCATCTGGTCGCTCCTCAGCAAAATTAATCATCGATCAATAATCTCCATCCGAAATTGGCTGGAGAATGGGGAATAAACATGGAGGTGTTGTGTGAGCGATAACGATATCAAGAAAATCATATTACCATATAGTATCAGCGTACGAAAATTAGCGGATGAATTGGACGCGAGTCCGATTGAAGTAATCAAAGTTCTGATGGCGAATGGCGTGATGGCCAGTATCAATCAGAGCGTTGATTTTGATACCGCTGCCGTTGTGGCGAGTGAACTTGGTTTCGAACCTGAACTTGAGAAAATTGAAGAAGAGACAGCCGAGGATAAAAGTGAAGTTCCTTTATGGCGGCGTGTTATTGAGGATGAGGATGAGGAAGATCTTGAACCTCGACCACCTGTTGTAACAATGCTTGGTCATGTCGATCATGGGAAAACATCCCTTTTAGATGCTATTCGGCATTCTAATGTTGCTGGTGGTGAAGAAGGCGGCATTACACAGCATATTGGTGCATACCAGATTGATCATAACGGACGAAAAATTACGTTTCTTGACACGCCTGGTCACGCAGCTTTTACTTCCATGCGCGCCCGGGGCGCACAGGGTGCGGATATTGTCATATTGGTCGTTGCAGCCGATGATGGCGTGATGCCTCAGACGAGAGAAGCAGCGAACCATGCCAAAGCGGCCAGGGTACCGATTGTTGTGGCAATGAATAAAATGGACCTGTCTTCCGCAAACCCTGATCTGGTTAAACGCCAACTTTCTGAAATTGACCTTGTCCCGGATGAATGGGATGGTGATACCATGATCGTGCCTGTATCCGCAACTAAAATGCAGGGTTTAGATGACCTGATGGAAGCGATACTGCTGGTTGCCGATAACAAAGAGATCAAAGCCAATCCTAAGGGTGAAGTGATGGGGACTGTGGTTGAAGCGGAACTCGATAGATTTCGTGGGGTGATGGCTACCCTTTTACTGCAGAATGGCACCATCGGCGTTGGCGATACGATTATTGCCGGCAAAGCCCATGGACGGATCAAAGCGATGTTTGATTATCGGGGCAACCGAATTGAAACAGCCGGTCCATCAACACCAATTGCGGTGATGGGATTGAACGATGTTCCCAGGGCAGGTGATCTCTTCAGGTGTATTGAATCCGAAAAAGAAGCGCGAGCTTTTGTTGATGAACTTGAAAATGAAGAAAAATCAAAAACCGTTTTTCAGCGCGTTTCCCTGGAAGACCTTTTTGAACGTCTCCAGGCTGGCGAAACACAAGAATTGAGATTGATTGTCAAAGCGGATGTGCAGGGCTCGCTTGAACCCATCGTTAACTCAATCAAGGAAATTGAAGAAAAACAATCAGAAGTTTCCATTGAAATTCTGCATCAGGAAACAGGAAATATCACAGAGAGCGATGTTATGCTTGCCGCAGCTTCGAACGCGATCGTGATTGGCTTTGCTGTTGAAGCCGATAATCCTGCGTTACGGCTTGCAGAAAAAGAGGGCGTATCCATTCGCTTATATACTATTATTTACCGGCTGATTGAAGATATCGAAAAAGCTCTAAAAGGTATGCTTGAACCCGAATTTGTTGAGCGAACAGTTGGGCAAGCAAAGGTTCTGGCTACATTCAAGGTATCAAAGTTTAAGGTTGCTGCTGGTTGCCGCGTTCTCGATGGTGAAATTCGCAGAAACGGTAAGATCCGGGTGCTCCGGAACAGCAAAGTTATTTTTGATGGTGAAATTGGCTCCCTTAAGCGCGGGAAGGATGATGTGCGTGAGGTGAGGGAGGGTTTCGAATGCGGCGTTGCTCTCAAGCAGTTCCACGAATTTGAAGAAGGGGATCTGCTGGAATGCTACGTGGTTGAAGAAAAGCCGATTTAAAGAAAGAAAGAGGAAATTGTCATGCCTTCAGATATCAGAATGAAGAGGATCCAGGAACAAATGCAGCGGGTGCTGACGGAAATCCTGGAAACAAAGGTCAACGACCCACGGGTTGATGGTGTTTATATCACCGATGTTACGGTGGATCGTGAAATGGATTATGCAAATATTTATGTCTCATCGTTAGGGGGGCAGGAAGATGCAGAGGAAATGCTGGCAGGTTTGCGAAATGCCAGCGGTTTTATCCGCTACACCCTCAGCCAGGAAATTGAACTGCGCTCTATGCCCAAATTGCGGTTTGCCTGGGATACAACCCCGGAACGAGCCGACCGAATTGAAGAACTTCTGGTAGAAATCCATGAGGAGAGGGAATCTCTTGAGGATGACCAGGTAATTAATGATGACGCTGCAGAGGAATTAGATGACCCGAACGATTGACCAGAAAATCGCAGACCGAATTTCAGCCCATCAAAATATCCTGATCGTGTCCCATGTGCGGCCAGATGCCGATGCGGTTGGTTCCTTGTTGGGTGTGGGTTTAGCCTTGAAGGACGCCGGTAAAAATGTTCAAATGGTGCTTGAGGATGGGGCTGATAAATATCGATATCTTCCCGGGAGTGAAAATATCACTCTGGCGCCTTATGAACCAGTAGATATGATCATTATTGTTGATTGTTCAGATCCTGACCGGGTGGGTGGTGTCCTGTCAGGTCACGGAAAACCAGACCTGGTTGTTGATCACCATAAGACAAATCTCAACTTTGGAGAAATAAATGTGGTCGAACCTGATGAGGCTGCGACTGCTGCTATTTTATTTGATCATCTCCCGGAATGGGGCTTGAAGATCACCCCTGAAGTTGCCACTTGTTTGCTTTCTGGGATTGTGGGTGATACGATTGGTTTTAGAACCTCGAACGTCACTTCATCCCTGATGCGGAAAACCAGTGAGTTAATGGATATGGGTGCAGATCTATCGAGTGTTTACCGGGAAGAACTGATCGCCAAATCTTTCAAAGCTGTACGCTATTGGGGCGCCGGTTTGAGTCGTTTGGAAAAGGATGACGGCCTGGTATGGACCAGTCTGAAGCTCTCAGATCGCCAGGAGGTTGGCTACCCTACAAATGATGACGCAGATTTGGTAAATGTGTTATCATCAATAAGGGAAGCAGAGATTGCATTGATCTTTGTTGAACAATTAGAAAATAAGGTTAAAATTAGTTGGAGAGCGCGGCCGAAATTTGATGTATCTCAGATCGCGTTTCAATTTGGGGGTGGGGGGCATGCTGCGGCAGCAGGCGCAGATGTTGAAGGGGCACTGGAAGACGTAAAAAAGCAGATCATTACGGAAACCAAAAAGTTATTAATAAATCAACGCACGAACAAAGGGTAAAAAGGATTATCTCTTGCGGAGTATTAAATTATGAGCGAAAATGAATTTGACGTAAAAAATGCTGTTTCAGGCGTGTTGGTCATTGATAAACCGGTTGGAATGACATCACATGATGTTGTGCAGGTTGTGCGGCGCGGCACCGGTATCCGGCGCGCAGGACACACCGGAACCCTCGACCCCCGTGCCTCTGGTGTTTTAGTTGTTCTGGTTGGACCTGCGGTCCGGCTGAGCGAATATGTATCTGCTTCTGACAAACGCTACCAGGCGATCATTCGTCTGGGTGAGTCAACCGATACGTTTGACGGGGATGGAGAGGTTACCCAACGCTCACCAGTCAATATCACCGAAGAGCAAATTGAAGAGGCTTTGACCCAATTTGAAGGTGTTGTTGAACAGGTGCCACCCGCTTATTCAGCGAAGAAGATCAACGGTGAAAAAGCTTATGAACTGGCACGAAAAGGTGAAGAAGTTGAACTGGAACCAAAAGAGATTGATGTTTATCATCTTGAATTGCTCGAATGGGATCCACCTGAGGCAATTGTGGATGTCTACTGTTCATCTGGTACTTATGTACGCGCTTTGGCCAATGACCTTGGGGAAGTCCTGGGATGTGGTGGGCATCTTGTCGGCCTCCGAAGAACTAAAAGTGGTGAGTTTGCCTTAAGGGATGCGATCCAATTGCGCAAGCTTGAAGAAGCTTTTGATAATGGTGATTGGTATAAATACCTGATCCCTGCCGCTGAAGCTTTGGGTGATTGGCCCTCCCGCGAACTCAGCTTTGATGAAGTTGATTTGATCAGGCACGGTCACCGGATTCCAGTGGAAGTGGAACCTGATAACCCGGATCATTGGGTCAGGGCGGTCAGCCAGCAAGGTGAACTGGTCGCTTTATTAGAGTATCTACCCGAAGAGAAAGAATGGCAGCCGCGTAAAGTATTCTTTTCTTAGACGGAGTTTGATGAAATAAGATCATGATAATGCCCTTTCTTCATGTTTGAGGGAGGGGTATTTTTATAGTCAGAGTGTTGTGTGATGAAATTTGACGATCCTGAATTCATGACTGAAATTTACGATTTTGAATCATTGCCAAAATTCGACATTGAACGATCCTGCCTCACGATTGGGAACTTTGATGGGGTTCATCTCGGTCATCAGGCTTTGATCAAGACATTGATCAATAAAGCCCACCTGGTTGGTGCCGCTGTAGTTGTTGTGACATTCTATCCCAACCCGGTAAACTTTTTCAAACCCGATCTCAATTCGTTTTATTTATCCACACCCCAGGAAAAGGAAGCATTCCTGGTTGATTTTGGTGTTGATAAGGTTGTTACGTTTGCTTTTGATCATCACTTTGCAAACCTGACAGCGAGGGAATTCCTGGTTGGGATGAAGGAAAAGCTTGGATTGCAGTTGTTGGTGGTTGGACCTGATTTTGCGCTCGGGAAAAACCGCCAGGGCACCATCCCGGTTATCCAATCAATCGGCGAGGAGATAGGATTCAGCCTTGAACTAATGGAGCCTGTGAGTCTGGGAGAGGAGGAGATTTCTTCAACCAGGGTCCGCGCTCTTCTTGAAGCAGGCGATGTTGTTGGGGCTGCAAAATTATTAGGACGTTCATACGAAATTTCAGGTATTGTTGAACACGGATCGGACCGGGGTGCCAGCATTGGGCTGCCGACTGCGAATATTAAACACTGGAAGAAAAAGAAATTACCAGCGGTAGGCGTTTATGCCACAGAGACCATTTATAAAGGGGAATTACATCTGGGTATCACTAATGTTGGTTACAGGCCAACATTTGAAGACCAGGATGAACCCAATGTGGAGACCTACATCCTCGATTTTAACAGGGATATTTATGGAAACAGGCTAACATTGAAATTCATTGAAAAGCTTCGGGATGAAGAAAAATTTACGAGCCTTGAATCCTTTCTTGAACAAATTGAGCGTGATAAAACCGCAGCACGAGAGATATTTCGCAATGAAAGATAGAAGAATCTACCTTTTAGATCCAAAACAGCTAAGCCCCGAGACGATCGCGGTAACGTTTGCTAAAACTTCGCGATCCCCAAAACCGTTTGATGAAATCGCAGATGAGCTGACGGATGCCCGGTCTGCTGAATTTCATGAAAAATGGGTTGTGGGTTATGGTCATTCTTCTGTAGCTGAACATGCTGTACTCCATATTGCACTTGAAAATGTGTCCCGTCTGGCGATTGAAACCATCGAAGGAAATCGCCTGGCTTCGTATACTGAAAAATCAACTCGTTACCAGCAATGGGATGATGACGCTTTTTATCATCCGAAGGAGCTTAAAGCGCAAAATCTGCAAGAAAGATTCAATGACACTTGCTGTCTTCTGTTTAACACTTATCAAACCTGTATTAAGAAGGTCAGCAAGCACTTTAATGAAGTACTGTTTCCATCTAATGGTGAGTCTGAAAAAGCTTTTGGACGACGGGTGAAAACTGAATCCGTTGATGTATGCCGTTTTTTGCTGCCAGCCGCGTCACTGGCAAATGTCGGAGTGACGATCAATGCTCGTTCCCTTGAATATGCGATTTGTAAAATGCTTAGCTCCCCGCTCAATGAAGTACGCGAAATCGGTGAAGAACTTTGCAGCGTGGCAAAACTTGAAACACCAACCCTGATCAAATACGCGGCTTGTAATGAGTACCTGGTCTCAACCCGTGAGAGGATGAGTGTCTATTCTCAAAAAATTGCTTCGCAAAATGACGGTGCCTGGTTCAACCTGGTTTCTTATGATCCTGAGGGGGAAGACCATGTCCTGGCAGCGCTTCTTTTCCGGTTTGGTTCGCACCTTAGTTTTGAGGCTTGCATGGCACACATCAGGCATATGGATTGTGATGAAAAAAAGAAATTGGTTGATGAGATCATCGCGACTCGCGGCGTTCATGACCAGCCATTGCGTGAATTGGAATATGCGCATTTGACATTTGAAATTGTGATGGATCAGGGCGCGTATTTTGAATTTAAACGCCACCGTATGATGACCCAAACAGCCCAACCCCTGCTGGCTGACTTAGGTTATGCCGTACCAAAGGCAATCGTTGAGGCGGGTGTCGATGCTGAATATGCAACAGCAATGGAATCAGCCGCAGCGCTCTACAGGGAGGTGGCGAATTTCAACCCGGATGCAGCAGGTTATATCATCCCCAATGGATTCAATCGAAGGGTCTTGTTCAGTATGAACCTGCGTGAAGCATTTAATTTTGTCCGCTTGCGGTCCGCAAAAAATGCTCATTTTTCCATTCAGCGGATTTCCCAGCGGATTGCCGATACAATCCAGGAAGTTTACCCGTTATTGGGGCAGTATTTGGAAATAGCTGATCAGAAAACCTGGCAGGATATCGAAAGCCAGTATTTTTCAGTCACACAGCAGGACACACGATAATTCAGGAGAAATCATTAATCACGTATACCGGATTTTCTTCCGAATTTGTAATGGTTTTTGGGTTCTGGAATAAAAACTGGGGTTTGGTGATTACAAGGAGGGCATGTGGCATTCATCCGAGCGATTAAGAGCATATTTTGGAATGACCAGGAAGGGCGGATGCGAGCTTTTTGGCGAATTGCATTGCATACTGGCATGTTCCTGATTTTGACCACTGTACTTGGAACAGGCATGATGATCCTGCTCCTTCTATTTGGCCCAGCTCTTGGTATCGATATCCAAACCATTTTCACAAGCGGTGATGTACTGCAAATAGCCCAGGAACCGTGGGTTGGAACGGTGATTATCCCGGGTGCGACTTTCATGAGCGTCATTTTAACCACTTTCCTGGCAGGAAGAATTTTTGACCGTCGTAAATTTAAAGATTTTGGCCTTCAATTTTCACTGCGATGGTGGGGTGATTTCGGCTTTGGTTTGGCTTTAGGTGCGATCTTGATGGGAGCGATCTTCCTGATCGGGTTGCTGACCAATAGCATCAGGGTCACCGGATTTTTCCAGACGCCCAATGAAAATATCTCATTTGTCTCAGGGATGGTGCAGACCCTGATATTATTCATCCTTGTGGGAATCTATGAAGAACTCCTGTCTCGCGGTTATCATCTCATCAACCTTGCTGAGGGATTTAATCTCAAATTACTCGGAAAGAAATGGGCATTGTTCATTGCAATCTTAATTTCCTCAGCAGTGTTTGGCATACTCCACCTGGCTAACCCCAATGCGAGCTGGGTCAGTGCACTTAATATTTCCCTGGCAGGCATGGTTTTTGGTTTGGGGATGGTGCTGACAGGACGCTTGGCCATTCCAATGGGAATGCACATCACCTGGAATTTTTTCCAGTCTGCAGTTTTTGGTTTTTCTGTCAGCGGTTTAGAACCTGGGGTTGTGATAATTGCCACTGAACCGGTTGGGCCAGCTTGGCTGACTGGGGGGTTGTTCGGGCCGGAAGCGGGCTTGTTGGGCGTAGGCGCGATCATCCTCGGTGGTATTCTGATCTATTTATGGGTTCGCTGGCGGGGGGAATCATCCGCCAACTTAGATTTGGCAGTTTACAAAAAGAAGGATGGGTAGAGAGAGTCCCTTTTCCTGATCTTATTGGAGGTGAATCCGAAAATTGAGATCGGCAGGATGAAAACCGCATCTTGCCCTACAGATGACATTGATTTTCGTGTGCAAGGTTTCTTTCCCGAGGTTTCATTTAGAACTTGAATATTCCAAACGTTGCGCATATGATAAATATGGATAGATTAAGAATTCATTCACTTGATATGGTTAAGTAGTGATATAATAGGTTGATTTTGGCATTTTTCCCGGGCGGTTTTTACTCACCTGGGACATTTATTCTTACAAGGAGGTAAATTGTGACGGTTCATTTATATTTATCCTTAATTCCAGAAGCGTTGATTGCTTCGATGCTTTCACCGGAGGAATTTGGTGCGTACTATGCCGTGGGTTCGAATAAGAAATCCAGCGGTCAGGCGATCTTTTTCGAGATTGACCCAGATTACCGCAGTAAACACTTTCGTATCCAGGAAGGGATTGCTCGCTGCATTCCTCATGACGATGGCACGCCCAAAGCTTCGATCTATATCAGCGTTTACCGTGTTCTGGAGCAAATAGACATTAAGACATTAAAAAGGTTGTATCTCGTGACACAGGACGGCCGAACGCTTGGGTTAGATCCCAGCGATGTGCTTCCTGAGCCTTGTGAAGGACTTCATCTTTATAAGGAGGTTGTTCCTGTCTCCCCACTTGTCGCCAGCCGTTTGAATCCGTTGGAATTCTACGACTTGATTGTCAAGAATCCTACATCCCTGGTGACCATGCCTGCGATTGCTTTTGTCGAGCTGCGTTTAGGCGAACTGGCTGAAGATCCCGATATGGGTGAAATTGGTGACCTTCCGTATCCCAATATGGATCACCTGCGTGAAGTTCTTGTGGATTTGCAGAAGAAACCTGTTGCCACAAAAATGGTAGATCGCACCAGCCCATCAACCTTCCCATACAGGACGATGAAGAACGGACTGTTTGTTGGGAACGAATCGAAATTGTTGTATTACCCAATTCCTTCCCATGAAGTATTACGGGAAGAAAATTATCGATGGTGGCGTTCGGCGAATATTTAGCATTCGCTGGAAGTCGTCAAGACTTTTTTTACTATCTATAAAATTTTTTAGGAGTACTTATGGAAACGATTTGGCTTTATATTAGTATTGGTGCGGGTGTGGTTTCTATCGCAGTCGCAGTGTTCTTATTCTTCTGGGTTAAGAAGCAAGACCCGGGGACTGAACGTGCAAAGGAAGTGGCTGGTTGGATTAAAGAAGGCGCTCAGACATACCTGAAGCGACTATACATTTCCCTGGCAGTTGTCGCAGTGATCCTTGCTTTTATCATTGCGGTGGTTTTCAGTTTTGATTTTTCCCAAGCAGCTGAGAGGAGTGCTGTTATCATTCCTCTGAATGGTATCAGCATGGCAGTGACTTTCATCGGTGGCGCATTATGCTCTGCCGTAGCAGGTTACATGGGGATGGCGATTGCGGTTGAGGCAAATGTCCGCACAGCAACAGCAGCTAATGAATCCCTCAATAAAGCGTTTAAACTTTCATTCTATGCGGGTTCAGTTATGGGCCTCGCAATGGTTGGCCTGGCTATCATCGGGATGAGCACGATTATGTTAGTGACTCAAAGCGCAGATCTAGTCCTCGGTTTCAGCTTCGGCGCTTCTGCTTTAGCCTTATTAGCCAAAGCTGGCGGCGGTATTTATACGAAAACAGCAGATATTGCTGCTGACCTGGTGGGTAAGATCGAGGTTGGGATCCCTGAAGATGATCCCCGAAATCCTGCGGTTGTGGCGGATAATGTTGGCGACAATGTTGGTGATGTAGCGGGGATGGGTGCGGACATTTTCGACTCTTATGTTGCATCGGTAGTGGCAGTCATGTTGATTGGTGCTGTTGCATCTGATGGCTTGAGCATGTACGTTGTGCTGCCCTTGATTTTATGCACGCTTGGCAGTTTCGCTTCGTTGTTGGGCATCCAGTTTGTGAGGGTTGGAAAGAATGGTAAGCCTGGACCAGCATTAAATTTTGGTACGATCATTACAACAGTGCTTTTTGCTGCCATGGTTGTTGCGCTGGTTTTACTTGGCGATTTGGAACTTGGCATTCTTTGGGCAACGCTCGTTGGATTAATTGCTGGGGTCGTGATCGGTTTTACTTCAGACTACTTTACATCAGATAATTACAAACCTGTTTTGGAAACAGCCAGAGTGTCTAGCTCAGGATCAGCAATCAATATTATTACTGGGTTTAGTTATGGCTTGATCAGTATTGTTCCTTCAGTTATCGGCATTGCCTTAGCAACTTTTCTTTCCTACAAACTTGCAGAACTATCTGGTGTACAGGGTATTTATGGGATTGGCATCAGCGCGGTGGGGATGTTATCCATCAGCGGGATGATTGTATCTGCAGATGCTTACGGCCCGATTGTTGATAATGCACGGGGTATTGCTGAAATGGCTGGAATGGACCCCCATGTGATTGAAACTGCGGATGTATTGGATTCAGCAGGCAATACGGCTAAGGCAATAACCAAAGGCTTCTCGATCAGTGCGGCCGCGCTGACCGTCTTAGCCTTGTTTGCCGCATTTGCTGAAGTGGTCGAGGCTGCTGGTTTCACCATAAATCTCAGCCTGCAGGAGCCTATTGTGGTGACAGGTGTTTTCCTGGGTGCAATGACGCCACCGTTGTTCAGCGCTCTCACTATGCTTTCTGTGACCCACAATGCCTTTGATATGATCGAGGAGATCCGGCGCCAGTTCCGTGAAAAACCGGGTATTCTGGCAGGTACAGAAAAACCTGATTATGCTACCTGTGTCAGATTGGCTGCGCAAGGCGCGTTGAGCTCCCTGATCTTGCCTGCTTTCCTGGCTGTAGGTTTGCCGCTCCTAATTGGGTTTATCCTGGGGCCAAATGCTTTAGGTGGTTTCCTGGGTGGTGCTATCTTCACAGGTGTGATCTTTGCCCTGTTCATGGCGAATGCCGGCGGCTTATGGGATAACGCCAAGAAATACATTGAAACAGGCAAGTTTGGTGGTCCTGGATCTGAAGCGCACAAAGCTGGTGTCGTTGGCGATACCGTTGGTGATCCATTCAAGGATACTGCAGGACCTTCGTTGAACACCCTTATTACTGTGATGTCCCTGGTGGCTTCATTATTTGCACCCATCATCGCAGCGTTTCACATCTTTTAAAATTACACCTTGATTAAAAGGTCGCGCAAATAAAATTTGAGCGCATCGTAATTAATGGGTAGAGGCGAGGCATGTCCTCGCCTCTATGAATTTAAGAGCTTAATCTGATCACAAGGGATGACCAAATTCATTACATTTGTCCACCTTTTTTCAAATATAATCAGTGTTTAATATTCTAATCTTCGGGATTATGTTAAATGGTTCAAGACTTTGGTTCCGGCATGACGGTTGATGAGCTTATCGGTTGGATTGCTGAGGATATTAATAAACTTCGGCTTCCTACCGGTGATGTCTTTAATCTTGTATCCCAATCGGCAAGGTATCTCGTCAAGAAAAACTTTGCTTCCGCTGTTCTGATGGAAATATGGGGAGATGGTCACACAGTTTGGCGTATTAATCACAAAGAACAACCATTGTGGATCACACCAACAGGTGAAATTAGACGTTCAAAAGAGATATAAATTTATAAATCCCGCTTAACGGCGGATTTTAATTGCTTTTGAAGGTTTTCAGGAAAAGCTATAATAGCGTTTTTGACCAACCGTACTGTCTCAGCGGATTCACTGATCGATAAAGCCTGTTTCAGGTAAAAAGCCGTCTCGATGGGGGCGTGTTGTGCCAGGGTTTTAATTAATCTTTCCAGGGAACGCATGATACCAGGGTATGGGTCACGTAAAAACGGGCTGGTCAACCTGAAAGCAGCAGGAAGATTCGTAAATGACGGGGATTTAATACCTTCAATCAAACCGATCAGCCCAAAATTGATCAGTTTAGGGTTCTGATCCGAAAGATAGGTATAAACCAATGACTCCCATGCTTCAGGTAAGCGGGATTGCAGCGATTTCGTTCCGACAGAGAATAATTGGGTTGCCAGGAGGGGGTCGATCGAGGGTGACAGCCATTCTTTGATACGCGCTACGATCTGAGTGGTTTCTTTGATTGGCACATTTCCCAGGATAAAGATTGCAGTTTGCAGGACCTCGAAATAGTCATCTAGCCAGAGCGAATCTGATAGGTTGAGAGCGGCTTGAGGGTTAGCTTGGATTTGGGGAATTAAATCCAGTTTGAGTTGGCGCATAACCGGATGCGGCAGGTGATACATGGGGACGAGGGGAATTGCAGAGGCAGATTCACCGAACCGTAGCGCACGGTTTCCATAACTGCTGAATAGGTCGCTCAGCCTGCGGTGGAATTCTTCAGGGGACTCAAAGAAGGAAATCACGCCTTGAATTTGGAACCGCAGTCGGGTTGGATTTACAGCAGTCATATCGGTTTATGGAATCCTTATAAGTTGATCTATCAATATTGGGAGGAAAATCCCTCTTTCCTTCCAAATTATTATTAGGGATCAATAGGCTCTTGCGAAATAAGCCTTCTCTGTGGCTTCCTCACCGCTGAAAATGCATTTCCCTTTTCCGCCGGGCTGATCCATTGGAATGCATCTGAGTGTAGCTTTGGTGTCCTCTTTGATTTGGGCTTCATTAGCCGCATTTGGCTTCCACCAGACATAACACCAACCGTCGTTTTTGACGATCTCTTTGAACTCATCATAATCCTTTGGCTCAAATATGTGTTCGTCTCGGAATTGGGTTGCTTTGGCCAGCATGTCCGCCTGGATGGTGTCCAGCATATTGCCAACAGTTTCTGCAATACCATCCTGGGGCACAAAAGATTTTCCATCGCGTCCGGGAATATCCCTGCGTGCCAATGCGACGCTGTTCTTGGCGACATCCTTAGGACCGATTTCTAAGCGTAAGGGGACACCCTTCAATTCCCACTCGTTGAATTTGAAGCCGGGCGTGACTTCCATGCGGTCATCGATCTCAACCCGAAATTCGCTCAATTGTGCTTTGACCTTATCAACGGCAGCCATTACGGCTTGCTGTTCTTCTTCTTTTCGGAAAATGGGGACGATCACCACCTGGGTAGGTGCCAGGCGAGGCGGCAGGATCAAGCCCTGGTCATCACCATGGGTCATGATGATCGCACCTATGAACCGTGTTGACAGCCCCCAGGATGTCGTCCAACAGTGCTGGAGGGTATTGTTTTGATCCAAATATTGAATTTCAAAAGCTTTGGCAAAGTTTTGACCCAGGTTATGGCTGGTACCTGCCTGGAGTGCTTTTGTGTCACCCATCATACCTTCAATGGTGTAAGACCGCACAGCACCGGCGAACTTTTCGCTTTCGCTCTTACGTCCTGGGATCACTGGCACTGCTGCTTCGTTCACAGCAAAGTCAGTGTAGATATCTAGCATCCGCAGGGTTTCTTCCTCTGCCTCTTCAGCCGTGGCGTGTGCGGTGTGACCTTCCTGCCAATAGAATTCGAGGGTGCGCAGGAACAGCCGTGTCCGCATTTCCCAACGGACGACATTGCCCCACTGGTTGATCAGAACAGGCAAATCCCGGTAGGACTGGATCCATTTGGAATACATATAGCCGATAATGGTTTCGGACGTTGGGCGGACAATGAGCGGTTCTTCCAATTCGGACCCGCCTCCGATGGTGACCACCGCCAGCTCAGGTGAAAAGCCTTCTACATGTTCCTTTTCTTTTTCCAGGAACGACATGGGGATGAATAACGGGAATGCCGCATTCTTGTGTCCTGTGGCTTTGAACCGGCTGTCAAGGGCAGCCTGTATGTTTTCCCATAAAGACCACCCGTAAGGACGGACGACCATGCAGCCGCGAACCGGAGCATAATCTGCGAGTTCAGCACGCTGAACCAACTGGTTGTACCAGTCTGAATAATTTTCTGATTTTGGTGTTAATTTTTTTTCATCCATAATAAGTTCATTATCTCTTTTGTTTTATTTAAGTTTATGATATGCCCAGGAACTGATTGACGATTTCAAACGCAGCTTCAGGGCCTGGTGCAAAGGCGATATATTCACGATTTTCCATCGCAACATAGTCGCCCTGGGTTGCAAAAAAAGTTTCAATTGTTTTCTGCCAACCGCTGCCTAATAAGATCAGGGGCTTTGGCGTGATGGAATTGATGACAAGACGGTTCCACGTAGCGCAGATCTCTAATAGTGTGCCCACACCGCCGGGCAAGGCGATGGCAGCATCACAATTTTCTACCAGCGCATCGACTCTGCTCTGCAGTGTTTTCCGCCGCCATTCCTCTGCGACCCATTGGTTGGGACCGATTGGCCGGTAAGTTTCGATATCATCACATGTCACCCCGATGACGTGCCCGCCGGCTTCACTGGCACCACGCGAGGTCGCTTCCATGGTACCTCCATATCCCCCGGTCAGAACAGCAATACCTGCACTGCCCAGTAATTTTCCTAATTCATAAGCTTCCTGGTAGGCAGTTGATCCCGGTTTAGGATTTGATCCGCCAAATACGCTAACTTTCATCTTGTTCATCTTCCTCGTTCATTTTATTTTCAGCCATATCCCAGGTTCGGGACCGGTTGATTTGTAGTTTCTCTAACACAGCTTTCTCAAGGTCAATACCGGATACGCTGGCAAGCTGCAGCAGATAAAGGGTCACATCAGCCAATTCACCTGCCAGCGAGTGAGGGTCTGGGAGGGTTTCTAGCCATTGGAAGAGTTCCAGCACCTCAGCAGCCTCAATATTGAGCGAAAGGGCAAGGTTTTTCGGCGTTTGCGGCCGTGGACTGTCAGGTTCGTGCCATCCTTTTTCAGCCACGAATTGGTTCATGGCGCGGGTCAGGTCTTTGATATCCATAACTTAAGAATTATACATGATAAACTGGAGATTTCCTAAAACACAAACCAGCACAAACGGTTATTTCACAGCCAGCACACCAAATGCCCTATCTTTTTTGGTGACACGAAAGCCAGCTTTCTTGAGGCGCTCAACCGCGCCCCGACCAACAGAAGCACCGAGCCTGCTCTCCGGGTTGCCGATGTAATGGAATAAGCGACCGCCCGGTTTGAGAATCCTGTAAAAGGTATGATAGATGGATTGGCTGTAAAGGTGTCCAGCCAGGCTGAACATCGGCGGATCGTGGATGATGGCATTGAAATAACCATCATCGAATGATGGTGCAAGGTCCGCACTGTCCCCAACCAGGTGATGTATCTTCGGGTTGGTGAACAAGTCTGCTGACCAGGGGTTCATCCGGCAGATTTGATGCACCGCAGGATCGAATTCGATCGTGATGACCTTTTCGGCTGTTTTACCCGCCTGGATCGCTGTATAGCCTAACCCCATTGCTGTATCCAGGATTTTGCCGTATGGTTTACCCAGGGCAAGGATTTTTTGTTTTGTATCTTCATCGGGTGTGGTTCCCTTGACACGGTGCATAGGGATGCCGGAGACCAGCATGGTAGGCGCTTTGGATGTGGGCATCAGGCTGTAATAGCGGTTTGTCCTGGGTGAAAACACCTCTACTTTTATAAGTTCACCATTCTCCAAAATAAAACAATTGTTTTCATTTTCAGTTATGATCTTCACCTGCTCAGTGGTCAATACCTTGCCGTTATTAAACTGCCAGCCGCCGGCAATTTTCTCCGCTAGCTCTTCAGAAAGACCCAGATCTGTTGATATTGTGCACCTGTCTTCTTTTTGATCTTTGATCAATTGTTGGGTTTGATAGTGGGAGAAAATCATAGGTTTAGTCTTGATGAAATTTAAGATTAAATGGATTTCAGAAGGAGTTGCTTCAATTAATGAAGAAATAAGGGGAACTCATTGGACTTCAGAAATTAGATATCAGGAATGGGAGATTAACTCATGGTCGGATTGATGAGAAATTTAATCGCCAAAAAAGAGTTCCTGCCAGACTTCCCAATTGCTGACCTCATCGATAATAACTTCCTGGCGTGCAGATTCAGTGACAACCAGATCAGAGGGGGAGAGGAGAACGATCGGGATATCACCTTCCTGCACCATCGAGCCTTCCTCCCGCGCCCATTCCTCCACAGCCTGGTTAGATTCTGCAAAGGTTAAAGCCGCCTTCAGTGCAGTGCGTGTAGCCTCCAATTGGCTGTATTCCTGTTCAAGCTGTTTTTCCTGTTTTCTTAACCGGGAAAGCAGTACCATCCGTTGGTTAAAATTGATCAGTAAAAAGACCAAAATGATCACCAGGACGACCACAATCACACGTTTATCTTTTAGTATCTTCTTCATAGCTTCCCAAAATAGTTGGTATCATGATTGGTTACAATTATTGTACCATTCTTGGTAAAACCGTTTTGATAAAAAAATACCCCCAAAATTTTGGGGGCAGTGCCGAAGGAGGGATTTGAACCCTCATGAGCCCAAAGCTCACTACGCCCTGAACGTAGCGCGTCTGCCAGTTCCGCCACTTCGGCATCGGTCTTTATTTTATCCAATAACCATGAATTGTCAACCTTATGATAGAAAGAAGCCTGGAAACCTTGACTGCCTGATCAATACAGCCATGATAGTAGAAGATTTATGATGAGAATCATAGGCAAAAATTATTTCAGTTTAAATTGAATCATAAAGCATAATTTCGTAATTTTAGGTAAAATAATGGTATCGGGATTAATGACGAAAATTTAGTGGATGGGAGTGAAGGTGAATAAGAAATTCCTAAACTATCTGTGGATACTTATCTACATCTTGATGGTTTTTATGCCCCTTGTACTGTTAATGATTTTGCCCAAGCCAGACGGCCGGGAGTTTCTCAGGGAAGTATCGGTGGCATTGGGATTCCTGGGTATGGCACTGCTGGGTCTTCAGACCATACCAACATCCAGGTTGAAATTTTTCACCAAAGCTTTTCCTATGGATACCATCTATACCATCCATCACGGGCTGTCAGTTTTCACATTCCTGGTTGTTTTAGCCCATCCAATTTTGCTATTTATTAATAACCCTGAAACGCTGCGTCTTCTTAACCTGATTGATGCACCTTGGCGTGCCAGGGCTGGTGTCGTTGCTGTTTTGGGTATGCTACTGCTGGTGGTTACTTCAGTTTGGCGGGAATTGATGAAGGTCAAATATGATATCTGGCGCTGGATCCACGATGTTTTATCATTTCTTGCGATTGGCTTAGCGCTGTATCACATGTTCAAAGTCAACCATTATATGGCCTTAACCTATCAAAGGGTCATCTGGTTGGTATTAACCGGCATCTGGCTGGCCACCATCCTTTATATTAGGGTGGTAAAGCCGATCATTATGATCAAGAAGCCTTATAAAGTTGTGAAGGTCATTAAGGAAAGGGGTCAGAGCTGGTCACTGTACCTCAAACCTGATGGCCATGATGGGTTGGAATTTGAAGCCGGTCAATTTGCGTGGATAACCACTGAATCACCCTTCATCTTCAGAGAGAATCCCTTTTCCTTTTCGAACAGCTCTGACCATGAAGGAAATGTGATCGCATTCACGATCAAAGAACTGGGTGATTTCACCAGTAAAATTGGTGGATTTGAGGAGGGGAAGACAGTCTTCGTAGACGGTCCTTATGGCACCTTCAGCATGGACGAACATGCGTGCAAAAAGATGGCATTTATCGCCGGCGGTATTGGGTCTGCCCCTGTGATGAGTATGCTGCGAACCCTCGCAGATCGGAAAGACAAGAAAGAAACATATTTCTTCTACGGTAATGCGACCTGGGAATCAATTATTTTCCGGGAAGAGCTGGAAGCGTTGGAGAAGAATTTGAACCTTAAACTGGTTCATGTCCTTGAACGTCCCCATGAAGAGTGGCAGGGTGAAAAAGGATTTATTACGGCTGATATACTTGGACGATATCTTCCAAAAGATTACCAGGATTTCACTTATTTCTTATGCGGACCGCTCCCAATGATTAATGCTGTTGAAGGGGCTTTGCATACATTGCATATCCCTCCAGGGCAAGTTTATTCTGAACAATACGAAATGGCGTGAAAGGAGTCGGAATGGATCTTCAACATATTCATCAGCGAGTATTAATGATCATCACTGTCCTGCTGTGCGTGGGCTTGGCCGTTTTGTTTGGCGCAATCCAGGCGGGGTTGATCTAATCGAAGCATAAATTTCTATCCATTACAAAACCATAAAAAAGACGCCCGTTATGGGCGTCTATGTCTTAATTAAACTACTATGTTAACCTGGTCATTCAGGCCGGAGTAGACCTGACATTTCAACATCAACGACCTCTGATAAATCATCCAGGGTGTCGTATATTAATTGGATCAAATATCGTGCGTTATGGGTAAAGCCACCAGGATCTTCGAGCACCAGATGGTAATTATAGGTCGCTTTGACTAACCTGGGTGTCCAACTTCCATAACTGTTTGCGCGTTCGGTCTCTCCTTCATCAGCTTCTCCGTTGCCATTGGTGTCAATGAACCAGTAGGGATTTTGAAATGCATAAACGATAGACTGATCGGAGACCTCTTCGGCATAAGCCTGGATTGCACTATACAACATGTCGTGCATCTTTGTCAATTCTCCATAAACACCTTCCGCGGTATCGCCATCACCGTCAAAGTCCAGCGTGTCCTCTGTACGTATGTCACGTAAATCACCATAATCACTGACTTCAGAATGGCAGGCAGCACATTCATCGGGATTGATCAGGAGTGAGTGCGGGTTATGGCAGTCTGTACACAATTGGTAGTCTTCAACATGGTTGAAAAAGCCACTGTAGCTCAACTCAGGGTATTCATATCCAGTGATGACATCGGTCCCGTAACGAACTGCTGCGGCAATTTTGTAGTGGATATTGATAAACCCCAACTCTTCATTTACCTCATCCTCCGGAAGATTTACTGTACTTTTTTCAACGTCTAACCCGGAGCGCCTACCCTGGTGACACTCAGCACAAATCGCACTTTCTTCCAAGGTATCGATGGTTTCACCAGAAGGAAAATAGGCGGATGTTTTAACATGGGCTGAATCATTGTGGCAAACAAAACAACTGACCACTGAACCAGTATTGGCTTCATTATCGGTCGATGTGCCCTGGTTGGGTTCTGTTTCATCTTCCCCCAGGTAATCAAGGAAGCCATAAGCACTATGGCATTTTGCGCAAGATGTGGATATTACTGGCGGGTCATCTTCGTCCCAGTGAACAAAAGACTCTGCCTCAGAATCTGCGTGGGCTGAACCTGACCATTGTTCACTGATGGCCTCAACCGTTTCAGGCCGTGGTTCCGGGGGTAGAATGAATTGTCCTAAAAGGATCGCTGCCAGCCCTCCCAACAAAAAGAAAATTATGATCAGGGGCCACACCAATTTCTTCATTTTCTATCTCCTCTCCCAAAATTAGCGGATAAACACGTCAATTTATATAATTTTACTTGATAATTTCATTTGCCAACAACTCACTGAAAAAATGATCCTTCGGTATAATCAAAAGCGTCTTCGGATTATGATAAGGTGCTCATGAAGAAACCAGTCGTTTTGTTATTATTAATTGTATCTATTTTTTTACCATCATGTGTGGCTTCCCCTGCGAATGACATTGATCACAGCAGTGTGCCAGAGGTTAACAAATCTGAAACCCCTTTACCTGCAACCGCGACACCTTCAAGGACATTAATCCCAAGCAACACACCCTCTCCGACCACAACAAATACACAACTTCCGCCCACAGTTACAGCTACCCCTTATGATTTGACCTATTTTACTAACTTGGACCTGTACCCAGGTGTGATCCCGGTCAATTATATTGAGGTTACTTGTTCTTATCTTGAGAATCGCTGGGGTGACGGAAAGAGCAGTCCTGGCACGATAGTTGTACCCATAATGTTCCACTCGGTTGCCAAACCGGGCAGAGAGATTACGGACACGACCACGATCAGCATGGCTTATTTTGAGTATTTTATGGAATTTGCCATAGAGCAAGGATTCTCAACAGTTACAGTGGATGAATTGATTGGGTTTTTAGACTCCAACCAAAAAATACCGGAACTTTCGATGATTTTAATCCTGGACGACCGGCGGCCTGGTGTAACCGAGCTTTTTATGCCTTATTTGGAAGAAAACGACTGGACTTTAACCTTGGCCTGGCCAACCACAGATGCCACCGGGGATGCTTTATGGGATCGAATGGAAGGATTAGCCTCATCCGGTCGTCTGGATGTTCAATCGCATGGGCATGACCATATTTATATCCAGGATTACACAGCCCAGGAAGAAATTGAAGAGGAGATCTATCAGCCGATCGAAGTTATCCAGGAGCATTTCAATACCACACCACAAGCGATCATATGGCCTGGCGGAAATTTCACCCAAACTTCGGTGGACATGGCTTCTGAGGCAGGCTTTGAAGTTGGATTTACAGTCTTCTCAAGGGGACCGTTGATGTTTAATTGGATCCCTCAAGGCGAAAAAGAACAGGCTCTCGGAGCACCCTTACTGCTCCTGCCGAGATACTGGTCAACGGCTGCCGATGTTGCTTTGATCGAAGCAATCAAGATCAATGAAGCAGCCAAAAAGGATGCCGCCGCAGTTAAAACAGATGAAATATATTACTATGAAACCTACTGTCAACCGCTGGAAAACAATTAAAATAATCTGCAAGCCCCTGGCAATCATGTCGATTGCCAGCGCTTTACTATCAGGCTGTTTCCGGCCGGATAGTGGTTTGCCTTTCTTTAAAGTATCAGGGCCTATCACTGAATCAACCAGCATATCCAATCCAGAGGTCGCTGCAGAAAATAATAATCAGGGCGGTGGGAAAGCACAAATTCTCTTAACGCCGACCCCAAACGAGCCAATTGTCTTACCTACGCTTCGGACAGGCACTATCACGTATATTGTTCAGTCAGGTGACACCCTGCAAAAAATAGGCCAGCGTTATCAAGTCTCGGTTTCACAGATTATGGAAGTCAATGAATTTGTAAACCCCAACCTGATTGAGATCGGTCAGGTCATCATTGTTCCACCGCCATCATTTGATAAGCAGGCTTCATCTTTTAAAATTATCCCGGATTCCGAACTGGTCAACAGCCCATCCAATGCAAGTTTTGATGTTAATCAATATGTCAGTGATTCGGGGGGGTACTTGGCGGATTATTCACAAGATATTGATGGGGCTGTCCTCTCGGGGGCGGAAATCGTGCAACGGGTAGCGGTGGAGTATTCCGTCAACCCGCGGCTGCTGCTGACAATGCTGGAATACCAGAGCCAATGGCTGTCTCTGGATAATCCTGAGGATAATACAGAAGTTTACCCGATGCGATATTATGACGTATGGCGAGAAGGATTGTATAACCAGCTCAGCTGGGCTGCCAACCTATTGAACGAAGGATATTACCTCTGGAAGATCAATGCCATCAATGTCTGGGTCTTATCTGACAGCAGTGTCGTCCAGGTGGAGCCCACCATCAACGCGGGCACAGCGGGTGTACTGAATTTGTTAAGATACCTGAAAACCGCCGAAAACTGGGATGAAGCGATTTCTCCTGATGGTGTTTATGCAACATACCAGGACCTCTTCGGTTATCCCTTCAGCGGTGCGGTTGAGCCGATGCTCCCGGGAAACCTGGTCCAGCCAGATCTGCAGTTACCTTTTGAAGAGGGTGATGAGTGGTCTTTTACCGGCGGTCCGCATGGTGGCTGGAATACAGGGTCCGCCTGGGCCGCCATCGATTTTGCCCCACCCGGTGAGGCTTTAGGTTGTTACCCCAGTGATGCCTGGGTGGCAGCATCTGCCCCGGGTGAGATTGTTTATTCTGATTATGGTGCTGTGATCCAGGATTTGGATGGAGACGGTATCTGGCAGACAGGTTGGTCGATTCTTTACATGCATATTGATCCTGTAGACCGGGTCGAGGCTGGTACTTTCCTGGAAGCAGGGGACCGGATCGGACATCCTTCCTGTGAAGGCGGCTATTCTTCGGGCACCCATCTGCACATTGCCAGGCGGTATAATGGTGAGTGGATCTCAGCTGATGCAGAACTTCCCCTGGTGATGGATGGCTGGGTAACAGCAGGTTATGGGGTTGAATACGATGGTTATTTGATCAAAGGAGACCAAACTTTGGAGGCATGGGATGGGCGCTCGCCGCTCAACGCTATCAAGCGCTAGAAAGAGATACTTCAAACGCCGCTTCAAGCGTTTGGGTGTTCTGCTGAGTGTTTCGTTGGTATTGGCAGTTGTGGTTTGCAGCAACCTGGTTCGTCCCGTCTTAGCTCCGGATAGCAGTCTGAGTGCTGCTTCTGTGTTCACACCTGTCCCCAGCCTTTCGCAAACAGCCAGTCCAGGGGGATCAACTCCTCCAACACAAACCGAAGAAGCCACAGAATCCATCGTCGAAACCCAGGTGGCAATTGAACCAACAACCATCCCGCTTCCCACGGAAGGACAAATCATCCCGCCAAGTGATGATTCGCATCTTCTTTATTACACAATTGCCGGTGACAGCCTGGATGTGGTCAGCCTTCATTTTGGGGTGGATGTGCATGAAATCACTTCACCAGACCCGATTGCGAGAGACGGGTTGCTGACCCCCGGTCAATTGCTGATCATCCCGAACAACCTGGATGAAACCAGCTCTAGAAGCAAACTTCTCCCGGACAGCGAAGTCACTTTCTCTCCTTCAACCATTGATTTTGATATTGAAGCATTTGTCAACGCTGCCGGGGGATACCTTTCAACCTATACGGAAGATCTTGCCTCAACCGGCCGCACATCAGGTGCGGATATTATTGCCCGGGTTGCGCTCGAATACTCAGTGAACCCCAGGCTTTTGCTTGCTTTTCTTGAATATCAATCTGGTTGGGTTTACAGCAGCCCGCCAGCAGTACCGGATACCGAATATCCGATGGGCTATGTTGACAGCATGAAAAGTGGGCTGTATATGCAATCAGCGTGGTTTGCCAGCAGTGTGATGGAAGGTTATTACGGCTGGCGTGAAGGCCGGCGCTTGATCATCAATTTTGATGATGGTTCATTCCTGCGGTTGGCTCCTGACCTCAATGCAGGGACGGTTGGGTTGATGAATGGTTTTTCTTATCTGTATGATTTTGAGACATGGGCTAACCTTTTGTATGGCGAGAATAACTTCTTTGATTTTCACGAGTCAATGTTTGGCAGCGCTTGGATCAGGGCACAGGAAGTTGAACCGTTAATTCCAGCGGATACCCTGCAGCCGGAAATGATCTTGCCCTTTGAAATGAATGCATTGTGGGCTTTCACGGGTGGTCCCCACGCTGCCTGGAGTTCAGCTGATGTATGGGCTGCACTTGATTTTGCTCCCGCCAGCGGAGAAACTGGCTGCCATGAATCCAATGCGTGGGTTTTGGCATCTATTCCCGGTCTGGTTGTCAGGTCTGGGAATGGGGTGGTCGTGATTGATATGGATGGCGATGGTTATGAGCAGACCGGTTGGACATTGGTATACCTGCATATCGCAACCAAGAATCGGATCCCAATAGGCACCTGGGTTGAAGTCGGGGATCGAATTGGTCATCCCTCCTGTGAAGGCGGGCGTTCAACAGGCACCCACGTTCATATGGCTCGCAGGTACAACGGTGAATGGGTACCTGCGGATGGTCCTTTGCCGTTCACATTGGACGGTTGGGTAGCAAAAGCCGGGGTATCTGCCTATAAAGGCTGGCTGATCAATGGTGAACGAATCCTGTATGCCAATACTTCCGCTACGATTGAAACACAGATCACCCGTGATAATTAGTATATTAAAATAATTCAATTAATAGAATTAGTTGACGGATTTTCCTTGAAACTGGACTTTTTTGCACCTTCGGAGTATTCTTTATTCTCTGAATGTCCTTTTAATGTTATTAACAGATTACCTTCTCTCAAAAAATTTCCCGGAAAAAATGATTCGTAAATACCTGTTTCCTTTGATCTTGATCACTATTCTCTTGGCGGCATGTTCTCCCACAATGCAGCCTACGATGATCTTGCCCGATTCTATACAGCCCACCAACACGCCGATCACTCCTGAGATAACACCATTTCCCACCCGACCCGCTTTTGAACCGGGCGTATTGGTTGAATACACTGCACAATCCGGCGATACGCTGCCAGCCCTTGCGGTCCGGTTCAATACCTCTGTTGAGGAAATCAGGAACGCGAATCCTAATATTCCTCAAGATGCCACAACCATGCCGCCTGGTATGCCGATGCAAATGCCAATCTATTATCGCCCCCTTTGGGGTAACCCATACCAAATGTTGCCGGATGCTGCTTTTATCAACGGCCCGGCTGCATCGGGTTTTGACACGGGGGCTTATCTGAAAGCACAACCAGGCTGGTTAAGCAGCTATTCCACCTGGGCTTTCAGCGGCACCCGAAGTGCTGGAGAGATGATCGATTATGTCGCTTTCCAGTATTCGATCAGCCCTAAACTGCTGATCGCCCTGCTGGAATACCAGGGCGGGGGCTGTTCACTGCCTGACCTTGATCAAATGCTTGAAAAAAATATTCTCGGTTTAGAATCCAGTTACTGGACAGGGGTTTACCTTCAATTGTCTTATGCGGCGAATATTTTAAATGACGGTTACTACCGTTGGCGCGATGGTGAATTGATTGAATTTGAACTTCTGGATGGCAGCCTGGTGAGGCCGGATCCATGGCAAAATGCCGGCTCGGTAGCGCTGCAGTTTTTCTTTGCAAAGGTATTATCGCCGCTTGAATTTCAGTATGCCATCGGATCTGACGGTTTCGCAAAAGTTTACCAGGATCTATTTGAAGATCCGTGGACATCTGAACCGCTCATAAGCGGTTCATTGGTGCAGCCCGAAATGCAGCTGCCCTATTCCAATGATATCGGTTGGGCATTTACCGGCGGTCCGCACACAGGCTGGGGCAGCATGGCGCCATTGGCAGCGTTGGATTTTGCCCCTCCATCAGATATCACCGGCTGCTACCCTTCGTCGTTGCCCGTCACAGCAGTTGCTGATGGGGTGGTTGTGCGTGATGGCGACGGTCTCCTGGTGTTGGACCTGGATGGTGATGGGAATGAACGTACAGGTTGGGTTGTATTCTATCTACATATTGCGAAGGATGGACGGGTTCCAGTTGGAACAGTTGTAAATGCCGGTGATCCTTTGGGATTTCCTTCCTGTGAAGGTGGACGCTCCACCGGCACTCATATCCATATTGCCCGAAAGTATAACGGTGAATGGATGACGGCTGATGGTGTGATCCCATTTGTGCTTTCAGGCTGGACTCCTGTCAGGGGAGAAGAACCTTATAAAGGCTGGTTGGTGAAAGATGATATGATGGTGTTGGCAAACACCAATCCTGATAACCGCAGCACTATTCCACTGGATTTACCCTAAGTATTTCCTAACTAAACCCAATTATTCATTCAGTTTTGATCTTGAAAAATATAGATGAAATAAAAAGCAGGATCCATTGATCAGGATCCTGCTTTTGTGTAGTAGAAGTCAGCTTTTATTATTTAGAAATTCAGTTTCCACAAGCTTTGATTAATATAAGAAGTTCCAGGGATTGACCGGGTAACCCTCTAAGCGCAATTCAAAATGCAGGTGGGGGCCGGTGGAATTGCCCGTGCTGCCCATGGAGGCGATCAAATCACCCTTCTGGACGTTGGATCCACAAGGGAGCAAAGTGCCGTCCATCATGTGGGCGTAAAAGGTTTGCCATCCGCCGTCATGATCAATGACGATCAGGTTCCCATAACCCCGATCAGACCATCCGGAGTAGACGATCACACCGGAATCAGCAGCGTAGATTGGGCTGCCAAAATCGCCATCAAAGTCAAGACCGTTATGGGTTGGGGGTGTGTAGTCGTACCCTGAGAGCCAGGTCGCGGTTGTTGGCCATGTGAAACTGCCTGTACCCACGTTGCCGTAGATGATACCGCCGCAAGCGCCAGGACCAAGATAGGAATTACCGGATGCCGGGGCATCCCGTGCAACCACCCATGTGACGGTTGGCCGGGTACCCCCCGGAACAATCAGCATCGTTCCTGGTGTGATGTTGGGGTTGGCATAGTTGCCAATCGTTTCTGGGTTGAGGTTGTTTCCTGGGTAATTTACAATGGCGTCGGGTTCAACACCATAAAATTCTGAGACACCGTTCAATCCCTCCCCTTCTGACCACTGGTGATAGACACCATCGACCGGCAAAATAAACAATTCCAACCCGACGGTCAGACCATCCGGTGTGTCTCCAAGGATATAACGGTTCGACCATAAAACGGTCTCCGGTTTGAGGCCAAATTTCTCACCAATACCAAAAATGGTATCACCCAGTTCTACCACGTAAGTCGTGACAACATCACGGTCTTCAGGGGTCGGCATACTGGTCACATGAACTTCAGGCAGCCTGACGACCCCGCCCGACTGCCCATCTGTTGAGAAAACCGGTGTGGCAACCCCCTCTGGGAGGGCGACAGCAGTTTCGGTGGGGACAACTGTTGGTTCAGGAGATGCAGCAAAGCCATTGGTGATCAATGAGCCGATGCCCCAAACCATCAGCACGATGACGGCAAACAGGACAGCGAACACCCCAATCCGCAATATTAATTGTTTCTTATTGGGTTTGTCTTCTGAAGGTGTGTCTTTAGGACGAGGTTGATTGATTATTTCCTCATCGGCGGCTTTGCTCTGCAAGAGAGCTTGCCCTTCGTTAATATCAGTAATCTGTTCTTTTTCAGTCATTTTTTCCTCTATGGCATGATAACATTAAAAAAATGAATGTCAAGCAGGCACGAGAAGCCCTAATGGGGACTATTTTATGATATATAGGCGGATTTCTTTGACCTTATGGCGTTTCAGGTGGGTTTGAGAAATATTCTTCGACCAGAGGGGATAAGTCAGCATCCGTATGCTGCTCGAGGATTGTCCAAAAGTCGGCGCTGGACGCAATTTCGTACCGGAAAGTCCTGACATAATCCTTGATAAAACCAAAGAAGGCATCATCACCGATAGTGTCCCGGAGGTCCTGCAAGAAATGGGCACCGTTCAGGTAGACGCTGTCCCGGTAATCCTCATAACCACCCGGGAGGTAGATTGTGTTGTCCACATACCCTGATGGCAGGTAATTATCAACTCGGTTTTCCCACCACCATGCGAGGAGTTCCGGGTGGTATTCCTCATAAAACAAAGCTTCGGAATAAGTCGCAAAAGACTCGTCCAGCCAGGGTTCCATGGCCTGGTTATTGCCCACCAGGCTGAAAAACCATTGATGAGATATTTCATGGGGCGTGATCATCGTCAGGTTGGTTTCCGGGGTGCTGTTGTAGAACATGTAAAAGCCCCGGCTGAGGAGGACAAGCCCATCGAATTCCATGCCATGTAAGAAATCCGCTTCTACAAGTGAGATCAGGTCTCTTTCCATCGGTCCGTAAAGGTCGCTGTAAAGATTGATGGCATTCACAGCAAGATCAGCCGCGGCTTCACCGGCGTAAGCTTCTTCAGGGAAGGTATAAGAACGGATCAGAACGCCGTTGGTCTCTCGCTCCGTCAGGGTGTATATATCACTTATTGACAGCGTCAGCGTCCGCGATAATGGCATTTGGTAATGCAGGACACCATCAGTTTCCTCGGGGAGGGCACCTGCTGCGATTTTGAAGTTTTCACGGCGGTCAGAAAACTGCAGGGTCAGATCAAAATCAGATGGTTCAAACACCAGGTGTTCTCCCACGATCTGGCTGTTGATGATCGAAATCTCGTAAACCTGCCATCCTTCTTCGGTGCGGGCAGGGATCAACGGGAACCAGTAGGATAAGTTCAACTGCCTCCCAGTTTGGCCAAAGGTCCCCTCGCGGTTAGGCATGTAAAGTTCAAATTCGTGGGTGAAGGAGATTTGCTGTCTCGGCAGCAGCGGTGAATCCAGCGGGATCACCATCCGGTGGCCTTCCCAGCGGTAATTGGTCACATCTGTTCCATCGCCCATTTCGACCGATTTGATATAAATTGCACTCTGGAAAATGGTCGGGTAGACGATGAAAACCATCTCATTGATGGGTGATTCTGTTTTATTGGTGTAAACCGCGCGGCTTGTCCCGGTGATATAGCGGTTGTAATAATCTATTGTCGTATCAATGAAGTATTGGGTTTGCTGTCCATTGAGCGGCAGGGGTGTGGGAGTTGCTGTTGGGCTTGCGGTTGCCGTTGGGAAAATGGTAGGTGTGGTTGATGGCAGCAAAGTCGCCGTCGCAGATGGGATGACATCCGAATTTGTTCCAGACGTACATCCAGTAAGTATTATGGCTGCAGCTACGGACAGAAATAGTATGGTTCGAAGGGAAATTTTCATTACAATTCTCTTGAGATTCTCTGGATCACAGGATTTTACCCGAAGAAAAGAAAATTGCCCACCCTCACCTCAATCCCCTCCCGCACTGCGGGAGAGGAGGTAAAGACTTAAGATCAAACAATGTTTGGTGAAATGGACCAATGAAATAATAATGACATTTAAGTTACCCCATAAAAAGGAATTCCGTTATACCACTGGATCTTTATTCTTCCTCTTCAATAACAATTTTATGGGTGATCTCAGCTGTCTTCTCCAACATTGCTTGAGCGGGGCAGTATTTCGTTTCCGAGAGTTCAACCGCGCGCTCAACAGCGTCCCTGTCAAGATTCTTCCCCTTAAGACGGTATTCCAGCACGATTTTCGTGAACACTTTAGGGTGTTCAGCTGCCCGTTCAATAGCCGTTGAAACCTCGAACTCAGTGACATCCTGGCGCTTTTTCTTTAATATGGAGATCACATCCATGGCCGTGCATCCGGCTAAACCAACAGCAAACAACTGCAAGGGACGGAATCCCATCCCGTGACCGCCGACTTCTTTCCTCGCATCCAGTGGGATCAGGAAGCCGTCTTCTGCAGTCCCAGTAAACGCCATATCTCCTGTCCATACTACTTTACTCTTCATTTGATACCCTTTCCGACCTCCACCGGAGGTCATTAAATCTAATTTATCAGGTGCATGCGCCTGCTTCTGTCAGCCCGCAATTTGGGCAGACCAGGTTCAACATGCCGTTATAGGCCATTTTTGCAGCCCGGCAGCGCGGGCAGACCATACCCTCCCGCAGCCTCTCACCGGGTTTGATATAACAAATGGAAAATCCTTTGTCCGTCCTCGAATTTTTCCTGAAATCAGGCTTTGTCCCGTCAGTCTTTTGTGACATAGTCATCCAAATCGAGACTGGCATAAAGACGCTTGCGTACTTCAGGCGGGAGTTTTGTTTCACGACCATCTGATTGGTAGATCTGGATGGTTTTTTTGAGCGTGTTGACCACGACCTGGCAATTTGAACAGCTGTTGATATGCTCTTCAATTTCACCGCATAAAGCGTTATCTAACTCGCCATCGATATAGGCATTTAGATTCTTGACCATATCCTTACAATAAAATTTATGTTCGTGTGTCATGCGTTTTCTCTTGTTAATCTTTCCGAATAAAAACCGGTCAACGCTTCCCTGAGCTGCATTCTTGCTCGCATAAGGCGGACTTTCACGGCGGACTCGGAGATATCGAGTGTTTCTGCAGTTTCCCGGGTGGATAAGCCCTCTACATCTCGCAAGAGGAAAGTAGCCCGGTTGGCTTCCGAAAGGTGATTGATCGCTTTTTTAATATGGATCCGCGCTTCGCTGCTCATCAATTCCTTTTCCGGAAGACAGCACCAGTCGATGATCTGCCGGGGGATCACGTCGCCATCATCTTTTTCAATCTCCGCATCAATCTCCGTAACATGATCTTTCCGCTTCCGCAGCACCATGAGGGACTCGTTGACAGCAATCCGGTAAAGCCAGGTTGATACTTTTGAGCGGCCTTCAAACTTATGAATGTTGTTGAAGGCTTTGATGAAGGTCTCCTGCAGGATATCTTCCGCATCCTGGACATTACCGACCATTTTAAGTGCCAGCCGGTAGATCTTCTCTGAGTTCTGATCGAGGACTTGTGCAAAAGCAGTTTTATCCTTGCGTTTCAGCGCTTCAAGATCGATTTGCGTTGGGTTTTCTTTATTCATTGGATGAGAAAATGCAACTTTTGGTTACGTAGTCATCAAGAGAGAGGCCAGGTCGGCAATACATCAAAATCTTGTTTGCTGAAATCGTTTTGGATGTAGTGAAAATATGCAGCCCCTGCGATCATCGCTGCATTATCCGTGCACAGGTAGAGCGGCGGGATGTGAACCGGCTTTGTACTTTCAGAGAGCATTTTGTCACGCAAGTGTTTATTAGCGGAAACACCCCCGGCTACAATGATTTCCCGCACATCATGATCATCGGCCGCCGCGATGGTTTTTTCAACAAGGACATCCACCACCGCTGCCTGGAAACTGGCTGAAAGATCAGCAACCGGCAGCCGGCGTCCCTCTTGCTGGAGGGATTCGATTGTTCGGAGCACTGCTGTTTTGACACCGCTGAATGAAAAGTCCCAGGTGCCTTCCAAATAAGCACGCGGAAAAGAAAAGGCTGTGGGGCTGCCTGGCTGAGCTGCTTTTTGGATGGATGGCCCGCCAGGATAGGAGAGATCAAGGAGCCGGGCGACTTTATCAAAGGCTTCTCCAGCTGCATCATCCAGGGTGCCCCCTAGTCGCTCATATTGGAGGTGATCCTTAACCAGGATCAGTTCGCTGTGACCGCCTGACACCAGCAGTGCCAGCAGCGGAAAGCGCGGTACCTGGTGGGGTGAAGCATCTGCGAGGTACAGCCAGGCTGAATAAATATGGCCTTCAAGATGGTTGATACCGATCAGGGGCTTACCTGTGGCTAAAGACAAACCTTTGGCCATATTGACCCCCACAACCAGCGAACCGGCTAATCCGGGTCCCTGGGTAACGGCGATGGCATCTAGATCTTCAATATTGACATGTGCCTGTGCCAGTGCTTTTTCGACGATGGGATAGATCGCTTTGACATGTTCACGTGAAGCCAGTTCCGGGAAAACACCGCCAAATTCTGCATGCATATCCACCTGGCTGGCAACAACATTAGACAGGATCAGGCGACTGTCGCTGACAACCGAGGCTGCTGTCTCGTCGCATGAGGATTCAATACCTAGAATTCTTACAGTTGGTTGGGTCATCATTCACCTTCGCTTTCATTTCATGGGCAGAACGAGGTTCATTGGGTAATCCACGAACTTCCCGAACTTGCCGTCATGTGTGACGTAATAGGTATCTTCCAAACGAACGCCCATGCCTTTGTCTGGATAATACAGCCCGGGTTCGATCGTAAATACGGAGCCCGGGACCAGGCTGTTGGTGGGATCATCGGCACGGCTAAACCATGGTTTTTCATGGACGTTCAAGCCCAGGCCGTGCCCCAGGGAATGGACATAGCCTTCTTCTGTTCCCGGATTTTTCCTGGGAGTTTGGTGTCCCAGGTCTTCAAATAACTCGCATGTGCGGTTTTGGAAGTGAGCTGCGTTTTTCCCGGCCTCCAGTTCAGAGACGACCTGGTGATACACGCCCTTCACCGATTCGTATAGCTGAATGGCTTCGTCCGGTGCGTAACCCAGGCACCAGGTGCGGGTGAAATCATAAAAATAGCCGCCGCCTTTTTCACATGGGAAGATGTCAAACACAATGGTTTGGCCTAATCGGAGTGCATCTGTCGGTGTTCCACTGCTGTGCGGAACACCTGCATCCCTGCCGATGGCAAAAATGGTATCTTCGGGGTTTTCTGCCCCTGATTCCGCCAACCAAAGGTTGATCTTCCCTTTGACATCACCGATCAAGAGGGGGGTACCGTCAGGTTTCATGAGGATTTCATCCTCGACAGCATGCCCCGTCAGAAACGCTGCAACCCGTGAGACAACAGTAGTGACGACTTTTCCCATGGCCCGGATGCGCTCGATCTCATCTACATCCTTGGTTGCCATGGCTTGCAGCAGGACGGCATCGTTGATATCACCCTCAAAGCTTAACCCAGGCAGCATCTCCTCCAATTTCTTGAGGATCGAATAGAATTTCCCGACCTGAGTTCTGCCATATACCAGGACTTTTCCCGAGGTCAGGCCGATTTCTTCCAAAATATATTTATTAAGCAAAGCGCTTGCAACCAGGTGATCGCCTTCGGCAAACGCAAGCCGTTCTTTGAGTGGAAACTTACTAAAATTGAGGGTTTTCAAGCCCGTGCGGGCTGCTTCATCTCGTTCCATGGGAGCATGGCATAACACCGGTTCTTCACCAACTTTCTTGAACACATCCGCGGCTGTCATATGACCCCCGCCTGTCAGGTACACCACAGCAGGGTTATGCTGCGCTGGACCAGTCGCCCATAAAGCGTCAGCATGGTCGTCTCTAAGGAGTTGATCAAGATCAGATTTCATAAACGGATTTCCTCAGTTATCATATAATTTCAAATCAAAATTGGTCGGTCTTTATTTCAGGCTTTGTTTTTCTCAAAGAGATTTGCCAGGCCGCGCAGTAGAGCGGCTTCTTGCTCCGGGAGCACTGTCCGGGGGTCGAGCAACACCCGGTCTTCTTCAATTCGGGCAATAATGGGGGGATTGGACTGCCTTAATGCTTTCAAAAAAGCATCCGGTTTTTCAGCCTGCAATGCCAGTAAATAGGTGGGCATTTCTTCTGTGGGAAGACTGCCCCCGCCGACAGTTGAAAATCCCTGGATAACGTCCCCGTGCCCAAGATACTCCCGCCAATTTTCAGCGCTGGTCTTGATGGATTCGATATCCCGGCTGATCATCTGCCAGATCGGGATTTTGTTTTCGGCTTCATTTTTCAAATAATGCAGCAAGGTAGCGGTTACACCTGAAAGGGTCAATTTGTCTGGCCTGAGGGCACGTGCTAGGGGGTGTGTGCGGATGGGTTTCAGCAGGCTTTCCTTACCGATGATGATCCCTGCCTGTGGGCCGCCCAAAAGTTTGTCGCCGGAGAAACAAACCAGGTCGCAGCCTGAAGCCAGCGATTCCTGGATCGTGGGCTCATGGGCTAGGCCGTAGTCGTCTGTGTTCAAAAAAGCACCGGAGCCCAGGTCGTGTACCAGGGGGACGTTATACCGGTGAGCGATCTCAGCTATTTCTTCAAGATTGGGTTCGCTGTGAAACCCGATCAGCTTGAAGTTGGAATGATGCGCGATCAGCACCAGTGCGATCTCTTTTTCTGCCAGGGCATTCTCAAAATCATAGCTGTGAACCCGGTTGGTGGTGCCAATCTCAACCAGGTTAGCACCGGATTGGCGCATTACATCGGGAATTCGGAAACCACCGCCTATTTCAACCAGCTGCGTGCGGGAAACCAGCACATTTTTATTGGAAGCCAGGGCCGAAAGGGTTAACAGGACTGCTCCGGCATTGTTATTAACGATGAAGCCGCCTTCTACCCCCGTCAGCAGTTTGAGCAGGTCAGCTGCATGCACATCGCGCTTCCCCCGTTTGCCTGTCTCGAGGTTGAATTCCAAATTGGAGTACCCGGTCACTGTTTTGAAGATCGCGTCCCGGGTCGCTTTGCTGAGGGGTGCACGGCCGAGGTTGGTGTGCAGTACCACGCCGGTCGCGTTGATCAGGGGCACAAGGGTTGGCTCAAGCCAGGATTCAAGCTGAGCACGAACACTGCGAATAATGTTGCTTGTGGTAGGCAATGATTGGTTTTCTTTGAGCATGGATTGGCGATAGCCGTCCAGTACCTGGCGCAGCGCGTTCAGGGTCAGGGGACGTCCATAGGCATGGATGACTTCCTGGATTTTCGGATCCTGAAGAATTCGATCGATCGAAGGTAGTTGGCTCAGATCAGGCATGGTTTCTATTGATGCTCATGTTAGGATTCTTGTTTGGGATTCCACCTGCTGCGCTCAAACAGGCGCAAGAGGAATTCGATCAGCACAAACACACCCGCCAGGATCAGTGCTAAACCAGGGGAGAGGACACGCCCAAGCTGGAGCCAGGCCACGGTGCTGCCGAATACGCCCACCCACAAAGCCTGGCGGAGGATGACCATTCCTTCCACCGGCGGATTGCTCGGGAATCTTAAATTAAGATAATAAGTGATGGGAATGGCAGGCCCGGTCAATGCCAGGACACCAAAAAAGAAGAACAGCCACCTGGGACCGAGGTTTGGCAGGGTGCCCTGGATGATGATCAACAAGCCAACCCAGCCTGTGATTGTTAAGATCAGTGCGAGGGGCAGGTACGTGCGAATGAACTTAAAAAGATTAGGTTTCATCTGATTATTTCCTCAATAATTATTGTAACATCTAAATCTCACGGTGGGATATTTGATTTTAATGTATATGAAACCCTCACCTCAACCATCTCCCGCTGGAAAAGCTTTCTTAACCTTTACACTTTACTATTTTAGCATGGGGCCAATCACTTCGAGGGAGAGGGGTTCAGACCCATTATTCGATGCCAATCAAAGCTGCAAGAATATTAGGAAAACCCTCTCCCTTTCAAAAAGGGAGAGGGCAAGGGTGAGGGTTCCGAATTATTTCCTTAAGGTTTATTTTGCATCGTTCCACTTTCTTCTTTAGTGATTGAAAATAAAGTAAAATCTATTGAAATAAGAACCAGGAGATTTAAATGGCAGCAGGACACATTGCGGTCGATATTGGTATGACGAATATTGACCTGATCGTCGAATTAAAATCCGGTCTTTGGATGGAAATATTGAGCAATAAAGAGAAGACCGCAGAGGATCAGCTTAAGCAGGCTTTGTCACACATTGATGAGCATCACGCCAAAGGGATGACGATCGGCGTGACGGGTGGGCGCTATCGTGATTTGCCTGATGAGCTGGATGGCTACAAAATTCTCAAAGTCGATGAGATGCAGGCTCTAGGCCTGGGAGGATTAGCCTTGTCCAAACTCGATTCGGGGCTGGTCGTCAGTGCCGGTACAGGTGCGGCGATGGTGGCTGCAGGACCTGAAGGGATCGAGCACGTCACCGGATCTGCTGTTGGGGGCGGTACACTTTTAGGCCTTTCGAAGCTCATCCTCGGGACGGATGATATCTATGAAATTGATGCGCTGGCAATGAAAGGGGATGCCGCAGCAGTTGATATCATGCTGACTGAAGCCGTGGGTGGTGAGGTTGGACGCCTGCCGGCGAATGCCAATGCGGTCAACCTGGGTAAGTTGGACCGGGAAGAAAGCTTTACGCGTCAGAATTTAGCCGCTGGACTTGTGCGGTTGGTTGCCCAGGTGATCTCCGTGATCGCCATTAACGCTGCAAGTGCATCCAGCATGGAAAATATCATCATGGTCGGCCATCTGATGGACCTCAAATCCATTCAAAAAGAGGTCTGCCTTGTCGGAGAATTTTATCAGCGATCATTTGTTATTCCTGAAAACCCGGGTTTTGGCACGGCAATGGGCGTGTTGGTGGCATTGAGAGAAATGAACAATAAAGAAATTCGGTAAAATTGACTTTAGTGGTCGAATGTGATAGACTTTGTCTAATTGGAAGACTCATCAAGAGAGGTGGAGGGAACGGCCCGTTGAAACCTCGGCAACCACGATATACAATCGCAGGTGCTAATTCCGGCAGACCCGAAAAGCAGGTGATCTGGAAGATGAGGTGAAGGTCCCCAAAGGGTTCTGACGCCTCTCAAAATCGAGAGGCATTTCTTTTATAGAAAGCATGATCCTTGGGTGAGTTTGGAAGGAAAGTAAAATGGCATCTGGTTCTAAAAAAATTACAAACCGGCGTTACCTGGACGCATTGGATCAGCGTGTGCTGCTGTTTGATGGCGCAATGGGGACCAACCTTGACCGCCAGAACCTGACCCCTGAGCATTTTGGTGGTGAAAAAACAGCCGGATGCAATGATATCCTGGTGATCACCTATCCGCAAGCTGTAGAAAAAGTCCACCGCGCCTTCCTGGAGGCTGGTGCGGATGTGATCGAAACCGATTCGTTCCGCTCGAACCGCATTACCCTTACAGAATTTGGGCTGGGTGACCGTGTTTTGGAGATCAACCGGGCTGCGGCTGCGCTGGCAAGGCGCATTGCCGATGAATACTCAACACCAGAAAAGCCGCGGTTTGTTGCCGGTTCGATGGGCCCCAGCGGCAAATTGATCTCTGCTGAAGATCCTGAAATGTCGAATATCAGTTTTGATGACCTGGCGGATGTTTTCCGGGAGCAGGCGGTTGGCTTGATCGAAGGTGGGGCTGACCTGCTGCTGATCGAAACCTCGCAGGATATCCTGGAAGTTAAAGCGGTGATTGACGGCATTAAGGCTGCTTTCGAAGAGACAGGTGTCGTCATTCCTATCCAGGCCCAGGTGACTTTGGATACAACCGGACGCATGCTGTTGGGCACAGATATCGCTGCTGCCAGGGCTATCCTGGAAGATATGGAGATTGATGTCATCGGTTTGAACTGCTCTACGGGGCCGGATTATATGCGTGAGCCGATCCGCTATCTGACCGAGAACGCCGCTGTGCCTGTTTCCTGCATCCCAAACGCAGGGCTGCCCCTGAACGTGGATGGCGAAGCAGTATACCCAATGAAGCCGGAGCCTTTTGCCGAACTCATTTTGGAATTTGTGAACGACTATGGCGTGCGTGTCGTCGGTGGCTGCTGCGGCACCCGTGAAGAACATATTCAATTGATCAGTGAGGGGTTGGACCGCCAACGCGCTAAGCCGCCTGAACCGGATCAAACCCCAATGCTGGCTTCCCCTGTCCAGGCAGTCACGATGGAACAAACGCCGCCGCCTTTCTTGATTGGCGAAAGGCTCAACACCCAGGGGTCAAGGAAATTCAAACGCCTGGTTATGGCTGAGGATTATGACGCCATTGTTGAATTGGCACGCGGGCAGGTTGAAAGCGGTGCCCATGGATTGGATTTATGTGTGGCTCTGACGGAACGAGCCGATGAAGAGCAGTTGATGGCAAAAGTTGTCAAGAAACTTACCAATGCCGTCCCGGTTCCGTTGGTGATCGACAGCACCGAAATTGATGTGATTGAAACCGCACTCAAAACAAATCCTGGACGGAGTTTGATCAATTCCACCCACTTGGAATCAGGTCCCGAAAAGGCTGGCCAGATTTTTTCCCTGGCTAAGCGCTTCAATGCGGCAGTGATCGTCCTGACCATTGATGAGGAGGGCATGGCTAAGACTGCGGAGCGTAAGTTTGAGGTGGCTGAACGCATTTATGATCTGGCTGTTAACCAACACGGGCTTAAACCGGAAGATTTGGTATACGATGCGCTGACTTTCACGCTGGCTACCGGCGATCCGGATCTGGCTAACTCAGCCAAAGACACCCTTGAGGGGATTCGGAAGATCAAACAGCTTTTGCCGGGTGTTTTGACCTCCCTGGGTGTGAGCAATGTCTCATTTGGTTTATCGCGACCAGCCAGGGCAGTGTTGAACAGCGTGATGCTTTATCATGCTGTTGAATCGGGATTGGATATGGCGATCGTCAACCCGGCTCACATCAAACCGTATGCCGAAATTGGCGAAAAAGAACGTCGAATGGCTGAGAATTTGATCTTTAATAAAACGGATGATGCTCTCCCTGAACTGATCGCTTATTTCGAAACGGTTAAGGATGGTGATGAAGGCGATGGGGATGCCGGGGTTGATCTTGAATCAATGTCCCCGGAAGAGCGTTTGCACTGGCGTATCCTGCACCGCCATAAAAGTGATGTGGAAGCGGATATTGATCTCATCCTTAACCAGGATCCGGAGAAACCTAAAGCAGTAACCGCGGTAAAGGTGCTTAATGAAGTACTCCTGCCGGCAATGAAAGATGTGGGTGACAAGTTTGGTGCGGGGGAGTTGATTCTGCCGTTCGTTTTGCAAAGTGCTGAAGTGATGAAGGTCGCTGTGGGCTACCTGGAAAACTTCCTTGAGAAAAAGGAAGGATCAACCAAAGGCAAGCTCGTTCTTGCGACTGTTTACGGGGACGTACACGATATCGGCAAGAACCTTGTGAAAACGATACTCTCGAATAACGGGTATACCGTCGTTGACCTGGGTAAACAGGTGCCTGCGGAAACGATTATTACCCGAGCGGTACAGGAAGAAGCAGATGCGATTGGCTTGAGTGCACTCCTGGTCAGCACCAGCAAGCAGATGCCCCTGATCATTAATGAACTGGACCGGCGAGGATTGTCTTTCCCGGTACTTATCGGTGGGGCAGCGATCAACCCAGCCTTTGGCAAGCGGATCTTGCTGACTAAGCAAGGACATTACTATGAACCGGGTGTGTTTTACTGTAAGGATGCCTTTGAAGGGCTTTCCACAATGGATTCGTTGATGAACCCGGAAAAACGGGGAGCATTGGTTGAATCCATTCAAAAGAAAGCGGATTTCGAATTGGGCCGTGAGCTTGCTGTTCGGCGGCCTCGACCTGCAAGCCGGAAAACTCGCAGTGCTTCAATCTTAACGGAATTACCGAAAGCACCGCATTGGGGAGCCAGGGTGGTGGGTCACATGCCGTTACCAATGGTTGCTGAGCACCTTTCGATCAATGAGCTGTACCGTTTATCATGGGGAGCGAAGAATACCCATGGTGCGGAATGGGAGAAATTGAAAGTGGAATTTGACGCCCGCTTAGCGCGGATGCGTAAGGAAGTCGGACGCGAAGGCTGGCTTAATCCGCAGGGTGTTTATGGCTACTGGCCGTGCCAGTCAGAAGGTGATTCCTTGTTCGTTTATGATCCACAAACCATTGACGATAACGATCCTAAACCCCTGCAGCAGTTTGACTTTCCACGACAGGAGGGCGGCCAAAGGTACTGCCTGGCGGATTATTTTGCGCCGAAATCTTCAGGGAAAATGGATGTGGTGGCCTTCCAGGTTGTGACAGTTGGGCAAAAAGCTACGGAGCGTTTTGATGGCTATCAGGATGCTGGCGAATACGCAGAAGGCTATTATTTCCACGGGTTGGCTGTCCAAATGGCAGAAGCGACCGCAGACTACCTGCATGGTCACATCCGGCGGGAGCTGGGTCTGCCGCCCGACCGGGGAAAACGTTATTCCTGGGGGTATCCAGCTATTCCTGAACTTGAGGACCATCAAAAAGTCTTTCAATTACTGCCGGTTGAATCAGCCCTTGGGATGAGTCTGACTTCGGCGTTCCAATTGATACCTGAACAGTCCACTGCTGCCATCATCGTCCATCACCCGGAAGCGAAGTATTTCAATATTGGTACCAGCCGGATTGAACAATTGATGAAAAAATGAAGGTGAGCGCGAATATGACCACTGCAAAAAATAAATTCGTAAATAGACTTGAGAAATCCACCCGCCCGATTGTAGCGGATGGCGCCATGGGTACACTCTTACATGACCGCGGGATCGAGATTGATGCCTGTTTTGACGAGTTGAACATTACCCAACCAGCTGTTGTTGCCGACATTCACCGCGATTATATCCAGGCAGGTGCGGAGATCATTAAAACCAATACCTTTGGTGCAAACCGAACAAAGCTGGAACGCCATGGCCTGGATGACAAAGTCAATTTGATCAACACGGAAGCCGTGGGATTATTAAAGAAAGTCATATCTGCATCATTTAAGGATGTTCTGATCGCAGGCGATGTTGGACCGTTAGGCGTACCGCTGGCTCCCTTCGGCCGCTTACAGCTCGATGAAGCCTTTGAAATTTACATGGAACAAATCAGGGCGCTGGTTCAGGCGGGTGTCGACTTGATTTTGATCGAAACCATGGTCGACACCTATGCTGTGCGGGAGGCTGTCAAAGCTGCCCGTCATGTGGATCTGGGAATCCCAGTGATTGCTTCCATGACCTTCACCCGAGATTTAAGGACCCTTCTTGGGGATACACCTGAAGAGGTCGCCATTCGGATGGATGAGTTAGGGGTCGATGTGATTGGTGTGAACTGTTCCGGCGGGCCAGCGCAGCTCCTGAGGATCTTAAAACAGATGAAGCATGCAGTTCCAAAAGGACGTTTTTCGGTGATGCCCAATGCTGGTTTCCCAGAAAGGATCGGCGGGCGCATCATGTACCCGGCCGGACCGGAATATTTCCATGATTATGCCCTTTCATTCTGGCGAACAGGTGCTGATGTGATCGGTGGGTGCTGTGGGACAACCCCAGCCCATATTGAAGTGATTGCTGAGACGATCAAAACGACCTCGGATGACTTCCTGATCAGCGTGACGCCGGAGTTGGAAGCAGAGGTTGAAAAGACACAAGAATATGCCGTAGAACCTTCAAAACTTGCTCAAAAATTAGAATCAGGAAAATTTGTGGTGGCGGTTGAAATGGACCCACCGCGTGGGCTATCAATACACAAGCGTTTGGCAGGTGCGTCCCTGCTGGCTGACGCCGGTGCAGATGTGATCGATGTGGCAGACAGCCCGATGGCGCGCATGCGAATGAGCCCGTGGGCGGTATGTCACCTGATCCAGGCACAGTTTGGGATTGAGACCACGCTTCACTTCCCAACCCGCGGACGCAACCTGCTGAGGGTCCAGGGCGATCTGCTCGCTGCACATGCCATGAGCATCCACAATGTGTTTGTTGTAATGGGTGACCCGACAGCGATCGGTGATTACCCAGATGCGAACGATTCCTATGACCTTGTCCCAACGGGTTTGATCAAGCTGATCAAGGAAGGGTTTAATCAGGGCGTTGATCATTCAGGAGGGGAAATCGGCCAGCCAACCTGTTTCTTTGTGGGGGCTGCGCTGAATTTAAGCCCACGTAATCCTGAACGGGAAATCCGTGTGATCCGTAAGAAAATCGAGTCTGGTGCTGATTTCTTCCTGACACAGCCCGTTTTTGAGATGGACAAAGCACGTCAGTTCATGAAAATGTATGAGAATGTCCACGGTCCATTGAATGTCCCGGTATTGGTTGGCATTTTACCGTTGGTCACTGACCGCCATGCCCGATTTTTGCATAATGAGGTGCCTGGCATAGAAATCCCGGATAAGATCCAGGCTCGAATGGAAAAAGCAGGGGATCATGCAGCCATGGAGGGTGGAAAAATTGCTACGGAACTGATACAGGAAATTCAGGAAGAATTCCAAGGCGTATATTTCATGCCAGCGTTCAACCGGTACGATATGGTTGCAGAGATCATTGATCGAATTCACCGGTAGGTGCTGGATGATCCCAAACAATCAATTTGCTATGTGTAACGGAAAACACGAACTCCTCATAATGGATTACTGGTTATAAATACCTTAAAGCAAATCTAATCGAGAATTTCCTGATAATAAATGTAACGGTTAGCGGTTCAAATCTATCTAATGACTAATTGAAAAGATGACAATACGGAACATCAGTCTAGATGTTATGCACCAACAATCAATAACAATTGCGAGCTTTAATAATTGATGGACGATATTTGCTGTCATTGATTTGAATAAATCGTATATTATAGAATTAAGGTAAAATTACGACAGAGGTGAACTATGAAAATATCTAAAATGCGCATTAAATGGGTTTTTTTTGTTTTCTTAATGATCGTGCTTGCTTCCTGTACACCAAATCAGACACCGGATATGGATCTGGCAAATACTTATATTGCTCAAACCATTGCTGCGGTTCTCGAAGAAACAGATCAACCGGTACAGGATTCAACAACACCTGAACCAACAGCAGCCCTAGCTCCGACGAGTACGACGACCGCGACGCCAAAACCAACGGTTGGTGCGGTTGGGCCTTCAAATTTTCCTGAGAACGTCAACCCATTGACAGGTTTGCTGGTTGATGATCCTTCTATCTTGAACCGCCGGCCTGTCCTGGTAAAGGTTGCGAATTACCCGGCCTCCGGCCGGCCGCATGCCGGGTTGTCGTTTGCCGATATTGTTTTTGAATACTATATTGGCTATGGTTCAAACCGGTTCATGGCTTTGTATTATGGGCAGGACGCACCCCAAATCGGGCCTGTGCGTTCTGGGCGTTTAATTGATCCTTACATCGTGACCATGTATGAAGGTATTTTAGGCTTCGAAAGCGCTTACCAGACGGTTTACGACCATATTGTTAATATTCTTGGGTCTCGGGCGATAAGCGGGCAAGTTTGCCCTGCAATTTGCGATGATGGGCGAGGAATTGTCACCAGTGTCTTTGCAGATTCCGCAGAACTTTCTGCTCTGGCTGCGCAGCGAGGTGTCCAGAATCAACGCTATAACCTTGATGGTATGGCATTTGATCCCGAAGCACCCGAAGGTGGTGAGCCTGGTGATGATGCACTTGTGATTTATTCCAACCTTGACCGTGGTGAATGGCGATATGAAGAAGCCAGCGGTACCTATTTGCGCTGGATCGAAGATACCACAGGGAATGAATTAGAGATGGTTCCGCTTGTTGACAGGCTGACCGATGAGCAGTTGAGCTTCTCAAATGTGGTTGTTTTATTTGCCTACCATACAGAATATGCTGAAACTTTGATCGATGTCAATCTTTGGAATTCAGTGGGGCAGCGTGCTGTCATCTTCCGTGATGGGCAGGCGTATGACCTCACCTGGACCACCCCTCAAACAGATCAGCCCATCCAGTTTGTGGATGCAAATGGCGAACCTTTTCCATTAAAACCCGGGAACACCTGGGTAGTCGTTTTGGGTTCGTATTCCGGTGTGACCGTGGATGAGGGTTCCTGGAAATTCAACTTTTACATGCCTTAATCCATGCGAACGCTGATCATATCCGACATTCACGCCAACATCACTGCTTTGGAGGCAGTCCTTAAGGACGCTGAACCTTTTGAACAGGTATGGTGTTTGGGTGATGTTGTGGGTTATGGCCCTGACCCCAATGCCTGTATTGAGCGGGTGATGAGTTTGCCCGGGATTAAATGTGTTAAAGGAAATCATGATGCGGCTATTACTGGGGTGATAGGGCTGGAAGCCTTTAATTATGAGGCGCGTGCTTCCCTGGAGTGGTTAGAATCCAGGCTTACGCCTGAGAACAAACGCTGGCTGTCTGGGCTGGATGAAAAGCTTGAGGTGGACGGGATCACCCTTGTTCACGGCAGCCCACGCAAACCGATTTGGGAGTACATGATGGATCTTGTCACAGCGCGCCAGAATATGCGTGAATTTGACACCCTGTTTTGCCTGGTGGGTCATACCCACATCCCAAGTGTTTTTCGAATGGAAGGTGAAGGACCAAAATCTACACGCCTTTATTTTATGCAAACTGGCAAGCTTTTCGAGTTGGAAGACAAATGCATCCTCAACCCGGGTTCAGTGGGGCAACCACGTGACCATAACCCCAAAGCTTCTTACCTGACCTATGATGATATGGAACAATTTTGGATGTACAACCGGGTTGAATATGATATTCAAGCTGTCCAACAGCGAATTCGGGCTGCAGGTTTACCTGATCGCCATGCAGCCAGGCTTGAAGACGGCTGGTAGATTTCAGGATTAATTCTTTATTCCAATATTCCCCTTAACATATATAGGGTTTGTTCAGGGGAACTTTTTATTATCGTTTCCCGTCATAATAGTATAAAATAGAGGAGAATTCGATATATTAAGGAGATTCAGATGAAGAAGAAAAAGTTTGGTCTGCTCGTTATGTTGCTCGTCGTTGGTCTTTTGGCCAGTGCTTGTGCGGCTAAAAGCGCTTCAGATGAAGCAATATCTCAATCCGCGCCGGAGGAACCTTCGTATGATATGGCTTATGAAGAAGAAGCCGTTGAATCTGAGATGGCTGCCGAAGGAAGAAGTTTTAATTCCGGGGCAAGCGATTCTGATGCTTCAGCAGAACGCATGGTGATTTATAACGCCAACCTGCAGATCGCCGTGCAGGATCCGCTGGATACCATGGAAGCGATCATCAGTATGACGGAGAGCTCTGGGGGACGTGTTATATATTCCAACACCTATCAAACCAATACGGCTCGAGGATCTTTCCCACATATCAGCCTGACGGTGCGCGTCCCAGCAGGCCAGCTGGATTCGATCTTAGCTGCGATCAAAAACCTAACGCCGGTTCCGGACGATGATGTTATTTCGGAAAACGTTTCAGGACAGGATGTGACTGCAGAGTTTACAGACTTGTCATCACGTTTACGTAACCTGGAGGCCGCCGAGGAAAAGCTCACTGAGATCATGGACCAGGCTCAGGATACTGAGGATGTTCTGGCTGTATTTGATGAACTGACCTATTACCGGGGCGAAATTGAAGTCGTCAAGGGACGGATGAAATACCTGAAGGAATCTGCTGATCTATCGGCGATTACGGTCGAGATCATCGCAAAAGAATCACTCCAGCCCGTACAGAAAGGTGGATGGGAACCCAAAGGCACGGTCAAAGATGCATATGAAGCCCTGATCGAAGCTGGTCAATTCATTGTTGATGCCGCAATCTGGCTTGGCATTTACTGCTTGCCCTTCCTGATTCCCCTGGGCGTCGCAGTTTACTTCCTGATCAAGATCATCCGTAAGCGACGGGCGAAGCGGAAAGCAGAGAAGGCTGAAATCCTTGATCCTACGAAATCAGCTGAGTAACGATTTCATCGAAAATAAAAAATAATCGTCAAATACAGAGACACCCATCCGGGTGTCTCTGTATTTAAACGCTAAGAAGTGGATATGTCGAAATTCTTCAGGAATATATTTGTTCACAAAGATCCTCTTGACAAAAAAAACTATAGCGCATAAAATAAGTTTATCGATAAAATAAATTTTAATGATAAAGGATATTTAAATGGATGAATTACCGGAGAGAGCACCAGTTTTCCTGGTTGATAACCTGGAGACGTTAAAAGTTTTGACGGATCCGATCCGTATAGAGATTTTGCATATTCTTGATCCGGAACCCCAAACAATTAACCAGGTTGCTGAGAAATTAGGGTTGTCTAACAGCCGGTTGTATTACCACTTCAGAATCCTTGAGGAGCACGGATTAATTTCAGTTGTGCATACCAGGATGGTTAGCAATATTGTGGAGAAATTTTATTGGTCAACGGCAGCTGATTTTGATATTGATAAAACCTTGCTGGATTTTTCTTCCGAAAGCGGAAAGGAGAATATCGAAAGATTGGTATCGAGCACTGTTGAAACGACACGGATGGATATGTTACGAAGTCTCCAGGCGAGAAGAGAAAACCTTGCTTCGGGTTCAGCGTCTGTTCCACGTGAAATGATCATCACGAACATCAAGAAGCGATTAACGGATGAGACCTTTCAGGCTTTCATCAAACGGCTTAAGGATTTGTTAGAGGAGTTCTCAAAATTACAGGAAGAGAAATCCGAAGGGGAGGATATAGCGCAATTCAGCCTGGCAGTTTATGCTTACCCCAATTATTATTACGAACAAGGGCAGGAAGAGAATGAATAACGAAAAGAAAACCAAAGAAAACAAGGGGATGCGTACTTTTCTCATCATTTGGTTAGGTCAATTAACCTCGATGATGGGTTCCGGTTTGATCGGGTTTGCATTGGGGGTTTGGATCTTTGAAAAAACCGGGCAAGCCACACCCTTTGCCTTATCCGCATTATTTGGCACGCTGCCCCGGATATTGCTCTCCCCGATCGCTGGTGCAATATCCGATAGGTGGAACCGGAAGAAGATCATGTTGATCTCCGATTCGCTTGCTGGTATGGTGGAACTGGCAGCAGCGCTGCTTTTGTTTACCAACAATCTGGAAATTTGGATGGTTTACCTGATCAGCTTTTTGGGATCGATGTTTGCCGCCTTCCAGCAGCCAGCTTATTCAGCATCCATCGTGATGCTGGTGCCCAAGGCGCAGCTGACGCGTGCCAACAGCATGATCCAGATGGGGCAGGCGATTGAGACGATCCTGACACCGGTTTTGGCAGGGGTCCTTTTTGTCACGATAGGGATGGGTGGGATCATTGTGATTGATGCGGTCACCTACCTGGCAGCGATCCTGGTGCTGCTTTTAGTACATATTCCCCAGCCCGAGCGGAAAACTTCCCAGGACAGCAAGAAATTCTCGGTATTGAAGGATGTAGCATTTGGCTGGCGATACCTGGCGGAGCGTCGTGGGCTTTTGGGGCTGCTGTTGTATTTTGCTTCTGTCAATTTCTTTTTGAACCTTTCTGCCGTGATGCTGGGACCGCTGGTGCTTTCATTTGGAACACCCACAAGTATGGGCGCTGCCCAAACTGTTATGGGGGCTGGGATGCTGGCAGGCAGCATTTTGATGAGCATTTGGGGTGGATTTAAGAAGCATAAGATCCAATCCGTTATCGTGTTCATCTTTTTAGCTGCCATGGGTTTCATGGTTGCGGGTTTGCAGCCTTCATTATTATTTGTCAGCGTGGGTATCTTCATCATGACATTCTTCATCCCGTTTGCATCTGGCCCAAGCTCAGCTGTGTTTGCGGAAAAAGTTGCACCGGATGTCCAGGGGCGGGTTTTCGCCACCCGGGGCATGATCTCGCAGTCCATGATGCCGCTGGCTTTCATTCTCAGTGGGGTCCTGGCAGATAAGGTCTTTAACCCGTTACTGGTCGAAGGTGGGGCATTAGCCCAGACCTTTGTTGGCGATCTCATTGGGGTAGGCCCCGGGCGAGGGATTGGACTGATGATCATCTGCAGCGGATTACTATTGCTGATCATCAGCGGACTGGCTTTTGCCAACCCCCGCATTCGCGGCATAGAGACGAATATCCCTGATGCAATTATTGAGGAAGAGGAGGGTGGTGTGTTTGTGGAGGATGGTAAGCTGGGAGAAAAAGCTGCCGCAGCCCAGGGGTGAGTTATTTTGGAGTAGGGCGGGATCCGAATTTGATCCCGCCGTTAATTGTTGCCAGAGATTGTATTATTGGGATGAATCGCAGCAGGGAATTGGAATGAGGGCTTTAGCCCGAAAGTTTGTACTGCCGTATCCCAGGCGTGATGCATTTTGGAGTGAAGGCTTTAGAGGTAGGGCGGGATCCGAATTTGACATCGCCGTTAATTATTGCCACACATTGCAAAATTGGGGTGAATTGCAGCAGGGAATTGGAATGAGGGCTTTAGCCCGATAGTTTGGTTGCGATAGAGATGTATCGACCTGAAGGTCTCATTCCATATTCTATGACTTCACAGCATGAACAATTAACGCTTATCCCCTGATGAGGATTTTTCCATCATCAATATCTTCAAGCCTGAGCTGATAAATACCGCCGCCCTGGTCATGCAGCGTATACGGTTGATCATCAACCCAAACATCAACGGGCTTCCATGGCAGGTAGACACTAACATTTCCTGTTGCTTTTCGACCTAGATCCATCCGAAACGTGATTTCCTTCCCTTTCACCGTCCAATCAGCCACCTCCATCCCCTGTGAAAAATGAAGGTCGCTGCCGAGGTACACCGGCTGTTCAGGGAGGGATAGCCGGACAGCAAGCACCCTTATCCCGTGTGCTTGGACCTGATGTGCAGTGAAGGGTGAATCATCGCTCATCTTGCTGATTTCACCCGTCCAGAATTCGCGCAGCCAATAGGTCTGGCCGGCAGGAAGGAGAAAATCCTTTGCGTTAAAGGTCAGGGATGCGGGTATGTCCTGCCAATTGATCATTGCCAGCAGTGCCCAGGACCCTATCTCCCCTGTTAAATCCAGTTTGATCCGGGATGGCTCCCTCGAATCCAACCAATCCAAAACCTGTGCCCGCTTGCTGATCGGTGGCAGTAAAGCTTTCACAATCTCCAAACGGTCAGATGGGAGGGCAGGTAAGTTGTCCGATAACAGAAGTGACCCACCGGTCAGGGCGATCACAGATGCCATCGTTTGCACCTCTGAAAGCGTCAGGTCGCTGTCAGGACGGATCATGAGGCAGTCTGGGTCATTGATCCACCAGTGGATGTGCATCATGGCGCGGGTAAGGGTGTTCTTCAGGGCATTTCGTGCTGAGGGCATGCCGGCTTCATTCCGGAGGAAGTAACTCACCGGGGGAAAGTGCGGCTTCCAGGTGCTGTTGACATCCGGGCCGATGCGCATAGCCTCAAACAGGCCCAGGGCGGAACCAAGCGGGCAGCCGCAGGCCAGCATGCTGGTTTCCTCACCAGCCGCCTGCCGAAGCGCTTCCAGTCCTTTACGCAGGACCTGAGCTCGGGATTGTGAGGGGTCATGGAACTTACCCGGCAGGGCTGCTGCATACAGGAAATCCAGTTTCAAGTAATCAAATCCCCATTCATGAGAGGCCTTATGGATCACCTCGCATGCGTAAGCCAGGGCGCCGGGATGGGTCAGGTCGAGGGCAAAGGTGGTCAGTCTGTTCCAACCAAAACCGGCTGTCACGGGTCTTCCCCGTTCATCTCTCAGCAGCCAATCCGGGTGGTCCTGAACCAAACGAGCCTGTGGGTGAACGATGAAAGGCGCCAGCCACAAGCCAGGAGTCATTCCTTTCGCTTTGATCTCTTTAGCCAGGGGCTGTACACCTTCCGGAAAGGCTGGATCGAAGACAAGCCAGTCACCGACCTGCGCTTGAAAGCCGTCATCAATCTGGCAAAGATCCAGGGGCACTTCGCTCCTGATTTTTTCGAGTGATGCGATGTTGCTGCGGATGTTTTCTTCACTGATATCCTGGTAGTAGTAATACCAGGAGCACCAACCGGTTGGAACAGGCAGGTTTCTCTCAAGGCTATGCGCCCTGGAGACCGCTTGAAGGTACGGTGTCATTGGCTCCGGATCATCCAGATGCACGAACCCGAACGCTCCCCAATCGCTTGTGATGCTTTCACCTGACAGTAGAACCACCTGATCGCCGTTTGCCCACATTTTCAGGCTTGGCGCAGGATCGAAACGGGTTTCCAGGCTCCCGAAGTGATATTTTTGCGATAAAAATCCTGCAGCCAGCCCTACCCGGCTGTCCAGGTCACCCAGTAAGCCAAACATCTCACTGCTGAAGTGGTTTCTCTTTTTTGGCTGGGGAGTCGCGGGGTTGATGATCATTGGTTTCTGCAAGCGGCCCAGTTTTGACCTGATTTGCCTGTCCCCCAAATGGTAGGTGCGGGTTGGCGACCATGACTGCCAGCCGTTGCTGTAAAAGGCTGGTTTGGGTTCTTGAACATCACCTAACTGCAGGTCGCCCTGATCAATATCAAGCAAGGATAATCTCTCCAGGGCGACGGGTGATGACCCATCATTTATGATTTTCATCTGGACTAAGCCAAGCTCATCGGTCAGTCCTAATACCAATTGGATTTTGATCATTGAATCAGTCAAGGCCGTGGACGTTTCGAAAGCAGCAAATTTTAAATCGCCCAATCCTGGATCATCGGCAGTTGAGTTTGGCAGCTGCCTGAACCGAAGCGCTTGAGAAACAAGATGGATTTCTTTTCCATCAAGCAAACAAATGACATCAAATCGGGTTGAAAAAGATGCCTTGGAAAATTTTCGTGATCTCAGGTTAAGAATGCCCCGGTCTGGATCAAAGGTCAGTTGTAAAGTCCTGGATGAAATTTCGATCATTTGCGTCCCTCAGCGATGGAGTGTAACTGTGATAAAGTGATTGGACCATGTCGCAAGATTTTTATTTCCTTGGTGGTGACATCTGCAACAGTGGATGCGGTCGGACCTGGCGTCGGACCGCCATCCAGCAGGAGATCGATCTTCCCGCCCAGCTGGTTGAGGACGTCTTGTGCTGATATCGGGTTGGGTCCGCCGGAAATATTGGCAGAGGTGGTTGCAAGGGGACCCGTTTCGCGCAACAAAGCCAGCGTGAAATCAAGATCCGGCATCCGGACCCCGATAGTTGGGTAAGCGGACAGGTTTTCAGGCAAGTCCGGTGCTTTAGGCAGGATCAGCGTCAGAGCGCCAGGCCAAAAGGCTTCTGCAATCCTTCGGACATGGTCGCTGATCTCTGAAACCAGGTGCTCAAGCTGTGCCATATCCCCGATCAGAACAGGCAGGGCTTTCTCATCGGGCCGTTGTTTAGCCTCGTAGATTTTTTCAATCCCAGATTGGCTGAAAGCATTCGCAGCTACACCGTAAATCGTATCTGTTGGAAATGCGATAACGCCATCCATTTCCAGAATTTGTTTTGCCATTGGGATACATTGGGGATCGGAGGTCAGCAGGATTTTCGTATCAGTCATGAAACCCTTTCAAAAGCGGATGTTATTATTTTCCTAATTATTTTATCCTGAAATGGGCAGTTTTATGTTTGAATGATCTCAACCAGGCGGTCATGCCCGGCAAGATCTTGATGCAAAATAATTTCAGCGTTTGGAAAAGATGCACTTGCCAGTTTGAGGGCTTGTTCACCCAGGCTCGATTCAATTTCAAGCAAGATCACGCCCGGCACTGCCAGGCGGCTTCGTGACTGTTCCAGGAGGGGTGAAATGAAGGAGAAGCCACCAGGACCGCCGTCAAGTGCAAGATGCGGTTCCGATTTTGTCACAGACAAATTTTCCAATGTTCGGCTGGGGATGTAAGGGAGGTTAGCACAGATCAGGTTGAAAAGTCCCCGAATTGGGGATAAAAGATCAGTGATCGCAAAATTAATCTGTGTTAGTCCGAGCCTGATGGCATTTTGCTTTGCAACTGCCAGGGCTTTCATGGAAATGTCAACGGCTGTGATGGCTGCCCCGGGAATTTCAGCGGCAAGGCTGGCGGCAATGATTCCTGAACCTGTACCAACATCGATGATGTTTGGAAGGTCTAGAAATTTCGCATGCTGAATGGCTTTCTCCACCAAAAGCTCGGTTTCAGGGCGTGGGATCAGGACATCCGGATTCACAATAAATGATCTGCCAAAAAATGGCCATTCCCCGAGGAGATAAGGCAGAGGCTTTCCTGTGAGGATGTCAGTCAATCGTTCTTGAAGGGTATCTTTTTCTGGTTTTGTGAGCTGATATTCTGTATGGGCAAGAACCCAGGATTTTGAACGCTTCAGCACATGACATAAAAGAACCAGGGCTGTGTTGGCGGGAGTGTTTTCGCCCGATTTTCGCAGTTTTTCCTGGATGTTCAATCGCGTTTGCTGGAGATTGATGGGTTTACTCCTCCACCATGGCCAATTTTTCTGCTTCATCCACCAGGGTCAGCTCATCGATAAATTCATCAATATCTCCACCCAAAACACCGGTGAGGTTATAAGATGAGAGGTTGATCCGGTGGTCGGTCACCCGGCTTTGCGGGAAATTATAGGTTCTGATTTTCTCAGCCCGTTCACCGGTGCCAATTTGTGAGCGGCGGTTGGCCCTCTCTTCTTCCTGACGTTTTCGTTCTTCCATTTCGTACAGGCGCGCTTTGAGGATGCTCATGGCACGCGTCTTGTTCTGCAGCTGTGAGCGTTCATCCTGGCAGGCAACCACCATACCGGTGGGGAGGTGTGTGATCCGGATCGCTGTGGAGTTTTTCTGCACATTCTGGCCGCCAGCGCCAGCAGACTTATAGACATCAATGGTGATGTCGGAATCGGGAATGTTGATCTCTACATCATCCACTTCAGCAAGGACTGCCACGGTGACAGTGGAGGTATGGATCCGACCCTGCGATTCTGTTTCAGGGACTCGCTGCACACGATGCACACCTGATTCGTACTTTAACCGGGAATAAGCACCCTTTCCCTTGATCATAAAGCTGACTTCTTTTAGCCCGCCGATGCCAGTATCGTGCATGCTCAGGACTTCTATCTTCCAATTTTGCTGCTCTGCGTAGTATGAATACATACGGAAAAGTTCCGCAGCAAACAAACCGGCTTCATCTCCACCGGTGCCTGCCCGAATTTCCATGATCACATTCCGGTCATCACGCGGATCTTTCGGAACCAGCATGCTCTTGAGTTTATCCTCGAGTTCATCCCGTTTTTCTTCCAGCGATTCCAGCTCCATCTGGGCAAGGGAGCGCATTTCCTCATCATTAGTATCAAGGAGCAGTTCTGTTTCCTCAATTTTCTCAAGTGTCTCTTTATAAGCTAACGCTTTGCGATAAACTGGTTCTAGATCTGCCCGTTCTTTGGATAGTTCGATAGCCGTTGTATAATCGTTGCCGACTTCTGTAAGCTGCTGGTCTATTTCTGTAAACCGATCAAGTATGCCCTGTAATTTATCTAACATAATTTCATTTTCTCATTTTTCTATGGTGTTTATAGCCACAGGATTATACCACTTTCGAGGTTGTTTTAGGTTTCGTATAGGTTATTTTGCCCCAGAATTAAAGGGTCCCATATATTTGGATGATCCCGTATCAATTCGTCCATCAACCCAAAACGACCATACCGAAGTGCAAAACCATAGGTCTTGCGGTATACTAATCCCTGCATGGCAAAAATTGAAAATCAACAAACTGTATATTGCACATTCCAGGATGCACCTGGTCACCAGTACCCTGGGCACCCTGAATCCCCCAAAAGACTAACAGCGATAAAAGCCTGGCTGGATAATGCGCCTTATCCTGAAATGGAATGGCTGGATTATGAGCCTGCTAGAATGGGGGAGGTTACCCTGCTGCATCATCAGCACGTGGTTGATTTTGTCCGCGAAGAATCGAAAAAGGGTGCTCACGAAATTGAGCCTTCACCATCTTATGTGACACGAACGAGCTACCAGGATGCATTAGGCGCGGTTGGGGCATCCCTGCGGGTTAGCCGGCAGATCCTCGAAACCGGAAGCGGAAGGGGTTTTGCCATCGTTCGACCGCCTGGCCATCACGCAGAACCGGATGCGCCGATGGGATTCTGCCTTTTTAACAATGTTGCCATTGCCGCGGCAGATGCTGTTGCCAGCGGATGCTCAAAAGTGGCTATTATTGATTTTGATGCCCATCACGGGAACGGAACCCAGGCTGCTTTCTGGGATACACCTGAAGTGGGTTACTTCTCAAGCCATGAAGCCGGACTGTACCCTGGAACAGGCCAGGTTGACGACGCACCGCATGCAAGGCAGCGGATCATCAACGTCCCACTTCCGGCATTTTCGGGCAATGCTGTTTTCAATACGCTGATGCAAGAAATCATTGAACCCTGGATATCCGTATTTAAACCGGAAATGATCTTTGTTTCAGCAGGGTATGATGGTCATTTCTCTGACCCGCTGACAACCTTAACATTGAATACGCATGGATTTTTTGAATTAACCCGGCGATTGGTAGGATTGGCTGATACCTATTGTGAAGGACGCATGATGTTTGTGCTTGAGGGGGGATACAATATGATTGCACTCCGGGATAATATAGGGGCTTCCCTGGCAGCTATGTCCGGACATGATCATTTTACAGATGAGTCAGGAGCGGGACCGGGATCGCTTTCGGATCCCGGAGATTTGATCGAGGAACTCAAAGGGTATCACAATTTATAGGAGATGTTTTGCTGAAATTATATTTTATTAGGCACGGCCAATCAACGAATAATGTGGCCTATGAAGATGAAAGCGATATTGAATACTTTGGCTTGCGCAGACCTGACCCTGACCTGACGGAAATTGGTGAAGAACAGGCACGGATTGTCGGAGAATACTTGAACAAACCCTTTTCGGAAAATGGTTTTGATCCTCAAAATCATAACGGGTTTGGGCTGACGCATCTTTACTGCAGTTTGATGCTGCGAGCCGTGAAAACTGGAACAGCCATATCGAATCAAACAGGTTTGCCGCTGGTTGCCTGGCCTGATATTCATGAAACAGGCGGCATTTTTGATGTTGAGACAGGCGGACCTGAGCCAGTTTTTGTTGGACAGCCGGGCCCCGGAAGATCATACTTCCAATCGAATTTTCCAAACCTGGCGATCCCGGAAGATTTGCCCGAAGAAGGCTGGTGGAATCGAGAAATTGAACCACGTGAGCGTTCTTTGGAACGAGGAAAAAAAGTTGCTGCTGAACTGATTAATAGGCATAGCGGAAAAGATCACCGGGTGGGTTTGGTGTTACACGGTGGGATTTTTACCCGTCTCCTGACCGCATTCTTTAATGTTCAAGCTGAACATTCATGGTTCCTGATGAATAACTGTGCGATCAGCAGAATGGATATCAGGGATGATGGACATATTATGCTGACCTATATGAATAAAGTTGATCATCTGCCTGGGCACCTGATCACATAAACATTTTCTGGAGTCCGATTTTATGGCTCAACAAAAGAATAAAAACTTATCTGTTGATTTCCGTCCAGCAAAGCCATCTGATGCAAAAATCGCCAGCAGGCTGCTTTTTGAGACGTTCCCTAAGAAAGCAACCTTCATCGTTGGGCTGGGGAGCCGGGAACGGGCGATCAGCATCCTTGAGAAAATCTTCCCGCTAAAAGGTCATCGCCTCAGTTATGAATTTACTGAAATGGTGCTTCTTGATGGCAAAGTTGCGGGCTTGGTGACCAGTTTCCCGGGAAGCCAGAAAAAAAGGCTTGACAGGCAGTTGGACAATCAAATCTTGCGTCAATATAACTTACGCGGCAAAATTGCCGTCATTTCGCGGGGTTTTCCCCTTGTTTTTATCAAAGAAGCATCTCAGGATGAATATTTCCTGAATAACCTGGTGGTAAAGAAGGGATCAAGGCGAAAAGGTTTAGGTAACCAGGTTCTTTCTTACGTTGAAAATAAGGCAAAATCAGCAAATCTTAACAAAGTTTCGCTCATTGTGCATGTTGAAAATAAATCCGCACGCGAATTTTACAAGCAGAACGGCTATGAATTTAAGGCACTGCATCTTGAATCGAATAAACGGGTGCGTTATTTGGGGGCAGGATACCAGCGGATGGTCAAGGTAGTCAGAAAGTGAATCTCATGCAATTTATTTGCCGGAAAAATGGACCTTAATTCAGGTACAATCACCATGGTAAAATTATCGAAGGATTAATGACAATTCAAGCGATGAATTGACCGAATTGACATAACAAATCAGTATTCTGAAATAGGGTCAGATAAAAAATAAGAAAAAATATATGCCAATTTATGTAAATATAATCATCATCTTAGTGCTTTTCTTCTTCAACGCGATCTTCGCGATGTATGAAATCGCGATGGTTGCTGCCAGGAAGACCCGTTTACAGCAAAGGGTTGAAGAGGGCCAACGAGGCGCTGCGGATGCACTCTTCCTGCTGGATGATCCGAACCAGCAGTATCTCTCGACGGTTCAAATCATGATTACCCTGATTGACACCCTGGCAGGTGGTATCGGTGGTGCCTTGATCGCTGAACCGGTCGCCGAATTGCTTAAGACTGTGCCTTGGCTTGCCCCTTACGCTGACACAATTGCTTTGATCGGTGTCGTTGTGATCATTACCTATTTCTCAATCGTGCTGGGTGAATTGATTCCCAAACGATTAGCGGTCAGTAAGCCGGAAAATGTTGTGACCACGTTGTCGCCCATTATCCGTTTTATGACCCGACTGTTCAGGCCGCTAACCAAATTCTTGAGCACGTCAACCAATGTGGGCTTGAAAATTTTTCGGATCAACACTGAAATGGGCCCAAGCATAACTGAAGAAGAGATCAAAAGTTATATTGAAGAAGGCAGGGACATCGGCTTGATCGAAGAGGCTGAACGCGAAATGGTCTCTGGTATTTTCCGCCTGGGTGACCGGCGGGTTGAAGCATTAATGACGCCTCGAATGGAAATGACCTGGATTGATATCAATGGGCTTCGATCTGAAATTTGGGACAATATAAGTAACACGCCTCATTCACGCGTGCCTGTCGCGGATGGTGATTTAGATAAGGTGCTCGGTTATGTCCAGATTCGAGATTTGTTAGGAATCTCTCCTGATGATCCTGAATTTGATTTAAATAGATACATTAAAGTACCTATCTACCTGCCTGAGAATATGGCAGCGTTGAGAGCTCTGGAAAACATTCAGACAAGTGGTGTCCATATGGCCATGGTTGTTGACGAATTTGGCGGTATTACCGGCATGGTCACAGATTATGATATTTTAGAGGCGATTGTAGGGGATATCCCTGAAGACCATGAAGATCGGGATGTCCTGGCGGTACAGCGGGAGGATGGGTCCTGGTTGTTTGACGGTTTGATCGTGATCGATCAGCTTAAAGATATTCTGGATATTGATGAGATGCCTCGTGAAGACAAGGGCGTTTACCAGACATTGAGCGGCTTTGTTATGAGCCAGTTGGGACGCATCCCAAAAACTGGGGCGAAATTCGTCTTTGGTGAATATGTTTACGAAGTCGTTGATATGGATGGACGGCGCGTTGATCGCGTAATGGTTTCACGGGTGGCTAAAGGGGACAACGATGAAACTTCATTCGTTGTCAAAAATTAAATTCGAACTTCAGTAAGAGAACAATCTATCTTATTTCACTAACGCCCAGGCAAGGTCGGCGATCTCAAAAGCTGCATTCGGGCGGCCGATCTGGGCTGCATTTTTTGCTGCCATTTTCAACAGCTGCTGATCATCTTCCAGCCACTGTTCCAGGTCATTGAGAGCACATTTCGGTTTTTTACAATGGACACCCGCTTCATGTTCAAGAATATATTCCAGGTTGCCCTCTTCCTGCCCGGGAATAACCTCAACCACCATCATTGGCAATCCGGATGCCAGTGATTCCGTCGTGATCAAGCCGCCTGCTTTGCAAAGGATCAGATCGGCTGCCCGCATTAATTTTGGCATCGTGTCGATGAAATCATAAATGTGGGCAGGATGCTGCCAGCTTACTGAATTGAACTTTTTTAGGAGAGATTTGTTCCCCCCAGCAACCAGGGCAAATTGAATATCATGTTTACTGCCATCAAGCGATTTTAAAATATCCATTAATGACCCAATGCGAGGGCTGCCAGCTACCAGGATTGTTATTGGTTCTTCCTGCCAACCAAGTTCAGTTCTGATCAGCCGCTTATCGACGTCTCGTAATTCTGAAATTTTTGGATCTACCGGGATGCCGGTGTTGACAACCTGTTCTTCGCTAAAGCCAGCCTCCAGAGCAAGCCGCGCCACCGCTTCGGTTGGGACTGTGCACCTGATAGCTCCCTTATTGAACCATACACGGTGAACGGTGATCAGGTCGGTAATGACCGTAATAAGTGGGATATCAAACTCACCGGATTGGAAAATGGACTGCAAAGGCGCAATGAATATGGGATAAGTTGATATGATGATGCCAGGTTCAATTTCTTTTATAATTGCCCGTAAAGTATCCAGAAATAGGATCGTGAATCCGCTTTCCATTATTTTGACAGGGAGTTTTGCATCACTGATTTGATAACCGATTTTATTGAGTTCAGGGAAGAATTTTACGACTGAGTCATAATTGGATTGGCTTTCCCGGATGATATCCGGAATATCGGGGTGATTGAGGGGGTTTTTGATCAGCGTTTCACATTGTTCCCCATATTTAATGTTTATTGCTTTTGAACAGCCTCTGCCGCTGACCGGTGCCCCAAACCCGCATCTCCTGTCAGGATCAAGACTTTTTTCTTTTCCTTAGCCATGAAAAAACCTCAAATTCTCTATTAATCTTCTTCCAGGTCCTCTAAAAGTAAAGACAATAATTTATGCACAGTACTGTTTTTGATTTGATCACGGTCGCCATCAAAATGGCACTCAATTGTATGTGTGCCTTTTTCCGTGCTGATGCCTATCCAAACCAGCCCGACAGGTTTTTCGGGTGTACCCCCGGTTGGCCCTGCGATGCCTGTTGTGGAGAGTCCAATATCCGTATCGAACCGCATCCGAATGCCGTCCGCCATTTCTTGTGCTGTCTGGGTACTGACCGCCCCAAACTGCTCAAGGGTCCCGGCTCTGACTCCCAGTGCTGCCTCCTTGATACTGTTGCTGTATGCCACAACACCCCCGATGAAGTAACCAGATGATCCGGAGACACTCGTTAAGACGTGGCTGAGCAAGCCTCCAGTGCAGGATTCGGCTGATGCGATGGTTTGTCCTTTTTGGATTAGAATCTCACCGATTTTTGACGATAAACTTTCCAGAACAGGATCCATTTGGTCTCCCATACAAATAGTAATTTATGAATTTCCTGGTGGCTTCAATCTTTTGACCAGCGGGAAAAAAGCGAATGGGAAAGAATGTGTCCCTGGCTTCTCTCCACCGAGATCAGTTCCCCGCTTTCTATTTGACCGCCAAAACCCTTGATAATTTCTTGCAGTGCCTGGTGTGGGATCAGTGCCGAAGCCTGGATGGCATAGGAAGTTAGGCAAATGAATTTGGGGTTTGGTGAAAGGACTTTTCGGACCAGCGCTAATAACCCCGTAATATCTTCAAAATAATCCCAGACCCTGCCGCTGGGTCCCCTTCCGAATTTCGGTGGGTCAAGGATGACACCGTCATAATAGGATTGGCGCTTTGCCTCTCGCTGCAGGTATTTCCGGGCATCTTCCACAAGCCAGCGAACATGCGCCTTACCTAAACCGGATAGGTCGAGGTTATGGCTTGCCCAGGCTACAGCATGTTTGGAGGCATCTACATGCGTCACTTCTGCCCCTGCCCTGGCAGCCGCTGCGGTTGCCATCCCGGTGTATCCAAACAAGTTGATCACCCGCAGGGGGCGTCCTGCAGACCGTACTTGTTGTTCGATCCAGTCCCAATGGCTGGCTTGTTCAGGGAAAACACCAATATGGCGCGACTTTGCAAGCCTGATTTCGCATTTAAGACCTTTATACGAGACCGACCAGGGCTGCTTGATCTGTTGATTGAGTTTCCAGTCGCCGCCGGATTCTCCGGAGGTGGAAAACATTTCCGCATCAGCTTTCTTCCAATCTTTTTCTGAAAGCGAACGCGGCCAGATTGCCTGGGGTTCCGGACGGATGAGGGTGTAGGCTCCGAACTTCTCCAGGGCTTCACCGCCGCCGGTATCCAGGAGCATATAGTCCTGCCACTCGTCTGATGAAAGTAAATGTATCTTTGGAATTTTATTTTTTTCAACCATATTTCTCTCTTTTTATTTATTATCGGAAAAATCCCAGGTCGAAAAGTTGATCGAGCCAAGGTATAAAGTACAGCAGTACAAGAGTAAGGGCAGTTGACCGCTCTAAAGGTTTTTGGAAAGATTCCCAAATCCTTGTTTCTCTTTTTCCCTGGAATACCCTAATTAAAGGAGGCAGCAGGAAAATGATAACCAGTACAGCCCATGTCAGGACAGCCCAACCCGGGAAAAGTTGGATTATAAAGATGGTCATTACGCCCGAAAATGTGACAATGACCATCAGCGTGATCAGTAAGAAATGCCAGGCCCTTTCGCCGATAAACTCATCATCCTGCTGGCGGTCTGCTGTTCGGCCATCCGCAACTTGCTGACCCTGGTGATGGAGTTCGCCAGTGATGCTGATTGTCAGCAGGAAAATGAATGGCCAGAACCACTGTCCTGCTAGCCTGGATGTGTATGTAAAATAGCCAGCCATAAATGGCAGACCAGCTATTAACAAGCTGTGAGAGAGGATACTGCGAAAAGCGATGACCTTTGACCGGACCCTTCTTATCGAATAAAAAAAGCCGAGGAAGATGTTTAAACAACCTATTGCCAGCGTCCAGTACCCTAACAAAGCCAGCAAGCCAAGTGATAAAATTGCAGCCGAAAACGCAACGAGCCTTGCTGTTTTTGTGGTAACCAATCCCGATGAGATCGGGTTGCGGTTGGTTTTTTGGCCTGATAAGACGTCATCAGGGGCATCTTTGATATCGTTGACAACGAACGCAAAGCTTACACCCAATAAATTCCCTGCAACCACGATGAAAAGCTTCCAGTCAATGATTGATCGGGAAGTTGTTACGCCAACGAGTGTTGTGATAACTACGGCATAGAAGTATGCGGACAGGCGTGAAAGTTTAATCAAGCCTTTGATGGTTTTCTTCAATGAGCGTCTCCATCTTCTTTTTTTGCTTCCGTTTTTGAGTATACCATTTATTACGATCATGAAGTTTAGAGGGTCTGATACCAACTTTAGGCTATAATAACCCTGCAAATAATTAATGAGGAGCTTCAATGAATTTTGACCAGATCATCGAGCGCAGGGGGACAGATAGTATTAAGTGGAATTATTACGATGAAGATGTTTTACCCTTGTGGATCGCGGATATGGATTTCCGCTCCCCTGAACCTGTGATCAATGCCCTGCATGAACGTGTTGAGCACGGCATATTTGGCTACGGCTGCCCTCCGGAAGGGTTAATGGATGCAATCATTAGCCATCTGGGAGATCGTCAAAATTGGCGAGTGACGGAAGAAGATATCTCCTTTATATCTGGCGTTGTAATGGGTTTCAATCATGCCATTTACAGCCTGACACAGCCGGGTGATAAGGTGTTGATCCAAACACCGGTTTACCCGCCTTTCCTGATGGCACCCGGTTTAGCAGGACGTGAACGTGTTGAAAACGAACTTGTCCATAGCGAAGATGGCCATTATGAAATAGATTTTGATGATTTTGAGGGTCAATGTGCTTCCGGTGTCAAATTATTTATTTTGTGCAACCCGCATAACCCGGTAGGCAGAGTCTTCAAACGTGAAGAACTAACCAGGATGGCTGAGATCTGCTTGCGATATGGGGTTACGATTTGCTCTGACGAGATCCATGCAGACCTGATATTCTCCGGTTGCCAGCATATTCCCACGGCCAGCCTATCCCAGGAAGTATCTGATATTACGGTGACCTATTTTGCACCCAGCAAGACATTCAATATTGCAGGATTTTCGACGTCTGTTTACATTGCACAAAACGAGGACATGCGCAAGGCACTTTCCAAGTCGATGCCCATGCTGCTTGGGCATCCGAATATTCTTGGGCTTTATGCAGCAAGGGCAGCTTATCAGTTAGGGAGACCGTGGCTAGATGAATTACTTCATTACCTGGAATCAAACCGGGATTATCTGGTTGAGACTGTCAAAAACAAGTTGCCAGGCGTAAAAATTTGGAAACCGCAAGGGACATACCTGGGCTGGCTGGACTGCCGGGATTTGGGTTTGGAAACTTCACCTCATTTGTTCTTCTTGGAAAAAGCAAAAGTAGGGTTGAACAAGGGTGAAAACTTTGGAAAGCCTGGGAGAGGATTCGTGCGGCTTAATTTTGGATGCCCGAGGGCTTTATTGGAAGAAGGTCTGGATCGGATGAAAGCTGCGCTTAGTAAAGTAAGTTGATTTATGAAGAATACAACTAGGTCCAAAAACCGGGATACCAAACCTCAAATGACTTGTTCTTTGAGTATCTTAATTATTTTTATTGGGGCTATTGTCGGGGGTGTAATCCTTTATTTATTCTTAGTGGGGATTGGCGCAATATTAATTGTGGCCGATCCCATTGCGTCGGTTGATGCCGTGGTGATCCTGAGCGGGGATGATGGCAATCGCCTGAGCATGGCAGCCGACATGCGGAAAAACGGTTTTGTTGACAGCCTGGTGATCACTGAAACGTCAAGTGAGGCGAGCAGCCGTTTGGTCCGCGAGGCTCAGCAAGCGGGATTCCCGCAAGGCTCGATTTATATCACGGATTTACAGGTTGACAGCACCCTGGACGAAGCAATCGCCGTCAGAGAATATGCCCAGGAAAAAGGTTGGGATGCCTTGATGATCGTGACCGACCCGTACCACAGCTTCAGAACGAGGATCATCTTCAGGCGGGAACTGGCAGGCAGCGGGATCCAAATCTATGTGAGGCCGGTCGTAGGCCACTGGTTCACATCTTCGAAATGGTTTTTGAGGCCTGATGGTTGGAACTATGCCTTTCTTGAAATCATCAAGCTGATGAATTACCTTGTTTTCCACTCTTAAAACAAAAAATTGGGCCGCATTTGCGACCCAATCAATTTTGAAGATCTTTTTTTCCTCAGATGACCCTTAGAAGCTTAAGAATCCTCCGGACTCCTCTTCAACAGTTTCCTCAGGTTCTTCAACAGTAGCAACTTCAATTTCCTCGACATCAGCTGATTCAACGTCTTCGACAGCAGCAGCCTCAGTTTCTGCAAGAATAACATTTGCAGCCTGTAATCCCTTTGGTCCATCTTCAATCGAGAATTCTACAGTTTGGCCTTCTTTAAGCCTTTTGTAACCTTCCATCTGGATTGCTGAGAAATGTACAAAGACATCTTCTTCGCCATCTTCACGACCGATGAAACCATACCCTTTCGGGGCACTGAACCATTTCACGGTTCCAATATAACGTTCTGCCATGCTTATACTCCATCTTTCTAGTATTTATTAAGGTTCTACGCATCAGATATTCTAAATTGATGCTGAATAAATATAGTACTTCTACAAGGTGCTGTCAAGTATATTCAATCGAACGGCAAGAACGAGATCTTTGGTTTTTCGCGTTCGCGAGGGTCTCTTGACTGAGTGCTGAATGAACCAAGAATAGGGGTTCTGCGCTGGTGAGGACACCAGCAAAAACGGGGGGAGTGAATTTTGAGGTTAGTGGTTATTCCTGGATGCAAAGCAGCAGCTGAACTAGTGTTCCCTGTGGTTCTTGTGGTGTGACCGCCAGGACATATTGCACAGCGGAGGCTTGATCGAAACCGGTGATTTCAAGCTGGCTGGCATTTTGCGGCAGCTGGCTTTCCAAACCATAACCGATGATATTAGGATTCTCATTTATATAATCGGTTAAGAAATCAATGGTTGAAAATTCTTCTACCCCGCCAGTTAGGGGTTTCTCATTTAAATAGGATTTTGAAAACAAATGCCTCACGATATCCCCCTCAGGATAGGTTAAAACTGTGATAGCTTGATTGCCTTCAATGTCCCGCTTAGAAAATTCTGGGAGATCATTCCAGTTTGTGATGCTTCCATCAAAAATTGCTTGTAAGCTTTCCAGGCTAATGGCGTCCAGATCAATCCCCTCACTCGTAAAGATGACGATTTCTTCAGTCCCTAATACGACGACATAAGGGTCTGATTCCACGCGATCACCCAAGCGCACGATAAGGTCTGCCTGGCTGAGGTCAAGATCCGCATCTGGCAGAACGTTTGTGGTGATGCCAAAGTTCTGGATATCCTCAGCACATGCAGCAATTTTTGGGAGCCACTGCTGCAGCGCTGTAGAGATTTGCAAATGGATGATCTCGAAGGTCGTTTCTGTTGGGGTTGGTTCAGAAGCGTTGCTGCAGGCAGCCAGTAAACAAATCGCTAGAAGGAATATCAAAAAATGAGCATATCTTTTCATGGGTTTACCGTATAAACCATATGATGATCGTCAGTCCACCAAGCAGGGCACAGTAAATTGAAAAATAAGCCATTGAATGGTTCACCAGGAATTTCAGGAGCCAGCGGATAGTGAGATAGCCGACGATCATGGAAGTCAGGAAACCGATCAAAATGATTGGTAGGAATTCACCCAGGTTGGGGACCTCGGTCATCATTTCATAAGTTGAGAGCGCGCCTGCTGCCAGCATGATCGGGATCGACATCAGGAAGGAGAAACGCCCGGCTGCCTGGCGCTTTTTATGGCGCAACAGCCCGCCTGAGATGGTTGAGCCTGACCGGGATAACCCCGGGAATAATGCCAGAACCTGGAAAAGTCCCATCACGATGGCGTCCCACAGGGTGATATCGAATATCTCTCCGATGTTCTTGCTGACCTTCTCAGCCAGGAGCATCAAAATGGCCGTTACCAGCAGCGCGATGCCGGCAAACAGAGGCGAAGTAAATGTTTGTTCTACGAGATCTTTCAGGAATACACCCGCCAACCCGGCAGGAACGGTGGCCGCTATCAAAAGCCAGCCAAGCCGCGCTTCGTGGGAGGCAAAAGGTGTGCCTTTGAACAGGTCTTTGAAGATGGCTGTAATAATCCTGACCAGGTCTTTCCGGAAGTAGAAGATGACCGCGACCAGGGTGCCCAACTGCACCAAAACATTGAAGATAAAAGTTTCTTTTTCAGGCAGTGACCAGTTGAGGAAAAAAGGGAGGATCACCAGGTGACCGGAACTGGAAACCGGCAGGAATTCAGTGAGTCCCTGTAATATTCCTAAAATGATGGCTTGGATGATTTTCATAAATTGGTCCTGACTATGAGTCTAAAAGTGATAAATAATTATAAGCAAAATCGTCAAACCGCATATCCAGGATCGCCTGGCGGAGGTTATGCGCCAGGTTGAGCAGAGTATGGATGTTGTGGATGGAGAGCAAGGTGCTTGACAGCATTTCTTTGGTCTGGATCAGGTGGCGGATGTAGGCTCTGGAGTGGTGCTGGCAGGTATAGCAGGTACAGTTCTCATCAATCGGGTGTTCATCCCGGGCAAATTGTGAGTTCATCATATTCAGACGGCCGTGATCTGTCATGGCAGCATTGTGGCGTGCTAAACGGGTGGGGAGGACGCAGTCGAAGATGTCCACACCGCGCCGGATCCCTTCAACCAGGTCCTGGGGGGTTCCGACACCCATCAGGTAGCGAGGTTTATCGGACGGCAGGATGCCATTCACGATTTCCAGCATGGCATGCATTTCCGGTTTGGTCTCTCCCACCGATAGGCCGCCGATGGCGTTGCCGGGGAAGTCCAGCGAGGCGATAAATTCAGCGGATGCCTGGCGCAGTTCGGGGTGCACGCCGCCCTGGACGATGCCGAATAAAGCCTGGTCATCCCGAGTTTTGGCTATTTTGCAGCGCTCTGCCCAGCGGTGGGTGCGCTGCATGGCGTCTTCGCTGTAGTCCCGGTTGTAGGGGTCTGCACACTCGTCAAACGCCATGATGATATCTGCCCCCAGGTTCTCCTGGATCTTGATCGAGGATTCCGGGGTGAAGCGGTGGGTGGAGCCATCGATATGAGACTTGAAAGTGACGCCTTCCTCGTCGATCTTGTTCATGTCCGAGAGGGAAAACACCTGGAAACCGCCGGAGTCTGTCAGGATCGGCCGGTCCCAGTTCATAAATTTGTGAAGACCACCCATTTCAGCGATCAGGTCATCACCGGGACGCAAATAAAGATGGTAGGTGTTAGCCAGGATCAGTTTGGCATCCAGTTCATATAAGTGTTGTTGGGTGAGCGATTTGACGGTGGCCTGCGTACCAACGGGGGCAAAAATGGGGGTCGGAACGTCTCCGTGGGGGGTGTGGAAGACGCCTGCGCGGGCAGCGCCGTCTTGCGCTAATAGATCAAATGAAAAGGGTTGATCGCTCATGGTAAAACCTGTTCCTGTTGATTGCAAGATCAGATTATACCTTAGGGTGGTCGGATTGTTGTTTTGATCATTCAGGATAAAAGACTTCATTTGGTCCCTCCCTAATCTCAGTCTTCTCCCTTTCAAGCCGACCGACGTCCTATTGGATCAGCGAAGTGTAAAGCCTCGAGAGAGCCTTATATGGGAGAGGGGAGGGTGAGGGTTCCAAGTTGTTGAAATTTGGCCTTTAAAGAAACCAAGAAAAATCTATACTATTATATTTTGCTTATGGGCTGATGATAATATCCCTCCCTCACCTCAGTCCTCTCCCTACCTGGGAAGGAGAGGAGGTCGATATATTGGTTTAAAAACCGCCTTATGGAACAAAGACAATTAATGAACCACCCGGCAATTAATCTCAAAAGTAGTGATTGGCATACTTTGTTCGGTGACAAAAATTACACTTCTATATTTATGCACAAAGAGCAGATCTGGAACCCTCTCCCTCGAGCTGAATGGTTTCATACCATATCAGCGAAGTGTAAAGATCGAGAGATCTTTACAAGGGAGAGGGCAGGGTGAGGGTTTCAAAATGGATAAATTCAGTGCGTTTTGGAAATATTCTTTCGTAAGTGACACCCTGGTCATTTGAAAGAATTACTTGAAAGGAATGAAAAGCCGGGCTATACTTCAACCCATGAACACCCAAGCATACTCAACCTGGCTCGAAGTCGATTTGGGGGCTATCAAGCACAATATCAAATTAATTAAGAAAATGACCGGCACGAAATTGATGGCGGTCATCAAAGCTAACGGCTATGGCCATGGCGTGATGGCGGTGGCTAAAGCAGCTGAAGAAGCCGGTGCGGATTGGTTGGGGGTTGCCCGGATGGAAGAAGCGCTGAACCTTCGGAATGCCGGGATTGCCACTGAGATCATGGTGCTTGGCTATACTCCAGCCGTCCTTATCCCTGAGGCTGTTCAGCATCAAATACATGTCGCAATCTATGATATTGAAATGGCGCAGGCATATGCAGCATCCGCCAGAAATAGCGCTGGTGTCCTGAAGGCTCACTTAAAGGTTGAAACGGGGATGGGACGTTTGGGTATGGATCCGGAATTAGCCCTCAATTTCTTGTCCAACCGCAAGAACCTCACCAATATCGAGATTGACGGGATTTTTACGCATTTTGCACGAGCTGACGAGCCAGTTATCGATAAAACCCGCGAGCAGCTGTGTATTTTCAATCACCTTTTGGGTGAATTACGTTCGCTGGGCTTATGTCCGGAAATGATCCACGCAGCCAATTCGGCGGCTGTGATCAATTTCCCAGAGGCTTATTTTGATATGGTCAGGCCCGGGATCGCGATCTTTGGGTTGGATCCATCACCGGATACGCCTCTTTCCAGCTCATTTCGAAAAGCACTGACCTGGAAAGCCAGGCTGACCTCCGTTCGCACGCTGCCGCCTGGACATGGCGTAAGCTATGGTTCTGTGTATGTGACCTCGAAAGAAGAACGGATAGGTGTGATCCCCGTCGGTTATGGTGACGGCTACCGCCGGGTTGATGGACAGCAGGTGCTGGTGGATGGCAGCTATGTGGATGTGGTCGGACGGGTATGCATGGACCAGTGCATGCTGCAGCTCGATGATCTCCCGAATGCCCGACCGGGTGATGAGGTTGTTTTGCTGGGTGAACAGGCTGGACAAGCCATAACGGCTGGTGATCTGGCTGAACGTTGGGGGACCTTGAATTACGAGGTGGTTTGCGGGCTGGCAGACCGGCTGCCAAGGGTTTATTTTGAGTCATGACAGAGAACGGGGAAAAACGCCTGCGGGTTGAACTGCATGTGCACACGATTGGCTCTCACGACAGCTTAATGAAACCCCAGAAAATTCTGGATCGCTGCGATCGGTTAGGAATTGACCGGATTGCTGTGACGGATCATGATGTGATTTCCGTTGCGCTCGAGATGAAAGCCCTCGCACCGCACCGTGTGATCGTGGGAGAGGAAATTCAGACCAGCCAGGGCGAGATCATTGGATATTTCTTGACGGAACTTATTCCTGGGGGGCTTGATCCCATGGAAACCATTCAGCGGCTGCGTGCACAGGGCGCAGTGATCAACATTCCGCACCCGTTTGACGCCCTTCGTACACCTAATTTCACCCGAGCGCAAATAGAAGAAATTGCACCGCATGTCGATGCCCTTGAGACGTTCAATGCTCGCTGCATCACCAATGTGCCTAATGAGAAGGCAAAAACATTTGCGCAAGCGAATGGCCTGCTGGAGACGGTGGGTTCCGATGCCCATTCACTCCTTGAATTGGGAAAAGCCAACCTGTTGATGCAGGATTTCTGGGATCCAGAGACGTTTTTGACTGCTTTAAAAGATGCCAAACAGATAACGAAAAAATCTTCTCCCCTTGTTCACTTTTCTTCAAGGTTCGCAAAATTTTATAAGAAGTTAGACCAGAGATAAGTTCTCAACCTTTGATACTAAATTTATCATTTCTCTTTTGCAAAGGGTCTTGCCATGGGATGAGGGATAGACAGAATCACTGGTTTGTGGAAAATCACCTTCGCATTTCAATATCCAGTGTATAATATCTCTTGAAATATTTTTTAATTTAATATAAGATGTTAGTTGAGGAGGGATTCTTAGTACATGTTCTAAGACCCCCTCAGAAGCAGGAAATTTTCAATTAATCTCATTTCTCTACAATATTAAACACATTTTTTAGATGAAAGGTTCTTATTATGAAACAATGTCCATATTGTGCAGAAGAAATACAGGATGAGGCGATTGTTTGCAGGCACTGCGGTCGTGATTTATCAACTGGGCAGGTATCTGGAGCGCCAGTTGGTTATCAAGGCGCACCAGCCTATGGTGCACCTGTGGTTAATCAAAAGGCAGAAGCCAAGAAGAAAGCATCAAATGCTCTCACAATGTCGATTATTGGCTTCTTTTGTTTTGGGATTATCTTGGGGCCAATAGCTATATCTCAAGCCAGCCAGGCAAAAAAGATATTGAACCCCGCTGATGACGGTTATGGAAACGCCACTGCTGCAATCGTTATCGGTTGGATCGTTGTTGCCCTTTACGTGATTGGTCTTTGTATCACTGGGATTAGCTTTATCGCTCAACAATAAAACTTCACTAATCTGATAAAGTGTATAAAATATCAATTTAAGGATTGATCTATCATTCAACGTCTATCATCTCGGCAAAAATATTTACCGGTACCTCTAGGGTTAAGCGGGGTGTTGATTGCCAGCCATCTAATTGAACCCTCTGGATTGCCGGAAATTTGTCTTTTTAAAATACTGACTGGCATTCCCTGCATGTTTTGCGGTTTAACCAACGCTTTTCATGCCATCATTTTGGGGCGGATGGAAGCAGCTATGCACTTTCACCCGCTGGCTTTTTTTGCCCTGGGTTTGGTCATCTTCCTGCTGGTTTTCAGCGTTTTGAAATTAATTTTCTGGAAAGCTTTCCTGTCAATGGTCAGTGTTGAGGGTACTCTTTTAAAAGTCGCCTTCGTCATTTTTACAGTATTTTGGGTCTATAGGCTTAGTGCAGGGACTTTGATTTGAAATACTCGACTGATGATTAGGCACTGCCCTTGAGACTGAAAGAAGTGAACCTATTTTCCGAGTTTGCCAAACGAGATTCTAAATAAGAGAAAATCCCAGGTGTTACCAAGCAAGTTCCCCATTTGGATCATCTTCATCGCCACCTCAAGCAGTTGCGTTTTCTTCTCCCCATAAGTTTTAATAATTTCCTGTCGTACATCCCCGTCCCGCGCACCTTTGTTTTCAGCCCAGTGCTGTGCATATAACAAAGCCGGCACTTCTTCGTCTGGGCAGTTATGTAAAGTACCTGAAGATAGTGCGTTGATTTCTTCTTTCGTTAATCCGGATTTCAATGCCATTTTTGTATGGGCATACTGGCAGTACCGGCACCCGTTAACTTCTGTGACTGTGAGCATGATCCGCTCACGGAATGATTCGGAGATCACATCCCCGCTCATTAAGCTTTTGATTTGTTTTCGGTGTGTGAAAATTTCAGAGGCATCCTTGATGATGTCTCCCAGACGATGATAGATTCGGCGTTTGAATTGTTCAGCTTCAGGCATGATGAAATCCCATGATGTAAAACAAAATTTTACCACTGATGTAAAGGGTGCCCCACAGCTTTCTGATGTTACGGAAATTATTGCAGTTTCACTATTTGTGCGTATCTAAAGTTCATGTATAATTGATTAAACATTGTTCACTCACCGAGGCATATTTAGAAATTATTTCACCTCACAATGAGAGGAAACCATGCCTGAACAAAACAATCCCAAATACCCTGTTTTTATTATGTGCGGCAGAGATGCCAAAAGAAGAAAGCTGATGGAGGCATTAGACCCCGAAGGCAAGTATAAAGTTAAAGGGATGCTTCCATTTCTAGGGAAACGCCTGATCGATTGGCCGCTAGAAGAACTGCGAAAATCACCCTATGTTGACGAGATTTACCTTCTTGGGTTATCCCAGGAAGATATCACATTTGACTTCCCTGTGCATTATGTGCCCATCGAAACCATTTCTGATGTTGGCAATAAAATGGCGGCGGGTTTGGATTATCTGATAGAACAGGGGAAAAAACCTGATTTGATTGTGATTGCGACATCGGATGCTCCGGGGATTCGCCAAAAAGAGATTGATGAATTCTTTGAGCAATTGGTCAATAGTGATGGGTCTGAATTTGTGATTTCACTTGTTCCGGAAGCGGTGGGTGAAGCAGCCTTTCCAAGATCCGGAAGGGTTATTGCCCGGTTCCGAGACTGCCAGGTTTTCCCCGGGGAGTTATATGCCTTAAGCCCGAGGGCAATCATGATAGGGCAGGAAGCGATCAATGAGTTCGGCCTACGACGGCGGCAGATCAACCGGTCAGCAAAGAAGATCAGCTTGGGACCCATGGTCCGGTACATTTCGAAGCGTCCTCAAACCTGGGGGTTCTTGCTGAAGTTCGCCTTGAAAATCGCTACCTTGCGTGATGCAGAAAGAGCTTTTGGCGCCGCTTTTAAATGTAAGACCAAGGGAGTGATCATTTCCGAAGCGGGCTTTGGAATGGATATGGACCTGCCTGAGGATTATGCACGCCTGGAAGAATTTGTTAAGAAAACGAAATTGAGCCAGGTATAAGCAGGATTATTTCCTGTCCACAATGATTTAATTCCTGAATGATGGTTTAAATTTAAGTAGCAAAACAAGAAAAGATTTGGAACTAATATTCCATTCCAGACGTCTACAAGTTAATTAATCCCACATATGGTGTAAAGCATGGGAAAAAAAATTTTCCCATGTTATAAAATGGAGGCTGATATGTCCAGCAAGTCAATTTCATTTATCAGTTTCTTACTGGTAGCGATCTTTCTCTCAGCATGCAAACCCAATGCCGACATGCCAAACCCGGCTTCTGTTTACTGTGAAGAGAAGGGGGGTACATTAGAAATCAGGACAGACGAGAAAACGGGTGGCCAGATGGGTTACTGTATCTTCCCGGACGGCAGTGAATGTGAAGAATGGGCCTATTATCGGGGCGAGTGTAAGCCTGGTAACAGCCTTAAAGAAGCTGCCGATATGCCTAATCCGGCTTCAGTTTACTGCGAGGAAAATGGCGGCACATTGGAGATCAGGACTGATGAGGCTACGGGTGGACAAGTAGGGATTTGCATCTTCTCGGATGGCAGCGAGTGTGACGAATGGGCTTTTTACCGGGGTGAGTGTGACCCGGGTGACAGCCTATCGCAGGAAATCGGTATGCCAAACCCGGCATCGGTCTACTGTGAAGAGCAAGGCGGCACCCTCGAGATACGTGAGGATCTGGAAGGCGGCCAGGTTGGATACTGCCGCTTTGGAGACGGCTCTGCCTGTGAGGAATGGGCTTTCTTCAGGGGTGAATGTTTGGTAGGTGGACTTTATCCCATTTCTATAGTTACAGAGGATGGCTGGAAAGTTTACCGGAATGAAAAACTTGGCTACAGCTTCCACTTCCCAGCTGATGCCACCATTATTTCCGCTGAAGACCCGATGAAGACCCTGACAATCCAGGGACCTCCAGTCAATGGCGAATACTGGCCTTCGATTTTCTTCAATCACCCGTATGATCTCGCCGAGTACCAGGTCCCGGAAGGGGTTGGGCTGGAAGATTGGATGCTTGAGAATAATCTTTTAAAGGCTGAACGTTTGGAGGACACATTGATTGACGGAGAACTCACCATCCATCTGCGACAAAACACCGGTGATCAAGCCTTTCCTTCAGACCAATACTACTTCACCAGGGGCGGTCAATTATTCAGTATTGTGATCTTGCATACAGGGAATAAAGAGGATTGGACGTTATACGATCATTTTCTTGAATCGATCCAATTCGATTGAGGGTGATAATTATTGATACATTTTCTTAAACGCATCCCTTGAGTAATCAGGGGGTGCTTTCTATTTAATTAATTTGTTCAAACCATGTGCTAAATAACCCGCAGCCGGTGGCACGATGAAAGTGATCGCATATCGAATGAGTGCCACTTTGGGATCAAGCAATGCCATTTCGATTGGCAGACGTGTGACAGACCAAAGCGCCCAGGCTGTGATGAAACCAACAACAGAACCCAGCCCCGCACCTGCCTGGTAAAGACTGGCAACAATTGGAAAAGTTGAATAGGGGGAGCCAGGGAATAATCCACCAATAATGCACCCGATCCAAATGGCTTTTCCACCGGCTTGGGCACCCAGCCATTGGGATATCAATTCTTTGGGTATTAAAACCTGCATCAGGCCGGCAATCAGAAAACCGGCCAGCAGCATGATCAGGTTTCGCCACAGGGTAGAGCCCGCGAGCTTCAACCCATTTATCGCAACCTGCTGATCTCGGATCAATGCATAAATAAAGAGAGCGATAGCCAGCCCAACAAGAACCAGGGTTGTTGTATCCATCTGTGATCTCCTCTTTTGATTTTTCATTTATCCCTTACTCCGGAATTTTAATTTTATCAAAAATGTAGATTCTTCGTATCAAACAGTTTCTATGAATTGATCTTCCAGTAAAGCTGGCAATGATTGAGAAAACGAACACAATTCATGATACCCCATGGGTGTTCTGTTACAGTTATGTGAGATAATTAAAGCGAACAGGAATCTGATTTTGGAGGTGGAGATGGACAAAAGCGATGCGTTTTTTATGGGAAAGGCCATTGAGGCAGCCCGGGATGCTCGTAAAAACGGCAATCACCCTTTTGGCGCGCTGATTGTGGATCCGGACGGTCATATTTTGGTTATTGGAAAGAATGCAGTAGTCACAAGCCAGGACTGCACCGCTCACGCTGAATTGGTCGCCGTGCGGCAGGCTTCGATGACATACGATCGCAAGGTATTGGCACAATGTACCTTATTCGCCAGCACAGAACCCTGTCCGATGTGCAGCGGTGCGATATATTGGTCACAAATTCGGCGTGTTGTCTACGGGCTCAGTCAAAAGGGATTATATGAACTGATCGGTTCCCCCTCTGCAGATGAACTGCTTCTTTCGTGCAAAGAGGTATTCTCAAGGGGTGATAAGGTGATTGAAGTTGTCGGCCCGTTTATGGAAGATGAAGCAAGAAATGTGCATGTTGGCTTCTGGAAACCGTAAAGGTTTGTCGAAAATGAAAATATAAAAAGTAAGCTATTTGGGTATGAGCGTTGGTATTGATCGGGAAGAAAACCTCATCTTGGTTGTCCAAATTTTCAAAATAACGAACGGAGTTGCCTATGAAGAAATTATCAGGTTGGATCCATCAGATCAGCAAGGGGTGGGTTGTCCTGGCGGCTTTGATCTTGTTTGTTCTGTTTGCAGCATTTGTGTTGCCCCAGCAAGCTGAACGCGCAGAGGTCTACAGTGGTGAGGTTGGTTCACCGGATACGTCTTTTTTCTACACAGCACAGAAGCTGTATCAATTCGCTGAAGAATATGGACCGGAAGGCCGTGCGGTGTATATCCAGGCCCGTTGGACATTTGATGTTTTGTTTCCTTTGGTTTACGGATTTTTCCTGGCTGTAACCATCAGCTGGGTTTTTCGGAGGGCGAGTTTGCCCGGGAAGTTCTGGCTGTGGCTGAACCTTGCACCTGTGTTAGGCGTAATTTTTGATTTCCTGGAGAATGCATCAACTTCCATTGTCATAGGGCGATTCCCGGAGCCAACGGGCGTCATTGACACCCTGGCGGGAATCCTGACCAGTATTAAATGGATCTTCGTCGGGAGTAGTTTTATTATTTTACTAATCGGAATGGTGCTTACAGTTTTTCAGAAGCTTTTAAAAGTTAAGAAATGAATATTGCATGTCTCACGCATTTCGTTTCCTGACCAATGCCATATAAGAGGCGTAGACTCGCTTGTCAAATGGGGTCAGCAGATCAAGCAGAAAAGCTAATAAATTTAGCAGCGGAAAAATCAGAAATGAGAGTCCAAAAATGAGCATCTGGAAAAATTTTGTGATCTGATTCTTGTTAAACCAGCTGTTTCTGACGGTGGTGATATAAACCAGGTACAGGATCGACGTCCAGGATTTAGAGGGGAAATATTCTTTGATAAGTTCCAGGTTGTTTTCTTCAAACATCTCAAGGTAACCATTTCGCAGGACGTTGAAATAATTAAACGGGATCTTGTGGGATGGGTACACATCGCCTGGTCCAGAGATAAAGCAGTATCCACCGGGTTTAACCACTCGCGTTATCTCCTGCATGTGTTTCCGTGGGTTCTTGACATGCTCAAGGACAAAATTACTGATCACATGATCAAATGAGTCTGAGAGTATGGGCAGTTGTTCCGGTGAAGCATTTAGATCTGGATAGTCTTCTTTGAGTGGTTTGACATTCTTTTGGGAAAAATCCTTGACTGTCAGGCATTTCTGGGGATCTATAAAGGAAAGCTCATGGCGGTTTTCGGGTTCAATAAATAGTACCGGTTCTCCATTAATATATTGATCAATCCATTGCTTTAATTTTTTGTCAGCTTTGATGAATCCTATGCCACCTCCTGCAAATATTGTTGAAATGATACGGGAGTCGATATGATGGCTGTAGAATGTATTCAGCTTGAAGAGAAAGCGGTGATCTTGCTCACCCTCATCAGTAAAGGACCCGACGAAATCAACCATGCCATGATGGATTTCGTAGCTTTGACCGCTTGCTTTATCAATGAGGTTGTCCTCTTTAATATAGAAATTTGGAGAAGCGTCATCTCCGGGATGTTTGAGAAATTTTATAGAATCATGGATATCCATACTACCTTCTCCGGTTGATTTCTATGCGTTGTTTGATTTGATGATAGAAAGTGACCACTCGTTTTTTCCACAATTGGTAGATTGGCTCTCCGGAATTATTTCCTTCGTCGATCCACTCATCAATCCCTCGCTTGGTTTTGTCCCACGCGAACGACGGCCTGCTCTCTGTGCAAAATCCGCATAGAGGGGTGGGTTTTTTTAGGAATGCGAGGACATCTTCAGCGGTGATGTCATCGTAAATATCGAGATAATCCTTCTCAGTGACAGGGATTTTCTGGTCAAAATATTGATTGAAAATGTGGACATGGGGTGCAAACGCGCAGGTATAAAGCCGGCCATCACGAAGGAACGGACACATGTATCTTGACCGGCAGCTTTGAAAACTTTTTTGAGGGTCAGAGTCACCGTTGATATTAAAGAATTGATTGAAAGATGTGACGACCGGTGGAATTTTTATATTAACCTTGTGAAATTTCCTTAACTGTTTGATCCTCTCTAAATTCAATGGAACAGGGTAATTTGTTATCTTGACCTGCACCTGATGGATATGACAGGTTTCCCAGAACTTTTCTTGCATTCGCTCGAGGAGTAAACCATTTGTGAAGATAGCGACCCTTGTTTTTGGGAATATTTGGCGGGTAACTTTGATGAATGCGTTCACCTCTGGGTGTAGCAGGGGCTCACCACCCATCAAGCGGATTTCATAGACATCACTAAATAGCTGACTGAAACCTTGCAGATCCCTTTTGAACTGATTGGGATCATAAAATACCTCACCATTTACCAACGGCGCAAAATGGCTGCACCCTTTGCAGTTCAGGTTGCAGTGGTCAACCAGGTGGGTCTCAAGGATGTAAGGAAAAACCGGTCGTTTATTCATACGTTCATTAATGAAGGACGCCACGTAATATTTGGATGTTTTTCTTCATGCTGTACTTCTCGAAAATCTCCTCCTGTTCTTCTGGATTTGGCCTTTGGAGCCTGTTTAGTTCAGCGATAGAAACGTTTAGGAATTCCTGTTTATGCATCTTGAGCATGACATAATTTTTATCAGCAAGATCACGGCCGAAATCACCGATGGATTCAAGCAAGATCAGGCTGTTACCTGTTGCCAGGTACTCAGGAATCTTGACAGGGCAGGATACAGTGCTGGCGATATTCTCATCCCTGAATGCAAGCCCGATATCACCGGCATTGTACATGCCATTTAATGCTTCCCCATCAGCATTATCAATGATTAAGTTCTCTATTTCATACTCAATCTTGTATTGAATCGCTCTTTCCTGGTCGTATGTCAGGATAAGAAAGCGGTATATTTCAGCAGGATCCTGATCCTGGATATGTTTAATGAAAGCGAACAGCAGCTCGGGATCTTGCCATTTTTGGAGCATGCCGCTGTAAATAACCAACTTTTGATGATCAGCAATATCATATTTATCACGATAGAATTTACGCGAAGATGGGTTTATAAAAAACTTATCTTCATCAAAGAAATTCGGAAAGACGACGCTTGGCTTTGAATCCAAATGATGTTTTTTATCAATGAAATTCAAGAAACGATGGGAAACAACAGATAACGAATCCGCATGGTTCAAGTTGGTACTTTCAAGGAACTGCAAAACCAGGTATTTCGCTACTCTTAGAAAGAAATTTGATGTGGAATAGTAAAGTTCTTCCTGGGGTACCAATCCCCGCATGTCAAAATGAAGATGGGTATTATTTAGCGATCTTTTTACCTGCTGTCCAATTTGACAGTTGTAATAATTCTGAGCCCAAATATATCGCTTTTGATATGGCTGGGCCAATTCTGCGATTGCTTTGGCTGCCCTGGTCATACCCTTGAACGTGCGCCCCTGGATATGATAAAACTGAATCCGGATTCCCTTTTCTATGAGAAGGTCTCTGAGATTTTCTTCTTTTTCTCTCAACAGATCGGGCTGATAATCCGATTTTCCCTTGCTGATAATTGTTGTCATCAAGATATCGGAATGATTGAGCATGCCTGCATGGACCAGGTTATGTATGAAGGCGATATTGACTGAATCAAAAAGGCCTTCCCAGTAGTTGTGTCCGCCCAAAAAAATAAATAGGGAGTCCTGGGCTGGTTCGATCCGTTCTCTTAACTCATTTTTATTTGTAGTGGTCATCAATTCGGCTTCATCTACCTTTATTATTGAATAGTTTTGTGTTTTTAATACTAAGAATTATAACCCAACCTAAATTTGATATTTACTGGATCTCTTTCGGTTTCGCAGATGAGTATCGTTGTGTTGAAAAATTTGTTCTTGAGCCTTAAATGACATACCCGGTTATTTTGTGTTATTATAATTCTTACAATTTTTATCCAGGAGGTCCTGCAATCTTATGATTGATAAATTAGTATCGCTTTTCAGAGACGTTTTTTCAAGAATGGCAATTTCAGGTCAGGAAATTTTCAATCTGGCATTTTCAATGTTCCTGGCTTTTGCGATCGGGCTGGTGATCTCTCAGGTCTACAAACGCACTCAGCGGGGCATGAACCATGAATTAACTTATATGACAACACTTGTGGTTCTCCCCCCAACAGTCACACTGGTGATGCTGTTTATCAGGGGGGACCTGATCATTTCACTCGGGTTGATTGGTTCGCTGGCGATCATCCGATTTCGGACGGCAATCAAAGATACCAGGGACATGGTTTTCCTGTTCTGGTGCATCGTTGTGGGTTTGGGCGCAGGAACTTATAACTGGACTGCGGTTATTATTGGCTCGATCTTGCTGCTTGGTGTGATCTTTATTTTATTTTTACTGAAATATGGACGCTCAAAGAACCAGGACTACATTTTGGTCATATCGAGTGAGACTTCCGGCAGCTATGAGGAAATCCAACAGGTCGTGAACGCGTTCGCGGAGAGCATGAATATCAGGTCTCAGGAAATCCAGGATGAGGTTTCAGAGACTGTTCTGGAAATTGCATTCAAAACGCCGGATCCTCTAGAGTTTGAAAAGCTGACCAAGCAGTTATATGCCCTTTCGTTCGTGAAGCATGTTTCGCTGCTTGCACCTCAACTTTCTTTACCCGCCTAAAGTCATATGTCTATCAATTTCTCAGAGCCTATTGAGGAACTTGATTCAAACTGGCGGTTTGAGACCAAATACCGGATCAACACCCTCGAGTACTATGCCATTAAGAATGCGCTTCCGCTGTATATGAAACCTGATCTATATACACAGTTGAAGCCATCAAAAAGATATCTCGTCCGTAGCTTGTATTTTGATACCCGTGATTACCGCATGTACACCGAAAAGATCGACGGCATTTGCAACAGGATCAAATTCCGGATCCGAACATATGGAACGGATCCATCAGAAGAACCTGATATCCGAGTGGAGATGAAAGTCCGTAAAGGAAACACGATGGAAAAATATGGCTGTTTTGTTTCCTGCGAAGACTATCAGGGATTCATGAAAAATTGGTGCTGGGACTCAAGCGAGGATCCCGTATTAAATGAATTTACGCGTTACCTTCATAAATGGGACCTGCTGCCTAAAACCCTGGTCCAATATGACCGTGAAGGCTATCATTCACGGTTTCAGGATAAGGTCAGGTTAACTTTTGACCACCGGATAAAGAGCGCTCCGTCTGATGACCTTTTCCCAAAGAGTATATTTTGGCGCCGGCATTATTTTTCACAAATTGTGTTGGAAATTAAACATCAGGGAAATATGCCCGGATGGCTGAATCAACTTATCCAATCCTATCAAATGAAAGTCATCCCTAACAGTAAGTATGCCAATTCCATCGAAATTGCTCCCAGGGATATCGCAATTAATTAAATAATATTGATTTCAGGTTGTAACGAATGAAAAAGATCAAAACCTTCTTATTTAGTTTTCTAGCTCTGATCATATTATTGTTCGTAGTTTTTTTATTGGTTCAACCTGCAGTTCCTGTTTTTTCTGCCCCAAGCGGTTTCTATAATGAATCGTTTGCTCTTTCAATCGATACAAAAGACCGGAATGTGACTGTTCACTACACATTGGATGGCAGCATTCCAACGCTGGATTCCCCTGTTTACACAAGCCCAATCATGATCAAAGACCGTTCAGAAGATCCGAACACGATCTCTATGATTTCAACGATATCCTACCGTTATTCAGAGCCGAAAGTTAATCTCTTCAAGATTACAACCATCCGGGCGCGGAGTTTTAACAATATCACCAAGGCACCCAGTCCTATAGTGACACATTCCTACCTTGTTCATCCGGGTATGGCCAGCAGGTATTCGCTCCCGATCATTTCACTGGTTGTTGATCCCCATGATTTTTTTGACCAGGAAACCGGCATCTATGTGACAGGGGAAAGCCCTGATGTGGTTGCCGGGGATAATGATCACTATTATTTTTGGCCGGCCAATTATCATGAACGCGGAGAAGACTGGGAGCGACCGGTTTATATTGAATACTTTGATTTGGAAGGCAATTTGCTGCTCTCGCAAAATGCTGGTGTGAGGATCCATGGTGTTGCATCGAGAAGTTATCGACAGAAGTCATTGCGGTTATATGCTGACCGGGAATATGAAGTTGTAGATCGTTTCAACTACCCATTATTCCCAAACCTGAATGATATTAATGGGGAAAGTATCGATTCCTTTGAGACTTTTATCCTCAGGAACTCAGGGACGGATTTTGGTTCCTCATTTATGAGGGATGTGCTGATCCAGCGGTTGGTGGAACACACTTCGCTGGATACCCAGGCAATAAAACCTGTTGTTGTCTTTCTGAATGGAGAATACTGGGGGATTTATTACATCTACGAACGCTACGATGAGGGTTATTTTGAGAACCATTACGATATTGATCCGAATAACATCATTGTTCTCGAAGAGGATGGCGATTTCGTCATTGGCGTTGTAAAGGATCAGAATCTCTACACAGACCTGGTTGGGTACGCAAACACGCATGATGTCAGTGATCATTCAGTTTATGCTGAGATCCAAAATCAAATCGATATCGTAAATTTTATTGATTACCAGATCACTGAAATTTTCATTGCCCACCGGGATTGGCCGAAGAATAATATTAAATACTGGCGAGTAAGAACGGTGAGTGATGAACAGAACGCATCATATGGGCAAGATGGACGCTGGCGCTGGCTGTTATTTGACACAGACCATGGTTTTATTGACCCCAAGATCAACAGCATTCAATATGCAGCAAGAGAAGATATGCCCAATGATTTGTTTAGCGCACTTATTGGAAATTCAGAATTCAGAGAACTTTTCCTGAATCGGTTTGCAGACCACCTGAATTCAACCTTCAAAACAGACCGTGTCGTCAGGGAAATTGATGCGATTGCCGCAGTCCTGGAACCTGAAATGCAGGATCAAATTAACCGCTGGCATTCATCAGGGAATTCAATGGAAGATTGGCACAATAATGTTAATCTCCTCCGTTCTTTCGCTTTTAACCGTCCTGATATCATGTTCAAAGATCTGGTTGAATATTTTGAACTGGACGGAACTTTTGATTTATCAATCTCCTCAGATCCAGCAAAGGGTTTTGTGAAGGTGAATTCCATTGAAATTCTACCCAGTACACCAGGTGTGGAAACATCAGGGCTGTTTGAGGGTACATATTTCCAGGGTGTCCCAATTACAATAACCGCCTCACCCTCAGAAGGTTATCAATTTTCCCATTGGGAGGGCACGGGCTTTGATGGAGAAACCAACCCGGAGATAGAAATCCTCACGTCTCAGGATATTAATCTTCAGCCTGTTTTCATCCCTGCTGATTAGCTCGTTAGATTTATTATTAGCCGGGTTAATATTTTTTGACTGAGATTAAATAGAAATAAATATTATTTCCTATTTGGCCGGCTTTAATGCTAAGATTCGTAATAATTATCCAGCTGAAATCATCTTCCTAATTATTGATAGATGATGGCTGTTTGTAACAGAAAGGTTGCTGATGACCCTAAAGCTAAGAACGGTCGAGAAAATTGTCAGAGGAAAACATGCTGTGGACGGTGCAGGTGTCCACCTGGTACGGCTTTTTGGCAGAGACGAGGTGCAGGATTTTGACCCCTTTCTCCTGATGGATGCTTTCGATTCAACGGATCCGGATAACTATATCAAAGGATTCCCCTGGCACCCACATCGCGGGATTGAAACCGTGACTTATCTGATCAAAGGTGATCTGGAACATGGGGACAGCCTTGGAAATCACGGCAGCATTTTGGATGGTGATTGCCAGTGGATGACCGCCGGCTCAGGCATCATTCACCAGGAAATGCCGCAGGCGACTGACCATTTGCTGGGTTGCCAGATTTGGCTCAACCTTCCATCGAAGGATAAAATGGTTTCACCGCAATATAATGACATCCTGGATGCTAATGTGCCGGAGATTTGCGAGGAAGGTGTCAAGCTTCATATCATTGCAGGTCGGTATAAAGATTTTATTGGTGCTTTTGAGGGGAAATATGTACAGCCGATTTACTTGGATGTGGAGGCACAACCAGGCGTTGAATGGTCAATGGAAACCGGCCCGGAGAACACCCTATTTGTTTATATCATTTCAGGTGAGGCAGCTTTTGATCCGGATACGACAGACTTGCTTGGTGAAAAAAATGTGGTCTTATTTTCCAAAGGCGAGCAGTTCTGGATGCGCGCTGGAAGTTCCGGCGTAAGATTTTTGTTATTAAGTGGTAGACCCTTGAACGAACCAATCGCCTGGGGAGGACCGATTGTGATGAACACCCGGCAGGAATTGAATCAGGCTTTTGCAGATTTAGATAAAGGCCAGTTTATTAAGTAACCGGTTGGTGTTCCTCCCTTTAAAGAAAATCAACATCACCCTTTGAAATTAAATTTAAACTTAAGCACGCGCTTATTGTTATCAGTTTTCCCTGAAAAATGCCCAACATCCAAATAAATTGATCTGCTAATGAATATTGAAAGCAAAAAAATATCCTGTTTTTCAATTATAATTCTTTCAATACAGGAGATATTTTTATGAAACGATGCTTTGTGATAAGTCCGATTGGTCAGGAAGAATCAGAAATTCGTGAACATGCCGATGATGTGATGGATTTCATCATTAAACCCGCTATGAAAGAATTGGGATATGAAGCCTACCGTTCAGACCACAGCCATGCAGTTGGTAAGATCAGCGACCAAATGTTCAAATCAATTTTAGACGATGATCTCTGTATCGCATTGCTCACATTCCAAAACCCGAATGTTTATTATGAGCTTGCAGTTGCCCAAAGTGCTGCCCGGCCTGTGATCATTCTTGCGCTTAAGGGCACCAACCTTCCTTTTGACATTAAAGACATGCGGGTCGTTTATTATGACCTGAAACCTCGCCCGCTTGCGGAGGGCGTTTACAAGCAGGAAATCATCGAGAAGGTGCGCTTTTTAGAAAGCGAAGGTAGTGATCGAGTCGTCCCATTTGCGCCAGAACTTTCGCCACTCTCCGCTTCACAGCAGTACAGTACATTTGCACATGCTGAGGATTATGGCTCGTCGGATATTTGGTTGGAAATCCTCAAAGAATCGAAAGCGAAGTTTGATTTGTTGGGGATATCCCTTGGGCGCTGGACAAAACTGATTGGTGTTAGTGATTTGTTTAAGCAAAAAGCAGCGGAGGGATGCCGGATCAGGATTTTGATCATGGACGCCGAAAACCCAACACTGGAATTGATATTGAACGAGAAAGACCATAAAGGAAACATCGGATACACTAAACAGGCAATCATGGAAGTTACAGAATTCTTTAATTCAATTAATGCTCAAGAAGAATTAATACAAATCCGTCATATCCAGAAGACCTGCCCGCACCAGACAATGCTCCTGAATGATATCAGGGCTGTCATTATCCCATATCTGTATTCAAATGCAACTTTTGTTTCGCCGCTTTTTGATTTTCCCAGAAATAATGCTTTGTATCCTGTATTTGAGTCGGAATATGAATCATTATGGGAAGAAGCATCTCAGAAAAAAATTTCCATGTAATTAATTCGTTTTAATTTTCACCATTCTGCCAATGATTGCTGCGTTGTAGTGATGTAACATCGTTGAAACCCTTTACTTTCTATGGATAATATGCGCAGTATTATGTATAATTTGATTTTACAAACTTCTTTAGGAAATTTATAAAACTAATATGAACAATTTGTGTTAATAAAACAAGAGCCATTATGATAGAACTCAAAGTAAATGAAAAAACGCCCGCCAATTTGAGCCCTCTCAACAAGGATTCTGTTCTCGAATTGTGGTCAAAAACCTATAACACCAGTGGAAAACCAGACTGGTCACATATTTTTCCGTACTACCATGAGAATATTATTTTCCAGGACACGATCCAGAGGATAGAGGGAAAAGAAGCTTTCGTTGAAATGTGCAACCGGCTGACCAAGAGATGCGAAGAACTCAAGATGAAAATTTCTTCCATCGCTGAAAGTGATAATGAGATTTTTATGGAGTGGGAAATGACGATGATTTTTCGTAAAACGCCCAGTACTTCTCTGTTTGGCTGTACAAAACTCACTTTGGATGAGAACGGCATGATCACACACCAGCGGGATTATTATGACCTATGGGGAGATATCTTCCACAATGTCCCGCTGATGAAGAAGATTTATCCCCGATTTATGCGCCGAATTTTCGGTTAAGAAGAGAGCATCATGAAGTTGAAGCTACCTGAAGAACTACAGTTTATCACGAATAACATGCTGCCGCATAAATCAACCACCGAGCGAATGGATGGCAAGGTTTGTGTGATAACCGGGACAACATCCGGAATTGGCTACGAAGCAGCCAGGCAGTTTGCGAAGGGAGGCGCAGACCTGGTGATGGTCTGCCGGAATAAAGATAAAGCAGAACCTATCCGCCAAAAGTTGACGGATGAATTTGGAACCAGTGTTGATCTTTTTATCGCTGATTTCCAAAGGCTTGATGAGGTGCGGCGGGTTGCCGAAGAAATCAGCGTAAAATACCCAAAAATTCATGGTTTGGTCAACAATGCAGGTGTTTTTAATAAACGTCGCAGGCTGACGCCGGATGGAAATGAAATGACAATGGGTGTGATCCACCTGGCGTCTTTCCTCCTGACCAAACGCCTGATCGAAAATATGAAAAACGGGGCGCCTTCGCGAATTCTTTATATCAGTTCAGAGGCACATCGCTTTGGCGGTTTTAATTTAAAGGACATGGATTGGCATAAGCGACCTTATATCGGGCTGTTCGCTTATGGAGCAGCAAAGATTGCCCAGATCCATACTGCCATGGTGTTAGCTGAACAACTAGAAGCAAGCGGCGTGATGGTAAATTTGATGCACCCCGGTGCGGTCCGGACGAACATCGGGATGAATAATGGTTTGTTTTACCGGTTATATTCCAGGTATGTTTTGCGTTGGTTCCTAAAGGATGCGTCAAAATCCGGGGAGGCGATTTATTATCTGGCAGCAGATCCTAGTCTTAATGGTGTAACCGGAAAATTCTTTAACCAAACGATTGAAGAAAAACCTGCCTGGTATTCCGTGAAAGAAAAAATGAGGCAGCAGGTTTGGGATCGCACTGAAGAATTGGTTCGACCGTATTTGAAAGAGGGCTTATGATCTATGATGTCATCGTTGTTGGCGGGGGTGCGGCTGGTCTGACGGCTGCAGCATATCTTGCAAAATTTGGTCATTCGACACTCTTGCTTGAGAAACAGGCTGCTTGCGGGGGGCTGATTAGTTCTTTTGCTCGGGATGGCTTTACTTTTGATGGCGGCATCCGCGCTCTGGATGATGCCGGGGTGCTGTTACCGATGCTGCGGCAGTTGGGGATCGAATTGGAATTTGTCAAGAATAAGGTTTCTCTGGGTATCGAAGACCAGATCATTTCTGTTGAATCGGATGATGACGTTGATGATTACGAATACCTTCTCAAACACCTTTATCCTGGATCTGCAGATGAAATATCAGCAATCATTTCAGATACAAAACAGATCATGCATTACATGGACGTTCAATATGGGATAGATAATCCCTTATTCCTGGATATTAAAAAAGATCGGGATTATTTTATAAAGGAGGTCTTTCCATGGATGTTCAAGTATGCCGTTACAGCGCCAAAAATCACAAAGAAGAATCGACCTGTGGTGGCATACCTGCAAGAGTTCACCCAGAATCAAGCCTTGTTGGATATCATTTCCCAGCACTTTTTCACAGAAACCCCGGCATTTTTTGCCCTCAGCTATTTTAAGCTGTATCAGGATTATTATTATCCCCGGAATGGCACAGGGCAATTCATTGAAAAATTGATAAGTTTTATTAAGAACAATGGGGGGGAGATCAAGACAGGAACGGCAGTTCAGGCGATCGATCTTGAAAAGAAGATCCTGAAAACGTCTGGAGGAGAGGTATTTGAATACCGCCAACTGGTTTGGGCTGCGGACCAGAAAGCCTTGTATGAACTCATCGAATTGGAGCGGGTTTCCGATCCAAAGACGATCACCGCTATACAGAATAAGCGATCGCTGCTTAAAAATATGAAGGGGTGTGATTCAGTACTTACTCTGTATCTGAGCGTAAATCTGGAAAAAACTTTCTTTGAAAATATTTCTGCCGGACATTTCTTCTATACCCCCAGCCGGAAGGGACAATCTCTTGCAGGTCCGCCGCCCTATCAAGGTACATGGGAGGAGGTTGAGAGTTGGCTTGAACGTTTCTTTGCCCTAACAACATACGAAATTTCAATCCCGGTTCTGCGTGATAGTTCTCTTGCCCCGGAAGGCAAGACGGGTTTGATCATCAGCGCCTTGTTTGACTACCGGATCACAAAATATATTTCTGACATGGGATGGGATGAGAGGTTCAGGGAGCGGGTCGGGAACCTGATGGTCAACACGCTTGAGAATTCTGTCTATCCTGGGTTGGGGAACGCCATCCTGGATCGGTTTATGTCGACACCGCTTTCGATTCAAAGAATGACGGGGAATACCGATGGCGCAATAACTGGATGGTCTTTCACAAACCACCCGATGCCAGCAGAAAGCCGCCTGGTCAGAATTGCAAATTCTGTTAAAACACCCCTGCCGGATGTGAGCCAGGCAGGGCAGTGGACTTACAGCCCATCCGGGTTGCCCGTCGCGTTGATCACCGGAAAATTAGCGGCCGACAGAGTCCATAAGCATTTGAGATAGTACGCGAATTTAACCTGAGCGAAAAACTTTTTTGATATTTGATATCAGCGATTTAGACATTTAGATTGCTGTTCTGATTGAATCGCGCAAATTGTTAATTATGCTAGGATAAGTGCCTTTTGATCATTCTTCTTTTCTGGTTGATCCTTTTTGAAGGCTTTCCCAAATTTTCCTCAGTCCGAAGAATGGTACCTGCCAAACTTTCTTTAACCCCCACATTTGCTGGAGGTATCTGAGGTATCCGGGAAACGGATATTTCTTTCGGTGAAATTTCAGGTAGTCAAAGAATTTCTTGTTATATATCAGCAGACCGATTAAGGGTGGGCGCTTTTTTTGTGAAAGATTGAATTCCCAGCGCTGCAGGTGAGAAGCAGGAAGTTCTGATAATTCTTGAAGCACATCATCTGGTATGGGGATCTGAAATTTTTCCTTCAAATAGTCTAGGCCTTGCGAAACAGGCAGGCTGACTTTCAACTTTTCGGTAAGGTCAACAAGATGGTCCCAATCAATACCGGATTTTGATTTTTCAACCAGCATGACAGAATCCACGACCCAACGAATAGCTGGAATGCGGCTCCACCGGATGCCATGAACGAGCGTGTGAATCAGCTGATCGGTGACTCCCATTACCCTGACGGGTAACCCTTCGAGTTTTGCCGGAAAAGACCTTTGCCAATAGCCTTCCAAATGGGTATCTGTTAGGTCTGTATCCAGGGTGTACCAATGTAAATCAATGGATTGTCCATTTCCATTCTGGAATGAATACGCATGGATTAAATCCAGGTTTTCAGGGTATTCAAACCTTGTTTGCCACCCCAAATTTTGAATGATCTCAATTGCTTTTTGAGCATCTCCTTTATGCACGATAAAGTCGATATCATCCATTGGTCTTAAGGCGAGCTTAAGATCACACGCAAGCACGAGCCCCATCCCTTTATGGAGAAGCGCTTCAATATCAGATTTATAAAGTTCATGCAGTACAACATGTGCTGCTTTCGAGGATAATTGGTTTTTCAACCAAAAATTACGATAAAGGCCTTTGTAATAGGCCAGCATGGGATGCTCAATCCCAAACCCCTCTAACTTTTTGTAAAGGTGTGGAATTAAGCGTTGGGATCCATAATCGATGTCGTTGAAGTCGATTGCTGCCATCCATTGCTTCCAGGCAGCGATGGAGTCAGTGCCATCCTTGAGGACAGCATTCAAAAGATAAGTCTGTTCGGTATTTGGCCAGCAGTCATTTGTAAAACGTGCCATATTTATTTTCCTGAAAATCAATAATGATTTCGGTTCCTGATAAGCCCTTCAATCTCTGTTAATAGAATTCTGCCGGAACCTTACGAATTTTTTGTTCTTCTGCGATCAAGTGTTTCCTTTAAAATATGAATGATGGTCTTTTCTTTTCCTTCCTTATTCTGCAAGCTGATATTGCTGCCATGAATACGGCGCCTGGTTACAACCTCAGGGATACAGAACATCTTTATGTCTTGTTCTAAAAGGTAAGCGAACCAGCTTATGGCTTCCCCACCCTGAAAATCTTCATGAAATAAACCGGTCTTTTCGAGGGCACGGCGTCTTATGATGATTGCACCCGGTGAATAACCCTGTAATGGCCTGTCAGGGAAGGAATATTTCTTAGCAATTTCAGGTTCTAATTCTGGACTGATGAACTGTTCGACAAATCCTGTAACGATTTCTAATGTTGGATTGCTGGTAAATGCTTCCATTTGCATGGCAAGTTTACCAGGCAGCCAAAGGTCGTCTGCGTCTAAAAAGGCAAGGTACTCACTCGTTGCGATTTGAATACCACGATTACGGGCGGCTGCAACCCCTTTGTTTTGCTGATAAACGTAATTTACATTTGGATAAGACGTGGCAATCTCCCGACTGCGATCCGTGGATCCATCGTCTATGATGATCAATTCAAATTCCCGACAGGTTTGGGCGAGAACACTGTCAATTGCTTCAGCCAGGTATTTTTCACTGTTATAAACCGGGATGATCACACTTATGGTTTGAACTTGTTCTGCTTTTGAAGATTCCATTAGGCGGTTCTCCAGGCTGTTTTATAGGCCGGTCTCTATCTGAAAAGACGCTCGATAAGTTTCATTATAATATCCATATGAATTACTCATTATTGCTTTTTATCTGCGGGTTTTTCAGGAAATCTTATGTAATGATCGGGTGCATTTTTCTTTTGCGATTGCGTGACATACAATAGTTTCGCATAGGTGCCGGCTAATGTTTGTTTGGAAGCCCGGTCAATATATTGTTGGGTGTCCTTTGCCAGGTCATCATATCCATTCGCAAGTTGGATCACCTGGTTTTCCTCATAGATTTGTTTCTTTAAGCGTTGTGTTTTTGCATCCAGATGGACAGTCGCCGCAGCGATCGTTTTTGAGGTCGGGATCAGTTCTCCAAACCGGGTTATCCGCATCCAAAAATCGAAATCAAAAGCAAGCTCATAGGAGGGGTCAAAATAACCAACAGCGCGGGTGAGTCTGGCTGTAAAAAAACATGCGGGTTGGTAAAACCAGTTTTCAGACCAATCCGCCAAGTTGTCCCGATCAATTTTTTGCGGCAGGCGGGTGTGGAAAATATAGCCATCTTTGGTGATGCTTTGTCCCGCACCAACAAACCCGGCCGCATCCGGATATTTTTTATATAATTCAACCATATGCGGTACGGCACCCGGTAGCAGAAGGTCATCGGAATTTAGGAAAGCAAAGATCTCGCCTGTAGCCCGGCGAAAACCGGCGTTGATCGCATGGACCTGGCCTTTATCAGGTTGGCTTTGCCAATAGGATAGATAGCTTTCATATTTCTTAATGATCTGAAGGCTGCCATCCGTTGACCCACCATCCATAATAATGTATTCCAGGTTGGGGTAATCCTGTTCAAGGACGGAGAGAATGGTTCTTTCCAAAAACTCTTGTTGATTGAACGAAGGGGTTACAATGCTGACGCGTGGATTTTCCATAGATTTTATTTCTTGATATTTTATTTAGTCTTGATCACCAGGCATAGTGGGCAGCTCGGGTATTTCTTTGATCTCACCTGATTGGTTCCGCCGGCGATCCAATGATTTTTTCAGGATATTGGCGAAACCTAAAGTCTTGGTGGTTTGCCCGCTCGTATGGTTTTCGCCGTGAATGCGGTAAATTAATGCGATCCTTTTATCAACTAATATTTTTATACCTGATTCCCTTGCACGGAACCAGAAGTCTGTATCAGAGTGGTAGGTAAGGGTTTTATCAAAGACACCAACCTTTTTAAATACAGCCTTGCGGATGATCATTGCGCCGAGGTTGCTGTGAAGGAACAGCTGTTCATCTCCATTATTTTTTGCATATCCATCAGGTTTTGATAAATCGGCTCTTTTTACCAGGCCTTGAACGATTTCTGTTTCAGGGTATTGCTCAAAGCAGCGCATTTGGTGCTTCAACTTATCCTCAGGCCATAAATCGTCAGCATCAATAAAAGTGATGAAATCACCATTTGCCTTTTGAATGCCGAGGTTGCGTGCTGCGGCAGGGCCTTGATTTTGCTGAAAAGTGTACTGAACTTTTCCGGTATATTCTTTGACAATTTGGCTGGTTCCATCTGTCGACCCATCATCAATGATAATGATCTCAATTGGGGTGTAATCCTGGTTAAAAACACTGTGCAATGCGTCTCGTAAGTATTTCTCTGAATTATAGACTGGTAAGATCACGCTGATCAGCGGTTTTTCGCCTATCATCAAAGACTCCTTAAGAATTTTTTAATGACCCCTGGGATTTGGGATATTTGGGAACCGAGGTCCAGTGAAAAACAGGGTACCTGCCGGATCAGATCAGCCATTATCTGTAAATGTTTGGCACCTGCACCTGGAAGCTGGAATATCGATTCGGGTGCAAGCGAGATCAGGGAAAGATTGTTCTGGCTTGCTGTTATGGTTGTTTCTTTGTTTCCAGTTATCCGAGGGATCAGGATGGCTTTGATTGGGAAACATTTTACCATTATATCTCGATGACCGGGGGTGAATAGATAAACTGCTTTTTCTCGGTCAAGCTTTGATGCATTGCTGAGGTAGGGTGTGATGCCAGGGATATGATAAGCATCTTTGCTGTCCAGTGATCCGGAGCAATATAGGCTGTGAAGGTAAGGTTTTGGATTAAGGGAAATTAAACAGTTTTCATCACCAGCGAGTTTAATCCCGGAGCCGATACATGATAAAGTGGTTGTGGATTTTCCCGCCCCACCTCTGCCCGTGATGAGCACACCGCCTTCTGGCAATCCGACGGCGGCGGAATGGACGATATAGTGCTGGAACTTATTCATCCACCAATTAAGGATCGATCGTAATGGCCTGATTGAATGGTAGTAGGGGATATCCTCTGTGTCGGGGATCCAATATATAGCCTCGTTACGTTCCAGATCAATCATTTGCAGGGCTATCATGAAGACTGTTTTGATACGCTCATTGTTGAAGCCGCGGATCAAACCAAACTGGCGGTAATCGTCAGGGTTCCATGGTGGCGGGGGTGGCTGGATACCAGTGGAAGCACTATCCCATAAATTAATCGTTAGATCCGGCTGGGGATGAGGTTGGGTTTCAAGGTGAGATAAAGCAGGTGTTAATTTTCTAATGAGCGCGGGTCCCGCAAACTTAAGCTGAATGATTTTCTCCCCAAGCTGATAATAACGATCGATTGTACCCCCGACTGCTTTATGTGCTTGGTAAAAAGATTTTCTTAATTCTTGAAAAAATAATGAAGGCCTGGTGGGTTGATTTGAAGATTCAGCGCGTTTCGTTTCAATAGTCAACTTCACCACGCTTATTTTTCTTTATCCGTGATGTTGTCAGGAGCCATATTAGGCCATCCTGTTTCATCGACCTCATGAATAGGGTCAAGCAGGAGCAGCTCTGACATATCTGTGAATTTTTCTATTATCGGTGGTGAAAACTCACCTTGTTCAGATGTGTAAATTAGGTGCGGCTCATTTTGGTCTGGTTTGTTCCCAATGTCTTGTGGGGATGCCGGATTAATGATATTTTCCTCTACCAACTGATGGATGAAACCTTTGACTGGGGCTTCAATTTTTGCGAGATCCGTTTTGTATTGGTCAGATAAAATTCTGATAATATCCCCTTCTGGAACGCCTGCGATGATCTCCATCCAAATCTGTGCCGCAGTCCCGCGAAGGCTGTAATAAAAACCTTTCTCCAGATCAACAATCACGACCTCATCATCAATCGTTTCATGGATAATGTTTTGTGATGTTAAAGTAAATCCAATCGAGATTGTCATTAATCTTCTGCTCCTGATGGTCCATTAATTATTGGTTTTTGGCTAAAAGAATAATAACATATCACGAATTTTCACGCAATTATTGACAATTGAGGGATGTAGAAATTTTTGTCTCCTGCCGAGACATTTTCCAGGGATGTGAGTTCTAGACAGTCTCTGCATCCGAAAGTGAATCTATCCAGGAATTGGAACAATAACCTATTTAATATGGCGGACATTTTGATTGGGATAGATTTGTGGATAACGAAGTGAATATGGGCTTGTGAAAAGAATAATTTTTTTCGACATTATTTTTCTAAGGAGAATCATCCTGGAATAATTGTTTGTTGCGCCTATGTCTCCGATGATGTTAGCAATTATTTTGGGGAGGTCTTTTTTTGCATTAATCTGTGTATTTGCGATAGAATCGAGTAAATAATTATGAAGTCGAGGAATACTATATAATGAAAGCCATCTATTGCAATCAAAAAATGAAATTGTTTTAATTCAGAATTTTGGTTTATCAAAAAATGCTACAATCAATCATAGCTAATGACAAATTACTTTCCAAGAAAATAAAGTTTGACCAATATTATAAATGAGGACAAATGACAAATAGTGAGAACGACCCAAATCAATCGGAAGCACCGCAATATGCAATACGGGAGATTATGGAACTATTGGGCAAAGATGAATCAGAGATCCGCAGCCTCATCAAAAAAGCCGGTGGGGAGATTGATGAATCAGTAAGCGATCCCAATGAGCGTATCAGCTATGAAGCGTATTGTAAATTGTGGGTATCCCAGATCAACCGGCGAGAAGGGAAGTTGCTCGGAACGCTGCTCGTTGGCGGCACAGAGAATTGGCTGGGCAGGCTGCTGGGTAGAAGAAAATAAAATCTTCAATTTAACCGTGAGTATTGCTTTTCTTTTCGAAGGGCGTTCTGTTTCTTAATTCAGTCGGTGATGCGTCTGTGGAAAGTCCTGCTTAATTCAAACAGAGAGATTCAAATGAGTGATTATGTTGATGCCTTGAAAGAACTGTATCAATCCCATGCTGATCCGGCAGCAGCGGTCCGCATGAAAGCCTATATGCGCAATCAGTTTGAATATTTGGGGATCAAAACACCTGAAAGACGCGCAATCCAGCGGGAATTCTTTTCAAAATATGGAACCCCAGTAATCGATGATCTGGACGAAAAATTATTCGAATTATGGGGATTTCCTGAACGTGAATTCCAGTACACAGCAATTGGTCTGTTGGGAAAATTTGAGAAAAAGCTGCCCCCTGATTTTATTGACACGCTTGAAACACTGTTGATGACCAAGTCCTGGTGGGACACTGTGGACAGCCTGGCGGCGGGAGCGGTGGGTACCCACTTCATGCGATTCCCGGAAAGCAGGGAAACAACACTGCATATTTGGCGGAAGTCGGATGATTTCTGGCTTCGGCGCACCTGTATCATCTATCAGTTGAATTACAAAGAAAAAACAGATTTCAAATTGATGAAAGAGATTATCAGGGAGAATTTGGGATCCAAAGAATTTTTCATCAACAAAGCGATTGGTTGGGCATTACGCCAATATTCTCGGATTGATGCGGAAGGTGTGCGAGCGTTTGTTTCAGCGACTCCTTTAGCGCCGCTCAGCGCACGTGAAGCGCTGAAGTGGTTGGATAGACAATCAAAGCAAAAGTAAGCGAAAACCAAATACGGGAATCCAGTCCACAGTTTCCTTGATAATTTAATTTAGGTTTAATTACAAGGCACAGCATGTTATGGTAAGTCAGAATGAATGGCAATCAGCTTATTAATTTATTTCCTTCGAAGTTAGGAAACAGATCACCACGAGAAGGCAGCACAACGCACACCCAAGATTTTGTTATCAAAGATCAGCTTACCCGCTCGCCCAGCAAGACCCGCGCAGACATGCAGCGGCAGCAGGTGTTCTTCACGGGGATGGCAGTAGCGTGCATTGGGTGCGTTTTCCCAGGCAGTCAGGTGGAATTCACGGTCAGCTTGCGAAATATCCGAAGTAATGGTCTCGATCAGCCAATCTTGAAAGACATTGTTTCGTGGGGTGATCATATTGGGGTCGTGATGAAAAAAGGCGGACATATTATGAAAGGAAAATCCGGAACCGATCACCAGCAGGTCCTCAAACTTTAACCCGCGCAGCGCTTTACCAATGGCAAGATGCTTCGCAGGCGATAATCCTTGCTGCAGTGAAAGCTGAAGGGCGGGGATATCTGCATCAGGGTACATCAAGCTCAGGGGAATGAATAAACCGTGGTCGAACCCTCTCTGATTATCAATAGCTGCTCCAATCCCGGCTAATTCCAACGTTCTTTTTATCTCATAAGCCAGAGCAGGATCTCCCTCAGCAGGATAGTTGATTTCATAGGCTTCATCTGGAAAACCATAATAATCATAGAACATGGGCGGGTTTGAAGCTCCTAACAGTGTGGGCACAGGTTCTTCCCAGTGTGCACTGATGACAAGAATGGCTTTTGGCCTGGGTAATTTCCCAGGGAGTTGTGACATGAAATCAATCATGGTCTGGTGGCCTGGATCATTCAGAAGCGGCAGCGGTCCACCACCGTGTGAAAAATAAACGATTTTAGGTTGATGTTCAGGGGACATGAAAGTGAATCCTCCTTTATTGAAAAAGGTCGAAACGAATTTCATTTAATTGTACTTGAAAGGATGTTGCTGAAGGTAATGGGGGTTGCCTTCGGGTCTGTTGAAATACCCAGAAATGAGGCTTACACGATCGTATTAATAGGCAGCAAATCGTGTAAGCCTTAATGGTCTACTGGTTTTGTTAGTTGTTTTGTTAAATCTACTCTTCTACTTCCTTGAAGATCATATAGGTTGTGCTCCAATAGCATGAGTTGACAATGTCATCACTGAGCGCTGGGATGGGTCCGATAATATGCTGGCCTGCGTCGCCTAATTGGCTGCAGTTTAACACACCGCATCCGCCGGTACAAAAAGTTGAACCTATACAGATATAGGGATAGTTCAAGGGTTGTATGAAGCAAGATTCATTCGTACCAACGGGCACATGTGTCGTACCGCCGAAGTCATTCTCGGCTGTTAGCGATTCTGATCCCCCGGAGATCCAGCGGTAACCATGGGAGGCGATATCCAATCCTGTCCAGGGGGTGATGACCAATGTTTCATCCCCAGCCACTTCAAACCAATCAGAAAGGTAGCTGTGACACCATAAATCACCGACGTTGCCATCCCGCCAGGTCAGCTCGAATTCTGAAGCATCCCATCCGGCAACCCGTTCGCTGCCCCTTGCACTCTGGACGGTTGCGGTAAGATGCATTTGCCAGGTGTTCTTCCCTCCAACATTTTCACCATAGAGCAGGACGTTGCCGGTTTCACAGAAACTAGCCCACCCGACACCCCACAGGATCCGTAATCTAGCGGTCTCCCCGACGGCATACTCATTATTGTCGTAATTTGTTTCAGCAATGGTTTGGTTGGGGTTGACCCTCACTGTATAGCCATCACGCATACGTTCTCTTTCGATAGCACTTAATGGCCAAATAAATGTCTTGGTTTGCCGTAAATTTAAGTCAACATCTGGGAATTGTTGCGATAAGGGACGCCCTTCATCGAATTCTAACCAAATCGTCACGTTGGCGTGATCCAACGTTCCCCCAAGATCAGCAGGTGAAGTGGGATTCTCTCCCTGATTTGAAATATCAATATGAAGCTGGCTGTATTCGTTATCAAAGGAAACATCTTCAATGACCAAGTCCGGAAGCGGCCGGCAGTAGGGATGCCGTTCGCCTAAAATCCCGTTTGTGATCAAACGGTCAATTTCCTCTTCGACGGCATTGTCAGGGTCAAGGAGAACACAAATCCCGAGCGGCGGCACCGGAGCTAAACCGCCATGCGAGAATATCCGTGTTTCACCGGGGGCAATTGTTTGGTTTGGCCATTCAAAGGTGCCAATCGCAACACCGTCTGTTGAGGTCACCTGGGCAACAACCGTTTGGGAAGTCCATGTGGATAGGCCAACATTTCGAATGTGGATACGCGGGTGCCCTGAAGCGGTATCCAGGCTGATCTGTGCGACTTCCAGGTCCGGTAGGGGCGGCGGTGCGCCGGGTTCAACCACTGGCGTGCTGCCAAAGGGTTGGATGGTGTAGTTAACAACGCAGGCCGTTGGCATGCTGCCTACCGGGGAGTCTGTTTGGATAGTGCCATGATAGGTTCCGGCATAATGCGACTCAGGCACGCTCACCTCTCCGGAGCAAACCTCTCCCCCGTTTTTATAAATTTCAAAGCCAAGCCACAACGGCCCTTCTTCGACATACCAGCGTCCGGGGGGCAGTTCAACCACAAGTGTTGTTTGATCGGGACCAAACCCGTACATGATGCGGCTGATTTCATAAAAGTCATTCTCCCTGAGCCCAAAGGTCGAGGGGAAGTTGTCGCCTTCAATCGGACGTCCATCAAAGATCAACAGCTGATCGTTAGCGAAGAATGAACCGAAAACGGGGCTTGGATTACCTCCCAGGGCATCGGTCGTCAGGGTTTCGAATGTGACGATCAATGTACGGTTGCAATCCTCCCCACCAACCTCACCACCGGTGATGAACGCTGGATCAGAGGGAAGGGAGTAATCACCGTCTGGATAGCCCATCCGGAAAGCCACCACGGTAAAAAGGTATTCATCCCCACAAGGCAAGATGAACCACTCTTCAGGAATGTTGGTATCCTGGATGTACCGGTGTACGGTCCATTGTAAGGTGTCGTTTAGCAGCACCGCAAACCCGTCAATCCCTTCGATTTCATCTGTGGGGTAATCCCAGCTTAATTTGTGATCTTCTTCAGAAACCTGGAGGTTGAAAGGCGGCGTAATGGTCGTATCCAGGCCTTTTGCCGGGTAGGTAACCTGGTATGTCAGGTAAAAAGTTGACTCGCCGCCCGAGCTGTAGGCTGATTGGGTAATTCCCCACTGCTCAGGTTCAATTTCATCAACAACATGCCCGAGTTCAATCGCTTCCAAACCCCCATCTGCAATGCCAACACAGCTGATATCCATGGGGACGGGGTCAGACTCTACCCAGGAAAGCGCCATCGCATTCTCACCTGCAAAATAGGCAGCTACATCCCAGGTCAGCCCAGCACCGTTTAGCGATGAAAAGGATTCGTCGGTCCCCTGGTTAAAATCCACATCCGGCACCCATTGGGGAACGGCGTCGGCCAAGCTGGCATAGCAGTGTAGGAAGCTGTAAGCTTCCTGTGTTTCAAGGGAAAGCACTTCAATCTGCAGTTGGGCAGGGATTTCAAGTGCAAACAGCATACTGTAAAGCTCCAGGAACAGCGGTTCTTCTTCCGTCGTTGATTCGGGAGGTTCGATATCATCAGATGTTTCCTCGCCCTCACCTGAAGGTCCCTCAGAAAAAGGATCAGGGATGGATGGACCACCTGGAGGTAAGGTTAATTCATCGCTGTTTTCAAGCACGCCACCGGGATCTACGCCATCATTAAACTCAAGGATAGATTCTTCCGTGATATCAAAAGCATGCGCAATCGATTCGAGTGTATCACCTTGCTGCACAATATATGAAGATGGATCTTGCACGCTGGTTTCTATGACCTCAACCTGGATGCTGGCCTGGCTTGTGACACCGCGTTTAGATGTTGCCCGGACGATGATATCATGATCGCCCAAAGGGTAGGGAATCCAGGCAGCAGAGAGGACCAGGTTTGGGGTTTCCTCTCCCTTTGGATTCTCCTTGACTGATATCAATTCATCGTCCACCCAAAGCTCCATTTTTGAGAGCCTGTCTTGTGCAATAGCGGTTGTATGGATGATGATATCCCTGCCATAGGTTAGCTTCTCATGGTTATAGGGCTGCTGGATCTGGATGAGTGGACGTTCTTTTGCCTGGTTCACACACCGGATCAGAAGGAAGATCCCAATTAACAGCAGGATTAGGATAATCACGATGATCAATATGATGAGTATTTTTTTTCTTTTCTTCATGCCGGCACCCTCCTATTCCAGAGTAATGGAGAAATAAGACCAGGAAGACCAAGCACTCTGGTTTCCCGCACCATCAACGGCGCTAACCTGCCAGCGGTAGTACCAACCGCATTCTGTAGAGATTATGATGGTCTTGTCGGCAATACCTGTGAACGGGCTACCAGTTGCATTGCTCCAGTTGGCGTTATCCGCTGATCGCTGCAGGTTCACACGGTACTCTGCTATGCCGCTGGGGTCTGAGACGGGAAGCCATGTCAGGGACTGTGTTGCACGACAGGACAGGCTGAGCCCATTGGCAGGCACATAAGGCGTTGGTGCTGCGGGCGGCGTTGTATCTCCGGGTGTTGGCGTGAGCGTTGGGGTTGATGTCGGTGTTGCAGTTGGTGTGGTTGTCGGCGTTTCTGTATATACAATCCCGGTCGGGGTGGGGGAAAATGTAAATACCGGTGTTACAACCAGTGAAGGGACCTCCGTTGCCGCAGCAGGTGGGCTTTCACCAAAAAATATACGGACAGAATCGATCTCACTGGCCTGGTCGCTGGTGCTGTATGAGACAGCCATAATGGTATGTTCACCTGGGGTTGTTGGGGACCACACGGTCTCAAATATCGATAGTTTTCCGGATTGTGTGAGGTCATTCAGCGTGGAAAGCAGTTCACCGTCGATATAAATCTCAACCTTGCTGATTTCCCCGGGAGAGGATGCGTGCCCTTCGATTTTGATTGGCATTGGCTCTGGAAAAGACAGGTTGTTGATTGGCGCATCGATCCAGACATATGTGCCTGCTTGTTTATATCTTTGGCAGCCAGAGAGGAGTGCGGTTATGAGAAGGATTGATAGAAATATAAAATACTTCTTATCTTTCATATTCACCTCCGTTGAGGGATTTGGTTGGAGATATTCAACTGGATTTTGTATCATCATTATATCATGTTTTACGTCGATTCGATTATATAGCAAATCATTTTAATAAATTTAATTGAAGAATATTATGGATTCAATTTCTAAGGTAATCATTCATTAAGATAATCTGATGGCTTTTATCCCACTAATTAAGCTTATTTATGTATAATGGTATTAAGAATTATCTCGTTTGATGAATTTTATTCATCATAATGAATACAAAGAACTTAGATTTTTCAAATTATCTTTCATTCATCTTGCACTCACTAATTGTAGAGAGGATGGAAAGAATGGCTCAATCATCTCAAGCTGCAAAGGACAAGAAAAAACAAGTTGAAGACCCTGTGGATAATCATGATATTCACGATTACCGATTGTTAGCTGATCAAGCCAAAGCTATTGGGGATTGGAAAAAGGCTGCGGATTGCTATGAACATTGCCTGGAACAACGAGCAATTGAATTGGCTTTAATCAATAGTGTTCAGGAAGGGTTGTCTTCAAAATATGAGATGCAGGCCATTTATGACCTTGTAGGCGATAAACTGCGTGATACCTTTAATGCCCAGGTCGTGATGATTTCTCAGTATGATTCTAATACAAAGAAAATATATCACCATTACGCGATTGAACGGGGACAACACCTTCAAATTCCAGGTTGGTCCCCAATCGATGTTTCAAGATTTAGAGTAGTTCAAACGAAAAAACCATTTATGATCAATGGGCAGGAGATCATTGATCTATCTGACCCATCTATGCATATTTCCCCAATGGTACTCGTTCCTGGAACAGAAGTACCAAAGACCTGGTTAGGTGTTCCATTGATGGTTGGGAGCGAGGTAAGGGGAATTGTCAGCCTCCAAAACCTGGATATTGAGAACGCGTTTTCCAATTCTGATATTGAACTTTTGACGACGCTGACCAACAGCATGGCGCAATCTTTGGAAAATGCCCGGCTGTTTGATGAGATGGAACGTTTGTTAACCCAGTTGGAGATGGAAATGGGCCTGGCCCTTCAAGCTCAAAAAAGTATCCTGCCCGCGGTTTCTCCGAAATATCCAGGTTATGATATTGGATCAATGATCGTTCCTGCACGGGCTGTTGGCGGGGATTTTTATGATTTTATTCCCCTGGATAATCAGCGTTTATGTATTTTGTTAGGTGATGTTTCGGATAAAGGTCTGCCAGCTGCCCTATTTATGGCTATTACGATCAGCTTAGCCCGGGTCGAGACGGGCAGGGAAAACAGCCAGCTCAAAATATTAGAGAACATTAACAGATTTCTCTTAAAAATGAAAGCCAAGATGTTTGTTACGCTTCTATATAGTGTATTAAATTTAAAGACCGGTGATATGCGTTATTCACGCGCTGGACACCTAAAGCCTATTCTGGTAGATGAAAATGGTCACCTCATTGATATACCTTATGCTAACGGCCAACCTGTTGGATTATTTAATCAATTTACGGTTGATCAGCAGAATATAAAAATACCCAAAAAGGGGTTAGTCATGTTTTTTAGCGACGGCTTGTATGAAGCCTACAACGCACAAGGACGCGCCTTTGGGCTTGATAGGGTTAAAAATTTGCTGATCGCTCACCGTCACGAAAGCGCAAAAACAATCTGTGAAAATTTGTGGTCTGCCGTCCAACAGTATAGTGGTGAAATTCCACATCAGGACGATTTTACAGCTGTTATCATTAAACGTTTATAAGAGGGAGAATTTTATAGGGTAGATATCATCGTTTTCAAAAGTTTTCAAGATTAATTGGTATATAAGAGAACTGTTCTCAAAATAATTCTCAAAATGGTTAAAACAAAAATCCTATATAAAAATTTGGTTATTCATTTTTATATCGTGGAATCAGGGTGCGTATGCTGGCACAGGATTGTTAATTGTTTAAATTGGGGTGGACGGGGATGTCGTTGACATCGAAGGTGATACAGGAGGGGGATTGCCAAATGGGGTGATCGTGGGTTTGCTAGATGCTGCGGTTCAGGAAAGCCGTGAGCGGGTGCAGTCCGTGGTAAAGAATACCAGCTTTTAATATCCACCAGGAAAGTCACGCTCAACCTGGCACTGGCTTACGGACATTAAGATAGACCGGCTTATAACCTGACGAAAGCTGTGGGGGAGTTGATCGCTCCCAGACAGCTGGAGCGTGCAAGACTATTCTGATTAACACATCACACCATCAGCCATGCCGGTTTACGTGGTGGGGGTTTCCATTAGCTTACTTGGTGGAGAAACAATTACCTTTACCGCGGATAAATACACCTATGGTGGAAGAATATGTAGTGATTAAATCCATTTGCACTCTTGGAGGATGCATATTTTGGTGAACACTGTGAATGCTTTCTCAGGCAGGGACATCCTTAAATAATTGTTTCATTCTCTGAGCATAGTCATGAAAAGCTTTTCGTCCCTGAGTTGTCAACCTCAGTGTGGTGCTCGGTCGCTTCCCTTTAAAGCTTTTTTCCACTTCCAGGTAGCCAGCTCCTTCCAGCTTACTGATGTGAGCTGACAGATTACCCCATGTCAGGCCGGTCTGATTTATCAGGAAGGTAAAATCAGCGCTTTCAATGACGTATAGTAATGCCATTATCGCCAGTCGAGCTGGTTCGTGTACGATCCGGTTCAGATCAGCCAAATCCGAGAGGGAAGGGTTACCGCCATTTTCACTCATTGGATAGCCCTTCCTTATGCAGTGGGTAGGTTTTCAAGAAACGCATCAAAAGCACCACGCCGGGCAGGATGATCACCGTTCCTATAACGATCGGGTAAATTGGTTGGTTGAGGTAAATCATCAAGAATACAGCCAGCGCCATCATCACGCCAATGTAAAAGCCGCGTAGAAAATCAGAGAAATAGGCGATGACAAGCATGCTTGTGCCAACGATGAGCGAGCCAATGGAAGCAACGATCAGCAGTTCTGATCTGGGAGATTTGATGAAGCTGCTCAATATTGTACTTACTTCTGGATTTGCCCAGCTATATATTGATAATCCAACCACTCCGACATGAATCAGAACGAACACTCCCAGAATAATCCCCAAAGTTCTCGTTTTCTTTTTACGTACAGCCCCAAAGCTCACTTGTCCCATGCGTGGTAGGGTGATGTACTTTTTGCCTGCCCAGAATAGCCCGTAGAGAAGCAAAAAACTCAATGCCATCGTTATGGTATTCCATGCATTGTACCCGTCTGCTGGACGGTAAATGAAGAGGGCCATGCATATCACAAGCAGTCCCCAGTAAATATCCCACAGCCCATCCTGGTAGGTAGAACGGAAGGCCTTTCGTTCAACTTCTTTGAGATTGATAGGGTTCATCATTTCTAACTCCTTTACATTATAAAATACTTTGTATAGCAAAGTTATTTATATAATAAATTATATTTTCTATTTTGTCAAGAGGGAATATTTGTTAGTTATTTTCACAAGATCATTTTCAAACAGAAAATTCAATATTCGGTTGGAGACTGTTTTATCCATCAAATGCTATATCACTCAACAAAACCAGCTGGTCCGCCAGGATGTGTGATTTCAATTATAAAAAGTATTATGGCTCTGATTTCGCTTGATTGTGAGTTGCGTTACGTAAATCTATGTTAAAATTTGTTCATTAATATCATCGTGGAATCGGGGTGCTTATGTTGGCACGGGTTTTCTCTTGCGCTGTGATCGGGTTGGACGGTGTTGTCGTAGAAGTCGAAGTGGATACAGGGGGGGGACTGCCAAAGATGGTGATTGTGGGCTTGCCGGATGCTGCGGTGCAGGAAAGCCGTGAGCGGGTACAGTCCGCGGTCAAGAATGCCGGGTTTTACTATCCCAGGAAGAAGCTGACCGTAAATTTAGCACCAGCCTCGGTGCGCAAAGAAGGGCCGGCTTATGACCTGCCGATCGCGGTGGGGGTGTTAATTGCCACCAGCCAATTGGATCCGGAATCTGTTGAAGATACGCTTATCATCGGGGAGCTTTCACTGGATGGGGGCGTGCGCCATGTTAAGGGTGTGCTGCCGATGGCTGCGTTGGCAAGGCAGGAGGGCTACAAGACGGTGATCGTCCCGGAAGTGGATGCACCTGAGGCCGCCCTGATCCCGGATATCACAGTTATCGCTGCGCCAACGCTCAATGCACTGTATGATCACCTTTCGGGTATAAAACCCCTCGACCCTGCCCAACCGCCTGACCACAACCCGCAGGAAGTGCTGGTGGAAACGGATTTCAGCGAGATCAAGGGGCAGGAGCACGTCAAACGCGCCCTGGAAGTAGCCGCTGCCGGCGGGCATAACCTGTTGATGATCGGACCGCCCGGAGCTGGGAAAACCTTGATGGCTCGGGCACTGCCTTCCATCTTGCCAGCGATGACGATTGATGAATCCCTGGATGTGACTCGCATTTACAGCGTGGCGGATTTGCTGCCTTCGGATGTGCCCTTGATCCGCTCGCGCCCGTTTAGAGCCCCCCACCACACCATCAGCCATGCCGGACTGGTAGGCGGGGGTAACTGGCCGCATCCGGGTGAGATCAGCCTGGCGCACCGTGGGGTGCTGTTTTTGGATGAGCTGCCGGAGTTTTCCTCGAAAGTTTTGGAAGTGCTGCGCCAGCCACTGGAGGATAAAGTGGTCACAATCAGCCGCGCCCAGGGTTCGCTGACCTTCCCCGCAAATTTTCAGCTGGCAGCAGCCATGAACCCCTGCCCTTGTGGATTTTATGGGGACCCGACCCGCCCCTGCACTTGCTCCTCCACGATGGTCACACGCTACCAGAAGCGAATTTCAGGTCCGCTGATGGACCGGATTGACATCCACATGCAGGTGCCGCGGGTGGAATACCAGAAGTTAAGGGATATGTGTCCCGGGGAAACTTCTGCAGATGTGCGCGCCCGGGTGGAAGCTGCCCGTGAGCGCCAGCGTCGGCGTTTTGAGGGCACCGATATCGCCAGCAACGCCGATATGCGCCCAGCGCAGGTGCGGAAATACTGTGCGCTGGATGATGCCTGCCAGGCATTGATGAAGACAGCCATGCGCCAGCTGCAGCTAACGGCCCGAGCTTATCATCGGGTGTTGAAGCTTTCGAGGACGATTGCGGACTTGGCTGGGTCGGAGACGGTCACCCAGGTGCACCTGGCAGAAGCGCTGCAATACAGGCCTAAACTGGATTTGATGTGATCTAGATTCAAAGATGTGATGTTATTGCTGATCATTGAGGTTTTCTTGTTGTTCTCAACAATAAGTAGAAAATATGTTGATGTATGGGCTTTATATGGGTTCTTTTAGGAGCATTGCTATGAGGTCCCCTTTGGGATTAAATTAGCATATTCCCGATGTGCTGGTGGCAATCCTAATTCAACCTCCTCAAATCCAGCTTACTGGACTATCATAACGATTCAAGCAATTTGCGAGGGCAGGTTATGTTGGATTCTTGTTTGTTTCTGTGTATAATAGATTTGCAAACTATTTATTACATTTCTCTAAAAACCTCAATATAGTCATATATTTAATCACATTCATAAAGAAGGCTAATCTTGAAGAAAATAGTTGTCCTTTCGATAGGGATTATGTTTCTCATCGTGGGTTGCAGTCAAGCAATAGCAGAACCACCAAAACAAATCAACACGCAAATCCCAACTCAAACAATAATCCCAAGCCAGATTCAACCACAAATCCCATTACCAACAACACAAACAGCATCACCAACGCCATCGCAAATCCCAACTCAAACAAATGCTCCAACAGGTACAAACACGCCACCAATGGGTACGCTTACACCAACGGAAACTGAAGTTCAGCAGGTCATTGAAACGGGTACCCTTGAGTTTGAAAGCCAAGGTGAGTTACTTGAAAGAACTTATCTGGTATTTATTCCTAACTCCTATACGACCACCGAAAAATTTCCATTGGTGATATATTTACATAGCTATGGATGGAACGCTAAACAGGGGATGGCTTATACCCAACTCAACAAAGTAGGCAATGAAAACAATTTTATAATTGTGTACCCAAATGCAAGCAGAAATTGGAACAGCGGTCTCGGAGATAGTCCAAAGTGGAATACACAAGATTTCGATGATGTTGAATACATCAATAAATTGATCGACTCTTTACTTGAACAATATAGCATCGATCCTAACAGAATTTATGCTACAGGTTATTCCAATGGTGGTTTTATGGCATACAAATTAGCTTGCCAGCTAAGTCATCGTATAGCGGCAATAGCGACTGTCGGTGGACTTATTTCAACAAGCGTTGAAGCTAATTGTTATCCAACTCACCCAACCCCAATTCTCCATATCCATGGTACAGAGGATACTTATGTACCGATTGAAGGTTATTCCGGATGGCTTACAGTAGATGAGACCATAAGTTATTGGACTAATTTCAATGGTTGTGCCCTGTCAGAAACCACATATTTGCCAGACACAAATCCAACAGATCATAGCCATGTTGAAAAAATCAGTTATTCAAATTGTAATGATAATAGTAACGTAATTTATTACAAAATAATCAATGGTGGTCACACCTGGCCGGGTGCTGGCCCACCAGGTTACGCTGCGGGAAACACAAATCTTGATTTTAGTGCCAGTGAAGTTATATGGGAATTCTTTAATAATTTTAGTCTGACCTTTGAGAACTGATTAACTTTAACTTCCGTATTACTAATTATGTGTAACGTGTGCGCTGAATGAATTAATAGGTTCTTTTAGAAATAGTAAGTATCAAATCTCATTAATTAATTTTGGATAAAGCTATTTGAACTCTACCCTCTTTCTTATCAATAACTTGCCTACAATTTGAACTTCACACCTGCCCTTGTGGATTTAATGGCGATCCAGCGCGCCCCTGCACCTGTTCATCGACGATGGTCACACGCTACCAGAAGCGCATTTCGGGTCCGCTGATGGACCGGATCGATATCCACATGCAGGTGCCCAGGGTGGAATACCAGAAATTACGGGACATGCGACCCGGAGAAACCTCTGCAGATGTGCGGGTGAGGGTGGAAGCAGCCCGGCAGAAGCAGCGAGTACGCTTTGAGGGGACCGATATCGCCAGCAATGCGGATATGCGCCCGGCACAAATCCGGAAGTATTGCGAGCTGGATGATGCCTGCCAGGCGCTGATGAAAACCGCCATGCGCCAACTGCAGCTGACAGCCCGGGCTTATCACCGGGTGCTGAAGCTCTCACGGACAATTGCTGATTTGGCTGGGGCGGAGGATATCACCCAGGTGCACCTTGCGGAGGCACTGCAGTACCGACCAAAGTTGGAGTTGATGTGAGGAATTTTGTAAGTCTCCTGACCATATGCATAAATTACATCAATATCTTAATTGAGATTGTTACGAATTGTTAAATAGTTGTAGAGGTAGATCTATTCAGGGATGAATCGGGAGACCTGAATTATTTGAACGCTCGCTGGTGCGGACACTGACAAGAACGTAGGCGAATTCGTGGAACTGGAAGCAAAAATTTTTTTTACTCTGCTTGACAAGACAATACCGAATTCTTGACGCTGTAAGTTAACAAAAGTATGCTTAAATTGAAAGCAAGAATCCATTAAAATTTGTTTGAGGAATAACTGTGAGAAAACAAGTTTACGAAGAAATTCGAAAAAGAGCTTTAGCGATTTTTGACAAAGCCAACATTGTTCTCAATGAAAAGGAAAAAGAAACCATCGAGGTGGCAGATTTTGGACTGGATGATATTTATCGAACAGGTTTACAGATCGTCACTTATGTAAATACACAACGAGTATGTGCAAAAGAACTTGCCTTATTGGAGGGTCAAACTTGTCCAGAACATTTTCATCCACCTCTTGCAAATGGTTATATTGGCAAGGAAGAAACATTTCGTTGTCGGTTTGGGAAAGTTTATTTGTATGTGGAAGGATTGAAAACCAAAAACCTTATAACCCATCCACCTCAGGGTGATGAAAAATATTATACAGTTTTCAATCAAATTATCCTTTACCCAGGCCAGCAATATACCCTAAAGCCAAACACAAAACATTGGTTTCAAGCAGGGCCAGATGGCGCTGTCGTTTCTGAATTCAGTACAAGAAGCTATGATGAAGAAGATGTTTTTACCGATCCAAGAATTAATAGGATTCCCGTCATAAACGATTAATTTATTTAACAAGAATACATTTCAACCATCCAAAGCAAACTACAATTAGGTTGTCCCGATATTTTGATGTGGCTTTATGCAGCGGCTCTTATGGCGACTCGGCACGTCCCTACAACTGCTCCTCCACGATGGTTACGCGTTACCAGAAGCGCATCTCAGGGCCGTTGATGGACCGGATTGATATTCACATGCAGGTGCCAAGGGTGGAATACCAAAAGTTAAGGGATATGCGACCCGGGGAAACTTCTGCAGATGTGCGTGCCAGGGTGGAATCAGCGCGGGAGCGGCAGCGCGTTCGGTTTGAAGGAACCGATATCGCCAGTAATGCGGATATGCGGCCGGCGCAGGTGCGGAAATACTGTGCATTGGATGACCCCTGCCAGGCACTGATGAAAACTGCCATGCGGCAATTGCAGTTGACCGCAAGAGCCTATCACCGGGTGCTAAAGCTTTCAAGGACAGTTGCTGATCTGGCCGGGGCGGAGGATATCACCCAGGTGCACCTGGCGGAGGCGCTGCAGTACCATCCGAACCTGGAATTGATGTAATTCAACGTTTTGATTGTAGTGCGGTTTCCGATTTTGATCCTTCCATTTCTTGTTCTCGCTCAGTCAGGCCCCTCTCCCCTTTGCTTCGTGGGGTAATAAAGATCGGTGAGAAAAAAGCGCTATTGGTGATCTTTCGATCAAGCCCCAGCTCGGTCTGGAGACCTGCGAGAGCTAGTGTAACTTTCTTTCAATTTCACTCCGGCAAATTGTCTTCCTTCTGCTTTTTTAATTTATCTATAAAGCGTATGCTCACGATCTGATGCCCTTTCACCGTTAGCCGGATACTGCCATCTGCTGCTGGTGTGAGATCAGAGATTTTATTTTCGGCAAGGTTGATTTGCACGGCTTGCAAAAATGGCCGCAGCGGTTTCAGGTTGAGCTGGATGGGTTCGGCAGAGATATTATATCCCCTGATGACCCAACCATTTTCGTCTTCCGATTCTTTCACCGCGCTGATCACAAAGGCTGAGGGTGTGTGAGTAACAAAGGATCCTGAATTTTCAAGTTGCCCTGAATGTAGGCCAGTTGAAACCGCCCTGAGTTTGGTCTCAAAGGCATAGGCCTGCTGGAATGCGTTCTCCCAGCCGCCCTGGTGGGGGATGATGACATATTCAAAAGACCATTTTCCGGGCATCTGTGCACCCGGGGTCTCCAGTGCTGGCCCGGCATGGCCCTGGCGCAAGCGCATATCGTCCCGAGAGAGCATGCCCACGCACCGCAACAGTGTCAGTGCGATTGTAGTTTCTTCTGTCTCCTGGTGTGGGATCACCTCCACTTCGGGTAGACCGCGGTTGGCGATCATCAAACCGATTTTGCCGTTGGATATCTCGGTGAAAGAACGCTGCGGCACTTCGGGGCGGGGAGCTTCCACCCAGGAATCGTCTGCAGTGGGTAGGTTCAGTTGTCGATTAACCACTTCGAAATGGCCATCATAGGCGGCTTCCTCCACGAAGAATGGGGCCGGGAAGTGCACTCGCAAACGATGATCTTCGGCCAGGTTAGTTATTTCGGTTTGGATTTCGATGCGCGGCATGTTGGGTATCAATGAAATGCGGCTGACCAACGGTATCGAGACCAGCGACGCGACTCGCGCTTTTCGGTTGGGTGCAAGTTTAGCCGGGGTTTTTAAGATAAGGTTGATTTCAAGCGATTGGCATTCACTGGTTTGGATCGTTTTGATATCGGTTACCCGGGGATAATAGAGCGTATCTGCCTCCAGAGGACAGTAATTGTATTCATCTCCGGCATCACTGCCATCCACAAAACGGTTCAGGCCTTCGTAAACAGCACCGGTTTGTTTGTCTTCAATGGTCAGTGAGCCATCCTTTGGGTTTGCCTCAACTTTGAAATAGTCGTTCTCAATCACAAACGGCGGTTTGCGCTTACGGGCAGTCTCCAATTGATTTAAGAGTTTCAAACCCAGGTCAGATTGGGCAAACTTCAGCGCTAGAGGCAGGAAAGGTTTGAGCCATGGTTTGACCGCCTTTGCTGGGGCTGTTTCTGGGGCATTCACCACGCGCAGCCATACCGTGCGCCATCCCAGGGGGGGAACCCGAGGTGCCGTAATGCGGATCGTGGATGCCATTGGCGAATGCGCGCTCACATGAAAGTGGGTGATCGTTGGGTCGGCTTCATATTCAGCAATCAGCGCTTCTGCTCGTCGCCAGTCTTTGATATTGGGCTGATCCCGATCATCAAGAACCGCATCGATGGTCACAATGTGCTTATCTCGGTTTACCTTAACCCGGGTGATGGCTGACCCTGCAATCCATCCTTCATTGACAGCGCCAATGGTATCCCGCAACGCTTTTTGCGGAAGCAGCACATTGGCGAATTCTTCATTGCTGGCACCGATGAAAGTGAAGGGGAGCATGCGGCCTTCTTCATCAATAACTTCAAAATCCGTCACATCGACAGGCAGTTGGATGTCAACATCAACCAGTCCCTGGTTTTCAAAACCGTGTGGATTGTATACTACAACAGCTGAAAACACGCCTTCCATGAGGGTGTTTGTGGCTTCTGCCAGGCTTTTCAGCGCTTGTTGGGTGAGTGCTTCGCCAATCTGCTCAGCCTGATCAAAGCGCGGCCGCATTTCATCATGTACCTGATCAATGGAGCATCCGCAAATGGAGTCGTGGGGATGATTTTCCATCAGCCGCCGCCAGGCCTGCCGGACAATCGGCGCAGTGTGCGTGATGTGATTTGACGCAATTTCCTCCGTGGATCGTTGGCGCCATTTCAGGTTTTGAGACCGGTTCTGGATCATATGCTCAGAAAAAACTGTAAATGGCTCAGTCCATTTTTCCAGAAGCAGTTGGCAGGCATGATTTCGCTGCTTGATCCACATCCGGGTTGAAAGTACTCCCGGCAGTAAATGGGCATGGTCGCAGGCACGCAGTTCGCCATGGATGGTAGGGATCGGTTGCCCCATTTGGTCGAGCTGATCTTTGATGGCATGGATATAGTTTGGGTAAGTTGAATGTATCACTTGCGTATTGTGAAGATGTTCGTTTGCGTAGGCAATGACTTGTGATGTGAAGGGGGATGGCTCCATATGGTCGGTGCCCAGCAATATCAGGTGGGCGTCAATGGTGGAATGCGCCGCCAGGGACTGCCCAGCCTGGGCAATGGCTTCTGTGAACAGAGCCGGATCGCTGGTTGGCAGCGCAGCGCCATTGCTGTAGCTGTCTCGCAAATAAGCCAGAAACACCTTTGAGCCGTCTGGCGCTTCCCACCACAATTCGGTCGGATTTTCACCGCTCACCCCGCGCCATAAAGATGAAGTTTCGATCTCAAAGCCCTGGAAAATTTGTGGGGTCTGGCCAGGATGTCCAAATGGATCAGGGATGTATCCGACCCGCATCTTTGGACCAAATTTTTCTGCGGTTCGAGTGCCTTGCAGCAGGTTTCGGATGTGGGCTTCCGGGCTGACCAGGAACATATCGGGCAGGATATGCCAGGGACCGATCAGGATGCGTCCTGACTGGATGTGTTTTTTCAAGATGGCTTCGTTTTCGGGCCGCATGTGCAGATAATCATCCAGAATGATGGTTTGCCCGTCGAGCATGAAATGTTTAAAGTCCGGGTCTTCATCCAGAATTTCAAGCAGTTTATCAACCAGAGGCACAAGTTTCAGACGGAATTGTTGAAAGGTCAGGTACCATTCACGATCCCAATGGGTATGAGAAATTAGATGCAGTTTTTTCATCGTCGTCGCTCCAAACATCGCATAATAAGACAGGCCTCAGGCGAATTCAGGTTGTTTGACATGTTTTGCTTCAATGGCCGCCTGGATTTCCAGTTCGCGTTTGTGGTCAATAGGCAGAAACACTAATAAAAGGATGCCAGCAGCCAGGAAGATGGCTGGTATCAGCCCCGTCCCAAAACGAATCGCCCGAACCACTTCCGCACTCTGTTGCTTGACGTTACCAATATATCCCGCCGAGCTTAGCAGCGCGCTCAATATCAGCGGCTGCACGCTGGCTGCAGGCAGCATGATGGTGGCGATAAGGCCTCGGATGACACCCGGCTGGCGTTTTCCGGTTTCCAATTCAATGTGATCAACAACCAGACCTGATAAGGGCGCATAAATGGCGGAATTGAAACCATATCCAAACAGGATGACCACATAAGTGGCGGCTGTTACCCAATAATTGATGGGGAAGGTCAAAATCAGATGTCCGGCTAATGCAATCAGGAGGCCTTTCCATAATATGTCCCTGGAACCAAATTTCTTGACCCATTTGATGACAAAGGGAAACAGGATCATCTGTCCAACGCCTGTCAGGACGTCAGGAATCGTGGCTTTCAACCCTGAGACTTCCAAGACATTGTCCATGTAGTAGAGATATCCAGAAAAATAATTGCCGATGCCGCACTGCATTAAAAAGAACGAAAAGATAAAGATAAGGAATGTCCTGTCTCTGAAAAGGTTTTTGGAAAGGGCAAACAGATCTTTCATCCCCCTGGTGACCTCCATATTTTCATAAAACTTTTCATCTTCCCTGACAAAGCGTGAGCCGATCCAGATCAACACAAGGCCGAAGATGAATGTGCCAGAGAAAATCGCAACCACGGCTGTTCGGCTGAAATCCCCGGTCAGGAACCAGACCGGGATCATGCCACCCAAAAACACGGGAATCTGGTTGACATAGCTGGCAATTACCTGCACCTCAGTTCGTTCTGCAGAATCTAAAAAGGTGTTCACAGTAAAGGCCATAAAGCTGACCCCCAGCATGGTTTGTGCGCCTTCATAGATGACCAGAAGCACCAGAAGATAAATGGCGGTGATAGTTTCGGACCAGCCTGGCGAAGCCAGAAGCAGGATGATGACCGAAAAGCCAATGATGGGGATGGACCAGCGGATCAGGGGTAGATATTTTCCACGCCCGGTTTTGAAAGGGCGCTTATCGGCCCAGAAACCAATGATGGGGTCGTTGATTCCATTCCAGATGCTGAAAATCAGGAAAATGACCCCATAGGTCGCCGGGCTAAGGCCCACCACATCAGTGAAGAATTTCATGAATGAACTGGTGACGATCACGATCACCAGAGCAGACCCGGCGGAGATGAAGTTCATCAGGATTTTTCTTTTCAATGTGTAAAAATCTTTGACTGCTGGCATGGATTGCTCCTCTAATTCTGTTTGGGTTGATAAGGCTTTCCGGCTGCTTTTATCTATGCTTTATTTCATTAATGTGATGAAGAACTCGATCATTTTGATCGGCAAACCATTCTCAATTTGAAAAGCGAAATGCCTCGGCGGTTTCAAACAAGGCGACGATGTTTTCAGGTGGCACATCGGCCTGAATATTGTGGATCTGGTTGAAGACAAACCCACCACCCGGTGCGAAGATTTCAACGCGCTCATTCACGTGCGCCGCAATTTCAGCCGGGCTTGCCTGGGGCAGCACGGTCTGGGTGTCGCAGCCGCCGCCCCAAAACGTGATTTGATCGCCAAATTCTAACTTCAGGGTTTGGGCATCGCTTCTCGTTTTCCTGTGATGGCCAGATAAACTTTCGCCGAATATTGACACTGTCAATATACAGACAAATTGTACATGAGTATGTTTACACTGTCAATATTTGTGGTATGATCTGGATATGGAAAGCGACACCTATCATCACGGAAACCTCAAGAAAGCGCTGATCACCACCGGATTGGAAATCCTCTCTGAAAAGGGGATAGAGGGGTTGAGCCTGAGGAAAGTAGCCAGGCGGGTGGGGGTGAGTCATGCTGCCCCCTACAATCATTTTTCTGATAAACAGGCTTTGCTGGCAGCGATTTCCACGGAAGGTCATAAGCAGCTTTATGAGACTCTGTTCAGGATCTTTGATTCGATGAAGCACGCCTCAGAAGATATCCTTCTGGAAATTGCCTGGGCGTACCTGCAGTTCGCCGTAGAAGATCCCGGCCGGTTCAAGCTGATGTTTTCTGGCGCGCTGGATGAGGAAAGCAAACATCCGGAATTTGTGGAAATCGCTTCTAAGAATATTGCTCTTCTGGAAGCAATCATTCAGTTTTGCAAGGAAGATGGGCGGTTGCCGGCGGAGGCCTTAGAAATCGCGGCTATAAAACTGTGGAGTTCTGTGCATGGATTTACAAGTTTGGTTCTGGAGGATCAGTTTCCACCGGAATATATGCAGGCACATCAGCTCAGGGAGCTGCTCAAAGCGGTGGTTTCCCCCTAATTGAAAAATTGCTGGTCAAAAAGGACTCGGTAGGATTCGAACCTGGGGCTGAGAAGATGACTTTTAATTCCATATTAGACAGAAACAATGCCTCAACAAAATGAATAGTTTATGCCTTCCCTAATAGCATTACATCAATAATTCCCCCAGTCGTCTTCCTTTTTGTCATTTTATTGTAAATATAAGACATAATTTCGAATTTTAATTCGCCGAAATTCTTGTAATTCTGATACATAGCGTCGACTTCGGAGGTCCGCTAACTGAAGCGCATATCAGGTCCGCTGGTGGACCGGTTCGACATCCACATGCAGGTGTTTCAGGTGGAATATCAGAAATTGCGCGATATGGGCATGGGGGAATCCTCAGCAAATGTGCGGGCAAGAGTAGAAACTGCCCGGCAGCGCCAGTGTGAGCGGCTTGAAGGTACCAACATCGCCTCCAATCCCGATATGCGCCCCGCGCATATCCGGAAGTACTGCGTTTTGGATGAACCCTGCCAGCTGCTGATGAAAACTGTCATGCGCCAATTACAGCTGACCGCCCGAGCTTATCACCCGGTGCTCAAGCTGAGCCGCACGATTGCTGATTTGGCGGGGTCCCAGGCGATCACCCAGGTGTATTTAGCGGAGGCGCTGCAGTACCTGCCCAAGCTGGATGTGATGTGATAGATAATTCCGGTCTTAATGTCCAAAGAAGCGAAGCGATGTGGGGGTTGTTCAGGCGCAGCAGAGAAACCTCTGGTGACACGCAATCGGAGGTGAGGGCACTTCAAGAACGAAGCTCCACACTAAAACATTAGGCTGCGTAAACTGCAGCGGAAGATGACATGCAGAAGGGGTTATTCATCCACAAGATATCACCAACTTGAAGAAATTACTCATTTGGATACACTCCCCAGAACAGGTCGTCAAACTGTGCAACGAAATCCTCCGAGAAGAAATAGGCGTAATCCTCACGCTCCTGTAAATAATACCCAAAATAGGCGGTTGCGAAATGTTGAATTCGTTCTGTTTGATTGGTCTGCAACATGCTCGAATGATTCTCTCCGATAAAAGAAATCATGTATCGTTCGGGGGTTCCAATATGATCATAGATGAAGGCGGCTTCGATTGGTTGATAGTCACTGTCCTCAGTTGCTTGGATGAGTAACACAGGGCGGTCAGCCAGTGCCAAACCTCGTTCTCCAAATAACCACGCCCCGTCTGTCCCCATCGGCATGACAGCGAGAATTCGTTCATCAGTCATTGACTGCCATAGTCCATCCTCACTGGTTGTGATTTCTTTCCCGACATGAGCAGTGAAATCATCCCATTTCTTAGCAAGATCACAAGTGATTTTGATATACCACTCTTCAATGGGTGGTTGCATCGTTGGCATCTGCTCGCAGTATGAAAGGTAATAAAATGGGTCTATTCGTGCCCCACTGAGGGCGAGGGATATTTGACCCCCATAAGAAAATCCGGTAATGCCAGTCCGAGTAGAGTCAATGACACCTCCTAACTCATTTGGAGGATTCGAAGAGATCTGATCAAGAGCAAACAAGAAATCCATCGGCCAATCGGTAGTTTGAAAATCCCACTTGGTGAACAAACCAGGACTCTTTACTTCCACCATCACGAAGCCATGGGAAGCAAGATGGGATCTAAAAATATTACTGCCCGAATCCTGCTCGGTAAGTATCAGTGGATAGGGCGCTCCACTTAAATCTGGGTCGGCATCGATCGTAATTGGCCGGCCATCACCATCGGTTTGCTTCAATGCTGGATACAAAAATGTAAGTTGTATCTTGCGATCATTGCGACTCTCATCAACAATTGTGTGTACCCGGTAGCCAACAAAGAAAGGGCCGGGATCAGACAGAGGAAAAGAAATTGGCTCCTGAGTATCAAGTGGGATTGTTGGTGTCGATGTTGACAATGTGGCAGTGTCCAGCGGTCTACAAGTAGGTTCAACGGTGTCCGAAGAGGATGCCGAACTTAGCTCTTGTGGGGGTTCGCACGAAGAAAATGTCAATCCGATTATCAAGGTAATCAAGAATACAAGGATTTTATTCTTCATATTTCACTTTCTGATATGGAAATAGAGTCGTTAAACAAAACTCTGAATAAAAATTACTCCGCCGGCCGCCTTGTTAAGAACCAGTCACTTAATGATAGATTTAATTACTTAAAGGGTATGTATTTATTATACAACAAAACCAGCTTACTTCAGTCGAAAAAAGATTTCTTAACCAAGTCTGCGATCGGCTGCGGGTTAAGAATTATGTTTACAGATCTCAGAAAATGTATCTGTATTGAAAAAATCACCTTTTCTTGTTCTTATGACTAGCCATATACTTATCAGCATATTTATCGTTGCTGATACTGATCCCAGTTATTTAAATCCGGATTGTTTGAAAGGTATCAATTTCAAAAACAAGCTCTATGGATGGAGATTAAAATTTATTCAGGTGCTAAAGAAGATAGTTAAATGCTAATTGCAGCTGATAGCAGAAGATAATCAATGGGTACTCAAGCTCCCGAGGACGATTGCGGATTTGGCAGGGGAAGAGGCGATCACCCAATTGCACCTTGCGGAGGCACTGCAGTATCGTCCAAAGTTGGAGTTGATGTAGATCAGAAATGTACTTAATACTGGTTGGACTATTTTGGGTGTGGTAGTTGCAAGTGGATTCCAAGAAAAACTTCCCTATTGATCAAATTCGATTGAAAAATCTTAAAATACAACTGGCGATTATACTTACAGAATTATTAAATGGTGACCCCCCTTTTTTTGATGATATTGTTCGATGTTATAACGAGTATCGCCAAAATTAATTAATAGGTTTTTGATCCCCCATATCAGCAATTATTCTGATTCAAGCTGCCTTATTCCAGTTGATTTAACGATCATAAAGGTTGGTACAAGAACTGGGCACTTGACATTAAGAATATTAATGTAATTATTAAATAGGTTACTTTATAATCTATGGTAAAACTATTTATTATGAACTAATGATTTTAATACATCATATTGGAAAAAGGAGTAAAAAATGCGATACCTGAAATGGATCATTATTTTGTTTCTTGGTATTTTATTAGGATGGTTTATTGTACTTTTTCTGACTGTTCATCCACTTCAGATGAATTTATTTCTATTCCTTTCAACAGTTACACTGGTGGCGATAATATTTTTTATGTCTAAATATTTTAAGGGAAAATGGTTCTTACCTCTTTCCATTATTGTTACTCTAGTTTCTTTTATTGGTAGCTACCTAACCAATACCCAAATTTTTCTTAGGCAGGGTGACCCACGAAAATTGCCTGAATTAACACGGCAAATAAATGAGCCAGGAGACGGTCACACAGCAATAATATATTTTACACATGGGGAACCCGAAAATTACAACCCCATTGGCTGGATAAATCAATTCAATGAGTTTGATGAACAAGATATCCCATTTGTCCCTTTGTATGCCAGACCATTTTTCGTCTATCAATTACGGAATGCTTATCTCAAAGTAGGCTCAAGTCATCATCGTCAAATGCATTTTCAAATGCTGAAAAGTCTTGAGGAAGCTTATCGCCAAGAAGGTGACGAAACCACTAAATTTTATATCAGTTTTTTGGATGATGATCCCCGACCTGATGCTGCTGTAATTGAAGCATTGAACGACGGTGCCAGTCATATCATTCTTAGCGAGGTCTTCCTTACGATATCAAATCACACAGCCGAAGGAGAAGATTTAGTAAAAGATTTGAATGTAGAAGACAACGGCGCTACATTGTCATTCACAGGTCCCCTTTATGATTCTGATATCTTGCGAAGTATGTTTGTTAACAGAGTAAATGAAAATATCGGAGACACACCTCCAGAAAAAGTAGGTGTGCTCCTGGTTGGGCATGGTCAGCCAGATCAATGGGATATTGAATGGCCTACTGAAACAGAACAGGAGATGAGCTTCCGCAACAATGTTCTCAAAGATTTGGAACAAGCAGGTTATTTGGGGAAAAATTTAGGTTTAGCGTGGATGGATTTCAAGGAACCAAAACCGGCGTCATTGGTCGAAGAGTTCTTTGCTAATGGTGTTGAAAAAATCTTATATTACTCAGCAGCAATCAGCGCAGACTCCATTCATAGCCAATATGATATCCCCGAATTAGTAGAAAAAGCTAATTTACCCGAAGATTTTTCATTAATAAATCTTGGTGCCTGGAATGATGACCCAATTGTAATAAAAGCGATTAAAGAAAAAATTGATCTAATGTTAATAAATTAACAAACGATAATATGATCTCAGCTATACTTAACATTATTGTGATACGGGATATCTGATTTCCCAATTGCTTGTTAATATTAGAAACCATTTATCTTAATATAAGTGTAGTGTCTTGGTTAGTTTTGGGCATCAGGTTAAGTAGAAACCAATCTTAAAATTTGATATGGATTGATAGTTGGCTTTCATATAGTTCAGATTTCTGAAATGTATGGAATCCCAAAGTGTCACTCTATGAAAAAGCTGATGAACACGATGGTTGTACCCCAGAAAAAAGCCATTAATGATCAATATTGTTACCTCTAAGGGCATTTTATGAACGAAGCAGTGATTTATAATTTACGATCGAAATATCTCCCAGATCACATTGGCAATAAGGCAAGAAATCTTCAGTCCTTACTTGAAATCCGAAATATCCGAGTGCCTGAAACATGGGTTGTCCCATGGGATGTCTATGAAAAATATGAAACCGATGAAAATTCCTCATTAGATCAACTTGATGCAGCTTTACAAGCCCATTTGGACCACGCAAAATTCTATGCTGTAAGATCGAGCTCAAATATTGAAGATGCTAGTTTTAATTCTTATGCCGGCCTTTTTAAGACATTTCTCAATGTTCAAGGATTTCAAAATATACGGAATGCAATTATTCAGATTTGGGAAGCGACCCACGACGAGGCAATACAGGCTTATTTGGATAAGCTCAATCTATCACCTGATAATATTCATATAGCGGTCATCCTTCAAGAGATGGTGCTGCCAGTTTATTCTGGGGTTTTATTCAGCCGCAATCCAATGACTGGCTTAAGTGAAACCGTCATTGAAGTTGTTCCGGGTTATGGAACTGCATTGGTTCAGGATGGCGTTACGCCCGAACGCTGGGTTTCTCGAAAAGGTTTTTGGGTAGCAAAACCTGATGAGTATCAAGTGCCAATACCTGTCATGAAACAAGTTCTTGATGAATCACGCAAAATACTCAAAACGATTTCCAAACCAATAGACCTTGAATGGGTTTATGATGGCCAAGTTGTTTATTGGGTTCAGATGCGTGAAATCACCACGATAAAGGACCTTCATATTTATAGCAATCGGTTTTCTAAAGATGTGATGCCAGGAATGATCCATCCCTTGATTTGGTCGATTAATGTTCCTCTAATAAACACCGTCTGGTTGGGTTTGTTAGAAAAGATTGTGGGCAAAATACCAATTGATGCTGAAGGCTTGGCCAAATCTTTTTTCTATCGAAGTTATTTTAACATGGGTGCCATCGGCGAAGTTTTTGCACGGGTGGGTTTCCCATCTGAGGGATTAGAGATGATAATGGGTTTGGTGCCAAATCAGGAAGGAAAACCAGCATTCAAACCAAATATTAAAATGATCCCCCTTGTGCCTAGATTGTTAGGCTTCATAATTGATAAATGGAATTTTGAGCACAAGATCAAATCCAGATTTTCCTCCTTGAAAGAAAACCTAGTTTTTTTTACAACCACCCCACAAATTGATGTACCCCTAGAGGAGCAGATCAGGGAAATTAATGACCTTTATCATTTGGTGCAAAAAATTATCTATTTCAATGTGGTCACACCAATTTTGGCTTCCGTTTACACCCGCTTGCTCGAACAACAATTAAGCAAGCTGAGCGTTGACCTTCTGACCTTCGATACCTATGAAAATCTTCATGAATTAGATCAATACAACCCCAATATCGCCCTGATGAAACTGCACAAGAAATTTGATTTGTTTCTCCAAAAGGAAAATTTTGGAAGGCCTTCTGAGAATAGGGAACTTTCCCAAGCCGAGATCAAGGGGACAGACTTCGAAGATCACTTTAATCAATTCATCAGGGACTTTGGTTATCTAAGCAGTAACGGTAATAATTTTACAGCAGTTCCTTGGCGGGAAAATCCAGATGCCGTGCTTGAAATGATCCGGGATTTTCAAATGATCGACCGGGAAAAATCAAGACGTATTAGTTTTGAGGATTTGCCTGCAAGAGGGTTACGAAAATGGTTAGTCAAGCTCTTCTATAAAAGAGTTCGGAAATTTTCGATCTACCGTGAACAGATCAGTCGAAGCTATTATTACGGTTACGGCCTTTTCCGTTCATATTTTTTAAGGCTGGCAAATGGGATGATATCCAAGGGATGGTTAGAATCAAAAGAAGATATTTTCTTTCTTACTTGGGATGAGATCCAGAGAGTGATCGAGACCAAGGATCCTGAACACTTGCTGAACAAAATTACAGCGCGTCAAGAGGAGATGGAAGCATACAGGGATGTGGATTTACCCGATGTGATTTACGGAGATGAACCACCGCCAGTCTTTTCCGGATCTTTTGATAGATTAAGAGGTACACCTACGTCTCAGGGGTATTATTCAGGTCCCCTAAAAATCGTGAGTGGCATGGAAGAATTCCACAAAGTCAACGCGGGTGATGTGATCGTAATCCCTTATTCTGATGTGGGTTGGACACCACTATTCAGCCTCGCTGGCGCAGTCATTGCGGAATCTGGCGGCCTTTTGTCCCATAGTTCAATCATTGCAAGGGAATACCAAATTCCGGCTGTTGTCTCTGTCCCAAATTGTATGCGGCTCAGGGACATGCAGAGGGTTAGCGTAAATGGATTCACAGGTGAAATTGTGCTTCTTGATCAACAACCAGGCCAAAATTAACAGGAGAAATTTGTGGTATTATGAATCGCAACCATTCTTCATAAGTATTGCTAACTTGGTTAAAATCAAATCTAGGTTTTGAATGGGGGAAAAATACAAATTTGAAGCGGATACTTTTCTTGCTATCATCTCGTAATAAATAATTGGGGTTCCTTCAATTTTCATGAGACAATCTTCAAAGGTCAAAGTTAATTCGAATGAACATGAATCAAGACACTGCTAGTAAACAAAGTAGTGTGATGGAAAATCTGAACCTAAACTCAATGGAAGCATGTGGTATTCGTAAACGGAGTGAATTCTTTCTAAACATTGTCTAACCATTTAAGATAATTTCAGCTGATGAATCCAATCAAAATGAAATCTCTAAAACCCCTAAAGAAATTCTTCTTCTAAATAATTCATTATTCTAATAAATTTGATTGGCTTTTTGGACTATTCACTCATCTTTATTTTTTTTAAACAAATTTGCTATGCTGAAACGCTTGATGACCCGATATACACTGCCCATACCCAAAAAATCTGCAACTTCTTGCTCATCCGGAAGTTCGCCTGTTTTCCTGAGCTGGAAAAAATTTTTCAATTCTGGTAGCATCGCCAGCCAGAAAAGAAGATTCGCGAAGATAACATACCCAAGTTTAAGGGGATCATAGGTTCGAAACCAGATCCACGGGATCATTAGTACCAGTCCAGTCCAGCGAATCAGAACAACTTCCCCAAGCAAACCTCCCAATAAGAATCCAACCGTGTTTGTTACAATGACACCTACCCAATCAAGGATAAGAAATCCTCCAAGAATTGTGGATAATCCACGGCCGCCTTTAAATTTATAGTAAATGGGATAATTATGCCCAACAATGGCTAGACTCGCAGCAATGAGGTAAAAAGGCATATCAGGCTTCCATAGTTTAAAAATCAAACTTGGTATCACTGCCTTTAAAATATCCAGGATTGAAGCAAAACAACCATACTTTGTACCTAACTTGAAGCCTGCAGCTGTTGCACCGGTTGAGCTGGACTCAAAGACCGCGCCACTACTCGATATCGTGTGCTTAATTGGTGCGGAAGCATCCTCGCCAGGAGCACGAATGCTGATCAAAATGCGGGAAAATGAAATGGAACCTACTAAATAACCTGATAATGCAGCTATTAATCCAATAAGAATATTCATTTTTTACCTCAGAGACATAATTGGATTGTGAGCCTTCTCACAATGGATAAAAAAATCCACCAGCCAATCAAATATAAGCTCGATTGGATAATTATTATTCTTTGAAAGTTTTGATGTCCTCATGATCAATATTGCTATTGCTTAACTCCTATTGTAATATAAAAATGACATAGACATGTTTTTCATTTTTTATCTATTAATGAATTTTCTCAAAAAATATTCAAGTTGCTGCTTCCCCCAGTTTCTTACCGATAGGGTATCTGTAATTCCGTTGATGATTATTAATACATCTTTATTCATTTTCTATGATGAATAGAAAAGCTAAAAAGTCGTCTCCAGATCACTATGTGTGTCTTGTCAAGGGGTGCAGATTACGTGTTTGCCATCCAGTGAGTTGCACAACAAACTGTTCATTGAGGGATGTGTACTTGCGCAATTTTGCTCCACTAGCAATTATGATTTAATCGTAAAGCTTGTGTGTTGTCTAAGGGATGGACGACAGATTCAGACACGCTGCATTAAACCTTTTCGTTTAATGAAGAATATTAATGTTGAAGCGTTGGCCTGCAAGATACATGATTTATTGTTTAAAGGAGAGAATTTCTCCGCTATAAATTTAGGAAAAATTGACTGAATTATTGAGGAGACATAAGAATTTCGTTCGCATACATAATTCATTCGCCAATCATCCGCAATGCCTTTGGCTATCCTAATCTGTGCTTTCCAATTTCAGTTGGTTGTACTATCATAAGAACCAATAAAATTTTGTTTATAGGCTATCGGGATCAAATAGTGTATAAGGTAACTCCGTTATGTTGAACCATTTGAAAGGAAATCAATAAAAATGAAAACTTCTCAAGATCTTGTAAAGCTCGGAAAAACTGAAATCATGATTACAACTGTGGGCGTGGGCACTTGGTCTTGGGGCGATAGATTGGTTTGGGGATATGGTAGCAGCAGTTATGATGACGCTGATATCAAAGAGGCCTTTGAGGTCAGCCTGGAAAATGGCACAAACTGGTTCGATACGGCTGAAGTATATGGTATTGGCAAATCAGAAAAATTTTTAGGTAAATTTTTACCTTCAGCCTCAAAAGAAGTACTGATTGCAACTAAATTTTTCCCATTTCCATGGCGTGTGTGCAAACAAGCATTGCTTCGTAGTCTTAAGAATAGCTTGAAGCGCTTGCAAATCAACCATATTGACCTGTATCAAATTCATACACCTCTTGGATGGTGGAGCAAGCCAAAGTTTGTCTCTGTACTTGCGGACACCGTTAACGCAGGCCTTACCCGGGCTGTGGGTGTTTCCAATTTCGACAGAGAAAAAACCAAACTTGCAAATGAAACGCTTCAAACCTTGGGGGTGCCTCTTGCTTCAAATCAAGTTGAATACAGCCTTTTCGATCGGCGTATTGAGAAAAACGGTTTGCTTGATTACTGCCATGAAAATGACATCACTGTCATTGCATATAGTCCGCTTGCAAAAGGTATGGCAACTGGAAAATATGGGCCCGAGAATCCACCGTCCGGGCCTCGTAAACATATGTACCCCACTGAAAAATTGCAGGCGTTTCAACCTTTGATCGCGCTTTTAAAGAAATTGGGCGCAGCACACGGAAAAACACCTGCCCAAGTTGCCCTAAACTGGACAATATGCAAAGGTACTGTTCCCATTCCGGGTGCAAAAAACGCGAATCAAGCCGCTGAAAATCTTGGAGCGATGGGATGGCGGCTAAAACCAGAAGAGGTAGTTGCGCTTGATAAAGCCAGCAACCTACCAGTATGATGAGGCCTGGTTACCAAAAACTGATCTAGGTACTGTGATATTGTTGCTGCAATAAATCAGAATATAGAAATGGAAAAAGGGCATAGAATCAAATAACATAATTTATTTCAATCAATAATATTTTATCTTTTTAATTATTGAATCTATGTCTTTATAATGAACCACACGCTTGCGGATCTGGCGTGGTCGGAAGCGATCACCCAGGTGCATTTGGCAGAAGCGCTGCAGTACCGGCCGAAGTTGGAGTTGATGTAGGTTTTTGCGAGTTAAGTTTTCTTATTGGTCCCTTCCTTACAATTTCGTTTTCCTAATCTTTGGCATAATTGGATTGCTGATGATATCCGGATCCTTATTGAATTTGTGCTGATTGACGAGGAAAACACCATTATGTATGGGAGGTTTTACCAGCGTGTTTTGAAGATACCTATTCCGCAAGGCTTAATGGGATTTTTGGTAAAATTGGTTTACATGTGATCGCCTGCCAACACAAACGGGTGTTTACACATATCTTTCCGAAGAATCCTGCCAAGATGGAGACGGAGCACTTGCGGGTGAGTGATTTAGGTATTGTAAAACAATGAAAGTGGAAGGAAGAGATGCAAACTTTAACAGAAACATCCCTAAAGGCATGTATTGGGTAAGATAATCGAAAATATTACACACAAAAGTATTCCCTGGATCTTAAAAAGCACATCTAGATGTTGTGATTAGAAAGGCTGATCATGAAACCAAAGAAAAAACAACTCATCTTAATCTTTTCTTTCGTATTCCTGGATCTTCTGGGCTACAGCCTGATTCTACCTTTGTTACCCTTTTATGCTAGTAGTTTTGGCGCTACGCTGACCCTGGTGGGGTTGCTGGGAACTGTGAATGGTTTAGGTCAGTTAATCGCTGCTCCAACAATTGGACGCTTGTCAGATCGCTACGGCAGGCGTCCCCTGCTGATCCTGGCGATTTCAGGCACTGTGATTGGTTTTTTATTACTGGGATTTTCGCAGAGCCTTTGGATGATTTTTCTCAGCCGGATTGTAGATGGCCTTTTTGGCGGCGATACTGCCCTTGCACGTGCGTATATCACCGATATTTCAGAACCTCAAAAAAGAGCTAAAAGCCTTGGATTGATCGGGGCAGCCTTTGGGCTGGGCTTCATCATTGGACCGGTCTTGGGAGGTCTTTTAAGCCAGTTTGGGCTCAATGTACCTGCACTGGTTGCGGCAGGTCTTTCTATCTTAAATCTGGTTGGCATCCTGATCTGGCTTCCCGAATCCCTCCCACCTTCGGAACGGAAAAAAAGGGAGGCCAACCCACATACAGCATTCAATTTATCAAATCTATTAGATGAATTACGCCGCCCCTGTGTTGGTCCATTATTGGTCATCAGTTTATTTTACAGCTTTGCATTTACCTTGTTTCAATCCAGCTTTGCCTTGTATGCCAAGGAAGTGTTAGAGCTCGATGTGCAAAGTACAGGATTGGTCCTGACCTATGTCGGACTGCTCTCCGTGATTGTTCAGGGGTTTGCCATTGGTAAATTGACACAGGTTTTCAAAGAACGAAAGCTGATTATGGCAAGCATTTTGATTCTAGCTGCGACGCTGCTGGCTTGGGGGTTCACCCAGAATCTCTGGGTTTTGGTAGCGATATTAGCTCCCATCGCCCTGGGAGCTGGCATTCTAAATACGCTGATTACCAGTCAAATCACGAAAGCTGTCTATCAAGAAGATGTGGGCGGCACATTAGGTTTAGCAAATTCTATGCAAACTCTGGCACAGATTATCACCCCGGGGTTGGGTGGGTTACTTCTTTCATCCCTGGGACCCTGGGCATTAGGAGTCTCATCAAGCTTCTTTATGGTATGCGCCTTCCTATCAACCCTTGGGAAGCGAACAAGGAAATCAGACCTGGACAGCCAAAGCCCTTGTTATCCTCGTGCTTCGCAATGAATTTATCAGGTGTTATTTCTGTCAATTCATACCAATTGTTAATCCTAAAGAGAGAATCCATTCTTACCATTTTATTGGGAAACTAAATATTGAGAAAGTATTTTTACCATGAATTCAGACAAGAATATTACTCTAACTTGTGAAATTCATTGATTGATTGAATTGTAAAAACTGAGAACAAATCAATTCAAAAACAACAACTTATATTTGGATGACTAATTCCTCACAGAAACCCCTAGAAAAACATAACGTGCCCTGGAACTGGTTAGAATATAAAATTATTATTCGGCGTTGATTCGCTGCAGGAGGGTAAGAACCTCTTCATTAACGGGAATGTCGGCCATGTTATGCCCGTAGTGAATGAAGCGGACATTGCCTTGTTTATCCACGATGATTTGACCTGGCATGCGACCCAGCTTGAAAAGGTTGACCTTCTGCCCAAAGAGTTTGAGGACCTTATGTCTGGGATCAGGCAAACCAACAAAGGGTAGCTGCTCTTTTTCAAAGTAGGCTTTGTAAGCATCTGGACTCTCAGGACCGATTACAAGGATGACTGTATTGGCTTCTGAAAATTTTTTATGGTCTAGGCGCAACTGCGCCATGTGCTTCTGGCAGAATGGTCAGACAAAGCCACGGTTTAGGATAAGGATGACGTTTTTTTCGCCTTTAAATTGGGAGAGCGAGACCGGATTTCCTGAGACATCCTCGAGGGTGAAATCTGGTGCGGGTTGGTTTACTTCAATAAGGATCATAGTTTTCCTTCGCGGCTTTTTCTCACAGTTATTTATTTAATTTTAACACACTTATGTTTTTCGACATGACCTGACCACCAAAAACCGATCCAAATACTGTGATAGTATCTGTAAAAAAATTAGAGGTTATATCAATGAATTATCAAGGTATAATCAACTATAGGAAAAAATTATGGGAAATAATTGGTACTCACTTTTAATAAAACCTTCTTGGTCCCCTCCGGCTTGGCTATTCGGTCCTGTTTGGACTTTTTTATACATACTTATTGCGATTTCATTTGTTAGGGTTTTCATATTGACATATCAAAAGGAAATTGCTTTTATTATTGCGTTACCGTTCATTCTCAATCTCATTTTTAACTTTGCATTTACACCCCTGCAATTTGGATCTAAGAATTTGGTCCTTGCCTCAATCGATATTATTCTCGTCTTGTTTACGCTTGTTTGGGGAATGATAGCTATATATCCATATATGAAATGGATTACTTATATCCAGATCCCTTATTTGCTTTGGGTTTCTTTCGCAACCGTATTACAAGTTACTATTACATACCTAAATAAGTGATAGATCCAATGATTAATAATTTCAAAGGAGACTTAATTTAATGAACAGGACCATCAAATACTGGGAAATCATAGGGATTATTTTTATTATTTCTTTTGGAGCGAGCTTGCATTTTGTGTTTGAGTGGACAGGTTATTGGTGGCCAGCAGCACTAATTGCTGCTGTAAATGAGAGCACATGGGAACATTTCAAAATCGCTTTCTGGCCATCCATGATTTGGGCAATTATTGAGTACCCATTCATTAAGGATAAAGTAAATAATTTTGCAGTAGCAAAAGCCGTGGGATTCTTGCTAATGCCTATTCTTACTGCGATATTATTCTATGGTTATAATGCCATTACAGGGCAGCATTATCTATTTCTCGATATCATTATTTTTATTGTTTCAGCTATTGCAGGACAATTTGTGAGTATGAGACTACTGGCACGGGAAAAAATACAATTTGAGTGGATGAGGAAAACAGCTATTGCAATTCTAATATTGATGACCATTTCTTATTCGTTGCTGAGTTATTTTCCTCCAAATAATTTTCTTTTCGCTCATCCTGAAAACGGGGAATTTGGAATCCTTTCTGAGTATGATCATGATGGGCACGACCATTAACCTAATTTAAATCCTGGATACGGGTTCTATTCTTAAATGTCACTGTTTCATCGTTATTTTCAAATGAATGAGATACACAAATATTTGTGATTAATTTTCAGAAATATGAGTCGCATTGCCCGTTTTCAATGCAATGTTGGTGCAAACAGAGTGAAATAGCGTAGAAATAATGGACATAATAGACGATTCAATCTAGATATATATGTCTAAATATAAATTATTGACTATATAGGGAATAGATCCCTCCCATTCTAAGTTCGAATTATCAGGTTTTACCCATCAGTAGCAAAAATTATTATATACAAGCTCCTTCTGGATGAATAAACCGTCATTATATTGAACTACACGCTTGCCCTTGCGGTTATTTTGGGGACCCGGCGCGACCATGCACCTGCTTTTCCACGATGGTGACGCCCTGCCAGAAGCGTATTTCGGGTCCGCTGATGGATCGGATTGACATCCACATGCAGGTGCCGCGGGTGGAATACCAGAAGTTAAGGGATGTGTGTCCGGCACAGGTGCGCAAATACTGCGCATTATCCTGCGATGAAGCCACATCACTTTATGAAAACTGGCAGATACTGAATGAAGTCGTATGGCAGTTCTCCAGACAGTACAGCGAACTCCGTCAGGTGATCAAGTACAACAACGAAGCGCTGACCAGCACTGTCATGATAGCAGCCTTCGCAAGGCAGTACGCCTTGCCAGGTATCACCATCCCACCAGTACAGGTTGAGTGTATCCACTCTACCCGCAACCGATGAAGTAAAGTCCGATCCGCCATAGCTCACTTCGAAGGTGAAGTTTCCAGAGAATTCAGAAACGGGAATCCCATTGGGACCGTAGGCCGATAGGTTGAAGCCAGTACCGGCAAACTCTAGCGGACCTATAGGATGCGGCGGTAAGCTGCGCGTGACCAATTTGATTCGCGTATCCCCGTCGACGATGCCAGGCGGGAAGACAGCCGTGACTTTTTCGTCAACCGACGACAGTGTCACGCCGCTATCCGGGGTGATGTCTGCCTCGCTGATGACAACATCCGGCACGACCACCGCACTGGCTGAGTCACCGCTCACGTTGCCACTGGTGTCATATGCCCGAACGCTGCAGGTGGAGGTCTGGTACGGACGCAAGCCGTTCACCTGCGCCGATTCGTACTCATTGATTCCATCCATGTACTGCGCCGGGACGCGCGCCGTGCGTATCTCGCTTGCTTGCGTACAGCGTACCAGGTAGCCGGCGATATCCACCTCCGCATTCGGCTCCCAGAGCACCATGATGCTTGTCCAATCCACTGCCTGGGCACCAACCAATGTCGGGCTTGTCGGCGCCTCCCAGTCCTCATACCAAAAAGTGGCCAAGTCGGGGATGTTTGCTACTGGCAGCACCAGCTTGGGGTTGAGCATTGCACAGCTGGCTTCGCTTGATCTCGGATCAGGGTTGTACTCGTAGCTCTCGCCGCAGGCGTTGATCTCGGCTGTCGCCTCGCTGTCGATACGGGCAAAGATTTTATAGTCGTTGTCAACATAAGCCAGTCCCTTGACGTGCCACTCGTAGATGCCATCGGGCGTCAGCGGTATGCGTTCCACAATCGGTCCGGCGATCTCCTGGTCTGTGGCCATGATGGCATTGGTAGTCTTGTAGTACAGGCTCAGCCAGGCGGTGTCCTGGGGGTTGATATTGCTCACCCATTCGATATTAACCACGTCGCCGGGGTGGATTATCGCGGGGAGGTCTGCCAATTGGAGCGTCGGCTCGGGCTTGTTTGCAACATACAGCAATTGGTGCGGGGGTAGCGGCGTGGGTCCGCCCGTTGTGATTTGCCAATCACCGGCTTCCGGGTCCTCAACCACGATGACTGTCTGCCAACTCGTGGGGGTGGGTGTGACGGTGACTGTGACTGCGGGGTCCACTGTGTACTGGTCGATGACCGTTCCATCAGGCTTTTCCAGTGAGAGGTCCATCTGCACCAGATCAGAGCCCGGGTCCCAGCCCAGGGTGAACATGGCACTCGGTGTGCCCGTTGGGATCGTGACCGTGTAGGGCGATCTAGCCTCAATGTCCGAATCCCCGCTCATCGAGCTGGCGCTGGAAGATCCACCAGCTTCGTCGATCAGCAGGTAGTCTCCGCTGCCAAGGATGAAGTCAAACCCGCTGTCGAACCCATAGTACATGCCGAAGTCATAACCCAGCAGGGAATATGCGCCCGTTATCCCCCATTCGTAACTCGTGCAAGCATTGTTGGTGCAGAACTCACCAAATGCAAGGGTGAGCTCAAAAAGTGTCATGTCTGTAGGGGGTATGACAACAAAAGCCGTATCTACGATCATGCCTGTCCCGATGTTGATACTCACTTTGAACCTTGCGGCGATATGCACGTCATCATTGTCAGGCAGCCAATTATATTTATGCTGCCACCCCTGTCCCTGCCAGATATGTGCCCGCAGGCTTCCAAAGATCAGCTCATTGCCAGTACACCGTTTGCCGGACCAGTCCACTATATCGAAACCCTTGTCGTAAGGTACGCAAGCTTGTACATCGAATCCAAGGTCCAGGGGTACCCATGCCACCCAGAAGTGACCGTCCACGCCCACCCCGTAGCCCCCCACAACCTTCAGCCCGGCTTGCAGCTGCATGTCGAACAGACCGCGGGTGTCGATGGTTACCGTGCCCTTCACGAATAAATTCGAGGAGAGCGAATCAGGTGACATGCCGCGGATACCCACCGACATCGTAACTGTCGTGTAGCCCGGCTGCGGGCCTTGTTCGGGTGAAAGGCTGATTCTTCCCTCGATTAAACTCATGAACAGTCCGCTGTTGCCCAGGGGTAAAGCGGTTTGGTCACCTGTGTAAAAAATGAATCCCATCTCCCGCAACGAGTTCTCGCACAGCGTGAAGCTGACTTCAATCTGCGGTCCCCCGCTTGTCGATTCAGCGTTTGGTACGGACAGGGTGGCAGAACCTTCGACCACAGTTGTAATCTGCCCTGTTCCGTCTAGGATCTTCTCAGGGTTAAGCGGGTCCCGTGGCGGCGGACACACACCCTGATACGTTTTGATGGTGGCACCAAATGCTTCATAGCTAAAGCCGTGGCTCTCGTCCTCACGCAGTTGCGACATGGGGTGATCCCGGCTGTAGATCTCGACGCCTTGCGGCGTGTTGATCATGACTGTGCCGGCCTGGTCCTGGATGATCAAGTCCGGCATGCGGTACCCTCGGTCTACTTGCTTGCTCGGAGTCATGGTATCTGCCTCGCCGCGCAGGTCAAAGCAGGTTGATGCTGTACCGCAGTACAGTGGCACGCTGGAGTCTTCCTCATCCATAACCGACTTACCCGGGTTCAGGATCAGCGCCTGGACTGGGACTTGCGTTCCTCCCGTGTTGTCTGGCTGCTTCAGTGTGGCGTCGGTCAGGCGGATATGTAAGAATTCGGGGATCGCCTGCGGAAAACCCGGATAAATATCAGCGGGATTGTACTCCAGCGAATAAGCATCAATAGAAGTAGGGTCGACGATCAGCGTGCCCACGTTGAACACCCCCGGGCTGTTCGCAAGGGTCGACTCGCCTGCCAGGTCCTGCCCGCCGCAGGCTGTGATCGACCATTGAGCGTTGAAATTAAAGGTTGTTGGATTGGGGCTGGGGCTCTGCGTCGGTTCGATGGTCCGCTGCAGCGGTCCCTCTGCCCGCATTAACGCATTGGATAATTCGATGGTGTAAGTCCAGTTGCCATCGAGGAGCGGATTCTTGACAAGGAGATAGGGGTCAGCTCCAAAGCCGCTGATCACGCCGGTTCCGTTATTCACCTCGAACTGGCCGCGCAGCACGGGCAGGGTTATCGGCGGCCCCTCGTTGAAACGGGCCATGATCAGGCGCACATCCGGCGTGGTATGGATCACGTCATTCACGATCGAAAACTGCCCCCCTTTCACTGCCACCCAATTGTCGTCATCGCTAACGTATCCGATAAGTGCCATAACCATTTGCCCCCCGCCGCCCTGGTCTATGGTGGTGCATGTGCCGTCGCCGCAGGAGTCCGTGAAGCCCAACGGGCTGTAGACGCGCACGTTGCCGTTCTGGTAGAGCAGGTCACTCGGTATCGAAGATGGCGGCGTTTGAAGCTCGACGCACACGCCGTCCACCGGATATTTGATCACTTCAGCGGTGTTCTGGCAAGTCAACACCTCAGCGTTCAGAGTAGGACCTGGGGGGGAAAACTCCCCATCGTTGATCGCCGCCAGGAGCCAGGTTCCCGCCTGCCCGGTGGGAACTACCATCTCGATCTCCCAGGCGTCAGGACCTTCTGTAAGCTGTATGCCCGGCAGATTGCGGCTCCCGTATTTAAGTCCAGGGGGAAAGAGCTGCAGGTTAAACATTTCCGCGGGCAGTTCACCGTAGGGTACCTTGATCTCAACCGTGGTTGAGGCTGAAAGGTCAAGCTCCTGTCCAACGATAAAGCCGCTGTCCAGAGGCATGGGTATCGTCGTGGGGGTTTCCACCACAATCACCGGAGAAGCCGAAGCTTCAGTAGATTGCAGGTGGTATTGGCGGTTATCGTCCGCCAATTCAGTAGCAAAGGTGTCTTCCAGCACGAGCAGGCGCAGGTCCGTGGGCAGCGACTGGTAACCATTGGTGACCACGTACTCGGACTTGAATTCAACGACTTCGCCCACTTTTTCTGCATTATTAGAGATCAGATCATCCAGATCGGGGTCCGTGGGTACCACCTGGGTCAGCTGCAGCCTCGTTTGGGGTGGCTTTCCGCCTCGCACCCCTCGAGCTGCCATGAGCAGCCATCCGCTTGTTGTCGGCGGAACGTACTCGTGATGCTGATCTTCATAGGCGTCTCCGGGGTATCCCGAGGGCACCTTGATCGTGCGAAAATCGTTCGCCGACAGTTGGGGCGATGTGTACTCGATCAGCAAACCGATCCCTGGTTCACCTACGGTCGGTTTGCTGGGGTTTGCCAGCACGTCGTCCAGAATACCCATGGAGGTTTTTGGGAAGCAGTTCAGGTAGAAGTTGATTTGATCTTGGCCCAGTGGTTGATCATCCAGGTGGTGACCATCGAACTCTGATACCAGGGCAAAGCCATAGTTTGAAGCGGGATTCTGGTACCACCCCTGAACATCACTGGTCACATCCCATTGGGCCACGGGGCGTTTGGCGGGATCAAATTCGCTGGAGAAAACGTAGGGTATCTGCGCCCGGTCGGTTTCCGTTGGTTCATGTGCGATGACTGTCGTGATCGGCACGGTGGTGAGCCCGTCCAGGTAGCTCCAATCCTGCGTCACGCGGTATACCAGCGTGTCTTCATAGAACCCACTCGTTGACCAGACCGCTGTTAATTTGCTGGGTTCGGGCGCGGCGACCAATGTCGCCTGGTCAGCCACAGCACCATCGGGCAAGTTGGGTAGTTTGAACTTGACATAGCCGCGATCAGACCATCTATTCTCTACGAAAACAGTTGGGCCAAGGTGTTGGTCATGGAATCCGACACAGGCGTATTCATTAATCACCCCGGCGTTCGGATCCAGCGGGTCATACGGATAGGCGATCGTGGCGACTTCCATGGGCCGCAGCACCTGCATGGTCGGGTCGAGCACAGCCGGATAATTACGCTCGGGGGCCAGCCACCAATCCAATGGGGTTTGTACCAAAAGGGTCAAGCCGTTGCTCTGGGGCAAGACGCGGTAGCGGCCACCAGTGGCAGCGGTTGGATCATTCTCCTCGTACGCCTGCGGCGGCAGGAGTGTCAGCAGGGTGGTTCCGTCCGACCCCTGGAGCTGCAAAGCGCCGTGGGTCGTGAATTCACCCGTTTGGACCTTCCCGTCCGCCAAGAGTAACACATTGCCTGGCAGGCTCAGATCAACGCGCAGGCTAAGCCATTCACCCTCGCCCACCGATTTGGGTGGATTGGCGAGGACCAGCTCCTGCTCCAGGCTATCTGAAGCACTCCTGAACTGCTCCACCAGCGTGGGATCGCTCCAGGCGTTTGCATAGCGCAGCAGGCTGTCCTGCGCCTCGACCTGGACCTCACTTCCCGGTTGGGGTATGGCCAGCGGCCAGATACCATCCACATCGTCATTAATTTCAAGGGCTGCAGGCTGCCAGAAAAAGCGATAGCCGCCGCTTTCGATCTGGAAGGTGGTGTTGTTGTTGGCAAAAGCACTTCGCAGGGTGTTGTGGGCAACCTGCCAGCCGCCTTCTACTTCAGCGAAGGCAGGTTCGATGGGCTGCCAGTTGCCATTCGAATCCTGGTAGTTGAGCGGGTCAGTACCGACAAATGCCAGGTATCGTTCGTCCCCCATATCGTAGTGGCTGGCGTACGCGCTGCGTAATTCGACAATCTCCGGCATGCCGTTAAGTATGCTGGCAGTTTGCGCGCGAGTGAGTTGAGCGTGGAAAGTGACTGCGAGGCTGATCAGACCCACTAGGGCGATCAATTTGGTTACCACCGGAAGCAATCTTCTCAGCTGAGACCAAAATCTTGCTGAATTCAAAAAAACCGGCATATAAAGACTGCGGGAATGTTTCCTTTGTCGGGAGATACATCGGGAAGTCATCTCTTCCCCTCTCTCCTCAATGATCTGAGGGATAAGCAAAATGGAAATTTTCAGGTTTTGGGTTCAAAACATACTGTAATCAGACAAGCAACCCGTATTATGATGATAACTTCGAAGATGGGTGTATGAATATTATATCATAATTAGCGTGAATATTGAAAAATATTTTTGTAATGTGTTTCTGATAAGATATTCCACGCGGCAATTTAATAAATAGCTCGCAAATTAATTCATGGAATGCGAAAAGCCAAGATACCCTTAAGTGATCAAGAAATAAATATTTCGTAAAAATTATAGCGTTTCATTTATGAAATTTCATTACCTTTTTCAATCCAACCTTGGCATGATACTTAACCCGTTCCTGAACCTGCTTTTCCACGATGGAGACGTACTACCAGAAGCGAATCTCGAGACCCTTGATGGACCGGGGCGATATCCACATGCAGGTGACTGCACCTGGGAAATTTCAGTTATTAATGCTTTTTCGTGCGAATGCGGATCTGGCTATGTCGGAGGTCATCACCCTGGCTGTTTAATTTCGTTTATTCTTTGTCCCACTATCTCATCAGTTATCCTATAATTAAGTATGATGTCCTTGACTAAGTCATTATCAAACCATGAAATCAGTTAATTCCATGGATCTCTTAAATCGGATGAACCACATTTTGGATGATTTTTATCCTTCTTGTTGGTCGGATATTTCTCAAATCCTAAATAAAATCGAGTGCATTAATTTCCCCTCTCAGAAAAATGATAACCAGAACGACCTGGCGAAATATGCAAAAGGGACAGCATTTATCACTTTTGGAATTGGCATTGACGGGGTGTCAATCGAAATATCCAAATACGCCAAAATATTAGAAGAGATTTATGAGCTTTTCCCTGAATCCACTTTGCATATGATTGCTGGGAATTTTCAACCAGAGGCTTCGTCGATACTCAGAAATAACTGGGAAAAAGTCCAGATAGATGGCATTAATGGGTGGGATAAATGGGAAGAGGGTAAATGGTTTCGAGAGCTTTTTAAAAAGGAGATCATATCTCATAGCCAGGAATCAAGAGATCTGGCTAAGGAAATATTTAGGCAAGCTATTTCTATTGCTAAACGCTTAGGCGAGTACCTGATTGATCGACAAATAACCTTATTAATTCCTGTCAATATTGCCTCGAACCCAGGGAACATGGCATTAACCCTGGGTGTGGTTCTTGTATCTGAACTATTAGGAATTTCTGTTCTGAATTCAAATCACGATTTTTATTGGGAATCCGGAAAATCAGCCGAAGAGCGAAAATCTGGCGAGAAGATTGGCCCACGCGACCACTTCTTTCGAAACAGTAATCACAGGAGATTCTTTTTACTGTTTCAATCTCTATATCCTTGGAATGGTAAGCGTTGGTTTCAGGTCAACATCAACAAACGCCAATCTCGAAGGTTGATCAGGCGTGCAGGTGTACCTAAAGAGAAAGTTCATGAAATTTCAACGGCTGTTAATGATCATTTTTTTGAAACTTACTCTACTGAAGATATCAAATATGCCAGGCGCAGAATGGCTTTCGTTTTGTCAGATGGGGATGCCCTTTTACGATCAATATCAGTTTCCCAGCACTTAAGAAGTCTGGGAGATTGGATGGCAGACCAGAAACCGATAATGATTGGATCTGAATCAGGCTTATTGGTTGATCCAGAATCTGATAATTTGCTCATTCTACTGCAGCCGACCCGGATCGTCGCACGGAAAAGAATAGAACGTAATATTGCCTTGATCAGGGCACTAATGCAAAGAAGTGCATTAGGGAAAGCGTTTAGAAAAGACACCGAGAGACAGCTGCTCTTACATATCACTGGACCAACCCCCAAAGAGCATCAAGAGGATCTGGAGAAAATATTATTTGCATATAGAAGAATGGTTGAAAAGCTGCCGAAAGATATTTCTCAAAGAATCTTTGTGGCTTTTTCGGTGGGACAGGAAGATCATCCAACATTTAAAGAACAAAACTTCAGTCCCATGACGATTGAATCGATTTATCGAATGGCGAATGCCGTTATGTTTCCAAGCGAAACAGAAGGGCGCGGCTTACCGATTATAGAGGCGAGTGCCATCGGTATCCCGATCATTTGCAGCAGGTATTATCCAAAAGAAGTTTTTAATGATGTGATTGGTAAGGGACTTCCTGATGAATTGCAAATTCACTATACATTATTTCCTGATGGTGTATTTCCGCGGTATTTCTTGAAAAAGGTATCAAGAATACTACTGTCTTCGAAAGAAAAATTACCATCCATTGCCCATAATCGAGCGGCTGTTGAGGTTCGATACAGCCAACAAGCCTTAAAGAAAAAGTTTGAATCTCTGTTGGCACAAATGTCAAAATTATAAAAAGGATTAACTATGCGTGTTGGTTGTATTGAGGATACACATTTACACGGAGGCACACAGATATGGGTTACAGAAGCCATCCGCGCTTTTATTAAACGTGGGCTGGAGGTTACGTTGATAGCTCCCAGTGATAGTTGGATGGTAGAACAGAATAGCCAAACTGAGGCTCGGATCGTAGATTACGATTGGGATGAGATCGTCACAGAAAGTGCGCATTACAAGAAACTATGGACGGATGCATTAAGTGATTGTGATGTCGCAATCTGCACTGTGCACCCGCCACGAGAAGGATTTCATTGTTCTGTGTTTGCAGGACGCTGCATAAAAGAAGGAAAATTGAAGACACATCTGATCCCCAAGACAGGGACGATTGTGCCGTCATATTTACGAGAATTTTATGTACCGGAAGAAACCATCAATTCATCGGTCATTGCAATTGCAGATTTCACACGCCAATATCTGATTTCGAACTATCATATTCCTGAACAGAAGGTTAAGCTGCTCTACCAGGGGACAGATTTGGAGAGGTTTCAACCCAGTTCAAACGGTAAAAAGGAGGCAATAAAACGATATCCTCTGCCAGAAACCGCTTCTCCGATACTTGGGTGCATTGGATCCATTGAACCTCGCAAGGGACACCTTGTTATGTTTGATGCCTTGCGGTCTCTGGTTTTAGGTGGTATGCCTGATATTCACTTGATGATTGTCGGTGATGGCCCTGATGAGTCCATGTTGAAAAGAGAAACAAAGAAGATGGGTCTGGAAAAACACATCTCCTTCTTTCCCTTCACGAAAGAACCGAATTATATCTTTGAAAGAGTTGATCTAACGGTTTTGCCCAGCCGTTACAAAGAAGGTCTTCCAAATGTCTTGTTGGAATCGATGGCAATGAGTATACCTGTTGTTTCTTCTAATTTAGGGGGCGTACCGGAATTGGTGTTTGACGGTGAAACCGGTTTGATGGTTGAGCCTGGAAACGTAGATGAACTTGCCTTTTCAATCAACAATATCTGGTCCGATCAAGAGATGTATCAGAGAATGAAATTAAATACACGGCGTTTGATTGAAAATAATTTCAATAAAACTATTCAATTTGATAAGTATAAAGATCATTTATGCCATCTCGTTCATACAGGTTAAGATGAACTATTCAATCTAATTTCTTGGGATTTGGAAACTTACGAATTGCCGATCGTTGAAATTAAATGACATTGCTGTACGTTAACGAAAAATAAAAAATAGGAGAAAAATGGATAACCCTTTACAAAGGCCACTCAATATCGGCTTTATTTCATTTCGGTTTCATGGCACGGATGGCGTTTCTTTAGAGACGGCCAAATGGGCAGAAGTATTGGAGGATATGGGGCATGAATGCTTTTATTTCTCCGGATTGTCTGATCGTCCTCCGGAGCGATCGATGGTCGTTGAAGAAGCCCATTTTCTTCATCCTGAAATACGTGAATACTATAATAAATTCTTCAATACCACCAAGAGAACAAAATCAGAAACTCGTTGGACACATGATAAGAGGGAATATTTTAAGAAGCATCTGTACAATTTCATTAATGAATTTTCGGTTGACCTGATCATCCCCCAAAATATATTATCCTTTCCGCAAAACATTGCTTTGTCCTTGGCTTTGACAGAATTAATTGCTGAAACCGGTATACCAACCATCGCGCACCATCATGACTTCACCTGGGAAAGAAAGCCGCTGCTTGTCAATTCGATTTGGGATTTTATCACGATGGCTCTGCCCCCAAACTTAAAATCGATTCAGCATGTGGTGATCAATACCTCGGCAGGTCATCAATTGGCGCGTAGGGTCGGCGTCGGATCGATTAATGTGCCTAATGTCATGGATTTTGAGAACCCACCACCAAATGCAGATGCGTATTCTGCGGATTTGCGAGACGCTCTAGGCATAGAGAAGGATGAGCTTTTTATTTTGCAGCCCACACGTGTTGTTCAGCGAAAAGGTATTGAGCATGCCATAGAACTGGTCAGCCGTTTAGGTAGAAAAGCCTGTCTTGTTATTTCTCATGCTTCGGGAGATGATGGATATGAATATGAGAGCAGAGTAGCGGATTACGCAAAACTATTGGGAGTTAAGACAATTTTTTCTTCCGAATTGTTTGATGAACATCGTGGAACAACCAAAGACGGAAGGAAAATTTACAGCCTGTCAGATGCCTATCCTCATGCAGATTTAGTAACTTATCCATCACTGATAGAGGGGTTTGGAAACGCATTCTTAGAAGCTATCTATTATATGAAACCTATTGTAGTTAATAATTATGCAATTTTCGCAACAGATATCAAGCCTAAAGGTTTTAAAGTCATCGAGTTTGATGAGTATATCACGGAAAAAACCGTACATGATACATTGCGAATCCTTGATGATTTGTCTTATAGAGAAGAACTCTGTAACCTTAATTATTCCCTGGCACTGCGATATTTTTCTTATAAAGTGCTGAGGGAAAAATTGTTAGTGCTTTTTGCTAACGCTTTTGGTTCAAATGGAATGTGAATAGGTCTGAAATTCCAAAGAGGGATACTTGCCCTTGCGGCTAGTACGTTAACCCAGCGTGTCCCTGCACGTTTTAATCCACGATGGTCACGCGCTACCATAAGCGAATTTCGATGCCGCTGAGGACCGGATCGACATGCACATGCAGGTATCGAGGGAAGGGGTACCAGAAGGTAAGAAGAAACTATCCAGGAAACGCTCGGATAGGTAGGGGAGTGTGAAGGCGCTTTAGTCATGTCCCAAACTGGATTTGATTTAGCAATAATTTCATACTTGAAAAGAATCCAAATTTTCCTTGAAGTAGCTCCGCCTTTTACTGTATAATAAAATTGTTACTGTGGCGTTTAAAGAGGAGTAACAGTTGGTGGATTATGACTCATCTGAGTCTGGTCGCCGATTTGCCCTACTATACAAACTATCCCAGACTTTCAATTCATCCCTCGATTTGCCTAAAGTGCTGAATTTCGTCATAGATGAGGTTCTGAAAGCGCTGAAGGCCGAGCGAGGATTTATTGCATTATGGAATGAAAAGGGGACGTTGGAATTTCGTTCGGCTCGTGGCTTAAATAAAACGACGATTGAACACCCGGGGTTTGAGATCTCCCGTGGTGTGGTTCAAGAAGTGGCGAAGGGTGGAAAAGGGGTATGCATCAGTGATGCTCAGGCAGATGTTCGTTTCCGAAAGCGACGCAGTGTTCTGGATTTGCATTTGCGATCCATTCTTTGTGTGCCTTTGAAGCTGAAAGAAAAGATTCTTGGTGTGATTTATATTGATAACAGGATGATCGCAGGTATTTTCACCGAAAAACATCTTGAGTTGTTGATTGCCATTGCTTGCAGTGCCGTCATTGCCATCGATAATGCACGGTTGTATGAGGTCGCCGTTGAAAAAGGCCGTATGGAGCGAGAACTCCAGATGGCGTACCGGGTGCAGTCCAGTCTGATCCCGGCGGAAGTGCCCGAAGTTCCTGGATGGGAATTTGCTGCTTGCTGGCAGCCTGCGCGTGAGGTTTCTGGCGACTTTTACGACTTTATTCCTGTTTCAAAAAAAGAGATGAAATTTGTTATTGCAGATGTGACTGATAAAGGCATGCCTGCAGCTTTGTTCATGGCAATGACTCGCAGCATTGTACGTGCCAGTATTATCAGATCAGACTCTTTGGCTGAGGGAATCACCCGGGCAAACCATTTGATCTGTACGGATTCGTCGTTAAGTATGCCCGTCACTTTATTTACATTCCGGCTTGATCTGCAAAGCGGTCAGTTTGTTTATGTTAATGCTGGGCATAATCCCCCTTTGTTTTATAAAGCGCAAGAGGGAAAATTTGTCAATTTAACCCGAACAGGGATCTTCATGGGCTTCGAAGAGAAAGCTGAGTATCAGCAAGAGTCAATTCAGCTTAAACCCGGAGATCTCGTTATATGCTACACCGATGGTGTTTTAGATGCAGTAAATGATCGGTGGGAAGCTTTCGAGATGGATCGCTTTCGTGCTTTACTTAATGAAAATATAAGCACTTCTGCAAAAAATCTTTTAGAGGAGATTGAGAGGAACGTGTGCGATTTCATTGGTGACGAACTTCCCTATGATGATCTGACTGTTCTGATCATCAAACGGGTTGGAGTAGAGCAATGATTGGTAAGCTGATCAAAGACCGCTACCGGATCGACTGTGAAATTGGGAAAGGGGGCATGGGCACAATATACAAGGGATATGATTTTGTTCTCAAAAGAAATATTGCCATAAAGATGCTGACAGAGACAAAATTGGGAACAGAAGGGCGAAGCCGCCTGGTGCATGAAGCCCAGGCGATTGCCCAACTCAGTCACGCGAATATTATCACCGTCTATGATGTTGGGGAATACGAGGAATCACCTTTCATCGTGATGGAATATATGGAGGGCGTCAACCTGTATGAGCAGCCGCCAAAGGAAATTGAAAAGATTGTCCCCATCATGCAGCAGGTGTGCCTTGCGCTGGCACATGCCCACGAACACGGCATTATTCACCGGGATCTGAAGCCAGAAAATGTGATCCTTACTGCGGATGGAACGGTGAAGCTGATGGACTTTGGGCTGGCGCGCTCAATCAGCTCTCGGCTGACCAGTGAAGGGACCATCCTTGGGACGGTCTTCTACCTGGCACCAGAGCAAGCCCAGGGTAGATCAATCGATTATAGATCAGACTTGTATTCGCTTGGTGTGATGCTGTATGAGCTGACCACCGGAGAGCTGCCTTTTACTGCGGATGATCCGCTTGCCGTCGTCAGCCAGCACATCCATGCCCCGGTGGTGCTGCCTCGGGCAAGAAATGACCAGATACCGCCTGCACTGGAAGGCCTGATTCTATCGTTGATGATAAAAGACCCGAAAGACCGTCCCGCTTCTGCGTTAGAAGTTTTCGAACGGCTATCCGAACCTGAGATGCTGGATCGTACGGCATTGCCTGTGGAAGAGCTATCCTTGTTGGATCGGATTGTGCGTGGGAGGCTGGTGGGTCGTGAATATGAAATTCGAGAAGCGCGGCAAATGTGGCAGAAGGTGATGACAGGTCAGGGACAGCTGCTGCTGCTTAGCGGAGAGCCGGGGGTGGGCAAGACACGCTTGGTGCGGGAAATCGTGACCCAAGCGGAAATCAGCGGTGGGCAGGCCTTTATTGGCGGAAGTCAGGCAGAAGGCAATGCTCCCTATACTGGTTTCGCCCAGATCATCCGAAGAGCACTGTGTGCTCATAAGAAAGATGAACTGGAGCTTTCTAACCTGGTGATGGCAGAACTGATTTCTATCATCCCTGAACTGCAGGTCGATTACCCGAATATCCCTCCAAACCCTGCGTTAGAGCCAGAGTCAGAACAACGCCGGTTATTTGAGTGCATCTTCCGATTTTTCCGCGCACTTATTGCTGGGAAGCCGGCACTGCTCGTGTTGGAGGATATCCATTGGGCTGACTCCGGCACCTTATCCTTATTACAGTTCCTTGCCCGGCGCTGCCGGGATGAACCGGTCATGTTGCTGGGTACTTACCGGGAAGTTGAAATTGATGAGGCTCTACCTTTTTACCAGACACTGCTGGACCTCCAGCGCAAGAATCTCGGGAAGCGGCTTAAGCTTAATCGGCTGAGTGAGGATAAGACCAGGGACATACTGGCAGTGATTTTTAACACCAATGAGATCACACCAGAATTCCTAGCAGGCATCTATAAAGAGACGGAGGGAAATCCTTTCTTCATCGAGGAGGTCTGCAAAGCCCTGATTGACAGCGGGCAGGTGTACTTCGATGGGGAGCGCTGGCAGCGTCCACCGGATATGGCGGACATGGAAATCCCACAGAGCATCAAGGTCGCAGTCCAATCGAGGGTCGGCAAGCTGAATGGATCGACACAGGAAATCTTATTGAACGCAGCCGTCATTGGTCGGGAGTTTGATTTCGAACTGCTCCAAAAGGTCACTAATTTCGACGAAGATAAACTGATCGAATGTCTGGAAGCTGCGCTCAAATCCCAGCTTATCGAGGAGATGAGAGAAGAGGATGATGAGCGGTTCTCTTTCTCCCATGCCCTGGTCCCAACAGCTCTGCGGGACAGTCTCAGTGGGATGCGGAAGACGCGCTTGCACCGAAAGGTCGCTGAGGTTATGGAGAAGGTTTTACCGGAGGCGTATCAGCCTTTGTCATATCATTGGGGAGCAGGGGGGGACGAGGAAAAAGCGCTGTTGTATACAATCAAAGCGGCAGAGAAAGCAAAACAAACGTTTGCCAATGGGGATGCCATCCGTTTATACGGCGAAGCACTTGATTGCTTATCTGAGGACGATGAGAAAAGGTTTGATCTCCTGAAAGCAAGGACAGCAATATTCAAGATGACCGGGGATCGCGAGGCTCAACGGGCTGAGATTGAAACCATGCTGGCGTTGTCTGATGGGCAAGGGGATCAAGCTCAACAGGTTGATTCGCTCCATGCACTTGTTGAACTGAACCTTCATACGGATGTTCGGAAAGCGCTTGAACCAGCCGAGACTGCCGCTAAAATATCCCGGGAAATGGGTGATCTTCCAAGGGAGGCAAAATCAGCTTATCTCATTGGTAAATATTACTTCAATAATTTTGATTTTCAACAGGCGATATATCAATACCAGGAAGCGATTCAGATCGCCCGAAAAGCGGGATTGAAGCATGAATTATTAGATTATTTAGGTGCTCTTTCTGGCTCTGAACATAATCTTGGCCGAAGGGAAGCTTCAGCAGCGGCTGATCACGAAGCAGCTGAATTGAGCAAGACATTGAATGATCCACGATCCATCTTGAGTGGCTCAATAAATTTAGCACAAGCCTATACGTCAGCGAGGAATTATGATGAAGGATTGCTGGAGATTCAAAGAGCGATCAGGCTCGCAAGGGAGATCGGCGATCTTGAAGCAGAGTTGGGCGCACAAATTACTTTAGGAATTATTCTTATAGAAATGAGGCGTTGGAAAGAGGCAGAAAGAATTCATCTAGCAATCATACAAAACTTTGATCTTTTTACCTTCCGAGGCGTAATCGTTGCCATATATAATCTTTACGAGCTGTATTTAACAATGGGTGAATATGAAAAATATTACACCCTTGTTAGAAATCTGAAGGAAAGAGCCTTACAAAATGACATTGACAATTTGAAAGTTACATTAACACGGTTTTACGCCAGATCATGTACATGGTTGGGTAAATATGAGGAGGGACTTAGGGAGCTGAAGAATATATGGCCCATTGTGGAAAAGTCAAATGATCGAGCACGAAAGATAATGTATCTCTCATTGTTAGGTTATCTCTCAGGAAAGGCAGGTGACTTTGATTCAGCGATTCGGAATCTGGAGAAATCGCAACTTCTTAGTGAAGAATTAGAAGATTCATGGATAAAAGCGAATGTTTGGAAGTTAAGTGCGAATGTGTCTCTTTTAAAAGGCCAGCCTGCAGTTCTCAAACCGGGGTTGGAACAAATAGAAAACGCAATATCCATTAAATTACGTCTTGGCCCCTTGGACGACTGGGTTCTATATTGTTTAAAGGCTCGGATTCACTTAGCGCTTTTATCCGAACTTCCAGATCATGCAAATCAGGTGTTGGCTGCCCTGGAAAAAGCGATAAAAATATTTGATGAATATCCAACGAGTATTGGGAGTATTGGCAGGATGGAGCGGTTATTTTATACCGCGTCACAGGTGTACCGGATCAACGGTTTTTTAGAGAAGGCAGATACCTATTTACATAAAGCCTGTGATCGTGTCATGCTCGTTGCAGGAAAGATCAAGGATGATGATCTGCGTAAAAGCTACCTGGAAAATGTGCGGGAAATCCGGGAAATACTGGAAGAATCAAAGGCAAAAGGGTGGATAGCCGGATGATCAGCATCAACATCAGTGACCGCTACCGGATCGACTGTGAAATTGGGAAAGGGGGCATGGGCACAATATACAAGGGATATGATTTTGTTCTCAAAAGAAATATTGCCATAAAGATGCTGACAGAGACAAAATTGGGAACAGAAGGGCGAAGCCGCCTGGTGCATGAAGCCCAGGCGATTGCCCAACTCAGTCACGCGAATATTATCACCGTCTATGATGTTGGGGAATACGAGGAATCACCTTTCATCGTGATGGAATATATGGAGGGCGTCAACCTGTATGAGCAGCCGCCAAAGGAAATTGAAAAGATTGTCCCCATCATGCAGCAGGTGTGCCTTGCGCTGGCACATGCCCACGAACACGGCATTATTCACCGGGATCTGAAGCCAGAAAATGTGATCCTGACATGCGATGGTACCGTGAAGCTGATGGATTTTGGTTTGGCGCGCTCAATCAGCTCTCGCCTGACCAATGAAGGGACTATCCTTGGAACCGTTTTCTACCTGGCACCAGAGCAAGCCCAGGGTAAGGCGATCGATCCCCGATCAGACCTGTATTCGCTGGGCGTGATGCTGTATGAGCTGACCACCGGAGAGCTGCCTTTCACTGCGGATGATCCGCTTGCCGTCATCAGCCAGCACATCCATGCCCCGGTAGTGCCGCCTCGGGCAAGAAATGACCAGATACCGCCTGCTTTGGAAGCCCTGATTCTATCGTTGATGGCAAAAAACCCGAAAGACCGTCCCGCTTCCGCGTTAGGAGTTTTCGAACGGCTATCCGCACCTAAGATGCTGGATCGTACGGCATTGCCTATGGAAGAGCTATCCTTGTTGGATCGGATTGTGCGTGGGAGGCTGGTGGGTCGAGAATATGAAATTGGAGAAGCGCGGCAGATGTGGCAGAAGGTGATGGCAGCTCAGGGACAACTGCTGCTGGTCAGTGGAGAGCCGGGAGTGGGCAAGACACGCTTGGTGCGGGAAATCGTGACCCAGGCGGAAGTGACCGGGGGAGCTGTCTTGATCGGAAGAAGCTACGCGGAAGGCGACCCACCTTATTCTCCTTTCCGACAAATTTTGCGTGCAGCTTTGAGTATTTCTAAAGAGGTGGACTTACATATCCCAGAAGATGTATTATCGGATTTATTGACGATCGCGCCTGAACTTCGTTCTGATTTCCCGGATCTACCGGAAAGCGACCTTTATGATGCTGAAAAACAACAGCAGCGCTTGTTTGATCAGTTCTTGTGCTTTGGTAGTCTGTCAACCAAAGCCATCCCCGTGTTGATTGTGCTTGAGGATGTCCACTGGGTTGATGCCAGTTCGCTGAAGCTGTTGCAGTACCTGGTAAGAAACACGCGATCACAACGAATGATGTTTCTGGCGACCTACAGGGAAGTAGAACTGGACGAAGCGCGTGCACTGCATGAGACTTTGTTGGACTTTCAACGTGAAAAAGTGGGTACGAGACTCAAGCTCAAACGGCTGACCCGGGAGGAGACACGCGAGATGTTATCGGTCCTGTTTGCAGAGGAGATCACACCCAAATTTCTGGAAGGGATTTACCACGAAACGGATGGTAACCCGTTCTTTATTGAAGAAGTCTGTAAGGGGATTGTGGAGAGCGGTAAGGTGACTTTTGAGGAAGGGCGCTGGAAACGTCCTGCTATGGATGAGGTGGGTGTGCCGCAGAGTATCCAGGTAGCGATTGAATCCCGCTTGAAAGCGCTCTCTGAAAACAGCCAAAACGCGCTTGAGCAAGCCGCTGTCCTTGGGCGAGATTTTGATTTCGATTTGCTTAAGCGAGCGTTGGATACCGATGAAGACAGCCTGCTGGATGCGCTGGATGAAGCCATGCATGCCCGGTTGGTGGAGGCGGTTGAGGAAAAAGACGAGGACAATTACAGGTTTGTACATGCCCTGGTTCCAACCACTATCACGACCAGCTTGCGGACACTGCATCGACGAAGGCTGCATAGGAGAGCTGCTGCAGCAATGGAAGCTTTCCAACCGGAATCATATGAGGCCCTGGCTTACCAGTTTATTGAAGCCGGTGACACCGATCAAGGGGTGGACTATCTGATCAAATCAGGGGATCGAGCGCGAATTCTTTTTGCTCACGAGGAAGCGATCGAAAGCTATAAGCAGGCTGTTGATCTCCTTATTGAAGCAGAAGACTCAGCACAGGCAGCCAGGACATTAATGAAGTTGGGAATGGCCTATCACAGCGATTTTCAGGTTAATGAAGCATGCCAGGCTTATGATAAGGCTTTTGATCTATACCAGCGGGTTGGCAACCGGGAACAAGAGAAAAACCTCCCTTTAGAACCGCAAGCGTATCGTGTATTATTGGGCGAACCTTACTCTCTTGATCCGCATCTTGATTCGGCCACCTGGGCAGAAATGATTTATGAAAATCTCTTCTGCGGGTTGGTGGAGTTAACCCCTGGCTGGGAAATTCTCCCTGATATGGCTCAGCGCTGGGACGTTCTGGATGGGGGAAGGCGGTATGTGTTTTATTTACGCGAGGATTTCACCTGGAGTGATGGTGTCACAGTCACTGCTCAAGATTTTGAGTATGCCTGGAAGCGATCAATCGATTTGACGAGTGGGATGCTGGATGTGAATGTGTATTTTATTATAAAAAATGTTGAAGCCTACCTCAATAGAGATATGAATTTGGAGTCTGTTGGTGTACAAGCCAGGGACGATTTTACCCTGGAAGTAGAGCTCGAGTCACCTTCTATCGACTTCATTTATCTTCTAAGCACATTCTATTTATTTCCACTTCCGCGCCATAAGGTTAAAAAGCATGGTGATGATTGGATGAATCGGGAAAATCTGGTCACAAACGGACCCTATAAACTGGTTGAATGGAAACCCGGTATATCAATCCATTTTGAAGCCAATCCGAATTATCCAGGAAGATTTCCGGGAAATGCGAAAAAGATTGATTGGTTCTTTTTTAGAGACGACATGAAACGCGAGGATGCGCTGCAGATGTATGTGGAAGACCGGATAGATGCAGCATGGTTGGGTCATCTGCCTAATGTCAAACGTGCTCGTTTGCAGTATGCAGATGAATTTATGACATCGCCAACAACCCTTGTGGACTATTTGGCATTTAACACCAGACAACCACCTTTTGATGATGCCCGCGTGCGAAGGGCATTGGGGTTGGCAATCGATCGGGAATATTTAATTAATTCTGTATATCAAGGCGGAGGAGTTTTCCCTGCAACTGGCGGGTTACTTGCGCCAATGATGCCAGCGCATACGAAAGGGCTTGTCCTGCCGTATGATCCCTCTGAAGCACGCCGGTTAATAGCAGAAGCTGGCTACCTTGATGGTCGCGGGTTTCCCGATATCAAAGCACTTTTTATGGGATCGGAAACCCAAAAAATTATTGAGAAGCAATGGCAAAAAAATCTGGGAATCAAAGTCATTTGGATAGATTTGTCTTTGGAAAAATTAAGTGAAAACCAGTGGTATGAAGATCTGCATCTTTGGAAGTGGGAAGATTGGCCGAAATATCCAGCACCAGAATTACTCTTAGCTGGGCGTGGATTGAAAATAACGGGATGGTTCAATCCGGATTACCATGATTTGATTTGTCGCGCTTCAGGGATGACGGATTACGAAAAGCGGCTGGATCTGTACCGGCAGGCTGAACAGATCCTGATCGAAGAAGCACCTGTTATACCAATTAGCTACAGGAGATATGATTACCTGTATAAACCTTGGTGCCGAAAAATTTATTCTTCACCTTCAAGGGGGTGTTACTGGAAAGAACAAATTCTGGATCCACACTGAAAGATCATTCTCGTTATCCTGAAGAAGGTAGATGCTGAAAACAGATAAGATTGATCATTAGACAAAGTTTCTGAAACTCACCGAAAATAATATTTTGCTTTTGTATCCAAATTTTGTCCTAAGCTGTTTTTGGGAAAATCTGTTGAATTATAAAGGGTTATTATGGCGACTCAACCCGATACTGCACGGATTCATCTATTATGGTGAAAGGTTGTCAGAAGCTAAGCTTTAGCCCGTTGGTGGACCGCATTGACATTAATTTTCAAATGCTGCTGGAGGGTGACAAATGACCGTTATTGTCTAAATATAACCATATAGGTATAATATATCCAATTAAAATACTACACATGAAACCGATAATTACTTGAATCCTGGAGGAGTTGGGCATGAAGAAAAGAGTTAATTTAATCCTGTCAATAGCGATCATGGTCATCTTTTTGATAACTGCATGCTCATCGAGCGTAAATACCCCTTCAGACCTGGTAGGCAACAACGTCGAATCGCCTGCGATTGAAACGAGGGTCACTGACCTGGTGGATGAGGATGAAGTATCTACTGATAATGACGTTGAAGATCCAGGTATGGATGCAATGGCGGATGAGGTTGGCGACACGCAAGTGCCGGTCAAGGACACTCCTGCCTGGTTTGATATCCCGATGGTTGATGTACGAACAGGTCAAAGCTTTACGATTAATGACCAACAAGGCAAGGTTGTATTGGTTGAAACGCTGGCAATGTGGTGTTCTTCCTGTTTGAAGCAGCAAAAAGAGGTCAAGGTATTGCATGAGCGGCTTTCGGGTGAGGAAAGTTTTATTTCCATTGGTTTGGACATTGACATCAATGAGGAAGCACAAGATTTAAAAACCTATACTGAAAATAACCAGTTTGATTGGTTATATGTGATTTCACCAGTTGAGGTTGCTCGAGAGATCAGTGATCTGTATGGTGCGCAATTTCTCAATCCCCCATCCACACCCATATTAGTGATTGATAAGAGTGGTGAGGTCCATTTGATGCCCTTTGGGATCAAGACAGCGGATGAACTATATGATTTCGTTGCACCATTTCTATATCAGTAAATAGTAGGGTTTCCAAAACCGTTGTGAAAAATATTTTCAATCTGAAAATATCTTAGGAAAGGTTCAGCTCTGAAATGTTAACTTCGATAGGGCTTGGTCTATTGGCAAGTTTCAGTCCTTGTGTTCTGCCGCTTTACCCCGGATATCTGGCATATTTGAGTGGTATGAATGATGAGGCTCATGGCAAAAGCCGTTATTTTTTAGGTTTTTTTGTACTGGCAGGCGTTTTGTTGATGATGCTCATGCTGGGACTGGTTATCGCACTGCTTTCTGTTTCGGTTGGGCGAGCGCTTTCCATTATTATTCCAGTTTCGAACCTCATCTTGATCATCTTAGGGATATTGCTTTTGCTCAATAAGAATCCCTTCAAGGCTATCCCCCAAATTAAAATTCCTGCTTTAAAGAAACCATTTTTCAATGCATTTCTTTACGGGTTATTATATGGACCCATTGCCCTGCCATGTTCTGGCCCTTTGGTGGTCGGAATCTTTGCAATCTCGCTGACAGCGGGTGATGCTCTCAGGCAGCTCTCAGTCTTTTTCTGGTTTGGCATAGGGTTTGGATTGCCATTACTGGCGCTTTCCTTGGTTTCAGGTGCACTGCAGAAGACGATTACACGCTGGTTAGCTAGACACACCCGATTGATTAATATCATCGGCGGTGTTTTGTTGATTGGCATTGCGGTGTTCGACCTGTGGAATAACTGGGGGATGATCCGGTTGGTACTTGGTATATAACCCGGAAACAGATTTATTGGAGAACCGGTTTGCAGCTAGATAAGAAAACCAATTCATAATTAAACCAAAACCAATTTTTCAGAGACAATCTCAGAACGCCAGCACTTTTGGGGATCAAATTTCGCCAGCAACACTGAAATACGCTTGGCGCAGATTCGAAAATATTGCATGCTGGATGATCCCTGCCAGGTATTGATGAAAACAGCCATTCGCCAGCTTCATTTGTCCTCACGAGCCTATCACCAGGTGTTGAGGTTTTCAAGGACGATTGCAGATTTTGCGGGGACAGAGACGTTCACCTTTGTGCATTTGGCAGAGGTCCTGCAGTACCGTCCGAAGCTGGTGTTGATATGATAAAATCTTTTTCACAAACAAATTCATTTCCAGGAAGAAATAGGAAAAATCAATGAATCCTGTATTAGGTCCATTAATAGCCAAAGGTCGGACAGCCGAAGTATATGCCCTGGGTGAAGATCGCGTAATTAAACTTTTCTATGATTGGCATCCTAATCATTGGGTGCGGCGTGAGATTGAAATTGTCAACCTCATTTCATTCCTGCCAATACCTACGCCAAGAATTCTTGAAAGAATTGAAATTAATGGGCGAACAGGGATTATCTATGAACGGGTAAATGGCCCTTCGCTTCTCAAACTGGCTGCAAAAAAACCTTGGATGGTCATTCGTTTTGCCAGGTTGTTGGCAGAACTCCATACGGAAATACACAAAAATAAAGTAAATGACCTTCCATCTCAGAAAACTGCTCTGATCAACAATATCCAACAAGTAGATAGCTTGTCGCCTGAGCTAATTGAAAGTGTACTCAAGGTCCTTGACGAACTGCCTGATGGTAATACTTTATGCCATTTTGACTTTCATCCTGACCAGGTTCTGATGACAGATAATGGTCCGGTGGTAATTGATTGGGTGACAGCTCAGCAAGGACACCCATTAAGCGATGTCGCCAGGACATGTGTGATTCTGAAGTTTGGGCAAGTGCCATACGGAAGTTGGGTAATGCACATGATTATCAATACCTGGCGGAAAATTTTTTATCGTAAATATATTAAGCGCTATCTTGAGTTACATCCTGGTGTATCAAAAGAAATAATCGATACCTGGATGGTCCCTGTGGCAGCAGGGCGTTTGGGTGAAGCAATATCAGAGGAAAGGGAACCAATTCTTCGCTTTATTCAATATCATTTTAATTATTGAACCATACAACTGTGCGTTGAAGCTTTTAAGAACGATTGCAGACTTAGTTGAGACAAAGAATATTTCCCAAATGCATTTGGCTGAACCACTGCAGTACTGGCCGAGGTTGATTCTAATCCATCAATAGACGATCTCAGGCAGGTTCGAAGGTATTCCTTTTGTTGGTTGGTTTCCCAAGGGTAAAGACATCTGTGGAAGCTAAGTTCAGGAATTACGCGCCGCTTATCACATTATTCTTAGATTTTGTTTCTTTTTGCATTCTCCTGGCATACACAAGAATAACACCCAGAATGATCGATAGGTAAGCAGCGACCACAACCCGGTAATAGGATGGTAATAGGAAGGTAATTGTATGCGCAGGGATCCAAAACAGGGGGATGGTCTTGAAAACGACAAAGGAAATAAAAGCGTCCCAGTTGATCGTTTGGGTGAGTTCCTTCAATGATGGTTTCTTGCGGTTAAACCGCATCTCGATGTAAGTGTCAGTCATCCTGTGCAGTGCCATGAACACAATCCCGAAGGTCAGGTTCATAGTCAGGCTGGTCAGGAAAGCTCGGAATAGCGTTGATAATAGGCGATTTCCAGTTGAAGTGTTCAATCCTTCCAGCATTGAGGAAACGCCTGCTGAATAGAATGAGAACATGAAGGTGATCATCACGCCTATTAATCCCCAAATGGCAACCTTGAAAAGCAATCCAGCGGGAAGTGACCAGGCTTTTTTTGCCAACCTCAAGGCTAATAACTCACCCATAGTTGCAAGGATTGAAAATTTAACGAAACCCATTAAGTAAGGGTGGTTGGAGGTCAATTGGATGAAAATTTGATGCGTCTGGGGAAAAACAAGAAAAGCAGAAAAGATTAATAAACTAATTAACCATGTGAGATCGCCAAATATCTTGCGTTTCATCAACAGTGTTCCTCCTGGACTAGCGGGACAACAAACCTCATTATACTAAGTTATTCTTCTGTCCAGGAATACCTGGGGAAAAAGCCATTATGACGTTTTATCATGTTTGTTGTGGGCTTATCAGCTTGTTCTCAAATACGCCAAAAGACGGAAACGGTTCCGCGCTATGCCAAGCTGCATCAGACTGGAGATTTCATCATTTAATTCTCATTAAAAATGAGTTTATGATACGATTCTTCACCAGAAATCTGCTTTTTCTGTTATTATTGTTAAACTAAAAATCAGGCAATAGAATATTCTGTGGAGATCAGCATAATAATGAAATCTCGATTAAATGCTATTTTTGATGCACTATTACCCGTATTTGCCACTTTAGCTGCCTTATTGGTTGGAACCATTATGCTGATCGTCCTGGATGTAAATCCCATTGTGGCGTATGGCGCACTGCTTAATGGGGCATTTGGCAACAGCAATGCGATTGCAGAAACCCTGGTCAAGGCAACACCTCTGTTACTTGTGGGTTTGGGTATTTGCATTGCTTATCGCGGGAATGTCATCAATATTGGGGGCGAGGGACAGATGATCGTTGGCTCAATTTTGGCTACCTGGGTTGGCTTGCATTTCACCGGACTGCCCGGGTGGTTAATGATCCTTATTGCCATGCTGGTTGGCGCCGTGGCAGGAGCCATTTGGGCCGGGATACCCGGCATCCTTAAAGCATATTTCAATGTAAACGAAATTCTGAGCACTGTCATGATGAATGCAATTGCTGTTCAGCTGCTCAACTTTGTGCTGACCGGTCCGATGATAGATCCCGTTCAATCAAAAAATGCATCGCAGATCCCACAAACCGCTCGGCTCGAGGAAGCTTACCGGCTGCCGAGGCTGGTGCCTACCCGATTGCACCTTGGTGCTCTTTTTGCAGTCATCCTGGCTGTCTTGGTTTACTTCTTGTTATGGCGGACAACACTTGGATATCGCATCCGGGCTGTTGGGCAAAGCAAGACGGCATCACGTTACGCAGGCATAAAGGTGAAGCGCTATATCATCCTGGCATTAATGTTAAGCGGTGCTTTTGCTGGCCTGGCGGGGGTGATCCAGGTTTATGGGGTTAACTTCAGGATGATCACAGATGGCTCGACTTCCGGGTTTACAGGCGGGGCTGGTTATAACGGCATTGTTGCGGCTTTGTTTGGGTCGCTCAATCCCTTATTGACGATCCCTGCATCTGTCTTATTTGGCTCTCTCCTGGTCGGTGCGAATGCTATGCAGCGGGTCACACAAGTGCCATCTGCACTGATAACAGCCTTAAATGGATTGGTTGTGGTTTTTGTTGTGAGCAGCGATATTTGGCGTAAAAAGAGACAGCAGAAACGATTGATTGTGCCTTTAGAAGAACAGGTCGTCACGGATCAAGTCTCAACAAAAACAGAGGAGAACGTGGCATGATTGAAAAACTGTTTAGCATTACTGTTCTCTTAGGAATTATCTCTTCAGGTATCCGCCTGGCAACACCCTATTTATTTGCGTCGATTGGCGAGGCATTCAGTCAACGCAGCGGTGTTCTTAATTTAGGGGTTGAAGGTCAGATGATTTTAGGTGCTTTTGCTGCATTCTATGTCGTCATGAAAACAGACAGTCTACTCCTTGGTGTACTGGCCGCAATGGGTGTTGGTGCCCTGATGGGGCTGGCTATGGGTTTTGTCTCGGTCACACTCCAGGCAAAACAAGGCATCAGCGGGATTGGGTTTTATCTCTTTGGGTTAGGAATGAGTAATTTATTATTTCAGACGCTGGTAGGTACAGTGGAAACTGTAAATGGATTTTCAAACGTCCCAATACCACTTCTAAATCGAATTCCTGTTATTGGTGATTTATTTTTCAATCAGAATATCCTTGTTTATTTAGCATTTTTGTTAGTACCCATTGCTTCATTTGTGTTGAACAAGACCACATTAGGGTTAAAAATCAGGGCAGTTGGTGAGAACCCTGAAGCGGCAGACTCGCTGGGTGTGAGCGTGGCAAAGATCCGGTATTTCACAACTATTTTTGGCGGTGCAATGTCCGGCCTGAGTGGTGCTTCTTTATCGATTGCGCTATTAAATGTATTTCAATTAGGGATGACAGCCGGACAAGGATTTATCGCAGTTGCCCTTGTTTATTTTGGCGCATGGCGTCCATGGGGCGTTTTGATCGGTGCCATGTTGTTCAGCTTGATTAATGGCTTACAGCTCTGGATACAAGTTCTAGGCGTCGATATCCCGTCAGAGTTTGCCGTGATGATGCCGTATATTCTAACCATCTTGGTGCTGACAATTTCAAGAACCAAACACACAACCCCTTCAGCACTCACAAAAGTGTTCGAGCGGGAGGGTTAATTTTCGTGTCAATGTTCAAGAGAAAAACCTGGTTTTTTGAGTATTTATTACACAAAAATATATTATCTATATCAAGGAGGTTCACATTAGATAAATTGGCCGCATCTGGTTTTTGTAGGAGAGAATCTTAACTAAATCAAAATGAGAGGAAAAAATGAAACCCATATATAAAATTTTTGCTTTAATTCTGGTCTTGCTTTTCATTCTATCAGCATGCAAGCCTGCGGAGGAAACTGCGGCTCCGGAAACTGAGGTTGAAGAAACTGAGATGGCTGAAGGGGAAGAAGAAGAGCCTCAGCAAATGGAAAAACTGAAGGTTGCCATTGTCTCACCCAGCGCGATCAATGACTTTGCTTTCACCCAGAGTATCTATGATGCTATGATTGCATTGCAAGCAGAATATGGCGAGGACACAATTGAGTTTGTTTACTCCGAAAACATGTTCGTTGTTGACGATGCTGCAGCAGCCATTCGGGATTATGCCGCTTCTGGTTATGATCTGGTGATTGCCCATGGTTCACAATATGGCTCATCACTTCAGGAAATTGCACCTGACTTTCCTGAAGTTAGTTTTGCCTGGGGGACAACCGTTGACACGTTTGGCCTGGATAACATATTTGCCTATGAAGCCGCTTCACAAGAAGGTGGTTATGTGAACGGTGTCATGGCTGCGATGTTAACCGAAAGCAAAGTGATCGGCGTTGTTGGCCCTGTGGAAACCGGGGATGCGAAACTGTATGTTGATGGTTTCAAGGCCGGTGTTGAGGCAACGGATCCTGATATTGAAGTGCTTGTTACCTATATCAACAGTTTCTCAGATGTAGCGCTTGCTTCTGAAACGGCACAAACACAAATTTCTGCAGGTGCTGATGTATTGACCGGCACGGCTCAAATGGTTGTGGGTGCGATTGGCAAGATCCAGGAAGCCGGCGGTTATTGGTTTGGGACCCAGGCGGATCAATCCGCTTTTGCGCCTGATACGGTTGTCGCAAGCCAGGTTTATCATTGGGAGGTCATTCTCAAAGAGATCATTGATCTTCGAGCACAAGGTATCCTTGGTGGTCGGTCATTCACAGCCAATCTCGCAAATGGTGGCGAGGAAATTGTATTCAATCCTGAAATGGATATTCCAGAAGAAGTAATGATTGCTGCAGAAGAAACGATTGCAGAGCTCTCGGCTGGAGGGGTAACCGAACAACCAGAAATTGAACCTCTTGATATCGCCATTGTCTCACCAAGTGCGATCAATGACTTTGCTTTCACCCAGAGTATCTATGATGCCATGATTGCTCTCCAGGCAGAATATGGCGAGGACACAATTGAGTTTGTTTACTCCGAAAACATGTTCATCGTTGACGATGCTGCAGCAGCCATCCGGGATTATGCCGCTTCTGGTTTTGATCTGGTGATCGCCCATGGTTCACAATATGGCTCATCGCTTCAGGAAATTGCACCTGACTTTCTAGAGCTCAGCTTTGCCTGGGGAACAACGGTGGATACATTTGGCCTGGATAACATATTTGCCTATGAAGCCGCTTCACAAGAAGGTGGTTATGTGAACGGTGTCATGGCTGCGATGCTAACCCAAAGCAAAGTGATTGGTGTGATCGGGCCCGTGGAAACCGGGGATGCTAAACTGTATGTTGATGGTTTCAAGGCCGGTGTTGCAGCAACGGATCCTGAAATTGAAGTGCTTGTAACCTATATCAACAGTTTTTCAGATGTTGCCCTCGCTTCTGAGACGGCACAGACACAAATTTCCGCAGGTGCTGATGTGTTGACGGGCACAGCTCAAATGGTTGTGGGCGCGATTGGCAAGATCCAGGAAGCCGGTGGTTATTGGTTTGGGACCCAGTCGGATCAATCATCCTTTGCGCCTGACACGGTTGTCGCAAGCCAGGTTTATCACTGGGAAGTGATCTTAAAAGAAATGATTGCTCTCAGATCTGAAGGCACACTTGGCGGCCAGTTCTTCACAGCAAATCTCGCAAATGGCGGTGAGGAGATCGTATTCAATCCTAACCTCGATATCCCCGCAGATGTCATTGCTGCTGCTGAAGCAGCCATTCAAGGGATCATTGACGGTACGATTACCATCGATCTTCCCTAGTTAATTGTTGACCTATGATATCGGAAGTTCAAATGAGCTTCCGATATCATTATTACTTAAATTATCCTAGTTATCAGGTTATAAAATGAAATCAACGCTTGATCGTCCTAATCAAACTTGCCTCAAATCAGTAAAGATGCAAGGTATTACCAAAAGATTTCCTGGTGTTCTTGCCAATGACAATGTTGACTTTGATGTTGAGGCATGTGAAGTCCATGCCTTACTGGGTGAAAACGGCGCAGGTAAAAGCACCTTAATGAAAATTCTTTATGGTCTTTACCATCAGGATAAGGGAAATATATTTATTAATGACGAGTTGGTAAAAATCAATTCCCCTACGGATGCGATTAAACATGGCATCGGTATGATCCACCAACATTTTATGCTGGTACCAACTCTGACTGTTGCGGAAAATGTGGCACTGGGTTTACCCTCAACATACGGACCGCTAACAGACCTCAAGCGGGTATCCGCAAGGATTATAAAATTGGCGGATACATACGGGTTAAAAATTAACCCTGAAGCTTATATTTGGCAGTTATCCGTAGGACAACAACAGCGTGTGGAAATTATTAAAGCTTTATACCGTGGTGCAGATTTATTGATTCTCGATGAGCCAACCGCAGTCCTTACACCACAAGAAGTAGACGAATTGTTTGGGATCATGCGGCAAATGGTATCTGATGGTTATGCACTTATTTTTATTTCTCATAAACTTAACGAGGTCATTGACATAAGCCACCGAGTCACAGTCTTGCGTAATGGTGTGAAAATTGGAACACGTCCGACTTCAGAAGTGGACAAGAGTGACTTGGCAAAATGGATGGTCGGACATTCAATTGATTTTATAACAACCACAGAAAAAATCACAAAAGGTGAAGCCCGACTGCAATTAGATCATATCAACTGTGAAAGTGATCGGGGTGCAAAGGGATTGGCAGATGTTTGCTTTGATGTTCGCTCAGGCGAGATCCTTGGTTTAGCGGGTGTTTCAGGTAATGGACAGCGGGATCTGGCTGAAGTTATTGCAGGATTAAGGAAACCGGAATCCGGAAGGATCTATCTCGAGGGTGAAGATGTCACCGGTTGTAATGCACATGAGCTGACCATGAAGATGATGTCTTATATCCCTGAAGAACGAATGCGTGATGGTATGATAAAAGACTTCACAGTCTCAGAGAATATGATTTTGAGGGAACATGATCAACCGAAATTCTCAAAAAGTGGATTTCTGCGGTTAAGGGCTATTGAAAACCACACCAAAGAATTAATTGATCAATATCAGATCAAAACACCTTCCCAAAAGACCCATGTAAAGAGCCTTTCAGGGGGGAATATCCAAAAACTGGTTCTTGCACGCGAATTATCAAGGAAACCCCGGATAATCGTTGCCGCCCAACCGACACGCGGTCTCGACATTGGCGCTGCTGAATATGTCCGGGAACAACTTATTTTACAGCGAAACGAAGGCACCGCAGTGCTTCTGATTTCTGAAGACCTTGATGAAATCTTTGCCCTTTCTGATCGAATTGCGGTAATCTATGAAGGCAGAATCATGGATATATTATCAAGAGATGAAGCGACCAAAGAAAAAGTTGGTTTATTGATGGCAGGGGTTTTTCCAGGTGCAGATTAGAAAAATGTAATCGAGGATATGATAAATGTACCAATGGCAGGAGTACCGGCAACCCAAGTCTTTAGCGGAAGCGATTGAAGACCTTTCTAATGCCCCAGTCCCAGCAGTTCCGATTGCTGGCGGCACCGATTTACTTTTGGATATGCGGCAGGGCAGACATTCGAATGTCCATACTTTGATCGATCTGACGAACATCCCTGAGATGAATACAATCGAAATTCAAGGCGAATCGCTGTTTATCGGCGCTTGCGTTTCGATCAATAGAATTATTAATGATCCCCTTGTTCAAAGAAATGCCCAGGCATTAATTGAGGCTTGCGATTTAATCGCCGGTCCACAGGTTCGGAATATCGCAACACTGGGTGGCAATGTTGCCCATGCCTTGCCAGCTGCGGATGGAACGATCGCACTCCTCGCACTCAGTGCGACAGCTAATGTTGCCTTCCCAGGCGGCGTGCGCACGATGCAATTTCAGGAACTTTTCCTGGGACCCGGGAAGACGTCGATAGATAAACAGACAGAATTGATCGTCGGATTTTCCATACCCTTGGCTAAACCAGGACAGGCTTCTGCATTCAAACGGATCATGCGCCCCCAGGGTGTTGCGCTGCCTATTTTAAATTGTGCAGTATGGGTTGAACGGGAAGGGAATAGAATTAATGCTTCCCGAATCGCTGTAGGCCCAGGCGGTCCCAGGCCTTTCCGGGCAACAAAGGCAGAGAATAGTATTTCCGGTCAATATTTTAATGACGACAACATATCAAAGGCAACAGAAGTATTGCTTGAGCAAGGCAGCTTCCGAACCAGCCCACGCAGAGCAACTTCAGAATATCGGAAAAGCATTCTGCCTGGCTTATTCCAGGGAACATTTAAGAAAGCATGGTCTCGCGCCGTAGTTGAATGAAACAACGAATGGTTGCGCTGAAGTAAAACTTCTCTACCCCAAGGTTTCAAACGGTGACAAATGAAAAATAATACCATCACAATGACTGTTAATAATGAAATACATACACTACCCATAAAACCTGGGGAGACCCTGGCAGCATTACTCAGGGAGCGCCTGCATCTAACCGGGACAAAAATTGGTTGTGAAGAAGCAGAATGTGGCGCGTGCACGGTTTTGGTAAACGATGAACCGGTGTTGTCATGCATTTATCCGGCTGGTAGAGCAGATGGAAAAACGATTGTTACCATTGAAGGCCTTGCAAAGTATGTTGATCATGTTATGAAGCTTCACCCCTTACAAGAGGCTTTTGTAGAACATGGTGCTGTTCAATGTGGATTTTGCATTCCCGGCCAGATCATGACCGCTTTTGCATTACTCAAACGCAATCCCAATCCAAGTCAGGATGAGCTTCGGGATGCACTCAAGGACACCTTATGCCGGTGTGCGGGTTATCCCATGATCGAGAAAGCCATCCTCGCTGCTGCTCATACCTTGCGTACAGGCGATCCTCTGCCTTTGCCTGAAATTTATGAATCTATCCACAAGCGAAAACTCGTTGGCCGAAAACATTTGCGTCCGGATGCTGTGGATAAAGTAACTGGAAAAGCAATTTTCACAGATGATTTACAATTTGATAATATGTTGTATGGGAAAGTGCGACGAGCAATGGTACCCCATGCAATTTTAAAGAAGCTGGATATCTCCAAAGCTAAAGCAGTGGAAGGCGTATTGGCTGTCCTAACAGCAGAGGATATTCCCGGGGAACAAAATCACGGCGTGATCATCTCTGATTGGCCTGCATTGATTGGCATCGATCAGCAAGTAAGATATGTAGGTGATGCAATTGCAATAATCGCTGCAGAAACGCCTGAAATTGCAGCTTATGCTGCCAGGTTGATTGAGGCTGAATTTGAACCGCTGCCTGTAATTTCCAGTCCAGTTCAAGCCATGGAAGAAGGACAACCCCAACTTCACGAAAAAGGAAACCTATTAAAGCATATCAAGGTTCGAAAAGGAGATGTTTTGAAAGGTTTTGAGGAAGCAGATCAAGTTTTTGATCACACTTTCCATACACAAATCACAGACCATGCATTTATGGAACCCGAATGCAGCATCGCTGTGCCTACACAGGAAGGCCGCATGGAGGTGTACGTTGGGTCTCAAATACCCTATGAAGATCGGCGGCAAATTGCACGCGTGATGGGTTGGGAAGAGTCGCGTGTCCGCGTTATTGGTCAAAAAATGGGCGGGGGATTTGGGGGTAAGGAGGATATTGCCGGTCAGATCCATGCAGTATTATTAGCAAATGTAACAGGGCGTCCCGTGAAGTTGCTTTATGACCGTCACGAGAGTTTGATTGCCCACCCCAAGCGTCACGCCACTCAAATACGTGTCAGGATCGGGGTCAAAAACAATGGCCGGATCACTGCTGCAGAAACTGAACTCTTCGGTGATACAGGTGCTTACGCCTCTCTAGGTGAAAAAGTGATGGAGAGAGCGACGACCCATTCTGCCGGGCCGTACGATATTCCCCATGTTCGCAATGACTGTTTTGCGGTGTACACGAATAATCCACCTGCCGGTGCATTTCGTGGATTTGGCGTTACCCAATCGGCTTTTGCTATTGAATCAATGATGGATATGATTGCACATCAGTTGGGCATGGACCCTGTTGAACTTAGAAGAATGAATATTCTCCACCTCGGAAGCGTTACGAATACAGGACAAGCCTTGGTTGAATCCGTTGGATTGACAGAATGCCTTGAAAAGCTGGATGCTGAAATGCGTAAGACGAATCCGGAACCCTTTAAAGCATGCATTGATCCTGAAGAGCCAAACCTTGTGAGAGCATGGGGAATCGGGTGCGCCTATAAAAACACAGGTTTGGGGGGTGGTGCTCCGGATTTTGCGAATGCCGATATTGAGTTATTCGATGATGGAAAGGTTGAGATCAGGAGTTCATCGGCAGAGTTGGGCCAGGGCCTTGTGGCAGTCATGCAGATGATTGTATCTGAGGAACTGTCCATCTTACCTGAAAATGTGCGTGTCCTGGTTATGGATACGGATCTTTCACCCGATGGTGGGCCAACAACGGCATCTCGTCAAACGTATATTACGGGAAATGCCTGCCGATTTGCTGCTCAAACATTGCGACAAAACATAGTGAATTTTCTTTCTAAGAAGTTTGAAGTAGAACCACAAAAAATCACCTTGAAAGACGGTTTTGCTTATTTTGAGAATAAAAAACTGTCGTTCAATGAAATCGCCAAACAAATGAAAGCCTTAGGTGAGGAACCACGCGTGCTTTATAAGTATGAAGCGCCGGAAACACAACCGTTAGGAACCGGTGGCAGCATGCATTTTGCTTATTCTTACAGTGTTCAGGCGGCAGAAGTTGAAGTTAATAAACTAACAGGTGAAGTGAGAGTCCTCAAAGTTATTTCTGCAAACGATCTTGGCATGGCGATCAACCCATTGGGCTTACAAGGTCAAATCGAAGGCGGCGTCATGATGGGTTTGGGGCATTGTCTGACAGAGGAATTCATCGTGGAAGATGGGCATGTGATCTCTGATCAGCTTGCCAGGTATCGCATCCCGGGCATTAAATTGACTCCAGAAATCACATCGATCATCATCGAACACCCAACGGCAGACGGACCTTATGGCGCCAAAGGGGTGGGCGAAATTAGCAGTATCCCAACAACGCCAGCTATTACAAATGCAATTTTTCATGCTGTTGGCGTGAGAATTGATAAAACGCCTGTTGATCAGGAACAAATCCTGAAAGCAATGGGCAATCAACTGGATTAATGAATAGTTTTAAAAAATCTTCTTGAATAATCATGCAGTGTGATTAGCTTAAAATGGCTTGCTGCTGATACTGTAAATATTCTTGCTGGCTTTTTTGCATTATGAAAGTAAACCAGGTGGGATGATGGTCAGTATAGTGGCAACTACGGCAAAAATGGAAGGCATCCAGGGTTGGTGAATTTCCACATCAACGTTCTTAACAGGATTCGAGAAGGGAAATTAGCCCGATCCTGCTGTAGAAGATGCTGTTGAATGCTATCTTCTTGTCACCCGTTACAAACAGTGATTTTCCAAAAATCCAATAAATGATACAATAATTTCGTAAATTAAAACTCCAAGCAGATCCATTGATGAAAAATAAATATTCACTTAAGGAGGTTAGGATGTCCTTTAAACTAAGTTCTCTTATGTTTATTTTGTTATGCTTTCTTTTTTGTTCATTAATTGGCTGTAGTACAGTTGAGGAAACATTACCTCCTTCTGCTGAACCAAAACCTTTGGCAAATACAATGAAGCCTACCCCTGAGCCTTTGACCCCTACGCCAGAAATCTTTATATGGACCGAAGACTTTGATGATGAAAACCTGGAAGATTGGGAGACCTGGTGGCAAGAAGGGGATTTCTTTGTTGAAAACGGAGTCCTAACATCGACCGTTGGCGGTGATCTGAAGCATGAGAGTTCAGTCTTATTTGGCACCTGGAGCTTTGATCTCTTGCTGGATGAGAATACGGGCAGCACGCACGAGTTCCGATTTACAGAAGGAACATTTAACTTCCAAAATATGGAGATAAAGCAGTACCAAAACACGCAAATATGGATCACGACTCAAAGAGATGGTGCTGAACCCATCCAAACGTTTTGGGATTTAGGGGAAAAATTAACTGGCTGGCACCATTTTGATATCACAAAAGAAGAAAGCGGCTTGATCAAAGTGTACCTGGATGGTGAACTGCTTTTTGGTCATTATGATGAAAGATCGTTTGATTGCGTATCACTCGTGATCATGTACTGCTGCAGCGGTCCGGTTCTGGATAACCTGGTTGCTCAAGATCAGGTCATTGAAATTGGAACTGGTGAATAGGATAAAATGATTATTAATCCTCCATAAAGGAGAAGAAATTTTGTAATTGCCAATATTGTGCAGGCTTTCAAAAACGAAACAGAAAGAACCGGCAATAGGAAATTTGTGGGGTTTTAAGGGATGAATTCCCAATATTGATTTGCCTCTTGGATTTTAACAAAACCAACTGCATCAGCGGCAGTAAATTGGAGATTTTCTTTTTATTTACTGTGCTCAATAATTGCTTGACAATCATCAAATTATCAGTAAAATTATGGCTTGCCATAAAATAATAAGGGAATTAATTATGATAAGCCATAAGATATCGACGTCCGAAGAGATGTATATGGTTACAATCTCTATGATGGCTGACAAGAATCCAAGCAAATTGGTGTCGATTACTTCCTTAGCAGAAGAACTTAATATTCAGCCTGTTTCAGCAAACCAGATGATTAAAAAAATGGCTGATGAAGGCTGGGTCGATTATCAGCCTTATCACGGTGTGATTTTAACGGAAAAGGGGCTTGAACATGCTCGCCGGATTATTTGGTCACGTCGCCTTTGGGAGGTTTTTCTAGTAAGAGAGTTGGGTATATCTCTATCGCAAGCTGAAATTATCGCATGTGATTTGGAGCATCACATTTCTGAGGATATAGCAAAGCGTCTTGATGAATATTTGGGGTATCCCGACTTTTGTTACCATGGCAGCCCCATCCTGCGTGAATCAACGGAACGAAGCCGGTTACTTGATATATTTCCTTTAAGGGATTTGAAAATTGGTGATGCAGCTAAAGTTGTTGAAATTAAATCAGATTTGACAACACAGCGATTTTTAAATAACGGTGGAGTTAAACCGGGGGTTTGGTTAAGCTTGATAGCGGTAGGAAGTTTTGATGAATACTTAATTGAATGCACTGAAGATCGGATTCATGTATCCGAGAAAATTGCCGCTGAGATTTTTCTGCGAAAGGAATAAAACCTTCGCGATTGGATTTGGACGATTGAAGAGACAAGATTTTATTGGTTATATGGAATGAAACATTTTATTAATATGGAGCGAGTGAGTCAATGGATAATATAATTCAAGGTTTGATCATGGCATTTCGGGAAGGTCTTGAGGCTTTTCTTGTGATCATGATTTTATTTCAGTTTCTTGAAAAGACCGGAAATGAAAAATATAAAAAGAATATCTGGTATGGATTGTCTGCGGGTGTTTTGATCTCTTTGCTGTTTGGCGGGTTGTTGGCGGCAATCTCGTCACTGGTTGGTGGGATGGATACCACAGCGAAATTATGGGAGAGTGTGGCCAGCTTCCTTGCAGTCGTCTTTATCATTTCTTTTATTATTTGGATGATCAACCACGGGGTTAAAATGAAACAGCATATAGAAGGACAAGCTGCGATGCGCTTATCAAAGCGAGGGATATTCTTCCTGGCATTGTTTTTGGTGCTCAGAGAAGGTGTTGAAATTGCTTTATTCCAGTTTGCCGGTCGCTATTCAATCATATCAATTGTATCAGGACTGATTTTATCGTTGATCCTGGTGGTTTTAATATATTTCTCGTTGGTAAAAGTAAAATTGCAGACTATTTTTAATATCACGCTTGCCTACCTTATCCTTCAGGCTGGATTCTTAATGGGTTACAGTATCCATGAAGGGCTTTCAGCGGCTAATGAGCTAGGTATGTTGGCAGATAGCAGCCGTATCCTTCATAAGGCTTTTGACCTTTCTGGGACAATCTTGAATCATAAAGAGGGCATATTGGGACTGCCCTTATATGTCACCATTGGTTGGTATTCAAAACCGGAATGGGTTCAATTCATTGTTCAGTACGGATTAACTGGTTCCCTCTTTCTTTATTGGTACGGGAAAACCCGCAAGAAAAAATAAAAAAATCAGGTCGAAAATATTTAAAATCTCCTAAGATTAATCGAAAAAGGCACACTTACCTCAGTCGTGCCTTTTTCTCATTAAATTGAATAATTCTAAAATTTGGTATTATTCTATCTTTCAAAAATCCGCTTCACTTTTGACAGACTTAATAGAAATAAAGATCTGAAAAATTTACAAGACTTGTGATTTTGATTGAGGACTATCCCTAAGCTTAGCTGTGTTATCTTAACCTGCCAGCTACTTGTTCTCCCCAACAAAGGTTTTCGCCAAGCATTGTAACATTACGATATGCTTCATCTTTTTTCATGGATATTGTGAATTGCGAGATTTCTTATTTCCCCGGATCTTTCATGAACAGGATCAAACCTGTACTGATGACGAGCAAGCCGACCATCAGCAGTAAGGATGCTGTAAACAACCCTTCATTCGTCTTAAATTGGTCCTTGATTGTGACAAAGATGACCGAAGCCTGGTCAAAGAACTGGATCAATCTATTGCATGTGCCCTCAGATGCTGGATTCACAATTTCAGCAAAATAGGTCTTGCCATTTGGCTTAATACTGACAAGAAACAAGCCCTTGCTCCGATAATGGTGCATGATGCTGAATTCATCTCAAATTTGCCAAATGTGGGGGCATTGATTGCAAACTTTCAGTTGGGTACAAGTTCGGTTCACGATACATATTTTTTGGAATTCTCTAACAATGTGAAATTGGAGGCTGCATAAAAGCGTTCTGCTAATTGTTTCTTATAGATTTGGATCTGCGGAACCACGCATTGTTAAGTTTGTGGTTTAGGTTACTGTTTGGCGATTATCCAAAGTCACATTGCTAATTTCGCTTTAGTGTGATAATGTTATTGCTGACTTCCAACTTATTTCACAACTTAATAATGATTTTCTCGGAGGAGAAATGAAAAAATGCCCGTATTGTGCAGAAGAGATTCAAGATGAAGCCATTTATTGTAAATATTGCAAGAAAGATCTTACTACTATTCAGCCGTCAAGCGCGGGTGATAACTCACCCTCAATGAATATGCCTGTGCCATCTGTGAATGAAAATTTAAATCTGATAATGCAAAGGTATGTCCAAAAAGGGTATAAAGTGACCTCATCCTCCCCAGACCGGGCAATCCTGGATAAGCCTGCAGACCAATTTAATTCGTGCACTTTCTTCTGGTTGTTTTTTGCATTTGGGGTTGGGGCCCTTGTTTACGCAATAATTTTTTGGATCTGGGCAAACCATAAGGCTTACAATGTTCAGTTGATTGTTGGGCCAGATGGGCAGGTGCAGGAAATTGGCAATACATTACATGAATTTGAACATGATAAATTAAAAACCAAACAAAAAAGGAACCTAGGTTTCGGGATATTCTTTAGTGTCCTGGGTGGAATCGTTTTGATTCTTTCATTTATTATAATGATATCTCCATTACTTCCTACGTCCACTTCAGACATATCTTTCGGTAAGAACTTACTTTACTCATTTGTGTTTCTGGTCCTATTTAGCTGCATAACAATATTACCCGGGATTCTTCTGCTGCTGAAAGGCAAAAAGATGAAGAAACAATTATTGGCTCAAACATCCTAAATAACTTCATAGATTTTCAGAGGATGACCTAAACCAACTAACCATAATAAATAAAACACCAACAGAAATACCGGTTTTGGAGAAACCCTCGATTAGAAGCATTAATCGAAGCATATTCAACGACGTGCTTGATATAATAAACATCCGCCAGATATTTTTGGTTTGGTACAAATCGAATGTTCACCTATAAAGAAATCTGGATGGATAAATCATTAATCAATTTGAGGATGGAATATTGTGAAAAAACTGCTGGCGCCCCTTTTCTTTATACTTTTCTTCGTAATATCGTTCGCACAAACCTCGGCTGAACCAGCGCCTGCCAACACTTTTGATTCCGAGGTTCTGGATGCCGCCATCGCAGCTCAGATGGACAAACACGGGCTGCCAGGGGTGGCTGTGGCAGTGATCGAAGGTGATGCGGTCGCCTATCTCAAGGGGTACGGCACTGCCGGGAAACGCCCCATGACGCCTCAAACCCAGATGTTCATCGGCTCGCTAAGCAAATCGTTCACAGCCCTGGCCATCACCCAACTCGCTGATCAGGACAAAATCAAATTGAACGACCCGGTTCAGAATTACATTCCCTGGTTTGAAGTCGCTGATCCATCCTATTCAGCTAAAATCACGATCAACCACCTTCTCCATCATTCGAGTGGGTTATCCGAAGGGGGGTACAGTGTGCTTTTGAGCCCCAATGCCACTCTTGAAGAGGCAACCCGCTCGCTAGCCCAGGCGCGTCCGACTGCACCGCTGGGCAGGGAATTCCAGTATTTTAACATGGGTTATGATGTGCTGACGTATATTATTGAAATCGTTACCGGGGAACGCTATGCTGATTATCTCCAAAACAACATACTGGATCCGCTTGATATGACTCATACAACTGCCGATCCGGCAGCGGTGATGGATTTATCAAGATCCTATACTCGCTTGTTTGGGTTTGCAATGCCCATGCGGCAGCCGGTGCGAGATTATGAAATCGGTGCCGGGTATATTGTTTCCACAGCAGAAGATATGGCTAAATACGCGATTGCAATGAAAAACAAGGCTAATGGATTAATCTCCCCGGAAATGTATCGTCTGATGATGAACCCCGGGTTAGGTGCGTATGGTATGGGCTGGCATATTGTTGACAACAACAGCAAGATCTTTCACGGCGGCGCTAATGAAACTTTTGCCACCCATGTCACCATTTATCCAAAAGCTGACAAGGCATACGTGCTGCTGATCAACGAAGGCTACCAAATGGATCATTTCATTTCGATTGACCAGTTGGTGAAAACCGTAGAAGCCGTCGTACTGGGTAAGACACCGCCTCCAGTTTCACAGGGTTGGTCGGTGCGTTGGATTGGCTGGGGCGTTGGGATCCTGGTGATTGTTTTGATCATTATCCATATCCGGAATTTCTATAACCTTCTCAATAAATGGCGCCAAAGGGCGTCCGAGTGGACTCCGCTTAAGAAAGTTATGGATGTAGCGATCAGTTTTATTATCCCCACTGTCATTCTGATTGTTGTTTTTTCCCAGATCAAGGCTTTTTACGGATATCGATTCAACTTTATCCCAACCCTGCTTTATTCTCGTCTCAGTTTGCCGGATATATTTATCTTGATGCTGGTTGGTACGATCCCGGATTATATCCAGGGCTTCATCAAACTTACCTGGGTTGCGATGGGGAAGACAAAATCGGAATGAATCCTGGTTTACTTGCCAGTTTTTAGCCAAGATCAAATTATGATCATATAGAAAAAGAGCAAGAAATTGAGATGCCCTGCAGCCCTAGGTTAAGGGTGATTTTTCAGAGTTCAGGGACTTTACTGCCGGATCTTTCATGAACAGAATCAAACCCGTACTGATGACGAGCAAGCCAACCATCAGCAATAAGGATGCTGTAAACGACCCTTCATTCGTCTTTAATTGGTCCATGACCGTGACAAAGATGACTGAAGCCTGGCCAAAAAGCTGGATCAATCCGTTGGAGGTTCCTTCAGGTGTTGGGTTCGTGATCTCGGCGGCATACTGCATACCAATTGGATTAGCGCCAACGAGGAAGAACCCCATCCAAAAGGCGGACAGGAACAGCAGCCAGGCTGAGGATGCAAAAGTTACACCGATCAAACCGGGGATAGCCAGGGCAAACCCCAATAAGATATAAATTTGCCGTTTACGGTTCTTATCTGAGAAGATCGGCATGACGACCGCACCAACCAGCCCGCCCCCCAGCATAAGCGCACCGAGTGTGCCGGCATCGTCCGGGGTGAAGCCGCGCAATCGAATGATCGGTTCCACCCAGGTGGTGATCCCGTTGAAAAGACCCAGACCCACGAAGGAAATGAAGAGGTAGATCCAGAACCTGGGAACGCTGAGCGCATGCTTCAATCCATCCAGCATGAGCGCACGTGTTTCCTCACCGGGTTCATCTGGCGGTGTGGCTGGTTTTTCGCGAGCCAGGATGATGAAGAATACCGTTGAGACAGCAGCGATGATGCCATACAGGAGCTGGATTTGGTCAATCGCCATTGTTTTCACGAGCTCCGGGGTCAGTACCATTCCGATGGCTGTGCCAATCAGGCTGGCAAGCGTGACCAAACCGACCGCGGTAGCACGCTCCTTTTTCCCGAACCATAACGCAGGAACCTTGGTCCAGGCATTCAAGAGGAAAGGCTGTGCAATAGCAATGCCGATCGTGCTGGCCAAAACCCAAGCGTAGTTCTCACCCACCAGACCGCGCAGGATACCGAAAACAGCCATGAGCACCGTCCCGATACCAACGGTTTTTTTGAATCCATAAGTGTCAATCCCCCAGGAGACAGGAATGGAGAGCGGGATAAAAGCGATCATGAAGACCATTGAAAGCAGCCCGATTTTGGAATCGGAAACACCGTAATAGTTCGATGCCAGGATCGTGATCGGGGCATAGGCTATCCACAGCATTTGGATCGTGATGTTAACAAACATAAATACTGCCAGGACGGCCCAGCGGTAAGGATATATTTTGTATGTGGATTTATCTTTCATAGTCGGCTCCTCGTGGATATGACGATAATTTTCATTCAAATAATTATAACCATTCCTTTACAACCCATCCTTTAGGAGCAAGATGCGGATCAAGCTTCAGATGTTTTTCGTTAAACAATAGTCATCCCTTGCTCAAATTTCTAGCATTGTTCAAGGTTGGTGCGATCAGCAATGATATAATTCTTTCAATCGGTATTGGAACTTTACGGAAAAGTTTTACGCATTGGGGATTTGTTACCATTAGGTCTTATTAGTGATTTAGCAGATTAATATCAATTTATACTTTCGTATAGTCAAATTTATTATTCGAGCTGACTACCGTTATAAAGGCAATTCTTTCATTATAAGAACTATTCAAACAAAACAAAGGAGATAGTTACGTGGCTAAGTTTTCGATCGAATCAAAATTAGGTGAGCTGATGAAGAACCCGCAATCGGCAGCAGTCCTTGAGGAATGCTTGCCGGGGATTTCCACAAACAAGCAATTAAAAATGGGGTTTGGCATGACCCTGAAATTCATTGCCGGGCTGCCGCAGGCGGATATTCCCAAGGAAAAACTGGCGGAAATTGACGAAAAATTGAAAGCCCTACCGGAGTATGAGCCGCAGCCGGAAGAACAAGTCAGGAAGGGGATAGAACCAGCACCCGCACCAGCCCGGAACCCGTTTAAAAGACTTGAGGGGAAGGTTGTTATCCTGACCGGATGCAGCGCGGGCCTGGGCAAGCAGCTTGCCATTTGCCTTGCTCGTGAAGGGGCAAAATTAGCGATTTGCGCCAGGCGTATGGAGAAACTTGAAGAAACAGCAAAACTTTGCAGAAATGAAGGTGCAGAAGTGCTGGCAATGCGTTGTGATGTTTCAAAATATAAAGATCTCAAGAAGCTTGTCGATAAAACAGTGAAACAATTTGGCACAGTTGATGTCCTGATTAACAATGCAAATTTTGAGGCCGATCGTCTGCCGTTTATGGACCAGGGCGTTGATATGCTTGATCAGGCGCTGCATACGGGTGTTTATGCGCACTGGCACCTGATGAAATTATGCTATCCCTACCTTAAAGGCAAATCCTCATCAATCATTAACTTCACATCTGGTATGTACCAGGTTGGTTTGGAATTGTATGCTTCCTATGCAGCCGATAAAGGCGCGATCAGGGCACTATCAATGGTTGTCGCCCGGGAATGGGGCATTGATGGCATCCGGGTTAACACGATCAGTCCTGTGGCTATAACGGACACGATCGTGGGCAAGCTGGCTCCTGAGTATTCTGCATGGGTGAAGGATATGATGTCCCATAACTCAATGGGTCGAGTAGGGGATCCTGCCGGGGATATTGCACCCGTTGTGATCTTCCTGGCTTCTGATGAAAGCCGCTGGATCACCGGTCAGAATATCAATGTGGATGGCGGCCAACCTGAAACAATCCATATCTAAGGTAGGTCTCAAAAATAATGATGGAGGCACCGGGAATCGTGGAAACTAGTTAATTCTATATAATGAATTAATTAACTTGAATTGCTCTTGAGTGTCCATTCAAGAGCAATTTGTTAAATTGACTGTCTTTTCGTTTGGGATCTGCTAGCGAACTTTCTGTACCCACCGCTCGATCAGAGGTGGATGATTAGAGGTATTCTTTTTTTTCAATCTCTGATGGATGTGGGCTGTCTTAATTTACCAAAGGTGGACTAATGCCCGCGCCGCCCCCCGCCAGCGCTTTCTCCGGTGACAATGCTTGAGATGGTGAAGCTGGTTATCTGCGTGCCCGGGGTGTATTCGCCATCAGTGATCAAGCCATCGACCGCTGTTCCGGTGGAACTTCCACCGAGGTATAACACGTAACTTTCACCGTTCTTGAGATCCGGGGAGGATAACAGCACCGATTGGTAAGACTTGATAGGTAAAAACGTCAGTATATTTTCGCCGGATGTTGTCTCAATATGGACCATGGTTCCCGCCGTCTGTACAGAAGACAGGGATTGGATAACGGAATATTGTGTTGAGTCAGTACTGGGGGCTTGTGCCATACCTGAACTTCCCACAGCCACCAGGAAACCACCTGACAGGGTGAATGTTCCCATGTAATCTAACGGACCGTTGTTGTTCATGGTAGGCCCGTTCACCAAAACCAAACCGTCTGTCATGGCGAAGGAACCATTGGTGTCGATCCCATCACCGCCTGCATCGACATATAAATAGCCGCCGTTGACGGTCACAAAATAATCACCTGACCTCGTAAAGTCATTTTGCCCGGGGCGCCCACCAGTGGATGAACTGTCTGCACCCCCGCCTGCATTGATTCCATCGTCCGAGGAGACGATATGAATGGTGCCGCCATTGATGGTGATGATCGCGCTTTCCAACCCTTCATAAGATTGGGTCAGGTTGATTTCGCCGTTGTTGATCGTCAGGGATTCATCGGCGTGGATGCCGTCGTCGCCTGAAGACATCCGGATATTGCCGCCGTTGATGAATACATTCGCGTTGGTATGAATGCTGTCATCGGCGGAGTCGATGTTCAATGTGCCGCCTGAAACGGTCAGATTTGACGCTGCCTTAAGTCCTTTCGCTGACTCCAGTGTTGTGTTTGTGTTACCTTCTGAACCAGGCCCCCAAATACCGCCACCCGTGGTGCTGGAATTCCCGCTGCCGCCGCCAGTGATGATAGTGAAATCTCCATCTATGATCTCAAGGTCTGCGGCAGATTGGATGCCATCTAATCCTGCGTTGATAGTCAAAGTTCCTCCTGAAATCGAGATAAAGCCTCTCTCCACGTCATCGGCATTTGTGGATTGCAGTCCATCTGCACCTGCATTGACCGTGAGATTGCCATCCAAAATCGCGAGTAAATCCTTGCCTTTGATGCCGTCGTTGACCGCATTCACCGTGATCGAGCCACCCGTGATCTTCAGGTCATCTTTGCTGGCGATCCCATTATTGTAATTTGCGTTTACGGTCAGGCTGCCATCGCCATTGATCGTGAGGTCCTCATGGCTGAAAATTGCCGCGTTGGGTTCACCGCTTCCATCGAGGTTTGTGTAGCTTTCGTTATCTGTGACAATGTTTTCAAAGCCTGCTGCAAGGGTCAGGATGACCTTTGGGGCACGTACGATGTAAATGGGGGAGCTGCTCCGTGAGGTGATATCAACGCCAGCCAATATCAAAAAAACGTCATTCTCGTCCTGGGTATCGATGATGATCTGCCCGTCCGTCAATATACCGCTGAGCTGGTAGACCCCGGCAGAGGAAATTGTGACGCGAGATCCATCTGCCACGGCGCCTGTGCCAGTCACGGTGACGGAATCACTATTCAATTGCAGAATTGTTGCACCTTCCGCATTTAATTCGATAGGCGTGAGGTCCTCAGAATCGTAATCGACCTCATTTGAAATAATAGTAGCTTCAACGGTTGAGGTCACAACCTCGGTGGAGACAGTATTTACTGGGGCAGACGCTGCCTCAGTTTGAACGACATCCGCTGTATTTCCTGTACAGGCTGTGATAGCTATAGAAATGGAAGTGATTAATGTGAGGATGCGTATTTTCTTCATAGGTGTTCTCCTGTCTATTCTACGTTAAATTCATAGATTTAATAAGATTCATCTTTGATCTTTGATTTCCTAAGCCTGGTTTCATTTTATCAAGCGTTCGATCCAACTTTTAATTTTCAGCAGTTCTGAAACGCATCATTCTTACCAAGAAAATCAAAGTATTGATCTGGTTTTACTACTTATTTCTGTGATTAAACTTTGATTATCCTGTGAAAACATTGAGAACATTTGATAATCAATCTAGCATTATTAATTAGTATTTTTAAATGAAGAATAAAACAGAGCCTCTAATTCTCAAAAATCACTATACAGTTTGCGCATTATGACCTCGGTGGGTAGATATTCCCCTAAAATCATTGAAAAAGTAGCAATTTATTGTTATAATAAACTATAACAATATGATCGATAAGAAATTTCTCCTTCCAAAAATCGATAAGCAATCAGCTTTGCCGGCAGCCAACCAGTTAGCCAGGCAGCTCACCTGGCTGATTGCAGATGATGTGATCAATGAGGGAGAGAAGCTTCCACCCATACGTGAATATGCCGAAGTCTTGAGCATACACCATCACACAGTCAGGGCAGCGTACCACCTTTTAGAATCAAAAAGCCTGGTCAGCATGCAGCCGCGGGTTGGCACCGTTGTTCAAAAATACATCCCATTTTCTGCTGGATCGCAAAATGAATATCTGAACTCAGACATGATTGGAATCCTGGTACCGTCAATTTCAGACTTTTACCGCGAGGTGATTTCAGGCATCGAAGATGTTGCCCATGAATCCCGGTTGATCCCGATGATCCTAAGCTGCCATGAAGATCCGATTTATGCCGAGGCATTGTATAAAAATTTGAGTTCCAGGAACGTGAATGGGATTATCAATATCTCCCTGGGCTTTTCTGATGAATTTCACCAGACATTCAAGAGACCGGAAAATTTCAATGTTCCGCTGGTATTCCTGGATGTGGCTGATGCTGACACCCACAGCTTGACGATTGATACCCTGGCTGCAATTGAACTGGCAGCCAGCCATATGCTTGATCACGGGTATGACGATTTAGCCCTGGTTAATTGTCCGGCAGATTTGCCTGTTGGTAGAGATGCGTTAATTGGGTTTCGGAGGGCACTGGAAAAGCGAGGTTTAACCGTTAATCATCAATCTGTTTTTACTGTCCCCGATTTTGGATACAATGCAGGCCAGTTTGTCATTGAACGTATGCTTAACGAGGGTTCCCTTCCAAGGGCGATTGTTACTGTCAGCGATAATTTAGCGATTGGTGCAATATCAAAATTAAAGGAGAGCGGCTTCCAGGTTCCTCAGGATGTTGCGGTCATCGGTTTCAACGATATTTTGCCAGCTTCCATTACTGATCCTGCCCTGTCTACCATTGGTTTACCCCTTTATGAGATGGGAAAACAAGCCATGCAGGCACTTAATAAGGTGATGGGTCGGGATGTGAGAACCTGGATTCAAACGAAGTTTTCAGGGTGTTTAGTCATACGTGAGAGCTGCGGTTGTCAGAATCAATCGAGTGAAAATGGAGAAAAATCATGATAAAGTACAAAAGTTTGTTCGCAATATCCGGTTTGCTGATCTTTATGATTCTCAGCATGACCGGCTGCCAGGCAGGTGCTGTAGCTACTGATACGCCGGTTGAAGAAACTGCAGCCGAGGAAGTTATCATGACTGAAGAAGCTGCCGTCACTGAAGAAGACCCTGGTTTGTTGGGTGACACCTGGGACCTGCTCTGGATTTCGGATTCCAGCGGTTGGGGGGTTGCTGATATTTATGGGCAGTTTATTGCTGAAGATAATGATGTAGAAGTGAATGTTATGGATAAATGGCAAGGCGCGTTATCCGCAGGGCGGATCTTGCAAGGCTTGAAAGAGCAAAACACCTATAATCTTGATCTGGATAACCTGCGGGAATTTATAGCAGAAGCAGAGGTGATCGTTATTTATGGCAATCCTGAGGATTCTCGTGATCCATCCAACCCCGGGGATTGGAACTGTGGTCAGGCTTCTTTGGAAAGCTGCTATGTCAACAACTGCACCTTGGAATCTTTCTCACAGTATATTGCCGATCTTAAAGAAATTTACAGCATCATCTTTAAAATCCGGGAGGGAAAGCCGACGATCATCCAGGCGATTGATTCATATAACCCGCGGCTTGTCAGCAACTGCCAGGCAGAAGGCATGTTCGATGAGTGTGTTGCCTGCTGGGAAACATATAATCAAGCGATCCACCTTGCCGCTGAGGAAATGGGTGTTCCGGTTGCCCCCGTTTTTGATACCTGGAATGGGCCTGATCATACTGAAAATCCTGTTGAAAAAGGTTACACAAGAGAAGATAACGAACATCCAAGTGTTTTGGGAGCGACTGCTACTGCACAAGCACTGCGAGAATTGGGATACGAACCGATCATTCCTTAGAATCGAAATTTGTGCTGTTTTTTTACTCTACTCCGAGTTTTACAGCTCATTTGGTCTCCTGATTGTTGATGGTCAGGAGACCTTTTGATATTTTGGTTGATCCTATTGGTGTAAAGTTATCTCATCTTAACCGAGTGAGTATTTGGGGTGAATTCTCTGGTTCATATTTTGAAATGTCTGGCATATCACTTTTATTTACATAATAATTGGAGGTATACTATCTAATATATAGCAATTAATCTGGAAGGCATATGTCCGGTACTTGGGAAGATTTCCGTTCGCTGCCAGTGGAATATCAGGATCTCCTCCGGTTGGCAGAGGAAAAATTTGAGATCTCAATCAAACCGCTGCAGTTATTAGTCGGGGGATTTTCTGGTGCTGCTGTTTTCCTGGTAAGCGTCACTTATCATAAAGATTCCCACGTCGAGCATTTAATTCTCAAACTGGATCATAAAAGCAGCCACTCAAAAAATGATGAGTGGACCCGCCACAAGATCCTGATGCGTAACGCATCGAAGGAATTTTTAGATCAAAACTTACCAGATCTGGCGTTCGATCGGATTGAAACGGATAATGCGATCGCGATTTTTTATAGTGTTGCCGGTCAGTCACTCTTGAATTTCCTGCCCCTGTCAAAATTCACACATCAGGCTCAGTTTGAAACGATATTTAATGAAACCAATAAGGTTTTACTGACTAAGTGGAATGAAAATCCTGAAATTTCGCAGGCCGTTCACCCCAGGACTGTCATAGAGAGATGGCTGGGCTTCAGGTTAGATGCGGGACGGAATATTGAAGCATTTATCAGGCTGAACACCCATCGTGATCCAGAAATTCCCGGATTGTTAATCTATGGCGATGTCTTTCCTAACCCCTTGTTTTATGCCCGTTCAGCCGAGCCATGGGGTAGCTGCCGTCCCATTGATATCGCAACAGGGCAAATCCATGGTGATTTGAACACAAATAATATCCTGGTAAATTTTTCGGATGGCCGCCTTGATGGGTACTACCTGATCGACTTTGCACTGTTTAAAGAAGATATGCCATTATTTTATGATCAACGCTATCTTGAAATGTCTTATCTGCTGCGTTCCTTATCTCCCTCAAATTTCAGCACGATTGTCGAACTGGTAAAGCTTATCGCAGACGGAGATCATTTTGATCATCAGTCTGTCCCAATCGAAATGATGGGTGTCAGTTCAGTCATTAATTCGGCTCGTTCTGCATTTGGGGCATGGGTGGATGAAATTTATCCAAGCTTACACGATGACCTGTGGGGGCAGTATTGGCTGGCAGGTTTGGCGGCAGGTTTAGGGTACACCCATAAAGCAGGTCTACCAGATGAGCAGCGGATGGTAGGTCTGATTTATGCTGCTGCCAATCTGAAGCGCTTCATCACGAAATTCAACCTGCCAACTCCAGGGGAGGTCGTTTTACTCTATGCGGCCAATGCATTTGGCGAACCAGGTAGCATTCAAACGCCTCCTCGATCACATGATCATCTACCATCACCGAAGACACACTTTGTTGGACGAAATAAACAGCTCTCGGAGATTAGAGCGCTGCTGCAGGAATCTGAAATCCAGCTTTTAACCCTGATTGGAGCTGGCGGCACCGGGAAGACAAGGCTGAGCCTGGAAGTGGCGCGAGATGTGCTGGATCAATTTCCGGATGGTGTTTACTTTGTACCCCTTGCAGACGACACAGAGGAGAACCAGTTGGTATCGCGGATTGCCAAAAAGCTAAACGTTCGGGAAGGCGGCCGTCCACTGCTTGAGAGTTTAAGGGATTATTTATATGATAAGCAGCTACTGCTCATCTTGGATAATTTTGAACAGCTTGTATCCTATTCTCCTGTCATAGGAGAACTGCTGGAACATGCACCGAATCTGAAGATCATCACAACGAGCCGGATTCCATTAAACTTACAGAGAGAACACATTTTCCCGGTTCCACCCTTGCAGTTACCCGAAAAAGACCCCGTTCTTACCCTGACTGAGTTGGAAGATAACGAATCCATTAAATTATTTGTGAAACGTACCCAGGCCATTCTTCCGGATTTTGAACTGACCGAATCAAATGCAAATGCCGTTGCGGAAATTTGCCGGCGGTTGGATGGACTCCCATTGGCAATTGAATTGGCCGCAGCCCGTATCAAACTACTATCACCACAAGCAATCCTGGATCGGTTGGACAAGAAATTAAAATTGCTGACAGGGGGGGCACGTGATTTACCGTATCGTCACCAGGCGCTTCGAAACACGATTGAATGGAGCTATCAGCTTCTAAATCAGGAAGAAAGAGTCCTCATCAACAGGTTGAGTGTTTTTTCCGGTGGGTTTAACATGGATGCTGTAGAAGCAATCTGCAATAAGGATGGGGAATTTGATATTTTGGATGGCTTAGGAGCACTCGTTGATAACAGCTTGATCCTCCAGGCGAAATCTTTTGATGGGCAACCACGTTTTACAATGCTTGAGACCATTCGTGAGTTTGCTTCAGAGAAGTTGTTGGAGAGTGAAGAAAATTTAAAATTCAAGGCGTTACATGCCAGGTACTTTGGAGATATTGTTGTCAATCAGATCGCTTTCCAAATTTATTCAAAGAAAGCTGTTTACTGGATGGATTGGGCGGAAAGAGAGCTTGATAATATCCGGACTACCTTAACATGGAGCCTGTCATCACAGGGAGATATAAACCTTGGTGCGTTGATGGTGATGTCATTGATTTGGTTCTGGTACCGGCGGGGTTATTTGCGTGAAGGCGTAAATTGGTCAGAGCGAATGTTAGAAGAACCATCCTTGCAAGAGGTATCAATATCTCGAGCATTTGCCCTGGTATCTGGTGGTTTACTGGCAATTTGGACGGGAGAACAGGAGAAAGGTCTTACCCAAATTGAGGAGAGTTTTGCTCTCATGAAACGCGAAGAAGAGGATCGATGGATCGCTCTCGCTATGATGTCGAATGGTGTTGCACTCCTCAACATGGGAAAGGATCATCAGGCACGCCCTTTATTTGAGCAGGCCCAGAAGATCTTCAAAGAAAGCGGTCAGGATTATTTCAATGCGATCACCCTGGTACACCTTGGAAATGTCGAGTTAGGCCTGGGAAATCCTGAAAAAGCCCTAGCGATACTTGAGGAAGCAAGACTATTAGCCAGGAAGCTCGATGAAAATTGGATCTTGAGCTTTGTGATTAACAACCTCGGAGAAGTGGCACGTGTTCAGGGTCAATATGATCTGGCAAGAAGATATTATCAGGATTGTCAAAACCTGTTGTCAGAAACCGGGGATAATGGGGATATGGCACGCTTTGTCCACAGCCTGGGCTATATCGCTCAACATGAGGGCGACACTGTCAAAGCTGAATCACTATTCAGAGAAAGCCTGGTGATGTTCAGGCGGCTGGGAAACCGGCGAGGGATTGCGGAATGCATCGCTGGATTAGCCGGACTAACGGCAGGACAAGGGGATTGCAAGCGTGGTGCAGTCATGTTGGGTGCAGCGGAAGGCCTGCTCCAATCAACCGGCGGCGCCTGGTGGCCGGCGGATCGGGTTGAGGTAGAAAAAAATCTTGGGATTATCAAATCTTCTCTTGATAAGGATCTTTTCAACAAGTTATGGCAAGCGGGGGGAGAAATGAATATTGACCAGGCGATTAATTACACAAATGAAACCCAGTGAAGGATTTTCCTGGATTGGGATTGGTCCGGCCCCAGAACTAGGACTGAGGGTCAGTGTGGCAGCACTGGCAAGAGTCGTTTTTAGACACCCTGAAACCAATCAATTGATGCTGGTGTTGGAGCGCAAGGCGACTTTTCGAGAGATTGAAAAGACCCCGAATGTCGAAGTTATCTCCCAACCGTTTGGAGGCGCAATCCGCATCAAAGACGGGACTGAAATTAAGAGCCTTCTCAGAAATTTTCATTTTGACAGCGAACAATCAAAATCAGAAGGTGATTTCAGGCTTTTCATCCGACCTGAAGAATGGCCGAGACTGCGCAAATTTACGGTTGAACACCTTAAGCGGGAAGATGATACTGTATTAGAAACCAGTCCCGAACGAGAGCTGGCAGAGGAATTCAAGGATGCACTTGGGATTGATCTACATAAGGATCAGTATCAAATTTGGCCGGTGGGGATTAATGTGGATGATCATCAAGCGCCAACCAGGAACCCCAGGGCAGAGGGATACCCAACAGTCAGGGTCTATCGTATTTCTGAGGTGATGATCAACGACACCAATCTGATAAAAAAATTGCTGGAAAACAGCAGCACCTTCACTGACGATCACCTACGCCAGGACGCCAAACAAGATGCTCAAAAAGGTGGAAAAGGCAGAGCGAATGGCGTCACGGTGCTGTCAATGGAAAAACTAAACGAGCACTTCCGTCATTTACAGATTTCAGAAAAAGGATCTCAGGTGTATTTTATCGGGGCTCATTTGGATAAGAACGTCAGGGCAATCCTTTAAGGGTTAAGGATTACTGATTGATTTGGGTTGGGGAAAGACCGCTATTTTGATTTTCAGATCCAGCCATCCGCACTTGATCAACCGTTTTGATAAAGCTACCTCTGAATTCAATCCTCGCTGATATCCTCGAACAGATACCAGCGAGGTATTTTTGATTTGAAATTTTTACATTAAGGCTTTGAACGCTTCCAAAACCAGGAAGATTGGCCATACGATCGCTTTTAAGAATCCCAGCACGCCCACCCAGAAGGTTGTTGCCTGGCCGATGAAGAAGATCGCTGCGCCGATGAACCCTAATCCGTAAACAGCATCCCCGCCGCCCCTGTGATAGTGAACATCACGACATCGCCTTGTTTGATAGACACTTTCAGTTGTTTCTGTCATTATTTTATTCTCCATTTCTTTGAATGAGTTTGTATTATAATTTTACTTAATTGCCCTCTCCATCGCCGAAGAAAATCTATTGTCTTGTTTGAATTAAGTTTTAGCACTTATCATTGGGTATAGGGACTCTTTAAATGAAAAACTTACATTTTATCCAGCCCCACAAATCAAGGAAAAGTATTGTGTAACGCGATGGTTGATTTTGGGTTTTAATTTTCGAAGGAACTTGGAAATTTGAATCATAAAGGACCGGTCAATGAATAGCCTGGATGAAACATTAAGTGAGTCCTTGATCAATGAACTTGTAACGGCTGTGGGTCTGCCAGCGACAAAATTCTACCATGGGCTCTTCTGGCGCTTATTTAGAAGAATAACCGATCGTTTTGCTGAAGTTGGGGCTGCTTTTGATGAGATCACACGATCTGAGGGATTTCCAAAAGCTTGCGAATGGGCGCTGACCCTGTTTTGCCGTGATATTCAAACCCAGGGTCTTGAGAATATCCCGGAAAATGGTCCGCTGCTTGTGCTATCGAATCACCCGGGGGCTTATGATGCCTTGATTACCTTCTCAAATCTATCTGGTCATTCGATACGAAGCGTTTCGAGCGAAATCCCTTTCTTAAAATTGCTGCCAAACGCAAGTCAAAATTTCTTGTTTGCACCCCGTGATGATGTGCGGGAGCGAATGATCGTGCTGCGAAATGTCATCAAACATTTGCAGGCAGGCGGCACAGCGAATTATTTTGCCTCCGGGCATCGCGACCCGGATCCAGCAGTCTATCCTGGTGCAGAAGGTTATATTGATCACTGGTTGGATATCTTTGAACCTTTTTTTAGAACTGTTAAGGGTTTGAAGGTCATGCCAGTTATCATCAGCGGGGTGATCTCCAAAAAGTGGGTAAAACACCCGATAACCTGGATCAGGAAAAAACAAATCGACCGGCAGCGGCTGGCAGAATTTGGACAGGTTATCACCCAGCTTCTAAAGCCCGGAAAATTTTTCCTGAGCCCCAGAATTTCATTTGGGGTTCCATTTACTGAAGCAGATCTCAGGCAAGAAGTTGGTCAGGGCGAATTGTTTCCAGCTGTTATTGAGCGTGGAAAAACATTATTTCGCCAATCAGGGGCTTATTTTGGGGATTTTGTTTGATAAGGATGAGAAACGTTCGTAATAACTTTAAAAAGTCTGATCGAACAATTTAACGCTGTTAAATTTTCAAAATTTTTGGGAAATAATACAAGACTCAGGGGATAAGTTTTTTCAAAAAGGATTGCGCTTTGAAGCAGATCCAGTCTATTTTCTTGTTTTATTTGCATCAATGTGATAAATAAGAGTAAAATTATCCTATATAAAAAATGATGTTGGCAGCTCATATCGAACCCTGACCGTTGTAAACAATCAAAATAAGATCTTTAAGGAGATCGAATATGTTAAATGATCGTATTTTTCTGGCTGTGAACGGCCAGTCCCTGGCAAGGGCTGACAAAATGGATGAGCATTGGCGGGTCAAACACAGCTTAGATGGAATGAAAATCAATGTGATGGTGAATGTGCCGTATGCACAAGGCTTGATACTGATCGGAACCCAGGAGAATGGTGTTCTTATTTCGGAGGACAGCGGAAAGACATGGCGATCTATTGGATTGGACCATATCCCGGTGAAATCTTTAGCTGTGGATCCCCAGGATTCACGAACGATTTATGCTGGGTGCAAGCAAGTTTCCCTTTTTAAAACAGATAACCTGGGTGAGACCTGGAGTGAACTGCGGGGTATGCGCAAAAAGCGTAAATGGTGGTGGTTTTCACCTGCAGACCAGCCGGGTTTTGAGCCGTATGTGAATGCACTGGCGGTATCCCCCGAGGATTCGGAGGTTATCCTGGCTGGTATTGAGCTGGGGGCGGTGAGGCGGTCGGAAGATGGCGGGAGGAGCTAGACCAGGCACCTGAAGGGAGCTGACCGGGACTGCCATTCTCTGATGTTTCACCCGAATAATGGCAAATGGGCTTATGAAGGTGGAGGTATGCGAGGTGTATCGATGAGTTCAGATCATGGCAAGAGTTGGCACAAACCCAAACATGGCTTGGGTTCCAAATATGGATGGGCAGTTGCAGCAGATCCGGTAAGGCCAGAGATTTGGTACTTGTCTGCTTCGGTTATGCCCAGGCTGTGGCGGGGAGAATTTGAACCACTGGCACACCAGGATGGACAAGCACATGCGCATATTTACCGCAAGGTCGGCGATGATTCGTGGGAACAGCTTACGGGTGGTTTGCCTGATCCGCTGGATTATTTGCCCTATGATCTGGTAACGGTCCACGGATGCCCGGGCAACGTCTTTGCCGGGATGGCGAATGGTGATGTATGGCACAGCGGTGATTATGGCGATACCTGGGTGCGGTTGCCGTTCAACCTGGGCGGGGTGCATGGGTCAATGGTGATCATCTAAGTCGTAATAGCGGGTATTACGAAGAATATTTCAAGTAACTGTCAACACACCTGCCGATTATTAATAATATTTGCCAGAGGGAGTAAATAGACCTGTCAATAAGCAAATTTTCCTCTAAAAAACAAAGAATTAATTTGCAGTGAAAATTTAGTGTATAATATGTCTTTGTGAACCTTCGTGTATTAAGATATTAATAAAGGAAGATAAATTTAAGGAAAACAGATCATTGCCAGAGAAAACAAACACGCTATCAATGACTTCAGCGCTCAATTGTTCCTTGGTTGCTTTACCAAGCTTTATTAATATCCCTAATAACGTCGGAATTTCCGTCGTTATTTTTATTATTCCCGTTCAATAGTCAAATAAGGAGGGTTTTATCGAGAGATAGAAGACAAGCATTTTGGTTAACTAAATTTATTATTCAGGAGATAAGACATGAAAAAGAAATTGTTCAAAATATTTGGTGCAATGCTTGTGTTGAGCATGCTGGCGTCACCGGTTGTGGCCCGGGCACCGCAAGGTGAGCGGCCGCCGCTGGATGACCCCCAGCCGGCTGAAGCAACCCTGCTTGAGTCTAAATCGAAAGAAGACCTGAAGGAAATTGGTCGCTATATCGTTTTGCTTGAGGATAATTCGCTGGTGACCTATCGCGGTGGCGTGCCTGGACTGCGGGCCACAAGCCCGGTCGCTGGGGAAAAGATTGATGTCACCAGTGTGGATAGCGTCCAGTACCTGGATTTTCTGAAGGGTAAGCAAGACGCAGTTATCACAGCAGCAGAAACAGGTTTTGGTCGAGACCTCGCAGTGGAACTTCGCTACGATGTCATTTTAAATGGTTTTGCAACCGAACTCTCCGGCGCAGAAGCCCAGAAATTAGCATCCATGCCGGGCGTTCGAGCTGTGCTGGTGGACGAAATGTGGCAGCCATCCACAGACGTCAGCCCTGAATTCATTGGTGCTGATACACTCTGGGATGAGACAGAAAACACCACACCCGGCACGCTGGAAACCAAAGGCGAAGGCATGCTGATTGGTGTGATTGATACCGGTATCAATATGGATCACCCATCCTTCGCAGATATTGGCGGCGATGGCTACGATCATGAAAACCCATTTGGTTCAGGAAATTACGTGGGTTTGTGCGCTAATGATTCCTCCAATTATGTTTGTAACGATAAGCTGGTGGGTGTCTATGGCTATACCGCTGGGGAGGAAGCAGTAACGGGTGAAGATGCTGAAGCACATGGCTCGCATACGGCCTCAACGGCTGCTGGTAACTACCTTGAATTGGATTACAACGGCGTTCCTGTGACGATTTCAGGTATGGCACCCCATGCGAACATCATTGCTTATGATGTTTGCTACTCAGCAGGCTGTCCAAATTCCTATTCAGTAGAAGCAGTGGAACAAGCTGTGATCGACGGTGTGGACGTATTGAACTATTCCATTGGCCCTAATTCAGCGGTCAACCCGTACGAAAATGCAGTTGAACTGGCGATGCTGGAAGCGATCGATGCCGGGGTTTTAACCTCAACTTCTGCGGGCAATTCAGGCCCCGATGCACGCACGGTCTTTAAAGCCCCTGCCTGGAACCTGAATGTGGCGAACACCTCCCACACACGGATTTTTGGTATTTCTGTCAATGTTCATGAGCCCGGCGGCCCTGCTTCTTTGTATGAAGCTGTTGCAATGCCCAGCGCAGGTGTGAACTTTAGCAGTGATGTCCTCAACCATCCGCTCCGATGGGCTGGAGATGATGATTTGGCCAATGTCACCGGTTGTGATCCCTTTAGCACGGACTTCTTTACTGGCTCGATTGCCCTGGTATCCCGCGGTGGTTGTACCTTCCAGGATAAAGAAGAGAACGCTGCTGATGCTGGAGCAGACGGCTTGCTGGTCTACAATAATGCTGGCGGACCGCCTTTTGTGATGGGTTATGATGATCCAACGACCATCCCTTCAGCCATGATCGACAAGGAAGACGGCGAAGCGATTGTTGCCCTGATGTCTTCATCCTTAATGGTCGATATCGATACCGATTATGCTCGGGATGTGAAAGATATTTGGGGAAATGTGCTCAGTTCCAGCAGTTCTCGCGGGCCTTTTGAGCTGCTCGATATTCTAGCGCCTGAGGTTTCAGCCCCAGGGACCAATGTTTTGGCCGCCTATAACACACCTGGCGAATCTGCCCCTTATGGCGGCATTAATTCGGATGCTGAGATTGACCTGATGTCCGGTACATCCATGGCCAGCCCGCACGGCGCTGGTTCCGCACTCTTGCTGATGGACCTTTTCCCGGATTGGACACCTTTGGAAATCAAGTCAGCGATCGTGATGTCTGCTTATGATGAGACCACCGTAAAAGAAGATGGCCTCACACCCACTGACCCGTTTGATGACGGTAACGGTCGGATTGATCTGACCAAAGCCGCTTTGATCGGCCTGGTGATGGATGAAACGGTAGCAAATTTCACAGATGCAAACCCCGCTGAAGGTGGTGATGTTAAGACTTTGAACGTCCCATCCTACCAAAACAGCCAGTGTGTCGGTGAGTGTTCCTTCACCCGTACCGTAAAGAATGTGGCGGATGTTGATACCTATTATGATGTTGTGATTGATGCACCCGCAGGTGTTGGCATTGTTGCGACACCTGCCAGCTTCACAATCCCGGTTGGCGGAACGCAAGAGGTCTTGTTTGAAATTGATGTTCAGGGTGCTGAAATGGGCACCTGGCAGTTTGCCAAGATTACTTTTGATACCAGTGACGCATTCACAACATCTGAACCGATCACCGATGCCCGATTCCAGATCGCGGTCATGCCCGATCCGGGTAACATACCGGCGCTGGTTGAAGAAGAAGTTTACCGTGATGCCGGCGGCGTGGTGCTTGAGGATCTGTATTCGATTGAAATTACCGATCTCACGGTTGAAACAGCTGGTTTGACCGAGGCTGATCTCTTTGAATTCTCATTGGCTGGCGATCCTACAAACGCTGATGAAAGCGAAGCTTTTGATGACCTGGGTGATGTCTGGTACACAACCTTTATGATCCCTGAGGGCACAAAACGCGTTGTGATGGAAATTCTCCAAACAACTGCTAGTGATTTAGACCTGTACTTCGGTTATGGCCCTACACCTTCACTGGAAACGCTTTGGGATTATTCGGCCAATGGTGCGGCTTTGGAATACCTGAGCTGGGTGGACCCGATTGATTACCAATGGTGGGTCTTGGTCCAAAACTGGGGCGGTGACCCTGCTGTTTTGGATGATGTAAAACTGGCGGTTGGCCTTGTGCCGGATGTTGAATCGACGAACTTTGACGTCAGCGGTCCCAGCAGCAATCCTGCATTGACGATGTTTGATCTTGAATTGACCTGGGATGTCCCTGATATGGAACCTTTCTCAGCCTGGTACGGCTGGTTCAATGTGGGTTCAGACCCCGGTAATCCCGGCAATATCGGTGAAACTGAGTTGAATGTTTACCGTCCCTATGACGATGTGGTCAAAGAAGTCTCTGCGGATTACGCTGATGTTGGCGATACGCTGACCTATGCGATTACTATTGCGCCGAATGAAACCGGTGCGGACCTCGATTATCTGATCAATGACGTCCTGCCGGATGGTGTTGAATATGTTAGTGGCTCAGTTAACACGGTGGGTTCAACCACGATGGCGACTTATGATGTTGGTACAAATGCTATCCAATGGGCAGGCACGATGCCCAAGATCGAATACACGTATTTTGCGAGCGATAATACGACCGATCCAAATTGTGACACACCCTGGGGCGGTTACCTGGATATTGAAACAGTATTTGGATTTTCCACAATGTCGAGTATTGCTGGCGATACACAAGAATGGAGTTTCTCAGGTTTTGGTGTGGGGACGGAATATTATGGTGAAGCAATTTCAAGTCCACCGATCTTCAACGATGATGGTTTCGCATACATGAACGGTTACGATGCTTTCTGGCTTTGGACTTACCAGAACCCCTTCCCGGATCCAACCCCACCAAACGGCATTGTATCATCCTACATGCGAGATATGTATATCACCTATGACGAATTATTGAATAAGGGTGTGACTGCCGTAAGTTTCTCTGGTGGTGCAATTTGGGTTATCGAATTTGATGATATTGAGGACTACTATGATCCAACAGCAACAATGGATTACCAAATGTGGGCCTATCGTGAGGTTGATCCTTCCGTTGGTACACCTGATATCAGTATTGCTTTCGATAATGTCAATGGCGATTGGGACGGGGTTTATACCATTCCTTCTGTAGGTGTCACTGGCCTGGAAAATGCTGATGGCTCAATGGGCACCACCTATGGTTACTTTGACTATACACCTGCCAGCGGAGATGTGGTTTGCTTTGATTTCGCCATGTCTGGTGCTGACCCGGTGGTGATCACCTTCGATGTGGAAGTGACCACCGAAGAGCCGCTATTAGCCAGGAATTCCGCAATGCATACTGCAAATGGCCTTGGGATGGTTGAAGAAGAAGCCTTTGCGCTGACTGGCTTGAATGCAGCAGTGCCTGTCGCAGACCCACAGAGCCTGAGCACGGATGAAGAGACGCCATTGAATGTTACGCTTACCGGCTCTGAGCTTACGCCTGGTCCGGTGACCTGGACCGTTGTCGATGAACCTGAGCATGGAACCCTGAGCGGTACAGCTCCTGACCTGGTCTATACACCGGATACTGATTTCTATGGCGATGATTCGTTTACATTCTATGTCAATGATGGCGTGACGGATTCCAATGTTGCTACCATCGATATTGAGGTGACCAATGTCAACGACTCGCCCTATGCTGAAGATGATTACTATGAGACGGAACAGGATCAAATGCTTGATGTACCTGCACCAGGTGTCATGGATAATGATTATGATAATGACCCAACGGATGATGTTTTTGTAGAACTCCGTGAAAGTCCATCCCATGGCGATTTGGTAATCAATGCCGATGGTTCGTTCACTTACTATCCTGATGAAGGCTTCTTTGGTGAAGATAGCTTCTCATATTACCTGATGGGTATTCCCGAGCGCGCGGCGTATGTGGATGACGCAACTGTGTTCATAACAGTTACACCAGCTTTTGAATATTTCTTCCCGGTTTTTGAGAACTAAGCTGAAACGAATAAATTAGACTATGGGGCTGCCTTTACTGGCAGCCCTATTTTTATTTAATAAAAACTTTAAACTTATTCGAAATATTCCTCCTCGTTCGCGCCGGTCTCATGACCGAGCGCTGAATGGATATATCACTGGATTTCGCTCATTCCCTCACCATCGAAACGAATGATATAAATCATAAGGAATACAATTTCTTTTGGAACAACCTCAAGAATTAAATATGAATTACATTATACATTTTTGATTCCTCTCACTATGATGGTATATAATTTAATAAATAAAGAAAATTTTAAACAACAGATATGGTATTTGTTTGCGAATAAGGAAAAATTGATGAAAATTCAAATTGTTACAGACAGCACGTCCGATATTCCCATCCATTTGTTGGATAAACTACCGATCACGGTTGTGCCCCTTTATATCACCCTGAATGGAAAGAGCTACCAGGATAACGTAGATCTGACTAGGCAAGAATTTTATCAAGCGCTGCCCAGCTCAGAACCGCATCCCACCACGGCTGCGCCTGCACCCAACCAATTTTTGCATGCGTACGACCAGGCCGTTGACAATGGTGCGGAAGCGATATTTTCCATTCACATTTCAAAAACTTTTTCTGCAACTTATGCTTCAGCAGAGGCAGCAGCGAAGGAATTTAAACGAGTACCTGTTTATGTGATTGACTCTGGCAACCTGTCTTTGGCAGAGGGGTTGATCGTGATCAAAGCCGCGCAGGCGGCTAAGGAAGGTCAGTCGGTAGAAGAAATCCAGGCACTAATCGATACCAGTATTGGGCGTACACATGCCTATGCAAAATTGGATACGATCGATTATTTGCTAAAGGGCGGGAGGATGAGCTCGATCCAGTACAGTATTGTGAGCATTTTGGGGATCAAACCGATCTTAAAGATGAATAATTCTGTCTCTCGGATGGAAATAGCCCGTACCCAAAAGAAGGCTTTTGAGCATGTGCTCAAAACAGCGATTGAAAATTTTCCAGATTCAGAAATATTTGGCATAACCCATGCAAATGTCCCGGATCAGGTGGAAGATCTCATTAATCAGCTCAAGGCGGCGGTACCGGGTATCGAAGACCCATTGGTAAGCGAGGTGACTCCTGCCCTGGGTGTTCATGTTGGCCCTGGATCGTTATGCGCTAATTGGATCTGTTCCACCAGTCATAAAAAAGAAGAGAAAGATTGGTTTAAAAAACTTTTATCCTATGTCTCTCGGGATAAGAATTCATAATCTGATTTAATGGAGGTAATAATGAAAATTGCGAAAATCATTGCTTGGATCGGACTTTTAGGGATGACTGCGGTTTTGTTAAACGGCTTTATCAACGGTGATTTCGGCAAAGATGGTGGAGAATTATTAGCAAACCCATGGGGCATCGTCTCAATTGTTGATCTTTACGTTGGATTTCTTTTATTTTCGATGTGGATCGCTTTCCGTGAAAAATCGGTTTTATCAGCTGTTGTTTGGATCATCTTGATGATGGTCCTAGGATTCTTCACAGGCAGCCTGTACGTCCTGGTTGCACTGTATCGAAGCAAAGGTGATTGGCTTCGCTTTTTTCTTGGATCACGAAAAGAAACTTTGTTAAAAAACGGTATAAAATAATAGAATTTAATTTAAGGAGTTGTGATGGGATTCTTAGAAATATTGAAGATTATTGCGGCTGCAGCCACGATATTGACGGGACTGCTGGCATTGGTCAAACCGAAATCGATTTATGGTTTCACGGGGCTGCGGGCTGAAGGCGGACGTGGAATCACGGAGATCCGGGCAATTTTTGGGGCATTATTTATTGCATTGGGCGCGGTGGTCATTTATTTTCGCCACCCTGAAACGTACATGATGCTGGGAATTAGCTATTTAGCGATATTTTTGATCCGGTTGGTTTTTATGTTCATTGACAAATCAGTCGAACGTTCGAACTGGATCAGCCTTGCAACGGAGATTGCCCTGGGTGTGATCCTGGTGTTGCCATTGTGATTTTGAACCAATCTTGAACGAGGGATATCATAATTGAAGTTCAAATGGCAGGAAATTTGGGAAGAATTAAGATCGGTGCTGTCTGGCAGTACAATCGATGCGCTGCTTCCACCGATTCTATATGTGGTGATTAACAGTATTTTTGGGTTGATCCCGGGCGTGATCGCCGCTCTGGGGTTAGCTGTTTTACTCGGCGTTCTACGTTTGGTTAAGCGTCAGAAATGGCAGTATGCCCTGGGCGGTGTGTTAGGTGTTGGATTGGCAGCCGGGTTAGCACTGCTGACTCAGAATGCTGCCAGTTACTTTATCCCCGCCATCATCAGCAGTGGGATACTGCTTCTCGCTGCTTTAATCAGCAATCTCATCGGAAAACCGATGGCAGCCTGGGTCAGTCACCTGATCAGAGGATGGCCGCTCGGGTGGTTTTGGCGGGAGGATATCAAAGCAGCTTACCGGGATGTGACCTGGATGTGGGCATTCTTCTTTGGTTTACGACTGACCGCTCAGATCTTACTTTTCAGGCAGGGTGAAGCCGCTGGATTGGCATGGGCGAATACCTTATTGGGCTGGCCGGTAACGATTGCTGTACTGGTATTAAGCTATATTTATGGCTTGTGGCGGCTTCGCCAACTGGGTGGCCCCGGTGTGGATGAATTTGAGGAAGGGAAAGAGCCACCTTGGGAAGGGCAAACTCGCGGGTTTTGAATAAAAAAATCTCTCAACACTTGAGAGATTTTTCTTTTTATGCTTACATAATTATTTACGGGATTTCAAGATCTGCAATCAGGATGTATCCGGTCACCGTTCGCGTCTCGCCTTGATATTCAACCAGTACACACTCCCGGTCCAGATCATCGAATACACGGTTCGGCAGCGCGATCAGGGTAACCTCCCCGCCTTCCGGGATCCGTCCGACCTGGTTGGTTGATTCATAACAGCCGCTGTAGGCCCAAAGATTACGCGTGACGACGCCAATCACAATGGGCGTTGGCGTCGGTGATAAGACGGGTGTGTTTGATCTCTCGGGGGTTGCTGTCGGTGTGACCGTCGCCGTAGGTGTGATGGTGGCAGTGGGGGTGATGGTTGCAGTTGCGGTTGGGGTGGGCTGCATTGCAAGCTGTCGCTGGCGCACAAGGCCGGCAATCCCGCGTCCGCCAAACCATAACAAGAGGATCACTAAAATCCCGGCGATGACCCCGCCGCCATACAGAGTCACAGGATACCAGCGCAAGTGGCGTTTCAGATCCAATACTTCCGGGTCTTGTGGGAAGCGTGTTCGAACAGCTTTACTGATCAGGATCGCATTCCGGGGAAAATACTTATTTTCACTGTTCACCGATTGGTTAGCTCTTTTGACGCTGTCTTCCAGGTTTTCAATGTCCTGGTAAGACTCCTGGATCTCAGCTTGCAAGTTTTGATGTTGTGCGTGGGTCGGTTGAAGGGTTTGGAGGATTTGCAGGTTCTCCTCAGCCTGGGCATAGGCTTCTTTCGCACCTTTGATGGTATTAGACGAATCGCCCTGACGTTTTTGGCGTTGAATGTTTTCGATCAGTTGCGTTGTGACCGCAGGCAGGACCATCTCTAACCGGTTTCGGAGGCGCGTGACCTGCGGGATCTCACCGTACTTCACGGACAAACGCTCCAATTTTGTTCGGGATTCCGCCAGCTTCTCCGGGGGGATGTTTCCACTGAGGTTCACAACGTCAGCAATTTCATCCAGGCTTGCAATATCGCTCCGTATCTCATTGGCTTTATCAACATATTCAGGGATAGCGACAGCACTGGCAGCCGTTTGCACTTTCGAAAGACCGCCCTGAAGATCACCCTGGCGGAGGAGGGTTAAACCTTCCTGGTAGACCTCGTTGGCCTGCATCTGGTTTTCCAAATCCTGACGAAGGTCTTCTCCTTCGCGCCAGCGGTTGATGCCGGTTTCGTTCAGGCTGGCGAAGGCTTCTTCGAGGTAGTCCAAAGCGGTTTGATAGCGAAAAACGCGGGCTGCAGATTGGGCCTTGCCATAAGCTTTTCCGGCATCAGGGGGCAGGGCAACGGATGGAATATTACCGGTTCGCAAGAATTCTTCCGCTTCATCGCGATGCTGCGTGGCACGCGACCAGGCAGGTTCGATTTGAAGGACTTTTTCGTAAAGCGGGATGGCTTTCTGGTAATTCCCTGCATAGAAGGCTTCCTCAGCATTGTCCATCAACGAGTCAGCCTCTGGATCGTGGCTTGAGCTAAGGAATTTTCTGAGAGGATCATAGGTATCATCGTCATCAAATTGTGGAGACGCCGCCAAACGCTCACGACTTTCTTGGGGTTCTGCTGCATCACTTTCAGCAGGCGCATCAATAACTTCGTTCTGTTGTGCTTCAGCCAGGCGGCGCGATCTTTCACGCCTTACCTCTCTGAGAAGGCGGTTGGCGTGTTCGAGATCAGAAAAATCAACCGGTTCTGAAACCCGTTCGGTTGCAAGCGCTTCCAGGAATGCACTGAGCGCATTTTCCGCTTCCGCCAGCTCCTGGTCGGTGGGATGCGCTTTTTCAAGAACGATTTTTGCCTGGTAGATGAGATCTTGTATCATTTTTTACCCTTCCCCTGAACGGTTATGATTCCGACTTACGAAGTTCAACCAAACGCTGCAGGTCGATGGATAGATCGGCTGCGGTTTTATATTCACCCTTAATTGCCCTGCCCAACACCTCTAATTCCTGGTCAGAAAGACGTTTATGATCATCATAAGTCCAGACCGGTTCATATTGATGGGGGGCGTTTTGAATATCTTCAGGGCGGTTCGGCCCAACCTTTACAGAACCTGGCGCCTGGCGGCCAGTCAGCAGGTGATGAAGTGCACGAGCGGCGAATTGCAGGACATCGAATTCAAACATCTCTTCGGTGTTTCCATTGGTGATCATCCGGCCAATATTCCAATCGAGGGCAATAACCTGGTTGCGGGGTTCATTCCAGTAGTAGTGCAGGACCTTATGGTCCAGGAAAACAATATTTTTTTCGTGAGCCGCTTCGAGGATCTTTGAAATCTGAAAAGATGCTTCCAGGGCGGTCAGTACCGGGAAAGACCGGTGGAATTCGCCGCGTGTATAGCCGGAATCACAGCGCAGGTAGAGGTTGTCCTCCCACCTTCGGGGCAAGATAATCGAAGCAAGCCATCCTTCTGATGCCCGAACGTCTAATTCATCCAGGAAGGCTTGCACTTCATCCGCTGAAAAAAGATCCATGACACCGGAGATATTAACCGCTGAGGATTTTTCTTCCAGTGATTTTGTAAGTGGGGCGATCTCATCAGGCCATTCCCCCGATTCGGTTTTGATGAATGCCAGGCCTATTAGCGGTGTGACGCCGGGCGTGTCCTTCATCCGATCCAGGATTTGGATTTCATTCTTGAAAAGGGGAAGGGCATAATTGATTTTATCCGGACGCATGACCTTGATCGCCGGGTGGTTGGCATAGTCGCCAGCAAGTTCAGGATAGATCAGGCTAAAAACACGGGCTGAGGAGCCCAGTGCTTCAGGAACGGCAAAATCACGTAATCCAGCAGATAGCCATGTATCCAGCGGCTCAGTCAGCTTTATTGTTTTATCGGGACCAAAATGTATTGTTTGCATTTAGTGTATTTCCAATCCTAACCCTACTCAGCTTGAAAATATGGATTGCACAATCAAGTTGTAAATAGGATGATTTTCAGACAAAGATAATACCACCTGCCGGCGTCCTTCGGGAGTCGGTTCGGTTAATATCCTAGAAAATGCTTCAACCCATTCCGGGAACTTTAATCCAGCTGGTTCAAGTGCCAGGATAGTCTCGACTGCAGATAAGTCCTCCAGGATATTTCCGAGGGTCTTTAATTTTGTTGGCACGCTGACATGATCACCCTCGACAAAAATCGATAAACTGAGATTTGCTTGCCTGCTGTGGGTTGAGAGAAGCAGTAATTTGTTTGATATTTTCCGGATTAGATCCAGATAGGCATGATAGATCAGGCGAACCACCTGGTCTGCGGATTGCTCCTGCTCCTGGCGCCACTTCATAAATAATTGGCGGGTTAAATCGACTTCGTCAGTCAGTGCCTCCAGTGCAGGTTGATGAACGCCGTTTTTCAGGATCGAATCCCAAATTCTGGAGATTTCAGCATAGCTTACGGTTGTTATGCTTAATGGCGATCCCGTAGGATCCGGTTGAACACCCGCTTCTCCCGGATGACCTGAGATCATCCAATTCAGCGAAGGCAATATTTCCTGAACCCAAACGGTTGTCATATTTTGTGCATGCGCAACCATCCGCCAGCCTTTATTTTGCGGAAAGAACAGATCATCCAATGCTTTGTCTGGATCTTTTTCTTCAAGGTGATTGCGCCACTCACTTAATGCTCGGAGTGCAAGATAGGTTTCATCCAGGTTGGGGTGCGATGATTGACCAGGTTTTATGGATTGCAATTCGTGGCTGGCATTGAGCATCAGTGTACTCTGAAATCTGTCGGCAAGCATCTGGCATTCAGGGTGGTACACAGGGGCCTGTTTTCTGACGACAGAAAGGCCAGCTTCAATATCGCTCCAGGATTTTAGATGCTGCTGGAAATGAGAGAGGATTTCATCAATCGCCATTGAAGGTAGTTCATGGGAAACCTCTCCTGTGCGATTGGTTTTTAGCAGCCAGGGAAACCACGCTATGATTTCAGCGTGGTAGTTATTCCGGAATGCTTTGGTATGGATGGCATCGAGCGTTTCAATTAATAGCTTCATCCAGGGGGGCATCCCGAGGCGTTGTTCAATACCCGGCCGTGATTCCGCCATTTGCTCAAGATATTGGATGGGCTCTGTTTCAACACTCGGACCAGCATAAAGATTTTGAAGCCATGTTTGAAACAGGCGGGATTGTTTTTCTAATTCCAGGCTTCCCCAGCGATCAGGGTCCCATCCTGCCACCTTGCGGATGGCAGTTTCCAGCGCTTCGAAATTGGCATTTTCCCAAACTTTAATCAGCTCCCTGATTGCATCTTGTCCAGCCGCAAAACTCTGTCTGAATTCTGAACGCAGATTTCGGGGAAGTTCGAGTTTATTTTGGAATAATCCCATAATTTCATATTCGAATGGACTTTCAGCCAGATCAGCACCTTTCGTCCGCCAAGTTTTCACGATAGTAGATAATTTTTGTGTGGTTTGGGTCTGTCCCGAACTTTCATTCTGATACCAGGCCAAGATGGATTGACTAACCTGAAGCGGTGGGGGGATAACAAGTTCCAAAGCTCTTTGCCGCAGCACCGGCATGATTCGTTCCCACCAACCTGGTTCGTTTGAATCTTTCGCAATGCGGATCAAGGTCCACAGGGCAGTTAACCATTGTTCATTGAGAGTAAACCGCACAAGGTCACTGACCATAGCATGGGCAAGGATATCAGTTTGCCGGAAATATTCTCTGAGCAAATGCCATGGCAGTTCAAGATCTTCATCATATAAATCCCAAACCAGTGACACAGCCTTGATGGCTGATCCCAGATCCTTATTCTCCATTGACGCAAAAATTAAGTTGTGGCCATAAGACAGCACACCTTCTGCATCCCAGGGCGCGCCGATTTGCAGGAGATCTTTTTGGTAACCCCGGATTTTCTCGAAGCCATCCAGCGAGGGATCGCTGTTTAGAATAACCCGGATCAAGGATTGATATTCCATGACTTTAAGGGCCATCACTTGCTGCTGGTAGGCAATCCGCCGGGCGAGAACAGACACACGGGGTGAATCCAGTTCCTCGCCTACAAACTCATCCCAACCTAAGTCGTTGTATAGCTCCGGAGCGTTATGCTGGAGAAAACCTCCCAACGTTTCAACCATCTGTTGGTAGTCTTCCCAGCGGGGAAGCAGTCGCTGCCTTTTGTCCTCTGGTTGGTCCAGGAACTGTGCGTTACCCCAGTCGATGACGGCGACCCAACCGGATGGGTTATGCCAGTAGATATGGTCCAGCTTGACATCATTCCACAGCACACCCGCTTTATGGGCACGGGAAAAGAGGTCAAACAGAGCATCCAAAACGGTGATGATGACCCTGCGAGGAAATGGCTTTCCGGATTGATGGGTTTCGCTCAACATGTCAGCGATATCCAACCCTGGGGCTCTTTCACTGACGATGAAATAATTTGCGGTACCCAGGGTAAATGAGGGTGCTTCATCCAGGAGTCTTGGCGGATGCGCTTTAGCACCCGGCAAGCCATCAAGGCGAGCTAAGGCAAAGGATTCTTGGGCAATCTGGTTAGCCTGTCGCTGGATCGTACCGCCTGTGGCAATCCGGGCTGGTTTTTTCAGCACGCCCACAAGATCGGGATTTTCCTTACAAGACACAGCATAAACTTCACCCGCATCACCACTGCCGATGGGGGTGTCGCTTAACTGCCAGGTTTGGTTTTTCCCTTGAAGGGTCTTTGCCAAGATCACTCCTTAAAATTTACTTTACTTCGGGTTCATTTTACCAACGATAAATGTAAATCAAAAGAACCTTCAGTGGTAATTTTATGATTAGCGAAAAGAATTTATGAATGATTGAGAAATTAGTGGTTTTCTGATAAAAGGTTAAGAAGGAGATCGGGCTAGCTGAAATACTGGAGTGCTTTCCGCAGCCTGGATTCAACATCCGGTGTTTCTTCTTTTGATATGGACTGCAGCGCAGTCTGAGCTTCAACAATCGAGTAACCAAGGGCTGTCAAGGCATCCATGACCTCAGTATCGATTTCGTCAATCCGGGAATATGTCTCAAGGGGTTCCAACGGTTGGATTTTTCCCTGCAGGTCGAGGATGATTTTTTGAGCGGTTTTCTTGCCAATCCCCGGTGCTCTGGTAAAGATCTCAGGCTGATCGCCGGTGATCCCTCGCCGGATCTCTTCGGGTGAGAGGGTGGAAAGCAGTGCCAGCCCGCTTTTTGGACCCACGCCTGCGACACTGATCAGGTGCACAAAAAGATCCCGGGCTTCCAGGGATTCAAAACCATACAAGGAGAGCTGGTCTTCACGAACGACAAGATACGTGTGAAATGATTTCTTCATGCCCGGTTTGCAAGCCAGGCAGGTGTCTTCGGTCGCATGCAGCAGCAGTCCTATGCCGCCAACATTAATCACAAGCTGGCCATCCATTATTTGGCTGATCTCTCCCGTAATGGTTGCAATCATAAGCCGCTCACTTCCGGTTTTCTAGTTTGATTGTAAATTTCATACAACGTGACAGCTGATGCCACAGCCAGGTTTAACGAGTCGCTGCGTCCAGCCATGGGGATCCGGACCAGGTGGTCACATGCTGCCATCATTTCCTCGGTCAGCCCATGACGTTCGCTTCCCATCAGCAGAACCAGGGGGAATGGGTATTGGATGGCCTGGTAGTCTGCATTGGCATGGTCTGACGTACCTATGAGGTTGATCCGATTGTTTTGCTGCCAGGCTGTGAATTGCTGCCAGGTGGTTTGGATCAAATTCAATGAAAAAAGCGCCCCCATGCTCGCTTTAACGGCTGTTGGGTCATAAGGATCGGTTGCGTTTCCGAGTAATATAATTCCCCTGCAGCCCACGGCATCGGCGGTGCGCATGATCGTTCCCAGGTTGCCGGGATCGGCTACAGAATCGAGCGCAATCCATAGGTCTTGTGGATTGACATTGATTTTCTCAAGGTCAAGCCAGTTTTGATGGACAACAGCACCGATCCCCTGAGGCCCCTGTTTATGGGCGATTTTCTGGTAAATCTCAGCGCTTATCAGCAGTTGATCTGTTCCGCTTATGTTTGGATGTGCCAGCAGCTCTTGTCCGAAGTCACTTTCTAAAAGGTCGGGTGCAATGACCAGCGTTTCGATAGGTGCTTTGGTCTGTACTGCTTCACCCACCGTATGCAAACCTTCAATAAAGAACAAACCTGATTCCTGCCGGTATTTCTTTTGATCCAGCTTGCGAATGGATTTAATTTTGGGGTTTGAAAAGCTGGTGATGATCATACCTGTGATTGGCTGACAAAATTAGAAAAGGATTGGTGGTTGATATGGCAAATGGCGACGGCCAGTGCATCCGCAGCATCATCGGGTTTCGGTAGGGCATCCAGGTGGAGCAGTGTTTGAACCATCTGCTGAACCTGGGCTTTTCCCGCACTGCCGTAGCCGCAGACGGTCTGCTTGACCTCATTTGGCGTATATTCCATAACCGGCAAATGGGCTTGTGCGAGGGTTAACATCGCGACACCGCGTGCCTGGCCAACAGATATCGCAGTCTTGACATTTTTCTGAAAAAAAAGCTTCTCGACTGCACTGGTATCCGGATGGTTTTCTTTGATTAATGCGGTTAATTCATCATACAGGATGCTCAAACGATCCGCTTCTGGCAGCTTTGAACTCGTGGTGATCACGCCAAAATCCACACACTGATATTCATTTTGATCGCCCTGCCGGATGAAGCCATAACCAGTGATGGCGATACCCGGGTCGATCCCTAAAACCAGCATATCCGGCTTAGCTGTTCTCCATGGATTGGATAGCCTCTTCGGTGATATCCAGGTTTGAGTAAATGTTCTGGATATCGTCAAGCTCTTCCAGGATTTCGATGGTCTTCATTACTTTGATCGTTTTCTCAGTATCCAGAGTGATCTCTTGTTTTGGTAAGAAACGGATACCGGATTCATCTGGTTTGATGTTGGCTTTTGAGAGGTGATCCGCAATAGTGTGGAAATTGCTCGGTTTACCATAGATCTCGATCACAGTATCTTCCATTTTGATATCATCTGCGCCGGCTTCAACTGCCAGCTCAAAGATCTCGTCAAAATCATGAGACTCACCATCGATTGCAAAAAATGACATCCTGTCAAACTGCCAGCTAACGGAACCGGGATCTCCCATGCTGCCGCCAGCTCTGGAGAGGATGTGACGAAGTTCCGCCACAGTACGGTTGCGATTTTCAGTGACGCATTCCATCATGAGGGCGACGCCGTTCGCGGCATAACCTTCATACAGGATTTCTTCAAATTCGACACCGTCTTTATCTTCACCGGTACCGCGCTTGATTGCCCGATCAATGCTGTCTTTCGGCATGTTGGCTGCTTTAGCCTTATCAATGGCCAGCTCTAACCGGACGTTCATACCGGGATCGCCGCCACCTTCACGGGCAGCGATCACGATCTCTCGCGCCAGGCGGGTGAAAATCTTTCCCTTTTTGGCGTCAGCAGCACCTTTTTTACGTTTAATGGTTGCCCAATGCGAATGTCCTGACATAAAAATGATCTCCTTAGAAATCTTTATATTATTCACAAGCGTGATAGTAGAGAAAATTATACCATTTTATTAAGAGACAAGATATTAATGGAACTGTGGGATTACGCCTGGTTTTCACCAGTGTCTGATGCTTTTGATCCCTGGTCTTTAGCCATACGCCGTTCCAACCGTGCCAGGCGGTGGTCCAGGACTTCCTGCCATTTTAGGGTTTCATACGCCGGCAGGTGCCGAGATTCGAGGTCATCCTTGGCTGATAAAGCCCATTGATGCGCGGCGTTGAGGTCTTTAATTCGGTGCTCATAGTACTTAGCGAGTTCTTCATAAGCATACAAAGCATGGTTTTCTGCTGCCATCTCCCACAGCGCAATGGCTGATGGCCAATCCTCTTTACGCTTTAGAAGGAATGAAAACCGCTCCAGTGTATCCCAGTAGAGGTCTTCAGATAATTCAAGAGACAGGGCTTTTTGATAGAGGGTCTGCGACTGTTCAATGTCATCCATTGATTCAAAAAACCGTGCTAATGCCACGATATCTTCACCATGCTGAATCTTCTCTGAATGCGGCTCATGTAAAAGAAAAGCCATGTGACTGAATAGCCCAGCCAGGCTGAGGATATCGATTGCATTGTGGTAAAAAATACCTGCCATCGGGCGTGCATCCTGGGTTTTAAGGTAATCGAAATACATTTCGGGGATAAGGTAACCGGGCACCTCTTCCTCTCCGCGAGTCACACCGAGGATTTGGTGTTCAACATTACCCAAAGTCCGGCTCTCCAGCCTGATCCGCCATAACCGGCGCGCTAACGGCAGCAGGTCGAAGTGGTCAACGCCATCAAACGGGCTGGTCATCCCCATCAAGGTGTAGCGAGTGTTCAGTAAGGGGATATCAAAGGATTTTCCGTTGTAGGTGACGACTGCTTTCATGCCATCCATAAATTCCGATAAGCCGGCAAGAAGGGCAGGTTCTTCGCCGGGGTGACGCATGAAAAATTGCCCCAGTTTGAAGCCCTCATCTGTAAATCGCCCTAAGCCAACTTCGAATGCATAAGTCCCTGTGCCGCCTGCCAGGCCGCTGGTTTCGGTATCCAGGAAAATAAAGTCCTGGAGATCATCTATAGCATACGATTCGGCGTTAGCCCATTGGCACAACATGCTGATCGGTTCGGTCGGCCATAAAGGTTTGTTGCCGTGGCGAAAATCACGCTGATAATGTTCTTCATGACAGAAGACCTCACCATAGATGACCTCTTTGAAGGTCCCATCAACCACCGAATCGATAGGATATCTCGCCTTTCGGGAAGATTTAAGCTTCTTTTTCTTACCCAGGTCAACACCCAGGGCTTTAAGTTGGTCCGAGAGAGATTCCCAGTCAGTCATTGCTGATCAATGCCTTAATCAATGCTAAAGTTTCAAGTTTACCGCCGGACGCTTCCTCGCCAATGGGTCCGACACAGGAGGGACAGCCATCCTCGCATTCACAGTAAGCTACCATATCATACGATTGGCGGAGCAGGTCAGCGTGAATTTCGTATAGATTATCTGAAAGCCCCAATCCTCCAGGGATATTATCATAAACAACGACCGTTGGTTGTCCATCCCCTAGGGTTGCGTTGGGATCGTAGTGTACGCCGATATCTTCACCATCGCACATTAGCATCAGGGGTGCCAGGCTATGGAGAACGTAGCTGAATCCGGCCATACCGCTTCGGATACGCACGCTGGTTTCTGCCTGTCGATGGCAGGTCGGGCACAGCATGATCAAATTCTGGAGCTGGTTAGCCGTTTCAAGAGAAGTGAAGCTTCGGAAGGGTTGGATGTGGTGCACATGCAAGGGACGTAGTGAACCGGATGTCCCACAAACCTGGCAGCGATCCCCATCGCGGGTTATGACACGTGCCCGGATCTTATCCCATTCCGGGCCGTAATCGTTCTGATCAGAATGCCACATCATTTGGTCTTTGAGCTGATTTACTGTCTTATCATTCAGCGAAATCCAGTACCCGATTGTGTTCAGGTGGGTAGGCGGCAGGTTGACTTCGCCACCGCCCAGGAATTCATGAGTGAACCAGCGGATCTTTCGGTAACCGACAACTTTCGTCGTAACGATAATTTCACCCAAGGATTTCGTTGCGCCTTCCACCGGGGCTTGTTTTTGAAGCAATTTTTGTTCGACCTGGGTTTCCTCCCTGGCCTGGGTATAGTAATCAATCGCTGTCTCACGAAGATAGGCTGCCCCGGCTTCCAGATCGAGAGAATCCACCAGGTAGGAGGTTCCCTCATGCAGGTAAACGGCCTCTGGGTGAACCATCCAGTAAGCACTGGCCATGTCGACCTGTCCGATCGTTTCCTGGCGGTAGGAACCCTTGACGATCAGCGTGACCTGGTCTGGCGTGGCATTCCGCAATGAAATTTCTGCTGCGGGATACTGGTCAGCCATCCAAAAGAACCGCTCGCCCTGCTGGTGTAATTGACCGCTTTGAGACAATAATTCGAGGAACGCACGTAATCTTTCTACACTGATCGCACCGAAGCCCTCGTTGGGTTGAAAAGGCAGTTCGAAAGCCGCACAGCGGATATGTTGAAGAAGGATCAGCAGGTTATTGGGGGCAATCAATGCGCGTTCAGGGGAGCGGTCGAAAAAATATTCCGGGTGACGTGCCAGGTATTGGTCCATAGCGTTGGCTGAAGTGACAAGGATGGATAATGAGGGTGCTAATTTTCTCCCCGCGCGTCCGGCTTGCTGGCGGGTGCCGGCGATGCTTCCCGGGTAACCGATCAGCACAGATGCATCCATTCCGCCAATATCGATCCCGAGTTCAAGGGCAGAGGTCGCGACAACACCCTGGACTTCACCGCGACGCAGGCCTTCTTCGATCGCACGGCGCTCCTTTGATAGATAACCGCTCCGGTAACCCCTGATCCGGTTGGGGTTATCCCCGGAGCTGCGCTGGCGGATGTACGTCAGGATCAGCTCGATGCTCCGCCTTGTGCGGCCAAACACGATTGTTTGAATTTTTTCTTCGATCAGTTCGCTGGCTAATAATGAACCTTCCAGCAGTGAACTTTGCCGGATACCCAGTTTTTTATCGATGAGCGGGGGATTATAGATCAGGAAATGTCGTTCACCATGGGGTGAACCATCCTGGTCAATGACTTTGACTGGTTTTTCGATCAGCCCTTCTGCCAGTTCCTTCGGGTTGGCAATCGTGGCAGAGGTCAGGATGAACTGGGGCTGGCTGCCGTAAAAACGGCTGATGCGTTTCAATCGCCGGAGGACGTTGGCCACATGAGATCCAAATATCCCCCGGTAGGCATGCATTTCGTCAATCACGATAAATCGCAGGGCGGTGAAAAAATCTTTCCAGACCGTGTGGTGGGGCAGGATGCCGGTATGGAGCATGTCCGGGTTGGTTAGAATGAGGGTTGAGTCCCGCCGGATGGCAGATCTGAGATGCTGGGGCGTATCGCCATCGTAGATATTCGCTTTGATTCTCTCCTGTTGATCAGACAGTTGTAGCAGCCTCCAAAGATTGGATTGTTGATCCTGAGATAGGGCTTTGGTTGGGAAAAGGTACAACGCCCGTCCCTCAGGTTGTTTGATCAGGCTGTCAATTACCGGCAGGTTATAGCAGAGCGTTTTGCCGCTGGCTGTGCCGGATACGATGGCGATATTATGACCTTCATGAACAGCTTGATATGCCTGGTATTGATGGACGAACAGGGAATGGATTCCATCCGACTTTAACGCGTTAACCAACGTTGGCTTGATCTGGCTTGGAAAATCGATCAGCTCTGGTGCTTTCTGGGATAATACACGCCATTCAACGATGTTTTCCGCTATACTGGGCTGACTTCGCCACCGGTTCAGGATTGTTTTGATCTTATTGGTCATTGGATTCTTCGAATATTTGTTTTATTTATTTTAATCGGATTTAGTGTGAGTTGCAATATGTTCTGGATGAATAACATCAATTCTCAGGAAATTTAAATAGTTCACATCTATTAGTAAACCGCGTTATACTTTAAATTTGAAGTTCGGCTTCCACATGGGAGAACTGCGTTAAATGAAAAAAGTTTCAAAACGTTGGGTATTTTTGGTCCTATTTTCCTTTTTCCTATTCATCCAAGAATTCAACCGGCTATTCCTGTCCCAAATGACGCCCGAGTTGACAGGGTTGTTCCACAGCAGCGGAATAGGTTTCCTGGGTAGAATCCCCTGGACTGCTGTTGTCGCAGCGGTTGCCTTCCTGCTTTGGGGCTATTTGTTTGACTCTTATCAACGGCGAAAATTATTCACAATTGTTGGCTTCCTCTGGTGGATGACATCATGGTTAACAGGGATTGCCCCGACTTTCAGTACCTTCGAACTTTCAATAACAGCTGCAGCCATTCCACAGTCCAGCTCCCCCGGGATATTTTCGCTGGTCGGGGACTTTTTTAAGCCGAATGACCGGGGCAAAATATTGGGATTATTATTGATCAGCCAGCCACTTGCTTTGTTCTTTAGCACCTTACTGATGCCTGGTCTGCTGAATTTAATTAACTGGCGGTTTCTCACATTATTCCTGGGCGGGTTTGGTATCATCTTTGGTTTGGTTGCGTACCGATTTTTTCATTCGCCCTTAAGAGGAGATAAAGAACCCGCGTTGATGGATATACCACGAATAGGTCGATACCTGTTTGATTGGAGTTCTGCAAAAGTTCATTTGAAACAAACCAGCATGATCGTTATATATCTGCTTGGATTTTTCAGCATTATTCCATGGATTTCTATGACATCCTGGGCTGTGGAATTTCTTACCACCTCTGCAAATAATCCCGATCTCGCCATTAATTTTCAAGATTATATCCTGCCCGGTTTGACCAGCTTAACGTTAAGTTTCCCGCTGGCTGGGTTTTTGGGGGATTTTGTATTTCAAAAAATGAAATCCGGTCGAATCCTGGTAAGCATGGCAAGTACAGCCATTTCGATCATCTCTTTGATCTTGATATTCATTGCCAGAAATACATCCGGGCTGCTGCTGCTGATATCCTTGGTAGGATTAGGGCTATCATTTTCATTTTTATGGCCGAACATCATCGCTTCGATCATGGATATCACCCTGCCCGAATTAAGGGGGTCTGCCAGTGGTGTCTATTTGTTTTTTCAAACCATTGGTGCAGTGCTCAGCCCGATTTTTGTTTCTTTGCTCAAGGACCGGATCGGTCTGATTGGATCGATAACCTGGGTTTCTGTTACCGCCTGGATAGCGTGCTTGATTTTATTGATCATTCTATACCGGCGAATCCCGGATGATATTGAACAGCTTCGGAAGCACATGGCTTACCGCAGCTACCTCGAAATGCAGTTAAAGAACGCTTCTGTTCGGGAACGCTGAGGAATAATTATTGATACTTCAGCCTAAGATGGATGGAAAATGAGGGGTTCTATTTCTTTTTCTTCTGGGCAATCCGAACTAGGATATCGATGATGGTGTATGTGATGTTGCCCAGGATGTTGACCAGGCGGTAGAAAAATTGACCATCAAAACCGGGGATGATCACATACTTCTCTTTTCTGACTTTTCGAAGGATGTCATGGGCTACTAGTTCTGCAGATTGGGGTTTTGTGGCACCCGCGATGAACTTTGTTTCAGGGGGTTTCAGGGGTTCCTCAAATGCCAGTTGCGGCGTAAGGGTATCAGGGGGGAAAACAACTGAAACCTGGATACCTAGGGGTTTCATTTCAGAACGCAAGACATCACTGAACCCACGTACAGCATATTTTGAAGCACTGTAACCGGTATAGCCAAATACACCGGCAAACCCAGCCTGAGAGGAGATATTCACCATCGTCCCACGACCTTGTTGGATCATTTTTGGAATGATGATCTTACACACATGCAGGGTGCCGTAATAGTTGATATCCATCAGCCAGTGGAAGATTTCGACATCTAAATCCTGGAAATAACCCGGGTAGGTCACGCCGGCAGAATTGACAACAAGATCAGGTGTTCCAGAGCGTTCCATCCATTCTTCAAGGATGACATTCAAAGCATCATAATTTCTGATATCACAGGATAGGGTTTCTACGGTCTGGCTTTCATTTGCAGCCAGGGCTTGAATTTCAGTTTTTGCCTGGCTAAGTTTTTCCACATCTGTGGCGAGCAAACAAAGGTTTGTGCCCTCTTGATATAATTGTTTGGCCAATGCCAGGCCAATGCCGCTTGAGCCGCCGGTAATGAGTGCTAATTTGGTTTTATTCATGATTAATGAGATCCACAAGTGCTGCAGCTTCCGCCCGCGCAGCCGCTGCATGAATGGCTGTTTGTCAGTGTGCGCCCCCCGCTGGAAGCATTGAATAATGAAATTTTCCGCTGGATATGCTCACCCTGACATTGTATGCACTTTGCGCCAGCATCAGCATCTTTAATGCGCCTGATCAATTCAAATTCTGTTTGGCAATCAAGGCAGGTGTACTCGTAAATGGGCATAATATTTCCAGGCGTTTGATAAAATAACGACAACGGGTCAATTCTATCGTAATGTGAGGGAAAGGTCAATTAAAACATGGTTTATATTAAGCAAGAACCTGTCCAAAAGAAAGTTTATGCATACGTTCTCAGGTCAAATGAAGGGAAATTGTCTCTTTTGGTTTTTGAGCATGTTGATTTCCCGTAAGCCGGGATCCAGGTGCCTGGTGGAACAGTGGAACCTGGGGAGTCCATACCCAATGCAGCAATAAGGGAATTTCAGGAAGAAACAGGCCTTCAAAAGGTTGAATGGTTCGAAAAATTGGGCGTAACAACCCATGATTTGAGCCGATACGCCTTGCAAGGGCTTCAAGAACGCCATTATTTTCTTTTCATGTTAAAAGAGTCAACACCGGTTTCTTGGATTGGTTATGAATACGACCCGTCTGATGGCAGTCCTGTACCGATCGCTTTAAAATTCTATTGGGTGTTTTTGGACGATTTACTGCCGTTGGCAGGCGAGCTGGACGAAATGCTGCCGGATTTGATCGCACGAATCAAAAAAGAAGCTGGGTGATTGCCAGCTTCTTAATGTTTTTGCAGTTTCCTTATTCGTATCTTCTCCGGATGGCCGGGATCAGATATTTGTTGAAAGCGCGCTCGCAGTTATAATCTGGCTGCCAATCCCAATCCTGGCGGGCAGCGGAATCATCGACGCATTCCGGCCAGCTGTCAACAATTTTCTGACGGTTATCATCCACCGCAAAATGGATATTGGCCTGTGGAAACGCCTTGAGGACGATATCGAAAATTTCCTGGGCGGATAAGCTGAAGCTGGTGACGTTATAAACATATTGTGATAAGCGATTCTTGGGGACAGCTTCCAGGAAAATTAGCGCTTTGACGGCATCAGCCATGACCATGAAGGGGAGGGTTGTGTCAGGACGGACAAAACAGTTGTATTCTTCGCCCTTTGCAGCGGCATGCAGCATCTCTGGGCCGTAATCGCTTGTTCCACCCGTGGGCACGGTTTCAGCGCTGATTAACCCGGGAAAACGAATGGCTCTGAAATCGAGCGTCTGTGATCCGCCGCCGTCAGCAGCAAGTTGACGATAGTGGGAATTGTAATAGCGGCCAAGATGCTCACAGTAGAGTTTGTTACAGCCGTACATGGTCGTTGGATAGTTCCAATCTTCCTCTTTGGCTGAACCAGCCTCTGATTTATCTTTTAAGGTTGGGATTCCGTAGGCAGCGATGGAACTGGGATAGATGAATTTCACCGATTGACCCTGCCATTGCGACTGTTCAACAGCCAGCCTTAACAAATTCAATGTGCCTTCGACGTTGATCCGGTGGGCTGTTTCCGGGTTGTATTCCGCTTTCGTGGATAAAATCGAGGCGAGGTGGTAGATCGTGGCGATCTCATGCTCGACGACCAGCCTGCCTAAAAGCATCTGATCTAGGATATCGCCAACAATATAGGTGCTGCATAAAGGACGCAAGCATTTATCGAGAGGGGTGACATCCAGGGCAACAATATTGGCATCTGTGTTTTCAGCCAGGTGTTGAATGAGACCATGCCCAATTTCACCGTTTGCTCCGGTGATCAGCACGACCTTTTGGCGCATATGTTCCTCCTATGGTGATGGTGAGATTTATTTTCTGCAATCGACATTATTGTATCGCAATTTAATGTTAATATTGTTTTGGATCATTAATGTATTTTGACAGGGTTTGCTTAGTTTTCATCCAGTGTCATCGATACGCTCATCCGGCGGATCTGGTCGTTGGATTGTGCTTTTAACAGCAGAACGATCACGCTCATATCATCCTTAGGCCGGCCATCATCCAGCCGAATGGACTGGTTGAGCAGGAAATCTGCGATCTCCTGTGCGCTCGGTTCTTGTTCTTCAATCAGCGCCTGGATGGTTGTACAGAAATCGAGACCCTCCTGATTTTTACGTCCGGCATTGAAAACGCCATCTGAAAAAACGATGACTTTCATACCTGCCCGGATCTGCAGCTCGACGATCGAAGGTGAAATATCGACCCGCCCACCGATGGGTTCGCTGTCGCTGGAAAGGCAATCGACGCTATCCTCATTGACCAGGAAAACCGGAACCGGGCTGTTGCGTGAGATCAGGATCGTATTTGTTTGTAAATCAACGGTCAGGACGTTCAGGTTTGCCTGAACACTGCCGTTATGTTCCAGGAAGATGTTATTTGAAGCTGCCCGTATGGCAGCGCTGTCGCGAACACCGTCGGTGATATGATCAATCACCCGGTGACTGACCATGGTAGAAATGGTTTTGGTATCATGACCGCCAATCTGACCATCCGCAAGGACAGCGGAAAGTCCCCCGTTTGGGCGCTCTATGGTCTCAACAGTATCCCCGCTGTTTCCAGAGCCATATTTATCAATTTTTGCGACGGCAATCTTAATTTCCATGTATCTATTTTACATCAAATGTTTGACTTTGCGATGGCTGTTGCTTTGAATTAATCGATACGAGTAATGAACAGATCATGAAATTGACTTATAATATGCTGGTTGGGAATGGTTCTTGTTAAAAGTCACCAATTATTGAAGGGATAATTAATGTCACCTAAAGGACGAATTCACCGCCAGGCATTTTACATGATGATCGCTGCAGTTTTTTCGATTTCTCTGTTCGTTGGCTGCCAAAGGCAAACCCCTCAAGCGACTCCGCTGGTGACAACGGAAGCCGTTTCACCAGAACCAACATCAGCCGAGGTTGAACCTTCACCTACGCCAGCTCCTGTCGGAGAGACGATTGCACAAATCCAGGGTGCGGGGCATGTTTCTCCTTTCCGCAGCCTGATGGTTTCTGATGTAAGCGGGGTGGTGACAGTCGTAAAATCGGATGGATTTTGGATGCAGTCGGTGGAACCGGATGACGATCCGGCTACCTCAGAAGGACTTTTCGTCTACACCGAAAGGATACCCTCTGTTCGGGTTGGTGATGATATTTTGGTCAGCGGTCGGGTGGAGGAATATACACCGGGTGGCGGATACGGCAACCTGGCGACAACCCGCATCAAAAACCCAGAGGTCGAAGTCCTCTCTCAAGGCAATACGCTTCCCGACCCCGCCATCATTGGGCAGGGAGGGAGAATTCCACCGACACAGATCATTGATGATGATACGAACGGATTTATTTCAAAGAATACCCCCTTTGATCCTGAAAACGACGGCATTGATTTTTACGAGAGTTTCGAGGGAATGCTCGTACAAGTGAATAACGCAGTCGTGGTTGGACCGACCAATGCCTATAAAGAAATCGTCCTGCTGGCGGATAGCGGTCAGGATGCCAGTGTGCTTACCCCCAGGGGTGGCATCGTGGTCCAGGCGGATGACTTCAACCCGGAGCGGATCATTCTTGATGACTTGTTAAATGAAACCCCATTTGTGAATGTCGGTGATCATTCTGAAGCCCCCATTATTGGCGTGATGGATTATGACTATGGAAATTATAAACTTCTGATCACGGAGGATGTCCATTTTACATCAGGCGATCTTGAGCCGGAAGATGCCCTTCAGCCTGTGGGAGAGGGTCAGCTTCGGGTGGTGAGCTACAATGTTCTGAACCTGCCGGCTGTGGAAGCCCGTCGCGTGGCTTATCTTGCAAGCCAGATCGTGAACAAGCTGGCATCGCCGGATATCATTGCGCTGCAGGAGATCCAGGATAACGACGGGGTCGGTTTTGACACGATTTCAGCAGACCAGACTTACCAGGGGATCATTGATCAGATCAGCGAAATGGGCGGCCCGCCTTATGGCTATGTGGATATAGATCCCATTTCAGGTGCAGATGGTGGTGCACCTGGTGGGAATATTCGCCAGGGATTTTTATACCGTTTGGACAGGGGATTATCGCTGGCTTCCGCACCTCATGGTGACGCGAAAACGCCAGTGGAAGTGAGCGACCAGGCTGGGAGTCCGATAATGTCATTAAACCCCGGGCGAATTGAGCCAGGCGATCCAGCCTTTTACGCCAGCCGTAAACCCCTGGTTGTCACTTTTTTAGTCAATGGCGAACCGCTGTTCCTGATCAACAACCATTTTGTTTCAAAAGGTGCTGACCGGGATTTATTTGGTGAGTTTCAGCCGCCTTTGCTTGATTCAGAATTAATCCGGCTAGAGCAAGCCCAAATTGTGCATGATTTTGTTGTTCAAATTCTCGAGATCGACCCGGAAGCGCGTGTGATTGTATTGGGCGATTTGAACGATTTTCAGTTTTCAGCATCAATCGACCTGCTGGAAGGGGATATCCTCCAGAATCTCGTTGAAACGCTGCCGGTTGATGAGCGCTATTCTTATATCTATGATGGCAACAGCCAGACCCTTGACCAAATCCTGATCAGCGAAGGGCTGCTGCCAAACCTGCTTACGATGGATATCCTGCATATCAACAGCGAGTTTGACTACAATTCACGATTCAGCGACCATGACCCATTGGTTGCCACGTTTGAGATTGATTGGTAGGATGAAAAAACATCGGGTCATTTTCCTGGGATTGATCTGGATGTTTTTCCTGCTTTCCTGTCAACCTGCTGTGCACGCGCCAACCAGCACTGAAACATCAGTATTAAAAGCTAATACTGTGGCCCTACCTGAAAGTGAAGTGCAGGAAACCCCTTTGATTGGGGAAGCATCAGAACCAAAGGCTGAGATTTCTGGCATGGCCTGGTGTGGGACGAACCTGATCCTGCTTCCGCAGTACCCGGATCGATTTAACACGGATGGGAAGGGCCATGTCTTCTCTATTGATGAAGGTCAGTTGGAAGCATTTTTCCAGGGTACATCGCCGGATGGCATTGAGCCGGAATGGATCGTGTTTGAAGCGAATGGTATAGAGAACTTGATCGATGGCTTTGAGGGATTTGAAACGATTGTTTTTCACGGCAGCGATTTCTACATAAGCATTGAATCGCGCCAAAAAGATGGAATGGTCAGTTATTTCTTAAAAGGTGAGGTTGAAGGCGATTGTTCCCGCCTAGTTCTCGATATTGAGAATATGCAGTCAATCGAAACCCCAACGGATATTTCTAACCTATCTTATGAAACGATGCTGATTTACCAGGATTCGCTGTATGCGATTTATGAAGCCAATGGAGCAGGTGTCAACCCCAATCCAGCCGCGCATGTTTTTGATCTTGATTTGGAATCCCATTCAGAAATCAAGATAGAAAATATTGAATACCGGATCACGGATGCCACCGAACTTGATGCGGATGGGACTTTTTGGGTGATGAATTACTTTTTCCCGGGGGATAGCAAGTTACTGCCATCATCAGATCCCATTGCTGCTGAATTTGGGCTTGGAGAAACGCATCAAGAGTCTGAGACGGTTGAGAGGTTGCTCAAATTCATTATTGATAATGAGGGCATTCATTTGACTGACGACCCCCCAATCTACCTTGAACTGCTGGTGGACGATTCGCGCAACTGGGAGGGAGTTGTGCGGTATGGGGATGGATTCCTGCTTGTAACCGATAAGTTCCCGACGACGATCCTGGCTTATGTAGAAGCAGGAGAGTGATTTAGAAAATCTATTTGGAATGAGGGCTTTAGCCCGATAATATGTTGCCCTTAAGGGCTCACTCCACAATTCTCATGAAATGAGTGCTTTAGCCGATAATTTGTTAACCTAAGGGCTCACTCCACAATTTTCATGAAATGAGGGCTTTATCCCGATAATATTTCGCCCTTAAGTGCTCACTCCCCATTTTTCATGGAATGAGGGCTTTAGCCTGATAATTTGTTAACCTAAGGGCTCACTTCACAATTCTCATGGAATGAGGGCTTTAGCCCGATAATTTGTTACCCCTAAGGGCTCACTCCACAATTTTCATGGAAAGAGGGCTTTAGCCCGAAAATATGTCGCCCTGAAGGGCTCACTCCACAATTCTCATGGAATTGAGGGCTTTAGCCCGATAATATGTCGCCCTGAAGGACTCACTCCGGAATTCTCATGGAATGAAGGCTTTAACCCGATAATATGTCGCCCTGAAAGGCTCACTCCACAATTCTCATGGAATGAGGGCTTTAGCCCGATAATATTTCGCCCTGAAGGGATCACTCCATAATTTTCATGGGTTGAGGGCTTTAGCCCGAAAATATGTCGCCCTGAAGGGCTCACTCCGAAAGATTGCAAAGAATGCTCGACAAAACAAATTTATACATTGTTAACGAAAATATCGTATAATAACAGTCCATTCGGGGATGATCGGCTTCGACGGGAGAGGCTGGTCCCGGATTGCGAGTCGAGAGGTACCGACCTCGTAAAATCAGTACAACAATTAAGTGCCAATCGCACTGAATATGCAGCTCTCCCCCTCGCAGCGTAAGCTGTAGGCTAAGAGCTACGGTTTCCTAGAGAAACCTCGTCCCCCATTTTTCGTTTTCCTGGCCGGGAGTGGGTGTGGCGACATAAAGTCAGGATGCCATGCAGGACGCCGTTTAATGCATGAAAGAGGAGCTTTCGGGCTCTAACGGCTGGCGAGAGGGTCGCCCGGTTGGCTGGCTAACCTCAAGCGAGATTGAATAAGCTGACTACACTCGTAGATATTCGAGGGTCGATTCTTTCGGACGCGGGTTCGATTCCCGCCATCTCCACCTTGACCAGGGACCGCCCACCACGGGCGGTTTTTGGTTTAATCCCGAGTGAATCGTGAAAATTGAATGAAGAATAAGAGCCCATTCACCATGCACAATTCACCATTCACCTTTATAATTTTTCTTAGTGAGATCAATTAATTGAACATCGGCAGGGAGTCCCTATGACAGACAAAAATATCTATCTTTCCGCTGATTATCTTCATGAATTCGTTAAAGCCTGCTTTATGTCTTTTGGTGCACCTGAAGAAGATGCCCAGACTTGTGCGGATGTCATTATTGAGTCCGATCTGAGAGGCATCGAATCCCATGGTGTCGGGCGGCTGCGCTATTACTATGACCGTCTGATCACAGGCCAGCATGACGTGCACACGAAAATTGATACCGTCCGCGAAAGCCCAACCACAGCCGTGTTGGACGGCAACCACGGGCTGGGGATGGTGATCGGAAAATATGCCATGAATTTGGCGATCGAGAAAGCGCGGACTTACGGTATGGGATCGGTGGCGGTGCGAAATTCCACCCATTTCGGCATCGCTGGTTTTTACCCGACGATGGCAGTGGCAGAAGGCATGATTGGTCTGACATTCACCAATGCACGGCCCGCCGTCTGCCCCACCTTTGGCACCCAGCCGATGATGGGGACGAACCCGATTGCCTTTGCAGCCCCAACCGATGAGCCCTTTTCCTTCCTGTATGATGCCGCGACGCCAATCGTGCAGCGTGGGCATATCGAAAAGTTGGTCAGGCAGGAAAAACCAGCAAACGAAGGCTGGCTGGTGGATCCGGAAAACCATTACCTGACGGATCCTGGTGAAATTCTTCAGAAATTATCAACCGGTGAAGCAGCTTTCCTGCCCCTGGGCGGGATTGGTGAAACACTGGGCGGCCACAAGGGCTACGGCCTTGCGGCAATTGTTGAGATCCTGTGCGCTTCGCTGCAAACTGGTGCGTTCCTAAATGCTCTTTCTGGAATTGAAGAAGATGGGTCGCCGGGACGTTTTAAGGTTGGGCATTTCTTCATGGCGATCAATGTGGAAGGTTTCGTTGACCTGGAGACCTTCAAGCAAACTACCGGTAATATCCTGCGTGAACTGCGTGCCTCACGCAAAGCCCCGGGACAGGCGCGAATCTATACGGCAGGGGAAAAGGAATACGAAAAAGAGATCCAGGTTCGCAAACAGGGTATTGAGATCATTCCAAATCTGCGGAAGGATTTGATGTTTGTGCGGGATGCGTTGGGGTTGGATGCGGACGAATTTCCGTTTTAAGAATAATAGGAGATGTGTGTTGAGAATGGTATGATTCATTTACCATTCACCATTCACAATTCACTATTATCTATTCACTTATTCACCTCTTATTACCACTAACCCCTTTAGATAACTCCCCTCCGGGAACGGCAAATGTGTGGGGTGATCCGCTGCCTGGTTCAGCCTGTAGATGATCTTCGCATCCACTTCAGCATCCAGCGCAGCATCGGCAACGATCTTCTGGAAGAACGGTGCATCAATCCCACCGGAGCAGGAGAAGGTCATCAGAACCCCACCCGGCTTGAGCAGTTTGAATCCGTAAAGGTTGATATCCTTATATCCTCGGGCGGCTTTCTTCGCCTGGGCAGCAGTAGGGGCAAACTTGGGTGGGTCGAGTATCACCATGTCGAATTGGCGGCCCTGGTCCCGCAGCGTGCGGAGTTCATCAAATACATCGCCTGTGATCCATTCCGTTTTATCCAGGTTGCCCCGGTTGAGGATCACATTTTCTTTGCCAAGATGCAGTGCTTCTTCAGATGAGTCAATCGATAAGACCGATTCAGCGTTGCCAGCCAGGGCGTAAACCGAAAAGCCGCCTGTAAATGCAAAGCAGTTTAATACAGACTTGTCTTTTGCGATCCCTCGGCAGAATTGACGGTTATCGCGCTGGTCGAGGTAAAAGCCGGTTTTCTGCCCGGTCGCGAGGTCAACCAGGAACTGCAGATCGTTTTCTTTGATGATCATGGGCTGTTTGGGCAGTTCGCCAAATAACAACCCCGTGCGTTCCGGCAGACCTTCCAAATCTCGGACGGTCACATCTGAACGTTCATAGATGCACCCGATACCGTCCAGGCTTGCCAGGCTTTCAACAATTTGATCTCGCCAATGTTCCACACCTGCGGAGAGGATTTGCATGATGAGGGTGTTGTTATACCGGTCAACCACCAGCCCCGGCAGGTTATCGGATTCAGCATGGATCAGCCGGTAGGCTGTGGTGGTGGTTTTATCAATCCATTCATCCCTGAGCTGAGCAGCTTGAAGGATCCGATTCTGGAAGAATGTTTGGTTGATTTCCTCTGTTTGCTCCCAACTCCATACCCGTGCACGGATTTGCGAGCTCGGGCTGTAGGCCCCCCATGCCAGGAATTGCCCATGAGCATCCCGTATTTCAATGGTCTCACCTGTTCCCGGGTTTCCCTCGACGGATTGGATGGCCCCGGAGAAAACCCAGGGATGACGACGCAGGAGAGCTTTTTCACGCCCCTTTTTAAGGATGAGTTTATTCATTTTGTTCTTTCTTCGATCAGCTGTTTGAGGTCGGTTTCTGAAAGGATGGGGACATTGCGTTTCTGGGCTTGTTCATACTTTGAACCGGGATCTGTTCCCAAAACAAGGTAGCTGGTGCTGCCGCTGACGCTGCCGGTTACCTTGCCGCCATTGCTTTCGATTAGGTTTTTGGCTTCTGAACGGGTCAGGTTGGGCAGGGTGCCGGTTATGACGAAGGTCAGTCCTTCCAAAGGCTGCGGTCCTTGCTCTACTTTCACATTTTCAACCGGCCAAACACCGTTATCTTTGAGTTTTTTCAAAACTTGTTGATTTTCTTCATTGTCAAACCATTCCATAATGGCGTCAGCAATGTTTGGTCCAAAACCTGGGATGGCTTCAATCTCCTCTTTTGTTGCCTGGCTTAGGACGTTTAAATCCTGATAGCGCTCGGCTAAATCTTGCGCTGCAACTTCGCCTACACCATGGATCCCCAAACCTGTGATCAAGCGGCGTAAAGGCTGAGATTTTGACTCCTCGATGGCAGCGAGAAGGTTATCCGCTTTTTTATCACCGAAACCTTCCAGATCCAGCAGTTCAGATTTATCAAGGGTGAAAAGGTCAGCAAGATCCCCGACCAAATTTGCATCTGCCAGCTGCTGGACGGTGCTGATCCCCAGACCGACGATGTCCATGGCACCTTGTGAGGCGAAGTGCTCGAGATTCCGTACAAGTTGTGCAGGGCAGGCGCTGTTGGTACAGAAATAAGCAACCTCACCTTCCGGGTTGACGATCGGTTCGCCGCATGAGGGGCAGTTTTCAGGCGGTGTATACTTTTCTTCATCACCGGTGCGGACGTCTTCAATCGGTCCGATCACATAGGGAATGACTTCGCCGGCACGCTTGACCAGCACACGGTCGCCAATCCGGATATCCTTTTCAGAGATGAAATCAAAATTATGCAGGGTTGCCTGCCTGACGATCACGCCGCCGATTTCCACGGGTTCGAGCACAGCATACGGCGTGATGACCCCTGTTCGACCGACATTGATACCGATGTCATTTAATTGGGTGGTGACTTCTTCTGCTGGGAATTTATAAGCCATGGCACCCCGGGGATCTTTGCCGACAAAACCAAGGCTGTCTGCCAGATCCAGGTCGTTAAGCTTGATCACCATGCCATCAATTTCATAGGGGAACTGATCACGGTCGGTGTTAAGGCACAGTGCTACAGCATCGTTGATATTCTTGCAGTAGCTGGAGGTTTTCGCCACAGGGAAGCCCAAGTCCCTGAGATATTCTAATGTCTCCCACTGGGTATGCGGGATTTCTCCATTTTGGTGGTGGACAATCGCATAGACCAGCAGCGTCAGGGGACGCTCTGCAGTGCTTTTCGAATCCAGTTGCCGGAGGGAGCCAGCGGCTGTGTTGCGTGGATTTTGATAGGTTTTCTGCCCGGCAGCCTCAAGACGTTGGTTGAGCTGCTCAAACGCTTCTTTATAAATTAATGCTTCTCCTCTTACGACCAGCACCTCCGGCGGGGTGGGACCATCAGCGCTAACAGGGATGCGCAGCGGGAGCGCTTTGATGGTGCGTAGATTTTCGGTGATATTCTCGCCCACTTCGCCGTTTCCGCGGGTCGCGCCCAATGAAAAGTTCCCATCTTCATAATGAAGGACAACGGTCAGCCCGTCCAGCTTGGGCTCGACGGTGAAATCGGCATCTCTCACGCGATCATCCAAACGGGCGATGCGTTCGTACCAATCCCGGATATCCCCTTCGCTAAACGCATTCCCAAGGCTGAGGATAGGCGCGGGGTGTTCGATTTTCTCAAATTTATCCAGCGGTACGGCGCCTGCTCGCTGGGTGGGTGAATCAGGCGTGACCCAATCTGGGTGATTAGCTTCGATTACCCGCAGTTGTTTTAATTTCTGATCAAACTCAGTGTCGCTGATCACCGGGTCGTCCTGCACGTGATACCGGTAGTTATGGTAGCGGATTTCCTCTTTGAGGGATTCATAGGTCTGTTTGAGGTCTTGTTCCGACATGAGAGTCCTTTTCTGAATTCGGAGGTCTCTTTAATTTTACACGAAGCAGTGGATTAAATGAAAAATATTCCCGGTGAGATTCGAACTCACATGTACGGCTTCGGAGGCCGTCGCCTTATCCATTAGGCCACGGGAACATGTTTGGAATGGCCAACATTCCAGCACAACAATTATACCCAAATTTGATCGGGGAGATAGATCAAGAGGTCATTGATTTCGAAAGCAGGCTTAATTTTTCCCGCAAAGCATCCACCATTTCAATGTTGCCTTGTTCATCCCCAAAACGCTCAAGATGATGTAGTTTAATCGCTAGCTCAGCTGCAGTGCGATAAAGCTGGGTTTGCTGTCGATAGTTCCCTTCAAAAAGAGCAAGTATCCGGTGAAAGAGAAGCTTTAAGGCAGAAGAGGACTGCTGGTAATGTTCTTCTGTCAGGGTGCCTCGGATGACCTCGGGTTTTAAGTATTTTTTGATCTGCTGACCTTCGATCAAGAGAATGATAAGAATGAAGAGCACCATCAAAAACCATCCCACCCAATCTATGAAGGTGGTGAAGGCAAAACCAACCGGGCTTCCAAATAAAGAAGTGAACAGGTTATGGATGGCATGGGCCAGGATGGCGGCGGCCTGGCCCGCAGCAGGTGCAGCCAGCCGGATGAACCAGTTTCGTGTTAATCGGACGACTGCCAATCCAATCCCAAAGAATGCGGTGTAAAAGGGGTGCTGCCAGCCGACCAGTCCTATCCGGATCAGGCTCATAGAACCCAAGCCTGCCCAACCTCCTTCCAGGAACCCATAAGTGTAAATGTAGAAGGCATTTTCCGTAGCGGCGAAACCAAGGGCGACCACACCGGCATAGATGATGCCATCCAGGACGGAATCAAATTCAGCCCTGAAGAAAACAAAAACCAGGAAAACGGCGAACCCTTTCAGGATTTCCTCGACGATGGGCGCGGCAAAGACACTGATGGTCAGGCTGGAAGCGGCTTCTGATCCGGTCAGGATGAAAATACCGGTTCCAAAGACGGTGTTGAGGATAAACGCGCCCCCGGCGGATATGACCGCGCCCCACAAGAAAGTGCCAGCCAGCAGCAGAAAGGGCTCTTTCTCGTACAGGTCCAACCAGTACAGAATGGTCGCAAAAATGAATGATGCCCCAAAACCGATCCCGATCGAAGCCAGTAAACCTGATATTTGCATAATGCCTTCCCCAAAAAAGTGAATAATAAATTGTACTGTGGATTTTTGAAAACAGCATGGGATGGACGATTTTTACACCCAAGGGTTGTAAGGCGCTCAGCATGCTGAGCCACTACCGGTTAATTTATATTTGGTGAGTTGGAAAACTGACTTTTTTCCTTTTGTGGAAAGGAAAAAAACATTAATGGGATGGATGATATTTCTGAGTGAAAGGACTTACTGGATTATGATTACAACGTAGAGACGTTGCAGGCAACGTCTCTACGGAAATTGGCTAGTATTAGATGTTCGAGAAATTTTCTGGATAGTTATTCCCCTAGGAAAGCATCAATTTTGTGCGCTTGACCAGGACATCGGTATTCTGGTACCCCATCTCCTCTAAAACCTCATCCGGCCTTCCGGTTTGACCGGGTTCAGCCAACAAGCGCATCCCTAATTCCCATTCATCACTCTCGAGTTGAATTACTGCCAAATCCAGGATCAAAGGGCGCAGGTTATAAGATTTATTGCGGCGTGTGCGGCTGATTTCATCTGCTGCCAGGAGTTCGCTGATTTTTTCCTGCAGTTTTTCTCCTGACTGAGGATCAAAGAACGTAATTTCATATTCGCTGGCATGCATTTGAGACTGGAGGGACTTATCACTCATGCTGATCCCTTCCACCGATTGTATTATCAACCCGGGTGGTGCAGCAGAAGATAGGGCTTGCTTGATCTCATCAACCGGGCGGGGTTTGTCCATCCAAAAATCAAGCATTTCTGCATCGCTGATGAAACCCAGCGGCAGGGCAGATGCCAGGTTAAGCCTGGCGCGGGGATGAAATCCCTGGGAGTAGCGGATGGGCAGGCCGCTGCGCCGCAGGAGACGCTCCCATAAGCGCTGAATGTCAAGATGCCCGGTGAAACGCAGGCTTTCGCCTTTCGTATAGGTAACTCTTATGCGGGTGATCAGGTCTTGTTCGTTCATATCAGGGGCACTTCCATCCACCGTCAGGGGCAGTCAAACGCAGTTCGCTAAAGGTTGAGAGGATACCGCAGGAATAGCACTGGTCCCGGCAGTCCGGCCGAATCTTTCCCGCTAAGCTCCATTCATAATCACGTTTGAGGAAGGATTTCCGCACGCCAGCATTGATGTGATCCCAGGGGAGGGTCTCATCCAGTTCCCGCTCGCGTTTGCTGTAAAAATCAGGGTCCAGTCCCGCTTGCTCAAAAGCCTTTTGCCAGATATCGCTGTTAAAGTGCTCAGACCAGGCATCAAACCGCGCCCCGTTCTGCCAGGCATGGAAAATGACATCTGCAATCCGGCGATCGCCGCGCGAAAGCCAGGCTTCCAGCAAGGACGCCTGGGGGTCGTTCCATGTCATTTTGATCTTGGCACCGTGGAAGCCTTCATGCAGAAGATTCAGTTTCTGGCGGATGATCTCCGGGTCTTCAAAGGCTGCCCACTGGAAGGGGGTATGCGGCTTGGGAATGAAGGTGCTCACGCCAACATGCAGCCTGGCGCGTCCGCCTGCGATTTTTCGCCCTTCTTGCAGAACTTTCCTGGAAAGCTCAGTGATCGCGGCGACATCTTCCATTGTTTCCTGGGGATGACCGATCATGAAATAGAGTTTGATTGTTTTCCAGCCATGCTGGAAGATCGATCGTGCCGTCGCCAATAGTTCATCATCGCTGATCGGTTTGTTGATGACATTCCGTAAGCGCTCCGTGCCTGCTTCAGGTGCCAGGGTGAACCCGCCGCCGGGTGAGAGGGCTTGAAGTTCATTCATAAGTTCATCAGAGAAAGATTCGATCCGCAGTGAGGGCAGGGAGATATTCACCTGGCGCTCACAAAGTAGGTCGCTCAAGCCCTTGATCAAGGCGATGATCTGGGAGTGGTCAGAGGAAGACAGCGATAGCAAGCTGACCTCTTCGTAACCAGTCTGCTCCAACCCAGACCGTAAAGCTGACAAAATCTCATCGACAGAACGCTCGCGGATTGGACGGTTGACCATCCCGGCGTGGCAGAAGCGGCAGCCTCGGGTGCAGCCCCTCATGATCTCAACGCTGACCCTCTCATGCACGACTTCTACATTGGGGACCATGAAGCGGGTAAGGGGGGGCGGGAAGGCTGCCATGATACGCTTGTCCACAGTCTGCTTTGCTGCAGGATTATTGGGATTGATCTGATTCACCCGGCCGTCATTGTGATAGCTGATGTCATATAAACTAGGGACGTACACACCGGGGATACCTCCCAAGCGTACCAGTAGTTTCTCACGGGTCTCTCCTGCATCTTGCCAGGCTTGATAGACGTCCACAACTTCCAGAATTGCATCTTCTCCCTCGCCGATCACGAAAGCATCCACGAAAGGGGCGACCGGTTCAGGGTTGTAGACTGCCTGCCCGCCTGCGATCACCAACGGATGTTCTTTGGTACGCTCACGGCTGTAAAGCGGCAGGTGTGCCAGGTCAAGGATATTAAGGAAGTTGGTGTAAAGCGTCTCATAGGGCAGGCTGACGCCGATGATCTCAAATTCCGAAAGGGCACGTTTGCTTTCCAGGCTGAACAGCGGAATCTCCGCCGCTCGCATGGCAGCTTCCATATCGATCCAGGGTGAAAAAGCCCTTTCTGCTGCAATATCATCACGCTGGTTGAGGATGTCATACAGGAGTGCAATGCCCAGGTTGGACTGGCCCAGGTCATAGATATCCGGGAAAACTAGGGCAAGGTGGGTGTGGACAGAATCCCAGGGTTTGATGGTCTGGTTGAGCTCACCGCCCACGTAGCGCCCGGGTTTGGCGACGGTGGGTAGGATGCGTTCTACCCACCGTTGGAGGGTTTCAGGTTGGGTCTCGGGCATATCAGATTAGTCCTTTATAGGTGCCGCCGTCGACTGTCAGGAGTACGCCTGTGATGTAGGATGCTGCCGGGGAGAGCAGGAATGCCGCTGCTTTAGCAAACTCCTCCGGTGTGCCCATCCGACCCAGGGGACTTTGGGCGTTTTGCGCCTGGATTTCCTCTTCAACCGTGGTGCCTTTCCGTTCCGCCCGGTCTGCCATGAGCTGTTCGACGCGTTCGGTTTGCGTCCAGGAGGGCAGGATTGAGTTGAAGCGGATGCCTTCCGGTCCCAGTTCGAGAGCCAGGGTCTTCGTTAATCCGGCGGTGGCAGCCCGGATGCTGTTTGAGAGCACTAGGTTGGGGATGGGCTGTTTGACCGAAACGGAGGTGACGGTCAATACGGAGGGATTATCTGATTTCCGTAGATAAGGCAGGGCAGCACGGATCAGGCGCACGTGGCTTAGTAATGAAAGATCGATTGATTTTGCCCATTCATCATCGGAGAAATCCTCGAAAGCCCCGGGAGGTGGTCCGCCGGCATTAGTGAACAGCAGATCTAAGCCATTGAAAGCAGACACAGTTTGTTCGATGAGTTTGTTTGGCGTTTTCGGATCTGTCACATCGCCGGGAAGAGTGATCACATCCACACCGAAGTTGGATAGTTCATCACTAGCTTCAGAAAGGTTTTCTTCATCGCGGCTGTTGATAGCGAGTTTCACGCCTTCCTGGGCCAGGATTTTTGCCGTGGCAAAGCCCAGCCCGCGGCTGGCACCGGTCAATAATGCAACTTTTCCTTTGAGTCCTAAATCCATAATATCAACTTTCAGTAAATGATTTCTATTTTTTCATCTGTCAGCGGCAGATCGGGCCAGTGGTTCTCGTAAAAGGTGATCACCTGCCCGAGGGTCTTCTCGGCAATGATCCCGTCTGAAGCAGCACAGGCGATCAGAAGCTGGCAGGACTGCCAGCTATCCTGATGATCAGATTCCACAACAGAAACATTGAACTCTTTCCGCAGACGAGCAATGATCGGTTTGATACGCCCGCGCTTTTCCTTTAAGGAATGGCAGTCCGGCAGGTAGAGCGTGAGAGTCAGTATTCCGACATGCATGGGACTAATTATACCGAGGGAGGCGAAAGAAAGAAGGTGAAAGGGTAATCGGTTAATAGACAATTAAACGATCAGGTATTTGACAATTAGACGTGTAACAAAAACGGGTGGTGGGGCGGATCTCCGTGTCCGCCCATCTTTGTTAGTGTCTGCCCTCTGAAAAATGTAATTGAGTATGCATCTTATTAATGATCTCATAAATCTGGAGTGAGGGCTTTAGCCCGACAAATTCAATCGCCCTAAAGGGCTCATTCCTTCTTGTAATGAATAAGCAATCAAGCGATTAGGCAAATAGAAAATCAGGTTATCAGGCAATCAGGAATCAGGCTATGGGGTGAATCGCGAAGGTTGAGTGAACCGGCAAAGAAAATTCCGGTCTCCAGTCTTCGGTCTCCCGTCCTTTCTCAACCTAACCTTCTGCCACCACCAGGTTGATAAGCGTTCCGAGTCCCTCAATGTTAATTTTTACGTCTTTCCCGGGAGGTAGTTCACCCACCCCAGAGGGGGTGCCGGTCAGGATCAGGTCGCCCGGTTCGAGGGTCATAAAGGAGGAGATGAACACCACCAACTGCGGGACGCTGAAGACCATATCACGGGTGGAGGCCATCTGGCGCAGTTCTTCGCCCACATGGCAAGTGATCACTGCGTCGGCGGGGTTAAAATCGGTGTCGATCCATGGCCCTAACGGACAGAACGTGTCGAATCCCTTGCCGCGCGTCCACTGCAGGTCAGCGCGCTGCAGGTCACGGGCGGTGACGTCGTTGGCGATGGTGTAGCCAAAAACGTGGTTCATTGCTTCCCCGGGTTGGATGCGCCGGCCGCGCTTCCCGATCACCGCGGCAAGCTCAGCCTCGTGCTCCACCTGTTTGGATTGGGGCGGCAGAATGATCGCATCACCTGGCCCGATCAGGCTGGAAGGCGGCTTAAGGAAAATCGCTGGGTATTCGCTCACTTCAGTATTTTGTTCTTTGGCGTGCGCCTCATAGTTGCGCCCCACGCACAGGATCTTGCTGGGTCGAGATGGGGGCAGCAGCCTGACGGTATCAACCGGGATGGTAGGGTCAAGCCGCCGGTACTCGCCAAAGGGATCGCCATCGATCTGGCCGACCAGATCTTCATACAGCCAGCCAAAGCGGGGACTGAGTTCAGGGGTCGAAAAGCGCAGGATTTTCATATTTGGTGTATTCCTGTTTAAGTAGATTGCGGTATAATGGTTGCGTCGGGCGGATAGCTCAGTTGGTTAGAGCGCATCTCTTACACAGATGAGGTCGCAGGTTCGAGCCCTGTTCCGCCCATTTTTGGTTTAAGTTGAGGGAATTATAACAGGGATATCAAGTGAGTGGGTTTACATAGACAATTAGGTTGTGAACATCTTTGGGGGAATGATACCAAATCATTTAATCTAATATTAATCTAAGTTGAAAATATTCCAATAATATATTATCATAGATAAAAGCTACCCGTATAACTTCAGGAGGTCCAATGATGAAAGACCAGAATGGTAAAAAGGGGAAGCATAGGGGTAGGTGGGTAATTATCATCGGATGCATCATATTGCTCATCATCAGTTTCTTAGCGATCTGGTTCTATACACCGCTGTTAAGATCAAAACCTCAGGTCAGGATCGTTCAACCTGAGACCCGGTTGGCGGTCAGATCGGGTGACGGTGTGATCTTGAAAGTCGAAGCAACGTCGCATAACGGTTTTGATTCCCTGGTTTTCCTTTTGGATGATGAATTCGAAAGTCAGCAAATCATCACAAACTCACAGCAGAATTTGCTCAATCTGACCTTTCCCTGGTACAGCAGCCAAACCGGTGTTCACAAATTGAGTGTGGTGGCCTACAGCAGTGAAGGAATACCGAGTGAGCCATCCACTTTGCTCGTGATGGTTAATCCCCAGGAGCTTGGCCAAAACGCTCAGATTAACCCCCAGGAGTCTGTTGAACAGCAGGCTGCGGAACCCGTTGAACCCGGTTCGGAAAGCATCGTCCCACAGAGTGAGGTGGAAGCCCCGCAGCAAGCCAATCTTGATGGAGGTATTGTTGAAAACCTCGATTGGTTCATCAGCGAGGTCGATGAAGTTGGCAATTTCCCGGTGCCGCTTCCCGATTTGCCGAATGACCAGATCCCCTGGATCACCAGGTTTGATATCTTCAATGATCGCAATGGCAACCCCAGCAGTGGTACCGTCACCATTGCCGCTGCAGATGATACCGGTTTGAGCAGGATCATTTTTTCGATTGCCAACCTGTCAGATCCGCTTCACCCCTTCAACCAGGATTTTCTATGCGGTGGAGAGCTCACCTGTGAAATGGGGGGTGATTTTCAGCTGCCGGAGGGCGGGTGGGTTTTAGGCGCACGGGCAGTCGATGTTTTCGGCCAGGCCTCAGCGCTGTCCACCCGTCAAATTCATGTCCTGGCGGGGGATGACCCCCAGGCGGTTGCAGAAGGCGATGAAGAACAATTCATCTTTTTGGACCCAACCATTTCAGGAGAGGATATTGTCCTTTTTGATACTTCCCTGGATGATATCGGTGATCCCCAAATCGCGGAGTATGGATGCTCGGGGCAGATTGTGTATTTGGAAGTGCCCTATACCTACAAGTCTGATCATGGGGTTGATGTCTATCTGGGAGCCACGGCAGAGAGTGGCAATGTGATGGTAGCTGCGGGACACGCTAAAATCCAGCCCGGATCCGGCGTTGCAAGGATCCAAATGGAGCCGATTGCACCGGAATTAGCAGACCAAACCGATAAGTTGGAGCTCTACTTTCGCACCGGTCCGGATTACTTCTATACCGAAACAGCCCCACTGGCGATTACCTGGCCCATCCCCGAACCGGACCTGAAGATTACCGCAGTTGACCTTGCTGAATCATTGATTTCCGTCAGGGTCAAGAATGTGGGCTGCGCCAGCGTAGAGGGATTTGAAATCGGATTTTTTCTGCCGGAAGACCAGACCCTTATAGAACAGGTGGATCAGCTTCTTTCGCCGGGCGCTGAATATGCCTGGGAGGGTTTAGTTAATCCCAATCTCTTTTCTCGTGCCTTCCAAACGGCTGTAGATCCGGGGAATGCCATATTGGAGATTGATGAATCCAATAATTCGTTTTCTTTATCCGCTATAGCGATCGACTATCTGGAAGTGTATAAAATTGATATCCATAATATCAGTGAAGGTATCCTCAGGGGCGATAGAGGAGAGTTTGAGTTCTGGATGGCGGCTAACGGCATTGAACGGCGAAGTCCATCAATGTATGACAGTTATTGGTCTCTTCCAAAGGGATCCTTTGAAGTCAGTGAGTTTATTGAACCCATTATCATCCACCCGCCAGCCGAGTGGAATAGGGATTTATATTTCCTGTTTCAAGGTTGGGAGGATGATGATGGTTGGCGTGATTTTTTGGGCAATGTCAGGTATCTCCACAGCTTTGATATGTTCCAGGAAGGGAATTGGAAAGCCGGCGGTGAGTTTTCACAAACAAGTGATGATAACTTTTACACAGTATTCTGGCGGATTGTTCTCAAACCTCGTTATTAGCCATGGCTGCTGACAAAAGCCGTCTCAGCAAAAGAGCTTGAAAGAGTGAAAGGTTAGAAGATGATGAATGGTCAGATTAAACGAATTTCATTGATAAAGACATTACTTTCCTTAATTTTTTTGAGCTTCTTGATCGGATGTGAATTTCCATCTCAAGGACTGAATGATACCTGGCGGGATAGCATTGGGGTTCAAATCCTCGTGCCTGAGGATGGTTCTCAGTGGCACCTGGGAGAGGAAATTGAGGTCACATCCAGGGTTTCTGCGCCAAATATTGTCAGGAGCCTCATTCTATATGTGAATGGCGAACAGGTCAGGGAAGATTTATTTTTTAACCCCCAGTTCTTCAGTGGGACGATTTTCCAGAAATGGACCCCAAAAAACACAGGCATTTACACACTGCAAACACGGTTGATGGATGCCTCGGACAAGACTGATTCGAACATTGTTACCATCCAGGTGGTTGAAGGAGATACCCCCTTAGTAGGACCGATAGATCAAATTACGATGACACCTAACGAGGTGATTTCCATCACACCGACCCTGCCCACCACAACCTTAACGTCCACATTGACACCGACCATCACTTTAACGGTCACGCCAACGCAGCCCGAAGCAACGGGGAATGTCAACCTAAACTGCCGGTTGGGACCGGGGCTGGTGTATGAGACGGTCTGGTATTTGATGGCTGGGCAGACGGTTCCCCTGATTGGGCGCAGCGAAGACAGCAACTGGTTGGTGGTTCAGCGATCTGATAACCTTGGCAGATGCTGGGTTTCAGCCAGCTACGTCACAACCAACATAGATATTGGGGATCTGACAATCATTGAAGCACCTCCCATACCGCCAACCATCACCTTCACGCCGCTTCCTTATTATGGCTGTTCCGATTACCCCGATTTTGCCACATGCAGTGCTGACCCGATGGGCTTTGGCACCTGCAGCTGGAACACGGGCTTGAATGTTTGTGAGTAAAACGGTTTGGTAAAAGAAGCCACTTAAATATAGATTTTATTCATCAAAATCAAATGGTTCGGATTGATATTCTGACTCATCTTCAGTTGTTCCCATTTCCGGGTTGGCTTCAATAACCCACTTCCGCCCAGCCCCGGTGATTTCCCAGGTGCCTCGCGGTGAATCAGCGGCAAGGTAGCCTTCTTTAACCAGCTTAAACCGCGCCCACTGCGCATTGTTCTCCCAGCGGACCACATGGGGTTTGGAGGGCAGGGACTGGTAGTCATCGTTGCTGAGCTGGTCTTTTATGATCTGATGCACCTGGTCCAGGACGGTTTGGAGCGGTGCAGACCCGCCCAGGTGAACTAATGCTTGTAGGATGGGCAGCTGGAAAGCCTGTTTCGGCGTTCGAGAACCCAGTTGGGGGGCATTCGTAGGCTTTTGGCTTGGGATCATTTTCTGCCTGAGTTTTGTGGGTGTTGTGGGCAGGCTGATATTTGACCAATCATCATACAGGGCTTTGACCCTGGCATGAAAGGCGTGGATCTCTTCGGTCTTGTTTTTGATTTGTTCTGCTTCGATGAATTTTTCGTTTTCTAACAGGTGGGTGTGATCCTGTTTGAGGTCTGTTAGGGTCGTGCGCAGAGATTCGAGGAGGGTTTCTATTTGATTATGAATCTCATCCTGCCGTGCCATTTCTGCCTCTTTTATAGTGTTTATTTGATTGTATCATGGCATGAAGGAGAATTATTTTAATGTAGGTCAGGTTTCCAACCTGACAAAAAGGCTTTTGCATTAAATAATAGTCTCATCACAAAAAACGCGCGGCTGCCCCAAGCAGATTAAAAAAAGAACGCCGGCAGGAATGTTTGCCAGCGTCCTATAGAGATTGATTTTGAGATTAGTTGACGACAGCCCGCAGGGTTGGGGCTTTTCCTGCACCCAGGGTTGCCCGGATGGAAACATTTACACCGGCGGGAATCTCAACTGGGCCGAGGGTCATGATGGGATCGCTGCCACCAGCGAAAGTTACTTCAATATAATAAGTGTCTGCTTCGAGTTCAGCCGATAAGCTCTGGCCGAATTCAACGTCAGAGAAAACCGCCAACAGTTCCTGGCTTTCTCCCTTGTAAACATAGATGTCGACAGGCAGTTCTTTTTCGAGGCCCAGGCTGCGGCCATTGATATTGTGCCTTACGTACAGGTCAAAAGTATCGTGGCCTGCTGCCTGCACCGAGCTGGCTCCGAAGGCAAATACAACAGCGATTGCAAGGATACTTGCAAAGATAGAAACCTTAAAGAATTTGGACATGATTTTACTCCTTTTTTGTATATAGTTAGTTTATCGTTCTTATATTTTAAGCATAGCAGATCCAACAGGGAATCCAAGGATTTGTACAGGGTTAAGTCTATACAGGATGATTTTGTTTCAGAAATTAATAATTTTGGGTCATATATTGCGGGATATTCACAGCCATTTGAAAAACACATTTCCCCCGTATATCCTGACTAAATTATTCAATAATTCTGTCATCGTGCGGAAATCATGAAGGGATGACGCGGCGATCTCAGAAGTTAATACCATTGACATAGGCTCATTGGTGTTTATGTCCTCATAGGACGCTATGCAGTCGTTTTGCTCACGTTATCCTAAACGGGAATTATTGAGAAAAGATTCTAAATCAGAATAAACACAATCGTCAGGAAGATCAACAGGAAGCCCCACACAAACGTTACCCTTGGCAGCTGCTCCTGCCTCATCTTACTCAATGGGATGTTGGCAAACAGCATGGTGAGGGGCAGGCCGATCAGCGCGGTGCCAACCCCGGCCAGGACATCACTGACATAATGCGCACCGAGAACAATCCTGCTGAAACAGACACCCAATGCAATAAAACCAATCAAGATCTTTATCCCTTTGTGGATCCATTTCGAATGACCAACCAGCAGGATGAACGGCAGGACCAGGGCAATGCTCTTGGTGGCATGCCCGGATGGGATCGCAGACGACACTGCGTCACTCAATGCCAGGATTTTATCGCCATATAAGGCAGCCGGTCTTGGACGATTGATCAGCAGTTTTATCAAATCTCCTGCAATCCCGCTCAGCCCAAACGAACAAATGGTATAGAAATAGATGGTTTGCGTGGCATCCAGCGCTTTGGAAAATTTTGAACCCAACAAGTATAAAATTAATATGGTTGTGATGGCTGCCATGCCATAGGCAGACAGCCATTTTGAGGCTCTGACCATCGGTGCCATCTCGATTCGAATAGGGTTGAAATAGAAAAGGGCCGCTTCATCGAACCCTTTCTGCAGCCATAGGATGATCCCTGCGGCCCAGAAGAACGCACCATTAATGATGCAAAAAGTCCAAAGCTTCTTCGGTTTGATTAGTTTTATGGGCGTATCTTTATCCTGATCTATGGGTTTGGGGTTTGCCATCCTGATACCTCATTTGGCTTACTGGTTTTCAGTTGTCATTCCTGAATATAGTATAACAAATTGTAGATGTGTTGGGCGCGTTCTTTCTTTTGACCGCACCAGATTAGAATTGGGCTTCAATCGGTTCGCAAGAAACAATCCACACCCCACAAGCACCTCTCACGGGCAAAACGGCTTGATCTTATCCGCTTCCATCACCGCCGGGCTGAAAACAAAATCATCGCTGTCGCTGAAGTAGTAATACACCACCCCATTTGGCATCAATACCACCACGTTCCCGCTGATCCCCTGCCAATCCGTCACCCAGAACTCACACGAAAATTCCTGGGCACGGCCATAGCGCTGTGCCCAGAAGGCATTGTTATAGCTGCTTACCGAGCCAATAGGAAGGCCGCGATCCGCAGGATCCTGCTGCATGGTAACCGCCAGCAGGTCAGGGTCGAGGACTTGCTCACCGTCGATCGCCCCGCCATCCAGGAGGAAGGTCGTCAGCTTGGCGATGTCGTCGGGCGTCCACCACAAACCATAGCCGCCTTCTGCCTGCCCCTGCCAGTTGTTTTCCACTGTGCGCATGGTGGTGAACGCCCCAGGTCCAAGATTCAGCGGTTTGTAAATCTCATCCACCACATAGTCGAAGATGTCATCATCGCCGCCCGTTTGGGACTGGAGGAAGTTCTGCATGGCACGCGTCACGATGAAGGTGTCGCTGGTGCGGTAGACCCAGATTGTGCCTGGTTGGTCTTTATTGGGCCAGTTAAAGGCTTCTGCAATGCGGCCATCATATGCAGCGCTGCCGAAAAACTCACCCATTTTATCGCCGGTGTCATCCGCCATGAACGAGGTGGAGTCATAGTTGCCGGTGGCCATATCAATCGTGTTGTTGAAGGTGACGGTCTCCCAATCGCCGGTGCTCTCCGCGGCTTCCGGGACATAATCCCTGATCAGCAGATCCGGCACCTCCGGACCATATTCCTGGGTCAGGCGCATCAACGCCAGGGCTGGGAAGGTTGATTTTGCGACCGAGTAGGAGGGCTGGCGCATCCATTCGCAGTAGGGATAGGTGCCGGCACGTGTCTGGCAGCCGCCCAGGTAGTTAACCCCGTCCACGACCACTCCATACCATCCCATATCTTCCGGTGTGACTCCCTTACCAAAAGCGGATAGGTCTATCCCCGGGTATTTCTCCGCCAGCGCAGAGATGGGCTGAGTGGGGAAGCGCTGCGCAAGTTCCTGCCGGAATGCCTCACGAATTGCTTCAGCATCTGGGATTGATTCGGGGTGGTAGGCGGCATCCAGCAGACCCCATAAGTTAGCTTTAGTGTTCTGGGTGGTCTCCTGTGTGATCTGGTACCAGACTTTTGAGACGGTTTCATCATCAAAGAGGAAAGTCAGCGTCCCATTGAGCAGGGCGTTTTGTCCTTTGAACACCAGCGCAAAAGGCAGGGAAGCGCGTGAGAAGCCCTGGTCACCCGGTTCTTGCCAGATCCGGCCGGGTTCAAGAATGAAGTTGTATTTAGGCTGTGCTGTGATGATCAGGCCGCGTTGGATAGGAACAAGGTAGGAATCCACCTGGATGAACCCATAATCGAATTCGGGCAGATGCTTATAATCATCTGAAAGCGAACCAAGCAAGACGGTCATATCGCCGTTCCCGGATTCACCCAACAGTTCAAGATGCCCCTGAAAGGCATGGGGAGAAGGAAGTGCATCCTCAGGCATGGTTAAAGCTTCCTCTGGGATAATGCTCTCGGGTTCGAAACCTGAGACCAGGTCAGCGTGGGTGAGGTCTTTGCGGGATGCAAGGGTGACCTGTTTTGTCTTAGTAGCGGTTGGGCTGACTTGCGTGGTTGAAGGAACCTGGCGGCAAGCAGCTAAAATGATAAGAAAAAATATTTGGATAAGACCATAGATTTTATTTTTTAAACGCATTTTATTTTCCTTCATTATAATAATGGAAGCGAAACTGAAAGGGAGCTATCATTTCATTATAAAGAATCTGGAATTTTGCTGTCAACCGCCTTTAGAAGGGTCTTATGTTATGTAGAAAATAATCCTTCAGGATCGGAAAACAACTATACGATTGACCAGGTTGAAGGAAGAATCATTAAATTATGAAAATGCTTGAATTTGACAACCGGGAAGAATGGCGCGAATGGCTGTCTGAAAACCATGATAGGGAAAGTGAAGTTTGGCTGGTTTACTACAAAAAGGAAAGCGGTCTTCCCACCATCGGGTATGGTGAGTCGGTGGAGGAGGCACTCTGTTTTGGCTGGGTGGACAGCCTGATCAAGAAGATTGATGAACAAAAATATGCCCGGAAGTTCACCCCGCGCAAGGAAGACAGCAACTGGTCAGAAGTGAACAAAAAGCGGGTTGCGAAAATGATCAAGGCAAACCGGATGACAGAGCAGGGGCTAAGATTAGTCGATGCAGCTAAGAAGCTGGGAACCTGGGATGCGCCAAAAACAAAACCGAAGTTCAACCTCGAAATGACGGAGGCGTTTGCGCAGGCGCTTAATAACAATCCTGAAGCGGAGGAATTCTTCAAGAGCCTTGCTCCGACTTACCAAAAGCAGTATCTACTGTGGATTGCTACCGCAAAGCGGCCTGAAACCAGGCAGAAAAGGATCGATGAATCAGTTAAACTATTGCTCGAGGGGAAAAAGCTGGGTCTGCGCTGATGAACACCTGGTATCACGGAGATTAGGCGTTAAGATATCAATGCTTCCGGCCAGGGAAATCCATCCGGGTCTTCTTTGACTAATTTTGCCAGGAGGTCGTCATCATGTCCATGAATTTGAGCAAGGAAAGGGAAATCTTCCGGTCCGACGGTCAGCTTTGCGATCGGCTCAGCCGGGGATGTACTAACCCAATGGGGAAAATCAACGGTGACCCCCATGATTTGCTGGTTGGGCTCTTTATTAAATGATTCGCGGGGCAGGATGTAGATCGTGCCGGAGATCCACGGTGAATGTTTCAGGGCTGAATGTGAGATTGAGAAGAAATAATACGGGTCGCTCCAGAGATCTACTGCATCCTGGAAGCGGAAGCAGGCATTATAAAGCGACATGGGGTGATTCTTTCGATCCAGGATCGCAAAGTAGATTACCCAAATACCGTCCGTTGTGGCATAGATGGCGCGCTGGTTGGCAAAAGCCCGGATATCGTTCGCCTGCCGGGGCTGAACTGTTGGGAGCTCTGAAAGTTGTGAGCCGTGCAGGATGACAGGTTTAGTGTCACACAGGTAGCTCAGGAACTGCCATTTGGGGTAGGGGAGATGGTAGTCAAATAGCTCCCCATGCCCGGCGGCATCCCACAAGTTTTCAAAAGCGGATTGTTTCTCGGGGGAGAGGTTAAGTTCAGGTCTGGACAGATAGTGATCAAGAATTTCCATGATGATTATCTTATCACATTATGAAGTGCCAGGACTTCTCCTTTTGATACCAGCGAAGAGAGGTTTCAGCTTTGTTGAATTAACAAACCAATCAAACTAATTGTATAATGAACTTATTACAATAGCGTGAGCCTTTGGAGGATTTCAAATGACCTCAAAACCGGTTGGAGAATTATCACGGCGTGAACGGCTTTGGCGATTCCGGGAGCTCGCGGGTCTTGCACTGGGAGCATATGGTTTAGATGGCGCACAGCTCACCCTCATCCAATACAATGAAAATGTGATCTATCGAGTGGATTTGCCTGACGGGGTTGAAATGGCAGGGAAAAACGAACACCGTTCCTCAAGCCGTGTCCTCATGCGCCTTCATGCCTGGGATAAAGAGGATTACATCAATGGGGAGATGCTCTGGCTCGAAGCCCTCTCACGCGAGGCAAGTCTGCCTGTGCCGGAGCCCATCCGTACCCTGGATGGAAATTATACATTCAAAGCCGTTTCAGATAGAATGCCCAACGGACGTTGGGTCACACTTCTGAGCTGGCTGGACGGGCGGCAGCTGAGCAAGGGCTTTAAGCCGCAGCATTTACGATCCCTGGGAGAAGTCATGGCGAAGATGCATAACTTCTCCGCCGTATGGAAACCGCCAGAAGAATTCTCCCGCCCCATATGGGACTGGGATGCTCAGCTCGGTGGGAGCCACTTTGATGTGGAACGCGAGATACTGGTGGATTCGATGCCAAAAAGATTTCAAGAAGCTTTCTTGATCGTTTCAACACAATCGGAAAAGGCGATGGAAAGATTGGGCACGCGTATTGATGCATATGGATTGATCCATACGGACCTGTATCCTGAAAACATCCTGTTCAAGGCAGGAAAAGCCTCCCTGATTGATTTTGAAGACTGTGGTTACGGTCACTGGATGTGGGATATTGCTGTACCTTTAGGGACCTGGGCATGGGATCAGGGTTGGGAAGCAATGCGGGATGTGTTTTTTGAGGGTTATGATCCGATCCATTCTCTGCCGAGTGATCAATGGAAGCTTTTGGATTTGTTCATCGCCACGCAGCATGCCACCATGCTGCTTTGGGCATCCGCATTTTTGCAGCACGATCCCAAACGAGCGGATGAGTATATCCTCTGGCGGGATGACAGCGGAAATAAGCTCCTGAAGTTTTTTGAGAGATAAATCTGAAAATCAATAAAACCACAACGACTAGATTTTGTTGAAATTTTTTCTTCCGACAATTTCATAAAGATATCATAGGTATTGATCTCTGCTTAAATGTGATGATCCGGCGATCCATTCAATGAAAGGGATAGAATCATGGCCAAATATAAAAAACGGGTTCGAAATATGTATTCACAATCCAGTGAGAACTTTTCAATTTCCAGGTCGAAGATTGAGCTGTTTGTTGAATGCCCACTTTGTTTCTACCTCGACCGCAAGATGGGATTGGGGCGGCCTTCCATGCCGGGCTGGACGTTGAACACAGCCGTGGACCGCTTGCTCAAAAAGGAATTCGATATCTACCGTGCGAGGCAGGAAAGACACCCTTTGATGGTTGAATATGGCATTAATGCTGTTCCAATGCAGCATGACGACCTGCCGGTCTGGCGGGACGATGTTTGGCATTTTGTCGGGGCATCGGTGATTGATGACCGGACAGGCCTTCAAATCCAGGGCATCGTCGATGATGTCTGGGTCACACCGAATAATGAGATTCATCTCGTGGACTATAAGGCAACCTCCACAACATCGGAAATCAGCCTGGAAGATGAATATAAATCTGGGTACAAGCGTCAGATTGAAATTTACCAGTGGATCTTCCGAAAGATGGGGTTTGATGTCTCCCCGACGGGGTACTTTGTGTATGCGAATGGTATCAAGGATCGGGACCTGTTTGACAATAAACTCGAGTTCGACCTCACCATTTTGACCCATTTCGGTGAAAATAGCTGGGTCGGGCCGACGATCCAGGAAATCAAGACCGTCCTGGATGGCGATGACCTGCCTGAACCTGGCGAAGAATGCGAATACTGCGAATACCGGCGGCTGATCGGTGAGGTGGAGGGATAATCAAATGCACCAACAAACCCATGCGAACAAGCAGGGCTGGGATGCCCTGGCTGATATCCATTTCAAGAATTACGATATTGATCGGTTGTTATCCGGTGAGTCCTTATTGAACGAGGTAATTCGCCAGGAGGTGGGAGATGTCCAGAGTAAATCCCTGGTACACCTGCTGTGCCACATCGGGACGGATACCCTCTCCTGGGCGCTGCTGGGTGCAAAGGTGACCGGGATCGATATCTCCCCCAGATCGCTGTACTACGCCCGTCAGCTTATGGAGCGGATGGGGGTCGATGCAGAATTTATCGAATCGGATATCCTGGATGTGATCGACAAGGTGGATAAAAAATTCGATATCGCATTTTGTTCAACAGGCGTACTGTGCTGGATTCCCGATATCGAGCGTTTTGCCCAAACAGTGCATCACCTGTTGAACCCTGGAGGATTTTTCTATATCCATGACGGGCACCCCTTCCGAAACATGATGCTGGACGAGGAAGGCGAATTTCAATTAGGGCAGATCGTGGGAGATTACTTCAGGAAACACCCCTGGCATTATCCCGAAATGGGCGATTATACCGACCCAACCTTCCTCGCACCGACACCATCTTATGAATGGGACTGGACGCTTGGTGAGATTGTAACAGCTTTGTGCAATGTTGGATTACGGATCGAATTCTTGCATGAATTTCCCCAGTACTTCTACGGCGGCTACACGCCATATGATGTGGAGGATAATAAAATTGAGCTTTATCCCTGCACCTTCAGCCTGAAAGCCTCACTCGATGGTTGAGGTAAATGATGATGGAGAGTTGTGATGTCAACTGAAAAAATCAAAGGATACTGGGTCAGCCCAAATCAAGGGAATGGCAAAGCCTTGCTGGTGCTGCATGCCTGGTGGGGTTTGAACGAAACGATCAAAGGTTTCTGCAAGCGGCTGGGGGATGAAGGCTACCTCGTTTTTGCGCCCGATCTGTATGATGGCAAGATCACGGACACCATTCCGATGGCTGAAAAATTAAGCAATGACCTGTTTCTCGATTATGAGGGTGCAGCAGAACAAGTCAGTCGTGCTGCTCAAGCCCTCCTGCATGAAATGTAACAGCCCGGAAAAGGCATGGGTGTGATTGGCTTTTCGCTGGGAGTACCTTTTGGGTTGGAATTATCCGTGAAGATGCCGGAGGTTGTGAGGTCAGTGGTCGTGTTCTGCGGCAGCTGGGCGCTGGATTACAGCGATTCAAACGCGGCTTACCTGGGTCACTTTGCAGAACAAGATGAATTTGAACCAGGGGAGAATGTACAGGAATTTGAGGAATCATTAAAAGTAGGCGGTCGCCCAGCGAAAATTTACATTTACCCGGGGACCGGGCACTGGTTCATGGAGCCTGATCGGGAGAATAATTATCAGCCAGCAGCAGCCGAATTAGCCTGGGAACGAACATTGGCTTTCTTGGGTGAAACATCATAAGGGTTGTAGTAAATTCATCCGAATAATGTTATCCTCACACTTTTTATTAAGTGAGGTGGTTACAATTGTGTGAACACAACCTCCTCTCCCACCTCGAAGCTGATTGGCTTCATGCCAAATCAGCGAAGTGCGATTGGTCAGGGGAGCAATGCTCGGGGAGGTGAGGGGGAGAGATGGGTCTCAGCTAAATTTTCAGGAAATTAAACACAAACCCTCTCCGTTATTTTGTTGGAGAGGGTTGTTCGATAATTGATTTTTTTCAGGAAAGGCAAGCGATTCTATCGTTTTACACGGGCATTCCCCTCATAGATTGCCCATACTTGATCTTCATCCATCGGCTGTCCATAGTCAGTCAACAGCGTTGCCACCATCGCACCCGTCGCCCAACCGAATTGAGACCACTTCTCTGGCGCCCACCCCTGCAGGATCGCATATAAAAACCCGCCGACAAATCCATCACCACCACCGATGCGGTCATATACTGGGATCTCCCTGGGCTCAACCACAGTCCACTCGTCTTGAGCCAGCATTATGGATCCCCACATATGTGTGTTTGCGTTGACGACCTCGCGAAGCGTTGTCGCAAACACAGATGCGTTCGGGTAATTTTCTTTAACTCGGCGGATCATTTCCTTAAAACCTTTGATCTTATCCGATATTTCTTTTCCGCCGGCTTCAGGGCCCTTAATGCCCAGTGCTAACTGAAAATCTTCTTCGTTACCGACCAAAATATCGGATAACCCAGCGATCTGTGAAAAAACTTCACGTAATTCTTTTTTCCGGCCTGCCCAGAATGATGCCCTGTAATTCAAGTCAAAACTGATCAAGGCGCCAGATTTTTTTGCTGCTTTGGCGATCTCAAGGCAAAATTCACTGGTTTCGGGGGAAAGTGCACCAATCAACCCGGACATATGTACAATCGCTGCGCCTTCTTTTTCAAATATCCGTTCCAGGTCAAAATCCTTGACATTAAGTGTCTTTCCCACTTCACCCGCCCGGTCATTAAGAACACGGGGTCCTCTCATCCCAAAGCCGCTGTCTGCGATGTTGAATTGATGCCGGTATCCCCACGGGTTGCCCTGTGGGACATCTACACCCTCAAACTCGATATTTCTTTTTCTCAGTTCGCCCTTGATGAAATATGAAATTTCACTGTCTTTTACGAAAGTCGTTAATAACTTGACCCTTTTACCGAGTGCTGCGGAGATATTGCCAACATTACTCTCTGCACTAGTGGATTGCATCATATACAGGTTGCTCATGTTAACAGGCTGCCTGTCAACCGGCGTGATACGCACGCCCATGCTTGTTGGAATGACCAGCGAATAGGTATATTGATCTCGAATTTTCATATTAAAACCTCTAATCTGTGAATTTATCTTTGCATGCCCAAAGCCCCAAGGCTGGATTGCTGATATAGAATACAACCTCTCCGTCTTCAAGCGTATTGAAACCGTTTATTAATTTTGTTGGATTGTATTTCGAAATTGCTTTATCGTAATCCATGTATAAAAATCCAGCTTTTTCAACTTCTTGCTGGTTCATTTTCTTAACGGCATAAGTGATCTTAAAACGTCCGTCGGACGAGCCATGAATTAAATGTGCTGCAACGGATTGGTTCTCCAATAAATCCTGATGGTCCTGGCAGAGTTTCAGAATATGCTCACGACCCATGTAACCATATCTTCGAATACACAAATCGTTATCGACATCTTCCCCGAATTTTGTTACACCAGGTGCCAGAATGATCAAATCGCCATCGTCTGCAATCGCCATACGTGTGCGGTAGATTGCCTTGTTCCCAAGCCAGGTACTCTTGAATTCAGTTTCTTCCAAATAGACCACAATCTTTTTAATGGGCTCTTCAACATACGTCAGGTTTTTCTCCTGGCTTAATTTCACAGCTTGTTCGAATAAAGCGCGGCTTCGGCCGATATAAAGCCCATGGATACGCACTGCCCCTGCGTTTTCCGATGTTACAGTCAACACATAGGTTATTGGAATGTGAGAAAGGAAACGCTTCTCTGCGTAATCAAACACTTTACGCACCGGTGAATGGTCTTTTCCCATGATGCGTTCCATGCCGAATACAGCGCCCAGCATGTGTGATTTGTTGATAATATCTGTGCCACCGCAGCCGACAAGCAGATTCTTGGTGTAATTAGCCATACCGACCACCTCATGGGGTACGACCTGGCCAATGGAGATAATACGGTCATAGCTGCCATCCACCAGCCGTTTGTTCACCTCAACTTTGATTGGCGTGTCTATCAAACCTTCCGATATCCCAGCAATAGTCTCACCGGGTATCTCACCAATCTCGACCACATCAGTGCGCCAATGATGCACAATGAAACGGTCTTTGGGTATATCGCTGCCAAAAAACGCCTCGATCTCTTCGTTTGTCATTGGGTCGTGGGTACCCAACGCTGGCATGATGTCGACATGGCAGCTATCTTTCAACATCTCATAATACATGGCTGTGATCACGCCTGCGCCGGAATGCATCCTCGTGATATCTGGCGGAACAAGCAGTACTTTTTTCAGACTGCTGATATCATCGGCAATTGCTTCATGAAGTGCATTTTTGATATTGATCAGGTCAATGCCATGTTCATCTGTGGCTTGACGTATTAATTCTTTCATATCATAAACCTTGCTACACGCCTGAATAAGCTGAAAATCCGCCGTCAACCGGCACAATGACACCATTGACAAAACCGGATGCTTTTTCGTCCACAAGCCACAAAAGCGTACCAATTAACTCTTCCTGCTCACCGAAGCGTCCCATCGGGGTCATACCAATAATTTTATTCGACCTTTCGGTATATGAGCCGTCATCATTAAACAACAGCGCATGGTTTTGCTTTGTAGAAAAGAATCCCGGCGCAATGGCATTCACCCGGATACCAACCTTAGACATGTGCACCGCGAGCCATTGTGTGAAATTTGAAATGGCTGCCTTAGCACCGCTATATGCCGGTATTTTGGTAAGGGGAGAAAATGCATTCATAGAAGAAATATTGAGAATGACAGCACCATCGATATCTATCATATCCATTGCAAAAACCTGTGTCGGAATCAGGGTACCGAGAAAATTAAGATTAAAAACAAATTCGACACCTTTTGGATCAAGATCAAAAAAAGTTGTGATCCCTTCGGTTTTTACGAGGTCTTCCTTATAAAGATATTCTTTTGTTGTTGTGCCTTTCGGGTTGTTTCCGCCTGCACCGTTGATGAGGATATTGCAAGGACCAAATTCTTTGAGGATGATATCTCTTGCTGCCTTCATGCTGTCAATGTCAAGTACGTTACACTTAACACCCAGGGCAGTGCCACCCTCCAATTTGATCTCTTGAGCTACCTTGTTGGCAGCATCCTCGTTCAGGTCAAGAACTGCCACCTTCGCCCCGCACATCGCTAATACTTTTGCAAAATTGCTGCATAGCACACCACCGCCACCGGTTACGACGGCAGTTTTGCCCTTTAGATCGATTTGAAACGGTAAATTCATCTATTCTCCTCTTATACCGTATAAGTAGAAGCTGAAGTTGATCCACCTTCACCAGTCCAGTTTGTGTGGAAAAACTCACCGCGCGGTTTATCGACACGTTCATAAGTATGTGCACCGAAATAATCGCGTTGTGCTTGCAGCAGGTTAGCAGGAAGGCGTTCGCTGCGGTATCCGTCATAATAATTGAGCGCAGTAGCAAATGCAGGTACCGGAACACCCTTGACCACTGCGACAGCAAGCACGTTCCGAAGGCTCTGCTGACATTTTTCTACGGTATTTTTGAAGAACGGATCCAGCAGCAGGTTGTTTAATTTCGGATCGTTGTCATAGGCTTCTTTGATCTTTCCGAGGAATTTGCTGCGGATGATGCATCCGCCGCGCCACATCAAAGCAATCCCGCCATAGTTCAGGTCCCAACCGTAAGTTTCGGCTGCGGCCTTCAGTAATGCATATCCTTGGGCATATGAAACAATTTTTGACATATACAAGGCATTTTTAATGTCCTCGATAAATGTTGTTTTATCGCCATCAAATGATGGTTTTGGACCGGTTAGGATTTTTGACGCAGTCACACGTTCATCTTTCATCGCGGATAAAAAACGGGCATAGACTGCTTCACCAATCAAAGTAAGCGGAACCCCTTCATTAAGGGAAGAGATTGCTGCCCATTTGCCGGTGCCTTTTTGTCCGGCTGTATCGAGTATCTTGTTGACAATGGGTTGGCCGTCATCGTCTTTATAGGCAAGAATATCTCTGGTGATCTCGATCAGGTAACTGTCGAGGACACCTTTATTCCACTCTTTGAATACCTCATGCATCTCATCTGCAGTCATTCCCAGCAGATCTTTCATCAACTGGTAGGCCTCGCAAATCAACTGCATATCACCGTATTCAATGCCGTTATGAACCATCTTAACAAAATGCCCTGCACCGTCTGATCCGACCCAATCACAGCAGGGTGTCTCGTCTTCGACCTTAGCGGCAATCGCCTGAAAAATGGGCTTCACTGCTGGCCAGGCCGCAGGAGATCCGCCTGGCATGATGCTGGGGCCTTTGAGTGCGCCTTCTTCACCGCCTGATACGCCCGTGCCGATATACAGCAGACCTTTTTCTTCAACATACTTTGTTCTGCGTATCGTGTCCGGGAAATGTGAGTTGCCGCCGTCAATGATAATATCGCCTTTATCGAGATGTGGAATCAGTTTGTCGATCATGTCATCAACCGGTTTCCCCGCTTTGATCATGATCATGACTTTACGCGGCGTTGCGAGATTTTCAACCAATTCTTCAATTGAATAAGTACCAGTAATATTCTTATCTTTGGCACGCCCTTCAACAAAGTTGGTTACCTTTTCTGCGGTCCGGTTATAAACAGCAACAGAGAACCCTTTGCTTTCCATATTCATGACAAGGTTCTCGCCCATTACGGCTAGACCGATCAGTCCGATATCTGCTTTCATAATTTTTTCCCTTTCTCTTTATATCGAAAAGTTAATTATCTTCCATTAAACATACCAGCTCGAATTATCCCAAAGTAATATTTCTTGTGATGGTTTTTCTGGATTAATTGGATCATGTAATATATTTATTTTCATTTCTTGAAGTAGCTTTATTGATTTAAACAAGCCACCTTATCATTCTAAATTGTAATAATATAGATAGTCCTCATAATGAATCTCATAGAAAGGCTTCATTCCTGGATTTGGGTAAATCTTCCGTGCATTCTTGTATTCATAATCAAATTGATCAATTCCTGGCAGCTCACCCACAGCATTCAAGGCAAGGGCTGTTGCGCCCAGCAGTGAGGCGTTCGGATTTTCGCTCACGAGCAGTGGCCGCATCCAAATATCTGCTAACATTTGCGTCCACCTCGCAGAATTGGTGATTCCGCCAGAGAGGATGATTTCCTTGGGCTCACCGCTTTGCTCGCACAAAATTTGGTAGCACTGGTACAGGTTGAAGAGGATCCCCATTTGAACTGCAGTATACATATGTTTAAGAGTGTGGTTCGGGGCGATGTTTACCAATCCGGCCAGTCTATCTTCTCGCAAACTGGGGCAGCGCTCACCAAAAAGGAAAGGCAGGAAGGTTGGGTATGTCAACTTGGAGTCAATCGGATCCTCGAAGTCAGCGTAATCGAACTGCCCTCCTGTGAACTGGTCAAAGAACCAGTTGATGCAGTTTCCTGCGCTGGGGATGGTTGCACCAGAGATCAGGCCTTTAGCACCACCATAACACCACAAAGAGTGGTCTTCCGGCAGGATAGGATTTTCAGTCATCATCCGAAGTGCGGCGCTGGTGCCCACAGAAAGCGTCATGATCCCTTCACGTATAGCGTAATTCCCAACCTGGTTCAGGGCGCCGTCCGGGTGGGCTGGGACAACCGGGGTGCCTTCAGGCAGTCCAAGCAGTTCTGCACCCTGACGGTTCAAGGGAGCCGTGTGTTGATAATTGACCAGTCGCCCCAGCTGTTCAGGTTTGACATCAAAATAGTCCAGGGTGAAGGGATCATAATCCAGAGTGTGGAGGTTTAGAAAGCCGGTGCCGCAATGAGTGCTGCGGGATTCGCAGAATTCTCCGGTCAGCTTGTGGAAAATGTACCCGCCCTGGGTGACAAATCGCTTATCTGAAAGGTCGATTCCGTGGTCACGGAGGAACGACAAGACGTGCCGGGGGAAGGTTGGGTAAGGGATGCACCCTGTGCGGCAGTAAAGTTCCCTTGTGAGTTCCGCATCCTCGCGCATCTTTCGGCAGTAGCTTGCTGTCCCCGGGAAATTCCAGGAGTAAGTGACTGTCAGTGGGTTCATTGACTGATCGCAGACTGCTAAGCTGTGCCATGTACTGCAGATCGCGATCGCTTCTATTGGCTTACCTGCCGCTATCTTTTTTCCAAGCCGGCAGACAGCTTGTAGAACCCCGTCCGTATCTGTCTTTCCCTGGTTATCATCGATTTCCGGATCGTACCGCTCCTGGATTGTATCGATGACTCCAACCTTGCTGTCAAAGAGCATGGCTTTGGCGGAACTTGTGCTGGCTTCTAAGGCTAAGACGATCATGAATAAGTTCTTCTTTCGTGGATTACAATGGATTAGAATCTTATTGTGTCAGGTCAAGGATGAAATACTGCCAGGGATCAACGATATCTGGCAGAGGATATTCACTAAACGCACCATCTGCATCAAACGACATCGGTTCAAATTCACCCTCACCCAACAAAGTTGAAAGCTGATAGTCTCCAGATAATGGGCTGGCTTCAATCGATAGGGTGCAGCCAGAGATTTCCAGGTCGCTGAGGTTAGCTATAACCAGAAGTGTTTGTTCCCCATCCATTCGCAGGATAGGATAAATTTGCCGGCAGTTCGATGTGAGCGGCTGGTATTCTCCTGAGCTCAAAGCGGGGTACTGGTTTCTTAACTGGACCAGCATCCGGTAATGGTTCAGGAGTGAGGTTGGATCCTCATCTTGCAAGGCGACATTGAATTCACCAAAATTGCTGTTGAGGGGTTCCCAGGGCGTACCCTTCGTGAAACCCCCGCCAGGCTCTCCAGCCCACTGCATGGGCGTACGGATCAATTCGTCTGGTTTGCTCCCGACCATGCCAATCTCCTCACCATAATAAATGAAGGGCGTACCCGGGCCGGTTAGGTAGACAAATGCTGCCATCTTGGCTTTCGCCATATCCCCATTGTAAAAGGATATCACGCGTTGCTGGTCATGGTTGGATAGGAATGTGCTGAAGTTCATATCCGGGAAGTATGCGAGGATATCCAGGTAGGATTTGGTGATGCGCGGGCCATTCGGGGTATAGACCCCGCCTTTGATATCTTCTGCCAGGTCGAACATGAACAGTGAATCCATGCCCTGGCTGTATTTTGCAGTTACAAATAAACCAGTCCAGACTTCCCCTACAGTAAACGCTTCCGGATTAACCTGCTTGTAGAACGAACGCCACTCTTCAAACCATTGGATGGTTGCTGGGATATCTTGCTGCGCAGCGCCATCGGCAAATAAGTAACGGGCAGCGTCAACGCGAAAACCATCTACGCCGATCTCTTCCAGCCAGAATTTCGAAACCTGCATCATTTCAGCGCTAACAGCCGGGTTGTCGTAATTGAGATCCGGCATACCGCTCCAGAACACACCGTAGTAATACATATCGTTAGTGGCATTGAAGTGCCAGGAATCCGAGTTAATTGGACCGGGAATTCGTGGGTCGATTTCAGACCAAACATACCAGGTATGGAAAGGTGATGAAGTGTCAGTTGATGCCTGGAACCAGGCATGCTGGTCTGAGGTGTGGTTGAGGACCAGGTCGATGATGATTTTGATGCCGCGTTTATTCACTTCTTCCAAAAGCTGTTTGAAATCCTCCATTGTGCCGTAGTCGCTGTTGACGGCGTAGTAATCTGTGACATCATAACCGTGGTAGGAGGGTGAGGGGTTGATCGGCATCAGCCAGATCCCGCCGATCCCCAGGTCGGTGGTGGTTTCCGGATCGCCGTCATTGAGATAGTCGAGTGCCTGGATGATGCCCTGGAAGTCGCCGATACCGTCACCATCACTATCCTTAAAGCTCCGAACGAATATTTCATAAAAGACGATATCCTTCCACCACTCAACAGGTTCTGGCTCGGGTGTTGGCGTGGGCGAAGGCATTGCAGTTGGGGTGTGTGTTGGAGTCAGTGGAGAGGGCGAAATGGTAGGGCTTTGGCTGATCCGACTGCATGATGTGATTAATATCAAAACAATCGTCAAAAGGATTGGTTTTTTTTGTAAGACTTTCATGCATAACTCCATAGACTAACGATCATGGAAATTATTATATCGTGTAAAGTGGATAGGGTAATAATTATAAGATTCACAATGTGCGTTTCAGGGTGGGGTGGAGCTCTGTCTCCACCCTGTATTTATTAGATTTGTGATATTCTTTACTTTAAGAGGATTTATGCATCTTAGAAATTGTCCAGGAGAGCATGATGAATGAATATTGTGTGATCATGACCACAACCGGAAGCCAGGATGAAGCAGAAGCTTTGGCGGAAAAAATGGTATCTGAGCATCTGGCGGCGTGTGTCCAAATCTTGCACATCACCAGCTATTACACCTGGGAAGGCAAACCCAATAAAGATTCTGAATGGCTGCTTTTAATTAAAACCCGAACGGACTGCTACCAGGGGATTGAGAATTTTATTCAGGCAAACCATAGCTATGACGTCCCCGAATTATTACAAATTCCGATCAACCAGGGGTTGGAATCCTACCTGGAATGGATCGATCTGTGTACACATAGGGGAGAGTGAAGAAAGGGAAAGAAATAACAACTAAAAAGGGCAGACTCGGAAGGCTGCCCTTATGCCACTAGTGGTAAACTGCTAAATTTTATATAAAGATCACGCCATTGGAATCATCGGAGGATGCTAACATTGTGGCAACGCCGACCACTTCAATGCCGTCAATCAGTTCTTCACGTTTGATGCCCATCAGGTCCATCGACATCTGGCAGGCCTGGATGCGGACGCCGTTGTCGATTGCCATTTGAAGCATTTCTGGCAGGGAATCAACATTTTTCTTCTTCATGATTCCCTTGATCATAGCTGTCCCCAAACCGGCCATATGCATTTGGCTCAATTTAGCTTTTTTGGTGCCGCGAGGCATCATCCAACTAAACATGCGCTCGATCAGGTTCTTGTTAACATGGACATGATCGTTTTTCCGTAATAAATTCAAGCCCCAGAAGGTGAAGAACATGGATGCCTCTCGTCCGGAAGCGATCACACCGTTGGCGATGATACAACCTGCTATGGCTTTGTCCAAATCGCCGGAGAAGATCACCATGGTTTTATTTTTCCCTAAAGCGGCACTTTCTGCTGCTGGCTTTCCTGCACCTTTTTGGATCTTGGCGACGATCACGCCGTTGTCCGAATCCAGCGACAGCAAGCGGTTCCCGGTTGATTTCGCCCACGCTTCCACATCACTGGTGAAGCCATAATCGGTTGCCTGGACGCTGACGATATCACCATCTTCAACTTCTTTGATCTTGTTATAAAGCTTTAGGATCGGACCAGGACACTGTAAACCGCAGGCATCGATTGTGAATTCGTTTCCGGAAATCAATGCGGCAGGTGGTATCTCTTTGATCTCCTCCCGGCTGTTGATGGAAACATTTTCAAATACATCGAAGTTTGATTGGCGGCCAACCGCATGGGAATAGGTCTTGTATCCCCCGGTCAGGTTGTAAGCTTCGAACCCTAAATGGTTCAGAACCCGGGAGGCAAAATACGAGCGCTGCCCGGTTTGACAGTAGAGCAGGACAGGGCGGTCTTTTGGGATCTCGTTGATATTCTGCCTGATGCTCTGCAGGGGGATATTTATCGAACCATCGATTGCCCCTAATGCTAATTCTTCGGGCAGGCGAGCATCGACAATCGTGATGCTGGAACGATCCAGCTTATCAACCTGATCCCAGGTCATGACCTGGGCATCACCTCTAAGAATATTTGCTGCGGTGAAACCAATCAAATTGACCGGGTCACGCGAGGAACTGAAGGGCGGTGCGTAAGACAGTTCCAGTTCTTCAAGATCAAAAACTGTCAATCCGGCTTGCATGGCCGTAGCCATCACATCGATACGTTTATCCACACCTTCGATACCAACCGCCTGGGCACCAAGGATTTTTCCTTCAGCGTTATAAAGCATTTTAAATGCCATTGGTGAAGCACCAGGGTAATAACCGGCATGGTTGGAGACATGGATAATGACAGAAGAGAAGGGGATATTGACTTGCTCCAGTGATTTAGAATTCATGCCAACAGAAGCCACTGTCAGGTCGAAAACTTTAACCACGGAGGTGCCAACGACACCATTAAAAGCAGCAACATGACCCGTGATGTGATCCGCTACAACGCGTCCCTGCCGGCTGGCAGGACCTGCCAGCGCCAGTGAGGTTGGTTCACCGGTTAATTGGGATGTGACTTCAGCCGCATCACCGACAGCATAGATGTCAGGGTCAGAGGTTTGCATATGTGCGTTGGTTTTAATTGTCCCACGCACGCCAAGGTCCAATCCTGCCTCTTTGGCTAATTGGTTCTCAGGACGGACACCGATGGAAAGGATGACCATCTCGGTATCGACACTGCGTCCACTGTTAAGGTCTACTTTCAGCCAACCTTCGTTGCCGTCGCTGATCCCTTTCAAACCATCACCCAGGGCTAGACGGATCTTCTTAAATGTAAGGTGCTGGTGCACAAGCGCAGCCATCTCATAATCAATGGGTGCCATCACCTGGTTCAACAGCTCAATTAAGGTCACCTGGACGCCGCGATGCTTTAGATTCTCTGCAATCTCTAGACCGATGAATCCGCCGCCAACGACCACAGCGTGGACTGGTTTCTTTTGATCCATAAAGGCTTTGATCTTGTCCATATCCGGCAGGTTGCGCAGTGTGAAAACGCCATCTAAATCAACGCCGGGCAGTGGGGGAACGATCGGTGCGGCACCAGGAGACAGAACTAATTTGTCATACGATTCTTCGTATGGACGACCAGTCTCGAGATCCAGCACAGTAACAGATTTCGCCTCACGGTTGATCGCTTTGACCTCGTGCCTGACACGTGATTCGATATTCAGCATCGCTTTCAGGCTTTCAGGAGTGACAACCAGCAGTTTCTCCCGATCTTCGATCACTCCACCTATATGATACGGTAAGCCGCAGTTCGCAAAAGAGATGTAAGGGCTGCGCTCCAGCATGATGATCTCAGCGCTTTCATCCATCCGTCGTAACCGGGCTGCGGTGCTGGCCCCACCTGCCACACCACCTACGATAATAGTTTTCATTTGAAACACTCCTTAAAAGAACGAGAGAAACTCATTCCATAAAATCTATTTGTGACAAATTTCACCCAATTATACCACTATTAGATCAAAGCAATAAGTCATGAATCAACACATATAGCAAGTTTCGCTGTCCATGCTATAAGATTTTTTCTTTACTTGTTTATAAATTAAGCCATGTCATCAAATTGACCATGCGGTTACCTTTGGGATTAAAAATTGTTTGCGTTCCCTGAAATGTCCATAATTTTTAGTCATTCATGCGGTACAGTAAATTAAACAGAGCCCCTTGTTCTATTGGATTCGTTATTTTCTGGGATAAAATCAAATGGGTTTTCTGAATCACGCTTTTTTGAGGCTGACCTAGTGATTTTATGAAAGGTTCATACATTTAATTATGAAAATCGCCACATTGCACAGTAACAATAAGCGATGGTGGGCTTTGGGCTTGCTGTCATTAACTTTTATCCTATCCATGTCAACATGGTTTTCCGCTTCTGCTGTGATTCCTCAACTTCAGGCAGAATGGAATCTTTCCAGCAGTCTTTCAGCCTGGTTGATGAATGCCGCGCTTTTGGGATTTGTTATCAGTGCTATTCTCTCCAGCCTCATAAATTTACCTGATCTCCTTTCGCCACGTTATATCATCCTGATTGGAACGATTGGTGCTGCAGTTGTAAATCTCTTGATCATTTCGGTGAATCATGCAGCCGTTGGAATTTCACTTCGGTTTTTTACAGGTGTTTTCCTGGCTGGCGTCTATCCCCGGCGTTTAAATTACTTTCTACCTGGTTCAAGGATGACAGGGGAATGGCTCTGGGTGTTTTAGCAGCTGCAATGGTTTTGGGCAATGGATCACCTCACCTTGTTAATGGGTTAGGGGGATTGGATTGGCATGTTGTTATCATATCAGCATCAGTGATGACGTTGATTGGCGGTTTCATCCCCGTTATTGGTGTCAGAGAAGGTCCCTTCCCGTTTCCGTCTGCTGTATTTGACCCACGTGAAGTTGGAAAGATCTTTTCAAATCGTAAAGTACGGTTAGCGATTTTTGGCTATATAAGCCACATGTGGGAGCTATTTGCATTGTATGCCTGGTTTTATGTTTTCTTTACTGACGCTTTGATAAATCACGGTATACAAAATAACAAGTTAGCTTCCCTGGTCACATTTGGAGTGTTTGTTTTTGGAAGCTTTGGAAGCTGGGCGGGTGGTATTTTGGCGGATCGCTGGGGAAGGGCTAAAACAACGATGCTCATGCTGGCAATTTCAGGGGCTTGTGCGATTTTAATTGGGTTATTGATTGGTTCACCAATTTGGATATTAATTATCATCGGTTGGATATGGGGATTTTCAGTTGTGGCTGATTCCGCTCAGTTCTCAACACTCGTTACTGAAATGTCAGATCAATCCTATGTCGGGACGGCATTAACGCTTCAATTGGCTGCAGGATTTTTGGTTTCTGTCGTGACGGTTTGGCTGATCCCATTGATCCGGGACGCCATCGGTTGGCAGTGGACGTTTGCGTTTTTAGCACCAGGCCCGATCCTGGGCATCATTGTTATGAACCGGTTGAAACAGCTTGAGAAAAGCAGCGAATAATTATTGGCAGAAATAAGCTTACCTGCAAATCACGGCTTCCGAAAAATTGATAACAGCATCCTTTTCATGATCCGGAAAGTGCTGGGGTAGGCAAACCGGACACCACTCTTTTGATTATTGAGTATTTTCTTCACCAGCCAGGGCACAACTTCATCGATGGGATTAGCTATGATTGTTAGTATCCCTTTTGTTTTCTCCCATTCTTCAGGTTTGCCCTCATATTGCCCGGTGACCAACTCGGTTAATATCATGCCGGGTTGGAGCGCTCCTGTAATGATGTTCGGGTTTTCGTTTTCCATCGCCAGATATCGATTGAAATAACCGATCGCTGCTTTTGACAACCCATATACTGATAATCCTTTGACACCATGGGTCTTTCCATCCGAACCCATACCTTCAAGATTATAGAGCGCACCAAATCCCTGTTCGTAAAACCCCTGCATGGCCACTTTTGTCCCATAGAGCTCTCCAAGGATATTTGTAGAAACAACGGCGTTCATTTCACTTTCAGGAATTTCCCAGGCTGGTGCTAGTGTGTTGGATATGCCGGCGTTGTTGATCCAGATATCGATGATCCCAAATCGTGCTTTGCTCTGTTCCCATAGCTGCTTTACAGCTTGATGATCAGAAACATCACATACAAAACCTACGACCTGCGCTGCATGATAGCGTTCAATTAAAGGACGAATAGCTTGATCCACAGCGGCCTCACTTCGGCTGCTGAAAACCACACGACATCCCTGCTTAAGAAACGCTTTCCCAAGGGCATAGCCGATCCCACGTGTGCTTCCTGTAATGACGACTGTTTGCATTTGCACTCTCTTTATTTTATTAGGTGAAATTTCATTGATAAGAACCATTCAATGGATCAAATAATGAAAGTCTTGATGAAGGATAAAGAATTCATCAGGTCCACTCAAGTATCAAACAAGTTTCTTGGGTGGAGGTAGCAATCGCTAAAAATCAAACGAACGATTCAATTCCCATATATATATATTTGAACAAATCTATTATATGTGGTATCTTCAATTCGATTTGATTTGAAGTCTACCATTTTTTATATCTCATTATTCGAAACCAAAAATGGTTCGCTGCATAATCCTTGGGCTAAATGATTAAAATGAAAAAAGTCATCCTCATCTTCTTCGGTACATTATTCACAGTTCTTGGGATCATAGGGGTTTTTATTCCAATCCTTCCAACGACTCCATTCTTACTGTTAGCAGCGCTGCTGTACTCAAACAGCTCTGAACGATTCCTGCACTGGTTAGTTAACAATCCGTTGTGCGGTGACTACATCCGGAATTATCGTGAAGGCAAAGGGATGCCGTTAAAACAGAAGATCATGACAATTGTTTTACTCTGGATAACCATTGGTGCGTCAGCGATCTTTTTTGTGGATCTGTTCTGGTTGAAAGCGCTGTTGTTCGGGATCGCATTGGGCGTTACGATTCACCTGGTTAGGATCAAGACATATCAGCCGGATACATTGGGACAATCGAAAGAAATCCACGAACAAGCAGATGATGCCAATATTACTGTGGTCTAAATGATCGTTCACATCTGTATCCCTGTGAAATAAAAAGTTGTATTTTTAAGCCCGAAAATTTTCTCTGAACCATCATATAATTCATAAGAAGCGAATGAAAAATGAGCGGATCAAAATTTCGCTGAGATCCATTTCGTTACTGAATGTGTTTTCTCAAGTTATGAATCTTGTTCACTTTATGGGAAATTATCGCACCTAGGAGAAAAGCTGCATGACAAAAATAACCAAAGAAGCCGCCTTAGCTTACCATCAAAAGGATAACACGCCCGGAAAAATCTCTGTGACTCCCACCAAGCCGCTCAGGTCTCAACTTGACCTTGGCTTGGCTTACACGCCAGGTGTCGCTTACCCGGTGCTGGAAATTGACCGTGATTCGAATTTGGCATACCAGTATACGGCAAAGGGCAATCTCGTTGCAGTTGTTTCAAACGGGACGGCAATCCTGGGTCTTGGAAACCGTGGGGCGTTAGCCTCAAAGCCGGTCATGGAGGGAAAAGCCGTTTTATTCAAAGCCTTCGCCGATATTGATGTCTTTGATATCGAAGTCGATTCAGAAGACCCGGACGAAGTGATCAAAGCAGTTCAGCTGATTGCGCCCACATTTGGTGGCATCAACCTGGAAGATATCAAAGCCCCAGAGTGCTTCTATATTGAAGAACGCCTAAAAGAATTATTGGATATCCCGGTATTTCATGATGATCAGCATGGAACAGCGATCATTATGGGTGCAGCCATATTGAATGCACTCGAGATCACCGGCCGAAAAATTGACGAAATTAAAGTTGTGTTTTCAGGTGCAGGTGCTGCTGGAATGTCGTGCGCTGATCATTTGGTTAAACTTGGCGTGCCATACGAAAATATTTGGTTAACAGATATTCATGGCCTGATCTACCACGGCCGCAAAGAAGAGATGTCCCCAAACAAGGAGTTGTATGCAAAAGGTGAAACCCCCGGGACGTTGGCTGAGATTATCAATGGGGCAGATGTCTTCATCGGTTTGTCAGCAGCGAATCTTGTCAGTCAGGACATGGTTAAGCAGATGCGCCACGATCCTATCATCTTTGCCATGGCAAATCCCGATCCGGAAATTAAATATGAGTTAGCTCGTCAGGCTCGCCCGGATGCAATAGTCGGCACGGGACGGTCGGATTTCCCAAACCAGATCAATAACGTGCTCGGGTTCCCATTCATTTTTCGTGGAGCTTTAGATGTCAGGGCAAGGACAATCAACGATGAAATGAAGATGGCAGCCTCCTTTTCACTGGCTGCATTGGCGAAGGAGCCAGTAACCAGGGACGTTCTCGAAGCATATGGCCTTGATCACCTGGAATTTGGACGTGATTACATCGTTCCAAAACCTTTAGATAAGCGGGTTTGCTTATGGGAAGCGCCAGCTGTTGCCAAAGCAGCGATGGAAAGTGGTGTGGCTAAAATTCGTATAGATATTGATGCGTATAAAAATGTATTGGAAAAGCGTCTTTTGATGAGTAAAAGAGTTTAATTACATTTGTTCAAAGAAAGCAAATATGAAAATTGATAAGGTCATCGATGTAAAAAATATTCTCGGTGAAGGCCCTCTCTGGAGTGTCAGCGGACAGGCTTTATATTGGGTGGATATTGTCGGTCAGACGATCAGCCGGTACACACCGAAAACCGGAGATATCACAGTCTTCCCCCAGGATGAGCAAATCGGCGTGATAGCCTTTCGTGAAAAAGGGGGTTTCATTGCTGCCGGTGATAAAGGATTTAAATTTTGGTCTCCACAAGATAATCAATTAACACCCATTGCTGACCCGGAACCCGGAAAGGAAAACGCAAGGTTCAATGATGGGAAAGTGGATCGTTCCGGGCGATTTTGGGCTGGGACGATGACCCCTAGCGGTGCAACCAGCGCCTTATACCGGATGGACTCAGATCTTCACTATCACGTCCTGGAGCAAGGCGTCACGATCTCGAATGGAATTGCATGGAGTCCCGATAACCGCTTGATGGTCTACGTGGATTCGTTAAGATTCACAATCTACCTGTATGATTATGAGATTGAAACAGGTGAAATTAAAAATAAACGAGTGTTTAAAAATTTCACTCCTGATTACGGCACCCCGGATGGCTTGACCGTCGACAGCGTGGGAAATATCTGGTGTGCATTTTGGGGCGGGTCAAAAGTCGTTTGCTTCGACCCATCAGGTTCGGTGGAAGAAGTGATCTCGCTGCCCGTGACGCAACCCACTTCTTGCACCTTTGGCGGCGAAGAGCTGTGTGACCTGTATATCACCTCAGCGAGAGATGGCTTGAGTCAAGCAGAACTTGAAAGCCAACCCCTGGCAGGTGATATTTTTGTCGTAAAAACAGGCATCCCGGGCTTGCCAGAACCGTGTTTTATCGGGTAGCCAGGCAAAAGATTTTAAGTTGATCTTTCCAATATATTCACAAAAGGTACCGATTGATGATGAAGATTGAAAACCTGTACAAAACGCTTAGAAACCAATTACATGATCAGGAGATTGCCAAGACTTTTGCAGAAATAGTCCAGAGCAGTCTGAATGCGGTTGATCCCACCAAATGCGTATTGAAAGCCCTTCAATTAATAGGAGATTCGATTTTAATTGGGGATCAACTTCTCTCATTAAAACAAATTGATCGGATTTTCTTGATCAGCATTGGCAAGGCAGCCTATGCGATGGCTGGGGCGGTGAGAACAGTCTTGGGAGAGCGAATTTCAGATGGGATCATTGTAGCAAAACACCTGGAAAATCAGGCTCAATTTGAATGGCCTTCTGAATTCAAAATTTTAATGGGTGGGCACCCTGTTCCAAACCAGGGGAGCCTGATTGCGGGGAGGGAGATCATCCAATTATTAAGCAAAACAACCCCTTCCGACCTGGTCGTTTTTTGTATCTCGGGGGGAGGTTCCGCCCTGGTAACTTTTCCATACGAAGGGATTACCTTGGATGATCTTCAGCAGGTCACAAAGTCTTTGTTGGCTTGCGGCGCGTCTATTGACGAGATCAATTCCATCCGAAAACATTTGGACCAGGTTAAAGGTGGCGGTCTGGCAAAGGCTGCGGCGCCTGCGCAATTCATTTCGCTGGTATTATCAGATGTCGTGGGCGATCCCCTTGATGTGATTGCCTCCGGTCCGACCGTCCCGGATACCACCAGCTTCAGTGATGTCCTTAAGATTATTTTTAAATATAAAATTGAAGACCAAATGCCAACACCCATCCTGGACCGCTTAAGGCGCGGGGAAAAAGGAGAACTTGCTGAAACACCGAAAGAAGGAGACCCGGTGTTTGATGGTTCGATCAATGCGGTTGTTGGTAGCAATAAATTGGCAGCTCTAACTGCGCTACAATACGCCAGGGAAAAAGGATTTGATGCTCAACTGCTGAGCACATCAATTCAAGGTGAGGCATCTCTCGTTGGTCAGGACTTGGCTGTGGTTCTCAAGCAAATCGATCAAACCGGGAAGCCGGTCCAACGCCCTGGTTGCATTATCGCTGGTGGCGAGACGACCGTCACGCTTCACGGGAAAGGTCTGGGTGGCAGAAATTTGGAAGTTGCCCTGTGCGCTGCCCAAACAATCGATGGATTGGAGCGAGTGGCATTTATCAGCCTGGCCACGGATGGGGAGGACGGCCCAACGGACGCTGCCGGTGCCGTAGTCACGGGTGAAACGCTTCAGCATGCAAGGGAAGCTGGGCTCAACCCTGAGGACTATTTGGAAAGCAATAATACCTATCCTTTTTTTAGGGAATTAGGTGGGTTGATCCAAATGGGTCCAACTAGCACTAATGTGAATGATCTTTATTTTCTGATTGCATATTAAATAATTCTCCATAACCCATTTTGTCAAAATCCAAAAATGATAATGAAAAGTATTGAATGGTCTACTGTTATAAAAACACCATTTGACCCATGTTCTATAATATTAAAAACAAATGGAGAAAGATATGATCGGCATCGTTACTGACAGCACGTGCGATATCCCGGAAGATTTGATTGCAAAATATGGCATTATTGTCATTCCCCAATACATCATTTGGGGGGATGAAGAATATCGCGATCGAGTGGATCTACAGCCTAAAGCATTCTATAAAAGATTGGTGGATGACCCGCTACGCCCAACAACCGCCCAGGCGGGGGTAGAAGATTTCCTGAAAGGGATCCAAAAATCTGTTAAAAATGGCGCAAATGAAGTCATCATCCTCACAGTCTCGAGTGCCATGAGCGGGACATATAACATGGCGGTTAAAGCTTCTGAACAGGCGGAAATACCCGTGACTGTTGTTGATTCAAAAGGGCCAACCATGACGTTGGGTTGGCAGGTTTTGGCAGCAGCGAGAAGGCGGGATGAAGGTGCTGATTTGGCTGCCATTGTTGATCATTTATCGGAACTACGGCACAACCTTGTTCAGATGGTGGGGATGCAAACTTTGGAATATCTTCAAACAGGGGGGCGGATTGGGGATGCAGTCAAATGGGTTGGAGGATTGTTGAGAGTGAAACCTCTTGTTTCAATCAACCATGATAGCGGCCGTGTCCAGCCGGTGGGGTTGGCACGTACCCATCAAAAATTGGTCGAGATGCTCTATAAGAAATTCTTTGAGAAACTCAAAGTGGGGAAAAACCTCCGGATTGCCGTCCTTCACGGTAATTCCCCGGATGAGGCTCAGACACTTGCTGAGCGAATTAGAAAGGAATTTGATCCAATCGAGTTGATCGTCAATATCACCGGGCCTGTGCTGGGGATCAATACTGGACCAGGCGCGCTTGCGCTGTGCGGCTATGCTGAGCCATAAAAGTCCATTTGTTTGAGGGAAAACACGTATCCAGGCTGGAAATCCGATTGAATCATTGATAGTTAAAAGGATAGCGTAAATATCAATAAGTGGGGGTTCCATTTATTGCTTTAATTTTCAATAATATTAATTTGACCAACCTTAAAATATCTCAGATTTTTCCTCAATTCTATTTTAGACTATGAAATGTTGCTGGATATCATGATAAAATAGAATTGTCCATTTTTCCAAAAACCAATAAGGAGGATTTGATTATGAAAAACAGGCCAAGATTACTCAATCTGGTACTGGTATTTTTCTTTGTGTTTGGCGCGCTGGGGGTGGTACCAAAGACAGCTCAAGCTGCAACCAGTGATTTGTTCTTTTCAGAGTATATTGAAGGTTCGAGCAACAATAAAGCGCTTGAAATCTACAATGGTACTGGTGCGGCAGTTGACTTGGGGGATTATAAAGTTGTTTTGTTTTCGAATGGTTCTTCGACCCCTGGCAATACGTTAACCTGGGATGCTGGTACCATGTTGGCTGATGGGGATGTTTACGTCATTGCAAATGCAAGCGCTGTCACAGCGATTAGCGATGAAGCAGATATCACGTCTACAGTCACATTTTACAACGGTGATGACGCCATTGCATTGCAAAAAGCGTCAGATGATTCCAATGTTGATGTGATTGGGGTCATTGGGACTGACCCTGGTTCATCTTGGGGTACAGAACCGGTCACAACGGTGGAACATACCCTCATCCGAAAAGCAACAATCTGTACAGGCGATACAAACGGAACTGATGCCTTTGACCCGGCCACAGAGTGGGACGGATATGCACAGGATTATTTCGATGGCTTAGGCAGCCACACAGCGAATTGCGGGGTTACGGTATCAGATCCAAAGATCAATGAATTTGTGGCAAACCATACTGGCACAGACACCAACGAATATATTGAAGTCTATGGTGACCCATCCACAGACTATTCCGCTTATACACTCCTTCATTTTGAAGGTGATACCTCAAAAGGTACGATTGATAGTGTGCTGCCTGTCGGAACTACCGATGCAAGCGGCTTTTGGTGGACAGATTATCTTAATAATGAAATTGAGAATGGGACGATCACCCTTCTGCTGGTAAAAGATTTTACAGGAGCAGATGGTGACGATCTGGATACGAATGATGATGGGTATTTTGATTCGACCCCGTGGTCAATGATTGTTGACTCCGTTGCGGTGAGCGATGGCGGCAGCGGCGATCTTGTCTATGGGTTGCCAGTCTTAGGACCAGGCTTTGACGGTGTTTCGTTCACACCCGGTGGTGCTTCAAGGATTCCGGACGGCTACGATACAGAATCTGTCTCTGATTGGATGCGAAATGATTACGATGGAGACGGCCTTCCTCTTGATCCGCTCCCAGGTCCAGCTGATGCCGGAGAAGCAATTAACACCCCAGGTGTAGGGAATGATGCCAACGGCACATCACCAGAGATGCCGCCAGTTGTTTCAATGACCCTTCCTGTGAATGGTGCTGCAGGCGTTCCACTGGATGTGAACATTGAAATAGCTTTCAGTGAAGTTGTTAACCTTGCAGAAGGATGGTTTGAGATTAACTGCACGTTATCTGGTGTCCATGCGGCAGTAGTGGATGATTCTGCAAATCCTGCTATTCAACTTAACCCAACAACCGATTTTGCAGAAGTAGAAACCTGCACGGTCACGGTTTACGCAGCTTATGTAAATGATGCTGACACGGATGATGGCACCTATGATTACATGGAGAGCGACTACAGCTTCAGCTTCAATACCCTGCAGTACTGCGGTGCTGAATATACGCCCATTTACGATATCCAGGGTGCTGGTTTGAGCACGCCATTGTATGGTGTCACGCTTGCCACTGAAGGTGTCGTTGTGGGTGACTTCCAGGAGGGCGGCAAGAATGGCTTCTTTATCCAGGACCCTGCTGGCGATGCAGATGCTTTGACTTCAGACGGTGTCTTTGTTTATGCGCCTTCAGCCATGGATGTCAGTATTGGCGATCTTGTCCGTGTGGAAGGTACGGTTGGGGAATACTATGACCTGACCCAAATCAGTGCCAGCCAGGTATTTTTATGTGATGCTGGCATGTCCCTGCCTGAACCCGCTGAATTATCTTTACCTGTCACAAGCCTTGACGACTTTGAGCCGTACGAAGGCATGTATGTGACCTTCCCACAGGACCTTGTCATTTCTGAATACTTTAACTATGATCGCTACGGCGAGATAGTTCTCACATCAACACGGCACCTGACACCAACGGCGTTTGTAGAGCCGGGTGCGCCTGCCATTGCTGCCGCTGCGGATTACTTGCTGGACCGGATCACACTGGATGATGGCAGCAGTTATCAGAATCCCGATCCTGCGATTCACCCGAATGGCCTCGAATTCACAACCTATAACCGCTTCAGGGGTGGTGATTTGGTCACGAACCTGACCGGTGTTTTGGATTATAGTTATGACCTTTACCGGGTACAGCCGACGCAAGGTGCTGATTACACGGCTGTTAACGCACGCACGGAAGCCCCTGCGATCATCGAGGGTGATATTAAGGTTGCCAGTTTCAATGTTCTGAATTACTTCACCACCATTGATGTGGGTGATGATATTTGCGGTCCAATCCTCTTTACAGATGTGTTTGGAGAATATGGGGTGGACCCAGGATCAGCTTGGGGAACAGATGACTATACAACCAATGATCATACATTGGTGCGAAAAGCAGATGTTTGTTCCGGTGACACCAATGGCCTGGATGACTTTGATCCTGCGCTTGAATGGGATTCCTACCTGCAGAATTATATTGACGATCTGGGCACCCATACGACGACCTGTTCATTTGATGATCTGATCATCTCTGAATATATTGAAGGGTCAAGCAGCAATAAAGCGATTGAAATTTACAATGGCACCGGTGCTGCAGTTGATCTGAGCGGATATGAAGTTGTTTTATATTCGAATGGATCATTGGAACCCACTAATACACAATCATGGGCTCCAGGTACGATGCTGGCAGATGGTGAAACTTATGTCATCGCTAATGCCTCTGCTATCCAAGGTATTTTGGATGTTGCAGATATCACATCAACTGTGACCTATTTCAATGGTGATGATGTCGTTTCGCTGCAACAAGCTGGAACAGGTGGGATGGAATGCCGAGGTGCTGATACCGCTGAAGAGTTTGAACGGCAGAAAATAAAGATTGTTGAAGGGCTGTATGCGATTGACGCAGATATCGTGGGTTTGATGGAAATTGAGAATGATCGCCCCACCCTGACGCCTGATTATGCCGTTGCGGACCTGGTTGCTGGATTGAACGCAAAATACGGCAGTGAGGTCTATGGGTACGTTGCCACTGGTGCGATCGGGACGGATGCCATCAAGGTCGCCCTGCTTTATAAGCTTGATACGGTCACGCCAGTTGGTGATTTCGCCATCCTCGATACGAGTGTCGACCCTCGGTTCCTGGATGACTACAACCGGCCCGCCCTGGCCCAAACCTTTATGGATAATATGGTGGGTGAATCAATTACGGTAGCTGTGAACCATCTAAAATCCAAGGGTTCGTCGTGTTCTGCAATTGGTGATCCTGACCTCGGCGATGGACAGGGCAACTGTAACCTGACACGGTTGGCAGCAGCTCAGGCTGAGGTGGATTGGCTCGCAAGCGACCCAACCGGAACAGGTGTGGATAAATACCTGATCATCGGTGACCTGAACTCCTATGACAAGGAAGATCCCATCGATGCCATCAAACTGGGTTCCGATGATGCACCAGGTGGTGGCGATGATTTCTATGACATGATATATGAAATCAACGGTGAGGATGCTTACGGTTATGTCTTCGATGGCCAGATTGGCTACCTCGATTATGCCCTTGTCAATGAGAACCTGTATGATTTTGTTGCTGATGCAAACTTCTGGCATGTCAATGCGGATGAGCCGGATATTATCGATTATGATATGTCCTTCAAAGCGGATGCTCAGGATGCACTTTGGGAACCAAACGCTTATCGGGCAAGCGATCATGACCCGGTGATCATCACGCTGACATTCAACCAGGAACCAATGGCAGAAGATGATGCATATGAGACGGATCAGGATGTCATGCTTGAAGTTTTTGCTGATGGTGTATTGGAAAACGATATTGAGCTGAACGAATATGATGAGATCACGTTAGACCTGATCAGCGGACCAATGCATGGCACGCTGGAACTCCATCAGGATGGTTCGTTCACATATATTCCGGATGCGGGTTTCTTCGGTACAGATAGTTTTGAATATTTGCTGATTGCAATTCCTCCGAATTCTCGCACAGAATTTACCGATTCAGCTGTTGTGACGATCACGGTCAACCCGGCGTTCAAATATTATTTGCCGCTGTGGTTTAAACCATAATCGATCATAACCCAAATAGACAACCAACCCGTAGCGGCGAGGCACCCCTCGCCGCTACGATTTTAAGATGAACCAAGAATTAAAGCGAGCAAATGGGCACTTCAATCATCTGCCACGGGGAAATCATTAAGGAATTATTTTTTAACGGGGGATTTCAAAATGGATCGTAGATCGCTGTTTTGAAAGAATCGCCGGTATGCCCGGGATTCTTCTATTAATGGCTCCAAAATGGATTGGTAGGCATCTTCCAGGGCTGGATTGGCTGCGACATTTGTCAATTTGATTAAAAGATCATCATCCTCAAAATCAATGGAGAGTTTTCCACGGGCTTCCCATATTTTGAGACCAACCCGCACAGCCTCCGGTTGTGCTGCGCATGCTGCCGCTAGCTGTTCGATCGATGTAAACCCGTGTTTCTGTTTGGCTGCATATTTTGCCAGGCCAGCCAGCCTTTCCATAAATCGCTTTAATTGGCTGATATCTGGATCGACACTGAATACAACAATATGGTTTGGTTTTGATTTTAACAGTGCTTCCCTCAAGACGTCGTGAGAAGGTGGGGCTGTCCAGATGATCAATGTTGCAGTTTCTCTCAATCCTTCACGGGAAATGCTTTCAATCCCATCGATTGTTCCGCCTTCCGCCCAAACTAGGCTTTCTGATGCTTTTTGAATTTCTTCCTTGAGCACTTGCATTGGCAGCAATTGGTGGCGGTGATCGATGATCTCAAAATCATGCCGGGCGACTTCCTGGACTCCTCTTTCAGAGAGGTGGAAGTCAATCCATTCCGCGTTGATTTGTGGTTCTCCCCTGTAATCGCTTTTTGAGAGTGAGCAAACCAGGTCGAACTGGGCTTCAGGCAGGGACTGATCACCGCCTTTCCACCAGATGATGCGCTGCTGGTTGCCATGTTCATCTTCTACGATAACTTGCCGGTGTTCACCGGTCTTGCCGATTTCAGAATGAGAGACCATCCTCAGATCCTTGATCAGGAATTTAAGGGCTGGGAAACCTGCGCCAAATGGCGCAAGCCGCTCAATTTGGTCGATCAAATCCATCGAAATGTCATCCAGCTTAAGCACTCGGTCAATTTCTACTTTGGGAATATAGGTGATATGTTTGGCGATTTTCTCAATCTCAGAAAGGAAGCCGCGCTTGAAGGCGTCGTAATTCATAGCTGGCATTCCCAACCCTGCGGCCATGGGATGTCCGCCGAAGTTGCTCAGGTATCTTGCCTGGGTCCTGATCGCTTCGGTGATATTGATCCCTTCTACAGATCGCCCGGACCCATGGATGGGGCCACTCCCGGTCAGCAGCAGCACAGGCTTTTGGTAGCGCTCAACGATATGGCTGGCAACAGGGCCGATCACGCCCCCCGGCCATTCCGGATGATGAAGGACAATGGCGGGGGCTAAGCGGTCTTCCGGGGCGTTCTGCAGCATGGCTTCAACGGCTTTTTCCACCTGGCGGGAGGCAAAGCGTCTTTTCGCATTGGTAGCCTCGATTAGGGTTCCCAGCACCCTTGCCCGGCCGCGGTCTTCAGTCGCCAGAAATTCAACCATTGGGTTGGCGTCTGCTAATCGGCCAATCGCATTCAGGCGTGGTCCGATTTGGAAACCGATATGTCCTTCGTTCAGGTTCACAGGGTTTAATTTTGCATTGAGATAAAGGGTTTGCAGACCAACGCGCTGGGAATGACGCAAGTGAGATAACCCTTTCTGCAGGATGGTGCGCGTGTCTGATTTTAATTCAGCAACATCAGCGACGATGCCCAATGCAGTTAATTCAAGATAGGGGCCGGGATCGAACTGAAGACCCATGGTCTCGTGAAGGCCCTCGATTAATTTAAATGCAACACCAACGCCCGGCAAGGTCCGCAGGGGATGACCCTCCGGCAGACGTTGGGGGTTGAGGATGGCATTTGCCGGGGGGAGGGTCTCTGATAGGGTATGGTGGTCTGTAATGACCACTGGTAATCCAGCGTCCCGAACGAGCTGAACATTTTCATGTTCTGTAATGCCGGTATCGCAGGTAAGCAGGAGATCAAAACCGCGGGCCAGGTAAGATTCCAAAACGTCTTTTTTGATACCGTGAGATTCTTTCGCACGGACTGGGATATGATAATCCACTTTTCCGCCAAGCGCTCGCAGTCCCTGGACAAGGACGGTCGTGGCAGTTTGCCCATCGACATCAAAATCGCCCCAGACAAGGATCCGTTTCTGGTGTTTTATGGCATCCCACAGCAGTTGATACGCTATTTCAATATCCGGCAGTTCTTCCGGCGATGTGGGTTGATATTCCCCTGGATCAAGAAAAGATCGTGCTGCTTCAAGTGATCGGTACCCGCGTTGGTACAGGGTTTGTGCTACCAGTGGGTGCCCCCCGATGGCGTCCTGGAAGTCTGCCGGGACTTCTATTTCTTGTTTCAGGATCCACTGCACAGGTTCAGGCATCAGAATTTTATTTCCGCGATTTCGTCAAAATCAGTTTCAACTTCAGCAGATTCGATATCCATATCGAAATCCTCAAATCCATCCAGGTCACCGGCCTGGGTACCCCGGTCGCAGTGCGAGCGGTAAACGCAGTAACAGCATTTTTTCAGGTCGGTTGCTTTCGAGAAGGACCCCTCGGGGCGGTTTTTTATTTCAGTAACCAGTGTAGAGAAAAAAGCCTGGTCCTTATGGTAAATCGTTTCATCATAGGGCAGTCGGATCAATGTTTCGGGGAAATCTGCAAACCAGTAGACCATCTCAATGTCCGCGGGTTTGAACGTCTGACCCCGGGTGAGAGCTTGGCTTGACTGTGCCAGCACGAAGCGGTAGAGCCGGGTTTGCACCCTTTCCATCAGCCATTCTTTTTTGGGCAGTTTTTGCGAGGTTTTCCAATCAAAGATCGTTATCTGATGTTGATCTTGATTTATAAGGAGCAAGTCGTATTTAGCGACAAGACGGCTGTCAGAAAGGTTAGTGCTTAGTGTGATTTCAGAAAATTTTTCACCAACAAGGCAGGATGGAATATGGGTCAGGAAGTTCTCCCACCAAATGGAGATACCTGGTTCAGGGTCTCCAGCTGCTGAAGAGGAGAGCTGATCCTCAGGGATGCCGGCTAAGTACTGCTGTACCAGACGGTGGAAGCGTGCTCCTGCCTGGCTGCGCGCTTCAAATTTGATCGCGTCCTCAACAACAAGGGCTGGCCATTTCGTCCTGAGGATATACCGCAGGTAAAAACGGTAGAAACAATCCAGGTAATCCTGGATATTGCTTTGGGTAAAATCGAAGGATTCAACCAGCTTCATGATTGGTTCTCCAGGAAATTGATCAATTCGAGAAATGCCATCGCAGGGTAGTTTTTATTCATCCCCCTGCCGGTGTTCCATGTGGCCGTCAGCCATCGACGGGCACGGGTAATTCCCACAAAAAGCAGCCGCAGTCGCTCGCGGATGAACTCCTGCCGGGCTTCAAAGGATGCTTCCCCAGGTTGGTACCAATCAAAAGGTTTCTTCTCGATTAACGTTTTTAACTGGGCAATGATTTCCGCTTCGAGGTTCAGGTTGTCCCGTATATACCATTTCTCGGATTGAAACTGGTCGTAGTTTTCACCGGATGGGAAGTTGTAGTTGTTCAGGGAGGTCAGGAACACACAATCCCATTCCAAACCTTTGGCTTTATGTATGGTGGCAACGACAACCTTCCCTGGATACCGGTCAGGATCAAAGGCATCATCTTCCTGGGAAAAACCCAGGTAGCGGCGTTCATTCCTGGCAATATTTGCCAGCTCATCAGTAAATTCCGGCAGCCGCCAGTCCGGGTGGACATCGCTGAACTGCCGTAAGAGCGACGAAAGTTTGTGCGCCAGGGCGAGTTCAGCTGAGTCCAGGAATAAATCCTGGGAAACGGTCAGGATAAGCTGGTCGATGGGCAAATAGATGGTTTGGTGCCAGCGACGGACAACCTGGCGAAAGTTCTCCAGCTCCTCTCGTACTTCAGGCTCCTTGTTATTTTCTGCAATCTCATCCACCCAGGCGTCACTGCTGGTGGGCCAGATGTAATCTTCAACGTGCTGGCATTTCTTGATCGTGGCGGCAATGCGCTTGAAAAAAGGCCATTTCTCTTCGTCTTCACGATCCGACCTGCGCCAAACTTTATAAGCCAGTGAGAGCCTGGTGCTGGATTTTGGATCGCTTAAATAATTCAGGATATTGGCAATGGCTCCGGTGGATAAGCGCGTTGTGCTGGTGGAGCGAAGCAGGCTGTCTTCATTGGGAATCTCCCGCCGGTTCAGTTCATCGACGAATTTGAATGCACGGTTATTGCGTGGGGTCAGGATAGCAACGGTCGATTCGGGATGCTCCCCCAGGAAGTCCTCAACCCGATCAACAACAAGCCGAATTTCTTCATCCGGTGCCAGTGCCCGTTCAACCAAATTGATACAAGACGGGCAAGCAGGTGGGTTGGGTTGGGGGTCATCCGGCGGTGTACCTTTGATCAATGGGGGATTCAGCGCATGCTGGGATTCTGAATTTGGGTGGTCAGTACGGGTCCATTGGATCAAGTGGTTGGCGAGATCAATAATGTTGAGGCTTGAACGACCGCTTTCTGGGAGTTGGCGTTCATCCACGTCGGGATTTTCCAGGAATTGAAGCAGGTATTTTGGACTGGCGGTAGTGAATGTTTCGTAAATGGCCTGGTTTGGGTCTCCAACACGTACCCAGTTGCCATTTGGGCCGGCGAGCAGCGACAGGATTTTCTGTTGTAAAAGGCTGGAATCCTGGGCTTCATCTTCAAGGATGAACGGCCACCGCTGCCTGAGAACGTCTACAAGTGTGGAATCTGATTCCAAACAGTGCAGTGCCAGACGGATCAGGTCGTCAAAATCAACACTGCCGCGGTAGATCAAAGCGTTTTGATACTCACGGTAGATTTCGGTACCCATCTCCACCAGGGGAAAGCTGAACGGGGTATCCTGGAGCAGCTTTCGCAAATCGTCGGGCGTGACCTGGCAGTCTTTTGCCAGGCGGATGAACGCCGTCGCAATTGATTCGACCATCAATGGAAGCTGGTATTTATCCTGGTACACTTTTTTCTTTTGGTTTTCATTGACATCAAGGTAAGGCTCAAAGAAATCAGTGTTTGCATTCAGCCAATCGGTCGTAATGCTCTTGATGATCCGGTTGGCTTCAGACTCATCGATGATTTGGTAATCCGTGCTTAAGCCTGCCAGGTCAGGGCGCTCCCTGACGATGTCGTTAGCCAACCCGTGCAAGGTCCGAACCCGGTAGCCGAATCCCAGGAACTGGTTTTGTGCTCTCAATTGGTTAGCTATCCGGTTGGCAAAATTATCCACAGCTGCATTGACCAATGTGACGATGAGAATCTCCTGGTCCGGTTGAATGGCACCGGATTGGATCAATTTTGCAGCCAGGTAAGATAATGTCCAGGTTTTGCCACTGCCCGGGACTGCGCTGATTCCCATTTTCCCTGACCGGTAGCGCAGAATTTCTTTCTGGAAGGGACGAAGTTTGATGACTTCTGTCATTGGTTTGCCCCCTGCGATTTCTGCAGAACCTGCTGCAGGATCCGGATCAGCAAGCCGCGATTCTCATACCCGCGCACGTCAAGTTCGCTCAACGCCAGGAAGACCTTTTTTCGACACCGGTTCAATAAGCCAATGGAAAGGCGCTGCAGTGATTGGTTGGCAGCATTAATTTCTTTTTCCGCCGTCCAGACCTCATCCTTTTCCCAATTACGGCTCAGGACATAAGGCTGGGTCAGGGGTTGGTCCAGCCGTTGATACCAGCTTGGACTGCCGATATCGAGCCAGAATTGAAAGTCAACCGGTTGGTTTTTTATCAGGTAGGTATATGCAGGTGAGATGTACACTGCGTCCGGATCTCTATCTTCCCAGGTGTGGATGTACTGTGCGGCGATCACCCCATCTTCCACCATCTGGATATATTCTTTGCCGATTGAAAACTGGTAAGCGGATAATGGATTGCCAACAGCCCACCTGAATTTTTGAATCGATTCGATCAGGGTCGCGATGACGTTCCCACTCTCCATATCTTGATGAAATCCGTAGCCGGGTTGGGCCAGAATTTCACCAAATATGCGGTTGAGAAAGAAATCAAGGTGGAGCTCTTCCTCTTGTGTGTTTTCGATGATCCAATCCCGTAAATGGTCGTATCGTTCACCGATACGGTATGTGATCCGCTCACGGATTTCTCCCGGGACATGCTCAAAGGGTTGTAGAATCTCGCCATTTGATCCTGTTTGGTAGACTGCCGCTGTTAATAGCTGTGACCTGACAAGGTCCAACCCGTCAATAGCCAAAGTGAACGCAAGAGAGAGATTGATGGGCTTGGGGAAGATGTCCCAGGAAGGAAAAGCGATCTTTGCCAGGGTTAACAGGGTCTGGGTTGCCGGCTCATCCCGCAGTGGTCGTGAAGGACGGTGGGTTTGATAGGGGATCCCATGTTCACCTAATTGAGTCGATAATGCGAACTTCAGCACATCAGGCATGAACGGGGCAAGGATAACGATCTCACCAGGTGTCACGCCGCTTTCCACAAGGTTCCTGGTTTGGTCAGCGACCCATTCCACCATGGCAGGGAAAAATTTCGGCCGGGTTTCAGGGATCATCAACGTGGATAGTACATCTTCTTGAGTGGGTTCGGGGTGTTGAGGGGTCCCGCCAGTTAAACGAGAAACTGCGTTCTGTACGCCTTGTTTGATATGGGAGATTGCCGGGTTTGATACCAGGTTGCTTTCAAAATGGACACGTTTTTCACAGGTTTGGCGCAGTGCATAGCCGCTTGCTACATCCGCACCCAGGAAAAAGCGGTAACCGGCATCCTCGTCGAAAATAAGCAGGGAGGAATCAAATGAAGGGATCCATTCCCTGAGGATATCGTGGGCCACCGGGGTATCTTCCTCAAGGTTATCGACGATCAGGTGGCGATAATGCCTCGTTAAGCTGTCCCGGACGAGGGGATCAGGCCATAAAACCTTGGTGAAGATCTCAACCTGGAGTGAGAAATCCAGCAGGTTGTTTTCAAGACAAAAATGACGGAAGTTATTGACACAGGATTGAACATTGTCATAAATATGCATTTGCTCTATATCGCCAACCCAGGCAGATTTCAAACGACCGCTGATCTCCTGGTAGGGGAAGCCAATAATCGCAGATTTGTTGAGGTTATCCAGAATTTGGGAATAGATCCGGTTGCGGTTGATCGTCAGGCTGCTGAAAAAACCTTCTTCCTCAATCAGCGGACGGACAATATGTGCCATGTAGTACTGGGCTGTTTCCATGGTAAGGAATTGAGGCGGGCGAAGGGGCATCCCAAAACCCGCTTGATGGCTGATCATGGGCCAATAAAGGTCAACCATGCGGCGTGCCAAACTGCCGAGGGTGAGTACGTTGATCAAGCTGTGGGCAATCTCATCCATTTCACGCAAGCTGTCCTGGTAAGGCTGCCCCAGCGACCTTTGCGGGACAAAAACGACGATCTCATGCGCAGAGATGTTTTCTTTGAGCAGCTTTTTCAGCCATTGGGTGCCTGCTGTGGTTTTCCCGGACCCCGCTTGACCATGCAGAAAAATTCTGGAATGAATGGGATGGTCGAGGAGTTTTTCCTGTTCGGCGGTTAATTGCATGACCTTATTATATTCGATAGTGTGCCTTCGCCGGGGGTAACTCGGGTATAATTGCGGGGCAGATATCAAACCAAACCACCGAAAGGACTCAGCCCCATGACAAGTGACCTGGCACCCTTTTTCTCTCCGGCAGGTGTTGCCATCATTGGCGCTTCAACCAATCCCCGTAAGCTATCTTATGGGATCCTAGAAAATTTAACCGCTTATGGATACCAGGGCGGGGTTTATCCCGTCAACCCAAATGCAGATGAAATTTTAGGTTTGAAATGCTACCCCCAGGTTGGGGACGTACCCGATCCCGTTGAGCTGGCTGTTGTGGTGCTCCCCGCGTCAATGACCCCGGAAGTTTTACGCGCTTGCGGCGAAAGAGGGATCAAGGCTGTGATCATTATTTCCGGTGGGTTCCGGGAGGTCGGTGCCAGCGGTGCACGACTGGAAAAAGAATGCCTCCAGATCGTTAAATCCTATCAAATGCGGTTGATTGGTCCCAATTGTGTGGGCACGGTCGACCTCCATACAGGGTTGGATACGACCTTCATCAAAGGGCTGCCGGATAAAGGATCGATTGGCTTTTTGTCACAGTCAGGTGCGGTGTTGGGTGGTGTGGTTGATTACATCATTGATAAGCATGTTGGCTTTTCTCATTTTGCGAGCCTGGGGAATGAATTGGACGTTGACGAATCGGATATGATCGCTTTTTTTGGCGCGGATCCGAAAGTGAAGGTGATTGCGGCTTATGTGGAAGGAATCCAGGACGGGCAGAAGTTCATCCGCATTGCCAGCGAGGTTTCTAAACACAAACCGATCGTCCTGCTTAAAGCAGGCAGGACGGAAGCAGGTGCCCAGGCTGTTTCCTCACATACAGGTTCATTAGCTGGCGCTTATGCGGCATACCAGGCTGCGTTTGAGCAGGCAGGCATCATTGAAGTTGAAGACCTGCCTTCATTATTTGATGTTGCCTGGGCGCTGAGCTGCCAGCCGCTGCCCAATGGGAACAAAGCAGCCATTTTCACAAACGCCGGGGGTCCGGCAGCACTGGCCTCAGACGCATTAGCTGCAAATGGCTTCGAACTGGCATCAATCTCTGCAGAAAAGCAAGCCTTATTAGCAGAAAAACTAAATCCTGCTGCCCAGGTGGCCAACCCGGTCGATATGCTGGGCGGCGCTGAAGCGGATGAGTTTGCGCATTGCCTCTCGACCCTTTCAGACGACCCCGGTGTAGATATATTGATGCCGATGCTGGTTCCGCAATCCCTGGTCAACCCGGCGGATATTGCCAAAGCAATTGTTGATCACACCCAGGGTGTTGGGAAAACGGTCCTGGCTTGTATGGTTGGTGAACAGAGCATTAAGGAAGCTCGTGCTGTTCTGCATGCTAATCAAATTCCACTGGCAATCTTTCCTGAAACACCCGGCAAGGTCCTGGGGGCGATGGCTGGATATCGAGAATGGGTATCAAAGGGGCAATCTGGAACATTCGAATTTTCTGCGGAATATCGAGAAAATGCTGCACGGTATTTATCAGGTCTCAATGCCGATGTCTTAGGAGAGGCGGAGACACGTCCGTTGCTTGCTTCTTATGGCATGGATTTGATCCCTGGTGGGTTTGCTGAGAACGCAGCCAGGGCAGCAGAAATCGCTGCTGAAATTGGATTCCCTGTTGCGCTGAAAATTGTCTCTCCCCAGGTGCTGCATAAATCCGATTCAGGCGGCATAAGATTAGGATTGGATTCAGCGGAAGCAGTTGAAATCGCTGCAGAAAAAATGAAAATCAGGATCCTGGCAGCAATCCCGGATGCTGAGGTCAAAGGTTTCCTGGTTGAAAAAATGGCACCTGAAGGTCTGGAAGTAATCGTCGGCATGCGGCGTGATCCAACCTTTGGCCCATTGATGATGTTTGGACTGGGCGGGATTTATGTTGAACTCTTCAAAGATGTTGGCTTCGGGGTCGCACCGCTGAACCAGAACCAGGCCAGGGATATGATCGAAAAGACAAAAGCTGGCAGGTTATTGAAAGGCTTCAGGGGTGGGCCAGCTTATGATATGGAGTCTGTCATTGATGCCATTGGCAGGTTGAGCCAAATAGCACTCGACTTCCCGGTGATTTCGGAGATCGAAGTCAACCCGCTCTTGGTGCTGCCGGAAGGCGAAGGTGCCAAAATACTGGATGCGCGTGCAATTCTAATAAATCAAAGAGACGAGGAAAAATGATCCTTCTAAGTATTGCGATCGTTATTGCTATATTGGTCACGGTTGTGCTGCCCATCGCGGCGGGCTTTTGGATCAATAAAAAATTAGGCGTTCCGTGGTCCATCATTTTCTATGGGGCATTCATCTACTTCTTAGTCCAGTCCCTGATGACCCTCTTGTTTGCGGGGGTAGATGCACTGTATCAAAGTGGGACAATCGCTCTCAATGAAAGCACTTATTTAGTGTTGCAAATCGGGGTCAGCATCCTGCTCACGGCAGCCATGGGCGTAGCGCTGCGCTGGGCTGCAATGCGGTACATGAAAGAAAAACTTGATAACCTCGAATCCGCTTATGCGGTTGGGCTTGGCTACGGCGCAGCAGAAAGCATCATGGTCTGGGGTTTGCCTTTAGTGCTGACGTTTGTCAACATGATCCGGAATATTGGGGAGGAAGTAGCAGCAGAAGCATGGGCTCTCTCACCGTTTATTCCCCTGGCGCTCTCAATGGAGCGTATTACAGCATTTGTCCTGTCCATCACGGTGACCATTTTGGTGCTTCAGGTTTTCAAGCGGGACAAGGGGTATTGGATCCCTGCAGCGATTGGGCTGGAAGTACTGTCAAATGGATTGGTGATTGGCTTATCAGAGCTTGGGTTGGGGTACGGCTGGTTGGTTTTGATCGCAGTGGTTGTGATGGGATTCAACTTGTTCCTGCTGTATCGTTTGCGTGCTTTCGAATTCGATATTACCAGGGCAGGTGGGGAACCAGCGTTATAGACTCATTTAACAAATGATTGTCTTAAATAGAAAGAAGTCTATCAGGTAGGTGGAGTAGACTTCTTTTTGATTCTAATCTATAGGATCAGGTACACCCACACCGATATATGTAAAACCTAATTTTCGCAGTTCCCAGCCGTCCCAAACATTCCGCCCATCGAAAACGACATTCCCCTTCATATTTGCTTTGATTTTGTTAAAATCCAGGGACTTAAATTCATTCCATTCCGTTGCAAGCAGCAAGGCCTCACAACCTTTGGCGGCTTCATAAGGGTTTTGGCAGAGGATCAATTGGGGAATTTCTGCCTTGGATGCTGCCATCGCCTGTGGATCAAATGCCTGGACCTCAGCATCTTTCTCCAATAGCATACGAATAATGTCAAGTGCAGGGGCGTCGCGGGTGTCATCTGTATTGGGCTTAAAGCTGAGCCCTAAAACGCCAATTCGTTTTCCTTTGAGTGATCCTAACGCGCTCTCCAATTTAGCGACTGCTCGTATGCGTTGGTTCTGGTTGATGTCCATGACGGCTTGCAGCAGCTGTGGATGGGCACCGCGGGTTGCCGCCATAAAGAAAAGCGCTTTAACATCTTTCGGGAAGCAGCTCCCGCCCCAACCCAACCCGGCATCCAGAAATGTATGACCGATTCGCTTGTCCATACCCATGCCGCGGGCGACCTCTCTCACATCTGCCCCAAGCGAATCGCAGATATTGGCGATTTCATTGATATAGGAAATGCGGGTCGCCAGAAAAGCATTGGAGGCATATTTGATCATTTCTGCTGTACGGAGGTCAGTGATCATGATCGGCGAGCGCAGTGCCTGGTAGAGATCAGCTACTTTTTGGGCAGCATCCGGGTTGGTTGAACCCAACACCACACGGTCAGGATTCATGAAATCGCTGACGGCAGAACCTTCCCGCAGGAATTCCGGGTTTGAAACCACGCAGAAAGCGGGTTTTTGTTTTCCGTTGAGGTCAAAAATGACCTCGGTAACCCAATCCCCGGTACCGACAGGCACGGTGGATTTGTTGACGATGATGATGGGATGGTCCAAATTTTCAGCGATTGAAGTAACGGCCATCCTGACATACTGCATATCGGCTTCACCGTCAACATTGGATGGTGTTCCCACCGCGATGAATGCGAATTCAGCATCCGTTAGTGCATCTTTGTAGCTGGTTGTGAAAGATAAGCGCCCTGCTTCTACATTTTGATCAACGATTTGCTTCAATCCAGGTTCATAAATCGGCATGATGCCATTTTTAAGCTGCTCGATCCGCTCTTCGTTGATGTCAAGGCAGGTTACCATGTGCCCCATGTCCGAAAAGCAGGTGCCGGTGACTAACCCCACATAACCCGTTCCAATCACACAGATTTTCGCCATTAATTTTCCTCCAAAGGTTGATTCCCATAGAATCGTTGATCTTCAATAAGGTCATCCAATTATAACAAACATTCCCATAACCTCCCATTATCTATTAAAATTAAAACAGCCAGGATGGCTGTTTGTGGTACAACTATGTGAGCCAACGGAGGGATTCGAACCCTCGACCTGGCGCTTACGAAGCGTCTGCTCTACCAGCTGAGCTACGTTGGCGTGGAAAAGATTATACCAGTAGAACTGGCAGAATTACAATATGTAAACCTGGAGAATGTTTAATGAATATTGCCATGATATCGAACCATACCTGCCCCCTGGCGATCTTAGGCGGCAAGAACACCGGTGGGATGAATGTGTATGTGCGGGAGCTGACGCGCTTCTTGGGTCGGGAGGGTGTTCACGTTGATGTTTTTACCCGTTCACAGGATGAGCATGTGCCCCAGGTTTCACATGATTTGGGCAATTTTAACCGTGTCGTCCATATTCCAGCTGGCCCGGAAACAACCATTCCGAAATCTGAACTGCCAAAATATGTGCCTGATTTTGCTGATGAGATCATCAAATTTGCTGAGAGAAAACAAATCAAATATGATTTGATCCATGCCCATTACTGGCTTTCCGGGAAAGCCGGTGCATTGTTGAAGCATGCCTGGAACGTACCCATGCTGCAAATGTTTCATACTTTGGGATTGATGAAACAACAGATCGGGCAGACTCCTGAAGAAAGGGAAGGGCAGTACCGGATAAGCGGGGAGAAAGTGGTGATGGCGTCTGCTGATAGGATCGTTGCAGCAACGGAGGCTGAGAGTTCACAACTCCAGGAACTTTATGGCGTTGATCGAAAGAAGATCAAAATCATTCCGCCTGGTGTGGATATTCACCATTTTTATCCTATTCCCCAGGATGAGGCAAAAGAGGCGATTGGCATCCCGTCCGCAGACAGGATGGCATTGTTTGTCGGCCGGATTGAACCGTTAAAAGGTGTAGATACCCTGATCAGGGCAATGGCCATTGTGAAAGAAAATTGCGAATTCTTCGATTGTCCCCATTATCTGGTTGTGATTGGCGGCGACCCTGAGGGCGGCACAGAGGACGTTTCTGCTGAAATGCAGCATCTGCAGACCCTGTGCCGGAATTTAGGGCTTGATGATATGGTGGTTTTTCTTGGAAAGCGGGGTCAGAATACACTGCCTTATTACTATTCAGCAGCAGAGGTGGTTATCATGCCATCCCACTATGAAAGTTTCGGGATGGTGGCATTGGAAGCGATGGCTTGCGGTACACCGGTGATTGCTTCGAGGGTAGGCGGGTTAGCGCACCTTCTTAAAGATGGTGAAACGGGTTATTTTGTTCCTTCGCAAGATCCGCAAGCACTTGCTGAAAAACTTCAGTTGATCCTCAACCATAAGGATTTGCGGGAGCGAATGGGTGCCAGGGCTTCTGCTTATGCAAAAGATTTCAGGTGGGAATGGATCACAAAACAAATGATTAGCGTCTATCAAGAATTGACAGGCTGATGGCAGTGATTGGGTAAATCCACTGATAATTGGGATAACTAATTTTCCTGCGGTTATTCTTTAGGTTCGTTTTCCTGGTTCTTATTCGGCAGATTCCTGGCACGCTGGATGATGTCTGATCCATAGCGTTCTTTTAATTGATCAACAGCGTTCAGCAGGTTGGTTTCCTTTTCAAAACGATCATCCCATAAGCTTAATTGGTGGACAGGGGGTCCCAAACCGCTCACCCCAACGCCGATCAGGCGAACAGGTCTTTTGTATTTCCAGTTTTCTTTGAACAGAGTCTTTGCTGTGTTGAAGATTTCCTGGTCCAGGTTCGTTGCAGAAGGGAGGGTTGATTGCCGGGTGATGGTCGTGAAGTCAGACCAGCGAAGTTTGATTTGGATGGTTGTTCCTGCCAAGGATGCACGCCTCAAGCGCCTCCCGACCTGATCTGAAAGCCCGCGAACCGTTTTAAGTATTTCATTTTCATCGACCAGGTCCTTTGGAAACGTCACCTCATTGCTGATGGATTTAACGTCATGTTCCAGGTTGATTGGACGGCTGTCAATCCCTTTAGCGCGTGTTTGAATATCCGGTCCGTACTGGCCAAACAGCATTTCCAATGTTTCTTTCGGAGCATTTGCCAGCATCCCAATGGTCGTGATACCTATCTGACCCAATTTTTCAGCGGTCTTTGGCCCGATACCCCATAGGGAATGGACTGGGAGGGGTGCTAAGAAGTCCGCCTCCTCACCCGGCGGTATGAGCGTAATGGTATTGGGTGGTTCAGCGGTTCTTTTTTGGGATTTTCCCCAATCATTGGCGATCTTTGCCACTAATTTGTTGGTCGCACCGCCGATCGAAATCGGTAACTCGAGTTCTTTATTGACGCGATTTTGCAGATCATGAGCGATATCGATCATCGGCTCAGGTAAACCCGTCCCATCCAGGAAGGCCTCATCGATTGAGATCTTCTCGATGAAGGGTGTGATTTCAATCAGCTTCATGACCTTCTTTGACATCTCACCATAATTGCCATGTCGGTGTGAAACAACGATAAGGTCAGGGCAGAGCTGTAATGCCCGGCGCATAGGCATTGCAGAACGGATGCCGTGCATTCGGGCAGCATACGAACAGGACGCGACCACACCGCGCTGGTCAGCACGTCCCCCAACAGCGAAAGGTTTTCCCTTTAATGAAGGATCGTGCAGTTCCTCTACAGCGCAGAAAAAAGCATCCAGGTCAAGATGAAGGATTTTCCTTACCATTAGGATGATTATACAATAGTTGTTCTTCGTAAATTCTGCGGATGGTATCTTCGATCGGTTGGTCCCGGACCTCCAGGTCGCGGATGCGATAATTCTCAGAGAGCTGGTTGATCAATTTTGAGGCGGAGATTGAACTGCGTTCAAAACTGTAGATAACCTTGTTTCTGTCCTGTTGAATGATTTCTGCCTCACCCAGGCTGGGTTCGGGATAGAATTCCGCAAAGTCGACAACCAGTAACCTGCGGCCTCCGAAAAACTCTAAGAGGCTGTTAAGATGCCCGTCAAACAGGATCTTGCCGTGATCGATGATCACCACTCTTTTGCATAGTTTGGCCACATCCGAGATGTCATGGGTCGTGAGCAAGATTGTTGTTTTACGCTCATGGTTGAGAAACTGGATGAACTCGCGGATCCGCTGCTTGGCAACAACATCCAAACCGATCGTTGGTTCATCAAGAAAGACGAGCGTCGGGTTATGGAGCAGGGCAGCGCAAAGATCAGCGCGCATCCGCTGCCCCAATGAGAGGGAGCGCACCGGGGTTTCCATGAAAGGATCGAGTTCGAGGATTTCCCTGAACATGCCGAGGTTTTGCTGGAAGGTATCGTCGGGTATTTCATAGATATGCTGTAATAAATCGAGTGAATCGCGGAGTGGTAGATCCCACCATAAGGTCGTGCGCTGCCCAAACACCGCACCGATGTTCTTAACATATGCCTTACGCTGTTTCCAGGGAATGTATCCGTTTACCAAAACCTCACCGGATGTCGGAACCAGGAGACCGGTCAGCATCTTGATGGTTGTGGATTTTCCCGCACCATTTGGACCGATGTAACCAACCAGTTCGCCTGGCTGGACATCAAAACTAATCTTATCAACAGCATGCACCAGGTTGTACTGCCGTTCAAAGAGGTTACGTAATGCGCCCAGGTACCCTTTATGATCTTTATAGACTTTAAACGTTTTTTGCAGCTGCTTAATTTGAATAATAGGTTCAGACATATTAACTTCCTGTGCTTTGATAATTACGAATGCCAACCTTCCAGAATCGAAGTGCCAGGGCTAACATGCCCAACCCGAGCAGGGGTGCTAAAAAGGAGACAACCCCCGGTGCGTTCAGGGGATCTGATTTTTCAAGGATGTATACAGCGGGAAAGTAACTCATGAAAATTGCGGGTACCAGGAATGTAAATATCAGCCGGATCGCCCGCGGAAAGATATGCATGGGGTAGGACATGATCTCACTGCCGCCATAGGTGAAAACATTTAGAATTTCAAGACGTTCCATTGTCCAGAAGGTCGTGGTTGCCCCGAAGATAAATAAACTTCCGAAGAACAACACCTGGCTGAAAGAGAGAATGGGGATATAGATGATCTTGCCGATTGTCCAATCGATGTTAACCAGGCTCAAGCCATAAATGAAAATGATCACACCTTCAAGAATTTTTCCCATGCGGCGAAGTACGAAACGAGACCCTAACACCTGTAAGGTGATGTTTACGGGGCGAAGCAGGAGCTGATCAAAGCGTCCGTTTCTGATCATAGGACCAAATGAATCATAATCAAAACCGCTGAAGACCATATCCATCACACCGAAGCTGAATTCCGTGATTCCCCAAATGAACGCGACTTCGCCCAGGGTCCAGCCGCCAATCTGGTCAAAGCGGGAGAAAGTGAGCGCAAATGAAACAAAAAAGAAACCGAGAATAATGGCTGAACTGAACACTTCCAGGATAAAGGAGGTCGGGTATTGAAGTTGTGAACGGACCTGGATTCTGAGCAATTTTGCGAGTAAACCTATTGCACGTTTCATATCATCCCCCCTGGATGACCAGCTTGCGGATGCCGCGAGCCAGGACGAAATGTGCCAACAAACCTAGGAACAGTACCCAGAAAACCTGTAACAGAAGCCTGTTGAGCAGTTCCTTTCCCGCCACGATACCTAGAAAAATCTCAATGGGCACATACACACCCGCGCCAAACGGGGTCACTCGTGAAAGCTGGGCGATCCAATCAGGGAACAAAGCCAGGGGCATGTAAAAGCCCGAAAATGTCCAGCTTAAACCAAAAGCAAAGCGGCCAACGCCCAGGGCGTTGGGTGTCCAGAATGCAGCCAGGTTAACCATGAACCGGTACGAAAAACTGATCAACAATGCTAATACGAGTGAGAGCAAAAAAGCTAACCAGTGGAGAAGGGTAGGGGGAAGGACGATATCATAAAAGAGAGCAAACACCAGGAACAGGGGCAAACTGCGAATGAGAAATGCGCCTAATGCGCGTCCGGTATCAATTCCCAGCCAATACGAAAAGTAGTTCATCGGTTTCAAAAGATCTGACCCAACCTGACCATCGTAGACGGTATGCATCAATTCGTACCACTGAAAGAAACTCAGGTAGCCGATCATTGCTTGTGCCAAACCAGCATAGGTGATTGCCCCCTGGATGGAAAGGCCATTGACACTGGCCTGCCCGTTGTAAAGGGCTATCAATACTGCGGCGCGGAAGAAACCAAACATCAGGTTAGTCGCCAACCCGGAGAGATTAGCTGCCCGGTAGGTTAACTGGCGCCGATAAGAGGTTCGTATGGTAGCAAAAAAGGCATGCATGGTTCTATTGTGGGCTCAGGTAAACGAATGAGGTCATGATTATATTATAGGGTAGATAATAAAGATTTTTACAAAAATCCCTCACCTTCCGTGGAGTGGTTAGCATTGTGCCATTCTTCGCTTAAAAAACGAAGGATCAAATAGCGCTGGTAAGCTTGATCTGATAAAAAAAGAGGTTGCTCTGATTTAGTGAACAACCTCTCGCGGATCAATTTCCTGTTGGATTAAATATCCAAATTTCGAACTTCTTTAGCATGGGTTTGAATAAAGCGGCGGCGGGGTGGAACTTTTGCACCCATCAGCATGTCAAATGTGCGATCTGCCTCGGCAGCGTCCTCTATATTCACTTTGAGCAGTGTCCGGTTATCAGGGTTCATCGTTGTTTCCCAGAGCTGATCCGGGTTCATTTCACCGAGGCCCTTATACCGCTGCAGGGAAAACTTCCCACCGGTCGATGTGATTTTCTTGACGAGCTGTTCCCTTTCGGCTTCAGTATACACATAATTCTTTTCTCTCCCAGAGCTGATCAGGTAAAGCGGGGGTTGGGCGATAAAGAGGTGTCCGCTTTCAATTAAAGGTTGCATGTAGCGGAAGAAGAAAGTAAGCAGCAAGGTCCGAATGTGAGCACCATCAACATCAGCATCCGTCATGACCACAATCCTGCCATAACGTAAGCCATCCAGTGAAAAGCCATCGCCGATCCCGGTTCCCAACGCAGATATCAGGGCTTTCACCTCGTTATTATTTAAGATTTTATCGAGTCGCGCTCGCTCTGTATTGAGGATCTTCCCGCGCAGAGGTAGGATCGCCTGGAAATGGCGGTCGCGGCCTTGCTTTGCAGAACCACCAGCCGAATCACCCTCGACGATATAAAGCTCTGTTTTTGAAGGATCACTCTCTGAACAGTCCGCTAATTTACCGGGTAATGTCAGGCTTTCCAGGGCTGATTTACGGATGACCAGATCCCGCGCTTTTCGAGCGGCTGCCCTGGCTCGGGCGGAGGTCAGACATTTCTGGATGATCTTTCGAGCTGTGGAAGAGTTTTGCTCCAGGAAGCGGGTAATTCCATCACTGACAATTTGTTGGACGTAAGTCTGAACTTCCGGGTTCATCAGCTTGACCTTGGTCTGGCTTTCAAATTGTGGGTCGGGGTGTTTGATGCTGACGATGGCTGTGAGGCCCTCACGAGTATCATCACCAGAGAAATTGGGATCTGAATCCTTGAGGATGTTGCTTTTTCGTGCATACTCATTGATCGAGCGGGTCAGGGCCATTCGCAAACCTGTCAGATGCGTTCCGCCATCAATAGTATTGATGGTGTTGGCAAAAGCATAAACGGATTCTGCATAAGCATCTGTATATTGGATGGCAACTTCGACACCAATATCATCGATCTCCTTTTCAACAAAGATGACATCATGCAATGAATCACGGTTTTTATTGAGATATTTCACGAAAGAAGAAATCCCGCCCTCAAAATGGAAGGTAATTTCCTTATTGTCCCGATTATCAACCAGTGAAATTGTCACGCCGCGGGTTACGAATGCCATCTCCCGAAAGCGTTGGGCTAAAGTTTCGAATTTATATGTCTCATCACCTTTGAATATGGTGGGGTCGTATCGGAAGGTTGTTGTTGAACCTGTTTGGGTTTTGGAGGTCTTACCGATCACATCAACCGGGGCTTGGGGAATGCCTTTTTCATATCGCTGGAAATAGATTTTTCCATCACGATAGACATTTACCTCGCACCATTCAGAAAGTGCATTCACAGCAGATGAACCCACACCGTGCAAACCGCCGGAAACTTTATAGCTTCTTCCACCAAATTTCCCGCCAGCATGAAGTGTGGTCATCACGACCTCGAGTGCGGAAACTTTTTTCTCAGGGTGCATATCAACAGGGATACCGCGCCCGTTATCTTCAACAGTTACGCTTTCATCTTCATTAATCGTAACGTTGATATGATCACAGGAACCTGCCAGGGCTTCGTCAATTGAGTTGTCAACAATCTCATAGATCAGGTGGTGAAGGGCTTTGATGTCAGTACCACCCACATACATACCTGGACGGCGCCTGACGGCTTCCAATCCCTCCAAAACCTGGATATCATTTGCAGTGTAAGAACTAGGTTGTTTTGCCAATCTTCATACTCCGATTTCTTGTTGATCGATTTTCTTTGAGTTTTATGCCGGTTTTATTTTCTGATTCATCACGGATTGTGTGAATTTAGTGGCATCAATGTAATAATAAAAAGACCCAGCGATGACGGCGGTTACCATAAAGGCATGACCAAATATCCCAACCGCTAAGAACCAATTATCAACTGCAGGGATTCGCCAAAGATAGTTCATCCCTTCAATTAAAACATAGGATAAAAGGATAAACATCGCTGTTCGTCCCATGGACATCCTGACGACATTGATGCTGGTCATCATGGCTGCGATCAAATTCTGCTTGAACAAAAAAACGCTGTGAGGTGTGAAGATAAGGGGCATCATAACCCACAGGAGGATCACACCTGAAATCATGAGAAATAATTCGCCAATGGTTGGGCTGATCAAAGTGACCAGCGTCAGAACGATCGTGAAGGGAATAGCCAGGATCAATAGAATGAAAATCAGAACCAGGGGCATAAGGAGGATCTGGACTTGTGTTTTGAAAAAGGATTTTAGATTCTGACCTTTTTCGATTTTGATGATCTGATTCGAGATATTCTTGAAATAAAAGTTGCCCAGGGTAAAACCGATCAGCATAAAAATCATCCAAAAGCTGAGAACCTGCAAACTGGTAACAAGATTGAAATTGGGTGGGTACCCCAGGGGGTTGATGAATGGCGGTTTTGATACCATCAAGCTGGGCACACCAATAGGGAAGGTGCGCAGCGATAAAGCCAGATCCATATTTGAAAAAATTTCTTGCCACATCGTCTGGAAATTTTTCAAAATGTCTGCAGTTTCCCCGGTGTTCATCCCAGGCAAACCCGAAAACCCCTCTAAAAGGGGTTTGAAGTATTCGTCAACCCGCCAGGATGGTCCGAACCAAAGAAAAAGATCCAGCAGGATCGGCAATACCATTAAATAAGGTTTACTTGCGATGGTATTAAATCCGGATAATAGCGATTGAATAATACTTGGTTGTTCAAACTTAATATCAGAACTTTCGTTCATACAACTAGTAATTTTACCACATCATGCCCCCAAAGGCTATTAAAATCTTGATTTGATTACTCACTATTGTTTTCACCTTCATTTAATTAAGGAAGCTTTGAATTCTATGTAATATAAGGGCGACATGGTAAAATGGTTCCATGCAAACAAAGCGAGGCATTCCAGAAATCAACCGGCTCTCAATCGTATCAGCAGCAATCATGCTTGCATTTGCCCTGACCCGGATCATTTCGTTTCCTGCTCAGCAGCTATCTTTTCCTGTTGTTGGGATAATCCTGGATTTTACGCTCGATTTCAGCACCATTATCAATTTCCTGACAATGGTATTGGCTGCGGCAGGTATGGATTGGTTAATTCACACCCACCCTGAGCACGAAAATTATCAAAATCGCTGGTCTTATATTCAACATTGGATCCTGCCGGTGTTAACCACACTGGTGATCGGTAGCGCCCTGAATTCTTTCGCTGACAGCCCGTATTTCTGGATTATTTTTCTTCTGGGAAGCATACTTTTAATCTCAATTTTGATCGCAGAATACAACGTCGTATCGTCAGATGATGTTCGCTATCCAATGGCTGCCGTCGGTTTGACAGCACTGTCATTTGCCTTGTTTTTGTTGTTGGGGATCGCAGTTTCTTCGGGAAATCTCAGGTTATATATCCGGTTGCCTTTGCTGAGTATGGGTTTGGTGATGGTGATTTCCCGTGCCCTGCACCTGCGAACAGGAAAATGGCATGTAACCTGGGCAATAATTATCAGCATCATTGTTGCAGAAGTTGCCATAGCCTTGCACTATTTACCGGTATCACCAATTCAATACGGTCTGCTGTTGGTGGGGATTTCCTATAGCTTGACCAGCCTGGTGACAGCGATTATTGAATCAAGAAAAAACCTGGCTCTGTGGGGGGAACCGGTTGGGATGTTGGCTGTTGTATTGATCCTGAGTATATTTTGGGGGTAGGGGATTCGTTCTAATCTACCAGTTCTTCTTGTTCTTTTCTGACAGTTTCATAATATAACGACCTTAGGTTCCGTTTATGAAGCTCGCTCGCCAAACCACCCAGTAAGATGCGGCTTTTCCCACATGCTTCAACACCGATACTGTCCAAAACTTCGATCGGGTTTTTCCGGTGCTTCGCTGTTTTGACGGCTTTTTGGATGGATTTAAGATAAGTTATATTTTCTTTTACTTTATCTTCAATTTCGCCGCGCAAGATGATATCACCATGTCCCTGGATGATGTTTTCCAACCCCATTTTCGTGAAAACGATTAATGTTTCAATATATTTTTCCAGGTCGCCTTCAACGATAAATGGAAGCGGCATGAAAGCATCTCCTGTAAATAAGACTCTGTCCTCTTCGACAAGAACAGATATGCCGTCTTCCGAATGACCGGGTGTGTGAAATAGGCGCAAGTGTTTCTTGCCAATTTGAAGAACCAGTGACCCTTTTTGAAATGTAATTTGAGGGGGGATGGTGTTTAGATTGCTATAAAGAGGATTATCCTGCCTTGCAACTTCCAGTGCAGAAGGACCTTTCTCCTCCATCCTCTTACGGCAAATCTCATGGCCAATAACCACAGCTTTTGGAAAAAAGCAGTTACCCCAGCAGTGGTCAGCGTGGTGGTGGGTATTGATGATGTAACGAATGGGGAGATTTAATTTATCTTCAACAAATTCTCGAATTGCGATGCTCTCCTGAGGCATGAGCGTATCCACAACAACTGCCCAAGAGGGGCCAGCAATAACCCCGGCGGATACTTGTGCATATGTCTCACTTTGGAACCAAAAAACATTTTCGGAAACCCGTTCGCGTTTCATAAAAGTCATCCTCATGCTGAAAATAAGTTCAGGAAAGAATAGCACATAATAATTAAAAAGTCAAAAATCAGTCGTTTTCTGTGCCAGGTTTGGAAATTTCCTTTGGTGGCATCATGAAATGAATAACGATATCTTCATGATTTCTTGATAGACTGTGATCGATTTATAGGAGTGAAGAATATTGGACCTAAAAGCGAACTTTGACAAGAATGAAGCTTGCCATACCCACGAGAAACAGCCCTGAGAGGATGCCTATCCCTAAGAATGGCCATTGGATGGATCGTGATCCGGGGTGTGGCATGCTATCCTCACCAGAGGGTGAGGGCGTACTTGTTGGGTTGTTTTCCTCGTCTCCTTGGGGTGTGCCGCTGTCGCTAACCGCGATAGCGGTTCCCGTTAGGCGTTGTTCATCTTCAGACCCCGGAACTGGGTACGCTGCCGTTGCGGCCGAGGCATTTGTCTCCACGGGATATGCTGAAGTCGTGAGAGGTGTTGTTGAACCGCCGACGATTGCAGTCCCGGATTGTGTGCTTGTCCGGATAGGTGTGCTGGAAGCCGCGGGGCCATAAGTTCGCACCTGGGTGGGGTAACCCTGGGGTGTTGATGTCATCGGCCGGTAATAAGATGTAGGCGAGCGATAATAGTAAGGCGTAGCGGTTCGTGTTGGATAAGGTGTGTAGGTCGGGTAGGGTGTTCTTGTAAGCGTTTTTGTTGGAGTGGCTGTTGTAGTCAGGACACTCACCGGTCCATGAGTCGAGATGGAGTCACCTTCTTTATTGATCACTTCGATTTTGTAATAATAGGTTTTGACAAAGTCAATATCTGAATCAGAATAGTTATACACACCGCCAATATAAGTGTCACCGATTGCATTGATCAAGGGTGTAACGCGCACGTAGGGTCCCGCCTCTGAATCACTCCGCAGAATATGGAAGCCTTTGACGTTATTTTCCGTTGAGGTGATCCACTTTAGATCGTTTTTTGTTGCTTTGAAGGTTGCAGTAAATTGAGAGAGTTGGATACCCTCTGGAATGGGCAGTCCTGCGGCAAATGGTGTGAAAAACATATCCGTGGAAAGACCAGGTCTGCCGGTATTATCAATGGTCACGCTGATCAGGTTATTACTTGTGTCGCAAACGGTCTGCTGACCTGAAGCACCGCCAGCACCCGCACCACCAGGGTTTTGACCGGTTGTATCCCAACCATCAGTCACATCGTTTTGTGGGTCATACCACCAAAGGGGATACTGTGTCGTATCTACCCCCAGGCAGTAAGCGGATGTTTCAATGGTGTTGGTACAGGTGCTGTTCAAGTCATATTTTAAGGAAAGGACAAGGTTTGATGCAGCGCTGTTTTCTTCCAGGAAAACGTCGTAGAAATTAGAACAGGGTTCGATCTGCTCCACATTGGCATTGAAAAAGGGACTGTTGGTCGATTCTCCGTGTCCGTGGTTGACAATGATCACGTTATAATCCCCACCAACAGTGTGACGAACGCCAACCTGGTTGTTAAAAGCAAAGGTGGTTGTACTGGTGACCTGTTGGCGGAGTGCTTCCACACCTGCAGTTCCCGTGGAAAGCAAGATCGGTGCGCCAAGGCGTTTGCCGTTGGAGACCAGGCAGTTCAATGCACTGGTTGTGGTGAGAACGTCATCCCCCCAAAAGTTGTGGTCTGCAGTCCCATAACCTGTACAGTTAACCTGGTATCCTGTGCGGTTATTGAAGATATTGTTGGCAAAGACGGAAATCTCTCCACCCAGGCCGCTTTCACGGTAAACACCATAATCGACATTCTTCGTGATTTGGTTGAATGCAACGGTAATATGGCCACTATTTTGCTTGATGTTGATACCTCGATAGCCGTTATTGAGCGTATTATGTTCAACAGCAACATCTGCGGGGCTGTCAATTTCTATAAGATTTCGAGAAGGACTGGCGCAGTTCCCATCATTAATGGTGAGGTCTGATACTTTCCCCCCGTTAGTGAATCTGAGCATGGGTTGGCTGCAGTCGATGCCGATAGTTGTGATCATTGCGTCTTCAAAGCCGCGGAGTGTCACGTCTTTATCTATCAGGACAGTGCTGTCTTTGATAACGTAATCGTTTAAGATCAAAATTTCGCTGTCTGGATTTGCTGCCATCACAGCGTCGCGCAAACCAGTACCCAACCCCCCAGGTTCATCATCCCCAGAATTAATATAACATGGGCTGTTTGACCCACAGTCTTCAGCGGATTGGCCTACATAGGCCGTTTCAGCAGCGGGTGCAATGATAATGGATTCTGAAAAGTTTGCTACTTCCTCCCACGAGCCGCCAGCATCCGTTTGGAATACAGCCACGCTGACAATGCCGTCAAGATCTGTTGAGGGATTGACATTGAAAGCAAACTCAAGGCTATCGTTGACTGAGGTGGGGTGTGTCGCATAAGCACCGGTTAACCATTCCTGGCCGGGTTGGGCATTATTTGTACAAACGGCGGATGTTTCACCGTCTGTATAATTGATCCCGCTCAAGATACCTGAACCAGATAGCCAAATATCTGAAGCGGATGCCCATGGGTTGCTGCCTGCACCGGATTGACCATCTTGCGGCGTATAGACACAAACCTGTGTGTTAGGGCTGGTGCTTGTGTTTGGCGAAGCAGTGAAAGTCACCTGGAAATTCAACCTCTGGCCAGCAGCACAGCCATTGGAAGGGCATTCGCTGGGAGCAATTAAAACCAATTCATCGGCGGCTGCTCGAATGATGCCAATGGAGAGAAAAAGCATGGCTGCCAATGCTGTGATAATACTGCTGATGCTCCAAAAGTGTTTTCGCATAGGTAGATTTCCTGGATAGGAACTTGCCACTATTATACCATTTAGCTACAATTAATTTGCCAGATCATTTTAGGACCGAAATCATGGTTCATTAGTAAACGATGGGACACAGCCATGGAAAACAGACCAACTTGGAGCATCAAGGATGTTTAGATATCTGATAAAAGCCATTAAACCATTCAAACTGATCACACTGGTCGCCATTTACATTCTGGGCGCGGGGTTGGTGCAGTATGTCCAAAGCCTTCAAATTCAGACAGGTGTTGTGGAGGGGGGAATATTCCTGATCTTTTTCAGTATCAGCATCGAATTATTACGGTTATTGCATTCGTTGGGTGATATTCGGCAACGACCAGAGGATATGAACATCAAGGAAATCAGGCAGACTCGCTGGCTGATCGCTGGGTCAGCCGCGGTATTGATGACAGTTGCTGTGACGCTCTTTATCAATTGGATGGTGTCGGATCGATTATGGTTGGGGATTGTATTTTTTGTTATTGCACTTTTTTTCATCGGTCTTTTGTATTATATTTCTGACGCCACACCTTCACTAAAGCCTTACCAGCTGTTGTTTGAGAGCATTTTTTATGTCATACTGCCGCCGGCGTTTGCTTACTTCCTGCATTCTGATGAAACGCATCTGTTTTTAACCCTGGTTGTAGCTGCTCTGATCCCCGCTTATCTGGCTTACCGGTTGTTAACTCAGCTGCGAAAATTTGGACAGGATCAAAAGATGGGTGCCCCAACACTTGTTGTGAGCGTTGGTTGGGATTGGGGGATGACCTTGCATAGTGCATTGATTTTATTGACATTTGTTATTTTCGGGATCGCCTTGTTGCTGGGTCTGCCCTGGTTCATTTTATGGCCTGTTTTTCTTGTCCTTCCGATTGGTCTTTTAGAAATATTTTTAATGGAGCGGACCAGGCGAGGTGCAAAACCCTATTGGCTTGTGATGAAAATTGCATCAGCATCTGTTTTATTCTTGCCAATTTACTTGATAGGTTTTGCTTTTTGGATACGTTAGACATGCTGTTGAACCCACCTTGGTGTATGGTTATAATCTAAACCAGTAATCCAGAGAGAAAAAGTTAAGGAGGTTCTAAATGGTACTTTCAAAAGGCGAAAAAGCCCCGGAATTTGAGCTCAATGACGGCAATGGTAATGTCCACAAACTGTCAGATTATCAGGGTCATACGATAGTTTTGTATTTCTACCCGAAAGATGATACGACAGGTTGCACGAAGGAAGCCTGTGCTTTCCGAGACACCTACCAGGACTTTAAAGACGCAGGCGTAGATGTGATTGGTGTCAGCCCGGACACGGAAAAATCACACACAAAATTTTCCAGGAAATATGATCTCCCCTTTACTTTATTGGCCGATCCTGACCATAAAACCTGTGACGCGTATGGCGTTTGGGGTTTGAAAAAATTTATGGGAAGGGAGTATGAAGGCGTATACCGCACTACTTTTGTGATTGGTCCCAACGGGAAAATTAAACGGGTTTTTGAGAATGTGAAACCATCTGAGCATGTGGAAGAAGTATTAGCCGAAGTAAGCGCTTAAAAGGAAATGCTTATCGGTTGATCAACAGGTAGTGTTGGTAGATGGAAGACTCAAAAAAGAAACTGGTGAAAGCCAGTTTCTTTTAAATCCGTTAGTGATGATTGAGTTTAGAATTTTTACACAGGTATAGGGTCATTAAAGCATTCGCAAGATGACATTTCCTTCAGCCCATAAATCTTCCAACCGGTAATAATTTCGCTGTTCTTCAGAGAACAGGTGCACCACCACGTCTCCATAATCCAGCACGATCCACCCTGAATTAGCGTTGCCTTGGGGTTGGGCTGTTTTATGAAATTGTTTTTTGATTTCTCGAACCAATTGGGTCGAGAAGCTTTCAAGCATCCTTGAACTGGTGCCGTTGGCGATGACAAAATAATCTGTGAAGGAGGCGATATCTTTTATGTCAATGACAACGATATCTTCTCCCTTTTTGTTTTCAAGAAAATTCGCAATTGAGCGAGCTAAATCTAATGCTTCCAGGTTTCACCTCTCTGCTAGGTTGGATAAAATCGATATTTTATTATACTTTATTCAATGGAATGTCAAACAAAGGTGTATAGATAGGCCCACGGGGCTTCAATTCACTTTGATAGAGCCGGACCTTCTCAACAGGCATTTCTCCTAAACAGTCAACTTTGAATTGAGATAGTACCGCACCGATTTTGATAATTTCATCGTGACTGGCACTTCGCCGGACGCGGCCAATCGTCAGGTGAGGGGAAAAAGGTCTCTTCTCCCGTGGTATACCTGCCTCGTAAAGAGCTTGGTCTATTTGGGCTGCTAGCTTGACGAGGGGCTTTTCATTTAAAATACCCAGCCAGATCACACGGGGATTTTTATGATTGGGGAACATTCCCAAACCCTCAACAGAAAAATTAAATGAATGAATCTCATGAACAGCTTTCCTTGAGAGCGTTTTGATTTGTTCTAGCTTGGATTCAGGTATCTCACCCAGGAATTTAATCGTGAGATGAAGGTTGCCTTCTGAAACCCATTTGATGGCATTGGAAGGGACTTGTGTTTTCAGGTATGAGGTAATACTTACAATTTTTTGAAGAATATCTTCGGTTAAATCGATGGCTATAAATGTACGCAAGGTTTCTCTCTTGGTTTTGTGGTGACTTAAAACAAGATTACCATAAAAAACCGACCTTGCGGAACAAATCACTATCTGATCCAAATCACTTGACCTTAACAATTAATGACTTTTCAACATTTTCGATATATGGTATAAGTAAATTACCCTGCTGTGTTCGTGATGCAGCATACCAGTTTTGGGCCAACACCCCTGAACACACGTCGGACCTCCATTGAGTGACGCGATAGACTTAATTGTCAAGGCGGAGCTTGTGGGTACGACTAACCTGCTTATGCAGGTTCAAAACTCAGTTGCACACGGCACGGCGGGGCTTTTTATTAAAACCAACTTTAGACTAATGTTTTCAGTTGAACTGACACCCTCTGCCAGGGTGTTTTTTGTTATATCCCTCAAATTGGATCTGATTCCCTGAGTTTAAGGTTTGATGAAACAGCAAAGCGCGATATAATTTCTTAACAACACTCTCATACTGTGTTCTTTTGTCGAAATTTGGGGCAAAGGAACGAGTTTCAGTGAGGTTTAGACTGAAGTGTTAGGCATTTCCATTAGACCGGAAGAAATTTATACGAGGGTCAATTATGAGAAAATTTAATACCATCCTTCTCGTTATCATCTTTGCAGGTTTGCTATCAGCCTGTGCGAAAAGCCAGTTAACAGCAGACACGCTCCCATGGGTAGGTGCGAAACCCGTGCTGTTCAAAGATAGTTTCGCCAGGGAAAATGGAGGATGGACGACATCTGAAGATTCCTTAAGCTTTTCCGGGTACGTAGATGGAAAATTCAGGTTGTGGCTCGATGTTCCGGATTATCAAATTTGGAGTGTTCCTGGATTAAATTTTAAAAATATTCATATTGCTGCGAGAGTTGAAAAGGTCGGTGGACCGGATAACAACTTCTTTGGCGTTTTATGCCGCTATCAGGACCCAATGAATTATTATTCATTTGTGATCAGTTCCGATGGGTATTTTGGCGTTTATAAAGTTGTGAATGGTGATAAGTCATTAATGGGACAGCAAAGCATGGAATTCGATTCAGCCATCAACCAGGGGGACGCTGTAAATGATATCCAGGCTGTTTGCCAGGATAACCAGTTTGAGTTTATTGTGAACAGTACCCAACTTATCCAGGTGCAGGATGACTCCTTGTCATTTGGTGATGTCGGCTTACTTGCTGGAAACCTGGATGAGCCCGGCGTGGAAATTTTATTTGATCATTTTGTTGTCATTAAGCCGTAGGTTTATGAATATATTTTTTGATGTTATTGGCTGCCGGTTAAACCAGAGTGAAATTGAAAATCTAGCAAACATATTTCGAGCACTTGGCCACCAAGTTGTGGGTGAAGCCGAGAATGCTGATGTGGCTATTATCAACACCTGTACGGTCACAACCAAAGCTGCCGCAGATTCCAGGAAAAAATTACGAAGAGCAGTGCGATTGGGGGCAAAACGTGTTATTGCCACAGGCTGCTGGGCGACATTAGAACCCGAAATGGCAATGGGGCTTCAAGGTGTTACGGATGTATTCAGCAATGACGAAAAAGAATTGATCCCTGTTCAGATGCTGGGATTGACAGATGAGGATATCTCGAAATTAAATTTGGTCAGGGAACCGCTGCCGGGGGATCGGGGACGAACAAGAGCTTTCATTAAAGTACAGGAAGGTTGTGATAACCACTGCACATACTGCCTGACACGCATTGCCCGAGGACGGTCAAGATCAAAAACCATTGGGGAAATTAGAACGGATATCGCTGCTGCAATGGAGGGTGGTGCCCAGGAGATCGTATTGACAGGCGTGCAGTTAGGGGCCTGGGGGCGAGATTTTGAGGTTCCAATGACGATGAAGGACATGCTGGCCGCCATACTTTCATTAGATGGTTATCAACGGCTGCGGTTATCTTCCATAGAACCCTGGGATTTTAATATTGAGATGCTTGATCTCTGGGGGGATCAGCGTTTGTGCCGGCAATTACATATCCCCTTACAATCGGGGGATGATCAAACCTTGCGGCAAATGAGCAGGCCGGTCACAACATCGGAATACGCACACCTGGTTTCAGAAATACGTATTCGGATTCCCGAGGTAGCTATAACAACGGATGTGATAACTGGTTTTCCGGGAGAAACTGAAGAATCTTTTTTAGCGACGAAAACCTTCATCGAGTCCATTGGATTTTCCGGGGGGCATGTCTTTACATATTCACCGAGACCTGGAACGGCTGCGGTCAGGATGAAAGATCCGGTTCCTGGCAATATATCCAAACAGAGAAATGCGATGCTGCGAGAATTGTTTTCGAGATTGGGAAAAGCATACCGGTCTCGTTTTATTGACAAAATCCTCCCGGTGTTGTGGGAAGCCAATCAATTTCAATCCGAAAATAAATATTTATTATCCGGGCTGACGGATAATTACTTGCGGGTGGTTGCGATTGCTGAAACGCCCCATTGGAATGAGATCACGGATGTCAGGATGACCTCGCATCATTCAGGTCGTGAGGCTTTGCTGGGGGAGATAATGCCTCATTAAAACGCAATCATTTCCCATTTCATTGTTGATCTCAACGTAAAACACTTGACCTTTTCCAGGCTTTGGTTAGAATCATACAAGTTATCAACAGGCAGATATCTGCTTGTTTGACCCGTTTAACCCCATACGGTATAATTGGTGGCTGGTCTTAGTGCGCGAGTATTGAGGCAGAAAGACAATATTAAAGGAAAGGAATCATAGAGAATGCCAAAACGAACATATCAACCGAAACGTCGACGCCGTGTTCGAGTTCATGGTTTCCGGGCTCGTATGAAGACCAAAGGTGGTCGAGGTGTATTGAAGCGACGCCGGGCAAAAGGCCGGAATGAGCTTGCAAAAAAAGCGAACAATCACGTGAAAAAGGTGCGCTGGTAGAAATTAACCAGGGCATGTTAAATCTAGCGAAAAAGAGGTTTCCTGACGAAAAGGAAGTTGGTTGAAGAAAAGCTCTCGATTGACCCGTAGTGAAGATATCAGGCGTGTGCGAAGCGAAGGAAGATCTCTTGCACACCCCTCCCTCGTTGTAGGTTTCTTACCTAATCAAATTGAACAAAATCGTTTTGCAGTTATCGCCGGACGGTCTGTTGGGGGAGCCGTCCAGCGAAATTTAGCGAAACGGCGAATCAGGTCAGTGATCCAGACATTGGATGACTTTCTAAAGCAAGGTTTTGACATCATCATCATCGCAAGACGGTCAATATTAGATATTGAATATCAATCTCTGGTGGAAGCTTTACAACAACTGCTTGACCGTGCAGGGCTGATGAAAGACAAAGTAAGTTGACGGAATCAAACAGCGATCATATTCATTCTGATCTGGAACCCCCATTACGGGAGGTCCCATTAAGCTTAAAAACGCTTCCTCGTTGGATTTTCCTTGCCCTGATAAGGTTTTACCAAAAAGTTTTTTCATCGGCATTGCCCGCAGACACCTGCCGTTTTTATCCGACCTGTTCCCATTATGGATACCAGGCGATTTATAAATACGGTGCGCTGAAAGGCGGATGGCTGGCTGTTAAGCGGGTGGTTCGGTGCAATCCATTTAACCCGGGCGGTAATGACCCGGTACCCTGATGTATGAAGAAGAGTAAATACATGAAGAAATATCGAATTTTAATCGTCACAGCAATTTTAGCAATTGCCGTTATCCTGAGTGGATGTGTGCCAGGGCCTAGAGTTACAGGGTCACCTGGCATTGCCCTTTCTGAGGATATTGTTTTTGTCGCTTATGGAAATTTCATCTATGGCATGAATGCCCCAACCAAAAGTGTTGAATGGTATTTCCCGGATGAATCAAACAACAAGATCGTTTTCTATGCACAGCCTTTAGTGGCTGGAGATTACGTCTACATTGGGGATTTAGCGAACAATTTTTATAAGATCAACATCGAAACGGGGAATTCTGAATGGACTTTTTCAGAAGCCAAAGGCTATTTTGTTGGTCTGGCCGCTGAAGAGAATGGGATCGTGTATGCGCCTTCCAATGATGGCAATGTTTATGCGATCGATTCCAGCGGTGAAGAATTGTGGCGTTTTGAGACCGGTCATTTTGTCTGGGCGCAGCCACAGGTGAATGAAGATGTCATCTACATTGGTTCGATGGATCATTATGTTTATGCCGTGGATAAAAGCTCTGGCGAAGAAATTTGGTCGTTCGAGATGGGCGGCGCTGTGATCGCATCTCCTACATTAAATGAGGACAGTTCGGTCCTTTATGCTGGCTCAATTGGCAATGAAATGGTTGCCCTGGATACTTCAGCCGAAAATGATGAGGATCGTGTCCTCTGGCATTTTGATGCCGATGGTGATCTGGGCAGCGTTTGGGGCAGCGCAATCCTGGTAGATAATACTTTGTATTTTGCTGACACGAACGGTTATGTTTACGCACTTGATGCAGCTACCGGCGAAGAAATTTGGCCAAGCCCCATCGAGTTTGCCGGCACCATTATTGGAGGGCTAACAGCCCTCGAAGATGGTTTTGTGTTTGCTACTGAAGAAGGCGATATCCAGGGGTATAATTTTGATCGCTCTTCAATGCCTGAATGGAATAAGAATATTGAGGGAGAGATCTTCCAGGCACCTGTCGTCACTGATGAATACCTGGCTGTCGGCGCAATCGGAGGAGAGGAATTATTTTATCTCTACGATCTGGATGGCACCCTCGTCTGGTCAGAAACCCCTGAGAATTAAGAGGATATTTATATGTGGGAGACAATTGTTATTCAACCCTTTGCAAATGTTTTATTACTGATCAATTCGCTGGTACATAATTTCGGCATTTCGATCATTTTATTCACGATCCTGATCCGGTTATTAACCCATCCCCTGACGGTTAGGCAGTTTAAAGCAACACAGGCGATGCAGAAATTACAGACTGACCCGCGTTATAAAAAAATGCAGGAAAAGTATAAGAACGATAAGGATAAGTTAGCCCAGGAACAAATGAAGCTTTACAAAGAGTTGGGCATCAACCCGATGGGTTCTTGTTTGCCGACCCTGATTCAGCTTCCTATTATTCTGGGTCTTTACCAAAGCGTCACAAGGGCGATGGCTTCATCGCCAGTGGATCTTTTCCGGTTGGAACAGATCATTTATCCTAAGCTGATCAACGCTGCAAACATCCTGCCGCTGGAGAACCGTTTTCTTTGGATGGACCTCGGCCAGCCAGAGCGTGTGAATCTTTTCGGAATCGGGATTCCGGTTCTGGCGATTTTGGTTGTTGCCACAACTTTCTTACAATCACGTTTGCTGCAGCCGCCAACGCAGTCCAACGACCAGGCAGCTATGATTGGAAAGTCAATGAATATCTATATGCCTGTTCTGATGGGATTTATGGCATATTCGCTGGCTTCTGGTCTCGCACTCTATTTTCTGACCAGCAACATTTTTGGCATCGTCCAATATGCGCTCCTCGGACGGGCAAACTGGTCTAATATTCTCCCGTTCTTAAAGAAGAAAGAGGACGAAAAACCTGGCAAGGGAAAACAAACTGTGGTGGATGCTGCAAAAATTGAGGATGTTCCTGAACCTGTCGAGGAAGAAGAAGAGGAACAAACACAAGAATCATCATCTTCCTCCAGCGTAAAGAGCATGCGAAAAAGAATGCGCCCGCAGCAAAAGAAAAGAAATTAAAATTTATTTGCGTCCCACCAGTTGATAAGATTTGAGGGAATAATGTCAGAAGAAAGAACAAAACTGGAAATCATTGCACCTTCCATAGAAGAGGCGGTGGAAAAAGGTTTAAAAGACCTGGGCTTGACAGAAAATGATGTCGAGGTTGAGATCCTGGATGAAGGTAAGAAGGGGCTGTTGGGATTGGGAACTCGACAGGCGCGTATTGCTTTAAAGATCAAACCTCGATCAGGAAAAATGGGTGAAGAAGAACGCAGTACAGCGCTTGCAGAAAAACCATTGTCCCTACCGGATACGAAACCCCAGCAGGTGAACGAGGAAGAGTCCGTTGAAGTCAGTATTGCCAGGGAGACGATCAATATCCTGTTGGAGAAAATGCATGTCAATGCCAATGTAACTGTAACCTTAGGTGAAGAGGAAGACGGCCGTATTACGCCCATTCTGATCGATATTGAAGGCAATGACCTGAGCTTTCTGATTGGGCGAAAAGCAGAGACGATTAATGCACTTCAATTCATCACCAGTTTGATCGTTGGGCGTGAGTTGGGCAAGTGGATCCCGCTGCAAATCGACGTGCAGCATTACCGCCAGCGCCGCGAGAATGAAGTCCGGAAACTTGCCAGGCGAATTGCTGAGCAGGTGATTGGTACCGGACGGAAGCAAACCTTAGAACCAATGCCTCCCAATGAGCGTCGCATCGTTCATATCGAATTGAGAGATAATCCTCATGTTGTGACAGAAAGCATTGGAGAGGATCCTCGTCGAAAGGTAACGATACTGCCGAAAGAATAAGTCTCGGATTTTAGAAACAAAACCGTAAGGAATATTGGTGACAGGCAGGATTTGTCATTAAAACACCTTACGGTTTTTTTAGTTGGGGTAAAATTAATGATGGAGGTGCAGAATGCGAACCGTTGATATTATCATTAAGAAGCGTGATGGACTGACCTTAACAAAACAGGAAATCGAATATTTTATCCGGGGTTACACCGCGGGTGATATCCCTGATTACCAGGCAGCGGCTTGGGCGATGGCTATACTTTTACAGGGTATGACACCTGAAGAAACAACTTACCTCACAATGGCGATGGTGGCGAGTGGGGATACTTTGGACTTGAGTGATGTCGTGGATATTGCAGTTGATAAGCACTCTTCAGGCGGTGTAGGCGATAAGACCTCGATTGCTGTTTTACCAATAGTTCGAGCATGCGGTCTGGAGGTGGGGAAGATGTCTGGCAGAGGGCTGGGTTTCAGCGGCGGCACCTTGGATAAGCTTGAATCCATTCCTGGTTTTCGGACAGACCTTTCAAAAAATGAGTTTTTGCAGCAGTTGGGTTCGCTGGGGTTGGTCCTCTCAGGGCAAAGCCTGGACCTTGCGCCTGCAGATGGAAAATTGTACAGCCTGAGAGATGTTACCGGGACGGTTCAGTCGATTCCACTGATTGCATCTTCGATCATGAGCAAGAAGATTGCAGCGGGTGCAAATGCGATTGTTTTGGATGTGAAGACCGGCAAAGGCGCTTTCATGGAGACACTGCCTGAGGCGCGCGAACTGGCAAAAACAATGGTTGCGATAGGTAACTTGTGCGACCAGGATGTTGCTGCGATATTATCTGATATGAACCAACCGCTTGGGGTAGCGGTTGGCAATGCCCTGGAGATGAGAGAGGCTATTGAAACTTTACAGGGCGGTGGTCCAAAGGATTTTATCGAGCATTGTCTTGAGATATCCAGTTTAATGCTCCTGTTGGGGAAACGGGCAACCGATAAAGGGGAAGCCAGGCGAATGGCGCAAGAATCCATTGATTCCGGCGAGGGCTTTGAGTATTTGAAGAAACTTGTCGAAGCACAAGGTGGGGATGTGCGTGTAGTGGAAGACCCCTCCAGGCTGCCTGAGGCACCGCTTAAATCCATCGTCAAAGCAGCACAATCAGGTTATATCAGCGAAGTCAAAGCGCGGGTGGTAGGCGAAACCGCTGTTGTTTTAGGTGCTGGCAGAAGGCGAAAAGGTGAATCGATCGACCCGGCGGTTGGGATTGAAGTTCTGGTCAAAGTTGGTGATGAAGTGAAGGAAGGACAGCCATTATTCCGGGTACATGCCCATGATCAGGGTTCACTTGATGATGCTCGCGAAAATTTACATCATGCAGTAGTAATTGCTGACGAAAAGACTGATCCGCTCCCTCTTTTTTATGGACTGATAGATTAACCAATAAAAAATTGATATGATTTTCTAAAAGGAGGATGTTTAATGTTAATGATGTTAACAACATCCTCCTTTTTTGATTAATATTTTGAAAATAGCGTTTTATAGCGAAAATCTATGGCTCAGGTATGGTAACCTTAAAGTATTAATTCGAAAGTGATGAGAGGTTATCATGATCAAAAAGAATTATTACAAGGGAAACAAGAGCTGCCGGGTATGGTTCTACCTGCCAGCCGAAGTCAAAGCAGAAAAAGCATATTTAGTTGGTGATTTTAATGATTGGGACCAGCAAAATATCCCAATGAAGAAAAAGAAGGATGGCACTTTCTATACAGCAGTGACGCTGGATGCTGGCCAAAGCTATCAATTCCGATATTTGCTTGATGGCGAAAGATGGGAAAATGATTGGGAAGCTGATCAATATATGCGAAATGATCAGGGAACAGAAAACGCTGTCGTTATTGTTTGAACGGTCGACTAATGAAATAACCATGGCTCCTATGACAAGGGGCCTTTTTTGTTTTATAATGGGGCTAATTCCCATAATTTACATTGGAGTTCCTGATGTTCTATCATGATGCCTATAAAGCTTTAGCAATAAAATTAGATTCATTTCCACAGGGTTATCCTGAAACGGAAACCGGGAAAGAACTGGAAATCCTGGCGTATCTTTTCACTCCAGAAGAAGCGAATTTAGCATCCCATGCTTCTTTAGAATGCCAAACGCTAAGGGCTCTTTCGCAGATGTCAGGCTGTTCACTTGGGGATGCGGCAAACCTTGTAAAATCCATGGCGTCCAAGGGATTGGTCCACCTGAAACGAAGTGAAAAGGGGATAGAGGTGATGCTTTATCCATTTGTGGTTGGTTTTTATGAAAACCAGGTCAACCGGATGGATGCGACTTTTGCCCAATTTTTTGAGGATTATTTTCATGGTGCCTTCTCCAACCTGCTCTCAATCACACCGCAATTTCACCGGGTTGTACCTGTCCGTGAAACGATCCAATCAAATATCGAGATCATTCCTGAAGAAGATGTGATCCATTTGTTAGAACAGAAGAATGCCTGGGCTGTCCTCGATTGTATTTGCCGGAAGCAGCAATCGTTATTAGGGCATCCATGTGAGCATCCTGTCCATGTCTGTCTTGGGATGAGTGATGTGCCAGGTGCTTTTGACGGGTCAGATACATTAGAAGCGCTCGACCTGGAAGGGGCAATCGAGGTCCTGGAAAAGGCGGCAGAGGCAGGGCTGGTGCATACGGTATCCAATCACAAACAGGACATTTCCTATGTTTGCAGCTGCTGCACCTGCAGTTGTGGGCTGCTGCGGGGAATAGCAGAGGCGGGCATTGCAAATGTTGTTGCCCGGTCATCTTATGCAGCGGAGGTCATTCAGGAAGCGTGCATTGGCTGCGGTGTTTGTGAAGATCAATGCCAATTCACTGCCATCACCGTGGAGAATACGGCGGGTATCAACACGATCAAATGCGTGGGATGTGGTATTTGTGTGAGGTCCTGTCCTGAAGAGGCGATCAGCTTGCTCAGGCGACCCCAGGAAGATATCCTTGCAATACCTGATACCCAACAGGATTGGCTGGCTGACCGGAAAGAATATCGTAAAAGTGCCCAGGTGTCAAAATAAAATATCGAAACCCTGGGTTTTATTTGCCATTGATGCCCATATTTTAAGAAACACACTTGAAAATTGCCCTTAAATCAAAACGCCCCGGATTGTTCTTTTCCAGGGCTTTTTCGTGAGTCATAAGGCGGGATTAGATGTAGAAGTCGACCGCTTTGCCTTCTGCATACTCAAGGGCGGATCTGATAATTTCATTATACGTGGGGTGAGCATGAACGATCTTTGTCACTTTATCGATATCGGTTCCAAGGGCGATCATGTTAGCCAGTTCCTGCTGGATCTCCGAGACCATGTACCCGATGGCCTGGGCTGCTATCAATTTGTTGTCTCGTATCCACATCTTAATAAAGCCATCAGTGTGTTCCTCGATATTCGCGCGGAGGTTGATCCCAAAGGGGACTTTTACAACGGTGACATCGCTCAGATTTTCAGGGACCTCCCCAATGCTGATGATTTCAGGCAGGCTGTAAACGACGGCTGGGATGACACTGTAATCCATCAAGCGCGGTTCATCATCGCCGCGCATGATATTTTCAGCGCAGATAACGCCCTGCTGGATGCCGCAGTGGGCTAAAATGGATTTCCCGGTTGCATCCCCAATTGCCCAGACGCCAGGAACAGATGTCTGTAAAGTATCGTCGACATCAATCCCTTTACGGGTATATGACAGGCCAAGCCGATCATACAGCTCTTCCTGGAGGACGGCGGTACGACCAATCGCGATCAGGTTCATGTCGGATAGCACTTCAACAACCTCGCCGTTAGCCTGGTTCACTGCTTTCAGGACGCCATTTTTTAATTCGGTGACTTTGTGGTTTGTGAGGATCGTGACCCCGTTTGCTTCCATAATGCGCGTGATCTCAGCAGAGATATCCGGGTCCATCATCGCCAGGACACGTGGCAAAAGCTCAACAATGGTAACCTTGCTGCCGAGGTTGGAGAAGATGGTCCCAAACTCCAGGCCGATCACACCGCCGCCTACGATCGTCAGGGATTCCGGTAGTTCGTTGATCGTGATCAAGCGGTGGCTGGAGACAATCGTAGGGTCATTTTCGTCAATAAAACCAGGGATGAGGGGTTTGGAACCGGTCGCTAGAACGACATTCTTCGTCTTAAGGATGTCTTCCTCACCTGTGTATTCCATTTGGGTGGTGTCATTATCCAATTTGCCATAACGCACCTTGATTGTATCCGCAGAATTGACAAAAGCCTCCCCATGATAAATATCGATATTGTAGTGGTTCAATAAGTCTGTGATACTCTCACGGGTGTGCATAACCACGTCATTTCGCCGTTTTGCAATAAATGGAAAATCGATATGGTATTGGTCAACGTTGATACCATAAAGGCCGCTGTTTTCAACCTCTTTTGCAACTTTCGCCGATTCGATCATGGCCTTACTGGGCGTGCAGCCCCAGTTTGTACAAATCCCGCCGATGTAATCTCGCTCTACAATCGCAACTTTTCCCCCGAGTTCAGCGATGCGAACCGCGCAGCTGTGCCCGGCAGGTCCCGCGCCAATAATAACAGCATCATAATTTTTCATAAGACTCCCTTTTCTGATTTGCTTTCAATTTTTTCTTTCTAATGAGATAATTTTACTCCAAATTAAGGTTGATTTACAAGTTTATTGTATGGATAGACCACAATTTTGGGCTGATATTGACATATCTGGAGAAATTTAACTTCTATTTCATATAACGTTAATTAGAAATTTCTATGGCGTTAAATTGGTTTTGATATGATAGTATCGTCAAATAATTTTTTTATTCTATCAAGGAGAAAAAATGCGTCGTAATTTGTTGTTTGTCACAGCTTTAGCCCTGGTGTTGGGTATGCTTTTCACAGCATGCCTGCCTGACTTAAGCCTTGCGACAGAAGAGCCCCCACAAGATGTTGCTGATCCAGAAGACGAGGAAAACCTTTCAGGTCAGCTTCAGATCGCTGGCTCGACAACTGTTCAGCCCCTGGTTGAGCAACTGGCAACAGCTTTCATGGATAAAAATGCTGGTGTCACAATCGAGGTTCAGGGCGGCGGTTCAAGCGTTGGCGTGACCTCAGCGGGTGAAGCAACCGTAGATATCGGTATGGCCTCCCGGAATGTCAAAGACTCTGAGTTTGAGACCTTTGTAGACCTCCAGGTGTTCGTCATAGCCTATGACGGAATCGCAGTGGTTACCAACCCAGATCTTGATCTCCCTTCTTTGTCGATTGATCAAGTCAAAGCGATCTTTGCGGGTGGAATTACCAATTATTCTGAAGTCGGTGGCCCAGATGCAGCGATCGTTGTTGTTTCCCGTGAAGAAGGCTCTGGAACCCGGGCAGCATTTGAAGAACTGGTGATGGAATCTGGTGACACAGAGGCTGTCATTTCAGAGGATGCCCTCTTGCAGCAGTCCAACGGCCAGATTCGCACAACCGTTTCCACCACACCCAATGCGATTGGGTATCTCTCATTTGGCTTCCTGGATGTAAGTATCAACACCGTTGCTATCGATGATGTTGACCCAACAGTAGCGAATGTGAAGAATAATACTTACCCGATTTTCCGCCCATTGAACATGCTGACCAATGGCGCGCCTGGTGAACTTGCCCAGGCATTCCTTGACTTTATCCTGGGTGCCGAAGGGCAGGCAATCGTCGCTGAAGACTACATCACGGTGACTGATTAATCTTGTCAAAAATAACAAAGTTGTAATTCTAAGTAAAGTGTGAGTCGAAGGAGTACATCCTAACATTTGTACTCCTTCGATGATAAAATGGTACAGACATGGCCGATTTTCAAACGAATCCACAAAGACCCGCTTACGTCCAAATTTTCATAAGGTTCCTTTCAATACTTCTCTTCCTGGCAACCATTGCAGGAATGATCATTTCCATTATTGTTTTTATAAATCCAAACTTTCTCCCAGTTAATCAAGAAGGATTGTTACAACTTACAAATAGCCACTATGGAGTGGGTTTTATCCTGGGTGGGGTTTTACTTGGCTTGACCGGTTATGGGTTATGGCGCTATAAAAATTGGGCGAGAACGATCGTCTTAGCCGGATTGATCATATTCATTATTTATTATTTTATGAATATCATTCTTGCTGTTTCATCGACGATTTTTGCTGGGGTATCGATCGTACCTGTACCATCGATTTTGAGAGTGGTTGGATTAGGCCTGTTGTATCTGCTCGAGTACACTGCAGTTCCGATTTTGATCTTATTTGGCTTGATTAAAACCTCACAATATTTTGATGAAAATCCCCGTCAGAGGGAATTCGTTGATAAGATGGTCCGGTACCTGTTGCTCGGAACAGCCTTGAGCAGTATTGTCATTGTCTTCCTGATTTTCCTGTTCACGATGACCGAAGCCTGGCCTGCTGTTGCAGAAATCGGGCTGGACAATATGCTGCTGGGAACGATCTGGCGCCCTGGATCAATCATCGGTACCTCAGAAGCGCAATTTGGTCTCCTCCCGATGATCGTTGGTTCAATTTTGGCGACATTCGGGGCTGTTCTGATCGGCGTCCCATTATCTCTGGGAACGGCAATATTACTGGCCGAGGTCGCTCCTCGTTCAGTGAGGGCGTTCCTCCGGCCTGCGATCGAATTATTAGCTGGTATTCCATCCGTCGTCTACGGACTCTTTGGGATGGTGGTGCTGGCACCCTTGATCCGTAACATTGATGTCCCGCGCAATACCGGGTTTGGTCTGTTGAATGCATCCATCATCCTGGCGGTTATGATCATCCCTACCATCACCAATATCGCTGAGGATGCCATCCGGGCGGTGCCAAGAGAATTCAAAGAAGGGTCCCTTGCCCTGGGCGGCACCCATTGGCAGACCATTGTCCGTGTTATCTTGCCGGCAGCGCGATCAGGAATCATTGCAGGGGTTATCCTGGGGATTGGGCGCGCTCTGGGTGAAACCATGGCAATGATCATGGTCATTGGGAACTCAATCGCAATGCCTTCCCCGCTGACGAATAACCCGCTGACATTATTCTTGAATACAGCGCGTACGCTTACGGGAAATATCGCTGTAGAAATAAATTATGCTGCGGGCAATCACCGTTCTGCGCTATTTTTTACTGGTGTTTTGTTGTTCCTGATGATCTTGCTGGTGAACCAAACTGCAAGGTTATTCATGCGATATAAAAAGGAGTAGGGTTTTGACAGTTGAAACCGAATCAGTCATAAGCCTAGCGAAAAATAAAAGGAATTTAAAGCGAAAGAATGCAAACCAGGTTTTAGGGTATATCGTCGTCTGGTTATGCGGCATTGCTGCCCTGGCGATGGTCTTCTGGATTGTTGGCTATGTGCTCTCGCAGGGCTTCCAGGTGATCAACCTGGAATTCCTGACGACCCGTCCGGCAGGTGGGGTTTCAGGTGAAGGGGGCATGTCAACGACGATTGTCACAACTTTGTATCTTGTGATCCTGACGATTGTGATTGCGACGCCGCTCGGTGTCGGAGCAGCAGTATACCTTGTGGAGTACGCTGAAGAAGCCTCACGGGGCAGCAAATTCATTAAACTGCTGGTCGCCGCTGCCAGGACGGGGGTAGAAATCCTGGCGGGCGTTCCGTCGATCATATTTGGTCTTTTTGGGTTTGCGCTCTTTGTCCTTTATATGAAATTAGGTTTCTCTCTCCTCTCGGCGTCTTTGAGCGGTGCTGCGCTGATCTTGCCAACGATCATCCGGACCAGTGAAGAGGCATTGAAGACAGTCCCGCAATCCTACCGTCAAGCCAGCCTATCACTGGGTGCCACAAAATGGCACACGATTTCCAATGTGGTCCTTCCAACGGCGCTGCCGGGAATTGTTACCGGTATTGTTTTAGGGGTCGGACGGATCATCGCTGAAACAGCGATCTTCTGGGTAACATTGGGTGGAAGTTATTTTCTACCGGAAACCATTATGAACTCAGGGCGCACCATGGCACTTCACGTCTACAGTCTGGCCTCAGAAACCCGGGCTTTTGATAAAGCGATGGGGACGGCTGCCATTCTGATCATTACCATTATTGTGCTGAACCTCGCCATCAATCTTCTTTCGCGACGGTTAACGGCGCGGATAACCGGGAAGTCATAAAAAATGAGTTCCGAAAATAACCGTCTAAAATTTAAAATCGAAAACCTTGAAGTCTTTTATGATGATTTCAGAGCGTTGAAGGGGATCAGTCTGGATATCCCGGAAAATGTTGTAACATCGATCATTGGACCGTCCGGGTGTGGAAAATCAACTTTTCTGCGCGCCTTTAACCGGATGAATGATTTGATCCCCAATGTCTCCACCAGGGGATCGGTGATAAAGGGGAGTGAGGACATCCGGAAAACCGATATTGTGGATCTGCGAAAATCCGTCGGTATGATCTTTCAGCGACCCAACCCATTTCCCAAATCCATTTTTGATAATGTGGCTTACGGTCCCCGTGCACATGGGCAAAAGTCGATGGCTGCACTCGAAGAGATTGTAGAGCAGAGTCTGACGCATGCGGCTTTGTGGGACGAGGTGAAAGATACACTCAATAAATCAGCCCTGGCCTTATCCGGTGGACAGCAGCAGCGATTATGTATCGCCAGGGCATTGGCGGTTTCACCGGATGTGCTCCTGATGGATGAGCCTGCGTCAGCGCTTGATCCGATCGCGACGCTGCGCATTGAAGATCTCATCCAGGAATTAAAGAAGGAATTAACCATCATCATTGTCACGCATAATATGCAGCAAGCAGCCAGAGCCTCGGATTATACGGCTTTCTTTAATATGGATGAAGACCGTGCCGGGTATCTCGTTGAATGGGGGCAAACATCCAAAGTCTTTACCTTCCCTGAAAAGAAATTGACCGAAGATTATATCTCCGGTCGATTCGGGTAGCGCTCTTTAGTAGATCGAAAAGCAATAATAAATTATCGCCGTTCATCCTTGGTGATGACGCAGATGAACCCAAGGGGGGTCTCGCCAATATTTGTAAATTAGTGGATATCGTTACCTGAGATGAACAAAGAATCCATTGGACCTACTGTGTAGAAATTGTCGTTGATCTGCACCTTTGCTTGCCCATGCAGGATGATGACCCCGTGTTCATGAAGGTGCTGGTCATATGAGGTTGTTTTACCGACAGGTACGTTGAAATATCGAATGATGAAATTAGGCGCATTGTCCTCAGGTCCTACCAGGACGTGTTTGAAAACGCCTTTGATCTCCTCATTGGTGTATTCTTTGGGTTGAACACCATCCCATCTGTAATCAAAAACCGCTTTATCACCGGTAAATCGATGAAGTCTGGACATATAAAATATCCTCCTTGTGTTAATGATGATTGGATGAATTATAATGCGACTTCAGAGAAAAAGATCTCAATCGGAATCGATATATAATATAAACAGTCTTTCAAAAGAACTGGGAGTGTAACATGCTGCATGACGATCTACCCGTAATCGACCTGCACCGCCACCTGGATGGCAACGTACGCCTGGAAACCATCCTTGATTTGGGACGCCAGCATCATCTGCCGCTGCCGGCGGATAATTTGGATGCGCTGCGCCCCTTTATCCAGGTCACAGCACCCCAGGCGGACATTATGGCTTATTTCCGGAAATTTAACTGGATGGTTTCTGTCTTTGCGGATTACGATGCCTGCCGGAGGGTGGCGTATGAAAACGTGCTGGATGCCCAGGCTGAGGGGATCGATTACATTGAACTGCGCTTCAGCCCCTGGTTTATGGCTGAGCCGCACGGGCTTGACCCCGAAGGCGTGGTTGAGTCTGTGATCCAGGGGGTAGGGGATGGGATGAATGAGGTCTCAGGTACAAAGGTAAATTTACTGGGCATTATCAGCCGGACCTATGGCGTTGAAATCGGCTTCAAGGAATTGGACGCTTTATTGGCCTATAAAGACCAGATCGTTGGTTTGGACCTGGCAGGGGATGAAGCACATTATCCAGCGGAGTGGTTCACCGAACACTTCAAAAAAGCCCGTGATGCTGGCTGGGGCGTCACAGTGCATGCAGGCGAATCCGCCGGACCGGAAAGCGTCTGGCATGCAATTCAGGAACTGGGTGCCAGCCGGATCGGTCACGCAGTGCGCATTTTGGAGGACCCTGCGCTGGTTGATTATATGCGGGATAATCGGATTGGGATTGAAACCAACCTGACCAGCAATGTGCATACCCGAACCGTCCCCAGCTACCAGGCGCACCCCTTGAAAAAGTTCCTTGATTTGGGGCTGCTGGCGACTATTAACACGGATGATCCTGGCATAAGCCCGGTGACGCTGGCGGATGAGTTTGAAAATGCGGTTAAATACGCGGGCTTGACGGATGAGGATACCCGCAAAGCACAGGAAAACGCATTGGAGATAGTTTTTCTTTCAGAGGAAGAGAAAACAGCGCTGTTAAACCGGCGTAAAACAATATGAAAGCCTAACCGACTGGTTTTTTCGTTATCTGAATGGGGACACCTTTACCCATTCAATCGATATCGCAACGTATACCGTACATTTCGGAAGATCTTCCAGTTCCTGAACCACCTCTCCCAGCCTAATTTTGGGTGGTTTTCATCCATATAGAACCATTGCTCGAGAAATTCAATGCCATCATGCCATTGCACAAACGCATCAGGTCTTTCAACGCCAAAAGTGAAGGCAGCATCACCTGACATTTTTACATGCTTCTGCATTTTTAATCTCGCCATTTTTCCCATTAAACCTTCAACCCAAAGACGATTGGTTAGTTCGTATACCAGTTCAGATCTGGGAAAACGTTTTTGCAGTTCGAGGATGAGCGATTTGATATCCGTTTCATGAAGGTACATCAATACGCCCTCAAACAGGAATAAGGCAGGTTTTCCATCGTGATTTATTTTATCCATCCAGGAAAAGTCAAGAACGGACTGTCCAATCATATGATATCTCGGACCTTCTTCAATCAATTGGCGTTTAAAATTGATCATCTCCTGCAAATCGAGATCGAAGAATTTTGCTCGCCCGTTGTCAATACGATAGAAGCGTGTATCAAAACCACATCCGATGTTGATAATGGGTCCGAGAGGATGTTTTTTCAAGGTGTTTTGAGCATATTCATCATATTTCTTTGCGCGCAGTGCCAGGTGCGTTATTAAACGCTGTTCAATATTTCGTGATCGCAGCTGCTCAGTCATTTTGGTGTGACGATCTGCTAAAACAATATCTAATTGTGGGACCAGCGCTTCTGCTTTTTCATCCCTGATGATCGGGTTTGGGTTTTGGCTTTCAATAGCCTTTGCATATAACGGGAGCAGAGCTGTTTCTTCCACGCCAGAAAAATCTAGAGATTGTTTGGGTATCGCCATTTACAAGCAAAAAGATCATTGTTTCCCATATTTTAAACCAAACAATAGGAAAAATATACGACTTATCTGGAGGGTTTTACGAGGAGCTCACTAAATTAAGCAGTTCTGCTAATATTTTTCAGAATATCTATAGGACTTCTTGCAAACGTGGAAGAGGGATTGTTTTCCTGGTCTGTCTTTGAAGAATGATGGAAGCAATATATTCTGCATCATCTCCAACCCCTGCAATCACCCCGGAAATACCGGTATGCAGGAAGGGCAGCCCGATGAAATATAATCCCGCAAATTGGGTAACACCCCGCCAGTGAATGGGACGACCGTTGGGGTCAAAAACCGGCAGATGGACACAGCTATAGTCGCAAGAATATCCGGTTGCCCAAATAATGGTGCGGATATTGGCCTCGAGCAGGTTCAATTCCGGAATTTCTTCGACTTCAAACCCATCCGTTAATTGGGGCAAAGTTTCTTCGGGAACATCAAGCTGCCTGTCTTTGATAAATTGATCAACAGCGGTAATAAATTCTGCCTCAAATTGATCTGCTTTCCCCAAATTTTCATGAAGGTTAGGAGAAAGATTAATCCAATCACCTTTCCCATTGTCTACTCGCCCTAATAGGTGAATACCATCTCGGGCGAATTGGTGTAGATTAATCGTGTGCCCCCCATCCTTACCGGTGGTGTGGGCACTGGAAGAAAACCTATCCTGAAGGGAATTCAACTGGTCAACGGTACGTCGATAGTACCCCATTGCTTCTTCCCAGCGAGAGATATCCTTGCCTCGATACCTTCTGGGAACACGACCTGCGCTGCTTACTGAAAGAAATACCTCACGCCCAGCTTCGTGGAGTTCCTCAGCAATCTGGGCGCCGGATTGGGATGAACCGACCACCAGAACAGCACCTTCAGGCAGACTTTTTGAGTTTTGATATTCACTGGAGTGGATCTGGTGGATCTTGGATGAAATATTTTTATGGAAAGCTGGTATTTTGGGGTTTTGATAAAATCCCGTAGCGATCACGACATTCACAGCTTCGTATGTGCCCTGATCAGTTTGAACATAATAACCAGCTCCGCCAGGGTCAATGGACGTAACCGTAACACCATATTTTATCGGTAATTGATGCTCATGAAGATAGTCCTCGAAAAAAGCTATGATTTCCTCGCGCGTCATAAAACCTTCAGGATCATTACCCTGATAATTTGTACCAGGGAGATGCACCATCCAATTGGGTGTATTGAGTGTGAATGAATCCCAATGACTGCGCCAGGATGCAGCAATTTGATTTTCTTTCTCGAGTAGGATATGGTGATGATCTTTTTGTTTAAGGTAATAGCTTACTGAGAGTCCCCCTTGTCCCGCCCCTACAATAATTGTATTGACCAGAGTATTCATTTTTACATGCCTCCAAAATTCATGAAGAGCCTTCCAGGAAATATTTCAAATCAATCAAGTGATTTTTTACCGGTGATGCTTATTTAGACGGCGTTTTTCTTCAGCAGAGGCTTTTTTTCTAAATAAGACAATGTATATCTATTATATCAGAATGAATTGGAGAGTCAAGTTATTTAGCTTAAAAGATTGACCTTAGGCCTTCTTTCTTCTATTCGACTTCTGAAAACTCTTACTGATTAAAATTTGAATAATGTGTGCCTCATTGAAAAGGAAATTTATTGGTGATATGATATTGATATCAATTTCACCTTTATTAAATTAACTGAATAACATACTTTTTTGAAAGGAGATAAGAATGAGTGATTACAGCCGTACAACCAGGTCCCTCAGCCTTCATCAGATCCCAACCGAAGTGATGGATGCGATCAATGATCATGCTGAGAGGTTCAACCTTGGTTGGTTGATGGATGACCAAACCGTTTGTGTTGAAACGATCTCGGATAGAAAGAAGAAGAAAAAAGTGATGGGCATCAAAGTTCCATCTCATGTCATAAGCCATGTCTTGTTAAGTTCAACATGGTTGATCTATGCGGCCAGTGGTGATGGATCAGAGCCCAGTGTAATGACCGTTCCTCTCGTCGAAGCAACAGTTGAGAATTATGCCACTTCACCGGAATATAAAATGTTATATAAAAAGATGCCTGATAATGGTTTCTGGGTGAATGGGAAGTTTACAGGCATCGTTGGTGGCGGGAATACCTTTTCTGACCGCTCGTCCATCTTCATTGGTCTGGGAGAGGAAAGAGCAGCTGAGGAATTTGGGCGTGCGCTGGAGGAAGCGATACAGAGGACGAGAAGATAAGTCTCTCGTCTTGGTGTTTAATTTTCTACCCAATCCAATTTCGCTAAAAAGTGCCTGAGCAGCTCTGGCTGCCAGGTGATCTTCAATCCTTTGATTGCATCTGCATTTTTGACCACTTCTCGCGCAACTTCACCCACAAAGTCCAGGTGACTGCGCGTGTAAACTCTGCGCGGGATGGCAAAGCGCACTAACTCGTTCGGTGCAGGCAGTTCCTCGCCTGTGACAGGATCGGGATGCGAGAACATCAAACTGCCGATCTCAACGGTTCGCACACCGCCTTCAATATAAAGCATGTTTGCCAGGGCGACTGCCGGAAACTGTGAGGGGGGAATGTGTGGCAGGTTTCGAGCCGCATTGACGTAGACGGCATGTCCGCCAGTAGGACGGTAAACTTTCAGTCCTGCTTCCGCCAAAACATCGCCAAGGTAGCGAGTATGGCTTTCACGGTAGGCGAGGTAGCTTTCATCGATGCCTTCCCGCAGTCCAACCGCAACTGCTTCCAGATCGCGCCCAGCTAAACCGCCATAGGTAATAAATCCTTCGTGGACGATCAACTTCTGTGCTATTTTGAGCTTAAGGGATTCATCCCGGCAGGCGATGAACCCACCAATATTGACGATTGCGTCCTTTTTAGCGCTCATGGTGCAGCCATCCGCCACAGAGAACATCTCTAAAGCAATCTCAGCCACGGAACGGTCGGCGTATCCGGGTTCACGGGTCTTGATGAACCAGGCGTTTTCTGCGAAACGGCAGGCATCAATGATAAATGGGATATTATGGCGGTGATAAATCGCTGCGGTTCCCTTGATGTTGGCCATGGAAACCGGTTGGCCTGCTGCAGAGTTGTTAGTGATCGTCAGCATCCCCAATGGAATGTTTTCGGCTCCGGTTTTTTGGATGAATGCTTCCAGTTTTTCGAGATCCATATTGCCTTTGAAGAGACTCTGACTGGATGAATCAGCAGATTCGTCAACGACGAGGTCGATAGCATTCGCGCCCTGGGTCAGCAGGTTGGCCTGGGTGGTATCAAAGTGACAGTTGTTCGGTACGGATTGTCCTTGTTTGACCAGCGTTTGGAACAGCATCCCCTCCGCACCGCGACCCTGGTGGGTGGGGAGCACGTGAGGAAATCCGAGCACATCTTGTACTGCTTTTTCAAAATTCTTGAAGCTGCGGGCACCGGCATAGGATTCATCACCCATCATCATGGCTGACCACTGGCGATCACTCATGGCATTTGTTCCTGAATCAGTGAGAAAGTCTATGAAGACGTCTTCAGCGGCAACCCCAAACAGGTTGTTGTGGGCATGGGCGAGGATCTTGCTTCTCTCTTCCCGGGTGGTTTGTTTAATAGGTTCAACAACTTTAATGCGGAAGGGTTCGACGAAGGGAATGGGCATAGAAAGGCTCCTGTGCTGGGTTATTCGAGTTTAAATGGTTTGCTTATCACAGTAAAATTAAGCAGAATATTTCACACAATGATTATATCAGTTTGTGTGATGAGATATTTCCAAATGTGCTATTATTAAAACTCAAATTTGATCTTTTCAATATTACGGAAAATTTGAGTTCCCAAAACAACTGAAGATGAATCGGTATTATCATTCCGAAACTATTTAGGAGAATTGACGATGGAAACAAATATTGGTGAGCTGAAGAAAATAGCAAAATTGATCCGTGAAGATATCATCAAAACAGGTCGCGATTGTGATGTTGGCGTCCATCTTGGGGGGAACTTAACGATTGCTGAAATCATGGCTGTTTTGTTTTTTGGAGTCGCAAATCTTGATCCAACAAACGTTAACTGGAAAGATCGGGATCGCATCATCCTCAGTAAAGGGCATGGAAATGTCGCTTTATCTTCTGCGATGGCCAGGCGCGGATTTTTCCCGCTGGCAGAGCTTGAAAAGTTTGATACCTTTAATTCAATGCTCAGCATGCACATTGACAAACACCGCATGCCGGGTGTTGAAATCAGCTCAGGATCTCTCGGTCATGGGCTGAATATCGCCGTTGGCGCTGCTTTAGGCGCAAGAATGGATCATGCACAATGGAAAACCTACTGCGTCATCTCCGATGGCGAGTTGATGGAGGGTTCGACCTGGGAAGCATTGATGAGTGCAGGGCATTTTAAGTTAGAGAATCTGACGGCCATTGTTGACCGCAACGGTTTCACGATTGAGGGTGATACTGAGGAGTGTATGCGCCTTGAACCCTTAGCCGCAAAGTTTGAAGCCTTCAATTGGTTTGTTATTGAGGTAGATGGGCATGATATTGAAGAATTGATCAATGCCTTCGAAGCACCATCAGGTGACCACAAACCGAAAATGATCATTGCCAACACGGTTAAAGGACGCGGTATCCCTTCTTTGGAAGGCAAAGCATCGTCACATTTTTTCAAAATCGACGCAGATGAAGCAAACGATGCGTTGGCAATCATTGAAGCTGAAAAGTGAAATAGGAGCATCATGAAAGATCAAAATAAAACACAAAGCCCTTTGGTTGGGTTGGCCAGCCGAAAAGCATTCGGGAAAGTCATAGTTGAATTGGCTGATCAGAACATGGATATTGTCGCGACAACGGCTGATCTGACGGATAGTGTTCAGTTGGGTGGGTTTCAGGAGAAATTCCCTGACAGGTTTGTGAATTTTGGGGTCGCTGAGCAAAACATGATGGGTGCTGCGGCAGGTTTGACCCTCGCTGGAAAAATACCGTTTGTATGCACCTACGCAATTTTCTCAGCCTTACGTGCTTGCGAACAGATGCGAACGGATGTTGCCTACAATGGGCTGCCAGTTAAAATTGTTTCTTCTCATGGCGGAATCAGTTTTGGCGTTGCAGGTGCAACCCACCAGGCTATCGAAGACATCGGGATTTATCGTGGAATAGCCGGTATGACAGTTCTTGTACCGGCAGATGCGGTTGAGACTGCCATTATTATCAGGGCGGCTGTCAAATTGCCCGGACCGGTTTATGTCCGTTTAAATCGCATCACAGAAAAAACAGTCTATACAAACGAGTTCGATTATCAGATTGGGAAACCGGATCTTCTTCGAGAAGGTGAAGATATCCTCCTGATCGCAACCGGTGCCCAGGTGGGTGAGGCGATTGATGCTGCAATTTTATTGAGCGGAGCCGGTATAAACGCGGGTGTGTTGAATATATCTTCAATCAAACCGATTGATCAAAAAGCAGTTGTCGAAATATTGAAGAAATATCCAGCAGTGTTGACCGTGGAACAGCATAGTGTGATTAACGGGTTGGGGAGTGCTGTTGCTGAGATCATCGCTGAAAATAACCTGGATATCCGGTTCATGCGCCATGGGCTGATGGACATTTTCACGACATCTGGTCCTTATAAAGATCTGCTCCAGTACTATCAGTTGGACCCAGAAGGAATACAGGAAGTTGTGTTAAGGTTTTTAGACTGAGTTTAGATTAATATCAGGCAAAAGTGTATCAAATTATAAAATAATCTTGATTTTATTGATGTTTCATTTATAATTGGAAATATCTTCTTAATATCTTGTTAATTGTTAGTAGGAAGGAATTATCCATTGATAGATGTCAAAGAACTGATTCGTGAGAATCTCATAGATGTTGATGTGTCGGTAGAGGATTGGCAGGGGGCAATTCGGGCAGCGGGGAAACTTATGGTTGAAGATGAAGCAGTAGAAGAACGTTTTGTGGATGCAATGATTAGGGTTGCCAAGGAATTTGGTCCCTATATCGTCGTTGCCCCTGGTATTGCGCTTCCCCATGCGCGCCCTGAGGATGGCGTTATTAAAGCGAGTATCGCCATAGTTCGACTAGCGACCCCGGTTGAATTTGGCAATGAAGATAATGACCCGGTCTATCTGGTTGTAGCATTGGCTGCAATTGATCATGACCAGCATATCGATGGCCTTCGCCAGCTTGCGTTGGTTCTCGGTGACGATGATAAGATTGAAGCCATCAAAAAAGCTGCCACTAAAGAAGAATTACTGGATATTTTCTGGAGTTCTTAAGCGTTACCTTTTTGAAAAATTTGTGTTAAGCATATCGGTAAAGCTTGTGACTATTTTTTATTTAGTAAATAATTTGGAAAGGAGGTGAAAATCAAATGGCAGAGAAAAAAGAAGTAGTAGGAAAGGCAGAAGGGATCGTTGTGATTATTCTTGCTGTCGTCGCTTTTGTGCTCGGTTTGCTTGCGCAATAGCACAAATGAAGTTTTTGTAAGCTTAGCAAAGGAGAGTCAATTGATCAAAATTTCTGCAGTTTGCGGTATGGGTTTGGGCAGTGGATTATTAGTTAAGATGGGGATCGAGCGAGTCCTTGAACGACATGGATTTGGACGAAAGGACTTTCGCGTCGAAGTTGCAGATATATCTACGGCGCGAGCCACGACACCTGACATCTTTGTAACAACCGCTGAATTTGCCAAATCATTAAGAGAAGTTGATGCTGAAGTTATTACAGTTAAGAACCTCTTTAATGAAGGTGAAATAGAGGAAGCATTACTGGATGTCTTTAAACGAATTTATGAAGAAAAAAATAAATAATTTATATTAGGAAAGGATTTTTAAAATGGTTATTCTTGAGTTTCTCCAAACATTTCTTAGTAATGCAGCTATCCTTGTCGGTTTGATGGCGCTGGTTGGCCTTTTAGCGCTGAAAAAACCCTTCGAGGAAGTTGTATCTGGCACGATTAAAAGTATCCTTGGGTTCCTGATCCTGGGTGCTGGCGCCGGTGTAGTTGTGGGTTCAATCGTACCATTGGGCAACCTGTTCACAACGGTCTTAAATATCCCCAATTCAGCACTTCCGGTTAATGAAGTGTTCACAAGTATTGTGAACCAATCATTAGGACGTGAAATCGCATTGGTGTTTTTGTTTGCCTTTATTTTGAACATCATCCTTGCCCGGATCACCCCCTTCAAATACATTTGGCTGACCGGTCATCACACGCTCTTCATTGCTACCTTAACCACCGGTATGCTTTCCGTTATGCCCGTTTTCGCTGGACAAACCTGGTTAATGATCTTGGTTGCCACCCTTATTTCCGGTTTTATGATGACCTTCATGCCCGCGCTCTCCATGCCATTCATGAAGAAAATTACCGGCACGGATGGCTTTGCCATGGGACACTTTGGTATCACAACCTATGCACTCTCCGGCTTCCTTGGACAGTTTGTCGGCGATCCCGAGGATTCCACAGAAGATATGAATTTCCCGGACTGGATCGGCTTTATGAAAGAGCCGCTGGTTGCGATGGGTTCCGTCATGCTCTTGATCTACGTCATTGTTGGTTTGCTGAGCGGTAGTGCGCAGGCCAGCGCTGAATTAAATCGGTTCTGGGTTGTTGGTGCATTCATCCAATCACTCACGTTTGCTGGTGGTATTGCGATCATCCTCCTCGGTGTTCGCACCGTTCTGGCTGAGATCGTCCCCGCTTTCCGTGGTATTGCTGAGAAGATCGTTCCCAATGCGAAACCTGCTTTGGACTGCCCCGTTGTCTTCCCCTACGCTCCAAATGCCGTATTGCTGGGTTACCTGATGTCTATCGTTGGTGGCCTTGTTGCGATGCTTCTCCAACTGGTGACAAACGGTGCATTAGGTGGCGTGATCCTGCCCTCGATGATCATTCACTTCTTCGTTGGTGGCACAGCCGGTGTATTTGGCAACTCAACCGGTGGTCGCAAAGGTGCGATCCTTGGTGGTTTTCTCAACGGCTTAATCTTCACCCTGCTTGCGGGTTTGACCTATACCTCCTTCGGCGGTTTGAACCCCGATTGGGCTGGTGCCTCCTTCGGTGATACTGACTTCGGTGTCTTAGGAAACATCCTGTCCTTCGTTGGTAACCTGTTCAAGTAGTCAACAGTAGATTTACAAAAGATTAATAAATGTGGGCGTAGCAATACGCCCACATTTTTGGTAAAATAATCCAATCTTATAGAATAACGAGGAATAATTATGGCAGACGAAAAAAAACCGGAAAAAGGTGAACTGAGGATTTTAGATTACGGTGGGAAGATACTGAGTATTTACCGGCGATGCTCGTGTGGTGGGGACGTACTCATTAAGAAGAACGAAGCAGGAAGAAATGTCGCTGTATGCAAAGTATGCGGAACTGGCATCGAATGGGCAGATGGCGATAAGCTCGAAGATATCAAGAAATTTTAAGGATTTTAAATTTTTACCAAATAATTTAGCGCACTTAATAGCGCGGTTGTAAACCTCACTGGGTGGGTGATTTATTGCCCAAATCACTTCATTTAAATTTCATGAGGAAAATAGATCTCATTTATTTATTACACATTTCAATAAATTTGCCAAGGTTATCCCTTGATGTTATCTGAAATTATTTCTACTGCCAGGGAATATGAGCAGAGATTGCCGCGATTATCTTATCCGCAGGAATTCGTTCCGCCCCTTGCTTCTTATTTAGATTGTGCTTTGCATTCCCCTGATTCGACGCCTGCAATGGTTCAAAAACTTTGCGAAGAAGCAGTGGCGCATCAATATGCAAGTGTATTTGTTAATCCAATCTATGTCACGCATGCCCGGCATTATATTGGCAGCTCAGGTGTCCATGTTGGGACGGTGGCAGGGTTTCCGTTAGGTGGGTTTCCAACGCAAGCTAAATTGGCTGAAACAAAAATCTACCTTGACATGGGGGCTGACGAAATTGACATGGTGATCCCCGTGGGGATGTTGAAATCTGGTGAATATCAGTACGTACTTGATGAAATCCAGCAGATGGGTGAGGTTGTCCATGAAAAGGGTGGCTTGTTAAAGGTGATCCTTGAAATGGTTTTGCTCACCCGTTTCGAGAAAATCATCGGTTGTTTGATTTCAAAATATGCTGGTGCGGATTTTGTTAAGACTTCAACAGGTTTCAGCACAGGCGGCGCCACTGTTGAGGATGTTGAATTGATGCGCAGGGTTGTGGGTCCTTCTAATGTGATGGGGGTAAAGGCCGCTGGCGGAATCCATACGTTGGATGATGTCATGCGAATGATCAATGCTGGTGCAAATCGCCTTGGGACACGCCTTGCAAAAGATGTTTTGAAAGAGTATCAACAATCCCAATCGTCTGGTTAATCTGAATTCGTATAGCCTTCAAAGATTTTTAAAATATCCGTTGTTATACAAACATACCGGTATTGTCTTGTAAAATACCAATTCTGTTAAAAATATATGCTTCTATCTCTTTCATCACTTGAAATTTATAGCGATGAAAAATAGAAGCATTAAAGCTAATCGTGGGATTTTATCTGAACATCCAAATATTCAAGGACTTCTTCCTGTGTTGAGATCCCTTTAGCTTCGTTGGCAATGTCGACCATTTCGGAAAGTGAGAATTTTGAGATGGTGCGCTTGACACGAGCGATATTTGAGCCGTTCATACTTAATTTCCGTAGCCCAAGGCCCATCAAAACCACTGTGCCTGCTGGATCTCCAGCCAGCTCACCGCAAACGGAAATGGGTTTTCCTGCTTTATTGAATTCAGAAATAATAGTGTCCAGAATGCGGATCATGGCAGGAGAAAGGCTCTGGAAATAATCAACTAGGTCTGCGTTCATCCGGTCGACGGCATGCGTGTATTGGGTTAGATCATTTGTACCGATGCTGGCGAAATCGACTTCTGAGGCAGCAATATCTGCAACAAGAGCAATAGAAGGGATTTCAATCATGATCCCGATTTTAATTGCCTCATTGAAGGGGATACTTTCGCTTCGCAGTTCGGATTTTACGTCGTCCACAACAGCTTTTGCATTCCTGATATCATCAATCGTGCCGACCATCGGGAACATGATCTCAAGCTCACCGAAGGCAGATGCCCTTAGGGCAGCGCGGAGCTGGGTTTTAAAAAGATCAGGCAGGCTCAGGCACAAGCGCAGTGCCCGGTTCCCCAGGAAAGGGTTATCTTCTTTGGGCAGCGTCATGTACTTGAGTGACTTATCGCCGCCAATATCAAGCGTTCGCAAAGTGACGGGTTTTCCCATCATATTTGCCAAAACTTTCTTATAGGCCTTAAATTGTTCCTCTTCCGTTGGCATATGGTCTGATTCCATATAAAGGAATTCAGTCCGGAATAGACCTACAAAGTCAGCAAATTTGATATTTTCATCTGGTTCAGCGGAGCCAATGTTTAGACCAACATGGTATGTTTCCCCATCGGCTGTGACTGCAGGTTTATCCAGGTACTTATTAGCCTCTACCTCATCCTTTATGAAATCAGTGAGCTTTCTTTCATATTTTTCTTTGGTGTCATCATCCGGATCCAATATGACTTCGCCTTTTAAAGCATCGAGGATGATAAATTGATCGTTGAGTAATATTTTCGTCGCATCTGGTACACCCAGGACGGCTGGAATTTTGTAACTTCGAGCGATGATTGCTGTATGGGAGGTTGCGCCACCGATTTCTGTGATGATGCCAAGCACCTTTTCACGATCAAGTGTGGCGGTGTCACTGGGCAACAGGTCATGTGCAACGATGATAACTTCCTCGGTGAGGACAGACAGGTTTCGTTCCTCTTTCCCCTGCAGGATCCTCAGCACCCTGTTGCGAACATCAAGCAAATCTGTCGAACGGGCAGCGATCAGGGGGTCATCAATTTTAGAGAGCATATCCGCAAATTCGGTGAAAACCTTATCAACCGCGTAGTCCGGCATGGCTTGATCCTCAAGGATCAAATTGCCGACATCTTCTGCCACTTCTTCGTCAAACAGGATTTCTTTGTGCGCCGCAAAAATGTTTGCCTTATCAGGGGATTCTGAAGCCAGGGAATCGTAGATCCTGTCGAGTTCTTTTGCAGCTTTTTTCACTGCGCTGTTGAACTGCTCAAGATGTTTCTGTTCCTCTCCGGCCTCAAAGTACGATTCACGGATATCCGGAGTAAAAGCCTTATAAATGAACAATTTTCCTGAAGCAATTCCCCTCGATATTGGGTTTCCTTTGAGGACATTCATTATTTACTCCTTCTAACTAAAAATGATGTGTAAATATCCGAGTTAGTCTTCTCCAAATTTGGAATCAACCAATGCGATCAGCTTATCTACAGCCTCGACCTCATCAGGGCCGTCTGCACTGATTTCAATGGGGGTATTGATGCAAATCCCCTGCGCCAGGATCTTGATCATTGATTTTGCGTTAGCTGTATCAGCGCTATCTTCATCCAGCCGCTTGACATACACTTTCGATTCAAATGACTTCGCTGTTGAGACAAATTCAGCTGCTGGACGCGCATGAAGTCCGGTGACATTTAATACGGTTGTTTGTTTCGCATACATGATTTTCTCCTTCTATTCTACGATTATTTTAGCAATATATCGACATTTTTACGACTATTCTCAAACGGAAATATTATACTGTATTTTCAAGGGTTAGTTTCTCCCTGGTAAATATTTTTACTTGTACTTGGATTATTTTATCATGCGTTTAATAAAATTATTGCGGGTATATCCGAAGATATTTGTACAGTTGGATGTCAAGTGTGATTTAAATTCGGACTTATATGGTCTTGATTGGGTATAATATTTATTAGAAACGCATTGATTGTTTTACTGGTAATTTTTATTGGTAGAAAAGGAAAATCCGTGAAAAATTTAAAAATAATCGGACTGGTCACCTTGGTTGGGCTTGTCATTTCTGCCTGCAGCGGAATCCCACAAGAAACACCCGCTCAACCTGGTGAAGTTGAAGGAATTGAGGAAAGTATGATTGAACCAACAGCACAAGACCCAAATTATGAACCTGCGGAAGGTGTTAATGTGATCTACCTGGCAGGCGGGTGTTTCTGGGGGATGGAAAAATTGATGCAGACGATACCGGGTGTGATCGATGTGGTCAGTGGCTATGCCAACGGTAAGGCAGATATTGAGCCAGACTATTACCGGGTCGTCGGCGGTGATACGGGTTACCGTGAGACAGTTCGGGTGGTATACGACCCGGAGCGAGTCAGCCTGGATGCCTTATTGTTCGCATATTTCCATGTTATCGACCCGACCATTGAAAACGCCCAGGGGAATGATATTGGCACGCAATACCAGACCGGAGTCTACTATGTTGGGGAAGAAAGCCAGGCAATCGTGGAACGAATTGCTGCGATTGAACGTGAGCGCACCCCGGCTTTCATGGTGGAAATTGAGCCCCTGGAACGATTTTATGACGCCGAAGAATACCACCAGGACTACCTGGATAAGAACCCAACTGGTTACTGCCACATCTCACCATCTGAGATCAAGGCTGCAGGGGAAATGATCGTTGATCCAGGCGATTATCCCCTGCCCTCAGATGAGGAAATCAAAAACATGTTGACGGACCTGCAGTATCAGGTCACCCAAAATGCAGGTACAGAACCCGCATTTAATAATGAATTTTATGATAACCATGGGCAGGGCATTTATGTGGACGTTGTGACTGGTGAGCCGCTTTTCTCCTCAGGGGATAAGTTCGAAAGCGGTACTGGCTGGCCGAGTTTCACAAAACCGATTGATGAGAATACGGTCCGGCTAATGGAGGATACCTCCCATGGAATGGTCCGGGTTGAAGTTCGCAGCCGGGCAGGTAACTCGCACCTGGGGCATGTGTTCTATAATGATCCTTCTTCACCCAGCGGTACACGCTACTGCATCAACAGTGCAGCGTTGCGATTCATCCCATTGGATGATTTGGAAAAAGAGGGGTATGGGTACTTGTTGTCCCATATCTCCCCCTGAAAATCTCTAATCCAACTTTTTAGAAAACACCGCTTCTCTCTGATAGGGAAGCGGTTTCTTCATTCATTACACGGTGAGACGTTGCATGCAACGTCTCTACGGATTAGATATTGATATTTATGGCTGCATGGCGCCGAACAATACCAGCCAGGCCAGGATTGATTTGGCAACCAGGCTGAGCACGATGTAGGTTCGCTCACCGAATAAATAATCTTTCCATTTGCCTACACCCTTGTACTGCAGAATCATATTGATGGGGAAGGTATTGAAAGCGACAAAATAGGTGCCAATGATAGCCCATACAAACCACGGGACGAGATCGAAGTTCGCATTTCCGAACATGTAGAGCAGGATCGCAACCCAGGGGGCAATCCCGGCAATCGAACCCCATACGAAGGGTCCCCATTTGATCTTTCCTTCTTTTTTCGCACCAGCGTTGAGCTGCTCCATCACCAGCCCAAACAGGTTCATCGAGGCATTTACAATGAAGATCAAGATCAAGGAAGCAATGTCGTAGATCCCAAACAAGGTTGAGATCAAGACGATCATGATCGATGAGCTGAAGGCATATTCAAACCAGCGGAACTTATTGATGCCTTTCTTTAGGTCGGCAGTATAGATATCATTTGTTTTCTTAGGAATGGATATGATCGCATGAGCAAGCGCTGAGATAAGTAAGAATGATGCGACTAATATCCCAAATGGCAGCTCGAATAACGCTTTCGAGTTAAGTTCCAAAGCCTGTGTTTCAAAATTAAACGCCAGGAAATTTTGTGTGATCGTTGGCGAGAATTCCGCAATGGTTTGAATGACGGTGGTTGCCAAAAACAGCATGGCAATACCCTGGACAAGGTGCAGTGCACCCATAAATAAATTAAACCTTCTTAATTTCTTAAAAACTAATTCTTTTTCTTTCATTTGTATATCTCCTTTTTCGTTGATTTAATGATTTTATATTCTATTTATATACTATTTTATTAGCCTTTTCAAATTTGTCGATTTTTTGTATAAGGTATCGAGATAGTTTACAGAGTTGGTTAAACCAAATCATTAAAAATCCATAATATTTAATGAACAGTTCAAAAGATAAATATGATTAACCGGTCAGGTCAAAAATCTCTTGAGGATTAAAGGAAAATATTTTCCCATGATCGTGTGATTTTATGGGTTTTGAGCTCATTCACCTTTCACGAAAAATTGAAAAATATGGAGATGATTAATTGTCAATGGGTTGGTTGGATCGGTATTTTACGGTCTCAATGCTTCAATAAAAGATGTATCCCGCCAATCGAAGGACGATGGGCTGCTCAGATAGATCACGAAAGAACGATCGGGGGTGACGATGGGGCTGATGCAGTAAGAAATGTTTTCAACCCGGACCGGCTCTGACCAGTCCGAATCAAGTGAGTAAGAAATATATAAGTGGGGTGGGTCGTTTCGAGAGGCAATCCGCGTAAAGAGCAGATAGCTTTCATCAGGGGCAATATTGGGGGTGATTTCTAAATTGGATGTGTTGATAGGTGCGTCAAGAAGGATGGGATCTGTGTATTCTCCATTGACGTATTTGGATAGGAAAATATCTGTATTGCCGTCTTGATTGGCTGAGAAATATAAATTGTAATTTTCAGCAGCAGATACTGTCCAATGGAGGGCGAGCTCATTGATGGAAGGGGGCAGCGGCTGGGGTTCGCTCCAGCCATCTCCTTCCTTATCCATCATCCAGATGTTCTCCTTGCCAGCAGGCAGCCCGTCTGCTGTGGGGGATCCAGAGATGAAATAAAATTTCTTGCCATCCGGTGAGATGAATGGGTCACGATAGGAAGTTATTGATTCTGAAAAGCTCACAGTGGCTGGGTCTGTCCAGGCACCATCGATCAGCTGACTGCTGTAGATGGTCGCAGAGCCATATTCGCCACCCCACCAAACCGTACTGCCGTCCGGCGAAAAGACCGGCGCAGAATGGAACTCCCTACGGAAAAATCCTTCACCAAATCGTTCCGGGGTTATTCCAGGCAGGTCTGGATCAATCAGAAGAGGGACAGGCTCGGACGTTGCTGTTGCGGATGGGGTAGCCGTTGCTGTTTTTGTGGGTGACTGGGTCAGGGTTGGGATCAGTGTGGCTGTTTCAGGACCAGGTGCAGATGAACATGCACAAAGTATAAGTGTAAAACATGCAATGAATACGGACTTTCGCATTTATTCTCCCGTGCATACATCGTAATATGGGACAATTGACGGTGATAATGTTAAATGATTTGATGTTTGATTTTATCATTTCCTAAGCGGGATTTCCCCATTATCTATGACTGTTTTTATTTGAAATTTTTGCTCAGTATCGCTAATAATCAGGATTAGGACACCTTTCGGTTATGATCAATGTAAACTTCAATGCTGAAAGGTTTTGTATGCGGAAATGGCGGCGGTTTGTCCATTGGCTGATCATATTTGTTTTTTTGACCGAGATTATTTACGGTTTTTACATGGTTTTCTTCGCGGTTGGGGGGACGCGCTATCCTTTGATGAGGAGAGCCGTAGAGACGCCTGTTGAGGTGATCCTGAAGCGCAGGTTGTATGCTATTGAAACCTGGATTGCCATTGCGGGCTTTGCCGTTTATATTGCACTGACAGAATTCCTGCCAAATATTTTGAGCAATTTGAAGGGAAAAATGGAGCATCCCTCCGAATAATGCGGTACCACCAACCCGGTGCTTCAACGGAACCCTCCCGCTTAGGGTGATTGCACATCTGGGACTAGAAGACTATAATGAAATAGGTAACCTTTTTGAAGAGATACAGGATCGTTGGATGATCCATTTTTACTTTTGATTTATTTTTAATCGGTATTCCACATTCGACTCACTTTAGAAAGCATTGACCCTGCTCTGTTCAGGCTTGGGATGTGAGCCTCGCACCTGATTGAACAGCACAGGATGGGTCATTAAGTATGGCAAAATATCAGCCAACATTTATCACGCATTACTACCGTCGTGGGTCACCGCCGTTCCGCAGCCTCTCATCCCTGCCGGATGACGAGGCGGTTGAGATTATGTGCCGGCTGGCTGATGATACCCCGTTTGGGGAGCGGTTCAAGGATCCCCTGGGTTACCTGGCAAACCGCCGCCGTTCGGAAGCCTGGGTCAGGGAAGCCTTCATCAAGAAAGGCGGCAAGCCGCGCCTGGTATACCCGGTTTACTGCGTGCTTGGGGAATCGCAGTGGCTCGTCAAGAACTCACCGGACAAATCCTTTCACCAGGAGATCCGGATTGACCTGGCTGCATTCAACCCGGGAGACGTGAGCTTCACCTATCCCGACAGTATGATCTCGTACTGGCTGGACCATGACCGCAGTTCAGAATTCTACATGCCCGAATTTCATGGTAAGGTCTTTACCCGGCAGGAGATCCTGGCGATCGTGGACCACATGGGTAACCCGGAATCAGACTGGGGTAGCAAGCTGCCGCCCCGCCTGGCGCCCTACATCGAAGCCCAGGTTTGGACAGATATTCCAGCTTCACGGGTAGAAAGTTAGAAAAAACATGACAGAACAACCAAAATTAAGCATCATCACCTGTACGTATAACAGCGAAAAATACCTGCCAAACGCACTGGCAAGCATCGAGCGGCAGACGTTTCGTGATTTTGAGCACATCATTAATGATTCTTATTCAAGTGATTCAACACTGCAGATAATTGAGGATTACATTATGCGAAATGGCGCTTCATACCCGATCAGGGTCATCCAATCACCACCGCATGGCGTGGCGAACGCCCTGAATGTGGCAGCACAGGAAGCCCGCGGCGAGGTGATCCATTTCCTTCATTCGGATGATTACTACTACGAAAAAGAATCACTGCAGAAGGCGATGTCTTACTTTGTTGAAAACCCGGACCTGGTATGGCTGACAGGGAATTTCCTGGTGGACATACAGGGAAAGCTGGTTGTGCTCCCCCAAACGCATCTCTTAAATTTGGATCTGGAAAAATCATTATCCTGCATGAATATCATCTCTCATGAGAATACGTTTGTGAAGACCCAGGCGGTTCTGGATTATGGCGGCTTTGATGAAGCGAAAAATTTTGTTGTGGAATATCGTTTGTGGCTCCGGCTCATCAAGGATCACCAGCCAATGATCGTCAATGATGAATTCACCGTTTTTATCATTAATCGCGGCAGCACATCAACAGGAAATATTTTTAAATTCATGAAGTCTTTATCTCGAGCTTTCCGTTCTCAGAGAAAAGAAAAGATCTTCCCGATGCTCGGCTATTACGAAGAGAAGAAGATTTTTAACTTTTATAAGATGGTCATTCAATTCATGCAAGAAGTAGTAAAATTTTTCGGGTTGGCTAAAAGACCAGGCTAGGGAAAAGCTGCCTGGGGGGATCACCATTTATTGGCTGATTGAGAGAAAACCGTGGAACGAAATCATGGCGCGTGACGTCTGAATAGTGACATGGTTTTTATTTTGGATGTGTTAGATCAAGCCTTGTAAAAGAGGGGAGGAGGATGATGTCTGGAATCTGGGTTAAGTGGCTGCTCTTCTTCGTTTTGGGGATGCTGACTTTTGCACTTGGTTTTTGGATTATAACGACCTTTAAACCCACCAAAACGCCTGAAAAAGGACAGACGGTTGAGAATTGGGGAGAGATTTGTTTGTGGCAGGATGTGGACGGGATCAACCTTTCTGTTAGGCCAATGGGCTGCTTCTCAACTTCCTGTACAGAGATCAAGCAGCAAACCGGAACAGTACTTGTGGATATGCAGCTTCAGGAAATTCAACTGGCATCTCGGTTTATACTGAAGGAGACGTCAAGGTTCCCATTGCCCTGCATTGATAATTGTTTAGGCGGCGGGATTGTGCTATTTAACCTGTCACCCGTGCTGCCAAATAATTACACCCTCTGGTTTGGGGACCAGAAGGTGGGGGAGGTGCTGGTATTTTCAGGACGGGAAACACCGCGTCAGTGTTTTACGAATGGGCAAGAGTAGTGGATATTTTCATAGCAAGGGAATCTGTAATGCTAGCTTCCAGGCTTCTTAATTTTTAGAGAACTTGCGATTAATAGCGCACATGCCAGCAAGAGCACCCCTGCACCATCAAAAATGATGAAACGGACGATGCTGCTTCGAAGAGGCTGGAATGCCAAAGGGATGCTGAAGAGCAGGAGCGATTCCCCGATCACCCCGATGGTTTGCATGATCAGCGCCTGCCACAGGGAGGTTTTAAACCGGAGTGGGTGAACCAGGGCAAAACCATACGGCACCTGCCACATCAGGAATAGGATGCCGAAACCTGTGACTGCTGCCTGGCCAGGTACGCCTTCGACTTGAAATGACGCAGTGAAAAGCTGGGGTTTCAGCATGAACTGAACCGTGGCTTGCAGGTTCCAGAACAGCACAACAGCCACCAGCACCCGAGCGCCCCAAACTTTCCAGCTAGCAAAACGGCGCGTTTCATTCAATAAGGACAGTTTCTTCAAAGATCAATACCTCATATGGTTTTTACTGCCTTTACGATCAGGTCAGCCGCGTTTTCTGGAGATAGTTTATCTGTATTGATAACCAGGTCGTAAAGAACCGGGTTGTTGATATCCTCTTTGAAGTAGGTTCTTACAAAATGAGCATGCTTGTGATCCCGTTCTTTTGTGATTTTCTCAGCCTCATCACGAAGGAGATTTTCACGCTCCATCCACCGTTCAACCCGGCGTTCAAAGGGTGCGATGATCCGGACGTGCAGCGCAAAAGGCTTATCCTTCAAAACGACTTGGGACCCCCTCCCGACAATCACCACATTTCCCTCTTTATAAGCCGCGTGGATAAATTGACTCACATGCTGCACCGTCAGTTCTTCCATCATGTCATAGGGGTCGGTTAAACTCCAGGGCGTTGTGACGGGCGGCATCACCATGCGGCTGAATGCCTTTTCCCAGAAGGTCTTGATGTGGTGCTCACTTTCAGACATATCTGTAATTTTCGCCGGGGCATCTCCCTTTTTTGCAGCAAACTGCGCCATCAGGTTTTTATCGAAGTATTTCCAGCCCAGGCGGCTGCATACGATCCTGATAATTTGATTCCCTTCACTCCCCGATTGGCGGGAAATTGTGATAACGGACATTTTATCCTCCTTAAGTTGTTTTGCCAGGTATGAGGGGATGACGCTGTGATATGCCTGGATGATTTAAAGCGCAGAAAAATGGATGATCAGAATTACGTCCAGTGAGCGCACAAGGCGTCAATCAACCCATCTCATGGATGATCTTGTAAATCTTATCGCGTTTTCGGACCGGTTCGATAACTTTTAGCGCAACCTCGTCCCCGGGTTCTGCCGTGAGAACTTTTTCATGCTCGATCTCCAGTGATGTGATTTTTTGTGTGAAGTCTGTGGTGTGGCCCGAAATCCTGATCTCATCGCCAAGTTCCAGGTCATCTGTCAGGGAGAGAACGGCAACACTGATGCGATCATAAAAATGCGTGATTTTACCAATTTTCTTTTCCATCGCTGCACCTCCTGTCTATACAATAGCACAAATTGGCGGATTTTTCCAATCAATTTTAATGCTGGTATATCAATTTTCAAAAAAAATTGAAGTGAAGAAAAAATGGAAAATTCATTCTGTACAGATTTTAAATACCATATTATAATCTTGGAATATTCACCAAATCGGATATCCGGATATATGGATAAAAGGATGCCTTTATGATAGATCCAAAACTTGAACTCGAAATAAAACTATTACATAGCCGAATCTGCCAGGCATTATCCGATCCCAACCGGATTCTGATCTTATATAGCTTGCATGAGAAACCATGCTTCGTAAACGAGTTGGTAGAAGCTCTGGATCTGCCGCAATCAACCATTTCTCGTCACTTGGGTATCCTGCGTGATCGGAATTTAGTAACGAGTGAACGAGATGGGTCGACCGTCATTTATAAGCTTGTAGATCACAGACTTATTGAAGTGCTAGATATGATGCGAGAGATTTTATCAACACAACTTGCCAATAGCGCTGAAATTGCTAATAAACTGCTTGATTGAAGTTTCAACACATAATGGACCTTTTGAGGTCCATTATTGATTTTGTCAGGTAGTTCTAATTGAAATTGGCAGACTGCCTCGCAATACTTCACCAGTCATGGATTAGTCACTTAAGGAGTTCGTATGAAAATTGGAATTATGATTTTGGAGGGGCCTTACCAGCACCAGGCTGTCGATTCCGCATATTTGTTCACCAATGCTGCAATCGCACGTGGACATGAAATTTGTGGAATCTTTTTATATACAGACGGGGTCAACAATATTAATAAATACATCAACCCACCCGGAGAGAGAAATATTAGCAAGCGGCTCTCAGAATTAGGGGAATCTGGCATAAAGATCATCGCATGTACAGCCTGTTCAAAATTCCGAGGATTAAGACCAGACCTGGCGGTTGAAAATGTGCGCCAATCGGGATTGGGTAACCTGGCAGAATTTCTGCGGTCAGCCGATCGTTTTATTACATTTGGCGATTGAGGAGGAACCATGGATAAAACGCTTGTTTTACTACGTAAGGCACCTTATGGAAGTGTTTATACAGCTGAAGCATTTCGCACCATTATGGGTATTGCGGTATTTGAGATGGATTTATGTGTGCTGTTTATGGATGACGGAGTGTATGCACTGCTTAAAGATCAGGATCCATCAGGTCTTGATATGAAACCTCTTGGGGAGGGGTTCCCAATGTTAAAGGACTTTAATGTGACAAAGTTCGTCGTTCATGAAGAATCACTTAAAGAAAGAGGCTTGACACAAGCGGATTTGGTGCTCGATGTTGAGCTGGCTAGCAATGAACAGTTTGCTGATTTGTTAGCTGCATATGGGAAAATACTGCCATTTTAAAAGGGAGCCAATATGTTATTTACGATTAATAAACCAATACTTAGTTCTAACTCGTTTGATTCTGCATTACGGGTAGCACCCGATAGCTCCCCTTTCTTATTGTACGAAGATGGGGTTTACAATGCTTTGCCGGGAGCTGAGACAGAGACTGTGGTTAAGAAAGCACTGCAAACACATCCGATCTTCGCGATAGATATCGATTTGCAGGCACGCGGGATCAAGAAGGTGATCGAAGGGATTGATATCATTTCTTACGATGGATTTGTTCAATTGGTCGAAGAGCATGATGTTGCACCCTTTTTGTAAGGCTAATAACAATTGAAAAGGAGATAAAGATGGAAATTAAAGCAGATCTTGTGCAGGATTCAGTGGGTCAAATGTGCCCCATGCCGATTGCCTACCTGGCAAAAAATATGAGGACAATGGAGGTTGGGCAGATATTGGAGATTGATGCGGATGATGAAGGCGCACACTCGGATATCCCAGCCTGGTGCAATCAAACGAATAATGAATTTCTTGGCAAAGAGGATGCCGGTTCATTTTTCAAGTTTTTTGTTAAGAAAACGGTTTAATAGGAGAGGAAGAAATGGAAAAAAATAATCGAGCGACGATTGTCTTAATGAGCGGGGATTTTGATCACGTATTTGCAGCTTTTACGATTGCAATAGCTACATTGTCCGCTGGGATGGACACAACATTATTTATTACCTTCTGGGGTATCAAAGCAATCCAAAAAGGAAACCTGACCGGCCAGGGTTTTTTCGGAAAAATGCTTGGTTTAATCAATCGCGGTGGTTTGGATGTGATCGGGCCATCAAAGTTTAATTTTGGTGGGATCGGCCGTTGGATGTTCAAGAAAATGATGAAGGATAAGCGTGTTGTCCAGCTCCCTGAAATGCGCCAAACCATGATTGATCTGGGCGTTCATCTGCTGGCATGCAAAACCAGCATGGATGTCATGGAGATTAAACGAGAAGATTTAATTGATGAGGTTGAAGGCATTGTTGGTGCTGCTACGATGGTAGAAAATGCCTCAAAATCAGAAGTTCACTTTTTCATTTAGGAAAGTCAATCGAGTTTTTTAAGACTATTGCGTTTCTTATTAGTATGGAGGTTGGATGGGCGTGGGACAATTCAATATCATTGACGATACGAATATTGACCTCGATTTTGCAGAGGTAAAGGGATTTAATATCTCAAAATTGAATACTTGTTTACAATGCGGTACTTGCAGCTCTTCATGTCCAACATATTTTGCGATGGATGTCTCCCCCCGAAAACTGTGGCGGATGTTAGCGTTGGGTCTGAAAGAGGAGATCAGCCAGACAGATACCTTCTGGTTATGCACGTCATGCAATTCCTGTACTATCCGCTGCCCTCGCGGGATTCCTGTAGCTGACACGATGCGGGAGATTCGTGAGCTGATCCTGGGTGAGGGAATGCAGCCTACGCCAGAAGCTTTAAATCGGCTTCGAACGTTGATAACCGAATCCCACAATATGATGGGCGATGATAACGAAACCAGGCTCATTTGGAGTGATAATCTTCCTGAGGGTCTGGGTGAAATCAAGCGCCAGGCGGATGTGGTTTGGTTCGTTGGCTGTGTTTCTTCTTTCTACCCTATGGCTTATAAGATTCCCCAATCCTTGGTTCAAATTTTAAAAAAAAGCGATATTGATTTCACTTTGATGGGTGGCCGTGAATGGTGCTGCGGTTTTCCTTTGGTTACTGCAGGGATGAGTGATGCTGTAAATGCGCTGGCAGTTAATAATGTAAGTCAAGTGATCGCTACGGGTGCGAAAACCCTGATCACAACTTGTGCATCCTGTTATCACACATGGAAACATATTTACCCGGATATGTTATCTCACTTCCCCAAAGATCTCGAAATTCTTCATGCATCTGAGTATTTGGCGCGCCTGGTCGCACACCGCCAGCTCAGCCTTGGACCAGTAGAACGAATTGTTACCTACCACGATCCATGCGATCTTGGTAAACGTAATGGAATCTTTGATGAGCCACGCTTTGTTTTGGAGAATATCCCAGGCTTAGAATTACGGGAAATGGCAAATCACCACCAGAATTCACTCTGCTGCGGTGGTGGCGGGAATGTTGAAGCATTCTCACCCGATACAGTTAATACAGCGTCTAACAATCGTCTGTTGCAAGCCCAACAAACGGGTGCATCCTATATTGTCTCTGCTTGCCAGCAGTGTATGCGCACTTTTACTGGCGGTGCAAGAAAAAACAAGATCCGAATTCGTGCGATAGACCTGACGCAAATCGTATATGAAGCGATCGAGAATAGTGCTTCTTAATCACCTTCAAAAAAACAGCCGATAAACAAGAGATACCCATGACAAAAAACAGTGCCCCCAGAATGCCCATTGATCCAGAATGTTGTCCTGCTCCTGGCGATACAGAGAATATCAACTCGCCAAATTTAAAGGCAGAAAATTTTCAACAAAACGAGTCAATGAATAAGGATAAGCCCCGGATTGGTGTCTATGTTTGTATGTGTGGATCCAATATCGCCGGAACTGTGAATGTCCCGAAAGTTGTCGAGGCAGTCAGTCATATGCCGAATGTTGTGGTAGCACGCTATAACAAATACACTTGTTCAGGGCCGGGTCAGCAGAGCATCCAGGAAGATATCAAGGCGAACAAGTTGAATCGGGTGGTCGTCTCGGCTTGCTCTCCTAGGATGCACGAACGAACATGGCGAGCAATGCTGACGAATGCAGGTGTTAACCCCTATTTGTTAGAAGTCGCTAACTTACGGGAACATGTTTCTTGGATCCATTCAGCGGGGGAAATGACAACCCGGAAAGCAGTTGACCTTGTAGCTGCAGCCATTGAGCGGGTTGCTCTCCACGATCCCCTTTTCCCCCAAAGGGTACCGGTAACAAAAGCTGCCATGGTGGTTGGGGGCGGTATTGCCGGCATCCAGGCTTCGCTTGATCTGGCTCAGGCAGGTGTTCCAGTGTACCTGGTAGAGCGTGAACCATCAATTGGTGGCCATATGGCCCAACTCGATAAAACCTTCCCCACACTTGACTGCTCTGCCTGCATTCTAACCCCAAAAATGGTGGATGTCGCATCCCATCCAAACATTACCTTACTCAGCAATAGTGAGGTAGAAAAGTTGGACGGATTTATTGGGAATTTTCAGGTCACCGTCAGGCGGAAAGCGAGATATGTTGATGTGGATGCCTGTACGGCATGTAATGACTGTGTAAAAGTTTGCCCGGTGCAAATACCCAGCGAGTTTGAAAATGGAATGGCAGAACGGACCGCCATCTATCGGCCTTTCGCACAAGCGGTTCCAAACGCCTTTGCAATTGATAAACGCGGCGAAGCACCCTGTAAAGCTGCCTGCCCAGCCGGGATTCATGTTCAGGGTTTTGTCGCCCTGATTGCTGAAGGACGTTTTAAAGAAGCTTACGATTTGATCCAAAAAGATATGCCTTTCCCGGGGATCTGCGGCCGGGTATGCCATCATCCATGTGAGACGGAGTGCCGCAGGGCGGAAAAAGACCAGCCTGTCGCAATCGAATTTCTCAAGCGTTATGCTGCTGATTGGGCTTTCACGCATCCAGAAGAATTTGTTGAAAATACAGCTGTATATAACCTCAAAGGCGATGACCTGGCTGGTAAAAAGATAGCGATCATTGGGTCAGGCCCTGTTGGTTTGACGGTTGCCAGGGATTTGGCAGCTAACAGTGCTGAGTGTGAAATCTTTGAAGCGCTTCCTGTCGCTGGCGGGATGATGAATGTGGGTATTCCAGGCCATCGACTGCCCAAACAAATTCTTGAAAAAGAAATCAATGACATCGTTTCCTTGCCAGGGATTAAACTTCACCTGAGCACGCCTGTGAGCCTGGCTCCCGAAGTAAACGCATCTGCGATGACGCTTGAACGACTCCGCCAGGATTTTGATGCAGTTTTCGTGGGGATTGGTGCCCATCTCGGATCACGCATGGGCATCCCGGGTGAGGATTTGGAAGGCGTTTACTCAGGCATTGAATTCCTCAGGCAGGTCAATTTCTCTCATTTGAATGTGGATCTAGGTTCCCAGCCAAAGGTAGGCAAGCGGGTGGCCGTTGTTGGCGGCGGTAACGTGGCGATTGATGCAGCGATGACAGCAAGACGGCTTGGGGCTGAAGAAGTCTCTATCATCTACCGCCGGACTCGTGATGAAATGCCAGCCCACGATTGGGAAATCGAGGAGGCGGCAGACGAAGGCATCAAATTTATTTTCCTGGCCAACCCTCTTGAAGTGATTGCCGATCAGGGAAGTGTTAGCGCGATAAAATGCCAGCGAATGCGTTTGGGCGCACCAGATTCCAGTGGGAGGCGACGGCCGGAACCCATTGAAGGTGATACCGTCACGCTGCCAATGGATACTGTTATTATGTCGATTGGTCAAAAGCTCGATGCTGAAAGTATTGAGATCAACCAGGGCAGCAAGGGCTGGATTGCCGTAGACCCACAAACTTTTCAGACAAGCGAAAGGGATGTCTTTGCTGCAGGTGATGCGGTGACTGGCCCGGTTTCGATCGTTGAGGTGGTGGGCACAGGGCATCAGGCGGCCGAATCGATCCGGCGCTTCCTTTGCGGCCAGGAACTTTTAGCCGGTCTGAAGCAGGGAAAGACTACCAAAGAGACGCCTGGTTACTACGAACCTGCAGCCTGGGATAGAACACCGAGGCAGGAGATTTCCTTCAGGGAAGCAGCGGATCGAAATGATTTTGACGAAATCTACCTGGGCTTCACCGAAGACCAGGCCGTAGCGGAAGCCAAAAGATGCCTTTCTTGTGCTGCTTGTTCAGAATGCCTGGCATGTGTTGACGCCTGTGGTGTTGGGGCTATTGACCACACTGCTGTGGATACATTTGAACAGATTGATGTTGGTGCGATCATAATTGCTTCTGGTTTTGATGTCTGGGATCCCACGCCAATGCTGGAATACGGCTATGGTGTTTATCCCGAAGTTTATACCGGTATCGAGATCGAACGACTTTCCAACGCCTCAGGCCCGACTGAGGGAAATATCGTCATGCGCAACGGTGAAAAGCCTGAGCGGGTTGCCATTCTGCACTGTGTCGGCAGTCGTGATGAACACCACCAGCCATATTGCTCCCGGATTTGCTGCATGTATTCATTGAAATTAGCCCATCTTATACGAGAGAAAACTTCTGCTGAAGTGGTTGAGTTCTACATGGATATCCGCTCATTTGGCAAAGGATATGAGGAATTCTATGAGAGGGTCCAGCACGAGGGTGTGGTTTTCGTACGAGGGCGCGGTGCGCAGGTTTTGCCGCAGGACGATCAGCTGGTTGTTTATGCAGAAGATACAGACCTTGGCCAACCGGTCAGGCTGCCGGTGGATATGGTGATCTTGGCGACTGGCGTTGTGCCTTCAAAGGGCGCGGATGAATTAGCCCATAAACTCCATGTAACCCGGGACATCAACGGCTTTTTCCTTGAAGCGCATCCGAAGCTTCGCCCTGTTGATAGCAACACGGATGGCATTTACCTGGCTGGCACCTGCCAGGCACCTCGCGATATTCCGGATACGGTCACGCATGCCAGTGCTGCGGCTGCCCAGGCTTTAGGATTATTGAGCCAACCTTATGTAGAAGTTGTACCCACCATTGCTGAAGTTGACGAGCTAAATTGTGTGGGGTGCAGTTTGTGCGTGGAAGTCTGTCCTTATGGCGCACCGACCCTGGCGGAAAACCGGGGAAGGCTTGTTTCGAAGATCAATGAAGCACTCTGCAAAGGGTGTGGTCTTTGCGTTGCCGGATGCCGGGGAAAAGCCATCGCCCTGCGAGGTTTTACCGATAATCAGCTTCTATCCCAGATCGAAACTTTACTCCAATTCTCAATGGATGAGCGTTGAACGGAAAATGGATGATGGAAAACAAGGATATGAGTATGTCTGAATCATTTGAGCCGAAAATCGTAGGATTTTTATGTAACTGGTGCAGCTATGCCGGAGCAGACCTGGCTGGAACAAGCCGGATGTCCTATCCGCAGAATGTTCGGATCATTCGTGTCCCCTGCTCTGGAAGAGTCGACCCCTTATTCGTTGTGAAAACCCTGATAGATGGTGCGGATGGGGTGATGGTGTTAGGCTGCCATCCGGGAGATTGCCACTACCAGCAGGGGAATTACATTGCGCAGCGACGTTATTCAATCATGCACCGCTTGCTTGAATTCTCTGGACTTGAGACAGACCGGTTGTTTGTGGATTGGGTATCCGCCTCGGAAGGTAAGAAATTCTCAGAGGTCGTTACGTCGTTTACGGAAAAGGTGAGGAACATTGGGCCTAATCCATTGAGAAAGAAGGCGGAAAGTGGGATCGATGTGCTTGAGGAGGTGAGTTCATGACCTTTATTGAGGATCAAATCAGGCAAACCGCCAGGAAATATCTGGAGAATGACGAGGTTTCCTGTGTGATTGGCTATGAGCGGGATACTCGCGGCAGATCCCGACCTGTTTTCATTGAATCAGTGGATCAGGTTGATCGTCTCGTCTGGGGGCCGGACTGCAATTTAAATCTGGCTTCTTACCTGCATGAGCGCAAGCACTCCCCGGGTAAGGACCAGCCTATCCCCAAAACTGCGGTTGTTTTGCGGCCTTGTGACACCCGCGCTATCAATTTGTTGATCAATGAGCAGCAAGTCGCCCGCGAGAATGTCCGGATTATTGGGGTAACCTGCGAGGGCAGCGAGATCAACGGCAGTCTGCGAGTAGATTGTGAGTTTTGCCAGGAGCGTGTTCCCCCATTGTACGATGATCTCATATTGACAGAGCTCCCCGTTGAGGTCCCGGAATCGGCCGACCCTTATGCTGATATTAATGAGATGGACCAGTGGACACCAGAAGAACGTTTGGCCTTTTGGACCTCGGAGTTTGACCGCTGCATTCGCTGCTATGCCTGCCGGCAGGCTTGCCCAGGCTGTTATTGCTTTGAGTGTGTCGCCGAAAAACTCGATCCCCATTGGGTCTCGATTGCGCTGGAAGTTCCGGAAAAGATGTTCTTCCATGTCATGCGGGCTTACCACCTGGCAGGACGATGCGTGGGCTGTGGAGCTTGCGAGGCGGTTTGCCCGATGGATATTCCGCTGGGCAAGCTAAACCGGAAGGTCGCAAAAGAGATATTGGAGTTGTTTGATTACCGTACTGGCGACAGTATTGAAACGCACCCCCCGCTGGTTTGCTTTAATCCAAATGAACGCTTGAATTTATAAGGATCACCTCCATGAAAGTGATATCACAGGAACAACTTAACCTTTGGCTGGCTGATTTACTGAAACAAACAGTAGTTGTTGCCCCCATTGAGAAACACGGGAAAATTCAATATCAAGAGATTAATAGTATTTCTCAGATTGTTTGGGATTTTACTCGCCCGGAGCTGCCGCCAAGGAATTGGGTCATTCCCATGACAGAACCAATCCTGTTTATTGAACAAGGTCCAACGACGGTCTTGAAACAGCCGGATCTCCCACATGAAAAGATCCTGTTTGGTCTGCGTCCGTGTGATTCAAGAAGTTTTAAAGTATTAGATGCCCTGTTCTGGGATAAAGAACCGGCTGACCCGCAGTATGCCCGGCATCGCCAGGCGCTGACCCTGATCGGGTTGGCCTGCCCTGAAATGTGGGATTCCTGTTTTTGCACGGTTGTCGGCGGTGCACCGGACGATACTGAGGGCTTGGATATCCTGCTGACCCGGATCGATGATGGGTTTGCTGTGCAGGCCATTACAGAAAAAGGGCAGGCATTGGTTTCCGGCCTCGATCTTCTGCAATGGAGCGGTGTTCCAGCTGACCCCTCTGAAGCCCGGGGTCTGCCAAAATTGCATGAAAGCGCTGAATGGGCAGCAGTCTTCAAGGACGTTTTCTGGAAAGAGTTAAGCCACGCCTGTTTGAGCTGCCGGGTGTGTTCATTCGTTTGCCCAACCTGCCGTTGTTATGATGTCAGGGACGAGGTGATCGCGATTTGTCCCAACGGCAAGGTCTATGAGCGGCTGCGTGCTTGGGATACCTGCACATCGATGGGCTACCGGCGCATCGCAGGTGGGCATAATCCAAGGGAAACGCAAGTCAAACGGTTGAAGAATAGGTTTTACTGCAAATTCATGTATTATCCGGAAGATTTTGGAGTTCTGGGCTGTGTTGGCTGCGGCCGGTGTATTGATGCCTGCCCTGCAGGGATTGATATCCTTGAAGTTGTTGAAAAAGTGGACTTAAAGTTGGCGCAGGCACAAATATAAGGTGGATTTCATCATGTTGATGCAGTATTTTTTACGAAGGGTCACTTATGCTTGATACCAATTCAATTCTTACAACCCCAGGCCTGGCTACGATCAAAGGCATGAAGGACCTGGCAGACAATATCAAACTTGTGCAGGTCAGGTTTGATGATCCGGATGCCAGGAAAAACTTCAGCTATGCCCCCGGGCAGTTTGCAGAAGTCTCTGTTTTTGGTGTGGGGGAGTCACCTTTTGGTTTGGCTTCCAGCTCTGAAAGGGGAGACATCGTCGAGTTCGCTGTCAACCGGGTAGGCACACTGACGGAAGCTCTCTTCCGCCTGGATGTGGGCGATCAGATCGGTTTGCGCGGGCCGTTAGGTAATGGCTTCCCGATGGACCGGTTCAAAGGCAAGAATATCGTTATCCTGGGCGGCGGGATTGGCGGCGCACCGTTACGCCCCATCATCCAGACCATCCTTGACCACCGTGGGGATTATGGAAAGCTGACCATCTTGTGGGCTGCGAGAAGTCCGGATCTGCTGGTGTTTACCGATGAATATGACTTGTGGCAGCAAGCGCCAGATGTTGAAATGTTCCTGACGGTGGATAAAGCTCCTGCAGGTTGGCCGCATGAAGAGGGTTTGATCACGACACTGCTCGAAAAGATCAACCCTTCAACAGATAACACCATTACAATCACCTGCGGACCACCGATCATGATCAAATTTGCGATGATGACCTTGGAAAAATTGGGTTTTCAACCTGACCAGAACTGGGTCACCCTGGAAGCAAAAATGAAATGCGGTATCGGGAAGTGCGGCCGCTGCAATATGGGCGGTGTGTATATCTGTACCGAGGGTCCGGTGTTTTGTTTTTCTGAAGTCAGACAATTTTTGGAAAGTTTTGTGTAATAATTAGTGGTGATTGATACAATCAATAGCCTACCGGAGGAGAGTAGATACCATGACATCAATTTTAGGTTATGAATTCCCAGAAGATTTATTTTTCACACGAGACCATATTTGGGTCAAAGCTGATGGCGATGACGTCACCATTGGTTTATCAGATTTTGGCCAGGCTATAGCTGGTGATATCTTGTTCATCGAGATGCCGAATATTGGGCGCGTGATCGCGAAAGATGAGGCTTTCATGTCGATGGAGTCTGGCAAATGGGTTGGGCGGGTTAAAGCCCCCATCAGCGGAACTGTTTCTGAGGCGAACGAAGAGCTTGAATGGGAAACAAACCTCGTCAATTCAGACCCTTATGGCGAAGGCTGGCTGGCAAAGATCAAGGCCAGTGACCTTTCTGAATTAGATACCCTTCTGCGTGCCGATTCTCCTGAATTGGAAGCCTTAATTACAGAAGAAAAAGCTAAATATAACAAATAGTTGAAATACAGCTTTATTATCTCGCTTCGCTGTTGCATTCATGAGGAAAATTGATGAGACTTTTTCATTTAAGATCTGTTGATTGGCTCGATTCGCAATTGATCTATCATGCCCAGGCCCGTTTGGGTATTGAAGGCATTAATATCCTGGCACCGAGTACCCCGTATGTCTGCATTGGCTATCACCAAAACCTGGCACAGGAAGTGGATCTTGAATACTGCAAGGCGCATGATATCCCGGTTTTCCGCAGGGAAGTCGGCGGCGGGGCGGTGTTTTTGGATGGGGACCAGATTTTCTATCAAATTGTGCTGCATAAAGACAACCCGCTGGTCAGGGGGGATAAAGCTGATCTATACAAACTTTTGCTAGAGCCGGTTGCACAAACCTATGCTGACCTGGGAATCCCATCGCAGTACCGGCCGGTAAACGATGTGGTCACCCTCGAGGGGCGCAAGATCTCCGGGACAGGTGCTGCTGAAATCGGTGATTCTATTGTGCTTGTCGGAAATTTGATCGCAGATTTTGATTATGAAACCATGACACGTGTCCTGCGTATCCCGGATGAGAAGTATCGGGATAAGGTCTTTAAAAGCATGCGGGAGAACCTGACCACGATTAAAAGAGAGATTGGGCAAGTTCCCACTTGGGATGCGATGGCCGGGCCATTGATCCGAAATTACGAAAGCATCTTCGGGACGCTGGAAGCAGTTGAGCTGCCCGATGAGGTCCGCCGTGAAGCTGAGGTACTGAAACCGCAGTTCCTGAGCCAGGACTGGTTGTTCAAGCGGAGAACAGCCGGGAAGCAAGAGGGTATCAAGATTGCAACAGGGGTTAATGTCATCAACAGGGCTCATAAAGCACCAGGTGGTTTGATCCGCGCGCTATTCGAATTGAAGGATGAAGTTATCTTTCAGGTTTCACTCTCTGGTGATTATTTTTGTTATCCCCAGGATACCGTTTCACGTTTGGAAGCAGCCCTTGAGGGAAAAGCTGTATCTGACTTGCCTGACCTGATCGAGGCATTTTATCAGGATGAGGACTTTGAAACCCCGGGTATCTCCCCGCAGGACTGGGTTAAAGTGCTGGTTGGATGATGGTAGCTCACAACGAAATGGTGGTCCTTTATAAAGATGGTGCTGCGGAGGTAGATGTGGGGGTGCGTACCATCCGGGTTGGACGGCGGGATGCAGACGACAGTGCCAATTTATGCCCGGTTGAACTGGTGACTTCGGCCCTGGGCACCTGAATTGTCCTGACGATCGCTGCAGTTGCAGAGAACAAGCACATCAAGCTGGAAGATATTAAAGTCAGGGTTTTGAGAGAGGGGGATGAGGTCGATTTTTCACAAACCCGGTTCGATATGAAAATCGAGCTATCAGGGGATCTTTCAAAACGGGAAAAGATATTACTGTTCAATTCAGCCAGGAACTGCGAAGTCCATAAGATGTTGAATGGTGCAATGCTTTTTGATTATCGTTTGGGAGATGAGTAAACGGTTTACTGATAGAAGATTTTATTTGTGTAGATTGTGATGGATCTACACCAGATATCACCTTGTCTCCGCCTTATTCCCGGTATAGCTCCCTTGAGCCTTTACCCACCTAAGATCCTGCTCCGATTCCACCTGCGAGTACTTGTACGGTTGAACATCGATCAACTCGAAGGAGAGGTGGAGTAATTTTTGTACTTAATTAAATCTCGAAATGTTTTCCTCCTCGCCCTCCAGCGGAGGGAGAGGATTGAGGTGAGGGTGGGGTATTAATTACAAAAGCAACACTCACCACCGGAATTGCCCTGATTTCAAATTATGACCCTATCCAGTATAATTCTAATGTAGTCATCTCTCATAAATAGGTTGGATAGCTCAACGATAGATCGATTAAAGGAAAATAATATGGAAAATAAAGACGAAGAAATCCAAACAGAACAAAATAATGAACCGGAAGCACCTGAGAAAATGGAAACACCGGAAACGCCGGAAGAAGAACCCACCAAACCTGAAGCGCTTGAAGAAAGCAAGCCTGACACCGAACCAACCCCGCCGGAAAAGCCTGAGAAGAAGCCCCCCAGCAAGTTTGTACGCTTCCTGATCAAAGTGGGGATCGGTTTGGGGATCGTGGTAGTGATCTTCTTTGCCGGCTTCCTGACCGACCATTTCACCCGCTACCGGCCCCTTGCCGACACCCTGGACCAGACCCAGGCTGAGTTCGATCAGGCGAAACAGGATTTAAGCGACCTGCAAGACGAAAATGACGCCCTGACCAGCGCCAATACCACGGCCGAGGAAAAGATCGCCGAACTGGAACAGGAATTGGAATCAGCGCAGGCCAACGCCCTGTTCTACCAGGTGCTGGTGGATGCCAATACCGCCCAGCTTGAACTGTTCCTGGAAGATATTGAAAGCGCCCAGGCGGCATTGACAGAGACCCAAACCAACCTGGAAGAACTGCTGCCCTTCATTACAGAAGTGGATACCGACTTGGCACGCAGCCTGCCGAACCGCCTTGACCTGATCATCTCGGGCCTCGTTCGCGACCCTGAAACCGCCCGGATCGACCTTTCGCTCCTGACCAAAGACCTGCTGGAGCTTGAACCCCTGCTGACCGGGAAATAAGCATACACACTCAACAGCTGAATAACATCTTCAAAGAGTAGACACAGTCGATCATCGGCTGTGTCTTTTTTCCATTGCGAACCTGTGACTGCGAAGCGTTCTGTAAGGACTGCGAAGCGTCCCCGAAGCATAAGCGGAGTGGGAAGCAATCTTTTTTAGTTGTAGGGTGGGTTGCGTGTCCTGCCCTGAAGCGTAGCGGAACACCTTTAGGTGTAGGATCGTAGCGGAATGGGTTCAACCCACCATTTTTTATCCTCCCAATCTCGAACCATTCTCTCGGTCAAGACCCCGGGGGATTATAATTGATCCTGGATGATAAACCTATCGAGGAGCAAACTCATGAAAGCATTGATTGTTGGCGCAGGACATATGGGGGGCGGCATCGCACAGGTCATGGCGGCCGCTGGACACCGGACATACCTGAACGATATCAATTTGGCTATCGTGAACCGACGCCTGGACGCGATTGCGGGATGGCTGGCACAAAGCGTGCAAAAAGGAAAGATCAGCGAGGCGGAAAGAGCGGAAACACTGGCGAACATCATCCCCTCGACTGACTTGGGGGACGCGGAAAACTGCGACATCGTTTTTGAAGCCGTGATCGAAAACTTAGAGCTCAAGGCGGAAATCTTCCGAAAGCTGGATGAGGTCACCAAACCCGGCTGCATCCTGGCCAGCAACACCTCCTCGCTTTCCATCACGCAGCTCGCCGAGCAGACGGAGCGCCCAGGGCAGGTGATCGGCTTGCATTTCATGAACCCTGTCCCGCTCATGAAGCTGGTGGAACTGATTCGCGGGACGGCTACCACCGATGAGACCTTCACTGCCGTGCAGACCCTGGCCCTCTCCCTTGGCAAAACACCCGTCGAAGTGCGGGACGTCCCGGGCTTTGTGCTGAACCGGGTGCTGCAGGTCATGATCAACGAGGCGATCTACTGCTACTATGAAGACGTTGCAAGTGCTGAAGGGATTGATACCGTCATGAAGCTGGGGGCTAACCACCCCATGGGGCCGCTGGCCCTGGCAGACCTGATCGGGCTGGATACGGTGCTTTATATCCTTGAAGTCATGCATGAAGTCTATGGGGACGAAAAATACCGTCCTTGCCCGTTATTAAAGGAATACGTGGCAAAGGGCTGGCTGGGTAAGAAGGCCGGCCGCGGGTTTTATGTGTATGAGTGAGGTTGAGGAGAAGGTAGAAAGCTTGATTTTGTTTGATTAGTAAAAAGGAGGGGAACTCGCAAATTAAATTAGGTTTTCTTTATGGTGAAAAAGTGTGAAGAAACTAGGAGAAAATTGAATTCTATAAGAATCAGCAAAATGTGTAAAAGGAGATTGTAATTTGTAAAATTTTTATGAAATCCAATTTATTGAAAAGATGTTGCACACTTCACTCGATATGCAAAACTTCAAATGTTTATAAAAAGAATGAATAATAAATTTATTTAGCAATAATCACAAATTTTACATGCTATAATTACGTTTGTAAATGATCTATAATAATATTATTATTACAACATAACATATGAAATAAGAGACTAATTATATACGAGTTTATGTAAAAATTATTTGTTAGTGAATTAATAGATAAAGAAATAAACTAATATGTCTATACCCTCAGTAGAAAAATTGTTGTATCCTTTCTTGGAAGCAATCAAAGATGGCAAAGAATATGAGATTAGAGATGTATTAAATTCACTAGCTGTATCTCTTAATTTAACTGACGAAGAGAAAAATGAAAAAGATAATAATGGCATTCAAACAAAGTTTGAAAAAAAAGCGGGGTGGGCTAAGTATTATTTGAAAAAGTCTGATTTCATAGTTGTTATAAATAGAAAGAAATTTTGTATTACGGAGAAAGGAAAAAAATATTTATCAAAACATTCTGAACTAAATTTTACTTCGGTTAATCTTAATAAAAGAAGAGAGTCTAAAAATTCTGTTGAATCGGCTCCATCAATTCAAGAATATTATATAAATGACTTGCAGTGGAGTCACATAAAAAAAATAATAATGGACAAACACCGACTGACTATTTCAAAAAGTGTACGAGTAGCCATTAATGGTATTATTTGGAGAAATCGAAACGGTGCATATTGGAGGGATATTCCAAATGAATTTGGTGATTGGAATAGAATATATCTTTATTTAGTAGAATGGAGAAGGAGTGGTGCTTGGGAAGAGATACTGAAGATAATATCTCAAAATTAATTACCAATTATGATGATCTAAAATTCTTCACAAAGCAACTATTATCTTGGTATAAAAAAAATAAACGAGATTTTCCATGGCGAAAAAAATCTATAGATCATTATAAAATCATTATTTCAGAAATATTGCTTCAAAAAACACAAGCCTTAACAATAGAAGAATTTTATCCTAAATTTATCAAGGAGTTCCCAAATTGGCAGTCAATTATTGATGTAAATGAATATGATTTAGTGGAGTTTCTTTATCCTGTAGGACTGTCACAAAGAAAAGGGCGTTTAATCAAAGAAATATCGTCAATAGTAAAAATCAACTCTTGTAAAATACCAAGTGATTATGATGAACTAATGGCAATCAAAGGCATTGGGGACTATCTAGCCAGTGCGATCTTGGTTCTTTGCTTCGATCAAAAATTGCCATTAATTGATATTAATTATGCGAGATTGGTTAGTAGGTATTTTGCAATTCCAATTAGTAGGGATTTACGAAGAGCTAAAAAGATAAAGCAAATTGCTGAAGTTCTTACTAATACTGAAAATATTAAAGCTAGTGATCTTAATTTCGCAATTATAGATTTTTCATCAGTAATCTGTTTGGCAAAACAAACAGTATGTGAAAAATGTATTCTGTGTAGTAAATGTTCCAAATATAAATATATATAAAGGAAATTTAGTGAAACAAGGAGATAATTGTCACGAAATTATGGATGATATGAAAAATTCGAATTGTTATTTGGAAGCATCAGAAAATGAAATGGTCCAAACATCTTTTCTTGATAGTGAATTCAAAACAAAATCAGAAAAAAATATAAAAAAGCCACAAATGGGCGGATATAAAAGTATCAAGCGTGATTTAGAAGCTTTAGATGATAAATATAAAATTCTTGTTGATATTACTAAAATAACATCGCCCAAGAAGAGATATAATTTTATTGATTTGTTTTCGGGTGCTGGAGGTATGTCTCTAGGTATGGAGCAAGCAGGATTCAATTCGCTAATTTCAGTTGAAATGGTCGATATCGCTTGTGAAACGTTTAAATATAACTTCCCTAATTGTAAGCTTTTTCATGGCGATATTCATGATTTTTCTGCGACCGATTTACTTAAGGAGTTAGGCACACCAGAAGTTGAACTAATAGTTGGGGGTCCACCATGTCAAGGTTTTTCTGTTGCTGGAAAAAGAGATCCCAAAGATCATAGAAATTCTTTGTTTGAGGAATATGTAAGAGTAGTAGAGGAAGTCAGGCCATGGTACTTTGTTATGGAAAATGTTCCTGGGTTACTAACGATGGCCAATGGCAAATTTAAGAATATGATTATAAATCGTTTCTCTGAAATTGGTTATAAGAATGTCTCGATTGCCGTCTTAGAGGCTGCAGAATATGGTATTCCACAATTTAGATCAAGGGTAATATTTATTGGAAATAGATTCAATTTGCCTAATCCATATCCTAAACCAATTTTAGATGCAGGTGAATACATTCCTATAGAAGAGGCATTCGAAGGACTTCCTGATTGGGAAAGAATACCAAAGAAAAATCATGAATGGACAAAACATTCAAAGAAAACCATGGAGCGCATATCGAAAGTTGCTCCAGGTGGTTCATTGTATGACTCGTTTATTGATGCATATAAACGGCAATATCCTGGAATACCCTCAATGACAGTGAAAGAAAATCATGGTGGAACACATATACACCCATCGTTAAATAGGTGTATTTCTGCTCGGGAGATGGCAAGGCTTCAGAGTTTTCCTGATGAATTTTTTTTCAAGGGTTCAATGAAAAAAGCTATGTGGCAAATCGGAAATGCAGTTCCTCCAAAATTAGCGAGGAGTATAGGGTATGGATTAATTCCCTTCCTGAATTCGATAGAGGAAAATAGTTATGATAAGTTTAGGATAAAACAGGAGCCTAAGAATCTCGAATTGTTTTAATTAAACTTGTTCTCCACAATTCGAGATCATACCAACCGCATCCTTTACAACCCTCCTCGGCTTCTTTACCTGTAGTGGGAAATTTTTCGTCCCAAGTTTCATTACCTTGGTAGAAATAAGAAATACCAAAAGGATATCCCCGTTTGTTTGATTGAAAACATCCCCTGCAAACCTCCCTTTTTTGTTGGTTCCGTTGGTTATCCAATAATTGGAAATCGCGCTTTATTTCAGAGTCGGATAAATTTTCAATACTCTCCCTTTTTGTGTTTTCATCCCACCTTATCTCAGAGAATTTGTGATCCGGAATTAATTTATGGTCAGCAACTTTTTTTGCCTCATAACAATCATATGATCCCAAAACCTTTATTATTCGTTTTTTTAATTTTGGGCTCCATGTTTCATATCCCGTTATTCCACCTCGTTTGAGTGGAACTAATCGATAATGAGTTTTCTTTTCTTTGCATTTAGGACAATATTTATTAGTTTTTGTGGCTATAGTGTATCCAAATTCCTTTATGTCTTGAATTCTTCTGGCAGGGTTAGAGTTTTCAGGTAGGCCACAGCTTATACAACACCATTCGAAAGAAGTAAGTTTCTCAAAAAAACTATATGTAACATTGGCATTAGGTTTGGAGTTCCAAAAGACCGCTTGTTCCTGTATCCAAGATTCTTTGAGGTTCGGATCACAAAATGGATAAACTGATTTAATATAATCGATTATCTCGTCATCATCACTAAAATCTAAACCAGTTCTACGGTAAACAATGGGAATTAATCCCTCCCATTTCTTGCCGTCTTTGTATTTAAAAATTACATCAATGTATTCTTCTGATGCTTTACTATGTACTTCTTTCCCGATTAATTGTATTTCGTCAATTTTTCTCTTTTTTATTGTCATTGATAATAATTTCCATTTCTATTTTTGATAAAAGTTCCGACAAATTAATTTGAAAAGTTGAAGTAAGTCGCATTAGATTAAGTATGGAAATATTGATTTTCCCCCTTTCCAATTTTGAGATGTATGTTCTATCAAAACCAGATAAGAATGCTAGTTTTTCTTGGGATAGTCCCCTAGAAGTTCGCAATTCTCGTATTTTCTTTCCCAAAATATCAAGTAAATTGTTGTTTTTCATATGTTTTAGTATCATATTTTGATGATTTTATGTCTACGGACTATACGTCACGTTTTGGTGAGGGAAAAATTATGCATTAACGTATCTGATTACAAGGATCAGAATAACCCTATGGCATTACTTGTTTTTAGACTTTGAAAATACTTACATAAAGATATTTGTAATATTTTGTTTTCTAATAGTCATCAAAAAAGATAAAATATTATTTTGAGGTTTCATTGCGAATCAGTGGTCTTATATTTCTATTAACACTTTGGAATAATTGACAAAGAGAATAATTTATCTTAAGCCAAGGTATTCGTGTTTAATTCAAAAATTTGCATTTTGAAGGATTACACTTCTTTATTGTCCGGCACAAAACCTGCACCCCAACATTAGAATTCTCTAATCCACCTTCGCGACCCTCACCCTGTATAATTAGGCTAGAAAAGTATTGTTTACCAGTTAAAGGAACCACTTATGAAGAAGATAACTTTTTCCCTGATCATCAGCCTGACCTTGCTCGCCGTGATCCTTTCAGCCTGCAATATGCCCGTGACACCCATGGCAGCGGTGGTTGAAAATAGTGCACCGACCGAGGCGGAAACGAAAGCCGCCCAGGCAGCAACCGAAGTACCCGCGCTGGCGGTCGAACCCGTCGGGGATCCAACCGATGCCCCCACGCCCGAGGTGACCCAGGACCCAACCCTGGAACCCACAGAAGCAGTCACTGAAACCCAGCCCGCAGCAGAAGAAGAAACACAGCCTGCCGCGCTTGCACTTGGCCCCACGGACTTCCCCGAGGGCATCAACCCCCTCACCGGGCTGCCCGCGGACCCAGACCTGCTGGCACTGCCGCCGGCTTTGATCTCGGTCTCCAACTTCCCGGCATCCGCCCGACCCCAGGCTGGCTTGAACACCAGCCCGATCGTCTATGAGATCTACATCGGCGAAGGCATGACGCGCTTCCTGGCGATGTTCTATGGGGATTTCCCATCCTTCGTCAGCGGACAGACCGAAGGCCAGGGGACAGGCTCATCGACTGGCGGCGGGGAGGAAACCGCCGGCACGACGGGTGAGAGCACCGCGGGAACAGCAGGGGAGATGGCTGCGGCTGCCGGTATCGGACCGGTGCGCTCGGGTCGACTGCCTTATGAAGACATCCGCTCGATCTATTCCGGCTTCTTAGTGATGGCTTCCGCCGACAGGGGCGTTGCACAGAGCCTGAGCGGGGCGACTACCATTTACGGCTCTGACAGCTCGGATATCAACAGTGCCATGATCGGCGTGGACAGGCTCTACGACATTGCCCTGGCAAGTGCTGAGGGTTACCCCGGCTCCAATTTCAACCTGGACGGGATGACCTTCGCCACCATGCCGCCCGAAGGCGGGCAGACCGCAGACAAGCTGTGGGTCTTCTACAGCAGCCTCAACCAGATCCAATGGCAATATGATGAAACGCTGGGGGCTTACGTCCGCTACGATATCAGGACGGACGGCAGCGGCGAGTTCGTCATGTCCACCGACCGGCTGACCGGTGAACCGCTCACACGGGAGAACGTACTGGTCATCTTTGCGAACCACGACTTCCGGGCACCAACCCTGATCGACATCAACCTGACCAATATGCCGCCCATCAAGGCGCTCTTGCTCCGGGACGGCGAGGTGCACGAGATCTTCTGGACGACCCGCTTTGGCGAGTATGAGCAGCAAACCGGCTTGCTCCGCCCGATGCGCTTTGTGGATGCCAACGGCAATGACGTCCCGCTCAAACCCGGGCGCTCCTGGTTCGAGGTCGTTACGATGTCGAGCTTCTATGTGGAATCCCTCATCAGCGACTACCCCTTCACCCCCATCAAGGAAGCGGAGGGGACGGGCTTGTGGCTGGTGCGGTTCAAGGGGCTTTATTAAAAAATTACCTGGGGATGAAAACCAGGTTGTCAGATCCGGGGAGGGAAATCCTGACACCTGGTTTTTTCGCGCCTCAAGGGGGAGAGAGAGATTTTCCTAATTCCTGATCCCCTGGTGTCCTGATCCCCTGATTTCCTGATCTTCTGTTTGACCGTTCACCACTCACCTTTCACCATTCACCTTTTCCCCCTCCATTTTGATTCTCTCCAAAAATCGGATAATATTGATAATATAAGCACGAATAAATTAATCAATATAAAAATCAACCTTTGGAGGTCGAAACATGAAACAAAAAATTACACCCAATATCTGGTTTCAAGCCAACGCTGAGCAGGCCGTTGCCTATTACACCACGCAGTTCCCTGGCGGCAGGATCCTTTCAACATTTTATTACCCCAAGAGCGCCGAAGAAGGCCTGGCAGATTTCCAGCTGGATTTTGCGGGCAAAGCGCTGACGATCGATTTTGAGCTGGGTCAGTACCAGCTAACCGCCATCAATGCCGGCCCGGAATTCAAGGTTAATCCCTCGATTTCATTCATGCTGAACTTTGATCCATCGAAGAACATTCATGCGCAGGATCGTATGGATGATCTCTGGTGCAAAATGAGTGACGAGAGTAAAGTGCTCAAGGATATTGATGCTTACCCATTCAGTGGCCGTTATGGTTGGCTGCAGGATCGCTATGGGGTAGGGTGGCAGTTCATCCTTGAGGAAGCATCCAGCGAACGAAGACCGTTCATCATGCCGTCTCTTTTGTTCACCGGCAAGGTGACCAATCGCGCAGAAGAGGCGATCCAGTTCTACACATCGGTTTTCGAGGATGCAAATGTGGGTCCCCTTGCTTACTACCCTGAGGATACGGGGCCTGCAAAAAAGGGCTCGCTGATGTTTGGCGAATTTCAGTTGTTTGGCCAGTGGTTTGCAGCGGTGGACTCAGCCGTTGAATATGATTTTACGTTCAATGAGGCCGTTTCATTGTCGGTTAGCTGTAAGGATCAGGCTGAAATTGACTATTATTGGAATAAGCTCTCCAGTGATCCCCAATTCGAACAATGTGGTTGGTTAAAAGATAAGTTTGGCGTCAGCTGGCAAATAGTCCCTGAAAACATTGAAGAACTTATGGCAAGACCAAAAGCATATGCCAATATGATGAAAATGAAAAAGCTGGTCATCAAAGATTTCTGAACCAGCGGTGACCCGATCAGGAGAATGATCTGGAAATTAATAGGACTGAAAAAGATCGGACCAAGCCGCGTAATCATTCTCATTGGGATTGAGCTGTAATTTCCAGCGTATTTTCACAAGAAAAACAAAAGTCCTCCAATTTGATTTGGAGGACTTTGGGTAATTTTAATGTGAATTAAGGGCGGATTCACAAAATGTTCGGATTAGAGACCTTTCAGAAGGTTCCCTAAGGCAAGCAAAGCAAAACCAACGACGACAAACAAGAAAGCATTGTCTGACACTAATGGGATTGCGGTCAGTGTTCCGAGAACACCAAGGACGGCCAAAACGACTGCAACCCAGAAGGTCACATTTTTGGGAGCTGATAACTTCATATTAATCTCCTTATCAAATAAATAGGTTTGTTTTTTTTTCGCCACCGTGGACCCTAATTAACGATGGCGCTAATCAATTTAACACCTTTGATCTTATAGAGTTACGTAGCATTGGTATTGACCTGGCTCGGGTTCTGGTTATTCTCATCGCCCATTCACCATTCACTGTCTCCTATGATCGCCTGTTTTTCACCATTCACCATTCACCTTCCTCTATAACCGCCTGATCGCCTAACCGCCTGATCACATCTCCAACCCCATTGGTTCTTCCCTGAAAATTCTGAGGTCCATCAGCTTTGGTTCCCCTATGATGATCGGCTTAAAATTCATCTTCCCCAGGATGTCTTTTTCGATATCCACACCGGGCGCAACTTCAACCAGCAGCAGGCCTTCCTGCGTCAGCTCAAATACGCACCTTTCCGTGATATACACCACGGGCTGCTCACGCTGGGCAGCCCTTTTGCCGGAGAAAGTGATCTGTTCCACCGCCTCTATAAACTTCAGATGTGCGCCATCCTGCAGAATAATCAGGCGGCCGTCTTTGATCTCAACGGCAAGACCACCGGCCGCAAAGCAGCCCACGAAAACGACTTTTTTGGCGTTCTGGCTGATGTTGATGAACCCGCCAGCCCCTGCCAGGCGCGGCCCAAACCTGCTGACATTGACATTGCCGTGCCGGTCAGCCTGCGCCAATCCCAGAACGGTCATATCGAGACCACCGCCGTCGTAAAAGTCGAACTGGTTGGGTTGGTCGATCAGGCAAGTCATGTTGGCTGAGGCACCGAAATTTAAACCGCCGGCTGGGATGCCGCCAAATGTCCCCGGTTCGGTCGTGAGGGTGATCTTTGAGAGCAAGCCTTCCTCGCCTGCTACACTGGAAACCCCCTCCGGCATGCCGATACCGAGGTTAACAAGGGCTCCCGGTTTGAGTTCGAGGGCAGCCCGTCGTGCGATCACCTTCCGCTCGTTCAACGGCATAGGCTCAATCCGGCTGAGGGGGATTTTGGTCTCGCAGGAAAATGCAGGGTTATAAGCGACGGCAAAGGTTTGGGTATGGTTCTCAGGCTTTGAGAGCACGACGAAATCGACTAACGTGGCAGGGACCTTGACATCACGCGCCTTGAGAGTGCCCGGCTGTGCCAGCCTTTCGACCTGCACCAGCACCAGTCCTCCGCTGTTCCGGGCGGCCATCGCCATCGAGAGGGCTTCCAGGGTCAGGGCTTCTTTTTCCATGGTGATGTTCCCATCGGGATCCGCTGTGGTGCCGCGGATGATGGCAACGTCAATTTTCGGCGGTTGATATGATAAGTATTCCTGCCCATCAAACTCGATCAGTTCAACGATGTCCTCTGTTGTGCAGGCGTTGACCTTGCCGCCGCAGTTGCGCGGGTCAACGAAGGTGCCCAGCCCGACATGGGTGATCGTGCGGGGGCGGTGGGAGGCCGCATCACGGAACATATGCGAGATCACGCCCTGCGGCAGGTTGTAGGCTTCGATCTGGTTATCGATCGCCAGTTTTTGGAGTTTGGGAGCCAGTCCCCAATGGCCACCAATCACACGCCGGATCAATCCCACGTGAGCCAGGTGGTTGAGGCCGCGCTCATTGCCGTCCCCCTGGCCAGCAGCGTAGACCAGGGTCAGGTCCTTGGGGTGGCCGGTTTTCAGGAAGTGATCCTCAAGGGCGATGGCGAGCTCTTCTGCAAACCCGATCCCGACGAAACCGTTCGTGGCGATCGTGCTGCCGTCCTTGATCTGGCTGATGGCGTGATCCGGGCTGACGACTTTGCTTTGTGATGTTTCCCCTGGGCGATTGAACTGGGACATAGAAAAACCTCCGGACAATGGAATCGTATCGAACAAGAATGCCTTTGATTATAAGCGAGATTTGGAGCTCAAAAGCGATATTATCATTGGACAGCATGAATCGGTGGCGGGGACACCGAAATCCGTATCACAGAAGGCAGCGGTTCATATAGCTGTACAATGCCCATTCCTGTTTATTAAAAAGGCACATTTGAAAAAGCAGCACATACTAAAAAACGATTGTTTTTAGGCTGGCAGTATGAATTATAATTTCAAGAAAGGCTAAAGAATCTTCTGATCCAGCATCACAGGAATAAAGCGAGTTGGGATTGAACGGAGATTTCAATGACGGATCATATCGGAAGGAATATTGTGTTAAAATCCCTGGCGGACAGAACAGGACTGGAATTTGCCCCGATCCCAAAGGGTGACTTCATTATGGGCAGCAAAGCCAACGACCCACTGGCCTGGGATGACGAAAAACCGCAGAATAGCGCTTCGATCTCTTATGATTATTGGTGTGGAAGGCATCCCGTCACCAACCGGCAGTTCGCAAAGTTTGCCGATGCCACACAGTATATCTCACGGGCAGAGCAAACAGGGTGGGCCTGGGTCTGGCGAGTTGAGTCGCAGGATTGGGAGAAAATTCAGGGGGCATGCTGGCGTCATCCAAATGGGCCAGCGGATGATCTTTTGGGCCTAGAGGATCACCCGGTTGTGTGCGTTTCATTTTATGATGCCATGGCCTATGTGGATTGGTTGAATATCATGTTTTTCGAGATACTCCTGGAGGGATATATTTTCAATTTACCCGGCGAACTGGAGTGGGAGAAAGCAGCCCGGGGCACACACGGTAGGCAGTATCCCTGGGGCGATCAGTTTGAGCCCAACCTGTGCTACTGGCGCGGGAGGCCGGGCCGGGAAGGGACAACCTCGCCTGTGGGTTCTCGCTCGCCCGAATCGGATAGTCCTTATGGCTGTGCGGGAATGGCAGGAAATGCCTGGGAATGGACCATCACACTGTGGGGCAGCGACAAGGATAAATCAGAGTTTGGTTATCCTTACCAGATGTTCGATGGACGTGAAGACATCAATGCTGGTGAGGACACTTTCAGGATCATCCGCGGGGGTTCTTTCAAAGACGATGAAAAGGGGGTGCGCTCCGCCTGCCGTGACCTGGACCCTCCCGGGCTGTCATTCAACAACCTTGGCTTTCGTATATTCATCACATCAAAAGATAAACGATAATGATGTTAATAAATTAGATAAAATGGCAGTGGCTGGGATGAAGAATCTCTCCGTTGCGTACTTCTGCGACGATGAATCTGCACGAGGGTCTTACCAATCTCTGGTATTCAAACTCTGGAGTTTGAAAGTGGGGTACACAGATCAGGTCGCTGAGTAAGGTTGGGGCATGCATTAATGAATTTCCTTGAAAAAATCCGACTTCAGATTAGCCCAATATCAATATCCAGCATGTGGTGAGATGTGATAATAAAATAATGGTGCGGCGGGTTTTAAATTATCCCGCCGCACGAGATTTGTGATTCTTAAAAACTTTACGACTTAACCGAGATCGAATCGATCCGCATTCATCACTTTATTCCAGGCAGAAACGAAGTCCTGGACGAACTTCTCCTGGGCATCTTCGCTGCCATAGACTTCAGCAACGGCACGAAGCTGGGAGTTTGAACCGAAGATCAGGTCCACACGTGTTCCGGTCCACTTGAGTTCGTTGGTCTCCCGATCCCGTCCTTCGAATACTGCTGCACCCTCAGAAACAGGCTGCCACACCGTTCCCATATCGAGAAGGTTGACGAAAAAGTCATTGGTCAGGGTGCCCGGTTTATCTGTAAAGACGCCGTGTTTGGAGCCACCGAAGTTTGCATCCAGTACCCGCATCCCGCCCACCAGCACCGTCATTTCAGGTGCGGTTAATGTTAGCAGTTGAGCCCGGTCGACCAGCATTTCTTCTGCCGATATGGTAAAGGCCGCTTTCTGGTAGTTGCGGAACCCGTCAGCTTTCGGTTCAAGCACGGCAAAGGAATCCACATCCGTCCATTCCTGTAGGGCATCGGTCCGCCCGGGGATGAATGGCACAACAATTTCGACACCAGCCATTTTTGCTGCCTGCTCAATACCCGCACAGCCGCCCAGCACGATCAGATCGGCCAGAGAGACCCTTTTGTCGCCTGTTTGGGCATTGTTGAAATCTGACTGGATCTTTTCAAGCGTCTCAAGGACTTTCTTCAGTTCTTCTGGCTCATTGGCTTCCCAGTTGATCTGGGGTTCCAAGCGGATACGGGCACCATTTGCCCCGCCGCGCTTATCAGACCCGCGGAAAGTCGATGCTGATTTCCATGCGGTTGAGACAAGCTGGGAGACGGACAATCCCGAAGCCAGCATTTTTTCTTTTAGTTCTGCAATATCCTGATCATCAATCAAGGCATGATCCACAGCCGGAACAGGATCCTGCCAGATCAAGTCCTCATCTGGAACCTCTGCACCCAGGTAACGTGAGCGCGGCCCCATATCGCGGTGCGTTAATTTGAACCAGGCACGGGCGAAAGCATCCTCAAATTCAGCCGGGTGATCACGGTAATACTCTGCAATTGGTCGATAGATGGGGTCCATCTTGAGCGAAAGGTCTGCCGTCGTCATCATCGGGGCATGCCGCTTGTGTGGATCATGCGCATCCTCTACTAAATCTGCAGCAGCCGGGTCAGATGGTTTCCACTGGTTTGCACCCGCTGGGCTCTTTGTCAGTTCCCATTCATAATCCAGCAGCGTATCCAAATAGCCCATATCCCACTTGGTTGGTTTGGGCTTCCAGGCACCTTCCAAACCGCTGCCGATGGAATCTCCAGCTTTGCCCGAACCAAAACGGCTCTTCCAGCCGAGTCCCATTTGCTCAATCGGCGCTGCTTCCGGCTCTGGCCCGACCAGTGACGCGTCACCGGCACCGTGGCACTTGCCAAACGTATGCCCACCTGCCACCAACGCAACGGTTTCCTCATCATTCATCGCCATCCGTGCGAACGTCTCACGTACATCTATCCCCGATGCCACCGGGTCAGGATTGCCGTTCGGGCCTTCCGGGTTCACATAGATCAAGCCCATCTGCACGGCAGCCAATGGGTTTTCAAGATCTCGTTCACCGGTGTACCGCTTATCCCCGAGCCATTCTTCCTCAGAACCCCAGTACACGTCCTCCTGCGGTTCAAACACGTCCTCACGACCGCCGGCAAAGCCAAACGTCTCGAAGCCCATCGATTCCATCGCACAGTTACCTGCGAGGACCATCAGGTCTGCCCAGGAGATTGATTTGCCATATTTCCGCTTGATCGGCCACAGCAATCGCCGGGCTTTATCAAGATTGACATTATCCGGCCAGCTGTTCAGGGGTGGGAAACGCTGGGTGCCGTCTTCTGCACCACCGCGGCCGTCGCCCAGGCGGTAGGTTCCAGCGCTGTGCCAGGCCATTCGGATAAACAGGGGCCCATAGTGACCGTAATCTGCGGGCCACCATTCCTGTGAATCAGTCATCAGCGCGAACAGATCTTTCTTCACGGCATCGAGGTCCAGTTCTTCAAATGCCTCAGCATAGTTGAAATCTGGATCCATCGGGTTGCTCAGGGTTGAGTTCTGATGCAGGATCTTCAGGTTGAGCTGGTTCGGCCACCAATCTTTATTGGTTGTGCCGCTGCCGGATATTGCTTTTTTCATCTCTTTCATGATAGAAACCTCCTCGGTAGGAAAATTGATTAATAGGTAATTAAGAAACATTGAGCATAAGGAAAATCTTTGTTATTTTATTCATCTGAGATGAATTTTTTAGAAACCTAATAAGCATCTATAAGTTAATTATACATTCATATTTTAGAAGACTCGATATGTTTCACAATTAGATATTTATAGATCTTGATCTCTAGTTCAACTCTTTTTTAAATATGAATTAATTTATTTCGTAGATTATTGGACCTCATATTAACGCTCCTTATGATTGATTCCACCCCTTTAACAATATTTATTGTAAACTTAAGACCTGATTTTTCAACGTTTATTGAATCCAGCGGTATTCAAATCATGCAGATGATGATGAATGGATTCCTGAAAATGTGAACAGGTTTCATAATGAGCCTGTCCACATTTTGAATTTTTAAAACTCGATTTGAACACCACTCTGCTGACACAAACACCAGTTATTTTAAGATCAGCGGTAGATAAGAATACCAGGCAGTATTTATTTCAAACGCACCCATATCAATAATACTGGAACCATTATTGTCGCCATCCACCGGACGTGGATTTCCCTCGAAATCGACATTGGGTGCGCCTGCTGCGCTGTTGTTCCCTACATCGATGCATCCTGAACCTTCTGTCAGATGGAAATCATAAGTGGCAGGATTTTCAAAATCGGGGAATGAATCAATGTTATTCGCCATAGCTGGATCGGACGTATAAGGGAAGAAAAAGTCATCCGTCCAATTCCAAAAATCATTGTAATCAATGTTAAATGTCATTGAAGCGTTCTCATAAATGCCAATCGTATTATCCAAACTCGACCCGGCAAAGATGTTATTGTAAATATTGATAGTGATCGCCCCGGAACCCGTTAATCCAATTGCTTGAGAATCATAGCCCTCAGAGCCTTCCGAACCTGATGCGCCAGGATCCCCGGGAGTGTCCCCGGTTCCGCCAACGCCCGGTGTTCCAGCCAATCCACCAGCACCACCATCATTGGGTGCCTGCGCCAAGTAGAATGTATTATTGACTACATTCAGATCGTGGTCCCTGACAAACAGCAGGATCGATTCTGCGGAGTTGCCACCATCCTGTCCGGATCCAGCATCACCGCCATTACCACCTGGACCTTCAATAAAACCAATTCCACCCATACCCCCCGCACCGCCATCACCGCCATTGCCACCCGACCCACCTTGACCGCTTTCCATTTCATTGATGATGTTGTTGGTCATCGCATCCGGTACTGCCAGTAATTGATCAAAATCAGTGCCCCAAATCATCCCGCCGGTACCCCCTTCACCGCCTGACCCCCCTCCACCGCCTATACCGCCGCTGCCGCCATTTCCATCAGAAATTTTCCCTGTACCACCATTGCCTCCCGCACCGCCATCGCCTCCGAATCCCCCATTGCCGCCGGAACTTCCATTTTGCGAAAATCCGCCAGACAACCGATTTTGAGTATAAATGGCCAGACCGCCGCTATCCACTTTAACATAGTATGTGTTGCCAGCCTTCCCCCCTGTCCCACCTACGCCCCCCATGCCGCCTCCACCGCCATAGCCGCCATCTCCGCCAACATGATTTATTGAAGTGCCGCCCACACCACCATTGCCGCCCAACCCGCCGTCGCCACCTGAGCCGCCCAACCCGGGTACGCCACTCTCGATGTTGTAGAGGAGGTTCTGGCTGATCTCAATAGATTCAGCGGAAGCATAGATGCCATAGACTTTACGGCTGGGAAAACCAAGGCCGCCTGCACCACCATTTCCGCCATCACCGCCATTGCCGCCAGCTCCAGCCATGACATCCGTTGTAGTTAAGCCTTCATCCCCATCACCACCATCACCGCCATTGCCGCCGGAACCCCCATTCCCGCCTGCGCCTGAGCGGATAGCATAAATCATGTTGCCGGTAATTACAGGGTTTTCAGAATCATAAATATAGATCCCCGCACCAATCCCACCCAAACTGCCATTTTGGCCTGGATTTCCGGAATACCCATTCTCACCGAATCCTCCCGGATCAAGATTATCCGCCCCATCTGCCCCGTCGCTGCCATTGCCGCCGTCGCCACCTGCTCCGGGATAGATCATATGGATATCATTCGAATCGATGTCCGGTGAACCGTCAAAAACATAGATCCCGTAGGCTGACCCTCCGGCGCTGCTGGGTTGGTCCAACGCGCCATCCCAGCCCTGGCCGCCGTGGATATTACGAATTTCATTATCGGACACCAGGGGTGTTTCCCCGGGTGTTTCAATCACAATACCCCATGCATCACCGCCGGAGGAAGGTGTATCATCACCATCATCACCATACATGTGTTCGATCAGGTTGCCGCTGATCTCTACATTGCTTTGCAGGTTAATTCCTTTCATGCCATCCCGGATATTGCTGTTCTTGATATACCCGCTGGAACCGGGTTCAAACTCAATGCCGTACCAGCAATGATCCGAAGGGTAGCCGGAACCCGCGAAAGTCGCGCCGTCAGCGACCAGGGTCCCCCCGCTTTGAACAATGATTTCTATTCGGTCAGAATCAGTGCCGGCATTTCCGGCATCACTGCAGTCCATTAGTATGGTTGCCCCTGATTCCACGGTCAAGGTCCCGCCGCTCTGGACAACAACATCCTGATCCGGGAAAACATACCCGGTCCAGGGTACGCTGCCGCTTATGATCGTTGCTGCTTGCACTGGCCTCGGTTGCTGATTGGACAAAAAAATACTGAAAAGTAATAAAATACCCACGAAATTTATCCGTTTGATGTTCATTTATCTCCTTATCTTCTATTCTGATTTTCCCAAGATTAATTGTGAAAGCTCCTCCAGGTTTCTATCGTCACGAGAGGTGTTCTTAATATTGTTCCAGTGCAAATCACATAATTAGATATTGGCATTTAGATAAAATTTATTGAAGTTATTCGATTTTGGAAACAATGGGGGCAACAATGAAAAATTTTCCGATTAATTCAATTATAGGATAATATCGAAAAATTTTCAAAAAAATAAACGTTTATAAATTTTTAAAATGACTATTGCACAATCAAACTGATGACACAAAAACCCGATATATTGAAGACCCTTTCCAAATTATGACCCTCTATGTTCTTTTGAAGGCATCTTGCTCAAATGAATTTAATATCAGTAGTTCCCCAAACTTATGTGCTTAATGAATCTCAAATATTATGGTTTTCCTGTACAATAATAAATAACATTGTCCTTTTCTATAAAATATTGAATTTTTGTTTAACATCGCTGGCCATGTCTGATACTAAATTTGAACTAATAAGTGAAGTTCTGGATTAAAAAATATTGGTTGAGCTGTTGTAATCCAATCGAAAATGCTTCACGTTCGGATATTTTTTTGATGAGGAGTCAATCATGAATGAGAAATTTAGTTACCCCATTTCAAGATCCGATCGCATCATTGTGCTCGCGCTTTTTCTTGGCCTTGGTACTATGATCATACTGGTATTCAGCCCGTGGCAACCCTTGCTGGATAGAAAGTATGATTATCTGGGCCGGTTAATCTTGATAGCTGTGCTGTTCTCTGTTTCGCAGTACACCAGGCGAAAACCACAGCCTCAAAAATATTGGCTGGTCTTGTATGGGTTATTCATCCTGATCACTGCAAGTTCATTGGACTATATCTCAGGAAGTTACCTAATCGAGCGCATTGGCATTACGGATGCGACTCCGATGGGATGGGCTATTCAGAAGGTTAATGAGTTCGTTGTGATCGTGGGAACGGTCTTGATCCTCAATAAGCTTGGCGGTCTGGATCTCAAAGCGCTGTACATTCAGCGGGGAAAGCTCAAGCTTGGATTGATTGTAGGTGTTGGCACATTCCTGCTGGCAGCGGTAGGGGCGATCCCAATGGCTGCTCTCTTCGATGCCCAAAACCTGACCATTTCCCAAATCATTCCCTGGGTTCCATGGATCTTGATCTTTGTTCTGGCCAATGCCGCGATGGAAGAGATCTTGTTTAGGGGGTTGTTCCTGAAAAAACTTACCCCCTTAGTTGGAAAATTTATTGCGAACTTGTTGATCGCCATCGTCTTCACGCTGATCCATGGGTTCACATCCTATTCTGCTGACAACATGATCTTCCTGGCAGTCCTTTTCCCTTTGGCACTGGCCTGGGGCTGGATCATGCAAAAGACGGAAGGTGTTTGGGCGTCAATTTTATTCCACGCTGGGATGGATATCCCGATCATGCTGGGTATCTTTTCCAACATATAACACTGGACCAAGCTTATTACTATTGATAAAACTATTCTGGGTTAAGTCCTATTTGAAAATTAAATGGAGGTGAAAGTATGAGTAAAAAATCAGAAAAGCAAATGGCCATAATGGTTGATGCAGTTCAACCGCATTGTGAAGAAAAAATTATCGCTGCAATAACATGCAGTCATGCGGGTTCAATGCGCTCTTTGCTGGTCTCCAAACTGCTGGGACAGGGCGGTGGAGGCGGGAAGACCAGTAATCTGCCTAATCCGGTTTTCATTGCAGTTGGTGATGAATCGATATTTGCATATAAATATGCCCCCAGAGGTTTTAAGTTCAAGATCAAGCAGGAAGTTGCCCGATGGGATAAAGACGATGTCGATGTGGAATATGAGTTTTCAGGTGGTATGGCAACCTTCGTTTTGGCGACAAAATCAGGTGAGAATTACGCTTTGGAATTTCCAATCGTCATGGGTGGGCAGGAACTTGCTGAAATGTTTTTCAGCATATTGAATGCAAAGAAAATCTCTTAATATTTTTCTTTACCTTGTACATCAGCCTGAAGCAAAAGAGAATCGAGAAGACTGATTGGACAAATCTTAATAATCAGAGATTTACGCCAGGGCCTTTAAAGAATCCGAATATATCTGATAGCCATCAGTAGGACCTGATCGCGCGCTAAAGGCATTACCTATTAGAGAAGACAATCCAATTCAGACCCTTAGGAAAATTTGGGATCATTTATTTTTCTTATAAATAAGTGCTTATTCCTCTTCTTCAAACGTGATCAGCGACTTATAATCCGCCAGGCTGCCCCGGTCCAGGCAGCATTGAATGATCTCCCGCCCCAGCGGTGTCAGCGCTTCCTGGTCATACTGTCGCAAAACATCATGGAAGAAAGTATAGAGCTGCTCCGCACCGTGGTCATAAGCTTCCGGTCCGACTTCCGGCTGGGTATCAACCGCGAAGAACCAGCGTGAAAGCAGCCGCCCTTCGATCTGGATCTGGTGCGGGTATTCTCCCAGCAGTGTGCAGCGTGCCGGGCGCACATTCTCGGGTAAAAATCGGGCGTTTCCCCGCCGGGCTAAGTATTCCCGCATCAGCCACTGGGGCATAAAGCCCACCTTCCACGCGCCCACATGCTGGTTAGGCGTCAGTACGTAGCTGGTATGCGAGCAGGTTGTAAACTGCTCCAGCAGGTAATTGGCTTGTACGGTCCGCTTCCCGGTCGCAAAAGCCCAGTAAGATCCCACGCCCTCTGTTGATAGCCCCTTGCTGTCAGTAATGCTGGGGTTGTCATGGCCGCGCGGGGCGACCAGCCGCCAGAGCCAGGCCAGCGCCGGGGGCAGGATATGGAAGAAGCCCACGATCCCATAGCTGGGATTTTCGCGGGTACAGGCTGGCGTCCGGATGCCAAAGGAGCGGATATCCACATCCAGCGCGTTATTCTCCACATTCGGGATGATCTCGCGTGGAACGACAACCCGCGGGTTCGGGCAGGGTTTCCCTGGCGCATCCAAAACATGGTCCCAGATCAACGCGATCCCGTTCGGTGCGGCGTTAATATTCAGGAACAGCAGCGGTTTAGGTGGTTCGGCCGTCAGGCGCTCAAAGTTGAGATCCGTTCCGTAGTGGTGGAGATGGTTGGTGCGGATGAACCAGGCATCCTCCGCATCCATCACGGTCAGCTTGCTGTTATGCTGAAGCGATGGGTGGCAGAGCGCCATATCATCCGTGGCGGGGTGCAGGGTGCAGGTACGCGGGAGTTCGTGTAGTCTTTTTTCGCATGTGATAATATTCTCGCCGTACAGCATCCGCCCGTCATCCTCCCGGTGCGGATATTCCAGCATCTCGCTTTTTCCGGACCCGCTTGCCCCTTCGTGCATGAATGTTACTTCATTATCATAGGGCGTCACCACTCGCACGGTGGAACAGTGGGCGGTCACCCAACCTTCCTGCTCACCCTGATTCAGTAAGATGCTGTAAGCGGCTTTTTTAGCACTTGGCCCGGGGTACAGGCAGTAAGAAAAGACCTCGTGCATCCCGGGTTGGCGGTAATGCACCACCACCTGCTTGCCATCCAGGTCCGTATAGCGGAATGTCGGCGCAACATAGATCACCGAAGCGGGTGCGAAGTCCGGCCCAACATTCTCATACGCCGTAATGCCCTGCAGCAATGCCATTCCAAATGCAAAAAAGCCGGCGTTCGCTGGAGCAACAACCAGGGCATCTTTCCCGAGTCCCTTTTTGCCGGTCACATACCCATAAAGGATCAGCGGGTTCTCAGCCAGCCACTCAAACGTGCGCTCGCGCAGCTCAGGGAATGGATACTGATAGACTTCCTCAAAACGGGTGTGGTCTGAAGGCCCGTCGTCTCCGATCAGCATGGCGTCCGGGTCCCGGCGGCGCATATAGGGCGAGGGATAGTTGGCTGCAATCCCGTTGCGAACCCGCACGACCGTCGCATCCACCACCTTGCCAACTTTGGGGATTTGATAGACCACTTCAAAGGAGTTGCTGGACTCGCCACCGCAAGCCATGTTCAATAATTCTTCAGTCGTGCTGACAACCGTCACATCCGGGTTATCTTCCAGGATGGCTGCCAGGTCTTTGGGTGGGTTATAGCGCTTCCAGTTTCGATTTTCCATTTTTCCTTTTTCTTTTTTATATTGAATCATACCGAATTTTAATCGGGCTGGTGAAGGAGTTCTCAAACCTTAGCTGTCGAATTCTTGCGCAAATGTCGAAATTTGAGCTGAACGCATCCTGAGTGAGGGTGTTAGCATTTCCTCGATCCGGTCGGTTGTGAAGGAACGTGGGCGTTCGATCGGCTGCCCCAGGGCTCGTGCCCAAACAGCATGTGCGGTCAGCCCGAGCAGCCGGCTGGCACCAAACAGCACGGTGCAGAATTCCGGTTCAACCCCGTAATGATGCTGCAGTGTGCCGCTGATCGCATCCACATTCGGGTAGGGGTTCTTGACTTTGCCCAACCCCCCCAGCACCCCGGGGATCACTTCGTAAACACGTTTGACCAGTTGGAACAGGGGGTCATCTGGGAGATAAGCTTCAGCAAAGCGATACTGCGCGGTAAAGCGGGTATCCGTCCGCCGCAGGACGCCGTGCCCGTACCCTGGGATGACTTTCCCCTGTTCGAGGGTTTCCAGGGTGAATGCCCTTAGTTCTTCAGCCGATGGAAGCTTGCCGTAGTGCGCTTGCAGTGCCTTCAGCCAGCGCAAGGTTTCCTGGTTGGCCAGTCCGTGCAGCGGCCCGGCCAGGGCGTTTAGCCCAGCGGATGACGAAAGATACAGATCGGAAAGCGTCGAGCTGACCAGGTGCGAGGTGTGTGCGCTGGCGTTGCCGTTTTCCTGGTCGGAATGCAGGGTCATGAACAGCCGGGTCAGTTCCTGGTATTCCGGGTCATCCCCCTTGCCGATCATGTGGGCAAAATTCGCACTCCAATCGAGGTCCGGGTCAGGGACTGCCTCAGCACTATCCCGGTACTTGAGGTTGTAGATGGTGGCAGCCAGGGTCGGCAGGTTAGCCGTGATCGTCAGCGCATCTTCCAGCATCGGTTTCCAGTACTCGCTGCGTGAGATGCCCTCATGGTAGGCTCGCGCCGCCCTGGATTGGGGCTGCATGGCGAGGATCGCCTGGGAGAACAGCGTCATGGGATGCGTGTTGGCTGGCATGGACCGGAGCAGGTCGACCACATACCCCGGCAAACCCTGCCGCGCTCGCCAAACGTCTTCAACCGCCTGGGCTTCAGCTGGGGTCGGAAAATGGCCGACCAGCAGCAGGTGATACAGGCCGCCCAGCAGCGGGTAGTTGGATCCATCCGCTTTGGGCAGTTTCTCCAGCAGTTCATCGACGGAATACCCCCGGATCAATAACCCCTGGGAGGGGTCCACATGGGAAATTTCCGTCACCAGGGCAAACAGGCAGCGCATGCCACCGTAAACCGCCCCAACCGTGATCTCCCCGATCGGCTGGTCCCCATACTCGCTCAGCAGCCGGGTCAGCCGCTCTTGCCACGCAGGCAGTTGGGCAGCGATCAGGGCTTCAATATTGAGTTCTGATTTTTTATTTTGATGTGCTGATTTAGATTTGTTCCTGTGGTTGTCCAAAATAACGCCTCGCTTGTTCTGATGATTGGGTTTCTACGGATAATACTTGGCGGCTATCGCAGCCGCCCGGACTGAACACCCTTTTTATTTTGCGAGGGGTTATATCCAAGTAAACGGGAGATCTGCATCCCCATCCGGATGCAGGTCTGCGAGAATTTATCGACCTTATCTTCTGTGAAGCGCGCGGTCGGCCCTGAAATGGTGATCGCTGAGACCATCACCCCGCGCTGGTTGAAGATCGGCGCGGCCACACCCGAAGCATCAGGCGTCCATTCACCGTGGCTGAGGGCGTACCCTTGCGCCACGATCCGCTCGCATTCTGCCAGGAGTTCATCAGGATCAGTGATCGTCAGGGGTGTGAAGGCTTCGCGTTCCTCAGTATCCAGGACTTCCTGCCGCTCTTCATCGGTCATATATGCCAGAAAGAGCTTGCCGGCTGAACCAGCATGCAGAGGCAGGTAGCGGCCCACCCGGGCCACCATCCGGATGTTTTGTTCGCTTTCAAGCCGTTCAACACACACGCGGTCTTTGCCTTCCAGGATGTACAGGCTGATCGTCTCACCGGTGAAGCGCTGCAGGTCATAAATATAGGGCAGGGCGATCCGGCGCACGTCCAGTGTGGCCGTATAAACTTCCGCCCACGCCAGCACCTTCCCGGCCAGTGAATATTTCTGCGTCTCCATATCCTGAACCAGTAAGCCCAGTTCCTTAAGGGATGCAAACACTCGGCCGACCGTGCTGGTGGAGATGTCCGTCAGGCGCGCCGCTTCACGGACGCCCAAATAAGGTTCGTCCTTTGAAAAGCAGTCCATCAGCCGGATCGCATTCGTGAGTGTGCTGAAAGGTTTTTCCATGGTTTTTCTCGGTGTCCCGTTGATTGGGACAGCGTCCCAATTCTATGTGTTAGTATGATTATAAGCGTCAGGCTGGAATTTTGTCAATGTCAAAAAACCGGCGTTAACCTGTTGTTATCATTAGAAAAAAACGTCACAAAGGAGTGATTTTATCCATGAATTCTGATTTTTCCGGTCTCCCTCAAGAGGGGCATCCCATCACCATCGAGGGCGGCAGGCTGGTCGTCCCACCTGTCCCCATCATTCCCTTTATTGAAGGCGATGGCATCGGGCGCGACATCTGGGGCGCAGCCCGTCCGGTTCTGGATGAGGCGGTTCGTATAGTATACAAAGGGAAACGCAAGCTGGGCTGGATGGAAATCCTGGCTGGCGAGAAAGCAATCGTCCAGGCCGGCACCGCACTGCCCTCAGAGACGATCCAGGCCATCGCAAAATACCGCGTCGCCATCAAAGGCCCGCTGACCACACCGGTCGGGGGTGGTTTTCGCTCCCTGAACGTCACCCTCCGCCGCGAGCTCGACCTGTATGCCTGCCTGCGTCCGGTCCGCTGGATTCCGGGCGTTCCCTCCCCGGTCCGCCATCCCGAGTTGGTGGATATGGTCGTCTTCCGGGAGAATACTGAAGACCTCTACGCCGGCCTCGAGTTCAAAGCAGGGACGGAGCCCAACCGCGCTTTCCGGAACTGGTTGGCGGAGAACCAGCCCGAAGAATTTGCCAAAATTCGCTTCCCGGAGTCGAGTGCCTTCAGCATCAAACCAATCTCACGCCAGGGCAGCGAGCGCCTGGTCAGGGCTGCCATCCGTTATGCCCTCAAACACAATCGCCATCGCGTCTCCCTGGTGCACAAGGGCAACATCATGAAGTTCACCGAAGGCGCTTTTCGCGAATGGGGCTATGACCTGGCAGAAGCCGAATTCGGGGACCAGGTCTACACCAGCCGCCAATTTCAAAAAACGACAAAAAGCCAGGGGGGTGCCGCCGCCGATGCGGAACAAAAATCAGCCCTCGCAAACGGCTGTATTTTAGTAGACGATGTCATCACCGACGCCGCCTTCGAGCAGGCCCTCACCCGGCCAGCCTCCTTCGACGTCATCGCCACCATGAACCTCAACGGTGATTACCTCTCCGATGCCCTCGCGGCCCAGGTTGGCGGGTTGGGGATCGCCCCCGGTGCCAACCTCAACGATGAGACCATGGTAGCCTTATTTGAAGCGACTCACGGCACAGCCCCCGCGCTCGCCGGCACGAACCAGGCCAATCCCTGCTCGCTGATCCTCTCTGGTCAGATGATGCTGCGCCACCTCGGCTGGGATCAGGCCGCTGATCTAGTGGAGGTTGGCATTCAACGCGCCATTGCCGCCGGTCAGGTCACCGCTGACCTGGCACGCCTCTTACCCGCTGCCGCAGCCCTTTCTACCGCAGATTTCGGCCGGGCTGTCATCCGCCGCATGCAATCGAATTGAAATTAATAGTCTGGAGCACACAATGACTTCTTCTCAAAACGACCTTCCCCTCGAAATCAACATGCCAAAATTCGCCGGTGCACGCCTGCACCGGCTGCCTTTTTCCATCCGCATCCTCCTTGAAAACGCCCTTCGCCACGCCGCAGCCGATCCTGAAGCCAAACAGGCCGTCGATGCGATCCTTAACTGGGGGCCAGTTGACGCCGCTCGCCCCGCCGTGCCTTTCTACCCTGCCCGTGTCCTCCTCCAGGACCTGACCGGTGTCCCCCTGGTGGTCGACCTGGCCGCCATGCGCGAGGCCTACGCCCGCTTAGGCGGCGATCCGGCCGAACTCTCCCCCAAAATCCCTGTCGACCTGGTCATCGATCACTCCGTCCAGGTGGATTTCAACCAGGGGCCGCAGGCATTCGCAAGCAACCGCGCCCTGGAATACGAGCGCAACCGGGAGCGCTACGAGCTGCTCCGCTGGGCTCAAGAGGCTTTCGATCATTTCCGGGTTGTGCCCCCCGGCAAGGGCATTGTTCACCAGGTCAACCTGGAAGCCCTGGCGGAGGTGGTCACGCAGCGCACTCAAAATGGGCAGCCCCTGGCTTTCCCCGATACCGTTGTCGGCACCGACTCCCATACCCCGATGATCAACGGTCTGGGTGTGATGGGCTGGGGCGTGGGCGGCATTGAAGCCGCCGCCGCCTTATTGGGCAAATCCCTGGAAGTCCCCCTGCCGGATGTGATCGGGCTGGAGCTGTGTGGAGCACTCCCCGCGGGTGCCACCCCGACCGACCTGACCCTGACGATCGTCCAGCGCCTGCGGCAGGAAGGCGTGGTTGGTAAGTTCATTGAATGCTTCGGCGATGGCTTGGAGTCAATTGCCATCCCCGACCGGGCCATGATCGCCAACATGTCACCCGAGAGCGGCGCCACGGTCACCCTCTTCCCGGTCGATCACCTCACCCTCGCTTACCTCAAGCTGACCGGGCGTAGCCCGGAAGTCCTCCACCGGGTTGAAACCTACTGCAAAGCCCAGGGCTTGTTCCGCGAAACCGGCGCGCCCTCACCTGAATTCACAAAAGTCATCACGGTCGACCTCGGCGCGGTCCAGCCTAGCCTGGCCGGGCCCTTCCGTCCAAACGACCGCCTGACGATCCCCAACCTCAAACCCGATTTCGAAGCCCATTTATTACGCCAAAAGCGTGATCGCGGCTTCGGGCTGAGCGCAGGTGAGCAGAAACCCGAGGTCCCTGTCACGATCGACGGCCAAACCGTTACCCTCACCCACGGCGCACTGGTCATCGCTGCCATCACCTCCTGCACCAACACCTCCAACCCCTATGTCATGCTCAGTGCCGGCCTGCTCGCCAAAAATGCCCTCGCGCGCGGCCTGCGGGTCAACCCCACCGTCAAATGCTCCCTCATGCCCGGCTCACAGGTCGTAACGGCCTACCTCGAGCGCGCCGGTCTGCTGGATCCCCTCGCCCAGCTCGGGTTCAGGCTGGTCGGCTACGGCTGCGGCAGCTGCATCGGCAATTCCGGCCCGTTATCCCCTGAAGTCGCTCAAGCCGTGAAAAGCGCCGACCTGGTCACCGCCAGCATCTCATCGGGCAACCGCAACTTTGAAGGCCGCATCCACGCCCTCAGCCGTGCCAACTACCTGGCATCCCCCCCGCTGGTCGTCGCCTACGCCCTGGCCGGCACGGTCGCGGTCGACCTCTCTTCTCAGCCCCTGGGCATCGATCTGGAGGGTAATCCTGTCTATTTAGCTGACCTGCTGCCCGCTGAGGATGAAGTCCAAAGCCTGATGGCGGAAATTCAGCCCGAACTCTACCAGCAGATCTATGCCGACCTGTTCACGGGGGATGCAGATTGGGCCTCGATTGGCACGGCGGAAAAATCAGCGCTGTTCCCCTGGGACCCGGCTTCAACCTACATCAAAGAACCCCCGTATTTTACAGGCATATCTCGCTCAGCGGACTCGCCTGCCCTCGCCGATATTGAAAATGCCCGGGTTCTGGCGCTGCTCGGGGATTCCATCACCACCGACCATATCTCACCGGCCGGTGCCATCCCCGCTGACAGCCCTGCTGGGCGCTACCTGGCGGAACTGGGGGTCCCGGAAGCGGAATTCAATTCCTACGGTGCACGCCGGGGAAACGACCAGGTCATGGTGAGGGGGACCTTTGCCAACATTCGCCTCCGCAACCGCCTCGTACCAGGGAAGGAAGGGGGGGTAACGAAAATTATTCCGGATGGCGAGCGCATGACCATCTTCGAAGCTTCCCAAATTTACAAGAAGAATGGCACGCCGCTCATCGTCATCGCCGGGAAGGAATACGGCACGGGCTCCAGCCGGGATTGGGCCGCCAAAGGGCCGCTCCTGCTGGGGGTGCGTGCCGTCATCGCCGAATCCTTCGAACGCATCCACCGTTCCAACCTGGTCGGGATGGGCATCCTGCCCCTGGTTTTCAAAGAGGGTGAGAATGCGGAGAAACTGGGTCTGACCGGCGAGGAGCTTTACACGATCACAGGCTTGGCCGGGCTTGAGCCGGGAGGAAAATTAAAAGTGCGAGCTGAGTCTACGGATGGCGAGGTGAAGACTTTTGAGGTTATTGCACGCGTGGACTCCTTGGCGGAGTTGGTGCGGGTTAAACAGGGGGGTATTTTGCAGGAGGCCCTGGTCGAGCTCAGTGAAGAAAACCATATCAGCAAACGTTAATACTGGCAAATTTTTCGATTACTAAAATACAAAGGGTATTTCTGACTCAACTTTACAAGAAAAGGTTTCATAATCACGATAGTCTCTTCTTGGAGGATGATAACCAGGTGGATCATATAGTCGGATCATAATATCTTATTAAATACCTAGTTAATAGATGTTCCGGTTTAGCTCACTGTTGCACCAAAATTATTCGTTTGCTCCAAAAACCAGGTTTTTACTTTTTATGTGAGGTTATAATTCATAAACAGGAAATTGGATAATGACTAGATAAAGGAATCAGTAATGAAATTAGATCCAACCATTGCCAATACGATAACTGAGTTACATCAGAAAATGTATGAAGAGGGGAAGCTTCTGAGCAAAAGCCAACTGGAACAGTATTATCAAACATTTAAATCGCGTTTCGGTATTGAGAAATTATCTCAAATTGATGGTGAGGAATTGCTCAATACGATGCATAATTTAAGCAATACCGATAGCCTGGTGTACTGGCTTGAATATAAAAACGATGAAGAATTTCCAGCGAGGTTTGGAAGCATTGCAGGTGGTAGTGGGTTGAAGTATGGAATTTATAAGCGCAAAGAAACCGGTCAATGGATGACTGGCTCACCGAGTAATCAAATAGAGCTATCAATTGAAGAAGCTATTCAAATAGCCCGGAAACATCGTGACCAATTACAAATTGGCGTCGAATTACTTGATGCGCTTCCATATCCAGGAGAAGATCAGGATTATGCCAAACTGCAATCTGATATGAACGAGAATTGTCCGGATGTAAGTGACACCGCTTGGGGACACAAATATTTTAGTTTACTTTATCCTGAAAAACTTGATGATTATCATAACCCTGACTATCAGAGATTTCATCTAATCAAGTTATTACAATTACCCCCTGAAGGTGATGGTAGATATATTGCTGCAGGCAGGTTTGTTGCTATCAGTAAAGAACTGGGAATCTCCTTAAATAGCCTGACGACAATTACAAATCAACGCCATGGACCTCCCCATAAATATTGGAGGATAGGCACAAAAAGTGGTAGCACCGATGAAAGTTATTGGAATAATATGAGGGCGGGTAGCCATGTATCGATTGGATGGTCAGATATGGGAGATCTTTCATGGGTGGAATATAGTCAAAATTCCAAAGACCAATTAAGTGAAATAGTAAAAGAACAATACGCTTCGAAAACACCACAGGAAGTAGGAAAGACAACCCGAAAAATTTTTGATTTTGTAACTCGTATTGGGGAAGATGATATTGTCTTGGCGGCAGATGGAAAGCAAATACTTGGTATTGGAAGGGTCATTGGTAATTATGAATATAATGCCGCATTAGGTTTCCCTCATATGAGGCCTGTAGAATGGCTTTCATTTGAAAGTTGGGAATTATCCGAGGGACTTCAGAATGCTGTGGCTGAGATCCGCAAACCGGTTAACCTGGTTGAAATTGAAAGAAAGATTCTCACACCTGGAAAAGAAACTATTTCTATTCCTACAAAATCTATTCGCAAGAAACTATCAGGCATCCCTGGTAGGATCCAAGAAATTCTTGAACGCAAGAAGCAAGTGATCCTATACGGTCCACCAGGGACCGGCAAAACCTATTGGGCTCTCAATACTGCTAAGCAATTAGCAGCCTTAATAAATTTTGGGAAAGATTTCGAGAATCTCTCCAGCGAAGAAAAAACTTCCGTAACGATCATGTCAGATGGAAAACCAGGATCTGTTCAAATTTGTACTTTCCACCCAGCTTATGGTTATGAGGATTTTATCGAAGGTTTTCGCCCAATGAATGTAGATGGACAGCTAATTTTCGAGCGAAGGGATGGTGTTTTCAAGAGGCTTTGTAAACAAGCTTCAAGACAAAAGGAACAGAATTTTTATCTTATCATCGACGAGATCAATCGAGGCGATATTCCAAGAATCTTCGGTGAATTAATCACCATCTTGGAGAAAGACAAGCGTGGAATACAAGTTTTCTTACCAATTTCTGATGAATCCTTTGTGGTTCCGGATAATGTCTACATCATCGGCACAATGAATACGGCAGATCGTTCAATAGCCTTGTTGGATGCTGCTTTGCGTCGACGATTTGGTTTCATTGAGTTGATGCCCGACCCCTCAATTTTGGGCGATACAAGCATAAGAGGCATTCCACTCAGACCCTGGTTGGAAGCAATAAATCAACGTATTTTACAAACTATCGGTCGGGATGCCCGTAATCTACAAATCGGCCATGCCTACTTCCTTGAAAAGGAGAGACCGGTTACAGAATTTTCTCATCTTGCCCGAATCGTTCAAGATGACCTATTACCATTACTTGAAGAATATTGTTATGAGGATTATGAGACTCTGGAGAGGATACTTGGGAAAGGTTTAATCGACCGGGAAAACCAACGTGTGCGTCACGAATTGTTTGAAACAGCAAATGATGATGATCTCATTCAAGCATTACTCTCACCTTTTCCAGAGATTGGCACATCTGCAAAAGCTGTGAGTATAGAACAGGAAACACCTATTGATGAGGATGAGATCTCTGAAGATTCAGATAGTATGAATGAATAAATTTCAGTCTCAAATCCAAACGATACGTCACTTTCAACTGCAAGAATGGCAAAAAATTACGCCAGATTCTTGCCCTGGAGTCGCAGGAGTTTCCTTTAATCATGATCCTGCTATTCGGCGGCAAATTGCATCTCTTAACCAATCCGGCAAAATAGAGATCCTAGAATTAGTCGAAGGTTTACAAATCCGCACATTTCAATATGTTGGGAACATTCGAATTGGTCCAATAAGTATTAGTATCCAACCTAAAATTGATGGTGTACGCTTTCTCAGTCTGCTTCGATATGCATATGGTTGGCGTAAACTAGAGTTTTTTGATCCCTCGATACTTAATTTAGAAGAGAATGGTTTCCAGGACATATTAATTTTCCAGCTCTTGGCTGAAGCCAAAAATATTCTTGGGCGTGGTCTTTACCGTAAATACGAGTGTATAGAGGAAAATCTTCAATCACCAAGAGGGCGTATCGACTTCAATCAGTTTGCCATTAAGGGTGGTTTATCTGATGCCTTCTTGTTTTGCCGGCATTATTTACGCTTGGAGAATAATCTGCTCAACCAAACCCTTCTTGCGGGACTTTTGTTAAGTTCCCGGTTAACAAGCGACATAGTGTTACGAGCCGAATTGAGGAAAATATCTCAAATCCTGGAGCAGAGCGTGTCTTCTGTGAAATTAACATCTTCCTTATTACTAAATGCCCAAATCAACACGAATCGGCTAACAGCAATCTATCGGCCAACACTATCCATTATAAAAATTTTATTATCCTCGCAAGGCATTTCGCTTGATCGAAAAGATTCCGATATTAAATTGCCAGGGTTTCTTTTCGATATGAATCGATTTTATCAGGCATTACTTTCTCGCTTTCTATCCGAAAATCTGTTGGGTTATGAAGTTCAAGATGAATTCCGGTTATCTGGTATGTTAGCTTACCATCCACAATATAATCCTCAAAAACATAAAGCAGCGACAATACGCCCTGATTTTGCGATCCTTAAGGACCATCAAGTGGTTGCATTGTTAGATGCAAAATATAGAGATTTATGGGAAAAATCATTACCACGGGATATGATTTACCAACTTGCTATGTATGCATTCAGCCAAAATCGACCAGGAACTGCAACAATTCTTTATCCAACAACTAATCAAGAAGCCCAAGAAGCGTGGATAAACGTGCAGCATCCAATTTCTAGGGAAAGATTGGCAAAGGTTGTTTTGCGGCCTGTAAATTTATTAGCTATTGAAGAAATGATAAACACCTCAAATACTGCTTATGTAAAACGAGAAAAGAATAAATTTGCAAAAAAGATGGTGTTTGGATAAAAACTTCTTTGATGTTGTTAAGCTCAATATTTGAAATTCCCATAAGTCTTTCCTGATTTTGATTGGTATTCATTGATCTCAATAGATGAATAATTGATCCAAATATTGCGCTTCTAGCAGGAAAACGATCTCAAACCACAGATTGAAACCGAGGAAAAATGTCGAAGAAGTAAAGAAACGTCTTATTTGAGACTGATCTCTGCAAGATTGATGGAAATCAGCGACGAATACCAAATCAGCAAACGTTTTTATGCTGGCAATTCATTCGATTGTTAAAGTACAATGGGCATTTCTGACTCGATTTTACAGAAAATAGGTTACATAATCTAAAGACATTGTGATAATAGCTTTTCTTTCATTGATTAAATTTTATCAAAAATATCAAACCTCGTTTATAATAACTTTAATAATATTCATTACTCCTAGGGAGGTGAAATTATCATTTCAGACGGAAAAAATCCCCCGAATTGTCCATTATGTGGAAGAAGAATGGTCCTTAGAACTGCAAAACGTGGTAAATTTGTGGGTCAACCATTCTATGGTTGTTCAGGATATCCTGATTGCAAGAAAATTATCAACATAGATCAAATGTCTGAAATACCAAATGAAGTAAGTGATGATCAGAAAATTCCTGATTTCGTTAAAAGAATTAAAGAGAAGATCAAGAAAAAGAAAATTGAAAAACCCCAAGTCATCGATTGTCAACCACTTAATCGTGCTTATCAAGTACGAATTTTTGAGAATACTTGGACACTACCAGAGATTGTAACTCAACTTAATCGAAAGCGAAACAGTATTGACGAGGATGAGCTGTCAGCGTTTGCACAATGGCGCCTTGATTACCCAAAACCACAAGGTCAGATTGATTTAGATTTACTAAGCCCGTTTGCTGTTCTTGAAAAAATACTTCTTCGTGGTTCAATAATCCCATGTTCTCCAACCGTTAACCACGAAATAATGAAGCATTTCTCCAATTTTGATAATAATATTGGAGTATTTCTTGATTTAATCCAAAGCGTTGAAAATCATCCGAGGAATTATGTGGAGTTTTCACGTTTTGATAGTGATAGTGAGAAGGACTTTTATTCTGAGTTTATCTCGCAATTCAATAATTCAAGAAATATTGTGCCGTGGATTTTTCCCCAAGCATCATTTTCAAATTTAACTCAGAATGCAATTAATCCGGGATCAAACCAAAAGGTAGATTTTCTATTTTCCCACCCAGTAATTGAAAATTTTATAGTCGAAATTGATGGTCCTCAGCATGAGGATTCAAACGAAGCAGATGCGAGAAGAGATAAATTATTAAATCAATTTGGATTCAAAGTATTTCGAATCAAAACTGCTGATCAATATATGAAAGAGTTAGAAATTAACGTTTCTCTACAGTCGCATTTTGAAGAGTTTAAAAAATATAAAATATTAGAGGTCAGAAATAATCCGTATTTAGAAATCCTACTTCTTATGAAAGCTGCTTTTCAAATTCAAGTTTCGTTGCTTGAAGCTATCAAGAGTGGTCACATTGATTTGAAACAGAAGTCAAATTACAAAATAGAGGTGATTCCGCCTTATTGGTTTTCGGAAAACAAGATGTTTAGTCAAGTTGTTGATATATCTATAAATGATTTTACTAATACATTAGGACGAATTCTAGATCTTTTCAATGTAAATAGAAAAGACTTGAATCTCTTTTCGATACACCCGCAAAGTGAGGAAGACGTAAGCCTTAGAATTTCATTTAATTCTTCTTTTAAACCGAAAAAGCCCAATATACCAGAAATATTCGTTTCTGATACATATTTACCATTGAAAATTTCCCAAGAGATTCCAGCGTCAGATCCTACAAAAATTCAAAACCCGTCTAAAGTAATTGTTAGATACTTTCTTAATTATATTTTTCAAAAGGAAGAATTTCTCGAGGGTCAATGGGAGGCAATAAAAAGAACAATCCAAGGAAAAGATTCTATAGTTCTTCTTCCCACTGGAGGTGGAAAGACAATTGCTTTTCAACTGGCATCTTTTCTTCTACCAGGAATTACTCTTGTAGTTGATCCATTAATTGCACTTATAAATGACCAGGTTGCCAATTTAAAGGACTATGGAATTGATCGAGCAGTTGGCATCTCCAGTCAACTTGACCTCAATGATCGGTTAATTGCCCTTGAGTCTTTTTCAAGTGGCCAGTACCTATTCGTTTATGTTGCCCCAGAAAGACTTCAAATGAAAGATTTCCGGTCAGCAATACAATCTGTGACGGTTTTCGCTCCGATAAATATTATTGTGATCGATGAGGCACATTGTGTTTCTGAATGGGGACATGATTTTAGGGTCAGTTATTTAAACATTGCGCGGAATTCTCGGAATTATTGTAAGAAAAGTGGAATTGTTCCACCCATATTAGGATTGACTGGAACTGCCTCACGAAGTGTTCTTCGTGATGTTCGAAGGGAACTTGAAATCCTTGAGTTTGATTCAGTGATCACACCCAGAAATTTTAATCGTAGAGAATTAACTTTTAATATCTTTGAGTGTCGATCTAATGAAAAATATGAACGCCTCCTCGGTGTTCTTTCCTCCCTTCCTCGGAAATTCAACCAATCTCCCAATAATTTCTTTTTGCCTTCAGCTGAGCTATCAAATACAGGACTTATCTTTTTCCCGCATGTAAATGGGGAACTTGGTATAAAAAGTGGGTATGATCGAGTTCGAGAAAGTATTGGAGATTATATTGGCTTATATAGTGGAAAGAATCCCCGTGAATTTCCAGAAGAATATTGGCAAGATATTAAATCAATGTTTGCAGACGAATTCAAGAATAATGATATAACAATCCTTACATGCACAAATGCATTTGGGATGGGAATTGATAAACCGAATATTCGCTATACAATTCATATGAATCTTCCTCGCTCAATCGAAGCTTTTTATCAAGAAGCTGGAAGAGCAGGAAGAGATAGAAAACGGGCTGAATGTACACTTATCCTTTCAAATGATTTTCCAACCCGAACTAAATCTCTTCTTGATCCAAGTAAGCCGCTTGAAGAAATTTCTGAAACCACTGAGAGCATTTCTTATGGCGATAGTGATGATATTACCAGGGCGCTCTTCTTTCATGTGAATACTTTCAAGGGCGCGAAGGAAGAATTTCGTGAAGTACAAAATCTTATTGAGTTAATTGGAGATCTTAAAGAAGAAAAAACCTTAAGAATTCATTTTGATAATACTGATCGAACGAAAAAGGAAAAAGCTGTTCATCGATTGGTCATCATTGGAGTGATAAGGGATTATACAATCGACTATTCATCAAGTGAGATTGAAGTTTTTATCTCAGGTAATAATTCAGAGGAGAATCTTCAATCATATCTAAATTATTTAAGGAATTATGATCGGAAATTCGCCGACCAAGCTGAAAGAATTGCCTCTCAATATCTACACCTCTCACAAAAAGACTTCATCCTTTTACTCGCTAGAAAACTGATAGATGACTTCATATATAACATAATTGAACTGAGTCGTCGCCGATCATTAAATGAGATGCTTCAAGCTTGTATTAACAATCCAACAGATGCTGGTATACGATCTCGTATCCTTAGCTATCTTGAACTCGGTCATTTCTCGGATATCCTTGACAACGCAAGAGAAAAGACTGAACAGCTTTCTGAAACTATTCTGGAAATTATGAATGAAATTGATTCTCCTATGGAAGCAAATGAACTCCGGGGTCAATCTGCAAGAATGCTTGAAGCCTATCCCAATAATCCCTCATTCTTGCTAATCCGATCGCTTGCAGAGGTATTTTGCACGGATCGGAATGATGAGACAGTATTCGAAAATTTTAATGCTTTCTTATCTTTTTCGACATCTGAAACAGGATGGGGAATGCCTATATATGAAGTATTAACGATTACTTCAAGTTTTATAAATCAAGTTGGAACACAATTTAGTTCATTAGCTCAGTACCTGGTTGTGTCAACTATGGAATTTTGTAATAATGATAAAGAAACAGCTCGACTTCTCGTAAAATGCGTTGATGAAGGTTTATGTGTTTATCCAAGTTATTTATTACTCGGAAACCTAAATGAAGTAATTTTAAATATTATCTAAGGAGATAAGTAATGTCAGATATTGCAGATTATAAAGAAAAATTCTTAGCTGCAGAAAAAAGGGCTTTAGACCTTGTCAGCCATTTGGAGACATTAAAAAATGAATCTGGTAATTATAAAAATGCCACCGTCTCTCTGAATGAAGTAAATGGAAAAATTTTAGAATTAATTTCTAATATGTCCAAAGTTGTATCAGAAGAAGAGAATCTCATAAGTACAATTAAGGAAATCGGGACAGATAAAATAATTGAAAAGATTGAACAAAATAAAATTTCAATTGAAGAGAAAATACAGATTCAGGAAAAAATGATTTCAAAACTAAATAGAAATGTAAATGTTGCTATTGGTTTAATTAGCTTAACCTGTGTAATAGTCATCATTTTATTATTAGTTCAGTTTTTTATCTAGAACACCTGAAGCGCTTTACCAATATTATTTGAACAAGTTCTTTTGGTAAACTAGTTATTTGTTTTTGAATTGGAAAAGAAGCTATTAATCAATTAATAAAGGTATTTTATTGAATACTGAATATTTTGAACATTTGTAATCTCTCAGTTAGCGCCAGTCTCCTGAGTGCGTAAACCCTCCATCGGAGCAGTCCGCCATCTACAATAGGTCACTATTCCATCGCGATAACAAGTATTCTCCGCGCGCAGGGATCGACCTGCGCGTAAGCCCTCCATCGGAGCCGTGTCGACTCTCTTCGAACATGCGCGTCAACCTTCGGGCATTGTCACCTTGAATGTAAGTTGATTGCTCGAGGAGCGAAGCGTAATTTCTTTAAGTGCGGGGGAGGGGAAGCTGTCCGCGCAGCGGACTGATGAGGTGTGTGCTAAGCATGCTAAATAGCAACATGCTACTGGCTAACAGCTACGTGCTAACAGCATATCTCTTGCAGCTTTCGACATTAAAATCCCCCTTTGGACAGGTAATAGTGAAAAGGTTTAAGATTCTATAACCGAAGGATTATTGATCTCCAGTTTTTGTAAACTCTGTTCAAGAGCTACAGTGATTGAGCTTCTTGCCTTAGCTTCTGTCATGGTTTCATCAGATACAACCCATTCATTAATGAATGTGAGTTTGATATTTTCAACCATTTCTTTTTCTTGATAAGACAAGCTTTTTCTTACATATAGATCTCGTAATAATTCTGCCCTGGAGGATAAATCCCCCTTTAACCAACGTTGTTGTAAAATCCCTTTTCTCGATTTGATATCCCCAAGTGTACCTTCTGGCTCTTTAGCCATCAATTTAAGCGCATCTTCGAATTCTTTTTTTGATCGTATTGGTTTTATATGATCTGCATATTGGTTTTCGAGGGGAATCCAATATGTAAAGTCCTTTGTTTTAACCTGATAATAAAGCGCATTAGTATCCTGGATATCTTTATGATCGATATTGATTACTTTGCCTAAACCATAAGTGTAATGGGCAATCCAATCACCAACCTTAAAACGGAAATTTCCTTTTGCAGTCATATTTCTCCTAGCTAAGGTGATCTGATATTGATTAAAGAAAAAAGATGTCGATTGCTGGCCGAACCAGAAAAGGTTAACATCCCCCGGAAGTTAGGCCTTAAAATTGTTATTTTTATAACACTGAATTATTATACCACATCGGCTAATAAAGTTTTTCAATCTTTCGAATAACAATTCTCTCCCTCCATCGGAGCGTGCGCCATTTGCAGTAGGTCACTATTCCTTCGAAATAGAAAGTATTCCCCTCGCGTAGGGGTCGACCTGTGCGTAAGCCCTCCATCGGAGCAGTGCTCAATTTTCATTATCCTCAGTGAGTACAGCAGCGAAATCGGCATGTGCTTCCACTTATTAAGGCTTCCCCTGAAGCAAAGCGGAACACCTTTTGGTGCAGAGGGGAAGCTGTCCGCATAGCGGACTGATGAGGTGTAATCTTTATTTGGGATCAGCTTTGTGCTTATGGTTCATTCCATGCCAAGCCAGGCTGCCCTTATTGGGTCGCTCTCAATGAAATTGACAGCTTCTAAATCAGAGTACCAGTTGTCGAAGGTTGTAAGGTAAAGCGTATAACCGGCTTTCTCGATCCCAAGGAACAATAAATTATTATCCCTTGTCCAGATCGGCAGGACCGAACGTCCGTCGTAAATCCGCCCGACATCCACACCCGGGCCGGTGATCCATGTGCCTGGGAAAGACTCGTTCTGGCTAGTCCAACCCCATATCATGCCATATTCTGCGACGTCTAATTCATAGGAATTAACTTGTACTGGTGAATCCTGGTTGTCGAATGCACCGGTGTTGTCAAAAGTGGCAATTCCCCCGCTGGTGTATCTCACTGTAAAAACCTGGTCGGCTGGATACCGGGGATCGATGTACGCTTCCCCTGAGGAATCGACCTGGGTAGGGGTCCAATCCTCAGCGTTTAATCTATAAACACCGTTCTCATTTGAATATAACATGACACCCCAGGTCCCATCCGCGGCAGCAGAATTGAAGCAGTCAGCATAGAGCATCTCGGTTTGTTTGCTTTCCATATCATACAGCCGCAGCTTTTGCGACCCGCAGGGTTGATCCCAGGTCGCAAGCACAGCAGTGTTGTCATCCAGCCAACCGATGATCTCTTCACCCCCGCTGTCAGATGCAAACAGTTGGGTTGGATTGCTGCCCGTGCCGTCCGCGGCCCAAACCCCGGACATCAACCATCCGGCGCCGGTGCCAAAGGCCTCGGCGGCCAGGTAGATGATATGATTACCATCTGGCGACCAGGAAGGGGCAAAATCCTGTGCTGGGTCCTCACTGACCCGCGTGATCATCTCTGATTGAACATTGTAAAGATAGATATCCGCTGAAGGCCCATCCATCACCCCGCTGAAAGCCAACTGGCTGCCGTCCGGTGACCAGGCATAACTATCTCTTTCGCCAATTGCCCGCAGCGCCTCAAAGCCGCTGTCCCCCGGGCTTAAATCGGCATAGGCCTCAGTAGAAGGAGAGGTCAGGTCTGTGATCTTGGTGATTTGCCCATCCGCAAGGGATAACAGGTTGAGTGCCATATTGTGGAAATCATAAGTGCTGGGTGTCAGAAAAACGACATGATTGCCGGCAGGTTGAATCGCTTGCTCCAGATCATCTTTCCAGTAGTCTTCGTTTGTAAGCTGCTGCAGCGCACTGCCGTCCGGGTTAGCCGCCCACAGTCCGTCGGAGGATTGGATTAACAGCCAGGGCCCCATGGAATTAAGGGTTTCTTCGGGAGAGATGCTTTCAGTGAGTGTTGGGTGCGGTGTGTCAGCAGGCGGTATTTCGGTTTGGGTTGGTTCTGGGGGATCGATGGGCTCAGCAACCGTGTCCGTGGGGAGGCTGGCTGGCTCGGTAGGGTCCTCCGTTGAGATGACGCTCTTGGTCAGGCAGCTCAAACTGGTGATCAGGACGAACGCAATAAGGATGGATTGTTTTATTCTTTTGTGGTGTTTACAGGAATTCATAACACATCTCCTCTCAACTGAAACTTAACCCCAGGTTGATAATATTATAGATAAATATTTAAAATATTTCAACATTTTTGTAGTTTTAGGGCTGACATACACATCACATAGAAACAATCGTGTGATTTTCCAGCACAAAACAGCTTGCGGTTTTGTTATAATAAAATAACGTATCATGTGGAATTCTCATTATTTGTGCATAGCACCTTTAGGGTGTCGATAACTTGCCTGGCCCCCGTCCTAGCCTGAACGGCACCTGTCCTGGAGCAAAGCGAAACCCCCGGAGCAAAGCAGAGGGGGCAGGAGCAAAGCGGAACACCTTTAGGTGCGGAGGGGAAGCTGTCCGCGTAGCGGACTGATGAGGTGGAATCTTTATTGGCGATCAACTTTCACTTTGTCTTGAGCCTTCTTCGACCTTCCGCATCATTCCTACGAGCTCAAGCTGAACGACCGCAAGCCGTATCAGCGAAGTGCCAAGCGCCATGAGGCGCTGGCCTAGCTACCAGCTGCTTTCTTTCACCATTCACCATTCACCTTTGAGCTTTGAGCTATGCCCTCAACCTTCTTCGAGCGTGTGAATCATTACTATGGGCTACCAGCTACTGGCTACCATCTACCAGCTGCTTTCTTTCACATTTCACCTTTGAACTTATGACTTATCGCCTCCACCACCGCCGCATACGAAGCCTCCAGCTCCAGCGGCGGGTTGGCGAACCGGCGGTTAACCCCTTTAAGCCCCCCTGGTGTAGTGTGCATGCCTCACCTGTTCGCCATAGGGGAGGAACAATCTAAAACCGACTGAAAGAATGCGAGATTTTGCTATCAATTGTGTTTTGAGGAGTTTCATCTGGAATCATTTGGGGATATGAAGATGCAGAATAACCAATTATTGCAAATGAGCTTTCGAATCGCAAATTGTGATTTTCTTGGTCTTGTTGATGCGTATATGAATAATTTTATGTTTTTATTGTAAATTACGAATTCTTATGATATTATAAATTAAGCTTGTGTTTGTCCTCTGCCGGGGTTCATGGACAGCCTTTTTCCTTAGATACTTGACAAAAACACAAAATTTATCTTTTATATCCACGAAAGGAGAGAACTGGGATGGGTGAAGGAATGATAAATGGTAGATTAGTGCATACGGATGCATTAAAACCAAGTGATATACCGGGTGATGCATCAGATCAAGATATGGCTGATTGCAAATCTAAAGCTTGCAAAAGAGCTAAACAGCGATTAATTCCAGCTCGGAATGAAATACTTACTCTGTGTGCAAACTTAAAAGCCAAGGAAAACCAGAGAAATATTTACCTGGGAAGTGTTGCAGTATTTATGGCAATTGCAGCAGCTTTATCTTCTGCTGCAGGGGCTGCTGCTGCGACAATAATCGGAATTCCGGCTTCAATCGTACTCTTAATTGCTGCAGCAGCAATGATAACTGCAGCTATAGCATTTTTTATTGCAGCAATTGCCGTTCAAGCTGAAATGGCTAGAATAAAATCGCAAATTGGTGTTCTGCAATCCGAATGGCAAATGTTGGTTGCTCAGATAATGGATGCTTGTGCAGAATATTGTTGGCCGGATCTTGAAGTTCCTACCTGTCGGTAATATTAATATCAAAAAATTATTAGCTCTATCATAAATAGGGCAATTACCAAGAGCAATCGCTAACTGAATAGATGCCTTTCCCGATAATTCTAATTAAGTTAGCTCTATTTGGATTCGTCTTAAGAGATGAAAATGAATACAATCTGGGTTGGTGACATTTTGCAGCCATATTAAATACTTGTAAAGATGAGCAGATTCTCTTCTTTCACGCCCAATGTCAGGTGAGGGTGAAGGTGGTTCATTGGGATAACCTTGCCAGCTTTCGGGAGGGGCGAGAATAGCATATTAGAGATCTGTTCTATCTTGAGGGCCTCTACTTGTGGAAACTGAAAAGTGCACCAGGATCCCGAGAAGATCTGATAAATGATCATGGTTGTAACCCCGTTACGATTTGGATGCCTGCTTATGAGCTCTCGATTGATTATATAATTGAAGAGCAGAGAGAGATCGCCACATCATTATGAGGCACACTGTCTGTGTGTTCCGCTTCCGCTTAAGCCAGCGCCTCATGTCTCCTAGCGGTTTGAGACCGCTCAGCTTGTCGCGTTGATAAAATACTATTGCCCACTTATCCTGGGTGAAATCACCACCAAAGCGATTTTATGCATTAATTCCGCGTTCAATCGCTTCAAACACCGCATCAAAAGAAGCATCCAGTTCCAATGGTAGGTTAGCATACCGTCTATTAACTTCTCAAGCTCCCCAAGGTGATACCCCACCTAGAATTATGTTATACTTATCAGCGCATTCCGCAGCGCAGCACATTACTGGTAGAAAAGAAATTTCTAATAGTTTCAGGACAAACCGCCTCGGTATTCCTCATTGATCGTTTGTGAGGAAGGAAATCTAATTTATTACCGCCATGGATGGTCAAGCCGGATTTGAATTGGAAAATAAGATGCATCTACAATCCAATCACAAGCTCAAGCAGTTAACTTTTCTCACCCTTTTCTTCATTCTCCTCAGTTTCCTTTTTCTTGGGGAGCCAACCCCAACCAGAGCAAATCAAGACCCGGCAGCCGCCAACCAGCTCGCCTTCCCACTCTACTATCAGGGTCAGGGTACTTCCACCGATGCAGAAATAAATCATTATTTATATGGGGATAAAATTTGTCCAACCACGGCAGAATGGGAGTTCACCCTATCGGAGAACGGCAGGTTGTTCGGTTCGTATATCAATTTGAACCCCAAGGCCGCTTCAGGGGATGATTGTGTTCCTGTTTATGATCGGGATCATCCTTCCAGAGGCGAGAATCGAATTGATTTTTCCGGGGTCCATTCAGAGGGTCATTTCGAGATCACGGAAAGTAATCTTTACTATGATTATACAAATTGGAAATTCCGTGATCCCGATATTAATATCCAGGGGTATTATGACGCTGATCACATCTATACCTCTCCAACCTACCATTATGAAAGTAGCACCTATTCCAACTGGACGGATGTGATTGAGCATGAATTTGATCTGCCTTTGGTGAGTAGCGGAGCCACTGCCGGTGGCGCAGAACAGGATCCCGTCCCTGCGGATGGGGCAGGGCAGGATGCAGTCCCTGGGGACGTCGCCGCCGCAATAGATCCCTGGATCCCTGTGACGGTGATTGGTGCTGCAGGTGCAGCGGCTGCCGCAGTTGGGGTAGCGGGGGCAGGTGCGGCGGTAGCGGCAACTTCGAAAGGCAATAAGAGGGGCAAGAAAAAACAGGATGAAAACAAAAAAGACCCCTGTGCTACCGATCTGAACCGGCTCAAAAAAGCCTCTGCTGAAGCCCGAGCTTTACATGATGCCATTCAAACCTTGCGCGGCTACCTGGCACAATTGGAAACGCAGTACGAAAACGTGCGCCAGGCGGGGTATTGGAGCGCTGCGGTCGATCTTGGGTTGTTAGGCGCTTCCATCTTTGGCGCACCCCTCTCCGTTGGGCTGACAGGCAAGGCAGTTGTTTCACAGTCAATTGGGCGAGCAATGGGCGAATCAGCCGCAGCGGCACTTGGGGGGGAGATGATGAAGAGTGTTTTTAATGGCATGTCAGGGCAGGGCGTCAGCTGGGAAAATTTCGTAAAAGCGCCTTATGGCGGTGCAGAAGGCGTTGTGGCTCAAAATGTGATCACCGAAGTCCTTGCCCAAAGGTACGCGACCCGTCTGGCTCAGCGTGGCTTTTCCACCTCGGTCAGGGGACCATTGCTGAAGGGATATACTAAAAGGGTTGCCAGCCAGTTGGCCTCCAGGGTCATGCAGCTCATCAGCGTGGGTAAGATCGTCTATGGGGCTTATACGGAAGTTCAAAAGCTGGAAGCCATCCGGGAAATCATGGGCAAGCTTAGAAAATCGCTTTTTGAGTTGGAACTGCTTTACGAAGAAGCGCTCAGTGAGATGCGGATTTCCCGTTCCGTCTACGAAAAATGCCGTAAGTTATGGCAGTAATAGGGGCTGGATAATAACATGACGATCTACACTAAGTTTACGCCCACCGAAATCGAGGCCATCGCAAAAGACCTCCGGCAGCAGTTGTCCAGTGGAACATTGACCCTAGGGTTGCTGGAAACATTTAAATTCCGGGGTCCGGAAGGGAAGTCCTGGACGGTTTCACCGCAGGCGGGTGCCTGGTACTGCTTCAAATCAGGGGGCTGGCAGCCGGCACAGAGACCGGATGCCCCCTTGGATGGCCCGGTAAACCTGTTTGAGATGATCACACTGCCCCTCTCCCCCGCCGGTACTGGCAAGCGTGAAGCGGTCGAGCCGGACCAACCGGATCCGGACATACGTCAAATGATCGAGAATGCGACCAGGAGGATCAGGGAGTCGTACAACCAGGGCAAGATCAATTCTGCTGAAGCGGAAAACTTGCTCAAGGACCTCTATTTACTGGATCCATCTGGGCTGATCTGGTCTTGTGGGGTGCACACCGGCGATTGGTATTTCTTCCGGCAGGGGGATTGGGAGGTCGCCGTCGATGATGGTCCCAACCCGCCGGACTTCCAACCCGGATCACCTTATACCGAGGCAGCAAAACAGGTCATCTCACGCTTTACGGAATCGGATGCCGCCGCCATCTCGGAGCAAGTTGTCCCAGACTGGACACCTGCCCCGGGCTTCCCCGGGATAAACACAGATGTTGCAGGAATGCCAATCCAGCACAATACCGCAAAGGTACCTGGTACCTCGTCTGCCCGGCGCACCAGGATGATCATCCTGGTGATATTCATCTTTCTTTTTATTATGTGCGCATGCCTCTTCGCCTTGGGTATCGGTGGAATTTTCTTTATTGATTAACGGAGCGAGAGACTTGTCTCTAAAACTTCACCAACCAGGATAACCGCAGCCAAAAAATTGTGTTTACGCCTGCGTAAGGAAGAGAGTGGTTCCCCCTTCGCTTGAGCTTCGGGGATGCTGCATTGTCGCGACCCTATCGATGCTAAGAAAAGGCACAAGCGCAGCCAACTGAAAGTGTAAGTGCATCCTGGTGGGAATCCTTCGCTATAATTTGATGAAAACCTTATTGAATTAAGTCAGATAAATCCAATGCAATCAAATTGTTATTGATAAACCAGTCTGTTCACAAGTCTAGGTTTGATGTTTTGATGATTTCTTAAGTATTCTTCGAGTACATCTTGAACAGATGTGGAAACGACTTTTGAACACTTTTCACTCAGTAACGCCTTCTCTGTAATATCCAGGTATTGTTTACAGTTAGCAAAATGAAAGCCCTGTAGACAAATCGAGTAAATTTTGTCTTGATCGATCTTTTCATTTCCAACTTTTAACGATTCGAGTTTTTTATCTTTATCATTATAAATTGCCTGAACACCAGAGTTTATTTGATAACATTCTCCTTCACCATCCCTGTTTTCAATCCTCATGATATGTGAAAATATTTTTTGTAGTTTATCCCCGGTGATATAGAATTTGGTTAGCGTATCGTCATAAGGGAAACAGCTCCTCAAGTCTCTTAAGGTGACTAACGGCCCTAATTTCTTTAACCTAATGGATCCACTTCCTAATAACATAACATCACATTCAGCATAACAAGCTAAAGCATCTGCAAGAATGTTTCCTAAACTTGTTTCAATCTCTCTTTCAGGATGGGTTGCTTCCGCAGAAAATTTTGTTATTAAAGTATTGTATTTTCTGTCCACATTTTCTTTGAAGGAAGCAATAAATGCCAGTAATTTTTCATCTGGTTCCGCAATTTGGTCATTAATTGGGATTAATTGCCATTTATATTCAATAATTGAATTGGTATCATCATCAACTGTAATATCGAATCGTCCTATTTGGTTTGTACCTACGCCTGCTTGAGCTACCAAAACATTATTAATTTCTGTTGGTCTCTCTAAGAAAGTATGGGAGTGACCTCCTAAGATCATATCAACGCCCCATTCAGGTTTTAATAGTCTTGCCAATTCCAAATCTGATTCATATCCGATGTGTGTAAGCAGCACAGTTAGATCAATATCGTCGTTCTTATAAGCATTACAGATTTTCCCCACTTCATCTGCTGCTTCTTCTACAGAGAGAAAGCTACCTACTAATTCATCCTTCTTTAGAGAATCAATAATTTTATTTGTTATTATTCCTGTAAGTAAAATATTAAATCCAGCTTTTTCTATTATTAAGTGTGGTTGCATAAGGCGCTTGTTGTATTTTTTTATATAAAGATTAGCATTCACAATAGGAAAATTCGCTAATTTTTCTAAAAACAACAAATGAGATAATCCATAATCAATTTCGTGATTACCTATTGTTGCTACGTCAGGCGCAAGGTAATTCATTAATTCAATGGTTGATAAGCCTCTGTACTCTGTGTCAATGAGTGATCCCTGAAGCATATCTCCTGCTATTACAAAGAGAACATTTTCTTCTTCTTTTCTTACTTTGTTTATATATCCGGAGAGTAATGCTAAACCACCAATTAAATTCCCTTCCTTTCCAGACGCTTCTGCGAGAAAATCACCATGCATGTCATTGGAATGTAAAATTGTGAATTTTTTTGTGTTCATAACAATCTCCTTACACAGGTAAAAGGCCATGTTTTAAAGAGTGACTGTTTATTTACAGAAGATCTCCTTGTCCCCCAAAAACTTATATCTTCATCCATAACAGGTGATAATTTATGTACCCGATTATAACATCCATTAAAAGAGAAAAGCACTACAAATCAGAAAGTAAGATCTATCCCTTTCTGATACGAAAAGGAAAAAGGATCCATAAATTTGTTTAAGGATTAATCCCAAAAGTTCCCACAATTATTAGATCAGATTCTTGGTTCCCGTCATCATATTACTTCTATCAGAGGTTCTACCTTTTTGGTTGTTGAGATTTGAGATAGTAGCCATTCTGGATTATAAGAAATTAATTCTAGGGGAGTATGCTATACTAATAGATAATGGAACATTGATAGATATGAAAGAATTGTAATTGGACTTGATGAAATATTATCTAGCTGGCTCATAATTTAAATCTCAGCAATAGATTTAGCATTGTAATTGGACTTGATGAAATATTATCTAGCTGGCTCATAATTTAAATCTCAGCAATAGATTTAGCTGTGTAAGTGATATATAATTTTTAAAGGATAAAGGTCTTTATTTTGTAATGACTAGGCGTACGATGGGGAAAATGTAACAAGTCAGGAAAAAGGAAAGAATGAGTAACAAAAATCAATTATTCCAAAAAAGCCTCCGCTGTTTACAACACCCAGCTACTTGGCTGAGTATTACTATATTGATTATCAACGACCATATATTTAAGGTAATTTATCCTTCCTGGATAACTGGAAAATTAAGTGATTTCGCTGGTTTGTTTTTCTTCCCATTTATCGTTGTTGCAATTATGAGTTTTCTTCTAAAAAAGTCAAAAATTTCATCAATACAGGTTGGAGAGATTTCATTTGGTATTGTGGGAATTTGCTTTGTTTTAGTAAAGACTTTTCCATTGGTGAATATTTTCACAACAAGGCTTACATCACTGCTGCTTGGAACACCTACGAAATTTATGTTAGATCCAACTGATTTAATTGCATTATTTAGCATGGTTCCAGCATGGATGATTTGGCGCAAAACAAGTATTATAAAACCCACATCTGCCGCTTATGCTGCTTTATTAATTGGCTCTTTGGCTGTAATTGCTACATCCCCAGTCAAATGGATTGTAAGTGAAGTGACAAATTTGGATTATCAGGATGGGATTGTTTATGCTGCTGATCTTGAGAAACGAGGAGATCACGAATTCCCTGTTGCAGAGAGCCTAGATGGTGGATTAACATGGCAAGAGACGACCGAATTTATTCATGTTGAGTTAAGAAGTTTACCGCTAGAGATTTGTGGTCGATTGAATTCAGAGATATGTTATCGGATCACCGTTTGGCGTGAATTGCAATTATTGGGGCCTGAAAATGAGTGGGAGAGTGTTGATGAAATTAATTATGTTCAAGACGAAAATATTAATTGCCACGATATGATAATTTTCGATTGGAATGGTATTGAGTATGTTATCGTGGCGGTTGGTGAACATGGTATTCTTCGCCGCGAATTGCCAGAGGGAGAATGGCAAGTCATTCCTGTTCTATGGGCTTCGACACCAATAGAGAATGAATGATGTCTAAACAAATAGCATCATATTTATTTTCATCCGGTTAGTAATGGTCATTTTGGATGATTTGTATGTTCTGACACAGCCTACTATTAAATCGATGATATTTCCTTAAGGAGAAAAACGATATTTATGCTTTTCGAAAACAACCTTATAAAAATGTCTATTGCCGTAAGTCTGATCCTCACAACATTGATGGCATGCAACCATGATTTAACCCAAACGATAAAGTATGGTCAAAAGGTCCATTATACTAAGGGGAACCATCTCACCTTTCCAAATGTCACATTAGAATTCATTGGTTTAACTGAGTCTCCCCCATCGGATTTATATCCTCGAAGAATGTACTCGTATGATTTCAATATTTGTAGTGGTGATCAATCATTGATGATTTCGTGGAGTTCTGGCACCGGTGATATTGGTCCCACCATATTTGAGCTGGATGGAAATCGATATGCATTGGAGTTAGCTTTGTCTGACAAGTTGGGGGTTTTGGAAAAGAATGAATTGGTCTTATGGAAAATAGATGATTGATCGTATTTGCGTTTCATGAATGGGGATCTATTGTTGTTTTTTCGATAGTAATCCCCCCCTACGAAGATAAGGTGTTAACCATGTCGAAAGAGTAAATAATATGAATTTATCAAGAAAAAGGATTGTAGCAATTAGCATATTGCTTTTGATTTCTCTTGGATCCTGCAACAACCTTCCAGAGAAAAATCAGGACTGGGTCATTGTCACTAAGAAACAATCTGAAGAGACAGGGATGGCCTCATGGTTGGTAAACAGAGAAGGTTTTTGGACCCCATCGGCAGAGGATATCCTCAAGCTTGAAGAGGGTTTAGCCGCGTATTTAAGTCAGAATTCAAGTTATTTTTTTTTACAGCCACCTGTATGGGAGAGCCTTGAGGATTATCAGCGTCAGTACATTGGACTCGAGCGTGGAGGCATCCAAATAATTTATGGAAATTTCTTTTGTGATTCTTTGGGCTTGGATTGGCAAGAAACTTTTGTGGTTGTAGAAGATGGTGGAGATTGCTACTTTCAGGTTGAATATAATGTGGAAAGTGGATTTTTCATTAAGCTGATAGTAAATGGTGTATCCTGATGTTAAGAAAATAGACCTCTTCGGATACATCTTAAAGAGCTTAAATAACTTAGTTATCAGTACATGGAGTATGAAGGAGTACTATGAAACATTCACATGAAGGTTTGGATTATAAGTTGTACAAAATTTACATTTGGGGTGGGTTGGCTTTACTTGTTATTTACACTATTGTTGCAGCATTTATCCTTGAATCTCGGAATAAACTTGGTGTAGCAGGTGGCCCTTTTATCATAATTCCATTAATGGTTTGGTTTAGCGGCATTATGTTGTATTGGTGGTGGGTGTTTCTTTTTAGAAGTAAAAAAGAGCTTAAAGCATTAGCCAAGACACCTGAGGGGGATTTCCCAGGAATTAAATCCTTAAAAACGTGGAACACCCTTCATCAGGCGATGGCGATCTCTGGTGGTGACGTTGATGAACTTATTAAGAATGAGAAAAAAGCCAATCGTCCAATAATCATTTGGTTTGGTTTTATGAATTTGCTGCCTTGTTGGATTTTTGCACCCTTTATTTTGGGTTATTTGGGTTTCATGCCGGATATTGAACCCAGTATTTTGCTTGGAGTTTGGCTGGCGGGAGTCATCGTTTGGATTGTTTTGATGATAATTGTGACTTACTTGCTGTTAGGATGGGGGAGTAGAGCTTCAGAGGAAGTGTACTTGGCTCCTTTGGGGCTGGAAGTAACCCGAACACTTGGACTTACAATAGATATAACCAGTCTGATTGGGGATGGACAAAAACTGATCCCGGATAACCCTACTATCATTGAAGGACAACGCTACGGCAAACTGGTTCACATAGAAACTATCGGAAAGTATAGCCTGACATTCATAGAAACAAAACTGGCTGAATTCCGAGTACAGAGCAATCAAGGTAAATTGACCCCCAAGGAAAATGCACCTAAGGAATTGGTTGCTGCACTTAAGAGCTTACGTAAGGCAAAGCGCTGGCAAGGGATAAAGGTTTCTGCAGGACCAAAAGGGATAGCCATTCATCGCGAATCTAAAGGAACAAATATGTGGTTGTATGATTTATGGTTAGCTGAATTCGTTATAGATAAATTAAAACAAGTCTAACTTAATCGTTAAATGATCAAGGATTACTTATTTCTGGATATGATATATCGCTAATTAATTGCAGCGTCAAATGGAAGGCGAAAAAGTCAAACTTTCGCATGAAATGATTTAAGATTAATTGAAGAATATTGTGCCCAGCATACCAATGATTTGTTCATTGCTGTTGTTTGGATGTTTTTCTGACACAGGAGAATAGACATGACTTTCCTTCAACAATTATTAACTGAAGTGCTTCCTAAAACATGGGCTGAAGATATGCAAGCAGAGTCACTCACTTGGATGGTACGTTGTCCTTGTAAGTTTGAACGCTCTATTTGGGAAATTGGTGGTATCCGCTGGAAGGCAAAGGGTAGTCCACGGCGGCGATTAGTTTGTCCAAAGTGCGGGCAACGTACATGGCATACAGTGTATCGAAAACCGGGATAGTAATTGAGGAGTGGGTTCAAGTTTGTTCATGAGTAATGGCTGTTTTTAGGGTTTCAGAACCTGGTAAAAACTGAAACTTTTCCGGTGGTTAGGAATTTTTCTAATTTTGCTTGGAATTATCAAGTCAATATAAGGAGGTTGAAATGAGATGCTTTTGGATTGGTCTGATTCTGATGATCATGAGTGTTGCATGTAGCCCAATCTCTTCATTGCCTGGTTCGACAACGCTACAAACCCTGGAACCCATATCCGCGCAGGATGTGGTTGACAAAACGGCTGGACTTTGTTGTGAAAATGATTGGTGGATCAAACTTTCTGAAGCAGAAGCCAAAGCTTATGAAGGCAGTACAAATGGTGAAGAACTCGATCCAGGTGTGGTTTTTTTAGAATTACTCGATGCAGCTGGTGATAAATTCGATGTCAATGAGTATTTCCAAGCATTATCTCATCTGACCCTTGAGGATGGGTTTGTGCTGGATTATGTTTACTTTGCTCCCGGAGGGGGGGATGGTGCGCCATATGTATATGCGAGACAAAAAATAGAAACGAGGTTCGCAAATTATTCCGAGTATGAGAAAGCTAGTATTGACGATTATTTGAGCCATATTTTGGTTGATGGAACAGCAGAAGGCTTTTATGAGTTAGCTGTATTGAGCGTCATGGGTGAACAATTTTATCTAGGATGGCACTTTGCGTACAACGATTGGGAAGTTGTGAGCAGTCAGGAGAGGTTGGATGCGATCATTGAATTGATGAAAGTGAATAAGAGCTCAATGACAGATGATCAATTTGAAGCAATTTTGAATTTAGATGTTACACCAAGGGTAGAATTCGAAGGGGATAATGTCCAGGTGTGGATCTTATTGTTCACAAAACATGGTGGTTTTTATCAAAGGAAATTCACGATCAAACGAGATTTCCCTCACATAATGAATGAGGAAGATAACCTGCTTATTGAGTACAATAGTGGAGATGTTTATTGACGTAACGTGACCTTTCTCAATGATTTAGTAAAAAGATGGGTATCTTTGCAGCATTTTTAAAATTATTTTAATTAATAGCTATCAGTTTTTTCGACAACTATCTTGGTTTAAGATAAATAACAAGGGATACTCCTCGAAGCTCCATTGAAAGATGTAAATACGAATGCTCTATCCACCAACGGAGTCTCACAGCGGAGTAAAGCCTACCGCATGTGCCAAGCGAACACCCAAATCCATGAAAGTCTTTCAATATGAAATTTATTACCAAGTAACCCTGAACAAAACTACGATTGAATCATATCCCAATTCTTCTCTCAATCGCCTCCACCACCGCCGCATACGAAGCATCCAGCTCCAAAGGCGGGTTGGCATACCGGCTGTTAACCCCCGCAAGCTCTCCCTGGTGATACCCCACCTTGAAATCCGAGAACTTCAACCCGTGGGCTGTGGAAATCACGACGGCGCGCTCATGCCTTTTGATCACACCCTTCTCCAGCAGCTTGATCAGCGCACCCAGCGCAACGCCGGTATGCGGGCAGCAGTACAGGCCGGTCCGGTCAGCCCGGGCAGCCGCGTCCGCCAGTTCATCCTCGCTGACCTGCTCCACCACGCCGTCAAAGGCCTTCAGAATCCGCACCGCCCGTTCGTAACTCACCGGGTTCCCGATCTGGATCGCGCTGGCCAGTGTCTTTTTCGCTTTCACAGGTTCAAACGCCTGGTAATCCCGCTTGAAGCTCAAATACAATGGGTTGGCGTTGGCCGCCTGGGCACAGGCGATCCGGGGCAGGTGGTCGATCAATCCCAACGCCTTCATCATCAGCAGTCCTTTCCCCAACGCGCTGACATTACCCAGGTTGCCGGCCGGCAGGATGATCCAATCCGGGATCTGCCAGTCCAACTGCTGGATGATCCCAATCCCAATCGTCTTCTGGCCCTCGATCCGCAGTGAGTTCATCGAGTTTGCCAGGTAGATCGTCGGGTCTTCCGTCAGCTGCTTCACGATCTCCATGCAGCCGTCAAAATCCGTATCCAGTGAGAGCACCGTCGCACCGTTGGCAATCGGCTGGATGAGCTGGGCAGTGGAAACTTTGGCACGCGGCAGTAGGATCACAGCCGGGATTTCTGCGGCGGCAGCATAGGCCGCCAGGGCAGCGGACGTATCCCCGGTGGAGGCGCAGGCAACGGCACGGATCGGCTTGCCCTCAGCGATCATTTGCTTAACCACCGAAACCAGCACGGTCATGCCCAGGTCTTTAAAGGAACCGGTATGGCTGTTGCCGCACAGCTTCACCCACAGGTCGGGTAGGCCGATTTGCTGGCCCAAAAGATGCGCATTGAACAGATTGGTATGGCCTTCGTACATCGAAACGATGTTCTCATCCCTGACCAATGGGGCAACCCATTCCTTTTTCCCCCAAACGCCGCTGCCGTATGGGAAGTCCTTTGAATGGGTCCGCTGGTCAAAAAGCGCTTTCCATTCATCCGCCGAGCGATCCTTTAGCGCCTCAATATCATGTTCCACCTCCAGCAGGCCGTCGCCGTCCTTACAGCGATAGATCACATCAAAGATGGAATAGCTTTCGGCGGGATCGTGCATGCATTCATACCAGCAGTTATAGGTCATAGATCTTCTCCTATCACGTGGGTCATGGTCTGGTGGACGGGTTGATAGCCCTCTTCCTTCATCGCTTCAGGGGGGAGCACCGCTTCATCCGGCTTGTCCGAAAGGCCAAAGATCAATGCGCCTTGCTCCTGCCAGCGGTTGGCTAAGTGCAGGATTTCAGCCGTGATCACGATCTCTTCATCCAGCACCTGTTCAATCGCTGTATTTTCAGGCAGGTGCCCCATATGCTGGACGGTGCGCTTGTATTCATTGGCACGGAACGCTTTGAAGGGTGTTGGATCGCCTGATTTGACGCGTTCAAGGATGTCCTGATGGATTTCGCGGACTTTCGCAGGCAGCAGATCGCTTCTTTCGTCAACCGTTTGCAGGAAATCCATAAAATTTTGAAGTTTACTGTTACGCACATCCCGAACAAGATCTGATCGTGAGATCAGGCCGCTGCTGATGATCAGGCAAATAGTGACCAGGTAATCCTGGTTATCCGCCGTGAAGGGATGAAATTCGACCTGGTTGAAGACCTTGTAAGCATCCTGAAAAACGGCGGGGTTGTAATCGGATCCCAATGCCTCAAAAAGCGTGTCATCCGCAGCTTGAAGCCGTTTCGCATCGATGGTTTGATCGTTGCGGCCGCGGGCACCCAGGATGGTCTTGTCCAAATCGATCAGAACCACCGCTTGATCATCAATGCTGAAATGCACTTCATCTAAATAGAACGTAAATTGATCCAATGCTTTCCAGCGATTGGCAATATAAAGCGTCTCTGAATTGACCTGCTCCAGTTCGACCTTCGCACGCCCGGGCTGATCAGCACCAATGAATGCGATCCCATCCCAACCTGACTCCTTGCAGATGTTCAAAAATGCCTGGCCGTCGTTCATCCGGGTGTCCCCGATATAGATCAGGCGATGGATCGCTGAACCCGGGGATGAGAGCTGTTGGGCCGCCCGGACGATTTCTGCCATCACCTCGCCGTATTCGGGCATGGATTTGCGCGGCAGAAAATCTACCGGATAGTTTAATTTCTCCCTCAAGTCAGCCAGGCTGGGCAGCCGTGGGTCGCAGGGGATCAGGTTGCGGAAGACGATCTGGTCACCTAAAAATGCGCTGACCGTTGATAGCCCGTAAGACTTCATGAGAGGTAGCCCCCGGCGACCAGCAGCTCTGCATTCAAAATCGAGCCGCCGGCTGCACCCCGGATGGCGTTATGAATAACCGATACCAGCCTCAGGTCGAAGATCGGGCAGGGGCGAACCCGGCCAACCGTGGCAACCATCCCATTTTGCGCGTCCCGGTCACGACGGGGTTGCGGCCTGTCCGGTTCATCACGAACAATGATCGATCTCTGCGGCGCACTGGGCAGGTCCCAGGCCATCTCTGGCCCGCGGTAATTCCTCAGCACCTCAACAGCCGCTTCAGGGGAGGGCTTTTCTTCAAACTTGACGGAGAGGCAAACCGTATGCCCATGCTGAATGGGACCGCGGTTGGCTTGCGCACTGACCTTGAATTTGCCAGGGATGCGTTCCTTCCCCGATAAATGGCCCATCAGCAAGAGGCTTTCGCTTTCGAGTTTTTCCTCCTCCCCAGGGATATAAGGCACCAGGTTATCGGCCATATCAAGAAAGCTCAATCCCGGATAGCCCGCACCGGAGACAGCCTGGATGCTGGTCGCGAAAACGCTTGAAACGCTGAATGCCTGATCCAGCGGCTTGAGGGGCATCACGGCGCAGGTGGTCGTGCAGTTCGGGCTGGTCACCATCAGGCCTTTCCAGCCGCGTCTTTCTGCCTGCCATTCGACCATTTTGATATGCTCGCCGTTCACCTCGGGAATGATCATCGGCACATCCGGGTCCTGCCGGTATGCAGACGCGTTGGAGCTCACCACATAGCCGGCTTCAGCCAGTTTGGGCTCTGCTTCCAGGGCAATCCGGGCAGGCAGTGCGGAAAAAACAAGGCGAGCCGGCAGGTCAGGTGTGATGGGCTGGATAATTTGATCCAGGATCGCGTCCGGCGGGTCACCTTCAAGCACCCAGTTGCAGGCTTCACGATAGGTCATGCCCACACTGCGGGGCGATCCGCACAGGACAGATATCTCAAACCAGGGATGGGCCTGTAACAATTGGATGAAGCGCTGGCCGACTATGCCGGTCGCACCAAGGATGGCAGCAGGGATTTTGTTCATCATTCACTTCCTTTTTCATTTTCAATCACGTCACGATGGATTTGCCTCACCGCCCGGTCGGCATCTTCTGCAGCGACGACCATCGAAATGCTGTATTCAGAAGAACCTTGCGCGATGGCGATCACATTGATCTCTGCCCGCCCAAGTGCACCGAAAACACGGGCTGAGACCCCGGGTGTATCGCTCATCCCCGCTCCGATCACAGACAGCACGACCACATCATCCATCGCCCAAACCCGGTCGATATCTTTACGGATCAATTCAAGCGCCATTTCTTCTTCAAGCGCCCCAATCACAGACCTGGCGTTCTCCGTTGGGATCACAAAGCAGATTGACTGCTCGGATGAGGACTGTGAAATCATCAATACGCTGGTATCCTGCTGTGCGACCGCGCCAAAAGTACGGGCAGCGATACCCGGCACGCCCAGCATCCCCCTTCCGGCCACGGTGATGATGCTCAGGTCGCGGATGGTCGAGATCGCGGTGATCTTGCCGGGGATAGATTGCCTCTCCTGGCTGATGCGGGTGCCGGGGTGCATGGGATTGAATGTATTTTTGACCCATAATGGGATGTTGTGTTCGATGATCGGGCGGATGGTCTTGGGATGCAGGACTTTCGCACCGAAATAAGCCAGTTCGCCAACCTCATTAAAGGAAAGCTCAGGGATAACCTGTGCATTTGGGACGATCCGGGGGTCCGCCGACATGACCCCATCGACATCCGTCCAGGTCCAGACCGCATCCGCATCCAAAGCATAGCCCAGGATAGCAGCCGTGTAATCGCTCCCGCCGCGTCCAAGCGTCATCGTGACCCCTTGCTGATTTGCGGCGATGAACCCGGTCACAACCACGATCTTGCCCTGTTGGAGTAGCGGCACTAAATTTTCTTCAACTTTCCCCCGTGTGTCCTCCATGATCGGATGCGCATTTTGGAAATTGCTGTCTGTCACGATCAGCTTGGTTGCATCCATGGCTTGCCCTGGCAGCCCCTTTTGCCGCAGCAGCCCGGCGAAGAGTCGTGCATTGATCCGTTCACCAAAGGAGCTGATCGTGTCCACGCCGCGCGGTGTCATTTCGCCCAACACAAAGGCACTCCGGCAAATCAGGTCTAAGTCATGGAGTAACTGTTCAATGCTATCCGTCAGGGCGGATTTCTCATCCGGATCACTGATCAACTTATTCACCGTTTGAATGTGTTTCGTCCGCAGTGCTTCAATCAGGCGGGCGTACGTGTCCTGGTCGCATTCAGAGATCGCATCAGCGCATCCTAAAAGTGTGTCGGTCACACCACTCATCGCCGAAACCACAACCACCAGGTTCTCCCATTGGCTGGATTGGGCTTTCACAATCTCAGCAGCCTGGTTGAGCGCCTCAACACTTCCAACAGATGTACCGCCAAATTTCATAACCAGTGTGCTCATAATTTCACATCTCCTGACCTTTTCAGTTTGATGATAAATGATATCATAAGTGGCAGTATACTGTCTCAACGGCAGCAGTAACAATAGGTAAACCCAAAAATCAAATCAGGATCACCCAAAATTATCCTCCGCCATTCACACCTTACGAGAAAAACAAAAGTTCATCTCCCAGTGATCTTCAAGAGAACTTTACCTGGTGAGGAAAGGTGAACAGGGTAATCGCAAAGTTGCAACAATTGAGTGGACACAAGTCTCCAAAGAAGGTTAAATTTATAAAATCCCTCTCCCTTTCAAGCTGACCGACGTCACTCAAAGAGTGCTCTTCGAGCAAGTCGGATCAGCGAAGTGGAAAGGCTCAAGAGAGCCTTACAAGGGAGAGGGCAGGGTGAGGGTTACAATCTTTTCTCTGGTAAAGCGAGGGTGACTTACATAAATAAATGATAAAATGATAAGATAAATACTTTCGTCCTTAACGGTATGATAGTAACTTGGCTAGATATTTGGTCATCCATTCGAAATCTGGAGTAAATCATGGAACAACATCAAATTTTTTCAATCATCGGCCCCGGGGTGATGGGGGAAGCCCTCATCAGCAGCCTGATTTCAAACCAGGTGATCGAGCCAGGACAAATCGTTGCGGCAGGTCCACGGGGGGATCGACTGGATGAATTAGCGGACCGATACCAGATCAAGACAACCCTCAGCAATGCCGGAGCCGTTCAGGCCGCAGATGTCGTCCTTTTATGTGTCAAACCGCAGAAGCTGTCCCATGTCTTCAGTGACCTTCAAGGCCGGCTTCCCGAAAACGCGCTGGTTATATCCATCATCGCGGGTGCGACCATTAATTCCCTGGTGACCGGCCTCAAACACGCACTGGTTGTGCGCGCCATGCCCAATACACCCGCCCAGGTCGGTCAGGGCATGACCGTCTGGACGCAGAGCCAGCAAACCTCATCAGCGCAGCATGCGCTTGCTGAGAAGATCTTAAGTGCGATTGGGGAAGCGATTTTTGTCGAAGAAGAGAGTTACATTGATATGGCCACGGCGGTATCCGGAACCGGGCCGGCTTATGTCTTCTTATTCCTCGAATCGATGATCGATGCCGGCGTGCACCTCGGTCTGCCCCGCCGGATTGCTGAAAAAATGGTCATCCAAACCATCAAAGGATCCATGGATTATTACACCCAAAACAGCTCCCATCCTGCCCGATTGCGAAACCAGGTCACATCGCCTGGCGGAACATCAGCAACAGCCCTCTATTACCTGGAAAAAATGGGCTTCCGGACGGCGATCTCCCGGGCGATCTGGGCGGCGTACACAAGATCCGAAGAACTAGGCAAGGGACAGATGCACCAGGACCCCGAGAAGATCTGAGAAGCGATCGAGGATCAAGATGGGGGAGCGCAGCGAAGCGATGACAACATAAAGCGTTGTGCGAATCCCCCTTTGAGCGTGCGCGACTCGCCTGTCCCCCAAGGGGGGAATAAGCCTAACCTACTGACAAAGTAACCTGGTGGTAATCGAAGAAGTACCTGTTGATTTATATACGTTGTATATGGTGTCTATTTGCATTAATGCCCCTATATATGTGGGTTAGATTTATATATTATTCATAATATGTATAAGAATTATCACTGGGTTGCAGTAAGGTTGCAGTAAATCTATCGACTTCAAAAAATATTCACACAAGTTCTATAAATCATTGATCATGTTAATTACAGCTTATGATAATTATTCATTCTCTACTAGTATGGGAATTCGGGTATCGACTTATTTCTTTTACTTATGTAATTTGGTAAATTCGGCTAAGAATTTTTCTGGTGAAGATTTGAGAAATCCCTCTATGCCTATTTTAAGTGATGTAACATTGGATATTAAATTCTTTTAATCTGTTAAATTATTTCAAAAATTTGATTAATGATCTCAGAATAACATAATAAGAAAAGTATTTTTTCTAGCCACCTAATTTAATTCATGTAAGATTAGTAAGCATATTCACACTTATAGAGCGAATTATCAATGAATAGTCTTCTATTTATATTACCAATCTTCTCGATTCTTCTAATAGAATATTTATCATGTCATCTATGTTGCGAATTTTTTCGTTTTCTAATATCCATCTAGTGCCAATAATAATTGTAATTTCTTCTATTGATGCACGTAATTTTGTATCCTTTATTGATGTATAATCGTGAATTGACACAAATCCCATAGTTCTTCTTAACATCTTTATTCCAGCAAATCCGACCATGTCATTAAAAATACCATTAATATATTTATTCCTAAAAATTTCGAACCCCTTATTACCATCTTGATAGTCCCAAAAATCATTGTTTGCTAAATTCCCAAAATTATTATTTATCCATAGGTTTTCAAATTTTAATTTAAAATCTTTCCAAATACTTATAATGAGGTCAAAAAGATAAGATTGATAGCTCTCTCTGGTTGAAGGGTCAGCAGTGTGTGCATAATGAGAAAGGTAATTCATACATAAATTCTGTATTAGGGCAGCTATATCAAAACCCATTGGTCCAAAAAAGAGAAATTCCGGATCTATGATTCGGGTTTCATTTTTATTAACCATAATACTGCCAGTGTGTAAATCACTGTGTATCAGTGCTTGAGTTTTATTTTGAAATTTATCTTTGAGGTCTGCAATTTTGACTTTCAAGTTGTTGTTTGTTCTTGTTTTTATAACAAGTTCATTTAACAATCTATTCCAATTATTCTCAGGGCTTAATTTAAATGGGTTAGTAAAAATTAAGTCTTGTTGAACTTTTGTCATTTCCGTATTTGAAAATTCTGAATGGAGGCGCTCTTTCTCAACTCTCGGCAGAAAAAAGTCGGATGTAAAAAATAACGTATGCGAGAGAAATGTTGTTATGTCATCAATAAGCTTTGGATATTTGTTTAATTCTAATAATCCATCTCTTAAGATTTGATGTTCACCTAAAAACTCCATAGCAAACAAGCACATTTCAGGGTCACTTACTATTAATTTTGGTGGGAAACCTGGTGTTAATTGTTCGTAAAATTGTAGTGCCTTATATTCAATTAGATTTCTCTCTTTTGTCAAAGGCCAACTTTCTCCGGCAACCCTCAAGTAGGGAAGAGCTTGTTTTATGATAATTGATTTACTTGGATATTTCTTATCCTTGATAAGAAAAACATAATTGATATTCCCATTTCCTATTTCATTCGCCACAATATCAGAGTTGTTTGAAAAGTGAGCTGATAATTTTCTGTTAAATTTAATATAATCAATGACACTCTTCGCATCAAGGGGAATATAGTTCATAATTGATTCACCATATACACTCTCATTGTTTTAATATGACGGCATAACAACATATTATAACAAATTAATTTCGATAACGATTTGTCTCGAATTGCCTCACAAATAATCTTGCTATACAAGGCACGTTGCCCCAAAAAAGATATTTGATCTATACAAGATCAAAAATTCAGTAGAAAGAGTAAAGTGATTATAGAACTAGCAAGGTTCAATAATAAAAAGATTTACGATAACTATCAAAGGAAACTCAAGGCAAAAAGTGAAGAATTGAACCGAAAACCCCGATTATCATTTTGCAAAGACAAGGATCTATTAAAAATGTTAATCAAACGAAAGCAGCATAATTTTTCGAATATTTTATTTTCTCTTCTGCCTTTCGCATTTTCCAACTTGATTTTTCTGGATCTGTCATTCGAGAATCACATCTGTGCTGACTATTGACAAAAAATATATTTAATATACAATAGTGGTAATACTACAACATTTATTGAATAAAGAAAGTATTACCACCATATGGATTTAAATTTTCCTGTTAATGATAAAGTGATCTATGAATCTAATGATGAAAATCGTTCGATTAATATATTGTCAATAATTAGAAGCAAAGAGAAGTCTTTGGCAAATTCTGAAAAGAAAGTTTCGGAATGGGTGCAGATAAACGCGCAAAAAGTGGTAAGGATGTCAATGGCTCAAGTCGCTCACGAATGTGATGTTAGCGATACAACCGTTCTTAGATTTTGCCGATCTATTGGTTTATTAGGATTTACTGATTTAAAATTATCAATAGTTCGAGATATCAGTAAACCACATGAGGAAATTCTTGGTGAAATTACGCCATCTGATGATCTAAGAACAATCACTCAAAAAGTCTTTCAATTAAACGCACAAGCTCTTAATGATACGGTGGAAGTTATCAATTTTGGTTCAATGGCTGAAGCGGTTGAATTAATACGTAATGCGAGAAGGATATTAATTATAGGTGTTGGTACATCTGGCCCTATTGTCAGAATTGCTGAAAATTATTTTTTACGTTTAGGACTTAATTGCAAATCAATAACTGATTCTTATCTCCAGTTAATGGAAGCTTCATTGCTTGATAAAGAAGATTTAGTGATTGGGGTTTCGCATTCTGGCTACTCACTTGATCCCGTTCATACCGTTAAAGTTGCCAAGGAGAGAGGATCAAAAACCATATGTATAACTGGAAATGATCAAGCTCCAATCACTGAGTATGCTGATGTTGTTTTGTTGAGTGTTTCCAGAGAAGAGCGTGCAGAGACTATCGCATCAAGGTTGGCACAAATTTCCATAATTGATGCACTTTATGTAATTCTATCAATTGAGTTGTTGGAAACCGCTGCAAACAATGAAAAAATAATCTGGGATGCAATAATGTCAAAAATGGTTTGAAAACTGTCAAATTCATTAGCAGAATCCTGTATTTATTAATATTTTTACAGGAAAAAACCGGCTTAGTTCTTTAGGACTGGAGGTGACTTATTAATAGAATTAGATCAATTTCTAAAACAATTTGTGTTTGATAAAAAATAGTTAACAAAAGGAGAACCTAATGATTTCAAAAAGCAATACGAAGAAAATTCTTATGATAATTGGAGCTTTGCTAATCTTAAGCTCTGTACTGCTAGCATGTACAGAATCCCCATCTGAGCCAGCAGAAACAACTGAAGAAGCTGCGGTTGATTCGGAACCAGTTACTGAAGAATCGAGTGAAAAATACCGAATTGCCTTCATTCCCCAACTAGTAGGAATTCCATATTTTACTGCGATGGACAATGGGGGAAAAAGAGCAGCTGAAGCTTTTGGTGTTGAGTGGATTTATGAAGGAGCAACTACAACGGACGCGGCAGAACAAGTTAGAATTCTAGAAAGCCTTGTACAACAAGGAGTTGATGCGGTTTCTGTTGCAACGCTGGATGCTGAATCACTCAATCCCGCTCTCAAAAGAGCTTTAGAAGCGGGTGTTAAGGCATATACTTCAGATAGTGATAGTCCTGGTGGCGAGCGACTTGTATTTGTTGCGCAAGCCTTAGGCAAGGATCTTGGATATGCTTTCATGGACACTATTGCAGAAGATATCGGTGGAAAAGGTCAAGTCGCTATTGTTTCAAATGACCCAACCTCGACCAATCTGAATACTTGGATTGAATACATGAAGGAAAGGAAAGAGGAATATCCAGACATAGAGATTGTTGATGTTCGCTATGCAATTGGTGGCAGTACTGAAAAAGCCATGAATGAATCTCTGGATTTAATGACACGATACCCTGATTTAGTTGGTCTTGTAAGTATGCCTTGTTCTGGTACACCTGGATTAGCCCAAGCAGTCATTCAAGCAGATAGAGTTGGCGAGGTTTGGGTTACAGGTTGTGGTACACCTGCAAGTGTGAAAACATACATTGAATCAGGTGTAATGAAACATTCAGTAATTTGGGACCCTGAAGAATTGGGCTATCTTACCGTTTGGGCAGGCATTCAGCTAATCGAAGGAAACCCATTTAAGGAATTTAATGAGGTGCCAGGTATTGATAGACTCATTCAATATTTCCCAGAGGATAAAACTTTGTTACTTGGACCTCCCTTGATCATTGATATAAATAATGTTAATGATTATGACTTTTAGAATTTAGAGAATTCCGGATGGAGTCACGTCTAATGACAACAGAATTATTATCCTTACATCGCATAAGCAAATCATTTGATGGTGCATCAGCTCTAATGGATGTCAACCTCACCATAAATGAAGGCGAGATTCATTGCATTGTTGGTGAAAATGGAGCTGGGAAATCGACTCTGATGAAAATTGTTGCTGGTGTTCTCCATCCGGATAATGGAATAATAAAATTCAAAGGTGAATCAGTCAGATTTAAAAATCCGAAAGAGGCAAGCGATCTAGGTGTATCAATTGTATTTCAGGAACCAATGTTCTTCCCCTTTCTTTCTGTACTAGAAAATATTTATTTTGGTGACGAACTTCTGGGAAAATTTAATGAAATTCGCTGGAAGCAAATGGCGGATATTGCAAAAAATGCTTTATTGAATATGGGATTACATGAAGATATATTAAAAAAACCCATGTCTTCACTTTCTATAGGAACCCAGCAACTTGTGCTGATTGCTCGAGCAATTCATAAAAAATCAAAATTACTAATTCTTGATGAACCTACTTCCATTCTTAGCAATGCTGAGTCAGATATTCTTTTTCGGCAGATAGAAACATTATCTAAAAATGGTCTTGCGGTTCTTTATATTAGTCATAGAATGGATGATATCTTAGGTATTGGGCAAAGAATTTCTGTTTTGCGAGATGGAAAACTTGTCAATGAATTTTCTCGTGAAGAGGCAAACCGGGATAATCTTGTTGTTGCAATGTCTGGCAGAATATTATCTTCAATTGAATACAATAAAAATTCATATGTAAAATCTGAGATTCCATTAATTGAAGTAAAAAATTTGACGAATTTTGGTTCGTTTGAGAATATTTCATTTTCTTTATCAGCAGGTGAAATTCTTGGTATTTATGGTTTAGTTGGTTCAGGTAGATCGGAAGTTGCAAGAGCAATCATTGGTGAAGACGATATTTCATCCGGGGTTGTCTTGTTTGAGGGGATCGAAATAAAATTAAAAAATTGTGCTGAGGCAATGAAACTAGGGATAACTTATTCACCAGAAGATCGGAGACGGCAAGCTCTATTTCCAAATCGAAATCTTAGAGAAAACATTACGGCTGGGTTATTTCAAAAAATTAAAAACAAATTAGGGATAATAAATTCTAATATCGAAGAAAAGATTGTCAACAAACAAATAGCTGATCTAAATATTAAAACTGAAAGTCAGGCAACATTAATTTTAAATTTAAGTGGTGGAAATCAACAGAAAGCCATGCTTTCAAGAGGAATTCTGCATCAACCAAAGGTTTTAATCTTAGATGAACCGACCCGAGGGATTGATGTTGGAACCAAAGTTGAAATCCATAACCTGATTAATAATCTCGCAAAACAAAATATAGGTATTATTATGATCTCATCAGATCTACCAGAAATCTTAGCTTTATCTGATCGCATTTTAATAATGCGAGAAGGAAAACTTGTGGGCGAAATGAATGGAAAAACATCTTCAGAAATAGAAATTCTCCATTTAGCTTTGGGAAGTGAACAAGAAAATAATAAAGAATCGGATGTTAATATCAAAGGAGATAACAGATGATGTATGACAATTTGCGCGAAAAAGTAATTAATTGGATTGATCTAAACTCGGATCAAATTGTATCATTCTTACAAGAAATCATTAGGGTGCCCAGCGTAAACCCTTGGTTTTTTGATGAACCTGGTGAATCTTCTGAAGGCGATGTCCAAGATATTATCCAAAAAAAAATGGAGGATCTTGGAGCACAGGTTAAAAGATGGGAACCTGATCCAGATAAATTAGTAAAGTACAAAGGTTTTCCAAATTACACACCTGAAAGAGGAAGTTATCAAGGTCGCCCTAATCTCTATGCAGAGATACCTGGTCAATCATCAGGAAAATCGATTCTATTGTTTGGTCATATAGATGTTGTTAAAGCGGGTTCTGGATGGCGTGAAGCTGAGCCGTTTAGTGGGTTAATTAAAAACGGTAAGGTTTATGGGCGCGGAGCTGTTGATATGAAGGGTGGTGTAGCATCAATGATTATGGCAATAGAAGCGGTAAAGTCTTCAGGGATTCCTTTAGCAGGATCGGTGAAAGTTGGAACAGTCGTGGATGAGGAAACCGGTGGAATGGGTATTCTATCTTTCATTGATGAGGGATATCGGGCAGATGCCTGTATTCTCACTGAACCAACAGATTTTTTGGTTGCTCCATTATGTCGTGGCATATTATGGGGAAAAATTACAATTAAAGGGAGAAGCGGGCACATTGAAATTCCACATGGACATTGGTCTTCAGGCGGTGCTGTTGACGCAATTAAAAAAGCTAGATATTTTATGGATATGATTGATAATCTAAATTATGATTGGGCAAGACGAAAAGTACATCCTCTTCAAGATCTTCCTTGTCAAATTTATATTGCTCAAATAAATGGTGGGGAATATCCAACTGCTTTTGCGAACGAAGTTGAATTAGTATTCAATGCTCAATATCTACCGTCTGAAAGGGATGATAAATTCAGAAGAGGTGGAAAAGTACAACAAGAGATTTTAGATTTCATAAAGAATGTATCCAATGCTGACCCATGGCTTAGGGAAAATCAGCCAACCGTCGAATGGTACATGGATGCTGATTGTGCTGAAACGCCCTCAGATCATGAATTTGTCCAACTGCTTTCTAAGAACGTTAATTTTATTCGGGGACAATCTGTTGTGAAAGGTATTGGTTTTCACACAGATATGGGTTGGTTGGTAAATTCAGGAATACCAACCATTAATTTTGCTGCTGGAGATCCAAGAGTTGCTCATCAAAGTGATGAACATATTAAAATTGAAGATTTAATTGATGCTACAAAATCAATAGCTTTGACAATTCTTGATTGGTGTGGTGAAGATTAAGGAATAATCCTATGGGAAGAAAATTTTCATCATATATTCCAGCACCCGGTAAACGAGTTTATTTAGCTATTGGTCTGTTGGCCTTTGAGATTTTTATTTTTACTATTTTTGCTGAAAACTTTCTAACGATAAAGAATCTCTCGACAGTTCTGATTAATGTAAGTGATTTGGCGATAGTTAGCTTAGGGATGACTATGCTACTAATTATGGGGGGAATAGATATTTCTGCTGGATCAGCATTGGGTGTGGTGGGCTTCATGATTGCGCAATTGTTATTTAAAGAGGTCCATCCAATTATTATTGCATTTGTTGCCATAGCCGCAGGGACACTAATTGGTCTAATAAATGGACTATTAATTACAAAATTTAGGATTCCCGACATTATTGCTACTCTCAGCACTAATAGTGTTTTTAGGGCTTTGATATTCGGATTGTTAGGTGGTAAGTATTTAGTAGGAATACCTCTTAAGTTCAAGCGTTTAGCAACAGGCACACTTTTTGGTATACCAAACACGTTGATTATAATTATTGTTTTTTTTACTGTGTTTTGGCTTGTCCTAACTTTTACCCGTTATGGAAGAAAAGTATATGCTGTTGGTGACAATACAGAAGCTGCAAAAGCATTAGGAATTAACATTAATAATATTCGCTTGGCTACTTATTCAATTATGGGCGCTTTGATAGGTTTTGCTGCATTATTATATATGGGCAGGGTTGCAGTAGTTGAAATCGGTATTGGTTCTGACCTGGCAATTCGATCAATAGCCGTTGCTGTTATCGGAGGTACATCTGTAACCGGTGGTCGAGGCTCAATAATTGGCACTATCGCAGGAGCGTTATTTATGGCTTTCTTAAAAAATGGATTAGTTCTACTAGGAATGCCGTCATTAGCAGAACCTGCAGTTACCGGTGTTTTAATCCTATTGTTTGTTGGAATAGATGTATTAGCTGATTTAAAATCAACGGGGAAAATAAAATCGCGATTGTTAGGTCGTAGATTAAATATTGTTGATAATAAAAGCAAGGATATTTTATGACTATAAAGAACCTATCAATTAAGGTGGCAAATTTCTCCATTGGATTATTGAGAAATCGGATTGTTTTTTTGATTTTAACATTTTTTATTATTGGTTTTATTTTGTCTTTGATGAGCCCATATTTCTTAACATTGGATAATATCCTTGGTATGACCAGATTTGGCGCAGTCGTTGCTTTATTAGGTTTTGCCCAATCGCTTATTATGATCGGTGGTGAAGGCGGTATTGATCTTTCAGTGGGTTCAATTGTAACTTTATCAGGAATTGTCATAGGAATATTATTTTCCTGGGGATTGAATCCTTGGATTGCTGCTTTATTGGGAATATTGGCTGGTGGTTTAATGGGTGCAGTTAACGGAGTAAGTATTGCATATATTGGCATTCAACCGTTAATTGCTACACTGGGTACATTATACGCTTATGGGTCATTAGCATTAGTAATAACACAAGGCTTACCTTATTCTGGCTTTCCTGAGTCTTTTGGGTTCATTGGATCTGGATTGATTTGGAAAATTCCTGCGCAAATATTGCTGATTGTTATTCCAATAGGGATAATCCTACAATATTTATTGAACCATAGTACTGCTGGTAGAACACTATTTTTAGTGGGTGGAAATTCAGAGGCTGCCCAATTATCTGGATTGTCAGTGAAAAAAGTAAGATTTCTTTTGTACACAATTTCTGGAATTTTAGGAGGATTGGGAGGTTTTATTCTAACTTCCTGGTTTCTGTCTGCGAGACCAGAAGCAGGTAAAGGATTAGAAATGCAAGCAATTACTGTTGCCGTATTAGGCGGTGTAAGCATTCAAGGTGGTAAGGGAAGTGTAATTGGTCCTTTATTAGCAACTCTTATAGTTACAATGGTTGTTTCAGGCCTCCAGTTAGCTGGGGTTAACACTATATGGCAGCTAGCAATTTTAGGATTAATATTGTTGTTAACTGTAGGTATAAATCAACTAATCGAAAGAAAATAGTCAATAGTTATAAGGAGTTTAAAATGACGAAAGAAAGTACGAGAACAAATATTTTGTGGACGGGTCAGAATCCATTGATTTTGCTCAAACCTTCAAAGGAAGAAAATGAAAGTACAGCAATAGGATTATGGAAAATTCATATATCCCCTGCTGGTACGGGGTGCGCTGCTTTCATAATTTCAGAACTTGCGGATAAAAATACTTATGTTGCATGTTTAACTGACAATGAAAACCTTGCTGTTTGGTTACAAAAGAATATTGTAAATACTCTTCCAGAATTCCAGAGTAAAGATTTTAGTAAACTGCCAATCATTCAGGCTAGATTTACGAGTTTAGGTGATACTCGTAGGAATTGGACTGAGTTAATTAACTATGATCAAGGTGAAATACGTTTAACATGGTCAGAACTAATGAAACCATTCAACTTATTTTTGCCTAAAGGTTCGACAACAATACCATATGAACTAAATACGATTCTTTTGCCAGCGAAAAAAGCCATTGTAGAAATCAATGGGCAAATTGCTACTGGAGAAGTCTATCCTGATGAATATTTAGGTCAGCCACATAGTACCGCGTTTCTTGCTTTTAGCGAGGTTTGGTATACATAAAAGTATTTATATATCTAAAGTTTTCTACGTATCAATATTTCATGAAAGTTATTTGAAATTTGATTTATTTAATCGAAAGCCTGTTAATCACTAAGAAAAGTATTGTGGAGGAACTCGAATGAAAAAACTTATTAACCAACCGGAAAATTTTGTAATCGAATGTTTAGGTGGATTGTTTAAGGCTCATTCAGATAAATTAGATTTCACAGAAGATATCCATTGTGTTGTAAGAAAAGATGCACCGATTGGAGGGAAAGTTGGATTAGCCACTGGTGGTGGCTCAGGGCACTTGCCTGTATTTTTAGGGTATGTTGGAAAGGGGATGCTTGATGGATGTGCGGTTGGCGATGTGTTTGCGTCGCCAAGCTCTGATCAAATGCTTGCGGTAACAAAAAGAGTAAATAGTGGAAAAGGAGTTGTTTATATTTATGGTAATTACGGGGGAGATGTTATGAATTTTGATATGGCCGCTGAATTAGCTGAGTTGGAAGATATTGATGTTAGAACTGTTTTGGTTACAGATGATATTGCTTCAGCTCCTCCTGAAGAAAAGACCAGAAGGCGGGGGGTTGCGGGCATGGTATTCGCATTCAAGATTGCTGGTGCAAAAGCTGAACTTGGGGGATCAATTGAAGAAGTAGTCGGTGTTACTGAAAGAGCATTATCAAATATTCGGACGATGGGTGTTGCACTATCACCATGTACAGTTCCAATGGTTGGGAAACCGACTTTTACTATCAATGATGATGATATGGAAATAGGTATGGGTATTCATGGAGAGCCAGGTATTACACGAGAAAAATTAGAATCATCTGATCGAATTACTTCCCGTATGATGAATGCTCTACTGAAAGATTTGGGGCCAAGCAAAGGTGATAAATTAGCTGTAATGGTAAATGGCCTTGGCGCAACGCCCTTGGAAGAACTATATATAATGTATGGGAAAATATTTGATCTACTTACTGAAAAAGATTTACGAGTTCATCGTGCATATATTGGTGAGTTTGCAACGTCAATGGAAATGGCCGGCGCGTCAATAACATTGTTCAGATTGGATGATGAATTAACTTCTTTGTTGGATTACCATGCAGAAACACCATTCTTTTCTCAGTACTAAAGGAAAACTTATTGATAATAATTCATTATATATTGAAATGAGATTGAATATGGATGTCGTCATATCAGGGAAAAATGTGAGAGAGTCACTTATACGGGTTAGCGACGCACTTTTTGAAAATGCAGATTACTTAACGTCGCTAGATCAAAAATTGGGTGATGGGGATATTGGGATTACTATGACTAAAATCGCTAGAACTTTAAAATCCTACGTTACTGAGCAACCTTTTGAAGACATTGGGAAATCATTAGTTGAGCTTGGTTTGGTAATAAATCGTAATGCACCATCATCAATTGGAACCTTACTGAGTACAGCAATTTTAAGAGCTGGAAAAGTTGTAATCAACAAGAAAGAAATCTCAACTGGTGATCTCGCTGCGATGCTAGATGCTGCAAACAATGGAATTAAGGAGCGCGGTAAATCAAAACTGGGTGATAAAACAATAATTGATGCATTAGATCCTGCAAGTAAAACTTTTTCAGAATTAATTAATGAAGGTGTAAATTTAAATGATGCATCGATGAAAGCTCTACAATCTGCAGAGGATGGAAGAGATAGGGTGACAGGTTTAGAAAGTCGTGTTGGTAGAGCAAGCTGGTTAGGGGAACGAACTAAAGGATGTATTGATCCCGGTGCCGAGGTTTTTGTAATAATTCTAAAATCAATAATTGGTATTTGATTTTCAAATTTTTTCAACCAATTAAATCATCTAACCACAAACAAAGGATTGATTTGACAAGAAAGTTTTTGTTACTGTTTAAACCTTTCATATGGGGTTAATAATCACACTTCCTCCCCATCTGAACAGTGTCATGCGGGCAGAACGATCGCAATATCTGCAAGCAAAGGCGTATGAGCGCACAGAAGAACGTCAAGGTCATACAAATGGAAACAAACCTAAAACGGTCAGGACCAAGCTTGACGATATCACTTTTGCCATCCCACAAGTGCAGGAAGGTGGTTTCTATCCTTCAGCGCTGGAGAAGGGTATGAGAAGTGAACAAGCCCTGATGATTGCTGTAGCTGAAATGTATGTCCAGGGGGGGTGTCAACCAGAAGGATCAAGGCCATCACAGAAGCACTGTGTGGGGTTAAGATCTCAGCCATGCAAGTCATTCGAGCGGCACAGCAATTGGGCGAGGTTTTTCAGGAATGGCGGGAACAGCCCCTGGTAGAAATCCAATACTTATTTGCTGATGCCCGTTACGAGAAGGTCAGAGAGGCTGGTCAGGTGCGAGATGCGGCTGTTTCAGTGGCTACAGGCATCTCTCCAGAGGGGGAAAGACAGGTTTTAGGGGTCTCTGTATCCCTCAGTGAGCATGAAACACACTGGAAATCCTTTCTAAAGAGCATGCGGGATTGAGGGATGCGTGGTGTGAAATTAGTGATCAGTGATGACCACGTTGGACTAGGCGCGCCGAGAGGAGCTGTATAGGGCAGTGTGCCAAGGCAGCGGTGTCAATTCCATCTTCAGCAAAATGCACAAAGCTATGTCTCAAGGCAATCTTTGCGAAAGGAGGTAGCAGCAGAGATCAGGGCAATATTATATGCACCAGATAAAAAATCGGCTGAGCAATATCTCCAAGTGACCATCCAAAAGTATGCTCGTTCTGCACCTCGATTGTCTGCCAGGATGGATGAGAATATATCTGATGTTTTCACTGTCTTCGATTTCCCACTGGAACACCGAAGGTCGATCAGAACTACAAATGGCTTGGAAAGGATCAACAGGGAAATCCGCCGAAGAACCAGAGTGGTTGGCGTGTTTCCAAACGAAGCTTCTTATTTGCGACTGATCTCGGCAAGATTGATGGAGATCAGCGAGGAATGGCAAATCGGCAAACGTTATTACGCTGGCAAGTCATTCTATTGTTAAAGATAAATGGGTATTTCTGACTTAAATTTACAGAAATAAGGTTGCATAATCTAGAAAAGCGATATCAGCAAAGTCTTTATATTAATTTCTCTCTACGTTTCTCAAATAAAACAATATAATCCAAATAATAATTTACCAATGTTTCTGCATTTTCCATTAGCGCTTCTCGTTCATCTAGGTCCGGTGGAGCTCCATGGGCGCGCGAATTTCGTTCTATTCGTAAAATATCTAGCGCTCTTCTATCTGTTATGATTCCATTTCTTTCCACCCATTTGATCATAGAAAAAAGGTTATTTAAATCGTTTGAAGTGATTGGATATTGCTTCGATCGTTGGATTTCCTTCATGTATTCTTTTACAGTCGCTTCAAATATTTTCCCTAACTGAAACAATCCTAAATCCACGCTATCTATCTTGATCAGATCTAATGCCCGATCAATTTCAATGATTAATTTCTGATCAGATAAAGACTTGTAGGCTTCTTTAAAATTTTTTTTGTGTGTCAATAAGGTAAGTACAACTTGACCTTTCTCATTCTTCGATTTCTTTATCGCTTCCATCAAATCGACAGCACTATATACAGATGCCTTTGGACAGCTAATTTTCTGAACAACAAGATCGCGGGTTTTTTGCAACTCCAGCGATTGATCCTTTGAAGAAATTAATATTTCTTTGACAGTTTTCTGGATTAATTCACGTACTGGAATTTCTTTGGTTAGGATTTCTAATTTTGTGAGTTTTGACCGATATCCCGAAATAAATGTAGCCATTTTTCGTTTTTTATTACCTAAGTATTTATCAAAAACCTTGACTGCCGGTGATTCAAGGATTCTGTAGTAAATTGCTTGTTCGCTCCTATCCGTTTGGTCTGTAATCTCACGGGATAAATCAGAAACAAACATAGTGTCTGTCTGGTGGTCAGAAAAAACCTCTTCTAGTAATTCACAAAGCTTTGCTTTACTTATTGGTTCGGAATTTTTTTCTCTTAACGTGGTTTCTGATTTCATACCCCAGGTGCTTAAACCAAACAAATTGGTGCCTACCCTTGAAAAACTATTATCCTGGCTAAGATAAGCCGCGATTGCGTTAATTTCAACAGGTCTTTTTGATTTCACATAATTAAATATATCTTCAAGAGATAAAGGAATTCCTGAGGAGTGAAGTGCTTCTTCCATTAAATCTAATACATAATCTGTAGAAATATGATCCCAGGAAGCCAACTTCCATTCACCACTCCGGCCAATGGGTTGAAAACGTTCATCACTTGATAGCCGACTTCCTATATGGTGTGGGGTGATACCAGATCTTTCACCATATTTTGTAGCATTTAGATTCAATATGATTGCCAGTTGTTGAATATGCATTGACCTATTTTCATTAAACAAAATTCGAAATAATTTATCCTCATATGTTCTCAGGCATGAATAATTAACTTGAAATGTTTTATCGGGCAATTGTTCAATATCTCGACAAACCTCAATAGCCTGTTGGATTTCATCTGTAGAGAATCTTGAACTTTTCTTTTTTCGTTTGTTGATTTGTAGAATAATGTCGTGTAGTGATTGTGGCGCAACGATTTTCTTTAGAAAACTTACAATTTCATTTATGATTCGAATAACTTTCTTAGTATTAATTTCTTCTTTAACCCAAAGGTAGTATGTCTCTGAGGAAGCGCTCTCAAGAACAATTGGATTGAAGCCAAATATTTCTAAGAGCAATCTCAAAAAATAAATATCTACATTAATTAATGAGAAATAGTCTGTTACTTGCTTTTCGATTTCTTCCTCATTAATAATAGAATTTAGCTTAATCAAATTTGATTTAAAATCATCCAATTTTGAAAAATCTTCTTGTCGTAAAATAAGTTTCATTGATTCATTTTTACCGGTATTCAGAAGTTCTGATAAATTAGTAAAGGCTCGATTTTCAAGTTGTCTAACTCTTTCCCCGCTAAGATTATCAAAAATTATCCCGATCTCTTCGAGTGTTAAGGTTTCGTGACCATAAAGACCTTTACGATAAGCTAAGATTTCCAGATCACGTTTGCCCGATCTGAAATTTTCAGAATTGAAAAGTTCTTTGATCGTTTCATTCATCCATGAGAACAGATTTGCCTCAATAGAAATCGCCGGTATTTCTCTGTACTCTTCCATTTTTTCTCCTTTGATGTCAGATCATTCACTAATTGTCTTTATCATTGAGTTTATAGTTGTTATTCTAATAATAATCGATTATGCAACCTTTTATTCTGTAAATTTGAGCCAGAAATATCCAATGTACTTTAATAATCGAATGACTTGCCAGCACAAGAACGTTTGCCGATTTGCCATTCTTCACTGATCTCCATCAATCTTGCCGAGATCAGCCTCAAATAAAAAGCTCCGTTTGGAAACACGCCAACCACTCTAGTTCTTCAACGGATTTCCCTGTTGGGTGTGCTTAGAAAGGAGTAACTCGACCCTTACAGGTTGAGTTGATTTTGTCTTTCAATTCATCAGGTTTTACAGCGTTCTCTATTTGCGAATCCCCGTCTTCGGTCAAATTAGAAAGATCGCGTCGCGTTGCTCGCGATGTCAAAGGCTTCCCCTGGAGCATAGCGGAACACCTATAGGTGCTGATGGGGAAGCTGTCCGCGCAGCGGGTTTATGAGGTGGAATCTTTATTGATGATCAGTTTTATGTCCTCCACAACGGTGTGTACCGCTAGACCAGATTCAGGCCACCCAGGGCTAAGCTTTCTTCTGTATCTGCAGGTTTCATCTAATGCTCCGATTTAATAAGTGGGTCTAGGATATGGCCTGTTTCAGTTATACGAATCCTTGCATCACATTTTTCGTATTTTTCCTTCAATTCTCTGGCTCTGTCGTGTGTTATTCCGACAGCTATAACAGCACCGTGTGATAATAACAACTTTGCTTTAAAGGCTTCCAAGCTAAAGTCTTTTCTCAGCAAATTTATGACTGGTATTCTCTTCATGTTGCTATCCAACCATGGTTCAATGATTACATCTTTTAGTGTTTCTGAAGTGAATTTATTATTTCCACAATTAGAACAAAAATTTCTATCAAGTAAGGTTTCAGCTCCACAACCTTCGCAATATTTTATTAATTTATTCCCACAATTCCCGCAAAATTTATCATCAATCTGGTTTGAGAATTCACAATCTGGACATGGAATTCCTGAAATAACCAAATAAGTATTATCATTTGAGAGGTGTGATTTTGTAAAACAATTTCTACACTGGTATTTTTTTCCACCAATATTAATAATATCTGGGCTGCCACAAGAGGGGCATTTCATTTCTTCCATGTGGAATCCTTCCTGTTTTTTGCAATGGTCTAGTAGCAATATTGTAACATTGTTCTTTTTAAGATAAGAATAAAAATGAATAGAGTGAATTGTTTGTTATTAGATATTTTCCATAACATTTTTTCACTCATCCTTGCAGCTTCTGTTTGCGCCGGTCTCCTGAGTGCGTGAGCCCTCCATCGGAGCCGGGCGCTTTTTCAGCTCCCTTCAAGCGTGCGAATCATGCTTACGACCTCAAGCTGAGTGGCTACAAGCCGCGTCAGCGAAGTGCCAAGCGCCCCGAAGTCCCCTTGTGGGAAAGTCCCCTTGGGGGAAAGTCCCCTTGTGGGGTCAGGCGCTGGCCTAGCAACTGGCTACCAGCTACTGGCTTTCAGCTATGAGCTATGAGCTATCAACTATCAACTATCAGCTAATTGCCGCTTGTGGCATAAAATCACCCACTTTTCGCCGCTTTTGACGTATTGAAAATCCTCCCTCCGTATGCTATCCTCTCCTAGGGCAGAACAATAGTTCTATTCTCGCGCGCATCACCACAGAAAGGTCTTCCTCCTATTCGTTTCGGTTCGTTTTTATTTTGGAACGAATACGCTTCTGTATCTTGTCGGGGTTGTAAATCATACCTACGAGCCACTGGCTACCAGCGACCATCTACTACCTTGCACCTTAACAATAGAACCTACCCTCGCTTTCATCTCGAGGAGCGAAGCGACTGCGGAGCGTCCTGTAAGGAGTGCACAGCCTCCTGTAAGGACGAAGTCCTGTAGCAAAGCGGAACACTGTAGCGAAGCGAAACCCTGTAGTGGAGCGAAACCCCCGAAGCGAAGCGGAGAGGGGCAGAAGCGAAGCGGAGCGGGGCAGGAGCAAAGCGGAGGGTGCAGAAGCGAAGCGGAGTGGGATCACCTTCTTAGTCCCCGAATGGAGTGAGTGGGATCAGCTAAGTATTCGTTTCGGTTCGTTTTATTTTTGAAACGAATACCGGTCCAGCCTGTGAGGGGTGTTCGGCGCTTCTTCGGGTTTGCTGTGGGTTACTGCCAGTGTACTTGGTATGGTGTTTGTTGTTTGAATAAATAAAGCGTTGTGCGAAGTCCTGTAGCGAAGCGGAACCCTGTAGCGAAGCGAAACCCTGTAGTGGAGCGAAACCCCCGAAGCGAAGCGGAGAGGGGCAGAAGCGAAGGGGCTGAAGCGCAGTGAGTGGGATCACCTCAAGGAGCGAAGCGACGAAGTCCTGGAGCAAAGCGAAACACCCGGAGCAAAGCGGAGGGTGCAGAAGCGCAGAGAGTGGGATCACCTCGAGGAGCGAAGCGACGAAGTCCTGGAGCAAAGCGGAACACCCGGAGCAAAGCGGAGGGTGCAGAAGCGCAGAGAGTGGGATCACCTCGAGGAGCGAAGCGACGAAGTCCTGGAGCAAAGCGGAACACCCGGAGCAAAGCGGAGGGTGCAGAAGCGCAGTGAGTGGGATCAGCTTTCAGCTTTCACCTTTGAGCTTTGAGCTGAGTCTCCCATCGCCTTGCAGGATTCAAAGGCAGAAAACGCATTATTAAAAATTTGTGCCATTAAATAATCAGCGCCCCCGGAGCGATTCGAACGCTCAACCTACTGATTCGAAGTCAGGTACTCTGTCCATTGAGCTACGGGGGCGAGCAGGGATTATTATACCGCGATTTCACGGTCTGGGGCAATTAAGATTGCTTCGCAGGCTCACAAAGACAAGATGTAATTTGACCCCCGTGCAGGTTGCATTTATACTCAAGGCTTAATGTCATGATGATGTCTTTAGAGGTGAATGATGAGTAAGAAATTCCGTTATCTGATCTTTGGGCTGCTGTATTTCATTCAGGGCGCGATCCTGAGCTATTTCACCGGTTTCAACGGCATCTACCTGCTTGATTTTGGGGTGAGCATGAAGCGGGTCGGCCTGATTGGGCTGATCGGGATGACGCCGTTCGTGCTCAAGATCTTCCTGGGTATCCTCTCAGACCGGGTCAGCCTGTTCAATAAGGGATTTCGCAAGCCCTATATCCTGCTGGGTGTGCTCCTTCAGATCGTGACCCTGGTCCTGGTACCGTTCATCAACCCCGGGACGCATTTCTCGTTGTATGCCCTCTTAGGGTTCATCATGATGACGGGCATGGCGCTCTACGACACCACCACGGACGGCCTGGCGCTGGATACGACCCCCAAGGATGAACAGGGCACGATCCAGGGTCTGATGGTCGGTGGACGCGCCCTGGGAGTCACCGTGATCAGCATCTTTTTCGGCTTTCTGGCTGAATTCATTAACTGGTATTATGCTTTCTGGTCGCTGGCATTGATCAGCCTGGTGGTCTTGGTCTTGGCATTCTTCATCAAGGAGGCACCGGAACGGGAGCGGTTGGCCTTTGACTGGTCGGCCTTCAAAGCGTTGGGCAGGAAGAAAATCCTGAGTCTGGCCCTGTTAGGTGCGCTCTATTCCTTCATCATAAATTCTGTGGCTGAGATCATGAACCCTTTTTTCAGCGAGAAGTTCACCATCACAGCTTTTATCGCCGGCCTGTATTCAGCCGTTTGGGGGCTGGGGATCATTATCGGCGGCCTTCTGGGCGGCAAGGGCTCGGATCGGTTGGGCCACCGCAAATCCGTTTTTTATGCGCTGATCATCTCCACGGTTTCAATTTTACTTTTCCTGATCGTGCCGAATGAATGGATTGCTTTTGGGATTGCGTTGGTTTTTGGGTTCGCCTTTGGGTTTTATGAGACGGTCTATTTCGCGGCTTCGATGGCTCGCACGGATCCACGCATCGCTGCTTCGATGTTCTCAATTTTGATGGCGATAGCCAACATCGGCACGGGGATCGGGCTTGCGGTGACAGGTTCACTGGTCGATGGGACGGGTTATATTAATACATTTTTGATCATTGCAGGATTGAACCTGCTGGCATTGCCGCTCATCCCGGTCGTGTTTGGCAGAGGGGCCAAAGCTGCGGACGGAGTCCATTTATAAAGAAATTCTCGAAAACTTTTCTTGAACAATCCCAGTCGTGGATAAACGTCAACTGATTGCGATCGCACCATATTTATGTGTGTCAATGCTGGATGGAGATGCTACGAGGATTGTTTTGAGTTTATGATTATCAAACGCAGGGTCGAGGCACGCCTCGCCCCTCCCTCACCTCAATCCTCTCCCCCCAATGGGAGGCGAGGAGGAAAATTAATTCTACTCGAATAGTTGTCGAGATTTGTGTAGTTCAAGTGTCAAGCTGTGTCTAGAACCCTCTCCCTTTCAAGCTGACCGACGTCACTCAAAGAGTGCTCTTCGAGCAAGTCGGATCAGCGAAGTGTAAAGGCTCAAGAGAGCCTCACCAAAGGGAGAGGGCAGGGTGAGGGTTCCTCATTTGTTACAATTACAGGTTTTGCCCTCTTATAAAATATCAAAAAAAACAGGCTGATAAGTGCATCAGCCTGTGGCATTGATAGACATCTAGTTCCTATTTATCCAGAAACAGCTCCGCAAAGTGGCAGGCGGCGACATGCCCGGGGCGAAGTTCCCTTAACAACGGTTCTTCTTTGGCACAAATCTTTTTGGCATAGGGGCAGCGTGGGTGGTAGCGGCAGCCTGACGGTGGGTGGATCGGGTTGGGGATCTCACCTCTCGGCATGGGTTCCTTGCGGCGCTCATGAGGATCAGGTACCGGAACAGCCGCTAACAGGGCGATGGTGTAGGGGTGCAGGGGATGGGCGTAAACCTCGCGCAGGTCTGCCATTTCGACGATCTTCCCAAGGTACAGGATTGCGATCCGGTCACAGATGTACTTTGCTGTAGCCAGGTCATGGGTGATGAAAAGATAGGTCAGATTAAATTCCTGTTTTAACTGCACCATCAGGTCCAGTAGCAGTGCTCTGACGCTCACATCCGCCATAGCGATCGGTTCGTCCGCCAAAATGAGGTCAGGTTTGGTGACCAGCGCCCGGGCAATGACCACACGCTGGCGCTGACCGCCAGAGATCTGGTGGGGGTATTTATTGTAGAAGAACAGGGCAGGGGTCAGTCCGACCTTTTCCATAATATCAAGCACAATATCCCGGTGTTGATCACTGGTTTCAGGATAGTGGATCTTTAACCCCTGGATGATTGCATCGCCAAGGGACATACGTGGATTTAAAGAAGCCAACGGGTCCTGGAAGATGACCTGCATCCGGCGGCGTAGTTTTCTTAACGCTTCTCCACTGAGGGTTGATAAGTCAATGCCATCGAAGATGACTTCACCTTCTGTTTTTTCTTCCAGTCCAATCGCAACACGTCCGATGGTGGTTTTGCCGCTCCCAGATTCACCAGCCAAACCCAGCACCTCTCCGCGTTTGATTTTGAATGAAACCCCGTCCACAGCGCGGACATATTCTCGGTCTTTATTGAAGATTTGTCCCAAGAAAGTGGTGGGAACGGGAAAGTACTTCTTCAGATTGGTAATTTCAACAAGGTAGTCATTTTGTTGCTGTTTTTCATTCATAGGTTCACCTGTCATGATGCCACCTTAATGGTTGGTTCTTCTTTTTCCGGGTGATCAAAATAAAGCCAGCATTTCACCAGCCTTCCGGATGCAACTTCGTCCAGCGGCGGCTCAATCTTCTCACAGATGGGCATGGCGTATGGGCAGCGGGGATGATAACGGCATCCGCTGGGTGGGTGGGTCAGGTTTGGGGGCTCCCCAGCCATCTTATACAGCTCTTCTTCATCCTCCAGCTTAATATTAGGAATGGACTGTAGCAACCCTTTCGTATAAGGGTGCAGCGGGGCATCAAAGAGCGGTTCGACATCCGCAATTTCTGCGATGGACCCCGCGTACATGACGGCTACCCGGTCCGACAGCTCTGCCACCAGGGCAATGTTGTGGGTGATAACCAGTAAAGATACACCGAACTCTTCCTGAATATCCCTGAGCTGGTCTGCCAGTTTGGCTTCCACGATCACATCCAGGGAGGTAGTCGCTTCATCTGCGACGATCAAGTCTGCGTTCAACACGAGCCCCAGCCCAACCATCACCCGCTGGCGCATCCCACCTGAAAGTTGGTGGGGGTAGCTGTTCATCCGGCGTTTCTGGATACCGAGTTTACGGATCAAAGATCCAGCCCGTTCAAGGGCATCTTCTTTTTTAGTTTTTGGTTCGTGAACCTGGATGGCTTCTATAACATGCTCATCAACCCTTTGTACGGGATTTAACGAGGTCATTGGGTCCTGGAAGATCATGCTGACCTTGCGGCCGCGAAAATCTCGCATCTGCTTTTGGTCATAGGTCATGATATCTTCGCCATCAAAGATGATTTGTCCCCCAGTGATATGCCCGGGTGGTTCGATCATCCGCATCAGGGCTTTTCCCATGGTGCTCTTGCCGCATCCGCTTTCACCGACCAATCCCAGGATTTCACCTTTGAAGATATCAAACGATACTTTATCCACAGCACTAACCGGCCCCAACCTTGAGTTGTAGGTGACGGATAGGTCTCTAATTTGCATTAAAACGTCTTTATCAGTCATGTCTATCTCTCCGTGAGGCGCGGATTGAGGATTTCTGAGAGGCTTTCCCCCAGCATACTGAAGGAAAGGGTTACAAGGGTCACCATTAAACCGGGAAAGGTGATCAACCACCAGGCACGCCGGATATAATCCTGGCCTCGGGCTAGATCAATGCCCCAGTCCGGGGTATCTGGTGGGAGGCCGAAGCCTAAAAAGCTCAACCCGGCTTCGGTCAGGATGGCATCGCCAACATTGACAGAGAAGATGATCACCACTGAGGGTATCACATTGGGAAAGATGTATTTTGTGAGGATCTTCCACCATGAAGTGCCCAGGCTGCGAGCTGCCTCTACATATAATTCCTTTTTAACCGTCAGGGTTTGGCCCCGCACGATCCTGAAATAAGTTGGGATGTATAGGACTGCGATGGAAACAATGATATTCCCAATGCCAGCTCCCAGCACCGCAGCAATCGCAATCGCAAGGATCAAACCCGGGAAGGAATAGAGGCTGTCCATAATGAGGGTCAGTACCCGGTCAAAGGGACCGCCGGCAAAACCGCTGATCAAACCCAGTGGAACGCCGATCACAAAAGACGCCAGTGCAGAACTCAACCCGACGATCAGGGCAATGCGTGTGCCCCAAATGATACGGCTGAATATATCCTGTCCGATCTGGTTGGTGCCGAAGATAAAACCGCGATCTGATTCTTCCCGAAGCGTTCCTGCAATCTGAAGAGCAGGATAGCTGTCAAGTATATCACCTAGTTCTTCGGGGGATGCAATAAAGCCATCAATCTCACCAGCGGCCAGGGTGTCCAGGCCTTCTTCGAGCGTTTCATAGCGTTTCTGGCGAGGCTGATACCGAACACCTTCGGGTGCAGTTTCATTTAGTTCATCGACAGCCTCCCGAAATGCCTGGCTGGCAGTACTCCCTACAATAAAACCAATATTATTCGTCTTATCGGCGATATCCCGTAGGACGATATCGCCGCTTTCGACTGATGAAACCAGTAAAAAAGAAGCAGGTGGTTCACCGGGTGAAAGTAATGAAGGTCCGACTTCAGCCCGGGGGTCATATGGGGCGAACCACTGTGGAAAGATACCCACAATAATGATAAACACCAGCAAGACAGCGCTGATGGCTACGAACCACCAGTCTCCGCCATACCACTTCCGTGCAATGAATAAGCGGCGGACAAACCCAACCTTATCCAGATCCAAGAGCCATTGCGGCGCCGCTTCTGATTCTGTGAAGGTATGTTGATCCGGCTTTGATTTCAATGGTTTTTTCATATAACTTCTCTCAGTTCTTTTTCCTCAGGCTAATAACGAATTCGAGGATCAATAAAGGCATACAGAACATCCATCAACAAGCTGATCAGGGCAACAAATAACGCAAAAACGGCAATGGTTGCTTGAACAGCCGTGTAATCACGCAGTTGAATCCGTTCCACCAGGTAGCGTCCAACACCAGGCCATGAGAATGTGGTTTCGGTCAAAACCGCACCCGCCAGGAGAATAGCAAACTGAAGACCTAACAAAGTCATGATTGGGATGAAAGTATTGCGCAGCGCATGTTTGTAAGTCAGTCGGTTTTCAGGAATTCCGCGGGCACGACCAGAGACGATAAAATCGGACTGCAGCATTTCTATCATGTTTACGCGAGTCAGGCGAACGAATACGCCGGATAAAGCAAGCCCAAGTGTGAGGGAAGGTAGAACAAGGTGGAGCAGTACTGATCCCAATGCTGGCCAGTTTTGGCTCAGGATTGCATCGATTGTATAGAAATTTGTACGGGAATTAAAATTAACCAGCATCAGGGTATCCATTCTGCCGGAAAGAGGCAAGATAGGAATCCTGACCGAAAAAATAATCTGAAATAATAGCCCCATAAAAAAGACCGGGATAGAATACATGATGATGCTTAATAAACGAATGGAGTAATCAATTGGTTTCTTTCGGTTTTTTGCAGCAAACGCGCCTGAAAATATACCGATTATGGCAGTGAAAGTGATGGCAGGAATGGTCAGCTCAATCGTCGCAGGTAATCTTTCACCCAATTCATCCCTAATTGGGCGTTCTCCCTGTGTAAGGGCATTGCCAAAATCCAATGTGATCATGTCCCATAAAAAATCAAAATACTGAACATATAGTGGCCGGTTCAACCCCAGGCGTTCACGAATGTCGTTGGCTTGTTCTTCACTTACACGCGGGCCTAACTGTGACCGGATCGGATCTCCGGGAAGCACCCGCATGATAAAAAAGATAATGGTGACCAGGATCAACACCATGGGGATTGTCAGCAATAAGCGGGTTATAAGGAATCTACGCAATGATGTAGACATAGAAATGCTCCCTTAACTTCTGTTGTGCAACTGGGGGCAAGGTTTCCCTCGCCCCCAGGTAAATTTACTACTTCTCTGATTTTACTATAGGTTAGCTAATATTCTTGCATTGATCATAACTAACCTATAGTGGAAAACAATTTATTTACTATTCCTCAACGAGGAATGTGTGGTTGAAAACCATGTAGCGTAAAGCAGGTGCTTCAATTTTGTCGGTTATAACGCCTTCAACATCCATTAATCGGATAGATTCAACGGGACCGAGCGTGCGCCAGGCAATATCAATCTCACCGGTTTCAACAGCGTTCGACATGGTAGTTGGGTCAGCGAAGTAACGAATGATCACATTCGGGATCAAAGGTGCTTCACCGAAATATTCGGGGTTAGCTTCCAGGACCATCTGCTCACCAACTGTATGAGAAACCATGCGATATGGACCAATGCCGTCAAGCGCTTCAGGGAACTGAACGATCTCGTCAGCAATGAAGTTCGCAGGATTCGTTACCACGAAGGGGGCGGTCGCTGCTAATGCTGGGAAGAAACCAAAGGAATCTTTTAGATGGTAAACCACAGTTAGGTCATCCAGGGCTTCTACACTATCCACATAAATCTGGACCAAACCAGAAACCTGGCCTTCAAGTGTATTGAGGCGATCCCAGGAATCAACATAGTTTTGGGCAGTTACAGCTGTGCCGTCTGCGAATTTTAGATCGTCGCGTAAAGTAAATGTGTAGGTTAAACCATCATCACTGACTTCAGGCATTGCTGCAGCAGCTGCAGGCACAAGTTCAGCCGTACCGGGAACATAGCCCAGCAATGCTGCACCGGTGTTTTTGATGATCTCCCAGTCATGGGTCGCATATGCATCGCTGGCATCAAGGCTGTTGACCTCGTCAGTCGTACCGATGATGATGGTGTCAGAGCTACCTGAAGCAGGGGAGGCGCCTTCAGCGAAGTTGAGACCACTATACATGAACTCAAATGGCGCACCAATTTTAATGCCTTCCACACCTACCCGATAAGAAATAAACTCAGGTTCCCAGAACAAAGGGATGGTGGGGACATCTTCCGCGAACAGTTCACCAATTTGCTGGTAGAGGTCTTCGCGTTCAGCAGGGTCGGATGATGATGCGGCAGCAGTAAGCAAAGTATCCATCTCTTCATTGCAATAGTTCACACCATTGTCAGGTGACTGGATGCAGGAAGCGAAGGGTGATAACCAGGTATCAGGATCAACAAAGTCCGGGAACCAGCCCAAAATGAAGAAAGGCAGCTCGCCAGCGACGAAGCCGTCGACGTATTCAGCCCAGTTCATGCTGTTCAGGTTGACGGTGATCAGGCCGGTATCTTCAAGTTGTTCTTTGATAACCTGCATGACGTCTGCTGTGGTGGTGCCGTAGTGCTCAGGGGGATACCAAAGGTCGAATACGAACTTATTATCTGCGGTGTATCCTTCATCTGTCAGCAGTTGAATGGCCATGTCGAGGTCACGGGTTCCGTATTTATCAAGGAAGGGTTCTGTGGCATAGGGATAGCTTTCAGGAACCATATGATAAGCGGGGATGTTGCGACCTTCGAAGACACGGTCAACGATCACTTCCCGATCGATGGCTGCTGCGATTGCCTCTCGGAGAGGTTGGGTCCACAGGTATTCCGGTTCTGTTTCGTCGGTTGTTTCAACCATTTCTTCAGTTTCTTCAACCATTTCTTCGGTTTCTTCGACGACTGCTTCGGTCTCTTCGACCATTTCCTCGGTTTCTTCAACCATTTCTTCAGTTTCGGCTGCTGGCTGGCATGCACCTAAAAGAATGCTGGCCATAACCAAAACGGCGAGTAAGACTAAAAACTTCTTTGTTTTCATGTAATTCTCCTTCAAAATCGTGTAGTGGACTAAACTCTAGGGTTTTTATGTTATTTATTTTGTTTCTGACAACCACCTCCTTTAAAATCAATATGATTTGTGAGTTCGGTGTTTATGCCATTTATGGGTAGGGAAAATCATTTCACCATAAAGGATTTCAATAAAAGACAAATGACAAAGGACTATTAATTTCAGCGTAGTGATAAATGAATAAAATGAAGAATTTTGTTGATCTCGTAAAATTATAATATTCAGTATACCCAATTTAGTGAATAATAATTAATTTTATCATTTTTACCATGATCTTGTGTTTTTTACATTAACATTGGGTTAATAGCGGCTCGTAATCAAAAAAATAGATCAAAAGTATTGGTTTTCACGAGATTTGATGTGTTATGTAGAATAATTAATGATCTAATATCTAAAATGTTAGAAATATTAATATTGACCTTGACAATAATTAAAAATATGATATCATAACTTTAATTATTGTCAAATGGAATTTTGTATCCTTAATTGAAAGGTAGTGAACAATGTCCCATATATTAAAATTAAACCGTGATGATCCCGTCATTCATCTGAAGGCTTATGGGGGAGTTCAGATCTTTGGTCAAGCTCAATCAGAGGTTCACTGTGAGATTGATGCACCTCAATTAGCGACATTGGTTGAAGAAAACGGTCATGTGTATGTCACGATCAATTCTTCTTGCAAGTTGATCGTCCCTGAAAATGCTTCGATACAAATTGAGAAGGGGATGGGGTCGGTCAAAATATCAAGTATCAAAGGTGATATCAGCATTGAGAAGGTTCTGGGCAACCTGGTTCTTTCTGATATTGGTGCTGCTTCTATTGAAAAGGTTGGTGGGAACTTTTCTGTGCGAAAGTCCTTTGGTTCTGTCCAGGTAGAGAAAGTTGCTGGATCCCTGGTCGTGGAAGATGTTGCCTCTTTTGCAGTAGAAAAAACAGGCGGCAACTGCCGGGTGAAAGAACTTCACGGTGATTTTCACTTGTCGAAAGCCGGTGGGCGGTTTTTAGGTCAAGGTATCGAGGGGTTCTCCTCGGTTGAAAAAGTTGGTGGTTCTTTTATTGCCCGTAATGTCCGCTTGTCCGCAGATCTGCGTGTAGGCGGCAATATAGAACTCAACGAAGTGAGTTTCGAATCTGATATCAGCCTTAAGGCTGGCGGAGATATTGAAATTGGTTTGAGTGATGGAATGATCGATGCAGTCTTTGAGATCAACGCAGGCGGCAGCGATATCCGGATTAAAGTTCAGGGAGAAGACCTGAGGATCGACGATTATTCTTACGAGTATAAACTTGGTGAAGGGACGAGATCGATAGAGCTTGCCGCAGGAGGGGATGTGTTGATCACGGACGAACCTCGGGCTGATGAAGATGTTGTAGGTGACTTATCAGGGCAATTCAATTTCGAGGAATCTGCTTTTAGTGAGATGATCCAGGACCGAGTAGAAACTGCAACGCGCCGTGCAGAAGCAAAGATAAAATCTGCCCAGATCCGGCTGGAAAAAATGCAGGAAGAACTGGAACATAAGGGTGGGTTTAAATTGGATGTAGATTTTGGTGATGAGCTGAGCCATGTTCCTTCAGTTCCCCATGTTCGTCCGCCCTCACCGGTTACCCGGCCCGTTGGGAAAAAGGGTGCTTCAGATGAGGAACGATTGATGATCCTAAAAATGCTGCAAGATAAAAGGATCACTGTTGATGAAGCAGAAACATTGTTCAAAGCCTTAGAAGATTGAGGTGTGTAATGTCTGGTGATGCAGAGCGTAAAATTTTAGATATGGTCGAACAGGGGCAAATTACTGCGGAAGAAGGGCTGCGGTTGATGACCGCAATGGGTGGGAGTGGTCAATCTTCCGAAAACCCAGAGATGTTCAATGAGTTCATTGCAGAAACGGTTCATGTTGGCCCTGAAGATGTCATGGAAAAATCTCATCCATCAATTCCTGAAGAAGAAATGCAGCGAATGAAACGTCTGAAGCGCTGGTGGGTACTTCCTTTTGGGATCGGACTGCTGATCACGACCCTGGGTGCCATCTGGATGTACATGGGTTACACCGCAAAAGGGTTTGGCTTTGGATTCTGGTTGTCCTGGATCCCATTTTTATTAGGGATTGCGATTGCTGCTGTCAGTTTCCAAACCAATAATAGCGTATGGCTACATGTGCGAATCAAACAAAAGCCGGGTGAATCCCCTCAGAGGATCAACATCAGTTTACCTCTACCGCTTTCATTAACCCGCTGGTTTTTCTCAGCCTTTGGAAATAGGATTCCCGGGCTTCGGGATCAACCTGTTGAGGAATATTCTGAGATCCTGAATAACCTCTCACCAGAGGAACCATTTTATGTGCATGTTGATGAGGATGATGGGGAAGAGGTCGAAGTCTTCATCGGGTAATCTTTGTTTTAAATAAGTATGACACCGGCCTAAAAATCAGGCTGGTGTTTTTTATTGATTTTATTGGTTGTTAAAGAAATTATAGACTGCCCGGCTGATGTCTGAATAGAGAGTATTAACAGGGTCAAACACAGCCTGTACCGGGTCGTGCATAAAAATAGAAAGTATATAATCCCCGCCCGTTGTGTAAACAATGGCGACATCTCCAAATGTGTGGATATAACCATCATTTTCAATTGCCCATCCGTGCTTATGGGCTACAGTTGTACCAGAAGGTACCCCAGCCTGGATCAGAACCGCAATTTGGTTACGAGCCATATAGGTGATCATCAGCCTGCATTCATCCTGAGTGATCTCACCAGGAAATGCAGCAATCAAAGCCCCTCCATTTTCCTCGGCGCAGGTGTAAATATCTTCCATCAGCATCCCCATGTCGGCAGGGGTTGTTTGATTATAAATATCAGGATCAGTATCAATATCCTCACGTTGGTTTGCGGTTGTGCCATAGCGCTGCAAGAGGGGTGCTCCTACATAAAAGTGTCCTGCCCAGAATGTGTTTAAAAAACCAAGACGCTGTAAGTCCTCCGTCACAACCATGGGCGCAAGGTTCTCATCAATCACTTGCATGGCTAAATCATCAGTGCTGGTATTCTCGGATTGCTCAATCATCTCTTCTATTAAATCCAGGTATTCTGGGGGCCATGGATCTTCAAGAAAACGGAAGGCTGTCACCATCAGGGGGATCTTTACGGTACTCCATGAAGAGAATGCGATATTTGGTGTTAGATCGCCAACCTCTGGTTGGTAGGCGAAGTGAAGGTTTCGGTTAGCACCCATATCCTGCATGTAAATTTCCACAATACCATCAAAACTTGAGGAATCAACGATCTGTTTTAACAATATTTCAAGGTCTGAGACGGATGGTCGTGTAATGGCAGATTGACCTAATGATAATGTTATCGAACGGTTTCTGGCTGAGGTCAAAGCGTCAATGACTTGCAAGGTTGCCCGATCAATGTCTAAGGTAGTGCCTGGAATGCCGGCTTGAAATTCAGTTGTACCAGGGATTGGCAAGGGAGGTGTTGCGGGAGTATCATAGCGAGGTGCAATTTCAACCTGTAGATATTCCCGAATACGTGCTTCATCATAATCAGCATTGAGGGGGATATTGATCTCATCAATATTCCGACCCCAAAGGAAATTCCAAAATCCCTGCCAAAAAGGCTCAGAGACACGCTGGTTATCGGCAACTGCTAGCATGCTTTCGACTTGAGGATCGAACCCGAGAACAGCAGGTCGGACCTGGATCAGACTCCCATCGTAATTGATCTCGATCGGGGAGCGGTACACCGAATAGATGCGTTCTGCTGCGGTTTCATAGTTCAAACCACCGATGGGGACACCTCCTACCTGCAGTCCAAGGGGAAAACTATTCCGAATCCGGCTGTAGCTCACCAACTGGATGGTTGTGAGCAGGATGGTTAATAATATAAATATGATGGCAATCCATCTGAAGAGGGGAAAACTACGTCGCCGCATCAATCTTATCCATAATTGTCATTGCGCATTATCATGCCATTAAAAGAAGAACTTGTCAACGAAAGGCAACCTGGCAATAAGAAAATATTTTGAAATTTACATTAGGTTGATCGTCCATCACGTTATTGGTTGACGTTCCTTGTTTGACAGCACTATCTCGAAGGGATATACTTTCAAGGCGTAATTATAGAAATACTTGGTGGAGGTTTTCGTGAAAACTGCTTTGATCACAGGCATTACCGGGCAGGACGGTTCCTACCTGGCTGAACTGCTTTTACATAAAGGTTATGAAGTACATGGGCTAATTCGTCGTGCCAGTACGTTTAATACCCGCCGGCTTGATCACATCTACCGTGACCCGCATGGCAATGGCGGAAAGGTTAAACTGTATTTGCACTATGGTGATGTCACTGCGGGTGATACCCTGCTAGACGTACTTTACAACGTCAAACCAGATGAGGTTTATCACCTGGCTGCACAAAGCCATGTACGGGTCAGTTTCGATATGCCCGAATATACCGGGGACGTGACAGGTCTGGGGACGACGCGCATTCTGGAAGCAATACGCAAAGCAGGTATGAAGTCCCGTTTCTACCAGGCATCATCCAGCGAACTATTTGGGGATTCGAAACCTCCTCAGAACGAAACCACAGCTTTTCATCCTCGAAGTCCCTATGCTGCTGCCAAGCTCTACGCCTACTGGATGGCACACAACTACCGTGAAGGTTATGGTTTGTTTGCTGTGAATGGTATTCTTTTCAACCATGAATCGCCCAGGCGCGGCGAAACCTTTGTGACCCGCAAGATCACCCAGGCTTTAGCAAACATCATGGCTGGCAAACAAAAACATCTATACCTGGGAAATCTTGAAGCACGCCGTGATTGGGGTTATGCGCCTGAATATGTGGAAATTATGCACCTCTTGCTACAGCAGGAAAAACCTGATGATTATGTGGTTGGCACAGGCGAAGCGCACAAGATCAGTGAGTTCCTGGATGAGGCATTTGGTTATGTCAATATGGATTGGCATGACTATGTGCGGATTGATCCACGTTATTATCGCCCAACCGAGGTTGATTACCTGGAAGCAGATATCTCCAAAGCGAAGAAAAAGCTGGGTTGGGAACCCAAGGTAAAATTTCATGAATTGGTCAGAATCATGGTGGATGCTGATTTGGAATTAATGGGTTTGGATACCCCTGGCAATGGCAAGAAGATCATTGATGAGAAATTCTCCAATTGGCACTGCTGGAACGACCAGGTGTGCTCGATGGGGCGTTGATTTTCTTAAAATCTGAGAAATAGCTTTGATAATTACGGGTTCCATGATGGAGCCCGTATTTTATTTTAATAAGTTTACTATCTGGTTCGACTGATCAGATGGTTGTATATATCAGCGATCTTGGCTATAATTTATTTATATTGAAAATCTGCGGAATAGTAACGCATCACCATCTGAAAGAGAAGGAACGCCCCAGGCTGAGAGCGACCACAGAATTGGTGAGATGTGAAGTCGCCGCAGGGAATTGCTGAAGAAAACCCTCTGGGTGATTAGAACAGCACGGGTGCGCCCGTTAGCGCGTGACCGGATGATGGTCCGGCTGAGAGCGCTGCTAAATGCAGCGAAATGAGGTGGTACCGCGGAAGAATGCCCTTTCGTCCTCTGGATGGAAGGGTTTTTAATTTTAACGAAAGAGAAGGATGAAAAAAATGGCAAAAGAGCTGGCTAAAACTTATGATTTCAACGAAACCGAAGGGCGTTTATACCAACAGTGGTGGGATGCAGGTTATTTTGAACCCTGGAACGATCCTAATAAATCTGATTTTGATCCCTCGGTTAAACCATTTGTGATCTCAATACCACCGGCGAACGTTACCGGCAGGCTGCACCTGGGGCATGCCATCTTTGTTTCACTGGAAGATTTAATGATCCGCTATCATCGCATGAAAGGTGAGCCGACGCTCTGGGTACCGGGTGTGGATCATGCTGGGATTGCTACCCAGCTCCAGGTTGAGAAAAAACTGATTGATGAAGGCACCAGTCGGATAGAAATAGGGCGGGAGGGGTTCCTTGAACGTGTTTGGGCATGGAAAGAAGAATACGGTGATATTATCACCCAGCAGATACGGCGCTTGGGGGCATCCTGCGATTGGACGCGCGAGCGCTTTACCCTGGATGAAGGGCTTTCGAAAGCAGTGAGGGAAGCCTTTGTCTCGCTCTACGAGAAAGGCTGGATCTATCGAGGACCTCGCATGATCAACTGGTCACCCGGATTGCAAACCGCTGTTTCAGACCTGGAGGTCGAATACTCCCAGGAACAAGGAAAGTTGTATTACTTCAAATATTTGATCGTGGGCAGCGACGAATACATCCCGGTGGCCACCACACGTCCTGAGACCATCCTGGGTGATACTGCGGTAGCTGTGCACCCGGAAGACGAGCGATTTATTAACCTGATCGGAAAGAAAGCGGTGGTCCCAATGCTGGGACGGGAGATTCCTGTTATCGCTGATGATTATGTGGATCGGTCCTTTGGCACCGGTGCGTTAAAGATTACACCTGCTCATGACCCGAATGATTATGATATTGGAATGCGCCATAACCTCAAGTTCATCAATGTGCTCAATAAGGATGCTACGATCAATGAGAAAGGAGGACCCTATGAAGGTATGGACCGATTCGAATGCCGAAAGAAGTTGTGGGACGATATGAATGAATCGGGCTTGGTGATCTCAGAAGAGCCTTATATGATGAAGGTGCCGCGTTCTGAGCGAGGTGGCGAGATCATTGAACCGATGGTTTCTACCCAATGGTTTGTGGATATCCATAATATGGCAGAGGCTGCTTTAGAAGTTGTGCGTGATGGGCGGATTGAGATTATTCCAGAGCGCTTCAAAAAGGTTTATTACAACTGGATGGAAAACATCCGGGATTGGTGCATCAGCCGTCAATTGTGGTGGGGGCACCGCATCCCAGTATGGTACTGTGATGATTGCAGTGGTATGACGGTAGCTCGGGAGGATCCGGACCAATGCCAGCACTGCGGCAGCACCAACCTGCGTCAGGATCCGGATGTATTGGATACATGGTTCTCTTCGGGACTTTGGCCATTTTCAACATTGGGATGGCCGGAACGAACACCTGACCTTGATTATTTCTATCCCACCTCAGTGATGGAAACAGGCTATGATATTTTGTTTTTCTGGGTCGCAAGAATGATCATGGATGGTTTGGAATTTACAGGACAAATGCCGTTCCATACGGTCTATTTGCATGGTCTGATCCGTGACGAAAATGGTCAGAAGATGAGCAAAACCAAGGGCAATGTCATTGATCCTTTAGAGGTGATGGATGATCTCGGGACAGATGCCCTGCGGTTCACCTTGCTGGTGGGGTCCACACCGGGGAATGATACTAATCTTTCGGTTAAGAAGGTGGAGGCAAATCGAAATTTTGCCAATAAACTATGGAATGCCGGGCGTTTCATTATCCATAACCTGGGCCAGGTTTCCGCTGAACCCCAATCAGACCCTGAATGGACACTGGCCGATTCCTGGATCTGGGCACGCATGAAAGATCTGCTCGCCACAGTCAACCGTTTATTTGAGAGTTTCCAATTTGGTGAAGCTGGACGCCAAATCCATGAATTCTTTTGGGCGGAATTTGCCGACTGGTATATCGAGATTGCCAAAGACCAGATTGCGGAAGGGGGCGACCGCGCCTTTTATACTGTTCAGACTTTGGCGCGTGTGTTTGATTCCTGCTTACGGTTACTGCATCCCTTTACACCTTACGTTACCGAGGAGCTGTGGGGACATCTGAAGGCTGCCAGCCAGGAAACTTCAGATAAACTCGCGCCGGTCGACGGTTGGGAGGAAATGCTGATTGTTGCTAAATGGCCGGAACCGATGCCAATGGAAGGTTGGGAAGCTCAAGCTGTTGAAGACTTCTCCCTGGTTCAAGAGATGGTTCGATCGATCCGCAATATCCGGGCTGAATATAAAGTGGAGATTGGTCATAAAATTGCCTGTGTGATCGCAGCAGGTGAGAAGCTGAATATGATCCAATCACAGCGAGGGGTGTTAAGCACCCTTGCAGGGATTGATCCTGATGCTCTAGTCATCCAGGAAGAAACTGTTGAAAACTCGGATGATCAAATTAACCTGGTGATCACACCGGTGGAGATTTCACTGCCTTTAGCTGGTTTGGTAGATTTGGAAGCGGAACGGGAACGGTTGGCAAAAGAATTGGTTGAGGCGGAATCACAAATCAGTCGCTTGGAAAAACTGCTTTCGAGCCCATTTGCGGAGAAAGCCCCGCCTGAGGTCGTGGCAAAGGAGCGCGAGCGATTGGAAAATTACAGGGAGACGGCGGCGAGAATAAGGGAACAGATTAAGTAGATTTATAATGAACAATAATTTAGCCAGAGCAATATATTGCTCTGGCTTGTTCGTTTAATATGAATGTACTATGATGGTTCTTTAAGGTTTATGTAATGGAATGAGGGCTTTAGCCCGATAAACCTTATGGAAGAACGTAATCAGTCGGCCTGAAGGCCTCACTCCAGAGAATTCAAGTAGGGGTGGAGCTCCGTCTCCACCCTAATCAAATCTAATCCAGTTTTTTAACCCGGTCATATTCATTCTGCATGATACGGCGGAGGATCGCTAGCGATGTGGCATAGGTTGAATCGACCCCGAAATAGGATAGGGTTCCTGCACCGAGGTTTTCACCTTTGGTCAGAGGTGTATCGGATGCATAATGCAGGATTCCAAAATCAAATGGAAGCCCATACAAATTGACGATCTCATCGGATGGGTGGCGAGTGGGACGGAATAACTCTGAAACTCCCGAGAGGTAAGGCCCCGCTTCCATTTCAATATCGGTATAGCCTTCACGGTAGATCACTTCCATCACTCGAGCGTTCTGTAAGTAGGTCCCCAAAACCGAAACAGATTTCTGATTGTCTAACACTGTGCCGTAAACCAGGTAGGGGCTTACATCCCCAGCTGTGAAGCAGTTATTATACAAGAAGGTGTTGTGGGAATGCTCGTCATAGGTTACGTTTGGAATCATCACATCCCCACGGCGGCCGTTGAGGGTGGCGGCTTTGCCCATAACATAAATACCCAGCATTGGGCAGGTGTGTTCTGCTATTTTGACCAGCAGGTTGTAGGCTGCCAATCCAAGGGGATAATCTATGTTTAGAATAAGGGCATCGCTGTCCTCAAGGAATGACCAATCGGTATGCTGCCCGGCAAATACCTCCGGTGTTAGTCGGGGGTCAATCGTTTCTGGGTTTAACTCAGAGAGGGCTATCACTTGTGCTTCGATATCAAAGGCATGCTCGGAGAGAATACGTTTAATGCCGTAATTTTTTTCATAGGCAGCCTGCCCGTTGACCAGGTCTTCTCCTTCCTTTGTAGCCTGGTACTTCTTGAGGATGTAATAGAGGAAGTTTTCAGGCCTGGAGGGGACTTCTTCTTGGCTGATATCTTGCCATTCCTCCAGCAAAGTATTATCACCGGCTTGTTTGATGAAATCTGTTAATCTTTCTTTCTGTGTTAATGCAAAACCGGTCAACAAATTTGGAATGCTGTGGGTGTTGCTGGAAATGAAATAGACAGGCCGGTTTCGGATATCCGGATATTTATCCTGGATATTTTCCCACCAGAAACGTGTTGCACGGCGGTATTCATTGATTGAGCCGCTGAGAAGTTGTATTTCGAGGTCAAGTTTTTGTTGACGGATCCGTAAGAGCATTGTTTTGAAATGATCACCCCAAATCGTCCGTAAACGGCCTAGCTCCTCAGGGGAGATCCGGAGAATATCGGCTAGCGATTGTGTCTGGTTATTTTCCTTGGAGAACCGCTTCTCAAATTCTGCATCAGAAAGACTTTCCAGGGATTGGTGAAGCTTATTCCATTCAATTTGGTAGGCTGTCAGCATCGGGATCACATCATCGATATCTGATCGGGAGGCGATATAGCAAGCCAGCAGGCTTTCGCCATCATAAAAGCAGCGCCGGCGGCGAGCCCGGGCGGTGACCTCTTCCCAGATTTCAACAGTTGGATAGCCGGACTGCCTAAAAACAGTTGCGCTCTGCCCAAGGAGTACGGCTTTAACATCGGGCATACAATCAGGCAAGCGTAAATTGGCATAGATGAAGGAGGAGATATCAGGGGTATCCTGGCGAGCGAAGGGATGCAGAGAGGAATTCATGCTTGCATGGACTTCTTCAAGCGAGCGAATTCGAACGCGTGTTGTTGACCGCAGCAGGGAATAAATGGTTCGGATATACAGATCGATCTCTTCTGATGCACGGGTTGGGACGGAACGTTCCATATTAGTCCTTTAATGTCAGTTTATCAAAACAATTATTATCTAATCATTATTACAATCAATTTTACCTGTTTTTATGTGGATTTCGCAGATACATTAAATCTTGTCTCCAACACTTTGTGAACCTTTTCGAGGTATCCTGAATGAATGACCTGATATAATGAGTAAGTCTATTGGAAAACAAATGAATTAAATTAATAAATGGAAGAGTTGGATGCAAATAAAAACAATTTTCTTTGATTTTGGCGGGGTTATCATCAAGCCGCCAAATGCAAACCGGATCAACCGTCTCAAGAAGTTCTTGAGTGTAGAAATTCCCCCGGAACTCCAGGAGATGTTTCAAAATCCCAACCAATCAAAATTGATCCGGGATATGTGCCTGGGAATCCTTCCAGAGAAGAAAATTTGGGAAATCATGGCAGATGAATGGCATTTCAGGCCATCGATAATCCGACGAATTCGCCGAAAATTGCTATCCAAACGTCAACTGAACCAGCCTTTGATCAAGTTTATGCAGCAATGCCAGCAGCAATTTAAGACCGCTATCCTGAGCAATGCTGGTGACCAGACCCGCTCGCTGATGGAAGACGTTTACAACCTGGATCAGTATGTGGATGAAATCATTATTTCTGCAGAAGAAGGCGTGATAAAACCTGATCCTGAAATTTACCGGATTGCGCTGAAAAGGGTGGATGCTGACGCTGAAACCTCCATACTGCTGGATGATACTTTGGAAAACATTCTCTCCGCCCGTCAGATGGGCATGAAAGCAATCCAGTTCATCAATAATGAGCAATCGATCACGATGATGCGTGAATTATTGTTCCAGGAGAAATGAAAAATGCTGTACCTGGTTGCAACCCCAATCGGTAACCTTGGTGATATCACCTTACGTGCCCTGGATGTCCTGCGATCTGTTGACCTGATCGCCAGCGAAGATACGCGAAAGACATCGATTTTGCTGCACCATTTTGATATTCATAAACCTCAAAAGAGCTACCATGCTTTCAATGAAAAGAAAGTTGTTCCTTATCTCATCCAGCAGTTGATTGAAGGCCAATCGATTGCTGTGGTGACCAGTGCCGGTACGCCAGCGATTTCAGATCCCGGATATTCTTTGGTAAGGGCAGCGATTGATCATGAGATTCCTGTTACCGCTTTACCTGGTCCAGCTGCGGTCATTATGGCTGTAACATTGTCAGGTTTGCCAGCTCACAGCTTTACATATAAAGGCTTCCCGCCGAGGAAAAGTGGTGCACGCCAGCGTTTTATCGGAGAAGATGTTGATTCCCCCCATACCCAGGTTTTTTATGAAAGCCCTCACCGTATCCAGGCATTCCTGGAGGATGCGCTTGCCGTTTTGGGTGACCGGCAGGCAGCTGTGGCTAATGACCTCACAAAGAAGTTTGAAACAGTTCTTCGGGGTTCACTGAGTGAGTTGATCGAAGCAATTATAAAAGATCCCCCTCGTGGGGAGTATACGGTTGTGATTGAAGGAAACCGAAAATAATTGTTAATTGAATTTAAAGGGTGATAGGGAAGTTTCTTCATCAAAAACGTCAACACCTTCAGCTTTTTTTAATCGGTTCACGACCCAATAGGTTAGAGGTGTGACGGCAGCTTCAATCCCAACTTTAAAGATATAATTGGTAATGGTCAGGCTCCAGAACAGGCTCCAGGGAAAGACTCCCAATGCGGAAGCAACCAGGATGAAGGAAAAGGTGTCGACACCTTCACCAACGATAGTGCTGCCGATAGTTCTGAGCCAAAGCAACTTACCTTTGGTCAGCAGTTTCATGGAGGCCATGATGATCGCGTTGGAAAAGGAACCGGCAAAGTAACCTGCCAGACTGGCAGCCACGATTCCACCGGTGCTCATGCTCCCAAGCACCTTGTTGTAGGAATCTTGGCCAACATTTGCTTGCCAGGTGGCTTCACCCGGCATGACTTGAACTAATTTAAAGGCTAAAGCACTGAAGATTAGGGCACCAAATCCAATCCAGATGATGCGCCGGGCACGTTTGAAACCGTACACCTCAGTCATAACATCTCCGATGACGTAGCTGATCGGAAACAGCAGGGTACCGGCATCAAAACTCAAAGGGATTTTCCCCAGGCTAACCCCCCAGTCGATGAGTTTTGCGGATGATGCGATGTTGCTCAAAACTAACAGTAGAACATACAATACTAAAATAATGTCAAGAAACCTGAAAGATCTTGTTTTTATGTCTGATTTTTCTTTTTTCATAAACCACTCCGAGAAATAACAGAATTAAGTATACCTTGATATGTATCGATTTTTCATAACCCCAGAAAAAATTAAAGATGGAAAAGTTCATTTCCCATCCGACATCGCTCACCAAATTACCCATGTCCTCCGTCTTGGAGAAGGTGACCAGGTGATGGTGCTGGATAACCAGGGAGCAATGTATTATGTTAAACTGGTTGAAGAATCAAATCGAACGATCCACGGAAAAATTACCCATTCAGATTTAAGCACGAATAAGAATTTGATCAGCATTACGCTTTTATTTGGGATGACCAGCCGCAACAAGGTTGAGTGGATCCTGCAAAAAGGGACAGAAGTAGGCGTCACGACTTTCCAACCCTTCATTTCATCAAGAACATTGGTTCAATCGACATCCTTGGCGGAGAAAAAAGAAAAACGATGGGAAACCATTATTCGCGAGGCTGCTGAACAATCAGGACAGTTGTTCCTTCCCAAGCTCAATCAGCCGGTGGATTTTAAAACTGCTTTAAAAATCGCCCGAAACGATCATGATTTGTGCTTGTTAGCATGGGAGCATTCTCCTGATGACCGCCAATCTTTATCCAGGGCGCTATCAGGGTTTACAAGTGGACGAATTGCTTTACTTGTTGGCCCCGAGGGTGGTTTTTCTGATGATGAAGTTAAAAATGCAACAAAGAGGGGATGCACTATTGTTTCATTGGGTGAGAGTATATTACGGATGGAAACAGCAGCTATTGTGTTTCCTGCACTGGTTCATTATGAGCTCAGTGGAAAAAATTGTTGACCTTGAATTAATCCCGTAAGGGAAACTTTATAGAAATGTTTGGGTTTATCATATAAATAACAATCCAGGAGATTAAATTGGAAAAACATTGTATTATTGTCAATCCTGCTGCCGGAAAAGGTGCAGCAAAAAAAGCAGTTCCCCAAATCCAGGAATTACTTGATTCGATGGGCATCGAATATGACCTCGTCATGACAGAGAAACCTGGTCATGCAATTGATTTGGCTGAACAAGCTGGTTCAAATGGTTATGAAACAGTTGTCGCTGTTGGCGGTGATGGGACAGCCAACGAGGTGATTAATGGTTTAATGCAGTCATTGAAAAACGGGAAGCACACCTCGAATTTTGCAGTTCTGCCAGTTGGCCGCGGAAACGATTTTTCTTATGGAATGGGGGTCCCACAAGACCTTGAATCTGTGTGTAAATTATTGGTGGGGGGAAAAACACGAAAAATTGATGTTGGATTGGTAAAAGGCGGGGATTATCCTGATGGACGGTATTTTGGTAACGGAATTGGGATTGGCTTTGATACTGTTGTTGGATTTGAAGCGGAAAAACTCCCTTCTTTTATCAGCGGCATGCCCGCATATTTGATTGCAGCTTTGAAGACCATATTCTTATATTTCGATGCGCCAAATCTCAGAATTGATATTGATGGGGAAATCATTGAGCAACCTTGTTTGTTGGTTTCGATGATGAATGGAAAACGGATGGGGGGATCCTTTATGTTCGCGCCTGATTCTGCTTCCGATGATGGATTGCTTAACTTATGCATAGCCCACCAGGTGACCCGTATGCAGGTATTGGGCTTGTTCCCGAAGGTCATGTCTGGTACCCAGGATGGGCATCATGCCATCAAAATGCCCTCAGGCAGACATATCAAAGTTGAAGCGCTTTCCGGGACATTGCCGGTGCATGCGGACGGTGAAACGATTTGTGAAGCTGGCAGCAGCCTGGAGGTTGAAATTTTAAAGCAGCAGCTTAACCTGGTTTGTGAGTGATCCAATGAAACAAAGGCTTGTTAATGCGATCATCCGGTTCATCCTACATATTATTTTGAAATTGGATGTATCGGAGCTAAAGCGGATCCCCAATAAGGGGGGATTCCTGGTGGTGGTCAATCATGTGAATTTTCTGGATGTACCGGTAGTGATCACGCACCTGCAGCCGCATCGCACTACCGGATTGATCAAAAAAGAAAGCTGGGATAAGCCTTTGATGGCATTTTTATTCAATGTTTGGGAAGGCATACCAATTGATCGTGAAACGGCTGATTTTGCAGCGTTCCAGCAGGCAAAACAAGCTCTTAAAGCAGGAAAGATCCTGGCAGTTTCCCCTGAAGGGACACGGACAGAGGATGGACGGTTGATCAGGGGTAAGCCCGGCATCGCGATGTTGGCTGTCAAGACCAATGTGCCTATCTTTCCCATTGCATATTATGGCCATGAGCATTTTAAAGCCAATATCAAACGGTTAAAGCGGAGTCCAATGAAAATCAGGGTGGGGAAACCGTTCAGGATCAATTTACAGGGTCAATCAAAAGATAAGGATATTCTTCAAACGGTGACGGATTCCATCATGCTGGAAATTGCAGCCCTGATGCCGGATGAATATCATGGGTATTATCAATCTAAGATGGGTGCGCGGGGAATATACCTGGATTATCTAGATCGACTGCCGGGGGAGCAGATTACGGAGACGTTTGGGAAGCAGTCGTCCCAACCCGAGGTTTCGGCCTGAAAGATCGTTGACCAGCAGGTATTGCCCTTTGGGGGAGAGAGCGGTTTCAGGATGGCGGATATCGCGGCCTGCTATCCATTGTTCAACGTATGAGTCAGAAATTATGATCTTACCCGTTTTAAAGTGCTGTCCAACACGGCTGATGAATGGATGGGAGGGTTCTAAATCCATATCGGTCCATTTTCCAAGGGGCATCCCAATATAAGCATAAGGTAAGGAAGAAAAATGATCCTTGTAAGCCCTGGGGATCAGAAATAGTTGATCATACCGGGAGAAAATTTCAAGATGATATTCCATCAAGATCTCAGTTATATCAAGTCCAAAATTTTTCAGAAATAGCTCAATGATCTTTTTCGAGAGATCTTCATTGACAGGTTCCAGACCTGTTTTTGAGAAATCACGGTTTGGTGGTGTTTCAGCCATTAAGGGGATCGGTTCATTTTTTATCAGAAGAGCACAGAAAAAGCCGGACATCCCTGTCAGGTGAGGCCAGAGCCTTAAACAATTTTTTAGAGAAGGAGAATAACGCTGATCCCCAAAAGCTGTCAATCCGGGTGCGCTAAAGCTGAATTTATCGGATATGTCCTTGATACTGAACGTGCCTGGGTAAGCACGCATGGCGGCATCAAGGACTGCTTCATCTTCTTCCGGTGCCATTGAGCAGGTAGCATAAACCATCTCTCCGCCTGTTTTAAGGGCGCATAAACCGCTGACCAGGAGTTCAATCTGGCGTGCCTGAAGTCGGAGTCGTTCATCAGAAGTTGTGGAGCGAGCAGGGTGGTTGGGGGTAGGGCGCAGGCTTTCCATCGTGCAGGGGGCATCCAGCAAGATCCTGTCAAAGGTTTCCGGGAACCAGCGACCAAAATTCTCACCTGGGTACTGCGTGATCACTTGATTAACGCCACCCCACGTTGTGAGAACTGAACGCAGCGCGGGGATCCGACCAGCACTGGCATCATTGGCCAGGATAAAACCTTTGTCTTCTGTTCGGTCGATCAGGTGGGTTGCTTTCCCACCCGGAGAGGATGCCATATCCAGCACCAGGGGGTTGGAACTTGATGTTGAAAACAAGCTTACAGGTACCATTGAGGCAGCATCCTGAAGGTAATACAACCCCATGCGGTGTTCAATCGTTTTTCCTGGGCTGGTATCCGATTCATGGATGATCCAGGCGTTCTCACAAAAATCGACTGGCTCTATCTGCCAGCCATAGCGTGTGGATAGATCCTTAATTGTAGGTTGTGGATCACATTTTAACTGGTTTAACCGAATTCCAGTTGGCAGAGGTTGATCCTGAAGGATTAAGATAGCTTCAATTTCCACTTCACTGAGAATATCTGAAAATCGATCCAGGCTGTGTTTCAATTCGGGGGATTCATTTTTGAGCATGATGATCCTCTGATTTGATTTTGATCAAGAATACCAGTTCATTTGTAAATTCGACTTCAAGAATGTCCTGCCCATCTGGTAAATTTTCATGGACCAACCGACGGTGGTATTCGGTCAGGCTGTGAAACCCGGACAGATCGTTTGTCGGAAGGGAGACAGCCAGAGTGTCCACGTGAATGTTCTGCCAGAAACGCCGATTGCAGCCCGATCCCCGTTTTTCAAAGCGGTGGGCTTCTTTCAAAAAGAAACCCAGATCAGCCTGGATTTGGGGTGGGGCAACCAGGATGTCTTTATTCTCTGCTAAAGGCGCCAAACCGATCTTGCTAAAAAAGTGGTTGATAAAATCGATACGTGGTTGAATGATATCGTAGGCGTGATACCTGGTTGTTAGCGGTAGTTCCATCCAGGGAAAAGCCAGGGGATGAAGCCCGCACGCGAGATCAAGGATTATGGCGGGGTGACCCGCTTGACGGAACAGTTCTCTGTAAAATGCATCCATAAATGGAATGCGTTCAGCCGTCGATGCATGCTCCCTTAAAACATCCAGGCAAAATTCTCTCAGTTCAGGTGATGTGAGGGAAACATCATTTATCCTATTAAGCCTTTCGGTGTAGGAGTCATAATCTGGTTGCCCGAGATAAGGTGCAACGATGTTATGGAGCTTCCGCCGGACAGCTTTAAGAAGTTCTTTTTCTGAGGAAATGCGGGAAGCTTCCTGGCCTATCAGGTCAGCGATTGTGTTCCCATTAAGGCCAGACTCCCTGTATTTCTTTGAGGCGAGAATCTTTTTCCTCAACCGGTTTTTAAGGTCTGTTGATACATTCATTTTGTCACCAGAAAAGCCAATTCGGTTGGAAATGTGAATTCCTGTATTTTCCAGCCTTTACCCGTCACTAGGTCATAAAAATGATTTTTGTAAAAATCCAGCATCCCTTTTTTCTGGCCGCCAAGGCTTCGCACAGGAAAAGATACCAGGATATGCTGCGCTTGAATTGCATCCAATAACCGATCCCCGATTGCCTTATCCACCTGTTCAAGGCATGGGATGGATTTGAGCAAAAAAGCAACCTGAACATCAACTTGGGGCAGGCGGATCACGAGGTCACAGGCTGTGATGTCCCCCTCAATTTCATTATGTTTGAAAAATTCACGAATGAAACCGACCATATCCAGGTAGATATCACAGGCATGGTACGAAAACCTGTTGGCTAGGGGCATCCAGGGGATAGCAAAGGGATTCATTCCGCAGGCTAAATCCACAATGCTGGTGACTGGTGCAATCGATTCCAAGCATGTTTGGAAGAAGTGATCTAAAATTGGCAGCCGTTCCGCTGTGGAGGCATGGGACTGCATCATTCGGGTGCAGAAGTCCTTTACTTGATCTGACTTGAGATCTCTGGGTAAACCAGAAACAAGCTTTTGGGGCTTCTCATAATCGATTCTCTGTCTGAAATATGCACCTCCAACCTGGTGCAGCTTGTTGCGAATTGCTTTAACCGCTGATTTCCCCGAAAGCCCCTTTTTTAGGGCATCTTCGGTTAATCGACTGACAAGCTCTCGAGAAATAAATTGATATTTTGGGTTTGCCTGAACTTTTTCAATCAGGGTTTCTAAGCGCTCGTTAGCCATCAGAATTTCTCAGGTTTTCCGTGAGTTGGGTCATGAACCGAAGATTATGGAGTGTAGCCAGCCGCCGGAATAGCCAGTCTCCGGTCTTAAAGAGATGATGCAGATATCCCAGGCTGAAGTGTTGGCAAACCGGGCAATCGCAATATTCGGAGATCGGGCGGGAATCTTTAATGAAATTTTTGTCCTGGATGTAAACATATTCCATCCAATCATTAACAGGGGTAAGCGGTTCATTTGGGGAGCTCTTGAAGCGCATCAGGCGAGCATGCCTGGCGTCTCTCGTGGGCAGGGCAGAATCAAAGATATCGTAACCGATTTCATAAGAGCGTTTCAAGTTGTAGGGATGGCCAATGCCGAGAGCATGCATAGGGTATTCAAGAGGTACAAGTTCTCGCGTTAGAGAGACCATGTCTGTTAATAGATTACCTTTAGAATCAAGCGGCCATCCTCCGTACCCGAAACCATCAAAGCCGATCTCAAGAAGACCCTCAGCGCACTTTTTTCGCAAGTCCGGGTAACCACCGCCTTGAATAACGCCAAAGATCAAAGGACGGTTTTCTACCTCAATTTGCCGTTGATCCACTTGATGTTGAAATTCTTCTTTACAGCGTTTTGCCCAGGCTAACGTGCGTTTCACGGAAATTTCCTGTTCCCCGCGTGGGGCATCCACATGTGTGCAGTCATCCAGGCAGATGACGACATCAGTGTCATAACTGAATTGGAGCTGAACACTCTTCTCAGGTGTGAGGATAAATTTGCGGTTTTTTCCTTCAGGTCGAAAGATGATACCCTGGTCTGTCAGGGTGCCAAATTTATCCGATTCATGGATCAGTGAATAAGCCTGGAACCCGCCTGAATCAGTGATGATCACATCCTCCCAGCCCGTAAAACTGTGCAAGCCGTTAAACGCCTGGATCGTGCTTGAGCCGGGTCTCTGCATCAGGTGGAAGGTGTTCATCACCAAAGCCTGGATACCGACTTGCTTCAAATCCTGGGAATCGACCGCCCTGACGAAACCTGTTGTGGCGTCTGGGAGGAAAGCTGGAAAATAAAGGGTTTTACCCCGAATGGTTATTTGCGAACGGGATGCCATCTTATGAACGCCCTTGCTTTCGATTGAGGTTAAGGATCAGAATGAATTCTCTTTTTTGACCTGTAACGGAAGCCAGGATATCGACGACTTTTCCCCGATAGATGTGTTCGTTTTTCAGGGTCATATCACAGGCCAGGAGGATTTCCTGCTGCTTTCCAAAAACAGCAGCTACCTCATTTAGCAGTTTTGTTAAACGGTAGGGTGTATCCATTAATATCACAGGACCATTTTCTCCCTTATATTTTTCAAGGAAAGGCGCACGTAAATGGTCTTTCCTGGGAGGGAAGCCGGCGAATACAAAGCGGTCGATTGGGAAATCGCATAAGGATAAAGCTGCCATCAGGGACGCTGGACCCGGAATAGGTGAGACCGGTATCTCCATTTGATACAATTGCTCGAGCAAGTGCTGACCTGGATCTGCAAAAACGGGTGTGCCCGAATCAGAAATGATGGCCATCGTTTCCCCTTTCGCGATCCGAAAGGCGATGTTTGACGCTTCTTCTTTTTCATTGTGTTCGTTCAGAGTGAGCAGGGTATTTTCAATCCCAAGTTTGTGCAATAAACGGTCTCCCTGGCGATATTCCTCGCAGATAACGGCGTCCACCTTTTTGAGGATATCCAGAGCACGCAATGTGATATCTTTGGGGTTGCCGATAGGTGTGGCAACAATGAATAATTTTCCGGTTTTGGATTGATTTGGCATGATATTAATTGTAACATCCCTGTTCAGTAGTTGGTGTGAAAATCCAATACTTGATTTGGATCATTATGACATTAATGAATTTTCCCGCTCACGAAGTACAGAATGTTCTTCCGGAAAGAATTCGTTAGGGAAAATAACCGATTTTAATAACTTAAGAGAATTGTTTTCACTGGTCAACTCAAACAGGTTATGGCATAATCAGATCAATATCTGTTCGTAAATTGAAAGAGCTTTTATGAAAAAAGCCAGCCGCTTGACCCGTATTTCATTACTGCTTGCCATTTTTTTTGGTGCCGATAAGCTGCTGGGAGGATTACGAACGGTTATCATTGGTCGCCAATTCGGGGTATCTGAAGAATTGGATGTCTTCAATGCAGCCAACAACCTGCCGGATTTATTATTTGCATTGATCTCTGGCGGTGCATTGGCAATTGCTTTTATTCCCGTGATATCTGAAGTTCTGACGAAAGAAGGGCGCAAATCTTCCTGGAAGCTCTTTTCAGGTGTTGCGAACCTGGCATTTATTGTAACTGGATTGCTCGCAGTTATTGTAGCATTACTGGCTGGTCCGTTGGTTCGTGGGGAATTAGGAATCGCTCCTGGATTCACTTCTGAGCAGCAAAATTTGGTTGTTCAATTAATGCGTTTGAACTTGATTGCCACCCTGCTCTTTTCGATCAGCGGTTTGGTGATGGCGAGCTTACAGGCTAACCAACATTTCCTGCTGCCAGCACTCTCACCGCTGTTATATGATGCAGGGCAGATTTTCGGAGCAATTATCCTTGCGCCAAAAGAGGGTTTCCAAATTGGTGGTTTAACTTTACCGGCGTTTGGACTGGGTATTCATGGGCTGGTGTATGGGGTCATTATTGGTGCTGGGTTGCATTTGCTGATCCAGGTACCAGGCTTGATCAAATATAAATTTAAATGGACCCCTCGTATCGATTTTAAGGATTCCGCCTTTCGAAAAGTCATGCGGTTAATGGGGCCTCGCCTGGTGAGTATGATTTTTATTCAACTCATATTTCTCGCAAGAGACAACCTTGCATCTCGTCTCCCAACGGGATCGGTGACAGCCTTAAGCAATGGCTGGTTGATCCAGCAGGTTCCGGAAACCCTGATCGGTACGGCCATTGCGACGGCTTTGCTGCCCACACTTTCTGAACATGTCGCCAGTGAGGATCAACTCGGTTTCAAGAACATGATTGAACGTGGACTAAAGGTGATGATCGCATTAACGCTGCCCATCGCTGTTATCCTGTCCTTGGTCAGTTTGCCGTTGATCCAGGCTGGATTTGGATACCCACTGGAGGATGCTCAATTGGTCTTAAGTGCGACCCAGGGGTATCTGGTGGGTTTATTGGGGCACAGCATCGTTGAGTTGGGCGTTCGATCATTTTATGCCAATCGAAAACCAATTGTGCCAATGTTGGTTTCTGCAGGTGGATTTGTTGTTTACCTTGGGTTTGCGATCTTGCTGATGGGACGATGGGCATCTCGTGGTATTTCTTTAGCCAATTCGATTTCGTATAGTATTCAAGCCTTTGTACTGATTTGGCTGTTGAATAGCAAGCTTTCAGATAAATTCAATCTTAAGGGGACAGTATTCAGAAGCCTTTCAAGTGCAGCGCTTGCCGGATTCAGTGCATGGTTAATTTTCTACATCCTTCCATTACCATTCTCTGCCTTGGTAATTTCGTTGGGAGCAATGGGGGTTTCTGCGGGAATTGCTTTGATACCCATCTGGCGGGAAGTCAAGTTGCTCGTTCACCTTTAAATAGATTAAGGTATAATCCTGCCCATGAATGAAAATGATGTTAATATGAAAAAACCAGTGGAAAAAGAAAAAAAGGAGCGGCAGAAAAAGAAATTTTTCCAAAAGCGCTCCTCATGGATTTTTCTAAGCGTATTGATTGCCTTGATAATCCTGCTGGGGGGCGTAGTTTACGGTTATTTTTCAGGCATTAACGATCGGGTTTCTCTGGCTGAATCACAAGCTTTGCCTAAGATTCAAGCGCAAATCGAGGATGCCAGATTGGATATCGCAGAAGGTCGATACCAGGTTGCCCTTGGTCGGCTTGATTGGATCCTTGAAGAGATGACACCCTATTTAACAGAAGCAGAATTAGCTGAGGTCGGGGAGCTCTACAGCCACACTTTATTGATGCTGTCGTCATCCGGTTCCCCGACACCTTTCCTGACACCCACACCCACGACACCAGCATTCACGCCGACTCCCGATTTGCGAGGGGAGGAGGAATTGTACAATACAGCCCAACAGCAGTTAGCCGCTGAAGATTGGGCTGGTGTTATTTCATCCTTGGAAGCATTGCGTAATAAGAATTTGGAATACCGCTCTGTCCAGGTGGATGGTATGCTGTACGTTGCGCTCCGCAACCGCGGTGTTCAGAAGATTCTTGTTGAAGGAAGCCTTGAACCCGGGATCTATGACCTGACTTTGGCTGAACGATTTGCACCGCTGGATTCTTCCGCTGAAGGGTTCCGAACCTGGGCTCGTTTTTACCTCACGGGCGCAAGTTATTGGGGTGTGGATTGGTCGCAAGTCGTATATTATTTTGAACAGGTATATCCTGCCCTTCCCAACCTCAAAGATGGGACGGGGATGACCGCAACGGAACGTTTCCGGATAGGTGCGATTGAGTATGCGGTTCAGCTTGCGAATGCAGGTGATTTTTGTGCTGCGCAGGCATATATGGACCAGGCAATGACTTTGACATCTGATCCTGAAGTCCAGCCCACACAACAGTGGATTGCTGACGAATGTTATGACATCGAACATCCACCGAAAAGGGAAACGGAAACGCCGGAAGTCACACCAACCCCGACCCCCACGCCGGAAGGAACGGCGACGGAGCCAACGGTGGAACCGACAACAGACACACCCGTGCCATAGTCTGGAAATGACTTAATCCTGATCTTATTTGTAAAAAATGAACATCTGCCTTAAAGCAGATGTTTTTTGTTTAAGGGATTCTAGGAAACTCAAGTGTCAATTATGGAGTGGTCGTTGATTATGAAGTATTAAGTAATTTACCAACGAGGTCATGAGTGATGGCGCTGTTAATCTGGACCGTCACTAATTTCCCTACAGGTGCTAATCCTTCAATGATCACCAAACCGTCTATTTCAGGCGCGTCACGATATGACCTGCCTATCGCGATCTGGTTTGCTTCATCAAGCCCTTCCACAAGGACATCAATGGTTTTACCAATAAAACGCTGGTTTCGGGCAAGGGAAATTTCAGCCTGGATTTGCATCAGGTGCTCAAGCCTTTCCTGTTTGACATGCTCAGGGATAGGATCGCCCAGAGGTTCGGATGGAGCGCCAGGTTCGAAGGAATATGCAAATATTCCGACGTGGTCAAATTGGATATCCTGAACAAAATCAACCAGGTTTTGGAATGCTTTTTCATCTTCGCCTGGATATCCCACGATAAAAGTTGTTCGCAAGGCGATCTCAGGCATCACCGATCGAACGTGCTTGAGCGTGTCTTTGACAGCAACAATGTCACTGGGGCGTCTCATTGCTTTAAGGACATCCGTGTCTGCGTGCTGGAGGGGCATATCAAGATAAGGCAGTATTTGCGGTTCTGACGCCATCAGATTGATAAGCGGTTCATTAACATAGCCGGGGAAGGTGTACATCAGGCGAACCCATGGGATATCAGGGACTTGTTTGACGAGCTCCTCCAGCAATTTTTGTAAACCATCTTTCAAATCAAGGTCGTGCCCATAGTCAGTTATATCCTGGGCGATCAGGATGATTTCCTGGACCCCATGATCTTCTAATACCTTGGCATCATTGATGATTTTTTCCATGGGACGGCTAACCAGGTCCCCTTTGATGAGAGGGATCAAGCAGTATGCACAGGCTCTACGGCAGCCATCAGCGATCTTGAGATATGCGCTTCCACCTTGAACGGCAGCACGGTGAGTTCCTTTTTCGTCTTTCCCTACAGTTGGAGCATTTGGAAAATGCGTATATGGAATAGCTCTTCGAGAATTTTGTGTTTCATCGATGATATACATGATATCCATCCAGCGGCGAGTACCAATCATCCCATCCACATTGGGAACAGCACTCAATATTTCGCTGCGATGCAGTTCTGTCATACAGCCTGCAGCAATTAATTTCTGCCAGGGCAATTTTTCGCTGGCGAGATCGGTCATAACGGCGATGGCTTCCTCACGGGCAGCACTCAGGAAACCGCAGGTGTTCACGATCAAGAATTCTGCTCCTTCCGGTGCTGATGCAGGCACTAATCCCTGGCGGTTCAGCAGTTCTGCCATTGATTCAGAATCAACCAGGTTCTTTGCACATCCAAGGGAAACAAGATAATACGTGTCTTTTGCTCGTTTGGTCATGATAGATTTATGGAAAAGTTGTGGTGGTTGGTGTTGTCGATGGACTGGGCGTGATCGTCGGTGAAGGGGTGATTCCGGGGGTATCGGTAATGGTCGGTGTGTTGGTAGGCGTTGGCAAAACCAGGCCATTTTCAGTAAAAATGAGAACAACAACCTGCCCAAACAGCCCTGCTGAGCCAATATCTTCTTCATTAAAATAAATCTGGAGGGCACCTGCATTGCCCGTAAGGACCTCAAGCGAATCCTCAGCTGAATAGTCATAGGCATTTCCGGGAAGCAGCCGGCCAACGAAAATGACTTCAGAGTCAGCAGTGATCTGGACCCAGGCTTGCTGGCTGGGAATGATGACGATATTAATTGGGTTGGTGTTGGGCAGCGGGGTGAAAAGAACCACAGTTTCGTTCTCAATGGCTGCTTCAGTCGATAAAACTTCTTCTGTAAACTCTATTTCCGTTAACAATGGGGTTGGAGAACCTGTTGCCAGAAGAATATCGGATACTTCAGGGATATCTGTAGATGTCGTACCAGTTTGACCGTCAGCTAAGATTCGATTGACTCCCCAGATTACAAAGGTTGCAAAAGCGATGAAAATTACGAGGATGAACAACAGGTCAAGCGAAAAAAAATTCTTTACCCGCAGACCTGTTTTTGAAAGCGTTTTTGCAGAACGATGCTGCTTTGGCTTTCCTCCAACCTGGTTCAACAAGCGCTTTTCCTGTAGACCTTCTGCATAATCTAATAGCAATTGATCTGTATCCAGGTTTAGAAAACCCGCGTAATTCACGAGCATCCCTTTGGCTTGAACAGGCGAAGGCAGCTGATCAAACTTTCCAGATTCAATCGCGTTTAGGTATTCATGCCTGATGTGAAGATGTTTTTCAATCTCAGCTAAAGAAAGGCTGAGCAGCTCACGCCTTTCCCTGATTTGTTTACCAACACTTGAAAATTGTAGTGGCAACAATTTATTTGTAGTCGCAGGGAAATCCTTAGGTGGAAGAACAGCGTTTGGTGTTTGCTCGTCCTGAATCTTTCCTAATGGATCAATCGGACTTTCCATGGGTGGAGGGGAGCCAACGCCAGAAGATTCATTCTCAACCGCAACTGCTGTCTCCTCAATACCTTCTTGTTCATTTTCAGACTCTGGGGATGTTTCTTCCTTGTTCATCAGATCATTAAGATCGACGCCTAATTCACTTGCGTATAGTCTTAAGAATCCACGCATTTGCGCCTTTGATGGTAGGGTTTCTGTATCCCCTTCTTCTATTGCCTCGAGGTATTTGATCCGGATATGTGTCTTCAGGGCGATTTCTTCAAGCGAAATCTCCCTTGACTCACGGATTTCTTTTAATTTTTTACCGGGTAATTGAACCATATGCTAATTATATTCGAAATAGAAACCGGCCTTGTGATTCATTAATTCACAGGCCGGCCCTTTAATGTTTTAGGTACAAAAATTATGCGTTTGCTTCGTTGCTTTCTTCTTCCTCAAGAAATTCTTCGGTTTCTTCTAGAACTTCTTCAGTTTCTTCAACAACTTCTTCTACAACCTCAACTACTTCATTGGCTTCTTCAGCAACTTCTGCTACTGCTTCCTCCGTTGTTTCGGCTACTTCCTGTCCAGGGATTTCACCTTCCCTGTGAACGACAACAGTGACTTCAGGAACAAGATCCATTGTCAGGTGAACAGGGACCTTAAACGTGCCCAACTGTCGGATCGGCTCTGATTCAACCTGCCGCTTTTCCAGGGAGATTTCATATTTTCCTCGGATCGCTTCGATGATATCCTCATTGCTGACTGAACCATACAGGCGACCCGTCTCACCAGCTTTGACGGCAAAGGTCAGCTTCTTTCCTGCGAGCACCTCTGCTACATCACTTAATTCCTCATTCAATGCAGCACGTCGTACCGTTGCTTTTTCTGAGATACGGTCTGCTTGCTGCATCGCACCTTTGGTCGCGGGGATCGCAAATCCCTGAGGAATCAGGTAATTCCGACCATAACCAGCGGCGACTTTCTTAACCTCACCAGCCCGACCTAATTTATATACATCTTTGAGTAACAAAACCTTCATCTTTACAAGCCCTTTCTTTTTTTTGAGTGTCTTGTCCGAAGGGTACAACGGACAAGCAAAGGAGATTTTACCAGATATGATTGTGATGGGCAATCAATTGACCGCTTTATTTTTATTCGGGATTGAACCAGCAATATCAGGTATACTTGTGAACAATTGAGATGATATTTCATGAGGTGTAAATGTCTGTAGAAAATCAAAAACAACGTTGGGAAAAAGAGACTTATGAACCCCTGGTGAACCGCTATCCGGAACGGAAACGTACTTTTGAGACATCCTCAGGGTTACCTTTACCACCCGTGATGGTTCCTCCGGAAACCTTTGATTACATGAATTCGCTCGGATTTCCAGGTGAATTCCCGTTTACACGTGGGGTTCAGCCCACGATGTACCGCGGTCGTTTGTGGACGATGCGCCAGTATGCGGGATATGCCACTGCTGAGGAATCCAACCAGCGCTACCGCTTTTTGCTGGACCAAGGGCAGACAGGGCTTTCGGTTGCATTTGATCTCCCAACACAAATTGGATATGACGCAGATGACCCACTGGCATTAGGTGAGGTAGGGAAAGTTGGAGTCTCCATATCATCCATTGAGGATATGGAGACATTGTTCAAGGAGATTCCCTTAGATAAAGTCTCTACCAGCATGACGATCAATGCGCCAGCGGCAATCCTGTTAGCGTTTTATATCGCTGTGGCAAAGAAACAAGGCGTATCCCTTAATAAATTACGCGGCACGATTCAAAATGATATCCTCAAGGAATATGTCGCACGCGGGACTTATATTTTCCCACCTGAACCTTCAATGCGTTTGATCACGGATGTGTTCAAGTTCTGTCAAACTGAGGTGCCCCGCTGGAATACGATCAGCATCTCTGGTTACCATATCCGGGAAGCTGGGTCGACAGCTGCCCAGGAAATTGCTTTCACACTCGCAAATGCGATCGCCTACATCCAGGCAGCGGTTGATGCCGGATTGGTAGTTGATGATTTTGCCAACCAGCTTTCCTTTTTCTTCAATGCCCATAACAATTTCCTGGAAGAGGTTGCCAAATTCAGGGCGGCGAGACGGTTGTATGCTCGTATTATGAAAGACAGGTTTGGGGCGCAGGATGAAAACTCATGCAGGCTTCGTTTTCATACTCAAACTGCAGGATCAACATTAACCGCACAGCAGCCGGAAAATAATATTGTTCGGGTGACGCTGCAAGCACTGGCTGCAGTGATGGGTGGCACGCAGTCCTTGCATACGAACAGCATGGATGAAGCCCTTTGGCTTCCGACTGAAAAGTCTGTGCGGGTTGCCCTGAGGACTCAGCAGATCATCGCTCATGAATCGGGTGCGGCTGATACCGTAGATCCGTTAGCCGGTTCCTATGTTGTTGAGTCTCTGACCGATCAAATTGAGGCGATCGCTGAAGCGTACATCCAGAAAATAGATGCAATGGGCGGCGCTCTTTCAGCCATCAATAATGGTTTCATGCAGCAGGAGATACAGGAAGCCGCTTTTAAGGTGCAACGAGCGATTGAAAATGGTGAGGAAATCGTGGTAGGTGTGAATGATTTCCAAGTGGAAGAGAAAATTGAACTGGAATCTCTGGAAGTTGCTCCCCTTGTCGAGGAAAACCAGCAAGAAAGATTGGCGAGATTACGAGCGTCGAGGGATAATGAGAAGGTAACTGCGCTTCTCTCAGAATTAAAGGCTGCAGCTCAAAGCGAAACCCCTTTAATGCCGCTGTTCATTCACTGCGCTGAGCATAAGGTGACCTTAGGCGAGATGTGTAGTGTATTGAGGGAAGTCTGGGGTGAGTATCGAGCACCATCTTTCATATAAATGGAGGATCCTATTCAATGATAAAGATTAAGAAGATCAACCATATAGCTGTTGTCGTTAATGATATTGAGTCTGCCCTAAAATTTTGGCGAGATGATCTTGGCTTGTCGCTGGACCATATAGAAGATGTCCCCTCTCAAGCATCGAGGGTGGCATTTTTCTCTGTGGGCGAAGGAGAAGTTGAACTGGTCGAGCCGACAGAGCCGGATTCAGGCCTCGCCAAGTACCTGGAAAAACGGGGGGAGGGGATGCACCACCTTTGTATAGAGGTTGTTGATATTGAGGGGATGTTGATCAAATTAAGGGCGAAGGATGTGAAATTGATCAATGAAACACCGCTCGAACTTCCTGGACGGCGAATGGCTTTCATTCATCCTAAGTCGACCAACGGTGTCCTTGTAGAATTATATGAGATTATCGAGTAAAGTAAGTAGAGTTCACCAAACGAAAGGTTATCATGGCAATAAATGTAAAGAAATGGGCAAGTTCTCCAGCGATGGTGATTAACCCCAAGAAAAACTACACGGCAGTCATCCATACAGAGAACGGTGATATCACAATTAACCTGTTTGAAGATAAAGTTCCTCAGACCGTCAATAATTTTGTTTTTCTCTCAAATGAGGGCTTTTATGATGGTACATTCTTTCACCGCGTCCTCCTTAATTTTATGGTACAGGGCGGCGACCCAACAGGCACCGGCTCAGGCGGACCGGGTTACCAGTTTAAGGATGAGTTTCACAAAGAGTTGAAGCATAATAAGCCAGGGATTCTCTCAATGGCCAATGCTGGCCCCAACACCAATGGCTCCCAATTCTTCATCACGCATGTACCGACACCCTGGCTGGACGGTAAACATGCCGTATTTGGGGAAGTTTTAGATGGGATGGATGTGGTGCATTCTATACCCGCAAGGGATCCTATGGATGTGAAGGCACCTGCTGTTACGATTAAGTCGGTGGAGATTTTAGAGGAAGAAAAGTAGAACGTCTCTACAATAAGGAAAAGTTTTCTCTACAGTTATAATAAGCAAAATTTGTGATATTTTGATCCACACCCAGCTCTCTCCCTGCCAGGGAGAGAGCTGTTTTTAATTTTTATTTTCCTATTAATTTCCTCAGATGATGAATAATTCAGTCTGAGGTGCTGTCAGGAATTCTGCGCCATGTTCAGAGATAACGATGTCCTCTTCGATACCCACATAACCGTATCCTTCAACCATCAGTCCAGGTTCAAGTGTGTAGACCTGGCCGACCTCAATGGGTAGGAAAGGCGTTTTTCCGTAGCGATCCCAGGAGGGACCGAGAATGCCCCCACCATCGTGTGCCAGCCGACCTAATTGGTGCCCGGTTGCATATTTGTATTCTGGGAAGCCGGCATTAATCACCACTGAACGAGCAGCGGAGTCCACCTCGATTCCCGTTTTCCCAGGTTTAATCGCATTAAAGGCAGCCATGATAGCCTCCACCACAGTTTTGAATCCTTTTTGGACTGATGGTGGCGGCTTGCTTTCCCCTGATTTTAGGAAATAGACCATACGCTGGATATCTGCACAGTAATCTTCCTGCTTAACACCAAAATCAAAGTGCAAAAGGTGACCGGGCTGAATTTTCAGGTGGGTTGGTGCATTATGCCCAATGGGAGAATCTGGACCGGTATTGACTGCCGGGTTGCTATTCTTTGGCCAGGCGAAATCCAGACATCGCGCTTCAACCATGGCTTGCATCATTTCCCCGACTTCCATTTCTGTCATGTCTGTTTTTAGCTGGTGAAAAGCTTGCTGGTAAATTTCCATTGTAGAGCTTACAGCTGTTTTAATTCGTTGGATTTCAGTTTTGGTTTTTCTGCCGCGCAAGGCTGCGATGACCTTTTCTGCTGAAATGATCCTACCAGCATAAGGCGTTCCCTCCAGAATCATCATGAGGTTTAGGTACATTCCATGAGACAAGCCATCCGCCAGGACATCATTCTGTGACATGTCCACACCAATTGACTGGGGATTAAGCCTATCCAATTCCTGCATCAGCATGGGTTGAATGCTCTCATCGTAGGGGATCACCTTGTCAAATGCCCCAGTATTCCGTGCGGTTTCAACCTCGAACTGGCCGACGATTGCGATCTTTTCACCACTTGCACTGAACAGCAAGGCACTCTGCCAGGTCAGATCGGTATCACCATAGATTAGCGGAAGGATAGGGTCACCGCCTGCGCTGGTTTCCCGCACAAAAATCAGCCACAAGTCCAATCCTTTTTCTTGCAGAATTTCATTTGCCTGGTTTGTTTTTTCCATCACGATTGGGTTCATAAATTCCTAATTCCTTCTAAAATTTTGAGCCAAATGATTGATCATTATCCGGGCAGCGTTAAGGTCCAGCTCCAAGCTGAGAGAAGGTAAGGTCTTGTCAGATTTAGCAGCTTCTTCAGGCAAAGCGGGGAGATGAATAAAGCCTGCCTGGGTTGGCTTGGTTTGTGAGCTGATTTCATGCATCATGGTATAGAACACAAGGTTGCAGAGATAGCTGCCTGCTGTAAGTGAAATTTCTGCTGGGATGCCTTTTTCCTGCAATAGCGTCAGCAAAGACCTGACAGCTAAGGTTGTGAAATATGCAGCTGGACCATCCTCGATGATAGGTTGGTCAGAGATTTGTTTTCCGCTGTTATCAGGGATCCTGAAATCCATCAGGTTGATCGCAACCTGCTCCAATCCAATTTTAAACCGGCTGGATGCTAGCCCAAAGGCAAGAATCGCATCTGGCTGATCTTTCCGGATTGTTTCGGTAATAATGCCAGGGGCTCGCACATGGTCAACAGGTAGCACAAGTGTCCGCAAATCTACACCTAAGAATTTTTCAGTAGATAAAGCTTCCACGATTTTTTGGCTGGGATTAACAGAATGAGTGCTGAAGGGTTCAAAACCTGTGACTAGAATTCTCATTAAAGTATTTCCTTCTGGTCTGGAATAATTGACATAATATACTTTTCAATAATGGATTTTGGGTGTGTGTTTGCTTCAATATCACTTAGCATTTTTCTGATGGTCTCTTGTATGTGCTCAAGGTCAAAACCATAGAAGCCTGACTCGAATGTAGTCAACCATTTCAGAGCATGCTCAAAGAATTTCCTGGCTGCATGTGGTTTTTCCTGGGACAGCCGGAAAAATCCACCGCTAATGTGCAGCAAAATCCGAAAGAATTCTCGCTTGGGACCATATGTTTTTCGCCAGGCATCTTCAAAATATTCGTGCGCCTTATAGAATGATCTCTCTCTAAAGGAAACGAGTCCCATCCTTACATTTTGGGGTATTTCGTGATTCTGGTTGCTCATCAATATTCCTCTAAAGGATTATAGCATTGGATCATGTAGGTGAGCGTCAGGTCTAAAGATCACTCCAGGAAAGTTGCGTTTTAGCATTGTGTTAGCGCCATGTGCTATAATTTTTTAATAGAAAAGATTTCATTATTATCAGGTTCATTGAGAGGTAAAGATGATTATTTACAATGGCAAAATGGTTACGTGGGGGCTAAAAAATGAAATATTAACGGATAGCCAGGGGCTGTTAATTAGAGACGGTTTGATCAAAAAAATTGCCCCTCAAAAAGAATTGTTGCATGAATATCCGGATGAAGATCAGCTTGATGCAGAGGGGCAGTATGTTATGCCTGGCAATATTTGCGCTCATACGCATTTTTATGGTGCATTTGCAAGGGGGATGGGGATACCCGGAAACCCACCTGCAAATTTTGTACAAATCCTTGAAAAATTATGGTGGAATCTCGATAAGGCACTCGATGATGAAGGTATCCGGTATTCTACGCTGGTGTGCCTGGTGGATGCTATCCAACATGGCACAACAACCTTGATCGATCACCATGCCTCACCCAATGCTATCGAGGGCTCACTGGATATCATTGCCGATGCTGTAAATATGGCGGGAATTAGGGCATCGCTTTGTTATGAGGTAACGGACAGGGACGGTTTCGAAAAAGCGGATAAAGGCCTGCAGGAAAACCTGAGATTCATCCAGCGCATTCAAAAACGAGATCCTGCTGATCAAAATTTGAGAGCACATTTTGGCCTGCATGCCAGCCTGACCCTTTCCGATCGGACACTGGAAAAGGCCCGTCAGATGAACCCTGAAGGAATTGGTTTCCACATCCATGCTGCAGAAGGTATCGCAGACGAGATGGACAGCCTCGAGAAATCAGGGATGCGGGTGATCCATCGGTTGGATGCGTTGGGTATCTTGCGTCCCCAAACGATTCTTGCCCATGGTGTTCACCTGGATGATAAAGAAATCCAGCGATTAGCTGAAAAAGGATCCTGGCTGACCCATCAGCCGCGATCAAATATGAACAATGCGGTTGGGGTCGCACCGGTCGAGAAAATGTTAACAGAAGGTGTTCGGATGGGTATGGGAAATGATGGCTTTTCAAACACGATGTGGCAGGAATGGAAAGCCGCTTATCTCTTGCACAAATTAGCTAATAATGACCCTCAGCGTATGGGCGGTATGACCGTGACTGAGATTGCTGTTAAAAATAATGCAAAATTAGTGGGCGAAATATTTGATGGCTTGCCGGTTGCGGAAATTTCTGAAGGTGCAGCAGCAGACTTGATATTTGTGGATTATCATCCTTTTACACCTTTGACAGCAGGAAACTTGCCCTGGCACATCCTGTTTGGGTTCCAGGAGAGCATGGTGACTGCAACAATCGCTGCGGGGAAACCTCTCATGTACAAACGTGAACTGTTGACTCTTGATGGCGCAGAGATTGCAGAAAAAGCGATGGAAATATCTAAAAAAACATGGCAGCGATTTGAACAGATTGCCACCGGATAACCAGGAGAGAAAATGGAACAGGAACAAAAGAAAATCTACAAAATTGGTATCATTGGGGGTACAGGAAATGAAGGAAAAGGTCTGGCGTACCGCTGGGTTCAAGCAGGTCATGAAGTGATCATTGGATCTCGCCAAAAGGAAAAAGCCCAAAAAGCTGTAGATGAGGTGTTTTCGCATTTGGAAGGCTTTGAAGGCATTAACCTGGCAGGTATGGAAAACAGGGATGCGATCAAAACTTGCGACATTGCCGTGATCACGGTGCCATATGCTGCTCAGCGCCCAACGCTTGAAGATTTGAAGGATGATTTGCAGGGCAAGATCCTGATTGATGTGGTAGTTCCTATAGTGCCGCCAAAAGTCACGAAAGTCCAAATGCCGCCCGACGGTTCGGCTGCACAGGAAGCCCAAAAAATCCTTGGCGACGGATGCCAGGTAGTCGATGCTTTTCAGAACATTTCCCATGAACGACTATTAGGCAAGGGGGATGTCGATTGTGATGTATTGGTGTGTGGCAAGGGGAAAGCAGCTCGAGAAGTTGTTCTCGGTTTGGTCGCTGATACTGGTTTAAGAGGGTGGGATGCTGGATCAATTGAAAATGCGGTGGTCGTTGAAGGCATGACTTCTATCCTGATAGGGTTGAATATTCAACACCATGTTCACGCATCGGGAATCCGGATCACTGGAATACCCGAAAGGGAATGATATGGCGCTGACCCTAACGCCTCTTCCATCGCTACCTATCATATCACCAGGGGATGATTTGGCTGCATTGATTCTGGATACACTGGAACAAAACCATCTTTCATTAGCAGATGGGGATATCCTGGTCATTGCACAGAAAATCATTTCAAAGGCAGAGGGACGCCTGGTCAACCTGACAACAGTGCAGCCTTCGGATCGTGCCAAAGAATATGCTGAAATCACAGGCAAGGACCCCCGCTTGCTGGAGTTGATCCTTTCTGAAAGTAAATCTGTCTTACGAACCCGGGAAAACCTGATCATTGTAGAACACCGCTTGGGTTTCATCAGTGCAAATGCAGGGATTGATCATTCCAATGTTTCTGGACCTTGGGGCAATCCTGAAGATTGGGTATTGCTGCTGCCAGAGAACCCGGATTTTTCTGCCGAAAACTTGCGGAAAGCAATTGAGAAAGCATGCGGCTGCAGGATTGGCGTGGTGATTATCGATTCTCACGGGCGGGCTTGGCGGTTGGGGACGATTGGAACAACCATTGGGTTATCCGGGATGCCAGGATTGGTGGATTTACGCGGGCAGCCTGATTTATTCGATTACCGGCTGCGCATGACCCAGGTGGCTGCTGCGGATGAATTGGCTGCAGCTGCATCACTCATCATGGGACAGGCGAAGGAGGGTACGCCCGTTGTTCATGTTCAGGGGTTCCCTTATCCACTGCGGGAGGGAAGCCTGCAGGAACTTATTAGACCAGAAGAAATGGATTTATTCAGGTGAGTGAATTATGCAAGCGATAATAAGCCGGTTAGACCCGAAAACATCAACGATTGTCACAGACCTCTGGCAGAAATTGTACAATGAATGCGGATTGAATGCAATTTACACTATCCCAACACCGCATGTGACCTGGTTTGCTGCTGATGAAATTGATCTCGATCCTTCTCTCCCATTAATATCTGAAATTGCTGAAGAGACGAAGGAATTTACGCTGCATACGTTTGGTCTGGGGATTTTTTCAGGTGAAAGACCAATTCTATACCTGCCAATGGTGAAGACACTCGAAATGATCCGGCTTCACTGTAAGATATGGGAACAGCTTGGACCACATGCACAAGCTGAGAAGCTGTATTATTCACCAAAAATGTGGGTGCCGCATATCACCCTCGCGCTGAAAGATCTCACGAAAGAAAACATGGCTTGTGCAGTGAATGCGATTGGATTTGATCCTATTGAACTTTATGTTGTTATTGATAATTTGATTGTGGCGGAATACGAGGAGACCAGCTTAGGAGAACTGCTTTTTCAATACGATTTCAAGGGTAAATGAAAGTGGAGATCTGGTGAAGGTTGTCGCACTGGCAGGCGGTGTAGGTGGTGCAAAACTGGTGGATGGATTGGCGAAGATCCTCAGCCCAGATGTATTCAGTGTGATCGTCAATACCTGTGATGATTTTGAGTATTTTTCGCTTAGAATCAGCCCGGATGTTGACACGGTTTGCTACACTTTGGCTGACATTGCAAACCCGGAAACAGGATGGGGACGTAAAGATGAAACCTGGATAGCATATCATGAGATCACCAAGCTTGGTATTCCGAACTGGTTCAAAATAGGCGATAAAGACCTTGCAACCCATCTTCTAAGGACAACAAGGCTGAAGGAAGGGAAACGCTTATCCAGGATAACGGATGAACTCTGTAAGGGTTGGGGGATTAAGCATAAAATCTTTCCGATGACGGATGACATGGTCAGGACTATCGTAAAAACCACAGATGGGAACGCATTGGGTTTCCAGGAATATTTTGTACATCAAGCCTGCCGACCAGTGGTAAGTGAGTTTGATTTCCAGGGTGCGGCGAATGCCAGACCGGTTGTGGCGGCACTGGACGCGATTGAAGACTGCGATATTGTGGTAATCGCACCCTCAAATCCCTGGGTCAGTATTGATCCGATTCTTGCTGTACCCGGCTACAAGGAAGCGATCTTGAAAAAACCCGTAGTGGCAGTCTCGCCCATTGTTGGTGGGAAAGCGATTAAAGGACCTGCTGCCAAGATGTACGAAGAACTTGGCATTCAACCCTCAGCGAGCGCGGTTGCAGAGCACTACAAAGATTTTTTAGACGGATTTGTTTTTGATAACATAGATAACAATGAATTGAGAAAAATCCAGCGATGGCGTATAATTCCTTTAGTCACAGACATTGTTATGAAAAACAAACAGGATCGGGTTCGTCTGGCTGAGGAAATAGTGACGTTTAGCGAAACGATTCTCAACAGGAGCCGATAAACGTATGAGTCTTTGGGCGATCGTACCAATAAAACCTTTGCGACGCGGAAAATCTCGACTTTCAACCATTTTATCTGAGGAAGAAAGAGCCCAATTAAATCACCAGTTATTTATAAATACAATAAATGTTCTCCGAGATGTTAAATCAATATCGGATATTCTTGTTGTCAGCCGTGATTCAGATGTGCTGACAGAAGCACGCGACATGGATGTGCGGACGGTAACTGAGAACGGCACCCCTGAATTGAACAATGCACTGCGTCGTGCCTCTTTATTTTCCAAGAATTTTTCAACAGAAGGTGTTCTGATCGTTCCGGCTGACCTTCCATTATTAACTCCGCATGATGTTGAATCCTTTCTTCAAGCCCGAACGCAACCTCCCATGATCGTTATCAGCCCTGACCGCCGGCGAAAAGGAACAAATATGCTCTTGATTGACCCGGCCGATTTGATCTCGTTTTCATATGGACAGGATTCATTTGAAAAGCATCAGGAACTTGCGAGTTTACGAGGGGCTCAAGTTATTACCTTTGAGAATGAAAGGATCGCCCTTGATTTAGATGTTCCGGAAGATTTTGAGCTTCTGAGAGAAAGAGCATTTGTACCAAGTTTTATCTAAACCAATAGTTCTTTAGTAGAAGGAAGAAACATGTTAAAGAGAGTTGCTTTATATTTGCAGGATGCACACGACCTACGTGATGGCCTCGATTATGTTCGCTATGCTGAAGAGAAGGGATTTGAGGCTGTTTGGCAGGCTGAAAGCCGTCTTGTAAGGGACGCGATTGTCCCCATGGCTGCTTACGCTGCGGTTACAGACGAGATTAAAGTCGGTTCCGGGGTGATTAACAACTGGACACGCAATATTGGATTGCTGGCAGCCACATATTTGACTTTGGATGACCTGGCACCTGACCGGATCATCTGCGGGATCGGTGCCTGGTGGGATCCGCTGGCGAAAAACGTCGGGATTGAACGCGAAAGCCCATTGACCGCCATGGAGGAAACGGTGCTTGTGATGCGCCGGCTTTTAAATATGGAACGAGTGTCTTTTGACGGTGATTTTGTGCATGTTAATAATATCGAATTGGATGTTGTTCACGGCAGGCGAGAACCCCGGAATGTCCCAATTTATATCGGAGCAACTGGGCCCAAGATGCTCCAGCTAACGGGCAGGATTGCAGATGGGGTTGTTCTCAACTACTGCGTTCCGCCAGAATACAACCATAAAGCATTGGAGCAGCTGCAAAAAGGGTTGAAAGAATCAGGCAGGACGTTGGATGACCTGGACCGCCCGCAATTGGTCGTTTGTTCTGTGGATGAGGATGGCGATAAGGCAATTGAAACCAGCCGGGAACTGTTAACACAGTATTTAGCCCAGCAGCCTCATATTGCCAAAGCATCGGGCGTTTCGATGGACGTAGTGGCAGAAATTCAATCCATCCTCGGCTGGCCGGCGACCCATGAACAGATCATGAAAGCCAAACACTTTGTCCCGGATGACCTGGTTCACCGTATTACAGCAAGCGGTACACCGGATGAAGCCCGTGCCAAAGTCCAGGAGTACATGGATAATGGTGCGACATGCCCGATCCTTTACCCTGTTGGTGGCAATCTGAAAGTACTGATCGATACCTTCGCTACAAAATAATATGACTCATAAGCAGCCTGGATCGAAATCCTGCTTTGTTTGCGGTAGAGAGAACCCTGTTGGTTTGCTGATGGATTTTTACACATCAGAACCGGGGCATTGCCGTACTGAAATTTCCATCCCCAAAGAATACGAGGGCTATCCCGGAGTCGTTCACGGTGGCATTGTTGCTGCGATCCTGGATGAGACAGGTGGTAGGGCACATATGACTGAACCGACAATTTTTATGGTCACCGCTCAGTTGAACGTGAGATACCGTAAACCTGTGCCATCAGGGTCCCGACTCGAAGTTATTGGCATCGCTGGTGAGCGGCGCGGTAAAGTGTCGCATGCTCACAGTGAGATTCGGGGGGAAAAAGGTGAGGTTTTAGCGGAAGCAGAGCTTGTTCTTGTGGATATACCTGAGGAGCAAATCGAAGCGGTAGATCCTGAAAAGTTAGGCTGGCGTGTTTATCCTGATAAGGAGAAATGATGATAAAAGATTATTTTCGACCTAAATCAATCGAAGAAGCTGTTGGTCTATTACAAGATCCTCAGAAAAAGCGTACGCCGATTGGTGGGGGAACGACGGTCAGCAGGCATCAGGATGGTCTCTCGGGTGTGGTTGATTTACAGAATGCCGGTCTGGATTTCATTCTGGCAACCGGGCAATATATCCAGGTTGGTGCAGCAACAAGACTTGAAACGGTCCTCAGCTATCCTGAAATCGATCTTGAAATGAAACGGGCAATTAAAATCGAAGCAAATCAAAATATCAGGAATGCTGCCACACTTGGCGGGTGGTTAATAAGCAGTGATGGGCGTTCAATCCTTTCTACACTGCTGCTGGCAATGGATACGATCATGTCTTGGGAACCGGGTACTCAGAAAATCCACTTTGGGGATTGGCTGCCGTTACGAAGCGATGTCTCCCCGGGTGTGCTCCTGCATGAGTTGGCGTGGTTAAAAGGACTGAACGTAGCATTTGAATATGTGGCACGCTCACCTAAGGACCAGCCGGTTCTGATAGCTGCGGTAGCTCAGTGGGGATCGGGACGTACCCGGGTTGCCCTGGGTGGCTTTGGCGATGCACCCATCATCGCACTCGACGGTCCGGATGACAACGGGGTAGATCTTGCCAGCCGGGATGCGTACATAGCCGCAGAAGACGCATGGGCAACTGCTTTGTACAGACGTGATGTGGCTGCCAAATTAGCCATGCGCTGTTTGAACCGGATAAATGCCATCAAAGGAAATGAGGTTTAAGGTGGAAATCAAACTGAATATTAATCAGCAGGAATACCCGCTAAACCTTCCAGCAGGAGAGCGTTTACTGGATACCTTGCGCAGGCTTGGTTTTTTCAGTATTAAGAATGGGGGCTGTGAAAAAGGGGAATGCGGTGCCTGCACGGTGTTGCTGGATGGAAAACCGGTTAACAGCTGCACTATGCTGACAGCGCAGGCCGAAGGTCATCTTCTTTCAACAGTGGAAGCGATGGGTGCACACCCGGACCATGGTTGGAAAAAGACTGAGGGTTTGCATGTCATCCAGCAGGCATTTGTAGAAACCGGCGCTATCCAGTGCGGCTACTGCACGCCAGCCATGGTATTGGTCGCGAAGGCGTTGATAGATCAGAACGCGAACCCGGATGAATGCGAGGTCAGGGACGCGCTTTCAGCTGTGCTTTGCCGATGTACGGGTTATCTAAAACCCGTACAGGCGGTCTTACGCGCAGCAGCGATTTTACGAGGCGAGCAAGTTCCGCCCATCGACGAACCCATCAACATCAATGAGGTGATTGATTTTGATGGAATACCTGATGATAAAGGGACATCTGTGCCTTGTAGTGGTGGAACTTTGACAGAGACAAAAGTGTTCCCGAAGCTTAAGGTTGTAGATGCGCGATCACCCATGAAAACGGTTGGTCACGCCGAACCAAAGGTCGATGCTGTGAAGTTGGTTCAGGGAAAACCAGCCTTCACGGCTGATTACGAAAAACGTGATTTGTTGTACGCGAAAGTTCTCCACAGCCCGTACGCGCATGCCAGAATTAAGAAAATCGATACGACGCAGGCGAAAGCCCTACCCGGTGTTGCTGCAGTCCTAACTTGGCAAGATGTCCCGAGGGTGGCATATTCAACAGCCGGTCAGTCGCATCCTATACCAGGACCGCTTGACACATTTTCGTTGGGCAACAAGATGCGATTTGTCGGTGATAAGGTTGCATTTGTCGCTGCCGAGACCCCTGAAATTGCTGAAGCAGCATTAAAATTGATCAAGGTGGATTATGAAGTCCTCCCGCACCTCCTAGACCCTTCAAAGGCGATGGACGAAGGTGCACCGGTGATCCATGATGAAGAAGATTACGTCAATTTTGCTGATTCTGATCCAACACGAAACCTGGCAGCGGAAATCCGGATTGATATCGGTGATGTTGAAAAAGGTTTCAAAGAGGCAGATCAGATATTTGAAGAAGAATACGAAGTTCCGAAAGTTCACCAGGCTTATATTGAACCGCATGTCGTCATGAGCTATTGGGATGAGGATGACCGGCTGGTAATCATCACCAGCACCCAGGTGCCGTTCCATGTCCGGCGGCAAATTGCACCTGTTTTAGGTCTTCCTATCAAACGCATCCGGGTCATCAAACCTCGGATCGGAGGTGGTTTTGGAGGTAAGCAGGAGGTGATGATCGAGGATGTAGCAGGTCACCTGACGATTGCGAGCGGACGACCCGTGATTTATGAAATGACCCGAGAAGAGGAGTTCATTGCAGCTCGCCCCCGGCACCCGATGCGGATTAAAATAAAAACCGGTGTTAAGGATGATGGTACGATCACAGCCAATGAAATGTACTGTCTGAGTGATACCGGTGCATATGGTTGTCATGCGCTGACAGTCGCCGGGAATACAGGGCATAAATCGATGGCCCTGTATGTTGGTGATGGACCTTATCGAAAAGACCCTAACATCCGGTTTTACTCAGATGTCGTTTATACCAACACGGTTCCATCAGGAGCTTACCGCGGTTACGGTGTTCCCCAGGGATTCTGGCCAGTTGATCGGCACATGGAATCCATTGCTCGTGCCCTTAAAATGGACCCCATTGCATTTAGGTTAAAGAATGCATTACACGCGGGTGAAATTCATCCATTTAGTAAGGCGTGGAGTGAAGGACGTGAACCAAAGCCTGAGACTATTTATACAATCGGTCTGGAAGAATGTGTCAGACAGGGGCGGATGATGATCGGCTGGGATCAGAAATACCAGAACCAACAATGGCATCTCGTCCCCGGCAAAGATCATTTGCGGAAAGGAATTGGTGTGGCAATGGTCATGCAGGGAACAGCGATCCCGTACCTGGATATGGGCGGCGCCAGCATCAAGATGAATGACGATGGTTCTTTTAACCTGCTGGTAGGTGCTACCGATCTGGGGACTGGTTCAGACACTGTACTGGCCCAAATGGCTGCCGAGACTTTAGGTGTTCCTTTGGATGATATTTTGGTTTATTCTTCTGATACGGATTTCACCCCCTTTGACAAAGGTGCATACGCTTCCAGCACCACATATATATCTGGTGCGGCAGTGGTCAAAGCAGCGGAAAAAGTTGCTGAACGGATCCGAGTTCGTGCTGCCATGATGTTCGCTGAAGAAGGTATTGACGTTGAAACGACTGACATCACACTAGCGGACGGTAAGGCTTATGCTCCAACAAATGACATATTAACATTTGAGGATATTGCATTGAATTCCCTCCATCAAATCGACCAGGAACAGATCATGGGCGTTGCCTCCCACATGTCACCGGTGGCACCTCCGCCTTTTGCTGCTCAATTTGCAGAGGTGACGGTTGATATTGAGTCTGGCATGGTGACGGTTGATAAGTTGGTGATGGCAGTAGATTCCGGTGTGATCATCAACCCCGTCACGGCCTCAGGCCAGATTGAGGGGGGCATGGCTCAGGCTTTGGGGTATGCTGTAAGTGAGGAGATGGTTTTTGATGATAAAGGCCAACTCCGTGAAAAGGATTTTGTCGATTATCATATTTTTCGAGCAGACGAAATGCCTGAGATGACAACTGTGTTTGTGGAAACGTATGAGCCTTCGCATCCCTTTGGTGCAAAAGCTGTAGCAGAAATCCCCCTGGATGGGGTAGCACCGGCGGTGGGTAACGCGATACTCGATGCCTGCGGTGTATCCCTGAAAAAGATCCCCGCGATCCCCGAAAGGATCTGGCGTGAGCTCAATGTGGATCATCCTGAAAGGGAGGCTTGATTTTGCCGATAAGAAATACACCAAAACTGCGGGTGGATAACCAGGTCTATGTGATTGGTCATGTCAACCCCGATACGGATGCCATTGCTTCAGCGGTGGGTTATGCCTGGCTTCTGCGGGAACGGGATGGAATGAATGCCATTCCTGCTCGGTCTGGCGCGATCAACCGTCAAACGTCCTGGGTTCTGCGAACGCTTGAACTTGAAGCACCTATCCTGTTTAATGATGCTTCACCCAGGTTTGAATCCGTCATGCGGCGTCTGGATACGGTAACACCTGATAGACCATTAAGCGATGCCTGGGCAATCCTGAACAGGACAGGAGGCGTTGCACCGGTCGTAAACCCTGATGGTACGCCTTATGGGGTGGTTTCAGGGAAATCCTTATTCAATTTTATGAGCCGCCATGTTGGACCGCATCCACGGTATGGGGATATGACCATAGCAGAATTCTTGGAAATCCCCTGCAGTGAGGCTGCAGAGACTGAAATCAGCAGATATAACGCATCCACTCGCATCCGCGATGTGATAAACCGGCTCTTACGCGAAGAGGTCGATGAATTCTGGGTGTTGGATGATAACCAGCGCTACCTCGGAATTTGCCGGCAGCGAGACCTCCTTGACCCGCCCCGGATGAAGATCATCCTGGTTGATCACAATGAACCCCAGCAGGCCCTGGGCTCATTAAATGAAGCGGATTTAATTGAGATTCTTGACCATCACCGTCTGGGAAACCCGTCCACTTATGAACCCATCCGTTTCACTGTGGACATCGTGGGCAGTACCAGCACCCTCGTTTCCGAGATGATTGAAGATGCAGGTTTGAGCGCACCGCCGAAATTTGCCGGACTGATGCTGGCAGGCTTGCTTTCCGATACCCTCATCATGACTTCCCCCACAACCACAGAAAGGGACAGGCTTGCAGCAGAAAGGTTGGCACGCTGGGCATTTGTTTGGGGATCGTGCCTTGAGGACGAGACCATCCAGACATTTGGTCAAAAGGTGCTTTCAGCTGGTTCAGGTTTATCCAGCCGTGATCCGGTGGATGTTGTGACGTCGGATATGAAAAAATACGAAACAGATAATATTCGGTTTGCCATAGCCCAGGCAGAAGTCTCTGATTTATACGAGCTCAATGAATTCCTGGCACCACTGGGTGCTGCCCTGCAGGAACTAAAGGAACGGCGCAGCCTTGATTTTGCCATGTTGATGGTAACAGATATTGTTAAAGGCAACAGCCGCTTATTAATGGTCGATGCACCGTTGGTGCTTGATGAACTCCCTTACCGTCCACTGCAGGATGGTACCCGGCTGGCTGAGGGTGTGGTATCTCGGAAAAAACAGCTCCTGCCGGTTGTGTTGAGTTTACTTGAGGCTTGAAATGGAAATCTTTGATTTATTACGCCAATCCACGGACCAAGGTGAACCTGCTGTATTGTGTACTATTGTAGAAACAAAAGGCGCGGTGCCGCGCCACGCAGGTACCAAGATGATTGTGTTTCGAGATGGCCGGACAGAAGGCACCGTCGGAGGCGGCGAGACCGAGAAATTGGTTCGTGATGCAGCTTTGGAATCATTGATTGATGGAAAAACACGATTGCTGAGTTATGACCTGATCAATGTTGAAAAAGGCGATCCGGGTGTGTGTGGTGGATCGGTAACCATCTTTGTGGAACCCTATTTAATGCGTCCGACAGTTGTTGTTGTCGGTGCAGGACACGTTGGTAAGGCTGTCGTGCATCTCGCAAGTTGGCTGGGATTCAGAGTTGTTCTGAGTGATGACAGGGCGGAATTATGCTCTGAAGAATCTCTTCCTGGCGCAGACCAGTATCTTCCGATTTCTATGTCTCAATTATCCGGGCATCTGGAAATCAATCAACAAACCTATTTTATCCTTGTTACAAGAGGCGTGGAGGTGGATGTTGAGGGATTACCGGCATTATTAGATACAGATGCGTCTTATATTGGATTGATTGGTTCGAAACGACGCTGGCAGCATACCCGGGAGAAATTGCTGGAGAATGGGGTTGGTGAGGATCTGATTTCCAGGGTGAAATCTCCCATTGGCTTGGATATCCGTGCGGAAACCCCCGATGAAATTGCGGTCAGCATTATGGCTGAGATAATTGCCCTGAGGAATAGGGCAGAACGGCATTATCGGAAATAATGATTAACGGAGCTGTTTTATGATGTGGAAAAATTATGTAATGGCAGAAACCATTGAGCATGCTGTGAATTTAATGGCTGAGTATGGGGAAACAGCAAGGATCATCGCAGGTGGCACAGACTTGATTTTGGAAATCGAACGGGGAACCCGCAAAGGGATTGAAACGATCATTGATATCACCAAGATTCCTAGCCTGGATGATATATTTGAGGACCAAAGTGGTGTCATTCACATCGGGCCGCTGGTGACACACAACCATGTTGTAGGCTCCAAGCTCATGCGAGAGAAGGCGTTTGCGGTTCTACAAGCCTGTTGGGAGGTAGGATCACCCCAAATTCGCAACCGCGGAACTGTTGCAGGTAATTTAGTGACAGCCTCACCCGCCAACGACACTATCAGCCCTTTGATGGCGATGGATGCAAAAATAAATTTGCTTTCGCCACGAGGAGCCCGTGTTGTGCCGTTATCGGACTTTTATTTAGGAGTCCGGAAAACGGTAATGGAACCTGATGAGGTCATCACGGATATCTTTTTTGATGCGCCAGGGGAAAATGTTAAGTCATTTTTCATCAAGACCGCTCTCAGGCGCGCCCAGGCGATTTCGGTTATAAACATCAGTGTCCTGCTTGAAGTTGTTGATAAAAGGATAATGGATGCCAGGGTAACCCTTGGGGCAGTAGCACCAACAATTATTCATGCTGAAGACGCTGAGGTGTTTTTGAGGGGAAAAGACTTGAATGAGGATGTGATTTCCAAGACGGCTGAAAAGACAGCGGCTGCTGCCAAACCGATTTCAGATATCCGGGGCTCAGCAGACTATCGAAGCTATATGGTTGGCGTGATTGCGAAACGAGCACTTACAGCGATCTGCCAGGGCGTTGAAAAAGACCAAATACCGCAGGATCCGGTGCTCCTGATGGGTTCCGGAATCCATGTCGAAAAGCCGAAAGTCCCCTGGAATGGGGAAGAAATCCAAACCTGGATCAACGGCAAAGAATACCGCTTTAAGACCGGGTTTGAAAAGACACTCTTGAACCTGATCCGGGATGAAGCAGGGTTGCAAGGGACAAAAGAGGGATGCGCAGAGGGCGAATGCGGCGCTTGTACTGTTTATTTGGATGGCAGAGCTGTAATGAGCTGTCTCGTACCGGCACCAAGAGCCCACGGATCCGAGATTATCACCGTGGAAGGTCTTAGCACAGAAGGTCAGATCCACCCTGTTCAGCAATCATTTGTTGATTATGGTGCGATCCAATGTGGATACTGTACACCCGGTTTTATCATGTCAGCCGCCAAATTACTGGAAGAGCGTCAAACCCCTTCACAGGCAGAAATTCGGCAGGCAATCACCGGTAATCTATGCCGCTGTACGGGTTACTATAAAATTATCGAAGCAATTGAGAAGGCAAGCCAAACCGTTGCTAACGAAGATGAATACTTAAGCAAAAAGGAGCGATGATGGCGACAATCGGAAAATCAGTCGTTCGTTTGGATGTTGAGGGCAAGGCAACAGGTGCCACCCAGTACCCAGGAGATATCAATCTGCCGGAACAGGCTTATATGAAGATCCTGTTTGCGGATCGTCCCCATGCAATAGTCAAATCGATCGATACTTCACAGGCTGAAGCGATGGATGGCGTTTTGGTGGTCCTGACTGCAAAAGATGTGCCGGTGAACGAATACGGACTCGGTGTACCTGACCAACCCGTTCTGTGTGGGCCGGGTTCAACAAAACCTTACACAGACCGTGTCCGTTTTGTAGGTGACCAGGTAGCACTGGTTGTGGCTGATTCGTTGGAAACTGCAGAAAAAGCATTGGATAAGATCAATGTCGAGTATGAGGACCTGCCTGTAATCACATCGGTAGACGAAGCGTTAGCAGAAAATGCGGTTTTACTGCACCCTGATCTCGGTTCAAATCTGTTTGTACACGATCAAATCATTCATGGTGATGTGGATAAGGCATTTGAAGAATGCGATGTCATAATTGAGGATGAGTATCATACACCAATGCAGGAGCATGCCTATCTTCAACCTGAAGCTGGTTTATCGTATATTGATCCTCAAGGTCGTATCACGGTTGTTGTGGCAGGGCAGTGGACACGTGAAGACCAGGAACAGATTGCACATGCCCTTGACCTGCCGGAGGATCAGATTCGTGTGGTCTATCCTGCCATAGGTGGTGCTTTTGGTGGCCGGGAGGATATGTCGATCCAAATAGTTCTCGCCCTGGCGGTAATGCGTCTGCATGAACGAGGGGTAGACCGCCCAGTGAAAATCATCTGGAGCCGGGAGGAATCAATTATTGGGCACCATAAGCGGCATGCCTATACCATCCATGGGAAATGGGGCGCAACAAGGGAAGGCAAGATACTGGCTGCAGAAGTTGACCTGTATGCAGATGGAGGTGCATATGTTTACACTTCACCCAAGGTGTTGGGGAATGCCATCATTCAATGTACGGGACCCTATGAAATCCCAAATGTGCGGGTGAACGGAAATGCAATATATACCAATAATTTACCGGGTGGTGCTTTCAGGGGATTCGGAGGGCCGCAGGGTGCTTTTGAAACTGAATTACAAATTACAAAATTAGCGCACGCTTTAGGGATAGACCCTGTTGAGTTCCGGATGCGAAATCTGATCAATGATAATTCAATAATGTCTGTAAATACAAAACCACCGAAAGGTGTAACGATCAAACCAGTGTTGGAAGCGTGTGCAGAGCATGCTGGCTGGGAAAACGCAGCCAGCGGATGGCAATCACCGCCCGTCATGAAAGCAAATGGTGGTGTCAAGCGGGGCAGGGGTATTGCCTGTGCTTTTAAGAATATCGGTTTTTCTTACGGGTACCGTGAAAATTGTTGGGCTAAAATCGAACTTCATGGCAAATCAGAAATTGAGCGGGCGGTCTTGTATCATGCCGGCGCAGATGTAGGCCAGGGGGCACATTCCGCCTTTAGACAATTTGCTGCCGAGGCACTTGACATTCCACTGGAGAGGATTGAAACGGTCCTGTCAGATACTGCATTCACAGCAAACGCTGGCAGTTCTTCGGCTTCCCGTATGACCTTCATGGCAGGCAATTCGATTATTGGCGCAGCTAACGCTGCACTTATAAAATGGCAGGCAGAGGAACGCCCGGCTATTGCTGAACACACCTATTATACACCGCCCACTTCAGCTTTGGATCCAGAAACAGGGGAGTGCTATCCGAATATTTCTTACGGGTATGTTGCAGAGGCGGTGGAGCTTGAAGTTGATACTGAAACCGGAGACATCCAGCTTCTGAAGGTCATTTGCGCAAATGATGTTGGGAAAGCTATCAATCCCATGCAGGTTGAAGGGCAGATTGAAGGTGCTATTGTTCAGGCTGTGGGATATGTCCTGATGGAAAATTTCATCCAGGAGGACGGGTATGTGAAAACAAGCATGATGTCCAACTACCTGATCCCAACCGTTCTGGATATTCCTTTGAAAGTTGAATCTTTGATCCTTGAACTGGCTGACCCGCTTGGACCTTTCGGAGCCCGTGGTATGGCTGAAATGCCTTACCTGCCGCTAGCACCAGCAATCATGCATGCTCTATTTGACGCAACGGGTGTTTGGTTCAACGATTTCCCGCTGACACCGGAGCGTGTGCTGAGAGGGCTTGGAAAAATTAAGTGAGACCTTATGTGCTGATTTGGGGAGGGGGCGATCTTGCCAGCGGTGTTGCCTTACGTTTATACCGGGTTAGTATTTCCCTGCTGGTCATTGAGACCCCGCAGCCTTTAGCTGTTCGGCTTTCCGTTTCTTTCGCACAGGCTGTGTATGATGGTTTGACTGAAATTGAGGGGATCAAAGTTCAACGTATTGAACACTTTGCTGCGTCTGTTGGCGTTTGGGAAAAAGGTGCGATTCCAGTGTTGGTTGACCCGAATTTAGCCCAAAGCCAGGATCAAAAACCACTGGTTTTGGTTGATGCTCGAATGCGGAAACGGTTTGAGCCTCTGGACCTTGGGTTTGCTGATCTGGTGATTGGATTAGGTCCAGGTTTCACTGCTGGTAAAAATTGTGACGCAGCGGTGGAGACGAACCGCGGCCACTTTTTAGGGCGTGTTTATTGGACGGGCAGTCCTGAGCCGGATACAGGGATCCCGGGGCAGGTTCAAGCATATGCAAAAGAACGTGTGCTGCATGCACCCCAGGCAGGCGTTGTAGAAAATCACGTCAAGATTGGGAAACTGGTAAAGAAAGGTGATGTTATCTTAACGGTGGCTGATGAGGAAGTGATATCACCCTTCGACGGTGTCGTCCGAGGCTTGATCCATGAGGGGATTGACGTTAAACAGGGGATGAAGGTGGGGGATGTTGATCCTCGCCCAGAGCCATTTCGATGTTGGACTGCGTCTGAGAAGTCGCTGGCGATTGGCGGGGGTGTTCTTGAAGCGATTCTGGCAAAAGCGTCTATTCGGAACAACCTCTGGGGGGAATAGGTTTCGTGATCCTAACCGCTGCCTTGAGACTAAAACCCGGGGATCTGATTGCTTTTGCCGGGGCAGGTGGAAAAACGAGTGCTATGTTTGCGCTGGCGCAAGAGCTTGAAAAACCAGTCATACTGTCAACGACCACCCATATGGGCGCGTGGCAGGCGGCTTTAGCTGACTCTCATCTCATCATCCATGAACCTCGTGACCTGAAACTTCTGCAGATCAATGATAAAGGCACAATCCTATTGACCGGTCCGGCTGGTGGAGATGACAGGCTGTCTGGATTGGATGAAATTCTGATGGACGAACTGGGTGATTTTTGTCAGCAGCGTGGTCTGACACTGCTAGTGGAGGCGGATGGCGCACGCCAGAGACCATTGAAAGCCCCTGCAGAATATGAACCTGTAATTCCCGGTTTTGTAACTAAGGTTGTCGTTCTGGCAGGCTTATCTGGATTGGATAAACCGTTAATAGATGATTTTGTTCACCGGCCTGACCGTTTTTCGGAAGTGTGCGGGCTGCCTGTCGGTAACAGGATCGGGGTCGATGATCTTCTTGGCGTATTGTCTTCTGAAAAGGGTGGATTAAAAAATATCCCGGATGGAGCGATAAAGCTGTTGTTTCTCAACCAGTCAGATGATCCAATTTTGGCTGCAAAAGGGAACAAGCTCGCAAATAAGCTTCTTAACCATTATGACCGAGTTTTGATAGGTTCGCTGCACCGTCCTGGGCAGGAAGGTGTAATTTTTGGCGTACACACACAAACCGCTGGCGTTATCTTAGCCGCTGGGGGAAGTGAAAGATACGGCGAATCCAAACAGCTTTTGGATTGGGATGGGATGCCTTTTATCGTCAGGGTTGTACAGGCAGCATTCCAGGCCGGCCTGGACCCAATTACGGTCATCACAGGTGCAGAACATGAAAAAATCAAGCTTGCACTGCGTGATTTCCCTGTTCGGATTATTTTCAATCCTGATTGGAAAGAAGGACAGTCAAAATCAGTGATAAAGGGAATTCAGACTTTACCAGAACGTTGTGACAATGTGGTTTTCTTGTTGAGTGACCAACCCCAGGTTTCACCCTTATTGATTCGGGCACTGATTGAATCCCGGGCACAAAAGCACTCGATTGTCACTGTGCCAATGGCTGGCGGCAAACGTGCGAACCCTGTTCTATTTGGAAGTGAAGCTTTTGAGATCTTGAAAACCGTCACAGGAGACCAGGGCGGCCGGGCGGTATTTAATCAATTTAAGGTTGAGTGGCTGCCGTGGGTCGACTCCCGAATCCAGATGGATGTGGATGAACCAGGGGATGAAAAGGCCTTATTTCAAGCTTACTTCGTGAAAAAAGATTGATAGAGCAGTTTTCTAAAAGGCTACCCCACGCTACACGTTTTACTAATTAACCAGCAATACCTTAAGTCTGGCATACCCGGAAGAAAACGGGTTGCAGATGAATATATTTTTTTTCGAAATATGTCTCCGGGTCTATTTTTCCTGAAATATTATAATTGAATTTTCAAGAAGGATCATACCTCCAGGGTCCTCTCCTACAGGTAAATCAGGAGCCAATGGAAAGGTCTTGCCCGGGATCCACCAGCAGCCGCTGGTGACATGTAATGAGGAACCATCCTGCAGTGTGAACACGTATTGAATGGTTGTTTTCCCGTAAGTCGGCGCGCCGATCAGGGTAGCTCGACCGTTATTAGATAAAGCACCTGCGATGATCTCTGCCGCGCTGGCGGTATATCCGTTTGTCCAGATCACGATGGGTAAGTCTGAAAAGAGTCCACGCTCCTCTACTGCGAAAACAACCACATTTTCACCTTTGAACTGCCTGTGAATGATCTCGCCTTCTGAAAGAAACAACTTGGTGATTTCAATACCGCTTTCAACCAACCCGCCACCATTATCCCTGAGGTCAAGGATAAAAGCATTGGCACCAAGTTCGATCATCTTATTGATCCCGGTCACCATCTCATCTGTTGTTGTCTCTGCGATCCTGTTGACCTGCACCAAGCCAATAGATGGGGCATCCGGCACCAGGTTCCAGGAAACGGAAGGCAGGTTAATGACTTTTCGTTCGATGGTGTAGGTCAGTCTCTCACCATTACGCATTACTTCGATTTCAATTATTTCATCCAAAGGACCACGAAGTTGGGCAATGATAGAAACCTCGTCATTTTCATCTGTTACAATCAGGTTACCCACTCGAACCAGACGATCACCATCCTGTAGCCCCGCATATTTTGCTGGAGAATCGGGCAGCGGGTAAATCCGCCATTGGGCATCAAGATCACGTTCCAACCTCAGCCCAATCCCTCCAAAACTGCCTGTGAGCTCATCGGCCTGGACTTCTGCTTCTGCTGGTTCTACGAAAAAGGTATAAGGGTCTTTCACGGTTTCAAGCATTCCACGGATCATCCCGTATTCCAGTTTATCCTCCTGAGGGAGGTTGTGGATGGCGTTTTCAACCAGAATATCCCTTGCTTCGTGTAAAAGACTGAATTCGCCCTGGTTTCTATTGATCAGGGAATACCCCAGGTAACCCAAACCCATCGCAAGGCCGACGATCAGGACTTGCAGAGTGAGAAGGATCCAATGATTCTTAATAAAAGACCGCATTTTGGAGAAAATCATCCTTGCACCTGCTTAAAACAGCAAATAGAGTATAATAATTCCATCTTATTATACTTGTTGGTAATAAGGCAATGATTACTCAGTGACATGATGGGATAAAAGCGCCTGGCCCGGTCAGAATGACGGGTGACGAGGATGGAGGTTCCCTGGTGCGGACCAGGGTTAACTGAAGGAACTTCAGGAAAATCGAAAGATCGGCGGATGCCTCCCGCTGCAAGAGCAGTTGTCTTCCCAAGTTTGACACAAATGATTCCTGTCCATCGTGGCCTCGAAAAAGGGCATTCTTTTGGACGCCTGTACTGTTCAATATCTCAGGAGGTATGACTATGTGCGGCATTGTTGGCTATATTGGTGATCGCGATTCGACACCCATCATCTTGAATGGGTTAAAACGACTGGAATACAGGGGCTATGATTCGGCTGGTGTGGCAGTGCTCGATAATGGTTCTATTGAAATCCGTCGAGATGCCGGAAAATTGAGCCACCTGGAGGCTTTGGTCAATGATACGCCCCTTCACGGCAAGATTGGCATCGGGCATACTCGTTGGGCTACCCACGGCGAACCGAATATCCGCAATGCACATCCTCATATCGGCTCAACCGGAGAATTTGTTGTTGTCCATAATGGAATCGTTGAAAATTACCTTGAACTGCGAGAGGAGCTGGTGGCAGAGGGTACGGTTTTCAAGTCCGAGACTGATACGGAGACGATCGTACACCTGGTGGAAAAATTCTATGCCAGTGGGAGCAATTTAGAAGAAGCCGTGCGCCAGACCCTCAGTCATATCAGAGGCGCACACGGGATTGTTGTGATGTCCTCCCGTGAACCGGATAAGATCGTAGCCGCCAGGGTGGGGAATGCCGGGGGTGTGGTGATCGGTTTAGGTAAAGGCGAAAACTTTGTAGCTTCCGACCTGCCTGCGATCCTGGAGCACACACGCAAGGCAATCTTCCTTGAATCACACCAGATGGCTGTGATCACAAAAGATGATGTGCGGTTGATGGATATCAAGGGGACCCCGATTGCTTTCACGGTTCAAAAAATTGCCTGGGATCCGGTCGCAGCAGAAAAAGGTGAATATCGTCACTTCATGCAGAAAGAAATCCATGAACAGGTGCGCTCGCTGACGGATACCCTGGCGGGACGTGTTGATTTTGACAAGGGGCGCGTGGTTTTACATGAATTAAAGCTGGATGTTGAAAGAGCAAAAAAGATCAAGCGGATCATCATCACCGCTTGCGGTACAGCCGGGCATGCCGGGATGGTTGGCAAGATCTTGCTTGAGCGGATCGCCAGGATCCCAACAGAAGTCGCAATCGCATCTGAATTCCGCTATGCCGATCCCCTCTTAGACGAGGATACAGTTGTTTTGGCGATCAGCCAGTCGGGTGAGACAGCGGACACTTTAGCAGCGATGGAAGAGGGACGCTCAAAGGGTGCCATGCTCTGGTCAAACGTCAATGCAATTGGTTCTCAAGCGATGCGCATCGCTGATGGCTGCATTTCAATGCAGGTGGGGCCGGAGATCGGTGTTGCCTCCACCAAGGCTTTTACAGCGCCTTTATTGGATATGTACCTGTTAGCAGTTTACCTTGCTGATTTGAGTGGGACGATATCGCCTGAAAAACGTTTTGAATTGGTGAGTGACCTGGCCGGGATTCCATCACTGGTTGGACAATGTTTGGATAGAGAACCAGATGTGCTCCGGTTAGCGCAGAAATTCAAGAATATGAACCATATGCTTTACCTCGGCAGAGGCATCAATATGCCGATTGCTTATGAAGGCGCATTGAAGTTAAAAGAAATTTCGTATATCCATGCGGAAGGTTACCCGGCGGGGGAGATGAAGCATGGACCGATCGCGTTGATCGATCGAAACATGCCGGTGGTAGCACTTGCGCCAAAAGACCCCTGGTATGACAAGATGATCAGCCAGATTGAGCAGGCTATGGCGCGCGGCGGGGAGGTGATCGCGGTGGCAACCGATGGCGACACGCTGATCCCTGATCTGACGGATAACATATTCTGGGTACCTGAAACACCATGGATGCTAAGCCCGGTCATCACAAGTATCCCTCTCCAGCTATTTGCTTACCATATCGCTTCATTGTTAGGATTAGATGTTGACCAACCTCGCAACCTGGCGAAGAGCGTGACGGTGGAATAAGATTTCTTAATAGGAAATAGTAATGGTAATATTTAGTCTTTTTGGAATACATTTATTTAAATAGATCATTTTTTACAATAAAAACATCGTGTTTTCCAAGCTCCAAAATTTTCCCATCCTCAATAACAGCGATTCGGTCAATGAAACTTGTACTTTAGAGGCGATGGGATATATGAATTCATGTTTTTCTTTTTAAGATGGCCAGATCAAACCGCATTGGCATTCAAATTTTTTGCAGTAGACCGTTATAAAATGGTCAAAATTGGTGAAAACGGTGATCAACGTAACGATAACACGCTCAAAATTTAGGCTATTTAGACAATATGTTTAATCATTGGCACGAGGAATCCCGGTAATATCTACGACTTGTCCGACTTTTCCCAAATCTGGGACATACTCCCTATTTTCTCGCCTATAATGGAGCCAATCAAGAGTTAGTGTAAGGTTACATAAATGGCATATGAAAGAGTAGTGATTAAAGTAGGTACGTCCACCCTCACAGACGGTGGTAAGGAACTCTGCCTGGCGCGGATGGTGGACCTGGTACGTCAGCTCACCGCGGTCAAGGCGGCGGGGAAGCAGGTCGTGCTGGTCAGCTCAGGTGGCATCGCGGCTGGTCGGGAGATGCTGGCTTACCCTGAGCTGCCCCATTTTCTACCGGGCAAACAGATGCTGGCTGCCGTTGGGCAGCCTCGTTTGATGGCAGTCTATACCCAGCTCTTTTCCCTCTATAAGCAGCCGATTGCCCAGGTACTCCTGACCCGGGATGACCTGGCAGACAGGCGGCGCTATTTGAACGCGCGAAACACCCTGGAAGCACTGCTCAGTTATGGAATCATCCCGATCATAAATGAGAACGACACGATCGCCACTGAAGAGATCCGCTTTGGTGATAATGACAACCTTTCAGCCCTTATTACAAATGTCCTGGAAGCGGACCTGCTAATATTGCTGACCGACCAGGATGGCGTCTACAATGCTGATCCCACAGTCAATCCGGACGCAGAATTGATCAGTCTGGTGGACACACCCGAAATCCCGAAAGCGCTGATCAATGCAGCCGGTGGGAGCAGCAATGGTTTGGGGACGGGTGGTATGAGCAGCAAGTTGAGTGCAGCTGAACTCGCCCGGCACAGCGGCGCAGTGGTCGTGGTTGCCAACGGTGTGACGGAGCAGGTCATCGAGCGGATCGTGCTGAAGGGGGAATCTGTAGGCACAACCTTCCTGCCCCTCACGACTCACCTGGAGCACCGCAAGCGGTTTCTCCTGGCAGGTATCACTGAAGCGGTCGGGCAGTTGAAACTGGACGAGGGCGCGGTGAAAGCGCTGCGTAAAGGCGGCAGCGTCCTGCCTGTCGGGATCATTGCTGTGGTAGGCGATTTCTCCCGCGGTCAGAGTGTTACTGTTCTGGACCCAGAGGAGCGCAAAGTGGCTGTTGGGCTGTGTAATTACAGTGCTGCAGACATTCGCAAAATCGCCGGCCAGCAGTCCGATCAGATTGCTGAGATTCTCGGTTATGCTTATGGTGCGGAAGCTGTGCACCACGACAACATGGTCCTGCTTTAGGAGAATAGGAAGCCGCGATGATTGACCTGAAGAACATAGCCATCCAAGCCCGCGCAGCCGCCAACCGGCTGCGGACGCTGAAACGCGACCAGAAGGACCGGGCTTTATGCATCCTTGCAGATTTATTGCTTGCTGAAAAAGATACCTTGCTGGAAGCTAATGCTACTGATGTTGTCCTGGCTGCAGAGCAGGGACTTTCGACTGCAATGATCGACCGTTTACGATTGGATGAATCCCGCCTGACTGGGATGGCTGGGGATTTGCACACGGTTGCTGGGCTCGATGACCCGGTTGGGGAGGTGTTTGATAAGAAAACACTGCCAAACGGACTGGTTGTTCATAAACAGCGTGTCCCCATCGGCGTGCTGGCCGTAATCTATGAGTCGCGGCCGAATGTGACTGTAGACGTCTCCAGCCTTGCACTCAAATCCGGCAATGCGGTCATCCTGCGCGGTGGCAAGGAAACCCTACACACCAACCGGGCACTGGTGAAAGTCATTCATACTGCCTTGAAAAGGGTGGGGCTTCCTGAAGACGCCGTCCAGTTCATTGATTCAACGGATCGGAGCCTGGTGATGGAATTATTACAAATGTATGAAACTGTGGACATGCTCATCCCGCGCGGCGGCGCGGGGCTTCATCGATTTTGCCGGGAGAACAGCCGTATCCCGGTCATTACGGGTGGAATTGGCATTTGTCATCTCTTCGTGGATGAGAGTGCTGACCTGGACGCTGCCCTGAAGGTCATCTGCAACGCCAAGGTGCAGCGGCCGACTGTCTGCAATGCGCTGGATACGGTTCTCGTGCACCGGAAGGTGGCGCTGGACTTTGTTCCCAGGCTGGTCGCTTATTTGCGGGAAGCCGGGGTTGAATTGCGCCTAGACTCAGAAGCACTAGCCTGCATGGCGAGCCATTCCGAGTTGGGATCGGGTGTGATCGCATCCGGCCCAGATGATTTTGATACGGAATGGCTTTCGCTGGTATTGGGGGTTAAATTGGTGGACGATCTGGATGCAGCAATGGCGCATATCGAAGCACACAGCACCGGTCATTCCGACGGCATCCTGACCCGCGATGACGAGAATGCAGGTCGTTTTGTGCAGTTGATTGATTCAGCCGCTGTTTATGTGAACGCCAGCACCCGCTTCACCGACGGTGCGCAGCTTGGTCTGGGTGCCGAGGTGGCGATCTCCACTCAGCGACTGCACGCCCGCGGCCCCATGGCGCTGGAAGCTCTGACGACCTATAAATGGGTCATCCGGGGAGAGAACCATATCCGTCCGGATTAGGTAAAAATTTTATAATCACCTAATGAGGGAAATCAATAACAAGGTTGAAAAATTAGAATAAGGTGTACGGGTTCTAAATCACTAGCAGAAGCAGAAGTTAAAATGTATTTTAAGGATATGTGATGGGGAAATCGTATTTAATATTTGATTTTCTAATGGCAATTTCAATAGAAAATGGGTAAAATACACCTCGTGCAAAAATAAGGAATAAAATTTCTTGTTTTTTGAAAAACAAGATAATTAAAGAAAATTGCTTCATTTTTGAAGCTTGAAAGGAAAAATACATGTCAGATGTGACCAAAGAGCAAGTTGTCCAGGCGCTCAGACAGGTTCAGGATCCAGAACTTCGTAAGGACCTGGTAACTCTCAATATGATCAAGGACATCCAGATCGAAGGTTCTAAGGTCTCTTTTACTGTTGAGCTAACGACTCCAGCCTGCCCATTGAAAGCGCAAATTCAAAAAGATGCTGAAAACGCTGTCTTGGCTGTTGAAGGTGTGGAAACTGTGGATGTTACCATGGGCGCGAACGTTCCAGTGGATAAAAAAATTGAGAACCTCACAATAAAAAATATTATTGCTGTTGGTTCTGGCAAAGGCGGCGTTGGAAAATCCACGATGGCAGTTAATCTTGCTGTTGCCCTGGCAGATTGCGGCGCAAAGGTCGGCTTGATGGATGCGGATATCTATGGTCCAAATGTGCCTACCATGATGGGCGTGGAGGCTCTGCCGCCCACCCCCCAGGGAAAGAAAATCCAACCAGCAGAAGCCTATGGTGTGAAAATCATGTCGATAGGTTTTATGGTGACCCCCGGCCAGCCTTTGATCTGGCGAGGGCCTATGCTCCACTCAGCGATCAAGCAGTTCCTGATGGATATCGACTGGGGTGACCTGGATTACCTGATCGTTGACCTCCCCCCTGGCACAGGTGATGTGCAGCTCTCACTGGCACAAACAGTGCCGTTGAGCGGTGGGGTAATCGTGACGATGCCCCAGCAGGTCTCCTTTGATGATGCAGCTCGGGCTGTTTCGATGTTCAAGAAGCTCGAGGTCCCCATTTTAGGCGTCGTTGAAAACATGAGCTACCTCGAGATGGAAGACGGCTCTCGAAGGCGGATCTTTGGTGAAGGCGGCGGTGAGAATCTGGCACGAGTAGCTGGTGCACCATTGCTGGCGAGCATCCCGATCGATGAAAAAGTACGTGAAGGCGGTGACCTGGGTGGACCGGTGGTCGTCAAAGACCCGGAATCACCCGGTGCAAAAGCCATGATCGCAATGGCACAATCCGTTGCAGCCCGGATGAGCATGGAGGCCAGGCAATAACATTGAAACCCTGGCATGATATAATCAATTTATGAGTCAAAACAATATTATTGGTGTTCAATTTGAAGATGTGGGAAAAATCTACTACTTTGATGCTTCGCGCTACCCGGAGTTAAAACCGGGCGATCCAGTGATCGTTCGGACCAGTCGGGGTCTGCAGTTAGCGCATATTTCCCAGGTGCGGATTGACGAAGAAAACCTGGATTTAAGTTCCTTTAAATCGGTAGAGCGTCCTGCTACACCTCAGGATTTGCTGCAGCGCAAAGCCCTTGCCCTGCGGGAATCGGAAACCAAAGAGCGAATCCTGAATTATCTGAATGAGAATGGGCTGAGCGGGGTGAAGATCGTGTCTGTTGAGTATTCATTGGATGGCGATCGTTTGTTCATCCTGGTCAACAGCGAAGCATCGGTTAATTACAATATCAAAAAACTACATTCGGATATCCAGAAAATGGAGAAGGATGTTCACCTCGAGATTCGCCAGATTGGACCGAGAGACGCCGCAAAATTGATTAGAGGAATGGGTGCATGCGGTTTGGAAACCCGCTGCTGTTCGAAATTCCTGACGGAATTTAGCTCGATCTCAATCCGGATGGCGAAAACCCAGGATATTTCCCTGACCCCTTCCGAAATTACCGGGATGTGCGGTAGACTGCGCTGTTGTTTGAGCTATGAGTATGAACAATATGTGGAAGCGATCAAGACCTTGCCAAAGCGCAAACGAAGGGTAATGACCCCTAAAGGTGAAGGGCGGGTGGTTCAAATTTTGCCCCTTCGACAGTCAGTGATTGTTGACTTGCCGGAAATCGGACCGCGACAGTTTTCAAAAGAGGACCTTGACCGGGCTGAAAAAGTGGCGAATGGGGAGGTTGTAGAACCTGCGCAAGAAGTCCCTTCAAAGCCTGAAGTTCAGGTCAGCCGGGCGGAAGACCAGCAAGTTACTCGCAATGATAATTCAGATCAATCCAATAGAAATTCTCGATCCTCAAAACGAGGGCGTGGCAGGGGATCACGACGATCTAATCCTCGAAAAAAATAAGCTTGCTGCCGGCATTGAGGTGTTGAATTAAATGGAATTTACAGAAGGTTGGGAAAGCCCAAAAGAAATCCTCGTTATCCTGGCGCACCCGGATGACCCTGAATTTTTCCTTGGCGGGTCAATTGCAAGATGGATCAAATTAGGACATACTGTTCGGTATGTCCTGCTGACGAAGGGGGACAAAGGTGCTCAAGACGAATCGATTACGTCGCAGCAGGTCGCTGAAATCAGGATCCAAGAGCAGGATGCTGCTGCTGAAGAACTTGGTGTGAGTTCTGTTGAATTTTTTGATTATGAAGATGGTTGCATCATCCCGGATTTGGAAATGCGTAAAAATGTCGTTCGGGCTATTCGGAAATATCAGCCCCAGATCCTGGTGACCTGCGATCCAGGCAACCTGTTCCCAAGCCAACAATATATTAACCACCCCGACCACCGCTATGCAGGGCAAGTTGTCATAGATGCGGTCTTTCCAGCGGTCGGTAACCGCTTATTCTTCCCTGAACTATTGGCAGAAAGATTCCTGCCTTTTGAGGTTGAAGAAGTTTGGATGAGCCTGACAAACGAACCGGATGTTAAATTGGATGTCACAGAATTCTGGGGGATAAAAATCAATGCACTTAAGAAACATGCCTCTCAAATTGGTGATCCACTGGATTTTGAGAGGCGTATGGAAGATCGCTTACAAAAGGATGATAATCAGGCGTTTACTTATGAAGAGCAGTTTCGAAGGATCAAGTTTAGGAGGAAAATCGAATGAAATTTCTTGATGAAGCTCTGAAAATGAAAGATGAAACTATTTCTTTCCGGCGCGATTTTCACCGGCACCCGGAATTGGGATTACTAGAAAATCGAACCGCCGGGATTGTTGCTGACCATCTTAGAAACCTGGGAATGGATGTTTCGACTGGAATTGCTGAAACAGGTGTGGTTGCGATCTTACGAGGGCAATCTGAATCGCCGGTTCTGCTGATGCGCTTTGATATGGACGCTCTCCCGATCCTGGAGGATACAGGTCTGGATTTTGCGTCGGAAGTGCCGGGTGTGATGCATGCTTGCGGTCATGATGGACATTTGGCGGTCGGTTTGAGCGTGGCAAAGCTCTTATCGGCGAGGAAAGCGGAACTTCCGGGTACGATCAAATTTGTCTTCCAACCTGCTGAAGAAGGCGCAGGTGGTGCTGAGAAAATGGTGGCGGAAGGCGTTCTGGAGAATCCAAGACCGGATTATTCAATTGCTATGCACGTTTGGAACCAGAAACCCCTCGGCTGGTATGGCTTGAAAACTGGACCGGTCATGGCAGGTGCGGAAATCTTTTCAATCAATGTTAAAGGCAGGGGCGGTCACGGTGCTTCCCCTCATAACACCGTTGATCCAGTGGTGGCGGCTGCCCAAATTGTGACCAGCCTTCAGGTGATCGTCTCGCGTAACATCAGCCCTTTGGATAGTGCGGTTGTAACTGTAGGTTCCATAAACGCCGGTACAGCTTTCAATATCATCCCACAGGAGGCCACCATCCAGGGGACTATCCGGACATTTGAACCGGAGATACTGGAGAAAGTTAAGGAGCGTTTGGAAGCAATTGTGACTCACACAGCTGAAGCCATGGGATGTACTGCTGAAGTGGATATCAAGAAGGTTACCTATCCTGTTGCTAATAACCCAGAAGTGACCCATGTGATGAAGATCGCTGTTGAGACCATCAATCCACAGGCAGAGATTGACCAGTCGTTCCTAACGATGGGTTCTGAAGATTTTTCATTTATGATGCAGGGTATTCCCGGATGTTTTATGATGGTTGGCTCAGCAAATGCTGAAAAGGGGATGAATTTTGACCATCACCATCCAAAGTTCAATTTTGATGAAGACTGTCTGCCATATGCAGTGGCAATTATGGCACAGGGTGCGATAGAGATTTTATCCCGATCACTTTAGTCTTTTCCTACCTTTGAGCCCCCTTTTGGGGATGAAGATAATCTTTATTACTTTGGATACAAAAAGAGATCATTTTGTTCCCACTGGCATGCTCCCTCACGAAGACATTCAGGTTGGGTTATCTATGATCCTTCCGAACCTGATGAAAACTGATAAATTTGCATAAAACCCAAAACACTGTGAATGGTATACTTTATCTGGATTTTATTCGTTTGATCAGCCATATTGGCTGATCATTTTAATAGTGTGCTGAGGATCGAATAATGGTAACACCTGAAGATGCGGAAAAAATGATTAGACCTCTTTCAATGAAAAGAGTTTTAAAAACATGGTTGCCCCTGCTTGCAAGCTGGCTCTTGATGAGTATGGGCATACCGCTCATCAACGCCATAATAGCCCGATTGGAAAATCCTGAGATCAACCTGGCTGCATTTGGCGGGGTCGTATTTCCGATATCATTAACCATTGAAGCACCGATTATCATGCTCTTGGCAGCATCAACAGCGCTCAGCAGGGATTGGATATCCTACAAGCGATTGAGAAAGATAACCCTTGTGATGGGTTTGAGTTTATCTGCGTTGCATTTGATCATTGCCGTCACACCGTTGTACGATTTCATTGTGAATGTTATTTTGGACGTCCCACCGGAGGTGGTTGAGCCTGGTCGCCTGGGTTTGATCGCCATGACACCCTGGACGTTTGCGATCGCATACCGACGGTTTCAGCAGGGTGCCATGATCCGCTTTAACCATTCTAAAATGGTAGGTGAAACAACCATTATCCGCTTCCTGACCACAAGCCTCGTTTTGGCTGTTGGCATGATGCTAAAAACGATCCCTGGTGCACTTCTGGGAGGACTCTCCCAGGGGATAGGTGTGACCGTTGAATCCCTTTATACTGGTTTGCGGGTTCGGAAGATCCTGCCAGAAATCAAAGCAGCCCCACTGGCGGAAAAGCCCCTAACGCTAAAGCGATATGTATCATTCTATGTGCCTTTGATCCTGACATCATCTGTTTGGTTGCTTTGGATGCCCATCATAAGCGCAGCTGTTTCCCGAATGCCGGATCCCCTTGAGTCGTTGGCGGTATGGTCCGTTCTGACGGGGTTGCTGTTTGCTTTTCGCAGTCCTGGTGTGGCCTATAACGAAGCGGTTGTGGCTTTATTAGAAGAACCCCGTTCTTATCCCGTATTACGTAAGTTTACCTGGTTGATGTCCCTGATTACGGTTGTGATAGCAAGCCTGGTTGTACTGACCCCATTTTCAAGTTTCTGGTTCAAAACGATTGCCAACCTGCCGTCAAACCAGGCTGAAGCCGCTCGAGGTGCCCTTGGTATGGGTATCCCCCTGACCATATTCAGCCTGCTGATCCATTTTTATCAGGGCATCATTGTGAATTTGGAAAAAACCAGAGCCGTGGCTGAGGCTGTAGGGGTGTTTATGGTTGCGTTAGCGGTTGTACTGGTGATTGGGGTTGTGATGGGATCCATTAAAGGCATTTATATCGCGTCTGCTGCCTTTACATTTGCACACATTGCACAAGCTGTCTGGTTATGGATCAGAAGTAGGAAACCCCGCAAGCAATTAGCTGCGAACTAGTAATGGTTTAGAAATCCCTTTGGAGTAAGCTCTCAGTAAGCTCAAATATCGCTATCGCATAGTCGTTCTGGTGCGAGAACAAACCTTTGACAATTGTGAACGCTTTCTCGGTAAAGGATTTTGCTTGGTCCTGCACGCTTTCCATTGCACCGCAGGTTTTAAGGACTTCTGTCATTCGTGTTAATTTTTCTGAGCTGGCTTGTTCTTCTTGCCACATAGATCTAAATTCAGGCGAATGAACCAGCCCATATAAGACGGGCAAGGTTTTCTTTTTACTCAGGAGATCGCTGGCAGCGGATTTGCCTGTTACCGCTGGATCTCCCCAGATTCCCAAAAGGTCATCTTGCATTTGAAATGCCAACCCCAGGTTTTCCCCAAAATGATAGAGCGTCGATAGGATGGTATCATCCCGCTCAGCTGCCAAACCGCCCAACCAGGCGGTAAAACCAATAAGGGCAGCCGTTTTTCCGCGAACCATTTCCAGGTAGTCTGCTTCGGTAACTGCTCTTTCCTTTTCAAAGGTGATATCCATATGCTGGCCTCGCGTCAGGTGCAGGCAAACCTGATTGAACTTCAGTGAGGCTTTCACCGCTGAATCAGGATTGAGGGTTTCACGCAAGCCCAGCATGGTTAGTTGGGAAATACTGAACAATGCATCACCAGCATTGATCGCCAGGGGAATTCCCCAACGCTGCCAAAGAGTGGAACGTCCATGTCGTATTTCAGATTTGTCTTCAATGTCATCATGAATCAGGGTGAAATTATGCAAGAGTTCGATCGCCAGCGCACCAGGCATAACTTTTTCTGGATCGGTCCCCAACGCTCCCGTGAATAGTAGTGAGAAGAGAGGACGCAGTCGCTTGCCCCCGCCTTTATCATCGGCCCAACCCATATGGTAGGTCAGCATGGTCCTGAGCTCTTCGCTCCCGTCAAAATCCATCCGTTCAAAGGTGGACTGCAATTCATTTTCAATTTTGGGAATCCAATTTTTCTGAAAGGCGGAAAGAGTCACGGTTTTTCCCCTCTAATCAATGGGTTGAAGCTTATCGAGTGTTAGTTCATCCAGGGTGCGGGTACCGCTGGCAAACATGGCGATCCGAACCTGCTCAACGATCATCCGCATCGCGCTAATAGCTGATTCCAGGGAATCGTTCGCTGCCTTCAGGAATGTGCCTGCCATCCCGCCCATACTGGCACCCAGCGCTAGAGTTTTAGCGATGTCGATTCCATTTTTAAGTCCGCCGGATGCAAAAACCGGTTTATCCTTGAAAATTGAGCAAGCGTTGCGAACCGAATCCGCTGTTGGGATACCCCAGCCTACAAAGGCCCCTGCCGTATGAGCGGCGTAAGGGTCACTAATGCGGTGCATCTCAACCTGGGACCAGGATGTGCCACCTGCACCAGCCACGTCGACCGCATCCACCCCGGCATTGTAAAGTAATTGAGCGGCTTCCAATGAGATACCCCAGCCGACTTCCTTGACGATCAGGGGAACGGGTAGGGTACGGCGAATCCTGGCGATCTTCTCGACTAATCCGTTGAAATCATGATTTCCTTCTGGCTGCAGCGCTTCCTGCAGCGGATTGAGATGCAAAACAAGTGCATCGGCTTCGATCATTTCAACTGCATGCAGGCATTCCATTGGACCAAAGCCTGTATTAAACTGGACTGCGCCAAGGTTTGCAAACAGAAGGATATCCGGTGCATAGCGGCGAACCTGGAAGGAATTCGCCAGTGAGGGATCTTCAAGGGCGGCACGCTGTGAGCCCACACCCATCGCCAGGCCAACCTCCTGGGCAGCTTCGGCTAAAGTGCGGTTGATCCGTGCAGCTTCTGCAGTACCCCCTGTCATCGATGAGACGAGTACGGGCACCGGTTGGTGCTTGCCGAAAAGAGTTTGGGAGAGGTTGACATCCTCCAAAGCCATCTCAGGCAGCGCCTGGTGGATGAAGTGATAGCGCTCCAGCCTGGTAGTCAGGGCGCTGGAGACATCCTTTTCGAGGTTAATACGGATATGATCTTTTTTTCGTTCAGGTAATTGCGTGTCTTTTTTCATCTCTTGGGGTTAAACATGGTTGAAGTTGACCCAAAACCTTGACACTAGGCCAAGGCGCGTTAGAATTTGTTTAATCATATCACAGATAGGAGTAGTAATGTCAGATACGTTGGATAAAGTCAAAGAAGTTATTGTTGACGTTTTGAAAGTGGATGTTGGAAATGTAACCGAGGAAACCCGTTTTATTGAGGATCTCAAAGCTGATTCGATGGATCAATTCTTCCTGATCGATGGGTTTTGCGAGAAATTTGATATCACCATTTCGGATGAAGATGCTCGTAAAATTCAGACAGTTAATGATGCCGTGACGTATATCGATGCTAAACTTGAGTGAATTGTGAAATGTGAATGGGGGAGAGGTGATTCAAGATAGATTGGTGATTCATATGTGATACCATATCTGCGCTCACTAAACTTGTAGAAATTGACCCCCGAGAATTCGGGGGTTTTTGATGTAGAGTTAGTTCCCAACCCGCCTGCGTTTTGATTAAATCCAGTGCAGAATCCCGGCGAAGACCACCATCATCAGTGTATCCAGCGCAAAGAGTGAACCAATCACACGGCGTTGGATCTTAGGTTGCCAGTCATAGGCCAGGAAGGAGACCACGAAGAAGGGGATGTAGGTGGTGATGAAGACTGGGAGTGCACCCCACCAGGGATAGACCCAGTGGAAAGCTGGTGTTTTTGCCAGGAAGATCTCAATGATCGAGAACAAGGCAGCATTTGCTATAGCCATCACAATCCGGTTGTTTAATCCCAGTATCTTGGCTTTGGGGTCCTCAGGCAAAAGTTTACTGAGCAGCAGTCCAGCAATTGAAAACATGAAACTTAACTCAATCCCCACACCGATCAGGATCAGGAAACTGGTTCCGGTTGGGACGGTCCACAGGGCGTGGCCACTGAAATGCTGGATCAGGGCGTTGACGATTTCGTAGAACCAATGCACGCCATAGAGCGCCAGCCCGGCCGCGATGCCCTTGAAATTGCCCTTTTGGTATTCATTGGTATAGACATAGATCACCAGTGCCAGCAGGGTGATGATGACCCATTGGAAGTTTTCCCCCGAGCGCAGTATGGCCAATGCCTGGTCGGTCAGTTCGGGTTGGTTCATGGTTCCTCCATGTAGAGTTGGATTATAGGATTGGTTGCCAACTCACCAGACTGATGGATTGGTTTTTCTAAAAGAAAGTATAACCGATTTTTCTTGCTGAAACTTTCCCGAACTTTTCAACATTTTGATAACTAAATAGCAATAAATAACATTTAATGATCATCATTTCTCATAGGCACTGATATACAGTAAAATGAAATCATGTGATATTTAATTCATTGAAGGATTCAACTATGAAAAAAATGATTAAACCCTTGCTTTTTATTTTGACTTTCATTTTTCTTCTTTTCCTTTCTTCTTGCGCAAGAGTGGTCGGGCCGGATTATGATGCCCAATTAGCGGAAACGGAGTGGATTCTGTTTGCGTATGGTGACGTTGAGGCACCCACCCAGGTGGTTGATGGGACGGTTGTCACACTCCAGTTCAAGCCTGATGGGTTAGTTGGCGGATCTGGTGGATGTAATGTTTACAGCACTAAATGCGAGGTTTCGGATGGGGCGATCACTTTTGGTGATATTGAAGCGACTTTAATGGCTTGCCTGGATGAAGAAGTAACAACGCAGGAATCTAATTACTTTTTTGCTTTGAGGGAAGCAACTCGTTATGAAAGATCGGGGGATAAACTGAGGATATGGTATGGTGAAGAGCAGAGCGTTTTGAACTTTGATATCCTTGAAACACCTTGAGGTGGAATAATAATTCTGGTAACCCTTACCAAAAAATGGGGAAAAAGGAGGATTACTCCCTAATCAAGAATTGCTACATCGCGTGATAAAATTTAATTAATCACACGAAATTGCTAATGAAAGGTTAAATTTATGCGAGAACAAGAATCTAATGTGAAGCTCATTAAATTAATGCGCTGGACGGCACGTGTGTTGAGTGTTCTTGTGCTGATCCTGGCCATAACGATCTTAGTTACTCCTGGGACGGAAGTTGAAGGTCAAACGCCTTCAGTGGCTTATTGGATTTTGCTGGTCATGTGGTGCGTGGGAGTTTTGGGATTGCTGATTGCCTGGCGTTGGGAGCTGGCAGGGGCAATTATCGCAATATTTGCACTGATCACCCGTGATATGTTCTATTTCAGCCTGAGCCGGCAATCCTTTGTGGATTTTGGGATGGTTTGGCTGCCCATTTTGATCCCTGCTCTGATTTTTGCCCTGGTGTGGTGGCTGGATAAAAAGGCCAAGGAAAAAATGTTCGAGGCTAGATCCTAATATCTTTTTTGATATCTGAAAGGATGGGGTTGTCCTAATGCGAGAGACACCAAATCTCATTGGAGCAGTAACAACCATCGTAATTTATTGTCTGTATATCTTGCTGTTTGGCTTTAGGATCATTGGACTGCCGAAACTGGGGCACTGGTTAGCCTCCCTGCAATTCCTATCGGTGCTCCCATTTGTTTATCTGCTTTTCACCGTAAGAAAATATAACCGCCCAATTATTTTCATCATCCAGGTTTTGCTATTTCTTACCTTTCTGGTCCTGGAATTGATCATTGATTATCTTTTTAAATTTGATTTCCGCCAAACGCGCTGGATGGTGATCGCTTACGTGACTTATTTCTTCGCAGCTTCGGGAGGGCTTTTGGGTTTGGTCGCCTTAATGGAAAACCGAATTTGGACGATCTTAGGGGTTGGTCTGTTCCTGGTAATGGGTGCAATGGCTTTCATATCAAGAGCGGTTACTGGTATTTAACAATTTTTGGATAAAAGAAGAGAAAGTATGGAATGGACTGCACCCCCAAAAGTTGGACAATAAATCCAACCGAGGAGGTGCAGTTTTTTATGACAAAGTTCAGTGTAGAAGAATGCAGTCGAACTGGTTATGGAGGGAGCCAGTCTGGGTGAAGCAGCCCGACAAAAAGTGATCAGTCCCCAAGTAATCTGGAAATTAAGGAATTACTGCGCTGATTCCACTAACGAACAAAACTGCAACACCCAATAAGGCATTGAGGAACAATAGGCCAGCATAAACATTCTTCTGTTGGGGTTTGAATTGCTCGAATTTTGGTCCCAAAATAAAACCTCGAATGATAGCAACGATGATCATGGCAAAGATCAGCAGGTGTTTGATCGAAATCAGTGTCTCATAAGTAGTGGCAAAGCTCATGAATCCGCCATACGCAGGATTTTGTCTCCCCAGCAGCAATCCTGTTATCCATAACCCAATGATGCTGATCAAGGCAATGACCCTGAGACGGTTTTGGTAGCGGGTGACGATGGTTTTTTCATTTTTAGCTTTATTACCTTTGTTCATGAATGCTGGCATAAAAATGAGCAAAGTTGTGAGCAAGCCACCGATCCATAACGCAGTAAAAAGGTCATGAAGGGATTTTATGATCCCAAAGATCAAATATTTTGGCATTTAGATTTCTCCTATTAAACTAATTAACAGAGCGTAAGATACCAGGAAATTGCCAGAAATTCTTCGATAAAAGTCGAATTTATGGAATGAATTATCATATTATTCCCGGGCGATTTCCTCCAATTCGGGGCGATTAATGATGATGATCTTTTCTCGCGTCACTTCAATGATCCCCTGATTTTCCAGTTTATTGAGGTTGCGGTTGACGACATCCAGTACTGTCCCGATTTGGTTAGCAATTTCAGATTGCGTTTTCCATGAATGGCGAATCAATACATCATCCTCAGCTTCAATTAGAAGAAGGCGCGCTAACCTCGCTTCGACATTATACAAAGATAAATTTTCCACCTGGGTCAAGAGGTGCTGAATGTGTTTTGATAGATTCATAATGATAACACGGGAGAATGCCGGGTAATTTTCTATCAGACCTTCAACCTGTACCCGTGAAACTTTGAACACCATGGCGTTTTCCAAAGCAATCAGTGACATGGAGGTTTCTGAGTTTGAGAAAACTGCCAGCTCGTTGATCACTTCACCTGGTCCAATTAGCCGCAGAGTCTGTTGGCGTCCGCCTGCAGAGTTTTTCTCGGTTTTCAACCAGCCTTCGAGCACGAAAAACAGAGAATTTATCGATTGCCCTTCAAGGAAAAGGATTTCATCTTCTTCCAAACGGTGGGGCGTAATGGATTTGGCAAGTTCAGATAAAACATCATCAGGAAGCGCGTTAAGCAGTGGAAAGTCCCGAATTTGATCTATTGTAATATGTGTATTCATCATCTTAAGGTTTTCAATGTAAAAATGAAACAGTCAATGATGTAAATCATATCAGAATTCTCACTTATTGTTCTTTCTACCCGGATGCGTGTCTTGAATAATGATGTGGATGAATATTCACTGAATTACATGTTACAATAATTTTAGTTACCCTTACTAAACCAGGAGGTAATCATGGTTAGTCAGTTCAAGAGACCCGCGAGCGTCTTATGGCTCCGTTGGGTTGCGCGAATCTGGAGTATTGGGGTTATCGTGATCGCATTGTTGTTTATTTTTACACCAGATGAATACGCAACAGGTGAACCACTGGCATTCCGAGAAATTTTTATGTTGAGCTTGTGGGGGTTAGCTATTCTGGGTTTGTTGCTTGCCTGGATTTGGGAGCGGTTTGGGGCAATTTTCACAATTGTTGTTATATTCTTACGGGAAATTGCATTCTACCTGCTGTACAAAGAATGGATCGTTAATTTCCTTCTGATATGGGCAGCAGTTATCCCACCTGCGATCTTATTCTTGCTGGCATCTTCTATCGAAAGAAAAGCGAAAAAAAAGGCAGCTCAAAAGCCGGGTTGGGATGTGCTGGAGATGTGATTTGATACGCTTAGCAATTTTAAGATTTATTGATTTTCCCCGATTTTTTATGATATTTTCTCTACAAATTTCTTATTATCTGGCTAAGATGATTTCTTGAGTAATGATGTTTCATTTCTCTTTGTCTGATTTGTCGTAAAAAGCGATATCAGCGGCAATAAGTGCCGCAAAAATCCGGTCGATCTGCTCCAAATTTTGCTCTGGCTTAGAGAAAAACACCAGGATGTCATCCAGGGTGATAAATTTTTTTTCCCTGCCTAGTTGAACAAGGCGTGCAAGTGGGGAATAATCCTCTTTAAAATGTCCTGTTGGGTTATTATTTTCATCCTGCTGCATCGTGACCTTGCCTGACTGTTTCGTTTATTCTTGAAATTGATCAATGACTTCAAATCTTCTTCTATAAGGATATTATTATTTCCCTAAAACATCAAGATGCAACACATGATTATGACAAAAGTGATTTTGAAAAACAGTTCGGATTTTTTCTGGATCAGAGATTTTCTTAATGTTGTCCATGAAAATGTGCAGAATCTTTTTGATCGGAAAATCAGTAATATTCTCCTAAACCTCAGGACTCTCTCACCGGAGAGAGGTGGTTTGTCACGTTGATACTAGTTTAATCAGGCTTTACGGTAGTCAATTAAACTGGGATAATTGTTATAAAATGATGGAAACTAATGAAATTATATTCAGCATTCTGCATAGTCATGCTATAATACGTTCCTCATTCGGTTCATGGAATAGAAAAGATTTCATTTTTAGTTAGCTGGAAATTTATGAAAAGTATTGAGGATATTGAACAAGAGATCAAGGACGAATTTAATCGATTACCTGATGTGGATACAAAATATGCTTATCTGTTCCAGGTCAGTGAGCGGCTCCCTGCTATGGACCTATCTCTTAAAAACGACCAGAATAAAGTTGTAGGGTGCCATTCGGACTTGTGGTTCCACTTATCTTCCACTGAAGGAAAATATCACCTCTCAGCAGATAGCGATTCAATGGTCATTAAGGGGATCGCTGCCTTGCTGGTTCGCCTGATCGAAGGTCGAAGTGCCGCGGAAATTCAAAGAATAAACCTTGATTTCATTGATGAAACCGGTATTTGGAAGTTACCCTCTGAAAGGAATAATGGATTGTTAGCGATGCTTGAACACATCCAATCCCAGGTAAACCAGGCTGATGACCATAAGATTGTGAAAGTTGAGGATCCAACCTGATGGCAGAAAAATTAAGTTACAGAATGCTGCAAATTGGAGGCGTACCGGCGGGTATTTTGGGAATCGATGAGCTTTTCCAGAAGTTATTTGAAGAAAACATCAAACCGGAAGATGAAGATCTAGCAGACCGGTTGATCAAAGGGGTGAGAGAGCATAACTACATCCCGAAGCCAGCCCTAAAAGACTACCAGGTGGTTTTGATGGACGAATACAATCAATTTTATGGGGTGAAAAAAGGTGGAACTGGGGTCGTAACTCGGGATTATGGGCAGTGGGAAGGGCATCCAAGGGAGAACATTCCCTGGTTCCCGACAGTTTCTCCTGAGCTCTGTAATGGCTGTGAGAAGTGCTTGGAAATCTGTCCTAAAGATGTATTTGTGATGAGTGACACAGGAAAGGCAGTGGTTAACGAACCATTCTTGTGTATAGTGGGGTGCTGTATCTGCAAAAGTGCCTGCGATCCGGAGGCAATCCTGATGCCTACTCGGGAGATGCTGGATTCCTACCGGCATGGACAGCGCAAAAGCACATAGAAATGAATTTGGGGTTATTACCTTTTAGGCATCAAAGATTCATTACTTAAGAACTAACCAATGACAACTTAAATTTTTGGGAGAAGGTCTGGAATTTCTTCCGGGTAATTTGCAACCTGTACACCAGCATTCTTCAAGGCTTTGATCTTTGATTCAGCGGTGCCTACACCCCCTTCGATGATCGCGCCGGCATGTCCCATGCGTTTATTGGGTGGGGCAGCTTGTCCGGCGATGAAACCGATCACGGGTTTGGTCATATGCTCGGAAATGAATGCCGCCGCTCTTTCCTCATCCTGCCCACCAATCTCACCGATCAATATCACCTTATCTGTTTGGGGATCCCCTTCAAAATGAGAAAGAATATTCCTAAAATTATTTCCAATGATGGGATCACCGCCGATCCCTACACAGGTGCTGGTACCAATCCCAGCTTGTTTAAGGGCGTACATCACTTCATAGGTCAGTGTGCCTGAGCGAGAGACGATACCGACTGACCCCTTCTGGGTGATCGTACTGGGGATGATTCCAACCTTTGCATAAGGTGGTGCGATGATTCCCGGTGAGTTAGGACCTATCAGCATGACGTTTTGACGATCAATCACAGCTTTAACCCGCAGCATTTCCTTTACTGGGATACCTTCCGTAATGCATACGATCAACGGGATGCCAGCGTCAGCTGCTTCAAGAACAGCATCAGCGGCAAAACGAGAAGGTACAAAAATGACGGTTGCATTTGCCCCAGTCATCTCAACCGCAGTTTTGACACTATCAAAAACTGGAACCTTACCGCCCAGTACCCAATCGCCTCCCTTGCCAGGGGTGACACCAGCAACGATGTTTGTACCATAGGATAACATCTGCCCAGCATGGAAATTGCCCTCGTTCCCTGTTATCCCCTGGATCATTAATCGGGTTTCGGAATCGATCAATATGCTCATGCTGACAACTCCTGCGATAATGAAACAGCTTTTTCCGCAGCTTCTTCCAGGGAATCTGCAGTTATTAGGTTAGAATCAGCTAATATTTGCTTTCCCTCTGCTTCATTTGTTCCAACCAAGCGAATCACAAATGGAATATTGGTGTCAAAATCAGCCAGGGTCTGCTGGATACCTAGTGCAACCTCATCACAACGGGTGATGCCCCCAAAAATATTGATCAGTATCGTCTTGACCTGCTTATCCGTCAGCATGATCCGTAATGCAGCAGCCACCTTTTCAGAACTGGCACCCCCTCCGATATCAAGAAAGTTAGCGGGTTGACCGCCCTTATGCTGGATGATATCCATGGTTGCCATAGCAAGCCCTGCTCCGTTGACAAGGCAGCCGATATTTCCATCAAGCTTGATATAGGATAAACAGAATTTACGAGCCTCTGATTCCTGGGGTGATTCAATGGTGATATCCCTACGATCCAGTAATTCTGGGTGCCTGAACAGGGCATTATCATCGATGATGATTTTGCCATCAAGCGCGACCAGCCGTTTACCAGTTGTGATGACCAGCGGATTGATCTCTGCCAGCGTGGCATCCAGATCGGTATAGACATTATATAAACTACGGGAAAGTGCAATAAATGAGCGCCATAATTCCCGGGGTATCTCAATGTCTGTTGCGAGGTTCCTGGCCTGGAAGTCCCTGAGACCTAATAATGGGTTGATGTTGACGCGAAAGATCTTCTCAGGTGATAACCTGGCAATCTCTTCGATGTCAACACCCCCCTCAGCACTGGCGATTAATAGGGTTTCTCCTTTTTCGCGATCAACGGTCATACCGAAATAAATTTCTTGCTGAATGCTAACGGCTTCTTCAATCAAAAGCCTGCGGACAGGGATGTCTTTGATCCTTTCGCCCAGGATTTTTGATGCTACATCCTCTGCTTCATCGGGTGACTTGACCAGTCTGATCCCACCTGCTTTTCCCCGGCCACCAACCAATACCTGAGCTTTAAGCACAACAGGCCCATTAATTTCTTCAGTGATTAGTTTCGCTTCTTCTGGTGTTGAAGCTAGCCGACCTCTGGGTATAGGAATTTGATAATTGGAAAAAATGTCTTTGGATTGATATTCGTGGAGTCGCATATATTGTTTAGGTTATTAATAATTTGTTAACCGATTATACCATGCGTATGGATTTTGAATTCTATTTGGTATGTGATTTTTTTTATTAAAACAGGATGCCCGGGTATTTGTGAGCATCCTGTAAATTTATACAAATTGTAGAGATGCCGTAAGAGGCATCTCTACACCGATTTCTAGAAAGCGTTAGTCAATTAGCCGTTCAGGAAATTCTCGAGGGAGTCTTTGCTGATACGGTAAGCACTCCCGATTTTTCGCGCTTTCAAATCGCCTGCCTCAATCGCTGCGACGACATCTTCAGCTGCGACTTTGAGGAATTGTGCTGCTTCTGCTGGGGTCATGACGTCAGGCATACCTCCTGCGGCTGCGCCGCCAGCTGCGCCAGCCGTACCAGCCTGGTTTTGACTGACATTGTTCAAAGCACCACCTATGGCGTTGCCGATTCCCATCCCAGCGCCAATCCCAGCAGTGAGGCCTGCACCGCCGCTTGGGTTCTGAGCCGCCTCACGCATCGCATCTGCTGCCTGCAGTTGGGTATAGGTCTGCATATCGAGCACGCCCATTGCACGTAATTCTTCCGCTGATTTGGATGACGGCTTGAGGTTGCCAATGTAGAACGATTTGAGGGTCAAACCAATGGCTGCAAAGTCGTCCTGGACCATGGCGCGTACACCTGCTGAAAGCTCATTGGTCTGGGCGATCAATTCCATCACATTGCTCTTGGCTGTGGTTTCACCCAAAAGATCCTGCAGTTTCGAGAGCAGCATGGTGCGCATACGGTTTTCGATATCACCCGTGCGATAGTAGCCCTGCTGACCAACAACCTGGTTCACAAATTGCTGTGAATCGCTTACCTGGAAACTGTAGGTGCCGAAACCCTGCAGCAAGGCAACACCGAGTCCAACACCGGGATTGCGAACGATAATGGGTTGAGGTGTTCCCCATTTCTGGTCAACAAACTCTCGTTTGGAAACAAAATACACTTCAGCTGTAAAAGGTGTCCGATCATTGAATGCCTTGCTGACAAAGTCAATCAACAGCGGGATATTAGCGGTTGTAATGGTATGCCTTCCTGGTCCAAATACGTCCAGAGCTCGACCATCACGCATAAAGACCACTTCCTGCGCTTCACGAACGATTACTTGTGAGCCAATCCGCAGATCGGCGACACCGCTTTCGGGAAAACGATGGACGATCTCGTCTTTCATCTCACGTGGATATTCAACAACATCAAAAATTCTAGCCATAAGATTTCACTCCATATTCTGGTCTAATTAATTTCACGTATTTCTTTCTGTTTATGATTCTCCAGCGATCCCTTTCAAGACCTCTGAACGCTTATTGAAGGCATCCACGCACTGCTGGCTGACACTTCTCAGGTGCCTGATCGCTGCATCTAAGCCTTCTGTGCCAATAGACGTTTCTACGTTATCGACTGCAGACCCGACTTCATCGGACATTGCCAATAGGGCATAATCATATTTATAGGCATCATCCAGTTCCTCTTCTTTGATCTTGATTGCATCAAAGATCCCGGCATAGCCGTAGGATGCTGTGCGTACCCGATCAATAAATTGCCGAATTTTTAGCACAGATGCTTCAAGATCATCGATGTAGCCCAGCTCTCCCTGACTGATTAGATCTCTCTGTAGGCCAGAAATACGCTGGTAGTGGGTCTCAAATTCATCTGCGACCTTGTCGCGAAGAAGCTTGTCCGACATGCGGCGGTCTCCTCGTTGGATATACCCTTTAAAACCAGGTACCTTAGCTAGGAGTTTCTTTATAAAATCCTGCTCGCCGGTTACACGATCTAAAATATCACTCATTGTTCCTCCATTGGTAAACAATTTTGTCTAAGACGTTTAACGATCAATTTAATTATACAAACTCTTGATGTGCATAGCAATATAAAATCTTAGGTATTTTCAACATTTCATAACCATATTCATTATATAGCATCTTTATAATAGTATATAATATAAATTGAAGATTTCAAAGGAGCGACGATGAAAAAACTTCCTTATGAACAGGGGGCAGGTTTAGTTGAGTGGATCTTAATTATTGTTTTGGCATTTATGATTTTAGTAACGATTTTCTTGCTGTTCAGACCTGCTATGGGTATGTGGATTCAAAATTTACTTGATTCTGTTCAAAATTAGGCATCATCATTGTTTATTAGAAAGAAAAATCATTCGGTGAAAACTATGATTTCAGATCTGATTAACAAAGGTTTCTGGACTGCCCTTGATTGGATATACCCACCATTGTGTGCGGGGTGTGGGCAACCCGGTTTCCGTTTATGTCCTGATTGTCTGTCAAAAATAAAAATCCGAGGAAATGATTATTGTGTAGTCTGCGCTCAAAAATTAAAAGAATTTGATAGGGTGTGTCAGAAGTGCAAGACCGATCCACACTCTTTCACAGCAATTCGTTGCTTGAGTGATTATGAAGGAGTCATCAGAGAATGCATACACAGCCTTAAGTATCAAAAAAACCTCAGCTTGGGCGATATCTTTGCTGATATGCTGGCCGAACTGGTGCTCGAAGAAAAATGGGAGATCAACCTGATTTTACCTGTGCCCCTCAGCACTCAGCGAAAAGCAGAACGAGGCTATAATCAGGCTGCTCATCTCGCAAAACCTCTGGCTGCACGACTTGGTGTGGCTTATCATCCTTATGGATTAAAACGGGTGCGTAATACCCGATCCCAGGTTGGTCTTTCCGCTGAAGAAAGACACTTGAATGTAAATGGTGCATTTGAAGCGCTGCCGGACATCGTCTCTGGTAGAAGGGTTTTGGTTGTTGATGATGTGATGACCACTGGTTCAACCCTTTCCGCATGTGCAGATACTTTATTTAAAACAGGTGCCCACACGATATTCTGCCTGGCGCTTGCAGGTTATCCTGAAAAGAGAAATGTGGCCGCAATGTTCGACCATCTAGTATAATTTTGTTAACCCAATCGAAATGGAGGCTTAAATGACTGTCAAGATTGATATCTTCACCAAGAATTTAGATCTAACCGATCGGCTAAATGATTACGTCATCAAGAAAGTTGAAAAGCTGGAAAAGTTTTTAGATGAGGTTGATGAATGTCGTGTTGACCTTTCTCACACGAAAACGGCAAGAAATGCTAGCGACAGGCATGTTGCCCAATTAACACTGCGAGGTAAAGGTTTTATCTTACGCTCTGAAGAGCGGTCAGACAGTATCTTTTCTGCAGTTGATGCAGCCCTTGATAAGATGAGACGGCAGGTCCGAAGGTATAAAGGTAAACGAGAACGGGGTCGAGGGGACGGTCAGACCATTGCCGATGCAATAAACCTGGTTTATCCAGATGAGGTGCCAGTAGAGGATGAGGAACAGGCGGTTATTGCTCGCAGGAAACGATTTGTATTGGCTCCAATGGATGAACTTGAAGCGATTGAGCAGATGAAGTTGTTAGGTCATGAAAACTTCTTCTTATTTTATAATGCAAACACAAGTGAGTTTAATGTGCTTTATAAGCGTCGGGATGGGACATACGGGATCATCATCCCGATTCTTGGTTGATCTTTAGTATAATCATAATTTGGCTTGTACAAAAACCTTGTACAAGTCATTTATTTTTAAAAGATGACCCGGTTTAATATGATAGAATTTAATTGATACTAGATATGGAGGAACAATATGGTTGATGATTGCAATGATCCTTTAGCCTTAGCAGCAGATTTATTTTGCGAAGAAGAGATGGATTTAGACAGCATTGAGGATTCCGTTGAAAAGATTCTCACTGCAGTTGGGGAAGACACAACTCGGGAAGGGCTTGTGCGGACCCCTCACAGGGTTGCGAAAAGTTATCAGGAGCTGTTAGAGGGATACCGCATGGATCCGAGAGCACTAATTAACGATGCCGTGTTTGATATTGCCTATGATGAAATGGTCATTGTGCGGGACATCGAGTTTTCCAGTTTATGCGAACACCACATGCTCCCATTTATGGGGCGAGTGCATGTTGCCTATATTCCATCAGATAAAGTGATTGGACTATCGAAAATTCCCAGGATTGTTGACCTATTTTCCAGAAGACTGCAGGTCCAGGAACGCATGACCAAACAGATCGCGGATTATATTGATGTCGTGCTGAAGCCTCAGGGTGTTGCGGTTGTCGCAGAAGGTTTGCATATGTGCATGATGCTGAGAGGTGTCAAGAAACATGAGGCTCGGATGACAACCTCCGCGATGTTGGGTGTCTTCAGGGACGATTTGTCTACTCGAATGGAATTCCTGGATAGTATCTCACGCGGTGCAAAAGAGCTGCATATTTAGGATTGGACTATCGGTTGATCTCAACCCCGACTGCACCAGCTGCTGAGACTGCATTTGGTTTTTCAATTCTGAGCCACAAACTTAGAATCCGATCATCTTCTAGGATTTTGTCAGCAAGGGCCTGACTCAAGGCTTCAACCGTGTAAAAGTGGCTCTTATCGATAATTTCGATGATCAATTTTGCCAATGTTGAATAATTAACAGATTGGTTGATATCATCAGTTAACGCGGCCTTTGAAATATCTGCACCTATCCTGGCGCTGACCCTGATTGGCTGCGGTTTCCTTTGTTCATGGGGATGGATCCCTAAAATGCCAGAAGTTTCTAAATTATCGATAAATATAGTATCCATAATTGGCTCACTTTCCTGTTTCGTATATTGTACCGAGAAATTTGAAAATGAGGGAACATGAAGATCGTCATTTTCTCAATCAACCCGATTTTCCCCGATAAAGTTACCGGCGGGGCTTCAAAACACCTTTACCATATTGCCCGTCACCTTGGGGAGATGGGACATCAGGTTGAGATTCTTTGTGCCGGATCACTTGATGAGGAATCAAAATTTTATTGGGCGGACCAGGTTACAGTATTACCTGTTCTGCCCTTTCATTTGCCCTTCCCACAACCTTACGCTGTCAGCGGGGGCGAGTTGGCATTGATGGTCAGCCGGTTATTTCAATCGCTGGAAAAAGCAGATCGATTTTATATCCATGACGGAGAATGGTTGATACCTGGGGTTTATGATGGCATCCCAACCACAACCTCATTCCGGGATAATATCTATCCGGAGTCTGTCTTGGGATCTTTCGTGACTAAAGCTGATGAAATCATCTGTATTTCACAGTATTCTGCAGATGTGATCATAAGCACGGCAGGTCAATTCTATCCGGGGATTTCCGAGCGGTTGCATCTTATCAATAATGGGATCGATCTTTCAGTTTTCTCACCAAAAGATCCTTCAAGTTTAGCAAATGAATTAGGCTTAGATCGTCAAAAATACAGGATACTGCTGCACCCGCATCGCCAGGAACCTGGCAAAGGTTTATCAGAAACCGTGCAGGTTGTGAGTCAACTTGTCTATCAATATGGTTTTTCGAATCTCAAGGTTCTGGTTCCAAGAGGGATCAAAGAAATGGTATCAGCGGGGGAATCAGATTATCATCAAGAAATGTTAGACTTAATGGAATCACAGGGTGTTGTGGACCATTTTGTATCAATGCCGTGGCTGCCCAATGAACGGATGCCGGAATTATACAGCCTTGGGGATCTCACACTGTGCATGGGCAGATTTGTGGAGACATTTGGTAATGTTGCCTATGAGTCCCTGGCATGTGGGACACCCAGCATCGTCGCGAGAGTTGGTGTTCACCGAACTTTGCTTCCGGATGAGCTTATCGAAAAAGTCCATTATGGTGATGTGGATACTGCTGCTGCTTTAGCTGTAAAAATCTTGCGATCAGGAAAACAAATTCAACCTGGTGTCCTCGACTATCTTAAGAAAGAATTTGATTTTGAGAAGCAGGTGCACTCCTATGGTGAGATCATCACTGGATGTAAGAAAAAGAAGAAATTCAGCTTTACGCCCTCAGGATCCGATGGGAACAAAAAATATGTCCTTGCACCCTGGTGTTATTTTCATGAGAATAAGATCTTTAATGATTTTAAATCTTCCTTTGAGGACGCCAGAGATTTATCAGAACTGCTCAAGAGATCAGATTGTATGTATAAAAAAGATGCTTTTGTGAATGGAATAACAGAAAATCAATGGGAGTCTTGGATCAATAAGACATGGATTGTCCCGAATTATAAAGATTAAGAAAGGTAAATATGTTCGATTTTTCAGATAAGGTCATTGTTGTCTCAGGTGCTGCAGGTAATCTTGGTAGGGCTGTGGTAAACGCTTTTATTGAAGCTGGGGGAATAGTTTGTGCTCTGGATCATCGCCAAGGTCGGCTGGCGGCGGTGAAGAATGCTAATCAAGAAAAGCTCTTATTATTTGAAGGCGCAGATATTACCGACCGGGAAGGGATGATCCGGCTGGCTGAAAAAATTAAAGCAGAAGCAGGGAGAGTTGATGTTGTCGTGAATACGGTCGGTGGGTTCATTTCAGGTGAGCGAGTGGACGAACTTTCACCAGAAACCTGGCAAAAAATGATGAATGTTAATGTCCACTCGCTGCTTAATATTGCCGCCGCATTTATCCCTGAGATGATAGCAAGCGGGAGAGGAAAAGTCATAACGATTGGATCCCGATCAGCGATAACTGGAAGTGCAAAAACTGGTGCATACGCAGCGGCAAAAGCATCAGTGCTGCGGTTGACGGAAAGTATGGCTGAAGAATTGAAGTCATACAACATCCAGGTGAATTGCGTACTCCCTGGGACAATTGACACACCTGAAAATCGGAAAGCGATGCCTAATACAGAACGATCAGAATGGGTGACCCCAGATCAGGTGGCAGGTGTTATTCGTTTCCTGGCATCACCAGCAGCTGATGGGATCAATGGTGCAGCTGTTCCCGTTTGCGGGGGATAGCTTCTTTACAAGTATTGTCCGCCGTCGACTGTGAGGAAAGCGCCGGTAATGAAATCGCTTTGGATCAGGTGAAGTGCATGGTGAGCGGCTATTTCTGGGCTTCCGGTGCGGTTCAGGGGAACATATTTGCTCGCATAGTTTTGCAAGTCAATATCCTCTTTACCAGCCAGTGGCAGCATAACACCCAAACCGAGTGCGTTAACTGTGATCTGCGGCGCCAGCTCAAGCGCAAACATACGGGTCATTTCTACCAAAGCAAGCTTTGTCAGGCGATATGCAAAGTGATCAGGGCGGTGCTGTAAGATCTGGGCATCAGCGATGTTGAGCACACGTCCCTCACGTCCTTCTGTTAGCTGCTTGGCAAATGCTTTGGTGAGCAAGAATGGTGTCTCTAGGTTGATCTGGAACTGCTGTTCCCATGCCTCACGGCTGGTTTTTAAACCTTCACCGGGCAGGTAAATGGCAGCATTGTTAATCAGGATGTCAACACATTCAAAATGACGCTGAATTTGGGGAAATAATCCTTGCACTGATCCAATATGACTAAAATTTGCCTCAACTATGATGGCTTTCACACCCAAAGACCTGGCTTTTCGTGCGGTTTCTTCAGCGGGTTTCTCAGAACTATTGTAATGAATGGCCAGATTGACACCTTTTTCTGCCAATGCCAGCGCAAAGGCCTTTCCAAGCCGGATACCACCGCCGGTCACCAATGCAGTTTTATTCTTAAGATCCATTTTCCACCTCTTCTGATAATTTAATTTCGGATTTATCTGGACACTTCTCCGATATTTCTTGAATAGATCTTCCCGATGCCGGATGCCGAAAATCAGGGGCAATTTCTGAAAGCGGTTCAGCAATGTACCGATATCTTTCTATGTCCGGATCAGGGATGCTTATTGAGTGATATTTAAAAACATGTCCATCATAAGTCAGGATATCCAAATCGAGAGAAACTTTTCGTTTATTGCCCGGCAAGCGTTTGAAATTTTGTTCAATTGTTTTTAATTGTTTTATTAATTTAGGAAAGGTGTTAGCGGTTTCGATTTCAATAATTTGATTTAGAAAATCCGCTGATTTCTCTCCAGCTTTTACATCTTTCGTTAGATAAATACTCGATAACCGGCGGACTTTGAACATGGCAGAAATTTGTTCGAGCGCAAGGACGAGGTTCTCCTGGGGATTCAAATTGGATCCCATGCTGATAAATACGCTGATATGTTTCTGCGGTTGATATCGGCGTTTATAGAAACCGAATAAACACCCTAGAAGGATAAATAAACTTAACAACTGGGGAATATCGATCATTGCGATTAATATTTTTTGCTCAATAAAAGCCCGGGTGAAAATTGTGATCAAACTGATGCCAGCTATGGTACTTAAGAATAAAAGGCCACTCTGGAAATACCCGGTCTGTTTTAATTGTGATGTTTTGAAGAAAAACCAAATCAACAAACCTATTCCCAGGAGTAAACCATAAATTTGAACTGGATGACGGTTTGTACCCCATAAAAGGATACCCCATGGAAGTTGGGTTGGCAGGCCAAATTGATCCCCGTTAGCTAGATTTGCTAGATGCAGACCACCGAACAAGAATATGATCAAAGGGGTGAGCGTATCCAGTGTTGGCCATAAAGGCAGATGGTTTCTCTGGGCGGTGATCAAAGCTGTGAGAACACCTGTTAGTAATCCAAAACTGGTATTCAACATTGTGGGGGATAAAGTAAAAATACTGAGGGGCCTGGCCAGAAAGGTTTCAGGATTCTGTAAGAAAAATCCGATCCTAGCACCTATGACACCAACCAGTAATCCGAGCAGGATACTGTTTTCTAAGACATCACCATTAGTTCCTAATGATTTTGCAAATTTACCAGTGATCCATAGGCCAACCCAAATGCTGAGTATCAGGATCAAACCTGCAGCCTGTACCGCAAGTGGACCGATTTCAATAATTGGAAACATTTATTTAACCTCTCTAATTTTCATCTACAAGGAGCTGATCTAGCTTGCTGCGCAGCAATGCGTCGCTCATCCCGGACCCGATCACGACATCAAGAACATCCCCATCAGGACCAATCAGGACTGAAGTCGGCAGGGCGTGGGTTTTATAATCACTGGCAGTTAAACCGTCCTCATCGATCAAAAACGGAAATGTATAATTTTGTTCTTCAAAATAGTTGATCGCAGTGAGATAAGAATCCTGGTATGTCGTATTAATTGCTAAAATTTCAAATCCACGAGAGGCGTAATCCTCATAAACTGTTTGAAGCCCCGGCATCGTGCGCTTACATACGGAACACCAGGATGCCCAAAAAATAACAAGGACTGGCTGTCCTTCATAATCGGACAAGGATAAGACTTGACCTCCTGGTGTATTTAAACTGAAATTTGGCGCGGAAAAACCAGGATACGGTGCAGCTATAGTTGATTCTCCTGATGTGCTTGGGAATAATAGCGGTGTTAGCACAAACCAGGTTAAACTTACCAATAGAACACTGATAGCGATAATGATAAAAGTTTTCTTTTTCACAAATTACCTCAATTTTGTTTGAAATATTGAACTTTAATTTTTCTGATTAATTATAGATGATTAATCCAAACTATTCTATTAGGAGCATTGAAGTGTTCACGTGGTAAAATGGATTGGATTATCAATGAAAGGATTTTATTCATGACCAACGACCAACTTCAATCAAAAGCCATTAATTCAATCAAGTTCTTATCTGTGGACGGTGTTCAAACCGCCAAGTCAGGGCATCCAGGATTGCCCATGGGTGATTCGGGTATTGCTTATACTTTATGGATGCGTCAACTTCGCTTCAATCCAAAAAATCCAAAATGGTTTAATCGGGAACGTTTTATTTTGTCCGGGGGCCACGGCTCGATGCTGCTTTACACAATGCTTCACCTTACCGGCTATGATATCTCAATTGATGATCTGGCATCTTTCAGGCAATGGGAAAGCATCACCCCGGGCCATCCTGAATACGGAATGACACCTGGCGTGGAAGTGACAACAGGGCCGTTGGGACAGGGTTTTGCGAATGGTGTGGGAATGGCGATTGCAGAATCCCATATGGCTGCTGAATTCAACCGTCCTGGCTTTTCGATCGTGGACCATTATACGTTTGCGATAGTTACCGATGGCGACCTTATGGAAGGTGTTTCTTCTGAGGCGGCGTCTTTGGCAGGGCATCTCAAGCTTGGAAAACTGATTTATTTTTATGATGATAACCGGATTTCGATTGACGGCAGTACTGATTTAGCATTTACAGAAGATCGAGCAGCCAGGTTCAAGGCCTACGGCTGGCATGTCTCGTTTGTTAATGATCCTTTTGATATTGAAGCGCTCTCTCAAGCAGTAGAAGATGCCAAAGTTGATCAGAGGCCATCTTTAATTGTCGTTCGGACGACCATTGGTCATGGACTGCCGACTGTCGGCGGTACGGAAGAAGCTCACGGATCACCTCCTGGTTGGGAAGAGATTAAACAGGCGAAAGAGAATGCGGATTGGCCTGTTGAACCCAAATTCTATGTTCCAGACGATGTCAAGGAACATTTTCTGACGAAAGTTGAAGACGGCCAGGTTTTAGAGGCGGAATGGGAAGCGCTGCTTGCGTCTTATCGAGAAAAATATCCTGATCTGGCAGAAGAATTAGTGCGTCGCCTTGAGGGTGGATTACCTGAAGATTGGGAATCGGCATTGCCAGTCTTCCCTGCTGACGAAAAAGGGATGGCATCACGCGCGGCGTCAGGTGAGGTCCTCAATGCCCTGGCGAAGAAAATTCCAGAACTTATGGGTGGTTCAGCTGACCTCGCGCCATCGAATAAGACATGGATAAATAATGAAAAAGCTTTTCAGGCAGATTCGCAAGAAGGGCGAAATATGCACTTTGGGGTCCGTGAGAATGCCATGGGCTCGATTATTAATGGGATGGCAGTGCACGGGGGATTGATTCCTTATGGCGGAACATTCCTGGTGTTCTCCGATTATATGCGCCCTGCCTTGCGGCTTTCAGGATTATCTCATTATCCCTCAATCTGGATATTCACACATGACTCTATCGGCGTCGGTGAGGATGGCCCGACCCATCAACCGGTAGAACACGCTGCAGGTCTTCGCATCATCCCAAACCTGGTCACAATCCGGCCAGGGGACGCCAATGAAACTGCACAAGCCTGGGGGTTCGCAATAAAACACAGGGAACCTACCGCGATCTTACTGTCCCGTCAAAATCTGCCAACAATCGACCGTGAAAAGTTTGGCGAGGCAGATGGATTAATGCGTGGGGCATATGTGTTGGCGGATATGGGCGAAGGGGATCCGGAATTGATCTTGATGGCATCCGGTTCAGAGGTTGATTTGATCCTGCGAGCTGCTGGAAATTTGGCGGCTGAAGGCGTGAATGTCCGAATAGTATCTTTCCCGAGCTGGGAATTGTTTGAGCGTCAGGATCAGGCCTATCGTGATTCGATTTTGCCGCCTTCAGTGACTGCCCGTTTAGCTGTTGAAGCCGGTACCACATTTGGATGGGAACGCTGGACAGGTGACAAGGGCAGCGTGATTGGACTTGACCATTATGGCGCTTCAGCACCTGGGAACCTCGTCATGCAAAAGTTCGGCTTTACTGTTGCGCATGTGATCGAAGAATCCCTCGCACTATTGCGCAATCATGCAGCCAGCAAGTAGGATTAAAAGTAACGAAAATAATGAAAGGTGATTATAGATGAAAGTAGCTGTTTCTTCAGATCACGCTGGTTTTCCACTCAAACAAACAGTGATTGATGCATTGGAAGCGTTAGGACATACACCGATTGATTTAGGAACCGACTCACTCGAGAGTGTTGATTATCCAGATTTCGCTGAGAAGGCAGGGCAGGCGATTGTGGATGGACGCTGTGAACGCGCAGTTGTTATTTGCGGTTCTGGCGTTGGTGCCTGTATCGCTGGAAATAAGATGGTGGGTGTCTATGCTTGCTTATGTCATGATACATATTCTGCTGCACAGGGTGTAGAACATGACCAGATGAACATGCTCTGCCTGGGCGCACGTATCATCGGGTCCGAACTTGCAAAAGAGATCGTTAAAGCCTTTGTAGCTGCTCAACCCTCAACAGACCCACGTCACCTGCGCCGAGTAGGAAAAATCAGGAAAATTGAAAATCGAGAATTGAAAGGTCCTTTAAATGAGTAGCGCTATTAAACTAAAATTATTGGGTCAATCTGTTTGGTACGACAATGTTAGCCGATCCTTGATCAAAGATGGATCTTTTAAACGAATGATCGAGTGCCGCGAAATTTACGGGGTAACATCAAACCCATCAATTTTTATGAAGGCTATTACAACAACAAATGATTATGATGCAGATATCCAAACCCTGACCTGGGCAGGATTGAAACCATTAGGTGTTTTTTACAAATTGGCCATCCGGGATATTCAAGACGTTGCAGATCTTTTCCGCCCGTATTATGATGCCAGCAAGGGAACGGATGGCTTTGTATGTTTAGAAGTCAACCCGGACCTGGCGCATGATACTCAGGGGACAATCGATGAGGCTAAATGGTTGTGGTCAGAAGTGGACCGGCCGAATTTAATGGTAAAAATTCCCGGTACGAAGGCTGGACTTCCAGCGATCACAGAAGCGATTGCATCCGGAATCAATGTCAATGTGACTTTGATATTCTCGAGGCAGCGCTATAAAGAGGTTATGAAAGCATATCTCGATGGTATCCAGAAACGGGTGGAAGCGGGTAAAGATGTCGGCCAAATTGCTTCTGTTGCCTCATTCTTCGTGTCAAGGTTAGAATCTATTGCTGATGATCACTTGAACAAGCTCATTGATAATGGTGGGAAAGATGCTAAGAAAGCCAAACAAATCCTGGGTAAGATTGCTGTTGCTAATACCCGGCTAGCTTACAAAGCCTATGAGGAATTTTTCGGAAGCGAACAGTATAGAGCCCTTGCTAAATCTGGTGCACAGAAACAAAGACCGCTCTGGGCTTCAACCGGCACTAAAGATCCAAGCTATGATGATATCAAATATGTGAAAGAGCTTGTAGCTGAAAATACCATCAACACGTTACCGCCCGACACATTTGAAAAATATCTTGACCATGGCGAACCCTCGATAACAATCTATGATAATTTAGCTCAAGCTGAAAGGGAGATTGAACAACTTGAAGCGCTTGGGATTTCGTTGGATGACCTGACTCAAACATTAGAAGATCAGGGTGTGGAAAAATTCTCTGATGCTTTCCATAAATTGCTTTCTGCCATTCAGGACCACCAGGAGAAATTCCTGATGGGCATGGATGCGTTAAAAGAAGCGATGAAGGATCAAGTAAAAGAATTTGAAGCGGAAAAGGCGGTTTCGCGCATGTTCCGGAATGATCCGACCCTTTGGACGGATGCACCTGAGGATAAAAAAGTCATCCAAACAAGATTAGGATGGTTAAACCTCCCGTATGAAAGTGAAGCATTGATCTCTGAATTGACCCAGTTTGCTGACTCATGCAAGGCGGATGGAATCGAGCAGGTCTTACTGCTGGGAATGGGTGGTTCTTCGCTGGCACCGGAAACCCTGCAGACAGTTTTTCGAGACGCTGTTAATGGGATGTCCTTAAAGATCCTTGATTCGACTGTCCCTGGACAGGTTAAAGAAGCAGAATCCTGGGTCGACTACAAGAGAACCCTGTTCATCGTCGCCAGCAAATCGGGGACAACTTCGGAAACGATCTCAATGTTCCAGTACTTCTGGGCAAAATCTAAACCAATTTTGGGAGATGAACGGCCAGATCATTTTATCGCTATCACGGATCCCGGCAGCAAACTGGCAGTACTTGGAAAAACATCAGGTTTCCGAGCTGTATTCACAGCAAATCCAAACGTTGGCGGAAGATATTCTGTGCTCAGCCATTTTGGCCTTGTCCCAGCGGCATTGATGGGAATTGACCTTAAATACTTATTGAACAGAGCTCAAAACACACAAGACAGGTGTTCCAAACCTGGTGAAATCAATCTGAATGCAGGTGCATTACTGGGAATTATGCTGGGTTTAGCGGGAGCAAAAGGTCAGGATAAATTAACCATTATTGCAGACCCAACGCTTGAACCTATGAGTGCCTGGTTGGAGCAATTGTTAGCTGAGAGCAGTGGAAAAGACGGGCACGGTATTGTCCCTGTCGCAGAAGAGCCAATGGTTGATGTCCACATCTATCAGAAAGACAGGTTGTTTGCCTATCTTCGGGATTCTGGTGGGCTTGATTCGTTTGTTGATGATCTTCGCAGCGCTGGCCATCCGGTCGTGATCCTGAATATTGAAGTTCTATATGATCTGGGCTCACAATTTTATCTCTGGGAAATTGCTGTCGCACTGGCCTGCAGCATCCTGGGTGTGAATGCATTCGATCAACCAAATGTCCAGGACAGTAAGGACCGGACGAAAAACAAGATTTCTCATTTTATTGAGAAGGGGCATCTGGAAGAATATCGACCTATTTGGGAAAAAGACCATCACCAGGTGTTTGGGCATGCCTTTGACGGGATAGAAGACTGCGCTACTCTTTCTGAGGTACTCGGCCGGTTTACTTCACTGAGTGAACCTGGAGATTACATAGCGATCAATGCCTACCTCCCGCGTAATGATGAGACGGTCACGAGCTTATCGATCCTCAGAAAACACATTTTGGAAACAACAAAACGGGCTACAACATTGGGTTTTGGACCCCGGTTCCTGCATTCAACCGGTCAACTTCACAAAGGCGGTGCCAATAATGGTCTGTTCATCCAGATAACGCAGGATGATTCAACCGATATTGATATCCCAGGACAAGGTTTTTCCTTTGGTGTGTTGGCAAGGGCGCAGGCTCAGGGTGACCTGGATGCCTTACTGGCTAAAGATCGTCGTGCAATCAGGTTTCACCTCAAAGCAGACGATACGTTGGATATTTTGAGAAAATAAGTTCCTAACCGATTAATCTCAAGCTCCAATTCCCGATCTTGGTTACAAGGCCGGGAATTTTTATTCTTGCTCGAGAATAATGTATAATTTTGATATGTATGTTTTTGGCCCCGAGAATATAAATTCATTGAATTTGGTTGAACGATGAAAGTATTGGCTGTTGACCCTGGTGATAAAAGGATAGGTTTGGCGATCAGCGATCCCACCGGGACGATATCACGTCCTTTGATGGTACTCAAACATGTGTCGCGTGAAAAGGATGCTGAAAAGATCACAGAAATAGCACAGCAGGAAGCGGTTGGTTTGATCGTTGTGGGGTGGGCGCTGGATTCCGTTGGGGAAGTTGGTCCGCAAGCCCGGAAATCTGAGCGTTTGGCTGATCTCATTCGTCGGAAATGCACAATATCTGTTAAGTTGTGGGATGAAAGTGATACAACCCAACTTGCTGTAGAAAGCAGAATTAAATTAGGTGTATCACGAAAAAAACGTAAAGGTCACCTGGATGATTTGGCAGCCAGCATCCTGCTCCAGGATTTTTTGATTCAAAATGAGGATCTGATTTCGGAAGATGACTGATCGAAAAAGAAAACCCATCATATTTTTAGCGAGCATCACAATAATTCTTATTTTGATCGTGATAGCTGTTTTTTTGTTCTTAGCGATGAGGGCAGCAGTGGTCGAGCAATTCGGACCGCCCAGCCGGAATTTAACATTGACACAAAGAGTAGTTTATCCATTTGAATTATATTTTAACCGTGAATTCCTTACTTCAGCGAACAACCCAATTGGGGAGCAGCAGAACTTCGAGGTTGAAATGGGAGAGTCAGTTTCCATGGTTTGCCTGCGCCTGGAAGGTCAGGGGTTGATCAGGGACGCAGAATTATTCAGAACTTACCTTGTCTATACGGGCTTGGACAGGCTTCTGCAATCAGGTCAGTTCGAGTTAAATCCGGGTATGTCTCCTATACAGATCGCTGAGGATATGCTTGATGCATCACCTCAAGATGCTGTGGTAAGCATCTTAGCAGGGTGGCGGATAGAGGAAGTTGCAGCCAATGTCGCTGCCAGTGGGCTTTTGGTTGATGCTGAAACGTTTATTGCAGCAGCTTATGCTCCTTCATCAGAGTACCTGGCATTTTTACCCATTGCTGATGTTCGCTCTCTTGAGGGATTCCTGTATCCCGGTACTTATGTCATCCCAAGGGATGCTGAAATGGACTTCGTTTTCGAAACCATTCTGCGTGAATTTTCAAAGCAGATTGACCAATCCCTGTTGGACGGATTTGCGCGCCAGGGGCTGACGTTGTATGACGCAGTCATCCTCGCATCGATTGTGGAAAAAGAAGCTGTTTTAGATCAGGAGAAACCCATCATTGCATCGGTATTTTACAACCGTCTCTTCCAGGGAATGCGGTTGGAAACAGACCCAACTGTTCAATATAGCCTGGGATACCAAACTGATACCGGATCCTGGTGGAAATCACCGCTGTCAAGCGCAGATATGACGGTCGATTCCCCTTACAACACATACCAGGTTTTCGGATTGCCACCTGCACCGATCTGTAACCCGGATATCACATCGCTGCGATCGGTTGCATTTCCTGCGGAGACACCTTATTTGTATTTCCGGGCAGCCTGTGATGGGACCGGCCGTCACAACTTTGCTGTAACTTATGAGGAACATCTTAATAACGCCTGTGAATAATGAGTGAATTAGAGGAGCGATTATGGCTGTTTTAGGAATTGATATTGGTGGATCTGGGATTAAGGGTGCCCCGGTGAACGTTGAAACCGGCGAGTTACTTGGTGATCGCTACAGGATTGCAACACCGTATCCAGGGAGCAAGGAGCAGGTAATTGAAATTATCCGGCTAATTATTGATCATTTCAATTGGGAGGGGAAGATTGGGGCGGGATTTCCAGGGGTCGTCCGCCACAACGTCATTGAGACTGCAGCTAACCTCAGCCCGGATTGGGTGGGAGAAAACCTTGCTTCTATCATTACAAATGAAACGACATGCCCAGCACGGGTTTTCAATGATGCTGATTTAGCCGGATTGGCGGAGATGCGGTTTGGGGCAGGTAAACAGTATGAAAACGATTACGTCCTATTCCTGACCATCGGCACCGGCATTGGGTCTGCGTTTTTTGTCAAAGGACAGCTTTGGCCGAATGCCGAATTGGGGCACCTCAAGATTCGCGGTAAAGAGGCAGAACACAGGGCTGGAGATGGTGTTCGTAAGGAAAATGATCTTTCCTGGAAGAAGTGGGGGAAGAAACTACGTGAGGTTCTCCAGGTTTATGACTATCTTTTTAGCCCGGATGTGATGATACTAGGGGGAGGGGTCAGCAAGAAATATGAAAAATTTGGAAAATATCTAAAACATATTCATGCTCGAGTCATCCCCGCTGAATTGCGTAATACAGCTGGGATCATTGGTGCAGCGATGGCAGCAGCGGAAACAATTGGCGAATAAAATAAAAAGGACTGGTTATATTTAACCAGTCCTTTCTTGTTTTCTTAAGGGATATCACATAACTGCAGAATATCCCGGACCTTCTGAAAAATAGTCATAGTTGGGCTGAATATCCTGGGTTAAATCGATTTCCTGGTCAGGTTCAAGCACTCGGGTATGATCAAGGTGTACTGGGTTACCCTCGTATTCAAAGTCGTCATAAGGTTGATCAAACCCCGGAGTCCCTTGAGAAGCGGATTGGACTTCGCCACCCAGAGCGATATAGTATTCGGGAACATCGTCTTCGGGAAAGATGGCATGGAAGGGGCACTGGGGGATGCAAGCGCCGCAATCAATGCAGGTTTCAGGATCGATATAAAATGTAGGCCATTCCTCCTGGGGTATACCTGGTACGATACACTCGACAGGGCATACGGTGACGCAGCTTCCTTCTCGAACGCATAAGCTCGTTATGATATGGGTCATTGTCTCTCCATCCATAATGTCAATGATGGGATTGTAGTATTAGGGTTTAAGTTTGTCAAGAGAACGAGATGCATTACAATTAGTCCTTATGAAGAAGCTAACGAATGAAAGAAAAGGTTTCCAACCGATCCTGGGGACAGCCTTAGGGATCCTGTTTGTTTCTACAGCGTCGATATTTATTCGGTTCGCACAGGCAGAGGCATCCTCATTGGTGATTGCAGCATCCAGGTTATTGTTAGCAAGCCTGGTCCTTGTTCCGATTGCCTGGTTGAAATATCGCCATGAGTGGCGAAGTCTATCATCGAAAGACATCTTGAAGGGAGGCCTCTCCGGGCTTTTTCTTGCAATCCATTTTGCTGTCTGGATCACTTCACTCCAGCTAACTTCAGTTGCAAGCTCAGTGGTGCTGGTGACAACTACGCCGCTCTGGGTAGCGCTGCTTTCCCCTGTTTTTCTCAAAGAATCGATACGGAAATGGGTCATTGTTGGTTTGATTGTATCCATTACAGGCGGGGTGATAGTTGGCTTTGGGCAAGCGTGCAGCTTTACTTCATCGGGTATGGTTTGTGAGGAACAAATCTTCACTGGAAGTACTATGCTTGGAAATTTTCTGGCACTCGTTGGCGCATGGATGGCGGCCGGTTATTTATTGATTGGGCGCCAGCTTCGCAAAACGATGAGTACTGTTTCTTACACCGCGTTGGTTTATGGGATTGCGGCAGTGATCTTGCTTGTGGTTGTCCTTTTTCGATCGGAACCAGTCTTTAGCTATTCAAAACAGACATATCTATGGCTGCTGGCATTGGGCATCTTTCCACAGCTCTTAGGCCATTCTTTATTCAATTGGGCGTTAAAGTATATTTCCGCTGCTTATGTTTCATTAACCTTCTTGGGGGAATCCATCGGTACCATCATCCTGGCGCTGATCTTCTTAAAAGAGGTGCCCACACTGCTCGAAGGCGTGGGTGCTGTCTTGATCTTGATGGGTATTGTGGTTGGTTCTATTCGTAAAACTGGAGAGATTAATGGGGAGGAGTCTCACCTTCCATCTGTGCCAGGATAGCCTCGTGGATAGCTTCCTTAGCTTTTTGGGGCAAACGGCCATAAAGATAATTGGTTTCGTATAGTCGACTTACAAGGCTTTCATTAATCGCATCTGGATGGATCCGCCAATCCCAGTTACCTGAAGGTGTACCCGGGTAGTTCATCCGTGCCCATTCCCCCAAACCAAGGAAATCCTGCATTGGTGCCAGGACCCAATCGGCAGTTGAACGCCATAAAACACGGATCATTGACCATGAAATATCCTCACCGGATCGCGCAAGGTAGCGGCGGCAGAGATCCTTTTCTCGTTCAGGTGCAGCATCATACCAACCGCGGGTTGTATTATTATCGTGTGTCCCAGTATACGCCACACATTTTTCGGGATAGTTGTGGGGGAGGAAGTCATCATCGGGATCGGCTGCAAAAGCAAATTGTAAGATCTTCATTCCCGGCAGTTGGAAATCATCTCGCATCTCAATCACTGCATCGGTAATAACCCCCAAATCTTCAGCAATTATAGGAAGTTCTCCTAAACGCTCTTTGACGGCCTTGAAGAAATCCTGTCCTGGTCCTTTGACCCATTTTCCTTCTTCGGCAGTCTTATTGCCGTATGGGATTTCCCAGTAGGCTTCAAATCCACGGAAGTGATCCAATCGGACAAAGTCGACCCGGTTCAAGACAGCTTGTATCCGTTTGATCCACCATTCGTAACCGTTTTCTTGGTGGGTGTTCCAATTATAAAGAGGATTTCCCCAAAGCTGCCCGGTTTCAGAAAAGTAATCAGGTGGTACGCCGGCGACTACTTCAGGAAGCCCATCCTTATTAAGGTAGAAGAGCTCTTTGTTCACCCATACGTCTGCGCTGTCATAGGCAACAAAAATGGGAATATCACCAATTATCCGAATTCCTTTATTATGTGCATAATCCCGCACGGACTGCCACTGATGGCGAAATAGGAACTGCATGTATTTTTGAAATTCAATTACTTCAGCGAATTTCTCTTTGAACGTTTCCAAAGTTTCAGGGTTGCGCTTGCGAAAGGTTTCTGGCCATTGGCTCCAAGCCACATTGCCATGTTCCTGTTTTAAAGCCATAAATGTCCCAAATGATTCCAACCACTCTGCCTCCTGATCTTGGAATATCTCAAAATCGGCAATCATGCTTTTATTTGACCCCCGTTTGAAGTGTTTATATGACCGGTTCAGGAATTTGATTTTCCAATCTATAACCGGACCGTAATTCACCCTTTCATTGGGAAAGTCGGGGCGATCAAAAAGATCTGCCTTGGTTAGAAGACCTTGATCCAGGAGCATCGTTGCGCTTATCAGGTAGGGATTGCCTGCAAATGCTGAGAAGCATTGATACGGAGAATCTCCATAGCCTGTTGGACCCAGGGGAAGCACCTGCCAAAACTGCGTTCCGGTCCGATCCAGAAAATCAATCCAGCGGTATGCTTCAGGACCGAGATCTCCGATGCCATCCGGCCCGGGCAGACTGGTTGGATGAAGTAAAATCCCAGAAGCTCGATTTTGTTCCATGAGGCTCTCCTTAAATTTAAATTTTTCTTCCTGTAAGTGCTTTATAAACTTCTATATAATCCTGGGCTGATTTTTCCCATGAAAAATCTATCTTCATTCCATTTATCTGCAATTGCTGCCAAAAATCAGGCTTATGAAAATGGGAAAGAGCTCTTTGTAGGGTACTGGCAAAGACGGATGGGTAAGGTTTTTCAAATAAATAGCCTGTGCTGCCATTAATTTTATGGGACACGTGTTTGATGGTATCAACCAATCCGCCCGTTGCCCTGGCAACAGGGATGCAGCCGTAGCGCATCGATATCATCTGTGAAAGGCCGCAGGGTTCGTAGCGGGAGGGCATCAAAAAGATATCAGCTCCCGCATAGAGTTGGTGGGCTAATGAATTATCGAAACTAATGACACTTCGAACACGATCAGGGTATTGATTTTCGAGGGCTTTTGCCATATCTTCAATGGAGGGTGTTCCCGTTCCTAAAATGATCGCTTGCCAGGAAAGGTCTTTAAGATAGTTCAATCCCCTCAGCGCAATATCAATCCCTTTCTGAGGATCCATCCTGCTGACTATGGTCAATAATGGAATATCATCCCTTTTTTCTAATTTAAATTGGTGTTGGAGGAAGCGTTTGTTCACCAACCGCTGCGATAAAGTGTTTTTTGAGAACTGCTGAGCAATTAAGGGATCTGTTTCTGGATCCCATTTTTCAGTATCCAACCCGTTTAGGATTCCGTCCAGAACTTTCCTGCGGGTTTTTAGAAAATCAACAAGACCGCATCCAAATTCAGGAGTAAGGATCTCCTTGGCGTAATGGGGGGAAACAGCAATAATCTGATCTGCATACCGTAACCCTAATGGTAGTGGAGAGTGGCGTGCCCATTCCGGGAGAGATTCTGTTTTTGCAGGAGGAAGACAATAGTCTGACAGTGCTTGCTGAACACCAAACCCCATGTACGGCAGGTTATGAAGCGTCAGGATGGATTTTGTTTTTTCCAGGAAAGAAACATTTTTTGAGAGTTTTTTTAATGCATAAATAGCTGTCGCAGTATGCCAATCATTTGCCTGTAAGATATCCACACGCCAATTTAGAAAGTCAGCTAATCCGAGTGCAGCGAGTGAAAAAAAGACAAATTTATAACCGTCGAGTATCGGTTCCCGCGAATACACCGGTGATTTTTCATCGATTGGATCCCCATCTAAAAAATAGACAGGTAAGCCTGAATTTTCACTGCAATAAACCTTGCATTCAATCACACCCTGGCAGCTTTTCACCCCAAATTTGCCCAGAAGCTCAGGCTTAAAACCCTTTTGCTTAATTGCGAAGTGGAATGGTAAGACCAGCCTGATATCGACTATTTCCCCAGTTTGTATTTTCGAGGAAATTTTATGGATGGTTTCTGGTAAAGCGCCAGCGACATCTCCCAACCCACCAATTTTAATAAACGGTTCAGCCTCTGCTGCAAGGAACAGGACATTAAGGGTCATAAATATTTTTCGCTTTCTTATTTATTTCCGGTGAAATTCTCAACAATTTCGGTGTAATCTTCGGTCTCAGCTTTTTCGGATGAAGCGCCCAGGTACTCAATCAGTTCCGCAATCATGCGGGATTTTCGTTCAGCATCTTCTCTACTCCAGGTTCGGCTTTTCACCTCCAGGAAGTGTCCCAGATCTGGATTGACCAAAGTATCAATGTTGATGTAAAAATCAACGCCTTTATATTGGATCTTGAAGCGAAGGCGGTCCTTCTCAATGTCCAGTTCTCGGGATGGATCGAAATATTCCCGATAGAAGCGCAGTGAATGGGTTGCCGGGGCATAATACCGGCTGCGTGAAAGCATCACGTCCTGGTCAAACTGTTCTTCTCGGGATACTCCAACGAGTGTCAATCTGCCACGCACAAACTCAGTCTCATGCGACTCATTTATGAACTCATCTTCCCTGTAACGTAGGCGTCCCTGATCTTCATCATCAAAGAAGAAGTAGGTGTCGTATTCATGGTAGTGGCGTGTATACGTGATTTTAATTTCTTCTTTATCAAGAGCCGTGATAATGGCATCCGGGTCTGTAATATGTACTTTCGCCTGGACTTCAAAACTTTCTTCCTCCATTGCACCGCCGATAGCGATCAGTTTCGAAAGCACAGATTGTTCTCTTGCGATAAGGAATTTATCGATTTTTTGTGCGTAGGTTTGTGCCTGTTCGATCAATTCCTCTTCATTAAGGGTGAGAAGCTCCGAATCGCGCATTAACCACTGGCCGTTGACCATCATGTGGCTGATGTCGGTTGATTTTGCAGCATAGATAACCTGTGAGTAAATCCCATTCGGATCGCGTTGGAAATTCGGCGAATTATGGATCTTGTTGATCCCTAGCAAGATAATATCTGCCCGTTTTCCTGGGACGATCGAGCCAGTAAGATGATCTAAATGAACAGCTTTTGCGCCCATACTGGTAGCCATCGCCAGTGTTTGCCTGGCAGGAAGAGCCGTGGGATTGCCAGAGGCGGCTTTTGCCACCATAGAGGCTAGCCGAATCTCCTCGATCATATCCAGGTCATTGTTGGAAGCTGGACCATCGGTGCCAATACCAACATTAACCTTCAGCTCAAGCATGCGTGTTATATTCGCAAAACCTGATGCCAGTTTAAGATTGGATGAGGGGTTGTGTGCAACCCCTGTTCCGGCGTGCTGAAAGGTCCGCATTTCGCCTTCATCGATATGCACACAGTGGGCAGCGATCACTTTTGCGTCAAAAATGCCCTGCTTTTTCAGGTAAGGTACAACCGGCATGCCAAATTCTTTACGAACATTTTCAACTTCACCTGCTGTTTCTGAAATGTGAGTGTGTATCGGAATGTCATATTTAAGCGCTAACGCTGTACAAGCCTGCCAGATCTCGTCTGTACAGGTATAAATCGCATGCGGGGCAACGGATGGGACGATAAGCGGATGGCCCTTCCAGGTTTGTATAAAGTCTTCTGCAACGGCAAGGGATTCTTCGTAATAGGTCGCGTCTGGTGTAGGGAATTTTAATATGGATTGGCTGCAAATGGCTCGCAGACCTGCTTCAGCAGTCGCTTCAGCGATATCAGACTCATAGTAATACATATCAACAAATGTTGTCACACCACTGCGGATTGATTCGGCACAGGCTAATTTTGTTCCAAGGCGGACAAATTCTGGTGAGACGAACTCTCGCTCGACTGGCATCATGTAACCCATTAACCATACATCCAGGCGAAGGTCATCTGCCAGACCTCTAAGAAGGGTCATCGGGACATGTGTATGGGCATTGATCAAACCCGGCAGCAGGATTTTCATCTGACAATCGAGAACTTCAGAAGCTTCATACTCTTCTAGAATTTTCTTTTCCTTACCGACTGCCAGGATGCTGTCACCTTTAACAGCTACTGCACCGGGATTATAGATGTTATAGTCATCATCCATGGTAAGGATGATTGCATTCTTAAATATGACATCAGAGTGTTTCATTATTCTCCAGTCTACTTATTACGATTAACTTCAATAAGGTGCCTTCTTAATAAATCGAACCCGACGTTTCCCGCCCATAAGGGCACATAGTCACGTGGCCCGCCATAGTAACGGGTTGTAGTAATGACACTATCGCCATCAACAAAAACAAAATGCACACCGGGTTGCTTGTTTGGGGTAAAAGCCGCACCGAAAAGGATGTGATTAGGAAGTTCCTGATGAATTCTCATCATTTTATGTTCTAAATGATTGAGATCTTCAGGCTCTTCTAAAATTGCATTCGATTGGATGCCTTCAAATCCATGTTTTTCCATTCGATGAACCATCGTACCCAAAAAACCAAATTCAACAAGGGTTAGTTTTCGCTGATTTTCCTTAAGCAATTCAATAATCTTACTTTCGAGTGTCTCTTCATCCCGACCGTAGATTACATCACCCAGGCGAGTTTCTAATTCTTCAATGATCGGAAGGGATAAGGCACGTGCTTCTTCTTCCGATGCTGCTTTTGCTGTTACCCGTATATCGACCTGTCCAGGGTGGGCAAGCAATCCTACAGTGGGATTTGCCAGTTCTTCAAGATCAGCAATTTTTTCATCAATGGCTGATTCGCCCATGGAGGAGGCATGCAGGACTGTGGCTTTAATGATCTGGGTTTTTAAGGTGTACCGTTCATGAAGATATGGAATAATGTATTGGTGCAAAACATGTTCCATCTCTCTTGGGACACCTGGCAGAGAAACCACACAAGACGATTCCTGTTCAACAATGAAACAGGGTGCTGTTCCAACCTCATTTTCGATGGGGATTGCTGACTCTGGAATGTACGCTTGCCGTTTGTTGTTCGCGGTAGGCACTCGGTCAAATCGTTTAAATCGATCTTTGATCTGTTCCCATAGTTCTGGTTGGAAAACCAAATCCTGATCGACAGCATCAGCAACAGCCTGGCGCGTAGGATCATCGATCGTTGGGCCTAATCCACCCGTAGTAATGATGATATCTGCTCTTTTGAAAGCTTCTTTGATGGTAGAAGCTATTCTGCGAGGATTATCGCCAATTGTTGTGATCCGATATATATCAATGCCGTGATCCCGTAATGTGCGTGCGATATAGGTTGAATTGGTGTCTGGAATTTCTCCCAATAATAACTCTGTTCCGATAGTAATAATTTCTAATGTAGGCATTCTTCCTCCTATTTGATTTTAACAGATAATTCATTATTTATTCCAGTAATTGTAAAATTTCTTGACGCATTTGTCTCTTTAGCGTAGGATTAATCCGTTCGATTTGAGATTTTATGACTTATCAGAAAAAAATTGGCGATTTCGGAGAATTACAGGCCTCAAAATACCTTCAAAATCAAGGATATCTGCTGCTGGACGAGCATTATTCCACCCGCTATGGAGAATTGGATCTTGTCATGCAGGCTGGGGATACCATAGTTTTTGTTGAGGTAAAGACGCGGACAACTTCAACCTTTGGTCCCCCTGAAGCCAGTATCACGCCGGAAAAAATGGAAAAAATTCAAAATACCGGTTTGCTTTGGCTTCAGGAACATCCTGATGCTCCGGATGACTGGCGAGTGGATGCCGTTTCTATTTTACTTGATCAAAAAAATTTTATTCGGGATTTAAAACATTTTATTAATATAACCTCATGATTGAAAAACAAAAACTCCCACTGGTTGTGATCGTTGGTCCCACGGCAGTGGGAAAAACATCGCTTTCCATTTCTTTGGCACAAAGACTGAACGGTGAAATTGTTTCAGCTGATTCGCGCCTCTTATATCGTGGTATGGATATTGGTACAGCCAAACCGACTCGGGATGAAATGGCGGATGTCCCGCACCATTTGATTGATGTTGCTGATCCTGATGAGATTTGGAGCCTTGCCTTGTACCAGCGCCATGCTTACAGCGTTATCGATGCGATCCATGCCAGAGGAAAACTGCCCTTTTTGGTTGGCGGGACTGGACAATATGTGCGTTCGATCATAGAAGGTTGGCGAATCCCGCCACAAAAACCGGATCATGCACTCAGAGATTCGCTTAATCAGTGGGTAGAGAAAATTGGGGCTGATGGTCTACATCGCCGGCTAGCCATCCTTGACGCCGAAGCTGCCAGTAAAATTGACTATCGTAATGTTCGCCGGACTGTGCGTGCATTGGAAGTTATCATGAAGACGGGCGAAAAATTCTCTGACTTACGCCGTAAGCAAGAATGTCCGTATTTACCTATTATCTTAGGCATTGAACGTCCTCGGGAAGAGCTTTATGATCGGGTTGATCAACGCATTGATCAAATGATGGATGCTGGTTTGGTCGAAGAGATCAGAGGATTATTAGAGGCGGGATTTTCACCCGACTTACCGACAATGTCAGCAATTGGCTATGGAGAATTGATCCAGTATTTACAGGGAAAAATAAAACTGGAAGAGGCAATCACTTTGATCAAGCGGAATACCCGGGTGTTTGTGCGGCGGCAGGCAAATTGGTTCAAGCCGGATGATCCGCGAATTAGGTGGTTTAATGGGAATGAAAATTCATTTGAAGAAATAGAAGAATATATCAGGAGTAAATTAAATGGTGGCTGAAAACAAACCCTGGTTATCTCATTATGATAAAACAGTGCCTTCTGAAATTGATATCCCTAATCACACCCTGGTTGATCTTTTTAACCAGGCTGCTGCTCAATATTCCGATCATATTGGTGTGATTCACAACGGGGTTGAATATACCTATAAAGAGATCGATGACTGGTCAAACCGGATGGCTAGATTTTTAATCGCCCAAGGACTTGAAAAAGGTGAGCGGGTGGGTATTTTACTTCCGAATACCGTGGAGTTTGTGATCAGTTATTACGGTATTCTCAAAGCTGGTGGGGTAGTGATGGCGATCAACCCCTCATCTCGTCAACCTGAGATTGAGAATTTAGCGAGAGAATCGGGCACTAAGATCATCATATTTTCAGGATCCATTGATGGTGATATCAAGGATATTCAGAACAACACCGATATAAACTTATGTGTTGTGGTTGGGCAAAAACCGTACCATTTAACTGATTGTGATTTGACATGGGAAAAACTGATGGCTGAGTACCAAAAAGGTGATGCTATCCAGCGTATAATATTACCTGACGACCCAGCTGTTTTTCAATATTCAGGTGGTACCACTGGGACTCCCAAGTGCGCCATTGGCTTACACCGAAACCTCGTAGCAAATGTTCATCAGTTTGAGACCTGGTTGGTCAATACGGAGAGGGGAAAAGAAACAGTCCTGGTAGCTATTCCCGTTTATCATGTTTACGGGATGGTGTTGGGGATGAATCTTGCGGTCAAGATGGGAGCAAAGATGCTGCTGATTGAAAATCCCAGGAATTTGGACAGCTTACTTGGTGCGATTCAGGATTATCAGGCGACTATTTTCCCCGGTGTTCCCAGCTTATATGCTGCGATCAACCATTATCCCTCAGTTTTAGCAGGAAAATACGATCTATCGTCAATTAAAGCCTGCATTTCAGGTTCAGCCACTCTTCCGCAAAGAGTAAAACAGGATTTCGAAGAACTTACAAAAGGGCACCTGGTTGAAGGGTATGGACTTTCTGAGGCTCCGACGGCGACACATTGCAACCCCATCCTGGGTGAAAACAAACCCGGTTCGATCGGTTTGCCGCTGCCGAATGTCAGTTGTAAAATTGTGGATCTGGAAACCGGAAAGTGTGAACTTCCTGCTGGCGAAGAAGGTGAATTGATCATCAAAGGGCCGCAGGTGATGCAGGGTTATCATCTTCGCCCTGAGGAGACCGCCCTGGCAGTTCGAGACGGGTGGTTGTTCACCGGCGATGTGGCAAAGATGGATGCGGATGGTTATTTTTACCTCGTTGACCGGAAGAAAGACGTGATAAAAGTAGGCGGGTTCCAGGTTTGGCCTAATGAGATTGAATCCGTTTTAATGCAGCACCCACAGATACGCGAAGCTGCAGTTGCTGGTGTTATTAGTGAAGAAGAGGCAGAAGTTGCGAAAGCCTGGGTTGTCTTGCGTGAGGGGGAGTCCAGCACAATTGAAGATATTCAGTCTTTCTGTGATAAATCATTAACTCGATACAAGGTTCCAAAACTTATCGAATTCAGAGAATCGCTGCCAAGAACCGGAGTTGGGAAAATCTTACGTCGGGTGCTGGTTGCTGAACATTACGCAAATTCAGTAGCAAAGAAAAAGGCTGCAGATTAATTTCTGCAGCCTGAGTTCATTAGAAATCTTTTAGGGTTATACGACTTTTTCTGGAATGCCGCCGTTCTTTTCAACTGGCGTGGGGAAAATTTCGTAGAAGGCATCTGCATTCAGCGTTTCAACTTCAAGCAGCTTATTAGCAATTTGATCCAACTCACTACGATATTTACTGAGAATGGATTTGGCTTGATCATAGGCATTCTGAACGAGGGATTGGATCGAAGCGTCAATTTTCTCAGCGATATGTTCGGAGTAATCACGCTGTTCTGAGATCTCGCGTCCCAGGAAAACAAGCTCTTCTTGCTTACCATAAACCATTGGTCCAAGTTCCTCACTCATCCCGAGGCGCATGACCATGGTGCGAGCTAACTTGGTGACCCTCTCAAGATCATTTGAAGCTCCGGATGTGATATCGTTGAAGGCGACTTCTTCAGCGGCTCGTCCACCCAGCAAAACGATCATATCGCTCATCAGTTGGCGTCGTGATTTCAAAACCCGATCTTCTTCCGGGAATGCCATTGTATAACCACCTGCTTCGCCGCGTGAGATGATCGACACTTTTTGTACCGTATCTGCTTCAGGAAGCGCGTTGATCACAACAGCATGGCCAGCTTCATGATATGCAATGATTTTCTTCTCATTTTCGTTGATGAGACGACTTTTGCGCTCTGGCCCTGCAATAACACGCTCTATCGCTTCCATGAATTCGGACTGCTCAATGACCTTTTTATCACGGCGAGCCGCAAGGATGGCTGCTTCATTCACTAGGTTCTCAATATCAGCGCCAACGAAGCCAGGGGTTGATCGTGCAATGTCATACAAGTCCACATCGGGTGAAACAGGTTTGCCTTTGACATGAACATCGAGGATTTCCTCACGCCCTTTAATGTCAGGGCGGTCAAGTACGACACGCCTGTCAAAACGTCCGGGGCGCAATAATGCAGGATCAAGGATATCGGGGCGATTGGTGGCCGCAATAATGATTACGTTTGTGTCCGTGTCAAATCCATCCATTTCAACGAGGAGTTGGTTCAAGGTCTGTTCACGTTCATCATGACTGCCGCCCAAACCAGCACCCCGGTGCCGGCCAACAGCATCGATCTCATCCACAAAAACGATCGCTGGAGAATGGCGTTTAGCCTGCTCAAAAAGATCGCGGACACGGCTTGCACCGACGCCGACAAACATTTCTACGAATTCAGAACCTGAAATTGAGAAGAAGGGGGTACCTGCTTCGCCGGATACAGCTTTCGCCATCAAGGTTTTTCCTGTACCAGGTGCACCAACCAGGAGGACGCCCTTTGGAATTCGTGCTCCTAAGGCAATAAATTTTTGCGGCTCCCTTAAAAATTCAACAACTTCTTGAAGTTCTTCTTTGGCTTCATCAACACCAGCTACATCTTCAAATGTGACCGTGGGATGGTCGCCTGAGAACATACGAGCTTTGGATTTCCCAAAAGACATTGCTGCATTGTTGCTGCCCTGGGCTTGCCGGAAGATGAACCAGAATAAACCGATCAAAATGATGAATGGCAGGATATAACTGGCGATGGAAACCAATCCAAGCAGCGGGCTTGGCAGTTGGATATCAATGATTAAACCTTCGGAAGTTAGTTCTTCCGGTGTTACACCTAATGCAACCAGCTGATCGATAAGTGGTGTGCTGGGATCTTTGGTTGATGTTTTGATATCATTATTGGTATAGGTTATCTCCAACCGACTGTCATCTTCAATGATCTGTTCAACATCACCATTTTTAATGTCTGTTGCTAATTCATTGATGGGGATTTCTTCCTGAGCCCCAGATTGTTGATTAACTGTAAAGAATACCATCGCAATAATTGCTATAAAAAGCAATATGTAGATGATAAACGATTGATTTCGTGATTTCACTTATTCCTCCAAATTATTTAATTATCATGCCATTATCAGAATTAAGACCTATCCGATATTATACCTACCTATTAAGTGGTTTACCAGTAAACTAGCTAAAAGATTAATAAAACTTTTAGATATTGATAATCTCATAGCATTGATGAAGTAAGGCACGATCATGTTGGGCACAATCAATAGCCAAATCGTGGAGCGTTCTCTCTGCAGTTCCAGTTTTTTGCAGGACAATAGTTAATAATCTATTGTCAAAAATTTTCTCCAACAGAATCAAAGAATGCTTGCGGTTTACAAGAAAACTGGCAAATAATTCTGATGGGTCACAGGTGCCATGATATTTTTCGGTTTTTTTATTATCTTCGATTTTTGACGAGAATTGTTGGGGACCTTGGCTCTCAATTAGGCTTTGCCACAAGGGGAGGTATACCTGTCTTTCCTTAAGGGCGAATGAACCAATAATGTCACAAAGATTTAGGTCATCATGGGTGAATGTTCCATGCCACTTATCCTCTGGAACCATGCGAATCCAGGTGTCTAGCACGGCTGGGGTTGAACGTAAAATCGCTAACAAAATGCTTGGATCTGAATTTAATTTTGGCGGCACCGGATCTGCCAGAAGTTTCTTTAAGAATGGTTGAACATCTGATAAGGGTCCGTGTGGCTGTCCCGGATCATGAATATCTGGGTCAACCCAGAACCTGGAATATCCAAAGGCTTCCATTGGTTGAATATCATGGTTGAAATTGTCACCTACCATCACAACTGGAGCTTCAGGCCAGCCTAAGCGTCCGAGCGCTTCAGCATAATATGCCAGGTGAGGCTTGGTGAAATGGAAGTCATCAAAAGTTGTGAAGAAAACAAAGTCTTGCGGATCCAGCCCTGCCCAATTGATTCGGTGACGTGTTGCCATTGCCGGGAATAAAGGATCGGTTGTTATCGCTGATTGAATATTTTGAGAATGGCACCATTCGATCAATGGCTTTGCAGCGGGTTTTCGAGACACTAACCGCTCGAGTTTTGGGTATTCGACATTGTAGAAATCTTTGAGGAGGGTTTTACACGCATTCTCTGTTGTTCCCAGCGGTTTATAGAAATGCTCAGCAAAGACATCTTTCAGAATCCTGCCCGGATCCTGGTTTTCAATCATTTTTTTAACTGCAAAGCGGACTTGCTGGATGATTTTCTCTTCCGGAGCCAGGAAAGAGAAGGTTTCCCCCAGCGCTTTAAAATAATAAGGAAGGAACGCAGCACCATGAGTTTGCAGCAGCGTATCGTCCAGATCAAACAGAACGGTCAGGGGCATTAAGTTTCTTTGAATAAGTCCAGGATGGGGTGGCACTCACTGCAACCGGTGTAAGGATTTTCAACATCCTGGTGTGTTTTGGTGCAGTACGCGCTGATCTTAACTTTTTGGTTAAGTCCCAAAAAGCCTTTGGAAATTTCCCCGGATAAAACCATATGTGGACAACCGTTTGCCCTGACGATATCCGGTACTGGACAAGTCTTGCAGTGTTTGATTTCCCATGGGGGATTTGAATCCACGATCAACCGGCATTCTTCATGGTGCCGTCCGCGGTGGTAATCGCCATAAAAATATGGGCATTCTTTTCCTGTGGTTGGTACTCTCACATGAATCTCACTCTTTTTAAAACGGTATCCCCTCTCGGGGAACCGATATTAATAAATCAGTTATTCTGTCGGGGGCTATTAAACCCGAGTGATATAGTTCCCATTACGGGTATCGACCCTGATGGTATCTCCCTGTCCAACGAAAGATGGAACCTGGACTTCCAGCCCGGTTTCTGTGATGACTTTCTTTGTGACACCTGTGGCGGTATCTCCACGAACTGAGGGTTCTGCTTTTGTAATAAGGAGATCAACTGAAATAGGCAGTTCTAAATCCAGGACCTCACTTTCGAAAAACATGAGTTTGACATCCATGTTGGCTTTCAGGTACTCAGCCTGTTCCCCGACAATACCCTTATTTACCGGATATTGTTCATAGGTGTTGTTATCCATGAAATAGAAAAACCGGTCGTCTGCATAAAGAAATTGGGCGTTATTGTAATCCAGGCGGACGTCCTGAACACGGTTGCCTGAGTTAAATGTCATCTCCAGGGTTGTTCCTTTGCGGAGATCACGTGCTTTGATGCGAATAGTTGCCTGACCCCTGCCAGGTTTGTTATGGGCATAGTCCAGAACCTTATAAAGGTCGCCATCCTGTTCAAAAGTTACCCCTTTGCGAAGTTCATTTACATCGATCATAGGTCATTATTTCCTTTTATTGTCTACAAAATAACAAAAGGATTATAGCCCAGACGGGGTAGGTTTACAAGTCATCACAATGGCGTGAAACATGTGTGATGCCTCCGTTATTGTAAGTTATTAACGATGATCAATATAGCTTGTTTTCCTGGGGACCCATTTGATAAAGTTGACAGCATGGTTAAATTTATTATAGAATGTAAAATATAGACGTACATAATTAATCCATCTACGCCCTCATTGCAACAACCTAATCCAGCATCTAAAACATTTTGGAGTTCTTCAGAAGGAGATGATTAATTGGAGAGAAATTTTTCCTTAAAATCAATCAATAGATGAATTAAAAAAGGAGAAAACATGTTTAAGGGGAGGATCCTTATCCTTATAGCAATTTGTGTTGGTTTTATGGCTTTGCCATCTGCCGTGTCAGCGATTCCTCAAGGAGGAAACCCAAACCCTAAGTGGGATATGAGTTTAGTGCTGCTACATCCTTGCCCTAACGAATATTATCCTGGGGGATGGGGAGCACCTGTTTTGGTGACATTGGCAACACCATTTTCGATGACCTCTTTGCAGACAAGAGAATTAAAAGTCAATGTTTACAAAAATGGAGAATTTCACCAAAAAACGTCTTTGCTGCCTCAGACAACGCCTAATGATTATACATTTACAATTATGGAATTTGGCGAACAGCCAGAAGACCAAATCACCTATACCGTGATCCTTGCTACAGGGAAAAAGGTTTCAGAAGCGGTGACTGTAGATTGGCCTTGCGGGATCCCTTATCCTGCACCGTAGTTTAAATTCTAATTCGTAAATTTTTCAAAACACCGTAAACCACAAGTCACTCGTGTGGGTTTAATTTCCGCGGAGACAAATATGATTTTTTTCAGTAAACAACTATTGGATTGTAGTGTTAAGTGGTTACGAAACTAAAATTTGAGAAAGGCGTTAATCAACCAGGCAAAATTAAGTTCTCTATGGATGACTCTTCAGTTTAAGCTGATCTCTGAATGTTTTTAGGTCAGTTGTTGGCTGTTTGCAGGTAAATCCCCGGCAGACATATGCGGTTGGACACCCCCCAAGCGGTGACCGATTATGCAGGAGTCCGGGAATTTGGTCTTCGTTCAGGTCTTTGCCAATTTTGGCTGCAATGACATGGTTTGAACGATAGGTTTCACGATAAATCTCCAATAATTGTTCTATGGAAGAGACATCCTCTTCACTGATCAACGCAACCTGGGTTGTGGCGTACCGGCTGAGATCCGCCAGGGACAACCAGGATCCAAAACTGGTTGGAAACTGCGTAGATTTTTCAGCAACTATATTTATCATCAACGACACCTTTTCAATTTCGTCTAGGGATTCTTGGTAATTTGCAAATAGCCAATGAACGTGTCCTGCTAAAGCATTCCCAGAGGGGACGGCATTATCAGTTATGCTTATTGGTCTTAATATCAGGTCGGTGACACTTTTTGCCGAATCATAATAGAGACCATTCGATGAGGCAAATTCATTTTGCATGATTCTAAAAAGGTTTTTCATCTTAATAAATATCTTAGGATCAAAATCAACTTCGTACATCGCATGTAAAGCAAGGATAAATCCAGCATAATCTGAAAGGGTCGCCGGTTGCGACGCCCTGCCGGCTCCCCAGGACCGTTGCAGGTACCCAGATGCCGTTTGGATTTCTTCATGAATGAAGGCTGTTGCTTTTCTGGCTGAATTGAGGAAATCGTCTCGTTTTAGCAATAGTCCCGCCGCTGCAAAGGCTTTGATTGCCAGGGCATTCCATTCGGTGATGATCTTTTGATCTTGTTTCGGATGTGTTCGTTTTTCACGGATTGTCATTAATTGTTTGAAGATGGCGTGAATCCTCCCCAGCGGTTCCTCTACTGGGACTGCCATCTCTTTAGCAACATCTGAAGGGTTTTTCTGAAATTGTAGAACATTTTGATTGAAATCAAAATTTCCACTTTCACTGAGGTGAAGTAAAGATTTTATGATTGAGAAGTCTTCACTCGAGAGCACTTCAGTGAGCTGATTATAATTCCAGCCGTAATAACGTCCTTCACCTTCAGGTGTATCTGCGTCGAGGCTTGCATAAAAGCCGCCTTGAGGGCTTGTCATTTCTCTCTGGATGAATTCCAGGGTCTTAACGACGACATGCCGAAAATAAATATTACCGGTCAGAAAATAACCATGCAAATAAGCCAGGGCAAGCTGGGCGTTGTCGTACAGCATTTTCTCAAAATGAGGGATCAACCACTGGCCGTCGGTGCTATAGCGATGAAAACCACCTCCGACCAGATCATACATCCCACCTCGGGACATGTGATCTAAAATGTGATCGACGATCCGGTATGCTTTCTGACTGCCTGCGAATGCCCTTTGGATCAGGAACTCGATGATCATGGGTTGGGGAAATTTAGGCGCTTTTCCCCATCCCGCATCCTGCCAATCATAGGATTGAAATTGGGAATCTACAATTTGATCCAGATCAATTTCCTTGTTTGCAGGTTTCGAAAGTCTATATTGCTCCTTAACTGCTTGGGTGATAATTTCCGCATTATTCTTAATTGATTCAGGTCTATGTCTAAAAGTATCATTAACCGATAAAAGCACCTGATTAAATGAAGGCCTGCCATAATTTGGTATGGGTGGGAAGTACGTGCCACCAAAGAAGGGTTTTAGATCTGGGGTTAAGAAGGCGCTTAACGGCCAACCGCCCTGACCAGTTAGCAAGACAACAGCCTGCATATAAATCTCATCTATATCCGGCCTTTCTTCCCGATCAACTTTGATGCTGATAAAATGTTCGTTCAATATTTTTGCTGTTTCTTCATTTTCAAAAGACTCGTGCGCCATGACATGGCACCAGTGACAGGCAGAATATCCAATGCTCAGGAAGATGGGTTTATTTTCATTTTTAGCGCGAGATAACGCTTCTTCTCCCCAGGGATACCAATTGACAGGATTTTCCTGGTGCTGCTGGAGGTAGGGTGAGGTAGAACCTTTTAGATGGTTGGCCATTATGTTTCCTTTTGAAGAATCTAAGCATGAAAAACAGGAAGATATATGGATAAATTAGGCAATACATTTAGTTTACTGAAATAAGGTGAAATTATCCATCCAAGATCCCAGTGCCAAATATTTAGAAAAAGAAAGCCAGCACACTTGATATGATAAAATGAGTTAGGTTTCGCAACTCAAAGAAGAAAATTTTGTTAAACAGAAGAGATTATCCATTTTATTTTTATGAAAGGAAATTATGGTTACGATTCAAAAGGTTGATTTAAATTCTAAGGGTGAGATTGAACGCTTTGTCCAATTTCCCTTTGATCTCTATGCGGGACACCCACAATGGGTGCCGCCCTTCAGGGTTGATATCAGGACAATGCTTAGCCCGGATAAACACCCCTATTATGAGCATTCTGATGCTGAATTCTTCATTGCTGAGCGTGATGGTGAAATGGTCGGTCGGATCGCCGCACTTGAGAATAAGCCCTTCAATGAATACCATCAATCAAAAGATGCTGAATTTTACCTTTTTGAATGCATTGATGACCAGGAAGTAGCGGATGCACTTTTTTCTACTGTTATTAATTGGGCAAAGGAACGGGGATTAACCAAGCTTATTGGCCCGAAAGGTTTCGGCCCTCTCGATGGATATGGTATTCAAATTGAAGGCTTTGAACATCGCCAGATGATGAACATGATGAATTATAACTATCCATATTACCGGGAATTGGTAGAAAATCTGGGTTTCACTAAAATTGTTGATTTTGTTTCTAGTTATGTTGACCCCCAGGCATTCCATACGCCGGCAAAAGTTCGAAAAGCGGCTAATATTGCCATAAAACGTGGATCCTTTGAGGTCGTGAATTTTAAGAATAAGAAAGACTTGGTGCAATGGGGTGGGCGGATTGGAGAAGCTTATAATAAAGCTTTTGTAAATAACTGGGAATATTATCCATTATCCCAGCATGAGATCGATTTTGTGATTAAGAACATTATGACGATCCTTGACCCCGACCTGTTTAAAATCATCGTCAAAGATGGTGATGTTGTGGGCTTTACGTTCCCATTCCCTGATGTTTCTGCGGCGATGCAGAAAAATAATGGCAAGCTGGGTCCTATCGCCATTCTTCGCTTGCTGTGGGAGCTCAAGCATACAAATTGGATTTCCTTTAATGGTGTTGGCATATTGCCAGAATACCAGGGACTGGGCGGGAACGCGATCCTGTATGTTGAACTTGAGAATGCGATGCACGCCAATAAACAATTCGTCCATTCGGAACTTACACAAGTTGCTGAGACTGCAGAGCAAATGCGTAAAGATCTAAAGAACCTTGGCGTGAGGTTTTACAAGAACCATAGAGTCTACCAGCGAAACCTGTAAAATGATGTCCAAAACCGCAGCCCCTCCTGAGAGGGGCTGTTTTTTGTCCAATACTCATATCGATGTGGTAGACTTCTAACTGAGAATAAACAAATTTAAGGTGTGAAGTAAATTTATGAAAAAACAAAGTTTTACAAGCATTCTAATTATTATTTTGGTTCTAGTCCTATTGATAACCATCATTGGTTCGGTTATATTTATTGCTATCTCAGTTAATCGAACCATCAGAGCTGCTATTTCCCCGATCCAAAACATGAACAATACGATCAGCACGCAGGTATCCCAATTATTGAACCCAACGCCAACAATCATACCGGATCCCGTCACCATTATCCGGGATATTCAATCCCTGGCTCGCCTGGAAACGATCCAATACTCAATTGAAAAAGTGATCACGGCTGAAATCAACCAGGGGGTGTTTGGACCTTTATTTGGTGACCGGCTCCTTCTTGTTGCACATGGTTATGTCCTGGCGGGGGTGGACCTGGCTGACCTTAGCGAGGAAGACCTTTGGCTCGAGGATGGTGTTTTGCATGTGGATCTTCCGCTACCTGAAATCTTTGTTGCGACTTTGGAAAATGATAAATCGTATATCTATGATCGGGAAACCGGGCTGCTTCGAAAAGGGGAGCAAGATCTTGAAACTGAAGCACGGCAAGCGGCTGAGGATGCGATCCGGGAGGCTGCAATTGAGGATGGTATTTTGACACTTGCTGAACAAAATGCAGAAACTTATATTGAGAGACTGCTTAACTCTTTGGGTTATATGAAAGTTATTTTTGAGTAATTCGCGTCTTAGATATTTCTATGTGATTTCTTATTCCTAAATACCATTTCAAAAATTTAGAAATTCTAAAGAACTTATAAAAAACTTTTACCCAAACACTGTTTTCCAAGTGTTTGGGGCTTTTTGATTTTATAACCTCTTTAATTTTGGTTAAATTACTTTTGAAGGATTTCTAAGCCGCATTTTTATTAAAAATAAGATTTCGAACATTAAATCAAATTAATAGTTTCCAAAAAACTTTCAAAATGATGAAAATTAGGCTTTTGTCTACACAATTAATGTGTATAATTGTGAAATTGGTCACTACGAGGAGGATTAAATGAGGTTAAAGAAAAAAGGTTCAATTATAGCAGTCTTATTGGTCACCGCATTTCTTCTAACTGCGGTAACACCCGCTATGGCAGCATCCCAGGATCGGGTGCGAGTTTGGGTATCTTATCAAAGTGATAAGAAGGGTGAGGTATTCCAGGCACTTGATAAAGCGAAAGCAACATTCCATTATGATTTCCCGGAATTGGAATCATACGTGGTCAGCTTGCCAGAAGCCGCGCTGAATGGGATCGTTCGAAACCCATTTGTGGTTGATGTCGAAGCAGACCCTGCTCGCTATCCTGTTGCGACCCGGCAAAGTTCGTTAGAAAATGCGCTCGCAGCGAGCTTGAGCGAAACAGGACAAACCGTACCCTGGGGCATCGACGCGGTCCAGGCACGCGATGTTTGGGATTTCAACCGTGATGATATGGTTGACAGCGGAGCTCCAACCGGCGAAGGAATCACCGTGTGTATCATTGATACTGGGTATTCTGCTGCACATGAGGATTTGAAAGATGTTGGCGCTGGTGTCTCGGGTTATTCCCAGGTAGACGAAAACTGGGCCCGGGACGGTTATGGCCACGGTTCACATGTTGCAGGTACGATTTCAGCATTGAACAATGGGCTTGGTGTTGTAGGGGTAACACCCGGTACGGTGAATTTCCATATTGTTAAGATTTTCGATGATACAGGTGCATGGGTGGCAGCATCAGATCTGACCGCTGCGATTTATTCTTGCCGTGATAATGGTGCAGATGTGATCAGCATGAGCCTGGGCGGCACCAGTTCAAACCGCAGGGAACAGCGTGCTTTCGACTCGCTCTATGCTGAAGGCATTTTGCATATTGCAGCAGCTGGGAACGAACAAGAAGATACCCCCGGCGCTTTTTCATATCCTGCGTCATACAGTTCAGTAGTCTCGGTTGCCGCTGTTGACCAGAGTATGACAGTTGCGAGTTTTTCACTTCAAAACTCAGCAGTGGAAATCGCTGCACCAGGTGTGGGTGTACTTTCTACTATTCCCTATATCGAAAACAACGACCTTTCTGTCGATGGCGTTAGCTTCAGTGTAGGCCATATTGAATTCAGCGCCTACGGCACAACCAGCGGTGCGCTGGTTGATGGTGGTTTGTGCACGTCAACAGGAAGCTGGAGCGGAAAAGTCGTTCTTTGCGAACGCGGCGACATCAGTTTCCTTGATAAGGTCCTCAATGTTCAATCGAGCGGCGGTGCAGCAGTTGTTATTTATAACAATGAACCCGGTAATTTCCTGGGCACTTTAGGCGAAAGTACCAGCTCTATCATTGGTGTTTCACTCTCCCAGGAAGATGGTCAATACCTGGTTGCAAACAAACTGGGATCCGTTGCTTCAATTTCAAGTACATATTCCTGGCCGGATAATGGCTATGAAGCCTGGGACGGCACCTCAATGGCGACACCCCATGTTTCAGGTGTGGCAGCGTTGATTTGGTCCGCGAATCCGAGTTGGACCAATGTGGAAATTCGTGAAGCGATGAACGCAACAGCCGTGGATTTAGGTGCTTCCGGGCGTGATAGTTTATTTGGCTATGGCCTGGTTCAAGCTGCGGAAGCTTTAGCTTACCTTGGCGGGGTCACACCCCCACCTCCACCACCCCCCACAGGTGATCTGGTCGCGGTAATTGAAAGTCCTGCTGACGGATCAGTATTTGGGGATAAAAATACTGTTAGTATCAGCATTTCAGTGACAAGTGATAGCATTCCGGTCGAAGGTGCAGCAGTCACAGTTGTTGTAACAGGTACGATTGGCAGCCCCACAACACTTACTGGAACCACCGGTGCGAATGGTTTGGTCAGCTTCAATTACAGGATCAATGCTCGGAAAACCGGTACAGGCACATACACCCTTGATGTGACAGTGACTAAAGACGGATTTGATCCGGTATCAACATCAGGGACATTTACTGTCCAGTAGGTTTTTAGCAACAAGGGGGAGTTAGTCAAAGAATAAAAAGGAGGGGCTGGTCATAAAAAGTGACCAGCCCCTTTGAATTTGCGAAATGGTGTTTTCTTATACTGAATTATTCTATGATGGATTGTTTGTGAGACGTAGGCAGCCAAAAAATAACCGGAATTCCCAATGCAACAAAACCCGCACTGATCAAGTATGTCACCCTCATATCAATCAAATCAGAAATCAGACCAACGCCAAAGGCTGCAGCAGCGCCAATGATAAAACTAAGCGCCATATATACCCCATTGGCAAATGAGCGGTTATCTGTGAAGTTTTCCATGACAACAGCCATTATGACCGGCACAACGGAGATCGAAGAAAATCCCAACAGGATCAATAATGGGATGAGCCATATCCCTTCCACTTGAAGAAAAAGAAACATTAATATTGGGGTAGTGATGAATGAGATTGCCATCACCCGGCGTCGACCAATGCGGTCGCTTAATGAACCAGCTAATAATGCGCCAACCATGCCTGCAGCTTGAAAAATGGTAAGCGACGCCCCGGCAAACCACAGACTTGACCCCTGGTTCGTAAGAAAGGTGGGCAGGAAGATCGTTAGTGATGCGGTGATCATGGATCTGGAAATCATTAACAAGGAGACCGGTATCATGATTCCGCGCATCTGACGGAGTCCTTTCCGCCAGGGAATGGTCACCTGGAGATTATTGGTTATAGTCGTCCTATCCCTCAATTTGAAATATAGGAAGATCGATATCAATAAGCCACCCATCAACAACCAGGGGAAGTTTTCAATAGAGAAATAATTAATCGTCGTAACAGTGATCAGTGGTCCCAAGGTGCGTCCTAATTCCCCACCGACCATCCAAAAACTCATCCCTTTCCCCAATTGCTTTCCAGAGAGAGCACTTCCCATGACCGGTCCGATGGCATGCAGGGCACCAGCACTCATACCTGCGATAATAAGCAGGAAGACTAGAAAACCATAGCTGGGGGCGATACCTAACAAACTCATGGCACTGCCTGTGATCGCAGGTGTAATAATGATCAGTAAGCGGAGGTTTTTTCGATCAGCGATATGGCCAAAAATGGGCTGCAGCAATGATGGTATCCGCATGAAGATGGACAGCAAACCTGCCATCGTGTTGCTCATTGAAAATCGCTCGATGAGAACAGGCAGCAAAGCAGGGAAGAAACCGGTATAAGTGTCATGAAGGGCGTGAGCTGCAGAGATCATGGTGACCCCAGCTGTTTGGAATTTTTCTTGTTGGATGTCTGAATCGATGTTCAAAGGATGCTCCGTTGAATGACAGATGTTTAGGAAGGTATCAATTTCATTGTGGAACTCAAGTGTGACTTAAACGTTAGTTCACTTTGGAAGGGGCAGGCAAACTTGCCTGCCCCACGAGTCTCTAAATCGTTTCTTGGTTTAGGTATGGTCGGTTGCCAGGCGGCCTTTTTCCTTGCGAGTTTCACGGAGGACATTGCTGTAAAACTTATTATATGTGCAGCAGCCAATAGGTGCCTGTTGAATGAGGAGCTCAAGGCAGTTGTCGCATGCTGTACAGAAATTGATCTCATCTTCACGACCTTCCTCGAATTTAAGGGGAAGCAGTGGATCAGCAAACGATTGGCGCCCAAGGGCAACCATATCGACATACCCTTTTTGGATGTTGTCGGCACCGTAGGCGAGCATAGCTTTATCTTCTGGATTGACTGCCAATAATCGATTCAGTCCATTTCCAAACACAGAATAGTTCGAACCGACCACAACCGTTTCCGGTTTGAGGTTGTCGCGAAGCACCTTGGCAAAGTATTGATGTAGGTAAGCAAAATAGGGACGCTCGCGATCAGCTTGGGTTAGGCTGATGGTAATGGAAGGGCTGCCAGCGGACTGCACAAAGAATGCTGCGCCGCGTTCCTCCAACCCTTTAACAAGATCAATGATCTCGGTGAAGTTCATAACAGGTGTATCAGGTCCTGCAGTGCCCATGCCGCCTGGAAAACCTTCCCAGACTGAGATCTTGGATCCGATGATAAATTTCTCATCCGGTACAGCTTTGCGGATACGTTCATACAGATCAAAGGCAAATTGACGACGGTTTTCCCATGGGCCACCATACTTCCATTTCCGGGTGTTATATGGGCGAAGAATCTGGGAACCAAGGTAACCATGGCACATTTTCATATCGATTCCATCAGCACCAGAATCATAAGCAATCTTTGCAGCGCGAACGAAATCCTGCATAATGTTTTCAAATTCATCTTCCGTGAAAACATCACCTTCAAAACCAGGCAATAATTTTACAGACAACCGTTTTGAGAATTCCGGATTGCTTAATTCACCAGAATGAGTTAGCTGAAACAGGAAGATTGGTTTGGGATTAACTTCTTTGAGCTTGCTAACGAATTTGGTCAAGGCTGGTTGGTTTTGGGGTTTGATGAAAAGCTGGTTCATTCGGCTGCGATTTTTTTCGGTAATGGTGATCGCCTCAAGCGTGATTACGCCTGCATTGCCATTAAACAGGTTTTCATAGCGTTGATAAGTTAGGTCCGTAGGATTGCCCTCGGGGTCTCCATCGGAACATTCCATTGCCTGAATAAAAAAACGATTCTGGCTAGTCCGGTTCCCGAATGCAATAGGTGATAATAATATTTCTCTCTTATCCATAAGGTTTTACCTCCAATTTATTCAGTCATAATTTGATGACAGCGTGAGACAAAAAACTGTCATCTTTTTAAAGATCTTCGCAAAATTCGATCGTGATCCCATTTGGGTCCTTAAAAAGCAAAACGCGGGCATTTAGATCAGGTAAATCACATGTGGGAAGTGTAATTTCAATACCTTGTGACCTTAATAAGGCTTCGTGCGCCGCTACATCCGTCACCTGAAATGCCAGATGTCGTAAGCCTGCATCCTTGTCGTGATGTTCTGGAGAGCGGTTACTTCCATGGTAATCAAACATCTCCAGCCTTGCGCCATTTGGTAAGGAAAAATAAGTGATCTCACAATCGCCATGATCAACAGTTTTCAGTTGAGGAAACCCCAGAATGCGGTTGTAAAAATCTCTTGATTTTTTACCATCACGAATATTGATGGCGATGTGCTCTATACCGGTAATATCCAAAAATGACTCCAGTTTTTTCGGCGGGTCAACCATTTGGTTGACCCGCTGGGTTGAGTTTTAATTAAAGTTCTTCTCTTTCAGTTATTTCTGGTGAGACAAAGATTTTAAATAGATTGCGGTTGCTCCGCAATTCGTGTAATGCCCACTCCAAATCTTCCAGCGGGACTTTCATTGAGAAAAGGGGTTTGGGATCAATCCTGCCCCTGGAGATGAGTGTCATGGCGTCTGGCCAGTCCTGACCAACTCCGGCACATGATCCGGTGATTTTCTTTTCTCCTAATACAAGTTCAAAAGGACGAATGGTCATTTCATCATCCTCGCCGGTAATACCAAAGGATGACAGGGTACCGCCCCGCCGGAGCATGGCGAAGGCTTGTTCATAAGTTTCGACTTTTCCGGCTGCTTCAATCGCATAATCAGCACCTCTTCCACCTGTTAGCTTCATGACTTCTGCGACAGGGTCGGCAACATCATCGGTATGGAAAACATAGTCAGCGCCCATATTTTTGGCGATCTCCAGTCTTTTTCGGTTGTGCCCAAACACAATCACAGGGGCTAACCCTCTCAGGACAGCCATACGGGCGTGCAGTGTGCCTAAACCGTCACCGATAATGGCGATGCTGCTGCCCAATTTAGCATCCAGGGCTTTGGCTGCATGAATAACGCAAGATACAGGTTCGATAAATGCGCCTGCCTCAAAGCTCAGGTTGTCTGGTAGAACATGTACCTGGCCTGCAGGTGCTTTAACGTATTCTGCAAATGTACCATCCGTATGAATACCAAGCTGGGTGAACTGATCACAGAGGAGCTTTTCACCGCGCAGGCAGTAGAAGCAAGTGCCACAGCTCATGTTGATGTCTGCGGTGACCCTGTTACCAATTTCAAACCCTTTGACGTTCTTGCCAAGTTTGGCAATCTCACCCGAAAATTCATGACCAGGGATCATGGGTAGTTTATCAGCGGAATACCAGCCGTTGTAGATGCTCCAATCAGTTCCGCATATCCCCGTCAGCTTGACCTTGATCAAGACTTCATTCTCATTAATTTCAGGTAAAGGGACTTCCTTAACCTTGATAACACCAATTTTTTCGAATACGGCGGCTTTCATCATTTCAGTCATTGTTTTTTCTCCTTATTACGTTTTCTTAATTGAACAGGACGTCGTTTCTGCCTTCATAAGGTTTTTCAATCATTAAAGGTTTCAGGAAGGCAATGGTTTTGGTGATACCATCATGGCGACTCATTGTTACGTCTTCATGTTCATAACTCATGACGTAATCGTAACCTATCAATGAGAGCTCAGTAATCACTTTTTTCCATGGGACTGAACCCCAGCCAGGGATCCTGAACCGGAATCCACGCCCAAGTCGCTGCCAATCACCCTGGGGGATCACACCCGATCGACCCACATTATGAGCAACGATCTCACCATCTTTGGCATGAACATGAAAGATGTGTCTGTTAAGGGCATCAATGAAGTTTTCAACATCAATACCAAGATAGATCAAGTTCGCCGGATCAAAGTTAAAACCAAATTCTGGTCGATCACCGAAGAGCTCTACTGCTCGTAATGCAGTTTCGACATTATAAACGATCTCATTGGGATGGGGCTCATGTGCAAATTTGACGCCGTACTCAGCGAATTTATCCAGGATCGGTGACCAACGTTCGACCATTTCAGCTTCCATATCTGCCCAGCCTTTGGAATACGGCCAGGGAAAGAATCGGCCAAAATTCTCACATCCAAGGAAACCCGTTACAACCGGTACTTCCAGGGCGTTTGCGGCCTGGGCTGTCTTGATCATGCGCTCTGTGCCGAATTTGATCTTTTCTTCTTTTGTGCCTTTGTAGATGGCATCTGTATCTTTCCCATAAGGTCCGAGAACGATTTGACCTTCCGGGTGGTTGGCAAGAGCAGAAATGGTCAATCCATAAGACGAGGCTAATTTCTTCACTTCATCAGCGTTATTGCCTTTGATAACCTCTTCGATATCTAGGTGTGGATTGTCAGCAAAAGCTGGCATTTCAACTGCTTCATAGCCAAGGTTGGACGCTAATTCAAATACTTCTTCAAGTGATTTATCTAAAAATGTAGCTGTAAACAATCCGATTTTCATTTTTTTGTCCTTTCTTAATAAATTACTAGAAACATTGACTTTGTGAGGTAACAATATCATCAATACAATACTTTCAGTTTTGGTAAAATTCTCTTACTGAAAATCTTGGAAATATTATTTAGTTTAGATTCAACCTCCTTTTTAAGTATTTATTATCATATTTTGTTTATCTGCAGCAACGGTTATTATTACTGTGATTCTGCTTTATACAGTGAAACAGTCATAAGATATTAATGTCATGGCTAAGATCGCCAATGGTTGATTGAAATTGAACTATCCTTTCAAAAATCAGCAGGAGTTTTTCATACTTTTCGTTATTTATGGCGGTTGGGTTGATTTCCTCTTGGGTTTGATGGATATTGTCGATCTGCAAGAAATTTGGCCAAAGATCGCAGCCCACAGCAGCCAGTGCAGCAGCACCTAACGCTGCAGCATCCTGATCGATATTTGTCTTGACGATTTTTGTGTTGAACACATCGGCAAAAATTCCCAGGTAAAAGCGGCTTTTTGCGCCTCCCCCCACAAATAAGATTTCATCTTCAAGTTTGGTGTGCTTTCGCAGGAGGTCCAGTCGTAAGCGGAGATTCATGGCGATCCCTTCCATTGCAGAGCGGATCAATTCAGGCTGTCCGTGCTTAAGATCCAACCCGATGTATCCACCGCGTATGTTTACACTGGGGTCCTGTGTTGTCCCACCGGCCAAGCTGGGGATGAAAAAAAGTTTATTTGAACCCACTGGCGCTTTAGCTGCGACATTATTCATCAAAGTGTAAACATCAATTCCTTTCCGCTCAGCTTCAATTAATAAATCCTGGCAGATATGATCTCTGATCCAATTAAAGGTCGTCCCCGCAGAAAAAATGCTGACGGCTGATGTAAACAATCCCGGAATGACATGCGCAAAGACATACGGTTTTGTTTCTTTATCCAAAACTGGCTGTTCCGAGGATACCGCAATCCAGGCAGAAGATCCCAATGAGGTATAAACCCGCCCAGATTTTGTGTTTTTAGCGCCGAGAGCCATGCAGGAATTATCAACACCCCCGCAAACAATCTTCACATTCGGATTTAATCCAATCTCCTTGGCGATCCCAGGCTTGATGGTTCCCAGTACCTGGGTTGAAGGGACAATCTCAGGCCAGACCTCTGCATCAATACCACTGGCTTCGATAAATTTTTTGTGATAAAAGTTGTTTTTTAGATTGAAAATTCCTGTACCTGAGGCGTAGGAAGGATCAGTTTTGATGATACCTGTTAACTTCAAGTTGATGTAGTCTTTCGTGCCGAGGATTTTATCGACTTTTGAAAACATCTCCGGTTCATGGGTCTGGTACCACATGACCTTGAATATCGTGTAACAGGGAGGGGGAAAACCATTACCTGTTGTCATATACCATTCATCCGGGTCAATTATTTCGAAAAATGCTGCAGCTTCTTCCTGTGCCCTGATATCTGACCAGATAGGCGTTTGATCTCTCAGGAGGTTGCCTTCTTTATCTATAGGAACTGCACCCAGGCTGTGACCTGAAATACCCAAACCAATAATCTCGTCCACTGATGCACCACTTGTACGGATTAGCTCTTGTGTGCTTTCCACAATGGCTCGCCACCAATCCTCGGGACGCTGTTCATGCCAGCCGACTTGGGGATATTGTGTATCATAGGGGACGAATGTACTTGCCAGACATTTACCTTGGCTTGAATAAAGGGATGCTTTATTGCCGCCTGTACCCAGGTCAAAAGAGATGATGAGTTCTTTCCTCATTGAGTTAATCCTTATTAATTCATTATTTCTCAAGTTCTCTAAACCTCAATCCTGTCGCCGTTCTTTTTTATCTCTTCTAAAATTTCAATGCCGCTCTTCAAGTTAATCCCAAATCGCCTTGCACCTGCCTGGTACATCTTAACCAGAGTTTGTACACTGCGAATACCACCAGATGCTTTGATCTTTATCTTGTCTCCTACTAAGGATTTAACTATTAGAACGTCTTCGAGTGTCGTACCGCGATCTGCCCACCCCGTTCCTGTTTTTACAAAGGTTGCACCGCATTCAATCGAAATTTCGCAAGCGTGTTTGATCTCCTCTTGGGATAAATACATAATTTCAATGATGACTTTCATGGGTAACGGTTGAATGATATCCCTGACGGCCTGGATATCCTCTTTGACTTCGCGTAGATATCCAGATTTTAGCATGCCGATATTCATCACCATATCGATCTCATCACATCCTGCAGCAACCATTTCTTTTGCTTGAAAAACCTTGGTGGAAGTGCTGTCAGAACCTGATGGAAAGCTGACGTTGCCAACAAGCCGGATTTCAGGAGTATCCTGGATCAACTGCTTGGTAAAGGGAATGAAACTCTGCAGTACAGAAACCTGGCCAAAGCCATATTGTTTTGCAGCATTGGCCATTTCTTCAATATCCGCTTCGTTGGAAATGGTGCGAACACAAGAGATGTCAATCATTTTTGCGATGTCTTTACTTGTCAGATACATGAATGTATTCCTTGAAAAATCTAAAAATTTAATTGGAAAACAGAGTTTGTGGATTTTCGATCCATATCTTATCGAGGATTTCTTGAGAAATTCCTAAATCAAGCAGAAATTCGTCAAGCGAAGTAATCAAAAAGGGAAGCCCCGGTGAACCGCCATAACACGACCAGTAACCGCGTCTTGCAAGATCTCCTGCAAACAATACCGCACCGCCAAACCCTTCATCAAATAATGAGCGTATCGTGCTTGCCAATTTGGGTAGTGACGGAGAGGGACGCACCATCTCATCAAACTCAAGATAATAGCCACGACCAGCCAATGCCCGATGGAGTTCAAGATCGAGGCTTTTTCCCATATGGCAGATGATCACCCTGTTGGGATCAAATTTGATACTTTCAAGTGTATCCACCAGGGTATCAAATGGCACACCAGGTTCAGTGTGGATCATTAGCGGGATTCCGAGCAGATTGCCCGTTTTAGCAACAGCATTTAACAGCTTTGAGCCCAACGGCGAGATGCCTTCGGCATCAACACCGATTTTGAGCATGTTGGCTTTGGTTGTACTTCTTTTGGATTGGTGGGGACGGCTATCGTTGAGCAAAACGCCTTCTTCACATTCAGCAAAAAGAATTTCAGCAATCTCAGTTTCTGATGCAGAATTCAACCAATGATCTTTCTCATAATAGCTCAACTTATGGAAACCGCTGGTAACAATAAATGGTACTTGTGAATGGACGCTGGTTTCATTGAGCAATTCAATGTTGCGCCCCGCACCAATGGGTGAACTATCAACGATTGCACCACCTCCAGCCGCTTTCCACGCTGCGACCTCTCTTGATATCAGATCAACATCTATGTGATGAAAATCCTCAGGGATGGTTTCGTTTTTTGACCCATCCAGGATGATATGATCGTGGATGTCCACTTTTCCAAGCCGATCAATATCTATACGACCTAGCGTTGTGTTGATTTGTTTCATTTTTTTAATCCACTTTAATTAACAAATAAGTTTCAACCAGTAATTTGAGAGATGAATGTCAGTGCTTATTTCTTCCTGATAGTGTCCGCTGTTGCTTTTAATTTTTGTAATAATTCTGGGTTAAGATCGAAATGCAGAACCTGGGCAATAACCTGAGTCCAACCGTGGATGAAGTACAACCAACCATCTTCAACCGTCAGGTTGCGCGATTCTTTTTGTGCTAATGCCTGGTGTAAAAAATCGAGCTCGCCTCGGTAATTGAATTCCCATGCGATGCCATCCTGCGGGAAAACCCCATCCCAGGTCACCGGTGAGCCAGGTGTGTCTTTTCCCATCCCGGTAGCATTGATGACGATGCTCTTGGGCGGTAGCTTGGCCATGATCTCATCATTGATTGCAGGGGTTGAATTCTGGATATATTTGACTTCGATGTCAGTACTTAATTCTGAAATCATTTCCTGGGCGTGATCTAATCTTCCCTGGGAGCGATTAACGAATGTGAAGACGTCAGGACGGTCAGCTTTGTTCGCTTTGTTCGCGAGATGTAAGAAAGTCGCAATCGCCGAGCCGCCAGCCCCAAAAGAGAGTACCTCACCACCTGTTCTTGCGAAATAATCTTTACCAATGATAGCGTCCAGGCTCAGTCCGGAGGTGATGGGATCCTTGGCATGTCCTTCCAGACGACCTTCGTTCTTGGAGATGCTGGAGATTTCTCCTGTGATTTCTGCGTATGGATCCAGATAATCGAACATATCCCGGCAGGCATTTAAGAGATCGATTTTGTGGGTTGTCACCAACGCGCCCATGGATAAAGGGTCATATTTTATTTGCGCTACAGCTTCTCGGTACTTTTCCGGTTCATCATGAATTTTACAATCCCAGCCTTCTATGATCACATCTTCTCGACCAAGATCTTTCATCCATAAGGGAAAGACCTTCATAATCGAGGAGTGCTGGGTGGTGACTCCGATGAAATAGAATGTGGGACGATCTTTGGTTACAACACTATATCTATTTTCCATTGTTTCCTCATTCTTATTATCGTGAAGCATTAACAACTGCTACAAATTCAGATGCGATCCTTGAAATCTCATCAAATTTACCTTCGAGGGCCAGGTTCTTGGGGCATAGGGCACTCCCTGCACCCACGGCAACCGCGCCGGCAGCGAACCAATCTTTGATATTGTCTTTGGATACGCCACCAGTTGGCATCATTTCAATATGAGGGAGCGGGCCGTGAATAGCTTTAATGTATTTTGGTCCCGTCAATGATCCGGGGAAGACCTTGATCACGTCAACCCCAAGGGCATGGGTTTGAAAGATCTCCGTGGGCGTTAATGCCCCTGCCATTGTGACTAGACCTGTTTTGACCATGGCTTTGACTAATTTCGGTTCACACACCGGGCTGACCAGGAAGTTTGCCCCAGCTGCTTTGGCTGATTCAGCTTGTTCGGGTTTGGTGAGGGTTCCCATTCCGAGCAAAATATCCTCGCCAAATGAGGTTTTGAGAGCTGATACGACCTCCTCTGCCTGCGGTGTTGTGTATGTGATCTCAATACCAATCACCCCGCCATTGATGAGGGCTTCTACCATTTTAATCGTCAGGTCCTTTGATGGTCCTCGGATGACAGCTAAGAGACCTACTTCTTTGATTCGCTTCAAAACTTCTTGTTTTGTTTCCATAATTATCTCCAACAGACTAATTAATTAACTTGATATAAAGGCTTTTCACCCTGCAGAACCCTTAGGCATTCATCCAATGCCATCCTGCCCATGTTGTTAGTAGCCCCATCGGTTTGAGCCCCAAGGTGAGGTGTGCAGATGACTTGGGACATCGATAAAAGGGGGTTGTCAGTGTCGGGTGGTTCTTTATTAAAGGCATCCAATCCTGCACCTCGTAAATGTCCGGACTGAAGCCCTTCAATGAGTGCTTTTTCGTCAACGAGTTCACCACGTGAAGTATTGATCAGGATAGAGCCATTCTTCATTTCGCTGATGAATTTTTCGTTCACCATTCCCCGAGTTTCATCAAGCACCGGGACATGCAAGCTGATAACATCAGAATTGGCAATAAGCGAAGGCAAATCGACCAGGGTGATATCATATTTTTGTGCAAAGATGTGATCTGCATAAGGGTCGTATGCCATTAAGTGACAATTAAATGCGGACAAACGTTTTACCAGGTGTTTTCCAATTGCACCCAATCCGATAATCCCAATGGTTTTATCTTCTAGAGTCCATCCGGGAAGCCGAGGCCACTCACCATTTTGTAAGGCTTTTACGGCGTAGGGAACCTTCCTGGCTAAGGTCAATATCATGCTGAGAGCCAGTTCAGCCACTGAAGCAGAATTTGCACCAGGTGTGTTCGTGACGATGATCCCTTTTTCGCTGGCAGCCTGGAGATCAACTTTATCAATACCCACCCCGTAACGAGCAATGACTTTGAGGGTATCGGCAGCCAGAAGCGCTTTTTTATCGATATCATCGAGACCTGCTATGTACCCGTCAATTCCTGGGAGAAAATCAGCTACCTGTTGGGACGAGAGCGGCTTTCCTGTCTTATTGTAGATCACTTCTTTGACCTGATTCTCAAGTTCTATCTTCAGGCTTGGATTGAATTTTCCATATGAATTTGCAGTAACCAGAACCCGGCATTCGTTAAGTTGCTTCATAGCACCTTTATTCCTTAAATTTTGGATTGTCAATGATTTCAATACCCTTTTCATTTTCAACAACAAGTTTGCGGAATCCCTTTTCTTCTATCGTACCGTAATTGTGCCCAGAGTTTCCAGGATAAATGAAGAATGTGACCAGATCCTCCTGTCTGGATGTGCAAACCGAGCGATGTGCCCAGCGAGGGGGCACATAAAGGACTTTACCGGGTGAGAGAGCTTCTATGAACGTTTCACCTTCCGGTGTTTCCATGACCATAAACCCTTCACCATTCAGGCAGTAATACATTTCTGCTGTCTCGAGAATTGTGTGGAAATGGCCTTTTGTCATGAAGAATTCATTTCCGACTTTACCAGGGTGCACAATTGATATCCCAGAAAGTAATTCACCCTCGATTTCCGGTCTTTTTATTTCATAAACTTCATAGAGGAGTGTATCCTCTTCTGAAAGCATTGTTTTATAGGCGTGTTGATCTAAAAATTGACCTCGCAAGTCCGATAGGTGACGTTCTATGTGATTATCTGCCCGAGAGGGTTTAAAGCCTGGGAAGGGGATGGTAAAAGAAAAGGGTTGATCTGACATTATGTCTCCTGTGAGTTAAATTCTGTTAATTATTTTTGACAAAGAAAAAGTTATCCTTTAAATCAAGGTTGAATCACAATTTTTAATGATTCTCGGTTCTCAGCAGCCTCGAATGCTTTAAGTGTGTCATCGATAGGGAACCGCTGGCTGATCAATTCGCTGAGGTCGATCAAGCCATGGTTGACAAGGCTTGAAGCCTGCCAGCAATCAGCTGTGCTGCAAGCCGTTGTGCCTGTGACGGTAAGTTCTTTATAATGAACCATGTTGGAATTGAAATTAATAAGCGGTTTGTCTTTTGGCAGTCCACCAAAAAAGTTGATCCTACCTCCAATTGCTGCTAGATCGAGGGTTGATTCCTGCGCGACATGAACCGGTGCGGCAACGATGATCACATCTGCACCATGGTTCTTGGTTAGTTTGGCGATGTCTGCCTGCAAATCCTGCTCCATTGGGTTGATCACATGATCAGCGCCGGCATTTTTTACCTGATTAGCACGGAACGAAATCGGTTCGCTGACGATGACCATTCCAGCCCCTCGAATTTTTGCTAATTTGGTATGCATCACGCCAATTGGACCAGCACCGATGATTAGGACTATCTCTCCGGGTTGAATGTGGAGCGCATTTTGACCGCGCAAAACACATGCGAAGGGCTCAAGCAAGGCTGCCACTGCTGCATCAACCTCTTCATTAATAGGAATGATGTTACCTTGCTGCACTGCCTGTTCGGGGACCAGCATATATTCAGCAAAGCCGCCATTGATAGTTACGCCGAGGGCGTTATAATTTTTACACAAGTTGTTATTCCCGCTGATGCACTGTTCGCAGTGTCCGCATCCCATATTAGGTGCGACAAACACCTTTTGCCCAATGGAATATCCTTCGACCTTGTTTCCCATTTCCGAAATCGTTCCGACGACTTCGTGTCCTGGTATCCGCCGTGTACCTTCGGTGTACATCCGATGCTTGCCATGGAAAATTCTGAGATCAGTACCGCAGATGCTTGCACTTTGGACTTTAATCACCAAGTCACGGTCACCAGGTGTAGGCTTTGGGACTTCTTCAACACGGATATCATTTGAACCGTGATAAACTGCTGCTTTCATTTTTCCTCTTTTACTATTTTATTTTTCGAATATTTCTTTAAGATAGACAGGGCGTTCTTTCTGGAATGACTTCGTACCTGCAAGGACGCCAGCGACTGCCCAACGGCCATCTTCTCCGCCAACTCGTGGTTTTTCACCGTTTAAGATGCAATCAATGAAACTTTCAAGCTCATAAATGTACCCCCAGGCAAAGCGCTGAGGCCATGTACGGTATATCGGGGAGATTAATCCCTGGTCGCGATTATTACACACCACGATAGGCTGTCCTTTCATCTCACCAATCTGAAGAATGCCTTTGTCACCTACGATTTCCATACGGGCATCATATCCGTATTCGCAGGGGCAAACGCCTGAGAACATGCCCAGCGTATCATTTTCAAAACGGATATTAACCAGGGCTGTATCATAAAAATCAGGTGTATCCACGTTAAACTTTTCACCCTTCAAGTTAGATACTTCAGCGTAGACTCGCTTATAATCTGAGCCCATCAGCCAGCGGACAGCATCCCAATCATGGCTTGTAACTTCGGCTAAAAGCCCATTTGACATCTGTAAATCTCGCGCCCATGCGGGAGGTAATCCCGGTCCATGCGTGAGGGATTTGACCAGGATTGGCTGCCCGATTTCGCCAGCCTCAATCTTGTTGGCTGCTTCAACAAATTCTGGTTGAAAGCGGCGCATAAACCCTAGCTGCAGGATTACATTGTTCTTTTGGCAAGCATCAATAATCTGATCGCATTCTTCGATATTAATGGCCATTGGTTTCTCAAGGAAGATATGTTTGCCGGCATTCGCAGCTTCAACGGATAGGTTTCTATGCGTGAACGTTGGTGTAGTGATTACAACAGCATCAAACTCGACATCATTTACGGCTTGCTCGAAGGAATCGTACTGGTTTTCAATCCCAAACTCTTTCCCAGTCTGGTTTCTGACTTCAACAGCAGGGTCAACCAGGGCAACGATCTCACCGCTGGGGACATGCCTTGTGATTGCACGACCATGGTTATTACCAACTCGACCTGCGCCGATCATGCAAATTTTAATTTTTTTATTCACGTCACTCCTTGTCTTGATTTCTATTTATCTATTTATAAAAAGTATTCAACATATCTTGCAATTTAATATAATCTTGAACAATGGATTGATATTTAAGATGATTCTCCGGGTTGGGTTGGAAAACCTCACCTGATATTTGCGCACATTGATCTGCATGACTTGCAAGATCATCTATCACACCTGCTGCTTTACCGGCGATCATCGCTGCACCCCATGTACCGAACTCATTACCTTTTAGACTTGTATAAGCAACATTTAATACATCGGCTTTGATCTGGTTCCAAACTGAACTTTTAGCCCCACCTCCCATTGCCCTGGCCTGGAAGAACGCTTGATCCGGGAGCAGATCACGCATAATTCCCAGGTAATAACCATATTCGAATGCGACGCTCTCAAGCATTGCACGAATTAAATGGGGCTGTCCATGTGACCAGGATAAGCCCACCCATGCGCCTCGCATGCTTGGATTTGAAGGGCAGATCCGACCGCCAAAGTGCGGAGAAAAGAAAAGACCATCAGAACCTGGTGGAACATCACCAGCCAGGGAGGTCATTTCGTCATACCGGATTGAAGAGTTGTCTTGGTCTGGAATGCCATTTTCGGGTTTGAAAATTGTGTCACGCACCCAGCGCAGGGCAATTCCACCGCCGCCGATATATGCGAGGGGGTTCCACAAGCCTTCAATTACTGAGCGCATTGTTAATAATGCTTGGTTTTTTGTATCAGCAAGAAAGGAATCCGTACATCCGGCCAGGACCGAGGCAGTACCGGCAACGTCAAACAGCAGTCCGGGTTTAACGATCCCTGCTCCCAGGGCGTTGGCTGCTGTGTCACCAGCCCCTGCTGCGATGATTGTGCCAGGTGCAAGGCCAAAATCCTTTGCCCCCTGTGGGGTCACTTCGCCGATTATATCCCAGGGTTTAACAATCCTGGGGAGTTTTTCCATATCTAATCCAAATTGTTGGCATAGTTCTTCAGACCAGGATCCCTTGCGCGCATCAGAAAAACCAGAAAAATGAATAAAGGTGTAATCGATGAATGCCTGATCTGCGTCCAATTCTGCGAGACGACCTGCGACATAAGCGGCTGGCATTATAAATTTATTTATCTTCGAATAGGTTTCGGGCTCTTCATTCTTCCACCAAAGCATTTTTGGGCCGTGATCGCAGGTTGGTGGGCAGCCCGTCAAATCTGTGACCTTTTCACCAGCCTCTTTGGACAACCATTTAATGAAGGGTTGGCAGCGCATATCTAACCACGAGTCAAAACGGGAGGCAGGTTCATAATTTTCGTCAATTGATCCGACACCAGCCATCTGGGAATCAAATGCGATTCCAGCAACCGCCTGGGGTTCAATACCGCTTTGCTGGATGCAAGCGCTAACCGTTTTCGCAGCAGAATTGTAAAAATCATCATTTTCTTGTTCTACAATACCTGGTTTGGGATAGTACAAAGGGACTTCTACAGATTTTTCGGCGACTAATTTTCCATCAAATGTATAAATGGCGGTTTTTGTTCCGCTTGTCCCTAAATCAACGCCGATGAGAAATTTTTTCTTCACTTGAAATGCTCCGTTTTTTCAGCTGGTTGGCTGCCAAGCTTCTTGGAAGGATTACAGTTGAAAACCATTGATTTATTTGTTCAACCGGATTAAATCAACCTGAAATCGAGATCGGTCTCCACGGTGAAGCGCATGGTAATATTCAATAACCTGTCCTGTTTCAGAGTAACTGACGCTGTCGAGCATGATCAGAGGGTCACCTTCGTCGATCTCTAGTAATTTTGCTTCTTCTTCTGTAGCAAGTACAGCCTCAATGAAGCGTGTCCCTCTTGCTATTTGTAAGTTATATTCTGTTTCAAGGTAATCATAGAGTGATCGATCTGATAGATCGACATTTATCAATTCAGGAGCAAGATGAAGGGGAATATAAGTTGTCACCAACTGGATGGGTTCATCATGGATGAAGCGCAGCCGTTCAATATCAATAATTTCAGTACCAACAGATACATCGAGGTACTTTGCGATTTGAGGTGTAGCTGAAAGTATCTCCTGATAAAGGACTTTTGTGACAGGTTTTAATCCCTTTTCCACCATATCTGAATAGAAGCCAGTTAACTTTTGGATCAGACCTTCGTTTATTTTTGGCTTTGCGACAAATGTTCCTTTGCCTTTACGCCTGACAATAAAATTATCTGTTTCAAGTTCTCGAAGCGCTTGCCTTACAACGGTTCTACTAACGTTATATGAGTCACAAAGTTCAAGCTCTGAAGGAATTTGATCTCCAGGAGCCCATACGCCTTCCTTAATATGCTGTTTTAAGATTTCAATTAACTGATAGTAATAGGGGATATGACTTTGAAAATCGATTGTGACACCATTCATGACATTACTCCCTGTGTATGTATCTTGTAATCCTGTTATTACAATAAATTATAAACGGGTTTGAGAATCTGTCAATAGGGGATTAGCTCGTTATTCGATTTCAGATTAAAATTTAATTTATTTGACAGATACTGGATTCCATATATAATTTTATATGTTGGTATATTCCTATATATGAACGTGCCATATGGACTATTCTTAATTCTGGTTCGATTTTACTCTTTAATGTTGAAAGCGTGAAAATTTCTGTTATAATGGATTTGTCCTGTAATCACAGGATAACAATGCCTAGATACTAAATTAAATAGGAGGTCAAAATGAAAGTCGGAATTGATAGTTATTGTTACCATCGATTTTTCGGTGAGGTCTATCCAGATCAAGATCCACCGGAAAAAGAAATGACCATGGAAGATTTCTTAGATAGAGCAAAAGAATTGGATGTTGATGGCGTTTCATTGGAATCTTGTTTTTTCCCAAGCTATGACAAAGGATGGCTGGCCAGCTTGAGAGACCAGTTGGATGATTATGGTTTTGAGCGGGTGTACGCCTGGGGACATCCGGATGGTTTGGAGCGCGGTAAGAATTTTGAGGAATACGATGTGATGATCGCCAGCTTTATTCGCGCGAAAGCAATTGGGGCAGATGTTATGCGTGTGGTGGGCAGCAGTTTGATGTTCCGCCATGAGCCACATGGACCCCAAATTGAAGCACTGACCAAGATGTTTAAGAAAGCGGTTAAAGTCGCAGAAGATTATAAAATAAAAATGGCGGTTGAAAACCATATCGACTTTACAGCAGATGAAATTCTTCAATTGATTGAAAATGTGGATTCGGAATACTTTGGGATCAATTTTGACACCGGCAATTTCTTGCGCCTTTTGGATGATCCTATCGCGGGTATGGAAAAGCTTGCGCCCTATACTTACGCTACTCATGTTAAAGATTTGATGCCCGACAAGACCGCAAAACCGACAGATTGGCATTTCTTCGCTGGTGTTCCTGTAGGGCAGGGGTTGATCAATAATGAGAGGTTAGCCCAATTATTAAAAGCAGCAGATTATAAAGGTTTCCTCGCCGTTGAAATTGATCACCCACATGCCGATTGGAAAGGCCGGGAGGATGAAGCCGTTGCTTTAAGCATCAAAGAACTTAAACGAATCGCTGCTTCACTTGACTGAACCAGAGCATCAGATTTATTTTTCGGGAAGGAGTAAATAATGAAAAAAGTCAATGTCGCGATCATTGGTACAAAATTTATGGGCAAAGCTCACAGCAACGCCTGGAGCAGGGTCAATAAATTCTTTGATGTTGGTTTGGAACCAGTCCTGAAAGTGGCGTGTGGGAGAGATCCTGAAGGAACAAAGGATTTCGCCAACACATGGGGTTGGGAAGAAACCTCTACAGATTGGGAAAAAGTAGTTACCAGGGATGATGTTGATATCATCGATATTTGTACACCCACATACTTGCACAAAGACATATTTATCGCTGCGGCTGAGCACGGGAAACAAATTTTTTGTGAAAAACCAGCTGCGCTTAATTATGCTGAGGCAAAAGAAATGTATGAGGCGGCGGATAAAGCAGGAGTACTTCACTACCTCAACCACAATTATCGTCGAACCCCAGCTATCTCATATGCAAAACAATTAATTGAAGAAGGCAAGATTGGCCAAATTTTCCATTGGCGAGGAACCTATTTGCAGGATTGGATTACTGATCCCAATTTCCCCCTGACATGGCATTTGCAGCGTAAATTTGCAGGCGCTGGGCCGCATTACGATCTTAATTCTCATAGTGTTGATATCGCCCGTTACCTCGTCGGTGAAGTATATAAAGTGTCAGCAATGCTCAAGACTATATTCAAACAGAGGCCGTTACCTGGTGCCGATGCAGGTACTTTCAAAGCGGGAACCAGTGCGGCAGACAAAGGTGAAGTTACGGTAGATGATGCGGCTTTCATGGTTGTAGAATTCGAAAATGGCGCTCTGGGTTCCTTTGAAGCCAGCCGTTTTGCTAACGGAAGAAAAAACTTCAATTATTTCGAGATTTACGGCAGTAAAGGCAGCTTGGCATTTGACCTGGAGCGCATGAACGAGCTTCAGTACTTGAATCTTGAAGATCCAACCGATGAGCAGGGTTTCCGCACGATCATGGTGACGAATGCAACCCATCCTTATATTTCAGCCTGGTGGCCGCCAGGACATATCATTGGGTATGAACATGAATTTGTCCATGCAGTTTATGATTTCCTGAAAGCTATGGAGAATCAGACCAGTATTTCACCCAATATGTATGATGGTATGAAAATCATGCAGGTCCTGGAAGCCGGGATAAAATCTTCGGAGACGGGCAAACAGGTTAAGGTCTCAGATATTCAATAAAAAATCATCACCGTTGTGGTGAATTGATCGATAAGTGGGAGAAATTTATCCCACTTATCGAAGATGATTAAATCCAATGAAAATCGAAAGGAATCAAATGAAGGTTAACCTGACACCAATCTTCTTCAGGGAGGCTACAGATCCTGATTTTGTAAAACAGCTGAATATCCTCAAAGACTTGCTTGGCGATTACGCAGAATTTTTTGAACCGACGGAATTAGGCAAAAAACTGCCAGAGAATACGGACGCAGTTGTTTTCCCTCAGATGCTGGGAGACGCATACCGAAAAGTTGAAGATTTTCAGAAACTCCCCCAGCCGCTACTAGTGATCACATCTGAATTTGGGACAGTATCAATGTGGGATTGGGAAATAAATAATTACCTTGATTCATATGGGATTAAGATCATTGCTCCTCCAAATATTGAAAATACATATAAAGCACTTAATACAATTGCGCTTAAGAAGGAATTGAAGCAGTCGAAATTTCTTGTCATCCAGGATAACCCAGGGGAAGGTTACCAAGCTGATATTTTCAAGCGCTTTTATTGGTGGGAGCAAGAATGTATCGATTCTCTAGAGAATAAGTTTGGCATTAAGATCGTCAAGAAAAGCTTTAAGGAATTTGGCGGGTATGCACAAAGGATTCCAGATGATCAGGCAGAAAAAGTTTGGGCAGAATGGAAAGACCGAATCCCCGTTGGCGAGGTAACACACAAGCAAATATTAAGTGCTGTAAAAGTTTACATGGCGCTTAAGGAGGAACTGGAAAAAGATCCATTGATCATTGCTTCGGGGATCAACTGCTTGAACGAATCGGACTATTCAGACTCTACGCCTTGCTTGGCATGGAATATGTTATATGAAGAGCTCGGTCTTGTCTGGGGGTGTGAGGCAGACCTGGTTGTAATGATGACTGAGGCGTTGGTCGGGAAAGCTTTAGGCGTACCTTACATGATGACAAACCTATATCCATTCTTGATGGGTATGGCGGCTCTGAAGCATGAGAACATTCCATATTTTCCTGAAGTTGAATCTGAGCCTGAAAACCACATTCTAGCAGCGCATTGCGGTTACCTTGGTGTTGTTCCCCAATCATTTTCAACAGATTGGACCGTAAGGGACAAGGTGCTTGCTATTGTCAATGATAATGCCATTGCATTGGATGCACGAATGGCAGAGGGTGAAATCACATTGGTAAAATTAATGCCTCCATTTGATAAGCTCTCTGTGATTGAAGGACAATTAACAAAATATGCTCAATTTAAAAATTCTGATTGTCTCAATGGTGCTGTGATGAGAGTACCCAATGGCAAGCGCATGTTGACTGAGCTTTCCTCACATCACTATATCCTGACAAATGGTCACAACCTTTCTGATCTTGAAATGGTTGCAAAGGTATTTGATTTGGAGTGCAAGGTAATAGATTAACGCCGATGTACAAATAGATTAACACAAAATTAACCGGTTGTGTTATAATCTTGCAGACATAAAATTATAATAGGCGTACATATCATAAAATAATGATACTTATGACAATATGTGTGAAATCAAGGAATGCAAAAATTAGGTTTTTGGAATATTCACTTAGGTAAGTTGTTAAACGTGAAATCGTCGATAGAAATGTTGCCGTTGAGAATTTATAGATAATGACAGCCAGTGTCCGATTAATGAGCGAAAGAATGAATCAGAAGTCCTACCAAAGCAGTATGGAAATCTCATCTGCAGAGGCAGTACTCCTGGATGGTATTCGTAGACATCAAGCACTAACCAAGAATGACCTTGTTGCGTTAACCGATTTTTCAAGATCAAAAATTGCTGGATGTGTAAATTCGCTTCTTGAAAAGAAAATTTTAACCAAGGATGGTTATAGCGATAATACCGGAGGCAGAAGGTCTGTCCTGTATACCCTAAATGGAAAAAGGGGATTGTTGTTTGGCGCAGATATTGGTGCTACGAGTATCGATTTGATTATTACAGATTTGAACCGCAAGGTTCTTGCTCGTTATTCCGAATCTGCGCTTGTTTCTGAAGGGCCGCAAAAAGTTCTGGACCGCGTTACTGGGCTGTTTATAGAACTCGTAGAGAAACATGGATTATCGAATCGGCCGGTCCTTGCTTTTGGGGTTGGCGTGCCCGGTCCTGTGAATTTCAAAGAAGGAATGGTTGTCTCTCCGCCAATTATGCCCGGATGGGATCAGTTCCCGATTGTCGATTACCTAAACGAGCAATGGCCAGATACACTTATCATCATTGATAATGATGTTAATATCATGGCACTGGGCGAATATACAAATCAAGAGGGTCGTGATCGCAAGAATATCATTTTCATTAAGATAGGGACAGGGATCGGCGCAGGGATCATATCGAACGGAGAAATATATCGAGGTTCTTCCGGATGCGCTGGAGATATTGGGCATATTTGCGTTGACAAGAACGGTCCTATTTGTCCCTGTGGCAACAGGGGATGCCTTGAAGTCTTGGCCGGTGGTGCAGCGATTGCTGAACGGGTGATGAGAGCCGTCAGGGAAGGAAAATCCCCAATTCTGCGGAAATATTTGGATAAAAATAGCGGCAAATTAACGGCAAAAGAGGTAGGGGCAGCGGCTAAAGAAGGTGATGAAACCTCGATAGAGATTATCCGCGAAAGTGGACGGCTGATTGGTGAAGTTCTGGCTGTATTGGTGAATTTTTACAATCCTGGAAGGATTGTGATTGGCGGTGGTGTTAGCAAATTTGGAAATCTCCTTCTCGCTTCGATCCGCCAGTCTGTTTTAAAGAGGTCGCTTCCGCTGGCAACAAAAGACTTGCCAATTGTTTTCTCAACAATCATAGATGATGCTGGTGTTTTTGGAGCGATCAATTTAGCTTTGGATCAATTACTAATTCGACAGATAAGTGACTGAGGAGAATTTTGGAGAAATTGATGAAATTTGGTATTAATACCTTTGTCTGGGTTTCACCATTTAGAACAGAGGTTGCAGAGGAGATTGTAGAAAAAGTAAAGGGTATTGGTTTTGATATCTTGGAGATCTCCATTGAAGACCCGTCTTTGGTTAATGTCGATAAGGTTAAAGCAGTTTTAGAGGAGAAGAGCCTGGATGTGGTCGTATGTGGTGCCTTTGGATTATCGCGAAATTTATGCAGTGAAAATCCGGAATTGGTTCAGAACGCCAAGGTATATATAAAATGGTTGGTAGATGCTGCCGAGAGCCTCGGTGCTAAAGTTGTTGCTGGTCCAATGTATTCCTCAGTAGGAAAAGCTCATTATGACAATCCGTCTGAGCGTGAGAAAGAATGGAAAAGAGCTGTTGTCAATATGCGCGAGATGGCAGATTATGCTGAAAGTAAAGGCGTAAAATTGGCATTGGAAGCACTGAATCGATTTGAGACAGATATGATCAATGTCGTTTCGCAAGGATTGGATTTCATTAATGAAGTTGGCAGGGAAAATGTTGGATTACATTTAGATACTTTCCACATGCACCTTGAAGAAAAATCTAGTGCTGATGCAATCAGAATGGCAGGAGACAGGATATTCCATTTCCATGCTTGCGAAAATGACCGTGGTGTACCCGGAACGGGTCAGGTGCGGTGGGATGAGATATTCCAAGCCCTCAAGGATGTCGATTATCCTGGGCCCATTGTGATTGAGTCTTTTTCACAGGATGTAAAAGAAATTGCAAGGGCTGTTTGCATTTGGCGGGAAATTGCGCCAAGTCAGGATGCAATTGCCATTGAAGGATTGAAATTTCTCAAAGCAAACATTTAAGTAAAATATTGTTAATGAGGATAGATTTATGTCAGAAGAAGAGAAACAGAAAATGGTGAATGAGCAAAAGCCTTTGATGGAAGTCCGAAACATTACAAAAAAGTTTCCTGGCGTTGTTGCTCTGGATGATGTGTCGGTGAAATTTTGTCCTGGTGAGGTTCATGCTGTCGTAGGTGAAAATGGTGCCGGGAAATCGACCCTAATGAAGATTATGTCAGGTGCGTATGTTCCTGATAAAGGTGAGATGTTCCTGGAAGGTGAGGAGGTTGAATTCTCCCACCCGGTACAAGCTTTTGAAAAAGGGATCAGTATAATTTACCAGGAGTTTAACTTGCTCCCCGAAAGGTCAGTTGCACAGAATATTTTCTTGGGACGAGAACCAACTGTCTTGGGGGTCGTTGATAACCGGCGAATGCGGGAGATGGCACGAAATATTCTGGCCGATATAGGTGTTGAAGGTGCAATCCCTGCTTCGAAACTGGTCGGTGATCTCTCTGTTGCTGAACAGCAGCAGGTGGAAATTGCAAAGGCAATTTCCCTGGACGCTAAGATCCTTATTATGGATGAACCGACTGCGGCTTTAACGATTAATGAAGTGAAAATGCTCGATGAATTGATCTCACGATTGAAGGAACGTGGGATTGCCATCATTTTTATCTCACATCGATTGGCTGAGGTCTTTGAGATATCTGACAAGATCACTGTTCTTAAGGATGGAAAACTTGTTGGAACTGTCCAAACAGATGAGGTTACATCCGAAGGTATCGTAAGCATGATGGTTGGCCGTATCCTTGACCACTATTTTCCTCCGCTTGGTAGCCTCGAAGATTTTGGTGAAGTTGTATTAAGTGTAAAAAATGCATCAAATGATTTTCTGAAGAATATTAATTTTGAACTAAAGAAGGGTGAGGTTCTTGGTGTTGCTGGTCTCCAGGGATCAGGAAGAACGGAATTGGCTCAAGCCATATTTGGGGTGGTTCCTTTCAAGACCGGATCAATCTCGCTGAATGGTAAGGATCAACTGATTAAATCTCCTGCAACAGCGATCAAGAAACAAATGGGATTTGTTACAGAAGATCGAAAATCTGAAGGGCTCTGCCCTCAGCAGCCGATTCGGGATAATATTTTATTGACCGTCCGTTCAATCCAAACCATGTTGACGCCCATTTCAAAGGATGGGATTCGCAGGTCTCCGGACCTTGTTCCTCGTTTGGGAGAAGAGGTAGATATTCGAACCGATTCTTATGATCGTGAGGTTCAATTCCTGAGTGGTGGTAACCAACAGAAAGTTATCCTTTCAAAATGGTTAGCCTCTGAAGCGTCCGTCTTTCTATTCGATGAACCGACAAGAGGGATTGATGTTCAGGCGAAGGCAAGCATACATGATATGATACGGGACCTGACCAAACAGGGTCGAGCGGTGTTGATGATATCATCTGAACTCCCTGAAATCATCGGGATGAGCGATCGTATTCTTGTTATGCATGATGGTTCGATTGCTGGGGAGCTTCCTCCGGAATCCAGTGAATTGGATATCATGCTGCTGGCTACCGGACAGAATGGGAATAATGGGTCAATTAAATCAGGGGCAAAAGGAGAGAATTAATATGACAACTACGACAGCCAATGGCAGGGGTCTGAAGAAATTCTTCCGCTCCGTTAGTATTCCACCCGTTTATTACTTTTTAATAGTCATTTTCTTGGGTGGTGGTTTGCTTGATTTGTTCTATGCTGGGGGCCAAATCTTTGGTAACACTGCGATCATGCTGAATATTCTTGTACGCTCAGTTGCATTGGGTATTGTGGCAGTTGGGCAAACAATGGTCATTGTGGGTGGATCTATTGACCTCTCGGTTGTATTTGTCATCAGCCTGACATCAGTGATGTCGTCCTACATCATGCAGGGTGAGACCAGCAATGTTCCCAAAGCCATCCTGTTAGTATTTCTAATGGGTGCAGGTGTTGGGTTGGTGAACGGCTTGATCATAACCAAATTAAAAGTCAACTCATTTATCACAACATTAGGCACCAGTTTGATTATTTCCGGCATCATTAACAGCACTTTTTCTAACTGGGCAGGCAGTGTCCCGCGCAGTTTTGAATTCTTTGGATATGCTACGATTGGGCCGGTTCCGTTTTCAGTGATCATACTATTCCTAATGATATTTGCGGGTTGGTTTGTACTTTCACGGACGAAATTTGGCGCTCACCTTTACGGAGTAGGCGGTAATGAAGAAGTCGCAAGGCTTTCTGGTCTGCGTACAGATCGGGTTTTGATCATTGCGCATATCATCTGCAGTTTGACGGCTGTTCTGACTGGGTTGTTCATTGTCAGTCGATTGAGAGCAGGAGCACCATGGGTCGGTCCAGATGGCTATTATGATTTGGAGTCAATTGCGACAACGGTTGTTGGCGGAACGTTGCTTGCAGGTGGTAAGGGTGGTGTTTGGGGTACATTGGCTGGCGTTCTAATATTCAGTATATTGGATACCACCTTCAATCAATTGGGTGTCAATCCATACCTCTCAATCGTCTTTCGTGGTTTGATCATTGTTTTGGCGGTTGCGAGTTATACGATCCGTTCGAAGAAAGAAGCGGCTTAAGGAGAAAATTCATGACAACTTCCGCAGTAACAGAAAAGAACAGTTTTATGAAAGTATTATCAAATATTTGGGAATTAGTAAAGAAGATTCCCCCTGTATTCCCAATCTTTTTTGTTTTATTTATTATTGTAAGTCTCCTGAGCCCGACATACTCCACGGCAAATGGTGTCATGGCATTCTTACGACGTACCGCCCCCCTTGGAATCTTGGCGATTGGCCAGATGATCGTTCTGGCTACGGGTGGCTTTGATCTGTCGATGGGTTCTATTGTAACCCTAGTGTGTCTTGTAAGTTCTTTGCTTTTGGCGAATGATGAAGCAAATACTTACCCCACAATTGGATTGATGCTTCTTCTTGGCGCCGGCATTGGACTTTTTAATGGGTTTGTGGTGACCTTTTTGAAGGTGCCATCCTTTATTGCCACTCTTGGCACGATGTTAGCCGTCAGAGGAGCCGCTTTATATTGGGTAGGCGGCGCGCCTAAAGGATATTTCACAGATAACTTCCGTATGTGGGGGCGGGGCTATATTGAAAATGTGCCTCTAGTCGGAAGGTTCCCGATCGGATTGATCGTTTTGATTGTAGTTGGACTGATCAGCTGGTTTGCATTCCACAGGACCAATTATGGAAAGCAAATATTGGCCATAGGAGATAATGTCAGGGCCGCAAAATTATCAGGTGTCAAGGTCCGATTGGTCAGAATGTCTGCATTTATGGTCTCAGCGGTCTTGGCTGTGATTGGCGGAGTCATGATCGGCGGCTATGGTGGCGTAAACGTATCCATTGGTGAAGGGTTGGAGATGGACGCAATTGCAGCCGCAGTCGTCGGGGGTGTGCTTTTGGGTGGGGGCAAAGGCGCAGTAGTGCCCGTCGTATTTGGTGCATACACTTTGGAAATTTTATTCAGTATGTTAAACCTTCTAGGATTGCCCAAACCTTATAAAGACAGCATCCAGGGTTTGATCATCATTGGCGCAGTGGCGTATGTGGCCATCAGCCAGAGAAAGAAACGTTAAGTTTGTTATAATTTATAGTAAGGAGGTGGTGCTGTATAAAAATGAGAAGGTTCTGTTCGACCAAGTTTGTCCTTTAGAATCTATACATTAATTGGAGGAGTAAATCTAATGAAAAAAAGTTTGTTGTTTGTTGTTTCTTTAATTGTTGTTATGGCGATGGTTTTAACAGCCTGTGCGAAGGAAGAAGTAGCACCCGAAGTTGAAGAAACAGAAGAAACGGTTGTTGAAGAACCGGAAGAAGAGGTAGTTGCGGAAAGCCCCGGCCTTCAGATGGAATCAGCGGTAGTTGCAGCTCAATTCTTCAGCATGGATGATTATAATCAGTCCCTTGAATGGATGGCCAACGAACCCGTCAATCCCGACGATCCGATCTATCTACAGTATTTGTTAGAAGATCCAACCTCTATTGCGGACTATCCACAATATGAGCAAAAAGATGGTCCTTATAACATCTGCTTCTCTAATGCTGGTGTTAATAATCCCTGGCGTGTGGTTGGTTATACAACAATGGGGGAACAGGTTCTTCAGCTTCAGGATGAGGGCGTCATTGATAACTTCTATCATATCGATGCTCAGGGCAGCGATGAAAAACAGATTGCTGACATTGAAGATATCATCAGCAACCCCGGTCAATGTGACCTCCTGATCGTTTCCCCCAACACCAGTGAAGCCCTCACGCCTGTTGTTGAACAGGCTTGTGAAGTGCTGCCGGTTGTGATGTTTGACCGCTATGCATTCACAGACTGTCCAGTTGTTTCTGAGCGCCCGATCGGCGGTTATGCTTTCGGTATTTCCGGCGCGGAGTTTATTGTTGATACCCTTGGTGAAGAAGGCGGCAATGTTTTGGCCATCCGGATCCTCCCAGGTGTAGACGTTCTTGAACAGCGATGGGGCGCAGCAAAGGTCATCTTTGAAGAAAATCCACAGCTCAACATCATTGGCGTGGAGTTCTCCGCTTATGACTCATTTGAGGTCAACACCATCGTGACAGATTACCTGGCACGATTTGGCGAGATTGATGCCGTCTGGATGGATGCCGGCGGTACAGCTGTCAGTATTTTGGAAGCATTTGAAGATGCTGGTGTAGATTACCCCAAGGCTATGGTTGGTGAAGACCAGAATGACTATTTGGGTTTCTGGAAAGAAAATGGCTTGAACGCGATTGCCCCGACCTTCCCGACCTACCAATGGCGAACAGCTGTCTTGGCTTCAGTCATGTTCCTACAGGGTGAGATTGTTCAGCACAATTGGGTCCTGCCCCAGATCCCCGTTACTGATGCGAATCTTGATGATTATTACAATCCCGCAATGCCACCTCTGCATTACGCACAGTGCGGCTGCGAGGATATGGTGAATTATCCGGATGCCTGGATCAACGTGGATGTTGCCAAGTACGACAACCTCAACGACTAAGCCTAATAAATAACTAGAATTGAATAGAGCCCGCTTATTAGCGGGCTCTAAATTCATAATCTACTGCAAAGGAGGAAGAATGTTGGAAATTGGTTTTCATACCGACGCTTTCAACAGTAGTTATTGGAATTTTGAACAAGCACTGCAGTGGGCAGAAAAGAACGATGTTCACTGGATTGAGTGTGGTGCGATTGATGGTGTAAGTTGGATTCACGGTTTAGGCTACCAACCACATATAGCACTCTGGGAAGACCCGTTGATGTGGCGTGAAAAGGCTGAAAAATACGGTGTTAAATTCTCACAAATTGATGCAGCTTTCCCCATGTCGCTTCCGGAAGGTTCGTCTTTAGGGGTGGAATATATCATTAATACAACCCGCTGGGCTTACCTGGCAGGTTGCACGCACATCGACACGACGGATGATAGATTTGCTCCAAAAGGACTAACCAACGACCAGGCTATGGATATGATGAAACGTTCCTATGAACAGGTTGTAGAAGTTGCTGAGCGCTATAAGATGATCATTGATATTGAACCGCATGGCTATTACACTACAAAACCGGAGTTCATGGAAAAGATGCTTGCTTTTGTCGACACTCCATATTTGCGCATGAATATGGATACTGGGAATACTTTTATTGCAGGGCAGGACCCTGTTTCTTTTCTGGAAAAATTCAAGGATAAAGTTAGCCATGTTCATATTAAAGATGTTAGTGAATCACTGGCTAAATCATTACGTGGAGAATTAACCGGCATTGCAGTTAGCAACTGTGCGATCGGTGACGGCGTTAACCGGGAAAATATCGAGAAGTGTGTTGATATCCTGGCTGATGCTGGATTTGATGGTGTGGTCAGCCTGGAATGTGAAGGTGCTGGTGGTCCGATGATCGAGAAAAGCCTGGCTTACGTTCGGTCTGTTGTTGATAAGGCTAATGAACGAATGACAGCAAATTAACGACCTTAAAAGAAATTAATTAGGAGGCAAAAATGGGAAAAATATTTCTCGGCGTGAACATGGAATTTGTTCGTGGACATGACAAGCCTTTCGCTTGGGGCGTCGAAAAAGCCGCAGAGATTGGCTATGATTACGTTGAACCGATGGTGCATTGGGGACGGGAACTGCTCAGTGAAGCAGGTTATTTCCACAGTGTGTCAATGTATGACGATCCGTTATGGGTAAAGGATCTTTGTGATAAATTTGGCATAAAATTATCAGGTTTATCTGCCCATACCCCCTTGTGCAAACCAGAGATCAGCGTTGAATATCTCAAGCAGGCTATTCGATGGGCGGCTGATGCAGGTGCACCGGTTGTGAATACGGACGAAGGTCCGAAACCTACCTGGACATCCAAGGAGATGGATTATCAATTAATGACCTATACTTTAACGGAAGCCAGTATGGTTGCAGAACGGCATGGGATCAAGATCGGGTTGGAACCCCACCAACAATATAGCAAGTCCCTGGAAGGTTTGGACAGCATTTATGAGCTGGTTGATTCCCCTGCAATTGGTATTAATTATGATACTGGCAACAGCTATTTGGCTGGAACGACAGATACTTATGAATGGCTCCAGCATGTCAATGACCGCTTGATCCATCTACACGCTAAAGATATCAGTTTTGAACAAAGCGGTGAGGAACGCGGAAAAGTAACTGGTACTGCTGTTGGTTGTGCCTGTGGTGAAGGTGTCGTTGATTGGAAGCGCGTAATCAGCATTGTGAAGGATTGCCCCAACGATATCGTTTTCAGCGTGGAATGTGGTACTGTCCCGGAAGCGATCACAAGCTATGATCATCTCAGCAAGTTGATTGCTGAAGCATAAAAAACCTACTGATTGAAGTGGCTAAACGAGGTTGCCAGGTGGCAATACTTCGTTTAGTTTGTCCGGTTATTGATTGAATTAGAGAATTTCAAATCTAATCAATCAATAACCGGTTTTGTTTTACTTAAGCCCAGAACATTTCACCTGGTTTTTCAAAAGTGACAGCGTCTTGAAGCACGGACATTCCCTTTGAGATGCCTTCATCAAATGACATCAGAGCATCTTCGTGCTCAATTGAAATGACATAATCATAACCAACCATGCGCAGTGCACTGACAATATCTTTCCAGACTTTAGTATCATGACCATAACCAATCGCCCGAAAGGTCCAGGATCGGTCGGGAATCTGTCCATAGGGTTTATGGTCATTACAGCCATTGACCGCAATATTCAGATGGTCAACATAAGAGTCTTTGCCATGGACGTGGAATATGGCATCTCCAAGTTTTCGTACTGCTGCAACAGGATCGACCCCATTCCAGAAAAGGTGGCTGGGGTCAAAATTTGCGCCCAGGTTTGGACCTGTTTCGTTCCGCATGCGTAGAAGGGTTTCAACGTTATAGATTAACATACCCGGATGCATTTCAATCCCGATCTTCACGCCATGCTCCCTTGCAAAGGATTCAGCCTGTTTCCAGTAAGGAATTCCAACTTCATCCCACTGATATTTCAATATGTCCAGGAAGTGGGGAGGCCATGGGCAGGTGACCCAATTGGGCATGGTGTCGCCAGGAGCACCGGCTGGTAACCCGGAAAGGACATTAACTACAGGTACATCCATCAATTTCGCAAGAGTTACCGTATTTTTAAACACTTCGTCAGATTCTTCTGCGATTTCTTTATCCGGAGAGAGTGGTTCATAATGGCAAGAAAAAGCACTGATGATCATATCCCTTGAAGAAAATATTTCGAGGTATTCATCACGTTTTGCAGCACTCTCCAATAATTCGTCAACCGGACAATGCTGACTGCCCGGGTAACCGCCTGTTCCAATCTCGGCAGCTTCTGCACCCAATTTCCTTAGAATATCCAGGGTTTCTTCCAGTGGTTGACCTTGATACGGTGGTGTGAATACGCCAATTTTCATTTCATCCTCCTGAATGTTTGGTTAATAATTGGTCTTGTTCTCTACGTAATTTTACAACGATTTGGCTCTCATCAAGCAGCACATCGTCCCAGGTGATGATTTCACCCTTATGTATATCCTTGGTGATCCTGGCTCCAGGTGCTAATCCAACAGGAAGGGCATTCATCGAACGGGCTTTTTCATAATGATCCATCAAGCCATGGAAAGTATAACCGCCAAAGGTATCCAATAAGTCACCCGGTTTCAACGATTTTTTAGCGACGGTCATGACATCAGCTGTAGGTTGATCCTGGGAAATTAGTGTGATTTCTCTGTGGAGGTAAGCTCTGGCCACGGAGATTGGCGCTTCGATAAACCATAAATGATATGGACGGAAGAATGTGAAGTATTTTCCCTTACCAACTTTTAAGTACTGAAGATCGTCCTGGATGCGATCATCTAAAATTCTTGTGACGATAAAGACACCACCCGACATTGCTGAACCCTGGACAAAATCAACCGTGTTGGGTTCTAATGTGATTCCACCATCATCAACTAACGCAAAAATTCGGGATACGGTTTCCAGGTCAGCTTTTGGGCCTACCATGCCGCGCTGGATGGGTTTTGCCCCCACAGCGTTTGCAGCACATGTCATCTCAAACATGGTTTTTGTACCATCGACATAGGATGCAACCTGGTATGGATCCTTATTGGATTTCTCAGCTGATTCCGCGACCATATCAGGGTTTGCATCGGTGTTTAATGGATTATTTTTACCCTTTCCGATAACGATGGGTTCAAAGCCAAGTGTTTTTACAAAATCATAGAGTTCCATCAAACAACCCGGTTCATCACCTGATGAAACGGTATACAGGATTCCGGCTTCTTCTGCTTTCTTTTTCAAGATTAGCCCAGCGGTCACATCCGCTTCGATGTTAACCATTACCACATCCTTGCCGTTATTAATGCAGCTTAAAGCAGTTTCAGCACCGATAGCGGGGGAGGGAGTGATATCTGCGACGATATCTACATCATCTGTTTGGGATGCTAATTGGTAAGAACCGGTTATGACTTTCTTGCCTGACCGTATTGCATCCATTGCCTGAGCAGGAGAGTTTGCTTCAGCAATCATAGATGGATCAACGCCGCTTCTTATAAATGTTGCTCTGGCTAAACTAATGTCTTCATCAGCGAGTAGATTTACAGACATACCTTTGACCGAATTGCATTGTTGTACGAAACCGCTGCCTATCCAACCCGCACCGCTGACGCCAACCCGAATTGGACGGTTCTGTTCTTCCAATTTTGCTAATTCTTTATGGATCATGCGGTCTCCCCTTTTGCAGCCAATACTTCTCGGGCTTTGGCTTCAATATCAGATGAAGTTAGATGATATTTCTCCAGAAGATCATCGGGATCTCCTGATTCGACATAGGTATCAGCCAATCCTACAAACCGCATTGGGACAGGGCAGTTTTCAGCAACAACACGTGCGACATTGCTGCCCATACCGCCATGCAGCAGGTGTTCTTCTGCTGTGACGATTGCACCTGTTTCCTTTGCAGCTTTTGTGATAGCTTCGCGGTCAATTGGCCTGAGGGTGTGTAAGTCGATCACCCTTGCCTGGATCCCATCTTCTTGAAGAGCAACTGCTGCATCTAATGCTGCAGCGACCATCATACCATTGGCGATAATCGTCAAGTCATTGCCTTCTCGTGTTGTAATCGCTTTTCCAATGATAAATTCCTGATCCTGTGGGTATATATATGGCATCGCAATTCGGCTTGATCGCAGCCAAACTGGACCAACATGATCAGTTGCAGCTTTCACTGCCTTATGCATCGTAACTGGGTCACTGGGAACCAGGATCACTACGGTTGGTAGACCGCCTACCAGAGCCAGGTCTTCAATGCCCATTTGAGTAGGGCCATCTTTTCCTAACGTGATGCCGCCATGGCTGCCCAGTATCTTTGCGTTGAGATTTGAGATAGCAACCGATAGTCTTATTTGGTCATATCCATTGCATAAAAGAAAGGAAGAAAAGCTGGTAATCCATGGGATCAGTCCAGCTCCCGCCATGCCAGCGCCAATACAGACTAAATTACTCTCTGCAATGCCGATGTTAAATGAACGCTCCGGAAAGGCTTTTCTCGTAAGTTCTGTCTTGGTCGAATTACCAAGGTCGCCATCCAGTACAACGACTTTAGGATTGTTTTCTACAACTTCTAAGAGCGCGTCACCAAATATGTCGCGCAGAGGTTTGGATTCTTTTAAGCCTGCTCGTTCTCCTAACCGCATAAGATCTCCTTTTCAGCAGCTTTATATTGTTCAGGGTCTTTGATTGCTCGCCCGTGCCAGGTGTAGTCCTGTTCAACAAAGGAAACGCCTTTTCCTTTGACCGTGTGGGCAACTAATATCGTTGGTTGATCTTTGATTTCTTGCAGTGAATGAATTTTCTTTGTAACTGCCCCAATATCATGACCGTCAACTTCAGCCGTATACCAACCAAAAGACTGCCACTTGTCAATCAGCGGTTCCAGTCCCATTTCCCTGCTGACCGGTCCCATCTCCTGGAATTTGTTATAGTCAAGAATCACCATTAACTCATGGGTCTTAAAATGAGAAGCTGCCATCGCGGATTCCCAAATCTGACCAGCCTGACATTCACCATCACCAATTAAAACATATACTCGATATTTCTTCCCAGTTATTCGACCGCCCAGGATATGCCCAATGCCTAATGATATGCCCTGCCCCAAGGATCCAGTCGTTGCTTCAACCCCAGGCATTTTTCCCAGGATTGGATGGCCTTGAACCGGGCTTCCAGCTTCCCTCAACCGCCATAATTCTTCTTTGGGGAAGTAACCAGCTTTAGCAAGAACAGCATACAGCAAGGGAGCGGCGTGACCTTTGCTCATGATAAAGCGATCTCGTTTAGGCCAGAGAGGTTCATCAGGACGATAGCGTAGGATCCCGTTGAAGAAAAGTGCTGTCAATAGTTCTACGGATGAAAAGGAACTGGACAGATGCCCTGATCCAGCCCTTGTCGTTGCTTTTAAGATATCCAACCTGAGGATCTTTGCAATTTCAGTAAGTTCTTCCTGTGGAAGTTTGGTTGTTTCGTCTTTTTCCATTTTTAATCCTTAACTCTAATGTTATGCTTCAACCTTAACCCATGTTTTCTTTTCAGAAGATTTCACAACAGCATCCATCACGGATTGGGTCCGCCAACCATCATAGAAACTGGGGGAAAGATCTGACTTGAGGGCTATAGCATCAAGGAATAGTTTTACTTCGTGGATGAATGTATGCTCCCAGCCAATAATATGCCCGGGTGGCCACCAGGCGCTGATAAACGGATGCACACTCTCAGTCATTAAAATTGTTCGATAACCCTGATCCCCTTGATCGTCTTCAGTTGAGAAGTACTGGAGTTCGTTTAGCCGCTCCAATTCAAATTTGAGGGATCCCTTACTGCCAAACAGCTCGAACTTCAAGTAATTCTTCCGCCCGGTTGCAAACCTGGTAGAAATAAATGAACCTAAAGCGCCATTATTAAAGTGGCAAAGGAATGAGGTTGCATCATCTGCAGTTACCTCACGTGTCCCGGATCCATCCCTGACCGGACGTTCTTTAACAAAGATATTTTGTATACCGGAAACATCAGCGACTTCTCCAACGAGATACCTGGCAAGATCGACGAGGTGGGCATTCATATCGCCATGTGCACCAGAGCCGGCTTCAACAATGTCATTTCGCCAGACGAAAGGGAAATCCGGGTTAATGAGCCAATCCTGGTAGTATACAGCATCAAAATGTCGGATGTCACCAATTTTGCCTTCGTCGATCAGCTGTTTCGCATAGATTAGTGCGGGTACCTGGCGATAATTGAAGGCAGTCATATGCACAACCCCAGCTTCCTTCGCAGCTAAATACATTGCTTTTGCCTCTTCGGCTGTCATTGCAAGCGGTTTTTCACAGATGACATGCTTGCCGGCTTTGACAGCTGCCATCGCAATTGGGAAGTGAGATTTGTTGGAAGCTGAGATATCAACAATATCAATATTGGGATCACTGACAACGTCCTCCCACTGATCGCTGACTGCCTCCCAGCCATACTGTTTTGCAAATTCATTGATGTGGTCGTCAATCTTTCGTCCGCAAGCAACCTTCAAAACCGGCTTAATATCAAGCTTAAAGTTTTTTCTAACATTTGACCATGCATTACTATGGGCGCGTCCCATAAAACGTGTGCCAATGAGTGCAACATTTACTTCTTTTGTCATGAATCCTCCTTTTCATTGTGACTTTCTAAGAAACGGTCTACCTCTTGACGGTAGGGGATCGCTGGTAGAGCACCGCGTTTGGTGGCTGTCAGTGCGCCTGCTGCTGCCGCAAATTGGAGCACTTTTTCAAGGTTCTCTTTATGTAACCCTGTTTCTAAGGAATCAAACTGTAATAATTGATTCAGCATCGCGCCAACGAAAGCATCTCCACAGCCTATGGAGTCAATCGTTTTGACTTGAAAAGCTGGAACAAAGCCATGATGTCTGTGTGTGAAATAATACGATCCTTTGTTGCCAAGGGTGACCAGGCAGCATTGACCGCCAATTTTCAATATTCTTTCACAGCCAGCAATTGGATCTGAAAGCCCCGTGATCAATTTGAGTTCAATGTCATTCAGCTTGATCACATCGCTTAAGGGAATGATCTCTTTTGCTGCTGATATCGCGATTTCTGTGGCATCCCACATGGTTGGTCGATAATTAAAATCGAATGAAATAAATCCCCCAGTTTTCCTGACAATTTCAATGGCTTTCAGTGTTGCGGTTTTATAAGAAGGGGATGTGAAACTTACACTATCAATATGAAGGGCTTTTGTGTTTTTAAGCAGATCGAGGTTTAGATCTTCTTCAGACAACCGCATATCTGCACCGGGATTTCGGTAAAAGACAAATTCTGCGTGATGCTCATCAGGCATCCCAATGAAAGTCAAAGATGTTCGGGCTTCACTGTCAAAAACCATGCCTGATGTATTGACATCTTCCCGGTCCAGTACTTCTTTTAACCAATCCCCGAATAAATCTCGTCCCACCTTACCGATAAAAGCCGTCTGTGATCCCATCCTTCTTGCTGCAACAGCAACATTAGCAGGCGCACCGCCGGGCTTAGGTGTAAAAGAAGAGACTTTAACCAGGGGTTTTCCCACTTCTGATGGAAACATATCAACCAAGATGATGCCAAGACAAATGAGATCCATTATTCTCCGTTGTTATCAACCTTCAAGTTCGTTGTACAGTGTGAATCGATCTCCACGGTAATAAATCTTAAGAAATTCGACAGGAATGTTGCCAGTATAGGTGACGCGTTCAATGTAAAGCAGGGGAGCCTGTGGAATGACTTCCAGGAATTCAGCAATTTCATTCGATGCCGGAATAGCCTTGATTTTTTGGCGAGCAAAATCCAGCCGGCTGTTTAGCATTGATTCAATCGCTTTTTTTAATGGATATTTTGAATAATCATAATCCTCAAGGTGTGGGAAGTATTCTTTCACCAGGTAGCTTTCTTCGATACAAATCGGGAGGTGGTCCCCATGGCGCAGCCTGCGGATACAAACCAGATCTGTGTCAGGTGTTATCCTCAGCTCCTTAGCTTGGGTTTCGGTTGGTTTCACTGATTCACAAGATAAAACAGTCGTCTCTGGTTTCATCCCCCTGCGGTTCATTTCGTCGGTAAAACTGACGATTTTTTCAAGAGATTGCTGCAATCCAGGTTTCGCTACGGTTGTCCCTTTACCTCTTTCGCGGATAATAAATCCTTCATCAGAAAGGCGGGTCAGGACTTGACGGGCTGTATTTCTGCTGATTTCGAACATTTCAATTAACTCGGCTTCAGTGAAGAAACTGTCTCCCGATCCATATTGATCGCTATCCAACAAGCTCCGCATAATTTCATATAGTTGTTGATGAAGAGGTACACGGCTGTTTCTATCCAAACTTATGGCCGATATTGGTATTTTTGATACGTTTCGCACGTTATCTCCTAAAATTGAAAAGATATTAGAATGTAAGAATATACCTACAATTGATATTATATATCGCTTTGATTTCAATGTCAAACCAGGTTTGTGTTCGGTTCAAGGAGGAAAAAACTCAGATATTGGTGTTAAACTTCTCTTAATTTACTCTTGACATGGGAATAACACTCATATATAATTGCTTGTAATTACAGGACAAATACATAACAATTAAATGGGTCCTGCTTTTTTTTAGGTGATTGCGCAAACGTTTTCTTTTGCGTTCACGTTATTTTCTGGCTTGATCTGAGAACCATAGTTCAAGCACAATTCACCAAATACCTATGGAGGTAGAAACATGAAGAAGTATTTAAGAGTTCTTGTAGTTGCAGTTTTGGTTTTATTCCTGTTGGTAGGGTGCGCAAAAACAGCAGAGAGTGAAGAAATCCTGATTGCTCACTTGCCAAAAAGCATTGGCGGTGCCTGGTTCACCCGTATGTATGTCGGGTTTGAACGGTATGCTGCCGACCACGAGAATGTAAGTGTTGTTCAAATTGGTGCCTCTGAAGGTGATGCCGCTTTGCAGAATGCTGCAATTGAAGACTTCATCACCCAGGCCCAGGGCAAAAAAGCCGGTTTAGCAATCACCTACGTTTCCCCAGAGGCAACTGAACAGACCTTGAAAAAGGCCATGGACGCTGGGATTGTCGTGATTGGTAATGAGGCTCCAGCAGCGGTCAATGTTGATTACGACATCGAAGCATTTGATATTCCATCTTGGGGTGCATCAGTTGCTGATGATATGGCAGAAGGTATGGGCGGGGAAGGCCAGTACTTGATCATGGTTGGTAAACTTTCTTCCGCAGCCCACATGGCTTGGGCAGGGGCTCTGCAGTCTAATCTGACAGAAAAATATCCTAATATTACGCTTGTCCAGGATCCATATCCAGAAGGAAACTATGATCAGCAGGCTTCATATGAGAAGATGATGGAGCTCCTCAAAACATATCCTGATCTAAAGGGCGTTTTCTGCACCTCCGCCACCGATTCCGCTGGTATTGCCCGTGCAATTGATGATTCCGGTGTGCAGGATCAAACCTTCTTCATCACATTCGGAACACCTGATCTGTATGTTGACTTCCTCAAGAGCGGCGCCACCGATATCGTCACAGGATGGGATCCTTCGATGATGGGTGAGGCAATGGTTAATATGATTGTTAAAATCCTTAACGGCGAAGAGATCAAGAACGGTGATGATCTTGGTGCATTCGGTTTTGACAGCGTGATTGTGGAAGGTAAGCTTGTCAAGGGAAACACCTGGCAGCGAATCACTGTTGAAAATGTTGATGAAATTCTTGAGAGAGACTATTAAACTTTCTTGAAATCTAGTTTGAATATGAGGGTAACTCTGTTACCCTCATATGTTTAAATTCAGCAGGAGATATTAGATAAATCGATTTTTAGTAAATGTGAGACAAAATTCAGGGCGTTTGATTACTTAAGTCTTCATAATTCAGTATATAATAGGGCGGAATGTGGAATTATTCGGAGCATTCATAACTTCAGATATATGCATGACTTATGAAGTGATTTGATAAATTGGTGTAGTAAATAGTTCACCCCTGAAAAACTAAGAAATGAGAAATAACATTAGCTATGGAAACAAACGTTATTGAACTTAGAGATATTTGTAAATCATTCTATGGTGTACAGGTCCTTAAGAATATTAATTTAGACCTGAAGGTCGGTGAGGCGTTGTGCATCGCTGGAGAGAACGGCTCAGGTAAAAGCACACTGATAAAGATCATTTCCGGTGCGTATACATATGATTACGGAACGCTGAAAATCAACGGAAGAGAATATCCAACGATATCACCCAGCCAATCCATCAGTGAAGGGATACAGGTTATCTACCAGGATTTCTCTCTTTTCCCAAACTTAACAGTAGCAGATAATATTGGGCTTGGCTACCACCTGCTTGAAGATAAGAAATTGTTTAGTAAACAAGCATGTCGAAAAATAGCTAAGCAAAGCCTCCAGCGAATCGGTGTGGAGATGGATTTAGAACGGTTGGTTGAGGATATTCCTGTTGCACAAAAACAAATTGTTGCTATTGCAAGGGCGATCATGCAGGACGCAAAAGTCATCATCATGGATGAACCGACCACTGCATTGACGCAGAAAGAAATCAACCGGCTGTATGAGATCATCAATAAACTCAAGGAATCGGGAGTTTCAATTATTTTTGTCAGCCATAAACTAGACGAGATATTTGCGGTTTGTGACCGCATTTTTGTGATCAGAAACGGAAAAGAAGTTGCAAATTACCCCGTAGATCAATTTGAGCGCGGAAAGTTGTCCTTCTATATGACAGGCAGCGAGGTATACGAAGAGCCATTTGAGCCTGAAGAGATCGGTGAAGAACCAATTTTTGAGGTGAACAGCCTGGCATTCAAGGATTATTTCAGAGACATTTCATTTGCTATAAAGCGGGGTGAAATTTTATGTATTACCGGCCGGCTTGGTTCTGGAAGAACTGAATTGGCGAAGTCGCTATTTGGCGTGCTTCCCCTGACAGAAGGAACTGTCACCTTGCGAGGTGAACAAATTAATATCCGGAGTGTACCGGAAGCCATCAAGAACAAAATCGCATATGTCCCGGATGATCGCCTAGCTGAAGGAATATTTTTGGAAGCATCGATTAAAAACAATCTTGTTTCCGTGGTTCTAAACGATATCGCGTCAAAAATCGGATTTCTTAAGGAGAAAACGAAGGACGGACCTGCTAAAGAATGGCAGGAAAAACTAGCGATTCAAGCAAACCTTGAAGATCCGGGGAAAAGCCTTTCGGGTGGGAACCAGCAGCGGGTTGTTTTAGGAAAATGGCTAGCATCCACGCCTGATGTTTTCGTCATGAATTGTCCCACGGTTGGGGTGGATGTAAAATCAAAAAGCGAAATTCACATTCTAATCCGGGAATTAGCAAGCCAAAATATCGCCGTGTTGCTGATTTCTGATGATATTGGTGAAATTTTGAATAACTCAAACCGTGTTATTGTAATGAACGATGGTCGGATCTCCTATGAGGCTGAAACGAAAAATTTAGATTATGACAGCTTGAGTGCGAAGATTACAGAGATCATCTAATTAAAATTGGAATTTGGATAAATACTAATGAATACGATTACAAAATCAAAATTTACGGAAACCAAATTTTACCAAACTTTGACCAGCCTGATGGCTAAAAATGAAACAATGCTTGTCATAAGTATTGTGGTTATGTCAATTGTTATTGGTACGATCAACAATAAATTCTTTGCTGTGGAGACGATTTACGAAACGTTGCTTGCTACAGTTATCTGGGGGATTGTTGGCATGGGTGTCGCACTTGTCATGATCAATGGCGGTGTTGATCTTTCATGCATGCCGATAGCAATGTTTTCTGCTTATTCTGCGACAAAGATCATGTTATGGATTGCGCCAAATGCGCCTATCATTGTGCTGTTTCTTATTGGGATGGTCATTGGTGCTGGTTTAGGACTGGTGAACGCATTGTTCATCAGTATTTTCAAAATCCCAATATTTATTGCAACTCTGGCTTTAGGTGTGATTTATAAAGCGGTTATGCTGGAGTTTATAGGCAATATTTATATAACACCAGCTGAAATGCCCCAATCTGCTCTCGATTTTTCGCGTACGTATGTATTTGGCGGATTGCATGTGTCTGTCCTCATCATGCTGGGCGTCATTTTACTAACCTTTTTCATTTTGCGCTTTACTGTTATCGGGCGGGGTGTCTACGCATTAGGGGGGGCACCTGAATCAGCTGAGCGCATTGGGTATAACATGAACCGGTTGAAATTCAGCATTTATATTTATGCTGGGATCATGTATGCGATTGGTGGAGTTGTTTATGTCAGCAACAGTCGCCTTGCAGATCCGTACGATATGATTGGCACAGAGTTGACGGTCATTGCCGCAGTTGTTCTGGGAGGTGTTAGCTTGATGGGAGGTAAGGGGAGCGTTTGGGGTGTCCTTTTAGGTGCGTTGCTGAGTGTTATTATCAAGAATAACTTGATATTGATTGGTGTTACCTCCGATTGGGCAAACTTTGTGTTTGGTCTGATTTTTGTTCTTGCAGTCGCCTTACAGGCTTATAATACGGCCAGATCGAAAAAACAATCAGCTTAGGTTCAGGCTATAAAACTAGGTGCGAATCATAGATTTATAAATTAATATCGGAGAAAAAATGTCTGATTTTACAAATTCAATAAAGAAAATTTTTACTCGTAAGAATACTAAAACTGAAAAAGCCAGGAAGAGCCCATTAAGCCAGCGGAATACCCAGCTTATCATTGCTATTGCAATCTTTTTTGCGATTATGGCAATTGGCAGGCCTTCCACTTTCTTATCATCGACGAATGTCTCATCAATGCTGGTTCAAATTGCTGATTTAGGGATCTTTGCAATGGCAATGGCTGTTACGATGATTGCCGGTGGCATTGACCTATCGATCATTAATCTAGCAAATCTTGCAGCAGTGGTTAATGCTACGCTGCTAAAGGCAGTTGTCACTGAGTCTATGTCCAGCGGAACGATCTGGCTGTTACTATTTTTATGCCTGATCATTTCTTTGGTGATTGGATTATTAGGTGGGTTGATTAACTCCTTTTTGATTGCGAATTTGGGCATTCCTGAAATTTTGGCAACTTTAGCCACAATGAATTTGTATTTAGGTATTTCGCATATCATTACCGGTGGACGGGGGATCATCGGATTTCCACAGCAATTACTGGATATTGGCTCTGGGCATCTTGGTTTTATACCTGTCCCATTTATTATCTTTATAATTGTTGCTGTAGTCCTTTATATCTTCATTCATCGCACACCCTATGGAACACATGTTAAATTATTTGGCCTAAACCAAAAAGCGACTTTCTTTTCAGGGATCAACAATAAGAAAGTTGTTTATAAAACGCATATCATCGCTTGTATGAGTGCGGGCATTGCAGGATTGCTTATCATGGCCAGGACGAATTCGGCGACTGTGGATTATGGCGGTCAAATGATATTGATAACCCTGCTGATTGGTGTATTAAGTGGGATTCCTGCAACAGGTGGTGCGGGAAATGTTATCAACATCTTCCTGGCCTTATTCCTAAACCAGCTCATAAACAGTGGCTTGAATATATTGCGGGTCAGCAGCTTTATCCGGGAGATGGTCCCGGCAGCCCTCCTGATCGCTATTGTCTCCCTTGAGTATTATTTGTATGTGATCAATAATCGGCGATTGAATAAGCAAGCGCTAGAGAAAAGCAGGCAGCTTAATGGTGAAGGTGCAGAAAAAGAAGCAGTAACATAAAACGTTACGTGAAAGAAAAATCCTTTTTCTGATCGTTTTTAAGAATAATAATTATAAAAAGCCTATCTCCTTATTCATAGAAGATAGGCTTTTGTGTTAAATTTACGACAAGAATTATGGTGGAGACATGAAAAGCGAAATTACAAACATGGAAGTGAGGCTTGAGCTATTCCTCGGGTGGCAGGGGTGTTTCTAATAATTCCTCTACCATTTCAATACTACTTTGAATATAAGAACCGCAGCTCTCGACAAAATAATTTCTTTCAACAGCAATATCTCGGTTTTCTTTTTGGCGCAGGTCTAAGCCCAATAGATCACGGCAATAAATTGTGCCGTATTTCTCTTTAAAAATATCAGCTAAATCTGCACATAACTGATAGGTTAGTTCTGTGGCAGGACCATATTTGCTACCGTCAGTATTGACTTTTCCGTATTTCAAACCTAAAGTCATAAAACCGCCCGTTAGTGCCCCACAGACTTCACACATTCGCCCCATCCCTGATCCAAATCCTGTAGATATTTTAAGGGCTGTTTCAGCATCCATGCCGAAATCTTCAGCAAATGCGGTTAGAACAGCTTGTGCGCAACCAAATCCACGATCGTGGTAATAATGCCCTTTTTCAACATGGTTCATAAATTGATCTCCTTTATGTTTTGTAATGTGAGTATTCAGAATCAATTCCTTCGAAATTTATGGTGTGAGTATTTTAATGATTTAAATATCATTACATAGATTTCCAAACACCTAATGAGGTAATGAAAGTTAATGATTTAAAAAACTATTGTCAGCAAAAATACCTTAATGCCCTGAGAAGCTCCAGTTATTCAGAAAAGGGGTAGAAGTACGGGATTAAAGTAATTTTATTTTTCCAGTTTTTGTTTTTTCAGTGCAACAATCAGCCCAAGGACAAAGATAATCAATCCACCTCCCGCACCTACTAATTGTGCAGTGTTGATCCCTGGATAAGTGCCGATTCCTATTTGATCGGCAACTAAAGATATGAGGATTAAAAGCACACCAGCGATGATCCCAATCCACCCGATGATTTTGTTTGACATGTTTCCTCCAAAATAAATGATTTTTCAGATTAATCCTTTATGCCGTATTAAATTGAATCTGTATTATGCAATCTTATCATAAAATTAACGCAATTAAAGATTAATTAGGTGTAGTAATTAGAAAAATTAATTTAAGAACCTAAACGAATAAGGGGGATTGGATGTCCCAGAATGGAAATCATCTTTAAGAAACTTAAGTGGTTTGTTTACACTTGTCAATATGCAGCCGGTGTGGGGCGAAAAAGATAATATTGCAACAAGCAAAATTAGGTAGGGCACTATATCAATAAACGAAGTAAAACTGGCTAATTCCTCAGTAGCAGGTGGATTACAATCTAATTCTCTAATAAGGGATCGGAAAATAAATGATCAAATTATTGCTCATGGATATGGATTGAAATTATGAATTAATCCATTTCCCTTCTCCGCCTGCTTCTTCCAGGTGTTTCCTCAGTTCAACGATAACTCCCTGGAAAGGTTCTCTTGTGTCAAAGTAGGCCCATTTTGAACCAACATGGACACCGGTCCCGCCAGCCATGTTCTTAATGCCTCGCTCCTCCAATTCCTGGACCCGTTCTTCAAAGTCGGGAACCGTCAAGCGAAAGTGGTGCAGACCGGGTCCATGTTCCTCCAGAAAATCGCTGTAAATATTTTGGCCTTCAAGAGGTTGAACCAGTTCAATTTGTGTGCTGCCAACTTTAACAAATCCTAAAAGCAAGCGATAATTTCCTGGATCACCGTAGTAGGTGGATTCTGGGTCAACCCCTTCTATTGGCCACTCCATTATTTTAATGTTACTGATCCCTAATAGATCTTCGAGGGCTGCGACCACAGAATGAAGATCTCTGACAACAATCCCAATTTGATCGATACTGGGCTTAACAGGCGAGGTATTAATCTTCTCCATGGCAGTCCTTCCTTTACTAATTTTGTTTATAGGATTGCCCTGTGGGCGTCCGTCGCATAGTTGATTGGGATTCCTTTTTCCTTTTTGTCGATAAATGCATTGACCACTTTCTTTACCGCTTCTGCGATATCATCCAGGTCTTCCTTCTCCAAGAGGGGATGAACGCTGGCGAGCCAGAACACTTCACCGCATGCTTTTTCGGCTTCTGGGCAAAGGCCTTCATAATATTCCACATTACCTTCATACCAGGGGCACTCAAATGGGCATTTTGTTCCGCCATAGCCTGCTTTATTGACAAATACAGGTTCAAGGTGCTGCGGAATCATCCAGCGCGTGGTGCTCAGATATCTCAGGTTATAAACACCTTCAGCTGCGAGGGCAACGGCAAAATTTAGCATATCGGTACCCAGTACATCAGGGATCAAGCGGATCAGGTAATAAAAATAAACGCGTTCTCCCCATTCGGATTTTGCCGGAAGGACAATACCGGGTACGTCAGCGAGTTTCTCGGAGAGATAATCCGCATTTTCTGTCCGTTTATGGATCATATCCCAGGCCCGATGCATTTGTTGAGTGCCTATTGCAGCTTGCATATTCGTGATGCGGTAGTTGGTGCAGGGGAGGTCCCAGTGGTATTTTGAAGCTGGGCCTAAGGAACGGCGCCTGGCAAAATCTGTATAACCCCACATTTTTTCGTAAAGATCTGTATCATTGGTGACTACAAAACCACCTTCACCAGTATTAGTGATCTTTCCAGTAATTGAACTGAATGCGCCCACATGACCTATGGTCCCAACCATCTGTCCTTTATACTTAGCACCCAGGGATTGGCAGGCGTCTTCAAGCATCCAAAGATTATGCTTTTTACACAGATCCATTAGCGGGTCCATATCCACAAGGGATCCAGAAATCGTTACAGGAATAATGGCTTTAGTCCGGGGTGTGATCTTACGCGCTACATCCTCAGGGTCCAATGTCAGGTGAACAGGATCTACATCGGCAAAGATAGGAATTGCATTCTGTTCCAAAACTGCCGTGTCAGAAGCAACAAAGGTATAGGGGGTCACGATCACTTCATCCCCAGGGCCAATCCCAAAAGCGGCGAGGGCAATATGCAGTGCTGTGGTGCCGCTTGAGACAGCAATGGCATGCTTAGCGCCGAACCACTCAGCGATCGTCCGTTCATATTCCAGCGCAGCCTCTGCTCTGCGCAGTTTCTTTGATTTAGCGACTTCAATTAAGGCATCCAGTTCTTCCTGCTCAAAAACATCTGTCTCGATGATTGGGGCTTTTGTACGAACAGGTGTTCCGCCATCAATTGCCAATTTTTCCATGATTTTGCTCCTTAATTTCTATATTTTCTGTTCTAACTCATAATTATTGACCAGCTGCATGAAAAAGTACGTATTAATTAATCAAAATATGTAAGATGTCTGACATCTATAACATTACTTGATTGACAGTATATCATTGAGAAATTGGTATGTCAAGGACATTATTATATGAAAATGGTATTTAATTTCAAAATAACCATTGACAAGGACGGAATTCTTCGTTATGATAGTTGAATGATGTCCTACAACTGGAGGTTTAATACCCATTCTATTATTTCCTCATCATATTTCTAATCACTCAAGAAACAAACATTTGAATTAAGGAGAGAACTAATGAGAGTACTTGCAATCGGTGCACATCCAGATGATCTAGAATTTCGTATGGCTGGAACACTCAGGTTATATGTAGAGCGTGGCGATGAAGTTTACATGGTGGTTTCCACAAATGGCAACATCGGTTCAACCCGGCATGAAACAAAAGCAGAAATTGGTGCAATACGCCATAAGGAGGCACAAGTTGCTGCGGACAAAATCGGTGCAAAAGAGCTGATGTGGCTTGATTATGATGATGAATTTATATTTGACACTGAGGAGACAAGGTTGCGTATGATTGACTGCGTCAGAAAGGCCCGCCCAGATGTTATGTTTGCACCTCCTTATATGAGAGATTATAACCCTGATCATGATATAACCGGTTATCTGGCGTTTATTGCTAGAATCAATGCGGGGATTCCGCTAATAAAAACTGATTATCCGCCAACAACAAAGATACCGCCTATGTTTTTCTGGATCCCCGGGGGTATGAGTTACACAAATTTTGCTCCGGATCATTTTGTGGATATAACAAGTGTCTGGGAGAAAAAGCTGGAGATAGCACGATGCCATCGAAGCCAATTTGAGGATTGGGGTGGAGATTTTTTTGGGTATGCGTTATCTAAGAAATTTGAAGCTGAAAATCGCTATTTTGCTTCACAATGTGGCACGCCTGGAGTGGAGTTCGTCGAAGCCTTTATGAACCAGAGAACTTTTCCAATGGTTGCTGGCGCATATAAATTTTTACCTTAAGAACATTTTCACATTAACCCTGGTTTTGAGAACAGGAGGTCCATTGAAAGATGGAAGGAAAGATTTATGGCGTCAGAGATAATACTTGAATTAAAAAACGTTTCAAAAACATTTTCAGGTGTGACAGTGTTGAAAAATATTGATTTGGATATCAAGAAGGGGGAAGTCCATGCATTGCTTGGTGAAAATGGCGCTGGGAAATCAACCCTAATAAAAATTGTGAGTGGTTATCACTCAATGGATGAGGGGGGAGAACTATTGGTACATGGAAAGAAAATTGATATCAAACGACCGAAAGACTCGATAAACGCCCATATCAGCACAATTTATCAAGAGCTAACACTTTGCCCGCATTTAACAGTTGCGGAAAACATCGCCCTTGATAAACAAGACACGTTCAAAGGGATGCTACAGCAGCAGAAAGAGTTTACAAGGCTGTCAAGGAATACGTTGAACAGTATCGACAACCCCGACATTGACACGAAATTGTTGATATCTGATTTATCGATAGCAAAAAGACAAATTGTGGAGATTGCTAAGGCTGTTGCTTCGGATGCTGAAGTGATACTGATGGATGAACCCACAGCTTCGATCTCACAAAAAGATGCTGAGGCATTAATGCACCTTGTGTTAAAGTTGAAGGAAAAGGGCGTTTCTATCATTTACATTTCTCATCGTATACACGAAATACGGCAAATTGCAGACCGTGTGACTGTTCTGAGAGATGGTAATAAAATCGGGACTCTTAAAAAGGATGAAATGACAGATGAGCGTATCATCAACATGATGGTAGGCCGTGACTTGAAGCAGATGTATCCCAAGAAAAAAGTTGTTTTAGGTGAGACGGTTCTCTCAGTAGAAAATCTGACAACAAAGAAATTTAGAAACGTTTCATTTTCTGTACAAAGAGGTGAAATATTCGGTATTGCAGGTTTGGTCGGAGCGGGGCGAACCGAGATATGTGACGCACTGTTTGGGAGAATGCCTATTCTTTCCGGTACGATTGAGCTTTTTGGAAAACCATATTTGCCCAATAAACCAAAAGACTGCATTGATAAGGGGATTGCTTATATTACTGAGAACCGCAAAGAATCCGGGCTATGCCTGCCACTCAGTGTAAATGAGAACATAAATCTTGTAAATCTACGTGAAAAAATGCGTTTAGGTATTGTAAACCAGAATCGTTTTGAGGAACTATCAGAAAAATATCGAAATACGCTTGATATCCGAATTCAATCAATTAACATGTTAGTCAGGAAACTGTCTGGTGGGAATCAACAAAAAGTTGTGCTTGGTAAGTGGCTTGAATTTGGACCGCAGTTAATACTATTTGATGAGCCAACAAAAGGAATCGATGTAGGAACCAAGGCAGAGATTTATCGTATTATGGGTGATTTGGTTAACCAGGGTGTTTCAATCATAATGGTTAGTTCCGAGTTGCCAGAAATCCTTGCGGTGACAGATCGAATCCTTGTCATGCGAGAAGGTGAGATGAAAGGCATATTAAACACGCACGAAGCAACCTCAGAGCGGATTATGCGCCTTGCAGCACTCAATTAAATTTTGTCACAAGGAAGGTTACCTCAATGTCAATAACCCTTTGGAATAAAATAAAGAAAAAAATTCTAGACTTACGAACGTTGATTATATTGATCTTTATTTGTGTCTTGTTTGCGGTTCTTAAAGATACTTTTTATAATCCTATCAATCTTATTAACATACTGAAGAGATCAATCTATATCGCTGTTGCCGCATTTTCAACAACGCTGATGTTAACCCAGGGGAATCTTGATATATCGGTTGGGGGAACAGCAGCATTGGTAGGAACGATCCTTGCAATAATTTTAAAAGCGAATGTACCATTACCTCTTGCGATATTGGTTGGGTTATTAAGCGGTGCACTGGCTGGGTTGATTGTAGGAATCATCTCCATAAAAGGTAAAACTGAAACATTCTTGGTCGCAATTGCAATGAAGTACGTTTATGTAGGGATTGCTTATTTGATAACTCGAGGGACACCGATACCCATAAACAATAAAACATTTCTTAATGTTTTTGGCACCGGCGAAGTATTCGGGTTTTTGCCAATGCCAATTTTCATACTTATAGCTGCTTTTCTTCTTATCTGGTTTTTATATAAAAAGACTAAATATGGTTATTATCTCCGGGCTATTGGCAGCAATATTGAGGCTGCAATTGTTGCAGGCATAAATACAGATAGGATCAAGATAATAACTTTTGTTATCAATGGAACGTTTGCAGCCATTGCCGGATTGAACCTGGCGGGAATATTTGCCTTTGGTTCTCCTAGCGTTGCTTCTGATCTGGCGTTGGATGCCATCGCCGCTGTTGTTTTAGGTGGATCAGCTGTAAGTGGTGGCAAGGGGAATATTTGGGGAACCGTCGTCGGCGTACTTATTATGGGTGTGATTAACAATGGGCTCCAACTATTAGGCGCTCAATATGATATTCAATCCATTATAAAAGGTGCGATTATTGTCATAGCCATTCTGCTCGACAGTTGGGTCAGTAGAACTGAATATGCTAAATAGAGAAATTGCCTTCTTCGGGGTATGAGGATTGGATAAAGTAATCAGTGGAACCACCAGTTCGGCTAGAGAAAGGAATTAACATACTGTCACGAAACCGTAAAATGGATAATTTTGAAGGAGTTGTATATTGTTAAATTGCCCCAGAGAATGTGGCATAAGAATCAAGAAAAGGAAAAAGGAAATGAAAAAATTCATCATATTAACCATACTTATCGCACTTTTAGTGGGATGTGCAAAGGTGCCTGTAACCACAGAGGATCAAACCACAGAGGATCAAGCCACAGAAGAAGTGGCGGTCGAAGTGGAAGCGGATGTGGAAGCTGATATGGACGAAACCGAAGCAGTTGAGGTGGTTCCAGAGCATTCCAACTTGGCTGAATTCACCTATGTGAAACAGCCTGGCGAAGAATTTGATATCAATGTGGATTATTTCGAAACCGTAGGCATTGAGTCTGATCTCCAAATTGCATCTACAGGTGGCTGGGTGAAGGTTGATGGCTCACCGCAGGCTTTCCCTGAGCCCAATGAGACTTATACTATCGGCGTTGCAATGTACTTCACTTTTGACGAAGTAGCTGGAGCGATTCTTGATGCAGTCAAAGATGCTGCTGTTCAGATGGGCGTAAAACTAGTAATTCATGATGCCAACAACGATCAAACTGCACAGAATGAAGCTTTGGAAAACTGGTTGCTCCAGGGTGTAGATGGCGTTATTGTGTATCCAGCAGATTTCCACACAGTTGCCCCTGCAATTGCCGCATTAAGAGAGGCTGGAATTCCTGTTATTGCTGGAAATCCTCCGATGACTGGTGAGGTTGATTCCATGAATTTCCTTAACCACTACGATATCGGTTGGATGTCAGGTGTACAGCTTGCAGAAGCGTTAATGGAGAAAAAAGGGGAAGTATCCGGGAAGGTACTTTATGGGACCCTCCCAATATTTCATCCGAATGCTGTTGGTCGTGTGGCTGGATTCAAGGATGCCATGGATTCATATGGTGGTGATATTGAGTACATCGAGGTGCAGAGCTTGAAGCAGGAAGAAGCATATACAAAATTCCAGGACGCGTTGATTTCTAATCCAGACACAGACGTTGCATGGGCGGTTATGAGTGCAACCATGCTGGGGATTAATGCAGCGGTGAAAGATACTGGCATGGAAGTGTTGATTGGTGGCGTTGACAATGATAGGCCGATCCTTGCGGGTATTGCGAACGGTGATATCGTCGGCACAATTGCCTATAGTGGATTTGAGAGTGGATCCTGGACATTGGTTCAGATGGTCAACCTGCTCAATGGCGTAGATATTCCTGGTGTACTTGGGCGTCCGATCAATGCTGTTGACGCTGACAATGTAGCGGAAATGTTCTCGTACTACTACAAGGGAGAGACGCTCGAAGAATATATGGGTACCATAGAAGATTAATTTTGTGCTGATTCTTTGTTAACGTTTACTCGTTGGTTCAAAAGAAGCGCAAAGAATCACAGTTAATAAAAAGGCTGATAATCCATAATGTTTTGTACTTGTATTGTCAGCCTTTTTCATTATAGTTAGATTATGAGCATCTTGCGTATGATTTGGAAAAAATATTGAAATTATCGACTCTCGGCATTCATAAAGTAGATGGATCTGGCGCAATAACAGATACAGTCATCAGTTTGAATAATAAATCCCCAGTTGAAAACATTTCAACGCCGAATTAATTCACTGGTTGTCGAGTTCTGGTTAATATCATAACAATAACGGACAAATCTAATGGTAAATATATTACACATTATTGAAGTCTTAGCACCTCTTTCATTTCTAATAATATTGGGATTTATTATTAATAAAGGCAACTTAATAACAAAAAATACAACGATTAAAATGAATAAGGTTGTCTTTAGTATTTTTCTCCCCACTTTAATTTTTTATAATCTTTATACTGCAAAAATCCAGCAAATTTTTAATTGGACTGTGATTATTTTTGCTGGAGTATTTACAATTGTTGTTTTTTTATTTTCCCTAATAATTATTCCGTTAATTGAAAACGAAAATTCAAAGAGAAGCGTTCTAATTCACTGCGTTTTTCGTGGAAATATCGTTTTATTAGGTTTACCCATTGTCACTGAACTGTATGGTTTTGAAGGCACTGCATTGGTGACGCTTATCATTTCTGTCGTCACCCCTTTATATAACGTACTTGCAGTTTTATGTTTCGAAATATTTAACAAAAGTGAATTCAACTTGAAAAGGGCATCTATTAATATATTTAAAAACCCGCTAATTATTGCTTCTATCCTGGGACTGGTCGCACTGTTCATTGATCTTCAACTACCCTATATTGTTGAGAAATTTTTATCGGATATTGCCAGGACTGCTTCTCCATTAGCATTAATTTTGCTTGGTGGGTACTTCGAGATCAGGCATAGTGAATTCCGGCTCATAGTTATTGGTTTAATTGGACGGCTAGTGCTTGTTCCCTTATTGTGCATTGTTGGATCGATCTTGATGGGTTTCAAAGGAGTAGAACTTATTTCCCTCCTTGTATTAAGTTGTACGCCTACCGCAGTGTCCACATTTGCGATGACATCTGAACTGGAAGGGGATACATCACTGGCATCCGATTTATATATTTATAGTACTATCGCGTCAGCAATTACTATTCCGGGATGGATATTTCTTGCTCAAAGTTTTGGATTTTTCTAAATGATGATTGTAATACTTGATGATCTGAGTTAAATTTGGGAGCTCATATATTTTAGGATTGCAGGTATTTATTAAAATATGGAACAAGCAGAGAGATTTCCTTCGACCTGCAAATATCATCAATTAGGGATATACCTTATTCACCAGGCAATTAGTTTCACAATAGATAGGATAAATGAGGGATTTCCGAGAATCATTTGCATAAAAAAAGTTAAAATCAAACAAAGATTTGTTTTTGTTGAGTATCATAATATGAGAATAATACTGGAAATGCAAATAAGATTCTTAATTTAACCGTGTATATTTAAAATCTTCCGATATTCCTAAAGCTTTGTATGCTGAATCTAATCGTGAATGTACCTGTTCGTCTAGATTTTCAAATAATTTGTTTCCATAGGAATCGATATCAACGACGAATGGCCCCAGCTCATTTAAAAATAGTTTCCAAGGTGCTTCGATAGATCCCATCTCAGAAAACAGATGAACCCCTTCAACCTTTATGCTAGAGACCCAGAGGTTAGGGCTAACCGAACGAGGAGATAGATGCACGCAGCCTGACTCACTCATTGCTTTTACAGTCTGCTCTCCCATAGTGGTTTTACCTATAATAATTTTTAGTCCCCATTCCTTAACTGTGCGAGCCCCCCATTTCTCGAACCTAATGCTGGATGTAGGCATGAAGGAGATTAAATCAAAGTTTTCTTCGGTTTCTAAAATGATTGGTCCAGTGTGAATAAGGATTTCATACTGAAGCAAATCTTTAGGCAGAACTATTCCTTCATCGAAAACGGCTCGTTGTAATTTTGAACGACAAGTAAATGCTTTTCCAGATATGAAAACAATATCACCGACGAGAAGTTTCTTAATTTCCTCTTCGCTAATTGGAGAATTGAGCCTATAAATTTTCATAATTAACGCCCTCCGAACCAATCAGGATCTTTCATATATTCCATTTTGCTACCTTCAGTGATGAGATATGTTCCACGTCGGGAGATAAAGCAGTTGCTGCTGATCGCCACAGCAATACCGGCAATATGTGTATAAGAATATTCGATATTCACACTTAATACTGAGGTATTACCACCTGCTGCCATAATTCCGATTCCCAGAGAATTTATTGCATCAAACAAATCCTCTTCGAGCTGTCGAAATTCTTTTTCTGGATGATGGGTTCCGATCAAGCGAAGGCAAGCGGCCTCTTTGGCCAAATCAGCTGCGATATTTGCGGTTCCACCAATGCCAACGCCGAGAATAGATGGTGGGCAAATCGCGCCTGCGTACGTTGCTGCGACATATGAATCAATGATAAATTTCTTGATTCCCATTGTGCCATCCGCAAATGCTACCATTCGAGATCGTGTACCGCCAAAAACCTCTGAGCCACCACCCTTTGCAACATAAGTGACCTGCAAATGGGTTCCTGGAACAAATTTATAAGTGAACCAGGGGATATTTACGCCAATGTTATTACCCGGATCATAACCACTTAGCGGATGTTTCATTGTTCGTCTCAGATAGCCCTGTTCAGTTGCGCTAATAACTGCCTTTCGGGTTGTTTCTTCTAGCGCGAGTATCCCACCCTCGATTGATGCATTATTACCAATTTTAAAATAAAATAAAGGCCACCCAGTATCAGTGCAGGCGGGTAGCGCTTTCTCCCGAGATATTACTAAACTCTTGATTGTGTCTTCCAGGCCAAGAATTGATGATTCGTTTATTTCAGCATCACGTGCAGCGGTGAGAGCTTGAATTACATCATCACTTATATGTGTTGAACCTTTAATGATCGCACTTAAGACCGCATCATAAATGACCTTTTGTTTTAGCATGGGTTTTTCCTCATAGAATTAATATATTAGCTATTTTTAAGTGCTTCTGACAGCCGTAAATATCATCATCTTCAATATCTCCGCTAACATTTGTCCTCGGAATCGTAATTTTTATGGCGTTGACAATTTCATAAGGAATGATTGATACATCCTGTCCATCCACATTGTACAATTGCGCGATTATGGTTTCATCCAAAGCATGAGAATCGAGAACTGTTTTTAAATCTTCATGATTATCAAACATGATATCAAAAGTAATAAATAAAGGACCTGCGTTCTTCGACCGCAAGATTTGGGCGATTTCAATTAGTTTTCTTGCCATTTTTATATTCTCCATAAACAATATTCGCACATTCCATCAGGTTATCCACTTCGCATAAATGATAAAGGCTGAATACGAATACTGGTCCTAATTTAAAATCTGAAGGGGAAAACGGAAACGCCAAATTACCGGAGGTCGATTTTCGTCCCTGATAATCGTAATGCAGCATGCTTGATCGGGCAAGAGCACAGACTGTTGCAGACATCTCTTCAGTTTTTCCAATTGACTCCAGAACTATTCCGAGATTTCCCTCACAACCACAGGAAATGTCATTAGCGGTTACACCAAAGCTTCTGAGTTTGATAATATAATCTGAAGATGGAATATCATTGAGATTCTCTGATAGAAACTGTTTCACGCCTGTCAATATTTCATCTAGATGAAGTATGGTATTGTGATCGTTAATCCCAGCGATTGCGATGGTACGGTATCCTGCAAGTTGTGTACCTTCTAGTTTAATAGTTTTTTGTGGTGTTGGCTTGAAAACACTTCCTTGTACACAAACACTGCGCGGGGAGATTTGATCGTAATGACAATTTTCTAAATCAATCATACCGTTAGGCTCGTAAATTAGGTATGGGTTTGCCTGTTCATACATCGTATGAGCGGCAACTCGTGGAATTGTACACCTTCGGATTGGATTCATTGGTGTTAGTGTGAAGTACTGATCTTCTATCTCACCCATCATTACATCTGATGCGCTTGCCGGGTCACAGCACATACTGCCACACTCCATAATTTTTGCCATATGAAATGCAAGGCCGGGATCATACCCGGCTCGGATAGCTGGAGCTGCATATATTGCAGTATCACATAACCTACCACAAACCACAACATCAGCTCCGCCGTCCAAAGCCTCGATAACTGGTTCGATTGAGTTCTGAGCTACAATTCGATTGCTGTTCTGAATTGATTCTTGGGTTGCCTCTAACCGTCCCATTGGTAAAATTTTTCCCTGAGAATATTTATCAAGTACATATTCCGTTGATACATCCGCATAGATGATTGCGATTTTAAAGTTGAGCATATTCTCCAGGGCGATTTGGTCAATTATCTTACATAACCAGGTAACATGAGGTTTCGCGCCTGAACCACCAGCTGAGCCGATAATGAATGGTATCTTTTTTCTAACTGCGACTGGAAGCGATAAAGTAAGATCACGCTTAACCGCCTCTGAATCTGTGAAAGAGTGACCACTTCCTAAATAATGGGGGCCTGGATCAGTAGAACCCGCATCAACTCCGATCACATCAGGATTTTGTAAAAATGCATTATTTAATGCTTCTTCTGAATATCCATATCCAAGCATCCCGTTAAGTGCAATAATTTTCAATATTTCAACTCACTTTCTGCAATTCGTATCACTAAAACCTGAGGGAAAAAATCACTTAAGAATTATTACTCAATTTTAATTTAGCTTTATGTTTATTTGATTTCCTATTTCATCGAACCTTGAAAATATTACTTTCTTGTATTGACTCATTTCGTTGAGAGTTTAGTTATCTTGGAAGCACACAAAGAAGTGGGTTTTGTTCAGACCCACATCTTTGCTGTAATTATTAGGCGTCTTCCTAGGGTAAGAATTTGTATGCCCCAGCTACCATTGGAAAAGTTCTCTGGTTCATAAACGCTTCAACAAACTCCACACCAGGTGTACCACACTGTGAAGCAAAATATCGGTTTTCTGCCTCAATTTTTTTGGATAAGGAATAACCAAAGAAGTCTCCGCCCCAATCTTCATACTGGCTCTTATGACATCTAGCCATTTCCAGCTTTTTTTTCCAAACACTGGTTATATCAACAAAATGGTCTGGAGCAAAATTTGAATAGCTCATACCATTTGGCATCCAGAAAAACATAGGGGGAATTTTTTCTGTAGCGGGATGGTCTGTTTTGATCAAAGGAATTGCAGCGTTGATTCGAGCAATGAAAGCCAGATACCCGGTTATATCATGGTCTGGATTATAGTCACGTAAATATGGCTGGGCAAACATAACATCCGGGCGCGCTTTCCTAACGCAATCGATCATTCGCAGTCGTGCTTCTTCTGTGTCGAAAATGAATTCGTCATTATAATTAAGCCACATCAACTCCTTGGCGCCCATAACTTCTGCTGCATCGTGGGCTTCTTTTCGACGGATCTCAGCTATTTCTGCTTTAGTTTTGTGTCGGGTTGACCCAATGTTTCCATTAGTAGAAATTACCAAAAAAACATCATCACCACGCTCAGCATATAACCTGAGGGTTCCGCCAATGCGAAATTCTAAATCATCTGGATGTGCACCAATTGCAAGTACTCTCATCAACTCTCTCCTTTTGCACAATAGAATCCTGAATAAACGTTCTTTAAATAATTAATTGAAAACCCTTTTTATATAATCAATGTTGGTTATGGTACTTCTTCAATGACAGCGGTAATTTTATCTAGGAAGGATTAATCCAAAAAAAGATTAATGCTCCTGAGACAAAACTCATAACATGATGACTTGTTAGCATTCTGTCAAATACCCTTGAGAAGCCCTTGATTTGTAAGATGTCTGACATCTATATTTACATATATTTGACAGTATATCATTAGGAAAAATGGGTGTCAAGCGTTAAAATTCATTAAAGAGGGAAGATATTTCAATGTTTCCATTGACAAGGACTGTGATATTCGTTATGATATGTTGAATGATGTCATACATCAGGAGAGAAATTTAATGAATAATGAGATGCTATTCAAACCATTATCTGAAATGATGGGGGACAATTGTGATAATTGTTCACTTGCCCAAAAAGTTGCGGAGCATATGCGTTCCCTGATCATGGAAGGTGAGCTCGCGCCTGAAACCCGACTGCCAAATGAACCGGATCTTAGTTCGCTATTGCGGGTAAGCCGCAGTACTGTTCGATCAGCGTTAACCATCCTGGAGCAAACAGGATTTGTTCAACGTCGTTGGGGGGTGGGAACATTTATTGCGAAAGATCCCCCGACCTATAATAACCTCAGCATCAATTCAGGGGTTACGCAGCTGATTCGATCTTCTGGGGCAGAACCGGGTTTTGTTGAGTTCATGATAAACATTAGGCCTGCAAGCGAGCATATTGCCCATTTGCTATCATTGGAACTCGAAGATCCAGTTGTGATATTAGAACGGGTACGCCTTGCCAATGACCGGCGGGTTGTTTTTAGTCTTGATATCGTCCCACAGGCTTTGTTTAAAATTGACAATAAGGAAATCCCTCTGGACGAAGTTGAAAAATTCTTGTATGAAAAGCAATCAATGTATACGTTCTTCCGTGAGCGGTTGGGATTAGATATTCATCATGGTTTAGCTCGGATTCGTCCATTAACCGCCGAGGCTTATATCGCTGAGAAGCTGGGAATTCCGCGCAAAAGCAACATTTTTCATATTGAGCAAGTTGATTACAGCAATGATGGTGAACCGTTAGCATTAACCGATGAATATTATGATGCAGAAGCATTCACTTTCTATTTTTATCGTTCGAGCTAGGTAAAAGATTATTTCAGGAAATTATTAATCGGAGGAAGCAAAAGCGTGACTGAAATACTAAATATGGAACCAAGAGGAGATTTGATCGACCGGGTAGCTCTTGTAACCGGTGCTGCTTCTGGTATTGGACTCGCAATCACAAAAAGACTGATACAGGAAGGCGCAAAGGTCGCCCTCTGGGATTTTAATCAAACAAGTTTAGAAAAGTGTAAAGAAATACTGACCCAAATCACTGAAGAGGATCAGTTTTTCCTTGTTCACTGCGACATCACCAAAGAAGATGATGTCATCGCAGCGATGAAAGCGACAGTTGATCATTTTGGTAAATTGAATGTCGCTGTAAATAACGCCGGCGTAACAGTGAGCGTACCTTCGGATGAATGTACGCTTGAACAGTGGAATTGGGTCATGAGCGTGAACTGCACCGGCAGTTTCCTGGTTTCGAGGGAAGCGATCAGGGTTTTTAAAAAGCAACCAGAGGGGGGAGCCCTTGTCTATATCAACAGCGATGACTCACTCAAGCCGAGCCGGCACTTTTTGGCCTACAATTCCTCAAAAGCAGCTGTCCTTCATATGGCGCGCACGATCGCAAACGAGTTCGGACCTTATAACATCCGTGCAAACAGTGTCTTACCCGGAGCAGTTTTTGGCGGCAGTCAGTTGTGGACCCAGGAACTGCGTGAAGCAAGAGCTAAAATTCATGGGTTTCATGCTGATAAGTTGGAAGAAGATTACAAGAAGCATAATGCATTAGGAGTCATCATTGACCCTGCTGAAATTGCAGAGGTGGTGGTTTTCCTGGCTAGTGACCGTTCAGCAAAAATGACAGGAACGGCATTAGTGATCGATGGCGGCGGAGCAGGTGGCTTCGTAAGGTAATTAATTAATACAATATTGCACTCTTAAATTATAGAAAATGAGGAACTATTAATGATGCTTGATGAGCTTAGAGAAGAAGTATATGAGTCACTGCTGGAGCTGCCGAAAAATCATCTGGTAACTATGCACAGCGGGACGGTCAGCGGTCGCGATCCGGAGTCTGGTTTAATTGTGATTAAACCTACCGGGTTTCGATATGATAAGCTGACCCCTGCAGATTTGATTGTTATGGACCTCGATGGACGCTGTGTGGAAGGAACCCTGAGGCCTTCCAGTGACACTGCGACCCATCTGTATATGTATAAACATCGTTCGGATATTCATGGTATTGTTCATACCCATTCTCCTTTTGCGAGTATATTTGCTGTTCTGGGAAAACCCATCCCACCAGTTATGTCCTCTGCTGCCTTGTTAGGTGGTGAGATACCGATTGGCGGGTATGCGCCTGTTGGTGGCGAGGATATCGGATCAGAGATCATGGCCAAACTTGGTGATTGCTCAGCGATTGTCATGCAAAACCATGGTGTGTATACCTTTGCAAAAACTGTATGGAAAGCGACCATTTATGCTGTTGAAGTTGAAGACGTGGCAAAGATTGCCCATTATGCCATGCTGCAAGGTGATCCAATAGTGCTTTCGAAAGATCAGGTTGAAGAATTCCAAAATATCTATGCCACATATTATGGGCAGGAGGAAGATTGATCAGAAACTGAATTATGTCTTTTTGTATTTGAAATCAAGTTTACTGATAACTCACCAATATCAAGAGACTGTCGATGCTGACAGAAGAGAAAAATCGATTAAACACAACTTAATAAGAATAACCAGATGTTATTTATACTGATTTTCAATTTTACAAATGAAATCCATGGATTAATATGAAAAGCTTCAACAATTTCGGAATGAATAAAATAGGCATCTATGAAAAAGCTCTCCCTAGTGAATTGACCTGGGAAGATCGCTTGCGGCAAGCTGGTGAGGCTGGATATGATTTTGTAGAAATGTCCATTGATGATAGTGATGAACGCCTGTCTCGTCTTGAATGGAAAGCTTCTGATCGGAATGCGATAAGACACGCCACGGAAAATACAGGTATTCCTATCCTGACAATGGGCGTTAGCGGCCATCGAAAATATCCAATGGGAAGTATGTTGGAAAAACTAAGAAATCGTGGTCTCGAAATCCTTTACCAGGCAATCGACTTAGCAAATGATTTGGGAATCCGAATAATCCAACTGATGGGTTACGATGTTTTTTATGAAAAAAGTGATGCTTTGACGAAAGCAAGATTTCTTGAGGGACTCGCTCAGGGTGCTTCTTGGGCAAGCGCTGCAGGAGTCATGTTGGCTTTGGAAAATGTGGACGTGGACACGGTAGATTCTGTTGCTAAGGCCCTTAAATTTGTAAGGGAAGTTAACTCTCCTTGGCTTAAAGTTTATCCGGATATTGGAAACCTGGTTGCATCTGGTTTTGACCCGGTTGAGCAACTCATATTGGCGGAAAATGAAATGGTAGGTGTTCATCTTAAAGACGCTACTCCCGGAGAATATCGTGGGGTTGTTTTCGATAAGGGCGATGTTCCCTTTACCCCGGTTTTCAAAAAACTATCTGAATTAAAGTTTACTGGTCCAATGGTGGTTGAAATGTGGGCTCATCTGGATAAAACGGGTGAGCCTTTCCAGGCGATAGCTGACACTCACGAATTTATTGAGCACATAATTGAAACAAATTCTAGGTCAAAGATTAATTAATTGAAATCGAAATTTATGATCGAGATGAGTCTGTGCACAGTATAGCAAAAAAAGAAAATATTTGGGAAGATGAGAAGATCAGGAATTGATCTTGAGGAACTTGAATAATGGAGAGAAAATTAACAGTTTTATGCGCAACAGCACATCCGGACGACGTTGAAGTTTTTTGTGCTGGCACCCTTATTCGCTACGTTAAAGAAGGTCATAAAGTCTTCATGGCTATTGCTGCGACGGGAAATGTTGGCTCAAAGATCCATACCGGAGTGGAGATTGAAGCTATTAGAGCGGTAGAAGCACAACGCGGAGCTGATGTGATCGGTGCCGAATTAATTATGATGGGCTACAAGGATGGTGAAATCTGGCAAGACAATCCAACCTGGAAAGCATATGTTGATTTAATACGGCGCACAAATCCCGATGTCATCATCACACTCGATCGAGATGATTATGTGCATGACCACTCCAATGTTGGTGAGATGGTGTATCGGGCAGCTATTTGGGCGAGCGTTGCAAATATCCCGGAAACAAAGTATGAGCCGATTGATCATATTCCAACAGTTTTTTACTGTGAAACAACCGGTACTTATCATTTAGCTCCCATGGATCACTATGTGGATATTACGGAAGAATATGAACAAAAACTAAAGGCGTTCAAACAGCACAAAAGCCAACATGGTGATTTCTTGGAAAAGCAATTTGGGATTAAGGACTGGTTTGAATACGTTGAAGTAGTAAGCAAGTTGCGGGGATTCCAATGCGGATGCAAATACGCTGAGGCATTCCGAGTGGTTCAGACCTGGCCAAATCATAAAGCTTATCGGTTGCTGCCGCCTGTTCAATTTAGTAAAAACTCAGAGAAAGATTAGCGATTTTATTACTGTTCACCAAATAATATCTAAAAGGAGATTTAGTGATGGATAAAAAATTAACTGTATTATGCGCATCTGCGCACCCGGATGACATTGAACTTCAATGCGCAGGCACCCTGATCCGTTATGTGAAAGAAGGTCATAAGGTTTACATGGCAATTGGTGCAACGGGTAACGTTGGCACTAAGGTTCATACAGGACCGGAGATTGAGGCTATCCGTGCTAAAGAAGCACAAAGGGGCGCAGATGTGATCGGTGCTGAACTGATCATGTTGGGCTACAAAGATGGAGAAATCTGGCAGGATAACGCTACCTGGAAAACCTATGTGGACCTGATACGACGAACCAACCCTGATGTTATTCTCACGCATGACCGCGATGATTATGTTCATGACCATTCTAATGTTGGTGAAATGGTCTATCGGGCGGCGATTTGGGCCAGTGTTGCAAATATACCCGACACCGAATTTGCACCCATCGACCATATCCCATCCGTGTTCTATTTTGAGACGTTAGGAACACTTCGCGTTGCGCCACCTGATCACTATGTAGATATCTCGGAGGAATATGAACAAAAATTGGAAGCGTTCAGACAGCATGAGAGCCAACATGGTGATTTCCTGGAAAAGCAGTTTGGCGTAAAGGATTGGTTTGAATATTTAGAAGTGTTGAATAAGATGCGCGGTTTCCAATGCGGTTGTAAATACGCTGAGGCATTCCGAGTGGTCCAGACCTGGCCTAACCACAAACCGTATCGCTTGCTGCCGCCAGTGCAAATGAGCGGTCGTTAAATCAAGATCGTTTGCCAATGATCTTGTTAATAAAAGGAATTAAAATGAATTTGATTTTATTAGTTGATCTTAGGAGCTTTGAATGAGCTTAAGTGAAAATGTTTTAGAACTGAGGAATGTCAGTAAGACATTTCCGGGTGTTCAGGCTCTTAAGAATGTTAATATGAGTGTCAGGCGTGGAGAAGTCCATGCTTTGTTGGGTGAAAATGGTGCTGGCAAATCCACTTTGATCAAAATTTTGAGCGGTTATCACCCGCCTGACAAAGGCAGTGAAATAATTATCGATGGCAAGCCTGTAACATTCAAGGATCCCAAAGAAGCTATTGATTCCGCCATTGTTACCATCTACCAGGAATTAACCCTCTGCTCCCATATGACTGTCGCTGAAAATATTGTGTTGGATAAACAAAGTCAATTTAAAGGGTTCTTGCAGAAAAAACAGGACTATCGAGCAATTGCATCGAAAATACTTGATGAACTGGGGCAAAATGATATCTCCCCAAACTGCTTGGTGAAAGATTTATCCATTGCCCAAAGGCAAGTTGTGGAAATTGCGAAAGCAATCACATCGAACGCAAGAATTGTACTTATGGATGAGCCAACCTCTTCAATATCACAGAGTGATGCCGATAAACTGATGGATATCATCCGGAATTTAAAGGCGAATGGTGTCGCTGTTGTTTATATTTCTCACAGGCTTCATGAAATTGGGGGCATTGCCGATCGTATCACTGTCCTGCGTGATGGGGAACTGGTAGGAACCGTCAACAACGATGAGGTCGATGAGAATGATTTGATTACGATGATGGTTGGCCGGGAATTGAATAATGTCTATCCTAAAAGAGAGGTGCCTATAGGTGATGTCGTCCTAAGAGTTGAGAACCTTTCGAGTGGTGATTTGCTACAAGGTATCTCGTTTGATGTTCGTGAAGGCGAGATATTTGGGATAGGAGGTCTGGTCGGTTCCAGACGAACGGAAACACTGGAAACACTATTTGGGATAAGGCCAATTACAAAGGGAAAGATTTATCTTAATGGGCAAGAATTTCATCCAAAGAGCCCGAGAATTGCCATTAAGAATGGGATCGCATTTGTCACCGAAGATCGGAAAAAGACAGGTTTGGTGTTGTGTCTCCCTGTACATGAAAACATTAATTTAGTTAACGCACAAAGACCATCCCTTTTTGGATTTTTGAACTGGTCGAAACTAAAAGTTGTAGCAAACGCCCACCGAAAAACATTGGATATTAGAGTTAGCAGGATTGACCAGATCGTTGGCTCGCTATCGGGTGGAAACCAGCAAAAAGTTGCGCTTGCCAAGTGGCTGGATTTCTCACCAAAAGTCATCATTTTTGATGAGCCAACCCGCGGCATCGATATCGGAGCGAAGACTGAAATTTATACAATTATGGGTGAATTGGCTGCGAAAGGTACAGCAATTGTGATGGTTTCTTCTGAGCTGCCTGAACTTATTAGTGTCGCCGACCGGATCATGGTACTCCAGGATGGACGCATGAAAGGAACTTTATCAAAAGGTGAGGTGAATCAGGAAGTTGTAATGAGCCTCGCTACCCAAAACCTGAATAAACCACCCTGTGGACCAGACGAAGGAAATATATAATATGAAAACTGTTACCAAAACAAATGAACCAGCCAATCTGGTTGAAAGCAAAACGCCTAACAGGATGAAAACATTAATGAGAGAAATTTTGATGAAATACCGCACGATTTTGATATTAGTCGTGCTCATGGTTGTTTTTTCATTGATAAAGCCCATATTCCTTCATCCCTCTAACCTTTTATCAATATTAAAGAATATGAGCTATGTGCTCATAGCCGGTTTGGGAATGACTTTCATTATCACATTAGGCGGGTTGGATCTCTCCGTTGGATCAACAGCTGCCGTTGTGGGTGTGGGTTTTGCATTACTTGTCCGTGGTGGACGAATGCAACCAATCCCAGCAATATTGCTTGTGATGTTTGGGGCGATATTCCTTGGTTTCTTAAACGGATTTATCTCTGTAAAAGGAAAAATTGAACCATTCCTTGTCACACTGGCCACAATGAACATCTACAGGGGGTTGGCATTAACTTTAACATCTGGCAGACCCGTACCCATTGTTTTACCGTATTTTGCAGACCTGTTAGGTAATGGTCGTTTGTTTGATGTTATCCCATCACCCGTGATCATTTCGTTTGTTGTATTGATCGTTTCCTGGTTCCTATTTACAAAAACTAAATTTGGTTTCTACGTCCGAAGTATTGGTGGAAATGTTGAAGCAGCCCGTGTTGCTGGTATTAATATTAGCTTAGTCAAGATTGCGGCCTACACGATGACTGGATTGTATGCATTCATATCTGGTCTTATCCTGGCTGCACTTTTTAACTCCGGACTGCCCGATGCTGGTAGAGATTTAGCATTGGATAGTATTTCAGGCGTCATACTTGGTGGAACGGCGATATCTGGAGGTGTTGGTTCTATATGGGGAACACTTGGCGGCTGCCTGATCATGGCTTCCCTGAATAATGGTATGTCACTTTTGGGGGCTCAATACCATGTGCAGATCTTTGTCAAAGGCCTGGTCATTATTTTTGCTGTGCTTATGGATAATGCTTTCAAGCAACAACAAAAATATTGATAATTGCGGCCAGCACCCATCTAGACAAGCGGAAAGTGAAAGAAAGGAGAAAAACTACTGAAAATTGGAAATTCGACGAAGAAGAATTAAAGGAACCTAATTATTTAAATACAGGAGAATCAAAATGAGAAAACTAACAATCTTTGCAACACTTTTACTGGTACTGACAATGGTCCTTTCTGCTTGTACGACACCTGAGGCAACAGAGGTAATGGAACCTGAGACCGAAGAGCAAGTTGTTGAAGAACCAGAAGTAGAAGAACCAGAAGTAGAAGAACCTGAGGTAGAAGAGCCGGAAGTTGAAGAACCAGAAGTTGTTGGGCCTCCGGAAAATGTAAGCCTGGCTGATTTTGAATATGTTGGCGATCCAGGTACCGTTTTTGACCTGAATGGCTGGTATGATGCTGTCGGTGTTGAAGCAGATGTAACTATCCGGAATGCTGGTGCGGTGAAAGTGCCCGATGACCCTACAACAGAGATGGCGAAAGCTGATGGAGATTATACGATTGGCTTTTCTGTGTACTATACGGTCGATGAGGTTGGTTCCATGATCCTTGAAACCATGAAAGCCGCTGCTGAAGAAGCTGGCGTTGAGCTTCTGGTCAATGATGCGAATTATGACCAGGCTGCCCAGAACCAGGCGATTGAACAATGGATATTGCAAGATGTTGATGGCGTTATCCTCGCCCCATGCGATTTCACTGGTGTTAAGACAGCGCTTGATGCCCTTGAGGAAGCTAATATCCCCGTAATTACCCTGAATGCACCTCTCGCTGGGAACGTGGATTCGCTTGTAATCTCAGATACCGTAGAACAGGGTACTATCGCAGGCGAAATGCTTGAAGAAGCCATCCTGGCAGAAGGCAAGGAGATGGAAGGCGTCGTTGTCTACCAAACACTGCCTTTCGTACACCCGAACGCAGCAACACGTGCAAAAGGCTTCGTTGATGTTTTCGCTAAGTATGACGGTGTTGAGATCGTTGAATTAACTGGTATTTCCCCAGAAGAACATTTCACGGCCTTTGACGGTGCGATTAAAGCCTATCCCGATATGCTTGGCGCATGGGGTCTGTATTCCTCAGCCACGATTGGTATGTTGAATGCTAAATTGTCGAATGACCGAGGCGACATCCTTCTGTCCTCAATTGATCAGGACAAGCCCATCTTGAAAGGTATTTATGATGGCGATGTTGTCGGTACAGCAGCCTACTCCTCAATAGCACCAGCTTGGTGGTGCATGAACCAGATGGTCCAAATGCTCAACGGAGCTGAAATCCCTGGAGTGATTTTCTATGCTAATATGGCTGTCACGCCAGACAATGTTGAAGCAGCATTTGAACACTACTATCCCGGTAAAACCTTGATGGATTACATCGAGGGCAATGTAGACTAGTCTTTTTGAACATCGAAACTAACTGGACTGACTGTGAGTATCACAGTCAGTCCAACCGATTCTTTTTTGGTTAGAGGATTTCTCTGACCTGGCCAGATTAATTTGTTACTAACAAAGTGACGCGCTCAATATTGAAATTATTTAAAAGTTTTATAGAAGTATTTCTTGTTTTTGTTTTATGGCGTTAAATTAAGAAAGGAGATAGTAATGACAAAAGGACACACAAATTTACCGGTCCGGCAGTTCGGAAATACGGATATGCAGATTACACCAGTGGGATTTGGCTCCTGGGCACTTGGTGGCGGAGGTTGGGTGTATGCATGGGGACCGCAGGATGATAGCGAATCGATAACAGCGATTCATCACGCCATGGATCTTGGGATCAATTGGATTGATACTGCGGCTGGCTATGGCCTTGGACATTCGGAAGAGGTTGTAGGAAAATCGATTGCTGGAATGACGAATCCTCCCTATATCTTCACAAAATGTGGATTACCATGGAATGAAAAAGGAGAAATCTACGATTCTCTCAAGAGGAATTCGTTACGGCGTGAGTGTGAAAATAGCTTGAAGCGCCTGAATGTTGGTGCGATAGACCTTTACCAGATTCATTGGCCTCGGCCGGATGAAGATATTGAAGAAGGTTGGGCAGCGCTTGCTGAACTGCAGCAAGAAGGCAAAGTTCGGTGGATTGGTGCCTCAAATTTCAGTGTTTCACAGATGAAACGGGCAATTGAAATTGCACCGATTAGTTCCCTGCAGCCTCCATATTCACTCATCAAACCAGATGTTGAAAAAGAGATACTCCCATTCTGTCTTGATCATAATATCGGTGTGATCGTTTACTCGCCGATGTATTCGGGCTTATTAACAGGGAAAATGACAGCTGAAAGGATCACCAAAATGCCGGATGACGATTGGCGTCAAAACGATCCGGAGTTCAAACCCCCTCGGCTTGAAGGAAATTTGAAAATCGTTGAAACCCTCACTGAAATAGGCAAGCAGCGTGGCGTGCAGCCTGGCGTTGTGGCTATTGCCTGGACGCTCAGGAATCCAGCCGTGACAGCGGCAATTGTTGGGATGCGGAGTCCTAGCCAGGTCGATGGCATTTTTCCGGCTAATGAATTCCGTTTGTCAGAAGCTGAAATCAAGGAACTGGACCAGTTAATCGCTGATAAGTTATAAGGATCTACCCATAATTATAAATAGGTCCAACCTAAGATCTCTTGCTTCCTGGATTTAATTATTCATCGAGATTTAATTGGAAGGTAGTCATGGATTATTTGCTTGGCATTGATGTTGGTTCAACCAGCATGAAAGCATTGGTATATGACCTGGATGGAAATGTTATATCACAGGGAAGTCGACCCACTGTAAGTGTAGCGAATGACCCAAACCATCCGAATTGGCAGGTTTATTGGCCAGAACATATATGGGATGGGATTTCTTCCGCTATTCATGATGCTGTCAGCAAGCTTGATGATCCAAGTTATATCAGAGCCGCAGCAGTGACTGGGCTGGGTGCAGATGCAGTGCCTTTAGATGAATATGGTGAACCAGTTTATCCTTTTATTAACTGGATCTGTACAAGGACAGCACCGCAGTATGATTGGTGGTTGGAAAATGTTGGACTCAATCAAACTTTTCAGGTTTCAGGCTGGCAGCCTTTTGTTTGGAGTACCGTTCTACGGTTCATGTGGCTAAAGGAGAATGAACCTGAGGTAGCCAAAAAGGTTCACCAATGGCTGATCATTGAAGACTTTGTTAACTATAAATTGACCGGGAAGTTTTCCACCGACTTCACAGATGCCTCACCAACTTTGTTATTTGACCAGCGCAATTTACAATGGTCTGAGGAAATGCTGGCGATTGCAGGAATTGAAAAAGATCTATTGCCAACACCCCAGCCCAGTGGATCTTTAATTGGCGAAGTGACATCGGAGGCGGCCGGAAAGACTGGATTATTACCCGGAACCCCGATCTATCAGGGCGGCCATGACTACCTGGTAGGGGCGTTAGCAGCTGGTGCAATCTCTGATGGAAAGGTCCTGGATGTAACCGGTACCTGGGAAATGGTCATTGCGCCTACATCTCAACCGAAATGGACACCAGAGATTCAGCAATTAGGGTTAACCGTTGAGGCGCATTCCGCTCCGGGTATGTACGCTATTTGGGCGGGGGGCACGGCCGCAAGCATGCTGGAATGGTATAAAGATCAACTTGGGTCAGAGGCTCAAAGAAGAGCTGAAACTGGTGAGGGGGATGTATGGGCAAACCTGATGAATGAAGCCAAAGCCTCAGCACCTGGTGCGAATGGCATCTTCTTCTTGCCACATTTTAATGGCGTGACTTGCCCAAATTTAGATCCAAAATCGCTGGGTGCATTCCTGGGGTTGAACGATACAACAAAAAGAGGAGACTTGATCAGGGCAGTTATTGAAGGTTTGGATTATGCCTTCCTTGATATGCTTAGCTCGCTTGAAAAAGGCGCGGGACAGAGGGCTGAAGAGATCACTGCTATAGGGGGCGGTACGCGAAATGCATTCTGGATGCAAAACAAGGCGGATATTGCAGGTCGACCAGTTATCACACTGGAAATTGAGGAAGCCACTGCCTTGGGGGCTGCTATGCTGGCAGGGGTAGGCTGCGGGTTATATCAAGATTTAGCTGAGGCAGTTAATAGGGTAACAAAACCGGGCAAGCGGTTTGAACCGAATCTGAAATCAGGTTCAATTTATGCTGAGTTATATGAGATATATAAGGAAATATATCCTGCATTAAGTAAGGTCAATTCTCGCATTTACAATAGATTTAGGGTGTGAACCACTCCCTTAATTTGCACCGATATATTCATTTTCAAGCAAGGTTGTTTAGGGTTGAGAATGTAAAGTGACTGATGGAATGAAAGCCTTGCGTGAGAGTGATCTATTCTGATCCTGTATTAATGAAGGTTTCTTTTCTCAATTGATAAACCTTTTGTAGTCCTAAGATAATTTATGATATAATTTTTGAATATTTTGGGAGTGATGGCAATTATGTATTGCCTGAAATAACTACTTTACAGGTGGATATTATCAGTAGAAATATTAAATCTTTAATTAACAATAAGAAATAGTCAATTTGATTTGTCGACATAAGAGAAGGAAAAGAAAATATCACTGCTAAATTACTTCTCATGACATGTGTTTATCGGTCGAATTTTTTTACTGATTAAATAGATTTAGCGATTTCCCTAATGGGCTTTGATCAATTGGGGATTTCTTGCAGCAAATTGTCATGGAACTTCTTCCTTCCAGAGTTGTAAAAATTGTTCCTTCATATTCATTATTTGAACAAAGAAAGTTATTAAGCCATCACATATAAAAAAATATATTTACTGAATAACCGGTCAAAACACTACAAATCTCTTTGATATATAGCGAAGATTGAGCAAACGGCCAAAGCCTGTAAATCCAAAAAGCGCTGAGGAAAGACAATATTTTTATGAAAGGGAGATGAACATGAGTAATGAGAGAAATTTCACCGTTTTGATGTTAACAGTTTTAGTCCTTTTTCTGGCCACTGGATTGGTCAGCGCTCAAATACCAGATCGGTCGTTTCTTGTGCCTCGTGTTGGTAATTATGATGAACCGGGATTAGCCCAGAACAAAACGAACAAGCAATTAAGTGATTCACCAACTTCTGTAATTGACTCTTTTGGCGGTGATTGGATCGTTGATACTCTGGTTGATGAAGACAGTGATGGAGAGTGTGCAGTTGATTGTACACTGCGGGATGCTGTGGATTTAGCATCCTCTGGTGATACGATCATATTTGATGATGCAATTGCGGGTGGAACCATCACCTTCTCCGGTGAATCATGGGAAGATCTCAAAATTATCATCGATAAGGATCTTACGATTGATAATTCAAATCATGTTGATAAGATCACCATTGATGGAAATGATATTTCGCGTATTTTTCATGTCGAATATGGAATAGAGTTTACATTAAATAACCTTATCTTTGAAAATGGTACTGGAAGCGGTGCAGGTATTTATAATGATGGTGGAGTTGTCACAATCCTTGATTCATTATTCAATGATAATGGAAGCATAAGTACAAGCGGTGGAGCAATATATAATACCAACCAGGTTTTTGTTTTCCGAACAATATTTGCAAATAATTCGGGAAGCAATGGCGGCGCAATATTCAATACGCATGAGCTGGAAATTCATGACAGTTTCTTTGAAAATAATTTTGCCACAAATCGCGGTGGGGCAATATATAATAGTCTTGGTTCAGCTGAAAATATGCTTCTCATCATAGACGGATGCACTTTTTCGGGAAACAGCGTCACAAATTATGATGGCGGAGCAGTTTACAATGATTCCCATGGGTCAGTGAATGTTGCAAATAGTACCTTTTATGGTAATTCTGCCAATAGGGGTGGGGCTGTTTTTGCGGACACAAATGTTGATGATCTATTAATTGTTAACAGTACCTTCTCCGATAATAGTGCAGCTGCGGGAGCAGGAGGCATTCATACATTTGGGTTTATGAGATTATATAACTCCATTCTTGCTAACAGCACAGGTGGAGCAGCTGATTGCTATCAGAATATTGCGGGAACAAATTGGATATTTCACAGCCTGATTGAGACAAATAGCGAATCCCCATACGCCTGTTATGATATTTCTAACCTGACGGGTGATCCTGCTTTAGGTGCCCTTCAGGATAACGGCGGCAACACATACACAATGGCTTTAGGAGTATCCTCACCTGCAATTGATTCAGGCGCTTCGGGTACCGATCCAAACGGTGGTTCCTATTGTTTACCGGTGGATCAAAGGGGGGTAGACCGTCCCCAGGGCAGTTTCTGCGACCTTGGTGCATACGAGGTTGTTACTGCCCCGATCGTACTCTCGATCACCCGTGGTAATAATAGCCCAACAAGTGCGGATAATGTACTCTTTATCATCACTTTTTCAAATAGCGTTACTGGTGTCGATACTACCGATTTCGGACTGAACGCAACAGGTGTCACCGGAGCCTCAATTATCGGCTATGGTGGTTCAGGCAATACCCGGACAATCACAGTCGATACGGGGACCGGGTTTGGAACGATGGGTCTTAATTTATATGATAACGATACAATCATGGCAGAAGGGATACCTCTGGGTGGCGCGGGTGTTGGTAATGGAGATTATACGGAGGGAGAAGTTTATATCATCGACAGTACACCAAGATTTACCAGCCACCCGGTGACTGATGTTAACGTGGGTGGGACGTATAGCTATGAGGTGGAAACTGCGGATGCGGATTTGCCGCTTGGTGACACACTCACAATTTCTGCCAGATCCTTGCCTGCCTGGTTGCATTTGACTGATATTAATACAGTAAATGGAACTGCAACCTTGACTGGCACACCCAGTACGTTGGATTATGGGGATTTTGATATCAGCCTTAAAGTAAAAGACAGCTTAAATGTCAGCGCAACACAAAATTTTACAATTATTGTTAATCGTTATCCAAGTTTTTCAAGCATTCCAGTGACAACCGCAACTGTTGGAGAAACTTATTCTTATAACATTACTGCAAATGATAAAGATAAAGACAGTTTGACAATTACAGCCCCAACCAAACCCAGCTGGCTCACTCTCACTGACTACGGAAATGGTACAGCCCTCCTGACGGGAGTACCAGTCACTCCAGGAAGCAATTCGGTGACTTTACGGGTCTCAGATGGAAACGCATACGTGAATCAGTCATTTAGTATCGTCGTTTCGGAAGCGGTGGAATACATCAACTTTGTACCGTTGTTGTTAAATTGATCTATAGCAAAAAAGGAGGGGGGAGCTATCATAAATATCTTCTCCCTTTAATTGCTTAAACCTCAAGGCGTTCTGAGTTTAATATTAGCTGGAACGAAAAAATCCTAGAATAATCCAGGAAATTGGAATTAGAAGCGTTGAACAGGCATAATTTAATTTGTTAATCAGGTGGGGAGAGATACTCTCATGGAACGAGGTGGAAACTCTCAAATGCGGTGATGATGGGTATTGGGTATTTGTGCCCGATTAGCTTTTTAATTAGAGTAAGCGGGCGACGAGAGATTCTCCCCTTATGGGGATTCGAATTTGCCAAGTTAAAAGAAAAAAGCGGGCGACGAGAGATTCTCCCCTTATGGGGATTTGAATTTGCCAAGTTAAAAGAAAAGAGCGGGCGACGAGATTCGAACTCGCGAATGGTAGCTTGGGAAGCCGAATCTGTTATAATTCGACCAATGCTCTTAGAATTGCTTAGAATGCCCCTAAAACGCTTGGATTAAATTTATATGCTTCATAAGATTTATGAAGCTAATATCCTATGTATTCTTTTCATTTATGATATATTATATTAGAGATACTATTCTACCATAGAATTCAGGCAGAAATGGATGATTTTCTCAGCTTAACTATCAATGGGGCTTTTGATAATATTAAGAATTGGCTTGAGGATTTTGAGAGTGATGGCGATAAGTATTATGGAACCATTGATAAGAAAAATGACCCTATAACCTTTGTTGATGGACTTTTGTTACATGATAGCAATCAGTTTATGATTGTATTGGGTCATCCTTATCTGCATAGCCAAACAAATCATGTAATGGTAAGAGTAGGTGTTGGCTCTTTGACTAATAATCCAACAGGGATTTGCCAGGTTAAAGAGATACCAATACTTGAAATTAATCCAATCAATCCTAATGAAACCTCTATCAAAATAAATATCAACCCGTTAGAAAATACTCCTAATTTATATCCTTATCTCAAGCTATTACTAAGGGCTATTAGTCAAAATTGGAGAGAAACTTGGGTTGATATACATAATTACTTGGATAGTTGTGTAGAATTACCATCAAGAATTGCATTTGACTTGCTTATATCAGCTCAGCCAAATTCATTTTTTGACTGGCTTATTGATGAAATTGGTATAATCGGTTCTGTGAATTTTGCTTTAAATTGTGAGCATGAAGAGATAAATCTTTTATTATCAGGAGATCAAACTCATCCAGATGACATTAATCATTTTTGGGACATATTCATCACTGCTATTGATGTAAATCAGCAGCATTTATCAGGAGATTTATCCCTTGCTCAAATTCGTTTATACGATTTAGGGGAAAATCATCTATCTATTCGAGGATATTATATATATGAACATCCAAGCACTATCGCAATAATGACAAATATAGAATCAAAAATTAGAAGAGTACTTAGAGAAATAAACGACAAAATTAGAGAATCAAAACGCCCTAGCGAGGAAACAAGAAAACGGGCGGATGCATGTATAAAAGTAAAGACTAAACATCCTGAATATACGAAAAGCATGGTAGGACTAGAAGTAGAGACTTATTTGGGGGAAACCTTGAGTGAAGACCAAGTGAAATATGCGTTGAATGAAGTGGGTTATAAATGGAAGCAAGAGAGATAAACCCCTTATTATGAATAAAATGTAAAACAGGAAAAACGGAAATTCCCTATTCCCCGTATCCATAAGTAGTAGATTCATAAGCGAATTGAGCTTACCGAGTTCATATCTAAGAGCCAGGTACTTGCTCTGAATAAATTTAGAAGAATCCTCACTGGACAGAGTGAGGACTCAAGTTGGTAAAACCCTAGGATATAATTGAGGCTTTACGTATATAGATTCTAGCATATTGTTAGAAATTCTCAAAATATCTAGGGGGATGTTAATTGGATAAATCAAACTTCTTCAATGTTTATTAGGCTAACGGAAGATATTCTGCTTTAGGAAAGAAGTTTCACTCATGCAAGATGCAATTCAAGATTTCATATTATCTCGCCAAGCAAAAAATTGTTCTCCTCGAACGGTTGAATGGTACACGTATACATTAGGGAGAATCAACAAGTGGTTTATTGAAAAAGGCGTAACTCATCCTGAACAAATAACCAGTAAACTCATTCGGACGATCCTTAGCGGTTTAGTTGATAAAGATTACTCTGATAGCTATGTAAATATATATGCTCGTGTATTGAAGACTTTCACGAAGTTTCTTCATAAAGAGGGTTATATATCAAAAGAAATCGAATTTGAATTGCCAAAATTGGTGGAAAAACGTCAGCGGGTTTATTCAATACAAGAAATTCAAAAAATCCTTGCAGTTTGTAAAACAAGGAGAGATAGAGCTTTCATTATGTTCATGGTTGATAGCGGTGTTCGTTTATCAGAAGTTCTGGAATTAAATTGGGGGGATATTGATATGGACAATGGAATAGTAAGAATAGATTATGGAAAGGGGAGGAAATTTCGCACAGTTGTAATAAGCATAGAAACCCGAAGAGCTCTCATTAAATATAAAAAAGATATAAATTCAATGGATTCTAAGCCTGTATTTCAGACAACTCATGGAACTAGGTTTACTGAGCCCGGATTACATTCGTGGATGAATCGATTAAGTCAGAAAGCTGGTGTTCATATAACTCTCCATGCACTAAGACGAACATTTGCAACTCTATGTGCAAAATCACAAATGGATTTATTCCGATTGCAGGCACTGATGGGTCATTCATCTTTAGAGATGACCAAGAAATATGTTAGGACTCTTGATGATGATTTGATTGATGCCCATCAAAAACATAGTCCAATAGATTTGATTCTTAGACAATAGAAAATGTGAATCGTTGTCTAATATTATCAAGGAGGTACCCTCACGAAAATAAAATATAAGATTTCTTAAAACAATAAAATTCAAACCCTATATATATTTTTAAAGGAAAGAAATGAATACAAATAAAGCATTTTGTTTAGTAAATTCTAATTATGATGAGCTTCACATTTCCCAATTAGAGATAATTGATTCAATCGCCAATATGGGATTTCCAGTTTTTGTAACTGGAAAACATCTAAATGATCCAGTTGCATATACAGAAGTTGGAATAGGGAAAGATAATATGAAGCCAATGTACGTTTTGAGTAAAGATACCGTCGTAATATCATCAGCAAAGCCCAATTGTTTTGAGATAATTCCAAATCTTGGTGATCACATATCTGTAGCTGATTATCAAAGATATCTATCAATTAGTAATTTGGGAATTTGGCCATTAATCTATATAACTGATTGTTATGAAAATGGATCCTGTAAAATTGGTTGGAATACTTTCGCTAATCTAAAATTTTCACCTCATGATGTTGAAGTTACTATTTCGTATAACAAAAATAGAAATCAAAGTGTTGGAAGTTTACCAAAAGTGGTCAATCGTTATAGAAGCGCGACTATTGTCAACGGCGAAACTATTGAAATGGCACCTGTATTGGAATTAGACAAGAAAAATCTAAAACCATGGACTTCTTTTGAATCAGAAATTAATCAGATATTGCATACAAAGCGTATCTGAAAAGATGATCAAATGCAGTACGTAGAGATAAGGTAAGAGCCTTGCTCCGTATAACAAGGCTCTTATTCAACAAAAACCGTCCATCGGCGATGAAAGGTTTTCCTAATTGAATTGTAACATAGGCACATTGAATCTTTATAAACAGAAGCTAATTACCGCCAAATCTTCATGCAAGACACGACAATACTTAGATTTAATCGGTATAGATCCTTTATCTGAAAAAGATGAGATGGATTTGCCCAATTACAAAACTTGAGAACCATTTATCGTAAACATTGAAAAGAGAATATATAAGGACCGTAAACGATGGATTAATTGGAACTCATGAAATACGTAACCAGAATGATTTTAAGTCAAGAAAAAAAAGAATTGTTTTCAAAAAAATTAAAGGAGTAATCTAATGCAAAAAATAAATGAATTTTATAGAGACAAAAAAATAAACCAAAATCCTCGATTAGAAAAGGAAAAATTGAACACAAGTAAACCATTTTGCTTCGTAAATTCTGGATATGATGAACTTTACATCCACCAATTGGAAGTGATTGATTTACTCGCAACTATGGGTTTTCCAGTTTATGTGACTGGGAAACAACTTCATGATCGAATAACATATACCGAAATTGAGTCTTGGAAGGGTAAAACGATTCCAATGTTCTTTTTGAACGAAGGTGGTGTAGTAATATCTACGACTAAACCGAATTGTTTTGAGTTAATTCTAAGTTTTGATGGGGTAATATCTTATTCTGATTTTACAAGATATTCATCAATTTTCAATATGAAACTTTGGCCTTTAGTCTATGTATTGAGTCAAATTGAAGATGATACCCGTTGTTTAAGTTGGAACACTTTCTCAAATCTAACCTTTAAACCTCATAAAATTGATATTCCCATCACACATGACAATAGACGGATGTTCCATGATGGAAGTTTACCAGAAGAGGACTATTGTTATGTATTTCCATCTGCGCAAGAGAGAGAGTTTATAGGATTGAAAGCATCCTTGGAAATTGACAAGAGCAGTTTACGCCCATGGAAAACCTTTGAAACAGAAATCACTCAGATATTGCAGAGATAGCGTATCTGATAAGATGATCAAATGCAGTACGTAGAGATAAGGTAAGAGCCTTGCTATGCTGAGCAAGGCTCTCCATCAGCAAAAACCTCCATGCAATATAAAAGGCTCTGCTAAATGAATCTTAGCACACAAGAAAGAAAATTTCCAAATATTACGTTTCACGAAATTGCAGAGGTGCTTCCAATGATGGAAGCATCTGAATTTGATTCGTTGAAAAAGAATATTGCAGAAAATGGCTTGGTAGAACCGATTGTAATTTATGAAGGACAAATACTGGATGGGCGCAACCGCTGGCTGGCTTGTAAAGAGGTTTGCGTGACCCCGCATTTTCAAGATTACACTGGCGACCAACCTGTATCCTATGTTATTAGCAAAAACTTGGAGCGTAGGCATTTAAGTAAAAGTCAGAGGGCTATGCTGGCTGTGGAGTTTTTGCCACTTTTGGAAGAAGAAGCCAGAAGGAGACAGCTATCTGGGCTTATTCAAAATCAAGACACCGTTGTGGAAAAAATTCCACAACGGGAAATGGGGAAGGCTCGTGAAAAGGCTGGTGAAATAGTTGGCGCGTCTGGGCGTTATGTGTCTGATGCAAAGAAGATAAAATCGGAATCCCCAGAGCTGGCTGACCTAATCTTGCAAGGTGACATGACAGTAAGTGAAGCGAAGCGACAAATGAACAGGGATAAGAAGATTGAGCAGATTGTTGAAAATACAGTTGCTCCGATTGAGGGCGTTGCCAAAAGCATGGGTAGATTCCCAGTAATTTATGCTGACCCACCATGGCGATATGATTTTTCAAAATCACCCAGCAGGGATATCGAGAATCAATATCCCACCATGACCCTTGAAGAAATTTGCAATTTGGATGTGGCCAGTTTGGCTCACGATGATAGTGTTTTGTTTTTATGGGCGACCAGTCCAAAACAAAAAGAAGCCTTACAGGTTATTGAGTCGTGGGGATTTGAATACAAAACACAGGCAGTGTGGGTGAAAGACAAGATGGGCATGGGCTATTATTTTCGTCAACAGCATGAGCTTTTGCTGGTGGCGACAAAGGGTAATTTACCAACCTGTGGCTCAAGCGGCAGAGTTTCAAGCGTTATTCATTCCCCGAGAGGGGTGCACAGTAGCAAACCAGACATAGTTTATGAAATAATTGAGCAGATGTACCCTGACTACCGCAAGGTTGAGTTGTTTGCTCGTCAGAAGACGGAAGGATGGGTTTCATGGGGTAATGAAGTATGAATTACCCTTTCAACTGAAGTCTAGATGAAGATTTACTTGAAGCCCACCAATAATATAGTTCTATAAAAATAATCTTGGAATGCGAAAATGATTAAAGCAATCCCACTGCGGACAGAAAGATAAGTGATAGATGAAAGGTAACATTTTAACCCCCAGCAATGATACTATTTTACGTATTAACCCAACTCTCGCTAAGGAAATTGGGGTAAATGAGAGTATTGTTCTACTGCAATTGGAGTATCTGATTTCAATATCAACCACTGAACCAAAGGATGGCAACAAATGGACTTATCAAAGCCTATCTGATTTGCGGGAGAATTACTTTCCATTTTGGTCTTGTTCTACTATTAATAGGGCGATTAAAGGATTAATTGAAAAAAATCTTATCTTTGTGGCAAATTTCAACAAATATAAATACGATAGAACGCGTTGGTTTGCTATCAATTATGATGAGGTAAATAAGATAAGAGGAGTTGAAGTTAGGGGATTTAAAAATTTACAACAGAACTCCAATTCTCAAAATGATTTGCGATCAAATCAAGATGGTGTGTGTGAAACTCAAAATCGAACAGCCGACTCACAAAAAGATTTATTATCAAATCAGGATGGCACGACGATACCAGAGACTCCTACAGAGACTCCTGCACATGTAAAATTAAATAAAGCGGGATTTGACAACCCCGCGATTATTTCTCGTAATATAAAAAATCAACAATCAAACAATAATGAAGCTTTGATCAATAAAAGAAAAATATCAATCCGAGAATTTTATTCACAAAATAATATTGAAGAATATGTTTCGTGGTTTCCTCAGAAATATAGACCGTTAGCCTTGGCTCATATCACTGGTTCGATTATCATACCTGAAAGAATTCATTGGCTGAAATGGAAGGAGGTGTATGAAATTTTATTAGAGGAAGGAGTTAGCCCAGAGGATTTGAAACTCGCATCTTTTTACCTGTTTATAAAAAATGGAGATTCATATTCCACTCGGGAAATAATAAACATAACAAAAATAATTTGTAAGGAGCGTAAAGAGTTTACTGAAGCGTATCAATCGTTCGCACAATATGTTAACGAAAAACTTGTATATTGATTAGCAAAGTAGTTTTGTCTACATTAAATTGGTATTCGCAATCTAATGGTTTGATATTCGTACCAAGGGGGGATTTTCACAATTAATGGGATTGGTCTTTTTACAAATACTCGTTCAGTTTTTCAATAGTAGCATATGTGCCCTCTCCTGGAATAAATATCACGTCATCACGGTGACAAAAATATAGGTTTTCCCATCTGTTGACTGCTGTATGCCAATCTCTTAAAACAGATGCATTTTCTTTTTCCCATGCTTTCGTTATCCTGTCATTAACCTCATTCCAAGCCTTAAGAAGAGTATCATTTTGTATTTGCCACTCTTTCTCGATTGCTTGATTTTTATTTTTCCATTCCTCAAAAATCTGCTCATTTTCTTGTTCCCACTTTTGGGTGATTATTTCATTATTCTTCTGCCATTCATCCATAACCTGCTGATATTTTTCTAATTTTATTTGATTAGCATTGCGGATTCTTTTTAGGATATTTCTTGTCAATAAGTAAAACAATCCAACAAGGAGGGGTAGTAAAGAAAAAGAAATTGCAAACAGCAATCCACCAATATCATCTAGAAAGATGGTGAATGAAAAAACTAAACATGAAATAGCGATAAACAATGAAATACCAACAATTGCAATTGTTTTTATTGTGTTTTTTCTTTCATCCATGTTTGTGTTGGTAAATTCTTCTGAATTAATATATTCAGATGGAAAATATTGTTTAGAAGTATATCCTTTATACATTAAGAAGATACCAATAAGAATTGGGGCGGAAGTACAACATAATAAAACGCTTGCAACAGCGGTGTCCCATTCTTCTATTAACATGCCTATCATAACCGCCAGGAAAAAGTAACCGAGAACTAGAAGTATTATCCCAAAAATTAGTGTTTGTGTTTTGGGTTTTGTTAGCATTAATTTTGGCTTTTCTAATGGTAAGGGCTTAGGTTTATGTTTTGCTGGTGAAAGAGGTTCTGGTTTTGGAAATAGTTCTGGCTTTGGTTTGAGTGATGGCTGAGGTAGGTCGTCAGGCAATTGAGGAGCAGCTAAACTCATTGCTAATTGGGAATCCTGATTTTCTTTTCTTAAAAGTGATGTGATTTTTTCGACCTTGTCATTTCTTCTACAAATTGGACATCGAGCATGCGATTCTAAGGTGACAGAACCGCCTGCACGGTTTACGATATGCTCAGTTCCACAGTGTTCACATGTCAAGAGAGATGTGTTTTCGTCAACTTCTAATTTTCCACCACATGATGGACAATTCAGAGTTATTAGGTCGCCCATAATAGAAGATTATATCATGGTAACCTAAGTAGCGACTCAATAGGGTTTCAAATTGAAGTAAAGAAAACTGAACTCAACCATTAGGTTATCCTATACATGTGAAATTTCCCAGATTTATTTTGCCAATAGTAGAAGGACAAATTCAAATCTTGTTTAAAATATGGTGCCAAATGGGAGCCGTTCTTTCTTGCGAACCCACCCACTTTAAGTTTTCTATTCCCTAGAAGAATGATTTAAAAATATGATAATCTATTGCACATAATGTGCAATGGGGGGACTCATTGGAGAAGGGCGTGCAATATAAAATGTTATCAAAAGCGTCCGGGAAAGGGCATTTTATGAACACTCCATGGACGCTTTGTAAAAAAGCCAAATAGAAGGGTTTTTATGGTGTAACCTAATATGAAAGCAGCTTCATTTGATAATGGAAAAAGCTTTTAAATTACACTACTTTATAGTAGAATATAACATATGTAAATGTCCGTTCTCAACACTAATATAGAAATAAAGATGGAAGATTTTGAAGCATTGGCAATTTTAGAATCCAAGGATTTAACTCCATTCAAGCCTGATAGGTTGGATGAGAATCCAGCTGTTGTATATCTCTCAAAATTAAGTAAAAATGGGCGAAGGGTGCAAGCTGATGCCCTAAACATCATTGCAGATATACTTAGTCCTGAATCGGACTTTTTATCTTTCCCATGGCACAAATTGGAATATCAACACCTGCAGGCTGTTAAGGCGTTTTTACATGAAAAATACAGCATATCCAGCATTAATCGCATGCTAAGTGCTGCAAGAGAAACTGTTAGGCAGGCTTGGCTATCAAAACAGATTCCAGCTGAACAGTACCTACGGATAAAACAAGTAGAAAATGTCAAAGGTTCAAGACTTCCAGCGGGTCGTCATATTGCCCACGGAGAAATCAAAGCGATATTAGATGTCTGTATAAATGACGAGAGCCCATCTGGGTACAGAGATGCTGCTATCATCGCCTGGATGGTTTCTGGTGGAGGGGCAAGACGGTCAGAAGTTATCGGAGTCGATTTAGCAGACTATAACCCAGATACTGGTCAAATTAAAATTTTGGGCAAGGGCAATAAGGAGCGCACCAATTATCTGGAAAATGGGGCTTATGATGCCATGGCTGACTGGCTTATGGTGAGGGGCGATGCACCAGGCGCATTATTTGTTCCCATTAATAAGGGGGGAACAATGATATTAAGGCGAATGACTAGCCAAGCAATTTACAATATGCTCAATCACCGCATAGAGCAGGCAGGCATTAAGGATTTCAGCCCTCACGATTTACGCCGAACATTTATCAGTAATATGCTGGATGCAGGTGCTGATTTGGCTACAATCTCTAAAATCGTCGGACATGAAGATCTAAAGACAACAGCTGTTTATGATCGAAGACCCGAAATTGCAAAGAAGAGGGCTACACAATTGCTTTCAGTTCCATATAAAAGAAGGATAGAATAACTAACTTGATTAATTTGGGAGTGCAAAATAAATTCTCTGTTGTATTCTGGGAAAGAGGGGATGAGGGCGATTTATATAAGTGCTCCAAGCTATGTGATAGTAGTCCCTAGTAATAGATTATATTATAAAAGCTGTAAGATTTACCTGATCTACACATCAAACTGGTTCTGTGATTTTATGATAAAGAAAATGGTCAAGGTAACAGGCTTTGTAATTTTCCCATTGAGAAGTTGAGATAATCTTTCATTAAGAATTCGATTATCAATAAAGCAAATTATTAGATTGTGAGGAGGATTATGGCCTTTAGTACACCTGGCATTCAACGTTATAGTAATGTGTTGGAAATTAAAATAATATATAACTTTGTAATTAGAAATAAACAAAGAAAGAAATAATAATTCCACCCTAATATCTAGCTAGGCCGAAAAATAATTGAAATAACTGGGGCTTGTGCAGAGCAAGATGGTTGAGGCAATCCTGCGCTTCCCTGGCCATCTGATTGCCACCATGCGTACAAAAACCGAGTGGACGATCAATCAAGACACCAATGGCAAATCCAGTCCTACGCGAGTGGGGTTAGCGCCTGAGCAAGGCAAGGGGATTGAGTATGAGTTTGATATGCTGATGGAAATCAGCCCAGAACATGCCATAAACGTCATCAAAGATCGCACCGGACAATTTCAGGATCGAATTATTCAAGACCCTGGTGAGGATTTTGGTAAAGAGATCTTAGCCTGGTTGAATGAGGGTGAACCTTGTGTACCAATCAGAACTAAGGAAGATTTGATTGAATTTGGGAAACCATTAGATTTGAGCCCAAATCAAATTGGTGAAGCTCTCAAATCTGCTAATCTCGTCTTTGATCCATCATTATGGGAAGATATGTCAAAGGTTGTGGTTGAGTTCGCAAAAAGAAATGGAAAAGTTTTGATAGGGTAGTTGATAAGGGTCGCCTTTCAGCGACCCTTCTATATAAAATAACATTTTTATCAAGCTATTATACATATATCTAATGACTGACGATTTAGCACAAAAAAAATGGAAAGATTAGGTCCATTTCATTCTATAATAGATTATTGCATTACTTTCACACCAGCGGGGCAGGCGCACACAAACCCCACCACATGAGATTCCCTTTATGGCAAATGGCACCGGTTCAAACCTGGGTTTTGAAGAACGGCTCTGGACAGCCGCCGACAAGCTGCGCGGCACGATGGACGCCTCCGAGTACAAGCACGTCGTTCTGGGTCTGATCTTCCTCAAATATATCTCAGACACCTTCGAAGAAATCAACAACCGGATCCAGCAGCAGGAATACGCTGACAAGGAAGACCGGGACGAATACCTGGCGGAGAACGTCTTCTGGGTGCCCCAATCAGCGCGCTGGCCGCACCTGATGAGCAAAGCCAAGGACCCCAAGATCGGCATCATCATCGACGAAGCCATGACGGCCAACGAAACCGAGAACCCGCGCCTGAAAAGCGTGCTGCCCAAGGATTACGCCCGTCCCGCGCTGGATAAGTTCTGCCTGGGGCAGCTGATCGACCTGGTCTCGACCATCGGGCTGGGGGACGCCGAAAGCCGCGCCAAGGATATCTTTGTCAGGGTCTATGAGTATTTCCTAGGCAAATTCGCCACCTCGGAAGGCAAGGGCGGCGGCGAGTTCCACACCCCGCAGTGCATGGTGCGCCTGCTGGTGGAGATGCTGGAACCCTACGCCGGCCGGGTATATGACCCCTGCTGCGGCAGCGGCGGCATGTTCGTGTAAGCCAAAAAGTTCGTCCTGGCGAACGCCTCCGGTAACGGCAACGGCGGTAAAGCCAAAGCCGATATTTCCATCTACGAGCAGGAATCGAACTACACCACCTGGACGCTCTGCCAGATGAACCTGGCGATCCGGGGCATTGATGGCGACATCCAGTGGGGGACACCTTCCTGGATGACAAGCACAAGGACCTGCACTGCGATTTCCTGCTGGCTAACCCGCCCTTCAACATGGAGGATTGGGGCTTTAGCCGGGTGGAAAACGACGTGCGCTGACGGCTTGGAGACCCCTGCGTTCAGAAAGCGAGAAGTTCTTGGTGTAGAACCCATGTTTGAATGAATTAGAATTTCCTGGTTGTCCTCCGTGCTGTCTTTTCGCTGGTTGGCTTGCTTCGTTGGAATTACTGTATTGGGCCAGCGCCTGATCCTGCAAGGGGACTTCGTTGCGTTTGGCACTTCGCTGGTGTGCCTTGAAGGCACCCAGTTCGTGTTGAGGGGTCATATTCAAAGCTCCTTTCTTTGTTGATGCGCGCATCAGTAGAGCTTTTGTTCTGTTCTAAGAAGAGGATAGCATAGTGCGGGAGGGCTTGCAATACGTCAAAAGCGGCAATAGGGGAGCGATTTTATGCCGAAAGCGGCAACAAATCCTCATGATTCAAAATGGTGTATCACCTTTGTGTGCCTGTAAGGGTTGATTTCTAGGGGCTTTGAAGGAATTTGATTAACACAATAGATATCATGTTTACTCGTAAGATTAGAAAAACCCGATAACTAAATGGACTAAAACTTCTAGCAATCCCCTACTTGTTTTAATGTATAATCAAACCTAGCTCAAGGATTTGAGGGATTAAGTACCTGACCCCGTACATTGCAGCCCTCCAATGGTGAACCAAACCATAAATTTGTGTTTGCGTATAAGGGGTGTACAGTGAGTACAACGCTAGATTGAACTGTCAACCGTTGAAATCCCAATCAAAGCCACCAAGGGACGTTGCCAATGCTGGAATACCAAATTGAAGAGATCTTAGTCAGAAAACTGCAAGACCTTAAATATACCTATCGTCCGGACATTCGAGATAAAAAAGCGCTTGATCAGAACTTTCGGGAGAAATTCCAGTCACTCAATCGTGTCAATCTTACCAATACCGAATTCGACCGTTTAAAGGAGGAAATCGTTACACCCGATGTCTTCATGGCTTCACGAATCCTCCGAGAACAACAACAATTCGAACGTGAAGACGGTACTCCCCTTTTCTACACCCTCGTTAACACCAGGGATTGGTGTAAAAATACATTTGAAGTTGTCAATCAGTTATCTATAAATACTCAATATGGCCACCATCGCTATGATGTCATTTTGCTCATTAACGGTGTCCCTGTCGTTCAGATCGAGCTGAAAACTCTTGACATCTCACCACGCCGTGCTATGCAGCAAATCGTGAACTATAAAAACGATCCTGGTAATGGCTATTCCAATTCACTTCTCTGCTTTATGCAGCTCTTCATCGTCAGTAATCAAAACATCACCAAATACTTCACAAATAACAATAATCGCCACTTTAGTTTTGATGCGAATGAACAATTCATTCCAGTATACCAATTTGCTGATGAAGAGAATAACAAAATATCCGACCTCGACACATTTGCTGAAAAATTCTTGGCTAAGTGCACCTTAGCTGAAATGATCAGTCATTACATGGTTATTGTTGCCACAGAACAGAAATTACTTATGATGCGCCCATACCAAATCTATGCGGTGAAGGCCATAGGAAATTGCATTCACCACAACGATGGCAACGGCTATATCTGGCACACTACTGGAAGCGGAAAAACCTTAACATCATTCAAAGCCTCTACCCTTCTTAAGGACAATCCCGATATCGAGAAATGTCTTTTCGTGGTTGATCGCAAAGACCTCGACCGACAAACCCGCGAGGAATTTAACAAATTTCAGGAAGGCTGTGTCGAGGAGAACACCAATACTCATGCCCTCGTCCAACGCATGCTGTCTAATGATTACGCTGATAAAGTTATCGTTACCACCATTCAAAAACTAGGCTTGGCTCTCGATGACAATAATTCTCGAAACTACAAAAAGGTTCTTGAACCTTTAAGCAAAAAGCGTGTTGTTTTCATCTTCGATGAATGTCACCGCTCCCAATTTGGTGAAAACCACAAAGCCATCAAGGAATTCTTCCCGAAAGCCCAGCTCTTTGGCTTTACGGGCACGCCCATCTTTGAAGAAAACGCTACCTACCGCCAAATTGAAGGCCAAGAAGCCTCCTACCGCACTACCACTGACCTCTTCCAGAAAGAACTCCACGCCTACACAATCACCCACGCAATTGAAGATCAATACGTTTTACGCTTTCACATTGACTACTTCAAACCCGATAGTGAAGAAGCCCCCGAACCCGGTGAACCGATAAGTAAAGCTGCTATTGTCAAAACTATACTTGACAAGCATGATGCTGCCACAGCCGGTCGCAAGTTCAACGCTTTACTTGCGACCGCTTCAATCAATGATGCCATTGACTATTATCAAATTATCAAAAAAATGCAGAGTGAAAGACACACTCAAGATGTAAGCTTCCAGTCGCTTAATATCGCTTGTGTCTTTACTCCTCCTGCGGAAGGAAGTTTGGATATACGTCAGCTCCAGGACGATCTTCCCCAGGAAAAGGCTGATAATGCCGTTCAGCCTGAGAGAAAGAAAGCCGCGCTAGCGGCAATCATCGATGGTTACAACACCACTTTTGGCACTAATCATAGTATCGGTGATTTCGATAGCTATTACAAAGATGTCCAGAAGCGCATCAAAGATCAGCAGTACTCCGACCAGGATTTATCTCACGACCAAAAAATCGACCTCACAATCGTCGTTGATATGCTCCTCACTGGCTTTGACGCCAAATATCTCAACACTCTTTATGTTGACAAAAAACTCCAATATCATGGCTTGATACAAGCTTTTTCTCGCACCAATCGTATTCTCAACAAGTCCAAACCCTATGGCAATATCCTTGATTTCCGACAGCAGCAGGATCAGGTTGATGAAGCTATGGCTCTCTTCTCCGGCGAGAATATCGAACGTGCCAAAGAAATCTGGTTGGTCGATCCTGCTCCCATCGTTATCGAGAAATTACAAACCGCAATCAATAATCTCGACATGTTCATGCGTTCTCAAAATCTCACTTGTGAGCCCTCTGAAGTACTAAATCTCAAGGGTGATGCTGCCCGTAGTTTGTTTATCAACATGTTCAAAGAAATCCAGCATCTCACCACCCAGCTGGATCAGTACACCGATCTTACTCCGGACAATTTCGCCGCCATCGAAGCACTCATCCCCAGAGATAAACTACAGGCTTTCCGTGGTGTCTATCTCGAAACCGCCCAACAACTCAAAGACAAGCAGGAAAAGGAGAAGGATAATCCTGATATTCAGCAGCTTGAATTTGATTTTGTGCTCTTCGCCTCCGCCATCATCGACTACGACTATATCATGGCCCTAATTGCCAGATATACCCAGGAGCCCGCCGGTAGTAAAGAGAAAATGAGCCGTGAGCAACTCATCGCACTCATTCTCTCCGACGCCAAATTCATCGATGAACGGGAAGACATAACCGCTTATATCAACACCCTCCAAAAAGGACAGGGGCTTACGAAAGACCAAGTCCTAGATGGGTATGAACGCTTCAAGCAGGAACAATACACGCGGGAATTGACCCAAATTGCAGATGCTCACAGTTTAGAATATGAATCGCTGCTAACCTTCGTTGAAAAAATCCTCCAACGTATGATCTTCGATGGCGAAAAACTTACCGAATTATTGAAACCCCTAAATCTCAGTTGGAAAGATCGCACCAAGGAAGAACTCGCATTAATGGCTGATCTCATTCCGCTCCTCAAGAAACGCTCCCAGGGACGCGAAATCTCTGGACTCCGTGCTTATGAACAATAAAACTACAACCACTAAATATCAATTAATCCCCAAACTTCGTTTCCCTGAATTTCGGGATACAGGAGAATGGGATGTTAAAAGATTAGGTAAATTTACGAAGTTAATAAACGAGCGTGCTGGCGAAAATACATTCAAGTTAATGAGCGTTACTGCTGGTATTGGACTTGTATCTCAAGAAGAAAAATTTGGGAGAGAAATTGCGGGAAAGTCATATAAGAATTATATTGTTATGAGGGAAGGCGACTTTGCATATAACAAAAGTGCCACAAAAGAATATCCTGAAGGGTTCATAGCATTGCTGGAAGGTCAAAGTTCTGGAGCTGTTCCAAATAGCATTTTCACATGTTTTCGTATTATTGATAAAGGTGTTAATCGTAACTTTCTTAACCATTTCTTTTTTGCTAATTATCATGGTTTTTGGTTGCGAAAGTTTATTACAGTTGGAGGAAGGGCTCACGGGGCACTAAGTGTTGATTCCACCGACCTCTTAAAAATGCCGATAGCAATTCCATCACTGGAAGAACAACGGAAAATCGCCGATTGCCTTACCTCTCTTGACGACCTCATCACCAGAGAAACTCAAAAACTCGAAACACTCGAGGCCTACAAAAAAGGCCTCCTCCAAAACCTCTTCCCTGCCGAAGGACAAACCATTCCCGCCCTCCGGTTCCCTGAGTTTCAAAATGCTAAGGAATGGGTAAAGGTACCATTTGGAAATCTTATTCAAGTATACTCCGGCAAAGGTTTCAAGGCTTCAGAGTACTCCGAGACAGGGATTCGATTACTTCAAATAGAGAATGTTAGTTATGGAAAAATAAAATGGAATGAAAATGTAAAGTATCTTCCAGAGAATTATCTTTTTGAATATCCAGAACTATCCTTACATGAAAATGACATTGTCTTAGCCTTGAATCGACCTATAACAAATGGCGAACTAAAGATTGCCAAACTCAAGAAGAACGATATACCATCAATCCTTTATCAACGAGTTGGTAGAATCGAGAGAATAACCGATTTAATTATTGACAGTTTTGTGTTTCCTCTATGCCAAAATTTTGTTAAAAGTTTCGTATTGAAACGATCAATTGGCAGCGATCAACCATTCATTTCTTTGAAAGATTTGTATGGGCAATCAATATCATTTCCATCTCAACATAAAGAACAACAAGAAATTTCTTCTTGTTTCTCTTTTATCGATAGCCAGATAATTATCCAATCCCAAAAGGTCGAATCCCTCCAAGCCCACAAAAAGGGGCTCCTCCAACAACTCTTCCCTTCTCCTGAGGAGGATTGGGTATGACAGATATGAATTTTAACAGCCTGGATGAATTGGTGAATCAAATTCGCGATGATTTGGACAATGCGAAACATGTGTTAATTTATGCCTATAATGGTACTGGAAAAACGCGTTTATCGATGGCCTTCAAGGAAGCAGGTAGACAGGGGGAGACTAGAGATACTCTCTATTTCAATGCTTATACCGAAGATCTTTTTACCTGGGACAATGACCTAGAGGGTGACAGCCAGCGAGTATTACGGATTAATGAAGAATCCAGGTTCTTTGCAGGAATTCAGGAATTGGAAATGGAAAATCGAATCCGTCCCTTCCTTCACAGATATGCAGACATTGATTTCACCATCGATTACGAACAATGGACCATAAATTTTTCCCGTGAAGTTCAGGTAAAAACCGAAGACGATAACCAATTCAAAACAGAAAACATTGATAATATTAAGGTCTCCCGTGGCGAGGAGAATATCTTCATCTGGTGTTTCTTCATGGCTATTGTTCAGTTGGCGATTGATGGAGCAGAGGCATATAACTGGGTGAAATATATATTTATTGATGACCCAATATCTTCTCTCGACGATAATCACGTCATTGCAGTCGCAACTGACCTTGCACAACTACTAAAGCACCAAAGCACTATACAAGGGATTGTGTCTTCGCACCACACGCTATTTTTTAATGTCTTATGGAATGAACTTAGGAATAAAAACCAATCAAAGCGGTATTTTTTAGGAAAAAATAAAGAGGCCAACAAATACATTCTTCGGGATACTTGCGCTACTCCATACTTTCATCATGTTGCGGTGTTAACTGAGTTATATAAAGCAGGTCAGACGGGAAAAATTTATTCCTATCACTTTAATATGCTGCGTAGTGTTCTTGAAAAAACTGCCAGTTTTCATGGCTTTCCTAATTTTTCGTCTTGCATAAAGCAAGATAGTGATGATATAGATGGAATTATCCATACCCGATTAGTCAATTTGCTAAGCCACGGTAATTACTCGCTGTATGAGCCACAGGAACTATTGGAGGAGAACAAAGACTACTTCAGAAAAATCCTTGGCGATTTTATCGAGCATTACGCGTTTAATCCAGATTTATTCCCTGAAGAAATTGAGGAAATCTCATGACCAATCAAGATCAAAAACAATTAGGTTCCATCCTTTGGGACATCGCCGATCAGCTCCGCGGCGCCATGAACGCTGATGACTTCCGGGATTATATGCTCTCATTTCTCTTCCTTCGGTATCTTTCTGACAACTTTGAAGAGGCCGCAAAACGCGAACTTGGCTCTGATTATCCCGACATTTCTTCTTCAATGATAACAGAAGACGAACCCCGAACTTCCCCCCTCCAATTATGGTATGACGCCAATCCCGATGATGTGGAAACTTTCGAAAACCAAATGCGTCGCAAAGTCCATTATGTCATCAAACCATCCTACCTTTGGAGCAACATCGCCGAACTTGCCCGTACTCAGCATACTGATTTATTGAAAACATTGCAGGCGGGTTTCAACTACATCGAAAACGAGTCCTTTGCGAGCACCTTCCAAGGCTTGTTCTCTGAGATCAATCTGAGCTCTGACAAACTTGGCAAGAACTATACAAACCGCAATACCCGGCTCTGTGGCATCGTTACTGCAATTGCAGAAGGGCTGGCGGAATTCTCCACTGACAGTGATACCCTCGGTGATGCCTATGAATACCTCATCGGTCAGTTCGCCGCTGGTTCTGGGAAAAAAGCTGGTGAGTTCTACACCCCTCAACAAATTTCAACAATTCTCTCAAAAATCGTTACCCTCGATAGCCAGGATCCCACCACGGGCCCCAAAAAACAGCTCAAGAATGTCCTCGATTTTGCTTGTGGCTCAGGTTCGCTATTGCTCAATGTCCGCAAACAACTTGCCAACGCCAACGGAATTGGCAAGATTTACGGTCAGGAAAAAAATATCACCACTTTCAACCTCGCTCGGATGAACATGCTTCTCCACGGGGTCAAAGACACCGAGTTTGAAATCTTCCATGGTGACACACTCACGAATGATTGGGACATGCTCAAGGAAGCCAATCCCGCCAAAAAGCCATACTTTGATGCTGTTGTCGCAAATCCCCCCTTTAGTTACCGATGGAAACCTAATGAAGCCATGGGTGAAGATGTACGTTTCAAGAACTACGGTCTCGCACCGAAATCAGCAGCCGACTTCGCCTTCTTGCTCCATGGTTTTCATTACCTTGCCAAGGAAGGCACCATGGCCATTATCGTACCGCATGGCGTCCTCTTCCGTGGAGGAAAGGAAAAGGACATCCGTCGTAAACTCTTAGATGATGGCAACATCGATACCGTCATCGGGTTGCCTGCCAAATTATTTTATTCCACCGGTATCCCCGTCTGCATCCTTGTTCTCAAAAAATGCAAAAAGTTCGATGATGTCCTGATCATCAACGCCAGTGAACAATTCGAGAAGGTTACACGCCAAAACCATCTCACAGACGAGCATATCAAAAAGATAGTTGACGCCTACCAATTTCGTACCGAGGAAAAGCGCTTCTCCCGGCGTGTTTCCATGGATGAGATTGCCAACGAACACGATTACAACCTCAACATCTCTCGCTATGTCAGCACAGCCCTACCAGAAGAGAAGATCGATCTCGCTGCAGAACATGCAAACCTCGTTGAACTGGAGAAAAAAATCGAAGAAGCAAAGCAGAAACATAATCAATATTTAGAGGAACTTGGCCTTCCGCCTTTGCCTTGATAATAATTTTTCTACCTCATGCTAAGGAGAATATTCAATGCGATTAACTAGAACTGTAAGGGAAAAAATATTGGAACAGAATGAAGGATTTAAGACACAAACATCGTATAGTGGAAAAAATTTCTCAGAAAGTAGAATGTATACAATTTCAGGAGGAAAATTACAAATCCGTTCAGTCGGTAATACTTCTTGGTCAGACAGCCGATTTGATGATGAGTGGATTGCGGATGATGAAGAAACGCATCGTTTTCTGTACAACAATCTGGGTACATTAAACACCGATGGGATTGAATAAACCTTCGATAACTAAATTTGAAAGTGTATTATTCTAAAAAGATCATATTTTTCTCTAAGTTGTATATCCTTTTCGAGTCACTTTTCCAATAGGCGAGATAATTGAATGAACACCTAATATCTGCGAATATACGTGTTACAAAAGCAGTAATACAATATCAATTTGATAGATTTTATGATTTCAATTAAAATTCTTTTGCTGGATCATCTCCCTTTATAATTGACCAGCTCTGAAAGCCTACTCCGACGAGTAGGCTTTCAATTTTTTAACCCTTTAGGGGGTTGAGGGCGGAACGCCCGAAACAGAAAACCACCGGCTAAGCCGGTGGAAGCCAAAGGCTTATAGAAAAGAAATCACTCCGGTAAAATGGCAGAAGTTCAAGCCGCCACAAAACGAGGAGTGATTTCAATGGTAAAGAGTTTAGCACACACGAAGTGGATGTGTAAGTATGACATCGTATTTACGCCGAAATATCGACGGAAGATAGTTTACAACAAGTACAAAGAGAGAATAGTAGAGATAATAAGGGATCTGTGTAAATGGAAAGGGGTAGAGATTATAGAGGGGACAGCAATGGTGGACCACATCCATTTGCTGGTATCAATCCCACCGAAGTACAGTATCTCGAGTATCATGGGGTACCTAAAAGGGAAAAGCGCCCTAATGATATTTGATAGGCATGCGAACCTGAAGTACAAGTATGGGAATCGGCATTTCTGGTCTAGAGGATACTACGTAAGCACGGTGGGATTGAATGAAGCGACGATAGCGAAGTATGTAAGAGAGCAAGAGAAACATGATCAGATGATGGATAAGATCACAACGAAAGAGATAGAAGACCCCTTTAGGGGTAGCTAAGTCATCGTTGCACCAGGCTTGAACAAAGTGAAAGCAGCACCTTGAGGTGCCGCAAGCAACAGACCCTTATAGGGTCAGGTCAAGCCACCCGCTATGCGGGTGGTCTTGACTTCTGAGAATATTATCAAACAAATCCTTAGAATTAATCGTTTATAATTCTTTTAAATTCATTTATTGTGTTTTGCTCTATATAGCATTAAAAACCAAAACATTTTTGAGGGGCAAAAGATGAAAGACTGGAAGCAATCAATAGGAACATTACTTATTGTTCTATTGAGTACTGGCTTATTCTCGACGGCAATTAACCTCTTTCAGAGAAAATCAATCGAAAATAAATTCTCTGAAACTTTGCAGGTGTATGAACAAATTGCAAATGATGTTACCGATATTGCTTTAACCAATAACAGCATACCGACATCGACAAATACAATTACACCCACCTTCACATCAACCATTACTTTAACTCCTTCTTTCACATTTACACCCACAAAAACAAATATACCTACCAGGACAAATACATCAACCATTACATTTACCCCAACAATTACATTCACGCCTTCCATGACAGTTACCCCATCAAAGACTCCTACTCTAACGCCTACACTACGCGGCGGTGAGGAGACAGGATGTATACCCAACCACACACGACAGCAAGCAGTAGTGACCAACATTATTGATGGAGATACACTTGAAGTAAGAATGGATGGGGAGATTTTTAGAGTGAGGTTGATTGGTGTTGATTCTGCCGATGCTGGCGATGATTTTTATGATGCTGCTAAATATGCATTGTCAGTTTATGCACCCATAGGCAGTGTTATTACATTGATCAAAGATGTATCAAATACTGATCAATATGATAGATTATTACGATATATTATTTCTGGATATTACTTTGTAAATTATAAAATGGTGGTTAATGGATACGCAACTGATGTTAGGTATTCACCTGATACTTCCTGCGCATCAACTTTTGATGAAGCTCATGATTATGCCATAGGTCATGGTTTAGGAATGTATCAACCCACACCAACACCTGTTCCAATTATTTACCCAACCAGTGGTTATGTTTACCCAACAAGTCCAGTAGGCGGTGGAGGAAGCTGCCACCCATCATACCCGGATGTTTGTATTCCCTACCCCCCACCAGATTTGGATTGCAAAGATATCCCCTATAGGAATTTCAGGGTAACAGGATCGGACCCACACCGTTTTGATGGGGACAATGACGGGATTGGGTGTGAGACATAATTAGAAACATAAATCAGGTTGGTAAAATTACTGAATAAAAAAATGACCCTAAAACTGTCACAATCGAGATTCCTAACCTAGATTTAGATAATTAAAGCATTACCGATGAGAAAACAGCCTGCTAAATGAAAGTCATGGTTGCCGTAGTTAATCAATAGAAAAGTGTTCAAAAGGTCGAGACTATAGAACTTATGTACCACCTAATCAAAAATAACAACAAAACAATAATCATATTCAAATTATAATTCATGTAATTGTGGTACCTCGTTTCAAATTATCCAAACAACAGAGCCCAGCGAAATAGCGAATTCATAATCTATGAACTTTGGTAGAATCAATAGGAAATTTGCAGATCAATTTCAACCCACTATTTTGGTGATGTAGTTCATATCAATCCAACCTTTTAGTTGAAACACGATGGCTCTTTAAAGAAAGAATTATTAAATGAATGAAAAGAAAAGAATAATCCTCGCAATAACAGGTGGCAGTGGCGTCGTTATTGGAATGAGAATATTGCAAGTTCTAAAAGATAATGATATTGAAACACATCTCATAATCAGCCCAGGAGGATACCAAACTATTGAACACGAAACAAATTATACACAAGCGCAGATTCAACAACTAGCATATAGAATTTTTACCATTGACAACTTTATGGCTCCAATAGCTTCAGGATCTTTTAGAACAAATGGAATGATAATAATCCCATGCACAATTGAAACACTCTCAGGTATAGCACAAACTTATGCGACAAACCTAATTATTCGATCAGCAGATGTCTGCCTTAAGGAAGGGCGGCCTTTACTGCTAGCTATTAACGAAACCCCATTACATTCAGGACATATACGGCAAATGAAGCAAGCTAATGCAGCAGGGGCAATTATATTTCCTCTTGCTCCATCATTCTATTCCAAACCAAAATCGATAAAAGATATTATTGATCATCTTGCCGGGAGAATGCTTGATCGTCTTGGAATTACAAACTCACTTTTTAAACCGTGGCAAAGTAAAAATTGAGCTTCTTTAACTAAAAATCTCAAATATTGCTAATATATATTGAAATTTCCATTATCAATCTGGTTAACTGTTCTTCTGTAAATTAGTTTTCAGGAATTCCTCAATCTTCATCAAAAGATGGCTGAAATTTTCGCTTAAGTGATTAATATCATTATCTGTGGCATTATCGATATGCAAACCTGCAGAAAGGACCACAGAACATTTAAATATCTTTGACAATCTTCCGGCTCCCTGCAAAACCAATTGATCTTCTTTATGGCCAGGAATTGTAATAAGCGATACAGAACTCGAGATTTTTCCTGGTTGATTGTATTTTTGGTAAGGATAAGCAACCGCAACCGCACCTAAATGAAATTTTTGACCACCACCTATAAAGATACAAAGATCATTACCCACCAATGAAATAACTGCCTCAAGATAAAATGGAGGATTTCCAATATTGAAAGATTGCGTTTCTATTCTTTGATCCATATTTATTTTTCCGCAATACTGAATTGGAAGTTAAGAAAATTCCGAGAGTGTGAATTTATCTAAGAGAAATTAATCTCAAACTCTAATCAAATCTGAATTTATCAGATCCCGGAATTATTGAAGGAGGTGGAAAATCTTTATCCATCGAACGGGTAGCATCAATCCCCAACAAAGAAATGACACCAATTTCTAGAGAAGAAGGATCGATTCTAGAACCTGCAACTCCTGGGATAATTACAACATCCTTGTCTGATTGAGAATGAGTAGACACCGCCCACATAACCTCTTCAAGATCATAGATATCAACATCACTATCAACAACAATTCCAATTTTCGCTCTTATTGGACTTGATAGTGTTGCCAATAACACCTTTTTTGCTTGACCTTTATGATCCTGTTCCAAAGCTACACATGCTAAGTACTGCACACCCCCCGATGTAGGTACTGTAGCGGCAGTAACTTCAGGGAATTGATTGTGAAGAAATTGATACAGACTCCAATCATATCCAAATGTTTTTAGAATATGGTTTTCTGTTGTTGGTTTACCGGTTATTACCGCCTGATAAATTGGATTTTTTCTATGAGTGATTGCAGTCACTTTGATAACCGGCGCAGGTTTTGTGAATGTTTGGTATCCAGTAAACTCCCCAAAAGGACCCTCAGGTAATTGCTCATTGGGTAAAAAATAACCCTCGATAATTATTTCGGCATGTGCAGGAACATACAAATCGACAGTTTTTGCCTTCGTGACCTTGATGGGTTGATTCCTTATACCACCAGCAATTTCAATTTCATCCACACCATAACCAACTTTTGCTTGTGAAGCATAATAAAGGACTGGATCTGTACCTATTGCTATAGCTATTTCGAATGGTTGATTTTTCCCCTGAGTTTTAAGTCTCGAGACATGAACATGTTGGTAGTTGGGTGCATCCAGGCAAAGAATATCCTTTCCTTTTACTTCCATTCGATAAATACCGACGTTCTGGATTAATGTTTCGGGATCTCGAGAAATGACTAAACCAGAGCTTATATATGGGCCTGAATCACCCTCACTATATACGGGATGAGGAAAATCCAATAAATTAATTTCTTCGCCCTCCTGTACAACTTCCTGACACGAAGCTCGATTAATGTGAATTGGTAAAATGGGATTCTCAACACCATAACCAAACCGGCTAACACCTTCAGAATACGAGTCTACGCCCATTGCTTCTAAAGATAATTTTTTCGTTGCAAACAATCCTCCTGCAACCGGGATTTGAGAATCCATAACATTTTCGAATAATATAGCTGGCCCATCAATATCTGAAATATAACGAATACCTGCTGCAATCTCATGAAATCTATTAACTGGTCTTTTTACTCTTTTCAGCAGAGATTTTCCTTCCAATAAGGTTAGAAAAGACCTCAGATCATCAAATTGGAGATCAGGCCATTGAAAATCAGCCATACATTCCTCGCTTCTACTAAAAATTTCTCTTATTCTTGATATTTTCTCTTTGAATAAGGATACCTTCTAAAATTCGTTCTGGTGTAAAAGGAATTTCATTAAACCAGATACCAGTTGCATCAAATAAAGCCGCTGAAACTGCAGCTGCGAAAGGCACAAAAGGCATTTCTCCGACGCCATGGGCCCCCCAAGGACCAATTTCGTCATCGTACTCCAAAAGTGAAATGGTGATATCTTTTGGAATATCTAAAATTCCTGGAATAAGATATTTGGAGAAATTATCGGCTTTAATTCTGCCCATTTCAACATGCAAATCCTCCATAATGCAATAACCTATGGCCTGAACAATTGCACCTTCAATTTGACCTCTCACTAATGATGGATTAATCACCTTTCCCAAGTCATCAGATACATAAACATGTGAAATATAAATTCTTCCAGTAAATACATCAACCTTTAATTCGACAATCACACTAGCATATCCATACGAAAAAAATGGATTAACTGCAACTCCAAGATTTGAGTCAATCGGATCTGTACCAGGTGGATAATAAGTGAAAGAACCAATAGCAGGTCTTTCCCCATTCCTCCATTTTAACAAGGCATCAGCACCTGCCCCAATAATTGCATTGCCTGCCATAAAGGTCATTCTTGAGGCTGATACAGGGCCAGAATCATCGGTTAACAAGGTGTCTGTTACAACCAACCTTACTCGATTAACGTCAATTTGAATTTCCTCGGCTACCATTTGAGTCATAATTGTGTGAACACCTTGACCAACCTCTGCAGCGGCATGATATAGGATTGCTTCCTCGATATTTTCGTCGCCAATCAATTCAATTGTAGCAGTGCATTCTTCATGAGCCCCAAATGATAGTCCCGAGTTTTTCATACCAAATGCAATACCAACACCAGAAAGGGTGCTGCCTAGATCAAGCAAATCATTTTTCTTATTAAGAGAAGGTCGTTTTGATTTATTTTCTTGATTCAAATTAAACAAATTTTTACTATCTTCTAAAACATTTTTCACCGGGAAACTTCTTGGTTTTGATCCGGTTGATAATTCCTCACCATCTTGAACCATATTTATTTTCCGAATTTCAAATGGATCCAAAGATAATTGGTCGGCAAGTTTGCTTATTTGACTTTCAGACACAAAAGTCCCTTGTGGTGCGCCAAAGCCACGCATTGCACCACCAGGAGGATTATTCGTATATACTCCGTATGCATCCACCTTTACATTTGGAATCTTGTACGGACCGAGCGACATCAAAGCTGTGTTTCCCAGAACACTTGTGGAAGTTGAAAGGTAAGCTCCCCCGTCTTGTAAAATGGACATATCTGCTGCTGTTATAATTCCACCTTTTTTTGCTCCCCATTTTGCTTGAATAATATAGGAGTGCCTCTTTGGATGTCCTAAAAATGATTCTTGCCGATCCCAAACTAATTTTACGGGTCTATAAATACCCATGTTGCTTAATTTCAAAACCGCCAATGCTAGTGATATTTGAATTGAATTTTCTTCCCTACCGCCAAATGCTCCTCCTATTGATGAGTAAATAACTCGAACCTTTTCAAACGGTAAGTTTAGCGCGTATGCAATTTGTTTTTGGTCTTTATGAGCCCATTGACCGCCTGTTATTATTGTTATTACTCCATTTTCGTCCAAATAGCCGAGTCCAGCTTCAGGTTGTAGAAAAGCGTGCTCTTGCATACCCGTCTTATACTCACATTCAATAATAGTATCAGCTTCTTTAAACCCTAATGAAATGTTCCCCCTCCTTATCTTATAATGTTGATATATATTACTTTTGAATTCAGGATGTATAAGGACTTCTTTATTTTTCAGAGCTTCCTTTGGATCGAATATTGGATGTACATCTTCATAATCAATATCAATTAGAGAAAGAGCCATTTCTGCAATATTTTCAGACTCTGCAATTACCAGTGCAACCTGATCACCAAAATGACGAATACGATCAGCAAAAGCTTTGTTCGATCCAGGACCACATAAAACTGGATTGTCTTTCTTATGTAAGCCATGTTCATTGTTGGGGACATCTTTTGCAGTTATGACAGTTATTACACCACTCAATCTTTCGGCTTTAAAAGTATTAATTTCTTTTATTATTGCTGGTACATGTTTTGAAAACAGAGTTTTCATAAATAGCTGATTTGGATAACTAATATCCCCAGGGAATAAAGCCATGCCTGATACTTTTGAATAAGCATCAATCCTAATCTTTCTTTGCCCGATTTCAGACATTTGTTGAACCCACACTTTCGTTATCTTTATTGGCCATTTTCTTGGCGGCAGCGTCTATTGCTTTAATAATTGAATAATATCCAGTGCATCTACATAAATTACCGCTTATAGCAATTTTTATATCATCTATTGATGGCTCTGTAGTTTCTTCAAATAATGCGAGAGTTGACATAATAAAACCAGGTGTGCAATACCCACATTGAACTGCACTTTCTTCAATAAAAGCAGTTTGAATGTCATGAAGATTATCCTTTGTAGAAACCCCCTCAATTGTGATTATTTCAGAATTATGTGCACATGGTGCTGGAATCAAACAAGAATATACCGCTTTTCCGTTAATAATGACTGTGCATGAACCACATTCTCCTTCGTCACAACCAATTTTTGTGCCAGTCAATCCTGCATCTTCCCTAATTAATTGCAACAAAGTTTTATCAAAACAATTGGAAAATGAAAATTCTTGATTATTGATAATTGTTTTAATCACACTATTTTTTGAGTGATTTGCTGTTTCATCAATTGGTTTTCGATTTTTACTTTTACGACTTCTTGTTAGAGTAATGGGATTTGAAGGAAAGGATTTCTTTTCTGAACCATCAATTAATTCATTCAACAGTTTTAACAAACAAGATCTTGCTAATTCTGAACGATAGCTTCCAGACCCCCTAATATCAGAAATAGGTTGAATTGATGATCCTACAAACTCCACAGCTTCACGAACCGTACTTTTGATTAATGATTTTCCAATTAAGAAATCTTCAGCTTCTGTGGCATGGACTACTGTTTCGGCCACAGATCCAAAAGTAATTTTTGATTTTATTATAATATTTCCCTCTAGCTCAATTATAGCAGCAGCGTTGACAAGAGATATCGCTTGAGAATTTCTTAGTCCAACCTTTATGAAGTTGGTTTTCGAATCTTTTTTCGGCAATATAAATGAAACTTCAGAAATCAATTCATCAGGCAAAACCTCAGTTTTTCTATAACCTTTATAGAACTGATATATTGGGACATCCCTTTTACCTCGTTCAGACTGAAGTGTAATTATCGCATCGATTGCCATTAGCGGCGGAATTGTATCATTGGCAGGAGAGGCCGTCTGTAAATTCCCAACAACGGTTCCACGATTCCGGATTTGTGGAGAACCCACACTCCAGCAAGCTTTGGCTAATGAAAAATACCGATTAATTATCAAATTTGACTTTACTACTTCGTTGTGAGTTATCAATGCCCCTATCGAAATTTGATTTGTATCTTCATTGAATTTTATATAATTTAAATCACTAATTTCAGAAATATCAACAATGGTCTTTCCATTATGGGAAGGATTGTTCTTAAGTTCGTTTACAATATCTGTCCCGCCAGCAATTATTACAACGTTATCTCTGTTTTTTGTCAACAAATCAAGAGCACTTGATAAAGACTGTGGAGAATAATAATCTGACCATAAATTTGCCATTTTTCCTCGTGAAATTTAGAAATGTTTACAAATGTAAAGATATTATATCGATTATGTGGAAGCTTGTAAAGTTATAATTCATTACTTAATTATTACTTGACACCATGAAACAATAGCTATAAAATATTATTGAATATAAATTGCTTTTTTTACAAATATTATTACCATTTCATACTATCTATGGGGCGAAAGGAGGATTTTTTATTGAAGTTTTGTGTTAATGGGTAAACAATTTCACTAATAATTAACTAACCTCATAAGGAGAGCAAAGATGAAAAACCAAATATTAAGACTAACTATATTAGCCTTAATCATAAGCATGTTTGTTATCGGATGTAAACCCGTGGAAGAAACCGAAGAAGTTGTAGTTTCAGAACCAGAGGTCGGGGAAACACAAGTTGAACAATTACCCGAGGAAGAGGAAGCATCAACATGCGAGGACCCATTCCGAGTTGCCTTCATATTAAGTGGAGCAGCTACTGATCAAGGGTGGGCAATGTCTCATGATATTGGCCGCCAATATGTGCAAGATAATTTAGAATGCGTTGAAACCATATCTATCGAATCTGTTAAATCAGGGGATTCAGAACGAATATTCCGTGATCTAGTGAATCAAGGTTATGATATGATCTTTGGCTGCAGCAGCGGGTTTATTGAAGCAGCATATACTGTAGCTCAAGAATATCCAGATGTCATATTTGAACAAAGTGGAACCCCTTACGAATTACCTAACATGGCCGCATTTTTTGGTCGGGTGTATGAGACACGATTCTTAGCCGGGTTGGTAGCGGGAATGATGACAGAAAATAATATGATCGGCCATGTTACATCCTTCCCAATAGCGGAAATGAAATATAACATTAACGGATTTGCGTTAGGTGTAAAAGAAGTCAACCCTGATGCGAAAATTCATATTGTGTGGACTAACACATTTGGTGATCCGGCTATAGAAAGAAGTGCTGCAGAATCATTAATCGATCTTGGTGTTGATGTCATATCAATGCACCAAAACTCACCTACGATAATGGTTGTTGCTGAAGAAAGTGGAATCTATGGGATAGGGTACCAACTGGATATGAGGCCTCATGCTCCTGATGCAGTTCTCACAACAGTTGAGTGGAATTGGGGACCATATTACTTAGAGACTGTACAAAATGCGGTTGAAGGAACCTGGGAACCTCATAATGCGTTTTTGGGTATAGATTCAGGCGTGATACGGTTAGCCCCATATGGTGATATGGTTCCTCAAGAAGTACGAGATTTGGTTGCAGAATGGCAAGAAAAAATCCTATCAAGTGAGTTCAAAGTTTTTGAAGGGCCAATTTATGACAATGAAGGCAATTTGGTTGTACCTGATGGCGAATATCTAGAATTTGAACAAATTCAGGAAATGGATTGGCTTGCCGACAATGTTATTTCACCACCAACAGATTAAAACAGACAAATCTAGTTAAAATGACTCGAACAATCGGTGCACTTTTTTGTGCACCGATTGTAATAAATTCAATTTTCATTATTATTATTAAGGTCTGAAATGCTATCTGAAAAAATTGTTGAATTTGAAAATATCGCATGTGAAATGAAGGGGATAGTTAAGGATTTTTATGGCGCTAAAGCAAATGACGATATAAATTTTTCTGTGATGAGGGGGGAAATTCATGCTCTACTTGGTGAGAATGGGGCCGGAAAATCAACCCTAATGAAGATACTATCTGGTGTATATGCTGCAGATCGTGGGGAAATATTTATTAATGGTGAACAAGTAAAAATTGCATCACCCAGAACAGCTATTGATTATGGAATAGGAATGGTTCACCAGCATTTCTCTTTAGTGGATGTATTAACTGTTACTAATAATATCATTTTAGGAGACAACTCTAGAGATGCCTGGATAAATGAAAAAAAAGTCATAAACGAAATAAAAAATGTGGCTGAGAAATACGGACTTAATGTAAATCCAAATGCATATGTGTGGCAACTTTCATTGGGAGAACAACAAAGGGTGGAAATTTTGAAACTACTAATGAGAGGTGCTGATATTCTCATTTTTGACGAACCAACTTCAGTACTAACACCCCAAGAAGTCGAGGGGTTTTTTGAAACATTGAGAATATTATCATCAGAAGGAAAATCAATAATAATTATTACACATAAATTAAATGAAGTATTTAATATCGCTGATAAAGTAACAATATTACGAAAAGGCAAAAAGATAGCTTCTGTGTATCCAAAGGATGTTACAAAACATGATTTAGCAAAAATGATGGTTGGAAAGGAAGTAATTTTAGATATTCATAAACCAAAATCAAATCCTGGAAAACCAATATTAATCTTAGAAAACATATCAGTAAAGAATGATCGTGGGATATTGGCATTAAATAATGTAAATCTTGATATTAAATCATCAGAAATTCTTGGCATAGCAGGGGTCTCCGGAAACGGACAAACTGAATTAGCAGAAGTAATTTATGGATTTAGAACTCCACTATCTGGAAAGGTCATCATCAATGGAAATGAAATCGAAAAATTTTCAACACATTCAGCCATAACTTTTGGGGTTAGTCATATACCTGAAGACAGAATAGGAACCGGATTGATACCTCAATTGAGTATCAAGAATAATCTGATCCTTAAAGATTATCGCCAAAAAAGATTTTCGGGAAGAGGCACATTAAATTCAAAAAACATTTATGAATACTCTATGAATCTTATTAATACTTATAACATTGAACCTTCAAACCCAGACAAACTTATAATGATCCTTTCTGGTGGGAATCAACAAAAAGTTGTGTTAGCTCGAGAAATGACAACAGATCATAACATTTTGATAGCGATGCACCCGACATTTGGATTAGATGTTGCCGGAACTGAATTTGTTAGGCAAAAATTAATTGAACATTGTAGTGATGGAGGGGCTATTTTACTAATTTCAGAAGATCTTGATGAAATTATGCAATTAAGTGATCGAATTGCAATAATCTATCAAGGCGAGATTCAAGATATAGTAGATGCCCAGGATGCCAACATAGAATCGATAGGATTAATGATGGCAGGAGAAAAGGCATAACAAATCAAAAAATGGAAAATACAAATATTTAAGGGCCCCAATAATGAATTTTATATTAAACAGAAAGCTTAGGATTTCATTAATCCGAAAAAGAGAATCCAGGAAAATCATTAAAATTATTACCCCAATAATCTCATTAATTGTTGCATTTTTTATCAGTGTTGGGATATTCTCCTTGGCTGGCGTTCCGCCTCTCACAACAATACGAGTAGTCATTTTTGGAGCATTTGGATCTTTTCACAATTTTAGCGAAACCATAGTGAAAATGATACCGTTACTACTTACGGGGCTTAGTGTAACATTAGCTTTTAAAGTGCGATTCTTCAATATCGGTGCAGAAGGCCAATTGATTTTTGGTGCAATTACTGCCTCAGGAATAGCATTGTTCTTACCAAATATCTTTCCTGACATCCCACGCATAGTTTTGCTACCAATACTAATTCTTGCAGGCATGATAGGAGGGGCAGTATGGATATTAATACCAGTTCTTCTAAAATCGTATTATCGCGTAAGTGAAGTTATAACTACGATAATGTTAAATTATGTATCAATATTATTCATGCAATATCTTTATGATGGCCCATGGAAAGATCAACATGGATGGGGATTTCCAGGATCAGCAAGATTTGTTGAAAGCGCCCTTATGCCAAGATTTTTCGGAACAAGAATCCATTTCACCATAATTTTGGCATTGGGAATAGCCATTTTATTATATTGGCTTTTGCGAAATTCACGATTAGGCTACGAAATTTCGGTCATCGGCTTAAATGAACGGGCAGCGCAATACGCAGGAATGAATACCAAAAAGAAATTAATAATCGTAGTCATGTTAAGTGGCTCAATTGCCGGACTTGCAGGCGTAGGTGAAGTCTCAGGAGTTCATTGTCGATTATTCGAAGGATTGATAGCAGGTTATGGTTTTACTGCAACATCTATTGCTTGGCTAGCAAGGCTCAATCCACTGGCTGTTATACCAGTAGCCTTTTTTATAGCAGCATTAAGCCTTGGGGGGGACCAACTTCAAATACAATTAGCTCTTCCGGTAAGCGCAGTTCAAATATTTATTGGAATAATACTGCTTATTATTTTGGCTGGAGATTTCTTCCTTCGTTATTCAATAAAAATTTCCGAAAGAGAATAAAAATGACTCTATCGTTTCTCATTCCACTTTTAGATGTAACTATCAGGGCTGGTACCTCGCTTCTCTTTGCAGTTTTAGGTGAAACAATTAGCGAAAGAGCTGGAGTTCTGAATTTAGGAATAGAAGGCATCATGATCGTTGGTGCATTTGCAGGATTTGCAACAGCCTATGAATCAGGAAGTTTGGTATTAGGTTTAATTGCAGCAATGATCGCAGGAGCCCTATTGTCCTTAATTCATGCATTCTTGAGTGTAACTGTTGGAGCAAATCAAGTAATTAGCGGGGTAGCTCTAGTCGCATTTGGAACCGGATTAGCCAATCTGCTTGGAAGGCCCTATATTGGTAAACTTGGACCTAAATTTTCCCGAGTAGCAATACCACTTCTAAATAAAATTCCAGTGATTGGAAAAGTTCTTTTCGATCAAGACCCAATGATATATATGTCATTTATTCTTGTAATTATTATATATTTATTTCTTTACAAAACAAAATATGGATTACAACTTAGAGCCACGGGAGAAGACCCCCAATCAGCTGATGCGATGGGCGTAAATGTGGGCAAAGTACGGTATTTAGCGGTAATCATAGGGGGAATGCTTATTGGTTTAGGAGGAGCTCATCTCTCACTTTCATATGTGGCCGGGTGGCAAGACTCATTGACTGCGGGAAGAGGTTGGGTAGCAGTAGCTTTAGTTATATTTAGTTCCTGGAACCCTAAGAGGGCATTTTTGGCATGTCTGATTTTTGGAGGAATTGAAGGAATTCAATTTAGGCTTCAAGCAACCGGTATCGCATTACCAACCTACTTCTTACGTATGCTGCCTTATATATCCACCATTCTAGTAATGTGGTTTGTTCACCTCAGCTCGGGAACAAAAAAGAAGCTTGGTGCACCTGGCGCGCTTAATAAGTTCTTTGATAGAGAATCCCAGGCTTAGGAAAAAAATAGAAGGGGATTGACCATTAGGAGACTTCAATGAAAGAAACAATAATCAAAAATGCGATCATTGTTACAATGGACAGGGAACGAAATATTATTCAGGGAAATATCCTGATAAGGGACAATATTATAACTGATATATTTACGAATAATCAACACTTTCCTAAACTTACTGATAGACACAGTAATAATAATAAAACAAACACAGATATTATCGATGCAAATGAAAACTTTGTTCTACCTGGCTTAATTAACGTTCATACACACGCTGATTGTACGCTTATTAGAGGTGGAATATCGCAAGATCGAAACCTTTATGATTGGTTAGTTAATCTAACGGACCCGGCAAGAACAAGCTATACCAGAGATATATTAATAAATGCATTACAACTCTTTTGGATAGAGGCAATAAGAAATGGAATCACAACATTTGTTGATAATGCAGGGTACATAGATCCAGAGCTCCATTCGAGCGCTATAGAATTTTACTTAGAGACTGGAATGAGAGTCCGATATGCACCCATGTTCATGGATAAATTACCTAAGGGAAATCAGGATGAAATTAGAAATTCAAAAGAATCTAGCAAAAAACCCCCACCTATACAAAAAACTGAGGAAGCATTATTTTGGGTTGAGGAATATCTAAAGAAATACAACAATACAAATAATGATTTGCTGAAAATTTGGGTTTCACCACGATTAGCCCGCGGCACTACTGAGACCGCTCTAAGAGAGTCAGTGATCCTAGCTAAAAAATATAACACAATAGCTACAACACATTGTGCAGAAACAAAAATTGAATCAAAAGGTAACAAAATATCAACAGTTCAATACCTAAAGGAATCGGGCTTTCTATCCCCTTATAGTGTATTAGCCCATTGTGTTTGGATATCTGATGAAGATATAAGAAATATTTCTACATCAGGGGCAAAGGTTGCACACCTTCCAAAAACCAATCTATTTTTAGGATCCGGAATAGCCCCCATATCTAAATTACTATCAATGGATGTTTGTGTTGGCATAGGTTCTGACAATCCAAATGCGAATAATCAAATTGACATTCTATCAGAGATGCAATATGCTGCATTATTACAGAAAGGAGTCAATGAAGATCCTCGGGCAATTACTGCAGAAGAAGTTCTAGAAATGGGGACAATTCAAGCAGCAAAACTGATGAATGAAGAAAGTATTATTGGTTCAATTGAGATAGGCAAAAAGGCAGATATTATAATAATAAATAAAAGAAACACGAATATGATTCCTTCCCATCATATTCCCGGGACAATCATTTATCAGGGGAGAGGAAATGATGTTGTTACAACAATAATTAATGGGGAGATATTATTACATGATGGCAAATTAACAAAAATTTCAAAAAAACAAGAAAATCAAATTTATCAAGATGCCCAAAAATCTTCCCTGGATTTGATGGGTAAAGCAATGATAGACACTACAAGAATAACAAAATGGAATAGCCGGTTTAAATAGTGGACAAATTAGTTAAGATGAGGGAAAAAAATGAGTAATGAATATTCTTTTTTAGGGGAAAAAATCAGAGAAATCAGACGTCAAAAAAAATTTTCGCTAAAGGATTTAGCTGAACAGGTTGAAGTAACTTCATCCTTTCTCAGTCAAGTTGAGTTGAGTAAAGTCATGCCCAGCTTAATCACAACAATGAAAATCGCTGAGGTATTGCAGGTACCAATAAATCAATTAGTCGAAAATACAACAAATAATATCCAGGTTGTTCGTTCTGAAAAAAGAATGAAACTTGGTATTCCAGGGAGTAATATTCTTAGAGAATCTCTAATAGAAGGCTTTGATCATTCATTGCAGATATTTTCAGTGGAATTAAGACCAGGGCAATTTAGTTCTGAATCACTTCTATCTCATGCATCAGAAGAAGTAATGTTGATTTTAGAAGGATCATTATATGTAAAAATCGGTGATTTTGAAACTATACTGAATGAAGGTGATTCAATACTTTATGATGGTATTTTTCCACATATGAATGGTTGTCATGGTGAGACTAAAGTTGTTTACATAGTGATAAATGTGCCTCCGATAATTTAATTACTACTTCTATTCGTCCCCAAACGCAAATCATTTTCTCATGATTAAATTCAATAAGCCCATCGGCAGGACGGGCTTTGATGTCTACAGAATGGCTTTTATTTTGATTATTTGGTTGTATGAATATTCTATTCAATCTCGCTAATCCTTTGCCGGGCTAATGTTGAACTCGTTGTAAGCGATACTTTAAGATCTTCTGAGTTGAGACCTGTGAGATAAAGATAATTTGGGGATTTGAGAGCTTCAAAGCCAAAATGACGACAGACGGCATAGGCGGAGGCCTCTGCTTCAAGCTCCCGCTGTCTGTGAGATTTTTGGGGAATTTTTGTTCCAACGTCGGATTAAAAAAATGGTTTTATAGAAGTCAAATTTCCATACATTCAATCTAATTAGGCTGAGTGGAGCCCTTGTCCTCTACAACTAAAGAATAAAAACCCTTTATAATTATTTTATGTGTCAGGGATACTGCCTGATTATTAATTCGGTTAATTGTCGTCAAAGAAAGAAAACAAAAGCCAGAGGGCGATTATGAAGATTGCGTTAACAGCAGATTTACATCTTACAAACCAGGGAAGCCACCCAGATCGATTTCAGGCGTTTTCAGATATATTAAGAAAATGTGGTTCGCTTGGAATTGAATACTTGATTATTGCCGGCGACCTTTTCGATCAAAATATACGAAATTATTCTGATTTTGAGTCGGTTTATCGAGAGAATGCCCCTGATCAATTAATGACTTATATTATCCCAGGAAATCATGACTTTGAATTGACCGATTCCGCAATCGTTCTTGAAAATTTGAAGGTAATTGGTGAGACCCAAATCGAACAACTGGATAAATTAGATTTTTTATTTGTCCCTTATCAAAATGAAATTATGATGGGGGAGGCAATTGCTCCATTTAGAAATAAGCTAATCCCACATAATTGGATACTAATTGGTCATGGGGATTGGTCTGGTAGTGTTCATGTACCTGACCCTTATGAAAAAGGTGTCTATATGCCTTTGTCTAACTCAGATATTATCAACTATAAACCTTTGAAAGCGTTCCTCGGGCATATTCATCTACCTCTAGAATCAGAGATAGTCCATTATATTGGTTCTCCTTGCCCAATGAATGTTAATGAAACTGGACTCCGTCATTTTATTGTGTTTAATACGGATGACCATTCATTGGAAAAGTATGTTGTTGATTGTCCAAATATCTATTTCCAAGAGAGTATCGTTATTCTTCCAGTTGATGATGAGTGCGAGTATTTGGGAAAGTTAATTGATAAGCAAATAAGAGACTGGGAATTACCTGAGGGTTGGGGTGATAGAGTTAAGATTAGGGTTTCGATAAAGGGTTATACAACAGATAGAACAAAAATACTTAAATTTCTTCAAGAAAAATTTTCGCCTTTCACTTTCTATGATCCTCGTGGGCCGCTGGTGGATCAAGTAAATCAATCGATTGACCCCGATAAAGCATCCATTGCACAAGAAGTTAAGAAATGGATTGATAATCTTGCCTGGGAAGGCAATGATCCTGAACCAACAAAAGAAGATATATTGGCTGAAGCACTAAAGACAATTTATGGAGATTAATGATGTCTATTTGTCTGAAAAGAGTAGATTTAAAAAGTTATGGGCCTTTAGGGGATAAAACTCTTAATTTTAAGAAACTGAACCTCATTTATGGCCCAAATGAAACAGGAAAGACTTTTCTTACCGAGTTCTTGCTTCAATCTGTATTTAGGCATCCATTATCAGTTAAATGGCCTATGAGGGATTTGCCAGGGCAAGGGAAAGTGCTCCTTTCAGGTATTGAAGAGCAAGATACGAGCTTTACGCCATCTTCACGGAAGAAATTAGAGGACTTCTGGGAAGAAAGTCATTCAGGCTTACCGACTAATATGGCTAGATTATTGGTTGTTAAGGGTGGAGAATTAGAATTGGTTTGTTCAAATAAAGAATCAAATCATAGTGTCTTAATGCATATCTTTTCCCAAGAAGCATTTTTTACCCAGATATTGAAAGGTATTTCAAAAACAACTCAATCCGCACTAATTGAGGATGGGGAAATTATTGGGGATAATCGAAGTGATCTAAGTTTTCGTCAAGAATTAATTAATGACCGTAGAAATATTGAAAAATTAATTGATGATATTAATGATAACTATTCTCTTGGGCCTCTACGAGAAAAACAAATGATACTTGAAAATCTCAATCGCGAGGTAGAAATACAAGAAAAAGCAAAAAGGTATTTAGCCTTTCAGCTTGATAATCAAATTCAGGATCTTGAAAAGGAAAAGGAGAAGATTCCAGCAAACGACTTAGAGGCTATTAGGGACGACATCAGAGATTGCGAATTAAAGTTTAAAGATAAGAGAAATTTGAGTAATGAATTTGATAATAATAAAAGAGTTTTGGATGATTATCCATGGCTTAATGAGGCGGTTCAAATTTGGGAGGCACAAAAATTAGATACAGCACATAAACCGAATCGAGTCTTGTTATGGTTAGCAGGAATTTTGTCAATTCTCGGTCTCATTGGTACAGTGACACAAACAGTATTATTCGGGAATGTCCAATTAGGAGCTTGGTCATTATTAATCCCAGTCATTTCAACTAGCATGTTATTCATAGGATTGATTTTGATTGGATTGTACATCTGGAGGCAACATACTTGGTCAAAATCCATAGGTGAATCTGATGAGCGAGAAGCGATAAAAACCGAATTTAAAACCCGGTTTAATCGCTCTGCAAATAGCTTAACCGATCTAAAAGTTCATCTTGAGAAGATTCGAGAGGAACATTATCATACTGAGGATCTTAAAACCAAGCTTGATGAAATTGATGAGTCCATTTCTTCGTTAACAATGAGGATTGAGGAAAATTTTTATGAGCTAATCGCTGAGAAACCAACCAGAGATGAATGGTATTCCAAATACGAGTCTTTAAAGCAACATAAAGAAAAAATCAATGATAAACTAGGTCAATTAACTCGCGAATTTGATAGATTGAATATCAAAGAAGATGAACTTAATTCTATCCCTGCTGAGGAACACTATGACCGAGAAAAATTAGAGAAGCTTATTCTAGAAAAAGAAGATATCCATGAACAGCTTAGACAAATTGAGGAGGAGCTAGGAATTCTTAAACAAAGAGCGTGTCAAGAAACAGGAGATAGTTTTACTGAAGAGTGGGGAACGATTCATCAAAATGCTAGAGAAAAGTTGGAAAACCTGGAATTAAGATATAAACAGACTACAGCTAAAATAATTGGACAAATTGGAATATCCCGGGTTTTAGAAATAATCCAAACACAAGAAGAAGAAAAGGTTCGAAAAAACCTTGCATCTAAAGAAGTCGTTGAAGTTCTTTCCAAGATTACAGGTCATTATGGACCTATTGATATGGATGGTGATCAATTAATCGTAACCGGTAATTATGGAGATTTTGGCATAGAAGATCTCAGCACAGGTGCGAGAGAACAAGTCTATTTAACACTTAGAATGGGCTTTGCCTCAAAATTAGCAGGAGGGAAACCACTCTTTATGGTTCTTGATGATGCATTTCAGCATTCGGATTGGGCAAGAAGGGAGCGACTGTTTGATTCAGTATTCAAGCTAATTGATGCAGGTTGGCAGGTAACCTATTTGACAATGGATGATCATATCCGAGATTTGTGCTGTGAACTCGGAAATAAAAGGTTGGGAAATGAGTTCGTTTTCGAAGCGATTGGATGACGATTTCAGAAATACAATTAAGGCAAAATAGAAATCAATCGACTGGGATTAGTGTCATAGTTATGTCCAAAACGTATAGCAAAAATCTCATTTCCAACGTTGGAATAAAAGTAATAATTATCAATGGTTTTCAAACCATAAAACATTCTATTTCATATCGAAATGAAATTAGGCCTGATTGGTGAAACATCAACAATAATCGGACTCGGATTTAGAAAAACAAGCGTAATTTCAGGGCTGATGTTTAAGATGTTTGAAATTGCGTAATAATACATAGAAATCTGCAAAAGATATTTTTCCTTCAGTTCAGCTAAATTTCCCTCCGTGGCATAATCTGTTTTCCAATCAATGAGGTGCCAATGGTCAGATTGATCTTGATATAACAAATCAACAATCCCGTGGATCATCCCCTTTTCAGACAACCAATTAAAGGGTAATTCAAATTGACATTGCTTTGCAGTCCGAATTTGTTCAAATAGAGGATGACCCCTAAATTTTGTCAACATATTTTTTAATTTGATTGTAGCTTTATTTATTTGCTTGCCCGTCAATCCCTCTTGTTTTGAAAATCTTTCTAATATCGTCATTAGATTATCGCTGGTTATTTCGAAAAAAAACCTTTTATTCAAAACGTGGTGAACCACATTTCCCAAAATATGACCTGGAATATATTCCTCGAATGATGGTTGCTCAGAGTCCCAAACGACGGGTTTGATTTGTGAAATCCCACCTTTCTCCTTTTGAACTTCAGTTATCAAATCAGTAACACTAATTGATCGAGGGCTTTCCTTTGAGGCAAGAGATTGAGCTAGAAGAGGTATATCTTCTATATGTTGGCGCGAACTAATAGTCTGTTCAATTTGTTCCAATGGTTCTGGAAGTTCTCTTTGTCTCACCACACGGATTTTATACCGGTCATAGGCATATTCTTCAATTTCATCACCCTCAACGTCTATCTGCCAACCTCCTAATATTTCTGGCAACCAGGAATTCTTCTCACCAGGTTGGCCTGAGAGGATTAGCATATCTGCAGCTCGGGTACAAGCAACATACAAGAGCCGCTTACTTTCTGCTATTTTCAATGAGTTGTCCATCCATTTTGCCCATGTGAAACCTGCCGGATCGGGTTTAATCCAATCACCTTTTTCATCTCTTAACTTGCATGCCATTCCAAATTCCGGGTCATGCAGCAAGTACGGTGATCGATTCCTTCCAAATTTATTACTTCCGATATCAGCCAGAAATATAACTGGAAACTCCAACCCTTTAGCAGCATGGATAGACATCAACTGTACCGCACCACTTTCAGGTTCCCTGCCCAGTGCTTCTCCCTCTCTGGCCTCTCTTTCCTTAAGATCCCGTAATTGGGCCAGAAAATCTCCCAAAGCCAAGTTTAATTGATCCCTGGCTTGAGCCATGAACTTCTGTACATTCGAAAGTTTGCGCCCTGTTTCACCATCATTGACTGCCAGAACAACTTCATAATTGGTTAGGTCAAGCGCTGTCCTGAGCAATTGCCAAACGTTGACACACCCCGCTATAGGCCATAATGACTCAAGTATTTCGAACGTGCGTCGTACCAGATCTGCTTGATCATTGATGGGAGGCTGGGATAATGCAATGCGGAGGGGGATGGATTTTTCAGCCATGGAACCATCAGGATTTATCAGGCGTAATCGATAAAGGGTTTCATCACTTAATGAGAAGAGGGGAGAACGCAATGCCGCAGCCAGATTTAAATCATCTTGGGGATTATATAGCGCATGCAAAAGGGCGACCAAATCCTGTACTTCAGGGCGGACATAGTATCCTCGACCGCTGGAAGTCAGGTATGGTACCGCTGCCGCCTTAAATTCTGCTTCATATAACGGCAAATTTGTTGTCGCTCGGAAGAGAACAGCAGCATCCCTGTATTCGAAATTTCGATATGAATTCAGTTCTTTATCCCATACTTTCATTGCATTCATTTTTAACTGCAGTATTCTTTGGGCAATCCATGCTCCTTCTGCAATGCGGGCATCTTCAGCACTAATTGTGTTATCTTCCAAATCATTTTCTGGGAGAAGCATAATTTCCACACAGGGGCTGGGAGCTTCCTCTCCTTTACGATCAGCGACCAAAGGGCCAGGATGTGCCTCAAACACCTGGTGGTTTTCCCCTGTGATGGGTTGAAGAATGACATTGAACAGATCATTTAGTGCTTCGATTAACCGCTTATGAGATCGAAAGGACGTACTCAAAGGAAGTGGCTCTTGGTGGGTGACTTTTTGGATTTCCTGTGCTGTCCTGTTGAAGAAACCAACTTGAGCTTGTCGAAAACGATAAATACTTTGTTTGGCATCACCGACCGTGAACAGCTTACCAGCTTCATTGAATGGCGCTAAGAAAGTCACAATTTCCATTTGAACCGGGTTGGTATCTTGGAATTCATCCACCATCAAGTGCTTGATACCATCTAAAAATGATTGCAAGCGCAGGGGGCGTGGCTTGATCTGCAGCAACTTAAGCGTTTGATATTCCAGATCATCAAAATCAAGACCTTGTTGCTCATCTTTGAGTTGGTCATAAACTGTGTTAAGTTCATCCCATATCTGGCGCCATAATTGTAAGTGTTGAGCAGCTTGATAGTCGTATTCACTAATTTCTTGCAAGGCACCAGCTTTCTCAATTCCTCGGGCTGTTTCGCGTAATACTCTAAGCAATGCTTTTAGATCATCAAGGGCTTCTTTACCATCCCAATTATCTTGTTTCCCACCTCGTAAATCGATTTCTTTCCATCGTTCCATAGCTAGAACAAATCCATCATCTGATAATGTCTCTATCCCCTTTTTTGCATTAACAACAACTCCAACCAATTTATCTGTTGGGTCGAGAATATTTACCAGCGGAATTTCCTGAATTGCAATAATCAAATCGTCATTTTCAGCAAGTTGCTGTTCCCAAAGAGCTTTACGCATTTCTTCGAGACCTAATTTCCACATTTCAAGTAATTGACTTACATCGGGCAGGCCATCAAATAATCTACGTAGAATCCCTCTTTCGGAAATCAAATTAATCATTTCGCCCTGTAGATCACTCACCGTGAGAGAATCCAGTATCTCCAGAGCTGGGTGGTGGGTATCCACCAATTTCTTGATAGCTTCACGCACGGCTTTCTCTCGCAGCAAGCCGGCCTGCGTTTCATCGAGCACCTCAAATTTAGGGTCAATTTGTGCGGCAATTGCATTTTCCCTTAGGATGCGAGTGCAAAAGCTGTGAATCGTGCTGATTTGAATCCGGTCCAAATTTCGACGATGTGTTTGCCAGATTGAATCGGATGGATCCTTTAATGCCTTTTGTTCTATTGCCTTTCTAACACGGCTGCGCATTTCCCGGGCAGATTTGATCGTAAATGTAATGGCAATGATGCTATCGAGGGTCCAATCAGGACGTGTTTCTAGCAGGTGAATGAAGCGTTCAACCAAAGACCAGGTTTTTCCTGTCCCTGCGCCAGCTTCAACAAAAAGGGCTTGGCCTTCAGTTTCGATAACTCTTGTTTGTTCAGATGTAGGTTTCATTTCAACCCCGCTTTCCTGGCTTTACTGATTGATTGGCGGCTGACTCTGCAGAGCAGTGCATAATCGCAATAGGTTGTGCAGGCATGTTGTCCTCGTATCGATTTTTCAGTTGCGCTTGGGAAGATCCCAAGACGGATCCTCTGGATATGTTCAAAGGCCTTTAATGCAGCCTGTTGAACATTTGGATCCTCCTTAACCTTTGTAGAAAAAGATAAACTCCCACTGGAACTTCGCTTGGGTAGATGTCGGTATTCGGATTTGGTTATCATTCCATCCTCATTAGTCATAAAGTTTTCAGCAACTAAAGCATATAATGCCGTCTGAAATGCTAAACCATTGATAATATCATCTTTTTTATAAGGCGTGCTCCCACTTTTATAATCGATCACCCTATAATTCTCGTGATCGTCCTTATCAATCCGGTCAATCACACCTCGTAGATTGAAATATCCTTCGTCCAATGCCACACGAAAAGCACCTTCCACTGCTCCTTTTGTGCCAAACTTAGCTTCCTGAAGGAAAGGCATAAAATGCCCCATACCTTTTTCACATTCCCAATCCAGATAAGTCTTCAGCATTCGCCGTAATTCATCTTGTTCATAATCCCATAAAGGTGTCGGTTGAAAACCATAGCGTTTTGGTGCAGATAAAAAAGCGGTGTCGCAGACCGAGTCCAGGATTTCTAAGACAGCTTTTTTATTCTCCTGGTCCAGCGTCCACCCGTTTTCCTGAATTTTTTGAAGTGTTTTCTCAAGGACAAGATGTAGAAGTGATCCCCGAGTCATAACATCTATTCCATCCTCCGGCTCTGGATGAGCTTTGAGATCAAGGATGTTATCCGCAAAGAATTTAAAGGGACAATTCCCATAGGTGTTTAATCGGGATGCACTCCAAACATGATCTGATCCATATATTTCATTCAATTGGGAGAGAATATCATCTGAAATCAGTACCCCTTCATGTTCACCTGGCGGTCGGTAGCTGTCTCTTTGAGAAATAATTTTTGATGCTGATTGGGCATATTGATAATTCTTAAGAACCTCATTTGGGACTTCCCTCACCTGGACTTGAGCACAAGCGATAAGGAACTCATTTTGGCTAGCGGCATCGACAACACTTATTTTGTCGGCAATTGGAATACGTTCCTCGATTAACCCATCAAAGCAAGCCTTTACTGCATCCCAATATGGCGAGGGTTGCCATTCAGCCCCATATTCATCAATATACGGACGGACCAGAGTTAGTTTATGATTTACATTGCTTAATACCTGCCAGAACAAACTGGCATCATTTTCAGGATTATCCCGACGTATAGGTAAAGAAAATTTTTCTCGCTCTTTATTAGCATAAAACACATCAGGATCCGGGCGGGTAGGAAATTCTCCTTCTGATAGTCCTAAAACAAATAAGTAATCGAAACTTTGAACCCTTCCTTCTGCTAATGGTGCAAAAAGAATTTTTGATTGCGTTTTCCCCGAAGGAATTCTGGTTATTAGAAACTCTGCAAGCAGATCTTTGCAGTAGTCCTCCCAGGAGAGATCCTGTGATTGATTAACCCACTTGTAAGAATTGTTGACCTTCCTAAGGCAGGTGAGGACTTGTGAAAGGACTAGTAAATCATGCTCTGATTCTGGGGATTGTTTACAACCATCCAACATCTGGAGAGATGGTTGGTCTGATGGGGTGATTTCTTCAAGTTCATTATCATTTGGGAAAACACCTAACAATTTGGTCTGTATCCACCATGTATAATTATGTGGAGTCGCTTCAGATGGTGGGGTTAGATGATCAAAGAATGCATCAAGCCCTTCCTTGAGTGCTTGGATTTCATCTTCTGGGAGGGTTGAAATAAAGGGTGGGTGTCCCAAATCCTCATCTTCAAAATCCGGGAATACTTCTTGGATAGGCTGTAGCGCACCAAACCACTGCTCTCTTCCTTCCAAAACCGGTTGCTCCCGGGATAGATGGTCCAGCTGATCAATCTGTTCTAGTGAAAGCCATGGCTGTTTGATATACGCCGACCGTAGAGCAAGAAAAGTCGAACGCCAGTTATATTCAGGTGCTATCTGCAGCAGGTTGACCAAGTCAAGAACAACTGGTTCTTCTGCGAGTATCGAATCGTATATTACTGGAATATTATATTCGCTGCACACGGAGTTCATTATTGGGCCATAAACCGATGTGCTATGCGCGAATATACCAATAGATTCAGGGGAAATTCCTTGTATGAGAAGTTTCTTAATTTCACATAGGGTCTTTCTCACTTCCATTTCTCTTGAAGGTGCTTCAATCATTCTTAGTTCGTCTGTAGCTCGAGATATTTTAGGAGGTAATTCAAAAAGTTGATCGACCAGATGTGAAAGTGTTGGATTAGTTTTATAGAAATTAGGCAGTTTGACAACTTCTACCGATAAAGTATCTAATAGAGCATTCTTTGTTTCTAATTGACGCCCCAATGCGAGACTTTCATGATTGCGATGGTTGTCCCATGATAGATAAATCACAATTGAACTGAATCGTTTTTCAAGAGCATGTAGAATACGCAATTGAACGGGAGTGAATTGATCATGTCCCAGGACAAACAAAGGACTGTTATGAGTAAATAGGCTTGAATTATTTTCTAAAGCTTCCGCTGCAATCCATAACCGACCGTCGGGGTCAGCTATGTTTCTTTCATTCATATAAACTTGGTAACGAGAGTAGAATTCAGCCAGCTGGTTATCACGCTCGTTAGATTTATTTTGAGCTAATTTCTGGTATTCATCAGGATGAATGCCCTGGCTTTTCATCTCGCGTATCCATGACAATAATACTTCTACAAACCCGGGTTTCCCTTGCATTGGTGAAAAGCTGGTGAGCAAACCTTCGCTATTCATATCTGCTAATAAATGCCTGATTAATTTACGAATAGCTGTGTCACTGACAACCTTGGAAGGGTTAGTCGTTTCAAGTAAAATGGCTTCTGCTAAACTATAAAATTGGAATAGATGAATGCCAACACTGTTATCTAAACTACTACGTAGATCTTGTATGGCTGAAGAAGAGGGCAAGAGTATCCTGGTTTCAGCAAAAGGGTCATCTTGTTTGATCTGATGAAGTGTAGAAAAGAGATGTTCTTTAGCATCCCTGAGAATTGATAGGATGAGCTGATGATCATTGGTCATGGTTGTTTGAATCCTTCGCTGAGACAAATTTTTTTACCCAACAAGATTGATTAATCAAATTTCCTCTCATAAATTTTAACAGTATTTATGGTGTCCCCACTCTGAGGAAGTGGTGGAAAAATTAGGAAGTAGGAAAGACAAAAAGGGAATACTTCCTTACTGAAATATCAATAATAAATTCGTATATTTCTCAATATTTTTCCTCTAGAAATTCTTTACCTTCTTTTGTGATTTGCCAGTTTCCCTTACCCTCGTTATTTGATACCAGATTTTCATTTTTGAGATTCTGAAGTGTATGAATCGCAATGCTTTTCCAAACAGCTAATTTCTCATTTGAAGGAATAGTTTTCAGATCTGTTTCAGTTAATTCCCCTTCAATTAGACTTTCAATTTCGGCTAGTAGATCTTTTCTCTTTGCACTGCCCCCCAGGTTGATGAGGGCTTGAAGAATGGGTTTTTTGATGGTTTGGTTATTGATATGGGGTTCAGAACGTAACATATTCAGGAATTCGCGGGTGATTTCTTTACGCTCCTCCTGAATTTCCGTTGGTAATGCATTTGAGGAAAATCCCATCCCGAGCCAATCTTCACGGAGCTTCATGACCTGATCCATTAGCGTTAAAACCTTCTGCGCTTTTAAGATGATTTCTTTTGCTTCCTCGTAATTTTGGCCTTCGATAAACTGAGCACCTTTTTGATTTAAGACAGGGAGAAATTTCTCCAGATCAGAAATTAAATTGTCAAAAGATTCGAGCACTTGATCACTTTCCATACATCAACTCCAATGAACACTGAATACGAAAATGGTTTATTGTTGACAAGGGCTATTCCTCAGAATAGTCATAATCCTCTGGATCAAAATCGATTATTGTTGCAGCAATGATCAGCTCATCATCCCGTCGGCAATCAAACCCAAAGGATTCCAGTGCCTCCACTATTTCTTCCATTCGGCTTTCATCCAGTTCTAGAACATCACCAGACGGGACATTCATATCCATAGCATTGTATTTGACACGGCGCCCGAACTTATTCTGGATATCCTCAGGCATCCAATCTGCCATCTCAATTTCAGGATGACCAGGCAGATGGTCATCTGCAAAAATATCCTTGGGGGTGAAGGGGGTTTCATCCGGGATGTAAAAAGGCGTCAGGTCTTCAACACTGCTTTCTCCAGAACTGTGATAATGAATAGATTCTGGAAGATAGAACTCGTAAATAGCTTTTGAAACCATCCTTCTGAACTCTTCCCAGGTTCTGGCCTCACCCAGAGCTTTGTAGCAATTTTTCAGTTCTACTGCCCGCCTCTCAGGGATGAACAGTAAACCAAGGGACGAGCCCCCATAGACCATTGATTTTTCTTCCATAACCTAAACTCCTGTGGATTATTATTCGATACTTGCAATGAGCACAAACCAAAGACATGGTTAATTTGAACTTCGTCTCCGTAATCATATCACAATGCATGCTAAGTATTGAATAATAATTCAACCCTACAAACAAGCTGAGATGGAGCCCTGCCCTTGCCTGAAAATGGATCTGATTTCCCACAATCCATTTATAATAATTTCATCCGGACCACTTTTTATCAGTGCACAGTGTGTGCACTGCGATTTGCTATACTCTTAGATAACCAAGGCAGGTGAATATGTCCCAAAGGCAGCAGTTGGAACGCATCATGGAAATTGACCGGCGCATTAGGGGAGGGGAGTATCCCAATGCGGACAAGATGGCGGAGATCCTGGAGGTCAGTAGGCGGGTGATCTACAATGACCGCAGTTTCATGATCTACCGTTTGGGTGCGCCGATCGAGTATGACCGGGAGCACGGCGGCTGGTATTACACCGACCAGACCTGGATCCTGCCTGGTATGATGGTGACTGAAGGTGAGCTAATGGCGTTTTTCCTGAGTATGGAAATCTCAAAACGCTATATTGGGACGGACCTGGAGTCGCCGTTACGAGCGGCTGTCGATAAGATAGCCAGGGTGGTCAAGGGTTCGGTGAGTGTGGACACGAATGTTCTCCATTCACATTATACATTCTCCGGCCCCACATCACTGGAAGTTAATGAAGCCGTATTGTTGGATCTGCACCATGCCATCATCAATCGCCAGCAGGTTTGGATGCGTTATTTTACAGCTAAAAGGGGTGCGTATTCCGAACGTGTGATCTTCCCATACCACATCCACAACTACATGGGGGATTGGTTCCTGATTGCTTATGATACGCTGCGAAATGATTTCAGGATTTTCCTGATGGGGCGGATCGAAAAATGGCAGGTCTTACCTGAACGTTTTGTCCGGGATGCGGATTTTTCCGCTGCTGATTGGATTGGGAGTGCTTTCCAACTGCACGGCGGAGAAGAAGTGATCGATGTGGCGATCTGGTTCAGCAAAGTGAGGGCGCAGTTCATCCGGGAACGGCTGTGGCATCCATCACAGAAGATTGAAGAAAGAAAGGACGGCAGTTTGATCCTGCACATGCAGACAGCCGGCATGGTTGAGGTGAAGAACTGGGTTCTTCAGTTTGGCTCCCAGGCGGAAGTGCTCGCTCCCGAACAACTCCGGGATGCGTGTAGGGCGGAAATTGCGAATATGATGGAGAAATACAAAACGGATTAGGATTTGTAAAACAGAAGTTATAAAGTATATCAATTTGGAGGAAAAATGAGTGTTTATGAAGACAATTGGTATGACGTGACTATTGAATGCCGATATTGCCACGATTTGTATGATACCCATATGCAGCTGTTCGCAGAAAGAGAAGTAACGTTAGTGAAAGAATTACTTGAAAAAATATTTAACCATTGTCATATTTGTTATTCTGTTAAAGAACAATTTGCGATAACGGTTAGCAATCAATATTATACACATGAAGAAATCATCCAGTTGAAAAATGAAACTAAAAAACCACCGGGTGCAGATACTTAATTATTTAATGTTGTCTGCTTAATAGCATCTGATACGTTCTTGTTCATCACCCATGAATTAATCAATATAACAAATAAACCTTCATTACAAGTAATAAAATTTAAAGAAGATAAAATAGTCTTATGATTCAAAAAATTTTTGACGAAAAATATAACTTCATCACCATGTTCAACCCACAGACTGGCTCGTATGTTCGGACGGGCATTCTGAATGAGTTAGGCTGGGATTCTGGCGTGGATCCTTTCCAAGCTTCTTTCCCACACCTGATCGATGTGGGGATCATGGGGCACTGCATCCATGGCAAGACAGGTTTATGTGTGAAAGCCGGAGTGGGATGCTACCAGAGCGGACTGACTGTCACCCAGCCAAATATGTCCATCGAAGATTTTCGGTGGATCGCAGAACAGTGCAAGGGCAGAGTCAACCAATTTGCCTTGGGCGGCAGGGGAGATCCCGACCAGCATGAACATTTTGAAGAATTGCTTGCCGCCTGTCGCGAAAATGAACTTGTCCCCAACTTTACCACCTCAGGTTATGGATTCTCTCCCGAAATTGCGCGGTTATGCAAGGACTATTGTGGAGCGGTGGCGGTGAGCTGGTACCGGAATGATTACACCCTCAGAGCAATAGAGATGCTTTTGGAAGCCGGCGTGAAGACCAATATTCATTATGTACTTGGGAAGAATTCGATTGATGAAGCGATCACACGGTTAGAAAATGATGACTTCCCGCAAGGGATCAATGGAGTAGTCTTCCTGCTGCATAAACCGGTCGGTTTGGGTACAAAGAAAAATGTTCTTTCTCCCCATGACCCGCGAGTAGCTGCGTTTTTCAGGCAGGTGGATCGCGGAAGGCGCGGTTTCAAGGTGGGTATGGACAGCTGTACAATACCGGGGGTTGTGACCTTCTGCAAGAATGTGATCCCGGAAGCGATCGATACCTGCGAAGGGGCGAGGTTTAGCTGTTATATCGGGGCGGATATGATCATGACGCCCTGCAGCTTTGATCAGGACAATTGTTATGGGGTGTCATTGCGGGATTTTTCAATTGAAGAAGTTTGGAACAGCGAGACGTTTGATCGTTTCAGGTCGGTGCTGAAGAATCACTGCCCGGATTGTGAAAAGCGAGAGAATTGCATGGGTGGATGTCCGTTGAAGCCGGGGATTGTGCTGTGCAAGGCAGTTAACGATTGACAAAAGATAGAGGAGAAGCATGAAGATCAGAACGGATTTTGTGACGAATTCCAGCAGCTCAAGTTATGGTGAGGTTGTGATTGATAACCCGGTTTTGCTCGAAATATTGTCCAAATACAAAACTTTAGGGACATTTGGGGAGGATATGGTTTTTGAAATCGGTGATTTTTACAGAGAGGATTCGGATGTAAGCAAATCTGAGATAGATCCGGACATTAAGACCAAGACGCCTGCTATTCACACAGATCATGAGGATTTTGATTCCATCAGAGTCCCCAGATCTTTGGACGAGGTACTGGAAAATTTGATTGAGTTGTTGTATTATCACTGTTGGTTTTTAGTAGGGAACTGCGATCCAGATCTCTATAACCGGTTATTAGAAGAATTACGCAAAAGAGAGAATGAAATCAAACAGGCGTTTTTTCAAATAAAATGGTGGTTCCGGCAAGAATTATATTGGGGGCGATTTGGCTGTTGGGAATTCAAATATGATCAAGAAAATGGTGAATACTATCATGAAGAAGAAACAGGAGGTTTAGATTATTAATTTTGCTAGACTGCCAAAAATAATTTAATAAATATATTTTGTGAAGTTTTATGAGGCGATGAAAGGCAGGAAAATGGAAAACGATTTCATCATTAAAAAAGAATTTGGCCACAATTTCTTGATAAAGTACGTTGGGCTTGATTGCATACCTACGATCCCAGAAAAGGTAGAGATCATAGGTAGGAGTGCATTTGAAGATTGTGACTTTGTAACCAGTATAATAATTCACAAAAACGTGAGGGAAATTCGTGAGCATGCTTTTTCTCATTGCAGCAACCTTGAAAATGTTGAAATGCTGTCTGAGGATTTGAATAGTATATCGCCATTAGGTGTTAAAACCATTGGTAATTTTGCTTTCTTTGAGTGCACATCCTTGTCCAAGATTCGGTTTCCTAAAACGTTGTTAAGAATTGGAGATGCAGCCTTTGCTGGGTGCGAGAGATTATCAGAAGTCAATATTCCTAATATCATTGTCATAGCATCTAGAGCGTTTTCTGGTTGCTATTCTTTAAAAAATGTGGATATAAATGGGAATTATGGGAAGTTGGAATTAATTAGCGAATATGCTTTTTCTTCATGTGAGAGTCTCACGTCACTAACTATAAGAGATAAAGTTTATACAATTGAGAAGGGCGCTTTTGCGGAATGTAATTCTCTATCCGAAGTATTTATTAAAGGTCCTTTAAATGATATTAAAGACTACGCATTTAAAGATTGCAGAAACTTAGTAAGCTTTATCGTACCATCAGGCGTGGGTCGAATAAAAGAAAATGCTTTCGAAAATTGTCCTCTTTTTAGAAAAATTCAGCATTTCATTGATCTTGAACAAGTTGTCGAACAGATTCCATTCGAGGTGCACGAAAAAGGAGAAAAGAATAGCTTCATTATTATTAATGGTGAACTTATAACTTATTACGGTCACAATTCGGAAATTGTTATTCCAGAACAAGTGAGTTTAATTACGGAGAAATGTTTCATAGATAATAAAAATATAAAATCTGTGATTTTTTCGGAAAGAATCAGAGAGGTTGGCCTATCAGCTTTTTCGGGTTGCACCAATCTTTTTTCCGTGATCTTATTCGAAGGCTTACAGAAAATCGGTAAAGAAGCTTTTTCTGAATGCAAATCTATTACCCGTTTAGAGATTCCAGCAACCGTAAAACATATTGGAAGTTCTGCATTTTCCGGTTGTGAGAACTTAGTTGAGATAGTAATCCCAGATGGAATAGAAGTAATCCATGATGGGGTATTTAAGGGATGCAATGCCTTAAAGAAGGTCCAATTACCAGGAAGTGTCAAGGAAATTGGGCAAGATGCATTTTCTGGTTGTGAGAACCTTGTTGAGATAGTAATCCCAGATGGAATAGAAGTAATCCATGGTGGGGTATTTAAGGGATGCAATGCCTTGATAAAGATTCAATTACCAGCAAGTGTCAAGAAAATTGGAAGTTCTGCATTTTCTGGTTGTGAAAAACTTATAGAGATAGTAATCCCAGATGGTATAGAAGTTATCCATAATGGAATATTTGAGGGTTGCACTGCCCTAAAGAGGGTCCAATTACCAGGAAGTGTCAAGGAAATTGGGCAAGATGCATTTTCTGGTTGTGAGAATATCTCATCATTTAATATTCCAGAAGGTGTTCAGACGATAGGTGAGCAGGCATTTCAGAATTGTTCAGGTCTTTTGTCTGTAGTAATTCCTGAAAGTGTACAGATTGTAAAGCAAAGAGCGTTTGAGGGGTGTACTTCTTTATCTGATGTGCGAATATCTTCCACACATATTGAGATTAATGAGAAAGCCTTTTCAGGAACACCTTTCCTGGAAAATCAACATAGTCATGCAATAATTATTAATAATGTGCTGTTATCATATCTGGGGGAGGAAACTGAGTTTTGGATTCCTGATAATGTTAAAATTATATCTAAACGGGCTTTTGAAGGTAATAAAATTCTGCATAGAATTATCATTCCAAAAAGCGTTAAAACAATTGGGAACAGTTCGTTTTTTGGATGTTCCTCTTTACAAAGGGTTGATATCCCTGATAGTGTTAGAGAAATTGGTGAATATGCCTTTGATAGTTGCAGTGGTCTTAATACACTTGAGATTATGGATGGTATTAGGAAAATTGGACGGTTTGCCTTCTTTCGATGTTCCTCTTTACAAAGAGTTGATATCCCCGATAGTGTTAGAGAAATTGGTGAATATGCCTTTTGTCGTTGCAGTGGTCTTAAAACACTTGAGATTATGGAAGGTGTTAGGAAAATTGGAAAGGGTGCCTTTTATGGATGTTCCTCTTTGCAAAGTGTTGATATCCCTGGAAGCGTTAAAGAAATTGGTGAAAGTACGTTTGAAGATTGTAGTGATCTTAAAACCCTTGTGATTATGGATGGTATTAGGAAAATTGGACGGGAAGCATTTTCTGGATGTTCCTCTTTAAAGAGTGTTAAGATCCCTGGGAGTGTAAGCGAAATTGGTGAATCTGGATTCGCAAATTGTATTAGCCTTGAAAACCTCGAGATAGTTCAATGCCTTAGTAAAATAGGAAAGTTTGTTTTTCAGGGCTGTGAGGCCTTATCCACAATAATTATTCAAGGAGGATTAAAGGGGATTGGTATTAATTCTTGTAAAAATCGAGAAATTAGACAAACGAGCATAATATACGAACAAAAGTTGCCAATACATATACTTATTGATGATTTGCAACCCGACGTCGTTGACGAACGAGATATCGAAAATAAAATAATTTATAGATTATTTATAAAAAATAAAGATTCAGACGATCCATATGTTGAATTCATATCGCGATTAATTGGCGGTTTGGTTCATCACCTTTCAGAATATGATGCACTCTTTTCAAAATCCAATCAAATACCAATCGAAAAAGCAGAGATTGCCCTCGCAAGATTACGACGTCCAATCGAATTAATCGCAGAATATGAAGAGGAGTATCAATCCTACCTTGAAAATTTTGCGCATTATCATATACCAAATCTAATCAAAGAGAATGACAGTGATATGATCTGTTCACTGGCTGAATTCGACGCATTTTATCATCAGGATATTAATGCCTTTATTGAACAGGCCAACCAGCTTGGGAAACCTGATATCCAGGCTTTCTTGATGGATTACAAGCATAAAACCTGGGGAAAAAGCCCAGTACCATGCGTCGAACCAAGTTATGAATTCAATCTCGAAGATTACTTCATCCATGAAAACATTGATGGTAGTTTAACTGTCCAGAGATATCTCGGGGATGAAGGGAACGTGACTTTTCCAACACAAATTGATGGTAAACCTGTGAATAAAATTAATGGCTGGAACATCGGCGATGTCAAGATCAACCTGTTTGCAGAAAATAGAGATAAAGTTGAATCCGTGGTGATTGAGGATGGGATCGAGGTGATTGGTGAGAGAGCATTTTTAGAATGTCATAACCTTGGCAGCCTGACCATCCCTGCCAGTGTGAGGAGGTTCGGCAAAGAAGCCCTTTATGGTTGTGAAAACCTCGTCATTCATGCACCTGAAGGCTCGTATGCGATTGAGTATGCCAAAGAAAATGACATCAAGTTTGAGGAAATCTAAAGGAGATTGAAAATGAAGGGAAGAAGTGAGGCCATGAAAAAATCAAAATGGTCAAATATTTTTAATATCTCTGACAATGACTTCTTGCGCATCTTCCTACCCATGCTCGATGATGAGGACCAAAGAAGTCTGGAAGAAGATGAATTTATTTGGGAATCTGAAGTAGATGAGGATGAGGATTTTTATTAAACGGTGTAAACCCAAATCTTATGACCATAGAGACTCTACATAATCCACGAATCGATAAATTAGCTTTTAATACCATTCATTTGGCGCGTAACCAGCTCCTGGTCAACCTGCGCTTCCCGGATCTTTCGATCAGCCAACTCAAGCTTCAACCGCTGCCAGATATCCCGACCCTTGCTACAGATTGCCACTTTCTTTACTTTAACTCAGGACATGTGCTGAGGCGTTTCTATCAAGAAAACCCGGTATTGGCATGAGATTATCTGCATGTTATTGATTTTGTGATTTGATTGTGCTGAATTCCTCCTTTTCTTAGATATTCTTATAAGTCTAGCATATTGAAAATTGGATTCTTTTTTATATACTATAAGTAGTTCTTTAACAACCCAATACTGTTTAGAGTAAATCAGATTCTATCCTATTCAACCGATATGAAAGGAGAAAATTTGTATCGAGCTCTAATTTCATTTGAATCCTCTGGAAGAAGTAAAACTTGAAATCCGGAAGATTGAAACGGAGTGAAATGAGAGGGCTTACGTAATGTTCTCTTACCAAGAGAACTTCTACAAAAGCCTTAGACAACCAATGGTTACTGAATGTGATGCGAAAAGACCGTCGTGAAGTAATTTTTTCTGATCACTTCAATAAACGTCAGCAGGAACGCTTTACTAGCGACGGAGACTTTGATGAACTATGTGACTTTGGGAGAATAACACAGATTGGACCTGCGCCAATGAGAAAGCAGAATGATTTGCCGTATGAATTCCAATTATGCTTGCAGAAAGGATATGAAGAATTAGTTGCTATCGTTGCAACCGATGGCAGAAAATTTGTTTGTGAAACGTGTATTAGACGATTGGTATAACAGGAAAAGTTATAAAGAACTAATAGATAAGGGTTGTCCAAGGAGGGCAACCCTTATTGCTATATAAGAATTGACCAAGGATTTTAGAAATAATATTATTGTGATAATCTTCCCAAAATTAATTTTCTTCAATTTAATTGTTATTGTTGTTATTCATCCACGTTAACCCAATCCAAATATTGTACAAAATCTCCCTGAGGTTTATATCAGTAAATCACATCAGGGTCATGATTTACTATGTCATATTCGATGATTTCTGCATCTTTCCCAAGTCCATTGACAATCCAATTCGCGATTGCATTTGTAGTTGATGTTGAAAAAGTACCAGGCTCAGGTGTGAATGAATCGATAAGCATTTCGAGATGCTTGTTCATATTTTTCACTTTTTCAGAGGATAAGTCATCTGGGTTGATGACTTGACCGATAATATTTCCTGTTACTGTGCGAGAAATTTCAATAATCATATCCCTAAATCTAAATTTCGCCATGTTTGTACCCTCCCTATAAACCTACTAAAGATTTATTTGAATCTATTTCCCAGAACACGATAACTTAACTCTCTAAATCAGGTTCCCCATCATTTGATTTTGGGTTATTTTCTGATTCCCTCCCAAGAACCTTATCCAAGAATTCATCAACATCCGCTTCTGAGGCATCTTTTCCAAACAGGAAGCGCAGGGGTTTTCTTGTTTCCTGATAATGCATATTTTCTTTTCGGTCTTGCTCTGTCCACTCTTCGGGTGGTTTTTTTGTCCATTCATGTTTGTAATCTTTGGGGTCAATCTCTTCTTCAGTCATATTCAAATCTCCAATCTTTTGTGTCAAAAGTGAGGCCTGTTTCCCTCCTGAGGCACCAGGAAGCTCCCAGAGCTTGTTGTTATTATTAATTGCCCATTTATGTATATATTCATGATAACGCCTCATACGGGTCCTTGTGGTTAATTATAACATTTTATATTATATTTTAATTAAGTTGTCAATGGGTCCGTGAGATTTATGTGATTTCATTAGATCCTCGTCAAGCAACCGCACATAATGACGTGTCATTTCCAATGATGCGTGTCCCAAAAACGATTGAAGTTGAAAAACATCCATACCTGTCCTCAATGATAGGGTAGCAAATGTTCTTCTTAATGCATGTGCTGTAATGTGTATTTTTGATCTTTTGCTTAACCGCTTCAACCATGAATACAAACCTGATTCTGTCAGTCTTGTTCCTGATTTCGTTTGAAATACTGGTTTAGAATCCCCTTCATCGATCTCGCTTCGATATTTGATTAATGCACGTCTTGTATTAATTCCTACAACCACAATCCTTGCTTTTCTACCCTTACCGCGTATTACTCTAATTACACCACTGGAAATATCTATATCACCCCAATTTAATGCCCTGACTTCTGAATTTCTTAATCCTGTATCAACCATCAAGTGGATAAAAGCGATATCTCGCTTATCCTGGCATGCGAGCAGAATTTGTCTGATTTGATTGGCTGTAAAAACACTAAGTCTCTTTTCAGCAAGCTTAGGCATGGGATACTTTATGGGTTCTGAGATATATCCCTCATCTAGCATAAATCTAGAGAAGGTTTTCATCGCTCTGGCATATGAGTGGATGTAGGAGTCTGCATGACCACTTGAAACCAATTCCCCGAGGAATGCTCGGATATGCCGGCTCGAAATTTGTTTTGGTTCCTGCACACCATGGTCAATCAGCCAGTTAATGATTCTCCCCAACAAGTACTTATACCAATCGATGGTTCTTTGAGTGCACATCATTGCCTGACGGGACAATAAAAAGTCCAAAAGCACGTTTTCAAAAACTTTCGAAGCTAATGTCTTAATTTGTGATTCGCCAATATGGTTTTCCATGAAAAAACGCCTCCTCGGCTCTAAGGGGCGTTTTAAGGGCATAGAGAGCATGCGATTTTTGAAAAGCGGGCGACGAGATTCGAACTCGCGAATGGTAGCTTGGGAAGCTACTGCCTTACCACTTGGCTACGCCCGCAGTGTGACTGGCATATATTTTACCGCGAACCCACAATTATGCAAATTGTTGATTATCGTAGGTTGTTTGCTGATTTATTCGAGGTTTTTCAATCACCAGGTACCAACTAAATGATATCTTTGCTATCCTATTTTCCTAGTACAATTGGGTTGTATTGGACCTGCCTCGCCAAAGTAAACAAATTTGATTAACACCATAATGGAAGGTTTTTCGATCGACTAAAATGAATACTGAAGAAATTCACCGTCCGATTAACTCACTAAATCATATCAAAGTTATTCTTGGAAAGCTCAAGAACGCTTTTCGGTCGCTCCGATGGCGGCTAACCTTTTCTTATACGTTGGTCACAATAGGTGCATTATTGGTGGTTGAAATAATCCTCATGGTCGGATTGATGTACTACTTCGTATCCAATATCGATCTCACACCTGAAACGATCATAGCAAATTTACGTGCAGAATGGACCCCCAAAGTACAAGAGTTCTTCTCTGAAGAGCCTCCTAATATTCGTGAATTCAGAGAATATCTGAGTGAGGTTCAAGGCACTTCAATCAGCACCCGACCTCTGACAATATTTGGAAACCTGGAAATTGAGATGAAAGCTCAAGATTTCCTGAATTTTTATTATTTGTTGGATGATAGAACATTAGTGGATGCAATTCCTGGGGATATTGTGACTGAAGATATGATCGGTAAAAAATTTCCTTATGATTATTTGCCGGGACTTGAAAAACATCTTTCTGCTGCCTTGGATGGTGTTAAAAATGAGAGCTTGCTTTACTCGAAAGTCGATCCCGGCAATCGAATCATCGGTGCTATCCCAGTTTTTATGTACGAATCAACGGCAGTAGATCCAGTGGATAAAACAATTCTCCAGGAGCCCGTAACCGATGCTAGGAGAAGGGTTGCTGGTGTCATCGTATTTGCTACGAAACGTTTTCCATGGGGATTTTTGCCAATAGGTAAAGTGATGATTTACATTGTGCGATCGTTGTTAATTTTTACATTTTTTGCCGGTATATTAGGTTCCATTTTTGGAATGCTGACAGCAAATAACCTGACAAAACGATTGAAGAGAGTCTCTCAGGCGGCTCATGATTGGTCACAAGGTGATTTCTCTGTCAACGTCAGGGATAAAACCGATGATGAAATTGGAAAGCTGACTGATGATCTGAATAAAATGGCAGATCAATTGGAAAACCTTCTTGACCGCAGGATGGAATTAACTATATTGGAAGAAAGGAACCGTCTCGCGCGCGATCTGCATGATAGTGTGAAACAGCAAGCTTTTGCGGCTTCAGCACAACTGGCAGCTGCAAAAAGTCATTTTGAAAATGATCCAGATTTGGCGCTTAAGCACTTTCAGGAAGCAGATGATCTTATCAGTAAAGTTCGGGAGGAATTGACTGACCTTATCCAGGAGCTGCGACCTGTTGAAATGAAGGGAAAAGGGTTAATTAAGGCCGTCAAAGACCATGCTCAGGGTTGGCAGCGGCGTAATAACATTGAAGTGACAATCCGGGTAAGGGGAGAGCGAAGCCTGCCTTTGGAAGTTGAGAAATGTATTTTTAGGGTGGTACAGGAAGCCCTGGCAAATGTTGCTTGGCATAGCGAAGCGAAGAAAGTGAAAGTGTTCTTTGATTTCAATCCTGAAGAACTCCTCTTAACCATTATTGATGATGGAAAAGGCTTTGATCCTGAGGAAGGTCGAAAAAAGGGTGTGGGTTTGAATTCTATGTGCGAACGGACGACATTGATTGGTGGCGCATTGGATGTCCAAAGCGATGTTGATTCTGGTACAAAAATTATTTTGAAGTATCCCTATCAAAAGATGGAGATTTGATATGTATTCTCGAAAAATTACGATACTAATTGTTGATGATCACGAAGTTGTTCGTCAAGGATTAAAAGCTTACCTAGAAACTCAGCCAGATTTTAAGGTGGTGGCAGAAGCATCATCAGGGGAGGAAGCTGTTGAAGCAGCGATGGAATACTTGCCTGATGTTGTTTTAATGGATCTTGTTATGAGCGGTGTTGGCGGGATTGAAGCAACCCGCAAAGTCAAAGGTATTACTCCCCGTACACAGATTGTTGTTTTGACCTCCTATTACCAGGATGAGTTCATCTTCCCTGCATTAAAAGCTGGCGCCATTTCCTATGTACTAAAAGATGTATTAATGGACGATTTAGCTGACGCGATTCGAAAGGCAGCCTTTGGCGAAGCAGTTCTGCATCCCAAGATCGCTGAAAGGGTAATCCAGGAAATCAATGGCGCAAAAGATTCAGAATATAATCCGTTTACTGAATTGACAAAGCGGGAGATGGAGGTGCTTCGGTTAATCGCAAAAGGGCTGTCTAATGCAGATTTAGCAGCAGAATTATTCATCAGTGAGAATACTGTCAAAGGCCATGTGAGCAATATCTTGAGCAAATTGCAGCTTGGAGATCGAACCCAAGCCGCTGTTTATGCCTGGGAGCAGGGGCTTGTTCACCGGAATGGATGATCAATAGTGTCATTATAGGTTTTATAATTCCAACAGGTTTTAATGATCCATCTCAGGCAGGTAAGCCTTAATCCGAAATTTAAACGTACGGAAAACTATCCCCACAATGTTCCTGCTTTAGAAAACTTTAAAAGCATGATTTTTGATTCCTCTGTAACAATTTTTGTGGGCGAAAACGGCTCTGGAAAATCCACTTTACTGGAGGGAATTGCAAAAGCGGTTGGGGCAATCGCCATTGGCAGTGAAGACATTGGAATGGACAAGACTTTAACCTCAGTTAAGCCATTATCAGAGACGCTGCAATTGGTATGGAACAAGCGTACACACCGAGGGTTCTTCCTGAGAGCTGAAGATTTCTTCGGGTACATAAAAAAGCAAAGGGAATTGAAGGACAATATAAGATCCGATATTGAAGAAATTGGCCAGGAATTTAAAGAGCGCTCAGAATATTCAAAATTACTGGCGTTAGGGCCGAGTGTTTCATCACTTCATGCTTTCGACAATCGATACGGGAGTGATTTGAACGCCAATTCCCACGGAGAAAGTTACTTAAAAATATTTCAAGCTAGGTTTGTGCCAGGTGGGTTATATTTACTCGATGAACCAGAGGCAGCCCTGTCACCCGTGAGCCAATTTGGATTGATCACGATGATCAACCAGATGGTGCAGGAGGATGCCCAATTTATCATTGCCACACATTCTCCCATATTGATGGCTGTTACGGATTCTATCATTTTTAATTTTGATCAATCACCGCCGACAGAAGTCGCATATGATTCATTAGAGAGCGTTAGTTTATATCGAGAGTTCTTAGCCGATCCCGAAGCATTCCTGCGGCATTTGTAGGCTATTTTTTGATCGAGTAGAATATATTTTATCAATGAAATTAGAAGGGAACATATTATGACGTTGAAAATTGGCTACATTGGACTGGGGCTCATGGGGAAACCTATGGCGAGGAATATTATGAAGGCTGGCTACGAAGTGGTGGTCCATAACCGCAGCCGTCAGAGCGTGGAAGAATTAGTGAAGGGGGGGGCTCAGCCTGCTTCTTCACCGGCAGAAGTTGCCAGCCAGGTGGATGTGGTTTTTACCAATTTACCCGATTCCCCTGATGTTGAATTGGTTGCGCTTGGGGAAAATGGCATTGTTGAGGGTGCTCACCCGGGATTGATTTATGTTGATAACTCCACCATTAAACCCGCCACAGCTCGTATGGTTGGGAAGAAACTGGCTGATAAAGGGGTCAGTATGCTGGACGCGCCCGTTAGCGGGGGAGATATCGGGGCGATCAATGGGACTCTCACCATCATGGTCGGCGGGTCTGAAGCAGCATTTAATAAGGTCATGCCAATATTTGAAGCGATTGGTAAAACGATCACACATGTCGGCGCTTTGGGAGATGGACAAATTGCGAAAGCCGCTAACCAGATCATGGTGGCTGCCCAGATGGTGGCGATGGGTGAACTATTGGTTATGGCACAAAAAGCCGGTGCTGACCCGCAGAAGGTCGTACAAGCGATCAGGGGAGGCGCAGCGGGATGCTGGGCACTGGATAATAAACCCCAGAGGTTGTTTGAAGGAAATCGAAATCCTGGATTCAAGGTTTATATGCAGGCGAAGGATCTGGGAATCGTTATGGATACGGCAAAGGAATACGGCGTGTCACTACCCACAACAGGAGTCAATACGCAGCTGTTCAATGCGATGCTCGAAATGGGAATGCGAGAGCTTGATAATTCCGCGGTAATTGGTGTAATTGAAAAACTTTCAGGCACTACGCTTAACAGCGAATAATGCTCATAGCGATGTGGCAAAGATAGGTATTACAGATAGAAGCGCTTTCTGGCTTCTATCTGTTCAATCCTGTCTTGTTGAGAAAACTTCTTGTTCACACACTTAGGAATTCTTGAGGTTGTCAGGGAAGGCGAGAAGTAGGGATCTCCTTCGATCAGAAAATCGTGAAAATCCTCATAACCTTTCAGAATGTCATTGACTGGTGTGTCGTACCCTCTGGAATGCCCTTCATAATGGTAAAGTTGGGAAAATGGGGTGTAGACGTTTTGATAGCCCGCATTGTGAACGCGTAAACAAAAGTCGATATCACCAAATGCTAACTGGAACCCAGTATCATAGCCGCCGACTTCTTCAAATACTTCCCGGCGCATCATTTGCAGAGCACCTGTTACTGCCATGAAATTCCTGTACCAATCAACCGATCCCATTAAACCATGATAGGCTTCAGGGGCATTCAAGTAGAGGTGGCCAACAAAACCGGATAACCCCAGAATGATACCGGCATGCTGAATTGTGTGGTTCGCTCGAAATAATTTTGCACCTACAACACCGATATCTGGCCTGATTGCCCATTGAATGAGCTCAGTGAGCCATATATTATTCCTGACCAGCATATCGTCATTCATTAGAAGGATCAGATCAGAATCCGACTGGGCAACACCGATGTTGATCGCTTCAGAATAATTGAAAGGTTGGTCATAGTGAATAAGATTAAACTTTTTCTTTTGCTCAAGTTCCGAGTAATAGTCTAGAGAATATAAGTCTGTCGTTTGATTATCCACAAGATTTATTGATACCCTGGAATTTTGTGTTGTTCTGGCAATGGAATTTATCAAAGGTTCCAAAAGATAGCGATTGTTTCGCGTAGGTATGATTATGGCAACAGAAGGGTCTCCAGTTTGCCAGGTAAAACGGGGGAGTTCAAAGGACTTATCAACTGATACTTCCTGAAGTCCCTGACGAGATAAATGTTTGGAAATGGCCTGAGTATTCCCGGGTGATTGCGATGTGACAGGAGAAAACTGGCTGGCAAGAAGCTCGGATATGTGTTTGAATTTCACGCTATATTCGTATAGCCTTAGCGATATTTCATATTCGCGTGCCTCAAAGTCTTGACCTGTTTCTAAAAAAGGCCAGATTTTATTGACTTCAGCAACATTGATTATGCTGCGAGAAAAAATGTTTGTGGATAATAAGAGGGCAGGAGATGGAATTTGTGGCTTAAAAATTGGTATCCAACGTTTTGATTCAAATGCGAAATATTCACAATCATAGTAAAAAACACTTGAATCAGGGTCATCGTTATAATGTTGATAAAAATGATACAGAAATCCCTCGTAGAATATATCACCAGGTTGGCAGAAAACTACATATTCACCGGCGATGACATTCTGAAGGTCGTCCTTTTTTAAATCTATTTGTTTGATTTCTTCGCTGTTTTTTATTCCTGGTGGGAAATCAGGTTCATCCGTATCAACATAAATGTCCCATCTTTTTACAGGCAAATTCTGAATGGAATTAATCGTGTCTGAAATTTGTTCAAGCCTGGAAGGTTTATAAGGCAGAATAAAGGATACCAATGGGTGCTTTCCAATTGGTAAATCTTGAAGAGGGGTCTTCAATTGAAGGTCACGCCAGCGGCGGTATGAGATTCTGGCAGTCAAGTCCTGCAGCCAGAAAGCCAATCGGGTTTTCATGGTCTTGTGGTATTTAGTCCTCAACCACAATTCGAGCTTGGAACCAGGTGACAGAAATAGTTGCCTGAATTTATGTAATAGAGCGGTCATTTTCAATTTTGATTCTACTTAATTCAATAATCATGACAGAAAAATTCATCACGATTTTCCAGTTGACAGGTATCAAAGACTTTCTTTCGGCATAAAATTGGCGCAGTTAAATAAGGATAAATTGAATCTAATCCATTGAAGAAATAAGATGATCAATAAGATCAAGTTTAAGGGATATCCTAAGAAAAGGTATCGATCGATTGGCCAAATGATCAAATGCCCCATTGCATTGAAGAGAGATGTTGCACTTAGTATCAGGATGACAGCATTCATCAGGTTTTTCCGAAATAACCAAGTGATTGAAAAGAACATCACAAAAAGAGGGAGCAGTAAATAAGTCGAGGTGAACAGAAAATGACTGAGCGTTAGCCTTGTGAGGAATATATAATTCAATAGAGCTGGGGGCTGGTACCTTGCAAAGAAATATTTTGTAAACGCATCAAAGGGCTGATGGTCATAGGTCATGTTGGTAACCCTAGGGTTCAAATATTGTCGGTGGGCAATCAAATGATTCTGGAATCCCTCAGTCAGGGAAAATTTTGGATCATTTTCATAGGTATCTTGGGTTCTGAAATTGATACTGATAAAATAGTCTTCTAATTTATCTGTTATAAACTGACCTGGGTTTTTACTTAACTCAATACGATTTTGATCAACACTACTTGATATTTGACTTGAGATTAACCGATCCTCATCGAGTGAATAATTTTTATTTTCAATGAAATTATCCCACGCGAGATTGCTCAAAAAAACAAGGATAGCTGCTGTTGAAATGGTCAGGACCGAAAAGAAGATGGTTTTCCATGCGATGTGTCGAAAAATGATCAATAGGCAGACAATAACCAGTGGAAATAAAGCTGCACCAACGTATGGTTGTTTAATATGCCAGGCTATAGGAACTAGGATAACAAGCAGAACTGATAATACGATGAATTCTTTTGAGAAAAACCTGGCTTTGTAAATCCGGATTGCCAGATAGCAAGAAATTATCGCAATCGTTGCGGCTAAATACTCTGTGAGAAGGACATGATAATAACCGAAAACCGTTGGGTCAAGGATAACAATCAAGAAAACGCTGAAAAGAATTAGCAATTCCAACAATTTGGTTTTTGGTTTGAATAGATCTTTTATGATCAAAAAACAAAAAATAAATAGTACCAGGTGGGAGGTAATGATCGGCAGCAATAAGGCATTGGTCTGATACCCAAACAGGTGAAGAGATAATAATATCTTAAGAGGAAAAAAGATGGTTCTTAATGGGTCCCAATCAGCCCAACTTCCTGTTTTTATCAGATCTGAGAGGAACAGGTACTGTGCAGAGTCAAATGTTATTGTCGGGGGATAGGCAAAATCTATTATGATGATGAGAACAAGAAAAAACAATAAACCATTTTTCACGAGAAATTCCCATATCTTATTGTAGAATTTCCCCGGTAGTATATTCCTGCCAATAATTAACCCGAGGATACCTAACCCCATGAAAAGATAACTCAGGAAATAAGGTCGGTAACCCACCCTGGGATTGATAGTTAATGAATCGCAAACGACGCTGTCTCCTTCTTGATTAGTCAGATCAAACCGCAGTCTGTCAATGATTAATGTCTTTGGCAATTCGATAACAATCTCATGATCTGATAATGGGTAAATCAAAGAATCTTCTTCTGAAAATCCTTGACCGGCTTGTTTATAGAAAACCTGACCAAGGGCATCTGGAATAGAATTCCGGCAGTCAACGGATATGAACCTTACCCGTTTGTCTACCTGTTTGAAAGTGATGTTGGGGTCTTCGCTTAATGAAATAAATTTACCATTTGATTCGGAAAAATCATTGAATGTTGCATTGGCGAGTGATAATTCTGTTTCCTTTAAACCCTGGAAAGCAGAAATAAAGAATACGTTGCTAAAATAACCAATCTCAAGAGCTATGCCGATCAGAATGATGAGTAAGAAAACCAGATTATTCTTGATAAATTTGATCAATTTGTTCATGAGTGCCAATGTCAGAAGATGAAAATCATAGGGTGAATCACATAACAGGCTGGATCAGTTACACCAAATTCAGTAATGGGAGAAATTGATGTGAGAAAAATTTTACCCTTCCTTTATTAATTGGAATTCTCTAAGATTTATGAAAATAGAACCTTCAAGATATTGTAACTTGCTTTTTCAGGAAAATATTGAACCACATCGTGCATTCCTTTAAGCTGAATGCTTGTGCGGAGTTGGTTATCTTTAATTAATTCCTCTAATGTTTTCAGACAAGTTTGGTAATAGGAAGTGTCTGTAACCATCCCATTTTCCCGATGGGTGACAAATTCAACCGCGCCGCCATTTTTAGGAACTAAAACGGCACTTCCTGCAGCCATTGCCTCAAGAGCGGCTAACCCCATGGCTTGATGGCTCGAAAAATCCGTGAAGATGTCGGCTTTACTCATCATGGAGGCTACTTGCAATTGAGTTAATTTCCCTAGTTGCCGCCATTTGAAATTAAGAAGATCTTCATTGACAATATCACGGATGTCATTTGCACCAAAGAACCAGATATCCACATCATTTTTATATTTATCCTGAACTTCTTTCAGGATTTTTACCGTCATATCCGGGTTACGGTAGACAGATGACTGGCGCACCATGGCCACGATGGTCACCGGTTTTACACCATAGGGGATCACGTCTCGTGGCCGGAAAAGATCAATATTGACACTTATCCCAATGAGCTCAGAATCAACCCCGGTATGGTCAAAAACGGTATCTCTTGTCCACATGGTTTTTGTGAATCTCTTAATACTTTTAATACTGGTGTAGCTATCTTGCGCCGACTGATATTCCTCTGATGTTGGATGATACATCAACGGTTCAAAGCCCTGGATATAATAACCAAGGATTGGCGGGTTATCTAATTGGGCCAAAGGTTCGAGCCAGGGTACAGAGTAATTTGCAGAAGCAATAACAGCATCATAAGATGAGGCTAATTTGGGTAAATCTGAAGCCTTCCCAAAAATGAAGGGAATATCCACATGAGCGTAATTCTTATTGAAAGCCCATTTGTGTTCTGAAAGGTTGAAGACACTGACTTTCACGCCCATAGCTTGCATATGTTTTGCTTCATCCAGGATGACGTTTGCACCTCCACCGGCATCCTTTATTGGCAAAAGGAAAAGCACTCGCTTATTTTTGAAATTTTCTCTACCTTTCTGCAGAACTCTCTCCCTTTCAGGCATGATCGCTGCTCGAGCCCGAATCCCCTCCATAACGCGATTGGGGTTCATGACCGAGACTTTTTCGGCGACGAGTTTCTTGCTGTGCTTTTTCTGCAAATTAACACCGCTCTGTTTTTGCAGTTCAAAACGTCCTTCGTTGGTATAACTTTTGGATTGTGCATGGTAGATATAAGCATTATCGACGATCACAGATTTCCAGCCAGCTTTATTGGCACGAATGATAAAATCGTCTTCCTCACCATAACCACGACCAAAATTATCTTCGTCAAATATCCCGATCTCATCAATAACTTTCCTGCGGATCATCAGGCAAAAACCATTCAATAAAGGAACCGCAGGGTGGATACACCCAGCATACTTACTGACCATTTGCCCCATGCTCGCAATAGATAAACCAGTTGGAAGTTTATTCATTGCCCAGTCCCCATCCTCACTCAGCTTTGGTATGGACTGCCAGGAAGCAGTGTTGGATAAAGGGCTGACGACCCCAATTTTTTGATCTCTGGTTATCGCACGATGCATTCGATCTAACCAATTTTCTGTAACGATCGTATCACTGTTGAGCAGGACCAATAAAGGTGCGGTGGATGCTCTCATGCCAATATTTGCAGCATATGTATATCCCAGGGCTTTCTCATTTCGAATTAGTTTGCAATTTGCCTGGGAAGCTGCAAACGCTTCCAGGTATGTTTTGGTTGCATTTTCGCTTCCATCGTCGACAATAATGATGTTAAAAGGCTGACAGGTTTCCTTTACAACCGACTCCAGGCACCTGTGGACGTCTTCCAGCGCATTATGTACGCAGATGATAACGTCGATCTCCTGTTTGTGTCTGGGGACATCCTGGCAATCCGGGAGCCAGGAATCAGCGTTTAGTAGAGTCTTAAGTTGGGCTTTTCGTTGCTTATTATTGGAGGCGTTCTTCATCTGAAGATACCAGTGGTAGAATTTTTTGAGGATTCTCTCACTAAGTGAATTCCTGAAAAGAGGCGAGCCTGTTAATTTTTTAAGCACCATGGCAAGCTTCCAGCTTCTGCTGCTTCGAATGTCTGAAATTTCTGTTTTATATCCTTCAATTGCCATTTTATTTTCTTCAATAAGATCATGATATTGATTTGCAAGGGAATGAAATATCTTAGAAGGTGACAAATTCGAGGAGCCCTGACTCTCATTAATTCTTTGAGCTCTTTCAAAGGTTTCGAGCCATCGATAGGCATTTGCAGATAACAGCCAATTCTCAGTAATCGTTTTTTGGGCATTATGGATAATTTTTTCCCTTAATCGACTGTCCTTGATCAGTAGATCCAGTCCTTTTTCCCATTCTTCCAGGGAGGACGCAAATAATCCATTGAAATTGTGTTTGACAACTTGCTCAAATGTCTCAAGTTTGCTGTATATACCAGGTGCACCAAGTGCAGTGTATTCAAAGAATTTCAAAGGGCTCTTCGCCCGGTTAAATTCATTATTTTCCAGAGGGGCAATAAAGATATCGGCTTTTTGAGTTTGAAAATAGGAAGTGAACGCCTTGTAATCATAAGATACTGCAGGGCTCCATTTGACCTGAGGAAGATTGGCTAATTTTTCGGGTGGTTTTGCACCCCAAAACTGGCAAATCAATTCATCAGGATATTTCTGGATGATTGAGGACAAAGCCGGTGCGATGAATTCAAGATCCGGGATATGTGATTCACTTCCCATAAAACCGATGACGAGGGGACGGATATTAGCTTCTTCTGTGAGGGGGGCTCTCAATTTCCAAAGGGCGTCATCAAGAAAATTTGGCAGCAAATGGATATTGCTGTTGAACGTTGAGATCCACTGCTGTAGTTTGGGGGTTGGTACCGTTACGATATCAGCTTCATGAATGGCTTGCAGCATCGGCAGCAGAGATTCGACATAAATTTGTCCCTGCCGATCAGGATGTCCTTCAGGTAAAAGAAAAAGCAGATCATCAATATCAAAAATAATTGGGATTCTTTCTGCACGGCAATTCTTAATGATTTTTTCGTAATTCTCAAATTCTCTTGGAAAATCTCTTTGGATAACAACGATATCCCCTTTTGATACTAGATCTGGATCTGTTACGCCAAGGATCTTGCCATCAAAGACTTTAATCCCAAGATGGTCCATTGGACCGCGCAACCGAAGGTAGGCACAGGGATCATCTCCGTAGTTGGTATAGAAAACAACGGATTTGATAATACTGCTGGAAAAATTTCCGGTTGATTTTATCACTTGATTTCCCTTAATAAGCGATTCAGGATACCTTCTATTATAAGCACTAATAGAATGTTCGCTTACCTCCCTCTCGATTAGTTATCATTTTTATAATCTATTGGCGTGACCGGTCGGGGTTTGGCTGTCTTTTCATCAAGAATTTTGGGCGGGTAGTAGAAAGACGTGTGAAGCTGCTGGTTGATTTTACCGGAATAGTGGAAACCCCGGTAAGTTCCCCAATATTGCATGAACCTGAACAAGACGATGGAACTTACTTGTCTAAAAAAGATACTTTCTCGTCGAGCCTGGTTCATATCTGAGAGACTTCTTGTAAGCCACATTTGGATAAAGTGCCAGAATGAGAATTTGCTGTTGGGCAAGATTTGCTTCATTGCGATGGCTTCCCGCTTATACCGATTTCTGACCTGTTGATATGTTTCTTTGTGACTATGGACCACTTCCGCTTCAGCGACATATGCAATGCCGTATCCTTCTTCCATCAACCAGCTGCTCCAGGCCAGGTCTTCAAGACCTGTCAGGGTTTCGTCATAGGGATGTTGTTCCCATAATCTGCGTCTTATCGCGGCATTTGCATTATGGGAATAAGGGTGGGCTTGCTGATTAACAGAATTCTCTGGGAAGTACTTTCTGAAAAACTGGTGCTCAGAATAGAAATTGGTTTCACCACCTTTTTGCCGGCCATAAACCAAACCAATTTCTTTTTCTGAAAATGATTTCGTCAGTCGATGGAGCCAATCCGGAAAAACAGGGAAGCAGTGCGCACTGATGATCACTACGATATCACCGCTTGCTGCAGCGATGCCCCGGTTGAGGGATCGACCAAATGTAAAATCTTCAGGGTCGATGTGGACGATTTTAACGGGGTATTGTTTGGCAATGTTTAATGTATCATCTGTTGAACCTGAATCAACGATGATCACTTCCGTGTTGCTGATAGTCTGTTGAGAGATGCCGTAAAGCAATCGCCCGATATGATCAGCCTCGTTGAATGCCCGAATGATGATTGAAATGGTCATGGTCAGGTAATCTTACTGCAAAAAGATAGAGATATCATAACGCTTACGTTTTTATTATGAAATGTCATAAAGAATCAATTGATGAACCAGCTGGCGAATACAGGACGATAATGCGTGATGAATTTCAATGGTCCACCGTAAATAAAGAGCACAATTGTGACGGCCAATGTGGCAAATTTCAAGATCTTATTCGGGACTTTCATCAACCCATAGCTTAATAGGCAATAAATGACGGTAATTACAGGGAAAATGTACCTGCCTTGATGGGCGACCTGTATAAAACCATAGATTAATTCAGTATTGTAATTCTTTATGAGCAAAACCAGGCTGTAAAAAAGGATGATTCCGATGAAACTATAAATTTTAAAGGAGGATTTCTTGAAATACCTGAACAGCAGCAAGGTTGTCCAATAAAAAAGCATCTGGAAATACGCCGCATCCATTGGAAAGTATGATTTCAAGTTTCCCATTACACCAACAATTTTCAATAACATTGCCCTGATCCATGTGTCGAACACATATCGTACGGGTTCAGGATACCCTTGTTTGATAGCACTGGTAATGGTTAGCTTCTCGGGAAGCCTGAGTTCGTAATAACCTTTTAAGAAGGGTGCATTTTTACAAAATTCTTCGGAGTAATAATCAGGACACGTGGGGGTTAGTGAATGAAATTCAATTAAATTGACTCCGTAAATCGAGAAAGTAAAACCGAATAGTATAGCAACAATAATTAGGAACAGGATATTTTTCCCAAGTTTCAGTTGTGTGGTTGCTACGACTGGGTGCTTTAAAGCAATATAGGTAATCCAAACAACAAGCAAGGCTGCTGTTAAGGGGACGATTGTAAATTTTATCAAAGCACCTAAACAAAGAGATATTAGCATCCCCAGGCTGTTTGAAATAAAAGCTTTATTATTTAGAATCCTCAGAAGGAAAAAAAGTGAAAGTATGCTCAAAAAATTGGCCGGGTTATCATAGGACACACCACTTGAAAGCACAACATACATCAATGTGTTGGTTAGCAGGAAGACGGGTAAAAGAGGCCACCACTTGTTCTTGAACAATTCCCTTGAGAAAAGGTAGGTAAATAATACAGTCCCAAGTGAAAATATCACATTAATGAGACGAAGAAAAACAAGCTGCTGCCAGTTAGTGACGTTTGGCTTGACCAGTGAAAAGATGTTCAGTGTTCTTCCGTAAATCCAGTACGCAAAATATGGGTTTTGCCGGATAAATATTCCTCTTTCTAATGAAGCCGGCGTCTCATAGGGCACACCTATGGTTTTAGCAAATGATTGCGACATTGAAAAATGGAATGCTTCATCTGGTATGATATTTAATTTTAAATTGGATGCCAGAAATGTTGAATATCCGATAAAAATCGCCAAAAGAATGATCAGAACGAGCTTCGCATTATTTGATTTCCAAAATGAATATAACCTTTCCTTTTTAATTTTCGATTTCATTATTGACTCTCAATGGAATTGATTATGTGGTTTAATGAATGTCTACTTACTCTAAACATTCTGTTATTTTAACATAACATGGATTTAAATATCTTTTCTCAAAGAGGAATAAATGGATGAATATTTTTCTCTGGCGTATTCAGAAGAATTGAGATAGGAGAATGCTAATTCTGCGCCTGAAAGAACCGCTGCTTCCTTCATGATGCAACTCTTAATTTCTTCAGCTAGTTCTACATCGATAACCTTATAAGATTGTTTCAAATATCGAAATGTAATATTTACAAAATCCAGAAGGGCGTTCACCAACCTGCCCTGATAAGGTTTACCAGCTTTTTCTAAGTATGAAAAATGTAATAATTCTTCAATGATATCAGATAGATCCTCATCAAGGTGTTGGCAATGCGTTACGTCAATACTGAGTGGATAGACTAAATATGAAATTGAATTGATTAACTGTTTCAAGCTGTTCTCAAATTCAGTTAGATTTTGAGGATAAGTAAACTCTGAAATTTTAGTAATAATATGAGTGCATATGAAATGAAAGATAAAGCCAATATCCGCAGATACTGCTAATAAATTGGTGTCAGGAATTTTGAAATCACTAAAAATATCGGATAAGGTCAGGTTGTCCACATAACCCCGTTTGAGGGAATAATAAGGTGAGCGATTATGCGAGTGGTTGATCCGTGGTGTGTTTAAAAATGCAAGCTTATGTCCATCTTTGATCAGACGAAGTCCCAAATCCAGATCTTCTGCATATGAAAATCGAAATTGATAATCATAGAAAAGATCAGCAGAGATCAGGCATGCAATGTTTGACAACTGACCATTTTTTCTCAAGTTGAAATTATTTTGCTCAGCAGGCATTGATAAGATGCGATCCGATTTGTTCACCTCTAGATATTCATAATGGTGCCAACTTATCACTTTGTAAAAAAGGTCTGAATCTTCTCTGGGCTGTTCAGCACAGGAAACCGCACTGGCATTAAACTCAACCATTTTAGTCATCATGGTATGAAGCCAAGTGTTTGAAGGAGGTAATGCATCCTGAACGGTAAAGAGAAAGTAATCTCCTGAAGCATTAATAGCGCCCAAATTCCGGGCGTAAGAGTGCGAAAAATCTTCAGGGAGAATCTCAATTACCTTAGAAGCGCATTTTCTTGAGATTTTTATCGTATCATCCTGGCTGCCTGAATCCACAATCACAATTTCTATTTCAGCAAACCCAACTTGATGTTTCAGAGTCTTTATCAGATTTTCAAAGTCGGGGCCAGCATTTTTCGTTGGAATAATGACAGAGATGTTCATTTGATTAATATTAGCGTTTTCGAGCATTTTTGATGGAACCTCGTGGTTACTATTTTGTGGATTAATACCTGTACCTCCCGAGTTTATTTCATTGATGCCTGGCATTTGCTCATTTTCTCCCACAGTAACTATACGTCCTCCAAGATTAGCAAAACTTATCATATCTGTCTTTTTACCTTCACTTTTTCCAACCAGCATTAGGTTCCTTTGGTACCTAATTTTCCTAAATCTAACAAAGGAATTATAACCAACTTAATCTTTCCGCGTTGAGAAAATCATAAACGTTCAAGAAACATATAGTTTTTACCCCTCAAAGAAAAGTAGACATTGTATTCCAAATTAGATTTTAATGTGATAAAACCTAGAAGAAATCGGCTATAATCATATTCACATTATCAATCATTGCGAGTTCATGATTTACTGGATAAGCCAAAGATAGGTACTAGGGACTTAAATTAAAGCATCGAAAGAATTTCTGTTAATGACGTTTACTGATCCAAACTTCCTTTATTTATTTTTCCCGATATTTTTCATCTTTTACTTCTTATCGAAAAATCAAGTAAAACCCATCATCATTCTTGTTTCAAGTATTTTTTTCTACGCAATTAACAACCTATTATATTTGCCATTTATATTATTCCTGATTTGGGGCAATCTATTTGTAGGCAAAAAAATCGCTCGTAATCAAAATGCTAAACACAATTGGCCTTTGCTGATTGGTATTTTGGTTAATTTCAGTTTCCTTTTTCTTTTTAAATTCGCAAATATTGTCAGAGAGGGCTACCTGAGTAATTTTCATCTTCTTACAAACAGCCGTTTCATTCAAAACATCGTGATTCCTTTAGGATTCTCATATTTTACATTTCAAAACATTTCTTACCTAGTAGATATAAATAATGAGGTTTGCCAGCCTGAATTAAAATTCGTGACCTACGCTAACTATACTTTATTCTTTCCAAAGATCTTTGTTGGCCCAATCATGCGGTATGGAAACATGGTATTAGATATTGACCATCCGAAGGTGGATGTCTCGAGTGCCGCTGAAGGGATGAGAAGGTTTATCGTTGGCTTAGCCAAGAAAATCCTAATTGCAGATACTATCGCTAGAGCAATCAACCCAAGTTTTGATTTGGGATCACCTGAATTTTCCACAGGGATTGCCTGGTTCATGATTGTTGGATATTCAATTCAGCTTTATTATGATTTCTCAGGTTTTACCGACATGGCAATAGGTATGGGGCAAATGATGGGGATCAATTTAGTGGAAAATTTCAATTTCCCTTATATAGCTGAAAGTATCACAGATTTTTGGCGACGCTGGCACATCTCTCTTTCCTCATGGGTCAGAGATTATATTTTCACACCGTTAGAGTTCAAACGGCGCAGGGTTAAATTCGCTCGGCAGCAAACGCATATCATATTGGCGTTCCTGGTTGTCGGTTTATGGCATGGGATGACGCCAAACTTCATTATTTGGGGGTTGCTCAATGGGACGTTCCTTGCTCTTGAAATGACATTTCTTGCAAAGATTCTTAAGAAAGTTTGGAAGCCAATTCGACATATTTATACAATGATCTTCCTTGTCATATCCTGGACGATATTTCGATCTGACACTCTTGCATATGCAATTAATTTTTTAGGACGTTTAATTGGTCTTGGCGGTGAACCCGTTACTCTGCCCTTCCTTCTAATAAATCCTTTGCCAATCATTGATCCCTCGGTGTGGTTGGTTTTGATCATTGGGATTTTATTTGCAATACCAAACATTCCTTTTGTGGTTGATAAATTTCGTTCAAGTCAGCCTAAAACAATGCTATTAAAGGTTGGGTATATTGCATATGACCTCGGACTGGTTTTCTTACTTATATTAAGTATCGCTTCTATGGTCAGTTCTACTGCCGTACGAAATATATATGGCGGATTTTAGTTAAAGTGAAAAAGGAAATATTGATTTTGTCAAGGATTAACGAATTACTGGTGCAATTTCTGGAAAAGAGTCACTTTCGGTTACTTCTGAGCGCAATTGGAGGCGCGTCAAGTGCTTTTGCTTTAGCTGTTAACCTATCCATTTTCTGGGCCATCGGACGGCTAGCTAAAATTGTTTTTATTCTTATCGGATCACTCCTTTTTTCATTAATATTTTTTTATCTATTGAGAATTATAATTATTATTTTGAAAGAGAAAGACAATGCATTTAATAATTTAAGATACATCTTTTCGGTTGTGATTACATTAACGGCAGGTACATTAATTTGGAAATATTATTCAATCGCGGCCCCAGTTAAATGGATTCTTGGCTTAGGTATACATTTTGAGAAAGCTGCTGTAATTGTGTCTGGGCTTCTTCTCTTTCCGGTTTTGGGATTTATACTTCCCAATTTATTTCGAAATAGTTTAATTAGATCTGCAAAGAATTTTGTTGATACATTAAATTATACGCATTATCAGGCTTCCTTTATTGGATTTATCATTGTGTTTCTGGGTGTCTTTTGGATATTATCGCAGGGTTATTTAGGTTTGTTCCGGGGTATGTCAGTGGGGAATAATATGATGGCTTTTTATGCCTGGACAAAATATCAACTCGGGGATGAATTATTTCCGTATGTAATTCGAAGCGATGAAAATTGGATGATATTTGCTGATACTGAAAGTATCCCGGATTTTCAAAACACATGGCCATTTACCTCGGATGAACTTCAATTAATCGAGACGCGATTGATAAATTTCAATAACTACCTTGCTAATAAAGGGACTGAACTTTATATCATTTTTCCACCGAATAAAAACACCATCTATCCTGAGTATATGCCCGAAGAAATTCCAGTATTGGGAGAAAAATCACGAATGGATCAGGTTGTTGAAATTTTCAAGCAGCATCCTGAGATAAATTATATTGATTTAGAGCGAATTTTCTTGGAAGAGCGGAACTATAAACAGGTTTATTATGCAACAGATTCTCATTGGAATAATTGGGGAACATTTACTGCTTATTCGGGTTTAATAAACTCCATTAGTGAAGACTACCCTGAAATCCAGCCCCATGCCTACGAATATTTTAATTTGCCTCCCAGCACATTAAGAGTTGGTGATATTGCTAACTTGCCTATTTTAGATATTAAGGAAGAATTCTCTCAATCATTACCTTTTCATCCAGAGGATTTTTCATCATGGACAGGAGTGGATTTTGAGAGATTTTTACAGATGAATTCTGTTGGACCCAGATTGATCATGTTTCACGACTCATTTGGCTATAATTTGATTCCATTATTAATTGAACATTTCAGTTACAGTTCATTTATTCATGGATGGATCATTGATCCGATGGTCATTGAGGCAGAACAACCTGATATCGTTATCTTTGAAATTACGGAGCGAAAGCTCTATTATTTAATGCAAATTCCAGATTTATGAGAGCAAAAATGTTAAACGATTATGCAAAGATCTTTACGCAAGCCGAAAATTATAATATCGCATACTTGTGTTCGGGATACCAATGTGATTTAGGTTTTGGAAGCCGGGTTGCATTTAGATGGGTCTTCCCTGATCGCAGCCTTTTGAATATCACATTTGCTGAGCTTGAGGAAGACAGTAATCGTTGTGCCAATATGCTCTTGGATTTGAACGTAATTAAAGGCGATCCTGTCTTCACCTTTCTTCCAAAGCAACCCAGCTTATATAGTTTCTTCCTCGGCATATTGAAAATTAATGCGATCGCTTGTGTTTTATTCTCGAATTTCGGTGAAGAAGCGCTGATGGATAGGTTGGGTGACAGCAAAGCAAAAATTCTCTTAACCAATAAGGGATTCTTGCGAAAAGTAAAATCAATTTGGGATTCACTCCCAGAGCTTGAAAAGATTATCGTTGTTGATATTGAAGAACAAGAGTCTGAGAGGGTGTTGAGCTATCAGAAATTGTTAGGAAGCTCCAGTTTGAATTTAACGATTCCGCCTACAGTTCCGGATACACCTTCCGTTATTCATTATACATCTGGATCCACAGGAAAACCCAAGGGAGTATTGCATGTCCATAGGAGTATTATCAGCCAAGTAAAAACCTTCCGAGAAATTTTAAGTGTCGAAGATGGGGACATATTCTGGTGCACCGCTGATCCTGGTTGGGTAACAGGTGTTTCGTATGGAATTATTGCACCTTTGAGCCAGGGGATAACACAAATACAATATTCCGGGACATTCAATGCGGAAATATGGTTTGAAATCCTACAAAACGAGAAGGTGAATATTTGGTATACCGCACCAACGGCTTTGCGAATGTTGATGCAGGAGGACACATCCCTCTTTGCCAAATTTGATCTCTCCCCGCTTAAATTTATTTTTAGTGTAGGTGAACCGCTAAATCCATCAGTTATCGATTGGGCTCGCTCTATTCTTCATAAAGATGTATATGATACCTGGTTTCAGACGGAGACCGGTGCGATTATGATTGCTAACCGACCTGGAATGGAGGTTAGACCGGGGTCGATGGGAAAGCCTTATGAAATTACTGCGATAATTCTTGACGAACAAAATCTTCCTGTGCCGCCCCGACAGCAAGGACGATTATGTTTGGAACCAGGTTGGCCATCTATGTTCATTTGTTATTTGAATAAAGAAAGTGTCTATCGTCAGAAATTTGCCAGCGGATATTATGAGACTGGTGACCTTGCCTATAAGGATGAAAATGGATATTTTTGGTTTTTTGGCAGGGGAGATGATGTCATCAATACATCTGGACATTTGGTTGGCCCCTTTGAAATTGAAAGTGCTCTTCTCGAATTGGATGAAGTCGCTGAAGCTGGTGTGATTGGGGCACCTGATGAATTGATGTACGAGAAAGTCGTAGCGTATATTTCTTTGAAGCAAGATATTAGTTGGACACGTAGCCTGGAAATCAAGTTAAGACTTCATGTCTCCAACAAGCTTTCATCTATAGCTACCCCCCAGGAGTTTGTGATAGTAGAACGAATTCCAAAAAATAAAAGTGGTAAAATATTACGCCGGCTGCTCAAAGCCTGGTATACCGGAGAAGACGTCGGAGATGTTTCGACTTTAGAGAGTGAATAACATGATTGAGGTTTACGAAAAACTAAATGAAATTTTCAGGGAAGTTTTTGACAATCCTACACTAATTGTTAATCCCGGTACAACGGCTGATGATATCGAAGAATGGGATTCTTTTTCTCATATAAACTTGATCATGATGATCGAGATAAAGTTTGGGATTGAATTCAAGCAAAAAGAAGTCATGCGTTTCAAGAATGTAGGAGATATGGCAGAAAGTATCCAATCGAAGATAAAATTTTAATGGTCTGAGATATTCGGCATAGTGTTTTCTTAGGTGAAGCGCCATATTTCAATTGTAGAAGTGGGAATAATGAATTTGTTATCCCATACTCCTAAAAGCGCGAGTAATCCCCTCTTGTAAGCCAATTCTTGGTTCCCAACCCAAATATGTCTTTGCCATTGAAATATCCAAAACATTGCTCGGAACATCAAAACAGCGGCTGGGCAAATAATTAATTTTCAGTGGTACCTTCAAAATCGTTCGGATCGTTTCTGTAATATCATTGATGCTGTGTCCCTTACCTGAACCAATATTTAAGATTCTTGGTTCGTCTTTATAGCTCGCAGCCTGCACAAATGCGCGGGCTACATCTCCAACGTACACATAATCACGTATCGCTGATCCATCTCCCCAAACGGTTATCTCTTCATTTTGAATAGCTTTATCCAGAAAAGCGCCAATCAAGCCCTGTTCGCCATTCGTGGGTTGTCTCTCGCCATATGCGTTGCCAATTCTCAAAATACAGTAGTTGACGTCGTATAAAGTCCAGTATAAGTGAAGATATTTTTCATTTGTTAACTTTGTAATACCATATGAACAGATTGGATTTTTAGGATGAGTTTCCTTTATAGGAACTTCTTTTGGTATTCCATAGATGGTTCCCCCTGAAGAAGGGTAGATGACCTTCTTCCCTGGCATCTCTCGGAGAAGGTCTAATAAATTAATGAAGCTTATAACGTTCGTTTGAATATCATATTGAGGATTTTGATTTGAAATTTTGGGTAGGGTTGTATAAACCAGATTGATAATGACATCATTGTTTTGCACGATATCCCCAAGATTATCAATATTACTGAATTCACCTGTAACTATTTTTGCTTTTCTGTTCCTTGAAATATCCAGGTATTCAGCAGTTTCCAAATCAAAAATCGTGACATCGTTACCTGAGCTTAAAAATGCTTCACTGATATGGGAGCCCAGAAATCCTCCACCACCTAAAATGCAAACCTTCATCGCGAAATTCCTTCTACATTTGTTAAAACATTATGGTAACCCATTTTATTGGAAACGAACGGTAACAACCGTTCAATTGCATGCAAAATTGTACCATCATATGGAACGGGTTCCTCAGGGTAATCCCCATAATCAAGGTTTAGGTCAAAAAGCGGACTGATGGCATCGACTCTGGCCCAAAACATCGTTCCCACCGGAAAATTAAAATGCCTTGGTAAATCAGTAATTCCCAGGCGGGTTGCCATGGATGTTGCTATTTGTTTGTTGTTTCCCCATCCAACAATATTTGGTTCATCGGGAAACACTAGACCGATCGAAGAATCATGAACCATATTTGCGAATATGATATCCGCCATCTTTGCTTTTCCCCCGATCAGGTTTTCTAGCAAGAAATTCCGCCACAACTTAAGATAGACATCATCCAGTGAGAGTGTATTTTTTGTATGAATGTGTCCAATAATTTCATAATTTCTTTGAATATTTTTCCCGAATTGAGTAAAAAATGGGCCAATATCTCTACCTGTGTTTGGAACTGTAGCGACATCGACGACTAATCCTTTGTAATTTCTGAGAATTTTTGCGGTTTTTCCTGGCGAAATATTCGCAGGAATGCTGATCAATAGGTCGGGATGGACGTTGTTTTGATTTAACCGCTCCAGTATTTCCGGTAGGAGGTCAATATAGAAAGCATGAATATGAAGGCCAATTTTCGTATGATCATGGCTATCATTTGATGTGCTGTTTTCAGTAAGTAGAGGGTAAGACCAAGGTCCTTCAAGTTGTTCATGACGAATATAATCAGCTAAAGGATCAGCATTACTCTCTAAATGAGGTTTGTTATCAAGATAAATTCCGGGATGAAATCCAGGGAAGAGTTTGCGTCTCGAGATTCCTGACGCCCAAGAACGGACATAATGAGATAATGCAGTTGAAGGCGAAATGTGCGGTGAAAGGAAAAAGTCCATTCTCGCGAGTCCCGAGTTCTTTATGGTTGATAGGTCTTTCTTTTCCTGATTTGCAGTTTTCCCCAATGACAAGCCAATATTTTCCAGTTCTTTGACATATGTTTCCATATTAAATTCATCAACAGCAATTTGATATGATTTTTCTCCAATATCATACCGAAGGGAGTCCGATTCAATTAAATTCTGGATTTTTTCACTGATATCATCGATATCCAAATAGGGGGCTACGCAATACTTTTCCAGTCCACCATTTTTCAGGATTTCTGCTATACCTGTGGCTTGATCGAAGCAAAGGACTGGTTTTTTATGAAACATTGCATCGATTGCCACATTTGGCAAGGGGTCTAATCTTGAGCTTATCAGCAATACCTCTGCAGCCTGGTAGGCTTTTCCAATATCTGACATGCTTTCAATTATTGAAACAATATCATCCAATCCTGATCGATGGATTTGCTCAGCCAGATATGCAGAATAAGTTACATCATTTATGGGATCATATCCATCACCAATCCAAAGGAATTTAACATCCTTTATTTTCTCTGCTGTTTTTGCCGCACACGCGATGAATAGGTCGATTCCTTTCCTAAGATGTACAAAGCCTACCCCTAAGACAATAGGTGATTTAGAAGGTTTATTAACTACATCCATCAAATTTTCAAATTGGTTATCTCCGTTTTTAAGATGCTGAATATTTTTTGGTAGGCGCGGAATATCGCATTTGCCTTGAGGAATAATTTCAACCTGTTTTTGAGCAAGTGTAGGGTGTACCATGAGTGCGTTTTCGTACGTGATTGATGTTGAGTAAATTGTCACATATGACCACAAAGATGCTTCAAGGAAAGCATACATTGGTTGTGTATATGCTGCAAACTCATGAATTAAATGGATCGTGGGAACAAATCTGCTTGATAACGGCTTAAGAAAGGCTCGAGATTCGATTGAATTAATAATTGCGAATTTTATACTATACTTCTGTAAAATATTATCTATAATCTCTTCTAAAAGCGAATAATTAAAAAGGCTATGGGTTGGTGGAGAGATAACGAGTGTGGATGTTTCCCTGAATATTTCAAAAAGATCACCACTTTTAAGTAGAATAGATATAACATTGAAATTCTGTTTCAATCTTTGGGCAATATTAAGACTTAATAAAGGAGCACCTGTCAGTGATGCTTCGTGGCTAACAACTAAGACGGTAGGACAGCTGTTTTTGAATCGTGCTTTTCCTTTGATAAAGTAAGTTTTTGCCTCATTAATTGTTATCTTGATTAATCCCTTTGTTTTATCCACCTCATCGTGTGAAACAAATCTTTTTGATTTTTCTTCTTCATTAGGAAAACGGCCTTCTTTAATTCCAAATATTAGATAGTGTACCAGCGGATTGAATTCTGAGTTGTTTACATCCTTATAAGTGTTTAGGTACCATGAGCTATTAAAATTTTGGCTAGGATTAAAACCTTCAAATCCTCCTTTAACGAGAAAGTGCTTTAATGGATCAACTAAATTGTGATCAAGATCTTTATTTTTTTCTAAATAGAAAGATTTATCGAAAAATCCACTTTTCTTAATTAAGAAATAATAATATAGGAATTTGAGAAGTCTTTTTACCATGCTATCCGTTTAGATCATTCAATGTTATTTAAATATTATCAGGACAAGTATGTATTTTGAAAAGTTCAAACAATAATATCATAACTTTCTTAATAGTATTGTCCATGATGCTGCATTCTTTCTTTGCAAATTATCCTTGATTTTCGCCATTTTCGCAATTCTCAATCCCGTCTTCAGAAACCTGATGTTCTAAATTTTCATTCTTGCAAGGTTGAAAATTACGGAAGAAAAACTGTTTTTGATGTTATTCGGGTAATGGCCTAAACGATAGAATTGCAATTATGCCGAAAAGAATAATTAGAAAAGTATTCACTTTTAGAAAAGGCTTAAACCTTTGATGTTATCTTTTCCATTGCCCTCCTTAATAGATACCAAAAGGATTTCCTTTTAAGCTGTGCTACCCGAATCCTGAGCTGGTCCATTTCCTTGACCTGATTACTAAGTCGATTGATTTCCTCGATGGAAAATATATCATGATCCTTGGTTATTTCAACAAAGGCTTTTTTATTAAAGTTTTGGTGATCTTTTAGCAGTGATGCCCGCTGGGGGTCATTCAGCGCTTCAAACAGGAGATTCAAACCAAACAAATGTGCCTGCACAATTAGCCCATGTTCAACCGCCACTCTTCCCAAAGCGTATAGGAGGTCGGGGTTAGGATAACTCAGGTACTGTTCGGCTTCGGGGAAGACACACAGCAGGTCTTCCATACTTGCAAGGCTTTGATAATTCTCGAGGACCTTCAAGAGTTCATATTGAAGACGAATTCGGGTATCTGGCCGGTTGCCGCTGGTGTTCGTTTCTGCCCGGTTGATTCTGAATTGCGTTAGCTTTTCAGGCAGGATGTGGATCTCATATTTTAAGCAAAATCGGACCCATAGATCAAAATCCGCAAGCTGGCCGAACCCATTCCGATAAATTTGGTCGTCGTAGCATGTCTTTCGAACCAGAACACTGGGATGACACAGTGCATTTCCCCAATCGAAGAAATAGCGCAGCCACTCAGACCGACTGCGGTTTGGCTGATCAAACTTCCCGTAATAGGGGTGGTTTTGATCAGCAAATTGCTCGCCGTTTTCTTCAATCAGCCTGACTTGGGTGAATACTGCGCTTATGGCTGGATGAGAATCCAGGAAATCTACCTGTTTTTCGAGTTTGGATTCTTCCCATAGGTCATCGGAGTGATGTATAGCAATATATTCTCCTTTTGCCTTATCCTGAATTGCTTGTTTTAATGTCCCGCCTCTTTGGTTAATCTCATTACGAAATTTCCTAATTCGCGGGTCCTGGTAATTGGTTATCTTTTTCCATGACGAATCTGTTGAGCCATCGTCCCAAATAATCAGTTCATAATCAGTGAAAGTTTGTCGCAAAACACTCTCGATGGAGGCGCAGATATACTTTTCATGGTTATAAGATGTCAGGATAATCGAAACTTTAGGGTTTACATTCATATATTTAGTATGGTTTGATTAATAATGAGTTCAGAATTCATTCGAAAGAAAATGATTTGTTAACGTCAGATAATTATAATTGAAGTTAAGGGACGAATCATTATATTAATATATTTTGTTAATGATCAGCTTCTGGTAAGTTACAGCTGCTTGAAGAATTTAAGAATTTTCCTTTGCAACTTTCTAATAAGACTCTGCTCTCGAATTTGGCCTAATTGTTGCATTTTCTCCAGGATAAGGGCGTTGTAAAAACTTTTTGTTGGATCATCCAATAGGTACGGGTGATAAGATTGGTTGATTGTGTTCCCTTCGTGAGAATTGATTTCCAGAATTTTAAACCCGGTTTCAGTGATTGCAATATCCAACCCCATGCTTATGATTTGTGGTATGTAATTGCTAATTTGGAGAATTTTTTCCTTTACAAGATCCCAATGGGGGATTATCCCTGATAATGGCTCATTCGTATCTGGGTGAAATGTGCATTTGAATAATTTATCATTTTTTACAATCTTACTATCGAAAAAACGACCGCTTTCTAGGTCAATGATGCTAAACCCACCGGGTCCAATATTGTCTATTAATCCACCCACACTTGCACCGAAACGGATCATAGCATTAATTATTTCTGCTTTTCTGTGTTTTCTCCGGATCACAGATAACCTGATTGAGTTTGTTGATTCAGGCCAGATCTTTGCTAATTGATGATGCGGTTGAATAAATTCGGTGATTAATGTACCCAATCCATTTTGTCTCTTCCATTCCGAAAATTTTTCAAGCAGGACCTTAACTGTGGTTGGGTTTTGATTATATTTGAAGCCTTCAGAGCCATGACTTAATTTGACGAATCCTTCTCCGGAGGTGCCTGCTAATGGTTTTACAGCCAATGCCTTATAATTCATCAAAAGTGTAATGATATCTTCCATGGAATTCCCGCTGGATTCAGGACAATCAAGCAGGCGGATAACCTCACCATCAACCAAGTGGTAAAAATATTCAGGAAGATATTCTGAGAATGGTTCCAATATCAACCTCATCGTAAGTTTGTCATCGATCCAACGGGAAAAAATGTTGTTGATAGGGTGCAGTTTATAATATGTAAAATCTGAAAGAAAAAATTTATAGTTATCCTCTGTTAAATTATAGAGGTCAATCCTATTGGAATAAAATCCCCGTCTATGTGCCCACATCTTTTGAAGCAAAGATTTAGAATTTGCCGTGACGATATCATTCCATCTTTTTTGAAAAATTTGGTAAGCAAAATACTCTGAATACCCCCTTTTTTGCATGCGATTTGAGATTAAATTTCTATACCAAACCAATTTTTCCTCTTCCTGAAGGGAAACGTTAATTTTTAGATCAAATTTAAATTCTAGAAAACATAAAGAGCAATAGCCTAATGTTTAATAATTAAATCAGTGTCAGAAGAAAAAGCCACTAATCTTTACCCAATAAACCATTAAAAAAGGGCTTCGTTACCGGGTCGGTCAGGAATTGACGCGATATTTGTTCAAAGCCAGGATGTGAATTGATTTCAATGATCTTGAAACTATCTTCAGTTACGAAGACGTCATACCCCATAAATATTACTTCTGGGATAGTGTTGCTAATTTCGATGATCTTTTCACAGATAAAATGCCAATTTGGAATCACACCTTTCAAGCGTTTTTTGGTATCTGGATGGTAAGAAATGGAAAAGTATTCTTTTGAGGTTCCAAATTGATATCCATTTTCGAATGAGCCGTCAACAATACCAATGTGACTCCAGATTGCGCCTTGCCCAGGGTTATCCACAAAACCTGAGCTTTCTGTCCCAAATCTGATATAAGCATGGGCAATTTGAGGAAGTTGGTTTTTGCCTCTGAGCACGATGATTCGTATCGAACTCGATTTGTTCCATATGCTTAATAATGCCTTATTTGGTGTAATAAATTCAGTAATTAAATATCCTCCCACATTACTTTCAGACCAATGGTGTGTGCGCTGATGAAAAACATCACGGGAGACCATTTGTTCGTTGATAATTAAACAGCCATTTGAGTATTCCAGTTTACAGAAGTTTTCACCCATTTTCCCAACCACAGGCTTTAAGGCGAGTACCTGTTTCTCTTTAAGCAGATCAATAATGTTATCAGGGGTTGGTAAGATAGTAGTAAGGGTGTCTGGCAGGTTGAGAATCTCACCATTGTATAAGTGGTAGTAATATTCAGGCAAGAAATCTGAATAAGGGGCGAGAATATATCGCAAGGTTAGTTTATCGTCAATCCATCTTGAAAATATCCCATTTATGGGATGAAGGCGGTAATAATCAAAATCTGAAAGATAATCTTCATAGTTTTTATCAGATAGTCGATAGCTTTTAACATTAGATGACCAGAATCCTCTTTTCAACCCCCAAAATTTTTGTTTAAGGGGTATCGCGTTATTATGGAAAAAGTCATTCCAGGTTTTCTTCCAAAACCAGTATGCAAAAATCTCAGAAAAGCCTTTCTGAATCATGTGCTTTGTTATCGATTTTTTAATTAATTTCATTTAGGCTTTCTATATAGTTTCACTGATAATCTTTCAAAAAGTAATTCAAAATTTATAAATTGAATTTTACATCGGGAAGCATTAGCATGAGGCTATTGAATTGATTAATAAGGAACAAACAGAATAAGAAGAGATCCTGTTATCAGAAAATTACGAGAATTCTCCTTCTCGGTAAGCGGGGAACCAGGTGCTGTTCGATTTTCCTTTCATCGCTGTTATTTTGGCATATTTGTCTACATTTAACACAATACCACAGAAATATGATTGGCCTGTTTGGTTTGACCAACCTTCTTTGAATAAATCTAATCCACTTAATTCTGTTTTATTGCTGCTTTGTCCTCCACCGAAGTTAATAAATTTGACCTTTTCTGAAAGTGAATTTATTGCGGTCCACTTTGCAGCATAAGATGCACTTAACTTGTAACCTTTTGGTGTTGACGCAGAGAGGTGGGAATATGCGACTCCATTTTGGAGATAAAATAGCAGTCCGTTAACAATCGAATCTTGATATAAGACTTTAAAGAAGTGTGTTTTTGGTATTGCGATTTGTTTTTCAAAAGCTTGTCTTGAAAATTTGCGAAGATCATTGATATGATGGTGCTCTATAAGGCATTTATACAATTGATCCCATTCATCAAGGGCAATATTTGGGGCTATATCGGTAATTACTTCAAGATCTCTTAAAGCCCTACGAGCATTCCTTCTTGTGTTCTTAGAAACCGCACTTTCAATAGGTTTAGATAGATCTAAAAGATAGTGTGTTTTGTAATCCTTCACAAAATCAAAGGCAAGTTTAAGTTGTGGGGGGGCAGGGGCAGAAAGCGGCTCAACGACGACTGAGATGCTCACCAGATCGTTTATAAGTGCGCTAAAGTCATCCAGTAAGTTTTCCCAATTCTCGCAAAAGAATAGGGGATAGGGTCCCATTGCATCAAAATGATCCGTTCCAGGGATTCTCCTTTTGATAAGCCACCCTTTGCTTTTTGGTAAGAAAATTGGAGTGCCAATATTTGAAAAAGATTGTGCATAGAGCGGATGCAGGTAGCCTTCTATCATATTATTTGATCAATCCCAGCAATAATTCCGCGATACGTTCCATGTCGCTTGCTTGGTAACGTTGGTCACAAGGTAATGTTAGTATTGTCTCTGATAACTCATGGCTTTCGGTGAAACCTTCTGGTACCAAACCGTTGATATACCAGTGAATAGGTGGATAAATTTCCTGTTTGAATAGTTCATGTTGGATCAGATCTCGTCGTTTAAGCGCAACAGGGAATCCTAGTGGCACCACATTATCCAATAAATCGGGAAACAGTGCGATTCCTTCAAGCCTTTTTAGCAGTATTGCGTAATTTGTTCTTCTCTGAGATTGAATGTAAGCATAATCAAATGCTTTCATCAAGAGCATTTGGCTCACATCGCTCATGCGAAAATTGCCTGGTTTATTCAAATTTTCGCCATCTGAGAGTATTTGATGCCAAATTCGATTTCCAGTATGAAGATCAAATTCACGCCTCATTATTGAACCGCCTAATAAACGAAAGTAAGATTCAAATGGTGGTTCTTTGAGAACGGGAAGTTCCAATTCTGTCCCTTGTTTAATATGCAGGATCCCACCATCCGGAACGCCCAGGAATTTCCTGGGACTGAAAAGTGTAAAATCAGCTGAACTTTTCGAGGGATCAAAAAATAGTGATTGAGAACAATCCCTAATCACAAAAGCCTTTTCAGCGATGAGCGCTGAAGGCTCTTCCTTAAGAAAAGGAAATCCAAAGTAATCGATATACAGGAAAACATCTCCCCTTTTTACCTTTTTTATGAATCGAATATCCTTTAGCTTTTGTAGTTTGTTGGTCTCATAGAATTGAACCCTGGCGGATGTTGGTTTCACGGCCGAAAGAATTGAGGCACATAAATAGGATGGCAGCCAGATATGTTCAGGCTCTAATTCACTAATAATCCATAATATTGCAGATCGGGCATTGAAAAACAATATTGGCTTACCTGAAAGGAATGAAGGGGGCTGGTCATATTCAACCCAATCTATTGGAAGACCAAATTTGCCTCCGATTATTCCCATTTGCGATCCTTTGTTTGATGCCTATCCTGTTTTATTTTCTCAAATAGTTGTTCTGGAAGTTCAGCAAGCTACTTGATTTTATCAACCAAATCTGCTTGTTCTTTTATTGTGTTGGCCTGGTAGAGGTCAATCAGGGAGATACTGACCCCAAAAACTTGTTGAAGTTCTTGATGTATGAGGGTTGCAAGCATTGAATCGCCACCCAAATCCCGAAAAGCTTGGTTGAGGCCAATATCCTCACGACGAAGGACATTTTTCCATACACCGGCTATAAGACATTCCGTTTCAGTTTTAGGTAAATCATACGTGATATTTTCTGCCTGTTGCACGTTAAATGATTGATCGAGTCCTAATTTCTTTGCAAGGCCAATCCGCTGCAGCTTGCCAGTTGGTCCTTTGGGAATCTCATCCAGGAAAATGATTTTCTTCGGGATTTTGTGCGCAGCTAAGTTTTCTGCAGCAAAGTGAATGATTTCATCATCTGTTATTGAAAGATCAGATAGGACAATGGCTGCAGCAACCTCCTCTCCCAATGATGGGTGAGGCATACTGAATGTTAATACTTGCCTGACACCGGGATACTTCAGAATGACCTCATCAACCTCCCGAGGCGAGATTTTCTCGCCCCCACGATTAATGATTTCCTTAATCCTTCCAGTAATAAAAACATAACCGTCACTATCTAAATACCCCTGGTCTCCCGTTCTGAACCAACCAAGCGGAAATGATTTGGCGTTGGCCTCGGGATTGTTTAAGTAACCCAGCGTTACATTTTCTCCTCGGATCACAATTTCCCCAATGGTATTGTTGGCTAAAAGGTTTGAATGGTTTTCATCCATGATGGCCACATCGGGGCCTGCCGGCATCCCGACGGACCCTGGCTTACGAATTTCCGGGGGTAGAGGATTGCATGCGATTTGGTGTGATGCTTCTGTCATACCGTATGCCTCAACCATCGGCACGCCAAATGTTTCTTCAATATCAGACATTACATTTGGCGCCAGTGAGGATGAAGATGACCGGATGAATCTTAATGAGGATTCTGTAAAATTGTAGTTAGTATTCTTAACCCGGTTCAGAATAGCCTGGTGCATCGTAGGAACAGCAGTGTAATAAGTAGGTTGAAATTCATGAAGCCAATCAAAGAATTCTGTGGAATAAAAACCTGGAGTACATACAACACTGCCACCAGCGGATATCGAGGCCATTACTGCAGCCATCAAACCGTGGATATGGAAGAGCGGCATGATATTCATACAGCGATCAGTTTCAGTCAGTCGCAATGTGGTATGGATATTCTTTGCTGATTTATAAAGGTTTTTTTGTGTCAGAGGAACCATTTTTGGTTTTGAAGTGGTCCCCGACGTATGGAGAATTAAGGCAATATCGGTTGTCTTTGCTGTACCAGGAACGCCCGATGGATGGTGGGGTTCACTTCTGCAAGAGAGGATGAAATCACCAGAAAAGTTGTTAGGGTGCTTTGAAAGGTAAATGACCGGGATGTTAATTTTCTCAGCAACCTTTATTACAGGATTATCAGAACCTTCTTCAACAATAACTCCCTTAACCTCCAGATCTTCAAGAAAGAACTCATATTCTGATGCAGTATATCCAGGATTTAATGGGGCGCTTGTTGCGCATGAGGCAACAGTGAGAAATGATGTTGCCATTGCAGGTCCGTTAGGTAGGACGATAGCGACTCTGTCGTTTCTCCCGATCCCTAACGCGTTAAGAAAGTCCTTGGTTTGTACGATGAGCTCAAACAATTTCCTGTATTTTAGAGGTTTGCTTTTGAGCCCCAAAATTGCATCAGCATCAGGTGTTTTTTGAGATTGATATTCCAATAATGCTGGAATAGATTTCTGGGTCATAGCTAATCCTTAATATTTCTTTCGATGACCTGGGCGGGTATTCCCACTACTTTTACGTCTGCAGGTACATCACCTGTAACCAGTGATGAAGCACCGATAAAGCTGCCTTCACCGATAGTGATATGCTCGATAATACTGGCAGACATTTTAATTTCACAAGAGGGCCCAATATTGACAAAACTGGCGATATTTACGCCTGGAGAAATCATACAGTAGTCCTGGATTGTCGAGTCGTGTCCAATCAAAGCACCCCGATTAATCACCACATGATCCCCGATAACGACGTTTGTTGCCAGTTGTACACCGCTGTTAATGATGACACCCTTTCCGATTTTTGCGGTCTTTGAGACATAGGCTGTTGGATGAATAAATGTCGTGAAATCAAAACCGAAAGATGCAACTTGATCAATTAATTTTTTCTTTATTTTCCTACCCAGCGCACAAACGGCTAAAATACTTTTGTCAAAATCCTCAATTTCATCCACCCAGTAAATTGGCCTATCTGCTAGTTTTGATCCACCAGTGAAAGGAGGCAGATTCACTACAAAGCCGATGACCTGATTTCCCGGGACTTCTTCAATGATATCCGCAATGGATCTTGCAAAACTCCCTGCACCGAGGATTAGAATTTTTTGGTTAATGCTCATGAAAGATTTCCCTTAATAATTTTGGAGATTCGCGAAATTTGTTCTTTATTGAGGTCATGAGAGAGAGGAAGACACAATACCCGTCTTGAAATATCCTCAGAAATTGGCATTGGCTGATCCTTGATATATGGCAAGCGACTTAACGAAGGATAAAAATACCGCCGCAAAAAGATATTTTGGTCAGTTAAAGCACGCAAGATTTTTATGAGGTCTTTCTCACTATTAAATAAAACTGGAAAATATGCATAATTGTAGTCTGTCAGCGGAGGCAGTGCTGGAATGATCAGATTGGTACCGTTGAGCAGATTGCGATAAAGTTCGGAAATATATTTCCGGTGTCGAATAATTTCATCTATATGGGGGAGTATGCAAAGACCCATTGCCGCATGAAGTTCAGAATTCTTTCCATTGATCCCCAACCCCCAGTACTTTTCTTTTCCTTTATGACCGAAGTTCCGCATATATGCGATTCTTTCCCCGAGCTCTTTATTGTTGGTTATCAGCGCTCCTCCCTCAACCGTATGAAATAGTTTTGTGGCATGAAAACTGAGTGTAGAAATATCTCCAAATGAGACCAGGGGTTTTCCTTTGTACCGAGCACCAAACGTGTGTGCTGCATCATAGATGACCCGGAGGTTGTGCTTTTTAGCAATGGCATTGATTTTTTCGACAGAACAGGGGAATCCATATACGTGCGTAGGTAAGATGGCAGATGTTTGAGGATTGATTGCCTGTTCAATCCGGTCGGGATCAATGCACATTGTCTCCGGATCGATATCAACAAATTTCGGTAGGCAGCCTTCCCAAATGACTGTGGAAGTTGTTGCCACGTAAGAATAAGGCGTGGTTATGATCTCCCCGGACAAGCCTAATGCCTTTATCGCAATTTGGAGAGCAATGGTTCCATTTGAGACAAAAAAGAGATATTGAACATCAAGATAAATTCTGAGTTTTTCTTCCAACAACTGTACGAGGGGGCCATTATTGGTTACTTGGTTGGTTTCCCAGATCAATCTCAGGTATTCAATGTAATCATCAATGTCAGGCAAATATGTTTTTGTTATCTGAATAGGATCTTGATCCATTATTTACTTCTTCCGAACCAGCAGGGTGAAAATATTTTTACTTCTGACAATTTTTTAAGTGATTATTTTGACAGTTGCTCTTTCTAAGGTGCAGAAAATCCTGAATAAGTTAACTGTTTTGACAAAGTCTCCAGTTACGTCTTCATCATAAGTTTGATTGAATTTTTCCAATCGGGAGGCAGTATGCCAAAGCTGGTGATTAATTTATCGCATCCAAGGATGGATTTTTGGGGTCTCTCCGCCTGGGTAGAAAAATCCTGGCTCTTAGCCCGGACGATTTCTATTGTTTTTATTTCTTGTTGATGGGGATAGTTCTGTATAATGGAATTTGCCCATTCAAACCGGCTGCAAAAGCCTGAATCTGTCAGGTGATACAACCCGGATTTCTCCCTGAGGTAATTGAGCGGATCAGCGCGTCCCTGAGCGATGATGAGGGCGGTGATTTCACCCAATGTGCGTGCCCAGGTAGGTGTGCTGATCTGATCATCCACAATCCTCAAGGTTTCGTTTTCTTTAGCCCATTTGAGGACCTTTGTAACGAAACACGGGCGTCTTAGGGAATAGACCCAGCTTGTGCGGAAGATGAGGTAACCTTTGTCAACTTGTTGAATAGAATTTTCACCTGCTAGTTTTGATTGTCCGTAAACGTTAAGTGGGTTAGGTGCATCTTTCTCAGTATAGACGCTATCCTTGCGCCCATCAAACACATAATCGGTTGAGTAATGAATGAGTACGGCTTTCCGCATGGCTGCTTCCCGGGCGAGCAAACCAGGACCTTCAGCGTTAACAGCGTTTGCCAGTTCGGGTTCAACTTCAGCTTGATCTACATTGGTATATGCGGTCGCATTTACGATAATATCCGGATTAACTTCAGATAAAACATGCAAAATGCTGCTGGATTTCGACATATCGATTTGTGGGTAATCCAGGGCTGTTAAATCGCCCAAGTGGATCAGGGACCGATTCAGTTCCCATCCCGCCTGCCCATGGCATCCTAACAGCAGAATTCTTGGTCTCAATCGATCAACCCCTCTTTGGCTAATCTCGTGAGATACTCCCCGTAGCGATTGCCGTTAAAACCTTCAGCGAGAGTTTTCAATTGCTTTCGGTCGATGTAGCCCATCCGGTAGGCGATTTCTTCGGGACAGGAAATCATCATGCCCTGACGGTCTTCAACAGCCTGGACATAATTAGAAGCTTGCAGAAGAGAGTGGTGCATGCCGGCATCCAACCATGCGATACCGCGCCCGATAGGTTCGACATGCAGTTCACCCAGGTCCATATAGATTTTATTGAGGTCCGTGATTTCAATCTCGCCTCTCTTAGAGGGCTTAAGACTTTGGGCAAATTGGACGACACGGTTATCATAAAAATAAATCCCGGGCACGGCATAATTGGATTTTGGTTTCCTGGGTTTTTCCTCCAGGCTTAGTGCATTTCCCGAGGGATCAAATTCAATAACGCCATAACGTTCCGGGTCATGAACTGGATAGGCAAAAATGACTGCGCCATCCTTTATCTTTGCGGATTTCCTCAGAATTTCAGGCAGACCATGACCATAGAAGATATTATCGCCAAGGATCAGTGCCACCGGTTCGCCAGCTATAAAATCCTCACCAACAATGAATGCATCGGCTAAACCACGTGGAACCTGTTGGACAGCATATTCAAAAGATAAACCCCATTGTGAACCGTCTCCCAAAACCCTCAGGTACTGGTTTTGGTCTTCAGGAGTTGTGATGATCAGTATTTCGCGAATATTTGCCAGCATCAGCATTGATAAGGGGTAGTAAACCATGGGCTTATCATAAATTGGTAATAATTGTTTGCTGACGCCAAGGGTTAAAGGAAATAAACGGGTGCCTTTTCCGCCAGCCAGGATGATACCTTTCATGGTTATTCTCTTCCTTGATAATTAATTTGAACCCAATTCTGATACTCTTTTTCTTTGATGATGGCATTTAACCAATCCGTATGTCCTAAGTACCAGTCAATGGTTCTATTCAAACCCTGGTCAAAATCAAATTTTGGCTGCCACCCAAGTTCATTTTTTATCTTTGTGATATCCATCGCATAGCGCCTGTCATGACCAGGCCGATCTTTAACGAATTGAACAAGATCAGCATGACATTTGTCCTCAGGTGTTCCGACGCTTTTATCTAGAATGTCGCAGATCGTTTTCACTATTTCGATATTTGGAGGCTGGTTACCGCCACCTATATTATAACTCTCGCCTATCTCTCCATTTTGAAGAATTGTCCAGATGGCTTCACAATGGTCATCAACGTACAACCAATCTCGGATCTGCATTCCGTCGCCGTAAATGGGCAGGGGTTTCCCGGTGAGGGCGTTTAAGATCATTAAAGGGATCAATTTTTCAGGAAACTGGTATGCACCATAATTATTTGAGCAGTTAGAGATCGTGACGGGCAAATCAAATGACCGGGCATATGAACCGACGAGATGGTCGCTGCTGGCTTTTGACGCGGCATAGGGTGAATTGGGGGCATAAGGCGTTGTCTCAGTAAATGCCGGTTCCCCTGGTTTTAAGCTCCCGAAGACTTCATCGGTAGAGATGTGGTGAAATCGGACCTTGGATGGGTCCATTTTATTGTTTTCACCCCAGACAACCCTGGCTGCCTCAAGAAGTGTGAATGTTCCGACAATATTGGTTTGGATAAACGCTGAAGGTCCTGTTAAGGAGCGGTCCACGTGGGATTCAGCAGCAAAGTGGACAATGGTATCGATATTGAAGTCACGCAGGATAGATTCTACAAGGGAGGAATCACCAATATCTCCTCTTATGAAGTGATATTTTCCTGGAATGGGGAGTTCCTTCAGATTTTCAAGGCTCCCAGCATATGTCAGTAAATCCAGGTTGACAATGAATGATGCAGGGTGATTATTCTGTAAGTATCGGGTAAAATTTGAACCGATAAATCCCGCACCACCTGTAACCAGAAAATTCTGCAGCATTAAAAGACCTCCGCATCCTGAAAGAGAGTGCCTTCTGCGTCTTTCTTGGAAAGGATTGGTTCTTCACCAGGAGGGATTGGCCAATCAATTCCCAGGTCTGGGTCATTCCACTTCAGGCAGCGTTCGCCGGTTGGATCATAGTAATTCGTGGTCTTGTAAAAAACATCTGCTCTTTCTGATAAAACATAGAACCCATGGGCAAAACCTGGCGGTATCCAGAGTAAGTTTTTATTGACTTCTGAAAGGATAACACCCGTCCATTGACCAAAACGAGGTGAATTTCTACGAAGGTCAACCGCTACATCAAATATCTCACCACAAACCGCCATAACCAGTTTCCCCTGGATATGTGTCACCTGGTAATGCAGTCCACGTAAAGTCGACTTAATTGACGAAGAGTAATTATCCTGAACAAAATCACCAGTAATACCAACCTGCAAAAACTTATCCTTTTGGAAGGTTTCGAGGAAAAAGCCTCGCTGATCTTTATAGATTTCCGGCTGAATTTGTAGAACTTCGGGGTGTTTCGTCTTAATGATTTTCATTTTTATCCCTGTACTTGATACAGGTGAATTATAACAGGCATCCCCAGTAAATGGACAAAAATAATATTTCGTAATGAATGAATATTTCTATGGCGGTCTTTATTTTGTGATTGATTTTTTATAATTATGGCAAACGTCCTTCGCTGTCCCAATAGCCATTATTTGGCCATGCTCTATCCACATGGCCCGTTCACAAATGGATTCCACTCTTTTCATTTCGTGGGATACCATCAGGACAGTAGCGCCGCTTTCTCTGAATGAGGCCATTCTGCTAAAACATTTCCGCTGGAATTCCAGGTCGCCTACGGAAAGAACTTCATCCAATATCAAAATATCTGGCTGCCATGCGGTTGCTACAGAAAAACCCAACCTGGCTTGCATTCCTGATGAATAAGTCCTCAAGGGTGTTTCTAAAAAAGCTCCAATTTCTGCGAAGGCGATAATTTCGTCAATTTTCTCATCAATTTCTTTTCTTTTGTGCCCCAGCAATGTTGCATTTAGATAGATGTTTTCACGACCGGTGAGTTCTGGATGGAAACCAGCGCCAAGCTGGAGGAGTGGGCTGATTTGGCCTTTAGTCCATACCCGACCGCTTGCAGGTACCAGCACATTTGAAATGACTTTTAGAAGAGTGGATTTACCGGCGCCGTTTCTTCCGAGAATACCGAAGATTTCACCTGATTTGATATCTATATTGATATTCTGCAACGCATAAAATTTATTATGTTTGATCCTGCCCTGCACCAAACGGATCATATATTCTTTGAACGTGCCTACAGACTCAGTTGGGACACGATAGCAAACTGAAACATCCTCCAATTGGATAACTGAGTCAGAGTGATTCTCTTGTTTGGGTGAATTAGACATAATAAGCGAAACTGTCAGCCTTTTTTGTAAACACCAACCAACCAATGATCAAGATCCCAAATGAAACAAGTACTGCAAGACCCCAATCAAGGAAGTTGGGAACAGAATTATTAAGAACGATGATACGAAAAATATTAAGGACGTAATAAAATGGATTTAATTTCAAGAGCCAGCCGTTGAACACATCTTCAAGAAACTCAATCGGAATGATGATGGGTGACATATACATCCATGCTGTCAGCAGGACCGGATACATTTGTTCAACATCCGGGAAAAACACAGCAAGCGTTGAGATCAAGAATCCAAATCCCATTGAGAAGGTCAGGATCAAGATCATAGAAAATGGCAGCAGCAGCAGTGACCACCCCAGCGGGGTTTTTGTGATGACTAAAATCAGGAATAATGGAACCAGTGACAGTAAAAAATTGACCATGCTTGCCAGGATAGTTGAGACGACAAATGAAGCCCTTGGCAGATAAATCTGCTGGAATAGTTTGCTTCCCCAAACCATCATGGAAATCGAAAAACTTGTTGATTGAGAAAACATTGTCCAACATATAAGACCTGTTAATACATATGAGGGATAAGATTCAACAGTGTTGAATACCTGGGAAAAAACGATGACCATGATCACCATTGTGCCGAGGGGATTGAGCATGGTCCAGGCGATGCCCAAAAAGGATCGTTTATAACGGGCAACGATGTCACGCCGAACGAGTTGATAAATCAAATCTCGGTAACGAAATAGAGCCAAAAGTTCTTCAATTGCAGGCGGTTTTCTTTTTGCACTATCATAGATCATTGATTAAATGTCCCAATTACTCTTCCAATAAGGTGCAGTTCGCAAAGAGCATACCTTAATAGGTAAAACGTGTCAACAGTTCTATTTTACACCATTTACAAAATGTAAATTGATCTATTAGTGGATTTTATTAAATCTGAAGATTGTGAAAAGTTAATTGTGTACGTCAAACTCGAATAAATAACGGAAATGTGTGTATCTCTGACTGCCCAGGGATTCGGGACCCCAACCACAGAAGCTTAAATAAATGGTTGGTGCTGAAGCTCCAGGGATTTCGCCAATCCATTCCGATTCATCCCCTTCTTTTTCCGAAATGATTTGCTGGAGGTGATTTGGGTTTAGCCACAGACGGTCTGAGGCTTCGTGGGACAACCTCGTAATTCCATTAATGGATGTTTGAAACACCTCTTTCCCATCACAGATCCAGTTGACTTGAGATCCAATTAAAGTGTCTATTTGATCCTGTATATACTGGTTTCCCGTTCCACCCCAATATTCAAGATATTTCCGTATGAATTCTGCTTCCATCGGCCTGAGGATATTGCTATTCTGGTATGAAGAATGAATGATGAAATAGCGCTCATTTTCATAATAAATCCCTGTTCCTTTACCTGGCGCAAATTTATCAGCTTTATCTGTAAAATAATCCCTTCCTAAAACTATGAAGTCAGTTGATTTATTTTCCAATGGCCCAGAAACGAACTCAATTTCCATCTTGCAATCATATAGCGTTGAAAAAAGATCAGGGGTTGGGGTAACCGATGGCGTGGGGGAGTCCTCGTTTAGCGCGTCTGTGCTTTCAGGTTCGAAAGTGGATATTTCTTGTGGTGTTGGCGTGGAATTTAGTTCAGTTCTTATTGAGGATTCCGAAACAATACCCTGGCCAAGTAAAGGTTGAGAAGCACTTGATAAGGGGACGGCGCATCCTACCAATAGAATGCTTGTGATTATGGATAGGATAAAGGTTCGTGGTTTCATAACTTTACGGCATTTCCCAGCAACTTCTTCAATATATTAGAAGTTGCTGGGAAGGTTCTTTCATTGACTATTTAGTTTAATGGGTCTTCTTGTATTTTTTTACGAGTAACCCGGCTGACAGTCCTAAACCTGAAACACCAACGATCGCAGGGATCAGGATTGGCAGGAGTGATGGACCTGCGCCACCTGCTGCTTCATCAGGTCGGCATACAACAACATTTTCCTCTGCGGTTTCTTCAATATTTTCTACCGTATAGGATACAGACAGTGATGTAGCACCACCGCTAGTTTTGAATGTCGTGGCGCTGTTTGGATCGGCGATGCCGTTGCCAGAACCGCCATTACCGGTCTCCCATTCGAAAGGAACAGCAATATTATTAGGGTTATTGACTGTCCACTGCACGTTGCCATCACCCAAACATTCGCTATTTAGTGTCAGCAAAAGGGATTCCTCAGTTGGCGTGGTTGTCAGTGTTGGGGTTGGGGTAGGTGTAAGTGTTTGTGTCGGTGTGGGGGTGGGCGTTTCGGTAGCTACCGCTTGCAACCTGAAACTAGCATGGCTGATATCGTGGAACCCGTTTTCATTTGGGTTATCAACATCTGTCTGCAGGTTAACGGTTGTTTGAGGTGGATTTAGGGTGTCAAAAACCAGGGTTGTACCGGCTTTATAGCAAGTCTCAACAAGTTCATACCCTTCGGGTGCAGTATATTCATAACTTTGCGCGCTTATCCCGTCAACTTTGACCCATTCACCACCGTCAGGACACGTATCCTGACCTTGTGCAGCGACATTCCCGAAAAGTACGGCGAATGAGACTGCCGATAAGATTAATGCAGCGATAATTAAAGGTGTAAATCCCTTTCTCATCGCTGTTACCTTTTGCTTATTCATATTATCTACTCCTCATTTTCTTTTTTTAATTGGTTAACTTATTATTTTTCTTTTGGAGCATATTCTTTTAAAATGTGATTAATAATTATTCCATGTAGAAATGCCTTTCTAATTGTTCAAAACTTGCTATTTTGAATTACTATTTCTGATAAATATTATACAATATATCCAAATTGAAATCAAGGTTGCAACCTTAAAATGTTGGTGGAGATGAGCGTTATATGAATTGCCTTTGATTCGCATTAAGTTTATAATCATTCAGCGGTATGATATATATGAGGTTCAAAAATATACAGAATGGAGCACAATAATGGATGTTGAAATTTTAAAATCCCTGTTAATTGATGGCAGTAAAGGGAAGATTGTTCTTCTTGTAATGGATGGGTTGGGTGGATTACCTGTCGAAGAAGGTGGAAAAACTGAACTTGAAGAAGCGATTACCCCTAATATGGATGCGCTGGCGAAGAAAAGCACGCTTGGTTTACATCAAGGCATTCGACCCGGCATTACGCCTGGCAGCGGTCCAGCTCATTTGTCACTCTTTGGGTATGATCCGCTGGAATATCAAGTTGGTCGTGGGGCGTTATCTGCTCTAGGAATTGATTTTGACTTACATAAGGATGATGTCGCAGCGAGAGGGAATTTTTGTACTGTCGATGAAAAAGGTGTGATTACAGATCGACGAGCAGGTCGAATTGGAACAGATGTTGGCGAAAAATTGTGTGACCTATTAAATGAAAAAATAAATATTCCAGGCGTTGAAGTCTTCTTAAGACCAGTAAAGGAATACCGATTTCTATTGGTCATGCGGGGGGAAGGATTAAAAGCGAACATTCAGGAAACAGATCCCCAGACGGTAGGAGAGAAAACATTAACTGCAAAAGCAATGGATCCTGGATCTGAAAAGGCTGCAAAGATTATCCAGGAATTTGTTAAGCAAGCAGAGAAAATTCTTGTCAATGAACATCCAGCGAATATGTTAATGCTGCGCGGTTTTGCACAGCTTCCGAACTGGCCGACCTTCCCTCAACGATTTGGATTAAAACCGGCTGCAATTGCGATGTATCCCATGTATCGCGGTGTTGCGAAGCTGGTTGGAATGAACAGTTTACCCGCTGCCCACTCTTATGAAGAAGAAATTGATATGCTGGAAGCGAATTGGAAGGATTATGATTTCTTCTTCGTGCACATCAAGAAAACAGACAGCTATGGAGAAGATGGCAATTTTGAGAAAAAAGTTCACGAAATTGAAAAAGTAGACGCCCTTTTGCCTAGAATATTAGCACTCGATCCTGCAGCTTTGATCATCACTGGTGACCACAGTACACCATGTGCCATGAAATATCACAGCTGGCATCCTGTTCCTGTATTGCTTTATTCAAAGCTTTGCAGGCCAGATGGCATTGATCATTTTGGTGAACGAGCTTGCTTGCGTGGTGGGTTAGGTGTCCGCTTCCCAGCCTATGAATTAATGCCATTGGCATTAGCCCATGCGGGCAGGTTGGAGAAATTTGGGGCATAACCATTAAAAGTAAAATTCTAAAGAACCAGCGAATAAACTGGTTCTTTTTTTGTTTTAAAGAGCAGTTCATTTAGTCATCCAAGGAGATCATAAAATTCAGGTCTCCGGTCAGAAATAAGGTTGTTTTGAGGAGATATATTCTTTTGGGAAGCTTTTTGGGGGTCAATGTCCATAATATGAACTGTAGGTACATTTTCTGGTCCACGGTAGAGAATGTGACCATGAGGGGCTGTGATTTGTGATCTTCCCGTAAATAGTAATTTTTTCCCGTCAAGATTTTCATCACCAATCCGGTTTGCGGTGATTGTGAAAACGCGATTCTCAATAGACCTGGTAACCATCGCATCCTGGCAGTAAGGCATGACCAGATTTGCTGGATGGGCAATGATCTGTGCACCTTGCAGCGATAATGTCCTGGCAGACTCAGGGAAAATCCAGTCGAAGCAGATCATCATGCCGATCTTGACATCGTGCCAGTCAAATACGCTGAACCCTGTATTGCCTGGTTGAAACAGTGATTTTTCATCAGCATATAAATGGATTTTTCGATAATTCTGGATGATGCCGTGTTCAGATACGGCAGCAGCGGCGTTGAATAATTTTCCATCAGCAAGCTCGGCATAACCCGCGACAATGATCCCACCGACTGCCATTGAAATCTCTTGTAGAACATATAAAAACGGATCGCTGCAGTCTCCCTTTTCTGCATAGGGTAAGAGTTCTTCAGGCTTTCGGTATAAATAACCGCTGTTTGATAACTCGGGTAATACCACAAGATTAGCCTTAATACCTTTCAACAATCGGCGGATGATTTGAATATTACGAGCCACATCTTTACGTATGGGCTCAAATTGGACTAATGCAATTTGGAAGGACATCTATACCTCCAGATTATAGTTGAATTGAGTTATTAGATCGTATATGATTAAGTGACAGTAGAAATTATTTGGAAAGGTATGTATGCTTCACGATGCCTTATTATACGATAAGTCGTATGACGGGTCTGTGCAATGTAATTTATGTGCCCATCGCTGCCGGATCAAGGAAGGAAGCCGGGGCATATGCCGGGTCCGCGAGAACCGTAATGGTGAGCTTTATACGCTCGTTTATGGCAACCTGATCGCAGAGAATATTGATCCAATCGAGAAGAAACCCCTTTATCACTTCTTGCCTGGCAGCAAAGCCTACTCCATTGCCACACCTGGTTGTAATTTCCGATGCAGCTGGTGCCAAAACTGGCAGATCTCTCAAATGCCCAGGCAAATGGAAATGCCTGATCGCCGGCGCACAATGCCAGAAGCGATTATTGAAAATGCTCTACAAACTGGCAGCAAATCAATTGCTTACACTTTCACGGAACCAACGATTTTCTTTGAATACAGCTATGATACGGCAAAGTTAGCAAAAGAGGCGGGTCTGAAGAATATCTATGTGACCAATGGGTTTATGACATGCGAAATGCTGGAAATGATCCAGCCTTATTTGGATGCTGCGAATGTTGATATTAAAGCATTCAAAGATGAAACATATCGTACCTTAATGGGGGGGCGGCTTGAACCTGTTTTGGAATCCTGTAAGGTCATGAAAGAGTTGGAAATTTGGTTGGAAATTACCACCTTGATCGTGCCAGAAGTGAATGATGATCCAGAAGAACTAAAGGCATTAGCTGAATTTATCGTTGAAGAACTTGGCCCGGAAACACCATGGCACTTGAGCCGATTTTATCCGCAGTATAAGATGCAAGATCGAGATGCTACTGAAGAAACCATCTTTTATAAAACGAAAGAGATGGGTGAAAAACTTGGTTTGAATTATGTATATATTGGTAATCTTTATGGTCCCTCTGCTACACACTGTAAGCATTGTGGACATGAACTGATCTCCCGAAGTGGATATGCCATTCGCATTACAGGGTTAAATAAAGAGGGGATGTGCAATGAATGTCATACGGCTTTGGATGGGGTTGGTATTGGAAATTAATTAGCCACTAGAGGAACCTGAATTTTTACGTTCATCACTTGCCTTCGTAGTCAATACTTGTACAAGCTGTTGACCTGGATTTAGAAACATTGTATAAATTCAGTATAATCATTAATATAACCAAATATTAATGGCAAATTTTAATTAATTACATTTGTTTATAAAATCTTAACATAGTGATGCTAAAATGAAACTGAAATTAAGATATAATATCCATTACAAAAATGTAGATATCTTTCCTTTTGGAATTTGTTCGTGGATTGATGCCCATTGACGTTTGGATATCAAGTCAATGGTTTTTTTACGCGTATTTAACGAATAAACAACTGAAGTACAGAAAGATAAAGAAAAGAATACAGGAGTAGTGAGTTTAATGACACCAAATTCAAGTTTTTCTGAAGAAGCAATTTCGGAGAACGATATGCCTTCTTTCTTTGAAGAGAATGAAGACGATATTAAGGAATCAGAAATGGCTTATGAAGAGCATATCTCCGACCATACGGGAATAACCTCGGATGACTCGGTTAGTTTGTATCTCAACGAAATGAGCCGTGTTCCCCTGCTGACCAGGGAAGAGGAAATTTCCTTAGCCAAGAAAATGGAAATCGGACGACAGGCTCGCCTCACGATGATCGAAAGTGAAGGTGACATCAAAAATATTGAAGAGGTCAAGCAATTGATCCGAGAGGGCAAGGATGCCCGAGAATATTTGATCAAAGCAAATATTCGGCTTGTTGTTAGCATTGCAAAAAAATACAGGCAGTACGGTTCATCTTTCCTGGATCTTATTCAGGCAGGCAATGTTGGTTTGATCCGTGCTGTGGATAAGTTTGATTACAAACGTGGCAACCGGTTCAGCACTTATGCGACCTGGTGGATCCGGCGTTCTGTGCTAAGGTTTCTTAACCAAAAAGAGCGGACCATCAGGCTGCCAAACTACCTGAGCAATCGACTCCGAAAAGTACGCCACGTAACAAGGGACCTTTCGCAAAAATTGGGCCGCCAGCCAACCTTGGATGAAATTTCAGAACTTGTGGAACAGGATCCAGAGGAACTGCGCCAATTGATCCATTATGCCCGCTTGCCGATTTCACTGGACCAACCAGTGGGCGAAGATGGCGAGAGCGAACTGCTGCACTTCATTGAAAATGAAAATGCTGTTTTGCCGTTCAACTCTGTCCAGCAGCATTTACTGGAGGAAGATATTGGCAGCGCTTTGGGTGAGCTTTCTGAACGTGAAGCCTCCATTATTAAGCTGCGATTTGGTTTGGAAGGTAACCGTAGTCACACGCTCAAAGAGCTAGGTGAGATCTTCGGTGTGACTCGGGAGAGGATTAGACAGATTCAGCAGAAAGCACTGCGTAAATTGCGCAGCCCGCAAAATCAAAGCCGGTTGCGGAACTATTTATAACCAAAATTTAGAATAATTAGAAAAAGCCATTGAAAGATGGCTTTTTTTCTTAAATTCATCATTTGGTATTATTAATTTAGTCATACAACCATCTAATCATGTAGATATTGAATTTCAGGAGGATTAATGGATATTCAAGCCGTTTTTCAAGACTTTTTAACAGAATTTATTAACTACCTGCCGAAGTTGATATCAGGCATTATTATTTTTATTCTTACTCTCATAGGATCGGGATTTTTTGCCAAGTGGGTCAGAAAGCTAGCCAAAAAGAAGATTGAGAGCAAAGAGATGCTCCAGCTTATTTTCCTGATAACGAAATGGATCATTATTATTGTTGGAACCATTTTTGCGTTGGACCAGGTTGATTTTGATGTAACAGGATTTATTGCAGGTTTAGGCGTAGCAGGATTCACGATTGGTTTTGCACTGCAGGATATCGCTAAGAACTTCATTTCCGGGATAATGCTGCTCTACCGACAGCCATTTAATTTGGGGGAATATGTGAAAGTTGCAGAATTAGACGGCACAGTGAGGGAGATAAATATCAGGGACACGGTCATTGAGACCCGTGATGGCGAACTGGTCATCATCCCAAATAAAGAAGTATTCGAAAACCCAATCATTAATTACACGCACTCTCAATATCGCCGGCGGGAGGTTAAGATAGGGTTGGGTTATGAAGAAGATGCAGAACGAGCCTCCGGTATTTTCATGGAAACGATCAAAGCCATAGATGGGGTGGAGGTTGATAAAGAGATTACCATTCGTGCTGAAGCCTTGGGGGATTCTGCTCTATCATTATCTGCAATCTTTTGGGTTGATCAGCAGGAAAATGATATTTTTGCTGTTCAATCTGATGTGATCAAAGCAATTAAAACTGCTGCAGAGGAACACAAGATTAACCTGCCTTATCCCATTCAAACCGTTCTGGTCAAGAGCTTGAATCAGTAGCGTTCATCTGGGTAATTCTCAGTAATTATGATGATCTACCCATTCAACAGTTGATAATTGAAGGCATTATGATGGCAGGGATTTCATTACAACCCGGTATTGTCTATGGACCTGTCCTTTCAAGGCGGTTAGGGCGCTCATTGGGGATCAATTTACTGCCAACATCACACAAAGTATGCTCTTTTGATTGTACATACTGTCAATAAGGCAGGACAGTTGAGCACACCCTGGACCCGGATCGCTCTGGACTTCCATCTATTTCCGAAATTCTATTTGCTGTTGAAAAAGCTCTTTCAAAACCGAGAACGATTGAGACCATCACTTTTTCAGGGAATGGTGAACCAGCCCTTCACCCGGATTTTCCTGAGATCGTAATGGGGGTTAAAGAATTACATGATCGTTACAAACCCTTATCAAAACAGGGTTTGCTGTCTAATGCTTCGAGGCTCAATCTCCCCGCTATTAAAAGAACTATGAAATTGATTGACCTGCCGATGCTCAAACTGGATGCCGGCGATAAAACGACTTTTTCAGCAATTAACCAACCTGTTGAGACTTTAGATTATTCTGAAATTCTTGATGGATTAATAAGGGTCAATCCCGTCATCATTCAAAGTGTATTGTTTGACGGGAGTGTTTCAAACATCCATGGCAGAACTTATGAGTCCTGGGCTACGGTTCTTAGCACTATCCACCCTGAACAAATTCACATCTATTCGACTGAACGTCCGACCGCATCAGCGGATGTGATCTGCCTCACACCTGAAAAACTAAAACAAATCCGGGATGATCTTCAATCAAGATTTAAATTGCATGTGAAAGCTTTTTGGAGGGATTAGTAAGAGCATCTGAATTTGGGGGCATTTGGTAGGGCTGGTATAATCACTTATCCGGGGTTGTAAAATCCCGTATTTCTTAAAATCAACACCCAGCGATAGACTGCTTCAGTTATGTTGTCCAAGGCTAAACATATTAATCAGTAATGATTCAATCCTGACCGAGAGCCTGTTGATGACGCTTTGTAAAATATCAGGGTGAAAACAAGGAGGTGAACCGGCTTGGTAAAAGTTAAAAAAAGAGATAATGAATCTTTCTCCCATTTGATACGACGTTTTCGTAAAAAAGTCACGAGGTCAAAAGTGCTTTCTGAAAACCGCAAGCGACGTTTTTATACATCACCGAGTGAAGAAAGACGAATTGCCAAAAAGAAGGCGATTCGTAAAATGCACCAAAAAAATCGCGGATAAAGCATACCCATCGGTCAGGATTGAAATCCAATAAACATTAACTTTATAATTTAAATAAAAAATCCCCCTTCTTGATTCTTTAATAACTAAATTATCATATTCTCACTCGAGAACCTAAATTCCCTTTATTTTAGTTCCTTCAGAGATGCTGGATTTTCAAGTGTATCAACCAAATCAACCAGGAAATTAGCTGCAACTGCGCCATCCACGATCCGATGGTCTGCAGCGAGGGTCAGGTTCATCATTGGCCTGACATTGATTGAATCCTCCTCGTCCACCACAACCGGTCTGCGTTTGATCGCACCAACAGATAATATCGCGGATTGGGGTGGGTTAATGATCGATGTGAAGGATGTGATGCCATACATTCCTAAATTCGAGATTGTAAACGTCCCTCCCAGGATTTCTTCGCGGGTCAATAGGTCTTCTCTTGCCTTTTCCGAAAGAGTTTTTACCTTCTGGTTTATCTCTTGGAATGAAAGTTTGTCCGCGTGATGGATAACAGGCACGATTAACCCTGAATCTAAGGCTGTGGCTATACCAATATTGACGTCATCCCAGAAATGAATTTTTTTGTCTTCCAGAAATGCATTGAGGAAATGGTGCTTGGTTAAACAACCAGAGATTACTTTAACAAGAATGGTAGTCAACGAAATTTTTTGCATTCCTTGATCTGTCGCTGTTTCATTCAACTGCTTACGAAATGATTCGGCTCGCACCATATCAACTTCTACTGTCAGGAAGATATGTGGGATCGTTTGATAACTGGTGGTTAAACGATCCGAAATTCGCCTGCGCATACTGGTCAATTCGATTGGCTCTAAAGAAGAAATGGTCTGTGCCTGGCGTGTTTTTTGATCCAAAGCTCCCTGAATATCGACGGCTTGCACACGGCTCCTGGGCCCGGTGCCCTCTATTGTCTTAAGATTGATCCTGTTTTCGGAAGCGATCCGGCGAGCTGCAGGTGTGGCAGGGGTTTCGACTCTATGTTTGTTTGGCTTAGCAGCTAAATAAGCATCAATATCTTCTTTCGTGATTTTTTCACCTTTTGAGGGCACATCATTCAAGTCGATGTTTTCTGCTTTTGCAATTCGCATAGCAAGGGCTGTTGCTGCAATTGGTTTTTCACTTATGGATATTTCAGATTGAGCAGTTTCTACTGGTTTTTCGTCCTGGCTAATTTCAAGAACAGGCAGGTCGGCTTCCGTTTCACCTTCTACTAGAATATAGGCCACAACTTTCGTAACAGGTGCAGTCTCGTTTTCTTGGTATAGGAGTCGAGCTAACGTTCCAGATGCTGGTGCTTCAACCTCGCTCGTGATCTTATCGGTTTCGACTATGATCACAGGCTCGCCTTTTTCGATAAAATCGCCTTCTTTTTTGAGCCATTGATCAATGAATACTTCTTCCTGGTCCATATCCATTTTAGGCATTATGAACGGAATGGGCATGTCTTTGCTCCTTTTTAATACTGATTATTGACAATCGCCCGAATTTCCCGGATGATGTCCTCTTCCTGCGGGACAGATGCCCTTTCCAATAGACGATTGTAAGGAATGGGCACATCTAAACCGGCTAGACGTCGCATTGGTGCATCGAGGTAGTCCCAGGCAGGGCTTTCGGAAACAGATGCCATGATCTCACCCGCCCAACCCGCTGTTTTGACCGCTTCGTGGACAACTAATAGCCTGCCTGTTTTCATCACCGATTGAGTGATGGTGTCAACATCCAGAGGTTGGAGTGTCCGGGGGTCAATGATTTCAACTGAGATACCCTCTTTAATGACTTCCTCTGCTGCGCTCAGGCTTTTATGGACCATGATCTCTGAAGTTACAATGGTTAGATCCGTACCTTCCCGTTTAACATCTGCAACACCTAAGGGGATGGTATATTCTCCATCAGGTACTTCACCCTTGGATTTATAAAGAAGCTTATGTTCCAAAAAACAGACCGGGTTGGGGTCTCGAATGGCACTCAAGAGCAATCCTTTTGCATCATATGGGGTGCTGGGGGCAACGACCTTCAAACCAGGAATATGCATCAGGATTGTTTCAAGAGATTGGGAATGCTGTGCAGCAGCTCCGGTACCTGACCCATTGGGCATTCGTAGCACCATTGGAATTGTTGCTTTTCCGCCGAACATATAACGGGCTTTAGCTGCCTGGTTTATCAGAGGGTCCATCGCAACACCCATAAAATCCATGAACATGAGTTCAGCTACTGGACGCATTCCAACCATAGCTGCACCAACTGCAGAATCGACAATGGTCTCTTCTGAAATGGGTGTTTCCCATACTCGCTCTGTTCCGAACTCCTCCAGGATGCCCGCGGTTACACCGAATGCACCACCATAAGCTCCGATATCTTCACCCATAATAAAAACAGTGCTGTCTCGTCGCATTTCCTCAATAATAGCGTCATGAATGGCTTGTCGTAATGTAATTTCAGGCATAAACATACTCCGTAACATCTTCAATATTTGGTTCGGGTGAATTTTCTGCAAATGTTACAGCATCATCAATCACCTTTGTCATTTTCTTTTCAATATCTTCAATTTGATCCTCAGTGATCACATCACCTTCTAGCAAAAGTTTTTTGAAACGTTGTATAGGATCTTTTTCTTTCCAATTGTTGATTTCTTCTTTGGACCGATAAAGATTTCTGTCGCTCTTGGAGTGCCCTAATATCCGATAAGTTTCGGTTTCAACGAATACCGGACCTGCACCAGATCGAGCATGGTCAAATGCGTTTTTCATGAATTCATAGACTGCCAATACATCATTGCCGTCTATGAAGTAACCAGGGACACCTAATGCTTCTGCACGGTCTCTGAAGGGGACTTTCCCAGAAACACGTTCAACCTCTGCTGACATCCCATAATGATTGTTCTCACAGAGGTAAACGACCGGCAGGTCCCAGATCGATGACATATTGAGCGATTCCTGGAAAACGCCCCGATTAGCAGCGCCGTCGCCAAAAATGACGAGGGCGATTTGGTCTGTTTTCTTCATTTTGATGGCCATGCCAACACCTGGTGCAATTCCCATTTGAGCGCCGACAATACCCTGTGCGCCTAAAATATTTGCACTGACATCCGCAATATGCATCGAACCGCCACGTCCTCGACAAAATCCTGTATCCTTGCCAAGGAACTCTGCCATCATTTTATTGACATCTGCTCCGCTGGCGATAAAATGGCCGTGCCCACGATGGTGGTTCAGTAGATAATCTGAAGCCTTACGCGCTAAACCTGTACCAGCAGCCACTGCTTCCTGCCCGATGGAAAGATGCATCGTACCGTGTACTTTTCCGAGTCCATACAGGGTCGTTGCCATTTCTTCAAAATGCCGCGTCTCGACCATGACCTCATACATCCAAACCAGGTCAGGCTTTGAAAGACCTAATGCTTCAGCTTTTTGGAAAACATCTGTTGTTTCTTCGTTATCGTATTCTGCCCTGATTTTCTTTGTTCCCATAAAATCCTTCCTGTGTGATAAAGGGTGGTTAATTTGTTTTTGCCAATACCTCTGATACCGTTCTGGAGTCAGATACCAGGATGTTGATCAGTTGATTTTTTAATGCGCCGATAATTGGGTCAACTTTTTCCGGGCCACCTGCGACACCAATTCGGATGGGGATATTACTCAGGTCTTCTGTTGAAATTCCAATCAGGCGATTTTGAAAATCAAATGCCGTCATATTCCCATCAATATCATAAAAACGCCCGCAGACATCCCCGATTGCGCCTGCACTCTGTATTTCTAGAATCCCATCTTTATTGACGTAATCTGCAAGGTAATAACTGCTGGTCTCCAGATCTGCACTGCCGACCCCCAATAAGGCGATATTAGCTCGTTTTCCAAGGGATAGCGTTTCTCTGATGCTCTGGTTTGAAAGCAGGGATTCTGCGATGGATTGATTCTCTACCAGGAAAGGTGCGTTTAAGTGCACACCCTCAGCGTCCAATTTCTCTGCTAATCGACGGACAATCGCATGAGCGTCGTACTGCGCAATCCTTGCTCCCAGGGCCCCTAACAACTGGACAACCCGGATGCCTGTTGGGGGAGATATGTTGCTGATTTCTTCGACTGATGCACTTATGGCTGTCCCCCATGATGTTCCAATAATCCAACCGGGTTTTAGTCGTGAGATTAACTCTTGCCCTGCCACTTTGCCCAGCAGGGATAACAGCCGCGAAGATTGCTCAATATCGATGACACGAGCATGGACCAGGTTGAATCGTTCAATCAATTTCTTGGTAAGAGGGATATTTTCCTGCAATGGTCGTTTAATATTGATTAGAACGATCCCAGAATTTCTGGCTTCAGTTAACATTCGAGACACATTGGAGCGTGTGGTACCAACTATTTCGGCGATTTCTGCCTGAGTTTTCTCTTCAAGAAAGTACATTTCGGCAATATCGGCCAATAGGTTTTGGCGATCTTTTGAATGAGTGGAATTGATCAAAGTACACTCCTAAACACAAATGTGAACTATAAATCACAGATGTGAATATTATCATGGCTGGATGATATTGTCAATGGCGGGTTGAGTGGTGCTAGGGTTTAAGCACACTTTTGAAATGTTTGTGGAGGGAAAACCTCCTATTTACTAACTAAATGAAACATAAACCGATTATGATATAGAGCTAAGAGATAAGAACTGGGATAAAATAATGAGGTCAGGATAGGAGAAAGTATGAGGCGAATTATTATAGATTGTGACCCGGGGATAGATGATGCACAAGCAATCATCATGGCATATCTACACCCAGGAGTGGAGATTGAAGCAATCACGACTGTATCTGGCAATGTTGGCGTTGAAAAAACGACTGCAAATGTATTAAGAATACTCGATGTCCTTGACGCGCCACCCATCCCGGTTTTTGCAGGTTCTGCAACCGCTTTAGTTGAGAGTTGCGAGAATGCCAGCTTCTTTCATGGTGAAGATGGGTTGGGGGATAGTGATTTGCCGCAATCATCCCGTGAAGTCAAAGATGAACATGCAGCGCTGGCTTTGATCCGGCTGGCAAAAGAAAATTCTGGTGAATTGGAACTTGTCGCCATCGGGCCATTAACCAATCTTGCCCTTGCATTAAGATTGGAACCAAGCCTCCCAAGCATGTTTAAGAGATTGGTTGTGATGGGTGGGGCATATTACGCCCAGGGAAATACCCGTAATCTCCCCGCTGAATTCAACATCTATGCAGATCCAGAAGCAGCGGCAATTGTTTTCGAGTGTTGGCCAATGCTTACTTTGATCACATGGGAAGCAACACTCTCTCACGGCATTCCCATTGAAAAGTATTTGAACCTTTGCAAAATTGAGAATCCCCGCAGTCGTTTCTTGGAAAAAATTACAAAGCATTCTTTCGATTATTTAATCAAGCTGCTCAATCGGGAGATGAGCTATCTGGCAGATCCGCTAGCCATGGCAGTTTTGCTTGAGCCCAATATCATCTTGGAATCAATAGATGTTTTTGTTCAGATTGAACGGCATGGAAGGTTAAGCAGAGGCATGACAGTCGTCGATTGGTGGGGAAAGACTAGTAAACGGCCCAATGTTAAGTTGGTAACAAAGATCGATTCTGACCGGTTCTACCAAATATTCAAAAACGCGTTTGAAAAATGAGAGTTGAATATTGATTTTGGTTTTTAACAACAACATTGAATCTGATTTACAAGAATTATTTATAAGTCATTATCAATAATTCGTTGTGATTCCAGTGATTTGATATAACGATTCCCCCCAATATCTTGAAAACCCAACACTTTCAGATAATGAACATGTGAAGCGACAGATGTGCTTGTTTCAAGGTGGTCAATGCCTTGTTCAGTTAAAACTTGAACGTTATCATCAAAGATAAAGGACCCAATCTTAAAATCGCGATAATCTGTTAATGCATAATCCAGCAGAACTTCACCCACATTGCTATTAGGTCGGATGATGACCAACCCGGCGGGAATGGTATCTCTCAGGATAAAATAAACAAGATCTTATGGATTTATTTCATAATCAAAATTAGGAAAGAATTTCCTGATATCGACATTGTGGAAATCCAGGAAAAACCTCAGGTAAGTGCTGCCAGGTGTTACAACTATCAGTGTGAAATATTCGCTCCTTTTGAGCATTCTAATGAGGTAAAAGGAATCAATGATTACAATTAATCCATTCAAAATGGCAATTGGATAGGCTTTGATCAAGATGCCATAAACGACAAAAACAAATGCCCCGATGCCATTGATGATCCTCAAACGGATGAGTGACTTCATGATCAGGGAGATTGCGATCAATAATGACGCGCTGTAGCCGATCAGCTCAAAGATGGCTTGACTTTCCATTTAAATCCTTTTTATAAATGTTTCCATTAATTATACTGAACTTGTTTGACATTTCTTAAAAAAATGCTTCATAATATGAGTAAGTCATCAATCCCGCATTATTCCTGCTGGATGAATGGTTTACGACCAAATTGAGAGGTCTCCGATGGTTGAAAAGATAGCTGTTCTTATCATTAGCTATTTGGTTGGCTCATTTCCAACAGCTTTGATCTTATCAAAGTCTTTCCACGGTCAGGATATTCGGGAATTTGGCGATGGCAACATGGGCGCGTCGAATGCCCAACGCCAATATGGTGCGCATGCAGGGATCGTTGTTGCTGTTCTGGATATTCTAAAAGGAGTCATCGCAACATTATTAGCGATAGCACTACGGTTACCAGCAAACTGGCAAATTGCTGCCGGTGGTGCAGCTATCCTGGGGCATGATTTTTCAATTTTCGCAAGGTTTCGCGGCGGGCAGGGACTTGCGACCACAGCCGGTGTCTTCCTGGTGCTTTTTCCAATCCCATGGTTGATTGGGTGCGTTGCATTTGGCTTGGTTTATTTATTATCTCACCGTCCCAATTTGGCTAAAGGAACCGGAATGGGGGTGTATGCACTGTTTGTCACTCTTTGGGGCGGATCGTGGTTCACTATTAGTTCTATTATTTTTGTTCTGCTCTTTGTACCGTTTAAAAAATGGCTGGATAGATCGCGCCGGGTGAAAATTCAATTAGATGAACAGAATCAATAAAACCTTCCTACGCTATATGCATCAGAATTACTCACCATATCGTAAGAAGGTGTTTATTGATAATCTTTTTATATTGGGTTTACGAAGAATCCTGTTTTAGTCCAGAGTTGGAAACACTTCGGACGAAACTTAAAACCTTTATTCAACCTTCTTCAGTACCGGCAAACCTGATTTTAATTCCACCACTTTTTTACCTGCGGGAACCTCATTGACACCAAGATCGGCGTCCAGTTTACCGGCAAAATAAAATAAATCTCTTGTTTTTCCAGTGGATGAAGTTAGGACTTTGCGATGAAGAAAATAGGTCTTACCTTTTGAGTTTGTGAATGAAAAAGCCATCCAATTTATCCTTTCGTTTGGTTTCTCAGTAAGTTCGAGAAATTGGGTTAAAATTTTGAATAGTTCCGTATGTGAAAGAACCTAATATATTTATATCATAACATCAGCATGATATTCAACTCATTTTATGAATCTTGGTATAGTTCAAAGCAAGCCACCTCAATTCCTCCCAAATACTTTTCACTCCTTAAATCAGTTAACCACGATCATCGATTCTGATTGGTCTTCGATTTCCCCCGCCATTTATTAAGCAACCGCCACTTAAAGGAATTTCTTCATATTTTGACATCTGTTTTAAGAAAGATATATTAGATTTACCTATACATGAGACTTTTTTAGATCATTAATTAGGGCGTGTGTCTTCTTTTTCTCGATCCATTGAATAGCTGGTCTCATGATGCACAACGGTTTGTCTGCTTTCAGCACCTTCTTGTGGGCGGAAGAAAATTACATAAACTGCTCTTTCTAATGCCCATCCGATCAGTGCATAAACAGCCATAGCAATTAAAGTTGAGATTTCCAAAACTAGCCCGTTTGCGCTTGGTTCTGGGGTTAAATTAGCGAATGGGACCAGGAAAAAACCAGTGACATTATATAGGAATTCCGCAAAGGTATTTTGTGGATTTGCTCCAATCAACTTGAAAATGAAGCGCAATCCCAACAAAGCCTCAAGAATACCAAAAATGAGCCATATCAACTGAGTGCTGATATAAGTTTTAATTCGTCCCCTGCTTCCCTTTTCCGAATGAGATGTTCTTATTTCTTTGTATTCGGACATCATTAACTCCTTTATTAAGTCCAATGAATTTTTTTAGTAAGATTTCAGTAAAGAATCTATTCTATGAGCTTAGTCTAACTTTTCCACCCGTATATTGGAGTTTGTGACGTGTTTTTGTTGGGTTGTAATCCCGTAAGGTAAGTTAGTGTTTTGGCTATTTCAGCGATGAAATTAATCTGATTATCTAAAATTTGAAAACGCTATCCAATAGAAAGAGATAGAATCTGGAAATCTCTCACGAGTGTCTCATGAAGACTGCGATTATAGAACACTGCAGCGGGATGATATAAAGGAAAAATTGTAACATCGCCAAAGGATGTCGTTGATTTTAGTTTCTCTCCATGTAATTGTGAGATTTTGGATTCTGAAAACGGCAGGTTGAATTCTCGAAGAATAGTTCGCAAAGCAATTCGACCTAAAGGTGCTATAATTTGTGGCTTAATGACTTCAATTTGCTCAATTAAGAAGGGTTTATAAATATTGATTTCAGAAATTCGCGGGGCACGGTTCCGAGGAGGCCGATCTTTTACAATATTGGTGATATAAACCTCTTCGCGGGATAATCCAATAGAATCGAGCAATTCATCCAATAATTTTCCTGCTCGCCCAACAAAGGGATGACCGGATTCCGCTTCTTGCTTGCCAGGCGCTTCTCCAATGAACATGATGTCGGCGTTTATGTTTCCTTCACCAAACACAGGTAAATAATTATTCTCCACCCTGAAGGAATAAAGAGGAGAAATTTCGAGGTTCTTTATCCTTTTAGAGATTTCTTTTAGCTGATTTGCTTTATCCGTAATTTGTTCATTTTGTTCTGAATCAGAAGTAAACATGATATGGATCTTCCCCAACCCTTGTGTTTTGATCCATGGCTGCTATGTCTGCCATATCATTGGGGTCAAGTTCAAAATCGAACACACCGATATTTTCAACGATATGCTTCTGATTGCCGGACTTGGGAATTGTGATGACTTCTTTTTGAAAATCCCAACGAATCAGAACCTGGGCAGTTGTTTTATGATGCTTTTTTGCAATCTTTAGGATGGTAGGATTGCTTAGTGTCTCGCCTTTCATTAAAGGTGACCATGCCTCCAGTTGGATATTATGAACTTTGCAGAAATCGTAAAGGTCAGACTGCTGTAAGCGTGGATGGTATTCAACCTGATTGATGGCTGGGGTTATTTTGGCAGCAGGTAAAAGCTCTTCAAGATGTACGATCATGTAATTGCTCACACCGATCGCTTTGGCTTTTCCTGAGCGGTAGATTTCTTCCATATCTGACCAGACATCCACAAAACGGCCTTCAATCGGCCAATGAACCAGGTAAAGGTCAACAAAATCCAGCTGAAGTTTTTCCAGGCTTAGGTCAATGGCTTTCAGGGCATTCTTTTTTCGAATATCATCGTTCCATAATTTTGTCGTGATAAAGAATTGATCCCGAGAGATGCCGCTGTCTTTGATTGCCCGGCCCAGGCTTTTTTCATTGCCGTAGATCATAGCGGTGTCAAAACTGCGGTAGCCTGCAGCAATGGCATGGCGAACAGCACGATAGGCATCTTCACCATCATGTAAGCGCCAGGTACCGAAGCCAACCCAGGGCATCCTGATGCCATTATTTAAAGTTGCTACAGGTATATTTGAATCTTCCATTCTCACCTTCCTGGTTAAAATTATTGTTATCTAGAACAAACAAATATTATTTTACCTGTTTTTCCCTTCAAATCTTTCAGTTTCCAGAATAAGAAAAGGATTTGATTTCAATATTGATTTTATGCTATATTAAACTCAACTCAAATATAGAAAAGGAAAAATATGATGAAATATCTGCGTATGTCATTAGGAGTAGGTGTTTTATTCGTTTTGTTCCTGTTTTCTGGTTGCTCGCTTGTTAATCCAGATGCAGTCGATCTGCTGACGGATGATGAAAAAGGAATAACGCCAGAGAGCACTGAAATTTCAAATCCCATGCCAGAGGAATCTGAGACCTTACCTGCTGAGGATCTTCCAACTGAAACAGAAGTTGTTCTCACCGAAGCCCCTCTTTCAAGAGGACAAATTGTGTATGTTTTCGGAGGTGAGGTCTGGCGCTACCTCGTTGACCTGAATTCTACAGAGCAAATCACCTCCGGAAGCAGTGGATTTTACAGCAACCTGATGGTTTCGGGGGATGGAGTCTTCGCGGCATATAATCGGGATGGGATGATTCATATCCTCAACCTGGGTGATAGCAGTGAGCAGGTAATAGCTAATGTGGGTACTTTTGTCAATTGGGGTGAAGGCGATGGCGAAATCTACACATTTGAGAGCGACCTATCTTGCGAAGATTTTGCAGATGATATTCAAAACCAGGATATGATCAATTATGATGTATTGAGGGTTAATATTTCCGACCCCTCTAGTTTTATCAATCTCGCTAATATTCCTGGCGGGATGCGCTTGCCAGAGGGTATCTATAATTACGGCACCTGGGCAAGCATGGCGAGCTGCGGTTGCTATTCTGAGTGCGGGGGTTTCTCGCTATGGTACCTCCCGACAGTAACACAAATGTCCCATCCTGATGTCGGCACTAACGCAGGTGGATTTTCTTTCTCACCAGATTACAGTCAGGTGACATTTAGCAACCTCCAGATGTATGGCTATTTCCAAAGTCCACTATATGTTTCTGACCCAAATTACACCAGCAGCGCCGTGATTTACAATGAGACAAATGTTGCTGTCGTTGAACCGATGTGGTCTCCTGCTGGGGATTGGATAGCCTTTACCGGCATCAATTTTGATGACAGCACAATGGAGATCACCAACAGCCGTGTGATCCTGATCCGCCCGGATGGCAGCGAGCAGAGGATCGTCGAGGATGTCTCGGGATGGCTTGTGGATTGGTCACCTGATGGACAGTATTTGCTTTACAGGCAAGAGGGGTCGCCATCGGACACGTTCACGATCTATGCTTTGATAGATGCCAGTAAAACCCTTTTGCCTTTTACAGTTGATGAATATCGACCGGTGGATTGGGGATACCTCCCATAAGGCTGAAGTTCTGCATATCAAAACAAACAACGGCTCGGCAACCGCCAAATTGATGAGTATTTTTGCGTGTCTATTTACCTGTTGGGTTGTTCAGGTTTCGTTTATAATTAAGTTAAATCAAATTGATTTTTAATTTTCACACGGGTCTTTCGGGATTGATCAACAGTTATCCGTGGGAGACCAATATAATTTAAATTGACAAAGTACACCATCGAACATTAAGACCTCTTCTTTCATATGCGTTTCACATCTATGTTGGAGGTGAGCATTGAACCGGTTTACAAAACTTTTCATTATCATTTGTGCTTTATTATTTTCACAACCGTTCAAATTAACAGTCAGTGGGGTGGGGGAGACCTTTGAAGTCAACACACGAGGCGATGAAGGGGATTATGAGCTGACAGATGGTATCTGCTGGAATGGTGTTGGGCAGGAGTGTACATTAAGGGCAGCCATCGAACAGGCCAATTATGATCCCACTACGGCTGATACAATTGAGTTCAATATCCGGTCCGGATTTGTTCTGAGCAAGGTCATTAATGTTGGAACCACTTTACCTGCGCTCAGCTCCCCGATGTCGATCCAAGGGCCAAATAAATCCGATAGCACGAAGATCGTCCTCGATGGACAAGGGCTTCCGTTTGGCGGAGTGACGATCTCATCGGATGATGTACTTTTAGATTCAATCTCCATCAGTCAATTTGGAGATTATGGCATTAATATTATTGACGCGGAAAATGTAAGTGTTATGAACTGTACGATTGGGAAATTCCAGTTCAACCCATTACTTTCGGGAAATGGATCGCATGGGATATTCATTATTAATGCCACCGGTGTGACCATTCAGAATAGTAGGATTAACGATAATGGGGGCGATGGCATTTTGATCCAGGGAGGGTACGGACACATTATTCGGGGAAATGTGATAGGTCTTGAAGTCACAGGTACGACTGCCGAGCCTAATGCTGGCAATGGCATCAGGATTGTGGATTCGGATTCGAATGTCGTTGGGGGAAATAGTATTGATGAAAGGAATATTATATCTGGCAACGCACTAGACGGATTGCTGGTTGAGGATGATTCTTTGAATAATATCATCATGGGCAATTTCATCGGTTCTGATTTAACGGGGACGAAGATCATCGCAAACCAGATGAATGGAATCGAAATTTCAAATGCTTTCAACACCCAAATTGGAGGTGTAGGTAGTGGAGAGGGAAATCTGATCTACGGGAATACCGGTGATGGTGTGGCTGTAAAATATGCCTCCATCAATAATCCCGTCATTGGCAATTCAATTTACATGAATGGTGGACTGGGAATCAATCTGATAGGTGAGGAGGAAGGGACATCAAGGGTGACGCCAAATGATATTGGTGATGCCGATATTGGAGCAAACCAAATGCAAAATTTCCCCGTTATCACGAACATTAAATACGAACAATTCAACACTAGAATCACTTTAGAAGGGATTCTGGAAAGTATCCCCATTGCACCATTCACACTGCATTTCTACGGCAACGATTCGTGCGATCTTTCCGGATATGGTGAAGGAATGGTCTACCTGGGCGGATCAGAGGTTGCGACCAGCTCGAGCGGAGTGGCTGAATTTAGCATCACCTTGCCGGTCAATGAAGCGTATGATTACATCACAGCTACAGCAACTGACAGCAATGGCAATACCTCAGAATTTTCCGAATGTGAGATACTGTTTTTTTCTCGTTATTTGCCATTAATGATGAGATAGAAGTTTTCCTAAGTTTGTCCTGTCTGGCACCATTTAAATTTGATCATTTTAATAACTGGTGTATTTATTTTTGAAAAATATCACTATAATAGTAATTGCTCTTATTACTCACTTAATGATTGAAAATCTATGTTTGGACAAACAAATTTTCGTGTTTTTCTCGTTAATTTTGCTAAAACATTCGACAATTTCTCGACGGTTATCCTCAAGAGATGAAAAACTTACAAGGAGTAGTTGGACGTGACTGTAACAATTGATCAATATAAACAATCAAAAAATCAATGGATTTCCCGGCTTGTTCTGGGATTTGCTTTTGTTATCATTGGAACCCTAATCATTGTCATTTTTAGTCCATACCGGCCGTTTTTCCATGGGATAACCGATACGTTGGGGCGGTTGGTATTGACCGGTTTCTTGATATTATCAGCTCTAGTCGCCAGGAAAAGCAGCCGATTGAATCAATATTGGCAGGTCTTGTTCGGGTTATTTATCCTTGCCCTGACAGTTTCTCTGGATTTCTGGGCTGCCGGATTCATGCAGAATGTGCTAAATGTCCCAACGAACACACCTGGTGCATTAGCTCTAGAAAAGATTAAATCAGCCAGCATTGCAGCCTTCGTCGTTTTGCTGCTCACAAAATTATCCGGTGTTGGATTGGGCTCTGTGTATATCCAAAGAGGGAGGTTGACAAAAAGCCTCATGATTGGCTTCGCCGCGTTTATCATTGCTGCTGCAGGGGCTATTCCAATGTCTCAATTGCTATTTTCTGGAAAGCCAGTTGAATGGAGTGTTCTTATCCAATGGCTGCCGTGGATTTTATTATTTGTGCTGGGAAATGCGATCTTTGAAGAATTGCTATTCAGAGGTTTGTTCCTCCGGAAGCTTGAAGCGTTTTACGGGAAATTTCTCTCCAACTGCCTGATTGTTCTCGTGTTTACAGGTTTACATCTAGGGGTGACGTACACAAGGGATCAAATGTTATTTTTAGTCATACTGATTCCGCTGGCGTTTTTGTGGGGTTACATCATGCAAAAAACAGATACAATTTGGGGTTCAGTGCTGTTCCATGCCGGTATGGATTTGCCGATCGTGTTTGCAGTGTTTTCCAATTTGTAAATCCACCATTGGGCAAATTTTTGGAAGAAAATAGGCTTTGCTTGTCTACCATGCGTACCGTTAGATTTTCGGAAATAAGATTTCTTTTGCTTTCTCTACGAGGAAGCGATTGCCGATGAAGACCGGTACTCGTTGGTGGATGTAAGAGGGTTTGATCTCTAATAATGATTGACTTCCGTCAGAGCCAAACCCGCCGGCCTGTTCTGCCAGAAATGCCAGGGGGGCGGCTTCGTATAGTAATCTAATTTTTCCGTCCGGTTTGGTGGGGGCAGCAGGGTAGCCAAAGACACCACCATGGATCAGGTTGCGGTGAAAGTCCGCAACCATGGACCCGACATAGCGGTGAGTCAGGGTTGGTTCTGTCAGGTTTCGCAGCCAATCGATGTAGGCTAATATAGGTGTGGGTAAGCGGTGTGTAATGGCATGGTTGAAACTGAAATAAGCAGGCGGGTTTGGAAAACAGATGTTTTCATGCGATAAAATAAACTCTCCCCAGGAGGGGTCAAGGGTGAAACCGTGGACGCCTTTCCCTGTGCTGTAAACCATCATGGTGCTGGTCCCATAGAGCATGTAGCCAGCAGCGACCAAATCCCGACCCGGCTGAAGACAGTCTGCCAAACATCCAGAATTTTCTTCATCAAGCGTTTTGTAGATGCCGAATATGGTCCCGATGCTGATGTTGGTATCGATGTTGGAAGATCCATCGAGGGGATCGAAAACCAAAATATAAGATCCTTTTGTAAAACATTCTGGAATTGAAATGACTTCTTCTCGCTCTTCAGATACCATAGCGCACAGGCGGCCTGTGTGCTGTGTTAGCTTGATGATGACATCATCGGCATAGACATCCAATTTGCGTTGGGTTTCACCCTGAACATTGACATTATCAGCGAAACCGAGAATATCCAGCAAACCTGCTCGTCGCGTTTGGGCAGAGATGATCTTTGCTGCCAGTGCTAAATCGTAGAGAATGCTGGTCAATTCGCCTCTAGCATAATCCGGTTGGGTGTCTAATAAGAATCTTTCAATGGTGATGATCTTTGATTCCCTCATTTTGTTAGCCTCTTAGCCCTTGTTTGAAAAAATAATTCCTTAGCCAGTTCCAATGAACCCATTGCTGTTCCTTCCTGACTCGCTGTAGCCGCACCGCAGGCAGCACCCCAACGGAGTGATTCATCCATCGAAAGCCCGCGTGAAAAGGACCAAACCAAACCTGCTGTCAGCGAGTCGCCTGCGCCAATGGGATTGCGTTCAATAATGGCTGGGCTGTTCGTCATCCATTGTTCTTCATCTGTCACTAATAAAGCACCATTTTTACCTAAAGAGACAACAACAATCTCTGGACCCATCTCTTGGACTTTTAGAGCAGCAATTAGAATCTGATTTTCCGTCTCAACCGGTTGTCCAGTTAATTCTTGCAGTTCGGACTGATTGGGTTTAACCAGGTAAGGACAAGCGCTGCAGCCCTGCTGAAGGGTTTGACCGCTGGAATCCAGGATCGCTTTGCCATGGTTGGATTGGATAACTGTAATCAATTTTGCGTAATAATCGTTGGGAATACCAGGCGGCAGACTCCCCGCAATGACCCACCAATCACCGGGATGACACCGGTTCATAATTCTTTCCAGTAATGTGTTTTGCTCTTCTTCTGTGATCTTTGGACCCGGTTCGTTGATCTTGATGTGCTGACTGCTGTGTTTGGATAAAACACTAACATTAGTTCGGGATTCTCCTTGAACCCAAACAAAGTCTGGTTCAATATCCAAAGATTCCAGGCCTTCCGCAAGGAATTCTCCGCTTTTTCCACCCACAAACCCTAGCGCTGTGCTGGGGGTTCCAAGTGATCTTAGCATGCGGGAAACGTTGAAACCTTTCCCACCAATATCCACAATTGCTGAGGATGAACGTAGTACCTGATCGAAAAGGATATCAGGGACAGTTAATTCACGGTCGATGCCTGGATTAAGTGTGACAGTATAGATTGAAGACATGATTACATTATAAATTAAGTTGTAATCTTATAACGAATAAGAAACAAATTGGCGCTTACAAATAACAAAATAATTGGAACTTGGTTTCCAGTGAGTTTTGGTTGATGGATTGTTTTGAATAAAAATGAGATTGTTCTATTAAGCACAACTAGTTTTATGTTACCAAAATGAAATTCATTTTTTAGACTTTAATCTCGGTACCATTAATTGAAAATCAGCATAAATTCTTGAAATACACAAAGAACCATAGCCTATTTAAAGGGTGGAATAATTTCTTTAAATTTTCTTCGAGATCGTCTTGCATTAATTAGCCAAAGATTTCACGATTCCGATAGGCAGCCCAGGTTGTTTCAAACCATGCGTCTATCTCAGGAAGTGGTCTCACGGGCTCCCAAAGGTGCGAGATAGAAAGATTATCTTTGATTTTCGTGATCAAGACCTTTTCCCTGAATGCAGGATCTTCTCTTTGAATCTTCCAGGATTCATCCAGCAATTCACTAAATTGATCTCCTTCAGAATCTAGGACAATAGAAGAACCTCGGCTGCCAACCCTGTTTTCCAGCATAAAATTGATGGCATCGAGGTAAACCAGATGCGAAAAGGCTAACTGTCGGACTTTGAACGCGTTTCTTAAACCAATCAGGTCATCGCTTCGACATCCTGAATTGAGAATTTGATCGACAAATTGGTGAGCTAGGGGTAGTTCAGTACTGAGTGCTTTTTTTGATCGAATATGCGCGCCGCAGCGGGACATCCTGGTTTGAATTTCATCGAGTGCCGTTCGCCAATTAATTTCCGAAGTTTCTGAGTTCGCCATCCATGTAATTGCATCCAAACATGCCTGGTTAATGGATTGATCAGCACTAGATTCATCTATACTCCAATCTCTGTAGCAAGCATCAATGAATTCGGCAGCACGTGTTCCCCAAACCTGGCCGGCATTCAATGCTGATCCACCTGGGCGGTTGACACCATGAGAGCCGTTCACCTCGCCAATTGGGAAGAAATGTTTGATGTTGGTCGATTCTGACCAGATATTTGCTGCCAAACCGCCATTGTTATGCTGGGCACAAACTGCAATTTCCAATGGCTCATGCCATAGATCTATGCCATGGTCCTGGTAAAGTTCAATTGCACCCGGATTCATTTTATTCAGCCGTTCAACAGGCGTTTTCTGAAAAGCTTCGGAGCGAGTAAGGTAGTTTCGCGCCTCGTCTGGCAGATCTTCAAAGGTGAAACTAGCAGGATTCTGCCGGAAATCGAGGAAGACACGACGTCCCTTTTCAACTGTTTCAATGTACACCAGGATATCAATAATCGATGATCCGCCGTAGACTTTACGCGCATCAAAAGGCCACTGATAACCTTTCAGGAATACATTGCCATTCATCTCCGAGTCTGTTTCGAAATAATCTGATAGGAATTCCTGCTCATCTGATTTGCCATCTGACGCCGTACTGACAAACCGGGGGATGACCTGCATATAGGTTCCCGAAACATTCCACCTGAATTTCGTGGAAGCTAGACCGTATTGGGATTCTGGCAGGTTGCGAGCTTCTGCGCCTGCCATCAATGCTAAACCAATTGCACCAGAATGTACTTTGGGGTAGACGCTTGTTTTATAGAGTCCGCCAGGCCCACCTACTGCAAATATTATATTTTCAGCGATATAGGCTTCCATATTCCCTTGTTGGTTGAGCACCAGGGCACCAATGATCCTTTTGCTTTGATCGTTATCTGATCTTACCAGCTGGATCACCTCTCTATTTTCGAGAACAGGTATTTCCAGCGTTTTTACTTCTTTGATTAAGGCTCTGCACATTTCTCTGGAGGTATACGGGCCAACGGATGTCGCTCTCTGACGGGGATCATGATCGGTCTTATAGCCAATATATTGGCCGTAAACATCATGTGGGAACGGGACACCAAGGTTAACGAGGTTGATGAATCCTCGAACCGATAGGCTTGCTTCAATCAATGCCAGGTCTCCGTGCATGCTACCACCGCTCAAATAGCTTTCAGCCATTGAGACCGGGGAATCGCTCTCATCCCCGCTCATGGATAATTTGTAATAAGTTTGTTTATCACTGCCGGTGTTGATGGAGGTCCCCATTTGTAGTCCCTCTGTAAGTATAAGAATGTCTTCAACCCCGTACCGGTGCAATTGGACCGCTGCGTTCAAGCCAGAGGCACCACTGCCAATAATTAAGGTGTGAACCCTGGTCAGTTCGACAGGTTGGGTGATACTATTGTGCGAGATTTCAATATCTTTCTTAATCATATTCATCCTCGGATTGCCTGGTTTTTTTAGTCATCTATTTTGACAACAACCTTGATAGATTTGTTATTGGGGCTTAACAGGATCTCAAACCCTTGTTGCAATTCACTCAAAAGCAATATATGTGTGATCAGGGGTTTCAAACTCATTGTGTTTGTTTCCAGCATTTTCAATGCGTCCTGGAAGTCCCAAGAGTAACCCTGCGCCCCATAAAGCGAGATTTCTCTTTGAACAAATAAGTGGATTGGGATCTTATTTTCAATTTGCTCAAATATACCAATTAATGTGGCATTTGCGCCGTGTTTTAAAACCTGCAAAGATTGGCTCAGAGTTAATTCGAGACCTACGGCTTCAAATGATTTATCCACACCTAATCCATTTGTTGCTTCCAGAATGGCATTGACAGGGTCTTGCTCACGGCTGTTGATCGCGAACTGAGCACCAAGGTCCAATGCTTTTTGAAGGCGGTAGGGGTGAATGTCGCAAATAATACTACCAATTCCAGAGGTCTGGCGGGTGAGCATGGAAACGAGGATGCCAATTGCTCCTGCGCCAAACACGGCTGATGTCTGCCCCAGCTTTATCCCGGACTTCTTAACTGCATGTAAAGCCACACTCATTGGTTCTACGAGTGCACCTTCCTCATAGGATATGTTTTTGGGAAGGTGGAAAGCCCTGTCCTCATGGACGATGAAAAAAGGTGCAAAAACGCCCTGTCCCTGGCGGTATTGAAAACTGATGTCCTTACAAAGGTGATAATCCCCACGCGAACAGTAGTCACATTTCCCGCAGGCAATTACGGGCTCTATGGTGACTCTGTCACCGATCTTATGTTTTGTGACGGATTTGCCGATCTCTATGACTTGCCCAGAGGCTTCATGCCCCAAAGCGGCAGGTAATGAAGCGGAGGGATGTAAGCCTTTGTAAAGGTGTAAGTCGCTGCCGCAGATGGCGGCTGCTTTAATCTTGATCAATATCTCATAATCTCCAAGTGGAGAAAGCTTTTTTTGAACATATTCAATTTGCCTGGGTGCAGCAATCACCGCCATGGGATAAGTTTCGGGCATCGTTACTCCTTTAGAACCGGATTGGTTAATTCACCTAATCCCTCTATACTGATTGATATGATATCTCCATCGGCCAGCGAGACTTCTGGGTTGGGCATATTACCAATGCATTTTGGACTTCCCATTAAGATGATATCTCCAGGCTGTAAGGTGGTCAGGTCTGAAAGATAGGAGATAATTTCCTCACAACGAAAGAACATGTCTGATGTATTTCCTTTTTGGACCAATTCCCCATTGAGCAAGCTGATCATCTCCAGCTTGTTAGGAGAAGGTATTTCATCTTTGGTTACCAGCCGAGGACCTATCGGGGTAAAGGAATCAAACATTTTTCCTGATGTCCATTGAGACGTTCTTTTTTCAATAACCCGATCACCAATATCATTTGCCAGTAAGTAGCCTGCCACTGATTTAAGTGCCTGTTCTGCAGGGATGTGCCTTGTCAATTTCCCTATTACGATGCCCAGTTCAACTTCAATTGCTACGTTTGTTGTAATATCTGATAAAAGAACGGGCTGTTCCGGTCCATTAATAGTGCTGGTGGGTTTCATAAAGACGGTGGGATACTCAGGCTTGATTTGATTTTCCATTGACGGAAAATTTCCGGCAATGCATATGATCTTTCCGGGCATGGGTAATGGCGCCAATAATTGGACAGCATCCTCAGGTATCAAAACACCCAAATTAATCAGGGTGCTTGGATCAATTAAGATCTCTTTCGATATCCATTCATAGATATCGAATAAGGCTGTCCAGTTATCCTCACATGATGCAAGGAGCGTCATCATATTTTGTAATTTTATGATTTGATGATTTCCATCAGCCTTCCTGAAAGCAATCTGAGACGCGCGTTGGAGATCTATGATATATCTCTCTATAACTGCTCCAATCTGGATATCGGATTGATAAGCGTAAGAAACCAATCGCATGGTAATTTCCTGATCCTATTGATCTTGATTGAATTTGGGTTCACGTTTTTCAAGGAAGGCATTCCGTCCTTCAACGGAGTCAGCGGAGCGACCAGTCTTTACTCGGAAATCACTTTCAAGTTTCAGCCCGGTTTCCCATCCATCACGCAAACCCTGATTTACGCAGGTCTTTGCTGCTGAAATCACCGGTGCACTGAAACCGGCAATCGTTTCAGCGATATCCAGCGTCTTCGGCAGCAGTTCTTCATCATCAAATAAGTATTCAACCAGCCCAAATTGGTAGGCTTCCTGAGCAGTGATCACTCGACCCGTGAGGATTAACTCCATTGCCCGGCCTCGACCAACCAGCCTGGGCAGACGCTGCGTGCCGCTGCCTGAGGGGAAAGCGCCAACTTTTACCTCGGGGAAGCCGAATTTAGCTGAAACACAAGCCGTTCTGAAATCACAAGCCAATGCCAATACAGCACCACCACCGAGTGTATGGCCGTTGCAGGCAGCAATGATGGGAAAACGGGCTTCTTCAATTTTCTGATTGAGCCCCGCTTCCCAATAATCATTTTCAAGCAGCCAACCCACTTCCTGGCTGAAATCGCGTATGTCAGAACCAACCGTAAAAGCCTTGCCAACGCCTGTCAGAACAACGCACCTGATACCAGGGTCTTTCTCGAGGGATACGACAACCTGGTACAAAGCTCTTTTTACAGCATGACGTAATACGCCTAAAGGTTGAGATGTGATTGTGATTAACGCAACCCCTTCTCTGGGTTTGGTGACCTGGAGGGATTCACTTTCGATTTCAGTTCCTGAAAATTCACTCATCAGTTAGTGTCCTTTCGCAGACGTGAAGGAACGTTACTCTGTTCTTTACGGTTAAGATCAATGCTAAGATTCATTGGTTCATCTCTAAAGATGCGCGGGTCCATCTCTTTTAGCACGGGAGAGATAGACGGTTTAAATTCCATTTGGTCAAGAATTTGGGTCTGGAGATCAATACCCGGCGCAATTTCAATCAGTTCTACCCCTTCCGGACCTCTTCTGAACACAGCCCTTTCTGTAATATATAATGCCTCCTGGCCTCGTTCCTGGGCAAATGGACCTGAATAAGAAATCTGTTCAACTTCTGTTAAAAGTTTTTTGAATTTTCCTTCATTCATAATATGGGTTTGACCATCGATCCAGTCGATATTAAGTTTGCCGGCTGTAAATGTTCCACTGAAAATTACTTTTTTAGCGTATTGACTGATGTTGACAAACCCACCGACACCGATGATCCGTCCGTTGAACCGGCTGACGTTGACATTCCCTTTTGCGTCCACCTGTGCAAAGGATAAGAATGCCAGATCCAGGCCGCCGCCATCATAAAAATCAAACTGATAGGGCTGTTCAACGATAGAGGTGTAGTTGATGGCTGCACCGGCATCAGATGAGGGTGCACCGCCGATGAGGCCCTGTTCGTTGGTCAGTACAATTCGACCTAAGATCTCTTCTTCAGCCGCGATAGTTGCGATCCCTGTCGAAACCCCTGAACCCAGATTGCAGATCGCTCCCTGGAAAAGCTCCAGTGCAGCCCGTCGAGCAATAATTTTCCGGGCGTCAAAGGGCAGGGGGGTGATGTCGTTTACCGGGACTTTCACCTCACCTGCATATGCCGGGCTGTAATCCATCAAGTAGGTCTGGCGTTGATCGGGATCAACAACAACCAGGTCCACCAGCATACCAGGGATTTTTACCTGTTTGGCTGGCAGGGTGTTTCTTTCAGCTAACCGAGCAACCTGTACAATCACGATCCCACCATTATTATGCGTGGCCTGGGCCATCGAAAGCATCTCTCCAAATACTGCTTCCCGCTCCATGGTGATATTGCCTTCCTCATCTGCGGTCGTTCCACGAAGGAATGCAACATCGATTTTGTAAGGCTTATAAAACAGCCATTCCTGGCCATCCAATTCTATTAATTCGACCAGGGATTCAGCAGCACATTCACTCTGCCTGCCACCCAATTGGCGAGGGTCGATGTAAGTATGCATGCCCGTTTTGGTAATCAAACCGGGCCTACCTGCTGCCATTTCTCGTACCAGTTGAGAAAGGGTTCCTTGTGGTAAAGTGTAAGCTTCAACTTTGTCTTCTTTTGCATATTCCTGAAAAATTGGACTGTTGACAAGTGCGCCTGTAATGATGCGTTTGACCATGCCGGGGTGTGAGAGGTGCCCTACGCCCTGGCTGATATTATCGCCAATCCCGACAGGATGGAAGAGCGTGATTTGTTTTGGCGACTGGTGCTTTTCGAACCTATCACCCAGGGCAACGATCAGAGCTTCAGGTACTGCATGACCGCCGCCTGATCCACCTATCATAACAGTATCATTGTTATGAACATAACTTACTGCTTCTTCAAATGAGATAACTCGCATGATTGATCAGATTCCTTCTATTTTTTACGTTTTAATTCTTTTAAGGTTACTGCTTCAGGTAAGTCTTTATAGAAATGATCCAAAGGATAACAGCCAGAAACAAGGCCTTTTCGAGGTGCGGTAGTGCAATCGCTAAAGGTCCGACAAATACGTCGCTTGTCAAAAGGCTTTCCTTCGAGAATATCCGCTGGCATTTCAGGATAAGACAGAACCATCCTGCCAAGCGCCACGAAATCAATCATATTTCGATCGACAACCGCTTGAGCAACATTTGGTAGGTAATCCTGAAGATAAGTATATGCTGATCCAACGGTAACCAATTGCCCGCTGTGTTTATTTAACTCGGCACCAACATGAATATGGCGAGCAACCCCTGCCAGCGGATCTTCCGGCATGCTATAGCCATCACTGGGGGGATAATATGCCGGCCTTGTTAAGTGTGGGTTGTAGTAAGGACTGCCAGCCGTGAAATTGATCAGGGAAACACCCCAGTCGTTTAGCATATTCATTAACTGGATCATTTCGTCCAATTTAATTTGACCAGGATTGTCAGGATCGCCGCAAAAAGCAAATGGGTACTGACCAGATTCATCCCGATAAGTCAACATTTGGCCAATGTTATCTTCACCAGGACGGTAAGGCGGCATATCAAACATACTAACACGTACGCCAATTAGGAGTCCAGGGCATTCACTTTGAATGCCTTCCACAATTTGGCGTAAGAACCGTGTCCGGTTTTCCAACCCCCCACCATATTTTCCTGGTCTTGTAACTGCGCTTAAGAATTCGTGCCCCAGGTAGCCGTGACAATGCTTGATGTCCACGAACTCAAATCCGATGGTTTGTGCTCGTTTTGCTGCTATGACATAATACGGTATAAGATCATCAATTTCCCTGTCAGTCAACACGGGGTAATCAGGATCGATGTGGAAGATTTCATCCAATAAGGGGTGATGATAGACAATTTTTGGTTCTAATTTCGTTTTTATATTAGGGCGGCAGAACCTGCCAGAGTGCGTAAGCTGGAGACCAATAAATAAATCATCCGTTTGTCCAAAATACTGGTTGTGTTCATGGACCAACCCAATACGCATTTTCTCGACTTCTGCCATGGTGTTGTCGAGGATCATCAGTTGATTAGGGTTTGCGCGCCCATCAGGTCTGACTGCTGCGGCTTCTCCACCCCAAATGAATTTTGCCCCACTTCTACCGAAATTTAACCAACGGCGTTTGGTCAGCTCGGATGGATTTCCATCCGTCTCCGCATCCCATCCTTCCATTGGATTAATACAAAAGCGATTGCCAATTGTTTTTCCATTCTGTAATTTATAGGGTTGAGCCAGAGGGCTATCGGCTCCTGTTTTCATTTGCTCATCGATCGGAATGTCGATATTCATTTTTGTAAGGTATGCCTGGAAATCAGGCAAACATTTGATCCGAGGGATGTTTAGATAGGGTAATGAAGTCATTAATAATCTCCTAAAATGAGTCTGATCAGAAAACAAGTATTAATATTTGTGATTCAAGTACTAATCGGTAAACACAAATTCCGTTCAATTTTTTATAGCCTGTGGATGTGAAAGCCACCATCGACATCAAATGCTTGACCGGTCGAGAATGGGAAATAGCCTTCTGCAATTGCCAGGATAGCTTTCGCAATATCCTCAGGTTGGCCCCAACGTTTGATTGGGGTGATCCCCTCTGCGATTAACTTGTCATATTTATCAGAAACAATTTCCGTCAAAGGTGTTTTGATGATACCTGGGCGAATTTCGTAGACATTGATTCCCTCGTCAGCAAGACGGTCTGCAAACAGGAGGGTGCTCATTGAAACGCCTGCTTTCGAAATGCAGTATTCTGCCCTGCTTGTACTGGATGTATAGGCGCTCATCGAGCTGATGTTGACGATTTTTGGATCAGCAACAGCCTCGCTTTTTATGAGTTTGATCATTTCATTCGCTACGATCTGTGTGAGGAAGAATGATGCAACCAGGTTGACATTTAGAACTTCCCACATACTTTCGACGCTTGTTTCGAGCATATCCATCCGAACTCTTGGACCGATACCAGCATTGTTTACCAGAAGATCAATCCGTTGATAATGGTTCATTGTTTCGAGAACAATATTTTCACGAGTTTCAGGTTTGGTAATATCGCCCATAATAATAATTCCGTCACTTCCGGCTTCTCTGACCAGCTCAAGCGTTTCCTCAGGAGGCTTTGGATTGCCAAAATCATTAATTACGATTGTCCATCCAGCCTCAGCTAACGTAGCCGCTATTCCTCGACCAATACCCCGCCCTGAGCCAGTAATAATAACAACTTTATTATTCTTCCCTGTCATTTCTTCTCACTTTCAATGCTTTTTATTTAATCGAAAATACTTTTGATTGGATATTGCTATCATATTTTTGAGTAAAAGAACCAAATAAATTTTACCGCTGTTCTAAAATAAAATTTTGATGTATTACATTCCGTGGCAAAATCAGTGCTTTTCATTAGGGCACTAGCGCAGCCTAAAACATGCCTGGTGAGGTAGATTTCTTCATCAAAGTAAACTACTTATCTTCTTCCATTTCGTTTATTAACGTAAAATCAAAATCATATTAATTGGTGGTTGACAAAAGATTAATATCCATTATATAATATGTTTTATAAAATATTAAGTATTAAATATTATGACTATTTTACGATCATTTTCTAAAGAAGCACCACCCCTTCGGGAAGAATTTGCTTACGAGGCAATAAAAGAGGCGATTCTCGCCGGCGATCTACTTCCTAACCAAAAAATCAGCCTTTCATCAATGGCTGAGAGTATGGGAATCAGCATTATTCCTGTGAAAAGTGCTGTTCAACGGTTGATCAGTGAGGGTCTTATTCGGCAGGATCCGCATCATTCACCTGTTGTTGAAGAATTATCCTGGAAAGAAACCCTTGAAGTTCTCAGGATAAGATACCATTTAGAGGATTTAGCGCTTCGTGAATCAATTTCGCATATTAATGGGGATGACATTACTGATCTGATGAAATATATTGAACGTTTTAAGGAAGCGCTTGAAAATAAAGATAATCACACCTATGGCAAACTGAATCGTGAATTTCATATGGCAATATATGAATATTCAAAAATGCCGCTTTTGGTCACTATGATCGATGACCTTTGGAATAAATCGGAGCTCAATCGATCACGCAGTGTCTTTTCTTTGGTGCCAGATATGATGGCGCATTCATTGAAAGAGCACATTGATTTTGTTAATTTGATCAAGCATAAAGATTGTGAACCCGCACTTGCGCTTCTGCACAAGCACAGATCGTTTTCCCAGAAGATGCTAGCTGAGGCGATGCATAAAACTACTCCTAATCAACTTCTTGAGTCAAACAATTAGATATTTTTTCATGAATTCTTTCAACTATTATCAGCCCAAGAATATTGAAGACTTATTTGACCTGCAGGAATGCAGTGCAGATAATTATCGTTTGTTAGCAGGCGGAACAGATTTGTTGGTTCGTTTGAAATCAGGAAGCATCACTCCTGAAGCAATAATTGACATTAAACGTATTCCCTCATTGAATTCCGGAATTAGTATTGAAGCAGATAAGGTTACGTTTGGTGCATTAACCTTAATGGCGACATTGGAATCAGATGAATTTCTGGAAGAGAATTATCCGGCGCTTACAGAGGCGGTCCATAATATTGGATCTGTACAAATTCGCAATCGTGCAACAATTGCTGGCAATTTGTGCAACGCTTCTCCGGCTGCAGACAGTGCGCCTGCATTATTAATTTATGACGCATCCGTTGTTTGTGTATCGCGCAAAGGCGAACGGACATTACCATTGCAAGAGTTCATAAAAGGGCCTGGCAAAACGGCTTTAGTTTCTAATGAAATTGTAAAACAAATTGTGATGCCATTACCATCACAGAATCAGGCAGGTGCATTTTCTCGACTTACACGTCGTAAAGGGGTTGATCTGGCGACTATCAACCTTTGCTGTCAGGTTAACCAAACCGGAAAGGCTCGGTTTGCGCTCGGTGCTGTAGGACCGGTGCCTTTCATCGTTGAAGAAAATGAAGGCCTCTTATTATCAACGGATATCAGCAGCGAAGTGAAAAAATCAATCATTTCAAAGTTGATGGAAAAAGCAACGCCAATATCTGATGTCCGGGCGAGCAAAGAATATCGACAAGCTATGCTAACAGTTTTGGGTTGGCGTGCATTCAATACCGCCATTGAACGATTACAGAACAAGATTTAGGAAATATTTTGGAAATTAAGAACGTTCATGAAATCACAATAAATATTAATGATCAGCCCTACACGATTGGTGTGCAAGCTCATCATACGCTTTTAGATGTTCTGCGTGATCAATTGGATATTACCGGACCAAAAGAATGCTGCGGTGTTGGTGAATGCGGCGCGTGCACAGTGCTGCTGGATGGTCAGGCGGTCAATGCCTGCTTGATCCTGGCTGTTGAAGTTGATGGGTCAGAAATTATTACAATCGAAGGCCTGGGTGGATCAGTTCATTTATCGCCGTTACAGCAAGCTTTCATCGATGCCGGCGCAGTCCAATGTGGATTTTGCACACCGGGGATGATCATGGCAGCGCAATATTTACTTAATACATATCCAGAACCGACTAAAGAAGAAGTTAGAGTTGCTTTATCTGGTAACTTATGCCGTTGTACTGGTTATGACAGGATCATTGATGCAGTCCTTTCTGTTTCACGACAACAAAAAGAAAGGGTGAAATAAAATGAGCAATTCTGCTGTTGAAGCACTCGACACTTTATTAAATCATGTCAATGCATCAGAGATTACACCTCTCCGGCTGCGAGATTGGCACAAATTAATTGAATGGTGTATTGATGGCTCCTCATATTATTGGCTTTCCGATGGAAAGCAGTTTCACCCGGCAGAGGGGGGACAGGCGGATTTTATTCTTAAGCTATCCGAAGATACCCTTTTACGAATATCAGAAGGCAAGTTACCCTTCTTTATTGGTCTTTGGGGAACGGGTGATATTCAGTTTGAAGGTTCTTTTGGAGATGCATATCGCTTAGGATATGTTTTCTTATCAGATAAGAGAGAACGACGGGTCATTTTCATCAGCCATTGCTGGTTAAATATTAATACACGCTTTCCTGAGGGCTGCTCCTTTGCTGGTGCAAACGTTCCTCTTATAAAGACTTTGCTTGATGCAGGACTGGGTATTATCCAAATGCCTTGCCCTGAATATGAATGCCTTGGACTTGAAAAATGGCTGTACGGTGAAGTCATATTGGATGATATCAGGGCATGCTTCCGGATAAAAGCTGAAGTTGTCTTAAAACAAATCAAGGATTATCAAGCATTGGGATTTGATATCGTTGGTGTTCTTGGGATGAATCCGAGCCCTTCTTGCGGTGTAACGGTAGCGAAAGGGAAAGGGACAATGCTGGGTACAGACAGGGATACATCCGAGGAACCTGTGCCCGGAATTTTTATCGAAGAATTACAAAAACTTCTAAATCAAGCTCAAATCGAAGATATTCGTTTTTTCGGTGTTAGAAGAACACTGATTGGCGAGAGTGATTTAGATGAAAAAATCGTGTCATTACAGGCTTTTATTCAAGCCTGACGAAGAGCCATTATTTGGAGACCGAAAGTTATTTTCACTCCAATCAGAAAATTTAACATTAATTTAGATTACAAAATTAGGAGAAAAAATATGACAAGAATTATCGACCTGAGCTTACCACATCAAAACTTTGCTAGCGAACCCTTTCCACCCTCAATAACACATACAACCCACGAGGAAGGAGCACGCAGATTAGCAGTATTAGCACAAGTTGATCCGACGGATTTTGACGATGGGATGGGTTTGGCATCCGATCAGGTTAATGCAAGCACCCACTCTGGTACGCATGTTGATGCCCCATGGCATTATGGACCAACAGTTGATGGGAAGCCCTCAAAAACAATCGACCAGGTGCCATTGGAATGGTGCTATGGGAATGGTGTTCTTCTGGATTTTCGTCATCTTGAGCAAGGGTCTGAAATAACAATTGATGATGTGAAAGCTGCTATAAAGAAGATTGAGCATACACTGGAACCCGGTGATGTTGTTTTAGTCCAAACGGGTGCTGATAAGTTCTGGGGAACAACTAAATATTTGCCAGCGCAGTCTGGTTTAGGCATGGATGCGACAGAGTATATCCTTGACCAAGGTGTCAAGGCAATTGGCATCGATGGGTGGGGCTTAGACCGGCCTGTAAAAAAGATGGTTGAATCGTTTCATGAAACTGGCAGGAAGAAAGATCTCTGGCCTTCGCACTTTTATGGCCGCCGTCGCGAGTATCTCCAGATCGAGAAGATGGCAAACCTGGATCAATTGCCAGCCTCAACAGGTTTCAAAGTTGCATTTTTCCCTGTAAAAATTGAACGCGGTTCCGCTGGTTGGACCCGTGCTGTAGCAATAATTGAAGATTAAAGGAAAGCGAGTATTTAAATAATGGAAGAAAAACTGTATCATAACGAGAATTATTGGGTAAGTTCGTATAATTATTTTGATGAGGTCCGTGCTGGTTTTCAACTCCCAGTTAGGCTTAAGATACATGATGTAACTTTGCGCGATGGTGAGCAGAGTCCCGGCGTGGCATTTCGTGCGGATGATAAAGTCCGCATCGCACAACTGCTTGATGAACTTGGTGTCGATCGGATTGAGGTCGCATTACCAGCAGTCTCGGAAGAAGACAAGATTGCAACCAAGCGCGTTGTTGAACTCAGACCTAATGCCCAGGTTTTTGTTCTATGCAGAGGTATGGCAAGTGATGTTGAATTAGCATTGGAGTGCGGCGTCGATGGCGTTATTTTGGAGCTTCCTGTAGGTACCCCAAGGTTAAAACACCAGTTTTCCCATTGGACTGAAGAAGATGTTATCGAAAAAGCTGCCTACTGGGCAAAATACGCAAAGGATAAAGGGCTGGAAGTCGTCCTATTCCCTATGGATTGCACCCGGTCCCGAACAGAATTCTTTACAAAAGTTCTGGAAGATGTTGGCGCTTTACCAGAGGTGGATGGTGTTGCTCTTGTTGATACCTCCGGCTCACTCTCTCCCCAAGCAGCAACTTATTTGATCAAGCATATGAAAGATATCACCCAGAAACGGATTGAAGTCCATACACATTCAGATTTTGGGATGGGTGTTGCAACATCATTAGCTGCGTTGATAGCAGGCGCAGAAGTCGTCCATGCCTCAATTGGTGGACTTGGCGAAAGAACTGGTAACACACCTCTTGATGAAGTCGCTGTTTCCGCGAAAGCACTTTACGGTCTTGATAGCAATATCAAATTTGAAAAACTATTCGATATTTCTAATGAAATATTGGAAATTAGCAAATTCAAAGTTGCATCATCGAAGCCCGTGATTGGTGAACGTGCCTTCACTCGAGAATCCGGGATGGGCGTGGACCTTGTGAAGAAACAACCGCTTGCATTATTTGGTGTGATGCCCAGTTGGGTTGGACAGAAGCCTCAGTATGTTCTTGGAAAGAAATCCGGTATTGCATCTGTTGAAATGAAGCTTGAAGATTTAGGCATGCCCATGCTGGATGAAGAAGATAAGATCTTGGTCTTGGATGGTGTGAAAACACTTGGTTTAGAGAAAAAAGGCCTGGTCACAGACGATGAATTTGTTTCAATTGTCAAGCAGGTTACAGGTTAGGATTCACTTATCAACGTAAGAAAGTTCAACGAGGTTCCTATTTTAGCATGGCAAAAATTGGTGATTCAGTAAAGCGTGTTGGTATAGAAGATCGAGTCAGTGGTGCATTGAAGTTCGCTGCTGACTTGAAATTCAACAATATTCTACATGTCAAGTTAGTACGTTTGGATGTTGGCCACGCGCGAATTAACGCAATTGATACAAGTGAAGCATCACAGATTCCCGGCGTGAGGTATATCTTCACATCTGAGGATATGCCTAAGCCAATGCCATTGTACGGACCTTTCTATGATGACCAACCAATTATTGCTGTAGGTGAGATAAAATTCCATGGTGATCCAGTGGCAGCTGTCGTTGCTGAAACCGAGGATATTGCCGAAAAAGCTGCAAAATTAGTGGAAGTGGATTTTGAAGAATTGGATGGCGTTTACACGGTAGAACAAGCATTAGCCCCAGATGCTCCGCTGGTACAGGATCCATCCATACGGGTTAGAAAAGATTTAGCTCAAACAAATATCTTTGAAGATTGGCAATATGGTTGGGGTGATCCAGAAAATGCGCCAGCTGACTTTGTCATTGATGATGAATTCAATTTCCCAATGACGACCCACTTTGCAATTGAACCGCATGTATTTATAGCAGCACCTGATCAAGATGGCGTTCTGATAAGGAGTACGGTTCAACATCCATTTTTACTGCAGCGGGTTATTTCAAATACGCTGAATATCCCAGTCTCGAAAATTCGTGTTATCCCAACAGAACTGGGCGGAGCGTTTGGTGGAAAAGGATATCCCAAGTTCGAGCCGCTGGTAGCCTTTATCGCTATGAAGCTTCAGCAACCCGTTCGATTACGTTTTAGCCTGGAAGAGACTTTCCTGGTTGGCAGGAGAACGTCAAGCAGTATTCATGTGACGGCGGGATTTATGAAAGACGGCAGGTTGTCATTCATGAAGGTCAATGCTGACTTCTTGATGGGTGCGTTTTCCAACGCATCTCCCCGGGTTGTTGCAAAAGCTGCCAATGCGGGATGTGGTATCTATAACCCACCCAATGCCAGCATTTATGCAAGAGCGATCCTTTCTCATACCATTCCGGGCACCGCTTTTCGGGGTTTTGGTGCACCTCAGTTCATGTGGGCGCTTGATTCGATCATGGACATGGCAGCTAGAGCTTTGGACATAGATCCGCTGGAGCTTCGGCTTAAGAATATTCCAAATCGCGGCGAGGTTTTTCTTCATGGGGAAAAAGCGTGCGATGGCGACTGGAAGGAAGGTTTAACAAAAGCAGCAGAAGCTATCGGTTGGGGTTCTCCACTGCCCGAAAATCGTGGACGTGGATTGGGTATTGGTGTGAAAACACCGGCACCTGCAACAGTATCGCAGTCGATGGTGCGCATGCATCACGATGGAAGTGTCACCATTCTGGTTGGTACAACAGAGATGGGGCAGGGCGCACGTACGGTGATGGCCCAATTGGTATCCGATGCAATGGATATTCCAATGAACCGTATCAATATTATCAATGGTGACACCGGTGTGGTTCCCTTTGATTCAGTCACTGCCTCAAGCCGGTCTACTGTTTTCATGGGTAATGCTGTCCAACGAGCATGCGATGACCTTAAGAAAAAGCTTGTTGATCTGACCGTAAAATATTTCGAAGTAAACCCGGAAACGATTGAATTTATTGGCGGTCAAATCGTGTACGATGGCGGAACAATAAACTATAAGGAAGTACTAACAGCACATTATGGCGGTTTTCAGGGCGAGGTGATTGGTCTTGGACTTTATAAGGAGCCGCTCTTGAAAGATCACCCCTTAAAAGGCGGCGTCTCCTTTTACGAGGTCATTTTTGCCGGTGCTGAGGTGGAAGTGGACAAAGAAACAGGTTTTGTCCATATGAAGAAACTTGTTACTGTTGGTGATGTTGGAAAAGCGATCAATCCCTTAGCTGTTGAGACACAAGACGAGGGCGGTGCTATAATGGGTTTAGGCCATTCATTGATGGAACATCTCATCATGGATCGAAAAGGCAGATTTATTAATCTGGGCGCATTAGACTACCGCATTCCTACAACATTGGATATTCCCGAGTTTTTTCAATCAAAATTAATCGAAAATATGGATGGCACAGGCCCGTCGGGTGCCAAAGGCGTCGGTGAAAGCGGCATCATTCCTATCGGTTCAGCAGTCGGGCTTGCAATCGCTGAAGCGACTGGGGTCTTCTTTCACGATCTACCCCTGACGCCTGAAAGAGTTTGGAAGGGATTACAGGATGCCCAAGTATCTCATTCCCACATGGGCAAGAATTTCCCACAAGATGATGAAGGAGGTAAAAAAGGCTAAAAAGAAGAGAAAAGTAGTTACCAATATTGTTTCTAAGAATATTTAAAGGAGATTGTAATGAAAAAACTGAGTATTTTAATAATTTTTGTGATGATTTCAGCTTTATTGCTAAGTGCTTGCGCTGAAAAAGAGCCAGAAGTTGTCCAAGAAGAAACTGAGACAGAAGATGTTGTTGCTGAAAAAGAGCCAGAAGTCATTAAGATTGGTAACCTTCAGGATGAGTCTGGTCCAATGGCTGCTCTTTCCGGCGCAGTAACACTTGCGGCTGAAATGAGAATTGAAGAAGTAAACGCCGCTGGTGGGATTAATGGGCGTATGCTCGAACTGATTACCCATGATACTCGTGGTGACGTCAATGAAGCCATTAATGCCTTAACCCGCATGGTTGTTCAGGATGATGTCCAGGTTGTATTAGGCCCTCCAGTTTCCAACATCGGTATCGCGATTGCACCTATCAGTGAAGAGCTGCAGGTCCCGATTGTTGGTCTGTTCATGGAAGATCGCTGCACCATCCGCGAACCTGGGACACCATGGTCATATATGTTCCTTGCACAAAATTCTGCTTCCCGACAGGGTGAATCGATTGCAGCTTATGCTGTCCAGGAACTTGGCCTGACAAAATTCGCCACACTTGTCAACACAGCGAATTCCTATTCTGTCGGTCTTGCTGAACCCTTCAAGGCATTAGTGAGAGCCAATGGCGGCGAAGTTGTTGCCGAAGAAACCTATAACTGGGAAGACAAAGATTTCCGTGCTCAATTGACAAACATTAAGGGTACAGATGCAGAAGCACTCTTCTTCCCTGGCTATCCACCAGAAATTCCGTTGATCCTGGCGCAGGCGTATGAATTGGGTCTGGACGTCGTCATGTTGGGAAATAACTCCGTTGCCCCGACAGGATTTGCACCAACCACCGATCCCGCCGCGACCGCGAACACTTTCTATCCCTATGGGATTGATTCAAGTGATCCAAGCGTGTCCGACTGGGCAGCGAAATACGAAGCGCGATGGGAAACCAAACCCCTTGCACAATCATTCAGTGGTGACGATGCGATTGGGATCATCCTTCAGGCGATTGAAGCTTGCGGTGATGATGTGACATCAGCATGTATTACTGAAAAACTCAACACCATGGGAGAATTTGAAGGTCTCCAGGGAACGTTTGCACTTGATCCTACAACACATCAACCAATTGGTCTGCCAATGGCGATCTTTACCATCACAGATGGCGCTCCTGTCTTCTTGGAATGGTACACCCCTGACGGTCCTGTAAATTAATAAATTAGATTAAGAACTTTGAGTAAGACTTGGGGCTCAAACTGTAAAGTTTGAGCCCCAATAAAGAACAAGGAGTAACTATGGACTTGATTGAGATTTTTCAACAGGTAATCAATGGATTATCTCGAGGTGCAATTTATGCATTAATTGCTGTCGGCTTTGCAATCATTGTAAATGTCCTCAAGTTTTCTAACTTTGCCCATGGCGGTGTCTTGGGGATCAGCGCATATGCTGGATATTTGGCATCCAGTCAATTCAATCTATCATTCATCCCAGTTGTTCTAATTGGGATGGTAACTGGTGCAATCGTTGCAGTCCTTGTAGAATTTATTGCCTTTCGCTGGATCAGAATGCAAAAAGGGCAATTGGTCTATTTTTTTGTTACCTCAGTCACCATGTTGATGCTTCTTGAGCAAATATTGGTCATCCGGTTTGGTTCATTTTTTGACACCTACCCTTATGATTTAATTAAAGTGAAATTCATCAATATTGGTGAATTAAGCATTTCTGTGACTTATTTAATTTCGCTTGCTGTCACGATCGTTGCGTTTGGTTTGCTCATCTATGTCTTTAAGAAGACAAAAATCGGTATTGCTATACGTGCAGCATCAAACGATATGACAACGACAAGTTTAATGGGAATCAATACGGGTATGGTGATCATTGCCGCATTTGTTGTTTCTGGAATGATGGGCGGAATATCAGGTGTTCTTTTTGGCATCTCCACTTCTTTATCCCCTCAAATTGGCCAGGTAGTTGTTAAAGGGTTCATTGCCTCAGTTCTCGGTGGACTTGGTAGTTTGACGGGTGTAGCTGTGGCAGCAGTTGCCTTAGGATTGATTGAAGTGTTTTTAGTATCGACCATTGGATCTGGCTATTCACCTGTTGTAATTTTTGCTCTGATGATTGCGTTTTTGCTGCTGCGCCCTCAGGGTTTTGCTGGTGTTAGTTTTACTGATAAAGCCTGATCTTGTGAGGAGGAATTATTTATGGATTTCTACATTGTAGTAGGTATAGGAATTGCTGCGAATTCAATAGCGGTTTTAGGTACCTTCATGCTAACTGGCATGAATGGTCTTTTCTCGCTGGGGCAAGCAGCATTCATGGGCTTGGGAGCTTACATTTCCGCGATATTAGTGGTAAATGTCGGTTTACCTTTTGCTGTTGCTATCCTGATCAGCATGCTGATTTGCTCTGCACTGGCATTTCTAGTCGGATTAGCTTCCTTGAGAATAAGGCAAGATTTCTTTGCCCTTGTCACATTTGGCTTTGGGCAGGCTGTGATTGCATTTTTCCAGGAGTACGTATCAGTGACAGGCGGCGCATTGGGTTTTTCAAACATACCCAATTTAACAACCCCAACTTTGGCATTTGTTTCCCTGGCTGTGGGAATTTTCCTTGTTTGGGGATTCCGACGCAGTCATTTCTTGAGGGACAGCCTGGCTATTAGAAGCAATGAATTGGCAGCAAAGGTCGCAGGTATAAACGTATTCAAGCATAAAATGATTGTTTTCATCATTGCGGCAGCCTTGACTGCATATGCAGGTTCGTTAATGGCTTTTCATACCAGATATGTTGAGCCCAAGATGTACGGATGGATTACAACAGTAACATGGATCATCATTGTGTTTTTTGGCGGTCGAGATAGCCTTACTGGCACGATGGTTGGATCCATACTTCTACTTATGGCTCCTGAATTATTGAGATTCACGACTGCCTATCGAATCATTCTTTACTGTGCCATCATTCTGATCATCATTAATGTGAGACCGAAAGGGCTATTTGGTACATGGGAACTTTCAATAAAACCACTATTGCGCCTGTTTAAACGGAAAAAACAGGAGGTGAGCTGATAATGGGTAATGAACTATTAAGAGTCGAAAATTTAACAAAAAGGTTTGGTGGCCTATGTGCCGTTGATTGCTTCTGCGGCACTTTGGAAGCGAACCAAATTAAAGGCATCATAGGACCAAATGGTGCTGGTAAAACCACTATCCTGAACATGATTTCAGGGGTCTATCCCCCTACAACCGGGCAGATTTTTTATAAAGATCAGGATATCACTAAATTTCAACCCCATAAAATTAACCACCTTGGGATTGCTCGAACATTCCAAAACATACGGCTTTTTCAAAATATGACCGTTCTGGAAACAGTGAAAACTGCATATTCCTGGCGAGCCCCTTATTCTGCGATTGAAACGCTATTTAGCTCACCACGGGTTCAAAAGTTTGAAAGAGAAATCGAAGAAAAGAGCATGCATTTCATCGATATGGTTAACCTTAAGGATTGTGCCAAATCAAATGCGCAATCTTTACCATACGGCTTACAGCGTCGAGTGGAAATTGCCCGAGCGTTGGCAAGTGAACCAACAGTACTGCTGCTGGATGAACCTGGTGCAGGTCTCAACCAAACCGAAGTACGCGATCTGGTGGAATTAATACGCAGACTTTTCATAGACCTTTCGCTATCAATCCTCTTGATTGATCATCGAATGGATGTCATCATGCAGCTTTGCGAGTGGATCTATGTTCAGGATTTTGGGGAGTGCATATCACAAGGAACCCCGGAGCAAATACAAAACGACCCAATTGTTATTAAAGCTTATCTGGGAGAGGAGATCAATAATGCTTGAGATAAATCATCTCCATTCTGGTTACAATAAAATCAAAGTCCTGGAAGACATCAACATACAAGTTCCTGATGGGAAGATAGTTGTCGTGATTGGACGAAACGGTGCAGGAAAATCAACCTTATTAAATACCATTTCAGGGCTGGTTAAAATTAGTTCGGGAAGCATCATGCTCGATGGCGAAAAACTGCCTCCGACACCTCATAGAATTGTAGCTCGTGGGATTACCCAGATTCCGGAAGGCCGCCGAGTATTCCCATCCTTGACGATCGAAGAGAATTTGATCATGGGGGGCTACCTTGCGACAGCATCTGAAATTCAAAAGCGCACATTGGAAGTGTTTGAAACATTTCCAATATTAAAAGAACGTTTTCACCAACAAGCTGGTACCCTGTCTGGCGGTGAGCAGCAAATGCTGGCAATGGGCCGAGGGATGATGGCTAACCCCAGGATTCTCCTGCTCGATGAGCCCTCCTTAGGACTTGCTCCGTTAATTTTTACGCAGGTATTTGAACTTGTGCAGCAGCTGAATGAAGAACGCAACATGACGATTGTCCTGGTGGAACAAAATGCTTCTATCGCGTTAAATATGGCTGACTACGCTTATGTCTTGGAAGATGGCAAGATTGTCATCGAAGGAACAGGGAAGGATCTGGTTGTTGATCCAAGAGTTAAGGCGGCTTATTTGGGTGGAGTCGTGGAAGAATAGACTTGAGCTTATCGTGAAAGATTGGAATCAAACCTGTACACTCAGTCTTGTCCATTTTATGGCCTATCCAGATTTACAATCTGGTGATGGAAATTTTATTCCTTCAATTCATGAAATTGGGGAATTCCTATTCTTTAATGCGATTGAATTGGGTGCAGTTAACGATAAATTTGAGAGAAGAGAAATTAGAAAAGCGGCAGAAGAATATGGATTAAAGATCGGTTTTGGTGCCCAACCCATCATACTAAGTCAGAATCTTAACCTCAATAGTTTTGATCTTGATGAACGGTTCAGAGCATTGCTCATATTGAAGGAATATATCGATCAGGCTGCTGAGATGCAGGCTGATCGATTTGTTATCCTTTCAGGTAAAGATCCTGGAGAAGTTGGTCGCCCTAATGCATATCAACACCTTGCAGATTCGATCATTAATCTTGGGGAATATGCAGAGCAGTTTGGCGTCAGTGTTGTTTTAGAAACTTTTGATCGCTCGGTTGATAAAAATGCCCTGGTAGGTCCCTCAACAGAAGCTGCTGCGCTGGCTGCGACAATAAAATCAGCATATTCTCAATTTGGTCTCTTATATGATATGGGACATATGCCTTTGCTTGATGAAGAACCAGAATTCGCACTATCCACACTGCACGAATATCTCGCTGAGGTCCATTTAGGGAATTGCGTAAAAATACTCGGTTCACCGATTTATGGCGATAAACACCCATGTTTCGGGTATGCAGGAGGTGTAAATGACACTCCTGAATTGGTGAGGTTTATCCAGGCGTTATTTGAAACAGGGTATCTGGATAACAGCAAATTGGATAAACCACTTCCATGGGTGGGGTTTGAAGTCCGGCCTCATCAAGCACAAAGCAGCTTGGAAATTTTAAAAAATATTAAAAGCACATGGATAGATGCGTGGTCGCAACTTTGAAGATAATTTATAAGGAGAATTATGTCAAGTCTTAATCCAAATGCTGAGGAGAACCTTTCAGCTTTACGTGAGAATTTTCCCTATTGGGAAAAAACCAAAGATCTGATTGATCAGTTGATTGATATTATTTTAAATTACCGCCAAAGCGGGCATCCAGGAGGATCACGTTCAAAAGTCCATGCCTTATTGTCATTGCTTTTGAGTGGTGTTATGCGATGGGATATTCGTAATCCAGAAAAAAAATTTGCTGATCGCTTTGTTCTAGTTGGCGGACATACTGTTCCTCTAATCTACTGCACATTGGCCGTTCTCAATGAAGCTTTAAAAATAAAATATAATCAAACCGGTGATGAGCGCTATCATGATCTGAACCCGCGTGAACGTATTTTATACTGGGAGGACCTTCTCAATTTCCGAGAGCGTCATGGCCTTTCAGGGCATGCTGAAATGGAAGGCAAGACCTTGTTTCTTAAATTTAATACTGGTCCCTCAGGCCATGGAGCTCCTGCGGCAGCAGGAGAAGCATTAGCACTAAAACGCGCTGGGGCTGGTTCAGTCAAGGTTTTTGCATTTGATGGTGAAGGGGGATTTACTACGGGGGCTGTACAGGAAACCCTTAACTCAGCATATGGGCTTGCACTGGATAACTTATATTTTGTCCTTGATTGGAACGATTATGGCATTGATAGTCATACGGTGAGTTCTGTCGTTTATGGTGATCCAAAAACGTGGTTTTCAAGCCATGGTTGGCAAGTGTTTGGAACCGAAGACGGCAGCGAGTGGGAACCTGTCACATCTACATATCTAGCTGCCGTTAACTTAGAGAATCCATCAGACAAACCTATCGGCCTCTGGTTTAAAACACGTAAGGGAAGGGCATATCTTAAATATGATTATGCATCTCATGGTTCACCACATGCGATGAACAGTGATTTGTTTTGGGAGACGAAACAGGAATTTTCTAATAAGTATGAGGCTGAATTTGCGAATTTCAATGGTCCAGCACCTAAAGATAAAAAAGCTTTGCGGGATGAATTTTCGGCAAACCTTAAGGCTGTTATCGAAGTTCTTCATCAAGATCAGGAATTAGTTGACTATTTGGCAAAAACACTTGTCAACATTGGAGAAAGTGTTCCGGAGAAATTGCCGGATTTTATCATTGGAACAAAAGGGAATCCATATAAGGATGACAGGCTGTATGACTACAAAAATTATCCTGTGGAGATGTATGCCTCTCCAGGAGATAAGGTAGCTAATAGGACTGCACTTCGAAAATGGGGTGCGTGGATTAATGCATTTGGCGCTGTAGAATATGGAAGACCATTGTTCCTGGTTGCGTCTGCGGATTTAGCTGGCTCAACGAATCTCAGCGGGTTTGGAGAGGGTTTTGGTGATTTTCCCGGATATGGTTGGTATAAAAGATCGGGGAGTCAGGATGGCGTTATTCTTCCCCAGGAAATCACTGAGTTTGCCAATTCCGGTATTATGACTGGTTTGGCAACTGTAAATTTTGCTGAAAAACCAGAGGAAGAATACGATGGATTTTATGGCGCATGCTCAACATATGGATCTTTTTCGTACCTAAAATATGGTATGTTCCGCCTATTCAGCCAGTTGTGCCAGGATACACAAATAAAATTAGGGAAAGTTATTTGGATCGCTGGACACTCAGGCCCCGAGACTGCAGATGATAGCCGCACCCACTTTGGAATTTTTTCACCCGGTGTTACACAACTCTTCCCTAAAGGGAAAGTTATTAACCTCTATCCCTGGGAATACAACGAAGTCCCTGTTCTGCTGGGTGAAGCGTTAAGTAAAGATATTCCATTGATAGCCCTACATCTCACACGGCCCCCAATCGAAATCCCAGACCGGCAAAAACTCGGTATACCCTCACATTATGAAGCTGCAAAAGGGGCATATATTGTGCGTGATTATCAATCCGGTCTGACGAAGCAGGGTGCTTTCATTGTCCAGGGGACAAGCGCGATGGCATCGATCGTCAAATTGCTTCCTGTTTTGGATGAGCAAAATCTGAACATTAAGATAATTTGTGCGACAAGCCCTCAATTATTCGATATGCAGTCACCCGAATATCAATACAAAGTACTTACTAACGCCGATCGAATCAATTCAACGGTCATCACAACCCAGGCAAAAATGCTGATGCAGGATTGGATATTCACGGAGATGTCTGAGAAATATGCAATATCTTCAGATTGGGATGATCGCTGGCGGACAGGTGGCAGGCTGGAGGATGTGATTGAAGAAGCGCATCTTTCTCCAGATTGGGTATTGGATGGAATCAAGCGGTTTGCTGGTGATCGCGATCTCCGCTTAAGTGGATTAAGAGAGGCTTTGGATCAGGTTTAATTAAGCAGATTCTATAAAGAAAAATATTAACTGACTTTCTAATTGAAAAAGTCCTTAGGTTAGAAGCATAAGGAGAGAATTTTGAAGGAAAAAATGTCTACAAAGGTTGACAAGCTGGATGTTGATGTTTATGAAACACGTGAAGAAATGGGAAAGGCTGCTGCTCGGGATGCTGAGCGGCGGATCAACCATTTTATTACCGAATACGGTGAGGCGACAATCGTTTTTGCAGCAGCGCCATCACAAAACGACATGCTCGCAGCGCTTAAAGAAACCAATGTTGATTGGACAAAAGTCAGGGCGCTCCATATGGATGAGTATATGGGTCTCCCGGTAGACCATCCTGCTGGTTTCGGCAACTTTCTCAAGAGGGTTATCTTTGATGCACTGCCTTTCAAAGAAATACACTATCTTTACGACCAGAATTTAGAACCTGAAGAAATCTGCGACCGTTATTCAGAACTGCTAGAGGAATTTCCGCCAGATCTGATATTGTTAGGTGTTGGAGAAAATGGTCATTTAGCCTTTAATGATCCAGCTGTCGCTGATTTTAACGACCCATTGGCAGTCAAGATTGTGGAGCTTGATGAAGTTTGTCGAACCCAGCAAGTTAATGATGGTTGTTTTGCAGATCTGTCTGAGGTTCCTGAGAAAGCAATTACGATCACATTGAGCGCGATCATGAATGCTAAAGAGACGATCTGCGTGGTTCCAGGAGAACTTAAAGCCCCAGCCATTGATAGAATGCTTAATGGTGGAATACAGACCGAATGCCCTGCAAGCATATTAAGAACGCATGAGCGTTCGAGTCTGTATCTTGATGCAGATAGCGCAAAAATAGCTTTAAATCTTTAACATCAGCAAACGCTGATTTTTTAAGAATTTATTTATAATAAAAGTATAAGAAATTGAGAACCAAGATTATTTATCTTGAGAAATCAATAATTACGCTAAGGAGAGATTGATGGCTCAATTCGATATCAGCGGGAAAGTAGCGGTTATTACTGGAGGGGCGGGGGTATTATGCAGTACGATGGCTGAAAAACTTGCAGAAGTAGGGGTAAAAGTTGCCATATTGGATATTGCCCAGGACAAGGCGGAAGATGTCGCTGAAAAGATTAAATTAAATGGGGGAGAAGCCATTGGCGTCGGTGTAGATGTCCTTAACAAGGAGAGCTTAACTAAAGCCAGAGATAGTGTGATCAAGAAATTTGGACGTATTGATATCCTGATCAATGGTGCTGGTGGAAATAAAGCTGCAGCAACAACCAGTCCGGATTTATCTTTTTTTGATCTTCCTCAAGAAGCGATGAAATGGGTTTTTGATCTAAATTTAATGGGTACAATTCTTCCAACCCAAGTTTTTGGAAAGGTTCTGTCAGAACAGAAAAGTGGAACAGTTATCAATATTTCATCTATGGCAGCTTTTATTCCATTAACCAATACAATTGCGTACAGTGCGGCAAAAGCTGCAATTACTAACTTTACACAATGGATGAGTGTCTATTTTTGTTTAGAAAACTCACCCTCAATCCGGGTGAATGCAATTGCACCAGGATTCCTTCTTACACAACAAAATAAATATTTGTTAGAAGACGAATCTGGAAATGCAACCAAACGTGGTCAGAGGATCATCGATCAGACACCAATGCGAAGATACGGGAAACCCGATGAACTGGTCGGGGCGGTTATCTTCTTGTGTTCTGATGCGGCCAGTTTTATTACCGGGGTAGTACTGCCAATTGACGGTGGATTTAATGCCTACTCCGGGGTGTGAGCAGTGCGGTAAATGCGTTATATTTCAAGCAGGTCCCAACAGCGTGGTCTGATTTATTCATTTTTTGGTGAAATAAATCAGTTATAAAGGTGAAGATCATTTCAAAAACTACGAATGGAATATTACAATCATTAAGGAGATATTACGATGCGCAAATTGCGAGTTTTGATCATGGGGGCCGCTTTTTCAGCTGATTTACACATTGATGCTTATTTAAGATTGAAAGATCGAGTTGAAATTGTTGGTATTGTTGATAGAGCAGCAGATCGGATTGAGACATTAGCAACGCGATATGGATTAACCGATTTTAAATCTTACAGTGATATTGATGAGGCAATTGCTGATGCAGATTGTGACCTTGTGGATGTATGCATGCCTAATTTTCTCCATCATAAGGTTACCGTTGCTGCTTTAAAAAAAGGGCGCGATGTGATTGTCGAAAAGCCATTCGCAACAACAGTCGCTGATGGGAGAGAAATGGTTGAGACAGCTCAACGTTTAGGAAAGCACATTTATTATGCTGAGGATTGGTTGGGTTGCCCAGCCTTGAGAAAAGCACTTGAGCTTGTAGAAAGCGGTGCAATTGGTGAATTGAAGTTTGTCCGTGCGCGCGAGTGCCACAGCGGTTCCCACAGTCCCTTTGCACAAACCATTGAATACTGCGGTGGGGGATCGATGATCCATCTTGGCATTCATCCCGTTGGTTTCATGCTGGCGATGAAAAATAATCGGTGGACTGAGTTGGTCGCCATGACATCCGGCGGTGGTGAAAGTAACCTCGTGCATAAAGGCATGGAAGGTGAAGATTGGGCTGGTGCATTGATGCGGTTTGAGGATGGAACAACAGCTGTGCTTGAAGCTAATTACGTTAGCGCTGGTGGCATGGAAGATGTGATCGCGTTTTATGGTACCCAAGGTTGTTTGCATGTTGATTTGACATTCTCAAGCCCGATTAAAGCATTCAGCATTCCAGGTTTTGATTATACAGTCGAAAAAGCAGAAATTACAACGGGCTGGTCGAATCCTGCTGTTGATGAAAAGTTCAATCTTGGCTATGTTTCTGAGATCACGCACTTCGTTGATTGTGCATTGAAGGGTGTGGATGCGAATGTTGGTTTGCGGGGTGTTGATGGATTAGAAGCTTTGGAAGTTGTCAATTTAATTTATCAATCAGCAAAAGAAGGGGTAGCAATTAAGAATAAGAAGTTAGGAGCATAAAGAGATGTCAGAAGATATCCGAATTCCAGTAAAACTTGGTAATGTAACATTTAAGAATCCGTTTTATGTAGCTTCTGGACCCACTGCAAAATCTGTCAGTCAGTTACTTCGTATAGAAGAGACAGGCTGGGCGGCAGCAATCATGAAACTTTCGATTGATCCAGTGCCGTATATCAACAAGCGACCGCGCTATGGGCTTTTCCCACAACATCAAGCCCTTGCATTCACTGCAGAACGGCGGCTAACAATGGCTGAGGGATTAAAAGTTATCGAGGAAGCCAAACCGAAACTGCATGACCTTCTCGTAATTCCCAATATCACCTATGCTGGTGATGACGATGTTGCGGGTTGGGTCAGGATGGCAAAGCGGTTTGAAGATGCGGGCGCTGATGCCATTGAGCTTAATATGTGCTGCCCGAATATGTCTTACAATCTGCAGGTGACCAGCGGGGGCAAAGCAAAACTCACCAAGGAAACAGGGGCAAGCATGGGGCAGCACCCGAACCTGGCAGCAGCAATCATCGCAGGTATCAAAGAAGCAATTAGCATCCCCTTGATTGCCAAATTAACCCCTGAACGCGGAAATATCGCTCAGCTTGCGACTACTGCTACACAGGCAGGCGCAGACGCGGTCAGTTCAAATGGTAACCGTTTGGGTATTCCCCCGATTAATATTGAAGATCCAGAAAAGGCTTGCTACCATCTCCAGGAAGAAATCAGCATGAGCTGCTACGCTAGCAAGTGGCTAAAACCCCTGGCACAGCGGGATGTATATGAGATCCGTAAAGTAAACGGCCCAGATATTTTCATTCTGGCAAATGGCGGTATCACCAATTGGCGCGATGCGGTCGAAATGATCATGGCTGGTGGCAGTCTGATTGGTGTTTGTTCTGAGACATTGATCAGTGGTTTTGATATTGTCAGGCCGATGATCAAAGGCTTGAAGGATTATATGGATGCCCATGGATATGAGAGTCTGGATGGATTCAGGAGCCAAATTGTCTCAGAGGTTAAAACAGCTACCGAATTAACATTATATGGCGGGTACGCTCGAATTAAAGAGCCAAATCTTTCTGCACCATGTAAAATTGCTTGCCCACATCAAGTTCCAGTTCAGGCATACGTTCAAAAGGTAGCAAAAGGCGAGTACCGAGATGCTTTCGACTTGATCACAGGAAAAAACCCCTTACAGAACATTTGTGGGTTGGTCTGCAACCATCAATGTGAAGATGTCTGTACACGTGGTCAGCAAGGACGACCTATTCAGATCAGAGACATTAAACGCTTTGTCCTGGAATATGGACGAGCTCAGGGATGGGACGAAAAGGGAAAGAATTCTGACCGAACTGGACACACGGTGGCGGTTGTGGGTTCTGGACCTGCAGGCTTAACCTGTGCTGCGACATTAAATAAGGCAGGATATGAAGTCACAATCTTTGAGAAGGAACAAGAAACCGGTGGAATGATGCGGTACGGTATTCCAGCTTTCCGGATTTCCCGCCAGCGACTCGATGAAGAGATTTCTCGGATCCTCGAGAAAGGTATCACGCTGGAAACTGGAAAAGCGCTGGGGAAAGACTTCACAATTGAAAGCCTGAAGAAGGACGGTTACGAGAGTGTTTTCATCGGTATCGGTGCACAGACAAGCGAAGCCTTTGGCGTTCCTGGAGAAAATGCAGACGGTGTCGTTACGGCACAAAAGCTATTAATTGAGGTAAGTGATAGTGGAAAATCTAGTATTGGCAAGGCCGTGGTTGTATGCGGTGATACGTATGCCGCCTCAGATTCAGCGAGAACTGCTTTGAGATTAGGTGCGGAAAAAGTTGTCCTGGCATACACATCAGTGCCAGAGGCAAAATCCGCATTATTTGAAACTTACCAGGATGCTAAAGCTGAAGGTGCTCAACTCCTTGACGGTGTAGAACTGAAGAAAATTCACGATAGCAATGGTCATGTGACAGGTGTTGAGCTGGTGAATGCCATTGGTGTTTCGCTAAATGTGGATTGTGATATGGTAATACTGGCTGGCAAGATGAATGCCGAGACAGAAGGACTTGATGGAATAACCTCAGATGGCCATATTTCAGTTGACAGAAAGACTGGAATGACATCAAAAGCAGGTGTTTTTGCTGGTGGGGATGCAACACGCCAGGGCACCATCATTTCCGCGATTGCAGCAGGTGAGAAAGCAGCCGTTTCCATTGACCACTACATAATGAAAGAAAATGCGACGCTGGAATATGATCCCAGGCTTGTCAGGGTCGATACAGAATCTGTCTTGCAGCGAGCCGGATATTTGAAAGAGACGCTGAAACCAGCGGAAACCGTTACAGCTTCTCCTGGAGACCGGGTTAAGAATTTTGAGACTTATGAAAGAGTATTGACAGAGGAAGAAGCTGTTGCAGAGGCACAAAGGTGCTTGAACTGCGGATGTGGTGAGGGCTGCCAGCTTTGCAAGACGATCTGCTGTGAATTTGCTGTAGATATTGTTTCTCCGGACGTCCTCGAAATCAATGAAGAATTGTGTGTCGCCTGCGGTATGTGTTACTTGCGGTGCCCAACAAAGAACATTGAAATGGTCAACACAGGCTTGATCGCAGATTAAGAAGTTGGTCACTCAATAACCGGGAACAAGAGCGACGCCAATCCTTGTTTACATGGATTGGCGTCGTTTACCCACGAATGACCCATCAATCAGCATCATAATGGGAATGAGTATAACGGAGTGGTCGTAAAGAAAAGGATTTAGAATATGAAAGTCATCACATTTGGTGAAATCATGCTGCGTCTCAAATCGCCAGGGCAAACACGTCTTTTTCAGACACCTGAGTTAGAAGCAACATTTGGCGGAGGTGAAGGAAATGTTGCAATATCCCTAGCTAATTACGGGATGGATGCAGGCTTTATTACTGTATTGCCAGGTAACAAAATAGGTGATGCATGCCTGCAGGAAATTCGCAAATATGGGGTAGATGTCAACAAGGTAACGCGTGGTCCTGGGCGTATGGGTATCTATTTTCTGGAAGGTGGCGCAAACCAACTGCCAAGCAATGTCATCTATGACCGTTCTGATTCTGCCATAGCGCTCGCAAAACCAGGTGACATCGATTGGGATGAAGGATTCACCGATGCAGGCTGGTTTCACATCACAGGGATCACCCCTGCAATTTCTGAAAATACAATGAGACTTTCGATGGAAGCTGTTAAAGCTGCAAAAAAGCACCATTTGACTGTTTCCTGCGATTTGAATTATCGCAAAAAATTATGGAAATACGGCAAGTCTGCCCCGGAGGTCATGAAAGAACTGATCAAGTTTGTAGACGTTATGATTGCTAACGAGGAAGATTGCCAGAAATCCTTGGGGATTTCTGCGGATGTGGATGTGGAGAGCGGCGAGCTGGATACTAACAAGTATGAAGCATTGTCAAACGCTGTCCTTAAGGTATATGAAAACATCAAAATGATTGCAATCACATTACGTGAGAGCATCAGCGCAGATCACAATAATTGGGCTGCTTGTTTAAACACCCGTGAGAAATTCTACTTGAGTCGTAAGTACGCTATCACTGACATCGTTGATAGGGTTGGCGGTGGAGATTCTTTTGCGGGTGGGTTGATTTATGGTCTAAATCATTATGATGATGAAAAAGATGCTCTTGAGTTTGCAGTGGCGGCATCCTGCCTTAAACACTCAATTAATGGTGATTTTAACCGGGTGAGTTTGGATGAGGTTGAGAAACTCATGGGTGGTGATGCTTCCGGGCGGGTTCAGCGCTAATAAAAATACAAATATTATTGAGAAACCCACTGCTAGAAAATAAAAATCGCAGTGGGTTTTTTCTAGTTGATCACTGAGGCGCAAAATGAAATAGTATTAATTATCTTCGTTCTAAATATAATTCACCGCTGTTCATATGATACACAATATCCATCCTGGGAAGAACACTCAGATCATGGGTGGCAATGATCACACAGTAGCCATCTTTGTGGGCAAGATTGACAAGGATATCGATAATATTAACGCTGTTTTCCTCATCTAAATTTCCGGTCGGTTCATCCGCGAGGAGTAGTTTTGAATCCATTGACATAGCTCGCGCGATCCCCACGCGCTGCTGTTCACCCCCCGATAGCATATTCGGGAATCTATCGAGAACGGATTCTGGCAGCGCAACACGTTCAACCAGTTGCCTTGCGCGCTCTCGTGCTTTTTTCCCTTTAAATCCGCGGAGTTCCATTGGGAAGGTAATATTTTCGGATACAGTCAATAATGGAAGAAGACGAAAACTCTGATAGATCATCGCTGCGCATTCTCGACGATAATTTGAGAGATCCATCTCAGAAATGGATTGACCTTCGAACATCACCTTACCTGAAAGAGGTAGATCCAAACCAGCAAGAAGGGAAAGAAGGGTGCTTTTGCCGCTGCCGGATTTTCCAACAATGGCGTAAACTTTGCCCTGCTCAAAGCTGCAATTAACTTGCTTTATTGCGTCGACTTGTTGAAATTTATTTTTATAACTGTATGAGACATCATTTAATTCGAGTATATTCACCTATATCTCCTCATTCTCTATCCAGGAGGATTGTTAGAACATTGCTGTGATTCATGATCATGATCGAAATTGCTGAACCCAGGAAGAAACAAATTGCAAACCCTGCAGCAAATTCCAAATGAAGTAGTGTTATATTTTCCCAGATAAAGTGCCAAAGGAGAAAACCAACACTGATGCCGAAGATACAGAGAACAATTTGTTCCAAAAAGAAGCTGAAAAATGTTCTGATCCGGGTCGAACCCAAACCACGATGTATCGCAAACTCGCCCTTCCGATGTACCACGAGCAAGTAAGATGCTGTGATCGCGATGATCCCGACCAGGACATACAAGAATGGATAAAGGAAGTTGATATATTGAATTTGCTGTGTGATGCTTGCAATTGTACTGTTAAATGTTGAATCTTTGATCACAATGAATTCACGGATAGATCCAGCTTCTCTTACCTGTGAAAATCCATAATTAATCAGATAATCCTTGAATTGAGCCAGGTCATGTGAGTCTTTGAGTGTAAAGTTTGCACTCTGAAACGAAGTATCTAACATTATTTGAACATAACCCTCGTAACTGACCGTATCCGGATTGTTCTCAGCAAAGTTTAACGCGCTCTTCTCAGGATCCCAGATTATATTCGTGTCAAAGATTGAAGATAATGGTAAATAAATTGTGTCTGCGGCACCTTGTTTTTCAAACGTCCCAATGACACGTACATCCATCGAAGTATAAACCTGTAAGCCGTCTTCAGGATTTCTTGTGATTCCATTATTGATAAGTTGAATCGTATCACCAAATTGAATGTTTTGTTCCTCCATCAAAGAAGAGGTGATGATACAAGAAAGTTCCTCCATGTCATTTGTTGATATTGATAAGAAGGTCTCGTCATAACCTTCCATAAAGTTCATGACAAGCGTATCTGCGAAATAAAATTCAGGTGATGTTCGAATGTTGTTGGTAAAGACCATGTCTGGTCCACGTTCAATTGAAGCCTCGATTGATTCACGTAAAAAGGAATTTCTTGGAACATACAGTGGTTCAAGTGGGTTTTTAGTTCCATCCGCATACCGGCTGACCCCGTGGTACAGGTAAGATAGGTTTCTTGATATGGATAATGAGTCCTGAAAGTCAGCAGAATAGAAATTTCGGAGATTGTAGGCACTCAGAACAAGATTGCCAATCTGCTTGCCATTGATATCCGTGAAATACCCTTCAATGGTTGTATTACTGGTAATATCTTCAATTTGTTCTGAATAGCGTATTGCTGTGCTCGATAAATTACCAAGAAAGATTACGATAGCTGTTGCCAAAAAGGGTACAACCAGGCTGCGCGTGCCACCACGACAAATGGATAGAAGAGCAAACTTTCCACTTCCACCAGTTAGGTGGGATGTTTTATGTTCTCGCTTCGGACCACTGGAAAGGCTCTTGATTTGTTTATTGCTTTGAAAAGTGCCTATTGTGAAGAAAAGACAGGTTACGATAACAAATAAAAATAAGATGGCAGCTACATATAAAAATAAGTGCAATGTCAGGTTTGGCATGAATTCAAGCGTTTTGGATACGGTCAGGTTGCCATTGCTATAACGAGCGTCGATGAGGCTAAAATTATCAGTGCTTTGTGCAACCCAGGATATGACCTGATCGTGTAGTTTATAACCAGCATATGCGCCTGCAGATATTGCGACAAGTGCAATCAATCCGGCACTAAAGAGAAAGTAAGTTATGATGCGGCTTTTACCAGCACCAAGTTTGAGCATGGTTTCACTCGTTTCACGCTGCCTGTAAATATATAAAAATCCAAACAGGATCGTCACAGCGATATCAACAACCAAACAGACAATAGCCACAATTTGTGAGGTTCTTAAAATGGTTTGATAGGGGATAGCTGTTGATGAATAACCCTCGTCATAGATTTCGAGCTGTAAGCGGTTGGTCATAAAAGGATCAGTTCGTATGTAAAAATCCAAGGCTTTTTCATTGTCCAGAACGGCAAAACCGACCGTATATCCCACTGGAAATTGTGAATAAGGAACACCGGAAGATTGGGGGACATAGACATACCAGCTTTTATCATTGATCGTATTTATTATGCCAATAACAGTGAATTCGTCCTGAAATGAAAAACCATCTTCGACCCAATAACTGTTATAGATCCCCGGGACATTAGAGACCGAAGCTGAAAGATCAATATGATCACCAATACCAACCTCAAGCCGCTTTGCCATCAGGTCAGAAATGACAGCAACTTTCTCTCCATTAAGATATTCAGCCTCAGTGAAGGTTCTGCCATCTACGAAGTATAACTCTTGTTCATGAAAGGGAAGAAGTGCCATCAAGTTGTTTGTGCCATTGATCAGAACACTGTTATTGATTACATGAAGGGAATCAGCCACTTGGAGTAGTATTGATTTCTCAGGAAGTGTGTAGAAATCCTCTTCATTTTCTGCGGTAATATCAAGTATTCTGATTACTTTTTTCCCATATGAATCAGATATCGATTGTTCAAAAGGAGATACGCCCAGACGGTAAATTGGAGATCGACCGTGATAAACTTCTCCAAGAACCAGATAAAAATGATTTGGTTCAAAAGAACCAAATTCTTCATCAATGTATATCTTTTTATTTTTATTAATGATCGAAGAATATAATGTTTTATACACAACTGCAGTATAAAACTGATCTTCTTCTGAATAGACAACGCTCCCTACGACGAACACCGATAATGATTTCATTGGCATAAATGCGTCAGACCGCCAAAATCCATCTACATATCCAAAGGATCGGGAAGGTGTCTCCCACATGAGGGTTGCTTCATCTTTGGCAATAAAGGAAGGATCAAATGATTGTAAGGCTTCAGCCATTGCTGGTTCATAATTCGTGTCTCCAGGGTATTCAGTTCCCCTATATTCGACAACACCGATAGTGGTGTAGTATTCATCACAATCATCCAGAAATTGTTCTACGGCGACCCAAACACTCATTGCCAGGCTGAGTGCGAGGGTCAGGGCAAAAATGAGAATTGAAAAAAGGGCGGTTTTCCCGATTGACCGGTAGATGCTTTTGAGGCTGTTACGAAATATCATTGCTTTACCTACGTTTATAGATTATTTACCCAGCATGAGGTTTTGGATTTATTTGATTATATATTTAATCCATAACCTCATCCGTTTATTTTACAACGATTTATCCTAACGTCAGGGTGGGAAACCGTCAAGGTACTTCTGTATTATTTCTTTGTTATCGAAGATTTCAAGCACTAGTAAAGAATGCAGTTTGGCATATATTCCTGATTTTCTCCGCAACCAAGTTATTTAGGATTTTTGAAAGTCTCATTAATCTTTTAGAAATGATAACCAATTTTAGGTTTTCTTTTCGCTGAACGCTACAAAGTGTTCGAACTTACAAAAAAGTTCACTTTAAGGGCGACCTTTGATTATTAGAAGCGGGGCTTGGACATTGTCCCCTTCTGCAACTTTCAGGCGTGCTTCCCGAGGGATTCGAACCAAACAAAAAAAGGCCACTTTTCAGAAGTGACCTCTAGTAGCGGGGCTCTGCGAAGCGTTCGAACCAAACAAAAAAGGCCACTTTTCAGAAGTGACCTTTAGTAGTGGGGCTTTGCGAAGCGTTCAAACCAAATGAAAAACCACCTTTTCAGGTGGTTTCTAGTAGCGGGGCTTGGATTCGAACCAAGGACCTCCGGGTTATGAGCCCGACGAGCTACCACTGCTCTACCCCGCATCAAGATAAGCATTTTATTGTATAAAATCTGCTTTGTCAAGCAAAAGGTTCTTTCCGAAAGGCAATACCTGTAATAACCGATCAGGGTAGACTCTCCAGCGGTGAGGGGGTTGCCGTCTTATTGGGATAACCTTTTTCTATCATCCATTCACAGACAATCTGGCCTCCATGAGGATCACGAATTGGAACCTTATCTTCCATTGGAAGGCCGTTGTAACCCCAGAAATACCCAAAAGGACCGGCTAACTGCTCTCGGGCGTCTATCGAGAGTTCCCGGTCACCGATGCCAATGGCATGGATGTGGGGTGGGGAACCTGGATAAAGTTCATCAAAATCACGGAACCAGGCAGCAAACCCCGCTAAGCGCAGTGCCTGGACCAGGTTTGGGATATCTCTGTACAGGATATCATATGTCCCTGGTGACATCACCGAAAGGTCAACAGCCCCGCCGCCAGCATGCGTTCCGAAACTAGCATCAACATTCTCTGTGTAGGAACCCTGGGTGATGGCATCCCCGGTAATGTCGATTTCGCCGCCGTACAGGGACTGGGCATAAGCCAGCATTTCAAATGTTCGCTGGTTCAATAGGTGTTCGTTGATTCTAATTTGAGAATAGTCTTCAGAAGGGGCCAGACATCCTGTTTTTTCTTCAAAGAAAGGTGATTCAGTGCTGTTAGGGGTCAGGTTGTGTTCATTTGTTTTTGAAAAAACGATCTCAGCCAGGAGTGTCGTTGGTGTCGCTTCAGCTGTGACCGATGAGAAGGAGGGGGTGTCTGACATTTTTTTATCTGGATTTGTCACACTGCATCCACTATTTAGTAGTAACACCAAAAGAAGAAAAATTCCCAAACAAAAAACATATTTGGGATAATTTCGTATAGAATAATATTGTTTGTGTGAGGCATTTAAGTTATTCATGAGCTCTAATTGTGATTTCGATGGATTGAACAATAAAATAGTCGATTTATTGTGTGGGTATTATATCCGATTTGAAGCTTATCAGATCTGGTTATGATATGGAGCATGTTGTTACATTTTTAACAGGGAGTGCTTTTGAGTATTAGGGGATAAGTGTATTATTCCTGAACATTTTACAGGTTGGTTACTTTATTAGACGTTTTGATTGAGGTATGATGCATTATTGATTATGATACAAAAAAGATTGAATATTTATTGCGGCTAGAGAGCTGATGGTAAAAAAGACAGATGAAATGACCATATGGCAGCACCTGAGTGACCTCCGAAAGCGGTTATTTTATGCATTGATCGGTCTGGTCATTGGGGTTGTTATCAGCGGTATATTTGCCAATACAATTTTGGATATCCTTGCTAATCCTGTTGGCGGTTTAGAAAATTTGCTTTCCCTTCAAGTCACTGAAAATTTTAGCGTATTTTTTCGGGTGACCCTTCTAGGCGGATTTATCCTGGCTTTCCCATTCATATTATTCCAGGTTTATCTTTTTGTCTCCCCTGGACTGAAGAAAAAAGAACGCAGGTGGGTACTGACAGCGGTACCGTTTGCTACATTATTATTTGTCGCCGGAGCATTATTTGCTTTCCTTGTGATGCTTCCACCTGCTATTGGTTTCTTAGTCCAATTTTCTGGCCCAGAAGTCTTGCCGAGGTGGAAAGATTACGTCGATTTCATCACCAGCCTTGTTTTTTGGATTGGTATCAGTTTTGAAACGCCGCTTTTAATGTTTATTTTGGCGAAAATAGGTATTATTGATGCAAAAGGATTGATAAAACAATGGCGAATTGCAATGATCATCATTGCTGTGGTTGCAGCAGTCGCAACGCCCACACCGGATCCGCTCAATATGGCGATCCTGATGGCGCCATTGTTAGTCCTCTACCTGTTAGGTATACTTTTAGCAGCGTTAGCTAGAGGTAAGAAAAGAAAGGAGTAGGTTATGCCAAAGTGGATCGGATGGCCTGAGTTAATCGTTTTATTAGTGATTGTTGTGCTTGTTTTTGGCGTAGGACGGATAAGTAAGATTTCGGGTGAAATTGGATCAGGGATAAAAGCCTTCAAGGATGGTTTATCTGGCCGCGATAAAGATAATGAATCTGAGAAAGAAGATGAATCATCTGATGAGTTGAAGGAATAACGATTTCTTGATCTTGTCATGAAAATACTCAATGTAGGTGCGCTGGAATTAGTCTTCATTTTCCTGCTTGCTTTTCTTGTTTTAGGCCCAAAGAAAGCTGTAGCAACTGCGGGAGATGTTGGGCGCTGGATCAAGAAACTTGTCAGTTCAAAATTTTGGAGCGACCTGGTTTCCACGTCTAAACAGATCCAGGAACTCCCCCAGAAAATGATGGATGATGCTGAAATACAAAATACACTCAAGAATTTGGAGCATTCAGCGAATGAAATTAAAAGCTCAATAAAGGAAACGGAAAAAATAGCGGTTGTTGAATCAGGTGAACCGGAAAAGACAATTGGGCTAGCTCACCATACTCCCCCTGAAACTCTCGAATCAAAGCAAGATAATAAATTAAACGACCCCAGTGAAAGCTGAGGTCGTTTTTCTTTTCTCCTTTTTAGCAATCTAATCTTCTGTAAACATCCCTTGTAATTCTGATACCTGAAACGTTTTCTCACTTTTTATGAGCTCACGTCCCTGGTCAACTTTCCCCCACAGGTTCCAAAAGATCAATCCTCTGACTTTGTTTCCATCCAGGTAAAAGATCGTACCCTTCTTATACGTTTCAATCCAATCCTCAAATATCTCAAAGTTTTTATTCAGCTCACCCACTGCTTCATAGCCCAAGTCGAATAGATCAGAATAAAAAAATGGGAAATGGGTATATTCTTCCATATTGCCTGCCATGTTCAATCCAGCACGCATGCCCATTTTATTAGCATTATCCTCGTGTTCGACCCTGACTCGCTTTCCAAGAACCACATTCCTAAAATCGCTCACATCTCCAGCAGCAAAGATATTGGGATCATTTGTCATTAAATATTTGTTGACCAGAATGCCATCATCGGTCTCAAGCCCGGCATCTACGGCCAATTGGATGTTCGGTTTGATTCCAATCCCAACGATTACAGCATCAAAAATATCTTCAGAAACATCGTTAGTTTCTATATTTTTAAACTTGACCTGATATTGATCTTCTTTTTTAGTAATTGTCTCAACGAGGAAACCGCTATTTACAACCACACCTTTATCTCGATAATATTCGTTTAGAGATAAAGAAAGGTCATCTGGGAATTGCAGTCCAGAAATACCAACTTCCGGGAAGATCATGGTTACATTTTTATCTTGCTTTGTTAATGCTGCAGTGATCTCTGACCCGATAAAACCTGCTCCAATTACACAGACATTTTCTTTCTCAGTGATCAGGTCTTTTAACTTATGGTAGTCTTTACGAGTGCGATAATAGATTACGCCATCCGGAGAATTTGGCAACTGGATGGGTTCACCCCCGGTTGCCAGGAGGAGTTTCTGATAGGTATATTCCTCTCCTTCTTCAGTGATGATGACTTTTGATCCCAGATTGATTTTTTCAACCGTTGTCTCAAGATAAAGATCGACATTGTATTGGTCCATCGGGCGCATGATATCTTCAATGTCTTTCCCATTCCACAACCCTTTCGTAAGAGGCGGCCGGTTGTAGGGCTCAAAAGGCTCTTTGCTGAACATCGCAATTGAACCTTGCTTGTCTTCCTGTCGGATGCCCATGACGGCTGCAGAACCTGTCATCCCACCGCCGATTATGATGTATTGATAACTTCTCAATTTATCCTCCTTTTACATTAACAATATTTATTATATTAATGATACCTTCCGATCAAACGCTTTGAAAAATGTTGTAAAAGGTAATAATGATTTCAGTGGACATTATCTTCAAACAGACGATACCCGGTTATCGGCTATTTTGTAATGAATTCCGGGCAGATCCTTTAAGTGAGATGCTGCTGCCTCAGGGGTGATGTCGCGTTGGGGCATAGCGAGCATTTCATAACCCACCATGAACTTTCGCACAGTTGCGGATCTCAGTAGGGGTGGGTAGAAATGAGCGTGAAGAACCCATTCGGGATGACTTCCCTGATCGTTGGGAGCCTGGTGAATGCCCATAGAGTAAGGGAAGGATGTTTTGAAAAGATTGTCGAACCTGATGGTAATTTCCCGGTAAATCTCTGCTAAGGAGGAGATTTCGTTTGCTGATAATTGATCCAAGTATGCCACAGGTCTATGTGCGGTAATGAGTACTTCAAACGGCCAAATCGCCCAAAATGGAACCACAACCGTGAAATGATTGTTGGATGCGATCACACGGTTTTTTTGTTTAAGTTCCTCTTTGATATATTCGATCAGCAAAGGTTTGCCATTTTCGCTGTAATAGTTTGTTTGTGACTGTATTTCAGAAAGCGGTTCATTGGGGATCTGTGATTGTGACCAAATTTGGCTGTGCGGGTGCGGGTTAGAGCAGCCCATTTGAGATCCCTTATTCTCGAAGACCTGAACATAGAAGATGCCCTCAGTATTAAATAGGTCAACGGTTTCCCTGGTCCATGTATCAATGACGTCTTCCACCTGGGTTTGATTTAATTCGGGCAAGGTCTGGCTGTGATGAGGGGAAAAACAGACCACACGACAGATTCCTTCTTCTGGCATAGATCTAAACAAAGGATGATCAGTCTGTTGGCGAGGATGTTCGGTTTCTTGTGTTAGAGCCGGGAAATCATTATCAAAAACATAAGTCTTTTTGTAAACGGGATTGATAATTCCATTAGCCCTTGTATTACCGGGGCAGAGATAGCAAGCGGGATCATACGCCGGGAGATCCTCTGGCGAAACCTCTTCGGTTTCTCCTTGCCAGGGGCGTGTTGTGCGGTTTGGCGAAACCAATACCCATTGGTCTGTCAATGGATTGTATCTACGGTGAGTCAGGTTCACTTTTCCTCGCTTGATAAAGAATAAGCAATTACAATCTATTATAATGTCAGTTTTTGACTGGAAACAAGCAAGAGATATCTTCAGGATGATATAATTTCTAAAGGATTTGCTAAGGGTTATTTTAATTTATCATTCTTACCAATGATCATTTCAACTGGAGATGATTTACCTGATTTAATAACGGAGAGGTAATAAGAATGCAGAAACAGAAAGATAAGCTAACGACTGTAACAATCAAATCCCCTGGACGGGTTAATTTATTGGGAGAACATGTCGATTATAACGGAGGGATCGTCTTACCAGTAGCGATTGATCGCCATGTCAGGCTAACTGCACGAGCTATTAATGAACCAATCATCCAATTAAACGCAGTTGATTTAAATTCAACCGTCAGTATACCCATCAGGAATCTTCAAAAGAAATGTGATGAGAATGGAGCCCAGCTTCCCACCTATGCCCTTTATCCAGCTGGCGTGGCCTGGGCATTACAACAAAATGACCTCGATATTTGTGGTATTGATGCGGTTTATACCTCGAATATCCCAATAGGTGCGGGTCTAAGCTCTTCTGCAGCTGTTGAGTTGGCATTTGCGTTAGCCTGGAAAGCACTTGTAGGTTGGAAATTAGACCGTATGGATCTCGCTAGGGTTTGCCAGCAGGCTGAAAATAAATATGTTGGCGTAAATTCAGGATTAATGGACCAATTTGCATGCGCTTTCGGGGAAAAAGATCGTGCCCTTTACCTTGATACCGTTAGTTTTGAGTGGAAAACACTTCCGCTTCCTCAGGGCGTGGCTATTGTGATCGCTGACTCAGGGGTGAGGCATTCATTGGCCGGATCTGAATACAATGAAAGGCGTAAGGATTGTGAGGAAGCAGTAAAAATACTGCAGTGCTACCTGCCCAATATACAAAATTTACGTGATGTTAGCATAAACCAGTTGAGATCATACGAAAAACATCTCGGTGCAAGACAGCAAAAACGGGCGCGTTATGTTGTGGAGGAAATTGATCGTGTATTTCGTGCGGTTGATTATTTGAATACCGGGGATTTGAGGTCTTTTGGGTATCTGATGTTCGAATGCCATGCGGGTTTGCGAGATCTTTATGAAGTTAGCTGCGAAGAATTGGATATATTGGTTGGTTTGGCTTCAAGACAAGAAGGTTGTTATGGGTCTCGCCTGACGGGTGCCGGCTTTGGTGGGTGTACTGTCAATCTTGTCAAAGAAACTCACGCAGAATCTTTCATATCAACCGTTAGCCACGAATTCAAAAAAGCGACTGGTTATAACATTGACATTTACTTATGTCATGCTTCCAATGGTGTACATAGTGTTGAGAGAGAAGTATAAATTCTCCCTACCAAAAAATTAACCAAAAAAATATTTTCCAGAATTTATGAAGATCTTGCTATGAGTTCTTGTGATTAACAATGATGAGCAAGGATTTGGGGTTAATTTTTACTTCAATAGGGGTTTTATTGATGACGTCTCCATCTGCTTGAACAGGTGTTATTTTTCTTGATTCAATCCGACAGTAATTGTTGAACGTAATTTGCTTGATGCCAGATTTATTTTTTTCCTTTTGACTGAAAAGCGAAATGATCATTTTAAATAAATCCATTAAGTTTTTTGCGCGCAAAATTAGGATATTAAGTTTTCCATCATCGAAGGCAATATCATCTGGCCACTTAAGATTAGGCAGTCCCATCGATCTACCATTCGTGATCAGAACCTCCGTTGCCAAGTAAGAAGCACTTTGATGGTCATATTCAAGGTAATACCGGTGCAATTGCAGCCCAAGAGCTTGTTTATAGAATTCCACAAGATACGCAAAAAATCCCAATCGCTTTTTATTATCTTGGCAGGTATTGGCCATGAGGGTAGGTGTGACTCCGACGCTGACATTTGAAATGTAATTACGATCTCCAACTAAATACATTGTGTCTATTGTGGATAGCCCGTGATCTGTAGATGTAATTAAAGCCAGCGCTTTTTCAAGGTGCAGGGGAATCCCAAGCGTCTTTGCGACGACATTGCCTGTCCCCAAAGGTAGTATTCCTAAAGTTTTATCCGTGTTTACGAGCGGATCACTCACAAAAGAAACGGTGCCATCTCCCCCTGCAGCGATGAACAAATCGTATCCTTGCGAGATCCTATCCGCAACTATTTCTTGGATCTCGCTTTGCGGTTTTGGAACATTAATAATTTCAAGATTAATATGATGATTGGCGAAATGCTCCTGGATCATTGATAAAGTATGTCCAGTTTTTACTTGCCCAGCTTGTTTATTGAAAAATAAAATCGCTTTTGAGTGCTTGATCATTTTGAATCCTGTTACTCTAAAGAATTGACTATCTTTCAATCAGTAATGAAATATAAGGGATAAAAGAAAAATCATTGATAAATGAGAACAGGAAATCAAATTTCCTAACTAACATCATTATATGATAAGAATCAGGCTGAATGGTAATAAATTTTTGAAGTTCCGTTCATAACATGATAATTAGCATTTCCAAAATTAATTCTCCCTGATAATATCGAGTTTTACATCTGAAGGTGGTAAACCATCTGCAAATCCATGAATTGTGACAGTACCCGTTTCCATTCGAGCTTTAATGAATATTGCAGCCTGACCTCCAAATAATGGATATGGGTTTTCACCAATAATATCTGCTGGTCCTTCTATCTTGAAATTTACAATTTTCGAAACATAAGGTAATAGATTTCCAAAATCATCAATGATCCTGAAAGCTAAACGCGTCATGTCTGCCCCGTTAGCGATCAGGGTAGCAGAATATAGTTGCAGGTCCAGGGCTTTCGGTAACCGGTTGCTGGGGATGGTTTGTTGAGCCACCACCTTGTTTTCAATATAACCTTTAAAATGTAGATCGTAGAATTCTCTTTGTCCCCATGCATTATATTTATCTAATCCACTGATGATAAAGGGCGGATGTAAAAGGTGTGGGTAGGTTTTGTGATCAGGCGCATATCGTCCAAGATTGATTTCTCCAAAAATAACCTCGATTTCTTCACAGTTACTGAAGATGGTCAATGGAGATGAGCCGCCACCATTTCGGTCTCCCATCGTCCAATGGGTTGCTGCATGTAATACGATTTCTTTTTGAGGAGGTTGCTGGCTTTGATAGAAATACGCTGCCCATTTTGGCAAGCGAAAAATATCCATAGTCCCATGGTAACAAACCCGATCTCCAGAGCCAAATTCAATATGCGTTGCATAATCAAATGCACACCAACCAATTGCCCCTGTGATATCTTGATGGCCGAGCTGCTCATCATGGATACGGGCGTGCAGGAGGGCATGGTCGATAAGCCTTTTTTCGTGATCCCACACTTTAGTCGGATACATATGCCCGGCAAATTCAGTTACCAAATGAGGTTTTTGAGGTGGTTTTTTTATTGACCCAGAAAAATCGTTGTATGTGTATACATCCTCTAAAAGATTGCTGCCCAGGAAATTACGAACACCTCCTGTCTGCCGGGTCGGGTCGAGGCGATGGGCTAAAGCGTTCGTTTGTGTATAAAAATCATTATCATCCATTGATTCATTAATGCGCGTCCCCCATAAGATGATCGAAGGGTGATTTCTATCTCTTAAAATGAATGCTTTTAATTCGTTGAGGCTGATTTTCTGCCACTGTTCATCTCCGATATGTTGCCAGCCGGTGATCTCTTCAAAGACCAGCAAACCAATTTCATCACAGCGATTCAGGAAGTGTGGTGACTGCGGGTAGTGAGAGGTCCGAACGATATTGCAAGCCAATTCTTGTTTAAGTATTTCTGCATCTTGCTCCTGTAATCGTTTTGGGGCAGCAGCCCCTAAATAAGGATAGGTTTGGTGCCGGTTGAGACCAAACAATTGGATCCGTTCCCCATTTAAGTAAAATCCACCATCAGTTCGAAATTCTGCAGTGCGAAAACCAAACCGTTCCACGACCGTATCTATCAGTTTGTTTTCCGCAAAGAGAGAAATTGACATGGAATATAAGTTTGGGTTATCTAAATCCCACAAAGAGATATGCGGGAGGCTATCGAAGTGTAGTGAACAGGAATCTTCATCAACTAATGATTTTGATTTAGCAATGGGACATTTTTCTTGATCCAGCAGTACCGCTTCTAGTGAGAGATCTGACGAGGCCTTGCTGAGGCCGACTACACATTTGAGTTGGGGATTATTCAGAACATCAAATGTTAGGATGAAGACATTGTTAATATGAACTAAATTTACTATCCTGAGATGAACATCTCTATAGATCCCGCCATATGTCAAATAGTCAACGAGGTGTCCAAAAGGAGGAATATCCTTTCTCTCATTAGAATCGACGATGAGATCAAGAACATTATCGCTATTTTGAAGGCCAGGGGTTAAGTTTACGGAAAATGGCCGGTAACCGCCCAAATTTTCGTATAGTAATTCGCGATTTAAGAAAACCTTGCATGCAACCATCACACCATCAAAGTCGAGAAATACCTGCTCATCCTGTATTTCTTTTTGATAAAAGAAATGCTTTCGGTAATGAGAGATAAATTGATAATCAAGATTATCGTTATTGGAATGCGGAAATAACTTGTTTGAATGGGGGAGGGTTACAGATTCAAATGTGTCATCAGGTTCAGCTAAACCCAAATGTATAGGAGAATAAAGCCACCCGCTGTTAAAATTAATAGATTTTCTCATTTTATTCGCGATTCCTTGTTTCAATGGTTGCTAATGAAAATAAATATATTGTCGCTTAAAAACTCTGTCTAATAGCTAATTTTCATTGGAGATGTTGACTTGCAGGAACGAAGTGTATTTTGCATACTAATTTTACAAATTGTTAATATAATCTTTACGTAGCTTGACTTTTGTTTACCTCGTATTTATAATTCAAGCAGTATTGACTGTCAACTTTTTATAAGGACCAAAAGGAACCAGTTCAATATTGAAGGTCTTTATGTCAAATATTGGAAGATCTTTGAAAAATGTTTAGGTTTTTCAATATATCAACTATATCATTTAATGATTGGAGGAGTAGGATGAAAAGTAAATTGTTAAAGGTTCTTGTTTTGGTCCTGGTACTTGTATTAGCATTGAGTGCTTGTGCACCAGAAACAGAGGAACCAGAAATGGATGTCGAGGAGACTGAAGAAATCGTCGAAGAAACCGAAGAGGCCATGGAAACCGAAGAGGTCATGGAGACCGAAGAAGTTGAAATGACTGAAGAAGTTGTTGAACCAATTGCTACGTTGACGATTTGGGCAGATGACACAAGAACCCCTATCTTAGCGGATCTGGCGGATGATTTCCTGGCGGAATACAACGTTGAGGTTGTTGTTCAGGACCTGGGCGTTGTGCAGGATATTCGTGCCCAAGCGATCATCGCTATTCCAGCTGGAGAAGGCCCTGATATTTACATCGGTGTGCATGACTGGCTCGGTGCGCTGATTGACAGCGGCCTGGTGGCACCTATTGACCTGGGTGATAAGGCAGATGAGTTTGTTGGTTCTGCGTTGGACGCATTCACATTCACAGATGGTCTACTCTACGGGGTGCCCTATGCAACAGAAAACTTAGGATTCTTTTACAATACAGACCTTGTAGCGGAACCACCAACGACCTGGGATGAAGTTATGGAAATTGGGCAGACCTTGCAAGACGAAGGTACCGTTACATATGCTTTAGCTATTGGCGGCGATGCGGGATACAACGCATACCCAATCTGGGACGCTTTTGGCGGTTATGTCTTTGGTCAGGATGAAAACGGTCTTTGGAATGTCGATGACATTGGTTTGAACAAAGAAGGTTATGTGGCAGGCGTTCAATTCGTGGTGGATGCTATCGACGCAGGTCTGATGCCTGAGACCACCGATTACGAAGCTGCGCATGCTATGTTCGAAACCAGCGAGATTCCATTCCTGATGGCTGGCCCATGGGCTTTGGATCGGATTCGCAACTCTGGTGTTCCTTATGCAGTTGCTCCATTCTTCCCGGATGAAGGCGGCCCGTTCTCTGGTGTTCAGGGATTCTTTGTCAATCCTTACAGCGAAAATGTTGCACTTGCAACAGCATTCCTGACTGAATTTGTTGCCACTCAGGAAACAATGACTCAATTGCAAACAGCTGGCAATAGGCCTTCTGCCCTCACCTCCGCATTAGCTGTTATGGAAGATGAAGACCTGAAAGCAATGGGAGAAGCGGGTGTTAATGCAGTACCAATGCCTAATGTGACTGAAATGGGTTCTGTATGGGGTGCCTGGAACAGCGCACTAACAATTGCGTTTACTGGTGAACTACCTCCTCAGGAAGCGATGGATGATGCAGTGAGCCAAATCAACGATTTGCTGAAAGGCGCTTTAGCTGGTATGGTCAACCTGCCCGGCAGTTACCAGGACCAAGCGGGATGTGGCGCAGCATGGGATCCGGCATGTGAAGCAACAGCAATGGTCGAAGGTGAAGATGGCTTGTATACCTTAACTGTTGATCTGGCTGCTGGAGATTACGAGTTCAAGGTTGCTTTGGATGGCGATTGGACCGTGAACTACGGATCAGATGGTGCACAGGACGGACCGAACTATGCGCTTAGCTTAGAATCCGACAGCACTGTTACCTTTGTCTATGATCCAGATACGCAACTGGTAACGACAACGATAGAGTAATTTGAAGGTTAAGTAATGAAGGCTGGGTGCATAACCCAGCCTTCTTTAATATAAATTGTAGGGAGGTGCAATATTGTCAACTCTCGCCCCCAATTTGACCCGAGGAACGAAAAAGAATAAAGGGAAATACTTATTTTTACAAATCCTCAAAGTAGCAATTTTAATCCTTGCTGATGCAGCGATTGGATGGTTTCTGAGCCAATTGATTTCCAATGGTTTTTATCCATTTTCGATAGCGATATTCATCATTGCAGTTGCAGTTAATATTATCTTGCTGGTCAAAAAACTATTCCCTCTTCGCTGGGCTGTCACTGGATTGGTGTTAATGGGATTGTTCACGATCTACCCGATCCTATTTACTGTTTGGGTATCATTTACGAATTATGGGGAAGGACATCTCGTTACGAAACAGCAAGCAATGGATCAAATACTCGCACGAAAATATCTTCCTGAAGAAGGTGCGGCATATGAATACACTGCTTTTAAGTCCGCTGATGGAGATTTTGCTCTTTGGCTGATCAACCCGGATGGCGATGGCTTTCTCGCAAAACCTGGTGAACCGCTATCCCAACTCCAGGAAGGTGAGGCAGGTGTTGGAACGATAAATGCTGATGGGATTCCGGAGTCGATAGAAGGATATAAAAAGCTGAGTATATTTGAAGCACTTGCTGATCAAAATTTACCAGAGATTCAATTTGGAACAGCAGATGAGGCAATACAAATTAGGAAAGAAAAACCTGGAGAAGCAGCACAGCTTGTTCCCAAGTATGAATATGATCCTGATATGGACGTCGTGGTCGACTTGGAAACTGGTGTTGTGTACCAGAACCTGCGGGGTGATTTTGTTTCTTCATCAGGGCAGGAGCTTAAGCCCGGGTTCTCAGCGACAATTGGATTGACAAACTTCAAGCGGTTTTTCACAAGTCCTGCTTTACGGGGACCTTTACTGCGGATAGTGACCTGGAACTTCTCGTTTGCTATCTTAAGTCTTCTGCTGAATTTTGCGTTAGGTTTATTTATCGCTGTCCTTTATAATGAACCCGGTTTTCCATTAAAGAAACTTATCCAAACGCTGCTGATTATTCCTTATACTATTCCAGCTTTGCTCACGATCCTGGTATGGCGAGGGATGCTAAACCCTGAAGTGGGTGTTATATCTGAAACATTGAAGGCTTTGTTTGGGTGGGCGCCAAGATGGTTTTCTGACCAATGGTGGGCAAAAGTAGCGATCCTGTTGATCAATTTATGGCTAAGTTACCCCTATTTTATGCTTGTTTGCAGCGGATCTTTGCAATCAATTTCTCATGACTACTATGATGCTGCAGAGGTTGATGGTGCGAGTGGATGGCAGCGATTTTGGCACATTACGATGCCATTATTGCTTGTTGCGGTTGGGCCATTATTGATCTCTTCTTTTGTGTTCAACTTTAACAATTTTAATTTGATCTATATTTTCAACGGCGGTAATCCACCGATTGCCGGTTCTCCAACCCCAGCTGGCCATACGGACATCCTGATCAGCTATGTCTACAACCTGGCTTACGCAGGACAAGAAGGCGGTATGGATTATGGTTTTGCAGCTGCCATTACGATTGTGATCTTTTTCATTGTCGGCACGATCACACTGCTCCAATTCCGATTTACAGGCATGTGGGAGGAAGTGAGTGAAAATGTCTAATAAACAAAAAAGAACTCAAAAACACGCATCAAAGAGTTTGAGCCGGAAAGCAAGCATAGGGTTTAGACTACTCATTGCATTGGTGCTCATCATTTTCGCTATTTTCCCGATTTTATGGGTTGTTTCTGCATCATTCAACCCCACAGGTTCCTTAGCTACACAAAAATTAATACCCAGGAATCCTGGTTTGGGAAATTATCGGGAACTAATGGCAGGTGAATATCCATTTTGGCGCTGGTTTGGTAATTCAGTTTATATTTCAGCGATCTCTGCTGTTGGGTCACTTGCTATAACAACTGTTGCAGCCTACGGGTTCTCACGATTTCGCTACCGCGGTAGAAAAACAATGCTAAAAGCTATCTTCCTGATCCAGGTATTTCCAACACTGTTAGCGCTGGTGGCCACATTTTTGATGATTTCCCAGATTGGTGAGGTAATTCCTGCGCTCGGTTTAGGAACACATGCAGCATTAATCCTGATCTATCTCGGTGGGTCAATGGGTATCAACATCTGGTTGATGAAGGGTTATATTGATACGATTCCAAGGGATATTGATGAATCTGCAATGGTAGAAGGGGCATCAAGCTGGAAGATTTTTACTAAGCTGATTTTACCCTTGCTCCGACCCATTTTGATTGTAATTGCGATCATTAACTATATTGGCACATATGGTGAGTTCATTTTGGCAAGCCTTCTCTTGAAAGACGCTCAGAAGTATACACTGATGGTCGGACTTCAACGATTTGCTGCTGCACAGATGGATCAACGATGGGGTGTATTTGCAGCGGGTGCATTAATTGGCGGTCTGCCTATTATGATCATTTACCTTATTCTTCAAGATCAGATTATTGGTGGACTAACGGTTGGCGCTGTCAAAGGTTAATGAATGAAGAAAGATAAGAAGAAAATTTTTGCTTATGTTTTCCTGGGGTTGGTGATGATCTTATCGATCAGCTGCCAACCCCAGGCTGTTTCAGAGACAGCAACCAACAGTCCCACTCAAACTGTGCTCGAACCTGCGGCGACACTAACGCCAACTTTAGTTCCAACAATGATCGTTGAAGAAGTTGAATCTTTTTACTTTGGGGTTGACCTGTCTTATGTCAACGAAATGGATGACTGTGGGGGTGTTTACAATGTGAACGGTGAACCGCAGGATGCCTTTGCCATTTTCAGCGATCATGGGGCAAATTTAGTTCGAGCGCGGTTATGGGTTAATCCCGATTGGACTGATTATAGCACATTGGATGATGTCGCTCGAACTTTTGACCGTGCTCAAAAAGCCGGTATGCATACGCTATTGGCAATGCATTACTCAGACGATTGGGCGGACCCGGGGAAGCAGACAATTCCTGAATCCTGGGAGGACTATTCCGAAGAGAAATTACCAGACGTGGTGTATCAATACACATTTGATGTCATTAGTGAGCTTAACGAGAAAGGCGTACTGCCTGATTTTGTGCAGGTTGGCAATGAAATCAACTCGGGTTTGATAAAGCGGCTTACTGTGGGACTGGATTGGCCCAGAGACGCAAAATTAATCAATACTGGCATTCAAGCAATCAGGGATTTTGAAAAAGAACACAATATAAGAGTGCAAATTGTTCTTCATGTTGCACAACCTGAAAATGCAGGCTGGTGGTTTAGAGAAGCATCGGCAAGCGGGGTCAATGATTTCGACGTGATTGGTCTTTCTTATTATCCCCAGTGGAGCAGTTTCAGGCCGGGTGATGTTGGCCCCCATGTAGCATACCTCAAGCAGGAATTTGACAAGGAAGTCATGATCGTGGAGACGGCTTATCCTTGGACGCTGGATCAGGTAAGCGAATCGGCTGACGCGATCCTGATTCAAGGCATCAGGGGCTATACCCTCACCATCGAAGGTCAGCGGCAGTTTATGATCGATTTAACCCAAAGCCTGATCAGCAACGGTGGTTTAGGCGTTGCATATTGGGAACCCGCGTGGATATCTACGGATTGTTATACACGATGGGGCCAGGGGTCCCATTGGGAAAATGCTACTTTTTTTGATTTTCTGAATAACAATGAACTCCATGCAGGTATTGATTTTCTTAACTTTGATTACATCTATCCGATTAGCGGTGTCGATGGGATTATCGATGAATCATATGGGTCGCCAATTCTTGTTGACGAATCTGGTGATAATTTTGACAGTGTTCCCCACCTGGATTTACTGGATCTCTTTTTAAAAAATGACGATGAATTTCTCAATTTAGGATTAACGATTGCAGGTGATATATTTACAAATCCATGGGGTGCCTACCTGGTCTACATTGACACGACCTATGATGACCGGGGAGCGAAAATTGATGTTGATAAGCGCCCAATCACCGTAGCAGCTCCCTATTTCCCTGAATATCGCCTGGACGTAGACTATTCGATTCTCAAAGGTACCGTCAGCGGATCGTATAATCTATATTTTTGGGATGGAGAGGAATGGCAAACATTAGCATTTGTTGGTGGAGCGGGGGTTGTCAGTGGAGAACTTTCGACAGTAGAACTAAAATTTCAGAACTCGATGCTGGGTAACGCTGAATTTATCAATGTTGCTGTTGTCAGTGTTGGTCGCGGCAGAGTACACTCGGCTGGAGATATTTTGGGAATCAATACTTCAATAACGGATTGGGAAGAAGCAGTGGTTTTGGATACATTTGTAAGATATGATATTTTTGAATAGAGGAGATTGAAAATTACCTGAACACCTGCTTTTCCTAAACGAGAAATTTGATTTGGACCGCACCCAAAATCTGGGTGCGGTTTTGTCTATTTTTATAAATGTAAAATTTTATTTACGAGCGATTGATAGGCAGTATCAGGATCATCTGAGATCTTTAACCTTTGTTTTCCCATCAAGGTCTCTGCCAGTGCCAGTAAGTGAGAATGTTTCATCCGGTCTGCGTACGGAACCAACAGAAGGGGATTTAGCACCAGATCATTCAACTGGATGGCCAGCTGTTGCTTGGTATAGGAATTCAATTTGAACACCTTTAGCATTGTGTTGATGTTGTCATATCGGAGATCTTTCCGATAAAAGCCTGGTTCGCTGGCAATAATTTCGATGGATAATTCTGAAGACGACGCGTAAGGAAGATTCTTGACCACAAGTTGGTGTTTGTCCTTGTTGTATTCATAGGATCCAGAGAATTCATGGCCGTCAACTTCTGTTTTTAGGGATTCCGGTGGGAGAAGAGCGTGGAAAATAACACTGCAGGTGCGTTCAGGGGGCAGGAAAGAGGAATCACCTGAAATGGGTCTTATAAGAAATTGCGTTTTGTTTTCATGCTGGATCTGACTCATTTCCCTCGTGGCATAGATTCCATGCTTATAATCGTTTGTCTCGCCATCATCCTCATAGAATTGATAGGTGTTGTCTGCGCCAGGGAAAACATGGATTGTTAACGACTTGGGCAAATCTACGCTATTTGTCCCAGTTGATGCAGCAAGCGGGACTATTGCGCCTGCTTTTGCGAAAACCGGAATTTGATCTAATCCTCCATAAAAGGCATACCAGCCACCGCCCTCATAATACTCACCAATTGTGAAATCGAACCAGTCTCCCTCCGGCAGCCAAATGACCTGACGGCTCAAGCGCGTTTCCGGATCGCGAGGGGTTGTGAATGGACAGGCAATTAGCTCACTGCCAAAGGTGTATTCATTTGGATACTGGTAGGCATCAATTTCATCAGGATGGATGTGATACATCGGACGAATAGGCAAAATGCCATTTTTATAATTCTGCCATGCAGCCGTATAAATGTATGGAATAAGAGCGTGACGAAGTTGGAACGCCGCAGAAGCATATGCTTCTGTTTGGGCATCAAAACCCCAGGGACGTCTTTCATGGTAGGGATTGTTTGTTGAGTGGACCCTGAGGATGGGACTGAAAACACCATACTGAACCCACCGCAGATAGAGCTCTGCTTCCTCAATCCCGCCCATATGACCACCGATATCGTGACTCCACCATCCGTATCCCACATTGGCTGCTGTCGCTGTGAAATAGGGCAGGAACTGAAGCATTTCCCATGTCACCATCGTATCACCTGAAAATCCTATCGGGTAGCGGTGACTGCCTAATCCGGCGTACCGTGAAAAAATGAAAGGACGCTTTTCCCCATTACGGGCGATGTCATAAAAATGAAGATGGTTCAACCAGTACAGAGGATCTAATGCTTCAATCTCTGTTTTAGTTCCCTGCTGCCAGTCAATCCACCAAAAATCGACTCCCATCTCTTCAAGTGGATGGTGGAGGATATTGAAATAAGCATCAGAAAAATCAGGATCAGAGATTTGGAAGGGGACTGGCTCTTCTGATAATGGATCCATATTTAATTGTTCAGCCATGGCTTTATACTGCATTTCATGTGGATAGACACCGGCTGCAGGATGCAAATTGAGCGCTTTTTTCAATCCCCTATTATTTAATTCGTCAAGGAATTTCTTTGGCTCAGGAAACATTTTCGGGTTCCAGGTGTACCCGGTCCATCCTGAGCTTTCGTTGCCTGTTTCCACAATATGCCAGTCCATATCTATAATACAGACCGATAATGGCACCTGGCGCTCAGAAAAATCATCCATTAGAGCAATTAATTCCTCCTGGGTATAAGGCCAGTAGCGGCTCCACCAGTTTCCCAATGTAAATCGGGGGAGGAGGGGAACCTGCCCCGATATCTTTTGGAAATCCTGAACACAGGCGGTGAAATCCCTTCCGTACCCAAAGAAGTACAGGTCTTTTGCTGCAGGGTGGGCATTACGCGGTACCAACCAACCATCTTCTCTGAATACCAGCGAATGGCTGTCATCCACAACAGACCAACCTGTGCTTGAGACCAGTCCTGGATCGAGGGAAATCGCTCCGTTGACATTGTCAAGGGTACGAACTGTGCCACCCAGGTTGGTATTGTTCTCTTGTCCATAATGCCAAATAAAACCTGATTTTTTCAATTGAATTTGAAGGTCATGAAAGGAATGCACAGACCTTTCGACATCACAAGTCAGGTTCAGATGTGAAGTTTGGATAGTAACTTTGTCTTTTGTTTCAGACTTCGTATAGCTGACCGCTGCTTGCTTGCGATACCAAAATACCTGTGACGCTCTGTCCTCAAAATTCTCAGTTGGATTGAATTCCATCCGGATCAACCTGGGGGTTAGAACAGTGAACCGCAGGGGGCCAACCTGGATGATCGAATCGTGATTAGCTTTTGGGGTGAAATCGGTGTAGAGGGATAATGACATATGACCTCGAGATTTCATTGTATCTATAAACTTTACTCTTATTTTATCAGGAAGAATGAACTTTTTTCCTCTTCTGAAGGAGAAACCTATTAAAAAAAGGAAAGTAAATATAATTTAGTGTGGTGATTTAAATTTCATAGAAAACTGAAACACATTTGAGAGAGGGTATCATTAAGGGTAATCATAGAGGGCAACTTATATTAATAGAGCTTTAACAAAAAATGAAAGGATTCATTGAATAGCGTAATGAATTGTGAATAATTTTGCATAATAACAAAAAGCCGTTTGACAATTAGTATTCGTGTGAATTATAATTATTTTTGTTGATAGTTTCTAGAATTTATTGTATAATATTTTATGGAAGTGCTTCCATAAAAGCAGTTTTATTAATAGATTGATAAAAGATTATTAAATTATGATTTCTGATAATTGTATTGATGATGATCAGCTTGACTTTAAAACGGTAGCTTAAAAGGAGGTGAAGTTATCGAAGGATGTGCAGACAAGAAACAAATTTAGTTCCTTATTTAACTCTCTATACACAATCTCGGAGGAGAAAAATTTAAAATGAAAAAGAAACTATTATTACTTTCTGTATTGGTGATCTTCTCGTTGGTTCTTGGAGCCTGCGCGCCAAAAGAAACCGAACCAGTTGTTGAAGAGACCGAAGAAATGGTCGAAGAAACTGAAGAAATGGTGGAAGAAACAGAAGAAGTTGTTGTGGAAGAAACAGAGGAAGTTGTTGTTGAAGAGACAGAAGAAGTGATTGAAGCACTTCCACAAGGACAAGAACTCGCGAATGCTTATGCTGGGATGTATGATGGCACAGTTGTTACCATGGCTGGGCCTTTTACGGACCAGGATGAAGTGATCTTCAATGATTCTATTGCACCATTTGAGGAAGCGACTGGTATTGATATCCAATATGAAGGCTCGAAGGAATTCGAAGCGAACATCAACATCCGTCTTGACGGTGGCGATAGGCCAGATATTGTTGACTATCCCCAACCTGGTCTTCTCTTGTATGCTGTTGAAAAAGGGTATGCCATTGATATGAATACCTTGATAAATCCTGATTGGATCAAGGAGAACTACAGTGAAGGCTTACAGAAATTAGCCACGATGGAAGGCCCTGATGGGCCCATTGCTGCTGGTATTTGGGCACGGGCAAATGGTAAATCCTTTGTATTCTATCCAAAAGCAAAATTTGAAGAATATGGTTATGTTGTTCCAACCACCTGGGAAGAAATGATGGATTTGACAGCGGAAATTGCTGCGGATGGTGACACTCCCTGGTGCATTGGTATTGAATCCGGTGCCGCCACTGGCTGGACCATGACCGACTGGATTGAGGATGTTCTATTACGCGTTGCGCCACCAGAGGATTACGATGCCTGGATTACAGGTGATCTTCCCTTTGATTCACCACAGGTCAACTTAGCGCTGGATTATATTGAAGAGATCTGGTTCAATGACGATTATGTCTATGGCGGTCGTGGGGCTATCCCAACGATTTCGTTTGGTGATGCTCCATTACCTATGTTTGAAGATCCGCCGCAATGCTGGTTCAATCGTCAGGGTAACTTTGTGACCTCATTCTTCCCAGAAGAATTGGTTGCTGGTGTGGATTATGACTTCTTCTACTTCCCACCAATAGATGAGGAATATGGAAAGCCTGTGTTGGGTGCTGGTGATATTTATGGTGTATTTGCTGACCGCCCAGAAGTTCGTGCTGTGATCCAATACTTCTCAACAGGTGAATCCTTAAAACTTTGGGTTGAGCAAGGTGGCGCAATTCTGACTCATAATGATGCGAGCTTAGACTGGTATTCAGACCCTGTCACACGCGGTGTTGCCGAAACCCTGCGTAACGCAACCACCTTCCGTTTTGATGCTTCGGATCTGATGCCCGGTTCAGTAGGTGCTGGGACATTCTGGAAGTATATGACAGATTACGTCAGCGGAACAATCACACGAGAAGAGGCTTTGCAACAAATTGATGCTTCATGGCCTGAGTAGTAAATTGGCATTTGCTCTAGCCTAATAAAAATAGCAATATCTTGTTCTATTTTTCCTGATCAATTTTAGCGGGAAAGTATAGGAAAGAAGAGGTTGCTAATCTGTAAAAAGGGTGACGGGCAGGGCTATTCAAAACCTGCCCGTCATTCAATCTTGTTTAAGTTGGAGGTGACAATGGTACCTGCAAAAAACACCAAACCGAATAAGAGCGGGATTATTGGATGGTTCAGCTCAACTATCGGGCAAATTCTGATCTCTTTATTTATTCCCTCAATAACTTTCATTGTGCTCTGGCAAGGATATCTATTTTTACAAAGAGCAAAAGCGCCTCAGATCGTGCAAGTGGTCGTAGCAATTATTTGGGGTGTTGGCGGGGTCGCATTGTTGTATGTTGTTGCTAATTGGTTGGTTCTCAAACTACCGAAAACCTGGTCAAAACGTTTACAACCTTTCGTATTTGTTGGTCCTGCGGTTGCAATAATGGGTTGGTTTTTAGCAGTTCCGGCGATACGTTCATTAGTATCCAGTTTTAGGGATCGGCTTGGAGATGGCTGGGTTTGGTTTGATAATTATATTTATGCATTCACGGACCCGCGAATGTTGGAAACATTCCGTAATAACCTGTTGTGGTTGGTATTTGGCACGTCATTCAGTGTGGGAATGGGTCTTCTCATCGCAGTTCTAGCAGATCGTTCAAAAGCGGAAGTCTTATATAAATCAATCATATTTACACCCATGGCAATTTCCTTTGTGGGTGCTGGTGTGATATGGAAGTTTATATATACCTATAAAGGGATCGGGGCTAACATTCAAGAAATCGGTTTACTCAACGCAATTGTCTCTGGATTGGGTGGAACTCCACAACCCTGGTTGAGCTTGTCGCCATGGAACAATTTTTTCCTGATTATTATCATGGTCTGGCTCCAAACAGGATACGCAATGGTGATCCTATCCTCTGCAATTAAAGGCGTTCCTGCTGAACTTCTGGAGGCTGCCCGGATAGATGGCGCTTCTGAGGCACGTGCGTTCTTCAACATCACAATTCCGTATATCAAAGGTACGATCATCACCGTGGTGACAACCATTGTCATATTCAGCTTAAAGACATTTGATATCGTCCGGGTGATGACTGGGGGTAACAATGGCACGAATGTGATTGCCAACGAGTTTTATCTTCAAAGCTTTACTTACACCAATAAGGGACGTGCATCCGCAATTGCCATCGTACTCCTGCTTTTAGTAACGCCTATTATCATTAACAATTTACGTCAGTTCAATAAAGATAGGAAGGGATTCTAATGGCTCAAAGTGCGAAATCCCAAAAGAAATCACAAAGTCTTGTTGTAAATCTTGTTTTGATACTCATTTGTATTATCTGGTTGGTTCCCATATTTGGGATTCTGATCACATCATTTCGGCAGAGTACTGATATTTTCAATAGTGGATGGTGGACTGTTTTTCCTCATAAAGAACAGGTCACAACAACAGAAATTAAATTAACTACAGATGTAGCGGACCTTAAAGCAATTGCTGATAGTGGTAGTCAAATCAGCATTTCCCCTGAAACGGCTGAGTTTATTGGGCTTCAAATTGAAGAGGAAATGCCAACGGAAGAGGAAATTGCAGCAGGGGCAGAGATCCCTACTTATGATGCCGAAACGGTTGATGGTGTTTCAGCAACCTTTGACGAATTTGTGCAAGGTGTTGAGCTGGATGATGGCCGTTTAATTCGATGGTCAGGCAGTAATATCAGGGGGCGTACATTGACCTTGTCTGACAATCGTTTGGTTTGGTTTGATACGGATCTGACAATCAAGAATTATAAAGATGTGATTGGGGGCAAAACCGTTACTTATAAAGATGGGCAAGGACAAACCATCACAAGGATCGGCAATAACCTTGGTGGTGCATTCTTGAATTCGCTGGCAGTATCAATCCCTGGTACGATCATCCCGATCCTTATTGCAGCTTTTGCGGCCTTTGGCTTCGCCTGGCTGAATTTCCCGGGGCGCAATATTCTGTTTACGATCATTGTTGCCTTACTGGTTGTTCCTTTGCAGATTGCTTTAGTTCCAATCTTGCAGGATTATGTTGCTTTGGGTTTGAATGGCACTTTCCTGGGGATATGGCTGGCACACGCTGGATTCGGATTACCATTAGCGACCTATCTGCTCTTTAATTACATCAGTACCTTACCAAGAGAGTTACTTGAATCAGCCTACATTGACGGCGCTTCAAACTTCACCATATTTATTCGGCTGATCCTTCCCCTTTCTGTACCTGCATTGGCATCTTTCGCCATTTTCCAATTCCTTTGGTTATGGAATGATTACCTGGTTGCATTGGTGTTCCTGGGAGAGAAGAACAAAACTGTTACCATTGCGGTAGCTGAAATGGTGGGCGAAAAAGGTCAGGACTGGCATTTGATGACTTCAGCAGCTTTTGTCAGCATGGTCTTACCTTTGGTGGTATTCCTTGCATTGCAGCGTTATTTCGTACGCGGTTTGATGGCTGGTTCTGTCAAAGGATAATTTAAATCACAAAAAATTATTTGAGCAGACCGGTAAGCATTTGACTTAACGGTCTGTTCTTTGATTTAAAAACCTAAAACACAGTTATAATAGAGCAGATTAATAGCCTTTCTAATATTGACCGCTAAGAGACATCATGGCTGAAGAAGCTTTATCCGTTGAAATCGCAAAAGACCAACCTCAAGTGATAAATAAAAAGAAGCAGAAACGACGCACACTCTTTGCCCTTTCCTTTGGTTACTTTATTGATCAGGGTGAGGGACAAGCGATGTCTGTCCTTTTCCCCACATTACAAACCCTTTGGGGGCTTTCCTACAGCAACTTGGGTGTGATCAGTACCATCCGCAACCTTTTACAGGCACTATCTTCTCCATTTTGGGGCTATTTATCCGATAAAGTTTCACGAAAAACGGTGATCTTATTTGGAACCGGGATTTGGGGAGTTTGGACTGCAGTTGTAGGCTTGACCCAGAATTTTGGACAACTCCTAACCATTCGTGCCATATCAGGGATTGGTTTAGGGTGCTTAATGCCTGCAACTTTCTCGATCATGTCCGACACTTTCCCGCCCAAGGACCGGGGGAAGGCATTGGGTGTGATGGAAGCCATTGGTGTTTTTGGGATCATCATCGCCACAATTGGATTGGGTTATTTGGCAACCCCTCTTCTTTGGCGCTGGGGATACTTCCTGCTGGGTGGTTTCAGTGTTTTGAGCGGTATCCTGGTTTGGTTCTTGGTTGATGAGCCTGTTCGTGGTGCAGCAGAACCTGAGCTGGCTGGCAAGATCACAAAAGCGGATGCACAAAAATTTGGGCTGAAATTTTCAGATCTTCCAAAGGTTTTAAAAATTCCCACGATTTGGGTCGCGATCGGTCAGGGCTTAGCAGGATCTATGCCCTGGGTGGTGATGGCTTCATTCTTGATCACATGGCTTAAGAACGATCTGGGTATTCAGGAACAAAATGCGACTTTTGTCTTTGCAGGTATTGTATTGGGAACGGTAATTTCCAACATCATCGGCGGATTCCTGGGTGATTGGGCGGAGGGAATCAGCCCGAAGTATGGGCGTACAGTGGTTGGACAGGTATCAATCATCAGTGGTATCCCATTAACGTTCGTGCTTTTCACCCAAACAGAAAACTGGCCATTATGGGGAATCTTTGTACTCAGCTTTTGCACAGCACTGATGATAAGCTGGCCTGGGAAAGGCGCTAAAGAACCGATGATGCAAGGGGTTGTCCCACCGGAACTGAGGAGTACGGCATTCTCGATCACCACTTTAATTGAAAGCGGATTTGCTGCTGTTGCTGGGGTAATAGCCGGTACGCTTGCAGACAGGGTCGGATTAACAAGAGCGCTTGTTTGGACAGTACCTGTACCATGGATATTATGTGCTGCTATTTTCAGTTTGTTTTATATAACCTACCCAAAGGATTCCCAAAATCTGCGCCAACTAATGGCAAAACGTGCGGAGATGATATCAAATGAAGATTAGGTAGGTGATTGAAATTTAGATAAATTTGATTTGTAAATTGTCCTATTTCGGATTATTTTTCAAATCAGAATAATGCTAATTTTATTTATAAATTACAGGATTTATTGAGGATTCTTTATATCAATAGATTTGTGTCAGTCATCTTTGGTAATATTCTCAATAACATCGTCTCCCGGCAACCAAACGGTGAAGGTTGCTCCTTTTCCAATCTCGCTTGTTACTGACATTTCTCCGCCGTGTTCGTGAACAATGCTCTTACTAACAAATAAACCCAATCCTAAACCACCACGTTTTGTACTGTGAAATGCGGCAAATAATTTATCTAACTCATCTTTAGGGATGCCTTTACCAGAATCTATAAAGGAAACCTTGATACCATTGGGATGAGAGGTTTTGACACACTTAATCTTCAGGGATCCGCCGTCAGGCATGGCTTCAATAGCATTTAGCACAAGGTTTAAGAATACCTGGTGAATTTGGTCTGATATGAGGGGTATGTTTGGTAATTTTTTATTGGAATTATAAACAATATTCACATTTTGATCTTGAACCTGTTTCTTGGTCAGGAGTAACACCTTTTTCAATACTTCATTAATATCAGTGGGTGCTTTTACCACTTTCTGTTTCTTACCAAGGTCATGCAGTCGTTGGATGATCCGGGATGCCCTGATAAGTTCTTCCATGGCAACATCCATTAATTGGGTTGGATTCTTTCCAATTTCCACATTTTCAATAGCTAACCCCAAGCAGCCAACAACGGATTGGATGGGATTATTGATTTCATGAGCCAACGAGGCAGCCATACGTCCGATGGTGCTTAATCTCTCGGCGTCGATTAAGGCTTGTTCTGCGTTTTTCCTATCGGTTGTTTCGTATGCAATATTGAGAATTCCCATCTGATCCTCATCAGGAATTTCGACAGGAAAAAACCACCAGGAGAAATATGCCTTTTCGGGAGAATCCCCTAATTTCCGAGTAAGTGTAAACGTATCATCTTCTTGATAATACGGTTTCATTGTCTTCAATGTCACCTGACATAAAGACAAGAAGTCGGTGTTTTTGTCTTGCCAGATTTGATCCAGTGTCTTTCCAATTAAATGGCTGCCAGGGGCGATGGTATAGTATGTGGGATTAGCAAATAATACTCTAAAGTCACTGCCACGAATTAACGAGATTGCGACCGGGATATTGTTGATAATGGTTTCCAGTAAACGCCGGTTCATCTCCAGTGCTTTTTCATGCAATCGCTCATGTTCAATGCCAAAGGTTAAAGGGATCAGGAGTTCTTCAATAATTTCAATTTCAATATTATTGAGAGAACCTCTCTTATTAATTCCCAGATTCAATGTGCCCACAAGTTCGTTTTCAATGATAATGGGGTAGAAGGTTAATTGTTGGACCCCTTTTTGATCCAAATATGATTTGTATTCAGAAGAAACAGGTAATTTTTCCATGGAATTTAAATCCAATGGGTTCCCAGCCAGAAATTTAGCCCTTATCGGCTCCCAAATGGTGGGGTCCAGCATTGGCCAGACCTCTTTTTTGTTTTCATCTTTAGGATCGGAAGAAGCTAGAAGAGAAAACTCATCAACCTCATGATTAATTGTTGTTACACTGGCGTAAATGCAATGAGGTAAGAGTTCAGGAATTCGCTCCACAACAGCCTTAGCTACTGATGATTCTGAATGAGCTGAGAGGATCGCAGCATCAATTTCATTTAGAAAGGCCAATCGAGCGGAATTAAACTGGAGTTGTTTTTCAACTTTTACCCGTTCAGAGATATCTATCCCAATTCCCACTTGCCGACCATCAGAAATCATAACATTTGCCCAACTGGTTATGATCTCCCTGCCATCTTTTGTTACCATTATGATATCCTTGAAGCCTTCCTTCAACGATTGCATGTATTCACCAATGATTTGGCGGTATTCGGGATCAGGGTAAACCAAATTCATGATATTTGTTTTTTCTGTATCTTCTTTGGTCCAGCCGGTTACACGCTCAAAGTGAGCATTCAGGGTTATTTTTTGAAGGCGGGGGTCATAGATAGACAGCATGATGGGAATTTTGTCGTAGATCGTTTGGAGTAATAAGCTTTCCTTTTTAAATTGAAATTCAGCTGCTTTAATGGATGTAATATCCCGCAAAGTGAGCAAGGTAAAAAGGGATTGACCATTGTTATCTTTTATAGGTATTCCAAAAAAACTGCCGATAAAATGGGTTTTGAGTGTTTTGTGTTTAATTTCAAGCTCCAGGTCAGCAAATTCATCGCCGTTCAACACTCTTACCAACGGCCACTCGTTAAACGGAACAGGGTTTCCCAATATATCGTTAACTTCCCAGGACGCTCGATAATCCTCTTTAGAAGTTTCAACCTCGCTAAAATCTGAATACCCCAATAGTTTTAAGGCGGCGGGATTTTCATAGATGATGTTCCCTTCCAAATCAGCCAAAATCAAACCATCTGACATACATTCGATAATAGCGGCTCCTTTTGAAGCCAGGAGAGTTTCCGTTGGATTCTTACCTGACTCCTTATTGATTTCGAGCATAACTGCAAGCACACCAATTACCCGGTCATCTGAACTAAAAAGTGGGTTCAATGAAAAACGAGTTGTTTTATAACGGTTACGGTCTTCATTATTTGGTGGGGTTAGCAAGTTTTGAATTTCTATGGAGTCATGACCTGTTATAACTTTCTTAAATTCTGGATAGAGCTTCTTCCAATTTATTTCAAAGACTTCCTTAGCCGGTTTTCCAAATAGAAATTGATTTAAGGAAAACAAATTTGACCAGGAACTATTATAGAAATATTTGAGTTCAGTTCCCCAAAAAAGACAAGACGGGATCTCAGTGTGGAGAATGTTATTCAAGTATATTTGGAGTAGGTCAATGCTAGGGACTGTTGACTCCTTACAGATATTTGACCAATCAATAGAAGTATACAAGTCAAATAAAGGATGGGATTCTGATATTTGGAGGGAAGGGTATGAAAGTTTGTTTTTCATGATTTATTAAATTTGGTCGGATTTTACCTTGCTCCCTATTAATAACCCGGGAAATTAAGTTCAGACCTCTTCCTGAGACGCAGGGAGAACTTAAGACTATTGCTAGGAAATAATATCTAATTAAAAATTATACCTAACCATAAAGGGAAACACATCAGAGATTTGGTTTATTTTTAGGATTAAACCATTAAAGCAAAAAGTGCGAGGATAACCTCGCACTTTTAGCGGGAGCGACGGGATTCGAACCCGCGGTCTCGGCCTTGACAGGGCCGCATGTTAAACCACTACACCACGCCCCCGAGCGAAAGATATCTTATCACACCGGGGTATAAAAGTCAAGCGTTTTCCGGGAATTTTCCCTCAATAAGATCATATCTGAACAGAATCACTATGCTGGTGTCCATTCTGGCCAATTTGAGGCCCATTCAGCCACCTGGGGATCTTTTACCCGGTTGCTGGATGGCAAATAGGGTTTTAGATCCAGGATAGGGGTTTGATCATCTGCATCGATTGACACAATCTCGATCTGTCCCAAATCAGCATTAAGGGCGACTATCTTGACCGTTGACAAGCCTATTGGGTTAGGCCGCAATGGGGACCGGCAGGCAAAGACGCCTGACTCAGGTGCTTCAAAGGGCATTTGATCAAAAATCAATGTTTTTCGGCTCTCCAAATTATCGAAATGACTGAACCACCATATTACTTGAAGATGGCTGAAGCCGTTCAAATTTTTCAACCCAGATTTATATTCCTGTAGGATGCTTAAAATTTCCTTATTTTCCTTTTTGTGTACAAAACCAATCGGTTTTATTGTATATGTTCTTAATTCTTCTTCTCTTGGGGTCATATTCCTCCTCCAAAATTATTGAACCACAAAATTTTTAGATCTGTTAATGATCTATCTGAATACGGTGAGGTAAATGATGATCACGATATCAATAAGCAAACCAATAACACCTTTCTGAATCAACATTGAGAATTTTCCATCCCAAAACATGATAATCACAATACCAGAAAAAATGGCAGAACCCAGCATGAGGGGCGGCCAGTTTTCGTTATTTAAGAGAAAAATAATACCAGCTAAAACAAAGCCAAATCCAGCAATGGCAAATAGCCATCCAGCGATGCTTTTAGCTGCTTGTGCACCGAAGAGTGGGGTTAAGAGCCAGGATTTTCCAGTCTAACCCATATCCGGCTGGAACTGAACCAAATTAAAACTTAAAACGACATACCAGGCGTATACCAGGCCATGTAAAATGATGAAAATTCCAATCAACCACTGCATAAACCGCTTCCTTTCTAAAGTAATAATGTTACTATTTAGAGTATACCAGTGGTGTATTCGGTTTCTGAAACGGAGTTTTTTATTCTATAATATTAATATCTTGGAGAGGAAATAAATGAAAGTTGTCAGTGTAAAGCAAATGCAGGCGGTTGAAAGATCTGCTGATGCCGATGGTTTGAGTTATGAGAAGATGATGCGGAATGCTGGTGGGAGTTCAGCAACCTGGCTGCAATCAAATTTACCGCTGGGTAAAGGGGTAGTTGGTCTGATAGGGTCAGGAAATAATGGCGGGGATACGATTATTGCCCTTGCATACCTTACACAGCGCGGCATTCGGACCCTCGGATTTTTGGTTAAACCCAGACCAGATGATCCTCTATTGGATGAATATATTCAATCAGGAGGCAGTATTATCGACATGTCGGAAGGTAAAAACCTTGATATGTGCCAGGCATCTCTATTACCCGGTGTTATCATCCTGGATGGCATATTGGGAACAGGCGTAAAACTACCACTTCGAGATCCCTTACGTGAAATTATGAGCAAGGTCAAGACGATCATTGAAAAACAGCCCAATGCGTGTGTTGTAGCTATAGATTGCCCATCAGGGCTTGACTGTGACACTGGAGATGTCTCAGAGGCGACAATAGCAGCAGATGTGACCCTTTGCATGGCGGCGGTCAAACAGGGGCTCCTGAAGCATCCTGGGCGTTCGAAAGTCGGAAAAATTCATCTCATGGATATCGGCATAAGGCGCATTTCAGACCACATCCGGGATCAATTGCCAGAGATGATTGATAATGCCTTTGCATCATCTCATATCCTAAATAGGCCGGATGATGGCCATAAGGGAACCTTTGGTACCTGCCTGGTCCTGGCTGGCAGCCAGAACTTCACGGGAGCAGCTTATCTTGCAGGAAAAGCTGCGTATCTTGCAGGTTGTGGGTTGGTGCATATAGCCACGTTGGAAAAGGTCCAGCAAGCGTTGGCAGGAGCGTTGGTTGAGGCAGTCTGGACGATTTTGCCATCATTAAATGGTGGTTATGATCCTGAAGGAACCGTAAAAATAAAGTCAATTATAAAAAATACTGATTCAATTGTGATAGGTCCGGGGTGGGGTTTGAATAAGGAGAATGCTGCATTTTTAGAACGTCTGCTAGCGATTCTCCCGAAAGATATTCCAACCCTGATTGACGCTGATGGGTTGAAACTGCTCAAGCAGATCAAGGATTGGCGAACTAAACTCCCGGAGAACACCGTCCTGACACCTCATCCTGGAGAGATGTCAGAATTATCTGGAATGGGTATTGATGAAATACAGAATAATCGATGGGAAGTTACCCGAAAATATGCAGAGGAGTGGCAAGCCACAGTAGTCTTGAAAGGTGCAGTAACAGTCATGGCTACCCCTGCGGGTGACATCTTCATCAATCCTATCAGCGATCCATCTCTGGCTACTGCAGGAAGTGGGGATGTTCTCTCTGGTGTGATTGGTGGGTTATTAGCACAAGGTCTGATTATGAGGGATGCAGTTACACTGGGCACCTGGTTCCATGGACAGGCTGGGAAAATAGCACGAGATAAAACAGGAACTGACGTCAGCGTGACTGCAGTTGAAATTCTAAATTGTCTGGGACCGGCATTTGCTAAAACAAATGAGACGTCCGTACAGGACGTCTCACCAATTTCTTAATTTAGCTAGGTAACGATCACCAAATTTTATGGAAAAGCTTATTATTAAGCTTTCTTTTCTTTGGGTTTGATCGATTCGGCTAATTTTTCTCGGCTCTGCTCGATTGTCTGAGATCCTTTTTGCTTAAGTTCATCTGCTTTTTCTTTTGCAAGTTCTGACCACTCAGTGGTCTTTTGTTTTGCCTCTTCCCAGGCTTCTTCTGCACGATGGCGTGCTTCTTCAACGGTCTCCGAGGCACGATCTCGCAGTTCAATAGCCTTATCTTTTATGAGAGCGCGTGTATCTTCACCGGATTGGGGAGCAAACAATAATGCAACTGCACCACCGGTTAAACCGCCGACCAAAAAGCCTATTAAGAATGCACCGAAATCATTTTTTTCTGACATTTACTTTCTCCTTTATTAACTAGTCTTTGAATAATAAAAATTTCCATTACTATTTTTTTGATGGTTTTATGATACGTTTAATTTTCGCTGCAAAGGTGTTGACCTTAATAACTGGTTCAGCCAGGTTATCACTGAGAAATTGAACGGTGCCTTTGAGCGTATTCACCGTCTCATTAGTGGAATTGATGATGGGCCGAATTTCATTTTGCAATAAATTGATCAATGTTGCTAATTGAATGATCAAGATAACCAATGTTGTCCCAATGATCAAAGAAACCAATGCAATGAAAATTATAAAAACATCTCGAATTTGTTCTGTAATTGCACTGTTATCTTCATCTAAAAAAAAGATTAATGCCAATACTATTAAGGCGATAACAACCAGAATTCCAAGTATTGTCAATACTTTGGGGAGCAACTTCTCTTTATTTTCTTCCTGAGATGAGGCTTCTTTTTGAGAATTTTGTTGTTTTTCGATTGCACTGTCGTTCTCAATATTCACGGTCATGTTGTTATTACCCAATCAATTTGTTTTTTTAATATCATGTAAAGCAAAATTAATTATAACGGATTTACTCATCTAATGCCAATTTAATTTCTTCATCCACAAAGGTTTTTTCAGTTGCAAATAAATTAATATCCGAGAATAACCCTTTTTGCTGAGCAGAGGCATACTGTTGTTTAACCAACTCAAGAATTGCTAAGAAAAGAACGATGGCATCGATTCGATCATACCCTTGCTGGAGCAACCCACGGTAGGTTAGGTGGCTCTCCGATCTAAGAGATTGGATCAGCTCGCTGATTTTCTTCTTTATGGTTCTACGCGGGATAGCAACGACTGATGTGATTGGTGCTGCATCCTCTTCATATCGGTAAAGCGATTTGAGAAATTCGACAAGATCATTAATGGTGATGCCATTCAAATCAAGTTCTTCTTCGATCACGGGAGGCGAGGCTAACCGAATATAAGATCGTTCGCCTTTTTCCTCAAGCGTTTTCAACCATTGGGCTGTCTGCTTAACTTTGCGGTAAATTTTTAGCTGCCTGGCCAAACTTTCAGCTGGATCTTCTTCGCCTTCTTCACGTTGTGGGGGGCGTGGCAGGAGGGCTTCTGATTTAATTTGAATCAATTTCGCTGCGACGACCATAAATCCGGATACTTCAACCGCAGTTGTATCCTGCATGCGCTCAAGGTATCTCAGATAGTCATCTGTGACCTTTGCGAGGGATAGGCGAGTGATATCGAGTTCTGCCTTTGTGATCAAGTCCAGAAGCAAGTCTAACGGGCCGTCGTAAAGATCAGTGTGAATGGTGTATTCGGAACCTTGCGTATAAATTATTGTCATTTTTCTAGTCCGAGAGCAATTATACCCCTGATAAGCATAGATACCGACAATTGATTTTGAATTTTAGCATTTATCGGTTAAAATTTAGTGTTGATATTCAACAGTTATTAATTTCGATGAACTGTTGATGCGCAAGCTATTAACTAAAGATGGTTGGCGCATCGATAGTTCTGGAGAAAGGTCCAGAACAATGCATGATATGTTTTCAACAGAAACGCCTGAGCATTTCGCTAAAAGGATTGGCTTACCATTTTCAAACAGTTTCCTGGTTTCCAGGGCATTAACCCACCGATCTTACCTGAATGAAAATAAAGACGCCATTGAGGATAATGAGCGTCTTGAATTTTTAGGGGACGCTGTTTTGGATTTTATTGTCGCTGACTGGTTATACAACCATTATCCGGAAAAACCGGAAGGAGACCTCACACGGTTGAGAGCTGCGCTGGTTCACACTGATCAGCTGGCAGAATTTGCCAGGATGATCAACATGGGAGACGCTTTAAAATTAGGAAGAGGTGAGATACAAGCGAGCGGACGAGAGCGTTCAACCCTTCTCTGTGATGCTTTTGAGGCGTTGATTGGTGCAATCTACCTTCAGGGAGGAATTGATGCTGTCAATAAATTTATGGTTCCGCTGATGGAGGAGGTCGTCGATATTATTTTGCTGAACCATTTGGATGAGGATACGAAAAGCCGTTTACAGGAATGGGCACAGGGAAATGGATTTGTCTCGCCGAAATATATGTTAATTGATGAAGAAGGACCTGACCATGACAAGAAATTTGTCATGGAAGTCAGGATTGGGAATTCACCTTATGGCAGGGGAACAGGCTCAAGCAAGCAATCAGCCGAAAAGGCAGCTGCAAAGGAAGCATTGATTAAAATTGGTATCCTGGAGCGGGTAAATTAATGATAAAACGTTTATCATCGATTGAGCTACAGGGTATTAAGACATTTGCGACATCAACCCGGTTAGAATTTCCCGGACAGATCACTGCCATCGTTGGGCCAAATGGTTCAGGAAAATCTAATATAGCGGACAGTATCCGTTGGGTTCTCGGTGAACAATCATATTCAGTGCTGCGAGCAAAGCGCACTGAAGATATGATATTTTCCGGTTCTCAGCAGCGGCCGCGAACTGGGATGGCGTCTACGACAATCACTTTTAACAATGAAGATGGTTGGCTGCCCATTGATTACGCCGAAGTTTCGATTAGCAGACGAGCCTATCGCGACGGACAAAATGAATACATTTTGAACGGACAAAAAGTCAGGTTGAAAGATGTTTCTGAGCTGCTGTCGCACACAGGCTTGGCTGAACGAACGTATACCATCATTGGTCAGGGTTTGGTCGATGTTGCACTTGCGCTTAAACCCGATGAACGGCGAAAATTGTTTGAAGAAGCGGCTGGAATTGGCCTTTATCAATCCCGGAAAGAAGAATCACAACGAAGGTTAGAGAAAACAAGGAAGAATCTTGATCGGGTTTTGGATATCATGACAGAAATTCGACCCCGGTTAAGGAGTTTGGAAAAGCAGGCAGCACGTTTTGATGAGTTCCAACGATTGCGAGATGACCTTGAAGAGTTATTAAGGCAATGGTATGGGTATTATTGGCACCAGAAGCAGCAGGACCTGAAGAATATTCGATCGGATTTTCAGAACCAGGAAAAGAAACTGGCAGACTTTCGTAAGAAGGATTTTGATGTTGAAAGCCAGGTTGAAGAATCTCGTCAAAAACTGCAAGCTAATCGGAAAAATTTGGAAGACGCACACCGAGAACTATCTGAACTGCACCGCCAGATGCAGCAAGCGACCCGTGACTCTGCAATCCTTGAGGAACGGCAGCATTCAAACAATCAACAAAAAAGCAACCTCGAGATTGATATTGCTAACTTGCAGGAAGAAATCGCGGGTTACAAGCAACAGGAAAAAATTTATACGGAAGAAATAGTTCGCAGGAAAACTGAGGCTGAATCAGCAGTTGATACGTTGTCTAACATTGAACAGAAATTGGCAGAGATCACTGCGCAAAAAGAAGAATCTGAAGGTCAATTAAGCCGGATCAGGAAAGATCGCATTCGTTTAGAGACTGACCGAGTACAGCAATCAGCCCGGTTGGAGGAACTTAATAATAGGATACAGGCGTTGACGTCTGAAAATCAAAAGATCGAGGAATCCATCCTGGATTTAAACAAGGAGAGGGATGACATTTCTTTAGCATTGAAATCTCTAAAAAGTAAGTTCGAGAAAGATCAAAGAATCTTTTTGGAGACAGAAGAACAATTAACGCAATCTTCAAATAAACTTGTTCGTGAAAAATTAGAAAAAGAAACACTTGATAAGAAGATCAGCGCAAGGGAGACCGAAACCGCAAAATTAAATGCCCAGTTGGAAGTCCTTCATCAAGCCGAGGCTGCATTGAATGGTTATTCACAGGGTTCTAAGACACTCCTGGACTTTTCAAGAAAGGGCAGGTTACCTGCTGGAATTGAACCCCTCTCAAAATTCCTGTTGGTTGATGAGTTGTATGAAAAAGCCATAGGCGCTTCACTGGGTGAACTGACGGATTTGCTGATTGTGCCGGAAGCCGGCTCAGATGTCGTTATCGAATTCTTGGAGAATAAAGATAGTGAACGTGTTGCGTTGGTGTCATTAAAAGACCTCAGCCCAAATAAAAAGCGAAAATCTGTAAATGCTAGCGATGGCTTTATTGGTTATGCCAATGAGCTTGTTGAAACAAGTCAAACATACAAACCGCTTGTTGACCACTTGTTTTCTCAAATCCTTTTAGTGAAGGATAAAAAAAGCGCAGAAAGAATTCAATCTCAATTAGAAGGAGATCAAAAAGCTGTTACGTTGAGCGGGTTGGTTTTCCATGCCACAGGCGTGGTTATTTCCGGTCAGAATGCATCAGGCAAACGGATCGGACGGACGAGACAGACTGGTGAACTGCAGAAAGAGATCGAGAAAGTTTCAGCAAATATCCAGAACCTGAGAAGACAGTCGACAACGGCTGATGTATCCATAGCAGCACAACAGAAAGAAGTCGAGTCTTTAAAAGAAACCCGTCAACAAGCGCAAATAGACCTTAACAAGTCAGAAGCGGCTTTCCAAGAGGCAAGTGGGGCGAAGTCACGATTGAACGAGCGTATTTCCTGGCATAATGATCGTTTGGCAGATATTCAGAAAAATCTTACAGCGACGCAGCAGATGATCGAAGCCGACCGCGGTGACATTGCAGAAAAAACAAAAAGAATACAAACCCTTCTTGGTGAAGAAAAGATTTTGCAAGAAAAAATTAATGAAATTCCGGTTTTTGACATACAGCAGGAATTGAACCAATGGCAAACCCATCAAGCGGTGGCAAAAAATGCTTTACTCACCTCACAGCAGCGATTTGAAGACCACCAGGGACGGTTGTCTGATATGCAGCAACACTTGGAGACTTATCATAAACGTTTAGCAGCAGTGGAAAGTTCTCTCGAAAATATTATTGAGAAGAAAGGGTTGCTGCGAGATCAAATTCAATTACTTGATCAACGTATAGAGCAGTTGGAACTGGAAAAAATTAAACCTTTGACAGGCACCGGCAGCAACCTGGAACAGCAGCTATTGGCATTGGAAAAAAGTGAAGACCAGCAGCACCAGCAAGTCATCATCGCGGAACGTCAATATACCCAATACCAGCTTGAACTTGCTCGGCAGGAAGATCAGTTAAATAACCTGCGCGAAAAGATTGAAAGCGATTTCGGGCTGGTTTCATTTGAGTATGACCAAAAAATTGATGGACCAAGTCCGTTGCCCTATGGCGATGGTTTGATCGAAGACCTTCCCAGCGTGAAAGAGCTCCCAGAAAGTATTGATGAGGATATTAAACTTCTTAAACGCCAAGTTCGCCGTCTGGGTGCGATCAACCCGGAAGCCCAACAGGAATATACCGAAGTTAAAGATCGCTATGAATTTCTTACTGAACAAGTCGCTGATCTTGAAAAAGCCAGCGAAGACCTGACAGAAGTGATCAATGAACTCGACACAATGATGGAACGAGATTTTCTCTCAACGGTTAAAGCTGTGAATAGTGAATTTAGTGTTTATTTCACACGCCTATTTAATGGCGGTGAGGCAAAATTGATGTTTTCAGATGAAGAAAACCCTGTCGAGGGAGGTGTTGATATTGAAGCACGCTTACCTGGACGCAGACGGCAGGGTTTAGCGCTTCTTTCAGGCGGTGAGCGAAGTCTGACCGCAGTAGCGCTTGTTTTTGCACTCCTAAAGGTCTCACCAACACCATTCTGTGTACTGGATGAGGTTGATGCAATGTTAGATGAATCCAATGTAGGACGTTTCATAGAGCTTCTGAAAGATCTTGCCCAAAACACCCAATTTGTGATCATTACGCATAATCGGAACACTGTCCAGGCGGCGGATGTGATCTATGGTGTCACGATGGGCAGGGATTCAACCAGCCAGATGATCAGCTTAAAATTGGAAGATGTGGATGAGGCTTATCTTAAATAGACCGGCCAATTTCAAAAACAGAATGAAAATTAACCTTCGCCGAAGGTTCCATTTGCCGGTTGCAAGGGAATTTTAACCATTTCATAAAGTGAAATTATAAAACATGATGAATATACAAAAAAGCGCTCAAAAGAGCGCTTTTTAGATGACTTATTGTTACCTTTTGTGCTTAAGGTGTTGGTGCAGTTTGAATAAGTGCCTGGTAGATCAGCGATATCAGCTGATCCGGAACTGCCGGTGTAGTGGGAGAGTATTCAGCGTAAGTCTCATAAATCACGATATCGTCCCTTGACGTTCGAACCTCGGATAACCAATCGGTAAAATAGGATTGTTTTTCTTGCGAAAAAGTATAAGCAGGGATTTGACCTTCCTGCTTTCCAAGTACCTGGATAAGATGGTAACCAAATTCCGTTTCAACCGGTTCACTTATTTCACCAATTTCAAGGTTGAAGGCAACTTCAGTAAATTCCGCTACCATTCGATCCCTGTTGAACCATCCAAGGTCACCACCTTTAGAACTGTTCGATTCGTCTGTTGAATACTCAGCAGCAAGGGCGGCAAAATCTCCACCTTCATCAAGTAAGTTCAGGATTTCCAGAGCCTCATCTTCCGTCTCCACTAGGATGTGCCTTGCCCAAATTTTTTCTTCCACCGGTTCCAAATCTTTTGTTACATCTTCCATTAATTTTTCAGCTAACAAATTCACTTCAACGATTTTACGAAGATCCTCAAGTGTGAAGTTGTATGTTTGATACGATTCTTCAAACGCATCGAGGTTTTCACCATATTCCTGAGTGGTATATGGGGTGGGGGTTAGCGTAATCGTTGGTTCCGATGTAAGCGTAGGAGGAATGACCTTTGTAGGAGTTTCTGAAGGGGATGCTTCGGCTTGAATTTGGGTTTCTTGAACCTCTTCTTCAGAAAGTGTTGCCGTAACATCAGGCGTATCCGTAGGCATCTCGGTTTGGGTGGGCGTTGATGTTGCTGTCACCAGTGCATATTGGGTCGGCGAGTACGTGGGTGTTGAGAGGATCGTTGCGGTTGGATTTGGCGTAAGCGTACCATTAGGGAAAAAGCCAAATTCTGTTTGTAGCCTTTGGTCGACTTCTTCCTCACTAACTGTTATCCCTCTTTTTTGGGCTTCTTCTCTGATCAAAATATTATCTATCAAACCATCCAAAACATCTCGGCCAAAAACATCTGGTTGCGACAGTTCTGTGACAATGGTTTGGGCTGATTGTAAGAAGGATGCCCCCATTTCTCCAAACTGCTGATAATAGGAATAGAATTGATAAGCCTGGTTTAATGCCTGGACTCGCTCATATTTCACCTGGGTTTCGAATTCCTTTACGCGTATCGTTGTTTCGCCAACTTTGGCGATTGGCGTTCGAGGTCTGATAATGAGCTGACCAATCAGACCGTAACCAACCAAACCAACGATGGCTACACCAATCACAATTGTGATGATGATAATAATGCGAGTTTGTTTTGCTTCCCGCTGTTCACGAGCAATGTGTTTCTTTGTTTTTGACTTCCTAATTTGTTTGTCTGCCATTATTTAACCTATCTAAATGCAGTATGTTGAAATCTATTTGCTGTCAAATGGCAACAAAGCAACATGACGTGCGTTTTTAATTGCTTTTGCAACAGCACGTTGATGTTTGGCACAGGCACCGGTTTGGCGGCGAGGCCGAATTTTACCAGTGTCATCAATATACCTTTTCAACAGGTTAGAATCTTTATAGTCAATTTTTAGATTTTTATCACTGCAAAATTGGCAAACTTTTGCACGGGTGTAAAAACGGTTTTCTCTATCTCTATAGTTACTCATTTTATTCTCCTAAAATCATCCATCATGTCGTTCAGAATGGATATTCCTCCGCTTCTGAATCTTCTATTTCATTTTGATTATCGCTATCACCGAGTAGTAGGATATCCCGGGCGACGATTTCAACAGATTTGTGCTGAACACCTTTGTTATCCTCCCAGGAGCGGGATTGCAGTCGACCTTCTATATAGGCACGACTGCCTTTTTCAAGGTACTGTTTTGAGATTTCAGCCAGCGATCCCCAGGCAACAACGTTAAACCACTCTGTTTCCGTATGTTTCTCGCCATCAGCGCTTTTCCATGAACGGCTGCAGGCAATTGAGAAGTTCGCAACAGATTTACCGGTGGGTGTGAAACGCATCTCAGGATCTCTTCCCAGATAACCGATAACCATGACTTTGTTTAATCCGCGAGTCATTTAACGCTCCCTTCAGTGATATTTATTAGCTATGCATCTTTCTTTGTGATGATATATCGAAGCACTGGCTCAATATACTTCAAGCTTTGTTTGAGTTCAGTTACATATTCAGGGGTCAGTTCTACTTCCATGTAGACATAATAACCTTCTCTGAAATCATTGATCTCATAAGCAAGCGCTTTTGAACCCCACAGGTCGGTTTTGAGGATTTGACCCTCATTGTCGCTGATCAAAGACTTAACTCGATCAATGACACCAGCCGTGGTTTCTTCGTCCAAATCAGGTTGGACAACCAATATACATTCATATTGTCGCATTAGGATACTCCTTTCCTTGGGTTTGCTGTTCTTGACTATCGTGGATAGCTGATCAGCGGAAAGAAACCGGTATTAAATTTGGCTTCTTCTTGTGTTGTTATAAGTTTTCAACACAGCGAAGAAGTATACTCGAATAATTTCAACAGTGCAAGTTGGTTTGTCAGTCCCGAACTTCTTTATCGATCAAAATTTGTGAAAGAATGAATGACACAACGCTGACGATAAGTGAGCCGAGCAGTGCTGACCAGAAGTTGTTGACCTTGAAACCGAGATTGAACCAGTTTTGGGTGATTTCTGATGCTAACCAGAAGGTGAGTGCATTGATCACAAAAATGAACAAGCCCAGTGTGAGCACGATAAAACCGCAAGAGACGACCTTCAGGATTGGCCGGATGATTGCGTTGACCAGACCTAATATCAGCGCCATAATGGCAAATGCCAGCCATCTGTCACCTGAAACGGTGATTCCGGGAACAACCAGCACAGCAATGTATAGAGAAGCCGCTGTAATTAACCACCTGAGAATGAGTTTCATTTCTTAAACCTTTCTCCATTTTTATCTATTAAATTATATTACCGAATTCTATTCCAAAAACACAACAGTGATTATTCAAATGTCTTATTCGCATGCGGAAAATTCATCACGGATATGTAAAAATAAAGGAGCCAAAGGGTTTATCGATGGCTCCTTTATTTATTTTTGTTAGTGTTCTGTTGTCAATTTAAAGCATTATTTGAATTGTTCTCGGACGGGTAGGCCTTCGATATACCCACGCTCGCCAATCGGGGATAATTGGAATCTTGGACCATCTTCAGGTGCCCAATCCCAACCAAAATGCTTTGGATTATAACGCTTAATGGCATCCCAGGTGGTGCTAATGGCTTCAGCGAAATCCTCATCTTCGAATGGTTCACTTTGAAAAACCATGTATTTGCACGCTGGCAGTTCGATGATTTCAAAACCATCAGGAATTTCCCCGGAAAAATCGAGGGGAACTTCAACCCCCTGGCAATACTCTGACGTTCCTGGTTTACGAAACTTCTCGGGCAGCCAGACTCCGATTGATTCATTCATTGCACCTTGTATGCTCTCAAGTATGCCCCAAATATCACAGCCGACTTCTTCACAGTAAGCAAAATAATCTTTGGCCTTAAACCCTCTTTTAAGTATGAATTTTCGATCTGGTCTATTGATCACCTGCGTAAAGATCACGGTACTGTCCATTTTTTGATTGCTCCTCTCTAAATATTGGTAGTAATGGCTGATGGGATAATAAGAGAACAGATTCAGGGGCGGGATCCGCTTCCGATATTGTTGAGGCGTTATCGCGAAAACCCTGGAAAAGGCTTTTGTAAAACCCTCATGGGATCCAAATGCGGATTCCAGTGCGATATCCAGCACACTCATATGAGTATCCCGCAGCATTTTGGCTGCTTCGGTTAACCTGACCCAGCGAAGGTACTCAAATGGCGTTTTCCCGATCAGTTCGGAAAAAGCCCGCAGCGCATGCCAGGGGGAGTAGTTTGCAGCCTTTGCCAGCGCCTCAAGGGTTATTTCATCCCGGTAATGCGTCAAAATATAATCCTGCATTCGCTGAACCGCGTTAATTTTTGCCCAGTTGTTCTCCGTCTCATTCATCAGAAATATTCTACTATCCCATATTTATAAATTCTTGACCTGGATTGCTAAGGTGCATCGCACAATTACTTGGCATGTCAAGAAAAATGGCAATTTATGGATGCCAGATCATTGTATTACAATTTCTGTCCTTCCTTCTTCAGGATTGTGCTGCCAGAAAAATCAAAGAAGCTTATTAAGACACATCAAAAAAGTTTGATCTATAATTTTGGGTTAATGCATATCTGTTTGTCGTAAAGACTAAAGTTAAATGCTAATGGACCCATTTTTAAACCGGGGAGATTGCATTCATAAGCCTTGACTAAATAAAGCAACTTGATTGGATTAGCTATACACAATGGGTGGAAAATAGTATTAAGGAACCTAAGTTATCCATAAAAAGGGGCTGCTTAAAATTCAAGGAATGAAAATATTCATTTAAAACATATTGGCTCTTCATGTGCTAATATTGTGAATAGTTTTATAAGGTGCCGTTATATCTCAACCTTTTGATAATCTCATTTAGCTCTTTTGTGGAGAGTAATTGGTAAAAATTACTCCCAAGACTAAGCCTTGCCGCACGATAGACCATCTCTTGATATTCAGAGGGGTACGGGGATGGTATAGCAATAACCGCTTCCAACCCTGATATGACTTGCCCGGCAATTTCATCTATGCTCGCCTGCAATGTGCTCATTTCAAATCTCATCAAGTCCTTAAGCGTTTCTTTTGTCTCGAAATCCTGCCGTTCTTTTGATAGCAGTTCTCCCCAAATTTTAAACGAGTGAACCTGGATTTCTACCGTTCGAGGCCAGTTCTTAACCATTGAATTGTAGGGTCCACAAGTGCCAATGAATACAACCTGCCGAAAGTCGCAGCGAAGAATGACAGCTGGTTTCCCAAGAAATTTTGCCATTGCAAATTCCATCACGGTCCCCGAATCCAGTTCAGGGCCGTCAAAGCGCCCAAGCAGAATATCCGCCTTCATTACCTCCAGAAGGTCTGTATTCCTAATATGTGCTTCAATATCAGCCCTATTCAATTCTTGCACTTCGCGAGACTGCGGTAGGAAAAGTTGAAATTTCCCATTGGATAATCGCCAAACAGCTTCTTTGAGAAGAACATTCGTAGCTAACTCATCTTGGGTGAAGAGCCCTCCAGCTGAATAAATAGTGAAAGGTCCAGTTGTACTCTTCTGTGCTGGATTTGATTTTTCCGGTTTATATATGGACATTTTTACTCCTTAATTAAAATTGAACATTTCACAATGGACCTATTGGAAAATTAGAAAGTGACCTTTCGTTTTCTGCCTTTATGAATGTTTTTTGTTTTTGTGTGAAGTAAGTGTTTTGTGGGGTGGGTTGTTGCACTAATGAGAGTCTGGGCTAAAAAATGTCGGTGTTTAGCCTCACCTAGTTTGCAGCTTTTCTAATTTTCCAATAACAACATCCTATGGTAAGAATTACCTGAAGTAGTTTCTCTTCTAATTTTACAGATGAAGAATTTAGCAATGCTATTGTAAGTATCAATAAGTGATTATTGTTGGAAATTATAATTCATGAATATTATACTCAGCGCCCCTGACAGGACTCGAACCTGTAACCGTTGGATTAGAAGTCCAGTGCTCTGTCCAATTGAGCTACAGGGGCGTAATTTGGTTCTTTATTATAACACTTTCATTAATCTAAAACAGGTCGAATTCCCTTATAAACTCGCACACCTGATAATGTCCGGAGGATAGTAGACGCCGGACGATTTAAAATCTCCCCTAATTCTTCAGGTGTCGTGGGGCGGTTACCATTGGATAATAAAATCCTGAAAACCGAATCAACAAGAGCCATGTTTTTACTCACAAACCCCTCTTGTTTTGCACAATGTGTAATCAAAACATGGAGCAAGCCATCGACCCGGGTGATTTCTGCTGTTTTTGGATCAACCCAATCGATCATTTCATCGTTTTCGATATCTTCGAACATTGTCTTATGTTCGTCGCATAAAAAATCTCTGAGGTAAACACGCCAATCACGGTCATGCTTCTGCCACCAATCAAAATCGATTTTAAAGGGAGAGGTCAATTGTGGTTTGATCAGACTTCTTCGCTTTGAATCCATTTGCTAATTCTCCTAAGCTCCATTGCTCAAACGAAAATAAAGGTCTCCCACTGCAGTAAAATCAGGGTTTGATAACAACGTGCTGAAGACTGCATCCGGTGGACAGCGGCGGACACAGTTAATCGCTGAGTAAAGCTCAACGGCATGCACCTGCCCCTGGGGATTTAACTTCGCTAACTCTCTCATGGTGTTGATCAAAACGATTTTGAATGGCAGGGGATTGTTCGCACGTTTGATCCAAAGCTCGTCCAGGGCATCTACAGCAGGCACGGCGATTGACATTCGCTCATTAAAGTCTGCAGTGATTGTCTGCTTTAATAAGGCAAAGACAACGCCGCCGTCTGCGCCGATCAGGAGAGTCCTGATCCATTCCCGATTTGAACGTTTTTTCTTGGGTTCGATCAGTACCTCGCCTGGTTTTTTCCCTCGACGGATGTTGATAATACTGCCAGGCATCAATTCAAGTTCTTCATACCAATCACGGAGTCCATAAACATAGTCATATGGGCGTACAACCCAAGCAGAGATCTCATTTTTGTCAGGGTCGATAAGTTTGAATTTTACTCGGGGGGTTTCCAAAGAGGTTGGAAAGAATGGCCGAGTGTAGGTGGTTAGGGGGAGGCTGCCCACACGCCAATGAGGGTAATTCAAAACAACAGAAACCTCATTCCCGGGAATTTTGCGCATAAAACCGGGTTCGTCTTCAATCAGCTCATCATCGATTGTCTGCTCTACCCTGAGCATATCCTCTGTCAATATAGAACGATCAAATTCGATGGGTGAATACTTCAAGGCAATCGGCTTCTCTCGGACATTCTCCGGTTCCAGGCGATTCAGGAACCACTGCAGGACTCCACTGGGACCAACCTCATCAAATCGTGGATCTTCCTGTAAAGCATAATTTAGCGAGAATTGAACCAATTCTTCAGGGTCATCGGTTTTAACATCGACCTCTTTGAGCAGGGATTCAACCTCCATGGGTCCGCCCTCGTGCATATCAAGGACTGCTTCAGCCAGGTTAAGATGACCCACATTGATGTCAATCAAGAGCGATTTCGGGAACCACTTGCCACCCATGCGAACGATATCTTTATTCTCTTCAAGTTTTGTCTCTAATTTATTTGTTATTTCAGCGCCAAAGCTATCGATTATTTCTTTTTCTTCATCATCCCCTGTATCTTCAGATAATGTTGTCACTTCGTTCAATGCGTGATTTTCCAGATTTGCGGCAAATTGACGAGTCCGCCCATTTTCAAGATCGACTGTAATGACCTTTAAGGTGGGAAACTCGGGATTCTTTCCATCCCGGACATCTTTAACCTCACCGCTGACCCAATTCAGTGCTGGAAATTGAATTTTCTCACCTGGAGTAAATTCTGATTTCGGCAGATAGATATCCCCGTTTTTTTGCTGTTTTTCCTGCAATTTTAATTTTTCAGATTGAATTCGTTCCGAAATGAGTGCTTCGGCTAATTCTGAAGATGTTAAGGGCGTTTCCTTTTCAAGTAGAAACGTATATAAAAATTCGATATCCGTTTGATCAATTTCCAGGGATTTCCAGTATGATTCGCTTAATTCGATTTCCACAAAAACCATTTACTCGCCTCAATAGATTTTTTATTATGATGAATATAACTGATAGCGACTAATGATTATACCCTACTTATGAAATTTCAATATAAAACCAAAAATCAATAAAATATTTTCGTTGGTATAATTTACTGAAAATTTGAATAAATAGAGCGAAAGTTAATGATTAATATTCTTACTGATTCAACGGCAGATATCCCAAAAGAATTTCTCAAAGCCTACCAGATAGACACAATCCCGATGTATGTTCAAGTTGATGGGAAGATCTATAAAGACAGAGAGGATATCGATGCTGAAATGTTATTTGAAAAAGTGGAAAAAACCGGGCAGTTCCCAACCACATCGGCGCCATCACCGGACGATTTCCGGAAATTCTTTGACAGGGAATCGCCATCAATCTATATCGGTGTTTCAAGTAAGCTCTCATCAACATTTCAAAATGCGCAAAACGCTGCCAACGAGTTAAAACGGGCACCTGTTGATTTAATTGATTCTTTGAGTTTCTCTACAGGGTATGGACAGGTTGTTCTTCAGGCTGCGGCGTGGCGTAATGAAGGGTTGGGGTTTCAAGAATTAGGTCTGCGTATTCGTGATTTGATCGGACGAACCAGAGGGATTTTTATCCTGGATACGCTGAATTATCTTTATCATGGCGGTCGTTGTTCTGCAGTTGAGCATTTTGTCACAAGTATTTTAAATATTCATCCATTCCTGAATATCAGGCAAAATGGCACGCTCGGCGTTTTACAGAAAGTTAGAGGATCAAGAATTAAGGCAATTGAAGCTTTATGGAACTACTTCAGGAGTCAAATCGACCAGGTTGAATTAAAGCGGATCTTCCTGATGCATATTGACTGCGATGATGAAATTGAATATTTAATAAAAAAGATCAGATCGCTGGAAAAACAAGTCGAAATAGAGTTAGGGGAAGTCGGATGTGCTTTAGCTTCTCACTCAGGACGAAAACCACTTGGTATCGCCTATTTCGTAAAATGAATTTCTGAAAATCATGAATTTGGAATCAAGAAGCGAATATCAATAAAAAGATTGGAATTTTAATGAAAGATAATTTCATAACTTCAAGAATACAGAGTTTTAGGAATGCCATTGTAGGTTGGTGGCATGTTATTCGCACTCAAAAGAATGCTTGGATCCATGCAACGGCGACTTTTCTGGTGATCTTGATGGCCATTTGGCTCCAGCTATCGATGCGAGATGTCGCGGTTTTGATCATAACCATTGCAGTTGTGTGGACAGCTGAATTTTTAAATACAGCATTGGAAATCGTTGTGGATTTGGCAAGTCCTGAGACTCATCCATTGGCAAAAGTAGGGAAAGATGTTGGCGCTGCCAGTGTTCTAATTGCTGCCGGATCTGCCGTGGTAGTTGGGATCTTAATCATGGGACCCTCATTACTTGAAAAAATAAGAACTATCGTCCGATTGTTTAGCTAAGCGTTTTGTGAATATTAATATAAAAAATATAATATTGGTCTAATATTTTATATAATGTTAATAGATTAATCTCACACTTGTGTTATACTGCTTATGTCAAATTTTAATTGAGGAGAAAAGATATGGTAAGTGAACCAATTCAAGTTACAGATGCTGCTTTTGAAAAAACAGTGTTGGAATCATCAATTCCAGTTATTGTCGATTTTTGGGCCCCCTGGTGTGGACCCTGCAAAATGGTTGCCCCGATCTTAGACAGGATCGCGAAAGAGTATGCCGGACAACTGATCGTTGCCAAGGTGAATACTGATGAAAATGCAGAATGGGCAATGAAATACGGCGTACAGGGTATCCCTACCATGCTGCTAATATTTGATGGAAAAATCATCAACCGGCAGGTTGGTGCTTTACCAGAACCTATGCTGCGTGAAATTATTGAGCAGTTTATTGAGATTACGAAATCCGAGGAAAAAGAAGGTTAGTATCCCTGTTATTATTAATACGTTAACTTCAAAAAGGCGCACCAAATGCGCCTTTTTGTGTTTTATTAATCTTCCATTCTTTCAATACTTGCACCAAGCATTTTAAGTTTATGATCGACTTGCTGATAGCCTCTATCGATTTGCCCAACATTACGGATGATGCTTTGACCACTTGCAGATAGCGACGCTAAAACAAGTGCCATACCAGCTCGGATATCCGGGCTTTCGAGATATTCACCACTTAATGGGGTAGGTCCTTGTACAATACACCGGTGAGGATCACAAAGCACAATTTGAGCGCCCATACCGACTAGTTTGTCTGTGAAGAACATACGTGAAGGATACATCCAATCGTGAAAAAGGACACTGCCCCGCGCTTGGGTTGCAATCACAATGGCGATGCTCATCAGATCAGAGGGAAAAGCAGGCCAAGGCATGATTTTAATTTCAGGTATGGCATTCCCGAGATCGGGTTTGATCGCTAATTCCTGGTCTGAGGGAACGATAAGGTCGTCATTATTCGTTTTCCAATGGACGCCAAGGCGATCCATCACCAACTCGATCATATCAAGTCGGTTGATACCCGCATTCTTGATCAAGATAGATCCGTTTGTCACAACTGCTGCACCAATATAACTGACAACTTCCAGATAATCTGGCCCGATTTGGAATTCTCCGCCATGCAGGGAAGATACACCGGTAATGTGAAGTGTATTGGACCCGATGTTTTCAATTTTTCCACCTAAAATATTCAAGAACTCACACAATTCCTGGATATGCGGTTCACTGGCAGCATTTCTGATGATAGATTCACCTTTTGCAAGGACACAAGCCATAATTGCATTTTCTGTCGCAGTAACAGACGCCTCATCCAGGAGAATCTCAGCACCTGTCAAGTTCCTGGCTGTGAAATGAAATTGGCTGTCAATGAATTCGCTTTCAATCCCAAGGTGAGAGAATGCAAGGATGTGGGTGTCCAACCTGCGTCTGCCGATGACATCACCGCCTGGTGGTGGTATTAAAACTTCTCCCACCCGGCTGATGAGAGGCCCGGCCAGAAGGATTGAAGCCCTAATTTGGCGGCAGAGGTTGGGATCAAGGTCTGTGGGGTGTATATCACTGGCATCGAGTTCATAAGAAGTTTCTGAAATGCGCTTAATTTGCACATTAAGACTTTGTAGAAGTTTGATCATTGATCTGACATCCAGGATATCTGGCACGTTGTGCAAAACAACGGGTTCTGAAGTCAGTAAACATGCCGCCAGCATTGGCAAAGCAGCATTTTTATTTCCAGAAGGTGTCATCTCACCGTGTAAAGGGATACCGCCATTAATGATGAATTTTTCCATAGGATCTCCAGTGGTCAATCGGTTCTAATGATTAAGTGCTAATATTGCTATTTCTGGTGCGAAAAATTCTCAATGCTTTTCTTTTTGAAGAGATCAAGATCTGCATAAAGGGAACAAACGAAGGATATGAATAGTCGCAGATATACTACTTCAGCCCAATTTTAACACTAATTTCTCCTTGATGGTCCATTTATGGCTGGTCCAGTTGAAATTGCTGGCCTTTGGTCTACCGCTTGGTATTGCGTCGGAAAGAAACGCATTATTACGCCAATTCAAGGAAGGGCTGGAACTTTGTAAAATTTGCTTCGAAGTCATTTTGCAATGATATGGCTGTTTTCGTAAAGGATTTTTTATCCTCCCAGGTACTGATGGGCTGCAAGAATTTTCCTGGGATCCCATCGATTTTATCCGGGACTGAGATATTAAATATTGGATCTTTGTGAAAAGTAGTAGTGTTATGTTCAGCTGAGAGTGCCCAGCACAGCATCTGCCTTGTATATTTCAGGGGCATTCGGTAGCCAGAATTGTAATCGCCACCTGTCCAACCCGTATTGATGAGCCAAACATTACTGTCATGTATTTCCAATTTATTTTTAAGCAAATTCGCATAGATGTTAGGCGTTAATGGAATAAATGGTTCTCCAAAACAAGTAGAAAAAGTTGCTTTGGGCATTTGACCTAACCCCCTCTCAGTTCCTGCGACTTTTGATGTGTAACCTGAGAGATAAAAATAAACAGCGCTCTCGTGATCCAGTTTGGCTATAGGGGGCATCACGCCAAATGCATCGGCTGTCAGAAGGAAAATATTTGAAGGATGGCCGGTCATACCTGAGGAGACAATGTCGTCCACAAAGGTAAGTGGGTAGGCAGCGCGGCTGTTTTCTGTATAACGAGCGTCGTCAAAATCAGCCAGATGATCATCAGGTGAGACAACTACATTTTCAAGAACAGATCCAAACCGGTTTGAAGCTTTCCATATAACCGGTTCACATTCTTGGCTAAGACGAATTGTTTTGGCGTAGCAGCCACCTTCAAAGTTGAAAACACCATTTTCTCCCCAGCCGTGTTCATCATCTCCAACGAGTTTTCTATCAGGGGTTGAGGATAATGTGGTTTTGCCGGTGCCCGATAACCCAAAAAACAGAGCAACATCACCGCTTGGACCAACATTTGCTGAACAATGCATTGGCAGGACGTTATCGGCAGGTAAGATGGCATTCATCACGGTGAAAGCAGATTTTTTGATCTCTCCCATATATTTGGACGCAGCTATTAATACAGTCTTCTTTTGTAAATTTATTGCAATCGCTGCTTTTGATTTGACATTATCAATATTCGGGTTCGCATAAAAATCCGGTGCCACTAATACAGTTAAATCCGGTTTTTGTGAATGTTTTTGACCCGAATAAATAAAAAGGTTTTGTGATGCTAAAGCTTGCCACGCATATTCCGTCACAATCCGCACAGAGAGGCGGTATGACGGGTCAGCACCGATAAAACAATCGATGATATACAGGTTCCGGTTGCTCAGGTAAGCTGAAATCCGATTCTGAAGTTTCTCAAAATCTTGTGGAGAAATTATTTTGTTAACCTTACCCCACCATAGGTCGTACCGATATTGATAGTCAACGATAAACTTATCATCAGGCGAACGACCTGTATAAGGTGCTGTTATCACTGCGAGCGCGCCATCACTTGTGATGACACCCTCGTTGTTCTGCAGCGCTTCAGTAACTAACTGGGCTTTGCCTGGATTGTGTTGTATTCGTCCATGATGGACAATCCCCATATTTTCTAACCATTCTACGGTGGTGAGAGCCATAGAATTTCTACCTCCTATTAATTTGTTTCGTATTTTGTATAGCAGCGCATTTCTTACTGGCCTAAAATTCCCGAATACCAGTATTTGACAACCGCTTCAGCGGGTTTGTTAGCGATAGATGAGGTCCCATTGTGTTGTTCGATTTTGGGTTCAAATCCTCGTATTGATATGCCGGTTATCCATTCGCGACTTGCGGTAATAGGGAAGAGGGCATTGTATATCAATGCTTGTTCGTCTAAATCTGTTGCATAACCATTAATTTCGTAACTGGAAAATATCCCATCATTGGAGCAGTTCTCATTGATGATCTGGCAACCCTGTGCGCCACCATCAATACTTGGATAGCCAAATGCCAGTAAGACCGGTTTCCCAGTACTTCGATAGACTTCATAGATCAGGTTGTCGATTACAGCCGTGAAGTTATACCCTAACTCTTCAATGATTGGTTGACTGCCTGTACTGAGAGGGGTGTCGATGCTGACGTAAATTTGATCGAATTCGCTGATGAACCGCGGGAGAGGGTCCATCGTGAGATTCGCATTTGAAACCCATACCAATTGTCCATGATAAACCTTGCGGATATCATTGAGCAACGCTAGCCAGTATGTCTCAGAGAGTTCGGGAACATCTGTCTCAGTTCCTTCAGGGTAAATTCCACCCTGGAAGGAGGCTATAGTAGATTTCCCGCCGATATAAAGGGAACTAACATTTGAAGTTTCCGCTAATTTCGCATAGCTAACTATTAGGTTGCTGTAATTTTCAAACCAAAAATCCCACCATTGTTCGGAATGGGTTGAGCTTTCAATCACGCTTGAACTGGTGGGGTCAACCAGGGGCTGGGGAAATAATCCAGTTGAAAAGCCAGCAGCCTGAGCTGCATCCAGGATCTCAGACAACTCATAATTGAAAGGTGTAACCCCAATCACCGGTTGAAAGAAAGGTGGATTGGATGAATGGGACAAGGATGGGGAAAAGATGATCGTATTTATGCCCAAGCTGTCGATTCCGGCCATCTTTTGCGGGAGAATTTCAATCCAGGAGGGATCCATTACAGAAGTAAACTCAACGGCAGTGGTATATGTCGCTCCTTTGAATGGAATAATGGCTTCAAGGACTTGGGATTCTGTCTCAATGGGATTCTCAACAGCAACAGAATCAAAATTTATCGGTACCGTCAGGGGAGTAGAAGTGGCTTGGGCGTTTCCTTCTGTCTTGCCCGAATTCCATGTGATGATGTCAATGCAATTTTGATCGTTGCAAAACCGATAAGTTAAATTTGATTGACTATCCAGGGGAGAAAACAGGACAAAAATGAAACTTTCAGGACTTGATTGCCATAATGGTATGGGTTCGGTCCAATCTGCGGTTTTAAGCTGAATATAAGGAACGTTTTCAAGAAGATACCCTGGTGGAGCTGTTACCTGGAAGATGACTGGTTCAAACTCATTTGATCGCCATTTGAAAATGTCAAAGTTTATGGTTATATCGTGGTCGGGTACGATTAGCTGCCTTGTTTGTAAACCGCCTGATGAGAACTGTTCAGCATTCCAATAACCATCACCGAGAGTGAATTTAAAACGCAGATCCGATTCTTGATGCAATGTTAAATTGATTGTGTGTGAGCCATCAGCTTGTTTCGTCAGGCCGGGTAATCTTCCGGGCTTTACGCTCATCCCGCCCATGAGGTTAGTGAACGTATTTCCGAATTGGGATAAATTTCCTGCAATATGGATTGGCAATCCCAAATCGTCTGCAGGTGGCTTGACTATAAATGTGACATTGATAAGGGGCATAGGCTGCAAGTTTACGGTAGCTGTGGTAGTCGTTCCTGAGGAAATGACCGCTCCCTGTTGAAAAGTCCTGTAACTACCATCAATGGCATAAAACACAATATTATGCAATCCTAATGGCAATCCCCCAAAGTTGAACCTGCCGTTCATATCTGTAAACGTCATTATGCCCCCAGCACTGACCAAGATGTCAGGAATGGGTTCGTTGGTTATTGAATCTAGAATTGTCCCTGTTAACAAGCCCGTTACCTGGTTGGTGATTTCTCCGGACCAGGAAGTAATTTTATCCACAAATGAATTATTTCTATCTCCAAATGCTAACCGGTACCTGATTGGATTGCCGTCAGCGGTTGCTTCGGGTGTGATCGTACTCCCAATTCTAGCGTAGCGGTATTTTAGAACAGACCCTCTGGTGATTGAGAGGGTGTATTGAAATTCTAAATCGCTTAAACGTACCATATCATAGCGAAGCGGGTTATATGGCAGACCTGTCACCTCATCCAGAACTTCAATGACCAACCTTTCCCCGGCAGATATGGGTTGGTCAAGCACTGCAATGAACTCGAGATTAACAATTGTTGTTTCAGGAGAATTGTTGGTGACTTCACCATCCGAGGATGGTGCTGTTGGCATGTAACAGCCCGAAACGAATAAGACAAGGATCAGCAATCCCAATACAGGCAGATGATTAATCACCTTGTAAAAATGAGGATTAATCTGACTCGACCTCATCCTGACCGATCTCCAAGCTTAATTTGATTTCTTTCAAATTATCGATAAATCCGCCCAGTACGCCATTGATGAAACGAGGTGACCCTTCTGAACCGTATTTTTTTGCCAATTCCACCGCTTCGTTCACGACAACTTTCACAGGCGTTTTTTTGTAGACCGCAATTTCCCATAATGCAATTCTCAATAAGTTTCGGTCAATGATCGCGACTTGATCCAGCGGCCAATCAGGTGCAAATTCCTCAATAAATTCATCCAGGGAATAACCGAATTCTGTTACCCCCGCGACGATCTGGCTGATAAAAAGTTTGAGAGACTCATCCATTTTTAGCCATTCAAACCGATCTGCCAAGACTGTACCAGGTTGGTGACCGCTAATATCTACTTCGTAAAGCACTTGTAAGGCAATGCTTCGGGCTTTTGTTCGGGATTTCATTGGCAGGGCTTTTCAGTTAGCGATGATCATGCGTTGAAGTCGATATCCATAATGTGGATATTAACACCACCAACATCCAAACCGATCATCTCGGCTATTGATCGTGATACTCTTGATTGAATCTCTCGTGAAATATCGCGAACATTCATATCGCTGATCAGAATGACATAAATCTCAACGAATACAAGTCCATCTTTGACCTGAACTTTGACTCCTCTGCATTCCTCAGAAGTGATGAGATGTGATAAACCATCACGACAACCTGACATTCGACTGACACCCTTGACGCTTAAGGTGGTCAATCGTGCGATTTTGTTGAGCACCTCAGATGATACCGTTGTTTTTCCGATTTCATTATAGGTTGTCATAGTTGTTCACTTTACTCCATTGAATAGGTTGCAGATGAGCTAGCTAATTATAATTGAGAATCTTCTGGAGGGAGTTGCCCGGAGATCCAAATAACCATTAATATCAAATCATCCTCATTGATTTCATCATTGGGATGGTCTTTTTTATATTTCTTTGTTAATTTCTCAAAAGTCAATTTATTTGGCCATTCATTAATGAATCCTTCAGTTTCATCAAATTGTCTTTCCAGGGGCAAAACATGCCAATCCTCTTTCTCCATCCATGAGCGGACTTCCTCTGCAAAATCAGCATTAATCTGAGCCCAGGTAGACAATGTAAAGGGTATCACGTCGTCTTTTTCTTCGAAAGCTGAAGCGTACGCCCGAACCTGGAGGGGAATTGGTGCTACTAGAGGATTTCGGAATCCAAGAACTTTAATATGCTGCTTGAATTGTTTTGAAAAAGCAATTTGGTTTTCTTTTGATAAACTTCCTTTATTGATGAGGATATTTTCCAATACCTGGTGCAAATAATCGCGGTTAATGAAAACATTGATGGTTTTATATGGAAGGTACTCAATCTCTGACATAATACATCCTCCTAAATTATTTACATTTTGCACGGTTAAGATAGTAGATTTTTTATATATGTTGTTTGAATTATACTCAATCTTGGGATGCCTGCCCATCATGCCGATAATTGAATCAAAAAAGGCTTGAAAAAGCCTATTTTGATCATTAATTACAAGTAGATATTGATAGACTCCAGGTTTGGAGTAAGCTATCAGTTGTTTTTCTTAATACTATTGAGGGTCAGAAATCGTCTTCAGAGTCATCCAATTCCAGATCGATGAGGTCGTCTTCATCATCGATCCAGAGATCTTCTTCCTCTTCCTCTTCAATTTCATCCCATTCATCTAATTCTTCTTGTTCGTCCCAATCCTCAATGCTTATTTCATCATTCGGCTGATAGGTCTTGCATCCAGCTTCAGGATCAAGTTCAATTGCGGCAGCGCTGCAATATTTACCGTCCAAGAATAGGCAGTCCAGATAGTGACAATGAATGCGAGGCATATTTTCTCCTACTGAATTTTCCCTAAGGGTTATTAGGAAGCGATTTTACACCATGTTTTTAATTTCGTAAAGGTTAAAAACCGCAAATTTTCTGGAAGCATTATAACAGCTTTTTTATCCGGGTCGGCGGCGTTTCGCTTCCAATACGTTGGGAAGGTTTTCCAGCCTGGTCAGGATGCGGCTGAGTTGGGATATACCTTGAACGCCAAGCACCAGCTTGATTGCAGCAAGATGCTGGTTCATCTTCATACTCATATCAATCAGGTTCACGCTTTCTTCGGAGATTATATTAGAAATATCTGCCATCAAACCCTGGCGATCATAAGCTTTAATTTGGACCGGTACAGTAAAGGTTTTGCCTGGATGTCCCCAGGAGACTTTGATCAAGCGCTCTTTTTCGTCGACGCGCAAAATATTTGGGCAGTCCTGTCGATGGATCGTTGCACCACGTCCCCGTGTGATATAACCAATAATCTCATCACCTGGCATAGGATTGCAGCATTTTCCGATCGTCGTGGCAATCCCCTTGAGGCCCATGACCTGTACAGAATCTGAGGGCATAATCCCTGAGGGCTCTTCAACAAGGTCGAGTTCGAATTCACTTTCTAAATCTTCATCTTCGATTTCTGCAATTTTGTTGATGATCCTACCTGCCCCAATATCCCCGCAGCCGATTGCGACATAAAGATCATCAACAGTCCGCATCGCAAATTCAGGATATATTGTATCGAGGTTGACATCTTTTATCCCAAGACGCTTGAATTCTTTTTCAAGAACGGCTTTACCTTGAGACAGGTTCAATTCACGGTCCTGTTGTTTAAACCATTGTTTTATTTTGGAGCGTGCCCGGCTTGTTTTTACTAGGCCCAGGTTCGGATTAAGCCAATCCCGCGATGGCCCACCACGTTTCGCTGTAAGAACTTCGACCTGGTTTCCAGTTTCGAGAACATAATCAAGCGAAACCAATTTCCCGTTGATTTTTGCTCCACGGCAGCGATGACCAATCTCAGTGTGGACATGGTACGCAAAATCAATTGGGGTAGAGCCTGCAGGTAGGTCGATTATATCACCTTGTGGTGTTAAAACATACACCCGATCTTTGAAAACATCTGATTTCCAACTTTCTACAATGTCTTCATCGTCTTCATCCTGACGCAACGAAAAAAGACTCCTCAGCCAACTGATCTTTTGTTGGTAAGACTCCTTGATCTTCGCTCCCCCTTCTTTATAACGCCAATGAGCTGCAATACCGAATTCAGCACTTTCATGCATCTCTTCGGTGCGGATTTGGATCTCTAAAGGTCGGCCATCATCAAAAATGACTGCAGTATGCAAGGACTGGTAATTATTGTCCTTTTTTGCCGCGATATAATCATCAAATTCACCAGGAATGGGACGCCATTTCATGTGGACGACACCTAATGCCTTATAGCAAGTTGCCACGTCATCAACGATCAACCTTACCCCACGTAAATCCATGAGCATCTCAAAGGGCATTTCTTTACGCTTCATTTTTTGATAGATCGAGTAAATATGTTTAGGCCTACCAGATATTTTTGCAGTAATACCTTCCTCTGATAAGGCTTTTTGAAGGCGATTAATGATCTCCTCGATTTGATGTTCGCGATCTGCTCTGCGGTTAGCTAATTTTTCTGCAATTTCTTTGTATTCTGTTGGGGCAACAAAACGGAATGCACGATCCTGTAATTCCCATTTTACTTGCCAAATTCCCAATCGATTTGCCAACGGAGCAAAAATATCCAGGGTTTCCTGGGCAATATCCTTTTGTAAATTTTCATCTAATTTGGATAGCATACGCATAATATGCAACCGGTCTGCTAATTTTACTAGAACAACCCTGATATCATCACTCATCGCTAAGAATGTTTTACGGAGGGTTTCAGCTATCTCCTCTTCACGAACTTTACGATGTGAAACAACAGTTTTTTGAGGGCTTTTACCTTCAATTAGCAGATCACCCCGTAGTAGATTGGGTAGGTTTGTGAGTTTTGTAACACCGTCTATTAATGTGGCAATCTCGGTATTAAATTCCTTTTCTATTTCATCAAGTGAAATTTCAGTGTCCTCGATCACATCATGCAATAATCCTGCGATGATCAGTTCAGGTGGTACTGAAAGTTCAGCTAAAATCAATGCAACCGAAATACAATGAGAAAAGTAAGGCAGACCACTCACCAATAACTGATCACCATGAGCCTGCTCACCAAGTTCATAGGCTTTTTTGATCTGTTCAATATCCAGAGCTGAATAATTCTGGGGCAGTTTTTCTAAAAATTGTTCAAATTGCATCGCGTATCTACTTTCGTCGCGTCCGTATTTAATTCAGTCTTAATTTTATCTCATTAATCAAATCCATTCCCTTTTGATAATGGATGGTTAGAATTCCCAAATCCTGGGCAGCCTCGACATTCTCAATAAAATCATCGACAAATAAAATTTGATGAAGGTTGCAATTTAATTTATGAGCCAGAATTTGGTAGATCTCGGGGTCTGGTTTTGCGATACCTAATTCAGAAGAAATCAGGATGTGGTCAACCGTTTTTCCCTCCTCAATGCCGTAATCTGAATAGAGAACTTTCCTGAAATCCATCCATGCGTTGCTCAATAAGGCGGTGGTATATTTTGGTCTGAGATTCTTGATAAACTCAATTAACTGCTGATCCAGACGATCGCCGGACCAAAATCGCAGCTTGAAAGCTTCCAGATCTTCTTTTGAAAGCGAAAGCTGGTTGCCAACATTATCCCAAACTGCCTGCGATTCCATCTTCCCAACAGTTGAGGCTTTCGCTTGTGCAGATTCAAACACCAATTTTTCAGAACCACCTGGGGGAAGGTGATATTGATGTTCGATTTTTTGGCGGCCAGTATGATCTTCGGTGCGCAACAGCACACCTCCGATATCAAGTATGACTGCATTTATCATCATTTTAATATTTCTTCAGATTTGAAACTGCGGTAGAAAGAGAGCTTATTCAAAATGATTTTATCCGCTTCGGTAAGTTCATTCAATATTAGATGTGTTAAGACCTCCCCAACTGCAGGCCCGAACATAAACCCCTGACCACACATACCCACTGCCAGGAGCAAACCATCTAGACCTGCCACCTGCCCGATGATTGGCGATCCATCTGGGGTCATTGGATAGGTGCCGCGCCAAACACGACGGACCCTGATGTGTTTGAGAACAGGCATAATTTCAAGTAACCGCCTGGCTGCCCTGGGTAAGAAATCACTTGATGCAAGAATATGTGTTCCTAAAATGGCTGGTTCTGGTGTCATACAAAAGATGATCTTCCCCGTAGGGTGCTGATAGAAATAAAAATTTGCAGAACCAGGCCGATCACGCATATCCACGATCATTGGATCAAAAATCCTACTGATGGGCTCCGTGATAGCCGCCTCGTGGGAATCTGGTTCGACGGGTACATCTAACCCAATTTTGGCCGATAATGGTTTTGCCCATCCCCCAGCAGCATTGATCACCCATTTACTGAAATACTCGCCTTTTACCGTTCTTACACCCAAGGTTCTGCTGTCACTGGCGATAAAATCATCAACAGGCTCATTAAAATGGAATTCTGCGTTTGCTTCTACCGCTCTTTTATGGAATGCATATGCAGATATGAGAGGTGATGCACTCCCGTCATCAGGCGAGAAAGTTCCTCCGGATAATCCCTCCGGATTGATATTTGGAATGATTTCCAAAAGCGTCTGTTTATCTACCCATGAGATTTTGAGATCCTGTTTTTGCTGCCAAAGTGTCAGGTCCTGTAGAACCCGTGCATTTTCATCATCGTAAGCGACGAAGGAATAACCACCTTGATGCCATTCAATATCGTCTCCATGTAGTTCTTGCCAGGTTGAAAATATATCCAGGCTGCGTTTCCCGAGGTTGATCTTGGCTGGATCAGAGTGAGTTGCCCGAATGCCACCTATGGCATGTTTGTTGGAAGCCTGGCCGACGCTGGCGAGAGAATCCAGCACCAGGACTTTCAGGCCTGCCTTTGAGAGGAAATATGCAGAAGGAACGCCGATCGAACCTGCGCCAATGATGATCACATCGTAGAAATTTTTTTGCTGATTCATGGATCAACAATCCTCCTGCTGATTTCTTGCCAATGTTTCCAGCGGCATTTCAACGAATACTGGACGGAGGGTCAGGTCAGTTACTTCATCAACAGGAATCCCCTCTTCCCTAAAAATCTTCTTTATCAGCGGCAGGCAGGTTTTCCCGCCGCAAGAACCCATGGTTGCCTTGGTCGCAGCTTTGATCTGGTTAATATCTCTTACACCAGCCAATATAAGTTCCCTAATCTCATCAGCAGTGACATGTTCACAACGACAAATGATGGTTTCTTGTTCTGTTTCTTCCAGGTAATTGTCTGATTTTTGGTCCGTTTCATTCCAACCTGAAACCAGCTGAATGCCAGACACTTTCGTTGCAATAAACGCAGGAACTTGCACGCGAACGATCAATGTTCGTGAGTACTGTGGCAACTGCCGGATCTTCAGAACAGGATGTTTCCCCAGCACAGCTCCATCAACATCTGTCACAGGTACGATATCTCCTTCGTGGATGTAATCATGGGAGAATTCAATGGGAATTGAAATGATGGGATACTCCGGGTCTTTTCGGAAATCAACCAGCGTGATGGCTAAACCGGGACAAACTGCCACACAGCGTTCGCAAGCGATGCAGTTTTTTCCATCAAGCGTGCAAAATTCTGGAAGTTTACGGATATCATTATGATCAATCTGGATCAATCCACGGGGGCAAACCGAAGAACAGGGATCGCAGGGTATTTCCTGGCGGCAATGCATAACTGGAAAGACATCTTCTTCTTGTCTGTCTTCATCGAGTTGTAAAACTTCTCCGGGACGGGATTTTAAGACTTGCTCAAATTCATGCCATCCTTCAGGGACCTCAGGTGCAGAATATTTCAGTGCTTTTGCTATTTCCAATCCTTTTATTTTTCCGGAGAACATCGCGGCAGAGGCTTCAGCAATTTCTTCAGCATCTCCGGCTGCAAAAACGGGCAGGTCAACCTCTTTCGCCTTATGGATGAATTCATCAACCGGATTTAAACCGACAGCGATCAGGACACAATCACATGCAATTTCTTTTTCGGTACCAATGATTGGTTGGAATTTTTTATCTACTTCACAAATAACGACGCTTTGGACATGATCTTTGCCTTTTGCCTCAAGAATGGTATGCGACGTCATTATTGGTACATTGAACCGGGCAAGCTTATCTTCATGCACTTTATATCCACCACATTGCGGCATGGCTTCAACCAGCCCTACGACATCAATGCCAGCTTGCAGTGCATGATAACCGGCAATCAATCCTACATTGCCTCCCCCGACAACGAAAAGGTGTTCCGCAGGTTTTACTAAATCCCGATTGACAAGCGTTTGAAAAGCGCCTGCTCCGTAAATACCTGGCAGTGTGTTGCCTTTAAAGGGCAGACTTCGTTCTCGGGCACCAGTGGCAACCAATAGGATCTCAGGTCTGATAAGCAGGTATTCATCCGAGTCAGCACGCCATAAACCGACAGTTTTGTTTTCAAAGATGCCTACAGCAGTCGTTTGAAGCCAAACTTCCACATTATCAATTTCTATTACCTGTGATTCGAGTTTTGCCGCAATATCGATACCGCGTGTTCCAGCGTAAACGGCCTCTTTTGAACCAAAAAAACGGTGAGTTTGAAGGACGAGCTTACCACCTAAACGGGCTTTATCATCCACGAGTAATGTGTTAATCCCTAAATTGCCAAGTTCTTTTGCTGCAGAAAGCCCCGCTGGACCGCCGCCCAGGATCAAAACCGGGATGTTAATAATCTCTTTCACACCCTTTGATTCTGGTTGATCTGCAGAGGTTGGTAAATGGGAGATATCCGGTAAACCATCAGCAGGCATCACAGAAATACCTGGTTTGACAATGGTCATACAGGATTTCACAGGCCGACCATCGACCAGAACTAAACATTGTGAACATTGTCCATTTGCGCAAAACAATCCCATAGGTTTCCCATCTTTGGGATGGTGACCAAAAATATCTATACCATTTGCGATCAGCGCCGATGCAATTGTTTCACCTTCTTTGGCCGTTAGCTTATCCCAATTCCAATGAAATTCTATCGTGCCTGCTTCGGGGACATTCAAGATCGGGTGAGATTTTATTCTATTATGAGGCATTAATTCGCGAAAACCCTTCTGATGAGTATTGGTGAGTAGCTTTGGGGTTACGATTTTTTTGCATGGTTAATATAACGAATTTAAAGGATTGTTTCAACTGCCTTTCATCTTTTTACAATAGTATCATCAATCATAAAATGAAACCAAGATTTCTTGATTTTTCATTTCATGCAGATACTACTTTCTTTTCACCCTAATTTTTGATATTCCTGATATGCATTTTTCCATGGTTTCCCCATCCGATGTTTGTCGCTTACTTTTACGGAATCGAAATGTCCCATAACTTCCAGTAAAAGCTGAGCAATCTTATTCCAATCCCGGAGATTGAAGGCTTGTTTGATTTCCTCTGCAATAGCCCCAGTCCATGCCCATTCCAACCGGTATTTATCTGCCTTCACCCAGTAGCCTCTTTTTTCCCAGGCAGCAACGGATTGATCAATCCCCTTAGCAATGTGTTTTAATGCACCAATAATAAAAGCGACCATGTCATGAGTGTTTCCATCAGGTTTTTCTTGCCGCATAAATTCGCGGATCGTAATAACAATGGCCTTGCCGAGTTTTGCTCGTTCCTGACCTGGCGTTGATGTTCGTTTGATCTGTGTCACTTGCTCTCCTGGTGGCATCGAGGTATTCGAGGCGTTTATTATACTAGACTATTAACGCATTTCTTATAATTTAATATCATCATGTTATTGACGATAAAAATCCTCTCGCGTATAATTCCAGTGCAATTTGAAGGGGAAGTGCTGGAATTGGCAGACAGGCGTGACTTAGGATCACGTGCGGCAACGCGTGAGAGTTCGACCCTCTCCTTCCCCACACAGCAAAATATTTTTATTTAAAGGACAGGCACATTGAATATAGAAAAGCAAATCCAAGAAGATCGACAGGCGAAGTTAACCGTTGAGTATACAACTGAAGAATTTGAAGGTTACAAGCGGCGCGCAGCTAAAAAAATATCAAAAAGCACAAAAATCCCCGGGTTTCGACCTGGAAAAGCTCCTTATAATGTTGTTCTGAACCATTATGGGGAAGGCGCAATTCTGCAAGAAGCGATTGATATCTTGCTGGATGATGATTACGGGAAGATCCTGGATCAGGCAGAAATTGAACCCTCTGGTGTCGGAAACCTCGAGAAAATTGAAAGTTATGATCCTCCAACGTTTGTTTTTATGGTTCCATTAGAGCCTGTCGTTAATTTGGGAGCATATCGTGAAGTTAGAAAGCCTTATGATCTTGAGGATTTCGATCCTAGCGAAGTTGATGCCTTTATCGACAACATCCGGCGTAATGCTGCGACGATCATCCCCGCAGACCGCCCCGCGAAAGAGAGCGACCTGGTTTACTTCAACCTGAGTGGAGAAGTTTTAAACCCGGAAGAGGGTGAGGATGGGACTATTACCGATAAAACACCGCAGCAAGCGCTCATTCCAGCTGATGGCGAAGAGAATGAAAATGAATGGCCTTTTGTTGGTTTTGCAAAGGAACTTAGTGGCATTAAGGCAGGCGATGTCAAAGAGATCCAGCATTCTTACCCTGAAGATGATGGCGATGAGGATTTGCAGGGCAAAACAGCTGTATTCACCATTGAAGTTCAATCGGTAAAAGAGTTAGAACTTCCTGAATTTGATGAAGAATTCGTGAAATCAATGGGTAATTACGAGTCAGTTGACGATTTTAGAGCACAAGTTGAAGAGCGACTGCGAAGCGAACACCAAAATTCGTATGATGAAACATATTTCAATGAGATCCTCAACGAGATCACCGAAAAAGCAGATGTGCAATATCCACCTCAAATGTTAGAACATGAAGCAGAACATGTTTTGGAAGATATTAAAGGTCGATTAAACCAACAAAATATGGATTTTGAAACTTATCTTAAATTGCGAGACAAAGATGAGGAAACTTTCATTGAAGAGGAAATTAAACCAGTAGCGAAACAAAGGCTTGAACGTTCACTGGTGGTTGATTCAATCATTGAATCCGAAGGTCTAAAGATAAATGAGGGAATGCTAAAAGGTCATATCAACGAGATCATGAGCGAAATGATCTATTCTGGGCAGATCGAAGAAATGCAGAAGCAGATGGGAAAAGAAGAATTCTCCAGAGCGATCAGTATGGAAGGCGTGAGCCGAACCATGAACAAACAGGTCATTGAACGGTTGAGACTTATCGGAACCGGTCAACCGATCCCAGAAGATGAACCTGAAGAAGCGGTCAAAGAAAAAGACGAGGAATCTAAGGAAGTTGAAGCTGTTGAACAGCCAGAAAAAGCGGAAACTGTGAAAGATGTTGAGGAAGCCTCCGACGAAATTGAAGCTGAAGAAGAATTAGATTCAGAATTTGAAGAAAGCCCGGCCGAAACATCAGAAGAAACAGTCGGTGAAGCAAGCTCAGAAGACGTAGTAAACTAACGATAAGGAACGAATAAAAAATAGACAGAAGAAGGTAAAAATGATGAACACCGATATATCATCCGTCATTCCAATGGTTATTGAGACCTCTGGACGCGGAGAACGTGCTTACGATATTTACTCACTATTATTGAAAAACAGGATTGTTTTTTTAGGTTCGCCAATCAATGATCAGGTTGCCAACCTGGTCGTTGCCCAACTCTTGTATTTAAGCCGGGAAGATCCTGAAAGTGGGATCCAGATGTATATAAACTCCCCAGGCGGGCAAGTTTATGCGGGTATGGCTATTTACGACACGATGCGCATGATCCCTAATAAGATCAGTACGGTCGCTGTTGGTGTAGCTGCAAGTTTTGGCACGGTTTTGTTGGCTGCGGGGAGCAAAGGACAACGCTACGCACTGCCGCACGCCACAATTCACATGCACCAACCACTTGGCGGCGCGCAAGGCCAGGCATCAGATATCGAAATTCAGGCGAAAGAGATTTTAAGGTTGAAGGAACGGCTGAACGAGATCCTTGCAGAAGCAACGGGTCAGGAAATTGATACCATTATTAAGGATACAGAGCGTGATTATTACATGAGTGCACAAGAGGCAGTCGATTACGGCCTGGTAGATAAAGTTCTTGAAACACCTGAAAAATAGTAGAAAATAAAGGTACGTGCTTATGCCGGAAAGCGAAAGCGATCCGGCATTTTTTAAAAGGAGAAATGAATGAGTCAAATCCGGTTTGATCAAATAAAAGGCCTTATCATTGATATGGATGGCGTTTTGTGGCGAGATAATAAGCCAATTGGTAATTTGGTTTCATTATTTGAGGGGATCAAAGACCTGGGATTACAATTTATTTTAGCCACGAATAATGCAACCCGGACTGTAGATGAATATCATGCTAAGCTGAATGGGTTTGGGGTCGAACTTGAAGAATGGCAGGTGATCAATGTTGCACAGGCTACCGGGATATTCTTGCAGGAAAAATACCCGAACGGCGTGCGTGCCTACGTGGTTGGGCAGCCAAGTTTAAAGAAGACTTTAGAATCTTATGGTGTGGCACTTGCAGACGAAACCCAACTGGACATTGATGTGGTCGTAGCCTCACTGGACTATGACTTGAATTATTCAAAGCTGAAGCATGCCTCACTCCTTATCCAATCTGGAGCTGAATTTATTGGGACAAATCAAGACGCCACATTTCCAACACCAGAAGGATTAATTCCTGGTTCAGGGACAGTTATCGGCGCTATCGAAATAGCTTCAGGGACTAAAGCTGAGATGATTGGCAAACCACAACCCTTACTTTACCAAATGGCACTCAAACGCTTATCTCTTCTCCCTTCAGAGGTGCTGGCTATCGGTGATCGTTTAGAAACAGATATTGCGGGAGCACAAGCTGCAGGCATACATACTGCGCTGGTACTAACAGGCGTTTCAACAAGATCTCAAGCAGAGGATTATAAACCGATGCCCGAGATCATCATCAGTAATTTTTCAGAATTGATCGATACATGGACAAAATGAGACCATTGATCTACGATTTAGATCTTGCAGAACTTGAAGCTGAATTAACTGCCTTGGGGCAGCCCGGTTTTCGAGCGAAGCAAATTTGGGTTGCGATCTACCAGAAATTAAAGACATCACCTGAAGAGATCACAACACTCCCGAAACCGCTGCGTGAGGCACTAGCAGAACGTTATTCGTTCCAGGCTCTGGAGCCGGTTAAACGGATTGAATCTGCTGATGGGTTAACTGTGAAGGATTTATTCAGGCTGCATGATGGATTTCCTGTAGAAGCGGTGTTGATGTATTACGAAGAAAGAAGAACACTCTGCATCTCTTCACAATCAGGATGTGCGATAGGATGTTCGTTTTGCGCTACCGGACAGATGGGCTTCAAACGGCACCTGACCAGTGGTGAAATCGTTGCCCAGGTCCTTTATTACGCGAGATTGCTCGCTGAAACCGAGCAGCGGATCACAAATGTTGTTGTGATGGGGATGGGAGAACCATTCTTGAATTTTGATAACACCATGTCGGCATTAGACCGGTTGAATCACCCGGAAGGGTTTGGTCTGGGTGCACGAAGGTTGACAGTTAGCACAGTTGGGATCGTACCTGGAATTATAAAATTTGCGGATGCTGAAACCCAGTACAATCTTGCCATATCCTTACATACCGTAGATAATGAATTTAGATCGAGCCTAATTCCAGTTAACCGAAAGTATTCTGTAGAAGAGATACTGAATGCCTGCCGGTATTATATTCAAAAAACAAGCCGGCGCATCACATTTGAATATGCCCTGATTGATAATATCAATGATTCGACCAAAGATGCTGATGCATTAGTCAGAAAAATTCGCGGCATGATGTGTCATGTTAATTTGATACCGTTGAATCCGACAACCGGATATTCCGGACAGCCAACACAGGCGGATAAAGTCCAAAAATTTTCTGAGGTTTTGGAAGCTAATGGTATCCCTTGCACCGTTCGGCTGCGACGAGGTATTGAAATTGGTGCGGGATGTGGTCAACTGGCTGCTGAAGAGCTCTCAAATTTTGATTAAAGAATGTTCTGGGAACAAAGATGAGCGAAAATATAGTCAATAAATGGCTTAAAGGTTTAGAAAAAACCCGGAAAGTAGCATTTGGACGAATTGCAAATTTCCTGGGTGCATCAGAAATTAATGATGAAACCTGGGAGGAACTGGAAGCACTTTTGATCCAGGCAGATATGGGTGTGGAAACAACACTGGCTGTGGTCGATTCAGTGCGTGAAGAAATTCACAGCAAAGGATTGACTCAAAATGAGGAGTTGGTCCAGGCTCTAAAGCAGGACTTGAGTGATCGTCTGGATGAACCGAAATTTCCCGATTTTATGGAAAAACCAACGGTGATCATGCTTGTTGGTGTCAATGGGTCAGGGAAAACAACGTCTGCAGCAAAACTTGCGTATCAATACCAATCACAGGGAAAGAGCGTCCTTCTGGTTGCTGCAGATACCTATCGAGCGGCTGCAATCGATCAATTGCGAATTTGGGCTGACAGGGTTAATGTACCCATGGTGGCTGGACAGCAAGGTGGCGATCCTGGCGCTGCAGCTTATGATGGAATCACGGCAGCTGTTGCACGAAAATCAGACATAGTGATCATTGATACGGCCGGCAGACTGCACACCCGATATAATCTCATGGAAGAGATTAAGAAAGTGGAGCGAGTGAGCGGGAAAGCCCTTCCAGGGGCACCACACGCTACCTGGCTGGTTCTTGATGCAACAACAGGGCAGAATGCCCTTCAGCAAGCGAAATCATTCCAGAAAGCCTTGAAAATAGATGGTGTGATATTGGCTAAGCTGGATTCATCTGCAAAAGGCGGCATGGCGTTTGCGATCAAGGCACAATTAGGATTGCCTATAGTATTTGCCGGTCTTGGCGAAGCCGTTGAAGATCTGCGAATTTTTGATCGTAAATCGTTTGTAAATGGTATTATCGAATCGTAAATGGAGGATGAATGTCAATCGAATTAACTGAGCGTATTAATGTGGCATTTGAGAAATTGTTGAATTTACAGGAGCATCTTTGACTTAGCTGGTAAAAAGGATGTCCTTCTCAATTTAGAAAAAGAAGCGCAAAAACCTGATTTGTGGAACAATCAAAAACATGCCCAATCGGTGATGATCCGCCAATCAGAAATTCGAGAAGAAATCGAATCATACGAAGATCTCAAAAAACGAACTGAAGATACCCTGGAGATGATTGAAATTGCCGATCAATCCATGATGGAAGAGCTCGAGAGGGAGGTTGAAAAGATCGAAGCAGCTGTTGATCATCTGGAATTAAAAACACTGCTTTCAGGGAAATATGATCGCGGGAATGCGCTGCTTGCAATCCATGCTGGCGCCGGCGGAACGGATTCTCAGGATTGGGCTGCGATGCTTGAGCGAATGTACCTGCGTTGGGCTGAAAGAAGGGGATACGAGACTGATATCCTGGATCGCACTGCTGGTGAGGAAGCCGGGATCAAAAGTGTGACCATTGGCATCAGCGGGCTCCTCGCGTATGGTTATCTTAGACCTGAAAAAGGTGTGCACCGTTTGGTACGGTTATCACCTTTTGACGCGGCACACAGGCGCCATACATCTTTTGCGCTCGTTGAAGTTTTACCCGAAATGAGCGATTTAGATGATGTAAAAGTCCCCCCGGACGATATTAAGCTTGATGTTTATAAATCGTCTGGTGCGGGCGGGCAAAATGTCCAGAAAAATGCGACAGCGGTGCGGTTAACACATATCCCGACTGGGCTGGTGGTCACTTGCCAAAATGAACGCTCACTTGTCCAAAATAAAGAAAACGCACTCCGTGTATTGAAAGCACGTTTGTTACAAATGAAACAGGAAGAGCAAGAAGAAAAGATTTCAGAATTAAGAGGTGAATATACTAAGGCTGAATGGGGTTCCCAAATCCGGTCTTATGTCCTTCACCCATACCAGATGGTCAAAGATCACCGGACAAATTTTGAAATGGGAAATGCCCAGGCAGTACTGGATGGTGAAATAGATCCATTTATCGAGGCATTCCTGAGAAAGATCGATTAATTAATCCAATTTCCGGGCTAACTCAACCATTTCCATAGAGATTTCTTTTTTATTTGCAACCACTTCTTCAAGGGGAGTGGTTGTAATTTTTCCTTTATTTAGGCCAACCAAAACGCCAAACTCTCCACGGTCCACAGCTTCGATCGCACCATTTCCAAGCCGGCTGGCAAGAATCCGGTCGAATGCACCGGGTTCGCCGCCGCGCTGAACATGCCCAAGGATCGTTGCCCTGATTTTGAAACCAAGCCGATCCCTATGTTTTTCGAAGAACTCGATCAAGGCATTCGCATTATATTTTGCACCTTCTGCGACGACGATAATCGCATGCTCTTTCCCATGTTCGTACGCCAAGTGTAAGGTCTCTGCAACTTCTTCAGGATCTGATTCAACCTCGGGAATGACAATATATTCTGCGCCACCAGCGATACCTGCCATGAGTGCTATATAACCGCAATTCCGACCCATGACTTCTAATAAAAATGCACGTTGGTGAGAAGAGGCTGTCACTTTAAGGCGATCGATCGCTTCTAAAGCGATATTCAGGGCCGTGTCAACCCCAATTGTCATTTCTGAGCCATACAAATCATTGTCAATCGTTGATGCGATCCCCACGATAGGATAATCCAGTTTATGGAGATGATAGGAGCCAGTTTGTGATCCATTACCACCGATAACAACCAATGCATCAATCCCAAGTTGGCGCAAAGCCCGAATCCCTTTCAGGCGACCTTCCTCGGTTTTGAATTCCGCACAGCGTGCTGATCCAAGGATCGTACCGCCTTTTTGCAGAATCCCACCGACGTCGCGCGTGCCCATTTCGACGATATTGCCAGAAATTAGACCTGCATAGCCTTGTTTTACACCAAACATTCCCCATCCCTTGGCTACACCGCATCTAATTACAGAACGAATTGCTGCATTCATACCTGGGGCATCACCACCGCTTGTTAATACTGCAACACGCTTCATTTTCCTTACTCCTTTTTCGTCATATCAGAGTCAAATTAATTCTATCCTTATTATAATCTACTGCAGAAACGGATTATAATCATTAAAAATCATAGATTATTTTACTTGAGAAAGGTGATGTTTATGAAGAAACTATTCAAAGATTTCCGAGATTTCATTTCACGCGGGAACATGATCGACCTGGCCGTTGGTATTATCATTGGCGCAGCCTTCAGTTCGGTTGTGAACTCAATTGTAAATAACCTGTTGATGCCGCCTTTGGGATTGTTGTTTGGCAACACGGATTTTTCTGATCTGTTTGCTGTTTTAAAAACGGGAACCGAAGAACTACCTCCAGGTGCAACACTGGAAATGGCAGCTGAAGTCGGGGCAGTGACCTTAAATTATGGCCAGTTTATCACAGATCTGATCAGCTTTCTGTTATTAGCACTGGGTGTTTTCTTTATTGTCAAGGCATTTCAAACCCTTCAGAATCGAGGAAAGAAATCTGAAGAAAAGGTGGAAGATCCTACTGAAAAGACTTGTCCGTATTGCCAGGAATCGGTCTCGATCAACGCTTCCCGCTGTCCTTTCTGTACCTCCCATTTGGAAGCAACAATGAGTGAAGAATGATGAAAGATATCTTAGTTGCTATTCTTGAAGATGATGCATTTTCCAGAAATTGGATGGCGCTTTTAATGGTTCGAGACTGGCGAACCCGCTTAGTAGGTGAATTTAAGAACCGGGCAGAATTATGCCAATACTTGAATGACTACAACCCGGAATTTGATATATTGGCAATGGATGTTAATCTCTTCAACAAAGAATTTACCATTGATGAGGTATGTCAGAACCTGTCTGATGGAAATCGGGCAACAAAAGTACTGCTAACAGGGATCAAACCGCGAATGGATGTATTAAAACAAATTCACGATGAACGAATTTGTGGTTACGTTTTGAAGGATGAAGTCGGTTACTCATTAAGCTGGATCATTTCTTTTGCTTATCGAGGTCATTGGGTGCTTACGCCTGGCACGTTACACCTGGCAAATCAGATCAATTTCCAACTACCGGCAAATAAGCTGATCCTGGATGGCAGGAGATATCTACCAGGGTTCACAGATCACGAAGCTGAAGTTGCCAGATTTGCATTCATCTTCAGTTCGGGCCGCCGCGAACTTGCAGATGAACTAAAAATATCTGAACAGTGGAGTTATGGTTTGATCAGTGAGCTTTATAAGAAGATGGGGTTAACTGAGATCTTATCTGGTGAAGTCGATTTATTCTCTTATATTGGTGACAGTCCAGTAATCAAAAGCCATTTTGAGGAGATCATAAGCCAACTGGGGACTTCAAAGAAAGCAAAGGATCTGGAAACACTCGCATACCATTTAATCACCATGCCGGAAATAATAAATTAAAGGAAAAAAGAAGGGCTTAGTTTGAATTTAAGCCCTTCTTTGATACTGGCAGTTATTTTCTTACCTTATCTAGGGCTCAGTTACCCGTCCCATAAACAGAATTGATCCAGTTGGTTGGTGTTGAATAAAAAACAAAAAAGGTCTGTCGATGACCAGGGACTTTGGCTCACCTGGCATAGCTGATTCTATTTTCATAATGACTGCTGTTGCGGCAGCAGCTTCAGTACCTTCCTCATCAACGGTGATTGTTGCTTTGTGCAGTACCTCTGAGATGTAGAGCTTTTCGACACCTGTAATTCCAGAGAAATCAGCAGTTTCTGACTGGAAAGCTTCTGTCATACCCAATGATTTGAGTGGACCGGTCGCATTGGTTGTCGTTTCAAAGTCGAATTTGGGCATCTCAAGATTGACAGCCTCAGAAGACATGTCCCCAATAATCTCATTTAGGAATTGTGTGGACAATGACCCTTCGAAACCTTCATAAGCCCCGAGTTCTGGAACAAGGATCAGCATGTTGAAATCAGGACTGAGGTAAGGCAGTGCGATTGCGTTGAAACCTTCACCTTCCACATACTGGAAGTTTTCACCCATAACTTTCATCATTTCAACACTGATCTCGGACCCATCTAATGTTGTAAAAGGTGCTGCAGCTGTCTGAGTTTCGCTGAAAGGATACCGCCAGGATCCATTGAAATAGATGGCATTTGCTAAGACCAGACGGGTCAGGCTATCAATGGCACCCTGAGGAATGAGGTCTTGAATTTTATCTTGGGTTTCTTCTTCAACCCAATCATTGATCGCAACACGTGAGGTTTCGGGGTTTTGGATAAAATCGACATTGTAAATTCCAGCGCCATAATTGACAGCGAGGGTATCTAAAAATGCTTCTTTGAAATCATAACCGCTTTGACCCCAAATTGAATTAGCAATATTCAGCTCGAATTGGCTGCCTTCAACCTCCTCCATGTCCATATTTTGTGACGCCTCAATTTCAAGGAGTAATGCATTAATCGCGGCGTGGAGTTCTGTTTCAGAAAGGGTCAATTTTAGCCCATCCAACATCGCCTGCTCAGTTGTGGATTCAGCACCAGCCAGCGTCATACTCAGAGCGAGGGAGATGCTGAATGGTGAGAAGATGATATTGCTTGTGCCATTACGAATCTGATCGTAGAATGAAAGGGCAAACTCGGTTTGACTCTGTGATAAAGTCTCAAGAGCCTCCGGATCTACCTGGGGAGAGGTTTCACGGCCAAGACTGCTTTTTACTAATTCTGTTTCTCCGGACGGCATGTCAGTCTCTTCGATGACACCGGTGGGTTCTTCCTGTCCACTTGGTTCAGTTGGTTCACCTGCATCCGTTGGTTGACTGCAACCACTGATCAGTACAATGATGATCAGCAGACAGGCCATCATAACTTTCTTCATTTTTCCTCCAATTTATACTTTGTTACCTACTTATAATATGGACGTAAAATTTTTGAGAATTGTTCCACGACATCATTGCCCAACCAAAATAACCCTGGCAGGGGAACCCTCTGACCCGCGTAATAATAAAGGTAAGCAAAAAATCTCATATATGCCCTCTTCAATTGTTGAAAGATCGATTCCCTCTAATAAAACCACATTTTCTGATAGTAGGATTTTATGAGGACGAGTTGTGTCCGAGAAGGAGCCGATTGAGAGATAATCCACCCCGATTAAATCTAAGTTGAATTCAGCGAGATATTCAGCACCGCTTCTATCAAAACCAACGTAATCTTTTTGAAAGGTACCTGGATTATTGAGCCATAACTCTGAATTGCTTGTACGAAATAATAGCTTTTTAATCATTCCAATATGATCTTTCATCGGGTGGGATTCAATCACATCTCTTGTGATCGTTTTAATCCCGTTGTCTAACCGCATCACGAGGGCATCGCCAACTAATTTTTCAATCGGGATTTGGTCAACTGTTTTTCCTGAATCGATGAAGTGTTTTGGTGAATCAATGTGCGTACCTGTATGAACACTCATCCGCAGCAAGGAGACATTCGATCCTTGACCGTTATGGATGGATGACACCTGCCGCAACGCAACGTCTGGATCACCCGGCCAAACGACCATTCCCGTTTCTGTTGGTATCGTTATATCGTAAATTTTCATGGTATTTATTCCTGTCACGGTATTGGCGCATATTCGAAAATCCTGGAGAGTAAAGCAACCCTCTCTTCAGGGGTCATCGGTCGAGGCCGGGCATAATCCTCCAGTTTGGCAGTTAGTAATTCAACGCTGATCAACTGACCATCATAAAAAATAAGGCGGTCGATAAACTCATCTCTTGTTCCGGGCATTAGCGTATCACTGTAATATACAGCCATCTGGTCAAAAAACAGGTTTCCCAGTCCATAATGGATAAATGTTTCACCCTCAAAAACCATAATTTTAGGGGTGTGAGCCTGGCTGCCGTTGACGACTACCGCACCAGCTTGTGCTAACGCGCTGAAATCGGCTTCCATTTGAGCGCTTGGGTAACCTGTATAATCTTCCGCATATTGAACTGTGACAACTGGCAGATAACCTTTCAATCTGAGATCGGCTATCAACGCCTTCATCCATCCATAATCCCCACAAGGTGCGGAACCAGGCTGTGTATCCGTCGCCCAATCTCGAGCAGGGCCAACCAGGTTGCATCCAAGGAACGCAAAATTGTTTCCATGATGTTCTATTAGAGCTGGAGATTGCGCTTCAGAGATGTTCCACCCACCGGCATATGTATGCCAACCTTCAGCTTCATACATTTCCAAGGTGAGATTTGCAGCAGGAACGCCATAATCCAAAATATGATTTCCGCTCAGTTCAATGATGTCTGCGCCGATATTTTTAATCAAACCAATGTACTCAGGATCCGAACAAAATACCAAATCTGGTTGAACCGGATCTGGATAAGGGCAATTTTCAGAAAAAGGAATTTCGTTACTGATGTGGGTAATATCGGCATTAACCAGCCATTGCCGAATATCTTGACCCGGATAGTTTATACCGTTAGTTTCCATTTTATATGCTGTTGCCCTGGTTAAGGCTGTAACCCCCGTCATGATCAAGATCGTTCTTTTCTCACTATCATAATTTCCTTCAGGAAATGAAAGTAATAAATCAGATCGCTCAGTATCAAGGAAAATGTGCGCTGTTAAAGGATAGTTTTCAGAGATAAATTCATCATCAATAGGAGCCATACCATTGATCCGAAGTACCTTCCAATGCTGGCTCAATTCTTCAAAAGGCATAATTGCAATAACGGGTTGGTTGGTTAGCGCGGTCATTTGAAGTTGGTCTTGTTCAACAATCTGGATGATTGATTCATCAATCCAGTCAAAGAGGACTGAAATAACCGAAGAAGTTTCTTTGGTCATGAGTAAACCAAAATCTTCAAATCCAGGTACGGTTTCACCATGCAGGAATGCTGTCAGATCATCCAAAGTAATATCATCTTCCAGCGTATAGAAAGGTGCTGCTAAGACATAAACCCAATTGGCTTGAGAGGTTGTTTCAGATGGGGCAGGAGCAGGACTTATCATAACCCGGATATCAGCTAAATTCTCATCTCTTGTTGTTTGGAATTGAGCCAGGCTTAACTGATCATAAAAGCTTTTCGGCAACCCCTCTTGTAAGAAAATCAAAGGGTGAAGGTTCTGCGAACTTTTCAATTCATTTGATTCACCTGTTGTTTCAGATAAATTTGCTGCTTCCGGGGTTAAAGTCCTCAAAACGCTGGCATAAATTGTTGAAAGGGGGGGTGGTTCCGGGGTGAGAGATGCCGGCATCGAACACGCGGTGATAGAAAAAATCAAAATAAAAACCATACCAATGTAAAGCTGGTTGCGCAATTCGCCTCAAATTTTTATAAAATCATATAATCGACTGATACAATTCATCGATAAGCGCTTTTAATTATAATATGATAGTTCCTGATAGGATTAACCGATATAATCATTATGATCGGTACCGAAAGGAACGCTTCGATATGAAAGATGTTGCAGTTATCGGAATTGGCCAAACGCCAGTTTCAGAACATTGGGATAAATCATTAAGAGAATTAGCTGGAGATGCAGCCCTGGATGCAATCAGGGAAGCCCAGGTTGCCCATGTCGACAGTATTTTTGTTGGCAATATGCTTTCAGGGACAGCGAACGCACAGGGGCATCTGGGTGCAATGATCGCTGATTGGACCGGCCAAAGATTTACAGAAGCTGTAAAAATTGAATCGGCTTGCAGTTCCGGCAGCGCTGCTTTTCGGGCGGGCTATTTAGCGGTAGCTTCAGGCGACATAGATATTGCGCTGGTTGTGGGGGTCGAAAAGATGACGGATTCACCGGGAAATGAAATCACCGCAGCACTGGCAACCGCCGCAGATGCTGATTGGGAAGTTGATCAAGGGGTGTCGTTTGTTGCGCTGAATGCGCTGATAATGAAACGATACATGCATGAATATGGTTGGAAAGGCATTGATTTTGCTGAGTTTGCGATCAATGCACATGCTAACGCAGTTTATAATCCTTATGCCCGATTTCAAAAGCCAATTAATGAGAATCTATTCATTAATTCAGCGATGATCTGTGATCCAATAAACTTGATGGATGCATCACCTATAGGCGATGGCGCAGCTGCTGCAGTGTTGATCAGGCGTGATCAATTGCCTGCCAGTGCATCAAAAATACTTGTAGCCGGTTCATCCTCGGCGACTGATACGATATCCATTCATAATCGAAAAACCCCTCTTTGGTTATCTGCGGCTGAAAAATCTGCAAAAACAGCCTATGAGCAAGCAGAGATCACCCCCAATGACATTGGGGTTTTTGAATATCACGATGCGTTCACAATCATGGCAGCGCTTTCTCTGGAGGCTTGTGGATTTGCGGAAGCTGGTCAGGGGCCCGCTTTAGCAAAACAAGGTGATATCAAGATCGCTGGCAGGATACCGGTGGCAACACGTGGCGGATTAAAAGCGCGTGGACATCCCGTTGGTGCGACAGGTATGTACCAAATTGTGGAAGTTGTCCAGCAACTGCGGGGTCAGGCTGGTGAAACCCAGGTGCCGAATCCAACCTTCGGAATGGCTCAAAATATCGGGGGCAGTGGGTCAAATATTGTTACGCATATTTTGAAAAGAGAAAATTAATGACCAAAAGCCACCTCAAAAGGTGGTTTTTTCTTTTTTGAAGTTTCAGCGCGAGTATAATTGTTTTACTGAGCCCTATTAACCGGAAGAGAATTTACATGTTTGAATTCCATGTTTCACGAGCTGCGAGAGAGAAATATAGTTTCGAGGAATCGATTTTTGGTTTTGACGGAAATGTCATCTTTACAGATTTCCTGTCGGCGAGGAAATTCACTGAAAAATTAAACCAAAAGCGGGATCTCGTAAATTTTCCTGAACAAGCTGTTAAACCAGGCGATATTAACGCAATTGGATTAATTGATGAGATACTGCACCTGGTTGTCTCTTTATACCGAAGAGATATCGATCGTGAAGTCATCAAGGAAGCATTAGTAAAAAGTAAAGAGGTTCATGGGGAAGAAAAAGTACAAAAAACACTGCTTCAGTTTCTCAAAGACTTCCCACCTAGCCAGGTTTATCAGGGGCAAATGACTGCCGAAGAATATTTGGAGTCTTCCACGAATGATTACGAAAATGCGGTTATCACGATCGAAGAGATGATGATGCTGTGGATCACAAACCGGAACCCTGCTGTTTCTCGGTTCTCAGAAATATTTGATGACTCCGACCTTTCTCAAATCACGATCTACCGGCAATTAATGGAAACCATGAAGAAATTCTTCAAGGAAAAACCATTTTTTGGTCCTGATCACCAGGATCTTTACACAATGCTCAGAAGCCCCGCTGTTGCAGAGCCCTATTCCCTGGCGGGACAATTGGAATATATCCGTCAAAAGTGGGGATCCTTACTTGGAGGATATCTCTATCGATTGCTAAATTCGTTGGATTTGATCAAAGAAGAAAATAAAGCTGTTTTTGATGGTCCTGGACCGGCGCATGGACCAAGTTTTGAATTCTTGTCGGATGAAGAAAATTTTAGCCCGGATAGCGATTGGATGCCCCGCACCGTGATGATTGCTAAAAATACCTATGTGTGGTTGCATCAGCTTTCAGAGCAATATCATAGAGAAATTAAACATCTTGATCAAATTCCGGATGAAGAATTGGATAAACTGGCCAATTGGGGTTTTAATGGATTATGGTTGATTGGCCTCTGGGAGCGTAGTGATTCATCAAAACGGATCAAACAACTATGCGGGAATCCAGAAGCGGTTGCATCCGCATATTCCCTGAAGAATTATACAATTTCTGGTGATCTCGGTGGGGATGAAGCTTACCAGCAGCTGCGCGATAAAGCATGGCAGCACAGGATCCGCCTGGCAAGTGATATGGTCCCGAACCATATGGGGATTGATTCTGATTGGGTGATCGAGCATCCGGAGTGGTTCATTTCCTTACCCTACAGCCCCTTTCCATCTTATTCATTTTCTGGTGCTGACCTGAGCCCTGTGGATTGGTTGAGCATTCAGATTGAAGATCATTATTACGATCGTACTGATGCCGCAGTAGTTTTTAAACGAACGCATAAGCATAATGGGGACACGAGATTTATTTATCATGGCAATGACGGCACAAGCATGCCGTGGAATGATACCGCTCAGCTCAATTATCTTAACGCAGAGGTACGGGAAGCAGTCATCCAGACCATTTTGCATGTCGCAAGGAAGTTTCCAATCATCCGATTTGATGCTGCAATGACCCTGGCTAAAAAACACTATCAGCGGTTGTGGTATCCACAGCCGGGAACAGGGGGGGATATCGCCAGTAGGGCAGAATATGGACTGACGAGGGAAGCGTTTGACGAAGCATTTCCGAAGGAGTTTTGGCGCGAGGTTGTTGAACGCGTCGCAACAGAGGTCCCGGATACACTGCTGCTGGCTGAGGCATTTTGGATGATGGAGGGATTCTTCGTTCGAACATTAGGAATGCATAGGGTCTATAACAGTGCTTTCATGAACATGCTGCGGAATGAGGATAACGCAAAATACCGGCTTGTTATAAAGAACACGCTTGAGTTTGACCCTGAAATCCTCAAGCGTTATGTAAATTTCATGAACAACCCCGATGAGAAAACAGCTGTCGAACAATTTGGAAAAGGTGATAAGTATTTTGGAATCTGCACGCTCATGGCAACCATGCCCGGGCTGCCAATGTTTGGACATGGACAAATTCAGGGTTTTGCTGAGAAATATGGGATGGAATATTTCAGGCCTTACTGGGACGAAGAACCAGATTCTTATTTGATCCAGCGTCACCAGGAGCAGATCTTTCCGCTTTTGAAGCGTCGAGATCTCTTTTCGGGAGTAAACCATTTCCTGATGTATGATTTTTACACTGGTGAAGGCCAGGTCAACGAGCATGTGTTTGCATATTCGAATGGCAACAATAATCAGCGCGCCCTGGTTGTTTATCATAACCGGTATGGTTCTACTCGGGGATGGATTCATACTTCTGCAAGCTATCTTAATAAGGAGAACGGTCAGCTTCAAAACCAAAATTTGTCAAAAGGTCTGAATATCAAAAGTGGTTCAAACCGATTTTTGATCTATAGAGATGCTGTTTCCGGACTTGAATATATCCGGCCTACCCAGGAAATCCGGGACAAAGGCCTTTACTTTGAACTGCAAGCTTATGAATGCCATGTTTTCATGGATTTCAGAGAAGTTGAAGATAATGGGTTAAGCCAGTACTCGCAGCTCAATCATTATTTGAACGGTAGGGGTGTTCCCAATATTGATAGTGCATTAAGTGAGCTGATGCTTGCACCAATTCTTAATCCCCTTAAATCACTGATCAATCCTGAAAGCCTTCGCGAACTTTATCACAATCGTGTGAGTGATCCAGACGGAAAATCAAACATTGATCTTTTCCACATGCATGGTGAGAAATTCAGGAGGTTTATTGAAGCGATCAACAGCTTTGTTCATATGCAAACACCAGCCACGCCCATCGTTAGGGAAGAGCAGCGTGGATTAGAAGCTATTTTAAATTTAGCGATTTTTGACGACAGGTATCCATTCCCGGGTTCGAAGACCTACGATGAAACTTTAGCCTATATCCGGAAGAATCTTGGAGATTATCCATTTATCTGGTATGTCCTTTTTATGTGGAATGACCTCAGGTTATTAGGACGAGTTATAACATCTGGATCACAATCAGCTGAAATAAGCAGAAGTTGGCTGGAAGAATGGGGTATTACAAGAATAGTCCACCAATCCCTGGTTGATTTGGGGTTCGAACACCAGCAAGCACAAAGTGGGGTTACGATCTTAAAGTTGCTGGTCAGCCAACAAAATTGGATCCTGAGAATCAAGGAGAAGTCCGCTTATACGTTTATAGAAGCCTTGCTGCAGGAAGATGAAGTCCGAACTTTTCTAAACATCAATCGCTATCGAGGCACTTTATATTTTAATAAAGAGGCGTTTGAGTCATTGATGTGGTGGATGATGGTCACTGCGCTAATCCGGTTGGTCAGTGATCCAGAAAAAAGCCTGTCTGAAGATCTGGAAATCCTCATTGATGCTTTTGGTTTGATCAGTGATTCACTCAAGGAAGAAGAAAATTCTGAATATCAGGTTGATATTTTACTGGACTCGTTGAAATAAGAGATGTTTTCCTCAGAAAAATCCTTGATTCTCTGATATCGTTCAGCAAAAACAGTATCACCTCGCAAACCAGTGTGAGAATCTTTAACTTTCTTCAGAACAGCTAACGCTCTTGATTTGATTTGTTCACCAGTGACCTGTTCCGTAAGCCATGTTGCTTGTGCAGCGTACGCAATGTTATTTTGAGGTTCGATCCGGTGGAAACGGTCAAAAAACCAACCACAAGATGTGAACATCCTTTGACGTTCATATTGTGCTGCCAGGATCATCCCGATCTTGCTGAGTTCCTTTTTAGTCAACGATTTATTGATAAATTGCTTTAAGAGGGATTTGAGATCTGTCTCACCAAGAAAAACATGGATGTACTCATTGCGTAACTGCCAAATTCTACGTGTGTACTGGGAGACAAAAGCCTGATATTGATGATCCAGCTCCTCAGATAATTTGTCCATAGCCCATCTAAGCGGGGCTTTCCAATCAGCATCGACAGTGCACCCACATTCTCCCATCCATCTCATGATGCCATGGTGACATGACCAGGAGGTGTATTCAGAGATTTGGACAAATTCTGTGGGTTGATGATCAATGAGCCATAGACCAGGGTAGGTGATGTCAAAATTTCTATGATGGAGTGCACCATTCAACAAGTGTGATAGGAACTTGTCACGAAAAGTCTTATGATGCCCATACAATTCACCGTCCGAGGCAATTAAAGTCATTCGGTCAGAGGGAGAATCCTTAGAGGAAACTGCAGATGTAATCCAATGATCAACAAAATACTCTGCATTGCGCGTAGCCTCAGATTGAAAACTCACTGATGTGCTGAGCCCCTGGTGATAAATGAAAATGATCATTGGCTCGCGTTCTCCGGGGAGATTCACGAGATAAGGTTGGTCCAAATCCAATTTTTCATGGTCCTCAATCTGCCAGGGTGCAAGCATCGTAAATTTGATGCCATTATCTGCGAGGTAAGAGAGCGTTTCAATATCAACCGCAGTTTCCGGAAGCCATATCCCCAAAGGTTTATGCCCAAACCGGTGATCAAAATCGGCAATTCCCCATTTAATTTGTGTAACCTTATCCCGTTTATTTGCCAGGGGAAGGATGATATGGTTGTAGGCTTGCGCCATACCGTTGCCCACACCATGGCGGTCAAAGTTATTTCGTTCCTGGGAGATTATCGCTTGATATGTTTTTGGGTCATGTAATTCGATCCAGCGAAACAATGTTGGCCCGATGTTGAAACTGATCTTTTCAAAATTACCTGCTTCAGCATTAGGTTGATAACATTCTTTGTGAATTCGCTCATTCCAGTTATGATAAGGTTGAGCTCCCATTTCATCGGGGATAAGACCGGATAATGGATCTTCCCGAGGTGGTTGATAAAAGTGCCCATGCACACATACGGCATCTAAACCCATAAATAATTATTTTCGCTTTCTAGAAAAGATTAGTCGCCACCAATTTCGCTTGAAATTTCTGTCTTCCAAGTACCCTAGTCGTTGACTTAAACGCGCTGGGAGTAAATCAAATGTTCTGGGCAGGTTATCAAGAGCTGTAATGCGGTCAGCTGCCAGGTAGTCCAGCCAGAAGACTGATGTTGGAAAGTTTGGCACTAGGATTTCAATTAATTCTGTAAAAATGTTCAAGAAAACAGGTGGGACATCAATATACTGACGTTTGATGTTTAATTTCTCAGTAATAATGTCACAAATTTGTTTAAAACTCAAGTACTCCGGTCCACCAATTTCAATTGTTGAATTAATTGTCCAGGGCAGATCTAAAGACCAGGACATTACTGTCACAAGATCTTCAACCCATATCGGTTGCAAAAGGGATTTGCCTTTTTCTGGAAGCATCACAAAAAAAGGTGAAATTTTTAAAAGGTAAGCTAGCCCATTTGTAAAATGGTCGTTCTCTCCAAAAGCTACCGCTGTTCTGAAAATGGTATAAGGAATCCCGGAATTTTTGATGTGACTTTCTGCTATTGCTTTAGCTTTCAAAAGGGGATATGCCGATGCCCGGTCAGCGCCCAGGTGACTGATATAAAAGAATCTTTTTAATTTCGAATGGGCTGCTGCCTGGATAATTGCTCTTGTTCCCTCTACATCAACCTCGGTTAGTTCAGCCTGCCTGCCTAATGCTTCAGCACTTGCAAGATGAAAAATGAAATCAACGTTTTTCAAGGCTGCTCGCAGACCTTTTTCATCAGATAAACTGGAAACAGCAACTTCAAGAGGAACGCCTTTTGGAAGATCAGGTGATTTTTGAGATGGACGAATGAGGAGTTTAATCTGAAATCCAAGATCTGTTAAATGCCTGGTAAGCACTTTACCAATAAATCCGGTTCCGCCTGTGATGAGAATCATAACCAATGAATTATAGCAGAAATCAGATCAAAAGTTGGCATAACCCTTGCACATAGTTTGTTTGTATAAGTGTTAATATTGATCACCTGAAGAGGATGATGATGATAAATAGCTCAATAAAACTTGGATACTCGTATTTTCAAAAACCTGAATATTTCGTCAAGAAGCAAGTTGTCGAATGGACGTCTTCCCTGAAAAAGCAGGGAGCATCTATGATCCTGCTTGAATCCTCCTTTACACGAGCAATTCCCGAAGATGTATTCTTGACCGCAAAAGAATACGAGCTTGAACCAATTATACATTTTACATCCGAGCTGCCTTTGGCAAGGAAATTCAATGATATCTCAATATTACTGGACGTGTACGCAAGGTGGGGGGTAAGGAAAGTCATATTTGGAGATCGACCAAACCTTCGCCAAGCCTGGCTGAGTACGGGTTGGCAGTTTGAGAACCTGGTTGATCATTTCCTGGATAGATTTATTCCCCTGGCAAATTATGGCGTTCATAAGGGATTAACACCCATTCTATCGCCCTTACAACCGGGTGGAGATTACTGGGATACCGCTTTCGCTGAATTAGCCTTTAAAGGGTTACGCCAACGACGATTGGATGAGGTCATTGAGAAACTTGTCCTGGGTTGTTATGGCTTCACATTTAGTAAAAAGCTCACCTGGGGCAGCGGTGGACCGCAGCGATGGCCATTGTCAAAGCCATATCTGACACCAGATGGGCAAGAAGATCAATTGGGTTTTCATAATTATGAATGGATACAAGCAATCGCAGAGCAATCGATCGGCGTAAAATTGCCAGTCATAATTCTTAACGCTGGTCACCCAGGAACCATTTACAGCCAACCAGATTCTGAAAAAACGCTTATAGACATCCAAACCATCCAATCTACTTTGTCGAACCAAAATGAACCCGAAAGCAAATCTAGTGAAATGGAAATTGATCAATCAATTGAGGGCATACTCTTTTCATTACCCACATTCGCTCAAATTGTTCCTGAATCGTTAACGCCAAAATCATTCTTGCAGATGTTCCAGGAAAAAGACGGAAAGCAAGAAGCCAAAACTAATACTAAAAAGGTGCAAAAGATCATCTCCCACTATCTATTACTACCATCAAGATCTTCCGGAGTCGCTGATGTCGTTCTTAATAAAGTTCGTCCGATAATAAAGAAATACCAACCAACAGTAGGATTTTCACTTGATGAGGCTGCTTTAGCACAAAAAGTAAGCATCTATCCAGATTCGTTGTTGTTCAGTGAAGAAAAAATAAACACGCTGAGGGCTTCGGGATGTCAGGTTGAGATTCTTCCAGAAAGCGGAATAGATATTGCAACAAGCTTACAAAGATCATAACCCGGCAATCAATTGAAAGAGGATCTCATGGATAATTATTCAGTCTCAGAAGAAACAAAAAGAACACCCATCAAAGCTAATGCACCTGTTATTAAAGTCGTAGGCTTGGGTGGTGGGGGCTGTAATGCTGTTAACCGAATGATCGAACATGGAATGAAGGGGGTTGAGTTTATTGCCTGTAACACAGACCAGCAAGCCCTGACAAGTTCAATGGCGGATGTTAAAATACAGCTTGGCCCAAAGAGTACCCGGGGATTAGGGGCAGGCGGAATTCCCACAATTGGTGAGAAGGCTGCTGAAGAAAGTGTTCAAACGTTAGCCAATGCTCTGGATGGAGCGGACATGGTGTTTTTAACTGCTGGTATGGGCGGTGGTACCGGTACAGGCGCTATACATGTTGCAGCAAGAGTGGCAAAGACGATGGGTGCATTAACCATAGCTGTGGTCACCACACCATTCTCGTTTGAAATGGGACGACGACAGAAAAATGCTGCGATGGGTCTTCAAAAGCTTCGGAATTTTATCGATACAATGATCACGGTACCCAATGACAAGCTGTTAGAAGTTGCCCCCGAAGATCTTCCATTAGAAATAGCTTTCAAGTTGGCAGACGATGTTCTGCGCCAGGGTGTCAGCGGGATATCTGAACTCCTGACAGAAACCGGTATTATCAATGTTGATTTTGCCCATATCCGCCACATCATGAAACTTGGGGGTGGTGCTTTAATGTCCATTGGCACCGGAGAGGGTGAGGACAAAGCAATGCAGGCACTCAACCAGGCGCTTCATCACCCGCTTTTGGAAGAAATTGATTTAGATTCTGCTTCTGGAATCATAGCCAATTTCAGCGGCGGAGAAGATCTGACATTTTCTGAGGTTACAGAGACGTTAACTTACCTCCATGAGCAAGCTGGTGGCGATGTCGAGATCATCCCTGGGGTTATCAATGACCCTAATTTATCAAACCGAGCTCAAATTATATTGATCATCACAGGATTAGGCGCAGTTCCTATTGAGCAGGCAATTCCAGGTGCAGAACGATACATGGCTGAGATCAGGGCGATTGAGGAAAAAGAAAATCAAACCAGGGAGGTTGTGAATGATCGACCCAGAAATGATCAGGTTGATCGATACCGCAATGAAAATGGATCCTATGCTTATTCACAACCTCGATCATCCGTCTATTCAGCAGATTTGGATGTCCCAGCATTTTTGAGGAAGAGAGTAAGAGGGTGATATGGATAAAAGCGCATTAGATAAGGTATGTCACCAAATTTACAAGCGATTCCCACCGTTAAAAGATACAAAGCCGAAAGTCTCAAAACAGGCAGGTGATAATTATCTACTTGTTTATTCAGGGTCAGGCAAAAGTCCAGATGGACGATCAATCCAGCAGACTGTACGCGTCGTGGCCAGTGGGGATGGCAAAATTATTAAAACGTCAATGAGTCGCTAAAGGGAAAAATGTCATTACACGAAGTTACACAAATCTGTGAAATTAAATTCTGGAATACCATAACGCCTATTATGAATGAAAAAGGAGCACTGATGAAGGTCATTAAATTACTCCAAAAGTTTTTCAAATCCCGTGTTGGATATCTTTTATTTTTGTTCACGACTTTTGCTGCTGTGGGATTTCTTTCGGGATTGATTATGGGCCGGGTTATCTGGTTGGTGCAGATCCAATAACATTAGCGGCGTTAATAGAAGTTTTCCATTTTTGTTCATTGATTAAAGTAAAACTATCTTTCACTTTTTATCCGTACTTTGGAAGATTGGCGACCTGAATCTTTATGTTGCAGATACTGGTTTGGAACCGAATTTTGCATCATCAAAATTTGTTGTAGAAATACAGAGTGAAGAGTTAGAAAATTCGTTCTTAAAAGGTCTAACAAACGAAGGTGAATTATTAAGTGATCTCAAGAAAATGCCGTTTGTTCCGACGATTGGCACTGCCAAGGATAAATTTGGGATTACCTGGGATATCGTTGTTTGCTGAAATTTTCGGAATTAAGAAAAGACTGAGAATGACTCCCAGTCTTTTTTGTTTCTGTTGATTATCAATTGAGAATACATATTGTTTTAAAATGATTTGCCTAATTTGTCAACCAGAACAATCACATCATCTTCAGTTTGAGGTGCTTTGATATCACCGATTAAGGACCAGTGTTCCTGATGTTCGATGAAACCTTTTGGTGGGATTGATTCTAAAGTACCCAGACTTTCTAATTCCAACATATCCCCATTTGTAAACACTTCGAAGTTCACGCCCATATCCGGATAAATTCCTTCAAATTGAATTGGGATCTGCTTTATGAAAAGGCAATTGTGATTGGCGTAGGCTGCCCATCCATCAGGGGAAAAGATGCCTAATTTTTGCGGTTCAGGGATATCTGAATTCTGCTTAAGCAAGAGGTACTTATAGCCTAATACCCAACGTGGATCGCTTAAGTTGGTGTAAGGCCAGATTGTCAGTGAAGAGGTAGGAAGGATAAATTCAGGATGTGGTCCACGCTGTGGAAAGGAGAGGATAGCAACGCCACCCTGAGACATGACTGATAATGCCCAAGGTGCTGTTTCGATCGACCAGAGGTTGTGATTGATCAATTTATGTTTTAAGTAAACTTCTGGTTTATCCGGGCTGATTGTTATTTCGATCTGTTTTTGAACGCCCGTTGTCGGTTCCGGTTTTTGGGTAACGATCAGTCCGTTTTCAATCTCCTGAATTAACACGGGTTCAACATCCGGGTAATATGAACGGGGCTGAGCCTCTGGTGCGTGCCAGAGACGATGACCGCCAAAGATCAGCCATTCACTGGATTCTGTCTTCCCCAATTGATCCTTGTATTCTTTAAACATATTTTCATGACCGATAAAACCAAACCGGATAATCCGTGGCCCAACATCTCCTGTGACGATGAGGTCAATATCATTATTGAAAAGGCGATAACAATTCTCCCAACCACCATAATTCACTTTTTCCATCATCATTCCTATCCTCCGGGTGATTACCTAATTGATAAACCTATTATAATTCAAACCTAATTCTTTCCAAATTGAGGAATTACTACTCTCTCCGCATTATTCATAGATGATAAATGTGCGCATAGGCCAGCGCATGTGATTGCAGCTGATTTGTACACATCCACTTCGGGTTCACGGTTTTCAATAAGAGCCATCAGAAATTGATGTGCAACATGCGGATGGGATCCACCATGCTCATTTCCCTGTTTGTATGATAATAGCGATGTATCTGAAATGGCATCACGTTTGGTGAAGATTTTGACCTCATCTGGCAGGCGTTTATCGGTGTCAGGAACACCAATTCTTTGGGCATCATCAATTCCCGTAAATATTACATGCCCATCATCAGTCATCTGTTCCCACTCAAAAGACATCTTGGTACCGTATAAAGCAAAACTTTCACGATACTGCCTGACCGTATCAAAAAAGCAGCGGGTGCATTCAGCGACCACGTCAGAGCCATGAAAATCAAAGGTTGCGGTTTGAACAGCCCAAGGTGAACCATATTTCTGTGCTTTTTCTTCACTGATTCTGCCGGATCCATGGCACACAACAGATTTCGGCATTGACCCAATCAATTCGGTTACTGGGGCAACGGCATGGGTTCCATAGTAAAAGGGGGGCATACCTAACCAGTATTCTCCAAAGCCACCAAGGTTCAGATTTTGCATGTGGTCACTGCGCATAAATTGAATTTTGCCAAACTTTCCTTTCTCTAAAAGGTCTTTGACATATAAATATTCTCGGGTATATAAAGCTGTTTCCATCATCATATAGTATTTTCCCACTTTTTCACTGAGTTCGACGATATGCTCACATTCCTCGATACTTGTGGCCATGGGAACAGTACAGGCAACATGTTTTCCGGCTGTCAATGCCATGACAGTCTGCTTGTAATGTCCAGGAACAGGAGTAACGATATGAATAGCATCCAACTCAGGATTCTTAATCATTTCCTCATAATCCGTGTAACGCAAATCGGAGGGAATCCCGAATTCATCACCAACAGACTTCAGCGTTTGTGGTGTTCGCGTGCAAATAGCAATTTTGCCACCATGCTGATGAGCTTGGTAAATTGGGATGAATTCTTTACCAAAACCAAGGCCAACAATTCCAATATTTATCTTTTTTGAATCCATTTTTTTCTCCAAAGGTTATAGATATTTACTATTAATCATCTGCAGGTCAATATGACCTGCTGAACGTTTTGTAAGATTTAGAAAATATAGAAATGACCATCATAAGTAAAAACGCCAATGATTTCGGGTAGATTTTTTAGCCAGTTTTTAATAAGGGTGCCTCACATATAATGTAATTGATATGGATACCAAGGAAAACAGGACAATTCCGTAAAGAATTGTATCAGAAGTTCATAGCTAAATGGGGAATATAGTTAGTTGTTTTTAGCAAACTGTATGATAACCGTTGGAAAACTCGTAAGAATGTACCATTTATTAAATCTCAATAGTTAAAGCGAAAAGCCCGCTGCAACGGGCTTTCCCTGGATTTCCCTACAATTTACTAGTGGTTGTAGGAGATAAATATGAGGAATTTCCTCATATACAAATTTTACATTAATGGAATTCCGATGTCAAGGAATGATTACCTCCTAAGTTATTATTGACCATATTCGTATAGCGCATAAGTGCGGGAGCTTTCTTTAGGATCAAACATCTGAATAACCCTTCAAAGAATATTACCTGATGACTTCTGAATAATTGGACCTAACAAGTAGTTAATATTATCTTGCCTTATATTACTATTCCATGATAGAATAGTATTATGAATCAACCCGTTCCTGATGAAGTCGTTTTAGGATTGCTTAAAGCTGAACCGATGCATGGTTACCGCTTGCTTGAAAAGTTTCGATCAAAGGATGAACTTGGTCGTGTTTGGACGATGAGCACAAGTCAACTTTACGCTGTCCTAAGGCGGCTGGAAGAGGCAGGAAAGATCAAAGGAAAAGAGATACCTGTGTCAGATGCGCCATCAAAAGTGGTGTACTCAGTCTCATCTCATGGCATTGATACTTTAGAAAACTGGTTGTATGATGAGAACCCTCCTTCCAGTATTCATTTGATAAGGGTCACCTTTCTCAGCCGTTTATACGTTGCATCCACCCTGGGTTATGACGTAAATCTAATTATCGTAAATCAAAAGAAAGTTTGTAAAGAACAACTTGAATTTTTTCTTACGGAAAGAGAAAAGCAATTATCAGAGATCGAGAAATTGACGATTGATTTTATTATTGGTCAATTAGAGGCAGCTATCAAATGGCTGACGGTAGCAAAGCTGCCTGGGATTCAACAAAAACAAAACGATAACAGTAACAATGAGGATGGAAAATTATGAACAAAGCCTTGTTTCGTGTAGTATTTTCTATTGTTGTCCTGTCGATGGTCCTTTTAGGGTGTTCCCCAAAACAAGAGACCGCTGTAGATGTCAAATTAACGCTAATTGACCAGGCAGGAATTACGCTAACCATTCCACAACCGGTTGAACGGGTTATTTCGACGTATGGGCCAGCAACTTCGTTCATTTATGCAGTAGGAGGAGGAGACCGTTTAGTCTCAGCCAGCTATCTTGGGGCTCGAGATCCTTTTGGCGCAATGATGATGGAAAAAATTGATCCAAATTTCAGAGAAATCCAGGGAGATGAATTTTTTTCGCAAGAAGATTTTAATCTTGAACATGCAGCTTCATTGAACCCAGATCTTATCATTGTCAGTTCCCGTTCGGTCTGGTTGGAATCTGCTGCACAGTTAGAAATTCCCATTTTCCAGGTATTTGCCGAGACTGAAGAAACGCTGAAAGAAGCGATGCTGCTGACCGGTGAGATATTTGGATCGGATGCGGCGGATCAAGCTGCAGCATGGGTTGATTACTATGATGAGATTGTTGCTGGTGTTCAGGAAACAACGGATAGGATCTCATTGGACCAGCGTGTTCGTGTTCTTTTTACAGGCACGGAACCGCTGCGGGTAGCAAGCGGTGATATGTACCAAACCAGTATCATCGAGGCTGCAGGTGGTATTTCGGTAAGTGAGGAATTGTCCGGCTATTGGAACGATATTAATCTTGAGCAGGTGGCGATATGGGATCCAGATGTGATCATCGTTCCACCTTACGGTGGAGCGTCTGTTGAAGCAATTACTGAAAGCCCTGAGTGGCAGATCATCAAAGCGGTCCAGGATGGACATGTTTATCGAATGCCAAAGCTTGTTGTACCCTGGGATACGCCTGCCCCTGATTCGGTATTGGGTATTGTCTGGATGGCTCAACTCCTCAATCCGGAAATTGTAGATATTGATTGCAAAGAAGAGGCAGCATATTTCTATAATACCTTTTATGAATATCAATTAACTGATGAAGAACTCACAACCATTTGCCAGTTCAATGTTGAATAAGATATTCGAACGAAAGGGATGGAAGTTAACTTTCATCTTACTACTGCCATTAATCATCTTTATCATATCGATCATGCTTGGTCGATATAATATTGGACCATTTGATGTTATCCGAATATTGTTTTCTACCGGGTTGGGAGAAGGTCTTCCGGATATTCCCAATATCGCACAACAACTAATCCTCAGGATTCGATTACCTCGAATTCTTGCAGCACTGCTTGTCGGTGCGAGTTTCGGCGCAACTGGAACAGCATTCCAGGCTATCTTTAAAAACCCCCTGGTCGATTCTAATATATTAGGTGTTACGTCAGGCGCTGGTTTTGGCGCATCGCTCGCTATCTTGTTATTAAGCGAACAATGGCAGATACAGGTATCAGCCTTCATTTTTGGGTTGCTGGCTGTTTTTCTAGCATTTCTTGGGAGTAGACTTTATAAATCCACGCCAATTTTAGTCTTAACGCTTATGGGGATTCTTATTGGGTCCTTGTTTAGCTCATTAACAGCGTTATTGAAGTATGTAGCTGACCCCCTGGATGCATTACCAGCGATAACATTCTGGTTATTAGGAAGCCTCACAGGAATCACATGGGATAACATAGGTGTGCTAGGCGTGGTCACAATTATTGGCGTGATCTTTTTTATGATGATCAGGTGGCGGTTGAATATCCTTTCGCTTGGAGATTCTGAAGCGAAAACATTGGGGATTAATCCAACCTCTAACAAAGTCATCATCATTATTGCTGCGACGCTCATGACGGCCGCTGCTGTTTCCGTTAGTGGCGTGATTGGTTGGGTTGGATTGGTAATTCCTCATGCCGGTAGACTACTGGTTGGACCCAACCATAAATCTCTCCTCCCGGTTTCAGTGTGTTTAGGTGCAGCGTATATGATGATCATCGATGATATTGCCCGTACTTTGTTGCCTGGTGAAATTCCATTAGGTGTGCTAACAGGATTGATTGGCGTCCCAATTCTCATCATTCTCATGCGTCGAAATAGGACGGGGTGGTGACAGTGTACCTTTCAGCGCAAAATCTTAGTTATGCATATTCACCGGGAAGAACCGTATTACATGATATATCCCTTTCGGTAAAAGCGGGAGAAACGCTGTATGTCCTGGGACGTAATGGGGGTGGCAAGACCACCCTTTTATCCTGCCTGGCAGGATTGCTGAAACCTGGAACTGGCTCAGTAAGGATTAATGATAAGAATCTCTATAATTATAATGGTTCAGAAAGGGCGCAGCTCATTGGATTGATTCCCCAGATGCATTTGCCTGTTTTTGCATACAGCGTTGAAGAGATGGTTATGATGGGGCGGACACCCCATCTCAATTGGATGGGGGCACCTTCATTCGAAGATAAGCGGGTAGTTGAGGAAGCGATGGAGCAAGTTGGCATCTCTGAACTTCGGGAGCAACCTTATATTGAGATTAGCGGTGGCGAACGCCAATTAACATTGATCGCCAGGGGACTGGCTCAACAATGCCAGGTTCTACTCATGGATGAACCAACGGCTCATCTTGACTTGAGTAACCAGCAGAGAGTGTTGGAAATTGTTCAACAATTAAAGCTTAAAGGACTTTCTTTCATAATATCCTCACATGCACCAAATGATGCATTTGGGTTTGCTGACCGTGTATTGTTATTAAATGATGGTTGGGTGATGGATTATGGTTCACCCGAAGATGTGCTTACAGAAGTGATGTTATCTTCAGTGTATGGAATCCAGGCAGAGGTTGTTTATGCCCACGACAATGGTTTCAAGGTTCCGCGTGCGATTGTTTCACGGCGGCCGTCAAATGTAGCGCCTGAATCAATTAATGAACCTGGCGGATTCTTATATAAAGTTTTTGAGCAACGACTTTCGTCCCCCCAACTATTAATTGTGACTGGCCTGAGTGGAGCTGGAAAGACAACATGGTGTTCCAGGCTTGCAAAATTTGCTAAAGCGAGGGGTTTCAGCGTTGAAGGTGTTCTTTCACCCGGAATATTCGAGACTGGGAAGAAAACAGGGATATCAGTCGAATCTCTTAGCACAGGAGAAGCCAAGCAGCTCGCCAGTTTGAGAGATTCAGAGAACGCAAAACTCGCAACACCTCGCTGGTCTTTTTCCCCAGAAATCTTAGAGTGGGCGAATCAGACGCTTATTCAAAAGGATTCAAAAGACTTGTTGGTCATCGATGAGCTGGGTCCTTTGGAGTTTTTACAAGGCAAGGGTTTAACAGCGGGTTTAGACCGAATAGATGCAGGTCAATATAAAGTTGCATGTGCTGTTGTTCGTTCATCACTCCTGCCAAAAGCACTTCAAAGGTGGCCAAAAGCTAAGGTGATCCATGGGTCATTCCAGTAAAAAATTTCAGTTATAAATTAAATTTGATCCGTTACTTTTAAGGGTGGAGGTATTACTCTGGCAGAATTGATCAGCTCATTAATTTCTAAAAAGTAAGAGGTACAATCATTCAAAGATAGGAACCATCAACTTCAGAAAATTGTTTTTGAGTACGTTTGTATCTTTATTAAACAAAATTATTGGAGCTGGAAAATATGAACAAGAATCCTGTAACATTATTAACCTTACAATGGGGTGATTTACCTTTTGAAGAAGTTTGTAAAAAAGCCAGTGAGATGGGGTATGAGGGATTAGAAATTGGTTGTGGTGGAGATCATATGGATTTGATCAAAGCCGCAACTGATATGAATTATGTTAAAGAAAAACTTGGTATTTTAGATAAATATCACCTCAAAACCTGGGCAATTTCAACTCATTTGGCAGGCAAGATAGTTGGGGATACCTATGACATTCGACATGATAACCTGGTACCTGATAAATTAAAAGGGAAACCTAAAGAGATGAGGGCATGGGCGATTGATCAAATGATGCATGCGCCTCAAGCACTCAAGAACTTGGACTGCAATGTTACGACGAGTTTTTTAGGTTCGCCCATCTGGAACTTTTGGTATTCATTTCCACAAACAACTGAAGCAATGATTGAAGATGGGTATAATCGAATCAAAGATCTTTGGACACCGATATTTGATGAATTCGATAGGTTTGGTGTTAAGTTTGCGTTTGAAGTGCATTCAACTGAAATTGCATATGATATCTATACATCGGTAAGGTTATTGGATGTCTTGGAGAATAGGGAAACTTTTGGGTTTAATTTTGATCCCAGTCACCTGTTATGGCAGGGAATAAAACCCCATATATTTATCCGACATTTCCCGAAAAAGATTTATCATACCCATATGAAAGATGTCTATGTCTCCTCTGAAGATACTGCCAGTATTATTGGCTCACATTTACCTTTTGGTGATCCACGGCGAAGATGGAATTTTAGAAGTATTGGGCGGGGAATGGTTGATTTTGAAGATATTATCCGGGAATTAAATTATGCAGGATATACTGGCCCATACTCTGTAGAATGGGAAGACAGTAATATGGAGCGAGAGCAAGGTGCGAAAGAATCATGTGATTATATCAAGAAGCTGCGCATCAATCCTTCAGCTTTTGCTTTTGATGCGGCATTAAAGAATTAAATTGTTTGGAAATTTCAAACCATTTATTGATATTTTGTATAAGGAGAGATATGAAAAAGTTCAGGACAGGTATTGTTGGTGTTGGATTCATCGGAGCAGCACACATTGAGGCACTTCGCCGTCTAGGGAATATTGAAGTTGTTGCTATCGCAGATCCAGTAAATGCTCCCCATAAAGCAGAAAGACTTGGTGTGCCGAAGGCTTATGATAATTACCAGGAAATGATAGAAAAAGAATCGTTAGATGTTGTCCATGTCTGCACACCGAATTTTACACACAGTGAAATTACTGTATTTGCAATGGATAATGGAGTCAATGTCGTTTGTGAAAAGCCCATGTGTGTCACAATTCAAGAAGCTGATTTGATGGTTGCAAAGGCAAAAGAAACAGGATTAATGAATGGATTAAACTTCCATAACCGATGGTATCCAATGACTTCCGAATTAACAGAAATGATTAAAGATGGTGACTTGGGTCCTATTCATGTCATATTTGGAGAATTCACACAAGATTGGTTGCTATATGATACAGATTATAACTGGCGGATCGAATCTTCTGAATCAGGCACAACACGTGCGGTCTCAGATATTGGATCTCATTGGATGGATTTAGTGCAGCATGTGACGGGTTTAGAGATTAAAGAAGTGTTCGCTGATTTTAAAACCCTTCATGCAACGAGAAGGAAACCAAAATCTGAAGTTTTGGAAACTTTCATAACCTCGAGTGATGATGACAACTTTGAAGAAATACCGATAGATACTGAAGATCATGCCAGTGTCCTATTTCACTTTTCAAATGGTGCTGTCGGCAGCGCAATCTTCAGTCAGATTATTACTGGTAGAAAATGTAAATTGGCGATGAGCATTTCAGGCATGAAACAGACAGCGTATTGGTGCAGTGATACCTGCAATGAACTCTGGTTAGGTCGCAGAGGCGATTACAATCAAGTCTTTGAAAAAGATGCCAGCCTAATGCATAAGAAAACGATGGTTAATGCAGGTTATCCTGGTGGTCATGCAGAGGGATTTCCCGATGCAATAAAAAATAATTTTCGGGCGATGTATGCAAACATTGGTAAACCAAATAATGCACCTGATTATGCAACATTTTTCGATGGGCGAAATGAACTAATATTATGTGAGAAGATCCTGGAAAGTGCTCGCACTCACAAATGGGTTAAGGTGGATTATTAATCCCATCCGAGGCAGCGTTGGAAACAGATTCTTACGAAAAATTCGTTTATAGCTGTAGAAAGATATTCGGCTAAATTTTGTTTACTGTAATATGATATAAAATATATTTCTGATGTAGATATTCAGTAATAAGTTAATGGAGAAAAGAATGAAGGTTGTTGTTGGCTGCGATCTTGGCGGAACAAATATTAAAGCTGGACTGGTTGATATCGAAAATGGCGAGGTAATAATTTCAGAATCGATTCCCACGAAAGCTCGAAAAGGCCCAGAAGTTGTTATGGAACGGATGGCTGCCCATATAACAGAACTTATTAAAAGGTCTGGGATCCCCAATAAAGAAATATTAGGTTTAGGTATCAGTATTCCCGGTATGCTTGATTTGGATACGAATACTACCTTATTTCTTCCTAATCTAGTTGGTGGTTGGCGTAATGTACCGGTTGGGGATCGGATGTCATCTTATTTGGATTTGGAAGTATCTATTCTTAACGATGTTCAGGCTATTACATATGGGGAATGGGGATTTGGCGCAGGAAAAGGGGTTAATTCAATGGCTTGCTTTGCAATTGGAACAGGCGTTGGTGGTGGATTAATTGTAAAAAACGAGCTGGTTTTAGGATTAGGGGGCAGTGCAGGCGAATTAGGACATCAAACGGTTGAACTGAATGGACCGATCTGCGGCTGCGGTAATCATGGTTGTGTGGAGGTTTATGCTTCCGGACCCGCTATTGCAGCTTCTGCCGCCAGGGGTGTTCTTCAAGGATGGTCAACGAAAATTGTGGACATGATTGACAATGATCTGAACCAATTGACACCCGAAATCGTCACGAAGGCTGCTAATTTAGGTGATAAGTTTGCGCTGGAAGTATTGGAAAGAGCAGGAACCTATCTGGGCGTCGGTGTTGCTAATGTTCTGACAACCTTGGCCGTCGAGCGGATCGTCATCGGTGGAGGTGTTGCTAAAGCGGGAGATCTTCTTTTGAATCCAATCAGGAAAGCGATTAAGGAGCGGGTATTTTTGATGCCAGTTGAAAATGTAGATGTTGTCCAGGCAAAATTAGGAACCGGTGCAGGTATCGTTGGGATGGCCGCCTGGCGGGCGCGAAAGAGTGGTATTGAATTATAAATCTATTTAGGGAGCCGAAACATTATTTAATAAATTTAGATTTGATGTTGTTTATAACTATTCTATTGATACAACACTCAGGTTCATGAAAAAGTATTAGAAGAAAGATAATGGAATACTATCCTTTGTTTTTTAAGCCTGTCCTGAAAGATTACCTTTGGGGTGGCAGAAAATTGGAACAGTTTGGCAGAGCACTCCCAGAATCTGGAACAATTGCCGAGAGTTGGGAGATTTCAGGCCATGAAGATGGTATGACATTGGTCGAAAACGGAGTCTATGCAGGAAAATCACTCAATGATTTAATAAAACTACTTGGTGAAGGCTTGGTGGGGAGGAATAACAAGTGGGCTTTGGAACGCGGGATATTTCCACTTTTGGTAAAACTGATCGATGCAAATCAAAGTTTATCCGTCCAGGTTCACCCTGGTGATGATTATGCTTTGGCGAATGAAGGAAATGAACTGGGGAAAACAGAGATGTGGGTGGTTTTGGATGCTAAACCTGGTGCGGCTATCATTTATGGATTAACCAGACAAACAAACCACGAAGAACTACAGGAAGCTATTATAGGTGGTGATATTACCGACTTTCTCCATATAACCACAATCAAAAAGGGCGATCATGTCTGTGTCCCTTCAGGCACCCTCCATGCCATACTTGCAGGTTCAATATTAGTGGAAGTGCAGCAAAGTTCAAATATAACTTACCGCGTTTACGACTGGGGTAGGGTCAATGAAAACGGAAAATCTCGTGAACTGCATATCGACAAGTCGCTGGATGTGATTAACTATGAACAAGTCAGCCTGGCTCTTTCTGAACCAATTGTTATTGAAAAAGATGAACAGAGATTAACCGAACGATTATGCCAGAATCGTTACTTTACAACTGACCGGCTAGCCTTGGGTAAAGGGGAGCTTTTTTCCGGTCTTTGTGATGGTTCTACGCTTGAAATTTGGGGTATTCTGTCTGGTTCTATTGAATTGAATGGTTATTTGATGGAGGGAGTTAAGTTTGTCCTCCTGCCTGCTGGCTTAGGACCTTACCAAATATCTGTTCTTAATGATGCAACTTTACTGCGAACTTATATGAATTAAGAAGGAAAATAGGCTGCTTAAGTAAATTGGCTTTCCTTATCCATTGATACAAAAGCGAAAAGTCCGGAGTGCACTCCGGACTTTGTAATATCTGCGCCAAGAATATTTTATTAATCGAAAGCTTCTTCTGGCTTCCATTCCATCCAAACCTTGCCTGCTAATGCCGGACTAGGTTTGAGAGTCTTTTTGCCAGGCTGCCACCCTGCAGGGGTAACTTCGCCGGTTTTGACGACATGCTGGAAAGCTTTCACCTGGCGAAGCAGCTCGACAACGTTGCGACCTACTTCAGTTGTCATGACTTCCATTGCACGAATGTTGAAATCGGGGTCTATGAGGAAACGACCGCGGATATCGACACCGCTTTGCTCATCATAAACACCGTATAATTGACCGACCCTACCACCCGCATCGGCTAATAATGGAAACGGCACGCCGCCCTCCACCATTTTTGAAAGTTCTACTTCTTGCCAAATTTTGTGGGAGAAATGACTGTTTGTACTGATTGCCAAAAACTCCACACCAAGTTCCTGGAATTCGGGATATTTAACAGCGACCGCTGTTAGTTCGGTCGGTCAGACAAAGGTGAAATCCCCTGGATAGAAGCAAACAACGATCCATTTGCCTTTGTGATCGGATAATCTTATGTTTTTAAAACCCTCACCTTGAAAAGCAGTCAGCTCAAAATCAGGTGCGGGTTTTCCAACGCGTGCTATTTCCATAAAAGCCTCCTTTTTGGATGCAATTTCTGTTGGGTTGACTTCGGGTTTCTTTTGTACAATCGGGCCCTTGGAAGGGGTTGCACAACCTGCGGGTTTTTCTGGCATTCGACCTCCCGTGTTGAAATTTGGCGCAATAATATTCTCACTGAATCATAACATAGATTAATATTTTACAGCATTTTCCATAACTTTAATTTTTATGAAATGGAGCGGGAAATATTGCTGATATGCTTTTCGCTTCTATTGATCGAGGAAAGTTTATAACGATAATACTCAGGCAATTCACAAAATCAATTCACGTAAACAGCTCTTGATGGATATGGTTAACAGCACGGTAATTATGAAATTAATGAATTACTCGGCAACCACCTTCAATTAAAGCTACAAATTACATATATCTGAGAAACATCAGTTTTAACCAAGGAGGGTTTGACGATATTCGTTTATAATGATCTACGATTACTCTCAAAAAGGTGAGTTATGGAATATGATTTTGAATTTCGGTCTCGACGCAGCAATGTCTTTTCTACACGGGGAATAGCAGCCTCCAGTCAACCCTTGGCATCTCTGGCAGGTTTAGATACCCTGAGAAAAGGGGGGAATGCAGCAGATGCTGCTGTTACTGTTGCAGCTGCCTTGAACGTTGTTGAACCCTTTTCAACAGGGATAGGTGGTGATTGTTTTGCCCTGTACTGGGATTCTAAAACGAAAAAAGTTTATGGATTAAACAGCAGCGGACCAGCGCCTAAGTCAGCCATGATTTCGGCAGTGACTAGTGCAGGATATAAGAAATACCCACTTTATACAGGTCACGCTGTCAGCGTGCCGGGAACGGTAGCTGGATGGGATGCGTTGTTAAATCGTTTCGGTACGCTTTCTTTGAGAGAAACGCTTGAACCCGCAATTCGCTATGCATTAGATGGTTTCCCGGTGACAGAATGGATTGGTTCACTGTGGAAATTAATGGCGAAAGTACTGCTGCGGGATAAAATCGACAAGGATCTTCCTCGCCACCTGCAGCGTCTTGGACCACCGCAGCCAAGCGGTCACGAATTTCTGCTGGACGGCAGAGCGCCTGAAGCAGGCGAAATCATGACTTTGACAACCCTGGGTGAAACACTAAAAGCAATATCGGAAGGGGGAAGAGATATATTTTACAAAGGCGACCTCGCAGAGAGGATTTGCCAATATACACAGAAATACGGCGGATGGCTTGAAATATCCGATCTGGCTGATTATGAACCAGAGTGGGTTGAGTCCATCACTGCAGATTATCGCGGGGTGCAGCTTCACGAGTGCCCTCCGAACGGTCAGGGGCTTGCCGCCATCATGGCTGTTAAAATAGCCACTGCATTTGACCTGGCAAAAATGGATATGTCCGACCGTACCCATATCATGATTGAATGTATGCGTTTGGGATTTTCAGAAGCCCTTCAATGGGTCTCAGACCCGCATTTTGCGGCAATCCCTTATGATAAATTGATTTCTGAGGAATATATTCACGAAAAGCAGCAGCAGCTATCTATGAAGCATGCGATTAAACACCTGACAGATGGAACCCAACCTGTGGGTGAGGATACAGTTTACCTCAGTGTCATTGATGGGGAAGGTAATGCTTGCTCATTCATCAACAGCCTGTACAGGGGCGGTGGATCAGGATTGGTCGTGCCGGGGACAGGTATTTTCTTGCAAAACCGAGCTGCCCTTTTCAGCCTTGATCCTGGACACCCGAATGCGCTGGAAGGGGGCAAGCGACCTTACCATACGATCATACCTGCCATGCTGACAAAAGACGGAGAGCTTTTTGGCAGCTATGGTATCATGGGCGGGTTCATGCAGCCCCAGGCACACCTGCAGGTTTTATCCAATCTGGTGGACTGCGGGCAAAACCCCCAGCAGTCACTGGATATGCCGCGTTTTTGCTTGAATGTGGATGCTGGCGGTGGTGTGGGTGCACTGGACCCCGGCGGCGAGGTATGGATAGAGAAAGGTTTCAGTTTTGATGAGATGGCATCCCTCACAAACCGTGGGCACCGCCTTTCTCCGCTCAGCGGACTTAACCGGAAATACTTCGGCGGAGGGCAGGTAATATTACGCAATCCTGAGACGGGTGTGATGACGGCTGGTTCTGACCCGCGCAAGGACGGCTGCGCGATGGGGTGGTAAGTAAGTTACTTATAAGCTTTTTTGAAAAACAGATAGGCTGTATACATCAGTGCAGCTTATTGTAAAGGTTGAGAGATCCCAAAAATTTTTATTGAATTGGAATATGTCAAAATCGACTTTTCAATGATTTTAAATCATTTCCTTACGAGACGCTTCTATTGTCGCAAGCTGATCCTGACATTTTCCTAACTTAACAAGCCCGGAAACGAGGTCATCGATTCCTTCCTGTCCAGATCGGAAGATCGATTCACCCATCCAGACCGCTTCAGAGCTGTATGCGCGATCTGCATCAGGGAAGGTCATGCTCTCGAAATCAAAATATTCCGGGAATGCGCTGGGAACCGGCAGCTTAGAAAGAGTCGGTTTAAACAGATCATAGCGGTTCATTGGCGGGTAGCCTGTATCCACCGGGATGCCTTCATTGGATAAGGCGTAGCAGAAGGTTTCATTTTTGCAATGGAAGAACTCAGGATCGATCTTAATTACGTAGCGGTACAAGTTCCGGCGTGTTTGACGCAGATCACGCTTGAGCATCCGTATCCCAGGTACTTCGCTGAGTGATTCCTCAAGGTAATCTGCCATGGCTTCACGTTCTTCAAATTGCTTTGGAAATCGCTCCAAAGCGACCAAACCAAGGGCTGCATGAAGTTCTGACCAGCGGTAATTCACTCCGAAGGTGAATTCCTGTCCATCTGCATCCTTAGGACGTCCGCAATCGATGATACTGGCAGCACGATCAGCCATATGCTTGTCTTTGCAAAGGAGTACTCCACCTTCCCCTGTCGTGAGCGATTTCCAGGACTGCAGACTGAATGATCCAAAATCGCCAATTGTGCCAGCGCCCATACCACGCCAGCGTGCGCCATGTGCATGCGCACTATCTTCTACGACCACCAGATTATATTTTTGGGCAATTTCCATGATGGCGTCCATGTCCACCATTTGTGAGGCGATGTGGACCACAAATATTGCTTTTGTTTTGGGTGTGATTGCTTCTTCTACCCTGGAAGGGTCGACACAGTATGTTTCGGGGTCGATGTCCACGAAAACAGGGATCGCCCCAGCGGCCATTGGTGCAGAGGCCGTTGCCTGGAAAGTGTATGCAGGAACGATCACTTCATCACCCCAGCCAATCCCAGCCGCACGCATGGCAACTTCCATAGTAATGGAGCCGTTCATCATGGGCACTGCATAACCGCCGCCTTGTAACTCGGAAAATTTTTCTGCAAACTCAGCTGTTTGAGGTCCGGGAAAAGGTGCGCCGCCCCAACGGCCTGTTTGAATTGTCCTTGTAACAGCCATGATTTCTTGTTCATCGAAAATCGGCCATTTCGGATAGCCTTCAGTGCGAATAGGATCCCCGCCTAATACTGCTAATTTTGTCATTCATGCTCCTAGAAATGATCAGTGACTTTTACGAATAGATCAATTTTAGATCACCCGAATAGTATACAGCAGAACCATGTTTTCAGGTATTGTTGAATTTAAGAGATCAAATTAACTCGATCAAGCAATGCCCTTGTTGATTGGTTCAATGTTTTTCGAAAATCTTGCGATAAAAGATCAACTTTCTCCGCAGCTAAAAGCACTGCGCCCAAAACCGGGGGAACCTCAAGCGATATAAACCTGGCATTAGGTGCAAATGCGAGAATTGTCTGGGAAAATGGCGAGATATAGATATCACCGGATTTGAACATGCTTCCAATCAGGACGATATCGAAATTTTCATCTTTAATATCAAGCTGCTTAATGACAGAAATGACGTTTTTTGCCAGGTCATGGGCGGAGAAATCAACAATATCTTGTGCCACCTTATCTCCATCGATAGCTGCCTGGATGATGTCCTTTGCCAGGGTGGGTGAAAGGTTGATTTGATGCGTGGCTAAACCTTCGATCAGTGTATCTTCGCTTTCAACCCCTGTATGCTCCATAAAAATTGAAGTGAGTTTCGTTTTTGGTCCGCGCAGTGACCAGGCATAAGTGGCAGCGGTTATGGCTAGCCAGACCAATTCCGATGCACCGCCAAACTCCCCGAATGAAATGCTGTTTCCGGTAATCCTTCCACTTTCCCCAGCTTTCCCTCGACCGCGGATATTATTTCCAGTTCCTGCATCGACAGCGATCCCCCAGCCATCCGGTGCACCCGCAATCAAACCGATCTCAGCGTCATTAGCGATCTTATATTTTGCAGGAATGCTAAGTGAGTCAATTGCGTCTATCATCATTGGTTTTTCAGAGGGCCAATCATAACCTGAAATTCCAAAACCCATTGCCAAAATTTCTTCTTGACTAACCTTCACTTTATGCAGGCAATCGGAAATGACCGAATTAATCGTATTTGTCATGCCCTCTACACCAACCACCTCATAATTTCCACCACCACCTTGGGAAAATCCAAGCGCCTTCCCATTAGTATCTGCAAGCATAGCATGGGTTTTGGTTGACCCAACATCCACTCCGAGTAAATATTTCTTCAGACTCATTTGGGTTGCCATATTTTCCTGATCAATCAAAGAAATGGGGAAGAAATTTTCGGTTGGTTTCCAGCATATCATCCAATACAATCCCGATCTTGTCGGCCGAAGGACCAAGTGGATGTGCGAGCAGCGCTTCGTATGCAAATTTCCGGCTGCCAAGAACTGCAGCTTCAACCGTCATCAATTCATAGGCTTTAACCCTCGATACCAGGCTCCCACAGACTGGCGGCAGCGGTTTTGCCGGTATTGGAAATATCCCGGTTGATGTGACTCGACAGGGCATCTCCAAAACCCAGTCATTCGGCCAACCCGGGACAGCGCCGTTTTGGTGGATGTTCAGGACGTGAATCTCATTAAGGTTATTGTAATGGGCATTCATAAGCTGGGTCGCAACGGTTGAGTAATAAGCACCACCGCGCTGCATCAGGTCTTCAGGTATTTCATTCCGGTCTTTCTTTTGATAAAGCTTCAGTAATTTTGCTTCGATCTCTAATACCACTTCTGCTCGAGACGGGGGCCACTGCTCCTGCAGCTTCAGGAATTTATCCCTGTAATAATAATAGCGAAGGTAGCTGTTCGGCAGCATTCCTAAAATAGTCAACGTTTCAGGATCAAAAAGTGGATCTTCCGCTGATTTCATTTCATTTATCAATGTTTTCATAATGAGAGGCCAGTAGTCCTGTCCCTCAACCTCAAAGCCATAATACCATGTCAGGTGGTTCAGCCCCAGGGTATTAATTTTGGCACTTTCAGACGGTATTTCCTTTTCCAGTTTTTTTGAAATTTTGTTGAGGATTTCCATTTTGGTGGTCAATGCTGCATTACAGACACCAACAGCATTCACAATTGGCGCGAACCTCATCAGGGCCTCAGTAATTAACCCTGAAGGGTTAGTGAAGTTGATCAATAGGGCATTCGGTGCAGACTTACGGATCTCTTCTGCAATATCCAGGATGACCGGGATGGTGCGCAAAGCTTTCGCCATTCCGCCAACACCGGTTGTTTCCTGGCCGATCAGCCCGTTGCGCTTTCCCAGGTACTCATCATTTCGCCGGGCTTCCATTTGACCTACCCTGAGCTGTGTAATGACATATGAGGCATCACGAATGGCGTTTGATCGCTCCTGGCTTAATCTGATTTTGAACCGAGCATTTTTTACTTCTGCCATGTGTTTAACGAAATTTCCGACAATGTCGAGGCGTTTTTTATCAATGTCCATTAACCATAATTCATCAATCGGAAAAACATCCTGGCGATCAATAAAACCTTGCAGCAATTCAGGTGTGTAGGTGGATCCGCCCCCAATCACGGTTACCTTTAGCATGTCTAACCCTCAGTTCTTTGTTTCTTTTCAGTGTTTTAATTATAATGGGCATCAGAACAATTTGGAAATATTACCAATTTTTTCGGTTCAAAGGATTGATCCTCATGCGAGTTAAATGTTTTGAATGTGGCAAGGAAGGTGATCTAACGATAGAAGCATGGTGCTGCAACTGCGGTGGGGCGTGGGAACCTGCAGGAATTCCTCCGTTTGATCTTAATGCGATTAAAAAGGGTGATTCCTCCATCTGGCGTTACGGGAGCATATTAGGTCTTGATATTCTAGAGCCTTTCAAAAGGATGGGTGTGGGGTGGACGCCGCTGGTACCCGTCAAAATATTTGATAAAAACACGTTATTGAAACTTGAATATTTATCACCTTCTGGATCATTTAAGGATCGAGGGGTGAACACGATGGTCAACCAGCTCATCTCCATGAATGTTAATACCATTGTGGAGGATTCATCGGGTAATGCTGGGGCATCCGTGGCAGCTCATGCGGCCCGATTTGGCTTAAACGGACGGATTTTTGTCCCTGAGTATGCATCTCCCGGGAAGATAAAGCAGATAGCAGATTATGGTGTGGAAGTGATCACTATTCAGGGTACCCGCAGAGACGTTGAGAAGGCCGCACAGGCCGCTATTATGCCAGGGGTAGCTTATGCCTCACATGCTTATCATCCGGCTTACCTGGCGGGTCAGGTTACGGCTGCTTATGAATGTTGGGAGCAGTTGGGAGGAAAAGCCCCGGATTGGATCCTGCTGCCGGTAGCACAAGGCGGGCAGTTCCTGGGGTACTGGTTTGGTTTCAGCTATCTGCTACAGGCTGGATTGATAGAGAAAATGCCTCATATGGTTGCAGTTCAATCCGCGCAAGTTGCACCTATCTTTCATGCTTGGCGGAAAGGACTTGGTGATATTCCTGGTGTTGAAGCTTTAGGTCCCACGTTAGCTGAAGGTGTGGCGATCGGTAAACCAGTTCGGGGAAAACGCATACTGCAAGCGCTCCGTGAAACAGACGGTCGGGTTATAGCCATAAATGAAACTGAGATCATTGATGCTCAAAAACTGTGCTCCCGACTTGGATACTTCATTGAGCTCACGAGCGCATTGGCTGTCGCCGGTATGAAACATTTATTAGATGAGATAACTGAGGAAGAGGATATTCTTTTACCCTTAACTGGAAATGGGTTGAAAGGTGTGCCAAAAATTTATTCTGGGTAGTCAGAAAAACCCTTAAGAAAGGCAGCCAGTTTTTGCAGCTTATTACAAGTGGAAAAGACAGACGACAAATAACAAGCGGGTTTTTAAGAACGATACTAAGCAATCCAGAAATTAGGGGGGTGTAAATCTGAGAAAAATATTGTATTCTTGAGGAGGTTAGACCTTTAGGTTAGGAGATCTGAATGAAAGAAGAAGCATTTCGCGAATACCTCACAAAACGAGGGTTACCTGGGGTTGAGGTAGAATCGCATGTCCGGTTTATTAGTGAACTTGAGATCCGTTTAAACCAAGATTCTGCATCCTGGGCTTTTGAAGATCTCAGCCAAGAGTCAACACAGGCAATCGTGGATGATTTGATTTTGCGCGGGGAGAATACGATTCAGAATTTACTGGCTCTTGCTAGATATGCATATCTCATGAAAAATGATGCAATGTATTCGAAATTGTTCCAACTCCTGGATGGTTATGAGGCGATGGATAATCTTTATATCAGATTAGGCAATTATGTGGGCGAGGATTTACGTGATATTGTTTTTGAGGATCTTCCATTACAACCACTAGGAGTATCCAACCAGGAAAAATCAAAATTTACTGGTCGCGTTTTGCGCCGAATGACACGTATTTTCGAAGAGAGCACCTGCCGCGAAATTCTAAGTGACAGCCTGAGGGATTTGCTAGATGTGAATTACCAGGAAGATTACCAAGCATTTCATGAATATTGTGATGGCGATATTGATGCATATCTGGATTGGAAAGGGGCCAGATTTACAGAAAATTTACAGGACTTTAATAAACGGCAAGCATTGTGGTTTGGTCAAGAAATAACGGAGGATGTCCTATCCTTTGTGAAGAGCAACCCACAAATCGGTCGTGGTATTCATGAAGGTAATGTAATCATCGAAACAAAGATTCCCTACAATACAAAAGCTTATCTAGAAGAAAGTGATCCTGATAAGAAACGCTACCATTATTGCCATTGTCCGTGGGCAAAAGAATCACTGAGAAAGAAAGATTATAAGATATCGCCAATCTTTTGCCAGTGTTCTGCTGGCTTTCATAAACGCCCATATGAGGTCATATTTGAACAACCCCTGAAAGCCGATGTGTTAAAAAGCGTTTTGGCCGAGGATGATGTTTGCCAATTTGCTATTCATTTACCTGGAGATTGATTTAAGCAATAAGCAATGATATTAAGAGCATAATTGAATAGTGTTGTTATTTAACCTTAAAACTCTGATAAAATTCTGGCATTGATTTATGATCAATCGTTAAAAGGATACTTAATGAACCATCCGTCTGGCATTGCCATTTCAAAGTGTATCTATCAAATAGACCAAGTATTAACCGCTCCCAGGATAACTGAGCAAGAGACAATTGAAGGCTGCCAAACGGCTGTTCAGTCACAGGTTTCAACTGTCTGGGTCAAACCCTGTTATGTTCGCCAGACAATCAACGTCTTTCACAACACATCGCTTAATATCGGGACTTTTATTGGATATCCATATGGCATCAATACCACTTATGTAAAATTGGCTGAAACCAAACGAGCATTGTCTGAAGGGGCGATTATGGCGGGACTATCCCTTAATGTGGGAGACATTGTCGGAGAAAATTACACAGCGATCATTGAAGAGATTAAATGTATAAGCGGTCTAGCTCGCATGAATGGCGCGGGTTGTTTGGTATTGATAGATCTTTCGCTTTTAGATGTTCCACAGGTTTTGCACATAGCGGAAGCCGCGGTGAAGGGAGGTGCAGATGGAGCCATTCTACGCGTTGAGAACGAAATAGATCCAAAGACTGAACAATTTACAGAATTAGTTGACAATCTCAGAGGGAATAATTTATCAACGACTCTTCATATTGCAGGCCAAATGTCAATAGAAAAATTAGAGGTCGTTTTAGAGGCTGGTTTCGGTCGTATTGGAATGCCTATAAGTCAGAAACTGTAAATAATGAGATTTAATCAGTTTTTTCCAAGCTTAATATTTCTTTTAACGACCTAAACCTCACCAGCATTCACCAACCTGGCGAAATGCTCAAAAGAGCGATCATACGTTGCCTCAGCCCTGTCAGGGAAAGCACACGCTGGGAGTTCACGCATCCTCAAGTGGTAACTGATACAGTCGCAGCAGATACCCTTTCTTGGGCAGGGGGAATAAGAACAATTGCAGTTTTTGTGATTCCGTTCTTTTTTACAATCCATTTCTCTCCTAATGACAGTTAGGTTTAGTCGTAGCACCTATTCTAATATGCGATTAAATAATTCGCAAATCTAACATTTTAGAACATCCTTCACTATTCAATCCCAAAAAATTGGCTAAATTAAGGTATATTTACTGGGTGAAAGATAGAGAAGGAATGAATCAATGGACCATTTTAAAATATTACTTTTGATTGCTAGGCCTGCAGCAGGCAAGAGCGAAATCATCCACTTCCTCAAACAAACCCCGATTGAGGAAAGATTGGCGCAGTTCCATATTGGAGTATTTGAGGAGATTGATGATTTCCCTATGCTTTGGACCTGGTTTGAAGAAGATGCGCTTCTTGAGAAAATGGGGAAACCACGCCTCCACACCACATCAGACGGGTATTTCAAAGAAGAATATTTTTGGAATTTGCTGATTGAACGGATGAGTTTGGACTATCGGAAGTTAATGCGAGATTATTTGGGTCACACAGTCATCCTGGAATTCTCCCGAGGATCAGAGCACGGGGGGTATCAGAGTGCTTTTCAGCATCTTTCTGACGAAATATTGGAAAACATGGCAATTCTATATCTTGATGTGCCCTGGGAAGAATCTTTGCGAAAGAATCGCGCAAGGTTCAATCCAAACCGGCCAGACAGCATCCTTGAGCATGGGTTGCCGGATGAAAAACTTGAGAAGTTATATCGGGAGACAGATTGGGATTCATTAATTAAAGCCCAAAATGGCTTTCTGCAAATCAAAGGGATAAATGTTCCTTATAGTGTGTTCGACAACGCAGACGATGTCACAACGAATCCGGGGGAGGTGTTAGAAAGACGACTCAAAAAGGCATTAGATTTGTTGTGGAGCAGGTATACAACCAGACGCGAATAAGGAAAATTATTTCGTCTCGAATTAATTTATATATTTCGTATAGATTATAAGTCATTATGTGATTTATGCACCTGCTTTCGTGATTTGCCTTAAGTGGCGCATTTTCAGCTGGCAAAGAATATTAATTTTTTAAAAAGGAAAAAATGTCTCAGAAAGGTTTCAAAATTCTACTTGGATTGGTTGGCTTGATTATACTTCTTATTGCTTTGGTCCCAAAGATATTTGACTACATCAATCAGCCTGATGAAGAAGAAACCATTATCGGCTACAGTACGGATACGGAAGTCGCAGTGGTTGAAACAATTATTGAAGAGGGGGAGGTAACTTTAGGGGATGTGACACAACCTTATCAAAAACTCCTTGTGAGGGTCATGGAAGGGGAGTACACGAATTTAACATACGAAATAGACTATGGAAACCGCCAAATCAGGCAAAATATGGTGCAACTGCAGGTTGGAGATAAGATCATGGTCACCATTTCCTCGCTGCCTGATGGAACAGTGAGTGCTTTTTTTTCTGATTATTATCGGAAAAATTCATTGCTGTTGCTGTTTGGCATTTTTATTGGGGCAAGCATACTGATCAGCGGATGGAAAGGCGTACGGTCCCTGATTGGAATCCTCTTGAGTTTGGCAGTGATCATTTTGATCATCCTGCCAGGCATGCAGCAGGGGAGAGACCCGCTTTCTATCAGTATTTTGGGCTCTTTTCTATTCGTTGGTTTCAGCCTTTATATCATCTATGGATGGAATGTAAAGACACACGCAGCCGTTCTGGGATCTTTTATCGCCCTGGTTATTATAGGTGTGCTTGCTTTCTTTTTTGTGAGCAATGCCAGATTAACGGGCTATGGCGATGAAAATATGCTGTATATCTCACAACTGACACAAAATACACTTGACGTACGAAGTCTTTTATTGGCAGGCATCCTGATAGGTACATTAGGGGTTTTAGATGACCTGGTCATTTCCCAGGCATCGGCTGTGTTTGAGTTATTTCGCAGCGCTCCAAACCAATCTTTTAGAAATTTATTCAAATCAGCCATGAACATTGGACAAGATCATATAGCTGCTACGGTTAATACGCTGGTACTGGCTTATGCAGGGGCATCTCTCCCTATGCTTCTTCTCTTTTCCTTCCGAAATGTCGATTTTGGATTGGCGATCAACCTTGAGTTTATCGCCGAAGAGATCGTGCGAACAGTGATTGGATCGCTTGGACTCTTTGCTGCAGTTCCAATAACAACAGCGCTGGCAGCCATCATTGCTGTCAAATATAGGGGATTAGGTAAGCTCAAGGTATATTTAGGTCCATTAAACGAGGAACGATAATCTCTTGAGAAATATTACAGATCGACCACTTGAGTGTTTGAGCGCACCAAAATATAAATTTATCGCGGGCTTTACTCTGACACAGCCTGATGATAAGATTACCCAGCTAAATTCAATATATAGGATAACTATTCATGATAAAAGACATTATGGCCAGGAAAAATAAGGAAATCTTCTACTTTATAACTTATGGGTTAAGCTGTATTTCGCTAGGTCTAGCAACTGCAGCAATTGGTCCATTATTACCGTCACTGGCTGATTTCGCAAAGGTAACACTTGGTCAGATCAGCTTTTTATTCACAGCACACAGCCTTGGGTATTTATTGGGTTCATCCGGCGGCGGAAGATTGTTTGACCGGTTCAAAGGTCATATCCTCATGCTCATCGCGAGCTTTTTAATGATAATGATGAGCATCTTTATCCCTTTATCAACATCATTCTATCTCCTTTTGTTGGCTATCTTCATACTAGGATTGGGCCAGGGAATTGTGGATGTCGGGTCCAATGTAAATTTGATGTGGGTCTACAAATCCCGAGTGGGTCCATATATGAACGGATTGCATTTCTTCTTTGGTTTAGGCGCTTTTCTATCCCCTATCATCATTCAGAATATTATGCGGTTTACTGATGGAACCCTCACCTGGCCTTTTTGGATCCTAGCGATATTATATATTCCTGGATTGATTGGCTTGTTCCTCCTCAAATCCCCATCAAATCCAGAAAAAAGTAAGACGGAAACGAATGCTAAACCTACCAATGTTTGGTTGGTCATACTGATGGTCGTATTGTTTTTTATCTATGTAGGTGTGGAAATGGGATTTGGTGGATGGATCTACACCTACGCGATTGAAGTAAAAATCATGAATGAAAGTAATGCTGCCTATATTAACTCCCTGTATTGGGGTGCGTTAACCATTGGGCGATTACTAACAGTTTTTATTTCAAGAAAGCTGCCGCCTTCGAAAATATTAATCGGGAATTTTTCTCTGGCGATTTTAGCCCTTACTGTTATCCTTATTTGGCCTCTAACGTCTACAGCGATTTGGATAGGCTCAGCTGGATTAGGGTTTGCATTATCATCAATTTTCCCAACTTTATTGGTTTTAGGTGAAACGCGCATGAGGATCACAGGCGGCATCACCGGGCTATTTTTTCTGGGAAGCAGCATCGGTGGGATGGTTGTTCCCATGGTTCTAGGACAAATTATTGAATTTTTAGGCAGCTATGAAATTATGGCAACCTTATTGGGTTTGGTTTTAGTGGGTTTTGTGGTACTAATTTCAGTGATTGCAGCATCCAACCGAGCTGGTGAAAAAGAGAGAGTCTAAATTTATCGCAAGGTATTTCTCTTGCAATTTTGTTTGAAAAAATTTTATTGAGTAATATATAGAACGCCGATTGTGTTCGGACCGCAGTGACTGGCGATAGTTGCACCTGCCAGCGTTGTCAGAACCTCCTTGACGGGAGCTAGGTTCTTTAGATTTTCCACCAGGTAAGCTGCATCCTCGTTACAGCCAGTATGCGTGACAAACACACGGGTCAGATCGACGTTTGGAAGATCTCTCTCAAAATTCTTTAATAAGGAATCAAGAGCTTTTTTACGGCTGCCGCGCACTTTATCTAACACACCTAAGGTACCATCTTCACGCACGTGGATGACTGGCCGGATTTTCAACATGCTCCCGAAAATAGCTTGCAAAGCAGTACACCTGCCACCTTTGTAGAGATAGTCCATTGTATCGATCACGAAAGCCGTTTTTACCTTCTTTCGCATAGCATTTATTGCTTGAACAATCTCTGCTTGTGATTTTCCTTCGTCTCGTAGATCCGCGGCTTTAAGTGCTAAAAGTCCAATCCCTGTTGAGAGATTAAGAGAATCTATTAGGTACAACTGATCATTATTCACCTGCTTTCCTGCCAATTCCGCATTTTGCATGGTCGCTGAAAGCCTTGAAGATAATCCCAAATAAATGACATTTCCCTCACGATCAAAAAAATCTATAAATTCCTTCAAAGAAGGTGCTGCAGTTTTTGGGAGTTCTCCTGTCTGGTCGACACTGGAAAAGAGTTGAGAAAGTGTCAACTCATTATCTAGGTGATCTTTTTCATTGACAAGAACATGAAGAGGAATTGCTTCTAATTGATGCGTAGTAAGTAACAGCTGGCTGAGATCAGCACAGCTGTCGGTTAAAATGTTTAGCATAATGACCTCATAAATAATAAGAATAAAAGATAATGGCTGTATTATATCAGATTGTTTTCCGTGGAAATTCTTTGAGACGATTGCCAAATTGAGCTTTTTCTCTTTCTTTAAAAAGAAAAGCTCCCAGTCTGAATGGGAGCTTTATTGAAGATATTATTTTCTAGACAAAGCGTTCTCTGATTTCAGCGCTGACGTAATCCAAGACAGCAACCGTGATCGCAATGAACCAAACCGCTATACCCGCTTCTTGATATTTCCAGTTTCTGATCCACTGCACAAGGATATACCCAATCCCACCGCCACCAACAATACCGATGATCGTTGACATACGGATGTTAATATCCCACCGGTAAATTGTAAAGGAGACAAAGGGTGGAATAATTTGCGGGACAACCCCAAACATAACAATCTGGAACCAGTTTGCACCTGTTGCTTGGACTGCTTCAATTGGACCTGGATCGATTGACTCGATCGCTTCTGAATAAAGTTTCCCGAGAGCAGCAATGGAGTGAACGGTCAGCGCAAGGATACCTGCAAAAGGACCTAACCCAACGATGATAATTGCCAGGATTGCCCAAATTAAAGGTTCAATCGAGCGAATAACGTTGAGGATGAAGCGGACAAAGTAGTAAATGCCTAAAGTAAAGGCATTTGCACTCATCAGGTTTCTTGCTGCCAGGAAGCTTACTGGGACGGACAAAATGACGCCAAAGAACGTTGCCATCATGCCGATGAAGATCGTTTCTATCATTAATACGAAAGCAAGTTCTAACTCTTCGCTGATTTCCCAGGTCCCGATCCTGCTGATTTGTTTGCCCTGGAGCTGCCATTCCGCAACACCTTGGACATTCGTGCGGATCGTATCTCCAATAGGAAACGGCCAAACAAGATCGACTTCAAAATAGCCATCCTCATCGGGCATGACTTTTAGGTTGGTATCCGTCTCTAAATCCCTGTGTATGTAAAATCTTCCAGCAGAATCACGCCACCAAATTTCCACTTCCTGATCCGGATCGAAGTTGAAACCTTCGACATGAATGACTGTACCAGGCGTGACCATTCGTTCCCATTCATCTGTTTCCGGGTTTTTGCCAACTTCTTCCAAGGTTGGTGTTCCGCAGGTTGGATCAGCAATTAAGTAAGGCTTTTCTTCTCGTGGCTCCGATTGAGGCGGCGGAGAATCTGTGCAGGGGTAACCCAGCTCAGCAGTTCCAATAACCTCTTCTGTCGGATAAGAGATTGCTTTTTCCCAAGGCCAGAGCACCTGTTTTAGAATGGGGAAAGAATCATCAAATTGCGTGACAAAACCATACAGGTCAATTTTGCCAATTTGCCAGCCGATCAAGAAAAATACAATCAGGATGAGTGCAAAAACTATTACAGGTTTTCTTTTATCCGGTTTTCCAGCTGCTTTTGATACTTGATAAGCATCAACAATATTCCAGATATACATCAGGCCGAAAAAGACAGCAATGACGATAAAAACCGGCTGCAGTCTGAAGGCTTTTAGGACTATATCAACAATACCTGTGTCACGGGGTGCGGCAATTCTAAAACGCCAAATGAGGAGACCTACAAGCGAAGCAAAACTCCCGAAGATGATAATTCCCCTTTTGATCGCCCTGCCAAGGGACTGACCCAATCCAGGAATTATAGCGGATAAAAGCGCAGCTAACCAGGCTGGAACAAGGCTTGGGAGTGAGGGTTCTTCTTTGTAAACTCTATCTTTTTTTGCTTTCATTCCTCCACCACCTCTCCTACGCTGCCTTCAAGTGATGTATCACTGATACGCACGGCCTCTTCACCGTAGATTGTTTTGAATTCATCATCCGTCATTTTTTGAATCTCTTTTTTCGTCCCCTGGTAAACGAGATGACCTTCCCTTAACCCGATAACAGATGTTGAATACCTTTGAACAAGATCTAAATAGTGCAGACTGCAGATAATTGTTAACTCATCCTCTTTATTTAGATTTTCAAGATGCTGCAATATGGAATGCGCCAGGACGGGATCAAGGCTTGCCACCGGCTCATCTGCCAACATCAGTTCAGGATCTTGCATCAACGCCCTGGATATGCCAACCCGCTGCTGTTGACCGCCAGAGAGCTCACGGGCAAGTTTGTGTGCCTGGTCCTCGATTCCCATTCGCGCAAGTGTTGCCCAGGCTTTATCTCGATCAGCTTTAGAAAAACGATGCAGCATCGTTGGCCAGGTCTTGGCATATCCCAATCTGCCCGTCAAAAGGTTGGTCAAGACTGTAGATCGTTCTACAAGGTTAAAATGTTGAAAGACCATGCCAATCTTTCGACGCGCCTTGCGCAGATCCTCACCTTGAAGTTTTGCCAAATCTTCGCCATTCCATATGATTTCACCATCCGTTGGATCAATAAGGCGGTTGATACAACGCAATAGTGTGGACTTGCCTGATCCAGATAGACCGATAACTACCAAAAATTCACCATCTGGCACAGAAAAGCTCACATTATCCAGAGCCTTGGTGCCATCCTCATATATCTTTGTTAAATTACGAATCTCAAGCATGGGTAATTTTCCTTGGATAGGATATTGATTAATAAAATTAGTAAGGGGGCTGGCTGAACAACCAGCCCCCAATTACTTATTAAAACCTTTTGTGGTTTATTCCCCTAAGTAATCTTCAATGTTGATGCCAGCCGCTGAAAGAACATTGCGGAATGGATCATAGAAATCGTCGCCAAAGGCTGCGAGTTCGGTCCATTCATAGGCCTGCTCTAAAGCTTCAACAGCACCTTCAATTTCATCGATGCGGAGAAGAACGCCATTGATCAGATCACGGATTTCACGTGATACTGAAGGATGATATTGCACACCATCGTTGGGGATTTCAACTGATTCATTGATGACGGTCAGAACATCCATTACATCAGGATATTCGTCTGAGACACTGGATCGTGCATCCACGAAGGATGAACCTGCGTCACAGTCACCATTATAAACACCGACGACTGAGGCATCATGTGAACCTGCATCCACGAGATTAAGGCTGTCCAGAGAAACGCCTACGGATTGCAAAGTAATGGAAGGTATGATCCAGCCAGATGTGCTGTATTCATCGGGTCGGCAGAAGGTCTTCCCACCAAGTTCAGCAATGTCGGTAATGCCACTGTCTGTACGGACAAAGATCTGTCCAGTGTAGTACGGGGCACCATAGCGAACTGCAACGAGTTCTGCTTCAGCTACACCACGCTCTGCAGCAACAAGATAAGCAAAGGTTGCTAAGGAGGCAATGTGCGCCTTGGGTGGATCTGCAGCTAAAGCTTCGATCACGCCCACATATTCTGTGGCGACGAAGGATTCAATAACCAGGCCGGTCTCTTCATAGATGATATCGGTGACGGCACCAAATCCTGCTAAAACATCCTCTGTCTCGCCAGATGGAACCAGAGCCCAAATCAGGGGGTTTTCTTCAGTTCCCAAAGCAGCTTCGGGTTCTTCGGTTTCCTCGACCATTTCTTCGGTTTCTTCGACCATTTCTTCAGTCTCTTCAACCATTTCTTCGGTTTCTTCGACCATTTCTTCGGTCTCTTCAACCATTTCTTCAGTCTCTTCAGCTTGCTGACAACCGGCTAATGCCAGGCTGGCAATCACGAAGAGGCTTACCAAAATAAAAGCTAAACGTTTCATGTCTACTCCTTCTTGTAGAAAAAGAATTGAATGTGGTAAATCCACACATAAGTATAGTCGAAAAGTCAAGATTCATGCAAATGAAAAAACAAGTAAAAGTAATAATAAACCTTAAAATTTTCTCATTATATAATTAACTTTATTGATTTTGCACATAATCACAAAAAATTTATACTTCAAGCTAAATAATGAATTTTGTCAAATTGACTGTTGTCCTGCTTTGAGAGTAATCTTTTAACTTATTTACGTAATAATGCTGCGGTTTTATTAATTTCTATATCCTTAGGATCTTGAAGATCGAGGATTAATCCATGAGGTTCCGGTTTGCCATCTTTGTTGATATTAACAAAGGTGATGAACCCGCTAACGATCGGTTCTTCTGTATCCTGCTCGTGCAGATTAATATTTACAATTAATGATGTGCGTCCGGTGAAAACAATCCTGCTTTCAAAATGCGCAATTTCTCCCAGGTGGATCGGCTTGGTGAATTCAAAGCCATGAACTTTCAAACACACAATATTCTCAGCGGGTAGGGCACTTGCAGCAGCAATGAAAGCTGCTTCCACAAACCACTCCGCGCAGCGGCCGGCAAAAAGGGTGCCATGGTGGTTTAAATCCTCGCTCTTAACCAGGCGTACATATGAAAAAGTTTTTGGATTCAAGGTTGGGCTCCTTTAATATTTCCAACTTATCGATTAAGGCTGCTTTCTTTGTGACTCAACAACTCGCCAAAGGTCGAGAAGGGATTGTTGTTTTGTCCACCTTTTTGACAAATATCTTGCTGTCCAGGATACGGGTATGAACTTTGCAAACCAAACCATCAACTTGTTGCTGAAACCTGGAATATATATGGGGATATTACGATTAACTTTTGTCAATGTATTCCTGACTACTACAGGTGTGTCCTGGGCTGTTATCTTTCCCCAAAACCCCTGCAGAAAAATCTTCTTCATTGATTCTGCATTTGTGGGCAGCCCAGCTGGGCATACAACGGTGACATTTGCGAAATCCCTAATTTCTTCCCTTAAGCTGAGGGAAAAATTGATAATAAAACGTTTACTCGCCGCATAAATGGCCTTATTTGGCATTGGGAAATAGCCTGCAAGCGAGGCAATATTGATCAGATGGAATCTTTGATGAGGGTCACGATTATTAAGGATGCAATAGGAAAGATCAACCATTGCTTCGATGTTTAGATGGAGCATGTAAAGCAATTCCTGCTGAGAACGTGTCAAGAAAGTGCCTTCAATCTCCTGACCAACAACATTGATCAGCCCATTAAATAATAAATTTTCTTCATGAAAATTAGTAAAAAGAGACTGCCGATCATCTGCACTAGCCAGATCACATTGCATATATCTAAAATTGACATCGTATTTACTTTGCAGATGTGAAACGAGTGCTTTTCCTTCAGGATGACGGTCAATCAAGAGAATATTTTTTCCAAGACGAGCACATTCGTCTGCAAACGCTGTACCGAGTCCACCTAACCCACCGGTTATGACCGTAAAAATTTTTTCCATCTGAAAATCCTTATTCCTCAATTCTTTCCTGTATTATAATCTGCCGTGTGGATAATTATAATTGGGAAATACTGCAACCTTTTGAGGTATAGATGCGATACAACCTAACAGATAAAATAATAATTGTCACGGGGGCAACTTCGGGAATAGGATTTGCCTGTGTAAAAGACCTGGTGAAAGCAGGTGCTGTTGTCATTGGGGTCGGTAGAAATGAAAACCGCAATCGAAGCTCAAAGAATGCAGTACTCGAATTGCACCCAAATGGAAAGCTGGAATATTTGCTTTGTGATTTTTCTGTTCAATCACAGGTTCGCAAATTGGCTGAAGATATTCGGTACCTGCTGACCAAATGGGGGTTCGATCATATTGATGGGTTGATCAATAACGCCGGCGTTTACCTTGAAAAGAAGCAGATGACCGAAGATGGTATCGAAATGACATTTGCTGTGAACCACTTGGGGCAATTCTTGTTAACGCACCAACTGTTGTCGCTTCTGCTAAAGGCAGAAAACGGGAAAGTCCTGACGACCAGTTCTTATTCTCACCGGACGACCCCATTAAACCTGAAAAAAATCGCCGATCCATTCCCATATATTGGCTTGTTAGCCTATAAACGATCAAAACTCTGTAATGTGCTTTTCTCTTATGAGTTAAATCGCCGCTTTCCCTACATTACGGCTTTTGCGGTTGATCCGGGATTGGTGAACACAGGGATTGCTTCTAAGGGGAGTAATGGTATATCCAATTGGGTCTGGCGGACAAGGCGTCATAAAGGAACTTCTCCTGAACTTCCAGTGCGAACCTACCTTTATCTGCTCAGTCAGTATGATATTGACACCTCATCCGGATACTATTTTAAGAATTGTGAAGCAATGAAACCCAGTCAAAAAGCTGTTCGGAAAGAGTTGGCTGAAGAGCTCTGGGATATCTCATGCAAATACACAAATTGCCACTCGCAACAATGCATTAAGTTAATGAGTAAAACAAAAAAAGGTGCCCAAAGTGAGCACCTTTTTTGCTAAACTAAATTCTATTGAACCTAATTGATTTTTCCTTCTTGGAATAATTGCTCCAGCCGATCGACATAGCCTGCCATTACCGCGAATGCTTCATCAACGGGTTGGGAACTTGTCATATCCACCCCGGCTGTTTTTAGCGCATCCAGGGGATAAACAGAACCACCTGCGCTCAGGAATTGCAGGTACCGGTCCACAGCCTTCTGACCGTCATCCTTAATGCTGTTAGCAAGCGCATGAGCTGCTGAGATCCCTGTCGCGTACTGGTAGACATAAAAATTCATATACATATGCTGGAATTGTGCCCAGGTGATTCCGGTAGTCTGCCTATCAAAGCTCACTTCATCGCCATATCCTTCAGCAAAATAATCTGCACATAATTCTGTCATGATATCTGCTGTCAATGGTTTCCCGGCTTCTGCACGTTCATGAACTTCCAATTCCCATCGTGCCAATGTGGGCATGATGAAGAAATAGCGGTGGAAATTCGACATAGCTTCTTCGATCAATGCCAGCTGAAATACAGGATCTTTCTGGGTATTAATCAAATGATCCCGCACCATTGCCTGGTTGAAATTGCTGGCTACTTCAGCTACGAACAGGGAATAATGGCTGTAGATGAAAGGTTGTGATTTCCGTGCGTAATAAGAATGCATTGAATGTCCCAGTTCATGGGCGAGGGTACTCAAACTAAAAACATCATCGGAATAGCTCATCATAACGAAGGGATTGGTGTCGTAAACCCCGGATGAAAATGCACCTTGGCGCTTGCCACGATTTCGAGCACGGTCAATCCACCTGTCCTCCAATGCACCTTTTCGTAAAGTTTCAACATAATCATCACCCAATGGGGACATACCTTCACAAATCCAATTAATTGCCTGTTCAAAGGGGATGATTGGTGCTTGATCTGTTAAGGGGGCTTTAATATCGTGAACAAACAACTGTTCATAGCCCAAAGCTTCACGGCGTATCCGCCAATATCGATGCCATGTCGGTAAGTTTTTCTTAAAGGTATCGATAAGTGCATGAAAAACTTCTTTGGGAATGTTGTTTTGTCCTAATGATGCTTCCAAAGAGGATGGATATCTTCTTGTCCTGGCATTGAATACATCCCGGTGTAATCCGCCTATCTGGATAGAGGCAAAGGTGTTTTTGTAGGCCAAATAACCTTGAGCATAATGATCGAAACTGGTCTGGCGAACTTTTCGGTCTTTGTGTGTTATCAATGGTCCTATACTGCTCTGCCCAACTTCTAAGGTGCTGCTATCTTCCGAAACAGCATCTTCAAATTGCAGATCTGCATTCGCTATCGCGTTATAAGCACGGAAAAAGTCATTCAGGGGTTCACCCGCCAGAGCCAAGACTTGCTCAACCTCGCCGGACCGAACATGTTCTGCCTGGCGTTCAAGGTCGTCAATATAATGCTCTAAATTTCCTAATCTCTCATCTTTTTTGATCCATTCACGCAGAATGTCAAAACCAATCCCCATTAATTCTGGATCGATGAAAGATGTAGCAGCATTTAACCGGACAAAGACACCTTGGCCTTGTCCCGATCTCGCTAAAGCTTCCTGGTTGGTCGTATCCACAGAAGATTCTAAACTCCCGTAAATATAAACTAGCAAGGCTTTTCTGATTGTTTTTTCATATTGGTCAAAAAAATTTGCCAGTATTTCAGGACCCTTTTCTAATTTGCCCTTGAAAAATTCAAGCTTCGGGATATTTGAAAGGACTTCTTCCTTAGCATTTTCCCAGTCATCAATGGTTTTAAATACGTTTTCGAGATTCCATGTTTCCTGGATCGGAACTTCAGACCTTAGTGGCAATATCTTCTTCTTCATGGCAGCACCTCAATAGATTGGCTAAATTGATTAATGGTGAGTTATTCTATCATATCAGGAAAACGAGTACGGTCATCAATAATTAGTGAATTCGATCGGCTAATGCCTCTTTAATATCTTCAGGGGCTTTGAACACGCCGCGTACTGTCACCGATTGGATGGTATCCAAAGCCAGATCAACAGGGATATCATCTGTCAAGATGAACATACCGATGACTTTCACATTTACCATTTCGTTGTCTTCTCGCTTTTTCTCTAATTCCTTGCGGGAATAACTCAATGTGCCAATCACCATTGATTTACGTGTTGTAATGGAATCAACCGTTGTTCGTTGACGTTCAAGCTGATTCCTGATTGCTGTCCGGATAAAATCCGCCCTACTGGAGTAAAAACCTTCCTGAACCAAAAGATCAATTCTGCCCAGGTCAACGCTGCCTATATTGACTGTGATTTTTTCAGTTTCTGTCATTTATCTACCTATACCTTCTCTAGGCCATCCATTTGGATGGTATTTGGATGAATAAATGATAGCTCAATGATTCAATCATGTCAATACTCGGTTGGAAGGAAACGTGAGTTACGATGAAATGATGGTTGCTTTGATGGGTTTCTTTCCAAGTAATCTAAGTATGAGTAAGGCCGTCAAAATCAAGCCGCTGCCAACAACCTGCATCGCTGTGAGTCGCTCCCCTAATAAAAAATATGCAGTAATTCCTGTCATGACAGGTTCAAATGTGAGGATGAGATTGGCTGTACTGGAAGGAAGATGGGCTAAGCTGACATTATAAAGCCCAAAGCCAATTAAGGATGGACCGGCTGCGAGTAAAAATAAAAGCAGCCATCCTTTCCATTCTAACCTTATGAAGATCAGATCATGGAGACTTTTTGCTGATGGGAGGAAATCCAGAGGTAAAAGGTTAATGATGAATAAGAATATTGCAGTGAACAAGAATGAATAAAAAAGAGTCGTCCAAGGATTCATTCCTCGCTGTACAGCCTTCCGACCCAACAGCGAATAAACAGCATACATAAAACCTGAAAAAATACCGAGAACAATGCCACCAGGGTTGATGTTCCAATTCGATAAGTTAAACGCATTAGCAACAAACAAGCATCCTATAAAACTGATGAGAATAGCGACCATCTTTGAAAAACCAAGTGATTCATGAAGAAATAAGAACCCCAACAATGCTGTGAAAGCACCTGAGGAGTAGACCAGAACCGTCGCAATTGATGCACCAGTCATTGCAACTGAAAGGGTCCAGAGAATATTAAAGAGGGCAATGGCACCCCCAAATATTCCCACGAATAGTATATTATTCTGTTTTATCTTGAGTAATTCAGGATTAACTATTATTAATATTGGGAATAGAACAGCAACGATTAAAAAATCCCGCCAAAAAGCAAGAATGACTGCAGGAAGGTTAAAATCATTTGAAAGCGTGCTGATCAGGATCCCGGTAAAAGATAAGACAATTGCGCTGATAAATGCAATAAGATAACCCTTGTTGAATGAATTCCTTGGCTTCAATGTTTCTCCAATTTATCTAAATTAATCCTCGGTCATATCAAAAATAACAGCACAAAAACATTTCTTAATTTATCGGGGATTGTGGGAGTCAATCTTTTGGATAAGGAACATCAAGTTTATTGACCGCGTCCTGCATGACCCTGGAAGAACGACGGTCGTACCGTTTGGTGGTATTTGTATCTTCATGTCCTGCCATTTTGGATACGGTAGCCAGGTCTACACCGACATCCAGAAGGTCGCTAACGAAAGTGCGCCGCATATCGTGGGGTGTTGTTTTTTTGACCAAACCAGCCTCCAAAGCGCGCTTGTCAATCACATGGTAGATAGTTTGATCGCTCAATCGAGCGATGATTTGCTTAGGTGAGGTCCCAGCGTCCTGATCCTGATCCGTTTGACGTTTGGATCGATACTTCACAATATTGCCGCCCTTGTTTACCGAATAAAATAATGGCCCGGGGTCATTTCCCCTTAAGGCAATCCACTTTTCAATAGCCCGGATGGCACCCTCAGCTAGAAAGGCTTTACGTTCCTTATTCCGCTTTCCAATGACCCGTAATTCCCCATGTTTGAGATCTAAATCATCAATGTCCAGGGTAACAACCTCAGATCGTCGCAGTCCGGACGAATACATCAAGCTGATGATTGCTGCGTCTCTGATACCAAGGGTTGGATTGCTCTCATCATGCAGGCATGCCTCAATTAAATGGCGTATTTCCGATGTATCCAACTCACGGCCTGTTGGTAAGCGACCAGCTGAAACTGAAGAAACGTCGGTTGCGCGCTGGTATTCTTCCGCAGAGATCAGGTGATGCCGCCAGGCTTCTTTAATCACACGCCTGACAGCACATAAATAACGATTGACCGTAGCGGGAGCATATTTGTCATCCAGCCAGGCCTTGACTGCGGTGACTGTGCCATAATCGAGCTTTTCCCAAGGGAACTGAAGGCAATCATCAATCACACCATTAGAGATTGCAAATGCAATTTGATCGAGGGCTGTTTTTTGCACCCGACGGCTGTCTTTGCTTCCTAAGCTGGCTAAATAAGAGACGACCGGATTTTGCTGATAAGCACGGTTGGTACGCACCTGCAACGCTGTTGAACGATCCTGATTATCTGGTTGTGAGGCATTTCTGTCCATCATAAGGTATTCTTTTCATCGAAGAATGAATAAGCTTGAAGTGTACTACTTAATTTTACCATCTCGAGTTTGATCTATTCCGATCTGCAAGCTGGATTCCATTCTTCAATCGGAATAGACTCATACCAATCATCAGTGTGAGTGAAGCTCAAATCAGGCAGGTACTCCAAATGAGTGTTGAAATAAGTGTTAAAAATATGGGGAAAGACATTAATCAATGTCATATGATCATCAAGGGCTGCTGTATCACTTTCCGGCAAATAAAGGGCAAGAAGAACCGAAGTTAAATATTTATGTCCAAAGGCATGATCTCCTTCGATAATGATGACCGGAGGGTTCTTGGATTTATTGATGATTTGAGAAATTGCCTCAATCACCCTTGGTTCGAGATATTCCAGTTGGGAACGATATCCCTCGAACGGGTCAACATCTTCAGCATCTGGATTTATTGAACCATCCGGATTGAATAAATAGGGAGGATGCGGGCTGACGATATGTGCATGGATAAATTTTGGGCCTGGAAGGTCCGGGATTTCAGGGAGAACGTCAAGAATTAGCCTTGTGCGTTCAGCTTTTTGCTCCAGATCTGATAATAAAGCTTTTTGGCCGAATTCAACTTTATTATCGAAAAGTAAAATGCCCAGTGTACTTTTAATGTAAAGCAATTCAAATGGATCAATTGACCAGGTGTCTATATTCTTTGGATAGCTTGAAAAGTAATAATCAAAATTCTTCATATTTCCCCAACTGAATCCCATGTCAAAAGCGATTGTTGTATAGCCAATTTCCTCAAACGCCCGGTGCACGACATTGTGTTTTATCAAAGCGGTCGTTGTTTTAAGACTTGGATCATCAGTGAGGTCTTCTACATAAGCCAAATTCAACTGTGAACTCAGGGTCATAACCGTGAATGCATAATTCGACCTTGCACATTGCGGAACCCAGAAACCTAATTCCGCCAGTTGATCGATAAATGCTGAGTTGTCATAGTCATAGAAATCTTCGATGGCATCAGATCTTCCGTATTTATCAAGGATAATAAAATAGATATCTGGCAAATTCTGACCAGGTTCCGGCTTCAAAAATGTTGATTGAACGCTTTCTGAGGCATGCTTTTCTGTAAGTTTTGACTTAATTTCGTAGTTCACAATGATTATGGTTTGAAAAAGCACCATTGATAGAAGAACAATATTGAGAATTAATGTAAAGGGCTTAGGTTCTTTCAGAACAAACAACAAGACAAATGTCAGACCAAGGAACAGGAGGAACCATAAAATTAATAAATAAAAATGAGTACCGATCTCCCATTGACCAATATAACGACCTTCCATCAAATTGTAGATATGCCCGTACGTTAATAGAAATAGCATAAAACTAAAAGAAAGCAATCCCGCCCGTGAAACCTGTTTAATAATTAGCCATCCAATCATGAAAATAAAGATTGAAGCTAAGTTGCTATATAGCAGCGGTTTTATAATGATGGAAATTTGAATTTGCCCAAGGTTATTGGCAGTCAGGATTAGAACTGTAAAAGTGGGGAAGAGGAGAATATGGAATGGAAATTTATTGAGAATCGACTTCATTTCAATGCTGCGAAATTGGTCTGTAGAATTAGATTTGACAATTAACCCAATGAACCTGTGATGCTGCTGACCACAGGTTCAACATATAAAACTGCTTGATTTAGTGCAATTTTTCTGTCTGATCTTTGAGTTTGCCTTCTAGAAAAGTCTGCAATGCAACTTCGATATCTGTCAGGTCTGTGACGATTGGTTTAATGCCTTCAGTTTGCATACTCTGGTAAGCACCTCTTCCCATACCACCGCAGATTAGTGATTCACAATCGCTGATTGTATGAGCCATTTGTTGGTGTTTGCTGTGTGATGCAGCATCCATCCCACTGCCCAGATGGCTTTCGTGCCGCTGTCCTTCATCTGAGAAGTGGACATGTCCTATTTTTTCTCGTAATTCACGGGACACTGCCTGACCATTTTTCACTTCGATGACCAAATAATGGGCTGCTCGGCCAAAATGACGGCTTATTGTTTTCCCGTCATCTGTTATAAATGCAATTTTCATGTCACTCCTTGTAACTATTTTTTAATTATTCTACTTATTAATGTCCAAAAAGAATTATATCATTGAATAATTAATCAAAATCATTATCAATACCTGTTCTTGGAACTAAATTGAGCAGGCATAATCGGACTCTTTATCCATTTCACCGGTAAATATTGGTTTTCGACCAGAATTTTCTTCGCATTTTGAACAACAGCCCTGACAGCAGCCCTTTTATCGTCATCAAGCGCAATCATATTGCCTAATATCGCAGGTTGAAAATCGGGATACAACTTCGCATACACGCACAAACTATTAATTGCCCAACTGACAACCAAGCTCTTATCGCTCTTCAACATATTTGATAAGGCTGTGATGAGCAAGTCCGCAGGTTGAGAAAAGAGAGCCAGATGCCCAAATAACATGGCTAAATGCCATTGAACCATGGGAAGGGGGTCTTCTACAGAAGATTGTAATAAAAGATGCAGATATGGAAGGAAGAATTCTGGTTTTTGCCGGCCAATTTTCTCAATAGCATCTGCAGTATTTCCTCTGATAACAGCGTTTTCAACCCGTAAACAGGACATGAGATCATTGATGTTACCGGGATCATTCAAAACAGCTTCAACGGCTTCGTCAGATCGTCCATCTGTTTTCAAATTCCCTTCAGAAAGCCAAACCATGAACCGATTCATATTTTCCGCTTTATTCCGATCATCAAATAAAGATCATGCTTCAGTACATTTTAGGTTAATCTACTTGATCGCAGAAATCAAGCCGCTATCGATCTAATTTCTTTCAGCATTCATCAAAAGAAAGTATAATCTACTTCAAAATTACACACACTTGGAGGCCCATGGTTCAAAATAGGACAAGGAAAATCGTTATCACTGGCGTTTTGAGTGCAATATCTATTTTCTTAGGAATAACGCGGCTTGGATTTATCCCCTGGATCACCGGTGCATCTTTAACGATCATGCACATCCCAGTCATCATCGGTGCGGTCATAGAAGGGCCTATCGTAGGATTAATCATTGGTTTGGTGTTTGGGATTTTCAGTCTTATCCAGGCTGCCGTTGCGCCAACAGGTCCAACAGATGTGTGGTTTACTAATCCATTACTTTCCATATTACCGCGTTTGTTCATCGGACCTTTATCCTGGCTCATCTATCGAGGATTGAAACGGTGGAAAATACCAGCATTGATAGCTGCCGGGATTGGTGGCAGTTTGACCAATACAGTATTGGTGCTGGGGATGATTGGTGTTCTTGGTTTTTTGCCATGGGAAGCACTGCCAGCGATTGTTATTGGCAATGGATTAGCCGAGGCAGCCGCATCTGCAATACTGGTAGTAGCCGTCGTGAGTATTTGGCATCAGGTTGAGCAAGGGGGGAAAAAACAAGGCTCAAGCCTCTAAAAGAGCCTTCCGTACAGCGCTATTGCCGTCGAGAGAAGTGTTGAGCCGATGATAAGTAAACCATCAACGAATTTGAATTGTAGAGAATAGTAACTGCTGCGTTTTTCCGAAGCATTAAACCCCCTGGATTCCATGGCAGTCGCCATGGTTTCCGCGCGTTTTAAGCTGTTGATGATGATGGGAACAATTAAAGGCAGGACACGTTTTGCCTGCCTGATGGGGTTAAAACCTTTTTGCTCCCAATCACCGCCGCGGGAAGCCTGTGCTTTTGCAATTTTCTCAGCAATCTGGGCGATGAGAGGCAGGTAGCGGAGGGTGATTTGTATCACCATTGTCAGGTCATTTACCGGGAATCCGAACCTTTCAAAAGGTTTGAGCAAGTGAAAAAGGGCTGCTGTGATTTGAGCTGTGGAGATACTCAGAATGAGTGCATTGATCAGAAATATCAGCACAACAAATCGAAAGACCAACATAAAAGCGCTGACCAAAACAGATATTGTGACTTCAATTCCAATAATGGTAAAGAGAATCGGCTCGTTCAATCCAGGGGTGTAGAAAATAATTTGCAGCACTGCCAGGATAAGAATAAAAGGTAGTGATCGCCTGATCCCTTCCAATGATGGTGCGAGGGGAAGGTTAGCAAGCCAATAAATTCCCAATACGCATATCAACCCAAATGCTAAGCCCAAAGGTAACCTTGTCAACAGTACACCTATAAATAAAACGAGAACAGAAATCAACCTTGCGCGGGCGTCCCTGGCGTGGAACCATGTTTCCCCAGGGATAAATTGACCCATCGAAGTCTTGCCCATGAATTCGTAGCGACTGCTCATGCGGTTTGCACCTCGAGCGCACTTATCAATTGATCGGATGTTATGTTATGATGAAGAATAATCGGCCACCCGTTTTCGCATAATATCCTTGTTATTTGAACCGTCAACGGTTCAAGTAATCCAGATTCGTTGATCTTTTCTTTTTCGGCAAAGATTGTTTGCGTTTCGCCTGAAGTGATGATTTTTCCAGCCTGCATTATCGATAATGAATGAGAGATTTGAGCAAGCTCTTCCAGGCGGTGAGTGGCAATGATGATGGTTTTACCGCTGTTGTTCAAGGAAATAAATAACTTCAGAAGATCTTCCCGTGACCTTGGGTCCATACCTGCTGTTGGTTCATCAAATAGAAGGATTTTCTGGTCCAAAACTAGAGTTGAAGCAAGCGCCACTTTACGTTTTTCACCACCGCTCAGGGTTTCAAGGCGCCTATCTTTGTAGCCCTCAAAATCCAATCCAACCATCGCCATTGCTGCTCCTACGCGCTCCCGGAGGGCATCCATTTTAAATTGCTTTGGACCATAAGCAATTTCGTCCCCAACGAAGACTTCAAAAAATTGGGTTTCAGGATTCTGAAAGACTAATCCAACTTTCTTGATAACATTAATTAAGGGTGTTTCAGGGTTGTGAAGCTGCAGGTCGTCAACCCGCAGTTCGCCTTTAATAGGTCGTAAAATCCCATTAAAATGCTGCAGGAGTGTCGATTTTCCTGATCCGTTGGTTCCTGCCAAACCATGGATTTGCTGGTTGCTGAAATTGACGGTTGCGCCTTGTAGCGCAGATTTAGAAAAGGGGGTATCCTCGAGGTAGGTGTAATGTAAGTCCTTTGCCTCGATGATTTTTCTCGTTATATTGTTAAGATGTTTTTTATTTTCTGCCGCTTGTGTTCCTTTGTAGAGGGGAAGATGCGCTATAAGGTCATCAGGGGTTAATACGCTCTCAGGTATTTTCCATCCCAGCGTTCGAAAATGATTCGCAAGAAAAACAGTCTCTGGGATTTCTAAGCCGTTTTCGTATAGTAATGCTGTGTTTTTGAATATTTTCTCGGGTTTATCCTTTTCCACAATCTTTCCCCCACGAAGAATAATGACCTGATCAGCGAAAACCGCTTCCTCCATATGGTGGGTGATGTATATAATTGTCAAACCGCGCTTACGTAGGTCGCGAATTTGCTGCAAAAGGGCGAGCCGGGTTGCAGGGTCAAGCATGGAAGTTGGTTCGTCAAATAAAATCACTTTTGGTTCCCTGGCGAGAACACCTGCTAAAGCTAATTTTTGCATTTCTCCCCCAGAAAGCAAATGCGCTGGCCGGTTAGCGGCTTGCAATAATCCAACCATCCTTAAGTGTTCTGAAACACTTTTACGCATCTCAGATGTAGGCATATTCAGATTTTCAAGCCCGAATGCGACATCTTCCTCAAGTGTTGATGCAACAATTTGATCGGCGGGATTTTGGAACACCATCCCTACGAGGGAACGAAGTTTTCGTTTGTTCTGCTGATTCCGGGTATCCAACCCTTCCACTTTTACATATCCCTGGGTGGGCAGCAATAAGCCATTAATGTGCTTGATCAATGTGGTTTTGCCCGAACCATTTTCACCAATAATCGCGATAAATTGTCCTTCATCGATGTTAAAAGATATTCCATCAAGAATATCCGATTTTTCTGGTGGAAGGGTATCAGGGCGATAATGTAAGTCTTTGATTTCAATATAAGGCGTCACGGCATAATCATATCAGGAAAACCCTTTGATTGTGAAGCCTTCGCTGGATTAATTCCCCAGGATCACTATAATTTCATGATCTGCCTGTTCCCCAACAAAGGGAATTTTGTGATCCTCCAGCGTCTTATTGTCCATCGCGATTGATTGAACACTTTTTTGGACGTGGTCGGGGTTCTTAACTTGGATTTGATAGTTGCTACCGTTATGGAAATAATTTAATGAGAATCCATCCCAGTTTTCAGGGATGCAGGGGTCAATTTTTATGTGATCTCCTGCTGTGGAGAAACCAAGGATAGCCTCGACGCTAAGCCTGTAAAACCAGCCAGAAGAACCTGTATACCACGTCCAGCCGCCGCGACCTGTATGCGGTTCCTGGCCGTATACATCTGCGGCAATAACATAAGGTTCGACCTGGTACAGGTTAGCTTCATTGTTATCCAAGCTATGAGATATTGGATTCAGCATTTTAAACAGAGGGATTGAAGGGTTAGGTATTCGTTTGGTTAAAAGCTTTTCAAAACTGATAACTTGAGTATTCTTGAAGAAAGGTTTGATTCTTAAGTTTAGAATTGTTTTTGTTTCATTTACTTACGCTAGGAATTGAGGTAAAGGTTAATTATATTGCTTTATGGAATGAAAAACCTGTGTTTTCAAAGTAAGCCATAATTTACACATAATTTAATTGCTTAGTGTTAAATATATGAATACATATGATATTATGATGCACTAGTGGTAGGAAATGTGTCTACCAAAAGAGCACCCAAAGAATGAGTGAAGGTTTTACTGCCGATGGAGAAAATACATACGCTAGTCGTCGATGATGAACCGGGAATTCGCTTTTTTGTTGAAGAGACACTCCATCGAAGCGGTCATGATGTATTAAGTGTTAAGTCAGGTGAAGAAGCACTGGAAACATTAAGGGATACACCTTTTGACCTGGTCATTTTGGATCTCAAACTAAGCGGAAAAGTCGATGGTATTAGAGTCCTTGAAGCAATTCGCTGGCGATGGCCTGATACAAGTGTCATCATATTAACCGCTCACGGCAGTTTAGACACTGCTATGCAAGCCATTGATCAAGGTATTGAAAAATATGTCCAGAAACCTCTATCTCCGAAGGAATTAAGAACAATTGTAGAAGAAGTGCTAACGGAACATAAGGAAAATCTGAACAATGAAAGAGATGAATACTATCATATATTGCGAAAAGGCCCATTTGAAGTTGATGAAGCGCTGCATCGAATAAAAATGTATGATACTACGCTGGAACTGACACCAAGTGAATTCAAATTAGCGGTCCATTTACTGAGAAACAAAGATCGTGTTTTATCACCTGAGGAACTGGTTGAAGTCATACGAGGATATAAACCAGATGACGTGATTGAAGCACGTCAAGTCATCAAGTGGTATGTTCACAGATTAAGACAAAAAATTGAGCGCGATTCCTCACACCCCGAATTTATAATAAACGTCAGAGGTGTTGGCTACAGAATAAGGGTAGACCAAACCAAATAAAATTGCAAGAGACTGGGGGGCCGTGAGCGATTTCATCCGATTTTATTAGGCATTTCCATAAGTTTCATAACTTAAAGGGTGGTCTTTGAATTTTTCCCAACCAAACTATCTAAATTCCAACTTAATAACAACCACATTCGACCTGTGTGATTAAGTTTCTTTGTTATCATATAAAAAATTATTGAACCTGATTGCTCTTATAGTCTGCAGACAAGGTTACATTATAAAATAATAATCGTTGTGTACGATTGCTCAAATTAGAAACTTAATAAAGAAAACATGTAGACAAAGAAAAAAGGAGTTCTAAATGGCACTTACTGCAACCTCAATCGATTTTAGCAATGTTAAAATAAGAGAAAAAATATCGGATCAATCTGATATCGTTGCTGATGATTCTGTAAGCCTTTACTTGAACGAGATGGATAGGGTGCCACTTCTTACCCGTGATGAGGAAGTAGTTCTTGCCAAGAATATGGAAATAGGGCGTGCAGCAAGAGAAAAAATTCTGGATTTTGAAGGCAGTGATGATGAATTGCTTGACCTTAAGCATGCAATCACGGATGGTAGAGAAGCCCGAGATCATATGATAAAAGCTAATATAAGACTGGTCGTGAATATCGCAAAAAAATACCGACGATACAGCTCCTCCTTTCTCGATCTCATCCAGGCTGGGAATGTAGGCTTGATTCGAGCCGTTGACAAGTTTGATTATACGAGAGGAAATCGTTTCAGTACCTATGCCACTTGGTGGATCAGAAGGTCTGTGTTGCGTCACCTTAATCAAAAAGAACGCACGATTCGATTGCCAAACTATCTTTCTACCAAGATCCGGAAGATACACCGCGTTAGAAAAGAGTTAATGATCAAACTTTCAAGGGATCCGAGTATGGAAGAAATTGGGGAAAAATTGGAGATGGATGCGAAAGAAGTGGAGCGCCTGTTAGGTTACGCACAACGGTCAATTTCCCTGGATGAACCAGTTGGAGACGACGGGGATGCAGATCTACAAAGTTATATTGAAAATAAAGATGCTCCGAATCCATTCATAGAAGTTCGCCAAAGCTTGCTCGTTGAAGATGTTTCCGATGCCTTAAGTGAGTTAACGGAACGAGAAGCAAAGATTCTTCAACTTCGCTATGGTCTTGCGGGTACAAGACCTCACACATTGAAAGAGTTGGGAGATATTTTCGGTATTACGCGTGAGCGGATCCGCCAGATACAAAAAGGTGCGTTAAGAAAATTACGACATCCTAGTGTGAGGATGAAACTGAGAAATTACTACTAATAAACAAAATAGATTGAGGGATAAAAATACAGATTAAGAAAAGGAGGTCAAAATATGCCTTTTACATATACATATACAGCACGCAACAAAGATAAATCTGAGCGTGTGATCACGTTTACAATATTTGAAAACTACTTGAGAGTGAATTTAACAGGATTGGTAGATCAATTTTCAGAGTTTCTTGAAGAAAAAGATCGTCAGGATGCAATTAAGGATTTCATTTCCACACAATCCGGGTCTGCGATTTATAAAGTACTCGAAAGATTATCGGGCCCCGTGCATGTCAACGATGTTAAAACTAACCTAGATGATGGGCATTTAAAGATAACATTTTGGAAGCGGATTGCCGGTCTCCGGTTCGCCCCAATTACGCTTGTGATGGGAAAAGTCGATAATCCTCAAGCGGCAGCCCAATTTGTTGATACCCTCATGGACCGACAGGATCAAGCCGAAAAACCAGGTTTCTTCTCAGGTCCTCTTGATTATTGGGTATCGTGGATTGGATTATTAATCGGTTTAATTGTTTTAATAAAGTGGCCGAAGAAGCATAAAACCAGTGAATAATTAGGAAAACAGGGGCATTCAAAGAACAACAATATTAAAACCGCTGTTTTCGCGGTATATTGAATTTATTGGTAATCTTTAATAGTTGTAAAGAATTTTATTTAGATTTATCAAACATGCGGCATATCCAACAATTTTACGATGTTTCTAATATTTGAGTATCACTAGATATTATTCAATATTATAGCTATTTACTCGTTGATTTTTAATTAAAAACATATTTTCAATACGAATAAAGAGTAGGTGTGGGCAGGGGTTCATATTCACAAGTTTTTAATGAAACATCTTCGACGTTTGTGCTGCTGTTTGGTAAAGATCTTCCATTGAGATCGAACATTGATGTTGGTTTCTAATTCAGGATTGGACTCAACAAATTTAATGTTGTTATTACGGAAAACACGATAAACATGCTCCATTAATACCAGATTTAAGCCCAAACCCTGGTATTGTTTCTTTACAGCGATCAAATACAAATCAGCCAGGTCGTTGTTTCGTATAGCTTTAAGTAAATGCCACCAGCCAAGGGGAAAAATTCTTCCCCGGCATTTTTGGAGGGCGCGTGAAAGCGAAGGGATGGTGACGCCAAATGCGACAAGTTGGTTTTGATGATCCAGGATGAGGGGAACATAATCCGGATGAACAAAACTAAAATAAGTCTTGACGTAGTGATCAATTTCTCTTTCAGAAAGCGGTACAGCGCCATACAGGTTGCTGTACTCGCTGTTGATCAACCCAAATATTTGTGGTGCATAGTTCAACAATTCTTGCTTAGAACGAAGGTGAGGCATTATCAGGTTATTACGCTCGAGTACGATCTCAGCAGCCCGGGAAATCCTTGGATCCAGCGTATCAGGAATTGTGATCCGATACTCAAGCCAATCGGTGTCTTTTTTGAACCCTAGTTGGTTCATATGCTGAGGATAATAGGGATAGTTATATAAAGTTGCAAGGGTCCCAAGCTGTTCGAAACCCTCAATAAGCATGCCTTCGCGGTCAAGATCGCTGAAGCCCAACGGTCCATGAATCGCTGTCAGGTTTCGTTCAACTGCCCAGTTTTCGACGGCCTCCATCAGCAGCGAAGAAACTGCCACGTCGTCAACAACATCATACCAACCAAAACGAATATAGGGCTCGTGCCACTTTTCCTTGTGTTTATGATTGATAATTGCAGCAATCCTTCCAACAATTGTTTCACCCTGATAGGCTAGCCAATAACGAGCTTCGCAGTGCTGAAAGGCAGGGTTCTTCTTTGGATTGAGAGTGGTTAATTCATCCAGGTAAATAGCCGGTACATAATAGGGATGATCCTTATATAATCGCAGTGGGTATTTTATAAATTGTCTCAAGTCCCGTTTGGTTGTTACTTCTTTTAGATAGTATTTTGGCATCAAATAATCCAGTGCAATAGGTGATAAAATCTAATTAAACATACCGAATAAGTTTATCAGATATTTACACGGGCTATGACCTAATATGTTATTAGCATGTTAAGAAGCGAAATAATCTATAGTTTTTGAAAACTACTATTCTCATAAACTATATTTCACTAAATTTGTAGTTTATTGTCTGATCTAGACACCTATCCTGCTAGACTTTCGATTAATCTTTCATCGATGATCCGTGGCAATCCTTCCTCTGACATCGGATATACGCTGTGCTGCTCCTTCTAAAACAATTTGCTTTGATGTCTTAGATCTATCGCCACAAGTATTTGTTGATCAAAAGCTGACGCTTCTATCTCGGTCAGAACAACCGCTGTTTTATATCATCGCCTATTCACCCGCCTGGATCGAGATCATTTCGTTATGCACTTATGAGATGGTTTGGTCTGCATGAATTCAGCGATTCACCCCGTTGTCCGAATACAAATCAAACAAAGACATCAATTTATTATAAACTGTATATTATTTAAGTATCATAATAATATGTTATATTACGTAAAGTTTCAGTGATAAAATAAGATGGTTGAACATAATCTATGCGAATGCCATAATAATTTACATTTCTGTCCGAGCTGTGCATTGAAAATATAACATTGATGTATCTTAATCATGATAAAATGATTCTAAAAATGGCATTCAAGACTACGATGCATAGGAGATTCTAAAATGTTACTGGATCTATTATCAAAAGATTGGCAAAAAGCTGGATTAATCAAGGGAGATACGGTTCTCATTCATACAAGTCTAAAGCGAACATTATCCCGATATTCTGACTTGGGGTACATGATCACTCCAGAGGATGTCTTAGATTCCTTCCTGGATGCCCTGGGAGGCACTGGAACTTTGCTGCTACCCCTTTTTAATTTTGAATTTCCAAACGGTGTCACATTTGATATAAGGCATACACCCTCCCAGATGGGCGCTTTAACCGAAGCGGGACGTCTTCACAAAGATGCCGTCAGGACTGGCCACCCCATTTACTCCTTTGCAGTTATTGGCAAGAACGCACATTTATTCAAAGATGTGGATAACTTCAGCGGTTATGGTCCGAATTCTCCATTTATGATGCTGCGGGATTTGGATGCAAAAATCGCTGTATTGGACTTGATGGATCAGAACAGCATGACTTTTTACCATCATATTGAGGAAATGAATGAGGTACCCTATCGCTACCATAAAGAATTTACCGGGCAATATATCGATTGGGAGGGAAATGAAACAACCCGCACCTATGGTTTATTCGTAAGGGATATTGAGAAAGGTGTTCTCACTCATGTGAACCCAATGGGTGAATTGCTTTGGGAGAATGGTTTGTACAGCGGCTTTCGTCCCAAAGTTGATGTCGGGTTAAGGCTCATATCTGCCAATCAGATGTTCAACTTTGTGACAGGTTATATCCAATCGGGTCAGGCCAAAGGCTTGTTATATGCTATTGAAGGGGAATAAAAACGTGATTAATGATGGGTCGGAAATATACAGCTTATGTAAAGATCTATTCCCAATTTGTCGCAGTATTACAGGGAATGGTGTCCGTAACACTTTGGGAATTCTAAAAAACCATTTGCCAGGACTAAAAATTTTTGAAGTTCCCTCAGGGACGAATGCCTTTGATTGGGTTTTACCAAAAGAATGGAATATCATTGATGCTTATATCATTGATCCCAAGGGGGAAAAGATTATTGATTTCAAGCAATCAAATTTACATGTGGTGGGATACTCGATACCCGTTGATACGACTTTACCTTTAGAAGAGCTGCAGGAACATCTCTATTCACTGCCGGAGCAACCTTCGGCAATTCCTTATATCACATCTTATTATAAGGAGCGATGGGGATTTTGCATGTCCCATGACCAACGAGAAAATCTAGAACGTGGCCTTTACACTGTGCATATCGATAGCTCACTTGAAAATGGCAGCTTATCTTACGGCGAATTGATCCTGCCAGGTCAATCTGACGAAGAGATTTTCTTATCAACTTATATTTGTCACCCTTCTTTAGGTAATAACGAACTATCAGGACCGACTGTAACAACTTTCCTGGCAAAGTGGCTGATGGGATTGAAACATCGTAAATATACCTATCGCATCATTTTCATCCCTGAAACAATTGGTTCTATAGTCTATTTAAGCCGAAATCTAGAGAAAATGAAACAGAATATTATTGCAGGTTTTAATTTAACCTGCATTGGTGATGATCAGAACTATTCCTACCTGGCTTCCAGATCTGGAAATACACTTGCTGACCGTGTTGCAAAACACGTGTTGTCTAACCTCCACCCCCATTACAACAGCTATTCCTATCTTGAAAGAGGGAGTGATGAGCGGCAGTACTGCAGTCCCGGTGTAGATTTACCTCTGGTTGTATTGATGCGAACAAAATACGGTGAATACCCCGAGTACCATACTTCTCTTGATAACCTCGATTTGATTTCCCCCGAGGGATTGTTCGGTGGTTACGATGTTGTAAAGAAATGCATTGAATGTATCGAAGCCAATGAAACACTGACAACAACTGTGTTGTGTGAACCCCAACTTGGAAGGCGAGGCCTCTACCCTACTCTGAGCACAAAACAAAGCCGTTTCATCGTTCGCGATATGATGAATCTCATTGCTTACTGTGATGGCACTGCCGACCTCATTGAAATTGCAGATAGAATTGGTGTACCCCTCTGGAATTTATTTGAGATTGTGACGAATCTGAAAGAGAATGACTTACTTCTCCCCATAAGTGAATTTTCTATCAAATCAGAGTAAAAATAACGAAATACTACACGAAATACGAGAAAATTGTTCATTTAAATCATTTGCACGACATATTATTGTTAAATTAAAAAGCCCTCATTATGAAACAAATACAGCTTCCCAGACGAGGGCTTCTTTGTGAACTTGTTGTGGTTTACGATTGATCTTTCTGTATCTTAAATAATCCCACAAATCTATGCCAACCCTCTTTGATATCCAGGCGTTTAAGCCGCCAGGTACCGACAATGCCATAGGGTAAGAAAATGACAATCAACATAAATAATAAGCCAAAAACTAGCGGCCACCTAGCACCAAACCATGTGTAGAAGAACTGCTGGATCACCTGGCTGATACCAGCCCCAATTATTGGACCGATCAAGGTTCCCATACCACCTAATATCGTCATGATCAACGCATCTACTGTTGTGACGGCGGAAAGCATATTAGGGGTCGCGCTCATATTCCAAATGGAATAAAGTGCACCAGCCACACCTGCAAAGACAGAGGAGATAACAAAAGCAACGGTTCGGAATGATACCGGGTTATAGCCTATCATTCTCATACGGTCTTCATTCTCCCGATTTGCAACGACAACATGCCCTGTTGGAGAATTCGTCATTCGTTTCATCAACAAATACGAGCCAAACAGGAAAACCAAGGTTATAAAATATACAGTTAATCGGTTTTGCGTTGGGTTCAACCAAACCGGAAGCGGTACACCATGCAATCCCTCATCTGCACCTGTCCACTCATGAAAATCAGTCGCTTTAATCAGGATGAAAAGGGCTTGACCAATAGCCAGGGTTAACATAGCAAAGTAGGTACCTTTTAGACGTATTGAAGTCGCTGCAAATAAAAGACCGATTAAGATAGAAACCAATAGGACAATCAGGAATACAAAGATCAGTACAATGGTTTGAGTTATATCGAGACTACCAATTAGAATTCGATACTGGCTCATAAAATTTGGTGCCCAATGCTTCATTAAAAGAGCAAAGGCATACGCCCCCCCTCCAAAAGAAGCCGCATGGCCGAATGAGAGTATTCCCCCGTACCCTATCAGCAGATCATAGCTCATCGCAAATACAGCCATGATGAAGAATGTTATAAATTGTCCTTGCCAAAATTTCGTGATGCCTTCATTTAGCCCAGTACCTGTGATCCAATTCATCACAAACGGGAATAAGATCATAATTGCAATAAAAATCAGAAATCCTCGTTCACGGTTGATCAAACTGCTAATAGTTGTCTTTTTAGTAACGGGTTCCATTGTTATGGGTTTTTCTGTCATGCTGTGACTACTCCTTCTTCCCAAATAGGCCCTGCGGTCTGGCAAGTAAAACAATGATCATGATAATAACGGTGGATGCCTCAGCAATGGCAGTTGACAGTGAGTATTTCAATGCAAAATAATCACCAAAAGCACGTGCCATTCCCAGGATCATAGCACCCACGAAGGCACCGCCATAACTCCCCATGCCGCCAATAACGACTGTTATCAGTCCCTGCGTTTGGTAGTGGTCTCCCATGATAGGTTGGATCGGCAAGAAAGGACCCGCTCCAATACCACCCAAGGCTGCCATAGCAACACCTAAACCAAATACAACGGTAAATACTGCTTTCACATTGATCCCAAGGGCTTCAACCATCTGTGGGTCCTGCACACCCGCCCTGATAATCATTCCTAACCGTGATTTTGTCATCAAGATGGTTATAAAGATGAACATAATGATCCCTAAAGCAATCACAAATAAGCGGTATGTCGGGATGGTCACACCAACAATATCAATCGTTGCATTTCCGTTCTGCAGCCACTCCAATAAACTGGCGGCTTTGCCTCGCTGTGCAAACAAAGGCGGGCGAACCATCTGGTATGCCAAAGGATCCCAAAGCAATTGGACCAGCTCACGAATTACATAGCTTAGACCGAGTGTCATTATGATGATAAATGTTGGACGAACATAGAGGGGGCGAATCAATGTGATTTCTATGACTGCGCCGAAAGCAAAGCCAAAAATAATTGACACAATGATCGCAATGATGAAGCGCCAGTTACCATTCATCAATAAAATCGTTACCGGTGCGGTCTCCCGAATAAATGTTGCCTCAACTGCGAGAATGAATAATGCGATCGGGATAATGAGTTTCCTGATCATCTTCTCTTTTGGGGCAAACTCCGACTTCTGACCGGGTTTGGAGGTTGAAAAAGCTACAAGTGCGCCGCTGATGAAAATCAAAATTGGCCTGAACCAGTATTGTGCTAAAGGCTCCTGGACACTGATCTCTGCCAGTGCATCACCAGCAGTGGCAGTCGTTGCAGCAACCATAGCCGTATCTGCAAGCCCAAGAATATCCAAGCCGATAAAGCTAACAAAGAATAATAATAGAGATAATAAATAACCTATTTTAGGTAAGATTTTTATCCAATATTCCGGAACTTTCCAACGTATCAAATATGGTTTGATGATAGGTGTAATCAATACCCCGCTGGCAAATGCCAAAACCTGTGGCAGCAGGCCAAAAATAAAAGTCGGGTTCGTGTATAGCTGCCATCCGATATATGCACCTAACATAAACATAGAACCATGTGCGAAATTCAGGACATCCATCAAGCCAAAGATCAACGTCAACCCGCCTGCAACAAGGAAGAATAATGAGCCAAGGGTCAGACCCGAGAGCGCAGTTCGGATAAATGTCTGCTGCCCTGCGGTAATGTACAGCAAGGCTAAAACACCCGCTGTGACGATGACAGCGGCTATGATAATCAAAGGTTTTTTATTCTTAGCTTTCATGGGCTTTCTCCAATTCTTCACGCGTTTTTATGCTGGCACCCAGGTAATGATGAATCAGTTCAGAATCGTGTACCAGGTCTTCCATTAAGCCAGATTTGACACTCTTTCCATCATCAATGATGGTATAGCGCTCTGCTAGTTGGCTTGCCATGATGAAATTCTGCTCAACCAATAAGACGGTTGTTGTTTCACTCAATGCTTTGATTGCTTCCATCATTTGCTGGATGAGGATCGGAGCAAGCCCTTCACTGGGTTCATCGATTAGAAGCAGCTTATTGTCCGGAACCAGAGCTCGTGCAACAGCCAGCATTTGCTGCTGTCCACCCGACAAATGATTGCCGGGTAATTTATATAAGCGTTTCAGATCCGGGAATAGGCCAAAAACAAATTCTGAATGTCGGTCAAAATCACCTTTCTTCCGCTCAGCCAACTTTAAATTTTCAAGCACAGACAGTGACCGGAAAATTGCCCTGTGCTCGGGCACATAACCAATACCCAGGTTGGCGATATTGAACGCTCGTTTCCCCTGGATTTCCATGCCATTAAAAACGACCCTCCCTTCTTGCGGTGGTGTCAGACCAAGAATAGACTTGATTGTCGTTGTTTTACCTGCTCCATTTCGTCCAAGCATGACGGTAATCGAACCTTTGGGTACGGTAACGGTTACACCCTCAAGAATGTGAAATTGACCAACAAAGGTTTGGATGTTGTCAACGACCAGCAGATCAATTTGTTTCGTTGGATCACTCATGCTAATTCTCCATATAAGTCACCAAGATATGCTGTTTGGACCTGTGGATTATTTGTAATTTCGTGGGGACTGCCCTCAGCAAGGATTTTCCCCTGGTTCATCACAGTAACAGTATCGGATATAGACATCACCATATCCATGCGATGTTCCACTAATATGGCAGTCCTTTCTTTCAGATGAACGACTTTATCAATGATTTCAATTAGTTCAGGCACTTGTTCGGAAGACATCCCTGCTGTTGGTTCGTCAAACAGTAGAAGTTCCGGATCACAGGCTAACATGATCCCCAATTCCAATTTACGTTTTTCACCATGAGGTAAATTCCTGGCAAGAACCATTTGCCTTCCGGTCAAACCCACTAAGTCAATAATTTCTTGAGCTTTGTCAATATATGCCTGGAAACTACTTGCTAGTCTCAGTATTTTGAAACTATCTTTGCCCATTGCCTGCGCTGCCAATCGAATATTTTCAAGGGCAGTGAGGTTTGAAAAAATATTCGTTATTTGATAAGATCGTCCAATGCCTAAATGAGCTCGTTTTTGTGGTGTGATGTGTGTAATATCTTGATTCTTATAGAAAACCTGGCCAGATGTCGGCGGCATAACACCGCTGAGCAGGTTAAATAAGGTTGTTTTCCCTGCCCCGTTCGGACCTATTATGGCATGCATTGTCCTTTTTTTTATTTGAATACTAACATCATCGACTGCAACCAGGCCTCCAAATCCTTTGGATAGGTTTCTGGACTCTAAAATGATCTCGTTTTCCATTGGACCTTCTTTTGTGTGTTTTATAAATAAATTTAATAATGACAGAAATACTCGAAATAGCTAGTATGTGTAAAGATATTGGATTTCTTAAAAAAGAAAATTTAACTAAAGGGGAGAGACTTATTGTCCCTCCCCATGTATTTAATCCGGTAAAAACTACTCTACGGGAACGGTTGGCAGGTCACCGCAGCGTTCTGCATAATCGCCAGCTAGCGTGCAGGGCACACCAAGTTCATCATAGGCGGAAACATAAACTGTCTCAAAGAACTCATATTCGTTGATGCCATCATCATCGAGGTCAGGATCAAGGTTGACCAGGCGTAAAATGTTCATGGGTTGTTCGCAGACATGGTCTTCTGGACGAATGTGGTAGGTGCCTTTTGGACCTTCAAACATGAGGCCTTCGAGAGCAGGGATCATTGCCTCACCTGAGGTGTCGCCGCCAGTAGCCTCAAGGGCTGTTGCAAGAGCGATCGCAGATGCCATACCGCCAGCTGTGAACAAATCAGGATATGCATTGTATGCGCCATCAGCTTCATCTTTATAGGTTTCGAAGTGATTCTCAATCAACCAATCATTGACTGCATTGTCCGGCACGGTGTAATGATAGACATTCAAACCAACAGTGCCCAAAACATCCTCACCAAATACAGCGGTGAATGAGGCATTGTCGCCAAAACCTGTACCAACGGTCATTGTTTCCAAAGCACCCATATCAGCTAAGGCCTGGAAGAGTGTGATATAGCCAGTGCCAGCCCATGTCAGGAACAGGTTTTCAGCACCTGAATCCATTGCCTGCTGGATGTAGGGCGTGAAGTCTGTTGTTTCAAATGGTGCGTAAATGTCGGCAACAAGTTCACCGCCAAATTGTGCTACGGAATAGGCAAGTGCTGCACCGGAACCCTGGCCAAACGCGTTGTCAACACCGATGTGAGCGAAGTTTGGTCCAACGTTTTCGATCAGGTATTTCGCAATGATCAGTGTGTCATCAAAGCTTGTGCGTGATGTACGGAAGACATAGGGATTGAAGTAAGCACCGGTGGTGAAATATGATGCAGCTGGGTCAACCATTAGGATGATCTCGTTCTCCAAAGCGACATTTGTCAACGCAATTGCGCTTGCAGAAGAAACTGGACCCTGGAGCAATTCCACACCATCTTTTTCGATCAGCTCCAATGCCAGAGAGACTGCATTTTCAGGAATACCTTCGGAATCTTTGACGATCACTTCAACAGGTCGATTGGCGATGATATATCGCCCCTGGTCATCCGTCTGACCACCAGACATATACTCAAGACCCATCATGAAGCCTCGCTGCTGCTGAAGACCGTAAAGGGCCATGGAACCGGACATCATGCCGATCTGTCCGATCTTCAGGACTGGTCCCAACTCAGCAGGTTCTTCATCAGTTGTCACGACTTCTTCGGTTTCATCCACTACCTCTTCGGTCTCTTCAACGATAGTTTCAGTTTCCTCGACAACTTCTTCAGTCTCTTCAACTACTGGCGCTTCTGTCTCAGTGACCTGCTGTACACATGACGTGACCAGCAAAGGTACGATCACAAGCATTGTCAACATAAACATTTTAAACTTTTTCATTCTAAAACTCCTTCTTATGGTTTGAATTAGGTGTATTTTCAGGTGGGGTTCGTTTAGTCTCTCCTCAAGTACCTCCTTTTAATTATAATCACTATTTTTCATCACAAAACCCAGCAGTAAAGTGTTTAAAATTGCGGGTTTTTCCAGGCATAAGGCATGTCCTGATCCAGGGACAAGAACCATTTCGCTTCCAGGTATGTGGTCAGCGATTATTTCTGCATATTCTCGTCCTTTGATCAAGTCTTCCTCACCTGCAATCACAAGGGTTGGTAAAGTGATACCGGATAATTGGTCTGTAATATCCAGTTCATAGAAAGCCCGCATCAGTCTGGCAAGTGCTGGCATATCTATCATTGCATATCTTTCAACTGATGATTCAATGAAAGATTGGTTAGCTTTTATCCAATCTTCTGCAAAATTCATGTGATAGGATGTCTTCAATAATAATTCTGGGTCATCTTTTTCTGCAGCCATCAGCCAGGGATAGGTCTGAGCTTTCAATAACGGATGAATTTCGCTGACGCCATCGATCACGATCAGGGATTGGGTCATTTTAGAGTGGCGAATAGCAAAGACCATGCTGACTTCTGCTCCATAGGATATACCGGCAATGTGTGCTTTCTTTATTTCCAACGCATCCAGAAGTTCTGCTAAATCATCAGCATGCTGCGCCATGGAATAAGGTTCTTCGGGGTGATCTGACTGCCACATTCCCCGGCAGTCATATAGAAGAACACGCAGGTGTTTTTCCAAGGCAGTCTTCTGATATACCCAGCTGGCTGTACCCATCATGATTCCATTGGAAAGCACCAGTACAGCTGCGTCCTCAGGACCTGATAATTCATAATATAGATTAATTCCGTTGATGGGTATCTTCGGCATGGCAATGATTCCTTAGTTTATTCGGGTTGAAAGGCTAGATATGTCGATTTTTGATCTTCATCGCCACGAGTGATCGTGGTCATGACCATCTCTGTCCCGATCTTGATATTCTCTGGATGACCGACATCCACATTTAATATCTGTGCAGAGACGCGTGGTCCTTCATCCAGAGCGATGATTCCTACGCAGTATGGGTTCTTGCCATCATAACCTGCTTCAGCCATTTTAACAGGGGGTACAGAGATTACAGTGTACGCTAACAGCTTGCCTTTTCCGGAAAAGGTGATTATCTCGGTCTGGTCGGATTGACATTTTGGACAAATTTTCCGCTGGGGTGCAGTGTATGCTCCGCATTGCTTGCATTTTGAGCCGATCAAAAGAGAATCATTCAGAGCTTTATAAAAATCTTTACTCGCCATCGTGTAATCTGTCATCTTAATCCCTCCGCTCAAATATGTTGACCACGCAGGTTTGCCCTGAACCACCCACATTATGTGCCAAGCCAAAGCGTAGATCCCCTCCCACTTGACGTTCTCCAGCGATCCCACGTAACTGCTTCCAGATTTCAATAACCTGTCCGACTCCAGAAGCACCGACTGGATGTCCTTTTGCCTTCAAGCCACCGGATGTGTTGATCGGTCGAGCCCCATCCCGTGCCGTACGCCCATCGATCGCTGCTTTCCATCCTTCCCCCCTGGGGAAAAATCCCAGGTCTTCAGATGCCATGATCTCAGCAATCGTAAAACAATCATGGACTTCAGCGATATCTATATCCTCTGGTGACAAACCTGCCATTTCGTAAGCTTGTTTTGCAGCAGTTTGTGCAGCAGGTATCGATGAGAGGGTGTCACGTTCCGTCAATGCCCCATCACTTGCTTGACCGCTGCCGATCAAGTACAGGGGTGTGTCGGTATATTCCTTTGCAAGGTGTTCCGCGACTAACAAAACAACTGCCCCGCCATCAGAAACTGGGGAACAATCGAATAATGCCATCGGCCAGGCTATATTCGGATTGCCTTTCGGATCTCCCAAAAACTCAATCTCGCTAGCCCACTCAGGTACAGGACGACCTTTTTGGATCGCTTTAGATTTTTTTGCCGCCATGATGTCGGAGATTGTCTGGTTAAACTGGGCTTTATTATTTAATGCGCCATTTTGATGGTTTTTAATGCTGACATGATAAAAGGCTTCTATAGGTGCATCGAATTCTGCCATATAAGCAGTTGCCATTGCAGCATAAAAACCTGGGAAAGTAAATCCTGCGGGAATCTCAAACTGGGTATCTGCTGCAGTTGCTAATGCTTCTGTGACCTGTGAGATGTGCAGGTCTGTCATTTTCTCCAACCCGCCAACCAAAACAACATCATATTCACCTGATGCGATTGCTAAGGCAGCCTGCCGGAGGGCAACACCACCGCTTGCACAGGCATCTTCAATACGCAGGGTACTGATGGGTGAAAGCCCAACCCAGCTTGCAACAATGGGTGCAAGGTGCGCTTGTTTTTCGAACTGATCGCTTGAAAAATTGCCGAGGTATAGTGCTTCAACCTTCTTTGGGTCGAAACCCTTATCGACGCTTTGTTTCATCTCCAGATAGGCTTCTACAAACAAATCTCGGGAGCTTTTTTCTGGGAAAGACCCAAACTTGCTCATGCCTGCGCCTACGACTGCTACGCCTCTCGGCCATTTTGAATTTGTCATTCGTTGTTCCTTATTTTTCGACTTTTTGATAAAAACGAGCTTCAGATAAGTTTTCAGGTCGCGCTTGTTCAGATGAGGCAGCAAGTGCCATCTTCAACTCATCATCTTTGATTTCGAAAAGACCTTTGAATTCTCCTGTGAATCCCAATGTATGCGCAGTTTGCTGCATGGTTATCTTATCGCCTTCAAGTTCATAAGTTCCGCTGGAAACGATACCCATAGGTTCATACTGTGCTTCAAATGAACCATCTTCTTTGAATTCGAACCATAACCCCTCATAGGGCTGTCCAGCTTTTTGTGCCCATGTACCGATTATTTCACTCATCATCACTCCTAATTAGAAGATTAATTTTGGAACAATCCCTAAGCGGTGCGCTTCATCCCTGATCCAATCCCTGAAATTCGGATGGGCTATTTTAATCAGAGCTTCCATTCTGTCTTTTACACTTAAGCCTCTTAATTCAGCTATGCCGTATTCAGTGATAATTGTGTCAACATCCTGGCTGGGAACTGTCACACCTGCTCCAGGGGCTAATGTTGGGACAATTGTGGAAATACTGCCGTTCTTGGCAGTTGATCTCAAGGCGATGATCCCTCGACCGCCTTCTGATAACTGTGCACCGCGATGGGTATCAAGCTGGCCGCCTGTACCGCTGAACTGCCGGGTACCGATGCTTTGGGAACAGACTTGCCCAAGAATATCAACTTGTAAAGCCGTGTTCACACTGATCATTTTATAATTCTTGGCAATGACATACGGGTCATTGGTATATCTTCCCCGGTACATTTCAACATCCTTGTTATGATCAAGGAAGTTATATAATTTTTTGGTTCCCAGGGCAAATGCGCCAACGATTTTTCCGGGATGCAAAGTCTTCCTACTGTTGTTTACAACCCCTGCCTCTACAAGGTCGACCATGCCATCAACAACCATTTCAGTATGGATTCCCAGATCTTTGCGTTCCATAATGAATGCTGTGATTGCGTTAGGAATCCCGCCAATCCCAAGCTGGATGGTTGAGCCATCCTCAATGAGTTCCGCGATGTAGCCGCCGATTTGCTGTTCGATATCCGACGGTTGTGCAGATGGCAGCTCAACCACCGGAACATGGTTCTCAACAACAAAATCGACTTCGGAGATATGTACCAGGGTGTCCCCATAAGTCCAGGGCAGATTTTCATTGATTTCCAGGATTTTAAGATCAGCAGCTTCAAAAAGATCCTTTTGGACGATCAATCCAATGGATAATGATAAATAGCCATCTTCATTGGGTGGTGTTGCAGTCCCCCAAAAGACATTCAATTTTCCTTTTGTTGAAAAGAGTTTATCTGTTCCGGCGCGGTTCAGATTATTTGGAACGTAAGAAACGCGGCCTTCTGGGTGGGTCGCTCGATCTGTCGGACTATAAAACCAGTTTTCATTGAATATGTGACCAGCCATCTCCGGTTTGGTAAAAATATCGTACGGACGCATTGGAAGACAGGTCCAAAAATGGATATTATCGAGGATTTTTGCTCTTTTCGCCAATGTCGTCAGCAAGCCAACCGGTTCTGCACCGGCAATCCCAACGCCAATCGTATCGTTAGTCTTAACTTTTGAGACAGCTTCTTCAAGAGAAATGTATTTATCTTCAAATTGCTTGAGCGACGGCATAATTAATTCCTTTTAGGTACTAAGGCATTCGAAAGGCAACAGCTGCCTGGTTATAACCAACACCAGAACCAACAAATACGACGAGATCTCCGGATTTTATTTTTCCAAGTTTCCTTGCGTCATCAAAAGCCATTGGTAAGCAGGCTGAACCGGTGTAACCCCATTTATCCATGATCCAATGCGCTTTTTCAAGCGGAAGGCCAACTTCTTCCATCACTAGTTTGATGCTGTTCAATCTGACCTGTGTAAAGATCACAAAGTCAATATCGCTGATCTCAAAATTGCCGTTCTTTGCAACCTCTCGGATTCGCTTTGGCCAACCTTCATTATTGACCTCTGGTGGAAACGGTGTGACCAGTTTAACCTGTGTTTTTCCACTTTTTACATTTTCAACCGTGGCTGGTTCAGCAACGCCCCCGGCATAGATACCCCAATTCTTGTAATATGAGCCATCAGCGAAAATTGAAGAAGAAATAAAACCAGGTTCATTTGAGGGCGCAACAACAGCCCCACCCGCACCGTCACCATAGAAAAAACTGACAACATCATGTTTGACATCTGCGAACCGGTGCATCATGTAAGCACCAATCACCAGGATGTTCTTGAGATGCGGATTTGTACTGATCAGGCCAGCGGCTAATGCTAATCCTGTTGGAAAACTGGCACAAGCGCATCCAACATCAAAAGTGCCCGCGTTTTTAGCACCCAGTTTCTCCTGGACAACAACAGAGGTTGCAGGAGTAATATAGTCAGGGGAATCTGTTCCAAGGATGATGAGATCCACGTCATCAGGGGTGATCCCGGCATCTTTAAGAGCATCTTTTGCGGCTTCTACAGCTAAATCAGAAGTAGATTGATCTTCATCTGCGTAAAAACGCGTCTTAATGTTTGAACTTTCCTCAAATTTACCGACGACTTCAGCTAATTTTGGACTGACCTCACCCATCCATTGGGCAAATGTTTGATTTGTTATTTCATTATTGGGAACATAACGTCCAGTGCCAATAATATTGCCGTACCTTTCCATTTTTACCTCACTTCTGATATCTGACGTTTGCTGACGAAAGAAACAGTTATGTGCCCAATACCATTCCACCGTCGATGCTTATTACTGCTCCATGAATATAGGATGCTTCTTCACTAGCCAGCCAGCAATATAAATTTGCAACATCCTCAGGAACACCCATCCGGCCTAATGGCGTTTTTGCGGCAAGTCCTTCTAATATCTTTTCAGGCATTTTTTGAACCATTTCCGTCAATATGAATCCTGGGCAGACCGCATTGACACGGATATTGTAACGTCCTAATTCTCGAGACCAGGTCTTGGTCATCCCTATCACACCGAATTTAGTTGCCGCATAATTGGTTTGGCCAAAATTCCCATATAATCCAACGATGGACGAGGCATTCAGAATGACCCCCCCACCCTGTTTGATCATCTGGGGTGTAACAGCCTGGGCGCAGTTGAATACTCCTTTAAGGTTGACTTTGAGTACCAAATCAAAATCATTTTCTGACATCTGGCTGACGACTTCGCCACCTTTGTATTTCACAAACAAACCATCACGGGTTATGCCGGCGTTATTGACTAAAACATCCGCGCGACCGTAATTCTTTACAACATCATCAACCCACGCTTGGGCTGCTTCACGATCTGTAACATCAACCTTATAAAAGGTTGTACCTTTTCCCAGTTCTTGAGCAAGAGCTTGTCCCGCAGTTTCATCCACATCGCACAGAACAACTTTTGCTCCCTCATTCACAAATTTTATAGCAGTGGCTTTCCCAATTCCCGCTGAACCACCAGTAATCAGACATACTTTGTCTTTTAGACGCATATTTCTCTCCTTAAGAATACACAGATTAATACACTATTTGCGCGATTATTGATATTTATATATTACAGAGGAATTATAGCAATTGAAGATTACACGAAAGTTACGTGGAGGTTACAAAATAAAGCGAAAATCAGGATTCTTCCCATTGGTTTACCATTTGGTGATAATGATCTATCGTTTGTTGCGATACCTGGCTTTGCAGCTGGCTTTGAAAGATATCCTGACATTGGGTAAAAATTTTCCGTACCAAACCTGGCCTGTTTGTCTGGCTGTAAATGGTCATTTGAGCTCGATAAGCGGGTTCCCATAAATTGTCTTCACCCAGCACTTTATAGGTAATTTCTAAAGCTTCTTCGTACTTTTCTGCTTTCATTAGATATTCGATGTAATTGTCCGATGCATTTAAGAATTGACGATGATAGTACTGTTCTTCAATCATCAGCCATTCTTGCATTTGGCTATCTGAAAAGTAATGTCCCTGATAAAGTTTTATTGCATCATGTAAATCCATCAGATTTCCCGAACTGATCTTGCCAATCATGATATCAGCATCGACCAGTACCCGTGCTTTCGGGTTTATCCGGTAGCGATCCTGATTTCTTTCAATAAAATATGGATCCTCACCCTTCTGTCGATTGGGTTCTAAGATTGTGTTAACAGTACTTAAAATGACTTTGAGATAATTTGCAGCATTCTCAACGGATGTTTCCGGCCAGAGCATCGATAGGATCTGGTCCCGATGCAGCCATTTTCCGCGATATCCAATCAGGATTTGGAATAACTGCAGAGATTTTTCCCGTTTCCAATCTTGTCTTTCGATCGGTTCTAAACCTCGCCAAGCCTTGAAGTTCCCCAGCGTACGAACCCAAAGTGTATATCCCGGGTGATAATCGAGATCAGCATACCCCCGGATATCCATTAGTTTTGATATAAATTCTTCTTCAATCCCATTTTGTCTCGCTGATATCAAGAGAGGTATGATATCATCTCGATCTCTAAGCCCCATTAAGGATTCGCTTGTCAACAGGAAACCATAATCATGTTCCTTCACAATCCCTAATAATTTTTCCAAATAACCATAAGCTGTATTTGAATAACCCTGTTTCCATGACTTCAATGCTAACCACAATAGAGAAGCTGCATGAATAAATGGATCTTTAACTTTTATTGCTGAAGTTTCAGCTGTGGTTAGATAATGTTGTGCGACCTCAAAATTTCCAGACAGGACTGCGCCTGCACCTAAAGATAGCTGGATCAGGATACTGATCCATTCATCACCTGCTTTTTGGGCAATTGCCAACGATTTAGATGCCATTTCTTCAGCACCAGCAAGATTTCCAAAATACCCCAAAGCACGGCACATCCCCCACAAAGGTTCAACATGTATCCGGGTTACGTCGACTTTATTGATCGCCTTCTGAAAATATTCCATAGCCAGATCAAATTGATTGGCTTCAAACGGGTTTTGAGATTTTAATAGGATTGCATGCCCAAGGCGCATATAGCCCACAGATTGAATGAAGGTGGATTTAAGATTATTTCCCAACTCAATCCCTTGTCTTGCATACTTTTCAGCTCTACTGATATCACCCTTAATCGCATAAAACAAAGATAACAGTAAAGTGCTTTCTCGATGAAAGCGCTGTGGTCTGGAAATTGATAATGGTGGGTGGTCAGCTTCATGGTCGTTAAGAAGTTCTATGCCTTCATCGAGTTTTCCTGTTCTCAAGAATATCCGCGCCTGGATGAGGTCCGTTTCCATATCAATATCTGGACGTAGTTTTCTAGCGTCGGACAGCAGCGCCTGTGCAGTATCCGGGTACCCTAAATTCAATTGATTTTCAGAAATAAGAACCTTGAGGTCTGCAACTTCTTGCCCCATTTGTGAAGGGTCCAATAATTGCAGCGCGTTTTGAAGCAGTTGATCAGCATTAATTGGGCGTATCGTATCAAGAAAGACCTGTGCCTGACCACGAATTGCTAAACTAATTCCCAAATTATTCTTCGCATTTCTGTAAATACGTTCAGCTAAATGGTAGTTTTCAAGCGCAGCCTCAAATTTTCCAAGATATCGATTAACCTCACCGAGTAAGTAATTAATGTAGGGGAGATTTCTCCGGATTTTTTCGGGAATTTCGTGGCACCAATAATTAATCGTTTCATGCCGGCCCTCACTAATCATCTTATCGCCAATAGATTCAAGAATTTGATTGATTTGCTGGTAATCACCGACTGAGAACAAATGATACAGTGCTTCTTCCCAGTATTCATGTGCCCTAAAATAACTGGCGATTTTCTGATGAAGTTCCTTTTTCCGTTCTGGATCCTTTTGAAGCCGATTGGCTAAGAACTCCCTAAATATTTGGTGATACCGATAAACACCCGGTCTCAATTCCTCAATAAAGAAACCAGATTTTTGAAGCTGCCGTAAAAGCTTATCGCTATCATCTCTGGTAAGCAGGAAATCGCATGTTGCGCTATCCAACTTTGAGAGAATAGACGTATGCAGTAAGAACGCTTGAACATCAGGTTCTAACCCCTCCAAGATCTCGTCAGCAAGATATTCAAACAAGACATTTCTCGACAAGCGATTATCTTCCAGAACCTGGCGTATGGTCACATCAGGGTTCCGATCCAAAGTTTGCCAGATCATTTGAAGACCAATTGCCCAACCTTCTGTTTGATTAAGCAAATTTGCAGCATCTTCTTTTGAAAGTGAAATGCCGTAATGACGATCAAACAATTCTTCAATTTCTGATTCTTTGAAAGTTAAATCTTCTTTTGAAATTTCAAGTAATTTATTCTTAACACGCCACTTATTGATATCTGAAAAATTAAGATGGTGGCGTGTAGCAATAATAAGATGCATGTGATTTGGAAGGTTTTCAATCAACCAATTAACATAGGCTAATATCTCAGGGATATCAGCCAGTCGATGGAAGTCATCAATGATAAAAACTGAATTTCCATGGTTTTCGATTGACAGGGCATTTACAAAAGCTATCAATGCTTCTTGTGGTGTCCCATCTGGCATTTCAAGAATTCGCAGCGCTTCACTGCCAATTGTGGTTTGGCCCTGGTTAAATGCGGAAAATAGTTTTGCCAGGAACAATCGAGGATCCCGATCTGTCCCTGATACCGTGAACCAGAATACTGGCAGATGTAGTCCATCCAGGAAAGAAAGAAGTGCGGTACTTTTTCCATATCCTGTGCCGGCTACCAGGATTGTAAGTGGGTATTGAAGAGAACGCAGGAGCTTCTGCTGGATCCTCTCGCGCTTCATGACTCTGGAATGGGGAGCGGGAGGATTTAATTGGCTGAGAATGATCAGGTTTCGAATAGTCATAAAATCAGTAATTCATTGATGTTTAATGTGGTTTTTCTTATTCTTTGCTGCCTGGCTACTAAATCAAAATAGAAAAATACAAGAGTATTGTACTTCACCATAAAAGATGAACATTCTATTATTCAATTTATTTCAAAAGTTACCTAAGTTCTGAATCCTTTCCGACAGCTTTGAATAACGCTGGGCATATTGGTTATTGTTAATCGCAATATGGATAGCCTTGGGATTTCCGACCAAAACACATAATTTCTGCGCACGTGTGACAGCAGTGTAGAGTAAATTTCGCTGGAGCATTATATAATGCTGGGTAATCACTGGCATTACAATCACAGGAAATTCAGAACCCTGTGATTTATGAACGGTTACTGCATAAGCTAAAACGATCTCATCCGCTTCACTGAAATCATATTTCACATGCCGAATTCCATCCATCCTGACTGTGATGGTTTGTTCAATCGTATTAATATTTTCGATCATCCCTATATCCCCATTGAAGACATCTTTGTCATAATTGTTTTTCGTTTGCATAATCTTATCCCCCACCCTGTAGATTGTTCCGAACAATTTTTGTTCGCCTCTTTCTGCTTTTTTGGGATTTAATCTTTCTTGCAGCAATTGGTTTAATGAATCTACACCCGCTGCACCCCTGTACATGGGGGTAAGCACCTGAATATCGTGAACTGGATCAAAACCAAAATTATCCGGGATACGGTGGCTGACAACATTTATAACCCAATCAGCAGCCTTTTCAGCATCCTCTGCAGGAAACAGGAAGAAATCCCCATCTTTTGATTCTGAAAATACTGGATATTTTCCATGGTTTATGTGATGTGCGTTTGAAATGATATCTGAATTCGCTGTTTGCCTGTAGATTTGTTTTAATCTAGATACAGAGACTTTTCCAGATTCAATGATATTACCCAAAACATCCCCTGCGCCAACAGATGGCAGTTGATCAACATCACCAACCAACAGCACCTGTGTCCCTGGTTTGACAGCTCTGAAAAGGTGGAACGCTAATGGCAGATCGATCATTGAGGACTCATCGATCACCAAAAAATCAATTTTTAACGGATTCTTTTCGTGATATTTAAATCCCTCACCTGGTTTATAGGATAACAATCTGTGGATAGTGCTGGCGGGCCTGGAGGTTGCCTCTGAGAGACGCTTGGCAGCTCTTCCGGTAGGAGATGCCAAAGCATAACGGAGATGATTCTCTTCAAGCATCCAGATCAAGGCTTTCAGGCATGTGGTTTTCCCGGTTCCCGGACCACCCGTGATAACACTGACTGGATTGTTAATTGCTTGATCAAGTGCCTTTAATTGCTCCTGGGATAAACCAAATTCAGTCTCGAGCAAATGACCTTGGATTGGCTTGCTCTTGATGCTATTTAGTTTATTAATACTCTTTGCTACGCCATATTCGCTGTAATATAACGAGGAAAGATAAACGATTTGACCGATGAGCTGTTTGCCCATGTCATCCCCAGGAAGCACAGGACTGGATGGGTTACCACGCTCCTCTTCCCTTTTGATCCGTTCCTGTCCCTCCAACCGTTTGATGCCCTCATCGATTTGTGAAGCATCTGTTTCAAGGAGCTCTGCGGAACGGTTCTTGAGATCATTTTGCGGAATATATACATGACCTTCATCGACACTTTCATGGATAGCATAAACAATTCCAGCCTCAATACGGGAGGGGTGATCCTTTGGTAGCCCCATATTTTGAGCGATCTTATCGGCAGTTTTAAAGCCAATGCCAAAGATGTCTTGTTCAAGACGATATGGATTTTCTTTAACGACATCAAGGGATTGATCGCCATAAGTCTTATAAATCTTTACAGCAAGGTTCGTGCTGATGTTATGACTATGAAGGAAAAGCATAATATCTTTGATGTTACTCATCTCTTCCCAGGCCTGGATGATCTTTGCAGTTCGGTCTTCCCCGATACCTGGCACGTTTTTAAGCTGCTTAGGGTCATCTTCGATGATCTCCAATGTTTTCCCTTTGAAATGTTTTACAATTCGTTTCGCGAGTTCCGGGCCAATCCCCTTTATCAGGCCCGAGCCAAGATACCGTTCAATCCCACTGTTTGTGGCAGGTAGTAGCTGCTCGCAAAATGATGCCTTGAATTGGAGACCGTGTTTTGCATGGGTTGTATAATCACCTTGCAGTTTGATCTTTTCACCAGGAGAGAGCTTGGGCAAGTTCCCAACAACGGTCAATAAACCGTCTATCCCTACACCAGGTACCTTCTCACCACTTTGTCTCTCAGGTCTGAGGCGAAGGACTGAGTAACCATTATCCTGGTTATAATATGTCACTCGTTTTACTGATCCCGTGATTTGCACCATAACAAGAGTATAACGGAAATTCGATGATCCGTGATTCTTTATCCTTTGTAAGAGTAACTTCTCTTCTTCATAGTTATGTAGCTTCTTTTATAAATTCTTAAAAATGGCAGTCCAGATGAAGAGAAACTTCGACACACGCCGCTTTGGTTGGGGTTTTTGAATCGAAAAATATTAATGACCAGGCCAGGGTATGGTCGCAGGATCTGTGTATCCATGCTTTTCAACAGTATAAATCACACCCGACGATGGAGATTGGCAAGAATCGTCATCGATGACCGAGTAAGATGTTGTGAATTGGTTATCAAATGAAGCAGTCCACCAGATATAAGCCCCATTCTGGCAAACCCAGGCTTCAATTAAATACCCCCGATCGTCATCTTCAGTCATCCAAACACTGTTCCAGGTGATCGTCACTGTATCACCCTTCCGGGATGCTCGAACATTTGTGGGTGCTTCGTAAAGCGTTGATGGGATTCTCCATAATTCAACATTTTGATACAGAATAATTGAAATATCCCCACTGACATCAACGACGTATGGGGATACCCAGCAGTGGTAATTCAATTTATCCCATTTGATATACAACCAGTCACTGTATAGGAAACGCCCGTGAACGACCCCTTTGTCACCTTCATAGAGGTCTGCCGCGTGTAAATACGCTTTTGATGGACCATAGCGGCAGTGCGCTGCAGCGACATTCACGGTCACTTCGGGAAAAGCATACGTGGGTGTAGGCGTGATGGAGGGTGTAGGGGTAATCGTTGGTGTTTCAGTAGCAGTGGGCGTTAGTGTTTGCGTAGCTGTGCTGGTTGATGTCGGCGTCATGGTTGCTGTCTCAGTGCGTGTTGGTTCAAGTTCTACTGTCAGAATCGGTGATTTGACTGGGGGAAACTCAGTGGATTCTATTTCATCTTGTTGAGACTCGAGCCTTGGTAAGCAAGCTGTCAAAACTAATAAGATTATAATAAGAAGAAAGCTGCAACTGGTAAAGTTAATATTTTGTCTATTCATAATGTGAACTATGTTGTATTTGATTGAACAAATGCTGCATTGATGTGTGAAGTAAAGTGTTTCCATAGTTATAACATATGGAATGCTTTAATTGAAGCTTAGTTTCACCCCTTGACGCATCTGGAATTATCACTTTTCATGCTTCTGATCGATTGCTTTTCCCAAATTCTCAAAGAGTTTGATCGATAACAAGGTCGATTTACCGCATTTTATGTTCTGAGGGGTGAATTTATTGATAGCCACCATGTGCTGCCACAGCTTTATTTCCTTAACAAGAGGCATTAAATATGGTACAATCGTTCTATAAAATTCATTTTAGTGAATTTCACTTTTTCTGGAAAAAATGGGGGCTTTTGGCTAACAACTTCCAGCAAGCACGATTGGATAACTTGAAGCCAAAAAGATTGCTGTCTTAACAAGTTCTTCACCGTAAAAAGGATGATTAAATGGTAATAAAAGAAAATCTCCGGTACCACATTGGAGACTGGGTTGTTCACTATTTCCATGGTGTCGGAAAAATTGAGGGAATTGTAAAGAAAGGCTTACCGGGTCAAGAAAAAACATATTATCGGGTATCTACAAAAAATATGGATTATTGGATTCCGGTTGAAGATGAAATGTCTGATCATATTGAGCCAATCCGATCTCAGGAAGATTTTGATAAAGCGCTATTAGTGCTTGCTGAACCCCCGAAACCAATTGGGCAACATCATAAAACACGGAAGAAACGAATTCATGAGCGATGGCTGGATGGTGACCTGAACGCTCGAGCGAGATTATTAAGGGATCTGAATGGACGAAGGAGATTAGAGAGTCTGAGCTTTAATGAGCGGGAAATGCTTGATAAAGTAATGAAATACTTCATCAATGAGTGGTTGGTAACTGACAAATCCTTATCCAGGGCAGATGCAAATGCAAAAATAAAAAGTGCTTTACAGATAAGTATAACTAAAGTACATAAAGCAGAAGAGTAATTACCTCACCCGTTCGAACTCATAGTAAGTGTATTTTGCAATATTCGATGAATCTTTGAACTGATATCATCCCTCATTGTGCTAAAATAAGTACTTTGAGGATTGATTGATAAGGATTTATCGAAAACCATGTCCATTCGTCGGAAATTAACCCTTTTGTACTACACGCAAATCCATTTAGCAGTATTAGCATTTATTCTTGCCAGTTCAATCAGTGCCGTACTATACGAGCATATTAACTGGCCTGTTAGTTTATTGGTCGGGCTTTCAACCTTTTTGATTTACAGTCTGGATAATTTGTTCGATTGGAAAAAAGATCAAGCTCACTACCAGGAAATTATTATTTCAATCCGCAAATACCACAAAATCACGTTTTTCCTCATTCCCTTATCTGGGTTGGGTGTCATACTGTTGGCTTTGAACAGTCCTAATGAATTAAAAATCGGCATTTTGCTTCTTGGCGCTGGTGCAGGGATGTTTACTGCGAGGTTTGCAAATTACCGGAAGATTTCATCAAACAACAACAAACCTTTTGCTTTTTTCATTATCAATCGGATCTTTATTTCGATCGTATGGACAATTGTTGTCGTTTTTTTACCGATCTGGTATGAAGGCAGGACAATTAGCACATTAACCTGGCACACGTTTATTTTTATTTTTAACCTTGTTTTGGTTTATGCAATAATCTGGAAGTTTGAAAAAACTGATTCTGAACTTAAAAAGGTGATTGTTCAGCGCTGTATCTTCCAATTTCTGACTTTTCCCCTGTTAATTTCCACAAGCGTTGTGATCTATGATATTGCAATTGGTTTACGGACTATGCTCAGTCTTTTTAACTTACCCCCCATTGCGATATCAATCTTTTACATATATAAAATTTCTACAAAACCATACCAATTGAGGCAAAAAATTTCGAGGTTTTCCATCCTTATAATTTTGACTATAGCCATTTCTGTTCTTTTTCACCTGTTATTGGTATAGTGAAAGAATTAGCTATGCGAAATATCTTAAATAAAGCATCTACTGAATTTCGAAATTTGGTATAAATGCCAGACAATTTTATTCTATTTGATCTGGATGGCGTACTCCTATCTTCCCATGGATACCATAAAGCGCTCCAAAAGTCGTTAACGACGATCGCATCTTCTCTAGGACTTAAAAACACTGAGATCAGCCTCGATCAAATAGCTAAATTCGAAACCCGTAATGTGACAAATGAATGGGATATCATCGCGATCTGTACTGCCTTATGTCTTATATATGTTTGGAAGCAAGACGGTAGCATCCGCCTGCAAAATGAGAAAAAGGCGGTAAAAATAAGGGAATCCGGTCCGGATATCGATAAATTTTTAGAAATCTTCACTCGCAGTGATGACCTTCCTTCAATTGCAGCCTTTAATACACTTGTAGCTAATAATCCAGGGCTCTCTGCGAATCAGGTATCTTATCTTTACGACCTCCTAAGCACATGCCGTGATATTTATAAATCCCCTACTCTACCAATTCACCAAGAATTTATCCTTGGAAGCCAATTATTCCATCAGCATTACAAACTAGATCCAAAATTAAACATCGAAGGTTACCTGCAAAGGTATGACCAACCTTTACTATCTCCGCAACTTCGTCTTTCGCTGGAGAACTGGTTGAGGATCCCGGGGAATTATGCCGGTATTATGACCAACCGCCAAAGCCAGACCCCTCAGGGCTACCTCAGTTCCCCCGAAGCAGAGATCGGAATTAAAATAGCAGGCATTGAAGGTTTCCCATCTATAACCTCAGGACTATTGGCATGGTTTGCTGTTACTGAGTTGGGACTCCCAAGCCACACTTTATTGAAACCAAATCCAGTGCATGCCTTATCTTTACTGCGTCTGCTGAAGGGAGAAGATGTCAAACTTGCAATTCGTATCTCTTCTGAGCTATGGAATGGAAACTCAAAGGTTGAAGCATGGATGATGTTTCAGGATGCTCATATTACAGTATACGAAGATTCGGTCAAGGGCTTACAGAGTGTAAAAACAGCACAATCGTTGCTTTTTCAAATAGGCATTGAGACCAAATTAAAACTTATCGGCGTCAGTAATAATCCCATTAAGATCAAAGCTCTTGAAAATATCACCCATAACGTGATCAGTCATATTAATGAAACATTTTGGCCTGAAAATGAGAGCTGATGTCATTATTGCATTAGAATTAGGTTCTGAAAAACTAGATTTGGAGTGTGATCATGAGTGAAGAAAAGAAGGACGAATCAAGCCAGAAAAATGAAAAACAACAAAGTGAGATGCTAGAAGAGAAAGTTGTCATCACTAAACACGCTACAACCATAAATAATACAGAAATTGAATATTCTGTAACAACCGGTACGATCATCCTCAAAGAAGAGGACGTGGATGAAGGCGAAAAACAAAAAGCCAGTATTTTTTATATCGCATATACCAAAAACGATGCTGATATTAACCGGCCTGTAACATTTTCGTTCAATGGTGGCCCTGGTTCTTCATCCGTTTGGATGCATTTGGGTGTCCTGGGGCCAAAGCGTGTCCTGGCAGATGAATTTGGTAAGCCTTCAGGTCCACCATTCAAACTCATCGACAATGATTTTTCCTTGTTAGATGAAACTGACCTGGTTTTTATTGATCCTGTAAGCACGGGTTACAGCCGCTCCGTCCCAAAAGAAAAACCTGAACAATATCACAATGTTAAGAAAGACATCGAATCCGTTGGTGATTTTATCCGGGTTTGGACAACGCGCAATAAACGTTGGACTTCTCCAAAATTCCTCATCGGAGAAAGCTACGGGACCACGAGAGCTGCTGGGTTGGCAGGATATTTACATCAACGGCATGGTATGTATCTCAATGGGATCATGTTTGTTTCTTCAATATTAAACTTCATTACCGCACAGTTTCATGAAGGAAATGATCTACCTTTCATCCTTTTCCTACCTTCCTATACTGCTACAGCCTGGTACCACAAGAAATTATCTGGTGAACTGCAAGCTGATTTGGAAACAGCAGTTGATCAAGCCAGGGCGTTCGCGATGAAAGATTACACGCTCGCCCTGATGAAAGGCAGTGCTCTTAAGGGCACTGAGCGCAAACAAATTGTTGAAAAACTGGCTTATTTTACAGGCCTTTCAAAAACGTATATTGAGGGGACCAATTTAAGGATCAACATTCACCGGTTCTGTAAGGAGTTATTACGAGAGGAGGGAAAGACAATTGGTCGGCTTGATAGCCGTTTTACTGGTTTTGACCGGGATGATGTCGGTGAAACCCATGAAATTGACCCCAGCTACTCTGCAATTTTAGGATCGTATACGGCTACAATGTATGATTACATTCGCAGAGATCTTGAATATGAAACCGATCTACCCTACGAAGTACTCAAATCCTTGTACCAATCGTGGAAATATGAAAATTTCCAAAACCAATATGTCAACACTGCCAAAGACCTGAGATTGGGTTTTCAACTACATCCAGGATTAAAAGTCATTGTTTGCAACGGATATTTTGATCTTGCGACGCCCTTCCTGGCAACGGAATACACATTCAACCATATCCCAATACCAAAAGATCAACAGAAAAACATAAAAATGACTTATTACAAATCAGGTCATATGATGTATGCCCATTCGCCATCACTTAAGCAACTGTCCAAGGATCTCCATAAGTTTATTGAAGACTCAAAGTTAACTGCTAAGGCTCAGTAATTAAACTATTGCATGAATGTGAAACGGGTATTTTAGTTATAAAGTTAGGTTGACCCTTTAAAACAATACTCCAGTAGGGTGTGATTCAAACCAGCACGTGATAAAATTTAATAGGAGAGAAACTTTTTTATAATATTCTTTTCATAACGAACATCCGCGGCTTCATTTTTAACCTCCTTTTTTAAAATTTGAACTCCGGCTTCATCACCGGAGTTCAAATATTTTAATAAACGAGCGCATTTTTGATAGAGAGGAATAGTAAATTAGAGCGTTTCTCTCACTTCACAAATGACAAGGTTGGAATTTTGTCATTTGGTTCTTGCTAATCAACTGAAAAGAAAATCATTCTTAAAGTTATATAGACGATATATAGACCAATCAAGTAAAAAGCAGTCCGTTTTCCCAGCTTGCCTTTATTGATCCAAAGAATTATCCAAAGGATTGCTCCTGTTACCGTCTCCCAGGGGAGATCCCAGCTCACCAATGGTCCCGGAACCCAATAGGTGCTGATAATTGCACCACCGCCAATTGCAACCAATGGGTTTGTAATGTTACTGCCGACCAGAGTCCCCAAAGGAATACCACTGTCACCATGCCGGACACCGGAAATTGCTGTGATAAGCTCGGGGAGTGCAGATGCCAACCCAAGAGTCAGCACGCCGATCAAAGACCCACCAATACCTGTTTTAGCAACAACAACTTCTGTAACCTGCAGGGCGAGCATCGCTCCCCCGATTGTGAAGAATAAAGTGATCAAAGCAATGAAGGCATCACGCCAAGCTTCTTTTGCGTTTTGAGGGACTCCTTCCGGGGTTTCTCCTTCCTCAGTAAAGCCATGATCTTCTTCCCGATAGTGTTTGCGTTCATCCACGTATAAATAGTACATATAGGCAATAAAGGAGCCGAATAGAATAAGGCCATCGATCCGGGAATAGGTTCCATCAATTCCCAAGACAATGCACATAATCGTGGTTGCTATCATTGGGATCATACTTTTCCAGAGGAAATAACGGCGAAAGTGTAATACCCCAGCCATTAATATCACAATCGCCATGATAAGTGTCTGTTGGACGACATCCGAACCAATATTTGCACCTAATACCACTGCAGAACTGACTTCATAATCCAATGAACCACTTAAGATCCCAAATGAAGCTGTATAATGGGCAGCTATTTCTGGGATGCTCGTAGCAATAGAGACAACTGTGACTCCCATAAATGTTGTTGATAGCCTAAAATAGCCGGCTAACCCCATAAGTTTTTTTACTGCAACATTTGATGATAAAACAAGTACGGCAATCGCAAATAATCCAACAACTATGAGCAGCCATAAGCTTTGAGACAAAAGTGCAATCATAATTATTCCCTTTCAGTCCAATTTCTTAGCGTAAAAAATAGTCAGGGTCACAGAACTGTGACCCTGACTGCTAAATAATTGCAAATAAGTTTCAAGGAACGTTCTGCGCGTTAAAACTGGCCTGAGCCTACCCCTTCAGGGTCATCTTGTACTGGCGCTTGAAACTCTTGAAATTTATCCATTAAATTTTCTCTTTATTTCCAAACCTGAATGATTATAATCCTTGGGGAATCACCTGTCAATCAATTAAAGGATAATAATATATTAACAATATTTCAAAAAAATCAAATATTAATATCCTGATGACTAAATAAAATCGATTTTACATAGATAAAACCAATAACTATACGAAATTATCGTATTCTTAAATTATAATTTTAAATTAAAAGAATATAATTGTTTTTATCGAGGCCTTATGGAAATCATTCAATTCGAACCTGAAAGCAAAAAGCATCGCAACCAATTCATCGATCTTCCTTATTCCTTATACAGGAACGATCCCAATTGGGTGCCACCTATCCGGGGAGAAGTCAGGAACCTTTTTAACCGGAAAAAGCACGGATTTTATGAGCATGGAGAGGCTCAATTCCTGCTGGCCATAAGAGATGGTAAACCGGTTGGCCGGATGGTCACACTTGCTCAACGAAATCAATCGGATAACCGCTTTAAGGAAACAGGGAACTTTTATCTATTTGAAGTGATTCATGATTTTGAAATTGCCCAGAAACTACTAAACCGGTGTGTTTCATGGGCAAATGAAAGAAAGTTGGCTAAACTCTACGGACCAAAAGGTATGACACCGCTTGATGGCTTGGGAATGTTGACCAAGGGTTTTGACAAACGGCCAGCATTTGGAATGCCCTATAATCCACCTTACTACCCTGATTATTTACTAAAATTTGGTTTCAAAAAAGTTGTGGAAACAGGCTCTGGCCTCATCAAAAATGATTCATTTCAACTATCTACTAAAGTCCTAAAAGCAGCTGAAATCATTCAGGAAAAAAGAGGGTTTCGAGTCTTATCTTTCAAATCGCGCAAAGATTTACGAAAAGCCACGCTTTCCCTTGGTTATTTATATAATGAATCATTGAATTCCTCCGATGACAGCGTCGCCCTAACGACGAGAGACATCAACACAATGGTAAAAGGTTTACTGTGGATTGCACAACCAGAATTGATCAAAATCATTGTCAAGAATGAAGAGCCTATTGGCTTTTTGTTAACCTATCCTGATATTTCGGAAGGCCTTCAGGCAATAAGAGGACGGATTTTCCCATTTGGTTGGGTCCGTTTGCTTCGCGAAAAGCATCATACGGAATGGTTAAATATCAACGGGATTGGTATTGTGGAAAAATACCGCGGCCTTGCCGGAACAGCCCTACTATTCTCTGAACTGTATAGAAGTATCAAATCCAATCAACAATTTAAGTACTCTGAAGTCATACAAATTGGTTTTGAGAATGAACGTATACGGCAGGAATTAAGTGGTATGGGAATCGATTTTTACAAAACGCATGCTATCTTTGAACTCAAGCTGGACTAATTCACATTTAATCAGCCGAAAGTTTTTCCAATAATCATGATAAGAAATGCGATTTTCTTTAGCTCTTAAAAGAAAGGATAAAACATGGCTTCAATAAACAAGTTCAAGGAACCGATGCTTCCCTGGCCAGAACTGTCCCGTTTCAGCAAGAAAATCGAAATTGCTGCCAATGATCTAAGCTTATTTGCCTTTTGTGCAGGTAAACAAAAAAATCCAGCGCTGCTTATGATCCATGGATTAGGGGATGAGGCTGATACCTGGCGGCATATAATTCCCCCTCTTTCAGAAAAGTTTTATGTTATCGCGATGGACCTCCCTGGTTTTGGCCGCTCAGACAAACCAAATCTGAAGTACACGCCATCATTTATGATCAACGGGATCATTAATTTGATGGATGCTTGCGAAATTCAAAAAGCAGTTCTGATGGGCAGTTCTTTAGGTGGTATTTTTTCTCACCAGATTGCGATTGATCATCCGGAGCGTGTTGAAAGCCTAATTCTAATTGGGGGGACATTATTACCATCAGCATCCAAGGGGAATTGGGGCATCAAATTAATGGCTTTGCCCCTCGTGGGGGAATGGTTCTACACGAGGTTGCGTAAAGACCCTGATGCAGCTTACGATTCAATCAGAAATGTCTATTACGATCTCAACCACATGCCTGAAGAAGATCGTGAATTCCTTTATGAAAGAGTAAATAAACGCGTTTGGAGCGATGGGCAGAGACGAGCTTACTTCTCCACCTTGAGAAAATTATCTGCCTGGATGAAAAAAAATCAGAACAATTCCGTTTCTTTATTGAAGGACCTCGGCCTGCCAACAATGGTGGTTCGGGGAGAATATGACCAGCTTTTTTCTGAAAACAACTTGGAACCCTTATTAAAAATCCAACCAAATATTACAAAGGTGACAATTCAAAACGCAGGTCACCTACCTCACCAGGAAAAACCGGATCTCTTCCTTGAAGGCATCAACCCTTGGCTTGAAGCATTTTCATAATCCTCAATTAAAAATGAAAGAGCGGGAAAAGATCCCGCTCATCTTGCAAGGTCAAATTGATTATTTGATTTATGCTTGCTTATTTAGGTAGCGTTCGTAACCCATTTGTTCAATCAGGGACAACTGGGTTTCAATCCAATCAATATGATTTTCTTCATCTGTTAAGATTGATTCTACCAACACTTTTGAGCCATTATCGCCCAATTGTGTCGCCAGAGATACCGCACCATTATACATTTCAATCGCTGATTTTTCAGCTTCATGATCCTTTGTGAGTTGTTTTAATACAGTATCCCCAATCGTGATCTCATTGAGTTTTGAAACAACAGGTTTTCCTTCAAGAAATAGAATCCGTTTAATCAGCATTTCTGCATGTTTCATCTCTTCGATTGAGCGTTTTTCAATAACCTCGTGTAATTTTTCGTAACCCCAATCTTCACACATTTCTCCATGAAGAAAATACTGGTTGACAGCAGTCAATTCTTCTGCTAAAAGTGCATTGAGTTTTTCAATAATTTCCGGTTTGCCTTTCATGTGTCTTGTTCCTCCTCTAGTCTAAGATATGCATATTTTTTCCATATTTATTTTACTTTAATCTCAAAAGAAATTCAAAGTCATATCAGTGACTGGCTAAAAAATTTGTCAGCAGATAAGCAACGAAATTGAATAGGATATCAATCAAAGGTTAGCGCATCTTTAAGGATAACCTGGATGGCTGGTATATTCGGAAGAAGAACAGATGCACCTTCAGAAGTGACCCATCCGGTTGCTTCATTTAGACCAATGCTAAACCGGCGAACATCTTCACTGCTGTTGAAACCAAGGACAATTCGCGTTAATGGAAACAACTGAGCAGGCGTGATGTTGCTTTCAACACCGGTATCATAAATTTCCACAAGAGCCGGTAGTTCAAGCAAACCTTTCGGGCTGAGGGTCTTTTCCATAATCGCACCGATGACTTCCTGGGTGCGCCTCATTCGGTCAAAATCGCTGGAGTTGTATCTGGCACGCACGTACCACAACGCCCAGGCACTATCCAGAGTTATCTCACCCGGACCCACTTCACACCAACGATCGGGGTCCAGCGAACTGTCGCAGGCATCGGCTGTATATTGATCTGTTGTAACGGTCACCCCTCCGAGTTCATCGACCACCTTCAAGAATCCTTCCATATCGATCATCGCGAATTGGGTCGGATAAACCCCAAAATTAGATTGCATGGTGTCCGCCAATAAGGGGAAGCCGCCTAATTGAACCACCGTATTAATCCGCTGTTCTCCGAATCCTGGGATTGACACCCATAAATCACGTGGAAATGAAATCATGCTGATTTTGCCAGATACGGTATCCAATGCAATCAATATTAAAATATCTGTGCGAAAACCGGATTCGGGTCGATAATCAGACCCTAAAACCATATACAGACGAACTGAAGCTGAAACATTGATTTCTTCCACACCTGGATTTGCTGTAGGCCTGGAATCGATCGTCTGCGAAATCACGGTCTCTCCATCGATTAATTGGAAAATAGGCAGCTGTGATCGAAACACGGTTGCTCCAAGATAAATCATCGCACTCGCGATAATAAAGATTAAAAGCAGACCGCTCAATAATATTAACTGCCCGAAAATTCTACGTTTATTTTTCTTCAACATTGACTCTCCAAACACCTTATAAAGGATCCGTTTGTTGCAGTTGGTATTTATACCTTAAACGAATTATTTAGCTAGTTATTGATTCTACTGTATTTACCTTCACATAAATATTGACAGAAAATCACACCAATCTTTCTGTCAATTTATGAACGTTTTACTGAGAAATTGAAATAATCAATCTAATGTCGGTTTTCCGGATTTAATGCCTAATCTTGGGAAATAAAACAATTGAAAACCTCCAAATACTAAGAAGCCTAAAATAAATGCTGGGATCCGGATAAAAGCGAGCAACCAGCCAATGGTTCTTTCTGATCCAGCAGTAAGCAAGCTTCTTATCAAACCGGGGATAAATTGCTGAGCTTGGGTCATTGGCAGAGATCTTACCCAAACCATATCCTGCTGAATATAAATCATGCTGAATATTAAGCAGAAGGCTGTAAGCGGTATTGACGGCCAAACGAATTTTGTAAAGAAACCTTGTTTCTTTTCATTCTCGACAAATTTATAGTGCTGGCCTCTAAAGAACAGGACAAGTATAAAGAGCATTGGAATATTGAGTAAATAAGGTATGGAAAAAGTTATTAAATTGTTGTTTATACCCACACTATTTATTAATCGAAGCATACCAGGGATGACCAAAAGTTCTGTCATGATTAACCAAGGTGCAAAAATTATCAACAGCCACTCACTACCTTTGCCCAATGGCCGCAGTGCGCCGATCCCTAGCGCTGCAACATAGGTAATCGGGAACTGCACCAAAATCACAATAACAAAGGGAACCAGCCAAGTGTTCAGCAAAGTTCGCCAGAACAGTGTTTCTTGAACTAAATCACTCGTGTCATTCATGATATTTGCCAGGGGTGTTCTAAATAATGGAATAAATTTCGCAATATATGGTACAACCGAAATTAATTGCAGTATTAGAAACAGGATCAATAAGATGATCGAAACAATCTTAAACCATTTAGCATATTTAACCGGATTAGATTTAGGAGATAGTGCAAATAATCTGAAATGGCTTAGGATCAAAATTAATGCAGCGGCAATACCCAGTATCATAACTAAAAGGAATAATACGGATGCAATTGCAGATGAAAGGCCGGGGCGAAAAGTAATAAACAGAAATCTGAAGATGAGATTCTGAAAAGTGAGTGTTGAATTATTGACTCCTCCACCAGCTACAAAATTGATTGTACTTCCACCCTGAACAGTAAATGCAACCGTGACAAGTAGCATAAGGGCTTCAATTAAAAGAACAGATTTTACAGGTTTTCTTCTTCCAGATTCGTTTTCACCTTTTAATGCTGATAGAAAAGCTGTGACCCCGAGACCACCTGCCAAGCCCAAAAAAGATAATCCATCTATTGCTAAGATTAAAATTCGTCCTTTTTCAGGATCCCTCAGATTTAATATCTCATTTCCAAAGCCAAACATAGGATTTAGTAATAGTATCCATGTAATACCCAATGCAATCGGAGAGTAAACCATCCAGGGGATTGAAGCGAGGATTCGGACAATTTTTCTACCCAGAGGTTTCAAGCTGCCTGCCCCTAAACCCAGCGGCAAAGTTGGAAAGAGAATAACGATTACCCGAACAAGGATCAGCAATGATGTAAATTCTAATGAATCAAAAAATTGAGGTGATGCAAAAAAAATTCGATAATTTTCTATTCCTACAAAAGAACCGAAAATATTAAACCCCCGTGATTCTTGAAAACTACCTATAATGGTCATGGTCGTTGGGATAACCTTTGACACAACCAGAACGCCTAGAGCGGGCAAGAGAAATAAGATCCCTAAAACGATTGGCAGAACTCGCTTTGACGGTTTTTCAATATCTCTTTTCTTTTGTTTTTTCCCTGTTTGTTTTATCTTCTCTGAAGTCTTATCAGGATTTTCAGACATCATTTATCCTTTCACTTCTCTTTCTGCAATAAATATCTATAATTTCTAATTAATTCGATTATACATTAATTTTCCGGGTGAAAACAAGGAAAATTTACTGAAAGATCAGATTTATTAGGGTTGAATGATCCTGATAATTAGGAAAGAATTGAGATTTTAATTATTATTTTCGAAAGCGAAATTTTCCACTACGATAATCCTCTATAATTCTGCAGATAATTGTCATATTACAAGATTTTTATATAAAGTTAAGGTACAATAGCCGATGGTGAAATCATATTAACAAACTTTAATCTATTCCATAATCTATTATTCAGGAGGAACTTGTGGATGATGTATTGACAGGTCTGCTCAGACCAAAAGGTGTTGCAGTCATAGGCGCTTCGACGACGCCAGGAAAGATTGGCCATACAGTTGTTAAGAATCTCATAGAGAGCGGTTATCAAGGCGGCATTTTTCCTGTAAACCCTTCTGCTGACGAAATTCTTGGGCTAAAATGCTATTCATCTGTGCTGGATATACCAGATAACGTGGATGCAGCAGCGATCACTGTTCCAGCCAAATTCGTTCTTAATGTTATTAAAGAATGTGGTGAAAAAGGGGTCAAGGGCTTGATCATCATCACATCAGGTTTCAGCGAAGTTGGGGATGTTGAACTTGAGAAGGAACTGGTTAAGACAGCCCATGGATATGGGATGCGCATTCTTGGTCCAAATGTAGTTGGTACCCTTTCAAATACTGATAACATGAATGCATCCTTTGCGCCGTTCCTTCCCCTAAAAGGTTCTGCCTCACTCGTATCCCAAAGTGGTGCTTTGTTAATTGCTATTGATGCCATCACCTATACTCGGCGAATTGGATTTGACAAGCTGGTTTCGATTGGCAATATGTCTGATGTCAACTTTGCAGACATGGTAGCCTGGTTGAACGAAGACGAGGATACCAAATGCATTTCCCTTTATGTAGAAGGGCTTAAAGAAGGTGCCCGTTTCATTAAAGAAAGCGCAAAAGCCAAGAAACCCATAGTTGTTCTTAAGGCAGGTGTCTCTGAGCATGGCGCTGCAGCAGCTGCATCGCATACAGGATCATTGGCAGGTGCTCAAAAAATATATAGTGCTGCTTTTCAGCAAGCTGGTGCAATCCAGGCTTCTGACTTGAGCGATCTTTTTGACTGCACCCTGGCACTCTCTCTTGAACCACCGATGAAAGGTGATAATTTATTGATCCTAACAAACGGTGGTGGTGTTGGTGTTTTAGCAACAGATTCCGCTGAAAAAGCAGGCGTACCTCTTAAATTCGCCCCGAAAGAAGTCCAGGAAGAACTTAAAAAGCATATGCCTTCCTTTGGCTCGGCAAAAAATCCAGTTGATATGACAGGTATGGCTGGCAATGACTGGTACCATGATACAACAAAATTCTCTTTTGCAAATGAATGGGTTGATGGTTTGGTGGTTTTGTACTGCGAAACCGCAATGACAAACCCCCAGGAAATTGCCGAATCTATTTATAACGCAGTTAAAGAAACCGGTATTACAGACAAACCCATCACAGTTTCTTTCGTCGGTGGTGAACGTTGTGATGACGCAATGCAGTGGTTGGTTGAGAACGGTATCCCAGCCTATAACGCCCCAGACTTGGCTGTTAGGGCGATGGGAGCCCTGCGTGAATATGCCCGATTGCATGCCATGAAACAGGAAACAAAAATAGAGAACCATGCTGTCGATAAGAAAACTGCCCGGGACATCATTGCTAAAGTCCGTGCAGACGGTCGGACAGCCCTGACAGAAATTGAATCAAAGAAAATCTTTACAGCTTATGACTTGCCTGTTGTTAGAACCGAAATTGCCACAAGTGAAGACCAGGCTGTTGACATGGCAGAAGAAATTGGTTACCCAATCGTCTTGAAGATCGTATCTCCGGATATTCTTCATAAATCTGATGCTGGTGGTGTAAAAGTCAATATTAAAGATGAGGCCAGTGTACGCAGTGCATACCAGGAGATCCTCAAGAACGCAAAAGCCTACAAAGCAGATGCAGATATTCACGGTATCGTTGTACAGTCGATGGCCCCTTGGGGGACCGAAGTCATTGTTGGTTCTGTAAACGATGCGACCTTTGGTGCGACAGTCATGTTTGGCCTTGGCGGTATCTTTGTGGAGGTCTTGAAAGATGTTACATTCAGGGTGGCTCCCATTTCTGAGAAAGAAGCCGCACTGATGCTCAGCGAAATCAAAAGCGCACCCATCCTGGATGGTGTTCGCGGCGAGTCCCCGCGTGACAAGAAAATGTTGGCACAGACTTTGGCACAGTACGCGTTCATGATCACTGATTTGGCAGATGAAGTCCAAGAGTCAGACGCTAACCCAGTTCTGGTATATGAAGAAGGAAAAGGCGTTCAAATTGTAGATGCCAGGATGATTTTAAAAGAAAAATAATCTATTACTCAAAATTTACTAAAAGCCACTGTGAATATTTTTACAGTGGCTTTTTTATACTGTCAATGTTTATATCTGGATGGAGAGATGTTTTTTTGCAGGTAGTATAAATTCATGCGACGAATTCTAAAATTAAATCTGTTGATTGTAAATTAACTCCATATTAGCTTCTCTTTAAGCTCAAAACATGGGTCTGGTGAATTTTGAATTCTAATAGTATCATTGAAATAAGAATTAGAACGAACACTAAAACAGAAAGACTATTATGAAAAATTTTATTATGGATATGGACGGCGTTCTGATCCAGGGTAATCAAATCATACCGGGAGCAGATAAGTTTATCACCAAATTATTGGAACAAAAGAGGAAATTCTTAATTCTCACAAATAACCCGGTTTATACACCTGGTGATTTAGCACACCGTTTACAGGCGCTAGGACTTGGGATTGAGGAAAACCAGATTTTTACCTCAGCACTGGCTACAGCATCTTTTTTGCATAGCCAGAGACCCGACGGTAAAGCATTTGTCTTAGGAGAAAGCGGTCTTACTGAAGCAATTCATAATATTGGCTATGTAATAACAGATATGAATCCGGACTATGTGGTATTAGGTGAAACACTTGCCTATAATTTCCAAATGATCAAACAGGCTATCCGTTTAATCCATGATCATGGTGCACGATTCATCGCTACGAACCCCGATCCATCAGGCCCAAGCACAGGTGGTTTGGTACCAGCTTGCGGAGCGATGGCAGCTTTAATCGAAGAAGCGAGCGGTGTTGCCCCATTTTTTGTTGGAAAACCCAATGCGCTCATGATGCGAACCGCCTTAAATTATCTAAATGTACACTCTGAAAATACGATCATGATCGGCGACCGCATGGATACGGACATCGTCGCTGGCGTAACAAGCGGTATGGAAACCATCCTCGTTCTCAGCGGTGTTACAAAAGAAAAAGATATCGATAAATTCCCTTATTTACCAACCCATATCAAGAAATCTGTTGCTGATATTGATCCCAAAGACTTTGATGATTGACAGACGGTTTCATTTCGGTATAATCTCAAATTATGACAAAGCAGACCTTTTCTCGCCGAAACTTCTTAAAAACTGCGGGGCTCAGTATCGGCGCCTTAGCTTTTAAGCCATTAAAGACTGAAAATAGGCCAACCTTCAAGCGCAGATTAATGCGGGTGGCTGTCCTGGATTCTGACGATCCAGCAGTAATCCGCAGTGAACCAAACGACCAGGTCAATAATATTGTCTATCAACGCTTAAAAGACGAGTTGATCAATGTTTATTATGAGGTGGAATCAGAAGACGGACCTGATTACAACCCCATCTGGTACCGGGTTTGGGGCGGATATGTCCATCGAGGAAAACTGCAGGAAGTTAAATATATTCTCAACCCAATCGCAAGTTCTATCAGCAAAGATTTTCAATTGGGTGAAATAACCGTTCCTTATACAAGAGCAATGCGCTATACATCTCTGCAAGGATGGGATCCATTGTATCGTCTTTATTATGAAACATTGCATTGGGTAAAAGACATCATCACGGGACCCGATGGGCAGCCCTGGTACCTACTCGAGGACGAATTACTCAGGCCAACTGCGTATGCAATCCCAGCTGAACATATGCGTTTAATCCCTGATTCGGAACTCTCCCCTATCTCACCGGATGTACCTTCAGGACAAAAACGGATTGAAATATCTATTTCACGGCAGGAACTCACCGCTTATGAGGGTGATACCATTGCTCTCCAGACAAAAATTTCAAGCGGCGTTCTCACTGAACAGAAAAAGACACCCTCAGGAGAGTTCAGAATCCTTTCAAAATATGCTTCAAAGCATATGGGTGGCGGGAAAATGACGTTTGATATCAATGCCTATGAATTAGTTGGCGTTCCCTGGACGTGTTTCTTTACTGAAAATGGGGTAGCAATACATGGTACCTATTGGCACAACGATTTCGGCCGCACAAAAAGCAGCGGTTGTATCAACATGCGAAACCAGGATGCGAAATGGATCTTCAGATGGGTTGATCCCCCCGGCGATACCCTTTACCCGTATCGAACAGGATACGGGACGCGAGTTAGTGTCGTTTGATCAAACAAACGCCACAAATACCTGGTTTCCTAGCAGAATTCCCTTTTTGGACAATCTCAACCTGTTGTGATCAACATCCACCCATTCAAGCAGATGGTTATTCACCAGGGTAGTAATTTCCTCACTGAAAACCGCTTTCATTGATAATCCAAAATCAGCGCGAAACCGGTCTTCCGACACCCCGTCTTTGACCAATCGCAAACCCAACATCATGAAATCTTTCATTTGTGTGTCAATATCAACCAAGGTCCTTGAAATCGTCGCAGGAGAAGTGGCAAACGGATAATTTTCATTTCTCTTTCCAGTAAAGCTTTGAATATACTCATTAATTGTGCTGACATTTTCAGTACGGTTACCCGCTACATAACCATGTGCCCCGGCACCAAACCCAAAATATGGATGATTTTGCCAGTATTGTAAATTATGCCTGCATCGAGAATCTGCTTTCGCACTTGATTTTGCCCAGTTTGAGATCTCGTATTGCTCAAACCCATATTTTTCTAGCATCTCCATAGCTAACTCGTACATTTCAGCCTCTAAATCCTGATCCTGTTTAGCAATCAAGCCACGTTGATACCATTGATGCAGCATTGTCCCGGGTTCGATAATCAATGAATATAGTGAAAAATGGCTTGGATTCAATTCCAGAGCTCTTGAGAGGGAGTTTTTCCAACTCTGCAGGTCCTGCCAGGGTAAACCGAAGATCAGGTCAAGATTGATATTCGTGAAACCAGCGGTACGGGCATTCTTCACACTCATAAGAATGTCCTGAATATCATGAATTCGGTCCAAGCGGACCAGATCAAATGTATTGGTAGATTGAATACCCAGGCTAATCCTGTTTATTCCCAAATTGAGAAGCCCAGTCAAATATTCCAAAGAAAGCGTTCCAGGGTTTGCCTCAATGCTGATTTCACAGTCCGAAGTAAATGTGAAAAGATTTTTTAACTCGAATAAGATTTCACGATAACCCAGCAAAGGAATTAGTGAAGGAGTTCCCCCCCCAAAATATACGGAATGGATCGTATGGGACTTCTTTGATTCATTGACTACACGAATTTCGCTTAATAGTGCATCAATGTATGGAGAAATAAAATGCTCTTTTCCTGCATATGTGTTAAAATCACAGTAATGGCATCGCCGTTTGCAGAAAGGCATATGTAGATATATACTATGGTCCATTGCCTTATTTATACCACCCAAACAATAACGAAACTCTCATAAAAATCCTGATATTGCATATTCTTAAAACCATGAGGTATACTAGTCCAGAATTATGAGCCCAGAAACGAATACATCAAAAACTAAATTATGTCCGGTTTGCGGAACAAGGCTAAACGAGTCCGCGACCAGGTGCCTTGTTTGCGGTACGGAATTGGAAGTAAAAGCAGAATCCAAGAAATCTTCTGAAATCCGGGCAAAAAGGCTGCCTGAGATCACATTCAGCTTACCAGCCGCGTTAGGTCTACTGGCTTTGTTCATAACCCTTGGAGCTGTGGTTGTCTTTTTGATCTTGCGCAACCAAACACCGACAGAGACTGCCGAAGTCACTGAGCAAGCGGTTGGCACAGCGACGATAAGTCCAACCATTACGGTCACGCCAACAGTAACACAAACAGCCACCTTAGCACCGACATGGACGCCATTAGCGCCAATTGAATACCAGGTTCAGCCAGGTGACTCCTGCGCGAGTGTAGCAGCAAGGTTTGGCATATCCGTTCAAAGTATTATTTTGGAAAACAACTTATCAGCGAGTTGCGAATTATTTGAAGATATGGTCTTAATGGTTCCCCAACCGACACCTACAGCATCGCCTCAACCAACGGCCACGTTAAGCGATGTGGAAAAGACGGATATTGCGTGCGAAACATTGAACTACACCGTTCAGGCCAATGATACCCTAAGCACGATTGCTGATACCTATGATGTCAGCATGGCAACGATAAGAGAATATAACAGCATGCTTAGTGACACCGTCCTTGAAGGTCAAACGCTTCGCATTCCTTTATGCCAGCGGGAACCTACCCCTGGGCCGACGCCCACACCTACACCCCTACCACCATATCAAGGCCCCAATCTGCTCCTCCCTGCGGATGGTGCCTCCTTTACTTCTTCATCAGACACCATCACTCTTCAATGGGCAGCGGTCGGTGAGCTTGAAGCGGATGAGGCTTATGCCGTGACCATCATTGACCTCACAAGTGATAATGATGAAACATTGGTAGATTATGTGACAGAGACGTCATTTATTGTTCCCTCTAGCTTCTTATCAGATGAATCTCGACCACACATATATAAGTGGTACGTCTATATCGTCCGTCAGATTGGTTCGGATGAAGAAGATATTGAGAATTGGGAAGTTGCTGGAAACCGCAGTGTTGAGCGTGTTTTTGGTTGGTTTGATTTGAACACGCAATAAGATAAATAATTTATTTTCTAAAAGTTTAAGAGGCTGGATACCTGGTGATATCCAGCCTTTCATTTAATTTATTAAGCTTCTTCGAGATCCTCAAGGTAGCGTGTCGCCTGGATAGCGGCTGCGGCACCCATCCCTGCCGAGGTAATAACTTGCCTGAAGACAGGATCTGCTACTTCTCCTCCAGCATAAATGCCTGGGATGGAGGTTTGCATAAATTTATTCGTCTTGATATAACCTTCATTATCAAGGTCTAATTGCCCAACAAACATTTCAGTGTTAGGTTTATGGCCAATGAATATGAAGATGCCATCGGTCTCGTGAATTTGTTCTTCTCCTGTTTTCAGGTTATTTAGCTTCACAGCCTGAACAGCATCAACGCCCCGAATTTCTGTAACAGTTGTGTCCCAAATAAATTTAACCTTCGGATTTGAAAAAGCCCGCTTCTGCAAAATCGCGCCGGCACGCAGTTCATCCCGCCTGTGAATAACGGTCACAGAGTTTGCAAAACGTGTCAGAAATAGGCCTTCTTCCAGCGCGCTGTCACCGCCGCCGACCACGACAATATCTTTATTCTTAAAAAACCAGCCGTCACATGTACCACAGTAAGAAACACCTCGACCGGTAAACTCTTTTTCTCCTGGAATACCCAGCTTCCTGTGGGTAGCTCCCGTCGTGATAATAATTGATTTTGACTTATAAATTTTGCTATAAGTACTTATCTGGAAAGGTTTACTTTGGAAATCGACACTAATAGCCTCATCCAATTCAACTTCTGCCCCAAACCGTTCAGCTTGCATTTGGAATAGCTGGCCTAACTCAACACCTCCAACGCCTTCAGGAAATCCGGGATAGTTCTCGATGGTATCTGTTGTCGATGCCTGCCCATGCAAGGTCATACCGGTCAGGACAAGTGGATTTAAATCTGCTCTGGCTGCATAAAGAGCAGCAGATAGTCCTGCAGGACCAGATCCCAAGATGATTAATTCGCGGTCAACTATTTCTTTTTCGTTTTTTGCCATGAAACTTCCTTCTTCACTACAATTTTCTGATAATTTTGATTCAAAATTTCATATTTCATTACATTATGCAGAGTTTTCCATACTTGGTTAATAAGTGCTACCCTATAATCATGATTGATAAATATAAGAATTTCAATAATTATTATAATCCACTGCACAATTCGTCTTCATGGCATATAATCATAGGATAAAAATCGGATCAACAAGGAAATTTATGACACAAATAATTCGTAAGGCTCTTGATCAGCATCAAGATGATAAAGAAAAATTATTCCAGGAATTTTTATCATTCCTGAGAATGCCCTCTGTCTCAAATTCAAATGAACATAAAGAAGATATGCTAAAAACCGCTGATTTTCTGGTAAAAAAGCTGTCTGATATTGGTTTCCAGCATGCAGAATCTTTTCCCACAGGTCGTCACCCAATCGTATACGCTGAATATGTTGTCGACCCGGAAAAACCTACCATCCTTTTATATGGTCATTATGATGTTCAACCGACCGATCCCCTTGATGAATGGCGTTCTGCTCCTTTTGAACCTCATCTCGAAGGCGATTATCTCTATGCCCGCGGCGCTTCGGATATGAAAGGTCAAATTTGGGCAACCATATCCGCACTGCAATCTGTATTGCAATCAAGTGATCTGGCCATAAATGTGAAATATTTAATTGAAGGTGAAGAGGAAATTGGTTCTCCCAGTTTGGCTGGATTCATGGAAGAACATAAATCCATGCTGGCTTGTGATTTTGTTCTCAACCCGGATGCTGGTATGATTGCGCCGGATAAACCGACTATTGTTTATGCCCTTCGCGGATTGGCCTATTTTGAGCTAAAGATCACGGGTCCAAAATCCGATCTGCATTCAGGATCATTTGGCGGCGTTGTAGCAAACCCTGCGAACGTATTGAGTCGCCTTATCGCTGCAATGCACGACAATAAGGGAAAGGTTATGCTCCCGGGATTTTACGATGATGTTCGTGAAATAACAGAAAATGAGTCGCTTGAACTCTCCAGGCTTGGCATAGATGAAAATTTCTACAAGAAGATCAGTGGCGTGCCTAATTTGGGAGGCGAAGAAGATTTCGACCCGATCGAACGAGTTGGTGCACGGCCAACACTTGATGTGAATGGTTTATATTCCGGGTTCATTGAAAAAGGTGCCAAGACGATCATTCCGGCCTTTGCATTGGCAAAAATCTCTTGCCGCCTCGTGCCGGACCAGGACCCACAAAAAGTATTAATAGGGTTCAGAAAGTTTCTTGAAGAACAAGTGCCCTCAAGTGTCATTTGGGAATTAAAATTAATGTCCGGTGCCCCGGCCTACATTGCAGGTGAAGAGACGCCTGGTTTGGAAGCATTTAAGAAAGCACTGAAAGCTACCTGGAATGTCGATCCTGTACTGAAACGTGAAGGTGGTTCTATTCCTGTGGCAACTGAAATGAAAGAGATTTTAGGCGTTGATTCAATCATTACGGGATTTGGATTACCAGACGATCAAATCCATTCGCCCAATGAAAGACTGCACCTGCCAACACAACAAAAAGGTGTTGAAGCACTCATTCGTTTCTTTTTAGGTTTTTAATAGTAAGGGAAATTATCATTATGAAAGAAAAAATGCCCTCCTACGGCGGTCAGGCAGTGATTGAAGGTGTTCTGATGCGCGGGAAAAAATCCGTTGCCATGGCAAACCGCACACCAGAAAATGAAATTGTGGTTTATCAAGAAGATTTAACCGGTATATACACAACAAAACTTACAAAAATCCCATTCCTGAGAGGTCTAATTGTTCTCTGGGATTCTTTGGGTTTAGGAATGCGTTTCCTGACCATGTCTGCCAACATACAGACAGGTGATGATGAAAAGATTGAAGGTCCAGCTCTATTTTTCACCCTTGCGTTTTCTCTCCTTATTGGTATTGGGATTTTCTTTGTCGCTCCCGCACTGATTTCAGGATTGGTTGAAAAATATACTCAGATGTCCACATGGATCAGCAATCTCATCGAAGGTGTTATTCGTTTGATCATTTTGATCTTATATCTCTGGGGGATTGGGAAAATGCCTGAGATAAAACGGGTTTTCATGTATCATGGCGCAGAGCATAAGACGATCAATGCTTTCGAAGATGGCGCAGAGCTCATCCCGGAAGAAGTTGAGAAATACTCTGTTGAACATCCACGTTGTGGGACATCCTTCATATTGACTCTCGTGCTGTTCTCCATCGTTTTTTTCTCCCTATTGGGTCCACTCCCCCTCCATTGGCGGTTGATTTCACGTGTTCTCATGCTGCCGATCTTAGCTGGTCTGTCCTATGAATACATCCGGTTGCTGGCGAAATTCATTGATTCACCCTTAATACAGGTATTGATCCGACCTAATCTTGCTTTACAGAGATTGACCACCAGGGAGCCCTCAAGAGAGATGCTCGAAGTTTCGATAAGGGCATTTAGTCTCATGAAATCAATGGAAGACGGGCAGGAAGAAACAGTATAGATCCAGAAAATTCAGCAGGAAGGTATTCGTTCATGAAATCATGGCGTTTAATTGCTTTCGGTGTTCTCATCGGCTTACTGACCGGCGGCGCAATTTTCCTGATCTCCAGACCTGTTCGTGGTGTTCCAATATCGCTGCAACCTGCACCAACTCCCACCAGGACTCTGGAACCCCAACCTACCTCAACGAAAGCACCTGCCCAGGTCCAAATTGGTGGAGAAATTAAGGTCCCCGGTCTCTACGAAATACCCGAAGGATCAAGATTCGGGGAATTGATCGACCGGGCTGGTGGCCTAACACAAAATGCAGACGAAAAAAGGATCAACCTGTCTGCAAAAATTTATGATGGAGATTACTTCTATGTTCCAGCAATTGATGAGGACATCCCGGAAACAGCTTCAAACGCGATAATTGGATCTCTAAGTTCAAACCAATCAATCAATTTTCCGATAGATATCAATCAGGCGGATCAAGAAGCATTAGAATCCCTTCCGGGTATCGGACCGACCAAGGCGGCAGATATCCTTAATTACCGTGAGCAAAACGGCCCATTCACAACATTGGATGAGCTATTAAATGTCCCTGGGATCGGTCCTTTAACCCTGGAAGCGATCTGTGACTATCTGTTCATCGAACCCTGATATGAAAACAAGATATCACATTGAATTAACAAGAAACGCATTGGGCAATCATTTTGCTGAAATGCCGCTCGTTATTATCATACGCGCCAACGTCAGATAAGACAAAGTCTGCAACCAGTTTGGTCATGACTATATCCATTTTGATGGCAATGCTTTTGCGCAAGGTTTCGACTATATAAAAGATCAACAAAATTTGGTCATCCAGTCAGTTAACTGCGAGAAATACGTTGAAGGACAAAAAGCACTGGGACGAATTTTACATACCTGGCAAGATTTTTACAGCCATAGTAATTATGTTTCACTCTGGCTAGAAGAAAATGCAAATTCCAAACCTAAAGATATTGTGCATGATGATCTAGAAATCGTTAGAACTCCCAGGTTGAAATCAGGAAAGAATTACGGGTTGATGGAGTTTGCAGCGATGATTCCATTAATTTCATCCTTCATTACGCCGTTGATGCCGGATGATTCACACGCAAAAATGAATTTCGACAGCCCAAGATCTGGTCCTACTTTTCCATATGTTTATGAAGCAGCTTTAAAACGTTCAATATCTGTTCACTTGGATATCATGAATCTTTTACAGGCGAATGAAGTAGAAAATGATAAGATAAAGACATTTGTTGGTAAATCTATAGAATAAGTAAAGGTATAATTATGTCTATGAAATTGAAACAAGAATTGCAAACCGCATTAACAACGGCTATGAAAGCACGAGACGAAGACACCAAAAGGACCTTACGTCTGGTTATGTCGTCTATTAAGCTATCAGAGGTTGAGACCGGTGGCGAAATTGACGATTCCAGGGTATTGAGTATCCTCCAAAAGGAAGTCAAGACAAGGGAAGACACAATTGCAGAGTCTAAGAAAGCTAACCGGGATGACCTTGTGTCAGCAGCTGAAAAAGAAATCGAGATTTTAAACCGCTTTCTTCCGAAACAAATGAGTGAAAACGAGTTAAAGGCTTTGGCAAATCAAGTTATTGATGAGGCCGGTGCAAAAGAAATGCGCGATATGGGCGAGGTAATGAAACTGCTCATGCCAAAACTGCAGGGACGCGCATCAGGACAGGAAGCCAATAAAGTTGTTCGGGATCTCTTGCAAAACTGAAACCTATGACTAAAATAACAGCGGGTAATAAGAAGAAGTTATTCACCCCCAAAATTCTTCATATTTTAATATTGATATTGACAGGCGTGTTGACCTTCTTTGTTTTAATCCTGCCTGATTTTTTTAACCAGTCATCCCTTCCGATGAGCATTGGGGATGTCGTGACACAGGATATCCTGGCTCCGTATTCTTTAACCTATGAAAGTGCTGTTCTGACGGAGCAGGCTCAACGGGCAGCTGCAAACGCTATTGAACCCATTTATTTGCCCATCGATCCAAGTATCGGTCGTCGCCAGGTTGAAGAACTCAGGACTGACCTTTACTTTATCACGATCATACGACAGGATGACTATGCTTCTCGTGAGCAAAAGATTGAAGATATTAGGGCCATTGAAAATATGTCACTCTCTGATGATGTTATTTCCACCATCCTTCAGCTATCTGAAACCCGGTGGGATGTCGTCGAATCCGAATCTGCTGATGTGCTTGAACAGATCATGCGAAATTCGGTTAGGCCTAATAATGTCACCCAAGCAAAACGTGAGATATCTTCTAGGATCGATTTTTCTTTCCCTCAAGACCAGGCTAATATTGTCGCAAATTTAGTTGATCCATTCATCGTTCCAAACAGTTTATTCAGCGAGGAGCAAACAGAAGCGGCGACCCAAGAAGCGATCGACTCTGTCGAACCGGTGATGCGTTCCTTCGTTTCTGGTGAAACCCTGGTTAACAGAGGCGAGATCATCCGTGATGTGGATTATGAAGCGCTTTCTCAATATGGATTAATTCAACCCTCAGATCGAACGAAAGATATTATCGGAGCAGCGATTCTTGTCCTGCTATTCGGAATTTTGATAGGTTTATATTTCCGGTTTCAAAAGGAACGCGAAAGTTATTCGACTAAATCTCTGCTTTTAATATCATTAACATTTTTACTATTTTTAAGCATTGCGAGATTCTTCGTCCTTGGTCGTACCATCATCCCTTATGTTTATCCAATAGCAGCATTTGGGTTGACCTTATCAATCATATTTAACATGGAAGTCGGATTTATCTTATCCATCACCCTGGGAATATTCACAGCGTATGGTGGTTCAAGCAATATTGACCTGACGATCTTTTATATTATTCCTTCATTTATAGGCATTTTAACCTTGGGGAAGGCAAAAAGGATCGCTTCCTTCTTCTTTGCAGGTATTACAATAGGTTTCGCTGGGATAGGAATTATTCTGGGCTATCGCCTACCTGATTCATTAACCGATTGGATCGGGATTGCGACACTATCTGGCGCTTCGCTGATCAACGGCGTTGGGACTGCCGGTCTAACGCTGCTGCTGCAATTTGTATTTTCACAGGCACTGGGAACAACCACTGCGCTTCAGTTATTGGACACTTCTCGGCCAGACCATCCTCTGCTACAGCAAATGCTGCGGAATGCACCAGGCAGTTACCAGCATTCCCTTCAGGTAGCAAATCTTGCTGAGCAGGCAGCTGAATCGATCGGTGCAGATAGCTTGCTTGTAAGAGTCGGAGCAATTTTCCATGATTGCGGTAAAGCACAAAATCCACAATTTTTTATCGAAAACCAAGTCCAGGAAAATCTCGATCCACATGATGATATCAATCCAGTCATTAGTGCCCAGACGATCATAAAACATGTGACAGATGGGGTTGAACTCGCTAAGAAGCACCGTTTGCCGAACCGAATTATTGATTTTATTCGTGAACATCACGGAACGATGTATACCCATTACCAATTTAGCCAGGCACTCAAGGAAGCTGAAGGGCCAGAAAATATCGACAAATCATTGTTCACCTACCCCGGACCCAAACCCCAGTCACGTGAGACAGCATTGCTGATGTTAGCAGACGGAACGGAAGCTCGGGCACGCGCTGAGGTACCAAAAAATGAAGACGACTTACGTAGCTTGATTGATACAGTCTTTAATTTCTATGATCAAAATCATCAATTGGAGGATACAAACTTAACACTTAACGAATTAAAGCAGGTTAAGCAATCCTTCTTCAAAACCCTAATGGGCAGCTATCATCCACGTGTGAAATACCCTGCATTAGAACAAAATACGGCTGAATCGAAAAAACCAACACCCAGGCCCCAAAACTAATAACGAAATGATTGAATTCCAATTAAATGTTCCCAGAGATATCCAAATAAATTGTAAACAGATTCGTTTTGGGGTTGAGAAAGCACTTGATAAAATAAGCGATCCTGATGTAGATTTAACCATTCGATTCACCGATAACGATGAAATGAGTCAATTGAACCAGGAATTTCGGGGTATCGCAAAAACAACAGATGTTTTATCTTTTAACCAAGATACAATTGATCCGGAGACTCAAAGGCTATACCTTGGTGATATCATTATCTCCTACGAGAGAGCTTTAGAACAAGCCTCTGAACACAGTCACAGTTTTGATGAAGAGTGCGCACTTTTAGCGATCCATGGCACGCTTCACTTACTAGGTTATGACCATTACGATAGAGAAGAAAAGAAGATTATGTGGAAGTTGCAAGAATCAATTTTACAAGAGACCATTAATCATCAACAGGATAAAACCTCATGAAGAATAAACTTGGACTGCGAACGATTGGTGTATTTTTTATTATTACTTCCGTGACAGGACTGATTTTTTCCACATTAGGGATTGGATTTCTATGGGTCGTTCGGCCAAGGGTTAACACGGCTATTGTCGAATTTATCGACACGATCAACCTGACGCTCAACAATACCAATAAAAGTCTGACAATACTCGATGATGTGATTGAGCTCACAAAGGTTAACATCGGAACATTGGAGACAGCAGTCGATAATCTTGATGGAACCATCATCAGTCTATCCGATTCATTAGATACAACATCGGTATTAATTGGTGATGATCTAAGGCAAACTGTTTTGGAGTCACAAACAGCATTATCCTCAGCAGCAACTAGCGCTGAGATAATAGATAACACACTTTTTTTCCTGGCATCAGTTCCGTTCATCGGTGCCGATTATCAGCCCGAGGTTCCGCTGCATACCAGCCTTGGCAATGTAGCAAATAATCTTGAAGAAATTCCCGAGTCACTTGAATCAATGGAACAAACATTAGGTGAGGCAGCTGACGGTTTGGATACCTTGAACATTGATCTTAATACCCTTGTTGAAGATATCCAGGGTTTCGAACAAGATCTTGATGAAGCGCAAACCGTGTTAGGTGAGTACAACGATATACTTGTTCAGACTCAGGCTCAAACAAGCACATTAAGAGAAAACATAGGCATTTATCTGGTCTTCATTTGGGTTTTCATTACAGGTATTCTCTTATGGTTGAGCATCACCCAACTTAATATATTAATGCAAGGGCGGGAGTATTTACACGGTGAGCAAAAGGTAGTTAACCTCGCTGATATCCAGCGAGATAATGAAAAACACAATTAATTTTTCAACAGGAGAGTATATGAAACATTTTCTGGATATTGCAGATTTCAGTGCTGAAGAGATCAGGGGCATGCTCACTTTAGGCTTAGAGCTTAAAGCTGAACAGAAAAATGGGCAGTCCAGGCCGCTGCTAAAAGATAAAGTATTAGCGATGGTCTTTCAAAAACCTAGCCTGCGTACCAGGGTAAGTTTTGATATGGCAATGCGGACCCTCGGCGGGGATGCACTATATTTATCTCCCCAAGAGATAGGGTTGGGGAAACGGGAATCCATTGCTGATATTGCACGCGTGCTTTCCGGTTATGTGAATGTTGTCATGGCAAGGGTGTTTGCCCATGATCACATCCTTGAATTGGCAAAATGGTCATCCATTCCAATCATTAATGGTTTGAGCGATTATAACCACCCCTGCCAGGCAATGGCAGATGCTTTAACGATCATGGAAGAATTCGGTGATCTCAAGGGTCGAACGGTTACCTATATTGGTGACGGCAACAACGTTGCCCTTTCCCTTATGAAAGTCGTTACCAAGCTTGGCGCGCACTTCCGCATTGCAGCGCCTGAAAATTTTGGCTTATCAGCGAATGATATTGAGCAATCGCTGCAATTTGCACAATTATCAGGTGGATCGATCACACAATTTCACGATCCATCTGCTGCTGCCGAAGGTTCTGATGTCATTTACACCGATACCTGGACTAGTATGGGACAGGAAGAAGAAGCAAAAATGCGAGAAAAGGTATTCCCTCCCTATCAGGTGAACCAAACCCTTGTCAACCTCGCAAAACCACAAGCAATCGTGATGCACTGTTTGCCTGCACATCGAGGTCAGGAAATTACAGATGAAGTCGCTGACGGCCCACACTCCCGCCTGTTTATACAGGCAGAAAATCGCATGCATGCGCAAAAAGCCATCCTCATCAATGTAATGAATGGAATTGAAGATGATGCCAAATAGCGAATATTTTATCAACCTCGAAGAGGATTATGGCGCCCATAACTATCATCCCCTGGATGTTGTCATCTCCCGGGGTGAAGGCGTATGGGTTTATGATGTCGATGGCAAAAAATATCTTGACTGTTTGAGCGCTTACTCTGCCTTGAATCAGGGTCACAACCATCCAAAAATTCGCAAGGCGATGACGGACCAACTGGAGCGATTAACCCTCACATCCAGAGCATTTCGGAACGATAAACTAGGTCTATTTTATAAAAAGCTTGCAGATATGACAGGTTATGAAATGTCTCTGCCGATGAACAGTGGTGCAGAAGCCGTTGAGACGGCTATAAAAGTCGCAAGGAAATGGGGATACGTTTCAAAAGGGATTAAACGCTACGAAGCAGAAATCATCGTCGCTGATGGCAATTTCCATGGGCGAACGACAACAATTATTTCATTTACGACAAACGAGGATTATAAAAAGGATTTTGGTCCTTTTACCCCCGGATTTCCGATCGTCGAATATGGCGATATAGACGCATTGAAATCAGCGATCAAAGAAAATACTGCGGCTATCATGCTCGAACCACTCCAGGGTGAAAACGGCATCATCCTACCCCCCCAGGGCTATCTCAAGGCTGTTAGAGCGCTTTGCGAGGAAAATAATATCTTATTCATCGCAGATGAAATACAAACCGGTCTGGGACGGACTGGGGCCTTATTTGCCTGCCAGCATGAAGATGTCAGACCAGACATTATGGTTGTTGGAAAAGCCTTATCAGGCGGTTTTTATCCTGTCTCAGCCGTACTTGCTGATAAAGCAGTATTGGGATTAATCCAACCCGGTGAACATGGTTCAACATTTGGCGGGAATCCTTTAGGCGCTGCAGTCGGTATCGCAGCATTAGAGGTCATTCAAGAAGAAAAATTGATTGATAATGCAAAATTCATGGGCGAGTATATGATGGATTATTTGGAAGAAATCCCAAAGAAAAACATCCTGGATATTCGTGGAAAAGGTTTATTGATTGGTGTTGAATTGAAACATGAACTTGGCGGTGCCCGTCGTTTTGCAGAAACCTTACAGGATAGAGGTATCCTTGTCAAAGAGACTCATACCCACATATTAAGGCTTGCACCACCGCTCATCATTGATAAAAAAACCGTTGATTGGATGCTGCCTATTCTGAGAGATGTTTTATTGATGGATTGACCAGGTAAAAGGGAGCAAATATGGCACGCTTCGCAAAGATCGTCTGCACTTTAGGTCCGAGCAGTAATACAAAAGAAAAAATAATCGAGCTTATTGACGCCGGTATGGACGTGGCACGCCTGAATTTTTCTCATGGCACCCATGAGGACCATGGACTTTTAATTGATACCATCCGTGAAATTTCAGAAACACGAGGGATTGCAATCACAATTTTGCAAGACCTCCAGGGACCAAAGTTGAGAATTGGAAAATTACCTGACGGCATCCTTGAACTAAAGGCCGGTGACCACGTTGCATTGAGCTCCTCGAAATCGTTTGTCGCAGATGATGAGGATATTTTTATTCCATTCGAGGTTCCTGACCTTCACAAGGCACTTAAACCTGGCAACAATATCTTATTGGATGACGGACACCTGGAAATGGAGGTCGAATCAGTCAATGGTGATCGGATAGAAGCTGTTGTTACACTTGGAGGAACCTTAAAATCAAACAAAGGTGTTAACCTCCCCGGAGCGAACCTTACCATACCCAGTTTTACCGAGAAAGATCGTAATGATCTCAAATTCGGTTTACAGAAGGGTGTTGATATGGTTGCAATTTCCTTTGTAAAAAATGCGAACGATGTCTTAACGGTTAAGAACGCGATCAAGGAATTAACGCCTCCTGGGAAGAATGAAAACACGCCTATCATCGCCAAACTCGAGCGCCCGGAAGCGCTGGAAAATCTCGAAGAGATCATTAAAATATCTGATGGCGTAATGGTAGCTCGAGGAGATTTAGGCGTGGAAATGACCCCCGCTGCGGTCCCAATCGCCCAAAAAGAAATCATCGCTTCAGCAAACACACACGATAGAATTGTTATTACAGCGACACAAATGCTTGATTCAATGATCAATAATCCGAGACCGACACGGGCAGAAGCGACAGATGTTGCCAATGCCATCTTTGACGGTACAGATGCAGTAATGCTGTCAGGCGAAACTGCCGCTGGTAAATACCCTGTAGAGAGCGTAAAGATGATGGATTCAATCGTCCGCAGGGCAGAATTAAACCATAAAAAATGGGGGAAAACTTTTTTTGCAACAGGAATTTCTGATCAAAGTGACGACGTCGCAATCACAAAAGCAGCAAAAGAACTGGCAAACGATCGAAATGTTGTTGCGATCATTGTTTTTACACAATCAGGTAGAACGGCACGTTTGATGTCAAAAGCAAGACCAGACGTTCCAATATTTGCCTTTACACCGGAATCAACGACATTTCAGCAAATGGGGATGTTCTGGGGTGTCACTCCCTTCCTGGTTCCCTATGCCGATACCCTTGAAATGATGATCAAACATCTCGAAACTTCTATTGCCACCGCGACAGATCTGGAAGCCGGGCAACAGGTGATCTTGATATCAGGTTTTCCTGTTGGTGCTTACAGAAAACCCAACCTTGCACTGCTTTATACACTTGGCGATATTTAAGGACTATTAAAAGAAATAGACCGGCAGGAATTACACCTATCGGTCATTATAATATTTTAATAAATCAGATCATATTATCATTGATTGCCACCAAAGATTCCGGTGAAGGGCGTAATTTTCCCGCAGGAATGCGATTCATCGGTTCTTCAGTTAGGTTCAAATAATCATAAAGCGATGGTTGGTCCGGGTTGACATAGATCAAACCGGTCAGCAGCCAATTGTTCACATCTGCTTCTTCAATCATCCTTAATGCATGCCATTTGCTGGTGGGATCATATTCACGCTCCAGTTTTTTTAATATCACTTTAGAGCCATCATGAAGAATTACCTCTTTAGTTTCTCCATGTTTAAACTCATCCAGGATGATCGCTTTTCGGGTTGGAACATAGGCAATATCATGCAAAGGGGCCTGATGCTGTTTTCCCCATTGGTAGGAATGAAGGGTGTCTTCCCGGTTATTAAAACTAACACAAGGGCTTATAATATCCAGAACTGAAGTACCGTGATGACTTAAAGCAGCTTTGATCAGTTCACGCACCTGGTTGGGATCCCCCGCAAAAGATCTGGCGACAAAACTCGCATTTCCTACCAGGGCTTCCTTGACGATATCAATAGGTAGAAACGGATTTTCACCCTGGTGTTTCAGCTCCAATCCTTTTTCAGCTGTTGCAGAGAATTGACCTTTAGTCAGCCCATAAACCCCGTTGTTTTCCACGATATAAACCATAGGCAGATTCCTGCGGATTAAGTGTTTGAATTGACCTAAACCTATACTAGCTGTATCGCCATCTCCGGAAACGCCGATAACCTTCATTTTTACATCAGCAAAAGCTGCGCCGAGAGCCAATGAAGGCATTCGACCGTGCAGACCGTTGAACCCAAATGATTGGCCTAAGAAATAGGTCGGACTTTTACTTGAACAACCTATACCGCTGAATTTAACAATCCTGTGAGGGTCAATTGACAGCTCATAACATGCTCTAAGGATTTGGGCTGATATCGTATTATGTCCGCATCCAGGACAAAGGGTTGAGCGTTCACCTCGATAATCTGACCGGGTCAAACCGAGTTCATTTGTCTCAACGCGATTTTCACTCATGGTCACTATCCTCCTTTGAGGAAATAGAGTCGATGATATAGTTAGCAGTAATCGGCAAGCCATCAATATAAGCTAACGAAATTAAGCGATCTGTCAAATCGCAATATTCAATAGCCAATATCTGGTTGAGTTGGCCATCCCGGTTGAGTTCGATAACATAATTCCGAGGATGGGACTGAATGAACGCTCTGACTTCAGATGAGAATGGTAGTGCCCGCACACGCATAAAATCGGTGCGAATGCCTTTTCTCTCCAGCTGGTCTTGAGCCTCAATGACAGCCGATTCCGTCGAGCCCATGGCTATCAAGCCTATCTCTGCACCTTCAATTTTACGGAAAATGGGTTTGGGCAATCTCTCACGTGCCGTATCAAATTTTAATTTGATGCGGTTAAGCATACGTTGCCAAACATCTGCATCTTCACTGTAATTCCCAAATTCATCATGCCCGGTTCCCCTGGCAAAGTAAGGTGCTTTTTCGCTGATGTTCCCCATCACTGTACGATAAGGAATGCCATCACCATCAACATCCAGGTACCGGCCCCATTCACCCTTGAATTTCTCTAACCCTTCTTCCCATAGGATCTTACCTCGATTGATTGGTTGGTCAGGATACTCAAAACGCGTCGTCATCCAAAGGTTCATACCAAGATCAAGGTCGCTTAATACTATGACCGGTGTTTGAAATTCTTCAGCAAAATCAAATGCTTTCCAACCAAACTCAAAGCACTCATTGACAGAAGAAGGGATGATGACAAGCTGTTGGGTATCACCATGTCCAAGGAAATAAGTAAGATTGAGATCACATTGTGCTGTTCGAGTGGGAAGCCCAGTACTGGGTCCAACACGCTGTACATCCCACAACACCAGGGGGACTTCTGCATAGTAAGCCATGCTCATATACTCAGTCATCAAGCTTACGCCTGGTCCTGATGTGGACGTCATCGATCGTAAGCCAGCCCATCCGGCACCTACAGCCATGCCAATGGATGCCAATTCATCTTCCGCCTGCACAATGGCAAAATTATGTTTCCCTGTTTCAGGATCTTTCCTCAGTTTTGGGGAAAAAATTCCCAGAGATTCAGCAAGGCTGGTTGCAGGTGTGATTGGATACCAACCGCAGAACTGGAAACCACCGTAAATCGCCCCTAATGCCCCTGCGGTGTTACCATCAGTCATAATAAAGTCCTTAAGAGGCTCTTGTTTTTCGACCCTGTATCTATCTCTTTTCTCGAGATTTTCTTTTGCCCAATCCGCTGCCAATTTAACAATAGCAAAGTTTGATTCTGCAACTGAGCGTTTCTTGTTGAATTGTCGCAGTAACGCATCGTTGATGAACTCAAGTCCAATACCCAAAATCTGCGAAACAATGCCAACATAGACCATATTGCTCATATAATCTCTCAGGTCCCGAGAGACATCAGCCTCCGCGATCAGGTCTTTTACAGGCATCGGATATACGATAACATCATCACGATCAATGGGCATATCTATGTGGTCAGCATAAAAAACGACACCCCCTGGGACATCGTAGATCAAGTCCTCTTTGAAGGTTATGGGGTTCATCTGGACGATGATATCGTCGTGTGCAACTCTGCCAAGATATCCTTTATCAGAGGCTCGAATTGAAAACCATGTCGGTAGACCTTTGATGTTGGAGGGAAAGATGTTTTTGCCTGACACTGGAATCCCCATATGGAACAATGCTCGAAGCAGGGTATTGTTCGCTGTTGCACTGCCCGAACCATTCACTGTACATATGGTCATACAGAAATCATTAATGCTCTCCTCAAGATTTCCGCCCTCTTTACTCAGTAACTCGCTGTCCTTTATCATTTAGGCTCCTTGAAAACTTATTCAAAAGGGATTTTCGAATTATTTTGTTCACGTTGGAATAATAAATCCGTATGGGCTATCAATGCCTGGTACCCTGCTAAGAAATTTCCATTGGCTACTGCGTCAACCATCTGGGTGTGATAATTCCACACTCTCTGCAAATAAGACTGGTCTTCATAAACGCTTAAACCTACTGCTTCATAGATATCCCAGTAGGATTCCAGAATTCCCTGAACAAAGATATTGTCCAATTTGCAGTAAATCGTTAAATGTAATCGTCGATGTTCAACATGTGGGATTTGAATTGGATCTGCGGATAGTTTTTGTTTTGCTATTCTGATGATTTCTTGAAGTTGTTCTACATCTTCAATGGTTAAGCTGCTGACAGCCTGATACCAATAGGATGCTTCAGTATGATTGCGTAAATCTGAAAACTTGTGGAATAAATTTCTATCTACATTGACAGCATATGCAAGGCTTTTTGATACGGCCGGTGTGAAAGAGTAGGGCAAGCATTTAATCCCGGTTCTTGGCTTGACTTCAACCAAGCCCATTACTCTCGCTTCTTGCAGCTCTTCCCTCAGCGTGGACACACTGATTCCTAATTTATCATGAAGTTCGTTTAAGCTCGGGAGTTTCCCTTCTTTATGCTTGGCATGCGATGCCAAATATTTCAAAAACGCTGACAACTTTTCGGATAAAATTAATTGATTCATGACCACTCGCAATAATTCATCATATTAATCTGATAATTGATTAATTCTAGTATATCACGCAATAAAATGAACGTCAATGAATTTGCAATTAGAAAATCAAAGGAATTTATAAACTGTGCAGGGTTAGGTGATACAATTCAGCCTCATTGTTTTCGATATTCACTAATACTATTTTAAGCGAGACTACTAATGGATTTGTCAAAGAATATTGCTTCTGCACTAAACATCCCCATTCATAAAATCCGACAAACGATTATTTTACTTAAAAACGATAACACTGTTCCATTTATTGCACGTTACCGTAAAGAGGTGACTGGAAATCTAGACGAAGAGCAAATCAGAAGCATTAAATCTGAACATGAACGCCTTGAAAACCTGGAAAGTCGCCGTAAAACCATCATTCAGAGTGTTACTGAACTAGGAAAGCTTACCCCTTCACTGCACAATCATATTCTCAGTGCTGAGAGTATCACAGAATTGGAAGATATTTATCGTCCTTACCGTCCAAAACGGCGCACAAGAGCGATGGTTGCCAGAGAAAATGGTCTGGAGCCTTTGGCTAAAATGATAATTCAACAAAGCATCTTAACAAAGACAATTAATGAAATCATCCAGCCTTTCCTGTCAGAAAAAGTTCCGGATACCGAATCTGCAATTGATGGGGCAAAGGATATTGTCGCAGAAATTATTGCCGACAATCCCCAGGTTCGCCAGATAATTCGTGCTAAAGGTTTAAACATTGGCAAATTGGTAAGTATTAAAATTGAAGGTTCGGAAGATCCACGCTCAACCTTTCAGGATTACTATCAAAACGAAACGCCAATCAGATCAATAAGACCGCACCAGGTTTTAGCCATCAACCGGGGTGAAAAAGAGAAAATCATCCGGGTTTCTGTGGAAATCCCTGAAAAAGAATGGCAACGCGCCATCCTATCGCAATTTAAGACTGATCCGAAATCGGTATTTTATAATTTTTTAATTGCTGCAATTGACGATTGTGCAAAAAGGCTGTTTTTACCTTCTCTTGAACGCGAAATAAGAACATCACTAACTGAGGATGCGGAAAAACATGCCATTAAAGTTTTTGCTAACAACCTTAGAGCACTTCTCACTCAACCACCGCTATCAGGTTATACAATTCTAGCAATTGATCCTGGTTTTCGAACTGGTTCAAAAGTAGTTGTGGTTGATCGGACCGGAAAATTTCTCGAGAAGGCTACGCTCTATCCTCACCCACCGCAAAATGATAAAGAAGCTTCGTATAAAATTATCAAAACATTAATTGAGAAGTTCCATGTATCATTGATCGTTATAGGTAATGGTACAGCCTCTCGGGAAACAGAGGCTTTCATTGCAGAAATCACTAAAAATGATCCCCACCTCAATTATCTAATCACAAGCGAAGCAGGTGCTAGTGTTTACAGCGCAAGTACTTTAGCCCGGAAAGAATTCCCGGACCTGGATGTTAGTATACGCGGGGCGGTTTCCATAGCAAGAAGAGTACAGGATCCGCTTGCGGAATTAGTCAAAATTGATCCAAGGTCAATTGGTGTAGGCTTGTACCAACATGACATTAATCAAGGGAGATTAACAGAAACCTTACAAGAAGTCGTCGGATCGGTCGTGAATGCTGTTGGCGTTGATGTCAATACCGCATCATCTGCACTACTAACCAATGTTTCAGGAATTGGCCCCAGTTTGGCTGAGAAGATTGTCGCTTACAGGGAGCAGTTTGGCGCTTTTATAACCCGGGATTCTCTGCAAAAAATACCTGGAATGGGCCCTAAAACATTTGAGCAATGTGCTGGCTTCTTACGGATCAACAACGGAATTAATTTCCTGGATTCCACATCCATCCATCCTGAAAGCTATGGTGCTGCCCAAGCCATCCTGAATAAGATCAGCCTTCCAGAAAATTTGAATTCAACCCAAAGAATGAAGATGGTTTCCAGTTTTAGGGATTCAATTGATCTTTTCGACCTATCAGCATCCCTGAATATTGGACTTCCAACGCTTAACGATATTTTGGATGAATTGGCTCGCCCAGGAAGAGATCCTCGTGAAGATCTTCCAAAACCAATTCTAAGGAAAGATGTCCTTTCAATTGAAGACCTGTCTCCTGGGATGCAGTTAAAGGGTACAATACGAAATGTTGTCGATTTTGGCGCGTTTATTGACATTGGCGTGAAAACAGATGGATTACTTCACCGATCCAGGTATATTAAAGGAATTAATCTTCAATTGGGTGATGTTATCGATGTCAAGATCATCTCTATTGACCATGAAAGACACCGAATCGCCCTTGAAATGCCAGGAAGTACAGAATAATGACCGATAATAACATCGAAGAGATTTCAGAGTTCAGATTTGAAACAAAATATAAAACCAATCAAAAAACTGAATTGCTCTGGATCCTTTCACATGCCGTGCATCAATGGCCCTGGATTATTATGGCCTTATTCGGGGCAATCAGTAATGCAGCCTTAGCCAGTATTGTTCCTATTTACATCGGCCGTGCATTCAATGAAATTGTTAATCCGCCTACACCTCTGGCGCTTATTGGTCGTTTTGCACTGATCATCGGAATTTCGCAAGTTGTTAGGGGTTTTCTGCAATTCTGTCGCAATTTTGGGTTTGAAATCATCGCACAAAATATCGAAAAGTACGTCAGACAAGAACTTTACGTCAACTTACTTGGGAAAAGCATGACATTTCACAATCTCCAATCCGTTGGGGATTTAATGGCTCGAGCAACCAATGATGTGCGAGAAGTCAATTATATGTTCAGCCCGGGGTTCAACCTGGTTTTTGGTTCACTCAATTTTTTATTCATTCCCTTAATTGTAGGGCCAACTTATCATATCGCACTCATTGCAACCCCTGCAGCATTTATCTTTCTCTATGTCCTTGCTTTATGGCACTACCTTAAAATCTTGAACCCCGTTACAAATACAGTACGGTCTACCTTTGGACAATTGAACAGTCGATTAGCTGAAGCGATCGATGGGGTTGAAATTGTCAAAGGTACCGCACAGGAAGATGCGGAAATAGAACGATTTCGCAAAAATGCGGTTGATTACAGAGATTCATCGATCAACCAGGGGGATATCGAGAGCCGTTTTCTACCCATGCTACTTCTTGGAATCACAATGGCGGTTGGTCTTGCCCATGCTCTACTGTTATTCCAGCAAGGTTTGATCTCTATTGGAGATGTTATTGCCTATTTTGGTACACTTTCTATGCTTGGATTCCCGACTTTTATCTCATTATTTGCATACTCTCAGATCTCATTAGGCTTTGCTGGTGCAAGGCGAATCCTGGAGCTGATCAAGACGGAAAACAAACTCGACCAAAATGTTGAAGGTTTTGCTCAACCGATTAAGGGTGAAATAGAATTCCGTGATGTTTGTTTTGGATATAATGACGATGAACCGGTCTTACAGAATATCAATTTTAAAATTAAGCCTGGCCAAACCGTGGCAATTGTCGGTCAAACCGGATCAGGCAAAACCTCACTTGTAAAACTGATCAATCGAACATTTGATGTAGATTCCGGGGAAGTCTTTATTGATGGTGTAAATGTCAAGGATTGGTATCTTGAATCATTGCGGAATCAGATATCCATTATTGAACAAGATGTCTTTCTGTTCTCACGCACGATTGCAGAAAATATCGCGTTTGGGAAGCAGGACGCGACAAAAGAGGAGATCATTGAAGCTGGAAAAGAAGCCCAAGCCCATGATTTCATTATGAGTTTTGAAAACGGATACGACACCATCATCGGTGAAAGAGGAACAACCCTATCAGGCGGCCAGCGTCAGCGACTGGCACTTGCCAGGGCTTTCATGACATCTCCCAGAATATTGATTCTGGATGATTCTACAAGCGCAATTGACAGCGAAACAGAAGATCGCATACAGCAAGCCATATTCAGGGCTGCTGAAGGTAGAACCACGCTGCTCATCACCCACAGGCTATCGCAAATTCGATGGGCAAATCTCATTGTGGTCATGCGCAAAGGTAAAGTGTCAGCGGTTGGGACACATGAAGAGCTTATGCAATCATCAAAATCATACCAAAGAATTTTTAGCGAGTAATTATGGGTTTCTTTTCAGGCTTGGACGCAGAAAAATATGACAGGCAGTATTCAGATAAACGTCTATTTCAACGGATTTTTGCATATTTTAAACCACAATCAAAAAAGCTGATCGTTGTTGGTGTAACTATCATTATTCGAGCAATCATGGAAGCCTTCTCCCCAGTAATTGTCGCACGGGGATTGGACCGGGTCACACAAGAAACGATTGATACACAGTTCATTTTCGTTCTTTCAGGTATCATTCTCCTGGTTGGAATCATAAGTTGGTTAGCAAACTTGCTGCGAAGACGTTATTCTGCAAGGACGATCGCAGACCTGATCAGACAGCTTTCGACCGATGCGTTCCAGGCATCCGTCCGGCAGGACTTATCTTTTCATGATACTTTCAAATCCGGGAAGATCGTATCAAGAATCACGTCTGATACAAGAGAGTTCGGCCAATTGATCACGTTGTCAACAGATGTCATCATGCAGTTGATTTCATCTATCATCATTGCCGTTATCCTGCTGCAAACAGAATGGCGTTTAGCCATCGCCGTATTCCTGCTCGTTCCTTTACTCTATCTATTAGTGATGCAGTATCGTCAGGCGGCACGCAAAGTTACCCGTGAGGGGATGCGTGCAATGGCCAACGTTAATTCGACAATCAAAGAAACTGTCTCCGGGATTGCTATTGCCAAGAATTTTCGCCAAGAGAACACCATCTATGAAGAATTTCAAGAAGCGAACCAAGCATCTTTCAAAGTCAATATTCGACGGGGGTTTATCCTTTCAATCGTATTCCCTATCCTGCGTACGGTTGGCGGGATTGCCACAGCACTTCTAGTCTATTTTGGGGCATTGACCGTTACTCAAGGCTTTGTGACTGCAGGCTCGTGGTATTTATTTCTATCCACATTGGATGGTTTCCTCTTCCCAGTCATGAGTGTGACTTCATTCTGGACCCAGGTTCAGACCGGTTTATCAGCTGCCGAGCGTATTTTTGCATTAATTGATGCCGAGCACTCCGTTCAGCAATCGGATGAAGTAATACCCGGGGATCTCAGGGGACAAATTGATATGGTCAACGTCTGCTTTAGGTACACTCCCGAAGAAATCGTTTTGAATAATTTTTCACTGCATATCGACCCAGGTGAGACCCTTGCCCTCGTTGGGCACACTGGCGCGGGTAAAACATCCATCGGAAGGTTGATCTCCCGGTTTTATGAGTACCAGGAAGGTGAAATCTTACTCGATGGGATCGACATCCGGACGTTCAACCTGGTTGCCATGAGACGGCAGATGGGTATAGTTTCCCAGGTACCTTTCTTGTTTTCCGGAACAATTGAAGAGAATATCCGATATGGTTGTCCTGTGTGTTCTCGAAGCGAGATTCTACGAATCAGCAATGAAATTGGTAAGGGTGAATGGCTTGAGACATTGCCAAATGGATTGAACACAGAGGTTGGTGAGCGCGGCTCGCAGCTATCAATGGGTCAGCGCCAAATGGTAGCTCTATTACGGGTTCTCGTCCAAAAACCATCGATCTTCATACTGGATGAGGCTACTGCCAGTATTGACCCCTTTACGGAAAAGCAGATCCAAGCTGCTTTAGATTTAATACTATCCGAAACAACCAGTATTTTGATTGCTCACCGTCTCTCAACCGTAAGATCTGCTGACCGAATCCTGGTCATGCAGCAAGGAGAGATTATTGAAGAGGGGAATCACCAGGCATTATTGGATCGGGGGGAGCACTACGCAGACCTTTACAATACGTATTTCAGGCACCAATCGTTGGATTACATTGAAGAAGCTAAAAAATTCGCAAAGAAGTGATCATTTTGGACGAATTTTATGCATCCTAATAATAAAATTTCGGGAACTACGAATTAACTAAAAAATTCGTTTATTCCTTTGGCATCGTTCCAAAAACATAATCCCAAATTGGACTTGTCACGCCAAAACGCATATTCGGAGTCTGAAAATGATGGTGCATATGCTGCTGCCTAACCAACCGGAGATACCCTTTCTTCATAGATATGTGGTGTGTGCTGTAATGCAGCATATCATAAATAACATAGCCAAAAATAAAACCGGAAAATACGGGTGAAATCCACAATTGTAATGAAAAAATTAAGCCAAAGAACAGATAAAAAAGACCAAAAAAAACTGCTGCTAAGGGAATGCTGACTGCTGGTGGCATCACCAAACGGGTTTTTATTCTCGGTTGTTCATGGTGGATCCCGTGGAACAAGAACGATAATCGTTCCTGCCAGGGTGTTTTTGCAGGAAAATGAAAAACAAAACGGTGCAAAGAGTATTCTGCCAGGGTCCAGAAGAATAAACCAAGAACAAATCCAGCAAATAAGATACTCAGTGAAGTATTTGATGTGATACTGAGAAAAAGGAAAATTCCAACAACTGGAAGCCAGATCACAAGAATTGCAATCGGGCTAATATGGGTAAAAAATTCCAATAAATCAGATTTAAACAGACGGATCGGCTCATCACTTGTATTTATTTTTATTTTTGCCATGTTTCTCTCCTGTCAATTGCTTTGTTCTGTTAATTTACTTCGGTTAGAAAAATAAGTGTGTTTTTTTTAACATGCATGAAGCGCTAGCAATAATTTCCGCAATTAACGTGTTTTTATAATTTCGTTTCTTAGATTCTATTCCATTCTAACTTGATGAATTAATATCTATCCTTGACATTCTAGAAGTGTGATTTTAGAATCTTATTACAAATCGTTTTATGTTAATGGGAAGAGTCCGGATAAAATCGGCACCGAAGGGGCAAGGTTACTGCAACCGAATCTCTCAGGTAAAAAGACCTGTTAAACAGACACCTCTGGAAATCCAGCGGTTTTTCAAGAATCGCCATCTTAACAGAGAACCCCTATTACTTACTGAATAATTTAATAAAGGAGTGGATTAATGAAAACACCTGAAGGTTTAAAATACGCTAAGACAGATGAATGGGTCAAAGTTGAGGGTGAGGAAGCAACAATCGGTATATCCGACTACGCCCAGGATCAGCTTTCTGATGTGGTTTATGTTGAGTTGATGGTTGACGAAGGTGACTCTGTCAGTAAAGGCGACGCTGTTGCTACCATTGAATCGGTAAAAGCAGCCGCAGACGTGAACTTTCCTGTTTCAGGCACAATCATTGCGATTAACGAAGATTTAGCAGAGACACCCGAAGTCATTAACAGCGATCCATATGAAGCGGGTTGGATGGTAAAGATCAAATTGGACGATCCTTCTGAACTTGATGATTTGATGACTGCAGGCGCGTACGAATCCTATAATGTAGAGCGTGAGGGATAATCAATGTTTACCCCTCATACCCCACAAGAAATTGAAGATATGCTTAATGCGATTGGGGTTGGGTCAATTGAGGAATTATTTGTAAAGGTTCCGGAGAAACATCGTTTCCCGGAACTTAATCTTCCTGAGCCCCTTACCGAAATGGAGATTGCTGCGGAGCTCAAGGAAATCGCTTCAGCTAACGCCTCAACAGATGAATTCATTTCTTTCTTAGGAGCAGGAGCGTATGACCATTACATTCCTGCGGCTGTTGATATGCTCCTTAGAAGAGGAGAATTTTATACTGCCTATACGCCCTACCAACCCGAAATATCACAGGGTACGCTACAAGCAATATTCGAGTTCCAATCTTTAATGAGCGAACTGACAGGAATGGACGTCAGCAATGCCTCCCATTACGATGGGGCAACAGCAGCAGCTGAAGCAGCGAATTTGGCATATCACTTTTTCCGCGGTAAACGCAAGAAGGTCATTCTTTCAAGGGCTGTCAACCCCCAATACCGTCAGACCATCCGCACCTATATGCAGGGACTTGAAGAAGTTGAAGTGTTGGGCGATAACACCGATAAGGGAAAAGATGTCTATTCCGAGGAATTTCTATCGCTGATCGACAACGATACTGCAATTGTGATCGTTCAGTATCCGGATTTCTTCGGGAGAGTCATTGACTACACGAAATTAGTCAATATTGTTCACGAGCAAGGGGCTTTGATTGCTTTCGTTTTCAATCCAACCGCACTTGGTTTGCTAAAACCACCCGGTGAATTTGGCGCAGATATCGCAGTTGGTGATGGTCAGCCACTGGGAATTCCGCTGTCCTATGGTGGCCCTTACCTTGGAATCTTTACAACCAAAGAAAAATATGTCCGTAAGTTGGCCGGTCGTTTAGTTGGTGAAACGGTTGACGAATCAGCAAATAGAGCCTACGTTCTAACGTTAACTGCCCGTGAACAGCACATCCGGCGCGAAAAATCCACATCAAATATCTGCACCAACCAGGGATTAATGGCGCTGGCAGCAACCATTTACCTCAGCTTGCTTGGGAAAAACGGGTTCAAACAGGTTGCCAATCTCTGCTACCAGAAAGCACATTATGCTGCTGAGAAAATCTCAGCTCTGGATGGCTATGAAGTTGTTTTTAAAGATACGCCTTTTTTCCATGAGTTTGTCGTCCAGACCCCCAAACCAGTCGGTCAGATCAATTTGCATCTTCAGAATCATTGGATTTTAGGCGGGTTCAACCTCAGCGAGGATTATCCTGAAATGGAAAACCAGATGCTGGTAGCCGTCACTGAAAAGATCACAAAAGAAGATATTGACGAGTTCGTTGAAGCCCTCCAGGAGGACACCAATGACTGAAAAAACGATTTATGAGCTCTCTCAACCTGGACGGGTTGGTGTAACTTTTCCTGAACCCGATGTACCCTTAACCCCATCCCCGATGGGTTTTGAGCGTGAACATCTAAACCTGCCTGAACTTTCCGAATTGGATGTCATCCGCCATTTCACAAACTTATCTAAATTGAATTATTCAATTAACAGCGGATTTTATCCGCTGGGTTCCTGTACGATGAAATACAACCCTAAAATCAATGAGGAAGCCGCCCGTATGCCTGGTTTGGCAAATACACATCCTTTTCAACCGATTGTCAGCGTCCAGGGGAACTTGTATATCATGTACCAACTGCAGGAATGGCTGCAGGAGATCAGCGGTTTTCACCGTGTCTGCCTGACCCCAGCGGCCGGTGCCCAGGGTGAGTTGGTTGGGGCATTGATCATAAAAAACTATCATCAAAAGAATAATGATACAAAACGTGTCAAGATTTTGATCCCCGATTCAGCACATGGCACTAACCCTGCGACTTCATCCATGAGTGGTTTCAATGTTGTCCCATTACAGTCGGATGAGCGAGGAAATGTAGACATTCAGGCACTGAAATCTGAATGCGACGAGACATTAGCCGGTCTAATGCTGACAAATCCCAATACATTGGGATTATTTGATGAAAACGTTGAAGAGGTTATCCAACTGGTACACAGTGCTGGTGGCCTGGTCTATGGCGATGGAGCTAACTTAAACGCACTTCTGGGCATCGTCCGTCCAGGTGATCTCGGGTTCGATGTGATGCATTTCAACCTGCATAAGACGTTCTCGACACCCCACGGTGGTGGCGGTCCCGGCTCTGGTCCTGTTGGCGTGGCTGAACATCTTAACGACTATTTACCGGGTCCGATCGTCACCATCATCGAAGAAGGCGATGAAGAGTCACCCCCATTCTTTGGTTTTTACTGGCCAGAGAAAACCGTCGGCCGCATGAAAGCTTTTTACGGGCATTTCGGCATGCTGATTCGAGCTTACACGTACATTGCAATGCATGGTGGAAAAGGATTGCGGAATATCGCTGAGATGGCTGTCCTGAATGCCAATTACCTGAAGTCTCAAATCAAAGAGGACTATACCCTCCCCTATGATCGTACCTGTATGCATGAATTCGTTGTGGAGGGTAGTTGGGATAAAGTGCCCGCTGTCCATGCCCTGGATATCAGCAAGCGTTTGATGGATTATGGATTCCACCCACCTACAAACTATTTTCCATTGATCGTTCATGAAGCATTGATGATTGAACCAACAGAAACTGAATCAAAGCAAACACTCGATGCATTTGCTAAAGCGATGAAATCTATTGCCAAAGAAGCAAGAGAAAATCCAGATCTACTGCATGGTGCACCTTTTACAACACCGATCCGGCGATGTGACGAGGTCAAAGCTGCCCGCGATCTTGTACTTTGCTGCTGGATACCAGATTAAAAATATTTGATAATTTAATGAGCGCAGCGACGTTGCACACAACGTCGCTGCATTATATTAATTCCTCGAGATATTGTTTTGTATTTTCCCCTAATGTTTATAAAGAAAATTACGACCTCAATATCAAGCTTACCGGACAGTGATCTGAACCCATAATATTGCCGTGGATGACGACGTCGTCTACCCTTTCCATCAAAGGTTTTGATACCAGGAAATAATCCAGACGCCATCCAACATCTCTCGCTCGTGAATTAAACCGGTATGTCCACCATGTATACTTCTCGCGCTCAGGGTAAAGTTCCCGGAATGCATCAACAAATTGATGATCCAAATACTTGTCAATCCAGGCACGCTCCTCTGGCAGAAACCCGGTATTTTTCTCGTTTGACTTTGGATTGGCCAAATCGATTTCATTATGGGCTGTATTGAAATCACCCGTAATAATAATGTTTTCTCCACCCGTGTGAAGCTTGTCGCAAATTTCAAGCAGTTTTTCGTAAAACTCTAATTTATAAGAAACTCTTTTGTTTTCCTGCCCGCCGTTGGGAAAATAGATATTATACAGGTAAAAATCTTCGAATTGTGTACGAATAACTCGTCCTTCAATATCAAATTTTTCGACACCTATACCTTTTTCAACATCCAGGGGCTGGTGTTTATGAAAAGTTACAACACCGCTGTATCCAGGACGCTCAGCAGGATTCCAGACGCCAGAAAAACCTTCGATATTCATTTCCTCATCACTAAGCTGCTCGGGTTTTGCTTTTATCTCCTGCAAGCAAAGGACATCGGGATCTACTTCCGGAACCCAATTCAGAGCTTCTTTTCGAAGAATTGCTCGATAGCCATTGACATTCCATGTTGTGATCTTCATTCACACTCCCTTTCATTGACTAAGTACCCTGTGGTAAACTTGTAGGTTGTAACCCAACTGCATTTAGGGTAATTTTACCTAGATCGATACAATTTACAAAGTGATTTTATGGAAATATTGAATAAAAAATCAATTAATAGGAGAAAAATCCTTTTATCAGTAGTGCTCCTATTTGGATTGATCCTGATTCCCTACCGAGTTTCTGCAACGCCCCTTGCACAAGATAATCCGACTTATATTGTACAAGCGGGTGACACCCTGGGTACGATTGCCCGCCGCTTTGGTGTTTCTACAGACGAAATTCAGGCATTGAATAATTTAGAAGATCCAAATGCATTAGCGATTGGCCAACAGCTCCTTATCCCTGGTCTTGAAGGGATCACGGGACTGCTTACATCCTCAACAATCGAGTTTGGTGTATCTTTGGCAAGTTTGGCGCGCCAGTATCAAACGACTCAGGATCACCTGATAACACTCAACCACCTGATCAGCCCATCTGAGACCATCGTTGGGACTGATTTTATCATCCCAATCCATGAAGATCAGGAACCATTAAATCCGATCTTGGCTTTTTCCCCGGATGAAACGCCCCTTGAAGCAGCAATCCTTTCCGGAAGTTCTCCCTGGCAAATAATTTCTAACAACCAGGTTAAAGGAACATGGGATATCATCCCTGGCGAAGCCTTATTTGGGCCGGCTGAAATAAGCGAACAGCCTGGAACGATACAAGGAATCGAGCAGATTTCCATTAATAACCTTCCTATCATCCAGGGAGAAACACTCGAAATTCACATTCAAACAGACCTGCCAGCTCAGTTCACCGGTCAATTCAATGAAACAACTTTGGCATTCTTCACGGAAGACAACAGCAATTATTTCAACTTTTCTGGCATTCATGCCCTTGAAGAGCCAGGCGTTTATCCACTAGAAATTACCGCTGAATTTTCAAACGGAACCCAACAAAGTTTTAACCAGCTTGTTTTACTCGCTGAAGGCGGCTATGGCAATGAATGGGTAAATGTTCCGGAGGATTACCTGGATCAGGATGCGATTGCACAAGAAGATAGCTACCTGGAACCCATTTTGAGCCAGGCATCACAAGAAAGATATTGGGATCGTCGCTTTATTTACCCGGTGGATGAGCCCTGTATTGGCAGCCTTTACGGCCAACGAAGAGATTACAACAACGGGAATTTCTTCTTTTATCATACAGGTCTTGATTTTACGGTTTGTGCGCAAAATTTAAACGTCTATGCGGCTGCTGCAGGTGAAGTCGTCGTTTCAGAAGCGTTATATGTCAAAGGAAATGCGATCGTTATTGATCATGGCTGGGGTGTCTATTCAATTTATGCACACCTCGCCGAATTCAGAGTTCAGGCTGGAGATATAGTGCAGCCAGGTGATCTCATCGGCATCATCGGGAACACAGGACGATCTGCAGGTCCGCATTTGCACTTCGAAATTGATATTTTGGGGATACCAGTCAATCCCCTGTCCTGGTTGGATCAGGAATTTCCATGATCCAAAGCGTTAAAACAAAACAAGCACATCCTTGTGCTTGTTATGCTATGCGCTGGGAGGGAGTCGAACCCTCACGCCTCAGCGGCACGTGGCCCTCAACCACGCCTGTCTGCCAGTTCCAGCACCAGCGCCAGAGCAGAAGTAATTATATCCTGCTTAATGGGTATGTCAAGAATTTTTGAGATCTAACTTATAAAGGAGCAAGAAATGACCATCGTGTTAGATGCCATGGGAAGCGATGACCGCCCGAATCCAGAGGTTCAGGCTGCAGTTGATGCTTCGAACCAGCTTAATGAAAAGATCATCCTGGTTGGAAATGAAAACGTCTTGAAATTAAAATTAGATGCGATCGACGGTGATAAATCCAAAGTTTTCATCTCCCATGCACCACAAGCATTGGATATGAGTGATCACATTGCTGAAGCCAGGGCAAAGAAACAAAACTCAATGCGGGTTGGCATGGACTTGATAAAAACTGGTGATGGTGATGCCTTTGTTACAGCAGGTAATACCGGAATGGCAATGTACTATGCCAAAAAGACATTTGGTGATATTGAGGGTGTTATCAGGCCTTGCCTTTGTGCGGTATTCCCCGTCAGGAATGGGAAAGCTGTTGTGCTGGATATCGGCGCTAACGCAGAATGCAGGCCCGATTTCCTTGTGCAATTTGCCCTGATGGGTAAAATCTACGCTGAAGCCATGCTGGGAGTCAGCAACCCACGGATTGGTCTTCTGGCTAACGGCGAAGAGGAGGGAAAAGGCAATGACCTTGTCAGGGAAACTTTCCCGCTTCTACAAGAGAGCTCGCTTAATTTCATTGGAAACGTGGAGGGCAAGGAACTTTTCGGTGGCCAAGCGGATGTGGTGGTGACAGATGGTTTCACAGGCAATGTGATGCTAAAATCCACAGAAGCCGTGGCTAAATTGATCATCGACATTCTCAAGGAAGAACTCCTATCCTCATTCAGGACGAAAATGGGTGCGTTGCTTGCCAAACCCGCATTTGGTAAAATAAGAAAATTATTGGATCCCGCTGAGGTAGGTGCAGCCCCCCTATTGGGGATTGATGCAATGGTATTTGTCGGCCACGGCCGTTCAGATGCACGAGCTGTTGTCAGCTCTATTCGTGCAGCAAAACAAGCTGTCGATAATGATCTGCTGCAGAAACTCAGAACAGCAATTTCTAAAAGTATATAAACAGAAAAGAGAAAAATGAATAAAGTCATTAATGAAAAACTGATCGCTCGAAATAAAAAAATTGGTAGCATTACGTCCATCGCTGGAATGGCCATTTTGGTTGGTGGTTTGATATTGAGCTTCACCGGGGATCCCGGTAGAAACACCATCATTTCATTTGGCGCATTGATTGTCGGTTTCATTGTTGCGCAGATCAGCACTTCCTTTGTGAATAAATTTGGGCGCAGTCCCAGGTTTGATGAGGTGATTGGTGATAACTTAGCTAAGCTCAACAATAAATACACCTATTACGTCTACAGCAGTCCCATCGCAATGCTTCTTGTGGGACCTTATGGGATCTGGATTCCAACGCCTGTATCAGCCACTGGTGAAGTTTTTTATGATAAGAAATGGAAGCAAAAGGGTGGTTCTTTCATGTTTAAATTTTTCGGGCAGGAGAACATCGGTAAGCCTGATGCGGATGCAGCCAGCAATGAAATCGCTGTCCGCGAACTCCTCAGCAAACACCTTGATGAAGGAGAAATTCCTGAAATTAGCAATGTCCTGGTTTTGCTGAATCCTAAGGCAAGCATCGGTGATACTGAAAATGCCCCACTTCCTATTGTTACGGGAGATGCGCTGCGACGATATATCCGGAGTGTGGATCGTAAGGCTGAGGACGAAATGTCGGATGAAATGCTCGAGAAAATCAATTCAATTTTTGAAACCAGAGATTAATGGATAAGTTAATCTAATCCAGCATATTTTCTGAGCTCTTTGAGTTCCTCAGGCTGCAGGTAACGAAAATTGCCAACCTGAAGTTTCCCAAGTTGGACTGGCCCAATCCGGATCCGTTGAATTTGCCGTACGGGCAGTCCTATCCTGGCACCTGTTCGGCGGATTTGCCGGTTCTTCCCTTCCTGGATGGTGATATTTAACCATGCACCTGATTTTGTGTACGCCTTAACTTCAATCGTGGCTGGTAATGTCCGATACCCATCCTCCAAGACAACCCCCCGCCGCCAAATTGCAAGCTGCTCATCATCAGGGCGCTTGGTCACTCGGACCTCATACTCTTTATCATGCTCATAGCGGGGGTGTGTCAATCGATTGGCTAGCTCACCATCGTTCGTTAGTAGCACCAATCCGGAAGAATCATAATCTAATCGACCTATAGGATATAAATGACGTTCATCCTTCACAATATCAAATACAGATGGCCGATCATCATCTGGAGCATGTATTGAGAGCATATAACGCGGTTTATTAAGGGCGACCACGACCTTCTTCTCTGGTCTTCCAATAAGCTCTCCATCCAATCGGATTTCATCTTTCCTTGGGTCAGCCTTTGTCCCTAATTGGATGACTTCCCCATTGACTGTCACACGGCCCTCATCAATGAATTTCTCACACCCACGTCTTGAGCCGTATCCTGCTCTAGATAAAATTTTCTGTACTCGATCTTCTGTCATTATGTTTTTAATACTTCCTTCGCACCATTCACATTGATGTTTTCTTCCAAGGCATCAAAGTCGATAAAAGGTAAAGCGTCAAGGGACTCTAATCCGAAATACTGCATAAATTCCGGTGAAGTACCATAGTAGATCGGCCGCCCCGGAGTTTCTGCACGGCCCAATTCTTCGATCAAACCTTTTGATAAGAGTGTGCGCATGACACCATCGCTGTTGACCCCGCGTATCACGTCGACTTCTGGACGGGTCACAGGTTGCTTGTAAGCGATGATCGCTAGTGTTTCAAGGGCAGCCTGGGATAATGTGCTGGTTGCTTCAAGGCCAAGAAATGCCTCGATCGTTTTACTAATCTCAGGGGCGGTGGTTAGTTGAACCTTATTTTTTATACGCATTAGCCTGATCCCATGGTTTCCCATCTTGTAATGCCGGTCCAGATCAGATAACTGACCTTCTACTTCTGATTCAGTTATTTCAAGTGATTTTGCCATCTGATAGATGCTAACCATGCCTGACGAAACAAATAACAGCGCTTCTATTCTTGCAGATAATGTGTTAAGTTCTTGATTTTCCATAATATCCATTAATTATTTCTATCTATAAGACTAATGATTATACTCGATTAATATATGTGTTCAGCATTCGCCTATAATGGTAGAATCTAAATCTAACTCAAAAATGTATGTTGTTTTTCTCTCGGAGATATATATGCGAATCCTCTTAACAGGCGCGGCAGGGTTTCTTGGCTCTCATCTGACGGACAAATTGATAAATGAAGGCCATCATGTGATTGGTATGGATAATTTTATTACCGGAAATGAAGAAAACCTTGGCCACCTTGCGGGAAATGGAAAATTCAGCTTTATTCGGCACGATGTTTCCAATTTTATATTAGTAACCGGTAAAATTGACTACGTTCTTCACTTTGCTTCTCCTGCCAGTCCAAATCCTGCTTCTCCGCTAGGCTATCCAAATCTTCCTATTCAAACTTTGAAAGCAGGTGCCTTAGGAACACATAACAGTCTGGGCGTTGCAAGGGCTCATAATGCAAAATTCCTTCTTGCCTCAACAAGTGAAATCTATGGGGATCCCCAGGAACATCCACAAAAAGAAACCTACCGCGGTAATGTTGATCCGATTGGTGCGCGGTCTGTTTATGACGAGGCAAAACGCTTTGCAGAAGCTTTGACCATGGCTTATCACCGCTTCCATCAGATTGACACCCGTATTGTACGGATATTTAATACCTTCGGACCCAGGATGCGTTTGGATGATGGGCGGGTTGTTCCTAATTTTATTCAACAAGCGCTTCGGAAGGAGCCATTAACCATTTATGGCGACGGTTCTCAAACTCGAAGTTTTTGTTATGTCAGCGACTTAATTGATGGGATCTACAAGCTAATGATGAGTGATTATCATGAACCGGTCAATTTAGGCAACCCGAATGAAATCAGTGTTATCGAATTTGCTGATTTAGTCAATAAAACTGTTGATAACACCTCAGGAAAAATCAAAAAGACAGCAGAACGATTGGGAAACGATCCCCAGAGGCGGCAGCCCGATATTTCCCGGGCTAAATCTATTCTAAACTGGGAACCAAAAATCAGTATTCAAGCTGGCTTGGAAAAAACAATCCCATATTTTAAGAAGAAAATGGGGATATGAGCATCATAACAAGTAAAAAAGAAAGAATCAGGTTTGTAAAATTTGCCTTCGTTGGTATAACAGGTGCCATCGTTGACTTCGGTGTTATGAATTTATTACGCCAGGTTTTGAATATGCCCTTGGTGTGGGCACAAGCCATATCTTTCGTCTGTGCAGTGATCAATAATTTTCTTTGGAACCGGCTTTGGACTTATCCTGAATCCCGTACCCGCAGTGCACATAAACAATTAATTCAATTCTTTATTATCAACATCATTGGTATCCTGATTAGAACACCCCTGGTACCCTGGTTCAACAATCTATTTCTCGGTTTCATAAACAATAAAAATTGGACGTTACCTCTACCCAACAACGTAATCAGTCAAAATTTATCTTTGGCACTCAGTATTGGCATAGTGATGTTATGGAATTTTTTCGCAAACCGTTATTGGACATACAATAATGTTCCAAAGGGAAATCAGCCTTATGAACAAGAGCGATCAGAGGATATCACAGGGTAACCGGAAAGAGTAAAATATGGAAAACACCCATCGTGATCGACTAAAGCAAACTTTATCCGGGGATAAACCTGATCGTCCCCCAATAGCATTCTGGCATCATTTCCCCGTCGACGACCAGGACCCTTTTCGATTGGCAGCAGCGACAATCGCCTTTCAAAAACAATTTGATTTTGACCTGGTCAAGGTTTCACCACCCTCTTCTTTTTGTCTAAAAGACTGGGGTGTTCAGGATCAGTGGATTGGAAGCGATGAAGGAACCCGAGAGTATACAAAAAGGGTCATAAATGATCCTGCAGACTGGTTTAATTTACGTGTATTGGATCCCTACAAAGGCTACCTGGGTCAACAATTGGCCTGTTTAAAAGAACTAAGCACTGTCTTTGGAGACCACACACCTTATATTCAAACGATATTTAATCCACTTTCCCAGGCAAAAAATTTGGTGGGACCCCAAAACCTGCTGACGCATATTCGAAAATATCCGGAAGCAATTCATCATGGCTTGAGAACAATACAAGAAACAACAATTCGGTTTGTCCAGGCAGCTAAAACCCTGGGAATCTCTGGAATTTTCTTTGCAATCCAGCATGCAAGTTACCGGATTATGACGGAACAAGAGTACGCTGACTTTGGGAAGCATTATGATCTTCCGGTACTCCAGGATGTTGGTGACCTTTGGGCAAATATGGTCCATTTACATGGCAATGACATCATGTTCAATCTTATTGCAGATTACCATGTACAAATGATGAACTGGCATGACCGGGAAACACCACCTGCCCTTTCAGATGCTCTGAAAATATTTCCCCGGACCTTATGCGGTGGGCTTTCACGGATTGACACGATGGTTTTGGGATCAACAGAGCAAATTCATGAGGAGATTCGTCAAGCCGTTGAAATAACCGGTGGGAAGAGGCTCCTAATAAGCACAGGCTGTGTCTTGCCACAAACAGCCCCTTATGGCAATATTATGGCAGCTAGAAAATTCATCGAGGAGTTACACTAATGCGGGTTATTTCCGGAAGTGCAAAAGGTATAAAACTGGCAAGCGTCCCAGGAAAATCAACCCGCCCGATCACAGATCAGGTAAAAGAAGCGCTCTTCAATATTCTTGGTCCTGGTATTGTTGATTCTTCAATGCTTGATCTCTTCGGCGGAACAGGAGCGGTAGGGATTGAAGCCCTTTCTAGAGGCGCAGAATATGTTCTCTTCCTGGATAATAATTATCGTGCCTACCAGGTGATCAAACAAAATCTGGAAGCCACAGATCTAGTGCCTTATGCAAATGTCATGAAAAAGGACGCATTTGTTTTACTGCGCGAAAAACCTTCACAAAGTTTTGACTATATCTATATTGCTCCTCCCCAATACAAGGCACTTTGGTCAAAAGCAATGTTCATGCTTGATGAAAACCCAGGTTGGTTGAATGAAGATGGCGATATCATTGTTCAAATACATCCAAAGGAATTTGATAATAATATTGACTATACGAATTTTAGATATTATGATATCAGGGAATATGGTGACACAATCCTGGTGTTTTTTAGATTCACTTCACTGAAATAAAGTTTTTAATTCCCCATTCTGATCAAAGGTGTACTTCCCGATAAAAATCGGATCCCCCCGTTTGTGTTCCAATACCATTGGTATTAGAAATTGCAGATCATCAACTAATGGAAGCTCATTGATTTGTTCATTGGAAATCCATTGAAGTTCTCCCTCATGCGATGACTGAAAATCATTCTCTTCAACAAAGCCTTTAAATACAAACAGGGCAACACCTGTTTTATTGGAAACGCTGATCATTATCTGACCGCAGAGGGTTATCGCTGCATCTTTGATCCCGGTTTCCTCAAATAATTCTCGTCTTGCTGCATCCAAAATATCCTCGTTTGGTTCAACATGCCCCCCAATACCGTTGTAAAAACCAGCCCACCTTTTCTTATTCTGAGCACCTTTAATAAGCAGGATTCTTCTCTCTGGATCAAAAACGAAAATCAATGTTCTGGGAACAACCTGGAAGCGTTCTGGATCGATACCCTGATCGGCATTTTTCATAATAATCAGACTCCATTATAAAAACAGCCCGTGGTTGTGCTCACGGGCTGTAAAATTTCGACTAGGTCAGGAACATCGGCACACCGAGGAAGTCTTTGACCTTGGGCTTGTAATTTTCCTTGTCATAATATGCCTCAACATCAACCTGCTTTTTCCCAGTCAGGACAGTGTCTATCGGCACCGTTGTATAACGGCCACCCTGAAGAGCGACCATTTTCCCATATTCTTCTCTTTGAACAAGTTGCATTGCCAGGTTTCCATATGACATGGCAACCATCCTGTCAAGAGAATCTGGTGCTCCAGAGCGCATCATATAAGAAAATTTTTGGTACAGGACGTGCTGGTTCGTTATTTTCTTGATATTTTCAGCGACATGCTCACCAATACCACCTAGCTTCCGATGACCATAAGCATCTTCAGGACCTGTTTCCATGATTTCCCCACCTTCAAACGTCGCACCCTCTGAAATTGTTACAATCGCGTAATTAGAAGGGTTATTGCGTTTGTCCTCTAGCAGGAAATTAGCCAATTTTTCCATGTTGAACGGAACTTCCGATATAAGCGCTCGGTCCACATAAGCTAAATAAGCACTAACAAGGCTGGTCTCGCCAGAATTCCGTCCAAATAACTCAAAAACACCAATCCGTTCATGCGAACCAACAGAAGTTCGCAGTTGGGTGATCAAATCAACAGATCGTGTAACTGCTGTTGAAAAACCTATACAGTAATCTGTTCCAAAAACATCATTGTCCATTGTTTTGGGGATGGCAACAACTGGGAAACCTTCTTGACTGAGGCGAACGCCATAGCTGAGGGTGTCATCACCCCCTATTGGGACAAGAACATCAATACCCAAGTGATCAAGCACTCGCAATGCATGATCGGTGAAGTCCATAGTACCTTTGTCATCAATTTGCTTACCGTAATCGGAATCTTTTAAGAAGCCCGGGACTTCACTTGCACGAACTCTTTGGGGGTTCGTTCGTGAAGTATGCAAGAATGTCCCACCTGTTCGATCGATCCTTCGGACATCATTTTTCCTGAGATTCCTGATGTAATAATCATGCGTTGATGGTTCATCAAGGTCATACCAGAGCAAACCACCCCAACCTCGACGAATACCAAAAACTTCATAATCCGCCTCAAGCGCGTTCAGCACAACCTCTTTCATGGCGGGGTTCAACCCGGGAACATCACCACCGCCTGTTAGTACACCAATTCGTTTTTTCATAAATTTTCTCCTCACAATAATAAAATTTCTTAATTCTGCTGCCTTATCTTTTTCTGTCTATTGTTCGCAAACGTAAAAAGTATAGCATAAATTATCAAGTTCTCAAATTAGCTTTGTAAATATTATGCATTAAACTTTTTTTCAGATTCGAACTTAGGAATCCGAAACGCCCACCACCTTATCCATAGCATGCTGACTAAGACAATGATTGGAAGGCCAACCATTAAAATCGTTGTGCTATCCTGTTCTGTGATCTGTAGATCCGGTAAGGCAAGCAGCCACGACCCAATCGATAGTAATAAAATAATGCCCATTGAGAGTAATCGGCCAAAAATTCGCCATCGCTCCACCCAGAAGCGAAAGACAAAAATTAAAGCTGGCAATACCAAAAGCAGGTGAGCCATTGAAGGTTGAAGATTAAACAAAAACGCAATAATAAAAATGATAAATAACTTCCAAACAAACTTTTGTCTTGATTCCTTTACAACGGTGATCAACTGGATCAAAAGAAAAACACCCAACATAACGTGAAGAAATATTCCTAAAAATTTCTCAATGCCAGGCAGCAGCGCTGCTATGGTTAAAAGCGGTGTCTGCACCCACGCCAGGTTCTGCAACTTAGGAATAATGATACTCAGCCAATCCATAAACCATGATGGCAGCAGCAACCATGAGAGAACGAGGATAAAAGCTAACCCTGCAAAATAAGCCTTTAGTAGGGTCCATTTTTTCATTGAAACAGCCCAGATTGTCAGGAACAGCAGGATTATAATACTTGTCAATAAAGAACCAAATGTTAAAGCCAACAGAAATCCAGCAGTTGTATCCTGCCCATTCATTATCAGGGTAATTGAAAATAAGAAAATCAAAATAATAATAGGTGTGAGCTGTCCAGTAATTATCGAGAAAGCACCCGGTAACCAAAATGTATACATCAGGATGATCACAGTACGCTCAATAAATGAAAGTTTCCACCCGGACAACTTTATTGCCAGGATAACACTAAGTCCTGTAGCCAATAAGGAAAGGGTCACCCAAATCGCTCGGCTGATCCTATATGGGATAAGAATGAATGGTAAATAAATAAATAAGTTGATCAGGGGTTGAAATAAATCTGTTTCATCGGGTAAAACAGCTGATAAACCGGATTCATTTATGGCAGTATCCGCGAGTTCAGCGACTGATATTTCGTAAGGATTGGTACCCTCCAGAAGCCAGGAACGTCCTGCCGCCCAGGGAATAGCAAAATGATCTGCAAATGGGATTCGCCTCATCAGGATTGTGCTCCCGAATCCAAACCCGATGACCGCGAAGACGATCACTGTGAAGACGATATATTGAGAAATTGCTGTTGGTCTGTATCTTTTAGTCATATTTAGCAAGCCAAAGCAATTTTACCCATCATACATAACCCAGTCAATTTACTCACAATTAATAAAAGTATTGCATTTGAAACCTTGGGGGAAAATATGCTTGACGAAGTGATTTGGAATATTGTATAGTCTTATGGAAAACATGTAATTATACCTGAAACAGAAACCAGCAAATAGAGTTGATTCAATTCTTTTTGCATAGATTGAAACGGGCGCTTAATTTGCACAACCTTAAGAATTGAAATCTTGACTTGTTGATTTTTTGATTAAAAAATAGTATTCTCATGTCTACGCATGGCCAGAGTTTTTCTCATATCTTTTAGCCGTATTCTTATTTCATGCTTTGGATGGAACAAATTATTGTTCCAACAGTAGAAGGGTTCTATGGGTACAAAAACGATGACGAGTGTTAAGTCAAACGGTGGGAAAAAAATATCGCCAATTGCACGTTTGATACAGATAGGCCGAATCAAATCTTTTGTCACCATTAATGATATTATCAAATTCTTTCCTGATGCAGAACAAAATGTTGAACAATTAGAAAAAGCATTCTCTGCCCTTATTAGTGCGGGTATCCCTTATGTTGAAGATGCAGATCTCCTTCGAGACCCATCTGATGAGGATATAAAACAGGAGGAAGAGGAGGAGAAAGAAGATCGCAAACATAGGGGAAAATCCCCTGATGATCTTGCTAACATTGATACTGACGATACGATTGGTCTTTATCTAAAAGAGGTCAGCCGTGTACCACTGCTATCTGCACAGGAAGAAGTAGAACTTGCACAACGTATTGAAAGCGGTCGGATGGCACGTGAGGAACTTGCCCGAGGAAATGTTTCATCACGACGAAGAATAGAATTAAGACACCTCATTGAAGACGGCTGGGCAGCGAGAGAACATCTCATCACGGCTAACTCCCGATTGGTTATCAGTGTAGCAAAGAAATATATGGGCCGCGGCGTACCATTTCTTGATCTAATTCAGGAAGGTAATATTGGTTTGATCAGGGCAACCAAGAAATTTGAATACCGTCGTGGCCATAAGTTCAGCACATATGCAACCTGGTGGATCCGCCAGGCTGTGACCCGTGCGATTGCAGACCAGGGTCGAACTATTAGGGTGCCGGTTCATATGGGTGACCAGATCAATAAGCTCTTGCGAGTTCAGCATCAATTAACTCAAAAATTAGGGCGCAAACCAACCACAGAAGAATTAGCAGATAATCTAGAAGTACCGCCTAAAAAAGTGGAGAACATGATACAAGTAGCACGGCGTCCACTATCTCTTGAATTGCCAACAGATGATGAAGAAGATTCCATGTTAGGCGATTTCATTGAAGATGAAGAAGCCCCTCCACCAGACGATACGGCGACTTATAATCTTCTCAAAGAACACTTGGTAACCGTTTTAGATTCACTTCCGCCAAGAGAAGTTCGCATCCTACAACTCCGATATGGACTCTTGGATGGTCAATCCTATACACTGGAAGAAGTCGGCAGAAAAATGGGTGTTACACGGGAACGCGTCCGTCAAATTGAAGCCCAGGCATTAAGCAGGCTGCGGCATCCATCCATCAAGCGCCGCCTGAGGGATTACCTTAGTGAATAATTAGGAAATGTTAAACCGTCCTTATCAAAGGACGGTTTTTTCTTGACCAACATCTGAATTCATCGTATGATATTGAAAGAATATACTTGTTTTGCATGCATAGATTTGTGAAATGGAATGTGCAATGGATGATAATAATATGGACCCAAATAACAAACCGGGAGAGCCTGAAAAGGACTCACCGCATGATGAAATCCCGTTATGGTTGCAAGGCTTGACAAAACGTGCAGACGATGAGATTACTGATAAACATAATGTGGATGAATGGATAAAAGAGATAACACCAACTGAAATCAGCAATGAAGATGTTAATCATCTTATACCTGATGAGAACGATCTGGAAGGTGACCTCCCTGATTGGATCAGTGAATTACCTGAAGGAGAACCTGAAGTTGAATATAGCCCTTTAGAAAATCCACCCCTTGATAAATTCTTGGCTGAAAATTCCATGGCACCTGAAAACAAGGACGTTGATTCAGATAATTTGATTTCAGAAAAACCGGGTGATACTTCAGGTCAGCAGGATTTTTTGGAAATTTCTAATATGGCATCAACTGAAAACCAAAATACAGAGCCATCATGGAAAAAAGATATTCAAGATGAAGAAGAACTTCCTGATTGGTTGAAAGAAATGATCAACGAACGAGGGGAGAACACAACCGAAGATACAGAACCTGTTGTTATTCAAAAAAACCATTTCACGACACCCGATGTTGGTTCTTCGATTGAAGAAGAAGATTTTAGTGGTTGGTCACATGATGACACTTCATCAACCGATGATGAGGCTGTGATCGACGATCAAGAAAAAGCAGAGTTACAACCAGATACAGATGAAACTGAGTTTGATATTAAAGGTGATTTCGAAGGACAACTTGAGGATATCAATAGTATAGAAACTGATGACGCACAAATTCAACAGATTTCCAATGAGACATTTCAGGAAATTAACGCAGAAGAGACAATTAGTGATTTCAAAGATGAAATTTCCGAAGATTTTGATGATAAAGAAATTGATAAATTTGAATCTGAGCCAGAAATCGTAGAAGAATTTGATTTGGATTATAGAGAAGAAGAAACGGACGCAGAATTTAAGGAATTTCCAATTGAATTGATCCCCAGTCAAGAAGATGAGGAGTCTCCTGCTGAGGGAAAAAGCGCTTCTGGAATAACTGATGCGGAAATTTCTGATGAAGATGGATTCGATAAGATTGAAGATCTCCCGGAGTGGGAAGTGCAAGACGAGTCTGTCTATCCAAGCTACCTTGAGGAAAACGACCAAAGGCAAGTAGAAGAACCTTTATCCAAGAAAGAAAATGGTGAAGAGGTTAAGGAATCGAGATTTGATAAATGGGTATCCGAGATTGCTAAAGCCGAAGTATCCGAAGAAATAAGTAAAAATAAGGAAGATTATCCTCATTTTGTGGAAATTGGATCGGAAGAGGTCAATCAGCAGCTGACTGTTGGAGATAAGGTGCCAGAATACCTTCAAACCGTCGATGCGAAATCGGAATTTTTCATCGATCAGGATACTTCGCCCATACCGGTAATCAATTTAGAAGATGATAACGATTTATCAAATGATGATACTAAGGAACCAAAGTATATTCCAAAGGTTCTTGAAAAAGCCAAGAAACATCTAGAACAAGGTGACATGAACAAAGGCTTGGATATCATTGATGTTTATATCGATGAGAGTTCATACCTCGATGAAATCCATGCATGGCTGGAGAATCTAGCACGACACCCGGGAAACCTTAACCACCGATTGTTAACTTCCCTTGGTGATTTAGCGTTAAAACAAGGCCAACCGGAAAAAGCGTTTGATAATTACAGCCAGGCCATGCAATATTTACTGAAAAATTAAGTGTCAAAATTATGGAACTTGTAAATGTCTTTCAAGCAGCAGGACAATTAGAAGCCGAAATGATTAAATCCTTTCTGGCAGCCCAAGGCATTACCGCGGTTATCAACCAGGAAAGCGTTGGAAGAACATATGGCCTATCCGCAGGCATCCTTGGCAGGGTTGATGTCCTTGTCCCTGATTCACAAGCTGAAGAAGCAAAGAACCTCCTTATCGCTATGGAAAATGGAGAGTTTGAGGATTTTGATTATTCAGATCCTGAAAATGACGGCAATTAGCAAGTGAATCTTGATTAAATCAGATCTTGACGTTGCCATAAGTTATCGGTATAATCTTTTGGCTGTACTGGAATCATTAAGAATTTTCAAGGAGTGTAAGATGACCCCCCTTCCAAAACGAAGAGTTTCCTCTGGTCGACGAGATCGTAGGCGAGCGCATGATGCGTTGAAAGCACGAAATGTTGTTATATGCCCTAATTGCGGCGAACCACGCCTGCCACATCGTGTATGCTCAAATTGTGGGCATTACCAGGGTAGAGAAATCATTGAAATTACAAACAAAGATTAACCATCAACTAATTAACTAAAAAAAGCTGGGATATATCCCAGCTTTTTTGCTTAATCCTCGCCGGATTCTTCGTCATCTAAATCATTAATGAAATATTGCTCAAATTGATACATAAAACGCCTCGGAATTGTTGCAAGAATTTTGGTGCCGTTTTCCTGGTTACGGGTTTGTTTCACCTGGCCAAATTCATGAAGTAATGAAATCAATCGACCTTCCTGATATGGGATGATTGCTTCGATTTCGATAAAAGATTCAAACAATTGATCTTCAAGTGCTGTCAGCAGTTCATCAATCCCTTGCCCCGTTTTAGCTGAGATCGGGAATGTGTTTGAAAAATCCTCAAGTTTGATGATCGCACCATCCGGATCCTTTAACCTGTCAATTTTATTGAAAGCCGTAACAATTGGGATATCCCCCGCGCCAATCTCTACTAACGTTTTCTGAACAGACTTCGCCTGAGCACTCGCATTAGGATGTGTGATATCGACCACATGCAGTAGGACATCAGCTGCTGTTATTTCCTCCAACGTCGCGCGGAATGCAGCAACCAGCTCTGTGGGCAGTTTTTGGATAAAGCCAACCGTATCTGAGAATAAAACGGTCTGCCCACCTGGAAGACCAACCCTTCGTGTTGTTGGATCCAATGTCGCGAACAGTTGATTGGCCACATAAACATCAGCGTCAGAGAGGGCGTTTAGTAATGTCGATTTTCCGGCATTGGTATACCCAACCAGGGCGATCACTGGAATCCGGGATTTCTTCCGGCGTTCGCGATGACGATTACGGTGGGCACGGACCTTTTCAAGTTCATTCTTCAAAAACTCGATCCGGGTTGTTATCATTCGTCGATCAACTTCGAGCTGAGTTTCACCAGGACCTCTTAACCCAACGCCACCAACACCACCTGCCCTTCCCCCACCGCCGCCCGCCTGCCTTGCCAGGTGGGTCCAGGCACGCGTCAAACGAGGTAAGCGGTATTCGTATTGTGCCAGTTCAACCTGAAGGCTGCCTTCACTTGTTTGAGCATGCTGTGCAAAAATATCAAGGATCAAAGCTGTCCTATCAATGACCCTGATTGATTCACCCAGTTCAGCTTCCAACTCACGCTGATGGCGAGGTGAAAGTTCATTGTCGAATATCACCATCTCTGCTTCAAGTTCGTTGGCAAGCATTTTAACTTCTTCTACCTTCCCTGACCCAATATACGTTTTTGGATTGGGATGCGGTAAGTTCTGGGTTATATATCCCACAATTTCAACACCAGCCGTGTCTGCTAATAATTCTAATTCCTCCAGGGAATCTTCCAGCGATAATAAGTCATTATCATTCTGTAAGCTGACACCAATAAGTAATGCTGTCTCCTGGGGTCTTTCTGTATTGATTAAGTTTGTTTTTGGCATAAAATTTCTATACTTTCTTCTTCATCCACTCTTTCATCTTGGACATTGCTTTTGATATTCGCTCAACAGGAATAACGAGAGAGATACGAATGTAACCTGCCCCGGATTTACCATAAACATCACCTGGGGTAACACTAACACCTGTCGATTGTAATAAATCGCTGCAAAAAGCGATACTATCATGATACCCTTCAGGCAATCTTGCCCAAACATATAACGAAGCTTTAGGCGGCTCCATGGTGAAACCAAGTTCCCGCAATGTCTCCAAAACGACATCTCTACGTTCTTGATAGATCAAATTTCTTCCAATGATCCATGACTGATCACCCAGCAACGCTGCTTCTGCTGCAGCCATAATTGGTTTAAAGTTTGATGAATCTAGTTGGCTTTTGAAAGTCCTCAGTAATTTAATAACATCTGCGTTTCCAACAGCCATGCCAACCCGCCAGCCGGCCATATTATATGTCTTTGAGAGTGAATTAAATTCAATAGACACTTCTTTAGCACCTTTGACCTGTAAAATGCTTGGTGCGATATAACCATCAAAACAGACATCGACATAAGGTGCATCATGTGCGATAACAATATCAAATTCCTTTGCAAACCGAACTACTTCCTCAAAAAAGGAGAGCGGTGCAACTGCGCCGGTCGGATTGTTTGGATAATTTAACCACATCAATTTTGCTTTTCTTGCCACATCAACAGGGATCATTGAAAGATCCGGCAAGAAATCATTTTTGGCTAATAAAGGCATATCATAAGTCTGTGCCTGGGCAACTGTGGCACCCACATGATAAACGGGGTAAAAAGGATCTGGTACCAAAACCAAATCGTCCGGATCAACCAAAACCTGGCTGAGGTTAAATAATCCTTCTTTGGAGCCAATCAAGCCAAGTACTTCACGAGAATAATCTAAATTAACATCAAACCGATTATTGTAATATATTGCAATAGCGGATCTTAAGGCAGTTGAACCTCCGGATTCCCCATATCCGTGCATATCAGGTTTTTTTGCGGTATTGACCAGTGCTTCAATGATAAAATCTTCTGGTGGCAAATCTGGTGATCCCATATCGAGACGAATGATCTCAATTCCAGAATTTTTCAGATCTTCGAAAGTTCTTTCAAGATCAGCAAAGAAATATGGTTTAATTTGCGAGACTCTCTGAGCAGGTTTGATCTGCATGAACAAATTCCTTGTCTAAATTGATAAACCGTTCCTAATTATAAGTCAACCTTTTGATGTCATGGCTAATTCAAAATCAAAACCTCAAGTAACATCATTCGTTAATCTCAATGGCTCATTTAAGTACTCATCCAAATCGTTCATTGCTCTTTCTGCGTATAACTTATATCGCTCCCGTTTGGTATGCCGTTCTGGTCCTTCCAGTTTTGGAAGCAATCCAAAAATGGCTTTCATCGGCTGAAAATCCTTCATTGATGAATGTGTAATGTAATGAATGATTGCCCCGGTCATAGTCGTCACAGGTAGAACCATTGGCATTTGGCCATGAATAAATCTCGCTGCATTGATGCCGGCTAATAGACCGGAAGCAATATTCCCGGCGTAGCCTTCAATGCCGGCTATCTGACCGGCAATAAATAATCCGGGATCCTTTTTAAAAGCGAGTGATTCATCAATTAGATTCGGCGATGCAATAAAAGAATTCCGATGCATCTGCCCGTAGCGCTCAAATTTGGCGTTTTCAAGCCCCGGGATCATTCTGAAAATCCGCTGCTGTTCTGAAAACAGAAGGTTTGTTTGAAAGCCAACCAGATTATACAAATTCCCCATAAGATTGTCTTGCCGTAATTGGACAACTGCAAATGGCCAGCGCCCTGTTTTGGGATCCGTCAACCCAACCGGACGCATCGGCCCAAACGCTAATGATTTTTCTCCCTGCTCCGCAATCACTTCAATAGGTTGGCAGCCTCGAAAATAATGAGCATCGCCAGCATCAACGCCTGAATAAATATCCGTTTCAAACGATTTCAAAGGTATTTTTTTGGCTTCCAGCAGTGCCTGTCTGAAAGCATAATACCGGGTCTCATCGAATGGGCAATTCAAATAATCTCCTTCTCCCGTTGTCCCGTGGTTGTAGCGGTTTGCCCGGTAAGCAATATCCATGTTAATTGAATCGGCTTCAATAATTGGGGCGATGGCATCGTAAAAATAAAGATGTCCTTCCCCGGTGTAAGTCCGAATTGCTTTTGAGAAATCTGGTGAAGTTAGTGGACCGGTAGCGATGATCGCTGGAGGATCTGGTAATCGAACCATTTCTTCACGGATTAACCGTATACGCGGATGTGAGGTGATCTTCTCTTCAATACATTCTGAAAATTTGTCCCGATCAACAGCTAATGCGCCACCAGCTGGTAAGGAACTTGCATCTGCACAGGATATGAGCAGCGAACCAAGTCGGCGAAGTTCATGTTTTAATAGCCCCGAAGCCCGATCGGGCAAATTCGAGCCGAGTGAATTTGAGCAAATCAGTTCACCCAATCTATCTGTCCGATGTGCACCAGTCGTTTTCTGGGGACGCATTTCAAAAAGAACAACATCAATTCCCCGTTGTGCTGCCTGCCATGCTGCTTCAGATCCAGCCAAACCACCACCAACAATCGTTAATGCCATGGAAATGCCTCATTGAAAATCAAATTTTGATTGATTTTACCACCTGCCCAACCTTTGGGGCATTTATGATTCATGAGTCTGGCATGCATCTTGCAACTATCAGGATATCTGTATATAATAAATAATAACAGGAGCGTAAATCATGAGTCTTCATCGTTATCAAGGCCAACATCAAACACAAAGCCCAATGACGTCTGCACACATCGCGCAGACCATGACCCTGCTTTATATGACATCCACTGAACTACTTCAGAAGATTGATTCTGAACTCTCAAAAAATCCCGCTTTGGAACTTATTAATGACCGCCGCTGCCCGATGTGCGGACGGAAATTGCCTGCACAAGGTCCATGCCCTGTATGCAGCCAACCCAAAACAATGGATCCGGATGAAACAATTGTTTTTATCTCGCCTCGAGATGATTTCTATTCATACAGCGGTCAACATTCATCATCACCGAACGAAATCCCGGAGGACCCATTTTCTGCGATCAACCTTGATCTTCCCACTTATGTTTTGAGGCAGGTCGCACCTGAACTTGAAAAAGATGAACGGGAAATAGCTGCGATGATTCTGACCAACCTTGATGAGGATGGTTTTTTGAATATTGATATCCGTGACATTTGCCGATTCCATCATACATCTCCCTCTAAGGTCGAGACAGTCCTCAAGAAAATCCAACGTTGCGACCCTTTGGGCGTTGGGTCTCGGGATATTGTAGAAGCATTGCTTGTACAGATTGATTTTCTTTCTGAAACCAATACTATCCCCGAGTTTATTCGAAGAACGATTTCAGAAGATTTCAACATGCTTTCAAAACGCCAGTATCACGAGTTAGCAAGGAAATTAGGCACGACCACACAAAAGATTAAGCTCGTAGCCCAATTTATCAGTGAAAATTTGAATCCCTTCCCTGCTCACGCAAGTTGGGGTAATTATCGACAACCTAACGAAAATACACCAGAGGTCTTCAACCAACCCGATATTCTTATCTCCTTCCTGAACAAAACCCCCGGAAATCCCCTCGTGATAGAAATCATAACCCCTTCACGTGGTACTCTTCGTATTAATCCACTTTTCAAAAAAGCATTGAAAGAGCAATCTGGAGAAAACCAAGAGGAATGGAAAAAAGATATCGATAAAGCCTCTTTACTGATCAAATGTATCCAGCAGCGAAATAACACCATGCGCCAGCTTATGGAAATCCTGGTTGCCAGGCAAAAATCATTTATAATTCATGGGGAGACATACCTGGAACCGATTACTCGGGTTCAAATTGCTGACGAATTGGACGTCCACGAATCAACGATCTCACGGGCAGTATCAAACAAAACTGTTCAGCTGCCAAACAACAAGATCATTCCGATGGCCACATTCTTTGATCGGAGTTTAGCAGTCAGAGCGATTATGCGTGAAATCATCCAAAACGAAGATTATCCGATGAATGATACGGATGTCCGGCAGAGTCTTCAGAAGCATGGCATCACTGTTGCGCGACGAACAGTTGCCAAATATCGGGCGATGGAAGGTATCTTACCTGCCCATCTTCGACGGATCGAGAAATTCGCTACGGCATGAGTAAAATGTGACGCAAAATATACCTGAAATCTTGACAAATTTTGATCTAACAAGGGCAGAAGGGATACAAAGTATCCTCACCCTTATTAATTTAATCCCTGAACCGGTATTTATTTATGACCGCACTGATGATGCAATCCTCAGTGCAAATAATACATTGTTTCTCATTTCAGCCATGGAAGAGACGGATTTTATAGGTGAAAACATCCAAAGTCTTTTGGCCGACAAAACCGATACGGACCCAATAACGGGACACGGAAAATCCGGACTGCTGCGTCACAAAAAACTTTCCCCAATCCCCGTTAATATTCGAATTTTCTCGCTTTCACATGAAAAAGGGTTATTCCTATTTCTATTAAAAACCGAAAATGTCAAACAACCTATCAAACCATCAACCTCCAATCAAATTGACTTGCTGGAGAGGCTTACCCCCCTGTTTAAGCAATACAATAGCCAGGAGATAAGTAATCGTCTCACTATGTCGCTTGAAAAAGCAGCGGATATTTTGGAAATGGAGATTGTTTGTCTCTATCAAATCAGCGGAAATAATTTAAAACTTGTTCAGTATGTGCCCTCCGATCCCGAAATTGGATTTTTGCCACCTGACACACTAACCAAACAAGACCTTGAAGAGCTAGAGAAAATTACATTTTGGAAGAGTGACCGGCCTGCTTTTACAGAATTTCAACGGGGCATAGTAAAGGCTAACTTAGACTATCTTATCAGTGTTCCCTTGGGAACTGAAGATTCAAAGGTTGGCATTTTCCTGGTCGCGGGATTAAACAAACAATACTCAAAGACCTCCCATGCCCTGACAGAATTAATAGGGTCATATATTGGCGGTTTGCTTGACAGCCAGATTTCAATTCAGAACCTACAAAACTTAGGGAAAAAAGTGAGACAGGTTGTGAAAATTCAGAATGAGATCGTCACAAACCTTGAAGAAGGTGTGATGATCTTGACTCCTGATTTAAGAATTGCTGAAATCAATCCCGCTGCAGAGTCAATTTTGGGATATGCAAATATCGAAGCGCTTAGGCAACCTGCAAGCACCATTTTAATTGGATCAGATTCCCTTGGCGCTGCCTTTACATCAGCCAAACAAGGCATTCCCTCCCTAACGAGTGGTGACTTAACCCTGCACCACAGAAATGGTAATTCTTTTCCAGCCCAGGTGATGATGTCTCCAGTCATATCCAGGGATAAATTATTTGCAATCATAATCTTAATCCGGGACATGAGCCATGAACAACAAAGTCAGGCCGCCAAGAAGCAGCTTGAACAACGTGCAATTTTAGGCGAAGTCATGGCCATTTTTGCCCACGAAGTCCGTAATCCTATTAATGCCATTATGCTGGCGATCCAGGTTATGGAAGGGAACTTATCACCGGACGATGAAAATCTGAAATGGATAGATAACATCCGTGATGATTGTAACAAATTGATGTACTTGATGGAAAGCGTGCTCTCATTTGCTAAACCACTGGAATACAAAATGTCAGGTATTGATCTTGATTACTTATTAAGACAGATCCTTGATCGATGGCACCCAAGGCTATTGCGATTAAATATTTCATCTTATTATGAATCTGAAATTAAAACGCCAATCGTCTATGGGGACTACAGGGCTTTGGAGCAAGTCTTTACCAACCTCATCAGCAATTCAATTAATGCGATGAGCGGAGAAGGCGGCTCATTGGGTGTTAAAATTTCAAATCCTGAACAAGAGGACGATCAAAAATTCATCCAAGTGACCATAACAGATTCTGGCCATGGAATTCCTGATGAAATAAAGGCTCATATGTTTGAACCTTTTGTTACCGGCAGAAGCCATGGTACCGGTCTTGGATTAGCGATTACACAGCGTATTATTAATGCTCACAAAGGTAAAATAGAAGTAGAAAGTTTTACAGGCGGAACGATCTTCAAGATTTTTATCAACAAAACGAAAGGTCATTCACAATAATGAGTGCAACGATACTCGTCGTAGACGATGCGGATACAGCCCGTGCAGCCATAGCGGATAGTTTGCGAAAGGATGGGAAAGAAGTCCTTGAAGCAGGATCCCTGAAACAAGCTCGTGGTTTTTTGGAAATGAATCAGGCAGATATTTGTATCCTGGATATTTTATTACCAGATGGGAATGGTCTTTCACTTCTAGATGAAGTTATTCAAATGGGATGGCAGCCAAAATTCATCGTTATCACAGCGCATGGACAAATTGACTATGCTGTTGAAGCAATGAAAAAAGGCGCATTGGATTTTATCACCAAACCAATAGACATTAAGATCCTGAAGAAATCAATCGAAAAAGCAGAAGATCTCATTGCCATGCGTCGGGAGTTAGAATATCTCCGGAATTCGCAATCCACAACTTCAAAATTCGTTATCGGAAAGCATCCTCGAATGAAGGCATTGATCAACTTAGCTCAACGAGCATCGGATGCTTCCGTTTCCGTGTTGATCACCGGCGAAACGGGTACTGGAAAAGAGATCGTAGCGAATTTCATTCACCAGGTCGGTCCAAGACAGCAGAAACCATTTATTGATATTAACTGTGCAGCGATTGCCAATACACTTATTGAATCAGAGCTCTTCGGCTATGAGGCAAATGCATTTACAGGTGCAGCAAGTAAGAGAAAAAACGGTTTGATGGAAGTCGCGGATGGGGGTATTTTATTCCTTGATGAAATTTCATCAATGCCCCTGGATATGCAGGCCAAACTTCTTAGAGCGATTGAAGAACACGCATTTCGACGCGTCGGAGGCACAACCCTCATACGGGTGGATGTGCAAATTATCGCCGCATCAAACCGCGATCTGAAAGAGATGATCCAGAAAGGCGAATTCAGAGAAGATTTATTTTATCGCCTGAAAGTGGTTGATCTGGATATACCGCCTTTACGCGATCGAAAAGAAGATATCCCGGAACTCATTGGACTACTCTTGCGGCAAAGCAATATGTCAATGGGGACTAACATCCAGGATATTTCCCCACGGGCAATGCAAGCACTAAAAGATTATGATTGGCCAGGTAACATACGTGAGCTGCGCCATGCGCTTGAACGGGCGCTCATTTTTTGTGATGACTCCGTCATAGATATTCAACACCTGCCTTTAGACATCACTAAGGTATAAAACTCTGCCCCTTCACATTCTAAAATAAGTGGTTTGGCACACATCTTGCTACAACACCTCCAGAGACAATTTTCAGGAGGTGTTTTTTATGTTCAACTTAAATTTAGATTTTTCAGCAGTAATGGCACTTGTTCTATTTGCGCTGGGATTGATTGTGCTGATCATCAGCATCATCATATTAACCCGACAAGCGGTAGGACGTGATATAAAGACAATCACCAAGCAGACCACAATTCTAGCCGAAAAAGGAATTACTGAAAACATTGCTGGTCTTGTGGGGAATGCGTCATCATTGATCAATGCCCTAAACGACCTGTCCAAATCCAATGCTGGCATTGGTGTTTTTCTAGTATTCCTGGCGATCGCACTCCTAACGACGGCATATTTCATTGCGAGAAACCTGGGAATTACTTTTTAACACTCACCAAACTTAAGAATTGGATGGCATCATGTCTTCAGAGGCGCTGCTTGGTTTAATTAAACAGAAATTCTCACCAAATGAGAATCGAATCATTGTCCAAAGCCTGTCACAAGACCCGCTTATTTGGCAATTTATTCAAAATGAAGCGCTGAGTCTCCCGTATTTTCTTTCAGCTCCTGCAGATCTCGAAAGTTATTCACCCGGTTCAATCGCCAAATGGCATATCGAGCAGAAAACAGGGATCAGCTTCGAGCTTGAAAAGAACCAGAAGGCTCAACTTCCTCAAAAACTACGCCAGATGGCCGGACAGGCCTTTGAAACCGTTATAAATACAGGACTGCCCCCCACTGATCTTTTCACCGCTGGGCTTTTAGCTTTGGCTTTGCGCGAAAGAAGATTAATCAAAGATTCTTGGATTGGAATCGCAGATGATATTTTTTCAAAGGGAGATTTTCGTTCACCAGAGAAACTGTTCCAAACATGGCGTACACCCATTGTGTGTCTGTTCCATTTCTCGAGCGATTTCAATGATTTAATTGCTGAATTCCTTCCATCAAAATTATCCTGGGTTGAAACAGCAGCAGCGCCTATTTTCATCTCTGCTTACTTATCCAACCCAATGGAAAACAAAGACCTTGAAGACAACTTGTTTAATTTGACCCAACGGCTATCGATTGATCTGCAGTTGGAAAGCTTGCATTGGCTTGCTCAGTTTCATCGGTTGAAAATCAGTCAAGCATTATCAAAACATCTATTACAAACAAGATCAAATATCGAGTACTTCTCCAGGACATTTTCAGAGCTCGAGGCATTTGATACATCCAATCAAAGCAATGACCCATTAAATAAAAAAGTCCGATATACGCTGCCTGAAGATACAAACCGGTTGGCCGCCTTTTATCATTACAGTGGAGATAATCAAAAAGCCGCTGAGACATACCAGCGATCAAGTGATTTGCTTGAGTTCCTTCGCTCACAAATTTTGTTCCAATACAACATCAGCGAGGGCGGCAATTCATCTCCTTACAAATGGATGCAAATTCTTAAGTCTGTTCCTAATACCACGCAAAGCAGATACCACTTTATCAGAGAACTCATTGGTAGCAAAAAATTCAGCGAAGCCGAAGAATATCTTGAAAAAATTAAAGATTCTCCTGAAAAGGAATATCTTTTGTTTTTACGCCAGTCTGTTGATAATGGGGCAAAGGATGCTTCGCCAGATTACAAAGCTTTATTGCCTGAAATACATCAAGAGAATGATTTCCTTATTCCCAGCTATTATGTTCATCCGGTCAATATTGATTATCGAGAGTCCCTCTTAAAGTTCGCAAAGGAAACCGGCAGTGATCAAAATATGGATTGGGTCGCTAAATTACTTGAAAACGCCCTCCCCGATTTGAAAATTGTGGAACTCGCTAGAGATTACTATGAAACAAGGAATGAATTTACAAAAGCAACCGAACTGACTGCTTACCTGGAAAGTCTTGAGCCCGAAGAGAAAACCCACAAACAAGACCTCGCAAGATTATATTGTTCAGCAAATCGCTGGAAAGATGCATTTGTTTCCCTTCAAGAACTGATCAAATCTGAAACTAAGCCTGAAATCAAAGATTTAGAACGATTTGCAGAATCAGCGATTAAAACAGATCATGCAGATATGGGTATTTCCATTTGCCATAACATTCTCAAACAGGAACCTCATAACTCAAAAGCTTTGATCTTGCTTGGGGAAAGCTATATGGAAAAAGGGGATTTGGTTAAAGCCATCCAGCACATGGAACAAGTCGTAGAGATGATTCCCGAAGAAGCTGACACATGGTTAACATTGTCTCGGATTTGGCAGGAAAACGGTCAATCAGATCGTGCTTTTGAAGTGCTGAGCAAAGGTGTTCTGGCCGTACCAAACAGTCCGGAACTACTACGTTCTTTAGGTAAAGCTCATCTCGAAAGGCGGGCTCCTGCGGATGCACTAACTTACCTCGCCAAAGCCCATGAAATTCAACCAGAAAATACGGATGGCCTGCTCTACTTAACCCAAACCCAACATCAGCTTGGACAAAACAAACAAGCACTTCAACTTCTTGAGCCATTTGAATCAAAATATCAGCAAAACCCCCGGATAGCAAAGGTATTAGGGCTTGTGCTATTAGCGATGGATGATCAAGCAAGCGCAGAGCCGAAATTATTAATTGCAGCTTCTCATTTTCCTGAAGATGTGAAAACTGTTCTCACAACCGCTGATCTTATACTCACGCAACAGGAACTTTCTCCTGATGAACCAGATGTGGAAAAACTTGAGAAATTGGAAAATATCCTGAAAAATGCTCTGGATATTGATCAGGACAACTTCCAGTATCGCCTTGCTCTCGCAGACATAAAGAGATTGAAAGGAAATAATGATCAAGCTGTCGAGGCATACCGGCAGCTGGCAGAGGTTTCATCACCAGATATGGATACTAGCCAATGGCACCTGTCATATGGACTTGGAAAATCAGCAACAGCGATGGGTGATCTCGACCTTGGACTAGCAGCGATCCAGGATGCCAGCACAAAAAAACCAGGCAACGTTATGGTTCTGCATGCACTGGCTGAGGCTTACCAGGCTAATGAATTTAATGACAAAGCCAAGTTCACGGCGAAGTTAACCCTAAAATTAGCGCCGCAAAATATTAATAATGTGCTATGGTATGCCGATTTTATGACGAAGAACAATGAGGTAAACGAAGCATTAAAAGCGTTGAAAGAAGCGCTTCAAATGAATCCAAACCGTTCAGATCTTCAAATCCGTCTTGCAAGGACATACCTAACCAATGGATCAATCGACGATTCCATTAAAACCATTAAAGACATCATCCATTACCAAAATTCAAATTCGAAAGATCTTCAAAACGCAGGTTACCTTTGCATCGAACTCAATGAATCAGAATTAGCTTTGAAAGCCTTAGAAAAAGCGTCCATTTTGGCAAATGAATTCGACCCATCTTTGATCATGGATTTAGCTTACAGCTATGCGCTGAATAATCAGCCGACAAAAGCGATAGAAACGCTTGATATTCACCAAAATGCTTTTGAAACCAATCCTGAATTAGCAATATTGAAATCCGATTTCCTTTCAAATCTTGGGCATTACAGCCAGGCGTTTAATCTTCTGAAGGAATTAATTGAAGTGGATGGAGATGAAATTAAAATCGAGGAAACCAACTCGAGTGCTATGTCGCATTCTCCCCTGCTTTATGCTGTTGATTTTTCAACAAAAGCTCAGCTCCAGCGATACGGCTTGCTGGCACGAAGTCTTGGTTATTTTTCTGAAGCGCAAACGGCTTTAATGAAAGCTCATACTTTATTCCCGGAAGATAATGTCATAATCAGAGACCTCGTTGAAAGTTATCTCTCAGTGCTAGCGTTTGATAAAGCATTATCCATTATTAACTCAATCACTGAGAAATCCACGGTATCTGATAAATTGCTTGATATTGGGTTGCTGAGCAATCAGTTCATGATAAAACGAATACAAGGCGCAGGCAAAAATAAAAATGGGTTGGTTCAGAAAGCCATGGATGTTGAAAATAAAACGCCCAGGTTATTAGCAGAACTCAGCTTGATTGCATCAGAAGATCATGAAATTGACCTGGCAAAACAACATTACCAGGATGCGATCAATCAATACCAGCAATATTACGGGCACCCCACTTCATCCTTGAACGCTGAATTTGATCACTTCATGACTCTGTCCAGTTTGGCAGAAGCCGCTTTGAATGTTGGAAACTTCAACAGTGCCTTAGAATATCACCAAAAAGCATCAAGCATTTTCAACAACCAACCTTATCAAATTTGGCGTTATATCCTCAATCTCATTGATTGTGCTGAATCACATCAAAAAGCAAAAATCTTATTGATAAAAGAGCATGCCCCTGGAAACTGGGCGATCTCTCAAGAGAATCTGGAACAAACGCAGGCCTTGATCGATCAAATTTCGGAATTTCTCCCTGAGGACCAGCTTGTTTGCCTTAAGGCTAAGGCCATTGCAGCATTTACTGGCACATGGCCTCTGAGCCTGAATGCCGACGCTTGCCTGGTTGGACCGAAAGAAGCCGCTGCTGTCATCATAAGCACAGATGATGATGAATTCATTCAGGATATTTTGGGAGCATATCCAGAAAGCCTGGATGTTTTACAAGCATTTGGGTTATATGGTTTGAAAAACAATGTCAGCAGCACTATCCCTCTCATAGAAAAAGCGTTACGAATGGACATCCACAACCCAATCAGTTATGCCATATTAGCGTTTTTACAGAAAAATGATCCCAAATTGTCCATCAATTCGCTCGAAACCGCTTTAGAATTCTGGCCGAATGAACCGGAGTGGCACGTCAGAGCAGCGGATCTACATAAATCAATAGGCAACACTGAATTGGCAGCGAAACATATACAACAAGCGCTCAGCCTATGCCCGGAAAACGGCACCTATTGGGAGAAGAGCGGTGAATTGAAATTTAATCTAAACCAGCTCAACGAAGCCAAGGAAGATCTTGAAAAAAGCGTGTCTTTGAAATCTCAAGACCCGATGACCTGGATGAAGATGGCGAATGTAAACCGACGTTTAGGAAATTCACCTGAAGCGATTGAAAATATTCATAAAGCATCCGAATTAGATCCTTCCAATATTAATTTTCTCGAGCAAGAAATCAAAATTATGTTGGATCAACAAAGATTTGCCGATGCAGAAGCGAGATCTTCTACCCTTTTAGGGCAAAATCCAACAAATGAGCAAATGCGGATTTTGCTGGCTAAATCACAGTCGAAACAGGGAAAATTCGATGATGCATTGCAAACCTTAGCATCGACATCCAAGACAGGTAAGGACGCGCCGGAATTAAAACTGGAAACCATTAAAATTAAAAAGGAACAACAGGGGATTGAAGCAAACTTACCCAAGCTGATTAAGCTGGCTGAAGAAAATCCAGATAATGCATCAGTGTTGATCACACTGACGGATTGGCTCATTCAAACCAACCGTCTTAAGAAAGCCGAAGAAACAGCTCAAACAATTGCGAGGATCTTGCCAGAACAAGCTGAAGTTCATTTGATGCTCGGGCGTTTACAGCGGAAAAATGGGCAGCTCGATCAAGCCGTCGCCCACCTTTCTGATGCTATCGGTGCGGATCCATATTTGGTAGAAGCATATATTGAACTTGGGAAGACATACCAGGACCGAAAAAACCTTGAAGAGGCAATCAAAGTCTATCAAAAAGCCTCACAGGCAAATCCTGCTGATGCACGCCCCTACTTTCATGCAGGGATGGCGATGAAGGAATGTAAAAATTATGCTGACGCCGAAACCATGCTAAAACAAGCCAAGAAGTACAGCCCGGACGACCCAAATATCATTCGCCAGCTTGGTGTTATCACTGCACTCAATTTGATCCATAACTTAAGGGAGACGAAATAACGATGTCACAAGAAAACAAATCCTTAAATACCATAAGTCGCTACCAGTTTCTGATATTGCTGAAAGCAGCAATTGATTGTAAGGAATACCAGTTCGCGAAACAAGCAACCATGTTATGGCTTGTGAACTTCCCTGGAGATCTTTTTGTTCAATACCAACAGGCGTTTATTTACGAAAAACTTGGAAAGTCAGAAGATGCTAAAGCGATATATCAAAGCCTTCTCGAATTAGATCCATTGTTTATCGAACCTCACAAATCCATCTCAAATCTGGCGCAGAACTCTGATGAAATTGTGCATTATCAATCCCTTTACCATTTCCTGATAAATCGAGAACCTTCTGGAACTGATGCTGAGCCATGGATCTCAAATTTATGGCAAGTCAGAACTGCTTTAACATCTGGAGATTTCGACCAAGCTCTGGGTTTGATCCACCAATCGATAATATCAGCACCTTCACTGCCGCTTCCTGCTGTTTTTCACCTCAAAACAGTCAACAAGATCGGTGACCAGGAAATGCTTAATAATCTGAGCGAAATTTATATTGAAAGATGGCCCAAATGCCTGCAAATCAATATTATCCATGCGCTGTCGGAACTGGAACAAGGTAAAGAAGCTGCCGCAGTGGATCGATTGCATTGGGTAGCAGCCCACGACAGCGCAGGACAGGTTATCCAACGATTGATGGGAGCAAATCACCGGTTTTCAAGCCTCTGGCCAGAACAGATGGAAATATATTTTGATCTCCCGATACCAGCGACAATCACCGCTGAGCTTGGACGAAATCAACTTCAGAATGGGATCGTTGCAGAACCCGAATTCAAAACAGCTAATGTTGATAAGTCAATGGCTTCTTCCATCGACCCCAATAGCGCAACACAGCAAATCCATGTATTAGGTCAAGAGCCGGTCGTCGCAAAAACGCTTAATTTCGACCCAACAGCTGATCAAACTGAAATTGAACCCCTTGATAAAACTAGCGAACCAGTTCAAAATGGGAGCCAGGCGTTTGCAACCCAGGAAGACTTTGAAGAGATCCAAAAAGTATTCTCAAAGTTGGCTAAAAAATTCAAACAACCTGAATTAGAACGTGCAGATAACCGGTTCCCTGTGTACGTAGTGATGACATCGAAAAAGCAGCTCGAAGCGGTTTATGGTCCAAATACTGCTGCCATTATCGATGAAGAACTCAAAAATCTCATTAATAATATTCAGCTAATGCCAGATTGGAGCGGATTGCTCTTCTATCCTGACGACCCATCTCAAGCTGCTCAATTGGGTATTACACCAAAAATTGGCTCAGACGCCTGGCAAGTTAAACTCGCACTCTCTGACCTGGATTCAGCGCTGGCAAAACGCGGTGAAATGATAGCAGCTTTGCTGATCGTCGGAGGGCCAGAGATCGTCCCCTTCCACCACTTGCCAAACCCAACTTTCGATACAGACCTTGATGTGCCTTCAGACAATCCGTATGCAACCATCGACAAGAACTACTTCATTCCGCAGTGGCCGGTTGGGCGCTTACCCGGGGAAGCAGGGTCAGATGCGGGATTACTTCTCTCTCAAATCAGACAGTTAGTCTACCGTTATGGGAAGAATACAAAAACTGCAAAATTTGGAGGTCTCAATTTTGGAGCAATCTTTAACTCTATCTGGCAGTTTTTCTCTAATCTCGGTCGAAATCTGGAGAGTAACAAAAACCTTGGATACTCTGCAGAGGTCTGGCGTGAGGCATCAGAAAACGTGTTTAAGACCATTGGAAATGCAAATGATCTAAGACTTTCACCACCTGACAACGCAAGTTCAATAGGATTAATTAATGACAGCTTAGATCTGGGTTATTTCAATTTGCACGGTGTTGAAGACGGTCCCAATTGGTACGGTCAAAAAGATTTCTCATCCACGGTAGCAGGTCCTGACTACCCGATTGCGCTAAATCCAGACAAATTCTCTGTAGACAACCCATCTCCCGGATTTGTTTTATCTGAAGCATGCTATGGCGCTAATGTCAATAAAAAACAGCTCGCAGAAGCACTCTCCCTGAAATTCCTGGATTCTGGGACACGATCCTTCATTGGGTCCACATGCATCGCTTATGGTTCCGTCACAACCCCGCTAATCGCAGCAGATTTCCTGGCTGAAGCATTCTGGCGAAACGTTCTGAACGAGCAACCGGCAGGATATGCACTCATGCAGGCAAAACTTAGCCTGGCAGAAGAGATGACAAAACAGCAAGGCTTCCTGGACGGAGAAGATCAGAAAACGCTGCTTTCGTTTATTTTGTTTGGCGATCCGCTAGCAAAATATGATGGCTTAAAAGGCCTCCCAAAACCATTGGTCAGAGTTAAATCTCATCCTGCGGTTAGAGCGCTAAGCGATTCCGACCTGGAACCTGGCTTTTCTGAGGATCAGCTACCCAATCATGTCAGCAAGCAGGTTAGAAAAGTTGTTGAAAAATACATCCCGGGATTAAAAGATAGTCAAATGGTTGTGAATAAATCTCAATCTTTAGGGAATAACAAGACCGAAAAAGCAGCATTACCTGAAAATTATATGGTTACTTTAAAGAAGACGATCAGCGATAACGAAATCATGACGCATAACCATTATGCAAGGATGACTTTTGACAAGAAAGGAAAATTATTGAAATTCACTACTTCACGTTAAAGGTTCCTGGTAAAAGCCAGGGGCCTCCTGAATGTCTCTGATTGCCCAAATAATGAAATACTCCCGGATTATCTCGGGAGTATTTCATTTTATACCTAAATTTCATGTTTTCTCACGCATGGTTAGTGATATTCTTCCCTTGACCTAAAACTTACACATGTTAAAATGAAGTCTGAAATTAATAGTTTGCATCTTCGAGTCGATTAACCTAAAGGTATCCTATGGTGATCCGACCGATAGGGTAAGAATGGAAACGTTCTTGCCTCCCGCAATTGGAAAGGAGATGGAAATAGAAAACGGATAATTAAAAACCGTTTTGTTTCCGATGCTCCTTACCCAAAAGAAGGAGCTTTTTCTTGTCTCAAGTTAGCACCAAAGAGAAGAATTTCTACTTTTCAACCCGTGACCTCCTGATCATGGCAGTACTGTCCGCCTTGGGTGGTGTCACAAGCACCTATATCAACACCTTAGGTGACGCTGTCCAGGCTGCACTTGGCTTTGCTGGCGGCACTCAGTGGGCTGCAGGTCTACATGTCATTTGGATTGTGCTTGCTGTCGGGATTTTACGTAAACCTGGAACAGGCATTTTCATTGGGATTCTAAAAGGATTTGTCGAATTATTAAGCGGAAATACCCATGGAATTATCATCCTTTTAGTGGACCTCGTTGGAGGTTTACTGGTAGATTTTGGCTTTTTCCTATTTTCTTATAAATCAAAACTTCTTCCTTATCTCCTCGCTGGTGGTCTCGCGACCGGATCAAATGTTCTTGTTTTTCAGATTTTTGCAACTTTGCCGGAAAACATCCTGGGATACAGCGCTATTGCGATCCTGTTTCTTGTTGCCTTTGTATCAGGCATTATTTTTGCGGGGGTCATTCCATTCGGTGTTGTGAAGGGGCTTGGCAAAGGCGGAATTATCACCATCGCTGAGCCCATAGAGAAAAAACTAAAAATCGGTTGGATCATTCTCCTAGGTGTTGCTTTTCTATCAATTCTCTTCGCAGTCTTCCTAAAAATTACGCTGACTGGCCCACAGAATATCGAAATTACCGGTGCCGTGCGTAATCCTTTTGATTTTCCAGATGATGGGCTTCAAATCACTGAAATTAGCCAGGAAATGGACTACCGGGGTGTGTTAACCGAGTATAGAGGTTACCCGTTATGGAGCATCGTCCAAATGGCTGAGCCCGATCCTTTAGCAAATACCCTTCTAGTAGAAGCCTCTGATGGATATGCATTTTTGATCTCCTTTGATGAGTTGACCACAAACCCTAATATATTGGTTGTTCAAAACGGAAGTGGTAAGAATGCATCTTTTGACATTGTTGGGCCAATCAGCAGCAAGGCTTGGGTCCGAAACTTAAATAAAATCACCATCTCTGCAGCCGAGGGTTTGTCTGTCGTCAACTCAAAATCAGAAGACCACACTTTTGACCCTGACCAATGGCTCAATGATATGGACAGCACTCAGATTATGCTTCCCGATGGTACTAAAAAACTTCAAGGTGTTCCTCTCTGGAAAATTGTTGAATTCTATCAGAGCGATTCTACATATGAACAAGTGATATTAAGATCGACTGAAAGATCACAATCTTACTCATGGAACGAAATCAACGCTAACAATGACATCCGGCTATTTACAATCATTGAAGAGCAGGGTCTCTCTTTCGTTCTCGCTGAGATGTCGGGGGATGTGTTGCTTTACCCCGTGACTGGAATTGAGATTAATCAATAATGTCCTTCGTTGAGGTTTGTAATTTTTCTTATACCTATCCTGGTGAACAAAATTCAGTTCTACAGGATATCAATTTATCCCTGAACCGGGGTGATTTTGTCGTCATCACAGGTAAATCCGGGTGTGGGAAATCAACACTGGGAAAAGCATTAGCAGGTTTTCTGTTTCAAAATGAAAAGCCGAACTTCTCTGGAACCATAACCATCAACCAGGAAGATATTACCAAAATTCCGCTTTATGAAGCGATTGAAAAGGTCGCATACGTTCAACAAAATCCTGAAGATCAATTCTGCACACTGACCGTGTTGGATGAAATCGCCTTTGGATTGGAAAACCTTTGTGTCGAGCCAAATGGCATAGAAAATCGTATCGAGCAAGCCTTGATTACAGTGCAAGGGATTGACCTGAAGGGTCGTGAGCTTGCCTCACTTTCCGGCGGGGAGAAACAAAAAGTAGCCATTTCTTCTTTGTTAGCGCTTGATCCGGATGTATTAATCCTGGATGAGCCTACTTCAAACCTTGATCCCAACGCAACTCAGACCATTTTCCAAACACTTTTTGACCTTCATCAAAACAATGAACTAACCGTCATTATCATAGAACATAAATTAGAGCAATTATTGCGCTTCTCTCCCAAGATTTTCGCTTTGGAAAATGGCACACTGAACCGTAGAGATATACCCCCAGTTGCTTCCATGATCAGCCTCCAAGAACAACACCAAAATGAAAGTCCTCCCATAGCTCAGCATGATACAACTTTCATTAATTTTCAAAATATCAATATCAGCATACAGGATAGCCAAATCTTAAAAAACATCAATCTCAATGTTTGCAATGGTGAATTTATTGCATTAATGGGCCCGAACGGCAGCGGAAAGTCCACACTATTACGGACCATCATGGGATTTCACAAACCCTCATCGGGAGAAGGCACAGTGTTCTCTCAGGATATTTTTCTGACTAAGACATCTTCGTTGGTTGAGAATGTTGGGTTTATTTTCCAGAACCCGGATCATCAACTTTTTACACAGTCGGTTTGGGAAGAACTGATCTTTACATCAATAAACCTCGGAATTATCAATCATGAAATAGAAGCGGACGCCCAGCAATTGCTTTCAATGATGGATTTGACCTATCGGAAAGATGACAACCCCCAACGACTGAGCTACGGGGAAAAAAGACGGTTGAATCTAGCAGCATCCATGCTTCATAAACCAAAATTGCTCCTGGTTGATGAACTCCTGATTGGGCAAGACAATGGTAATGCTCAAATCTGGATGACATTATTGCATGACTACACGAAAATCGGAAATTCTGTTATCCTGGTCAATCACCATGCAAACCTCACCAGGAAGTATTGCGACCGCATCGTCTTCATGGATCAAGGCACGATCCTAATTGATCATTCCATTACTAAAGCATTTGAAGAAATGGGCCGGCTTGGTTATGGCGCATTCATGCCTTCAGAAGAACAGGTACTTGCTTATGCATAAGCTCGGATTTTTCTCCGGCAGCAGCCTGTTCCATAATCTCTACCCTATCACCAAATTCATTTGGTTATTGATAGGATCAGTGGTCCTGATCATTATCCAGTCTAGCCGGCTGATCGGGATAACAGCAATAATATTCTTCACAACATTGCTTATTCTTCATCCTGCAATATGGAAAATCCGGGGGTTCAGGCTCGCACTTGTAACCGGAGCGATCCTTTTAATTCTCTACTTTTTATGCGATAAACGTGGTGAGATATTAGCTTTTGATCAAGCCCCGACGCTTTTTTGGATCACTTCTGGGGGTCTTCATAAAGGACTTCTGGTTAGCGGAAGATTCCTGGCAATCATCTGCTTGAGCTATTTGTTTATTTTAACAACCTCCCCAAACCACCTTGCCTATGGATTGATGAAAATGGGTGTACCTTATCGATATGGTTTCATGCTTGTCACAGCATTACGTTTGGCACCGACCTTAGAAGAAGAGGGACAAACCATCTATCGTGCACAGTTGGTGCGAGGGATTAAATATGATAGCAAAAATCTCAAGCGATTTTTACTCCTCATCAGGCAGTTTTTATCTCCCCTGCTTTTCAGTGCATTACGAAAAGCAGATAAGCTTGTTTTCAGTATGGAAAGCCGCGGCTTCGGGAAGTTCCCTTTACGCACCTTTCGCGATCAGACCGCTCCTGGCTACAATGATCTTTATTTTTCAATCAGCTTGTTTATGTTTTTCTCATCTTTGCTGATCCTTGACATTGGAGGGATATTATGAAACAAAAACGCACAATCATTATTCTTGCTGCTTCAGCGGTTATTTTGATAGGTATCATCGTTATTTTAATTATCACAACCAAGCCCATGCCGGTGAGGTTGCTCAGTGAATACAGCCTTGCTGCTTTGTGGCATGAAGGAGAGAAAATGAATGAGTGTGCTGAATGCCATGATGCGGTAGATTTCCATGCCTGCGAAACCTGCCATGATGAGCATGGATCAGTGGAGCTGGAAAATTTTCCTTTTTTTGAAGTCGTCGAGTTAACCCGAGACGTGCCTGACCCAGGTTATTTGCAGGTCAATCAGATCCTGCCTGACCAGGAAAACTTGGGAACCTACATTACTGTATTCGAATTTTTATCACAGAATGGTGTTGATGATTTCGAATCGATCACCTTCACGAGCAGTGATGGCAGGTTAACAACAATAGAATCTCGTTTTTTGGATGAAACAGCAATGCTGGTTCCTTATATTGACGGGGTACGATTTATCACCGAATCAGTTCACTCTTCAACATGGATCAAAGGGATCTATCGGATCGTCGTGGTCGGAGAAGAGAAGCCCCTCACCATCGACGGTATATCGACATCCATTGGAAGGCTCCTCCTTGGAGAAACTGTCCGAGTCACGACAGAAGGCTCCACAGTGATGCTGGCCAATAATACCGGCAAGACCAATGATGCCTATGTAGCTAATTGGGTTGAAGGCGCCCGTTTACTACCCTTGTTGAACAATCCTTCACCCGTTGAAGTGATTGTGCGAGACAAATCCAGAGAAATTTATCAATTCAGCGGTGAGGAAATCGCTAATGCAGTTATTGGGATTGACCGCGGCCTTCTTACCCTGGTCTTGCCTGATCGAGGTCGCAGCGTATGGCCGACAAACATCGAGAGCATAGAATCGAATTAACCATGATTACTCGGGAATTTCGTATCTTTCTAGTTCTTTTTACATCAATAATCGCTCTCTCTGGCTGCCAAAACCAGTGGCAAATCGCGGTCCTCACCAATGGTAAAGGTGTTAATACCCTATCAAAAAAAGACGTTTCATTCTATATTGAAAAATCTGTTGAGGAAATTGAGGTCATTCCACTAGGTCAGATGCTATTCGCCTCAGGTTTCACATTAGTCGATGAGATTACCTTGCGATGCAAAGATGATGAGGTCCGAGCTTTTATTTGGGATGAGATCGCAGAGCAATCCACAATCTCTAAAAAAGGCGAGGTGATGATCAACGCTGAAAGTTGTTACCCAACTGAAATGAACATATCGCCCTCTGCCCTGGCTGGCGAGATTGAATATTCAATCATGGACATTTCGCCTACTGTGGCGGATGCTCTTGACTTGCCACAGCTCCCTGATGCCATCGGGAAATCATTGATAACCGATACTTATATTTGGGAGCACGCTGTTATGATCTTGATGGATGGCGTTCAATATGATCAATTGAGCGAAATGATCGATGATGAGCGCTTAACTTTTCTCGGATCACATGGTGAATTAACACAAGGTTTAACCGTTTATCCCCCAATCACAACATCCTCATCAGCCTCGCTTCTGACGGGTGCACCACCAATTGAAACAGGGATTTTTGGTCATGGTTACCGCTCTACGGCATTGACAATCTTATTTGATCTGGCCTTTGAAAATGGAAAAACAGTTACTGCGATCGAAGGCACAAGCTTACCATTCAACCTTCGAAATGCAGAAACAAGCCTGAGCGGAGACCAGGATGGGAATGGCTATTCAGATGACAATGTGTTTTTGAACAGCATGGATGTCATCCTGGATCAAATGCCAGATCTTCTCTACATCCACTTCCATGAAATTGACGACATGGGACATTCCTACGGTCCTGAGTCAGCAGAATATGCTTCAGCGCTGATACGCGTTGATGGCTACTTATCCCAAATGTTTGAAGCATTACCGGATAACACTTTCATCGCAATATTTTCTGATCATGGAATGCACACTACAACTGACGGTGGAAATCATGGTACGTTAATGGCTAATGATTTGATCATCCCAATTCTATTATTAACAAAATAAAGGAGACAGAATGTACAAAATTAAGGAACAGAGTTATAAAAAATGGTTATGGATTGGCATCCTTGTCATACCCATACTGCTGAATGCCTGTGGGGCACCAAATGTCGATTGGGAACTCAGTATCTCAGGGGATATCAGCACGCCAACCACGTTCACCTACGATGATCTCGTTAATATGCCGCAGGTCGACATGGATGAAGTCTTAATGGAAAAATCGATGGGACCCGATGAGGTAAGATCCTTCAGTGGGGTAGATTTATTAACCCTGCTGGAAGAAGTAGGTGCACCAGAAGACTTCAGCACAATCACTGCCATCGCTGCTGACGGCTATGCCATTGAAATTTCAAGGGATGAAATGGTTGATGGAATCGTTGCCATAAAACAAGGTGGAGAATGGATTGTTGATGTCGACCCGGATGCAGGCCCAATTCGCCTGGTTTTCCCGAGCGCACCAGCAAACCGGTGGGTTTTCCAGGTTACCGAAATAATTGTTAATTAATAAATGATAAGAAAGAAGGATTTGAATGAAAAAAACGAGTTGGTTTATAAGTTTATTAATCGTAATACTGTTTCTCAGCGCATGTGCTGGTCCCAGTGAAGCCACTCAAGCTCCTGAGACCGTGGATACAGGTACCGATACAGGGGATATCGTACTCAATGTAAATGATCAAGATTATACAAAATCTGCATTAGAGGCATTAGGTACCCAATCTGTGGACTACACAAATAAAGATGGGGAGACGACGACTTATACAGGTGTTGCTTTAGTTGTCTTGCTTGCCGATGCGGACGTAACAGAGACTAACGCGACATTGGTGTTTATCGCAGCAGATGGTTATGAAGCCAGTATGACTTTAGAAGAACTATCAACCTGTGCTGATTGCTCAGTGGCTTTTGATGATGATATTCTCCGTATGGTTCTGCCTGATTTTCCCAGCAATTTGCAGGTCAAAGATGTCGTAGAGATCAATGTGAATGGAAGTGACACTGAAACATCCATAGCTGAAACGGTGTTAACCGTCGTTGGAAAAGCATACACTGAAGAAGATATTGTCGGTTTGGGTTCAATGACATTTGACTATGTGGATTCAGAGGGACAAAGCGTCACATATAACAGCGTCGCTTTGACAATCTTGCTGGAAGATGCAGAAGTGACGGAAGAAGTTGGCATGCTCACATTCGTAGCATCCGATGGATATGAAGTAGAAGTATCTGCCAGTGAAATAATTGCTTGTACTGATTGTATTTTGGCCTTCAATGAAGATGGATTACGCACATTCATGCCGGGTTTACCTGGAAATTTACAGGTCAAAGGTATTGTGGAAATTAAGGTAAGTGAAGGTGTTGAGTAAACCGGGTCTTAAAAAGGCAATCTTGTAGATACCAGAATAGAAATTTCAATTATAAAGCTGACTGCCTGATTTGGATAAGGCTGTTGTTTCCAACAGCCTTATCCAAATATCCTCAAGCAGTCTCCTTTTTCCATATTGACGTTTCACCTGAGATTAATTACAATAAATTTGTGAAAATAATTCCATAAAGGGTGCACCTCCTGCCCGGATGCAGGGTGCATAATGGGGGAAGCTGGTGAAAGTCCAGCACTGTCCCGCAACGGTAACACATTATGTGAAGTCCGATAACCCGCCCTTTATGACCCAAATCACTTCGTGGAAAGGTACGTTGGGTGCCAGTTTTCAGATTTCCATTGATAAAACTGGTTTAACCAACGACCGCCCCTGCATGGGCGGTTTTTCAATTTTAACCTTTTCGCAGCTATGGTAAGCCGGTAAAGGGAAAGGAATGTTGGTGAAATCAAAACCAGTTAAACTTCTTCTCATCCTGATCATTTTTACATTATTAAATATCAATTCGCTTGGGAGTGTATCTTCCACACCAACATCGTTATCAAAGACTCAAGAAGATCGTGATGATGCTGTTCAAGCTGGGTTTGATTACATCTCAACCCAAATCAATGAGGATGGCGGCATACGATGGACTGATGAAAGCTCAAGTGTTGCAGCAAGCCTGCGTGTTGTCATCGCCCTGGCAGCAAATGCTCTCCCGCAAGATCGGATCATATCAGCCTCAGGCAATCGCCCAATTGACTTTCTGATGAAAAACGGCATTGATTGGGTCTACCAGCAAGAATCTGAGAGTCCCTCGTTCAGCCCAGCGCGTGCCGGACAGCTGCTAACGGCTATTGCTGCAGCAAATGAAAACCCCCAGGAATTTGGAAATTCTTCCATCGATCTTATCTTTGAGCTCAAAGCTTCATATGATACAACGATCGGAATTTTCGGCAATGCCCCAACAAATAATGTGATAGACCAGGTTTGGGCCATGCTAGGTTTGGCGGCAAACCATTTTGGAATTCCTGAAGAGGCATCGCTGTGGTTAGCTGGTGTCCAGTTAGATGATGGTTCCTGGGACGACGGCTATGGTAGTTTCCTGGATACAACACCCCTTGCCATCCTGGCTCTGACCGCAGCAGGTTGGCCGATGGAATCAGCAGGAATTCAGTCTGCACTTCAATATATCAATGACAACCAACAGGGTGAAGGCGGATGGCAAACCCAGTGGGATTCAACAACCAATCCGGACACCACCGGGATCATCCTCCAATCCTTAACCGCTACAGGTTTGGAACATGATCCCCAATGGTCAATTGAGAACAAAACGCCACAATCAGCATTGCTGGAAATCCAACAAGAAGACGGCTCTTTCGGGGCTGACTTTTCCAATGCATTCTCCACAGCCGATGCACTCATAGGTCTTTCCGCGCAGCCTCTGTTCCAATTAGGTACCCTAAAACGTGTTTCCGATGGCTTTGATTACCTCGTTTCGGCACAAGATCAAAATGGTGGTTGGGGATCCCCTGGGCAAACGATTGACTCGATGTTGGCATTCGCAGTATCAGGATGGGATCCCAACACAATTTTAGTAGATAGCGCCACGCCTGAAGAATTCCTCATCCAAAATTTGCAGGAATTTCTTAGTTCTGGTCCAGATGCCGTTGGAAAAATGATTCTCGCTTCTGTTATCTCGGGAAAAGACCCAACTAATTTTGGCGGCGTCGATTTGATCCAAACCCTGCAAGATGCCTTTGACCCTGAACTTTACGCTTATGGAGACCCCCAAAACACCTGGCACCAATCTTTTGCTCTCCTGGGTCTTTCAGCTGCAAAACAAGAAATACCGGAAGGAAGTGTCGAAACCCTCATCAACCTCCAGCACAGCAATGGTGGATGGTCATATAACGCTGAGCTAGATACATCACCAGACACCACCGCCCTGGTGATCCAAAGTCTAATGGCAAGCGGAATGCCTAATGACCATGAAAGCATTCAAAACGCCGCTAACTTCTTGCGCAAGGAACAATATGGTGATGGCGGCTGGGGAGATTCCAGCACAACAGGATATGTCATCATGGCGATTAACGCTTTGGGTCAATCAATGGGTGATTGGGTTAAAGAAAACGGGAAAACGCCAATACATGACCTGTTTACTTATCAAAACTTGAATGGTGCGTTCTATTTTAATCCTGACTATCCTGACGACAGTTTGATGTCTACTACAACCGCATTGATCGCCCTATCTGGTCAAAGCACTATTGTTGAACCAACCAAATATGTATCTGAAAACCGTGCAGGGGTATTGGTTTTGCCTGAAGGGGAAACCGCCCATGCGGTATGTGCCTCGTTTACCCAACCCAAAATCACCGGGCTTGAACTGCTGGATATCTCAGGTATTCCTTATGAAGCCCAGGATGGATTTATGAGTAGTATTTTAGGGATTAGTAATCCTGAGGGCGGCACCTTATATTGGTCTTACTGGCATTGGAATGGAAGAGAATGGGTTTTCAATACATCCGGAGCAGGTGATTCAGAGGTCTTCCCGGGCAGCCTTGAAGCATGGTTTCTTACAAGCTGGGAGCTGTTCCCCTCCCCGCCGCCGCGAAGTATCCCTGATCTTGATAAGATGTGCGGTGCTGAAGTCCTTAAGAATTATTCCGTCCAACCTTATCTCAATTATTATGAGCTGGATATACGCCAGGAAATTGTCTCATCTGCAGGTGAGCGGACGGAAACTGAAATATTTGAGAATACGCAAGAGGCACAAGTTTCGCCAACAGACTTGGATGAAGCGCCTGCTTTGGCTGAACCAATTATTCCGGACAATGTTGATCAAGAACCCGTTCGTTCCCTAGTACCCATTTTTATCATCGCGGCTGTTGGGCTCTCCATGTTGTTCGTTATTATCCTCATACTGAAAAAACAGAAATGAAAATCCGCTTATTGGGATTCCTTGTAAATATTTTTGTACTCTTCCTTGGGATGGCCAGCCTCCTGGCTCCTTTTATCTTCCCCTCGGCAAGAGGTGCAGTCGCTCAAACTTCAACCTTCCCCATTATGGTCGGTTTGATTGTCGTCCTTTGTGTGTTGATCATCTTATTCGAAGCGCAGTCAGCCATCCTTGAGACAAAGATGATTGCACTCCTGGGGGTGTTGATCGCGATCAATGCTGGGATACGCTTTCTTGAAAATGCTATCCCAGGCCCAGCCGGTTTCAGCCCAACATTTTTCTTGATCATCCTGATCGGGTACTTCTTTGGCAGCAGAGTCGGCTTCTTATTTGGCGCACTAACGATGCTTGTATCTGGCTTGCTGACCGGTGGGGTTGGTCCCTGGCTGCCAGGGCAATTGATCACAGCAGGCTGGGTCGGTCAAAGCGCAGCTTTATTAGGATTGATCACCAGAAAGCTAAACTTGAAAAACAAGATCAGTGAAGTCGTCCTTCTGGCTGCGTTTGGTGCCTTGTGGGGATTTTTATACGGCTTGATCATGAACTTATGGTTTTGGCCTTTCCTGGCAGCGTCTTCTGATCAGATTTTTTCTCAATCCCTATCCGTCTTCGAAAATTTCCAGCGATACAGTGCTTATTATGTCGCGACCTCGCTGGTATGGGATCTGACTCGCGCGATCGGCAACGTTTTAATGATCGTTTTTCTGGCAAATCCCGTAATAAAGGTTTTACATCGATTTCATCGACGTTTTTCCTTTACCAGGTTAAAGGCGGATGAAGCATGAAGCATACCGCATCATGGATTTTATGGCTGGTACTTTCACTCACCCTGACCCTAACTACAAGGAATCCATTTTATTTAAGCTTCCAAATATTGAGTCTATTATTGCTGGGTGTTTATATAGCTAAACAGAAGCACCATGCTTTTTGGCTATCTCAAAACATCCGGTTCCTGCTCACAATGCTGGTGATATCGTCATTGGTCAATGCTTTATTTACACACACTGGATCAACCACCCTCATCAATCTTCCAGATCATTGGATACTTGTAGGTGGTAGCATCACGCTTGAAAGCCTGATTTACGGCCAGATCAATGGTTTGATCATTGGTGCCATTTTTGTGGCTTTCAATATCATCAATCTTGCGTTAAGTATCCGGCAGTTAACCCATCTCATTCCTGGAGCACTTCGTCCGATCGCAATGACGGTGACGATCACCCTGACTTTTTTGCCATCCATTCAGCAGCGTGCACAGGAGATCAAAGAAGCTCAGCTCATCCGCGGTAACCAGATGAAGAAGATCAGGGATTGGCTTCCCCTTCTGCTGCCGCTGCTCATCTCCAGCCTCGAAAATGCGATTAGTCTTTCCGAATCGATGACCAGCCGGGGTTTTGAAACACAATCGACGGGAAAAATCACAAGACTGACTCTGGTCAGCCTCATTCTTGCCACATTTATCATCTTTTCTGCCTGGGTTTTGAGTCTATTTGATTACCCCGGTTTCATAATCCTTCCTTTGTATGCAATTGGGGGTGGCCTGGTTGCAGTAACGTTTATTTCAGCGTCTCGGAAATTAAGAACGACACATTTCAAAAAAGAAACCTGGTCAAAGAAAGATGCCCTTTCATCCGGGATATTTATCACTACCATAATTGGCACGATCATCCTGCACCAATTGGGGATGCTCCCTACTTTTTATTATTCTCCTTATCCAGGCTTAAGCCTACCTGGATTATCTCTGTCAGGGTTCTTGGTCATCTCCGTTCTTCTATTTCCCATGCTGGTTGGAAAAAATGATTCAATTTAAACACTTTTCTTTTCGATACCCAAATCAAAACCAGGCGGTTTTGAACAACATTAATCTGGAAATTACTCCCGCTTCATTGACCCTGGTCACCGGTTCATCGGGAAGCGGTAAATCTACTTTGCTTAAGTGTATAAACGGATTGGTACCTCATTTCTCTGGTGGTTCAATCTCTGGAGAAATCGAAGTATTTAATCATGATCCGATTGAAGAAGGTCCAAAAGGTCTGGTAAAAACGGTCTCTTATGTCTTTCAGGAACCGGAATCTCAATTCGTCTATGATATTGTAGAAGATGAAATCGCATTCTCACTGGAAAATTTCGGTATTTCACGAGATGAGATGGTGAAAAGAATCGATCTCGTTTTGAATAAAATGGGTTTAAGCGATATAAAGGGGAAAAAGATCTCACACCTTTCAGGCGGTGAGAAGCAGAAAGTCGCCATTGCGAGTGCACTGGTCAATCAGCCTCGGGTACTGATCCTGGATGAACCCACATCCCAATTAGACCCATTTACTGCTGATGCATTGTTAAACTACATCATTTTCCTAAAATCAAAGATGGACTTAACGGTATTGATTTCTGAGCATCGTCTAGAACGGCTCTTGCCTTATTCAGATGTGATTATCCATCTGACTCCTCAAGGTGAAATCATTTCTGGCCCAACCCAATCTGTTTTACATGAAATGGAACAAGTTCCACCCATCATTAAGATTGCCCGTATGTTAAATGTTGATCCGTATCCCCTCACGCCTAAAGAATTTCCTAATTCTCATGAAATGGCTTATAACGAAAAATCAAAAGCGACATTTGACTTGATACCTTCCCTTCAAACGCCAGTCTTGGAATGTCGTAATGTTTCGACGAGCATCAACGGGAAACCCATTCTAAAAAGAATAAACTTCAGACTTGCCAAAGGTGAGATACTAGTCGTTCATGGACCAAATGGATCCGGTAAGACAACGCTTTCCAGAACATTGGTAGGTCTTCAATCCTCAGAAGGGCAAATATTCCTGCATGGTCAGGATACAAAATTATTGGGAACAGAAGACATGGTCAAAGAAATAGGTTATCTTCCCCAAAACCCTGGTGATCTGCTTTTCGCCGAAACAGTGTTGGATGAGATAAAAATAACCATGAATAACCATCAACTTAAATATCATGAAGCGGATTTGATCGAATTCCTGGCTCAGTTCGGCCTAAACGAAAAGCTAACAGAATACCCTCGTGATTTATCTGTTGGCGAACGACAAAGGACGGCGCTGGCAGCGATCACAGTCCACCGCCCTAACATTATCATCCTTGATGAACCAACCCGTGGGATGGACTATCAAAATAAATCCAGCTTATCCAAGATCTTAACGCTGTGGCGTGATGAAGGGCGATCAATTTGTTTGATCACACACGATGTTGAATTCGGAGCCATGCTTGCAGACAGGGTTTTATTGTTGGAAGAAGGTGAAATTAGTTTCGATGGCCTCCCCAACATTGCCTATACGAAATTTCCTCGTTACAGGACGCAGACGTCTCTTATCTTTCCCAATCAGAATTGGATAACGCCTGGGGATATTTCACAAATCTCCTAACAGAAATCATCAAAGTTCATGATAAAATAATCCAGGTTTTCATAGAAAATCAGCAATTAATAAATATTGATATTACTCATAACGATTTATTACATCTTTCACTATCTGTAGGAGAAGGGTGTGAGTATAAATAGGATGCGTCATAGGGACGAATAGTCCTATATTTATTAAAATTCTGATTTAGAAAAGTTTGTTAACCATCGTCTTATCATTAAAATATTTCGATATTTTGCCCTAAGATCAAAATAAGGAGAGATGTCCAATGTACGGATACAGCGGAAAAATACTTCACATCGACCTTAAAGACCGCAAACATTGGGTCGAGGAAAAACCCGAATCATGGTACAAGACCTATATTGGCGGTGTCTCAATGGCAACCCGTCTTTGCTGGGAAAACATCGAGGCTGGATGTGATCCTTACGACCTGGGAAACCCCGTGTGCTTTGCCAATGGGATTTTTGCGGGTACACCTGTACCCGTAGGTGGTAAGTATGGATTAGCTTCAAAATCACCTCTAACGGGTTTCATCGGGGACAGCCTTTCTGGAAGCTGGTTTTCCATTGCCATGAAACGAGCCCTATGGGATGGGATTGTCATTCATAACAGCAGCGAAAACTGGATTTTCCTGTTCATTGACGACGATCGAGTCGAATTTCTGCCTGCTGAAAAGCTGCTCGGGCTTGGCACCTATGAAACAGAAGAAGCCATCCGAGATATGTTTGGTGATGACCAGGTCCGTTCTGCAACCATCGGCCCATCAGGTGAAAATATGGTTCGCTTTGCCAATGTCACCAATGATGGACGACAGGCCGGCCGTACAGGGCACGGTGCAGTTTGGGCAAGCAAAAAGCTCAAAGCTGTCTCAATTCGTGGAACCAATGGTATAACCGTTGCTGATCCAGCAACCTTGCTGCAAATGTCCTTTGACATTACAGATGCTGCACAAGGCCCCCACACAGCAAAATATCGAATCTATGGCACTTCAACAAATGTACTTAATGCAAATAAAGAAGGTTTCTTACCTACTCGAAATTTCCAGGAAGGCACATTTGAATTTGCAGAGTTAGTGAGCGGTGAATACCTTGACGAACATCACAAAGTCAAAGTTATTGCTTGCGCTCAATGCCCGATCGCTTGTGAACAAATGTCAATGGTCAAAAAAGGACCCTTTGCTGGTTCTATGACAGGTATTGAATACGAATGCTTACAAGCAGTCAGTTCAAACTGTGGTATTGGAGATATGACGGCAGCTATTAGAATGGTGGATATTTCAGATAGCAGCGGAATGGACACCATGAGCATGGGTGTCTCAATTTCCTATGCAATGGAATGTTTTGAACGTGGGGTCCTTACTAAGGAAGATTTTAAATGCAAAAAATACCCAGATGGTTTTGAACCATTTTTTGGCAACGGAGAAGCCGGCGTTACATTGGCTGAAATGATCCGCGATAAGGAGGGAATTGGTGAATTACTGGCTGAAGGTACAAGAATAGCAGCTAAAACAATTGATGAAGAACGGAATGCCGAATCCTGGAAATGGGCAATGAATATCAAAGGGCTGGAATGCCCCGGATATGACGCCAGATCTTTGAAGACATTTGCTATGGGTCTCGCTGTTGGCACCCGAGGTGGTTGTCATAACCGATCATCTGCCTACGATGCGGACATCAAAGGTGAAACAAACCGTTTCACTGTTGATGAGACACGTGGCGTCGTAGCGGCACGTTCAGAAGAATATGCTGCTGTTTATGATACGCTTCCAATGTGTAAATTTATCCGCCGCTGCTTCACCGGCAAAGCTGATCGAGCAGGTGCCTGGCCAACCATTTTCAAACTCATAAACGCAACAACCGGATGGAATTTTGATTATGACGATGTCGAGCTGATTGGTATCCGTGCTCACACGATTAAGAAAGCATTCAATATCAGAGAGGGATGGTCACAGGAAGACGACGACATTCCTTATCGCTGGAAACATGATCCAATGACACGTGGGCCAGGGGCTGGTCATGTTGTGACTGATGAAGAGTTAGCTTACATGAAACAGCTTTATTACAAAGCTAAGGGCTGGACCGAAGAGGGTCTAATTCCTAAAAAAGTGCTTATTGACCTCGGTATGGATGATGTCGCCGAAGAAATTGGCGTATAAGGAGATATAAATGGTTGCTTCAACGTCAAAATTTAAATATATCGTTTGCGATCCGGAATTGTGCATTGGCTGCCAGCTATGCGAATATATCTGTTCGTACACAAAAACAGGAGAATTTAACTCCTATCGCAGTCGAATTCGCACCGTACGTGTGGATGAGGTCCTGATCACGGCAGTAGCCTGCCGGACTTGTGAAAACGCCCCATGTGTCGCAGCCTGCACACGTGATGCGCTCACGCAGGATCCGGAATCAGGAATCATCCGCATTGACCCAAAGAAGTGTGATGGATGCGCCTGGTGCATTGAAGCCTGTGATTTTGGTGCAATTTCCATTAATCATGCGACAAAGTTAGCAGAATTTTGCAACCAATGTGAGGACGTCGAAGATGGACCTCAATGTGTTAAGATCTGCCCCAAGGATGCCCTGGAATACACTACGCCAGACCAACGAGCTCAACGAACACGCCATAAACTTGTCAAAGACAGCCTTGAATTCCCTCAAAAAGCAAAGGAACCTAGATGAGCGATCTGATCAACGGACCCAACGATGAAGAACTTCGGGTTGGCGTTTATATCTGCCACTGCGGAAGCAATATTGGCGGCGTAATCGATCCCAAAGAAGTTGTTGAATTTGCTGAAGGTTTACCGGATGTTGTTCGAGCCACCGATACATTATATGCTTGTGCAGATTCAGGCCAGCGATTAATCAAAGAAGACATTAAAAAATACAACTTGAACCGTGTGGTGGTATCCGCCTGCTCAGTCCGTATGCACGAACCCACGTTCCGGGCGGCTGTTTCTGAAGCCGGATTAAATCCTTTCCTGATGGAAATGGCAAATATCCGTGAGCAGTGCACATGGGCACACGGCCACGACCGTGAAGGTGCACTGGAGAAAGCAAAAGATCTGACAGCTGCTGCTGTTGCTAAGACCCGCTTTATGACCGAATTGGATATGATCGAAGTTCCGGTTACGCAAAAAGCGATGGTCATTGGCGGCGGTGTTGCAGGTATCAGCGCTTCGCTTGACCTGGCAGAACAGGGCATTGAAACCATTCTTGTAGAAAAGGAACCGACAATCGGTGGGGTGATGGCACAGCTCAACAAGACCTTCCCCACCATGGACTGTAGTATATGAATACTCGCACCAAAAATGGTTGACGCGGCGCGTCAGCCCCGAGTTGATGTAAGAGCTTTTACTGAAGTTGAAAAAGTTGAAGGTTTCGTCGGAAATTTCAAGGTTACACTGCGTGAGAAAGCAAAATATGTCATAGCGGATCGCTGCAATGGCTGTGGCGATTGTGCACGTGCCTGCCCGATTGAGGTTCCAAATTATTTCGAGATGAACATAGCCCCCCGAAAAGCGGCTTATGTTCCAATGAGCCAGTCGGTTCCACTGATCTACTCTATTGATCTGGAAAACTGCATCCACTGCTATAAGTGCGTTGAAGCATGCGGTGCCCTTGAGGCGATTGACTTCAGCCAGGAAGATAAGATTGTCGAGGAAGATATTGGGGCAATCATTGTTGCAACAGGCTTTGGTCATTTTGATCCCAGCGTCATGGTTGAATACGGTTATGGACGTTTCCCAAATGTGATCACCTCGATGGAAATGGAACGTCTGAACAACTCCGCTGGACCGACCGCTGGAAACCTGATCCGCCCCAGTGATAACCAAAACCCCCAGAAATTAGCGTTCATCAACTGTGTCGGGTCACGGGACAAACGCTACAACCCATCCTGTTCAAATTTCTGCTGCATGTACTCAATAAAAAATGCAGTTTTACTGAAACAAATGAACCCGGATGTTGATATCACGATTTATTACATGGATATCCGTACGCCTTCAAAAGGCTACGAAGAATTTTATGATCGCGCCCGAGAAATGGGTATTCATTTCAGCCAGGGGCGTCCCAGCTTGATCACAGAAGACCCACAGTCACATAATTTATTTGTCCATGCTGAAGATGTTGGCTTGGGCCAGAACACCATCAAAGAATATGATATGGTCATGCTCAACCAGGCTGCCATACCGCAGCCGGACCAGGACCATATGAGTTCCGTTCTGAACGTAGCCCAAAGTCCAGGCGGCTGGTTTATGGAATATCATCCCAAGCTGCGTCCGATGGACAGCCCTACGGATGGCATTTTCTTCGCCGGCGCTTGCCAGGGGCCAAAAGATATTCCCAGCAGTGTCGCACAGGGTTCAGCAGCCGCTGCTCGGGCCAGCCGGATTCTACATTCCGAGCAATGGGAAATCGAACCGACCGTCGCGGTGGTTTGGCCAGAACGTTGTTCAGCAACGACCAGAGGTCAAGCCTGTGGTATTTGTGCTAAAGCCTGCCCGTATGGTGCAATCTCGATAACAAGCCCAGAATTCCCGGCTGAGGTCATCACGGCTAAATGTCATGGGTGTGGTGCCTGTGTTGCGGAATGTCCTGAAGACGCCATCACCCAACTCCATTACACCGATGCCCAGGTTCTGGCACAGATGCGAGCCCTGCTTGCTGATAAACCTGAAGAAAAAATCCTCGCCTTCCGCTGCCATTGGTGTTCTTACGGCGGTGCAGACCTGGCAGGAACCAGCCATTTTGAATACACTGCGAACGAGCGTGGCCTGCGTGTGATGTGCTCCGCTCGTATGGATACAGACTTTATCTATGAGGCGTACCGCCTTGGCGCAGGTGCTGTCCTTTACTCAGGCTGCCATCCGCAAGACTGCCACTATATCACCGGTCAATTGATCGGCGCAAAACGCGCTGAACGTCTTCAAAAGATGTTTCACCGCATGGAAATGACCGATGGTCGTTTCAGGGTTGAATGGATCAGTGCAGCCGAAGGTGACAAGTATGCAAGAGTCTTGAATGAGATGCAAATTGTGCTTGATAATATGCCTCAGGATGCGCTTAAAGCTGAAATCGAAAAACTCAAACCCGAAATGAGCAAACGGCTTAAGAAATTCCCAAATGTCCCCGGTGTTCAAGAAGCCATGGATTACTCAGACACGCTCGCACAAGCGATCACTGACCAAAAGGAGACCGCATGAGCCATCCTTCGATGATTAAAACCTTCGCTGATGAAGTCAAAACCATTCCTGGTGGTGAACATCTGGAAAAATGCTACGCTTGCGGTACATGTGTCAGCAAATGCATGATCCAGCAGAAAGTTGACCCTGATTATAACCCACGCCGCCTACTGCGGTTGGTGATGGAGGGCATGAATGAGGAGGCTTTTTCAAGCCCCACAACCTGGATGTGTTCAGAATGCGATCTGTGCTATGAAGCATGCCCGCAAGAAATTCACATCTCCCAGGTAATCGCCGCCGTCAAACAACTTGCTGTGGATGCTGGCTATACCTCTCCTCTGACTCCCGTTTCAGTTGATGAAGATCTCTGTTCCGGCTGCGGGATTTGTGCGATGGTCTGTCCCTATGAAGCACCATCGCTCTACGAGAAAGAAGTTGATGGTAAACTTGACCGCTTCTCTACAGTAGATGCAAACCGGTGTATGGGCTGCGGCACCTGTGTGGCAGCCTGCCCATTAGGCGCAATCGGACGGGAAGGCGTCAGCAACGCGGAAATTACAGTTCAGCTGCAATATCCAAAAACCGAACCACCTGATTTGGTCACATTTATCTGTGATTGGTCATTGAGGGTTGATGAAGACCTTGATATCTTAGAAAGTTATCCGGATGATCAGGTTAAAGTTGTCCACATTCCCTGCACCGGAAGAATTGACCCCCAGCATGCGCTGATGGCGCTTAAATCCGGTGTCAAAGGCGTCCTTGTTTGCGGATGTAAACCAGGAGAGTGTCATTTCAAACGGGGAACGTATGTTGCAAACTGCAAGATGAGCTTGTTAGGAACCATGTTCGGACAGGTGGATCTTCCGCAGAAACAAATCCGGTTCATCCAAATTGGAACCCAGGACAGAGGGCGAATCCGTAATGAAATTGATGCGATGTTGGACACAATTAGCGTCGTAGAGGAGGCGATATCTTGACAGCAAAACCTAAACTCGCCTTTTATTGGGCTGCAAGCTGCGGCGGTTGCGAAATCTCAGTCACAGAATTGGGCATGGACCTTGTCGCTGTATCTGAAAAGGCTGATATTGTTTTCTGGCCTGCTGCTATGGACTTTAAGTATGATGATGTTCGCGCAATGCAGGATCAAGAAATTGATATCTGCTTCTTCAATGGGGCTATCAGAAATTCGGAAAATGAAGAGATCGCTCATCTTTTGCGTAAGAAATCAAAGGTCATGGTCGCGTTCGGGTCTTGCGCCCATCTTGGTGGTATTCCGGGTCTGGCAAATATGTACGATATCGAATCCCTTTGCCAGCGTGTCTTTGACACTTCACCATCCCTGGATGACAGCCGTGGTACAAGACCTCAAACCATCACTCAAATGCCTGAGGGAGAAATCAGGATTCCTGAACTCTACGACCATGTCAAACACCTTTCAGACATTGCCGATGTAGATTATTTCATGCCGGGATGTCCGCCCGTTGTAGACCAGATTGCAAAGGTCTTTGAAGCTGCGTTGAGTGGCAATTTGCCAGCAAAAGGTTCAGTGATTGGAGCAGATGTCAAATCTGTTTGCGATGTTTGCCCCAGGGAAAAAGGTGAACCAGGGTTCCGAATCACAGAATTCAAGCGACCTCATGAGGTTCAGCTTGATCCCAATAAGTGCTTCCTGACCCAGGGTGTGATATGTGCAGGCCCTGTGACACGTGCCGGCTGTGGTATACCCTGCTTGAACGGCAATATGCCCTGTCGGGGCTGCTACGGACCGGCTGAAGGCGTCGTTGACCAGGGCGCAAAACTGGCTAGCTACATCGGGGCTCTCATCGATACGGACGATCCTGAAAAGATCAATGAGATCTTAGATTCAATTGTTGATCCAGCAGGGACTTTCTACCGCTTTGGCCTGGCACATTCGATCATGACAAAGCTGAAATATAACTAAGGAAACCCATATGAAACAGAAGATTTCCATCGATCCCATTACCCGCCTTGAGGGACATGCCCGGGTCGATTTATTCCTCAATGAAGATGGCGCACTGGCAAATGCTTATTTAGTCATTCCTGAATTACGCGGTTTTGAGAAATTCTGCGAAGGCCGACCGGTAGAGGAGATGCCCCGCATTACGCAGCGCATTTGCGGTGTCTGCCCCATTGCACATCATATGGCAGCAGCCAAAGCTGGTGATGCGGTTTATCATGTTGAAATTCCAACAGCGGCGAAGAAATTACGAGACCTCATGTACTCCGCTTTCTTTGTTGCCGACCATGCAACCCATTTCTACATCCTGGGCGGACCCGATTTCATCGTCGGACCGGGTGCGCCTAAAGCTGAAAGAAATATCCTTGGCGTGGTGAAGAAAGTGGGGAAAGAGATTGGCGCTAAGGTGATGCGCTTACTCAAAGACAACCACGAGATCACGGCAATGATCGGCGGGCGCTATATTCATTCCGTTAGTGCGATTGTAGGCGGGGTTAGCAAGCCTATAACCGAAACAGATCGGGTAGCTATCCTGGAGAGAGCAAAGCGGTCAGTTGAATTTGCCAAAGAATCGCTGAAAATATTTGAAGATATCGTCCTAGGCAATTCGGAATATGTCGACATGATCATGAGCGATGCTTTTGCCCATCAGACCTATTATATGGGCCTGGTAGACGAGAACAACCATGTCAATTTCTATGATGGAAAAGTGCGGGTTGTTTCCCCCAGCGGGAAAGAACTTGTTAAATATGGACCGGATGAATACCTGGATGTGGTCGCAGAACATATCGAACCCTGGACTTATCTAAAATTCCCTTATCTCAAAGAAATCGGTTGGAAGGGATTTGTTGACGGTGAAGACAGCGGTGTCTATCGTGCCTCACCTCTATCACGTCTGAACGCAGCTGACGGAATGGCAACACCCGAAGCGCAAGGCATGTATGAGAAATTCTTTGACACCTTTGGTGGTAAACCAGTCCATTCGACCCTGGCAACACATTGGGCGAGGTTGATCGAAATCCTCTATGCAGCTGAGCACAGCGTTGAATTGGCAGAAGATGAGACCATCACGGATCCGAACGTCCATACCATCCCAACCGAAACACCAACAGAGGGTATAGGTATTGTTGAAGCGCCACGCGGCACCCTGACACATCATTATAAAACCGATGAACGTGGCCTGGTTCAGGCAGTCAACCTGATTGTGGGAACAACCAACAACTATGCTGCAATCGATATGTCAATCGTCAAAGCTGCTAAAAACCTGATCAAAGCTGGGGAGCCTGTTTCTGATGCTGCCCTCAATAAGATCGAAATGGCTTTCAGAGCATATGACCCATGTATTGGCTGCGCGACACATGCCCAGCCCGGTGAGACGCCGCTTAAGATCAAGCTGTTTGATCATGACCATACCCTCATCGAAGAAATTAAAAGGGACTAGGAGCCAAGCATGAGCAATCGCGGAAAAACATTTATGAGCAGAACAGACCACCAGATGACCCTGGATCGCCCGATGGTTACCCGTCATTACTTGATGACCTGGGACCTAGATCGATGCGTAGGCTGCCAGATGGGTCCAACAGTGTGCCCAAAGGAAGCACTTACACATGTGGATGGCGAAATTGTCAACGGTCGTATGGTTACCCCACCTTCAGTGGATGTTGACCCTGATAAATGTATATTCTGTGGTATTTGCGTCGAAACTTGCCCGGTGCATGCTATCGATATGCAAGTAAATGGCAAACATGAAATCCCCGTCATTAAATATGAAGCCTATCCTCAAATACGGGGAAACATCACCTTTACCAAGTCTGAATTTGATTTCTCGCTAAAGGATTTTGTCATCGATAACTGCCCTACCAGTGTTATCAGCTACGACGAGGAAAATGACACAATGGCAATCAAGTACGAAGATTGCATTCGCTGCAGGCAGTGTGAAGTTGCCAGCGATGGTGCCTTTAAGGTCACCCAACGCTGGGAAGGCAGTGTTGAACTGCATCGAGACCGCTGCGTTGAAGATTGCCTGGCCTGTGCAGATGTTTGCCCAACACGCGCGCTTTATATTAATGATGAAGGTGAGCTGGTCCTTGCGGATTACTACTGCATTAAGTGTGGTGCCTGTATGCATGCCTGCCCGATCAAACCCGAATTCGAAGAAGAAACATTCACCTTTGAATCGCAGGGGTTGACCTTAACCCGCTCCCGTGAAAAACTGGTTAATGAGAATGCATTAGCAATCAAAGTAGAGCGGTGGCGGGTGAACCATAAACCGGTGAAAAGTGCAGCCTGGATTGAAGCTGTTCGAAAATTAGCAGATGACAAAGCCAGTGGAGTCGAAATTGACCGGAAACGCGCACTGAAACGGCGTGACCTGATCCTCGCGTTACGCGGTCACATCCTGCCGGACATCACCAGAGATAAAAAATAAAAAATTATTTTTGATAACCTGTAACCGGACAGTTTATAATAAAATTGTCCGGTTATTATTTTTAAAGCCAGGATCAGAGGTGAGCTATGATCTCTCTATTACATCGTGGATCAGAAATTTATTTTCCAAATGGTCATTTTGAAAACAAGCAACTATCAAGGACCACCCATCTGGGGATCGGCGCACACCCGGATGACCTTGAAATTCTTGCCATTCACGGCATTCTGGATGCCTTCGATGATCCATCCCATTTCTTCAGCGGTATCACTGTCTCAAATGGGAAGGGTGCTCCTCGCTCCGGTGGTTATGCAGAGATGTCAGACGACAAGTACTGCAAGCTCAGATACCAGGAGCAGAAAAAAGCAGCTGATATTGGAAAATATAACGCTCAGGTTTTCCTAAATTATGAAAGTCGAGAAATAAAATCTACAATGTCATTTGATCTTATTCGGGACTTGAATGCAGTCATTACAACAACCGCCCCATCAATAATCTATACGCACAATCCGGCAGACAGGCACGACACACATGTGGCTGTATGTCTACATGTGATCCAGGCGATAAGAGAGCTAGAGTCACTGCCAGAGGACATCAAATTATATGGCTGTGAGGTTTGGCGGGGTCTGGATTGGCTGCCTGAAGATCACAAGATCACTTTTGATGTATCAGATCATCCTGACTTACAAAGGGAACTGCTATCAGTTAATAAGTCCCAAATGGTGGAAAATAAGGATTATGCTAGGGCAGTGGAAGGACGAAGGATCGCCAACGCGACATTCAACGATCCTTATTCTGCAAAACATGCCCAACGGATCCAATTTGCCATGGATCTGACACCATTAATCTACCACCCAGAAATGATGATAGATATATTTGTGGGTAACAGCATCAAAACCTTCGAGAAAGACGTTAGAGACCGTTTAAACCACCTTAGAAGGACTCCTGGAACTTTCCCTTAATAATCTTCGAGGAATTATTGGCATTTTATTGATGGTCACTATATGTTTTGAGGTTTTCTAAGGCACTCATCAGGTCTTGCTCACGCATAACGCCAATATGGAAATTTTGGATCCGGCCATCCGGGCTGATGAAAAATGTTTCTGGTACAGCCGTCACACCATAGGATCGACTGATATCCCCATTTTCATCCGGGATGAGTATGAAAGAAAGTTCTAAATCCCTAGCTATTTGTTCGACAGTCCTTTGTGTGTCATTTAATGCCACTCCGACAAATAGGATATACTTGTACTCCTCACCCTGCCAGAATTTTTCCAGCAAAATCAATTCCTCTTCACACTGTGAGCACCAGGATGCCCAAAAATGCACGAGCACTGGTTTCCCTTTATAATCAGCAAGACTGAATCCATTACCTATATAATCCTGGCCTTCAATCTTGGGGGCTGAATCCCCTGGCAGCGGACGTCCTATGCTTCCAGTAGAGTCGAAAGGATTGCCCCACAAAGTCACTGTAAATAACCGGATCAGGCTTATCCCGATAAAAATGCCTAAATTCCTTAACCATTTCCGTTTAAGAAAGACCTGACTGCGTTCGCTTCTTTCCTCTGGCCACCATGCGATCATACCGCCAACGACCAAAACTAAGCTCCCCATCCACAAGAATGAACTCAGCGGGTTAACCTTCACACTTAAACTAATTTCACCGGAATCATCCCATTGAAAGAGCACCAGGTAAAGGTCTTCCCCAATGCCAGATCGGATCGCAGGCTCTGCCATCGCCTGGTTATAATATGGATAGAAAGTTATTTGAGGGTTCAGGGTCGTTAGAAATGAATCCTCCCGGTATACAGAAATTGCTACCCATGTTTCAATCCGGTCCGCCTGTGTTTGTTGAAACATATCTTCATAAACGAGTGTGTAATCTCCCACATCAGAAACGCTTCCAGGAGAAATTGAGATATTATCATCAAAAGCATACACTTGTGTACCAATAATACCCACAGCCATTAGGACAATACCAAAATGCACAAGGTAACCACCGTATGGTTTATATCTCGATCTCCCACTACTTTGCATTTGGTTTTCCGTTTGCTGTCTTGATTTGCGCCGCTCCAAATTATAAACAATTTCACCAAGGGCGGTTCCCCCGGCAAAACCGGAGACAGCAAATCCAATCAATGAAAATGTCTGTTCCAATCCATTGATAAAAGCGAGCATCGGCACCAGGATCAAACCTGCAATCGGGAACAGCAATCGCCATTTTTTAGTTTTTATGGACCTGCCAAAACGCCCAAGAAGCGGGCAAATACCCATTAATAACACCAACGCACCAAATTGCGGGCCGACCACCCTGTTGAACCAACTTGCAGGGGCTGAGAATCGTCCATCCGTTAAGGTTGGGAGCAGTGTTCCTGCTAAAATGCTTAATGTGATCAAAACCAGTAAGAGCAGCGTAAAAAAACCTGCCCCTTCCCTTGAAATGACTTTCTCAGGATAGACCGGTTCTCCCAGCGATTTCTGGAAGATGATCATCAAAATCAATGTTCCGAGAAAGATTGCGCCAAGCATCACCAAAAAATAAGGGCCTAACTGAGATTGAGCAAAGGCATGGACGGATTGAATTAACCCACTCCGGGTGGTGAAGGTTCCAAAAATTACCAGCCAGAAAGAAAATGCAGATAGGATGATGTTCCAGATCTTAAAACCTTTGCCGCGTTTTTGCTCAGATATTCCATGCAGTAAAGCCGTTGCCGTTAACCAGGGCATCAAACCTGCATTTTCAACTGCATCCCAACCCCAGTAACCACCCCACCCTAAAACATCATATGCCCACCGTGAGCCTAAAATAATTCCGACACCCAAAGCCAGCCAGGACAGCAATAACCAACCACTGATCTTTCGATACCAGATCTCGACCTGTTGAGTGATCAGTGCGCTGAGCGCATAAGCAAACGGAACCGCCAGGCCAACATAACCAATATACAGGATCGGTGGATGAAAAATCATACCAGGATGGCGAAGCAAGGGGTTCATACCCTGGCCATCCAAAGGTGGCGATGAAGATGCTAAAAACGGGTTGGAGAATAGCAATGTCATGGAAATAAAAAATGCTGAAATTACTGCCAGGATCACAGTAGACCATCTTGCCAGGTCTGTTCCATCATTATTAATCTTCGTGCTGACAATTGCCGCAAAGAGAACTTGCAGGAACGACCATAACAATAATGACCCTTCCTGACCAGCCCAGATCGCAGCAATTTTCAGGTAAAAAGGTAGATCTCGGCTGGAGTGCTGAGCGACATAAATAATTTTAAAGTGATCAGCTAAGAAAGCGGCACATAAGACGATCAATCCAACGAGTAATAATCCCGCTGCTATGAATAATCCATACTGGACGGTTCTTTGCCATCGACTATCATTTCTTTTTCTACCCAACAAAAGGTTCACAATGGATAATATATTCAAAAACAATGCAGCAATCAAAAGAATATGACCGGAAATTGATACCATTCATCTCTCCTGGATTTGATGTTATTTGTCAATAATTACAACCAACCAGTATTTTCACATGACCTAAGTATATTCATAAGTGCAACTAATTCGCAAGGAACATAATGATAAAGAGTGTTAATTTAATATCCTCTGTGGTTTAACTAACAGAGCTGGAGTGGCCTCCAGCTCTGTTTGGTTTTGACTATCTGTTTTATTCATCACCGGGCTTTTTATCTTCGTCCCGTACTGCTTTTTTCACTTTCAATTTATGTGATCCAACTTGTTTTACACCCTTCTTTTCTTTCAATCGCTCTTCTAAAGGCATTGCAATCGAGTAAGTCTCTTTCCCAGCAGGTAAGAATTTTAATACCTTGTACTTAACAAGGATAATAATTACCCCGGCGATCACCATCAAGATCGCAACAAGGCGTGAATAGCTGAAACTCGTGCCAGGAAATCCAGGTTGGTCAGGCCGGAAGAATTCAATAATATTTCTTCCCACACCTGCCAGGATCAACCATGCACCAAAAATAACGCCTGGCTTCATCTTGTCTTTGTACTTCCGGGCTAAAATAAACAGAATACCTGCCGCAAAGAAGTTCCAAATCATTTCGTAAGCAAATGACGGGTGGAACCGCGTCGTCTCCTCTGGGTAGAGAAGCATGTTATCCCAGGGTGCTATCCGGTTCTCCGCTTGGATCTTTATTCCCCATGGTAAATTCGTTGGCTGACCGTAAAGCTCCTGGTTAATGAAATTAGCTGGCCTGGCAACCGCCTGTGCTAAAAGCAGTCCAGGCGCGACGGAGTCCAATGCCAACCACATATCCAACCCCATTTTTTTAGCATAAAAATAAAAAGCAACAGCGCCCAATAAGATCGCACCGAAGAAGTGCAGCCCGCCTTGCCGAAGGTTGAATATCGTAAGGGGTTCCTGGATATATCTTAAGTCGCCACCCAGCGTTGTGTTGAGCACATACCAAAGCCGTGCACCAATGATACCGGCAGGCAGCACCCATAATAGACTATCCCAAATATAATCCGGGTCTTCTTCACGCCGCTTGACCTCAACAGCACCAATCCAGGCAGCTAAAGCCACCCCGAGCATCACCAACACCCCATACCAGTATAATGAGAAAGTCCAACTTCCAATATTGATCGTGAAAATGACAGGGTCAATCATAAAAAATCTCCTTGAAGCAATTCTTTTTTCTTTTTATTCCAGGTAACCTAAATCCCGCATTCGCTGTTGAATGAGTTCATCCTTAAGTGAAACTTTATTCCTTGATGAACCTGATCCTCTTGAAGCAGAAATCTCTAAATACGCATCCAATACCTGCGATAAGGCAGCAATTCTATTTTCATCCTGGTAAAACTGGCTTTCACCCGGATCACCGGCAAGATTGTACAGGATTTTGGAATAACCCTCAATCGCTACCATTTTTTCATCTTCCTGGTAGACAGCACGATGGGTAACATCCGCTTTGTATTGATCGATCAGATCCGGATGATGCCTTTGCATGATCCTGATCGCGTTCTCAGGGCTGAATGCTTCCGAAATGACGTTTTTCGGCAAGCTGTTAGCCCGTGATTTAACTCGAAGCAGGCTTTGGCAGCCCACATCAACTTCACTGGCGTACGGCATTTTAATAGAGTCAAAACCAAAATAATCCAATACGGTATGAAACACCTGCGTAATTGAGACACGCTGGTCAACTTGGTTTTTCTGAGTCAATCCGGGAACTCGCATAAAAAGCGGCACCCTCACCAGTTCTTCATGAACCCCAAAACCATGTCCCATATAACCATGTTCACCCAACATTTCGCCATGGTCTGCCAGGAATATGACCATTGTGTTCTCACGATGATACTTAGTATCCAATGCCGATAAAAGCTGCGCAAGGAGATGGTCCTGGTACGCCACTTCTGCATCATACATATCCGAGAGGGTTGCTGCCTCAATCTCATTGAAAGGTTCCACCAGTGGAATCAACCACTGCATCGCTTTCTTGTTGAAATTGTGCATAAAACGCTGTGCTTCCGGAGTCTCATAAAAATAAGGAACGAATTGCCTCACGAAATTATCTGGAGGCGCGTAAGGCAGATGCGTTTCCATTAAGTTCAGGAAAACGAAATGCTGATCATCGCGGTCATTCTCAATTTTGCTCACAAAAGCTGATGTATCCCTTATCGAGCGCGCATTCATGCCCTTGAAGTTGCCTGCTTTGGTCCATAACGGGACAAACAGCGGCCTTAGGGCAGCCAGGAAGAACTCATTGGGAGAAGCAAATGTATTTTGTATTGGGTATGAGAGGCGGCGCAGCAATTGTGTATACTTTGACCAAAGCTTTCGCAGCGGCTGCAAAAGGTCATCCTTCTGTTTCTGGGGTGTGGATGGAACAGCACCACAGTAATTATAAAAATGATCAAAACCGCGCTTAAACCCGTTCTGGATCACACCCACCAGCGGGTTGTTGCAGAAACCAGTTGTGTTAACACCCGCAGCGGATAGCCGGCTGGCCAATGTCTGAAATTCTTTAGGCAGCACATCGTCAGCCTGGACAGTCTGATGTACAGCTGGGGCTTCGCCGCTGAATAGCGAGGCATGCGATGGGATTGTCCACTGGCCAGGTGCAATAGCTTTCTTAAAAAACAGGCTTTCAGACGCAAAACTATCAAGGTTAGGTGTGGTTGGACGGTGATACCCATATGAACCTAAGCGGTCATAGCGATGGGTATCTAACACAACCATTACTGTATTCTTAAATTCTTGATTTTTCATTTTTTCACTATTTCAAATCTACTATTATTTTTGCTCCCGGTAAAGATCAGGATCAACGACCTTAACCATCTCAAAAGGATCCACCTTTTGATCAAGAAAATGTGCGACCTGAGTAAATGCTTCTACCGGTTGACGCAAGACATCATTATAACTGATATACAGGGTCTGAATCCAGTCCTGATCAGCTAACCATGATTTGACTTCAAGGAGGTGATCTTCATAAGATTGTCGAAGCATTTCATCTGACATAGGATGATCACTTTGATTACCGGTCCTCTCCAGCATCCTCTGTTGAGATGCTAAGATTTCATCTAAATTCCGCTCCATGAATATCACTTTATACTGATAGTCCTCAGGCAGGTATGAAAGCAATGCGGAAATTATCTTTACTGCTTTCCCCTGGGCGGATTTCAGCCAATCCAGATCCCCTTTAGGAAGTCTCTTCACACGTTCGAATTCGTAATAACCTTTCGGATTATTGGCATCTGCAGAGCGGATCTGATCGGCTATCAGGCCCATACCACCCGTAGTTAGCGCAGACATCATCATAGATGTTCCGGATCGGGGTAAACCGGAAACAACAGTGACAAACTGATCCGGCTCAAAAATTTTTTTGATAAAAGAACGGATTGATGTCATTATTTCTGTTTCCTATAAATGCCGGTGATCGCCAAAACTAACACCGCTCATATAATGAAAAGACCAATCGTGACCATCTGCCAAAGCATTTTTTTCTTGGGGATAGAACACAAAGGTCTTTGCCAGGGCTTTTAATTGGCCAAATTCCATGAAATTGAGGTTCGCTGGGATCACATTGCGCCAAGTCCCGGTATTAATATAATACTGCTCCTCTTTTCCTTCGGCAGAAATCAATGATACTTCAGGGAAATGTGTATGTCCACTGACCACACAATTCACACCTGAGGTTTTATCCTGGATCAAAGCCTCATTTTTCACCCATTTAACCTGGGATTTGACTTTGATTGATTTTGATACCAATTTCATAAGCCGTTTAATTAACCAATATGGGATCCCCCGCCTGAATATGCCAGATTTTAATAACCCCATCAAAAGAACCCTGACAATCGGATTGACTGATTTCGTTTGTTTTAATGTCTTTGCAAAAAGCTGATTTCTGCTGAGGGTATTAATCACATTTGTGAAGGAAGGTTTGATCAGCCGCCAGGTTTCCTTCCTGCTGACTCCCGGGGTTGACAATAAGTAAGAGAGCCAGGCAGTCGTTGGCCGGACATCATCAAACGCCATCAGCCGCTCATAAATCGCCAGCATATTATGATCATTGAGTATCGTTTTTTCTCCGTGTTCTTTCACAAAATACCACGATAAAGCCGCCCCAAATTCAATGGTCGTGATATCGCCAAAGCAAGCGTTGCCATAATCATCGGCAGGAATATCTGCAGGAATTGATTTTACATGGCGAAGGTTGATCGAAAAGTTGGCCGGATCATATTCATGTCCATGCCTGATCAGGCAAAATGGATTCTGTTGATTGTCATGGAAAATCAAGTAATTTTCAAATGGATTTTCGGACCCATAAATTCCAAACAATTCACGTATAGTACTCCGAATTTTTGGGGTCGCATTTCCCAGGCGGTCATGATTTCCCATAATGAGATGCAGTACCACTTCAACATCAAAATAATCATCTATGGATTGAAATAACCTCAGCGTCTCATCGACTTTTTCTTCACTTTTTATTGCATCAATAATTGACAGTATGGTCTTTTCTTCGTCAGAACCTGGGTTAACATCGCGATTATCGACATAAGGACGGTTTTTATCATTCAGCCAAATAGCAGATCGTGAAATCTCCAGAATGTCGCCCGCAAGGACCAGGTCAATTTTTTCGATCTGATAAAATATTGCGAATTGATTGATTTTAGCAAAGTACGCTCTGAATATTTCTGAGGATAAATTTCGATTAAACTTTCTTTCGCCAATTTGTGTGGATTGCGCTTCTGAAAAATGTAAATCTGATAAAACAACAATCATGATTTCTCCAAATCTTTAAGTATCTAACCTTAATTATCTCATATCAGGGACAGCAAAGATATTAAAGAAATATAAAATTATTGTAAATATTTTTATCACCTAGAAATTATCCTGTTCCAGGTTTAGGATTGAACCAATGCTGATTTAAAAGCAGCAATAATCACAGGAATATCTTCATCTAGAACCCAATAATGGCAGACCATTCTGAAATGTCTTGGACCTGTAATCCCCGCTTTTACTCCCAGTTTCATTAATCGGGCGGCACACACTTCTGCACTGATGTCAAGAGAAGAGTCCACTTCGATGTAAACCATATTGGTGTTGGGCGAACCCTTGTCCAGACGAATGCCATCAATTTCGGATAATCCTTCGGCGAGTTGCCGTGCATGAGTGTGATCCTCAGCCAAACGGTCAACCATTTCCTCAAGCGCTACAATCCCAGCGGCTGCCAGGACACCAGCCTGGCGCATCCCGCCGCCTAACTGTTTCCGAATTCTGCGAGCGTTTTCAATGAAAACTTCTGAACCACATAAAACAGAGCCAACCGGCGCACATAGACCTTTGCTAAGGCAGAATGTGACCGAATCAACCATTTCAACCAGTTCAGAAACCGGCACTCCCTGATCAACAGCAGCGTTGAATATCCTCGCCCCATCAAGATGCACTTTCAATCCAGCATCACGGGCTGGTCTGACCATTTTCATCATCTTGTCACGAGAGATGGATACACCGCCGCATTTATTATGTGTATTCTCGAGGATCAGTAATTTTGAAGGTGGAAAATGAAAATCAACGCCCCTGATGGCATTCTTGATATCATCAATCAACAGGGTGCCATCGGGTTGGTTAGGGATCGTATGCGGGTGAACACCACCCAATGCGGAAATTCCGCCTGCTTCATACAGAAAAGTATGCCCATGATCCCCCATTATGACCTCATCCCCCCGCCCACAGTGCGTTAATACGGCTGTCAGGTTTCCCATCGTCCCGGATGGAATGAACAGCCCTGCTTCTTTCCCTAACTTCTCTGCGGCCATTTCCTGCAAACGGTTAATCGTAGGGTCTTCCCCATAAACATCATCGCCCAGATCAGCCTCTGCCATCGCTTTTCGCATTTTGGGGGTGGGTAATGTCAACGTATCAGACCGAAGATCAATCCATTTCATTATGAGAGCCTCATTTCTTCAAGTGTTTCCAAAACATCCTTCAAATCTTTTGGAAGCGGCGCTTCAAACACTTTTAACGCTCGATCTCCAGGGAGACGGACAGCAAGCGACTTCGCATGCAAGAAAAATCGATTGAGTTCGAGGCTGGCGTGACGATGTCCGTATAAGGTATCGCCAACCACAGGTACACCGATATAGCTTAAGTGAACACGAATTTGATGGGTTCGTCCAGTGATGGGATGAACTTCCAGCAGTGAGTGTTTCACATATCGCTTGGATTCGAAATACTCGCTCACAGCAGGTTTTCCCTGGCTGCGCAGCCCAACAGCCATCCTGGTTCGAACGTTTGCATCCCTTTCAATCGGAGCTTCGATCCGTCCGGTGGGTGTCGGCGGGTGCCCATCCACCAGTGCTATATAAGTTTTACGTATATCACGGGATTTGAATTGCTTTACCAGCCAGCGGTAAGATTCATTTGTTTTTGCAAAGATCAAAACCCCGGATGTATCCTTATCCAAACGGTGGACCACACCCGGCCGATCCAGCTCTCCCACCTGGCGGATCGCTGGATAGTAAGCCAGTAGGGCATTGACAATGGTTCCTGAATAATTTCCTGCCCCCGGATGAACGACAATCCCAGCAGGTTTATTGATAACAATGACATTGTCATCTTCAAATATGATATTTAGCTCGATATCTTCGGGAATCAGGCTATCCGTATCATCATCGGGGAGAAATATCTCAACAATACTTTCGGGTTTTGCTTTTGCCCCTGCTTTATTAACAACAACACCATCCAATGTAACAGAACCCTGTTCGATAATATTCTTTATCTGAGAGCGGGAAATTTCAGGCAATTGTTCCGATAGGAATTTATCCACCCGGACATCCGCATCTTTATGAACCGTAAACGTGCGCTTCTGGGCTTTCATGTCTCACTGTCAACAATTTTTGTGCCGTCTGAATTTTCCCCTTCAGTCGTCTCGTTTTTTGTTTTTTCTTTACGATCAGCAACCCACATGGAAAGGATCAGCAAGCCAACACCAATTGTGATGGACGAGTCAGCAATATTAAAGACAGCGAAATCACCGACAGATATAAAATCCAGAACAGCGCCAGATAAAAATCCGGTATCACCCCTCAATCGATCGATCAGGTTGCCAAGCGCACCACCCATTTGCATGGCCATCGCGACGCGCATTAGTTTTTGATCCTTAGGAATTTGTGGATAGTAATAGATAATGAACCCGGTAACGAAAAATGCCAGGATGCCAAAAATTAACCCACCTCCCTGGAAAAAGCCAAATGCCGCACCGGTATTCCGCCAATGGACAAATCGAAAATAAGGCGCAAGCCAATCCAAAGGCATCCAACTGGTGCCAAAGGGAATATTGTTCCGTATGATTGCTTTCGTGAACTGGTCCGCAGCAATGATAATGGCTGTGACAGTAAACAACAACCAATAATTCTTAATAATTTTCTTCAAGTTTTTCTCCAATTAATCAGACCTTTTCGATACAGATCCGAGCGGTTTCACCATCGAATTGATCTTGCATCATGGGTAACCCTTCAGGGGTTTTGCCGGATGTGATCTCTTTTGCCAATGTTTCTTCTTTGATATAACCCTCAAACGCTTTAATCGCTTTGGTCAATCCTTCCGAAGCTGAATAATAAAGATGAATCCTGTCAGCGATGTCAAAGTCTGCATCTTTACGAAGGGATTGTACCCGCCTGACAAATTCTCGCACAAGACCTTCATTAACCAACTCAGGAGAAAGTTCAGTGACCAGTGCAGCTAGGTATGCCCCCTCAGAAGCTACCGCATAACCTTCTTTAGACTCCGCCCGAACTTCGACTTCATCCGATGTGATCTCATAACTTTGGCCATCAACAATGATCGTCAGTGTTTCGGCATTAAGCAGTGACCGTGCAGATTGGTCTGGCGGCAAGGCCATCAGTGCTTTTCTTACCTTTGGAAAATCGGCTTTAAAACGTTGTCCCAACTGTTTTGGCAGCGGATTCAAACTGAAGCTCACCGCTTCGCTGGCACTCCCAAGTAAACTGACTTCTTTGACGTTCAGTTCGTCTTTGAGAAGGTCGTCATAATCCCCCACGACACTTTGTTCATCGAGATTGCCCACCACAAAAGCTGCTTCTGCCAGGGGTTGGCGGACCTTTAGGCTCTCCGAATTGCGTGCAGCATGGCCTAAAGAAGCGAGTTTCATTACAACAGCCATATCTCTATTTAATCGCTCATCAATCAACGCTGGGTTGAATTTTGGCCACTCTGCCAGGTGAATGGATTCGGGTGCGTCAGAGTCCATACCCCGCACAAGATTTTGATAAAGTTCTTCGGCGATAAACGGCATGCTGGGTGCCAGCAGATAAGCCAGGGTTTTCAATGCTTCGTAGAGTGTGGCATATGCAGCGTATTTATCCGAGTCTGATTCGGTTTTCCAGTAGCGCCGCCGCGAACGTCTCAGATACCAGTTTGAGAGCTGGTCTACAAATTTTTCAACGGGTCGAGTTGCACCAGGCACATCGTAATTTTCAAATGCCTCTGTTACATCCCGCACCAATGTGTGAAGTGAGGAAAGAAGCCATCGATCAAGGTCGCTGTATTCTGGCTTAACATCCGGTGACGGCTCCCAATTATCCAGGTTGGCATAGGTCACAAAGAAGGAGTAGGTGTTCCACAGGGTGAGGGTGAAGTTCCGTACTACATCACCCACAAGGTCTTCTGAGAAACGCCTCTCTTGCCCGGGAGGGCCCGCAGTATAGAGATACCAGCGCAGGGCATCAGCACCATGGTGATTGATCACATCCCAGGGTTCAACGATATTACCCCTGGATTTGGACATTTTATAGCCGTCTTTATCCAGGATTAGCCCCAGGCAGATCACATTATTAAAACAATGGCTGTCAAATACCAGCGTGCTGATAGCATGCAGGGTATAGAACCAACCTCGGGTTTGGTCAACCGCCTCGCAGATGAAATCCGCCGGGAACTGCTCCTTGAAGGTTTCTATATTTTCAAAGGGGTAATGCCACTGGCCGACAGGCATAGAACCTGAGTCAAACCACACATCGATCAGCTCTACCACACGGGTCATTCGTCCGTTACACTCAGGACAGTTAAAGTGGACATTATCCACGTAAGGCCTGTGGAGGTCGAGATCACTTAAATCCCGCCCTGTGTGTTCACTCAATTCTTTAACAGAACCAATACACACCTGGTGGTGGCAGGTTTCACACTCCCATACAGGCAATGGCGTGCCCCAATATCTCTCACGCCCTAATGCCCAATCGATGTTATTTTCCAGCCAGTTTCCGAACCTGCCGTTCTTTATGTATTCCGGATACCAGTTAATATTTTCGTTCAGGTCAACCAGCCGGTCTTTCAACTCGCTCGTTCGGATATACCAGGTCGGACGGGCGTAATACAGTAGTGGCGTATCACATCGCCAGCAGAAAGGATAGGTGTGTTCGTAGCTTTCAACTTTGAACAACAAACCGCGGTCGTCTAAAGCTTTCACGATCAGCGGGTCAGCATCCTTAACCCACATCCCTGCCCAGGGGCTGACATCATTGGTGAAGCGGCCTGCGTCATTCACCGTCATCAGGATCGGCAGGTCATACTCGATCGAAACCTGCATATCGTCCGCGCCAAAGGCTGGCGCAAGGTGTACCAGACCGCTGCCGTCTTCTGTAGTGACAAAATCAGCTAAAACAACGTAATGGGCATCTTTTTCGACCGGCATAAATGTAAATAAGGGGTTGTAATGCTTCCCCTTGAGTGCTTTGCCTTTGAACGTTTTTTCAATGGTATAGGTCTGATCACCCAGTACTTTTTCAACCAGGGATTTTGCTAATATCAGGTATTCCTGGTCGGCACCTTCCCCCAACGCGACTTTGACATATTCAATATTGGGATGTGCTGCAACAGCCACATTCCCAGGCAGCGTCCAGGGGGTTGTCGTCCAGACCAATAAAGAGGTGTTTTCTTCATCGACCAGGGGCATCCGTACAAAGACTGATGGATCAGAGACCTGGGCATAACCCTGAGCAACCTCGTGATCTGAAAGAGGAGTTCCACAGCGTGGGCAGTAGGGAACAACTTTAAAACCCTGGTAGAGGAATCCTTTGTCCCAGATGGATTTCAGCAGCCACCAAACTGATTCGATGTAAGAATTCTTATATGTCACATAAGCATCATTCAGATCAACCCAAAAAGCGATCCGGTCAGTCAGTCTCTCCCAATCCTGGATATAGGTAAACACAGAATCACGGCAAAGTTCATTGAATTTTGCAATGCCGTAATCCTCAATTTCCTGTTTATTCGTAAAACCGAGGCGCTTCTCTACCTCGATCTCAACCGGCAGGCCATGCGTATCCCAACCACCGCGCCGCAAGACGTGATAACCATTCATACATTTGTAGCGCGGGAACATATCCTTAAATACCCGGGCTAAGACGTGATGCACGCCAGGTTTTCCATTGGCCGTCGGCGGTCCTTCAAAGAAGACATACTCCGGTCCACCCAGCCGGCTGGACATTGACTTGTGGAAAATGTCATTCTTTTTCCAAAAACGTAAATTTTCCGATTCCAACAATGTAATGTTCAATCGTGATGATACAGGTTCGAACATTGATCCTCCAGATACTTGATCCTTAAAAACAAATCGTCCCTTCACAGGGACGAGCAATTGGCCCGCGGTACCACCCTGGTTTTCACTTTCATGTGAACACCTCAACCGGCTGCATCCTCAAACGAAACAACCGCACTTTGATAACAGAGTGTGACTCCGGCTTCCCTACTGATCTTTCCAGATGTTCAGGTTGCAGCTCCGGAAGGATTTTCCATGTTCATCACTTCCCGGCTCTCACCAATCCCGGGATCGCTTCTGTGAGCGGAACATGTACTCGTTTCCATCAACACAAAAAATCCGCAATTTACACGCCTACATTATCCCACAATAAGGGTATCGGGTCAATAAGTCGATTGAAAAGGATCATTGATCTTAAATTTTATTCTTGACACGCCGCAGCAACTGCGCATTGACTGCTACGATGACCGTACTTAAGGACATCACCAGGGCACCCACAGCCGGTGGCAACAGGAACCCGATCGGTGCCAGAACGCCGGCCGCCAGTGGCAAGGCAATTACGTGATAACCCGTTGCCCAAACCAGGTTCTGGATCATTTTCCGATAGGTGGCTTTGCTTAATGTGATGATCCGGAGAATATCACGCGGGTCATTTTCGACCAGGATAATGCCAGCCGATTCTATCGCTACAACGGTCCCGCTGCCGATGGCTATCCCGGCATCTGCCCGGGTTAGTGCTGGGGCATCATTCACCCCATCCCCCACCATGGCTACCTTTTTACCTTCGTCTTGCAGGCTCTGGATCTTCTCATCCTTGTTTTCAGGCAGGACTTCAGCAAAATAGACATCAATACCCAGTTCATCTGCCACACTTTTAGCGACAGCCTCACTATCTCCGGTCAGCATTGCAACCTTGTATCCCTGCTGATGCAGCCTGTCAATGGTCTCGTAACTCTCTTCTCGGATCTGGTCGGCTAAGGCAAATGCGCTGATGATCTGTTCTTCCCTGACCAGAAACACAATGGTTTGCCCTTTACTGTTGGCGCTCTTATAAAAAGATTGCATCTCACCTTCCAACAACAGGCCTCGCTCCCTTAATAATCCTGGATTGCCCACATAGTACAATTCACCACCTACGCTGGCTTTCACCCCTTTACCTTTAATTGCTTCAAAATTTTGAGCGGCAGGTATATCCAAACCCCGTTCTTCAGCTGACAGATAGATGGCTTTGGCAATTGGGTGCTCAGAATCACTTTCCAGTGCCGCAGCCAGGCTCAGGGACTGTTCATCTCCAATGTCAGGAGGAGAAATCATATTGCTAAGTCCAAATGATCCCTTTGTTAATGTGCCGGTTTTATCGAACACAAACATATCCAGAGTACGGGAGGATTCCAAAGCAACCCAATCTCTAATAAGAATGCCGTTGGTGGCACCAATGGAATTTGAGATTGCCACCACCAAAGGTATGGCTAACCCCAATGCATGCGGACATGCGATGACAAGAACCGATGTCACCCGGTTGAGGACTGCCACATCCCATCCGACTGCAATCACCCATGCAACCGCAGTGATAAAAGCCAACCCCAGCGCTTATAGAACAGCCAGCCCGCGGCTTTATCTGCAAGGATCTGGGTTTTAGATTTAGACTGTTGTGCCTGTTCCACCAGGCGCATGATCCCGGCCAGTGTTGTTTTATCTCTAACCGCTGTGACTTTTACCCGAAGGCTGCCGTCACCGTTGATCGTACCGCTGACGACTTTATCCCCTTCTGATTTGTCGACGGGTTTCGATTCACCGGTGATCATCGATTCATCCATGGAGGATTGCCCCTCAATCACCTCACCGTCGGCTGGCGAGCTGGCACCCGGGCGGATCAACACAATATCCCCATCTTCCAATTCGCTCACGCTGACAGTGACCACTGCGCCATCTTCTTTGACGACTTCTGCTTCATCCGGCAGTAGTTTTGAAAGTTCCTTTAAGGCGCCTGACGCCTGCTGAACACTTCGCATCTCGATCCAGTGACCTAACAGCATAATGTCGATCAGCGTCACTAATTCCCAGTAAAAGGTGCTTTCAAGATTAAAGGCCGTCGAGCCCAGGCTGTAAAGGAAAGCCACCGCCAGCGCCATTGAGATCAGGGTCATCATGCCGGGCTGCTTCTTCTTCAATTCACCCCATGACATTTTAAAGAACGGGATACCCCCAACATAGAAAACAATCAATGAGAATACGGGCACAATCCAATTTGATAATGGAAATGACGGTATGCTGTATCCCAACCAACCCTGCACGGTTTCGCTGAATACCAATACAGGGATGCTTAATGTTAGCGATATCCAGAATTTCCTCCGGAACAATGCAACATGCCCCTCATGTCCGGATCCTCTGTGACCTTCATGATCACCATGCCCCGTAGATCCTGAATCCATTTTATGGTCGTGCTCCATATGCTCATGGTTTTTATCATTAACCTGATGGTCGTGTCCTTTGTGCTTATGATCTTCGTTCATTTGAAGTCCGTGTTCCATGTGCTCATGATTTTCATTCATTTGATGATCGTGTTCTATTTTTTTATTATTTTCATTATGTGAATTATGTTTTATGCTATCCATTGTAAACTTTTTTCCTTTCAAACTTCACCTCTTTGAGCGAAGGGACGAAATACCTGAAACGCAGCAAAAAGGGATGTGGTTTCACCTCGAGAAGTGAAGCGACCAAGTCCTTGACGGGTAAGGGGAATGGTTCAGCTTATAGCTTTTAACATTTAGCATTCAGCTTTCACCTCCCACTAATAAGCTCCATTTTTTGCTTCTTTTTTAATTATGTCGTATATATATTAATAAACCAAATAATAATGAAATGGGAACGTATGGAAAAAACATTCACGCTGGGTTTAGGGATCATTCATCAAGAAAAAGGGGAACTGCGTGCGTTTCTGCCGACATTTGTCGAGAAAATGAGCCAGTCTTTCCAGGAGATCATCCTTGAGGAAGGCTATGGCGAGGCGATGGGGTTCACACCTGAAGCTTATGCAAAATCAAAAAATGTCAGGTTTAGCCGACCTGAAGATGTTTACCGGCAGGATTATGTCCTAGTCTTGCGCTATCCCGCTAATCGGTATCTGGAAATGATGAAACCGGGAAGCTGCCTGATTTCGATGTGTCACTTTCACACACGACCAAAGCGGCGCGATTTCCTGCGAAAGCATCAAATTGAAGCCATTTCACTGGATTCAATAACGGATGATAATGGACAGCGGTTGGTTGAAAACCTGCGATCTGTCTCCTGGAACGGTTGTGAGATCGCTTTCCAGGTCTTAAAGAAAATCTGGCCCAAACCAGGCTTTGATTCATCTTTTCGCGAATCGATTAAAATAACGCTGTTGGGGTCAGGCGGTGTGGGGATTCATGCGGTGCAGGCTGCTGTCCGCTACGGCGACCCAAACTTATGGAAGGAATATGCAAATAACGGGATTCCCGGGAATATCGTGCGGGTTGTTGATTATGACCTCACCCGACATGAAACCGAAATAATGAAGCTGTTGAAGAGTACCCACCTTCTAATCGATGCAACCCAAAGAAAAAATCCTACTGAAATAGTAATTCCCAATCGTCTGATAAAATTCATGCCCCAGCATGCTGTAATCCTCGACTTGTCTGTCGACCCCTACGATTTCAGACATAAACCCTATGAAGTCAAAGGAGTGGAAGGCATTCCCCAGGGCAATCTTGACCAATATATTTTTCCACCGGATGATCCTGCCTGGGAAAAAATCTCCGATAAAGTAGAAACACTTAATCGCAGGTGGGTTGTCTCATGCTTTTCCTGGCCGGGTTTACATCCACGCTCCTGCATGCTCCGCTATGGCAATCAGCTTGCGCCTTTGCTGCGGCGCCTGGCTGCAGTAGGCGGAAAAGAGAAGATCAACCCGGGCGGCCAATATCGGGAACGGGCATTGGCTCGAGGCATGCTGAAATATTGGGGAACAAATTAATCGAAACAACCTCAAATTTACCAATAGATTATTTCCTTGACATCCTTGGCAATCAATAATAGGATTATCCAGGTCTTACTGTTACTGATAATAGTATTATAAATAGAATCTCACCCCCAAAATCTGACAGTAGAACAATCAAACCGCATTTACGCGAGAAGGATAAAAGAGCGCGCATCATGATCAGAAAACTCAAACAAAAGAAATGGTTCAACTGGAAAAATCTGGTTCGATTTTCCATGATTCTTGTCATTCTGATCATCGCTGTCATCTTCTCCATCAGGTTTGATCTCCAGACTATCAAGCATTTCATTCAAACTCATTCTTCTCAGGCTATCCTGATCAGCCTTGGCGCATATATCCTGTTTGGCCTGACATTTATCCCAACTTTTCCCCTGACGATCATGATCGCGGTGATGATTGGGCCGCTTCAGGCAGCAATAATTGCAGCATTCGGCAATACAATTGCGGCTTTTTGGGGCTACCAGGTCGGCAAATCAGTGGGAGATATCGTGTCATTTGAGGAGAAAAAATCCAAACTTCCTTTTGGTCTGGGAAAACTGCCTATCAAATCACCATTGTTTATGCTCGTGGCCAGGAGCTTACCAGCAGGGTCACGTGCATACAGCATGGTCTGCGGTGCGTATGAAGTGCCGATACCCACATATCTCTGGACAACATCTTTAATGTTCTTTTTGAACTCTGCGCTTCTTTCTTTCGGGGGATTGAAAGTTCTTAATATCATTTAACGTTCTACTTATTTTTCTCAACATTCCAATTTCACAAGCTCACTTAAGAGGAAACAATTGATCTGCTTCCAGCAACGATCAATAAAATTATCTCTGCAGGTCGCTACAAAATACCGAATTTACGGATGGTTTATGGTATTCTATTATTAGCTAATCACCATTGTGTATTTAAGGTTCAAAAAAATGGCCTCGCTTAATCCAACAAAACTTCATGTTGACAAGAGCTCTGCCCTTAAGTTGCAGTCCACCAGATTTCCGCGCACCTATACGCTCACACACTCCGATGTTACCGGCGACTTATTCCTGACCATTTCCCCAAAATACAACCAAAAAGTTCTCAAAACCTTATATGCAAAATTGATGCGCGATGAGGTATTGGGATGCTGGGAAGAAAACAATCCACCAGATTTGCACGTCCATTGTCATGTCAGCGGCGGCTTGGTGGTTGGTTCAGCAAAATGGCGTGACTCAATATTCAGGCAGCACCTACCTATGGTTTTGGAAGCCATCTGTTTTGGAGATCGTCAGTTCCTGGACGAAAACCCGGAATACTTATTGTCTCTCATCCTCGTCCATTTTCACGCAAAGCAAAACAGCCTGGACCGCACCGAAAAGTGGGGTATTGTTCAGGATTTTCTAAAATCAACCAAACTATCAAATATTGATAAAAAGAGGGAGCTATGAAAAAATCATCCATCCAAAATATCATCGGCGTTTTGATTGCAGCACTTGTCGGCGCAGGCGTGGGCATCGCAGGAAGCCAGCAAAGCATTGAGGTATTAGGCGTTCCGCTATTTTTATTTGCCATTGCCGCGGCATATATCATCCAATGGATCGCCTTTATTATTGCTTTTATCCAAAAGAGTGAGAAGTTTTATGACCTGATCGGCAGCCTGACATATATCTCGATCACCATTGCCCTGGTGCTGATCAATCCAAATATCAATGACCGTTCTGTATTATTAGCCTTCTTGGTCATCATTTGGGCGACTCGTTTGGGGACCTTCCTTTTCACCCGCATTCAGAAGCAGGGCAAAGATGACCGCTTTGATGACATTAAAACATCCTTCACTCAGTTCTTGCTGACCTGGACGCTCCAGGGTTTATGGGTCACCTTCACAGCCGCTGCCGCCTGGACTGCAATGTCTTCCACAGAAACGCAACCATTGAGCTGGTTGGCGTTAGCTGGTTTTCTTGTTTGGATATTCGGTTATTTCTTTGAATTACTCTCAGATGCACAAAAGAGCGCCTTCAAAGCAGATCCTGAAAATGAAGGAAAATTCATCAATAGCGGTTTGTGGGCATGGTCACGCCACCCCAATTATTTCGGCGAGATCGTGATCTGGATCGGGGTAGCGATCATCGCCTTCCCTGCCCTTAAGGGTTGGGCGTTGGTGGCCTTGATTTCCCCCATTTGGGTGATCGTTCAATTGACGGTGATCAGCGGCATCCCCATGCTGGAGAAAAAAGCAGATAACCGCTGGGGCGGACAGGATGACTATGAGAAATACAAGAAAAATACACCGGTTCTGATCCCGCGACCCCCATCAAGAAAATAAAACAGCTCAATTTTCTTTCGATGTAAATCAACAGAAAGCTATAACAATACGCGCTTTCTTCAATAGCTATATCTAATAGTTCTTGCCCAATTTCCAACTTTCTTCCATTTGCTGGATTTTGCCCGTAAGGGTTCCATTCAGTATAGTAAATGGTATCAAGCAAATTAAATTGGAGGAAAAATGGAGAACAAAAACCAAACAAAAAGTGGAAAATATGGACTTTTCTTTGGGATGATCGGAACATCGATGGTACTGATGTATTTTTTGACCTACCTGAATTCGTTCCAAATCTTTGGGCATACCTGGTTCAGCGAAACACGATTATTTATGACCCTTCTGATGGGTTCTGTGATGGCGATCATTATGTTGGGGTTCATGCACAAAATGTATCAAAATAAAGCCATTAATATCGCTATTGTTGCCGGTGCAATCATCTTGTTCACGACCGCTTTATTCCTGGTCCGAAGCCAGCGAACGGTAACTGGCTTAGATTACATGGAAGCGATGATCCCGCACCACTCCATTGCGATCCTGACAAGCGATCGAGCGCAGATCAAAGACCCCCGGGTGCGTGAACTGGCAAATGAGATCATTATTGCCCAGCGCCGTGAGATCAAAGAAATGGAATGGTTGATTGAGGATATCAGTGAGAACGGTTATGCAATCACGGAATCAGAGGCTGAACAGCGTCCGGTCCCTGATTTTGAGGGATCATTGGACCAATGATCCGCAATAAGGCTATCCAAATTTAATATTTCACACAGGATAAGAGGCTCACGAAGGTGAGCCTTAACTATAAGTTCGATAAAGCTTGGGATGGATTAAATCATCAAATCGCGCCGGTTATAAACCCAATAAGCAGCGGATATACAAACCAGGATGACTCCTGCGGAGATTGCCAGGTATAAACCATCGATTTGGTTATTCATAAGCAAACTGGCTGCATCAAAATACTTGAAAGGTGTGAAATACTTGATGAAATCCAGCTCTTGCCGGAAATCCGTGATGATCGAAAGGAAGTAAGCAGCCAGGATCACAGCAACAGCTGTCGATCCGGCACGCTTATAGCGTTTCATTGCACAGCCCAACAGCAAGCCGACCGCCAGGAAGATCATTTCGATCAACAACATGGCAGCCATTTCAATACGCAGGAATGAAAAGAAAGATGCATCAGGTTGGTATGGTTGAACAGCCACCAGGGAAGCCACCCAGGTTATACCGACAAACGCCAGGCAGTAAACCAGGGCTGCCAGGGCTTTAGCTGTAACTACCCGCCCTCTCGAAACCGGCAGCACCAATGAAAATTCTACGGTTTTGTCCCGCTCTTCTTTTGAGATGATCGTGCTGCCCCACATAGCTGCCGCTACCGCACCCATCAAGGAAAAATAAAGGAACATCACGCCAAAGAAACCACTTAATGTGGTCAGGTTCAGCGCGTTCATGTTCAAAGCCTCCATCAAAGCCGGAGGGATTGAATCCAGCATCGTCAACATTTCAGGATTACCTGCAAAAGCAGAAAACTTAGCCACGCCAACCATGATCAGGAGGATAAGGATCACGCTCCATATCACCAGGGATTTCAGATTTGCCTTCAACTCACGGAAAAAGATATTCATAAAATCAACCCTCAAGAAACAGCCTGGATATCGCGGCGTAAATAAAGATAAATGCTCAAAATAAGCGCAAGCAAAGCAACCGAAAAGTTGATGATGACCAAAGCCCAATTCATAGCGTCATTCTGGATAATATAACCCGCATCAAAATGCTTGAAGGGTGTGATCAATTCTAATTTAACATCCCCCAGGACACCGCCAAATGCATTCAAAACATACATCCCAAACCCCAAGCCAAGGGAATAAGGCGTAACACTTCGGACACGTTTGACAATCAGTGAAATGAACAAACCGATGCTTAAAAAGAAAAATTGAAACAGGAGGATGCTCGAAAGCAGTACGGCCAGCGTACCCGGTTGGAATTCATTCCCCGCGCGAAACAAGCCAATCGCCCCGAAGCTGCTGACCCATACAACCAGGCTCGTCAGGATGAAGATTGCACTAACCGCAAGCAGTTTACTGAAAAGGATCTTGATGCGGCTAACCGGTCTGGTGAGTAAGAAATCAGCGGTTAATTCACTCTCTTCGATCGACACTAAACCAAAACCGGCGTTTCCAGCCTGGATAGCAAGGCACAGTTGAACGAACAGGAAAATAAAACTGTAAAATCCCATCACCGTATTGAGAGGGACACCTCCCATCCCAAAGGCAACCCGCAGCTCTTCTGGAAAGTTTGCCAGCAACTGGTCCATGATAGCTGCCTGGTCTGCAAAAACGGGGTAAAAGGAAAAGAAAACTACGATCAACGCAGTAATGGAAAGAGACCATACAGCCAGAGATTTAAGCCGTGATTGAAATTCGAATTTAAAAATATTTGTCATCGTGACCTATGCGTTATTCATAGTAATGCATGAAAATTTCTTCGAGAGTTGGTTCCTCGATGTTGATATCCATCAATGGAACTTGGTTGAGCTTATGCAGAATAAGGTTGATATCACCGTTATAAAAGAAATTCAATGACCCGTTTTCCCGCTGCAAGTTGGTGATGCCTGGAAGGTCAAAAAGCCCAGGTGTAAGGTTTTCTCCGGTCATGCTGATCTTCTTATAATTATTCTGCTGCAAGGTCCGGATATTGGATACCTCGACAATCTGACCCTCCTTGATGATCGCCACCCGATTACACAGCCGCTGTACTTCGCTCAGAATATGCGAGGAGAAGAACACCGTCACACCGTTGGCATTTTCCTCACGGATCAGGTCAAAAAACTTGCGCTGCATCAATGGATCGAGCCCGGAAGTGGGTTCATCCAGGAGCAGCAGTTCTGGACGGTGCAGAAGACCCTGCACGATCCCAACCTTCTTCTTATTTCCATAGGAAAGGTCGCTGATCCTGCGGTTGAGGTCCAATTCCATAATATCTGAAAGCCGTTTCATCCGGTCCTTAAAATCTCCCTCATAGAAGCTTGCAGAATATTTCAGCAAATCGATAACTTTCATACCCTCGTAATAATACACTTCAGAAGGCAGGTAGCCGATGGACTGCCGAATTTCCGGACCGTGCTTGCGGACATCTTTACCAAACACCCTGGCATCGCCGCTGGTCGGATGGATCAGCGACAGCAGCAGGCGGATGGTAGTGGATTTACCGGCACCGTTAGGACCGATAAAGCCAAAGATCTCCCCTTCTTCTTCGGAAAAGGAGACATCAACGATTCCCCTTGCTTTGCCATAATATTTCGTAAGGTGATTAACTTCAATAATATTCATGGAAAAATTCCTCTATCCTATTGTTTTCATTCTTCATAAACCAGATACTTAGACATGTATCCTAAATATTAGATTCGTTTAAGCAAATTAGCAAATTAAATTCTCTTCATGAAGTGCATTAATTACTACCTTGGTTAAATCTTCTATGGATTTATTCCAATCTAAGATTAAATCACTCTTTGGTTTAACAAGTTCAAGCTGTAATAAATAAGCTTTCCGCATCCATAACATATAATTTTCCGCAAGTTGACCTACAGCTATTAATTGTTTTCGTAATTCTTCTTCATTCATTATATCTAAATCGAGAGAGCCAAAATTACGGGAAATTCTCCGAGCAAGACCTACTTCAAGTGGAGTGTCGATGAACACGAGATAGTCAATATATTGACCTGTTTCTTGTTGAGCGCGACCAAGTGGACTTTCAAAAATGATGTGTTTTGCAGGAAAAATTTCCTCTCCCGTTTTCGGCGAAGTTACCTTTTTACCTTTTTTTAAGGAATTTAGGTGTTCAGCCAACAGCGGGGATTTTATCTCATTGAAATCAAAAGTGCTCTGTATCAAAACGGCAAGGCTTTTTGGATAGGTTTCAGGTGTTTCGTAATCATCAAATTGAATTGCTATTGAATCGTCTAGCATTTCAACTAACTTATGAACAACAGCTGATTTACCTCCACCAGAAATTGAACTGACTGCAATTACCAAGTGATCTTTATTCAACTAATATCTCCTAAAATATAAAAAGCCCTCACGGGCTTTATCAGGGGTGCCTGATGGGGGTCGAACCCACGGCCTCCTCATCCACAGTGAGGCGCTCCACCATTGAGCTACAGGCACCATAATTCGACCCTGATTTTATCACATCAAGGGGTGCTTGGCAAGAATTTTTGAATCTGATCAACCATCGCAGGCTGATTCACCGTCACCTGCTCCCGGGTTTTGAGGTTCTTGACAGCTACCTTTCCATTCGCCATCTCATCAGGACCGAGGATGACCGCCAAAGGGATATCCAAACGATCAGCATATTTGAACTGCTTGCCCATCTTGTCCGCTTCAGGATAAATGACTGTCCGATAGCCTGCTTCCCGTAATATATGAGCTATTTGTAATGATCCAGTCAGCGTGTTTTCATTAAAAACAGTGACCATCACCTGCGGTTTACTCTCCAACCGGTCAGGGATCATACCGGCATCCTGCAGGACCAGTTCGATCACCACATCGCCCATCGCAAAACCAACCCCTGGCAAGCGCATGCCGCCCACATCCGAAACCAGGTTGTCATAGCGCCCACCGCCCAAAATCGCCCGAGACTGACCGCCTAATTCAAACGCCTCAAAGACCGTTCCGGTGTAGTAATCCAAACCGCGGATCACCTTTGGGTTATATGCGATGTAGTCTTCAACGCCGAAGGTTTTGATCAACTCAAAGAACTGGACCAATTCCTCCGAATCTCGCCAAAGCTCACCATTATTGAGCAATTCCAATAAACCATCGACCTGGATTTCATCTAACCCGCTCTCCATGGCAAATGTGCGCCACTCCTTTTCGGAAAGTTTGTCCAGTTTATCCACGACCTTAAAAATTTGAGGTCGGATTTCTTTCGCAATCTTAAGGGTAGAAAAGGCTTGATCCATTAACCGACGGTTATTGACATAGATCTGAACCTGATCAGGTGATAATCCTGTTTCTTTGAGGAATGTGGCAGCAACCGCAACCAGCTCTGCGTCCGCGGCAGCCGTTTCTGTCCCCACCAGGTCAATATTCCACTGGTAGAATTCACGTGTTCTGCCCCTTTGCGGGTTCTCGTACCGCCAGAATGGCCCAATCGACCACCAGCGCAGCGGCAACGGGATCTCGTACTGCTTTTGCGCAACCATACGCGCCAATGTGGGTGTCAGTTCAGGCCGGAGGGTGAGCATATCATCCCCGGGTGAAGAAAAGACGAAGGATTGTTCTTTGACCAATTCTTCGCCCGATTTGGCAGCATACAAATCCAAAAACTCCAGGCAAGGTCCTTCATACTCCTGGTAGCCAAACCGCGTTGAAACATCCCGGATGATATCAAACATCCAACGTCTGACTGCCATACCATCAGGATAAAAATCTCGGGTACCTTTAACACTGCGAACGATATCTGCCATAAAATCCTCAAATTATAATAAATGTCATCTTAATCCCCTCCATTTTACCTCTTCTTCAATGATTTCTTATTGATTCATCTATTTTAAGATAAAATTAGACCCTGGAAAGAATTTTACAAGTAAAGGAAAACATGAAATTTCAAAAACTTGTTAGCTTACTCGAAGGAAACCTGCTAACCGACCATAATGTTGACGACCGGGAAATCGCTGGTGCAATGGGCGCAGACCTGATGAGCGACGTTTTAGCTTCAATAGAACCCGAAGCCGTGCTCCTCACCGGTCTGTGCAATCCCCAAGTTGTAAGGACCGCCCAAATAGCGGATATTCAAACGATTGTTTTTGTTCGAGGGAAGAATCCGGATAAAGAGACCATCAAGATCGCCAACCAGGAAAACATCCCCCTGGTATCAACGGACAAAGGTTTGTTTGAAGCTTGCGGTATTCTTTTCAATGCGGGACTACCCAGCTTTGAAACCACGACCACTGATGATTGTTCGGATTGAAAGATAGAAATCAATGACAGCTGATCCTCGACAAATCTCTGATCAAGTTGCTGAAAGCATCACCCGAAGCGAAGAGCTCGCTTATGAGCTTCGCATCCATGAGGTGATGACTAAAAATGTTCACTGCTTATCGCCAGATATAACACTGGAATCTGCCCTTGAAATCTTTCAGCGCGAGAGGTTTTCAGGCGCACCAGTGACGCGCGGTGATAAACTCATCGGGATTGTGAGCATTGAAGACCTGATACGTGCGCTGCGAGAAGGAAATTTAGACGACCCCATCAAGTCATATATGACAAAGGATGTCATTTCTGTAAGGGTTTATGACCCAGTGGTTGAAGCCCTCAAAACATTTGCTCGTACGAATTTTGGTCGACTGCCAGTTCTCGACGAGAATGACAAGCCAGTTGGGATCATCACCAAAGGGGATATTTCCAACGGTCTGCTTAAAGCGCTGCAGCGGGATTACCAAAATGAAGAACTGATTCGGTACCGCGCCAGCCATCTTTTCGAAGATATCGAATCCCACCGGACAAGCTTGATCCTCCGTTACGATATCCGGAAGGGCGATTTTATCCGCGGCGGAAATGCTTCCAGCAATATCAAACGTGCGTTACTCAGGCTGGGTGCCTCACCCCAGGTTGCACGGCGCTGCGGTATTGCCGTCTATGAAGCGGAAATGAACTTGATCATCCATACGGATCGTGGCGGTACTCTTCGCATTGAGGTTGAACCTCACAAGATCACGATGGAGGCTTATGATGATGGTCCGGGTATCGAGGATGTCAAACTAGCTATGAAACCTGGTTATTCCACTGCTACGAATGAAGTCCGTGAAATGGGTTTCGGTGCAGGGATGGGTTTGGTAAATATCAAACGCTGCGTGGATGATATGCGATTAATCTCCACTTTAGATCGCGGCACAAATCTGTACATGACAATTTATTTGAATGATCTTGAAAACAGCTAAAAGAATCTTAATTACTTCAATTTGGAATAGAGAAATACAATGAAACTTGATGAAATCATAAATCACCTTAACCTACAAGTTCTGACAGAATCAAAACCTTTTTCAGAGATCGCAGTGACCAGCGGTTACTGCTCAGATCTTCTGAGCTGTGTGATGACTGGCGCAGAACCCAGCGGTGTTTGGATCACGCTGATGTCCCACAGTAATATCGTGGCAGTTGCTGCTTTACTGGATCTGTCTGCGATCATTATCACAGAAGGTGCTCAACCAGACCCGGAAACTATCCAAAAAGCCAATGAAAAAGACGTCATCATGCTTTCAAGCCCTCAACCAAATTTTCAAATTGTTGGTCAATTGTGGGAACTGGGTTTAAAGGCAAGTTAAGACGAATAAGTAGAATTCCGGAAGAAAGCTGAATTTTGAAAACATACAGGGCAGAACTGCATGTCCACACCATTCTTTCACCCTGTGCTGGTGTGGAGATGATCCCGCCGCTGATCGTGCAATCGGCTGTTGAAAGCGGCATTCAGCTCATTGCCATTACGGATCACAATGCCAGTGAAAATGTTGAGGCTGTTATCAATGCCGCAAAAGGGTCTGACCTTGTTGTCCTCCCCGGCATGGAACTTCAAACAGAAGAAGAGGTCCACTCCTTGTGTCTTTTTGATACATTGGACCAGCTCAACCAGCTTCAGAAATTGGTTGATGAAAAATTACCAGATGTTAAAAATAATGCTGAATTCTTTGGAGAGCAGTTCATCGTTGATGAAACCGGCGATTTTATCCGTCGTAAAGAGCAATTGCTGATCAACTCAACCAGCTTGAGTTTGAATGAAGCTTATGATTTTGTGACTCATTTAGGCGGACTCTTTATTCCTGCGCACATCAATCGCCAGGCATTTGGGCTGATTTATCACCTTGGCTTTATTCCCACAGATATTCAATGGGATGCGCTTGAAATTTCACGCCACATCTCCTACCAGGATGCCATTTTAGAATATCCCCAGCTGGAAAACATCCCTCTCATCCAAAGCGGTGATGTGCACTACCTTTCAGATTTCCTGGGTGCAAACCTATTTTCTATTGAAAAGCCAAGTATTTCAGAGATTAAATTAGCGCTAAAGAATGAGAAGCATCGCAGTTTGACACTGATGAAGGGCTCTTGACAATTCTCTGCTGAAGATATGACATTTGTTTATTGACCAAAAATCACAGGACGATTAGACTTATACTTTGTGGTTAATTTCACAATCGCGGTTATTTCGCGTTTTTTACCCACAATTTATCTGGAGAATGAATATTGATGCAAAAAATATTGGAAAAAATACCATCTGGCGATCCGCTTAATGATATTGAAATGAAAAAGACCATCGATCGTATCCTCGATGAGAATAAAGATATTGATGGCGCTACCATGGTAGTCCTGAACGGCCTCCAAGAAGCGATCGGTTTCATCTCCCCTGCAATGCAAGTTTATGTCGCCGAGAAATTGGGTGAGCCAATCAGCCGTATTCACGGGGTGGTCTCATTTTATTCGTTTTTCACAACGACCCCTCGCGGGAAACACACCATTAAGTTTTGCATCGGCACCGCGTGCTATGTTGGCGGGATCAACCAGATCATTGAGAAGGCAAAACAGATTCTGGGCATTGAACCGGGTGAAACCACAGAAGACGGCTTGATCACCCTTGAACTTTGCCGTTGTGTTGGCGCTTGCAGCCAGGCTCCTGTTATTGTGGTCGATGAAGAGGTACAGGGTCGTGTTAAACCCAACCGCTTCCCGAAAACCATTCAAGACATCAAATCACAGGAAGCATAGCTTGCGAGAATTAGCGCTCCACATCCTTGATATCGCTGAGAACAGCATTTCTGCTGGTGCCAGCCAAATCAGGATCGAAATCGATGAGCAATTGAAAGAAGATATATTAAAGATCAGCATCGAAGACAATGGCAAAGGGATGAATGAGGAGATGTTGGCTAAAATTACCGACCCTTTCATCACCTCCCGGACAACTCGCAAGGTTGGATTGGGAATTCCCTTCTTCAAAGCTGCTGCAGAGGCTTGTGAAGGTAGCTTTTCAATTGAATCCCAGCCTGGTATCGGCACCAGGGTCGAGGCAGTATTCCGTCACAGTCATATCGACCGCATGCCAGTTGGCGATATTATTGGTACTTTTTTAACTTTATTAATCGGAACGCCGGAAGTCCATTGGCTTTTTGAATATAAAATGGATGACCGTCATTTTGTTTTTGATGATGAACCCATCAAAGAGACACTGGATGGGATCCCTCTGACAGAGCCTGCTGTGATGAAATTCATCCGGGAGACCCTGGAAGAAGGTGTCCAGATTGTAAAACACCCAGAATCACTCAACGTGATGGGATAACAACTCGTTTTGAAGAATTTCTATTACAGGAGCTAAAATATGCCTAGTATAAAATCATTAGATGATCTCAAAAAAATTCGAGAAGAAGCACTAAAAAAACAGCAATTGAAGGAAACCTCTGGCAAGACAGAAGTGGTTGTCGGTATGGGAACCGTGGGAATTGCTGCTGGAGCGCGCGAAACCCTCAAAGCGATCCTGGATATGATTGAGAGCGAGGACCTTAGTGATATCATTGTCCGCCAAACCGGCAATATCGGTCTCGATTCTTTTGAACCTATCGTTCAGGTCAATCTCACCGGTGAATCAAAAGTTACTTATGGGAAGGTATCCCCGGAGATAGCCCGTCGAATTATGAAAGAGCATGTCATGGGCGGTGAAATCGTCACCGAGTACCAGATCGAGGGTTGATCCTTAAAACCTGAGAAATTATAGAAGGTAATCTATGGCTTATTTTCGTTCACATGTCCTTGTATCCATCGACCCGGAATGCGTAAAAAAAGGCGCATACGACTTGATGGACGCGCTTCAGGATGAACTGGTTAAGCAAGGTCTGGTCGATGAGGTTCAGGTCCTTGAAACCTCCCGAATTGGGGATCCTGAAACTGAAGGCCCTGACTTAATGGTCTATCCTGAATCAGTACATTACTCAAACATATCAATTGAAGACGTCCCGTTTTTAGTTGAAGAACACTTCCTGAAAGGGCGTGTTGCAGGTCAATATATCCACGAAGCTAAGGAAAGCCTTGATGAAGAGCTTTCTGCCCCTAAAGCGAAGGAAGTTCGCATTGTTCTGAAAAATATCGGTGAGATCGACCCCCTCAATATTGAAGAATATATTGCACGGGATGGTTATTTAGCCCTCGGCAAGGTCCTGACGGAGATGTCACCCGAAGAAACGATCCAGGAAGTTCTGGATTCTGGATTGCGCGGTCGTGGCGGCGCCGGCTTCCCCACAGGACTGAAGTGGCGCTTTATCCGCAATGCAGAAGGTGATCAAAAATTCATGATCTGCAATGCTGACGAGGGAGATCCGGGTGCCTTTGCAAACCGTCGTGTCCTCGAAGGTGATCCGCACGCTGTTGTTGAGGGGATGATCATTGGCGCTTTCGCATCTGGTTCGCACCAGGGCTACATTTACTGTAGGGCGGAATACCCTATAGCCGTCCGCACCATGAAAACGGCTATTGAACAGGCTCGCAGTTTTGGCTTATTAGGCGAAGACATCATGGGGACAGGTTTCTCATTTGATCTTGAAGTTCGGATGGGCGCAGGAGCCTTTGTGTGCGGTGAAGAAACCGCCCTGATGGCATCCATCGAAGGGAAACGGGGAGAACCCCGTCCGCGACCGCCCTTCCCTGCTCAAAAAGGGCTGTGGGCATCGCCCTCCAATATCAATAATGTCGAAACCTATGCGAATATCCCCCAAATTATCCTCAAAGGCGCTGAATGGTTTGCTTCTTTTGGTTATAAAAAGAGCACCGGGACTAAGACGTTCTCAATGGCCGGTGATGTTAAGAATACCGGTCTGATCGAAGTGCCCTTTGGGATCACCTTGCGCGAGATCATCTATGATGTCGGCGGCGGCATCAAGGAAGACAAGAAATTCAAAGCGGTCCAAACTGGCGGCCCAATGGGTGGATGTCTGCCTGAAAGCTTCCTGGACCTGCCGATGGATTATGAGGCTCTGGGTCAAGCCGGTTCTATCCTTGGCTCAGGCGGCTTGGTGGTTATGGACGAAGACACCTGTATGGTAGATATCGCCCGGTTCTTCATGGAATTCACCCAGGATGAATCCTGCGGTAAATGCACCCCCTGCCGCGTTGGAACCCGTCGAATACTTGAAATCCTGACAAGTATTTGTGAGGGCAACGGAAAACCTGAAGATATCGATACCTTGCGGCATTTGTGTGATCAAATCAATGAGAACAGCCTTTGCGGTTTAGGGAAAGGTGCACCAAATCCCGTCAAGAGCACCCTTGAGCATTTTCTTGATGAATATGAGGCACATATTTATGAAAAACGCTGCCCAGCTAAGGTTTGCAAATCGCTGATCCGTTTTGAGATCATTGATGGCGAATGTACAGGCTGTACCCTCTGCGCCAGGAACTGCCCGGTAGAGGCAATTTCAGGTGAGCGCCGGAAAACCCATGTAATAGATCCGGATATCTGTATAAAATGCGGCATCTGTGAACAACTCTGTCCATACGATGCGATTGAGATCAAATAATCAGGCAACATTATTGACCACAATACAGGAGAGAATATATGACAGTAGAAGTGAAAGAAGGACAGGACATTCAGAAAGTTGTCCAGTTGCTTATTGAGCATCATGGGCACGAGAAATCTGAGCTGATCCCGATCCTCCAAGAAATTAACAGCAAATTTGGATATATTTCAGATGATGCCATTACTGAGATCAGTGAACGGATGAACATCCCTTCCAGCCATATTTATTCCGTAGCGACTTTTTATCGCATGCTTTCCACTGAGCGTCACGGCCAGCATGTCATTCAATTTTGCGAAAGTGCACCCTGCCATGTCGCTGGGGGTCGAATGGTCTGGGAACGGCTGCAGAAAGAATTGGGATTGAAAAAAGGCGAAACCAGCGAGGACGAGAAGTGGACCTTACTGACCACAAGCTGCTTGGGGGTGTGTGGTGTGGGTCCCGTCATGGTCATCGACAACGACATTTATGGTAACGTGACACCTGAACAGGTGCCCGATATCTTAAGTCATTATAGTTAGGAGGCACCGAATGAAAGCAACACGTTCAATGATACTGGTGTCCAGTGATCAAGAGAGCATGGATCGGGGTGCTCTTGAAGTATTTGAAACTCTACAGAAACAGCTTGTGACCTTCGGGCTTGAAGAGGAGATCTCCATCTCAATGGTGGACGACATCAGTAAACGAGGTGCAAGCCCCCTCATCCTGGTTTATCCGGATGCAGTCATCTATGGTCCGGTCACCCCGGCTGATGTACCTTTTATTGTTGAAGAGCATCTCTACAAGGGTCGCGTCGTTGAAAGCAAGCAGATTTCTCCCTACGACCTCTCAGGCCGGGTTGCCTGGCTTTCTTCGCGCAAAGGCACGCTGCCAGCAGAGCACCGGATCGTATTAAAAAACGTTGGTCTCATTGATCCCGAAAAAATCGATGAATATATCATCAATGAAGGTTATGAAGCGCTCGGAAAAATTCTGAGGGAAATGTCTCCACAGGAAACGATTACGACCCTCAAAAACTCTGGTCTGCGTGGACGAGGCGGTGCTGGCTTCCCAACGGGATTAAAATGGCAGTTCGTTGCCGGTGCCAAGGGCGATAAGAAATATGTCATTTGTAATGCAGATGAGAGCGAACCTGGCACTTTCAAAGACCGTCTTGTTCTTGAGGGTGATCCACATGCCATCATCGAAGCGATGATGATTGCTGCTTATGCAGTTGGCGCGGATGAAGGTTATGTCTACATCCGAGGCGAGTACGGCCTGGCGATCAGCCGCATGGGTAAAGCGATAGAACAAGCCCGGGAATACGGTTTGCTCGGCGAGAATATCTTCGGTACAGATTTCTCATTTGACCTGCATATCCATGCCGGAGCAGGTGCATATATCTGTGGTGAAGAAACAGCTCTGATCGAATCCATCGAAGGCAATCGTGGTGAGCCACGACCTCGCCCACCCTACCCGACCACAGCCGGCTTATGGCAGAAACCGACACTGGTCAATAACGTAGAAACCCTGGCAAACATCCCCGCAATCGTCAGAAATGGTCCAGAATGGTACAAATCGATTGGGACTCACTCAAGCCCAGGCACAAAAGTATATACAATTCTCGGCAATGTAAATGTAACTGGCTTGATTGAGGTTCCCATGGGTATCACCCTTCGGGAAGTGATCTCCATCTATGCCAAAGGTATGAAGGATGGCGGCAGCTTCAAACTCGCCCAAACCGGCGGTTCGAGCGGATCGATCATCCCTGCAAGCCTCCAGGATACGCCAATGGACTTTGATTCTTTCAGCAAAGCAGGCGTTTCTCTCGGATCCGGTGCGCTGCTGATTGCAAATGAAGAAACTTGCGTTGTTGATTTAGCAAAAGTTCTGTTGAACTTCTTCCGTAATGAAAGCTGCGGAAAATGCAACCCATGCCGTATCGGCAATCAACGATCTTTTGAAATCTTAACCAATATTTCAGAGGGTGTTGGCACCTTACAGGATCTCAAAGATTTACAGATGCTGAGTGACCAGTTGTATGAGCTTTCAAACTGCGGTTTGGGTCAGACAGCGGGTTCTCCCCTCAAAGATATCCTGGCTCACTTCAAAGCAGAAGTTGAAGCCCATATAAAATTAAAAGTCTGTCCCGCGGGTGTTTGCCCAATGAGCGGTCACCGGACTTATTAGAACGATGAAAAACACAGTAATGGAGTGTCAATAACATGATTAATCTCACAATTGACGGAAAAACGATTGAGGTACAGGAAGGGACGACCGTTTTAGAAGCCGCAGAGGCTGCCGGTGTATATGTTCCAACATTGTGCCACCACCCCCAATTAACCCCTTATGGCGGCTGCCGCCTGTGCATGGTCGAAGTTGAAGGTGCAAGAACGCTGCAGCCCTCATGCACCATGCCAGCCTCAGATGGCATGGTGATCCATACCGGTTCCAAAAAGGTGCTGGATGCCCGGAAGTTCGTTCTGACATTGATCTTCAGTGAAAGAAACCACTTCTGCATGTATTGCCAGGTCAGCAATGGTGATTGCGAACTTCAGAACAGGGCATATGATGAAGGTATGACCCATTGGGATCTGCAGCCCAACTGGCAGCCCTTTGAAGTCGACGCGAGCCACCCATTCATTATCCTGGATAATAACCGCTGCATTCTCTGCCGCCGCTGCGTCAGGGCATGCGGTGAACTGGTCGGAAACTACACCCTCGGATTTGAGGAACGCGGTGCAGACAGCTTGCTGGTTGCAGACTATAACGTTCCATTAGGCGAAAGCACCTGTATTTCTTGCGGTACTTGTGTTCAAATTTGCCCAACAGGGGCATTGATTGACCGCCAGAGCGCTTACCAGGGTAGGGAAACAGAAGTCGATCATCATGTTGGCGTTTGCACTGAATGCTCAGTGGGCTGCCAGCGCGATGTTCTGACCCGCGACAACCGCCTGATCCGTATCGAAGGTGAGTGGGATTCAGATCTCACCCACGGCTTGTTGTGCGATCAAGGCCGTTTCATCCCCCTTGAAGAAGATCGTTCACGACTGCTCACCCCACTTGTTCGAAAGGATGGCAATCTTAAGGCTGCAACCTGGGATGAAGCATTGAAAGCGGTCGCTGATGGCCTTGGTAAAGGCAAAGGCCTGGCTGCTTTAGCATCAACCCGACTCCCGGCGGAAGACCTTGCGCTTTTCAAGTCCATTTTTTCTGACCGGTTGGACGCAGAAATCGTCACAACCCTCGAAGAAGGTTCAGCGACTGCCTCATTATCTTCATTTGCAGAAAAACAGGGAAAATCATTCGAGTCTTCCCTGGATGCTCTTAAGGAAACAGAGGCGGTATTGGCGCTGGAACTTGACCTTGTCGATGAACACCAGGTAGCTGGTTTCTTCATCAAGCGCCAACTCTTGACTGGTACAAAACTCATTGTTGCTGACAGCAACCCAAACAAATTTAGCGAGAAAGCAGCCGTCAGGTTATCGTTGGATCAGGGTTCAGAAACTGAATTCCTAGCTCAATTACTTGAAGCAGTCAAAAACGGGTCCGATGATCCAGATCAGAATGCTGCAGTCAAAGCCTTAACAGAAGCTGAAAAACCATGTGTGGTTTATGGTGAGAAATTTGCCCAAAATGCTGATGAAAAAGCCCTCGAAACCCTGGTCAAACTGGCAAACGCACTCAACGCCTCATTGATTGGTGTCAAGGGTAATGCCAACAGCATGGCAGCTGCCCAACTGGGTCTTGAATCACCTTTAAAAGCAAACGGTTACAAATCCGCTTTTGTGATGCTTGGTGATGAAAAACCCTCCCAGAAACTCGTGAAGGCCCTGGAAGAGGTACCTTTTGTTGTCGCTCAAGCAGCCTATGGGTCACAATTGACTGGCAATGCTGATGTTATCCTGCCGGTTACCACTTGGGCTGAACAATCCGGGACGTATCTGAGCCTGGACGGTCGCTTGCAGAAAGCTATCAAAGCGCTGGATGCGCCTGAAGGCATCCTGACATCTCAGGAAGCTTTACGTAAAGTCGCTGAAGTCCTATCGGTTGAACCGGATATGGACTGGAAAGCAGCTTTGTTTGCCCGTGTTCCCACGGTCGAAATCAAAGAAGCATGATCCATATGACTCAATATTGGTATTCGGATTGAAAGGAAAAATTATGGGAAAACCAAAAGTTGCATCGGACTGGCTGTGTGGCTGCGCAGGCTGCCACATGTCCCTTCTCGATATTGATGAACGCATTTTACAGGTCGTTGAACTGGTAGATTTACGGGCAACCCCCATTACCGACCTGAAAGAACCGGATGTAGATGGCGTCACCGTTGGCATTCTTGAAGGCGGCATTAACAACACCTACAACGAAGAGGTTGCTATACGAATGCGAGAACGCTGCAAGATCCTGGTCGCTCTCGGTGATTGCGCAGTATTCGGTGGTGTGCCCGCCATGCGAAATTTCTGCGGTGCTGAAGCCGCCCTGCAAAGAGCCTACGTTGACGCTGAGAGTAACGACTCCGAAGGGAAAATCCCTTCATCGCCAGAATTAGCAAAAATGACAAGGGTTCGCGCTGTGAGCGAAGTCGTACCAGTTGATTTATTCATACCGGGCTGTCCACCTGATGCGGATACCATCTTTTATGCGCTCGTAGAATTAGCGCAGGGCAGAATCCCCGAAATTAAAGATGACAAGCTGCACTGGCACTAGGAGAGAATATGTCACCACAAAAAATTACAATTGAACCAGTAACCCGCATTGAAGGTCACGCCAAGGTGACCATCCATATGAACGACAACGGTACAGTTGACCATGCGTACTTCCATGTCAACGAGTTCCGAGGGTTTGAGAAATTCTGTGAAGGGCGTATGGTCTTCGAAATGCCCCAAATCACGCCTCGAATTTGCGGTATTTGCCCGGTCAGCCACCATTTGGCTTCCGCCAAAGCAGGCGATAAGGTCATGGGTGTTGAACCACCAAAAACAGCAACCTTACTTCGGGAACTCATGCATATGGGGCAAATCATCCAGAGCCACGGCATGCACTTCTTTGAACTTGCAGGACCAGATCTGATTTTAGGTTTTGATGCAGATCCGGCAGTCCGCAACGTGGTTGGCTTGATTGGCGCAGACCCTGGTCTGACAGTCCGAGCCGTTGAATTGCGGAAATACGGCCAGGATATCATTTTCCAGGTTGGCGGACGAAGAATTCATCCTAATTTTGCCGTTCCTGGCGGTGTGAACCATGCGCTGACAGCCGACAAACGCGAGCATATGCTCGCTGGTTTGGATCATGCTCAGGAAACCACACAGATTGGCATCCAAATAATGAAGAATTGGGCTGACGCCAACATCAATGATATTGAGAAATTCGCGGTATTTGATACCGGATACTTCGGCCTGGTAACCCCTGAGAACGGGCTTGAACTTTACGAAGGCAATATTCGCCTCGTCGATAAGAATGGTGCAGAACTCGAATTATTCGATGCCCAGGACTATCTTGATGTTGTTTCAGAACATGTCGAGGATTGGTCATACCTGAAATTCCCCTATTATAAGAAGATGGGTTGGCCGGATGGTGTTTATCGTGTAGGTCCGCTCGGCAGGTTGAATGCTGTAGATAAAATCGATACGCCTCTTGCTCAAAAAGAGTTCGAGATTTATCGCCAGATCAACGGCGGCAAACCTGTCAACCAAACACTCTATTATCATTATGCCCGTCTAATTGAAACCCTTTTCGCTGTCGAGCGCACTCGGGAATTATTGAACGACCCGGATCTTATGGGAAATGATATCCTGAACAAGAAATTCAACTTCCAGGGTGAAGGTGTTGGTGTAATCGAAGCCCCGCGAGGCACTTTGTTCCATCATTACAAAGCCAAACCCAGCGGTCAATTAGAGCGCGTCAACCTGATCGTTTCTACCGGACATAACAACTGGGCAATGAGTAAAGCAGTGGATTCAGTCGCAAAAACCTATGTCAAAGGTCCAGAGGTCCAGGAGGGTATGCTGAACCGGGTGGAAGCAGCCATCAGAGCTTATGACCCCTGCCTTTCCTGTTCGACCCATGCCATTGGCCAGATGCCAATCAAAATCGACATTCTGAACGCCGAGGGTGTGGTCACCAAGACACTCAAACGGGACTGACATCAATTCCCCCCTCTTCAAAAAAGAAGAGGGGGATCATTTATAACCAAAAGATGATTAATTAATTTCATGAAATCAGATACGCTGGTCATTGGATATGGGAATCCTGACCGTCAGGACGACGGCGTAGGTTGGCATGTCCTAAAATTTCTCGCGGAGCGCACCGGGCACACGATTCCGGATGATCCCGGAGCTTCGATTGAAATTGAAAATGATACTGTAGACCTTCTTTTCACGCTGCAAATCTATCCGGAATTGGCTGAGACAATTTCAGACTACCAGCGGGTTTGCTTTGTAGACGCCCATACCTCTGATATACCTTCGGAAATCTCATGGGTTGAGCTGAACCCGGAATATGAAAAATCCCCGCTTACGCATCATATGTCACCTAAAACAGTTTTATCGATTGCTGCGATGATATATGATCACAAACCAGAAGCAATCCTAGTTTCAGTACGTGGGTACGATTTCCAGTTTGAGCGATCCTTAAGCCCAAAGACAGATAAACTGACGAAACAAGCAGCAAAACGTATTTGGGAATGGATAAATCGACTTTAGTATTTCATGATTGTTATCATGCAGGCTAAATGACATAAGACAATGCCGATTGTTAACGCATGATAGTAAATTTTAAAATGTATTTATAAATGATCGTTTTGTTAGGAAATTAAATGCTGACTCAGACGGATATCACATCAACAATTAAATCCATCCCCTGGTTCCTGGGTCTTTCTACTGAAAGCCTCCAAAGGCTTTCGGATATTGCAGACATCCGGTCATTTGGAACAGATCAGATCATATTTAACGAGGGAGAACAGCACCCCTATCTCTATGTTATTCTTGATGGTCGGGTGTTGATGGAAAGTATTATTCCCGGATTAGGGACCATGCCTGTGTTTACAGCCGAATCCCTGGATGTAATTGGCTGGTCAAGCCTTACGCCGGTTGTGCGGCAGAAAACGAGTACAGCTCGCATCATAGAACCCACCAAATGTCTCACGTTTCATGCAGAAACATTGATGCAGTTGTGTGAGGCGGATTGTGATTTGGGTTTCATTATCATGCGCCGTCTGGCCAATATTGTCGCAACCCGGTATCTCTCCCACCGTCTGCAGCTCCTTGAAAAATTAGCTTCACAACAACAAGCCTAAAAACTACAATTTTTATCTTAAAAGTACTATAATTATTAAATGCATGAATTATCCGTAACTGAAAGTGTGCTGGATATTGCCTGTAAGCACGCTAAAAAAGCCCAGGCATCTAAGGTCACCGATATCCACCTCGTGATTGGCCGCCTTTCAAGTATTGTCGATGACTCAGTCGAATTTTATTGGAACGTCATCAGCAAAGGGACCCTATGCGAGGATGCAAAACTTCATTTCAAACGTATACCTGCCGAATTGGTATGCTTGGAATGCGGCGAAAAATATACCCTGGATCAGGAATTAACACCATGCCCGTCTTGCGGCAGCGCCAGGATCCGGGTTTTATCCGGAGATGAGTTCAATCTCGAGAGTATTGAAATTACAAAGGAAAGCAATGACTGAACATAGAATCAAAATCGTAGAGAAAATTCTCAATGCCAACGACCGCCTGGCAAATGCAAATCGCCAGCGCCTTGATCAATCCTCAACTTATTCTATCAACCTGATGGCGTCCCCTGGCGCAGGAAAAACCAGTTTCATCCTGGCAACCATCCATGCACTTCTGGACGAGAACATCCAAATCGGCGTTATCGAAGGGGATACAGCCCCTGTTACGATCGATTCAGACAAGATCAATGCAGCGGGTATGCCCGCTGTCCAGGTCAATACCGGCGGCGAATGTCATCTGGATGCCGTTATGGTCGAAAATGCCCTGGATCAGCTTGCCCTTGACGATCTGGATTTGCTGGTCGTGGAAAATGTTGGCAACCTGATCTGTCCCGCGGCATTCAAACTCGGTACCCACAGCAATATACTCATCGCCAGCGTTCCTGAGGGAGATGACAAGCCTTATAAATATCCCAACATCTACCGGGGGTTGGATGTCTTGATCATCAATAAAGTTGACCTTTTGCCGTACATCGATTTTGATATGAACTACTTCCGCCAGGGTGTTGAAATACTTAATCCGGGACTCACGACATTTGCAGTTTCATGCAAAACAGGTGAGGGAATCGAAGGCTGGCTGGATTGGTTGAAGGCAAAGCTGACATAAATTGGTTTTGATACTTTTTTCATGACTCCCTCTGCATTCCACATTCATATCACTGGCATTGTCCAGGGCGTAGGATTTCGTCCGTTTGTTTATACCCTTGCGGATAAACATCAGTTAAATGGTTGGGTCAGGAATTCTGCTAACGGTGTGGATATCGAAATAGTGGGATCGAAAAAAGCTCTGCAGGCTTTCATTGAAGAACTCCCTATTTCAGCCCCTCCCTTGTCGCAAATTGATTCAATTGAAACCAGAGAGATCAAAGCTCAGGAATTTTCCGATTTCAGGATCGTCCAGAGTAAAAATAAAGCAACAGATTTTATCCCCATCTCTCCGGATATCGCTATCTGCGATCAATGCCATGAAGAGCTATTTGACCCGCAAGATCGACGCTACCGCTATCCATTCATCAACTGCACAAATTGTGGCCCGCGTTTTACCATCACCAAAGACATCCCCTATGACCGGCCGAAAACGACCATGGCAAGTTTTGAATTGTGCCCGGACTGCCGGGAGGAATATGAAAATCCCCTCGACCGGCGCTTTCATGCACAACCTGTCGCTTGCCCGGTTTGCGGTCCTCAGGTTTGGATAGAAGATAATATTGGAAATTCTGTCGGAAGAGAAGACGAAGCAATCCAGATGGCTCGTCACCTTCTTGCTGAAGGCAAAATACTTGCAATCAAGGGTTTGGGTGGTTTCCACCTCGCTTGTGACGCAGCTAACCGTGAGGCTGTCGCCCAATTAAGAGATCGTAAACACCGCCCCGCCAAACCCTTTGCTCTGATGGCAGTAGACCTTGAAACCATCCGGAAATTCGTGACTGTATCAGAAACTGCAGAATCCCTTCTTAAAAGTCCACAGACTCCGATTGTGCTGCTTCCAAAAAAAGCTGAAGTACACCTTACACAACAGGTTGCACCGGGGCAGTCCACATTGGGCTTTATGCTTCCATATACGCCTCTGCACCAGCTTTTACTGCAGCATGAACAAGGTTATCCTGAGGTGCTGGTGATGACCAGCGGAAACCTTTCTGAAGAACCGATTCTGCATGAGAACCAGGCTGCTCTGGAGAAGTTGTCGCATATTGCTGATGCCTTCCTGCTGCACAACCGTCCAATCCACCGACGGATTGATGATTCTGTATTCAATGTAGTTGATGGAAAACCCTACCCTAGCCGCAGAGCCCGCGGCTACGCACCAAATCCCATCCGGGTTTCACAACCGCTGCCTCAAATCCTGGCTGTGGGTCCACAGATGAAAAACACCTTTTGCCTGACACGTGAGAAATATGCCTTCCTAAGCCATTACATCGGTGAGATGGAAAACTGGGAAACATACCAGGATTTTCAAAAGGCTGTCCGCGATTATGAAAGACTTTTCAGGATAAAGCCATCTGCCATCGCATACGATCTTCATCCTGACTATACAACCACAAAATATGCTATGAATAGGGCTGAAGCTGAAGGGCTGCCAACCTACGCCATACAACACCATCATGCCCACCTGGCAGCTGTCATGGCAGAAAATAAGGTTCCCCCAGATCAGGCAACAGCTGGATTGATCTTCGATGGCACCGGCTACGGCACTGACCGCACCATTTGGGGCGGTGAGGTTCTCATCGGAAGCGCTGAGGGTTTTACAAGGGCATATCATCTCAAACCGGTTCCCTTACCGGGCGGAGATGCCTCAATTCTCAAACCCGCAAGGATGGCTTTGAGCACGCTTTGGGCATCCGGCATTCCCTGGAAAGAACATTTAGCACCGGTTCAAGCCTTATCAAATTCAGAATTGCGCGTATTGAATGAGCAGCTAGAAAAGAAGATCAATACCCCAATGACATCCAGTATGGGGCGCTTATTTGATTCTGCTGCAGCCCTGATTGGTATTCGTGAATCGATCACCTATGAAGCACAAGCTGCAATCGAATTAGAAGCGCTGGCTGACCGAAATGAGATGGGGTATTATCCATGGGAAATTGATGAGCAATTAATTGATGTGAAAGCCGTTTTATTGGGTATCCTAGCAGACCTATCAAAGAACGTGGCAAGCCCGGTCATCTCTGCTCGTTTTCACAATACAATAGCTCAAATTTCTTTACAAATTGCACAGAAAATCCGGCGAGATCACGATCTCGACCAGATTGCCCTCTCTGGCGGTGTTTGGCAGAATAAAATGCTGCTTGAGAAAACGTTGGATTTGCTGCGAAGTGAAGGCTTCAAACCCTTGATCCACAAGCAACTACCGCCAAATGATGGCTGCGTGGCTTTTGGGCAGGCGATGATAGCCGCTTACAAGTATACAGTTAATAAGGAGTAAGACATGTGTTTGGGCATTCCTGGAAAAATTATTTCCATTAGCGAGGATCACGGCACAAAAATGGCACAAATTGATTTTGGTGGCGTGGTCAGGGAAGCGTGCATTGAGGTCATCCCTGAAGCAAAACCTGGGGATTGGACAATCGTTCATGCTGGCTTCGCTTTGAACCTCCTCAGCGAAGAAGAAGCGCAGGAAACCCTTGACATCCTCAGAGAAATGTCCAAGCTAGCGGAGCAAGAAGGTTTAAATTCAGATGATTGAAAAGAATATCTCTGAGATTCTCAAGGGATATCGTGATGCTGATATGGTGAAAAGGGTAATTCATGAAATTCACCAACGAGTAACCCAACCATGGGCCATCATGGAAATCTGCGGTGGGCAAACACACGCCATTATGCAATATGGACTCGACCAGCTTTTACCCGATGAAATCGAACTGATCCACGGCCCGGGCTGCCCGGTGTGTGTGACCGCTTTGGAATTGATCGACCAGGCATTGTGGATCGCCGATCAAAATGATGTGATTTTCACTTCTTTTGGCGATATGCTTCGTGTACCTGGGTCGAAAGGTGACCTATTCTCAGCAAGGGCTTCTGGTAGACAGGTGAGAGTGGTTTATTCTCCCCTGGATGCTGTCAGGATTGCTCAAGAAAATCCGGTAAAACAAGTTGTATTTTTTGCGATCGGGTTTGAAACCACTGCCCCAGCCAACGTTATGGCAGTCCTCCAGGCTGAAAAACTGGGCCTGGATAATTTTTCCATCCTGCCAGCAAATGTGCTGGTGCCCCCAGCCATGCATGCCATCCTGGGAAGCCCGAATAACCGGGTCCAGGGCTTCCTGGCTGCTGGGCATGTCTGTGCTGTCATGGGCTACTGGGAGTATCCAACCATAGCCCAGAAATACAATACACCCATCGTGGTGACAGGGTTCGAACCGCTTGACCTCGTGAACGGTATTCTCCGAACAATCAAACTGCTTGAAGAAAGCCGGATTGAGGTTGAGAATGCCTATCCCAGGGCAGTCACCTTTGATGGAAACCAGGCTGCCCAGTCTTTGATCAAGAAAGTATTTCAACCGGTCGACCGGAAATGGCGTGGAATAGGCAGTATACCTAACAGCGGGTATGGATTAACCAAAGCATACATGCATTATGATGCGTCCAATCGTTTCAATTCCGGAGATATTAAAACAGAGGAATCAAAAATTTGCATCGCCGGTGAGGTTTTGCGTGGGTTGAAAAAACCGTCGGAATGTCCGGCATTTGGGACTCTGTGTACGCCGCAATCTCCCCTCGGCGCGCCAATGGTTTCTTCTGAAGGTGCCTGCGCTGCTTATTATCGCTACGGCAGAAAGTCATCATGACCGCAAACGAAACGACTCCCATCGAAATGCAAGGCCCTTCCTGCCCTATCCCCCATCACCACACGGAAACCGTTGTGATTGGACACGGCAGCGGTGGGCAGATGACCCAGGATCTGATCAGGAACATCTTTCAATCCCAATTGGGGAATGCTTTCCTGCTTGAAGGCAATGATGCCGCCAGAATTCCCCTTGAACAATTAAATGGAGAAATTGCAGTCTCAACAGACTCACATGTGGTGTCACCAATGTTTTTCCCCGGGGGAGATATCGGTCGCCTGGCCATCTGCGGAACAGTGAATGATGTTTCAATGTTGGGTGCGATTCCCCGCTTTATCACCGCTGGTTTCATCATCGAAGAAGGCTTTGCAATGGATTCGCTCAAGAATATCGTGAATTCAATGGCTCAAGCCTGCAATGAAGCTGGCGTACAAATCGTAGCCGGAGACACCAAAGTTGTTGAAAAAGGCAGCGTAGATGGATTGTTTATCAACACCGCGGGTCTCGGTATGATCCCAGCGGGAAGAAAAATCGGCGGTCAGTATGCAAAGCCTGGGGATGCTGTGCTGATCTCAGGTACGCTGGGTGATCACGGGATTGCAATCTTGCAAGCGCGTGGAGATCTGGGCTTTGAATCACAGATCCTTTCAGATGTTGCCCCACTGAATAACATGATTGAAAGACTTCTTGATGAAATTCCGGAGGTGCATGTCTTGCGCGATCCCACACGAGGTGGATTAGCCACAACCCTCAAAGAGATTGCGTGCCAGAGCCAGGTGAGCATCAGGCTGCAGGAAGAATCCATCCCCATCAAGCCTGACGTCAATATTGCGTGTGAGCTGCTGGGCTTCGATCCATTGTATATTGCCAATGAAGGCAAGGTTATCATTATTCTGCCCGACCATTCCTCGGAAAAAGCGCTAGAAATCCTTCATAATTCTCCTTACGGGACTAATGCTATGCGAATTGGCGAGATTTTTCAGGAGGATCCTGGGCAGGTGCTTCTCGAAACGGTTTTTGGCTCGACCCGAATGCTTGATTTATTGGCAGGTGAGATACTTCCCCGTATTTGCTGATCGCTTGACCTTTTATCCCATTTCCTACTATACTTATTTCGAAATTATAAAATAAAGGAAAATCATGAAAATCGACTACAAAGAAACTACCAGTGACCTCCAGACGAGAATTAACATCCATGATGCCTATGGTGCTCAGGACATTGATAAATGGATGCTCGATGTCCTCCCATTGAAGCAAGGCATGACCATACTTGATGTCGGCTGTGGATCAGGCAAGCAGTGCTTTTCTTATCTGGCTCATCTCAGCGGGAAAGCCAAGATCACCGGTGGCGATGTTTCAGAATCCCTTCTGGAAAAGGCCAAAGAGGAAAATTTAAAGCTGGGAAAACGGGTGACATTCCAAACCCTCGACTTCAACAAGAAATTCCCCTTCGATGATAATACCTTTGATCTGGCATCCTGCTCCTTCGCAATTTATTACGCAGAAGATATCCCTTTCACAATTCAAGAAATGCATCGAATTCTGAAACCAGGCGGTTACTTATTTACAACAGGCCCCATGCCTGAAAACAAGCAGATGTTCTATGACATCATCAAAGAAGCAACAGGCAAGGAAATTCCTCCCATGCCGGGCAGTTCACGATATGCCTCTGACATTTTAGGGTCGATCAAAGATCTTTTCTCATTAGTTGAAGTCCACATTTTCGAGAATCCTCTTATCTTCCCTTCTGTGGAACCTTTCCTGGATTATACACGTGCATCCCTGTCCGAAGACCGGCTCCTTTGGAATACTTTTTTCCAAACAAAAGAGGATTTTGAAATGATTATGTCCAAAATTGCCAATATTGCCCTGAAGCGGTTCGATCAGGATGGGAAATTGGTGATGACCAAAGTCGTCGGTGGTTTTCTCGCAACAAAATAGGGTTATCTTATGAATCACAATATGACATTTTTTGGTGAAACAGTTTGTTTTATCGGCGCTCACCCGGATGATATTGAGCTGGGATGCGGAGCGTTCATTGCGGACATCGTTGACCAAACCAATGTGATCTGCGTTACTCTTTCAGACAACCAAAAAAATCCCCTTTTAAAGAATCTTGACAAAGAATATCACGATAGTATGGCGATCCTTGGGGTTAAACCAGAAAATGTCTTCTTGCACGATTTCACAACACGCCGCTTCCAGGCTGCTCGTCAGGAGATCCTGGAAGTCTTAATCGATCTGAAAAACCGCTATCATCCAGAGGTTGTTTTCGTCCACACCGACCAGGATATTCACCAGGACCATCAAACCGTGACCCAGGAATCTTTACGAGCTTTTCGTGGCACGACGCTGCTTGGCTTTGATGTGCTCCGTTCAAGTTATGGCTTTTTCCCACACTTTTTAGTTGAGGTCTCTGAAGAGGCAGTCGCTAAAAAAATTAAAGCTCTACAAGCTTATAAAACGTACGCTGAAAAATATTATTTTGACGAAAATATCACACATTCAACCGCCATCCGCCATGGCGCGCTGGCAGAACGACCCCTTGCAGAAGGTTTTGATATCTTGAGAATTGTAGGTCAATTCGGAGATAACTGCTAATTCAAAATTTCAGCTGGTTGCACCACCCAATCTATTTATTCTTCAACCCCAATATAAAGCATATTTTCTTCTACCTTGATCGGGTAAGAACTCACCCCCTTGACTGCGGGAAGAGTCAGAACCTCCCCTGTTCGAATATCGAAGCGAGCGCCATGTCTCGGGCAGATGATCTGATGGTTCTCAATTTCACCGTCCCCTAAGGGGCCATCATCATGGGTGCATACATCAGCTATCGCAAAAAACTCCCCATCAATATTGAAGAGTGCAACCGGCATGTCGCCAACCTCAATAAATAATCTTTCACCTTGAGGAAGCTCATCAACCTCACAAACAGGGTAAAACTTTATTGCCATTCTAAAATAACCCTTTCAAACAAACAGCGGTCATAATAAGAATGACCGCTGAATTGATCAGTATTGTTCCTACTTATTAACTTGTTTGATAACCCGTTGGTCGGGCAGAATCTTTCTTAGCCTGCCTGATCAAATGTGATTCGAATGGGAACCATAAGATATGGTCAGGCACCATCCAGCCATCCGTTAGATAAACATTTGTTCTGAACTGTACTGCGACCATTTTCTCGTCAACCTGTACAACAATCCCTCTTGCCCAATCCCTGATCCTCTCCCCATTTTTCTCATGATCGCATAAGACTTCAACGGGATCGCCAACCTGGAATGGCACATCTTCTTGTGGTGCTCGCATAAATGGAGATTTGGCCATTAATCCTCCTGAATTAATAAATATAAATAATTGATTTACTTGTATCCAACGCATCTATTGTAGCAGAAACGAGACGTTTTTTCTATTAGCAAAAGATATGAATTTATCAAAACTCTTTTAGCGATCTGCCATTTTCTCTTTAACCGCGTTCGCAAACCGATTTTGAACCCCTTCAAATGGAATTCTTGCCATTATGGGTGCAAAAAAACCCATAACAATAAGTTGTTCCGCTTCTTTTCTTGGAATTCCTCGACTCAACAAGTAGAAAATTTCGTCTTCATCGATCTTCCCAACAGTCGCACCATGTGTACAGCGAACATCATCTGCTAAAATTTCAAGGCCGGGAATTGAATCAGCCTGAGAGCCTTTGCTGAGAATCAAATTTCGGTTCGCCTGGTAACCATCCGTTCCTATCGCACCAGGCGCAACATAGATCATCCCCTGCCAAACTGACCGGCTCTCATCCATCAGTGCACCTTTGTACAAGAGGTCGCTGGTGGTATTTGGCGCTAAATGGTTCTGCTGGGTGTCATGGTCTAAATGCTGATCACCGCTGGTGAAATAAAAACCTGACATACGTGCTGAAGCACCAGGCTCAACCAGGTCAATATCTGAAAAATTCTTTGTCAGATGAGTACCCATCGCACCAAATATCCACTCTAGGTTTGCATCTGCCATCACCCGAGCTCGTTCCCTCGTAAAAGACCAAACATTTTTTCCCCAGGATTGTAGTTCCACAAAGTTCAATCGTGCGTTTTTGCCAACATACAACTCAACGATACCATCATGCAGTAATTGCCTTTGTTCATTTTGAACCAGGGATGCTGATTCATGAACAAACGTCACCTTTGCCCCTTCTTCAACCCAGACCAGGATATGGTTGAAAAAAGCCTGATCCTCTCCATACCCCCAATAGAGGCTATGGATTGGATCGTTGATGGTAACATTCTTGGGTACATACAGAAGTACCCCGTCATGCGCCAATGCTGCGGCCAACGCAGTAAATTTATCCTCATTTGGACTGACGATTTGTCCAATTAACCGGTCTAATAGATCAGGATATTCCTTTTCAGCTGTCTGAAAGTCACAGAATATCACACCTGCATTTTCAAGTTCCGGGGTGATCCAATGTGCGTCTTCTACAGCACCTGAGATCAACTGGCCCGAGCGCTCTTCACCAACCGTGATCGGATCCATGAAACGATCTGGCGACCGGACTGGATCACCTTTGTCTTGCCATAAAGTGAAACTTTCTGTCCTCAGATTGCGGATATCTGTGCGACGCCACGCCTCATCTTTCAGAGTTGGAAATGGCAAATTTTCATAAGATTCCCATGCATCCTGGCGATATTTTAGTATGCGTTCATCACTTGTTTGAGGAATATCTTGTTTTGTGAATTTAAACTCGGATAATTCAAACTGCCTGGTGACAGATCTTTTACGAACCGTAATTTTTGGCGCAGTAGACATCAATAGGTATAATCGCTTTCTTTTCTTCTACCCGACGGACCCAATCATTTGCAGTTGGATCAACCGGTTCATTTCAACCGCATATTCCATAGGCAGTTCTTTCACAAGCGGTTCAATGAACCCGGATACAACCATTGTCGTCGCTTCTTCCTGACTCATTCCCCTGCTCATTAAGTAGAATAACTGCTCTTCTCCCACTTTGGATACTGTAGCCTCATGACCCAATGAAACATCCTGGGCTTCAACATCGATATAAGGATACGTATCAGTCCGCGATTCAGGATCTAGCAAAAGGGCATCACAAACCACATTGGATTTCGATCCCTCTGCTTCTGGCAAGATCTTTAAAAGCCCCCGGTAAGAGGAGCGACCGTTGCCTCTGCTGATGGATTTCGAAGTGACCTTGCTGCTTGTGTTAGGTGCAAAATGTATCGCTTTACCGCCTGCGTCCTGGTGTTGGCCTGGTCCCGCAAATGCAACCGAGAGAATCTCGCCATGCGCACCAGGTTCCATCAAATAGCATGATGGGTATTTCATTGTTGTTTTTGATCCCAGGTTGGCATCAACCCATTCCATTGTGGCATTCTCAAAAACCTTTGCACGCTGGGTGACAAGGTTGTAAACATTGTTTGACCAGTTTTGAATCGTCGTGTACCTGACACGGGCATTCTTTTTAACAATGATCTCAATCACACCGCTGTGGAAGGAGTTGGTGGTATACGTCGGGGCGGTACACCCTTCGACGTAATGGACCTGTGCACCTTCATCAGCTATGATGAGCGACCGTTCAAACTGCCCAATATTCGCTGAGTTTAAACGGAAATAGGCTTGCAAAGGCAGGTCAACTTTGGTGTTTGGTGGGATATAGACAAATGATCCGCCTGACCAAACAGCACTGTTTAACGCAGCAAATTTATTATCCTGGATTGGGATGACCTTTGAAAAATATTCCCTAAAAATGTCTGGGTGCTGCCTGAGACCTTCTTCAATTGAAAGGAAAATAACACCCTGATCTTTCAACGCTTGATTAACATTGTGGTAAATCATCTCAGACTCGTACTGAGCGCCAACACCCGCCAGGTACTTCTGTTCAGCCTCGGGGATACCCAATTTTTCAAATGTATTTTTGATCGTTTCGGGAACATCTTCCCACGTTTGACCTTCTGCATCCGTCGGTTTAACATAATAGAAAATATCATCAAGATCTAAGTCACTGAGATCAGCGCCCCAGGTTGGCATTGGCCTGGCTTGAAAATGCTCAAGAGCTTTTAACCGAAACTCCAGCATCCACTGAGGTTCACCTTTCATTGCTGAAATTTGCCTGACCACCTCTTCATCTAAACCTTTTCGACTTTTAAATACAAACGTATCTGGATCGCTGAATCCATATTGATAATCATCTAATTCATTTAAAAAACCGCTTTTCGGGTTCTTATCCATGCCTAACCTCTATGCTTATTGTTCAGACCGATTGGGGCTGTACATACTTCTCACGCACCCAGTCGTACCCCTCATCTTCAAGTTTGAGTGCAAGTTCCTCACCCCCCGATTCGACGATCCGGCCATCAAACATAATATGAACAAAATCCGGTTTGATGTAATTCAGGATCCGCTGGTAATGTGTTATCACTAAGGCACCCATGTTGGGACCCTTAAGGGCATTCACGCCCTCGGAAACAATGCGAATAGCATCAATGTCCAATCCCGAGTCAGTTTCATCAAGGATAGCGAATGCGGGTTCCAGGGCTGCGAGCTGTAAAACTTCAGTTCGCTTCTTTTCACCTCCGGAAAAACCTTCGTTTAAGTAACGACCGCCAAATGTGTAATCCATTTCTAAAAGATCCATTTTGGATTTAAGCATTTTTCGAAAGTCCAATACGGAAATATCTTCTTGAGGGGGGGCAGCATGACGCCGCTGGGAGTTAATTGCTGTGCGGATGAAGTTGGCAACGGTCACACCAGGGATTGAAACGGGGTATTGAAACGCTAGGAAAAGGCCTGCCCGAGAGCGTTCATCAGGTGCCATTTCGAGAACACTTTTCCCATTTAAAAGAATGTCACCGCCCGTCACGTCATATTTGGGATGTCCCATGATCGTGTAAGCCAATGTTGATTTGCCGGTGCCATTCGGACCCATGATCGCATGTACTTCACCCTGTCTCAAAGTTAAATTCAAGCCTTTGATGATTTGGGTATCCTCAATCGAAACTTGCAGATTCTTGATGATTAATTCTTGCATTCAAACTCCATGAAAACTTGGATATTTTAATCCTAATTTATCTTATTTATCATATTTTTACTAAACAAACGAATTATAGCATGTCAGAATTTTTGTGTCAATATTTAATAAATTTATTATAAATATTATTTTGAGCGATTTAGACAATAAAAATAAGCACACTTTATTTATCTCAGCTAAAGCGTGCTTATTTTATTAATTCGTCCTATTTTTTACGTATAAATCTCTGATAAATCAAAAGCATCAGGGATTATGTAATAATCGGATTTTTAACAGACCTTATACGTAGGGATTAGAGACCTTTGAGCAGCGTCGCAAGCAGCAGCAGCACCAAACCTAGAGCAATAACCCAAATCCCATACAATGCCACAGCCTCAATAAAAAAGAATGCAACACCAACGAGTAAAAGAATTAAACAAATATACCAGACGAGTTTTGTGGGGGCATTAGTCTTCATTACAATCTCCTTATCAATAGTTGAATGATAATTTTATTATACATGAAAATCATTAAGAATAGGATTAAATACTTTTATTTTGATAAAAGTCGATGATATAATTCATATGTAACATCAATTCACCTTAGTGAAAGGAACTATCAATGGCTGAAAACGAAGAGAAAAAAGGGTTATTTAGTAAAGCGGTCGACGCTTTTTCAAGTCGAGACGAAAAAGAAATGATATCATCCTTAGAGGATGAACTTGCCAAAGCGAAACAAGAAGCCGAGGAAGCTAAAGAGCGTGCACAAACCCTTGTTTCACAGAATGTCGAAACAAGGGTAGACAAAATTAAGGTAAATAAAGCTTTAGAGACCGCTGAAAAGAAAATTGCTGACCTTGAAAAGAAGATGAGGGAAATGCTTGCCGCAGATCGTAAAGAGAAATTTGCACAGCGCGGCAGTAAGGCTGAAATGCTGCAGAAGAAACTTGATGAATTAAAACCCGCCATCATCACAAAACACACCGTAGAGTCCAACAACCAAACATTAAGCCACATCGCATTAAAGTATTACAAGCATGCCACACCTCCCTATTGGCAGTATTTGCTGGAGCACAATAAAGAGGTATTAGACGGCAGTGAGAAAAATGTTCGTATGGGCATGGAACTGGTTATTCCTGAATTACCAGACGAATTGAAGGACTGAAATGGCACAAAACCTGGATTTAAGCGCAATCTTCAGCACTGTTACCGATCAGCTTTCACAGAAGAAAGATTCGCTCAATGAAGCAGATGGTTATAATCATGACCACGGGGACCATATGGTACAGATCTTCGACCTGGTCCAAAAAGCTGTAGCAAAAAAGAAAGACCAACCTGTTGCCGATCAATTGGCGTATGCCAGCCAGACGGTTAGCAAAAAAGCGGAAAGTGGATCTGCCAAACTGTACGCAGAAGGGCTTTCAAACGCGGCAAAACAATTTACAGGCAGTGATTTGAATGCTGGAAACATCGGAACGCTCGTACAAAGCCTGATGGGAGCAGAAAAACCTCAAGTAACTGAAAAGCCAAAGAAAAGTAAAGGACTTCTAGGGTCGTTACTCTCAGGGCTAACCGGCCAATCCAAGACAGAGTCCAGTGAAGAAAACAACCTGGGAATGGATGACCTTCTGCGAGCAGGCATGGCGTTCTATCAATCCAAGCAAGAAGGTGATCAAACAACTTCAGCCCTGATGGACGCACTGATGGCGGCCAGCCCTATGGGACAGTCAGCTCATCGATCTCAATCAGGAACGATTGTTGCCTCAACGATCATGGATTTTGTTAAAGGATTAAATAATAAGTAGCGAGCACCAGTAGCTAATGAGAGATGCCCTAACAGGCATCTCTTTTTTTGTTTTCTAAGGTTAATTTTTAAAATATTTATCTTATATATTGACAAATTTATCTTCCGCATGCTAAAATCACATCGTTGAATTGGATAATTCCTGTCCTTATTTATTGGAAATTTACGAATGAAGAATACTCGAGAAAAGATATTACAAACCCTGCTTGAAAATCCGGGGGCATCCATTAATGATTTGGCTGACGCGGTAGGCATCAATGGCATTTCAATACGTCACCACCTGGCATCTCTTGAAACCAACGCCATGGTCACATCATCTGAAGAAAGGCATGGCGTAGGCCGCCCTCGTTTGGTTTATTCGCTGACAGAAAAAGGTCTTGAACATTTTCCAACCAGCTATATTCGCCTGAGTCAACAAATCATTACCGCGATCAAAGATACGCTTGCAGAAGAGGATATTGAAGCAATTTTTACCTCGATAGGAAAATCAATCGCGAAGGATTATAAAGACCAGTTTGAGGGGAAACCAATAGATAAGCAGGTAAAACTGCTGACCAAAATCATGTCAAACGAAGGTCATGTCCTCGAATGGCATAAGGTAAAAGATCATTACCAGATCATTGCTTATACTTGCCCCTATCTGCAGCTAGGTTCAGATCACCCGGAAGTGTGTATCGTAGATCATACACTCATTCGTGAGGTACTATCCTATCCTGTCGAGATCGAGACTTGTAAGAACAAAGGGGATGATTTTTGCATATTCGAAATAATTCCTCAAAAGGAAGAACAATAAAATGAACAATGATAACCCGCCAAATTTACCTGAATGGGAAATCGAAAATACACATCCGGATCTTGTCGATGCACTTGAAGAATCCCTGAGCAAGATCGTGGACCCCGAGTTAGGGCTCAATACCATCCAGCTTGGGTTGGTTCGCAACGTCCAAATGAAAGAAGATCATGCTGTTGTCACAATGATCCTGACAACCCCGTTTTGCCCATATGGGCCATCAATGATGGAGAGTACCAGAAAGAAAGCAGAAGAAAGCCTGGGGATAACCACAAAAATAAATTATGGAACCGAAAACTGGGATCCCACTATGATGGAAGAAGGTCTGAATGATGATTGGGGTTTATATTAAGATCTGAGTATCTATCAATGAGATAGATGTTATGGTTAACACCTGGAAATTCACTGCGAATTTAATCCTCTAACTAAACAACTTGATCAGTTTCATGCCGAATCCAATATTGCCAGATACTTTAATTTTCCCAAATAAATAGGCTTTCATGGGGTCTGTATTGCCCATCAACAAATCCGCTCCTAATTCAGCGTCTGCTTTGATGGTGAGATCTGGTTTTTCAATTTTCCCTTCTTCTACTTCACAGGTTTGATCCTCAATTTTGATCACCCAATTTGATGCCTGCTCCCCTGTAAAGATGCACTGGACAGATGCTGTTATTCCCAATGCTTTTTCCGGGTTGAAATGTTCTGGGATAGCTTTCATGATTTCACTGACTTGAGTTGTTCCCATATGTTCCTTTCACTGACTTTCAAATTTTTGTAATGACAATCCTGGCGATCCCTTTTTCAATATAAATTTTCTGGTTTGATTCTCCGTCATATCGGCACATTGCGGCAATTTTCTCTGGTGCGAGAAAATGGCTGCGCATCAACAAGATTTTTTCACCGAGTGCAACCAATTTCACCAGAAAATTCCTGATATCAGGTTCTTCAATGATCATTTTTCCACCGTTCTTTAAAATCCTGAACATTTCATTCAGTGTTTTCTGCTGCTCTTTAACATGGTGAAACGCATCGACAAGAATGACCCTGTCAAAAGAACCATTGGGATAGGGTAAATATTCAGAGTGAGAATTGACACTTTGGAGACCTTTTTCCTGTGCTTTTCGCAGCATTTTAAGTGATGAATCAGCAACAACTGCAGAGTTGACGATCTTCCTGAAAAGGACTGACACCCGTCCAGTGCCGCCACCCACATCCAGAAGGCGGTGGTTTTCTTTTACATCAGCTAATTCAACAATTCGCTGGTCTTGCCCCCGCCCAAAAACCAGGTCGTATATTGGACTAAGAAAATTGAAATGGTCAAAACCCTTCATGCTTCTCCCTAAAATATAATTTCCGCAACACCACGGGCAAACAGGCTGGCTGTTGTGGCAATCAGAACTGTTAGACCTGTGATATACCACATCGCCTTGTTCCCAAGTTCTTTGGTTATGACCATCATCGTCGCCAGGCAGGGTATATAAAAAACAACAAAAACCGCATACGTGATCATCTGCACAGGGGATAAAACCTGGGCGAAATCCATACTGCCCAATGCCTGTCCAAGCATCACCAAAGACAGCTCTTTTCGTAAGACACCAAAAATCAACGGAACACCCACTTCACTCGGCAATCCTAATATCCATGAGATTGGGCGAATGATCGCATTGAGATAATAAGCAACATCAAAGAAGTTGAGAACAGCCAGGATAGCGCTGCCCAGGATCAAAAGCGGCCAGGCTTCAACGATGAATTCACGAATCCGCCACCAGGCTTTATTGAAAACAGTCCGTGCTGTAGGCACCCGATAGACCGGCATTTCAAGGATCAATCCTGGTGAGGTTTCTGGAACAATCCGTGATAGGAGTTTTGCTGTAACGGCTATGACAAATAAATTAAATAAATATATTCCAAGCGCAAGCACCGGCCCCAAATAGAAAGCAACCAACCCAAAAACAACCGACAAACGCGCGGCACAGGGTACCATGGTAGAAAGTGCTGCGGATATAAAACGCTCACGTTTATCTTCCAGGATGCGCGTGGACATGATCGCCGGCACGTTACAACCAAACCCTAAGATGAATGGAACAATGGATTTTCCATGCAGTCCCAACTTGTGCATGAGGGCATCCATCAGAAATGCAATTCTCGGAAGGTAGCCGATATCTTCCAAAAGTCCAAGCCCAATCAGGAAAGGAACCAGGTATGGCAATACAATCGCCACACCGCCGGAAACACCCTGGATCAACCCGACTATTATCCTGGGAAGAAAATTCTGCGACCCGTTGAACAAGGACAAAACCCATCCCTCAAATTGTTCGAATAGCGACATTAACGGCGCTTCAATCCATCCGCCCACGCTGTAGACGGTTTGGAAGAAAATATACATGATGATGATCAATGCCAGGTATCCGAAAACCGGGTGAAGCAAGATATCATCCAATTTATCCCGGAATGTTATTTTTCGTTTACCTCTTATGGTCACTGTTCCTGAAATTTGATCTGCCAGGTTGCTTCTTTCGCCGGTGATGATCCAATCCATGGTTCTCCCTCGCTGGTGATACAGGGAGTCTTGAACGTCTTTAAGATCAGCGGAAATATTGGGAAGCTGCTGTGTAATATCCTCTAAAATTTCCTTATCACCTTCAACCAATTTGATCGCTAATGCCCTGGGGTTCAGATAAGACTTAACATCTTTAAGCTCGTTTTCCAGGATTACCAATGCCCTTTCGATATCCTGGCTGAATTCCGAGTAATTAGGTATTGCCTTTTTTTGACCTGTTTTATAGGCTTTAACAAACAGTGGTTGAATGCCCCGACCTTTTGAGGCAATCATTGGGATAACAGGGATCCCCAGAAAATTTGCTAACTTTTCCACATCAATATGAATGCCCAACCGGTCTGCTTCATCCATCATGTTGAGTGCGATGACCATAGGAACAGCAAGTTCCATTAACTCCACTGTCATCGTCAATCCATGTGCGAGGTTAGAAGCATCGAGGACATTAACAACAACATCCACCTCGTTTGACCGGAGGTATTTGATAACCTCCCGTTCTGCGGGGTTTGTCCCTGCTAAGGTATAAGTACCGGGCAAATCGACAACATCAACAACGTCACCTAACAAACGCACTTTGCTTTCGGTGAATGTGACAGTTGTTCCGGAAAAATTTCCTGTTTCTGCTTTATATCCTGCAACCTGGTTAAATAAGGTACTTTTACCGCAGTTGGGTTGTCCAATTAAACCAATGCGCATCAAGCAACCTCTACCTGTACCCGAGCGGCAATCCCCCGTCCTAATGCAACAGAACGCCCTTCAACATCCACCATGACAGGCCCACCCATTGGCGCATAGCGTAAAATTTTCACCTCTCGACCAGGGCATATTCCCAATTGGCGTAGTTTGAATCCAACGCCTTTACCCCCCCTGTAATCAATAACTGTCACAGTTTTACCTTTAGGTGCGTCTAATAATTTCATTTAGCCTCATATAATTAGTTTATCAATTCTATCTTTTTGACCTTATTCAGTCAAGCCTCAAAATTCAAAATGCATTTCAACGTAGTCTTTGCCGTTGAAGGACTCAAAACCTGATTTAACACTCACCTGTACGATATAATATCAAGCAGAAAATCTAATTTAAATTTTGAGGGATGATGTGTGAGGCACTATGAAAGCTATTCTTTTACATGGTATCAATGATCTGAAAATGTTGGATATTCCAATCCCGCAACCTGCTCCTAATGAAATATTGCTGCGTACAGCTAGTGTCGGTATCTGCGGATCTGATGTGCATTATTATAAAGAAGGAGGGACAGGGGGTGCAGCCCTTGACAAACCTTTTACGCTTGGTCATGAATTCTCAGCATATATCGAAAGCGGGAAAGATAAAGGTCGTCTCGCAAGTATAGATCCTGCACTAAGCTGTGGCGAATGTGAATACTGTCTGGAAGGTAACCAAAATTTTTGCTTGAATTTGTCCTTTGCTGGTGCGGAAGGCATTGACGGCGGCTTGCGAGAATATGTTACCTGGCCGGAAAAAGCAGTCTTCCCGCTGCCGGAAAACTTCACACCTGAAGAAGGTGCTCTCCTGGAACCATTAGGGGTAGCAATTCATGCATTGCATTTGGGCAAGATCTTTCCCGGAATGGATGTTGGCGTATTCGGCGCTGGTCCGGTCGGTCTTCTGACCATCCAGATGGCCAAGGCAGCAGGTGCTGCTCGAATCTTCGTCACAGATAAGCTCAGCCATCGTTTGGAATTTGCTAAAGAATGTGGCGCAACAGATATTTCACTTGCGGATGGATCAGAAGCGAAAAACATTTTGCAAGCAACCCAAACACGCGGGCTGGATGTCGTTTTCGAAGCTGCGGGAGATGACGGTTCTGCTGTTGAAACTGCCGTTGAAACTTCAAAACGAGGTGCGACAGTCGTTGTGATCGGCATACCCTCCGAAGATAAAACAAGCTTCACAGCATCTATTTCACGCCGGAAGGGACTGACATTTAAGATAGCCCGTAGGATGAAAAACACATATCCTACCGCAATAAATTTGGTATCCAGAAGAATGGTTAACCTTAAGCCGCTGATCACTCACCGGTTCTCACCTCAAGAATATCGCGAAGCCTTTGAAAAAGCAGCAAAACGGAAGGGAATCAAAGTTTTTATTAATTTCTGAAAAATCAAAAGATCTTTTTATGGTTAATAAGATATAAATTTGCATATTAATTTACAAGGTATAACGACTTCACAATGAATAGAGGAAATATCCGAATGACATCACCACTGCCGCCACTCATCATGACATCAGAACTTGGGTCCTTTGCACGCAAAACCATTGAAGAACGTAAGCCCATGATCATTGATCAAATTCTTTCCCATAATGATTACACACCTCAAATACGAAGGCGTCTCATTGACCTAAAAAACGAATTGATCGATGGCACCGTAAAACCATTGGTCGAAAACGCCAGTGATCGCTCAACATGGGATGAAGATATCAATCCCTGGATCGGAAAGACCTGGTTGGAAATCCCCTGGTACCTGGCAGAAACGTTATTTTATCGCAAAGTCCTTGAAGCTGTGCAGTATTTTCAACCCGGTCCGTGGATGGGACAGGACCCACACGCTCGTATGAAAGAAAATGAGATCAAGGAAGCATTATCTGTTTTTATAGAAACTTATGAACCAATTTCAAATCAAACCAATTTAGAAAGCTTCTCAAAAGCCTGCTATAACGCACTTTGGGGGAACCGTGGTGATCTCAGCAACTTGCATGTCTTCGAAACGGATATGGGTGATCAACATGAAAAGATCATCCTCAACCAGGTAGGTGAAGCTTTTGCCTATCTGCAGAACAAAGACAATACCATTGCGTATATTTTCGATAACGTCGGCAAGGAACTTTTCTTTGACCTGGCATTGATCGACACGCTCCTCCAATCAGGACTGGCGGATTCTGTAACCTGTTATCTTAAGAACCAGCCATTCTTTGTTTCTGATGTAATGCCAAAGGATTTTCTGAGCGCTCTTGACCATCTTTCCTCCTCTGGGTCGAGTGCCGCTGAAGCTTTAGCATCCCGATTAACAACTGGGTTAAAATCCAAAAGAATCCGGCTTGAAGCACCACCATTTTTTACTTCAGCACAGATGTATCGGGAAATGCCCAAAGCCCTCACATCTCAATTGGGGGAACACACGCTGGCAATTCTCAAAGGTGATGTAAATTATCGCCGCCTGTTTGGGGACAGACATTGGCCACCGACGACACCGGTAGCGAAGGCGGCTGGATTCTTCCCAACCAGTTTTATGAGTTTGCGAACATTAAAAGGTGAGATTATCCTGGGGATAACCCCAGAGCTTTTCGCTAGTTTAAGAAATGATGCTGAACAAAACTGGATGACAAACGGCAAGCGTGGGATGATCACTTTTTATCAAAAAATCCAGTAAACCAGATTAGCGTATCATTTCAAAGAATCAGACATTCATAACTGCAGTAATCAATGCCTTGCTTCAGGCATTGATTCCATCTATAATAGGGATAGAATATATGTTCGAATTATTGGCTTTAGCCTCATGACAATTTCAATTCCTTTTATTCGCACCCATTCCTATTTCAGCTTCCTGGAATCCCTGCTCTCTCCAGAAGATATCGCAGCATGCACTTCTCAGAATAATAGCCTTGCCGTAGGAATGACAGATCATCGTTACTTAAGTGGTGCCTTGGAATTTTACGAAGCATGTTCAAAGAGAGCTATCAAACCGATCATCGGGTTGGAAATTGATTTTGTTTTTCATAGCTTCCATGGAATCATCACATGCCTGGCAAAAGATATTTCAGGATGGACCAGTTTGTCTCGCTTGAGCAGCCTGATGTTAACGACCGATAAGCCTATCGATATATTGAATTTGGAGCACAATAACGAGGGCTTGATTTGTATCCTGGGAGATCCTCGAGGAATCCTCAGGCGCATGCTCCTTACAAACACGCCACAACAAGAACAGATAACCTCATTAACAAAAAAGATCAAATCAATCTTCAAAGAAGACTGTTTCGTGGAAGTTCAACGGTATGCCAATGGACCCTTGAAGAATGAGATTGCCCTGCTTGAATTAGCCGCTGATCAAGAAATCCCCATTATCGCAACACAAAACATCTTTTACAAAAATAAATCTGATGCCCCTCTTTACAAAACCCTGACCGCAGTAAAATCCAATAAAATACTGGATACAATCTCTCCAGAACAACTCCCACCAGGCAGTGCCCATTTTCCAGATAAGCATGACTTTATAAGTCGATACAAGGACCTCCCGGATGCCATCGAAAACCTAACTCAAATCACAGAACGTTGTGATCTCAAGCTTCCTATAGGTGGAACGCAGTATCCTGTCTTTCAAACGCCGACTGGTGAATCACAGAGCGAATTTCTCCGGCGTAAAGCTTATGAAGGAGCAAAATCGATCTATAAGCAGATCACCCCTGAGATAGCGAATCGTCTGGATTATGAATTGGATATTATCACCAGCATGGGATACGAACCCATCTTCTTAATCGTGGAAGATGTTCTCAACCATGCAAGGAGCCTGGGCATTCCGACTTCATCAAGAGGATCAGCTGCTTCTTCCCTGGTCGCCCACTGTTTAAATATTACGTCTCCTGACCCTTTGGCGTTAAATCTCTATTTCGAACGCTTTCTCAATCCCGCGAGGCGAAAACCACCGGATATTGACACTGATATCGACTCCAACCGCCGGGATGAAGTTATTCAATACGTCTTCGATAAATTTGGGAATGATAGGGTCGCAATGGTTGCCACAATCATGCGTTACCGGCCAAAGTCAGCCCTGGGGGATGTGGCTAAGGCTTATGGGCTTATACCGGAAACGATTCGGAGGCTTTCAAAGAAGTTACCATCATCTTATCGTTTCCAATCTGATACTGATGAGCGTGAGATATTTACGCCCTTATTACGTGAAGCAACTATCCCAATCATAAAAAATATCGTAGCCGATGCTCAAAGGCTATTGGATATCCCAAGGCACCTTTCTGTCCACCCTGGGGGGATTGTTATCGCCCCTTTCCCTATCACAGACCTTGTACCTATCGTGCATTCGTCTTCACTGGATTTGAACCATTCCCAGTATGACCTCAACGGTATCGAAAAATTCGGTCTTGTAAAAATTGATTTGCTGGGCATTCGTGGGCTAACCGTTCTGGGAGAAGTCGCCAACCGTATCCAAACATGGCGATTAAGTGAATTTAAGGACGGACTTGAAGTCCTGGATTCCATCCAAGGTAACGACCACGAAACGGCTTCAACCGTTTCACAAGCTAAAACCATTGGCTGCTTTCAGATTGAAAGCCCAGGGATGCGCTCTACTTTGCGAGAAATCAATGCAAAATCCATCGAGGACATCATGGCTGCTCTTGCGTTATATCGACCCGGCCCCTTAAGGGGTGGACTTAGGGATGCTTTTGTTCGCCGTTTCCGTGGCGAGGAACCTATCGAACATATCCACCCCTCGCTGGAAGGATTATTGGGAAGCACCTATGGTGTGATCCTTTACCAGGAGCAAGTCCTGAGGATTGCACACGAACTGGGAGGGTTATCCATTGCCCAGGCTGATATTCTTCGCAGGGCAATGAGCCATTTTGACCCAGGTGGTGTTATGGTCACTCTTCGAAAGAATTTTATTGAAGGTGCGCAGGCAAGACGGGGTGTCCCTCAACAGACTGCGGAGCGTATATGGGATATGATGGCTGCATTTGCTGGCTATGGTTTCCCGAAAGCCCATGCCGCATCCTACGCAAAGCTTGCCTGGAATTCAGCCTGGTGTAAAACGCATTTTCCTGCAGAGTTCATGGCTGCTGTTTTGGGTTTTGGTGGTGGATATTATTCACAAAGAATCTACATTATGGAAGCCAGGCGCCTTGGGCTTTCTTTAAATGCCCCTCATATCAACCACAGCAATCACCGTTTCAGGGTGAAATATCCGGGAGGAGAACCTGTGTTGTATATGGGACTGGATCAGGTTCGTGACCTTACACAGCGAACGATTGAAGGCATCATAAAGAATCGTCCCTTCTCTTCATTTGAGGATTATTTGGTCAGGGTAAACCCCCATAAGAAAGAAACCCGGAATCTGATAAAATGCGGTGCTTTTTATGGGATCATTTCGATTCAAGATGGGTTAAACCGTCTTGAACGAGATCAAATCCCAGGACAAATGAATCTCTTTAGAACATTATCACCGGATGAAGAATGGGATCTTGATACAATCAGCATAGCACAGCAGGAAATTCTGGGTATAAGCCTGGCAATCTCTCCGCTGGAACAATTTTCTGAACAAATCCAATCTTCGGGTGCAATATCGACTACTGAAGCCAGGGAGTTAATCGGCGAGAAAGTTATTGTAGCAGGGTTGCGCCAAACGCTGAGACGTTTCAAAACAAAATCGAACCAGATGATGGCCTATTTAAATCTTGAAGATCTGGAGGGTTCGCTCGAGGTAATCATCCCCTCATGGCTGTATAAGCAACATTATCTCACCCTCCGTGAATCAGGTCCTTTCCTCATCGAAGGTGTGATGGAAGCTGATAACGAACATCACCGGATTCGAATGACTGCCGCGAACATTATACACCTTACATAATTGATCGATTGAGTTTCGTTATCATTTCTTGTCAGGAACTTGGGAAAGAAATATACTGAAATAGTAGTGTCACTTTTCTTGATAGTTAGCTAGATCGGGAGGCCAAATGCCACAAAAAGAAATTCCATGGTATATGAACACAATTTTCTACCAAATTCAAATCAAGGCTTACTGTGATTCAAACAATGACGGCATCGGGGACATCCCCGGTTTAATCAGTAAATTAGACTATATTAAGGACCTGGGCGTTGAGTGTATTTGGATAATGCCTATCTATCCTTCACCAATGGAGGATGATGGCTATGATATTGCCGACTATTACGGTGTGCATCCGGATTATGGCACGTTGGCAGATTTTAAAGAATTGGTTGATCAAGCACACCAAAGAGGATTGCGCATCATAGCAGACCTGGTTCTCAACCATACTTCCGATCAACACTACTGGTTCCAGCGTTCCCGTACCGATCCTAATTCCAAATACAGGAATTATTATGTTTGGTCAGATACTGATGAAAAATATGCTGATGCCCGGATCATCTTCCTGGATACGGAAGACTCAAATTGGGCGTTCGATGAGGAAGCCGGCATGTATTATTGGCATCGCTTCTATTCATCCCAACCGGATTTGAATTATGACAATCCGGAAGTCCGTATGGAGATGAAGAAGGTGATGGATTTCTGGCTGGATTTAGGCATTGATGGTTTCCGCGCCGATGCCGTTCCATATTTAATTGAGAGAGAAGGCACCAATTGTGAAAATCTCCCCGAGACTCATGCCATTTTAAAAGATTTCAGGGCTTACCTTGACGCAAATTATGAAGATAAGATACTTTTAGCTGAAGCAAACCAATGGCCAGAGGATGTCCGTCAGTATTTCGGTGAAGGCGATGAATTCCACATGGGGTTCCATTTCCCGGTAATGCCGCGAATTTTTATGGCATTAAGAAAAGGCGATGCCAGCCCCATTCATTGGATCATGGGAAAAACACCTGAGATCCCTAATAATACCCAGTGGTGTACATTTCTGCGGAACCATGATGAATTAACCCTTGAAATGGTGACGGAGGAAGAACGGCAATGGATGTGGTCAGAATACGCTCCAGAACCCAGGATGAGGATAAATCTGGGCATTCGCAGGCGGCTCGCCCCGTTGTTGGATAACGATCAACGCAAGATCCTGCTGGCGAATGCATTGTTATATTCGCTGCCCGGTGCGCCAATCATTTATTACGGTGATGAAATAGGCATGGGAGATAATATTTGGCTGTTTGACCGTAATGGTGTACGTACACCTATGCAGTGGGATGCAAGCATAAATGCTGGATTCTCTGACGCACCCCCGGAGAAATTATTTGCACCTGTGATCGATTCCCAAGAACATTCCTATAAAGAAGTAAATGTAAAAAATGAAAAGCAAGATCCGGATTCGTTACTGAATAAAATGAAACATCTCATAAAAGTGCGTAAGACGAACCCCATATTCGCGTTGGGTGAATACGAATTTCTTGCCAAAGACCAGCCCGAATGCCTGGTAATTTTGCGGAAGTACCAAGATAGTTGTTTACTGTGTGCTCTTAATCTCACACAAACTGCTCAAAACCTGGCAGTCGATCTTTCCAATTTCAAGGAGAGCAAACTGACAGATATAATTTCGGATCAGGATTTTGGAGAAGCCCAATCAGGCATAACCATCATTGAATTAAGCCCGTATGATTTCAAGTGGTTATCAATTGGCTGATCTTAATTAAACAATGCGAAAATCCGTATTTTAGATTAGAATTGATCTCATGGATCAGGAAAATAGACTGCAAACTTGGCTTTCTCAATACATCAAACCGCTCAGTCACAGCAGACGGAATGAAATCATTGAAAATATCCGGACGGCCTCATCTCCTGGTTTTGATTATTTTTTCCTCGTTGTTCTCTCAGGTTCCATAGCAACGCTTGGATTGATCAATGATTCACCGGCTGTGATCATCGGTGCCATGCTTGTTGCACCCTTAATGTCACCCATACTTGGGATCGGGCTGGGTTCAATTACAGCCGACACCAAACTCGCCCGTAATTCTTTTACTGCATTGATCCGTGGGGCGATTTTATCGATCATCCTTTCTGCACTGTTGACCTTAGCGAATGTTTACCTGCCTTTTGTTCCATCCCTTCTCGAAGTTCCACATGAAATATTGAGCAGAACACAACCTACTCCCAACGACCTGATTATCGCCCTGGCTGGTGGCCTTGCTGCAGCCTATTCTCTTGCACAGCCGCACCTTTCTGCAGCATTACCAGGTGTGGCCATCGCGACGGCACTCATGCCCCCTCTTTCCACCATTGGCATTGGCCTTGCTTTAGGCAGATGGGATATCGCAGGCGGTGCGCTCCTTCTTTTTATCACAAATGCAGTGACAATTGCCTTTGCCGCAACCCTTGTTTTCTTTTTGGAGGGATTCGTCCCCCGCTTCAAGAGGAAGGAAGGGAAACTACCGAAAACCCTTCTTGTAGCTGGTATTCTAACAGCACTCCTTTTGATTCCATTAACCATTCTCGGTGCCCGTCTGGTCACCCAAGCTCGTGAAAACCGCTTGATTAATAATATCCTTGAAACTGAGATCGCTGAAATTCCCAATGCTGAATTAGTAGAACTAGATGTGATCCGTGCTGAACATGAAATCCAGATAGAAATGACAGTTCGGTCTAATTTTCGTATGAGTTATTCTCAAGTCGTAGGTTTGCAAGAAGCATTGGTTTCAAGGTTGGAAGCCCCTGTTTCGCTCATTGTCAACCAGGTACAGGCTGAAACCCTTGATCCATTGCAGCCCCCGACGTTAACCCCAACCCCAACCCTTGGCCCAAGCCCCACCAGAACCCCTAGCCCAACCTCAACGCCTTCTTTTACACCGACACCGGAGCAACCAACCGATACGCCAACACCCACCTTTACGAGCACAGCGACGGATATCCCACCTTCGCCAACACCTCGGTTAGCCCTAGTCGTCAGCACAGGTTTTCCGCCTTATTATGATCTTTACCAGCAGCCCGGAGGTCCAGTCATTGCAAGGTTGCGAGTTAACGACCCGCTCTACGATCTTCATGAAACTGCCCTTTATGATGGCTTGGTTTGGATCAAGGTCATGGATACTGAAGGGAGAATTGGCTGGTTTCCGGAACGTTATTTGAGCTATCCAACCCTTACACCATCACCAACGGCAACTGTTATTAATTAATATTTCAGGAGTTAAAAATGTCATCTTACGAATGCATCGCTTGTGGTTATATCTACGATCCTGCTGAAGGGGATCCCATTGCCGGCATCCCCGCCGGGACCGCTTTTGAAGATCTACCCGATGATTGGCTTTGTCCCGATTGTGGATTGGGAAAAGAAGAGTTTGAGAAAATTGATTAATAATTTTTTGCAGAAATCAGCTTTTTCTCGCTTGTTCTCAAAAATGAAATAAATTTCATATCTGCTCTAAGTCAATAATTAGATTAACCGATTTAACCGGCAGATTCTCTTCGCGTCTATATCTTGCATGTCGATTAAGTCCATGGAATGCTGTTTATTCACTCTGAAACGATTAAAATTTGACAAAACAATATCATTTATGGATAATTAAGCAGAAATTTTAGGCAACATCAGCCTTTTCATACGCTTATAGCAGCAAAAAACATAAGGATGTGCGATTGAAAACGACAATCTTGGAGAGCAAGAATAAGGGAATCATTGTCAGAGCTGTTGGCGTTGTTGTTGATGTTGAATTTGAAACAGGCGACCTTCCAAGTATTCATAATGCTTTGATGGTTTCGAGAGAAAATCGAAAACCACTCATCCTTGAGGTCCAGGAACATGTTGATTCCAATACAGTTCGAACCATTGCAATGGGTCCCACAGCTGGCCTCCAAAGAGGGTTGATTGTTGATGATACTGGCGGACCGATCAAAGTTCCTGTTGGCAAAGAAACGCTTGGGCGGATGTTCAACATCCTTGGGGAACTGATCGACAATCAAGGGCCAATTTCAGAGGATATCATTAAAAACCCAATTCACGCCAAATCTCCACCTTTAAAAGACCAAAGGATAGTAACCACACCATTTTTAACAGGCATTAAATCAATTGATCTCTTAACACCCTATCCACGCGGTGGCAAAATTGGGTTGTTTGGGGGAGCTGGTGTAGGGAAAACGATCCTTATCATTGAACTCATGCGAAATTCCACAAAGAAATATGCTGGCCTCGTCATATTTGCCGGGGTGGGTGAACGTAGTCGGGAGGGAAATGACCTATACCTTGAGTTAAAGGAACGGGAAGTGATGGATTCAACCGTCCTTGTTTTTGGTCAAATGAACGAACCCCCGGGTGCCCGTTTAAGGACGCCGCTGACTGCCCTTACAATGGCGGAATACTTCCGGGATCATGAAAAACGTCCCGTTTTGGTTTTCATTGATAATATCTTTCGCTACATCCAGGCTGGTACAGAAGTATCAGCATTATTGGGACGCTTACCGAGTGAAGTTGGGTACCAACCCACTCTCGAATCAGAAATGGGGGCACTGCAAGAGCGCATCACAACGACATCCTCGGGCAGCGTGACCTCGGTACAGGCAGTCTATGTACCAGCGGATGATATGACTGACCCCGCCATCACCGCCACTTTCGCACATTTAGATGCGTCTACTGTTCTTTCAAGACGTTTGGTTGACCTTGGAATCTACCCGGCAATTGACCCCCTACAATCAAACTCTGTTTTATTAGCCCCTCATATCGTGGGTGAGGAGCATTACAATGTCGCGATGCAGGTCAAATCCATCCTGGCTCGCTACGAAGAGCTCCAGGATGTTATCGCAATTTTGGGGTTGGAAGAACTGAGTGACAAAGATCAAAAAACTGTGAAAAGGGCGCGACGGATTCAGCGATTCTTATCACAACCATTATTCTCCGCTGAAGAATTTACAGGGAATCCGGGTAAATTTATTCCCTTGGATGAAACCATCTCAGGGTTTAAACAAATTCTGGAAGGAAAACACGATTCGATACCTGAGCAAGCATTTTATATGGTAGGAACAATTGATGATGCGATGCAAAAAGCAAGGCTCATAACTGAAAGAGATGCAGCATGATTCCGGATAAGCTGATCCTTAAAATCATCTCTCCTCAGGGCGTCATACTTGAAAAAGAAGATCTTTCAGCCGTGAATATCCCATTGCTTGATCAATACCCGATTGGGATTCACCCGGGACATGCGCCGCTCATTGCTGAGACTTCAAATGGAACCCTTAAATATCGAACTTCTGGTGAAGAGAATGAAATAGAAATTTATGCTGGTGTTCTAAAAATTAGAAATAATATTATTACAATTTTAACTTCGGGCGAAGTATCTCATAAGGAAGATGAGCTTTACCAAACAGAATTAGTTACTTATGACCGTTTGATGAAAACGCTCATCGAAAATACGTTCTCTGCCCAGGAAGCAGAGCTAGGAAAAGAAGCTGATGGTCAATAAAAAAGACTCATCAAAAATGAAATTATCTGCAAATTTCGCACTTACATCGATAGGATGGGAGTTGGCCCTGCCGATTTTTGGTGGACTGCTGATTGGACATCAGATCGATCGTCGTTTTGCTACTGGTTACACATTCACACTCATCCTGTTATTTGTCGGGGTTTTCGCCGGTTATTATAGCTTTTATAGATATATTGAATTGGAAATGTTGAGGAAAAAAGCAATAGACCAACACAAAGAAAAGGAAGATCAAGTCTCTTGACCATCATTATTTATTCTTTATGGATATCCTCGGGTATAGGATTAGCCTTCTTATTTTTGAAATCCCAACAGTGGACTGTAGGTTTGGTCAATCCTGAAAAACCTAAGTTCAGCCAACGGGTCGTGATAGGTGGTGCGATTGTTCGTTGGTTGATCATTACAGGCTTTTTAATGATTGCATTATATTTTTCTATATTTTCGATGTTAACGCTGTTTTTATCATTCCTGGTCAGCAGACTTCTTATATTGATCTTTTGGGATCAGACAGTGTTTTCAGACAATAAATTAAGTAAACAAAATTAAGGGATTTTTTATGGAATCTGTTGTCCCACAAGTTGTTTTCGAGATATTTGGACTGCCAATTACAAACACGGTGGTTTCTACCTGGGTAATGATGATCTTCATCATTATCTCTTCAGTCCTCATTCGAAAATACAAACCCAATTTAGGTGAAATGATTGTTGAGCTCATCAATAACATCGTCAGTTCAGTCATGCCTGATGGGACTCAATCATCTAAATTTCTGACGGTTCTTGGTACTCTGGCAATTTTCCTCATCTTCGCAAATATTTTCAGCATTGTTCCCCGAATGGTATCCCCCACAGCAAATATCAATACAACCATCGGCTTAGCTGTAATTGTCTTTTTCTCTGTCCATGTTTATGGCATAATTGAAAAAGGTTTCTGGGGTTATTTTAAAGATCTTGCAACGCCTGTTTTCATCTTACCGCTTGAAATTGTAAGTCAATTCTCACGGACAGTTTCGCTTGCAATTCGTCTCTTCGGTAATATACTCAGTACTGACCTGATCGTAGCAATAGTCTTCATTCTTATCCCATTTATCGTTCCCCTGCCATTAGCTGCTTTAGGTATGCTGACAGGTGTGCTGCAGGCATACATTTTCCTTGTACTATCTTCGTTATATATCGCATCCGGGATCGAAGTTCAGGAAATGGAGAAAGAACGTCGCAATTTAAAACAAGAATTAAAGCAATCATCTTAACTTATGAAAGGATAAAACTATATGTGGCAACTTGATTCTCAAACACTAATCACTGTCTTAACCATCTTGGGCGCTATCATTGGCATCGTCTTAGGGGCTATCGTCCCCGCAATTATGGAGGGGATGGCTGTAAAAAAAGCATTGGACGGCATCGCCCGGCAGCCCGATGCAGCCAATGACCTGAGAACAACACTCTTGATCTCTATGGCACTACTTGAATCAACTGCGATCTATGTCCTGCTGGTCGTCCTTATCATTTTGTTTGCCAACCCGCTATTAGATCGGTTTTTCTAAAAACGAGGAGTTGTAAATGCTGCTGGAAATAGATCTAGTCACGATCCTGGCTGAGATAATAAACTTCCTGGTATTGGCAGTCGCGCTTTATTTTCTTCTGTTCAAACCCATGATGAAGCGGATTAATGAACGTACTGAGGAAAAAGAAAAGAATTTGCAGGAAGCTCTTGAAAAAGAGGCGGAAGCAGAAGAAAAATTAAACACCATCGAAGCGCGACTATCAAATCTTGATTCTGAAATTGAATCACGGCTGGAGAGCGCTTTCCAAAAAGCGCAGATAGAAAGAGAATCCCTGCTCAAGGCAACACGGGATGAGGCTGAAAAAATCTTGAGTGAAGCAGAAAATGAGGCTGCCAAACGTCAGAAGCAAGAGATAGAAGAACTCCAGGAGCACCTTGTTGACACGATCCTGGATATCAGTAACCAGATTCTAACCAAAACTTCCCCTGATTCTGTCCATGAAACGCTTGTTGAGGAGTTGAATGCTGAAATATGGGATTTAGGCAAAACCGATATGCGCCAGGTTCGAACGATTAGAGACTCGCTTTCTGAACGTACCCCAACTGTCCACGTTGTCTCTGCAAAGGAACTCTCACCTGAACAACAGAGGTCCTTGGTGCGCACATTCAGTGCCTTAGCTGACAGAAATGTGAATATGGAAATTGAAGTTGATCCAAAATTAATTTCCGGTATTCGCGTTCGTATTGGAGATCTGGTTGTTGAAAACACACTTGCTATAGAACTTGATGAACTTAAAGACGATGTCGTGAAGGCTTTGGAAGAGAGTATTAATGTCGAAGAGTGATAATGATTTTTCGACAAAATTAGAAGAAAAACTGGATACCCTTTCAAAGAAACTCAAAAAGGACATCCACTTATCAGAATCATCAGCAGATTTTCTGTCTTATGTAAAGCAACAGGTTGAAATAAATCGGGAGATAAAACCTGATAAGAACATCAAGGCCATGATCGATTCACTCAACCAGCGAACGCGTCAACTGACCACGCGAGTTCGCTTTAAAGATGTCGGTACCGTTCAGCATATTGGAAACGGTGTCGCCACTGTCTCTGGTCTTCCAAATGTCTGTATTGATGAAATTGTTACTTTTCCCACAGGTGTTGAAGGTATGGCTCTCAACCTGGAGAAGAAAAGTGTCGATCTAATCATGCTGGGTAGTGAAAAAGGAATTCGCGGCGGGGACCTGGTTCAGGCAACCGGTGCACGTCTTCGAGTGCCAGTTGGTGCCCAATTACTCGGTAGGATCATCGATCCATTGGGAAATCCCCTGGATTCCGATGAAGCCATCGAAGCCAGTGAATACCGGTTTTTCTCAAAAATGGCGCCCGATGTCATTAAACGTTCACCGGTCAACCAGTCTCTTTTCACGGGAACAAAGATCGTTGATGCATTATTCCCAATCGGGCGAGGTCAACGTGAATTGATCATTGGTGATAGACAAACGGGTAAAACAACACTTGCAGTAGATACCATCTTGAGTCAAAAGAATATTGGCGTTCGCTGTATCTACGTCGCGATCGGTCAGAAAATGTCATCCTCCCTTTCGGTCATCGACACCATCCGGAAGAACGGTGCACTTTCCTATACTGCCATCATCCTCAGCAGCCCGGATGATCAGCCGGCTCTGAGATATCTTGCGCCTTACACTGGTATGACAATGGCTGAATATTTCCTGGATCAGGGCCTGGATGTCCTTATCGTATTTGACGACCTCAGCAAACATGCCAATGCCTATCGAGAATTAAGCTTACTTCTCAGGCGCCCTCCCGGACGTGAAGCATATCCGGGTGATATTTTCTATATCCATTCAAGGTTGTTGGAACGTGCATGTAAATTGAGTGATGAAAATGGTGGTGGATCCATAACCGCCCTTCCGATTGCTGTCACCCAGAACGGAAATATTGCCTCCTACATCCCAACCAATTTAATCTCTATCACGGATGGGCAATTGGTCCTGGATAAAGATCTCTTCAACCAGGGTCAAAAACCAGCAGTTGATGTAGGACGGTCTGTTTCAAGGGTCGGTAGTGCTGCACAAGAGCTTGCAATGCGTGAATTGGTCGGGAATCTAAAATTGGAATTATCACAATTTGAAGAAGTAGAACACTTTACACGTTTTGGAACCGAAGTTGATATGACTACCCGTCAGCAAATCATGAGAGGCAGACGAATATTAAATACATTTATCCAAAAACCCAACTCGCCATATTCGTTTTCAATGACCATCGTGATTTTATTTGCATTAAGTCGGGGTGTCATCAGCCGGGTTCCAGTAACAAGAATTGGCAAGTATGTTGACGACCTTCGCCATTATTTCTCAAGCAATGAAAAGAAATTGCTTACAGACATTGCGAAAGAAGGGCGCCTGACGGTTACTATTACAGAAGAATTAAGTCATGTGCTCGGAAAATTTACGGATCGTTGGGTAGAAGGAAAAGGACTGACACAATGAAAATGGTGATGGTTGTAGTTCCTGCCAATACTGCGGATGCTGTACTTGATGCGCTTATTAACGCTGGCCATACAGCAACCTATGCTGAGACGCATGGGGGAATGCTGCAGCAAAGCCAATATTCGCTGTTTATTGCTGTAAAAAAAGAGCAGTTGGATGAGATTTTGGGGATTATCAAGGACAACTGTATGACTCGTGTAGAAATGAGCACACATACAACAGATGAAACAAAATCCTTTGGAAAATCACCGGTGACTGCGGAATTGGGTGGTGCAATAGCATTTATTTGGGACATTGATCGGATAGAAACTTTTTAACAACTTATGACAGATAATGTAGAGCGTGCGAAATCGCGCCTTGAAAATATTACAGCAATCGAACCATTACTGGCAGCCCTCAGGACAATCTCCATGGGAATGTGGCAGATTGCTCTAAAACGCATCGACCAGATCAGCGATTATGAGAAGGAATTTTCTGATATTTTGTTTGAGATCTTGCCAAAGCTAAATAATCATTTGCGGCAGGCTAATAAAAGCCCCAATTCACCAAACATAACCGATACAATCATTCTGCTGATTGGTACTGAGCGGGGGTTGTGCAGCAATTTCAATAGGCGCTTGATAGAAAAAAGCTTTGATTGGATCAAATCACACCACCTCTCATCCTATCACATTTGGGCGATGGGACAGCGGATTGTCCAGGATCTTGAAAGACGAAAGGTTAATATTAGCTGGCAAAAATCGCTTCCGACTGGTAGCCTGCTTGATTATAAAGACGCATTTTTACTTACGAAAGATTGGCTGGCAAAGTATGAAACTTTTGGATTCGACCGCTTCGTTATCATGTTCAATCAAGTCTCAAAAGGAAGTCAAACAGAATTTCATACTTTGACTCTTTTTCCCTTTGAATTTCACTTACCTGTTACAGAGGATGACAACAAAAAGGGAATATGGCCACCTTCTATTATCGAAACGCCACCTGAAGGGATATATCATCAAATAATTCAGCATTCATTAGCCGCCAGTTTTTATCGTGTCCTCCTGCAATCTGCTGCGGCTGAACATTCAACCCGTTACACAATAATGGAGGATGCAAAGGACAACGCTGACGATATCATGCTTGAACTGAACCAGGTGATCAATACTGAGAGAAAAAAGAAAATTACAAGGGAAATGCAGGCGTTAGCAGCTGCTTCAGGACTATTGGATAAGGATTAAAGTCATTATATTAGTCCGTTCAATTTATTGTTTTGCAATCATTTTAAGGAGAACTCGATTTGACAACACAGAATTACTATACAATTGGCGTTGATTTTGGAGCGCGATCAGCTCAGGCAATATTAGTTGATGTCACCACCGGGAATTTAATTTCATCAGTGGATTATCAATATCCTTATGGTTTGATTACAGAAAACCTGCCGGGAAGTGATATTCAATTGGATCCGGGTTGGTCGCTGCATCACCCGAAAGATTATCTCAACGCATTAAAAAGAGCGATCCCAAAGCTAATACGAGAGGGTGATGTACTTGCAGATCAAGTGATTGCATTGGGCATTGACTTTAAAGGCTCTACGCTCATCCCAACCACGTCAGATGGAACGCCATTGGCTTTGATCGAAGATTACAAAGATGAACCTCACGCCTGGCCCAAAACATGGAAGCACACTGCTGCCAGGGAGAAGGCGTCCAAACTTACTCAATTAGCTAGTGATCGTTTTGAAACTTTTTTAGATCGTTACGGCGGTCAAATTAACGCCGAGTGGTTCTTCCCAAAAGTCTGGGAACTCTATGACGATAATTCTTCACTCTATAACGCTGCAGATCGATTAATTGAGGCCGCAGATTGGATAGTTTGGCAGCTGACTGGCATAGAATCCAGAAATTTATGTGCGGCCGGATACAAAGGTTTATGGTCTAAAAGTGAGGGCTTTCCACTGGAAACCTTCTTCTCAGCACTGGATCCTGACCTGACCAACGTCATCGACGACAAGATGAAGCGCGACATTATACAAATTGGTGAACAGGCCGGTGAACTTACAGAAGAAGCGGCAAAAATGCTTCATCTTGCACCCGGTACACCTGTCGCATCAGGCATGTTGAGCCCTTATACCGCCGTCCCAGCAGCTTCAGTGGCAGAACCCGGTAAAATGGTCTTGATGTTAGGTTCAAACTTTGAATTATTGGTGCTTGCTAAAAAAGAATACCGTGTGCCTGGTATGGCTGGTATGGTTGAAGATAGTCTCGTCCCTGGCTTGGTTGGCTATGAAGCAGAACAAGCTGGTGGAGGAAACCATTTTGAGTGGTTCATTAATAATGGCATTCCATCTGAATATGAACGCTTAGCCCGAAAGCAAAAAATCAGTCTTTTCAAATTAATGGATCAAAGGGCAGCAGAATTGGTCCCGGGAGAATCAGGCCTGGTTTGTTTGGATTGGTGGAATGGCAACCGCAGTATCCTTGCTGATCGGGAATTAACTGGATTGATTTTGGGCTTATCGTTGGACACCACACCCGAAGAAATTTATCGCTCTATCCTCGAAGCTGCCACTTTTGGCACACGCAAAATTTTTGAAACATTTATCGCCAGTGGCGTACCGATTAATGAGATCATTGTTGCTGGTGGGAAAACCATTCGGAACGAATTATTGCTTGAAATCCTTGCCAATGTAAGCCGAATGGAAATTAAAGTTACAGATACCCCACATACATCTGCACTGGGATCAGCAATGTATGCTGCCGTTGCCGCTGGAGAATCACGGGGTGGGTATGACACCATCCAGGAAGCAGCCCAAAAGATGGCTCATCTCAGTACAAAAACCTACATCCCAAACAATAATGATAAGAAGACCTATAATCGCCTTTATTCAGAGTACACCCTTCTTCATGATTATTTTGGTTACGGTCACAATAATGCTATGAAAAGGTTAAACACAATCAGAAATGCAATCATAGAGAAGAAAAATCGATAATATCGATTGACTATAAAGCACCTAAAAAAAACCTTAGGTGCTTTTTGATTTAAGAATATTTCCGTAGATCAATCACTTGAATATTTTCGTTAACCCTTTCTTATTATTCTCTTAATCATGGTATAATTTCCTCACTAAACTTTTTCAGATTGGAGGAACACATATTATGGCAAGTGTAACATATAAAGATGTATGGAAGCGTTTCGGTGAAGTCGTCGCGTTGGAAAATATCAACATTGAGATTGACGACAAAGAATTCCTTGTCCTTGTTGGTCCATCAGGTTGTGGGAAAACCACAGCTCTCCGGTGCCTTGCAGGATTGGAAGATATTACCGAAGGTCAGGTCAAGATTGACGACCAGGTCGTCAACGACGTAGCCCCGAAAGACCGGGATATTGCAATGGTCTTCCAGAGCTATGCCCTTTATCCACACATGTCAGTTTATGACAACATGGCGTTTGGTCTTAAACTGCGAAAGGTACCCAAGGAAGAGATTCGAAAAAGAGTCAATGATGCAGCAGAAATCCTGGGTATTGAGGGCTTATTAAATCGGAAACCAAGGGAACTCTCAGGTGGTCAGCGGCAGCGTGTTGCCGTTGGTCGTGCTATCGTTCGCGAGCCTAAGGTGTTCCTCTTTGATGAGCCGTTATCAAACCTGGATGCAAAATTACGTGTTCAAACACGTGCGCAGATCAGCAAACTGCACCAGCGGCTGCAAACAACTTTTATTTACGTGACCCACGATCAAACCGAAGCTATGACCATGGCAACCCGGATTGCGGTACTGAATAAAGGCATATTGCAACAACTGGATACCCCTCAGCAGCTTTATGATTATCCTGAGAACCTCTTTGTCGCCGGTTTCATTGGCTCACCCGCCATGAACTTCTTCAACGGCAAAATGGTAAAAGAAGGAGATGACCTGTTTGTTGATCTGGGTAGCTTTAAGGTAAAGGTTCCCAAGAATCGGCATGAAACCTATCAGCATCTGGTCGACCAGGAGATCATCTTTGGCATTCGTCCAGAAGATATCCACAACCCGGAGTATGCACCGCCGTCGATCATTGCAGAACCTGTCGATGTGAAGGTTGATGTGACAGAACTAATGGGAAATGAAATCTTCTTATACCTGATGCATGGTGATCATAGTTTCGTTGCCCGCGTAGATCCTCGTACCCGTGTTGAGATGGGTGATGAGATCAGAGTTAGCTTCAATATGGACAATATGCACATCTTCGACCCGAACGCTGACCCGGATAATCCGGTCGCGGTCCGGTAACAAACACGCTAACATTCAAAAAGGCGATCGAGAATGAAACGATCGCCTTTTTTCTTTAATCATTAGGTTCCTGTTTTCTCTTTCTGCGGTTAAGAATAATGACTGAACCCGCCATGATTAAACTTAATAGTCCCACAAAAATAAAGGCATCTCGCCAAAAACGCAGGGGGAAAAGCCGGATTAAAGTGTCTGAGGTGTAGAACAACCACGTGCCGCTAGAAAAGAAAAGTTGGTGAAACCAGGTGAACAACTGATTGAAACTCAGAGCAACAAACAGCAGGATCGTTCCGATGAGTACGAAAACAGCCCAACCACCGCGGAAGAATGCTTTTTGAACCATAGACTTATTCTTCATCAGAACTAGAACAATGGATAAGATCAGCAAGAGGATCATCCCACCAGCCAGCACATAGCGCATCAGCGTCACCAGATTCTTTACATCCTCCATATGGCTCAACTCACGAGCATTATATATCGGCTCGCCATTATCAAAAGCGAGATCCGCCAGATAAGAGATATCTTCGCTGTTAACAAGATAATTGATCGAAGGTTCAGACCATTTCAGCCGATCCTCTGTGGAAAACCCATAAGGATCCAAAGGGAAACCGGGCATACTGTATTCGATTCGTGCAAATAACGGGGTCATCATCAAACGGATCGATAGCATCAAGACAATAAAAGGTATGATGACTGTGATCACCCAGCCGATAATCTTAGAAAACGTATTTTTTTGTTTCATTCCATATTTCCTATCTCTCCAGAAAGTATAAAATCTAGAACAATTTTATTGGTCACCCACTCAATAGGGGTCCGATCGTCGGTATAAACTTGTGTTAGGTCTGGTGTTGGCGCCTTGTGATAGATCGTGGTAGCCATCGCATCCATCAGCAACGGATGGATATCATCATTTTGTAAAGCCTTGAAATTCTCCACAAAGTTATCCCAACTCCCGGGTTGTTTTGTGGCAAAAACCATCGTATTGAACGAACTCGGTAAATCCATAGCAAAGATCGTAGGAAACACCTGGCGAATTGTGGTACCCAAATCGTTTACCAGGGTTCTGTCCAGGGGACTTCGCCCAATATTGATAACCATAACACCTTCAGGTGAAAGACGATCATAGACGATCTGGAAAAATTCAACCGTGGTCATATGCCAGGGGATATAAGGCGGTCTGTAAGCATCTATACTGATCACGTCATAATACGCTTCAGCGTGATTCAAACCCCACCGTCCATCCTCCACAAAGACCTCGAGATTCTCAGCGTTCATATCAAAATAAGTCCGACCAACATCAACAATTTTGGGGTCTATCTCAAATCCATCAATCTGGACATCATCATATACTGCATTCACCTGCCTGGCAGTCGTACCGGCTGCCAATCCCACGATCGCCATTCGATCCAAAGAATCCATATCATAGGTGGCGGCTGTAAAAAATGGGGCAACCAGAACTTGTGACCAAGGACCTTGATAATTTAATTCTGTAGCATGATAAATAGAATGCAAGCCCTGACCTTCATTCAAACGCAAATAGCGATAGGATCGGTCTTCAATCACCTGGATGTAATTGTATGATGATTCTGTTTCATAAATTAGATTTTGCGTCGCTTTATCAGATCCAGCTGCGCCAAAAAACCATAAAAATAAGAGGACGACTGGCATCCAGGCATAAGGCAGCCAGGGCTTAACCCCAACAAAAATCCAGTATCCACCAATCGCAATCAACATCAGTAGACTGCTGAAAAATAAAAATGTCCGGTATGTGCCCATTAATGGGATTAAGACCAACACAGGTAAGAATGTCCCTATGAATGAACCCAGTGTTGATATCGCTGACAGCTTCCCAGCTGTTTTTCCAGCTGTTTGTGTATCTTTTATCGACAATTTTAGAGCAAATGGCGAAACCATACCTATCAAAGTAACAGGAATGACAAACAGGATTAATATGGTTACAAAAGCTCCAACCAATATCCCCATTTGAAGCAGATCAAAGGCTGAAGATGACCAGCGCAGCAGCGGTCTGGAAATGATCGGTACCAATCCAACCATCAGACTCCCCCACAGCAATATCCGATAAAAAGTGCGAAAATCAGGGTGCTTGTCAGCAAATTTGCCACCCAACCAGTAACCGACTGTCAGGTAAATGAGGATCAATCCAATCACACTAGCCCAAACCAGATTGCTGCTGCCATAGACGTTCCCAATCAAACGGGATGCCGATAATTCGACTGCCAGTGCTGTCATCCCTGAAAAGAAGACCGTGATGAATAGATAATTTTTCTTCAAGAAGTGATGCTCCTTCAATAATCTTCGGTTAGAAAATTATAAATGAAAACTCACTGATAGATGCATTTTTCTAAATATTGGATCACAAATAACTTCTTGGCATCGCCTTACGTTACGTTATGACAAAATATACAAGTAGTGGTCAACTGCTGGCTGCATACCAATTTAGGACACCAAGAGCGTTTCTAAGCGTTTTCCCGGAAGGTTTCATGTATTTATATGTAAATCCAGATAATTCCCGCTTATGACCTTTACTGTATGTTGTTGACCGATAAAGAATTTGTGTCCTTTTCTCCTTGTTCTCCAAAAAATAGAATATGTAAAAAGCCCAGTAAACTGGGCTTTTTAGCTGGGGGTGAAGGATTCGAACCTCCATAAACAAATTCAGAGTCTGCTGTCCTGCCGTTAGACGAACCCCCACTAATCAAAACGTGGGCTATATTTTACCAAATCACCCAGAAACTATCAAGGGGTTAAAATGAATTTCCAGAACCAATATAAGATTAAGAAGAAAAGAAGTTGACCAGTTACTCTTCAACCTGTTTATGGGAGCGCATAGCAACACTTTCCACCATTCCAATCCCTAACATCAAGGACAACAGAGAACTTCCGCCATAACTAACAAAGGGCAAAGTTAATCCTGTAACAGGAATTACATTTAAATTCACACCCACATTGACGATGGTCTGGAAAAAAATCAGGAAACCAAATCCATAAGCAATTAACGAACCAAATATATCGGGGGCATTTTGTGAAATCCGCATACACCTGAAAACAACCAGTACCAACAGCAGGATCACCGCTGTTGCTCCTACAAAACCAAAATCAGCAGAAAGAACGGAGAAGATGAAATCTGTATGACGTACCTTGAGGAACCGGAGCTGCACTTGTGTTGACTGCATGTAGCCCTGGCCAAACCACCCGCCCGTTCCAATGGTGATTAAAGCCTGGTCAACATTATAAGTTTCACCATAGCGGGCGTCTGGATCGGGGAATAAAAAGTTAGTGATCCTGTCTCTCTGGTAATCTTCCAGAAAGGAGAACCCCGTTGCAACACCGATCAATAAAACCACCAAAACGATAGCAACAGTGATCAGAAGAAATTTTATCTTGATCCCGGTTATCCAGAGCATCGCAGCCCAAATCACTAACAAAACAATGGTTGTACTGAGGTTTGGCTGCAAGAAGATCCAGATGACCAACCCACCTACCAGCAACCCGCTTCGCAAGATCGTTCGCAGGTTCAAGGATTTCTTGAAATTATTTGCAAAGAAGTTAGCTAACACCAATATGACCACAATTTTTGCAAGTTCAGCCGGCTGGATCAAAATTGAGCCAACCTCCAACCAGCGAACCGAACCAAACCGGGCTTCCGCAGTGAAAACAAATAAGAGAAAACCAACGGTCACAAGATACATCGCCTGGATCAAGGTAATCCAGTATTTATAATCGACGGCTGCAACAACAAATAACACACCCAGGCTGATCAATAAAAAAGTCGTTTGACGCTGAGGATGATCCACCAGATCAAAATTCCCCGCGATTGAACTGCGGATAAGTGCAATCCCAATAATGGAGAGAATAAGCGCTGCACCAAACAGCCAGAAATCAAAATTTTGCCAAATACTACGCGAAGTTTTCATAAAAGTTTATGGGCGTTGATTCCTGATCAAGGTGTCCCAGCCGCATCAATCGCTTTAAGTTCGAAATATGCGTCAATCACTCGTCTGGCGACGGGTGCAGATAAAGTTGAACCTTCGGTGCCGTTATATACAAAAGCCACCACGGCGATTTCAGCATTATCCCAGGGTGCATACCCTACATACCAGGCATGTGCTGGCCATTCACCAAATTCACATAACCCCTTTGATTGAGCGACATCATCACAATATTCAGCTGTTCCTGTTTTACCTCCAGATTGACTGGAATCATCCCTGAAAAGGGCTGCGTGCCGTTCAATATCATAGGAGCTTGCTGTTCCATCGGTCACAACGAGCCGCATCGCTTCATTTGCCAACTCAATGACCCACGGTTCAACTGTTTTGGTTTCCCCTGTGGTTACATTTCCATCGTAGACATCAATTAACGGATCTTCGGTTATATCCCACCGGTAGCTAGGTTCCAGTTGTTGGGTTACCGTTCCATCTTTGGTAATTACTTCGTTGATAATCGTGAGATTCATCAATTTCCCACCATTGGCAATCGTAGCTATGGAATTTAATACTTGCAGTGGGGTTGCTAAAACAAAACCCTGCCCTATTGCGGCAGTATAAGTGTCACCGGTAGCCCAGTTTTCACCAAGGTTTATTCGCTTCCAGGTTGGATTTGGCACAAGGCCTTCCTGCTCACCCGGCAGCTCAATGCCTGTCAACGATCCGTAACCCAAAGCTTCGGCGTATTCACTCATCCGCCAAATACCTAAACCACCATCGGGGACTTCATCTTCAAATCCACCAGCAACTTTATGCCAGTAAACATTGCAAGAGTAGGCCACTCCCCACTTAAAATTAACCATGCCATGCCCATTGCGATCCCAACACACAAATTGGCGTGGAACACCAGGATCATTTTCATAGAACCGCTGGACAACAGTGATCATGCCCGGGTCCTCAATTTCATACTCTGGTGTCACCACACCTTCATTGAGGATGCCTAACGCAGAGGTCATCTTATACACAGATCCCGGTGGATACTCGCCGGATATTGCATGGTTGAACAGCGGTTGTTGGGGGTCCTCACTGAGCTGCTCATAATAATATCCCGGTATCGCCTGTTCCATGCGGTTGTTCTCATAATTTGGGTACGAAACCAATGCTAAGATTTCACCCGTTTGAGGATTCATTGCGATTACCACACCACTGTTTGAGAGCGTTTCTCCAAAGTAATTATTCCAAAAATCAATTTCGCTGATCAGTGCTTCCCTTGCAATATTTTGAAGCCGAACATCGATTGTTAGGTAAACATTTTCGCCAGGGACGGGTTCCACGGGTTCAGATAAATTTCTTAATATTTCACCAGCAACATTGACCTCAACGGTGCGCGTACCGTTGGTCCCCGCCAGGATTTCGTTTAGCGATTGCTCAACACCTGCATACCCCACTTTATCGCGGTTCGCGACAAATCCCTGTTCTACATAGTAATCCTCAAGGACCGCCGGGATAGGACCTAAAAAGCCGATGATTTCTGAGGTCAATTCACCGGTTGGGTACTGCCGAACCGCCGAAATTTCAACATCAACACCTGGCCAATCTTCCCGGTTTTCCATCACAACCATCGCAATATCCTGGCTGACATTGCACATCAACGCAGTTGATTGGTAGGGCCAGTTCGTATCCGCAATATAAACAACCTGAGAAATACCCAGTTCGTTAAAACAAGGTGTGAAGTTCCTGACAGTCTCTTCATCCGTATCACCCATGCTAACAGGCATGTCGATCAGCTCGGATAGCTCTCGAAAAATGGCTTGCTGGTCGCCTTCGTCATCCGGTAAATAACCAGGGACAACGACGACATTGTACGATGGGACATTTTGTGCCAAAACAACGCCATTGCGATCATAGATCGTGCCGCGGATGGCTGGGTCACTGATCACTTGTGTTCGATTTTCTTCCGCCTGGGCAAAAAATCTTTCACCTTGCAGGACTTGAATATCAAATAATCGCAATATGTAATACCCAAACACTGTAGCTACTAATATAAAAAGCACTAAATAGCGCCAATTTTCAAATTTCTTCGTTCTTTGAGGAAAGATGTTCATAGCTCCTCCTCTAATGGATAAACACGGCCAGATAAGTCACTGGCTATGGCGTAGATTGGAAGGGCAAATATCAAGTTCAACAGCACGCTGGGTAATATTACCATGTCAATGCTTTCTCCCCAAGATATGGGTGCACCTGTTACTTGCAAGGAAACAACATAAACAACATGTTGAAAAATTGTTCCAATCATTGTGACAATAAACATAGCAAAAATCGGTGTTCGCCAAACTTTACTTTGAAGAAGTTTCGAAATTCCGACCACACCAACATATGTTATCAGCGGCGTAAAAAATGGCATCGCAGATACAATACTGACTAAGCTCCCAAAAATCAAGGCCCAGACCCAACTATTCTTAACCTGTGGTTGTAAAGACCATGCCGCAAGGAACAGGAGAAGAAGATCAGTTGTACCTGATAGTAAAGGCGTTTGAGAAAATATGGTTGTCTGCAAGATGTATAACACCAGCAGAGATAATCCACTTACAATGTGTGGCATGAGGTTCATTCCTCCGGGATCAAGGGAGAAATATCGACCGCTTCAAAATTAGTCACAATCAGAACAGCGTTGATACTCGAAAAATCAACGATTGGTTGGACAGATGCTGTTTGAAATAAAGCGTTTTCACGTCGTTGTGTTGATAAAACCTGGCCAATGAAAATATTCGGCGGATAATTCCCTCCCAGTCCTGAGGTCAAAACGACATCTCCCGCTTCAATAGTTTCATCAAGTGGAATCATATCCAATGAAACATCCCCGGTGAGTGATCCCAGGAGTTGTACCTCAACTTCTGCCGATTGCAGCCTCACGTTGACAACTGAAGTCGAATCTGTGATCAATTTAACCCTGGCAGCACCAGCGATCACAGCGTCCACCCGCCCGACAAGCCCTTGCTGCGTGACGACAGGCATTCCGTATCGAATCCCGTCCTCTGAACCTTTGTCAATGATGATATATTGTAAAAATGGGCTGATCTCGCGTCCAATAACTGTCGCTGCAACGTACTCATATTGGGGATTAGTACGTCCAAAATCGAGTAATGCAAAACAAACCTGCGCTTCACCTAATCGCTCTTCCATGACAATCAATTGTGTTTGGAGTTGAGTGACCTGGGATTCCAGAACGGTGTTCTGTTCCTGAAGCTGCGTTATCTCTCGGGGTGTTGTAAAAAAGTCACGAGCGGAGAGATACCTGACGGACAGCCAACTCTGAAATGAGATCAAAGGATTCAAAGAGAGGTTAAATATGGGTGTCAGATATCCACTCAACGCCAGGAATAGCAATCCACTGACAACGAGGATGATCACAACGGTCTGAATATTCTTTGGGGTCAGGAATTTCATAAAATGATTGATCTTAAATCTTTATCTCAATTTAACCTTAAACAGGTTAAAAACGATAGAGGGTTAAGATAAAGTTCGCTTTGCGGGTTCCCGCTCTAAGCCAACCAGAAAACTTGAGAAGACACCCTTATTTTCCAGAATCATACCACACCCCCGTGCTACACAGGTCATGGGATCCTCCGCTACCCACACTCGCACTTTTAAATCAGCTGACAAGCGTTCGTCAAGATTCTTTAACTGAGCGCTGCCGCCAGCCAGACAAATACCATTATCTATCAAATCTGCAAGGATTTCAGGAGGGGCTTCATCGAGTGCGTCTCTAATCGTCCTGACAATCACCCCTACCGAACTTGATATCGCTTCGCGAATTTCAACTGATGAAACCTCGATTGCCTCCGGTAATCCGGTGACAAGATTCCTGCCGCGAACATCGATCGTTAGCTCTTCCTTCAATGGGTAAGCTGAGCCAATGGCGATTTTAACTTTTTCAGCCATGCGTTCACCAATAAAAAGATTATATTTGTTTCTCAGGTAATTGATGATATCCTGATCAAGCTCATCACCAGCAACACGCAATGAACGTGAAACAACCACACCACCCATCGCCAATGCAGCAACCTCAGTTGTCCCTCCGCCAATGTCAACGATCATGGTGCCCTGTACCTCATTAACTGGAAGACCCGCACCAATCGCCGCAGCTGATGGTTCATAGATCATTATGACTTCACGTGCTCCAGCGGCCATTGCTGCGTCAAAAACAGCTCTTTTTTCAACTTCTGTTGCACCAGATGGAATGCCAACAACAACTCGAGGCTTAGGCAATGGCACGATACTTTGCTGATGAGCCTTTCCGATAAAGTACTCTAATAACGCTTGCGTAATCTCATATTCCGAAATCACACCATCTCTGAGCGGCCGCAGTGCGATCACATTTGCAGGGGTCCGGCCAACCATAGCTTTTGCCTGAGAACCAATCGCGATTGGTTCTCTGGTTCGTTTCTCAATAGCTACCCACGAAGGCTCATTGATAACAATACCCTTGCCGCGAATATAGATAAGGGTATTTGCTGTACCCAAATCAATTCCGATATCCAGGGAAAATAAACCCCAAAACCAATTTAGTGGGGAAAAAGCCAAGTGATGGTCTCCTCTTAAACAAGATTGGTAATGAATTCATTACCAATAATGTTGGCAATTATATCACATGATTAATTAATCTTAATAATTATCAACTAGAGGAGTTTACCTTTATCAAACTTACCTGTCAATAATCGCAACTTCCTCTAATCTTGGGGAAGGGAAACATTTTTATCGGGATTTAGATGATAAAATTAGGTATCGATGATCAATAAAGAGCTGAAACTACATGGTGAAAGGGCTTATGAATGAGTGAAGCATTAAATCTTTTTCGTTTACAGAAATTAGATACCCGGATCGAAAAAAACCAATCACGGCTACAAGAAATTGAGAAATTACTCAGCGATGATCGTCGAGTCAAACGTGCGGAAAAACTGGTTCACCAAACCAATGAGAGCGCAAAGCAGCTTCGTATCAAACTGCATATGATTGAAGACAAAGTCGAAGCCCAGAGAATTAAACGTAAAACGGACCAGGCATCATTGTTCAGCGGCAAAATCAAGAATCCAAAAGCGCTCCAAGACTTACAAATGGAATCGGAAGCCATCAAACGTTACATATCTAAATTAGAAGATGAACAATTAGAAGTCATGATTGAATATGAGGAAGCTGAAAAAGCGAAAAATCAAGCAGAGAAGGACCTTAAACAAGCAAAAGGAACTGCTGTAGAAGAAAATGCTGCTCTGGCAGGAGAAAAAAATAAACTGGAAGACGAATTAAAAACGATGCTGCGGGAAAAAGAGGCTGTCTTTCAGGCAATATCCCCACAAACATTAAAGTTATACAACCAGCTGCGAAAAACAAAACGGGGTGTTGCGGTGACAAGTTTATCTGAGGGTAGTTGCGGCATTTGTGGACAAGCCTTAACACCAGCAGACATGCAATTAATCAGGGCTTCAAATAATCTCGTGTTTTGCCCTTCTTGTGGAAGAATATTATTCGAGGGATAAACTGTTCAGCCAAAGCTTCGTAAGATTGCATTAAGGATCATCCCAATGACCTGCAGCAGGATCATCAATATTACTGGGCTGAAATCAAAACCACCTACCGCAGGAACCATCTTTCGAATTGGATTAAGCATAGGTTCCATGACCGTACCCATGGCGTTTCGAACAGGGTGATAGCGATCCAGAAAAAAGCTCAACAAGGTATAGATAAAAATAAATAGTGTCAGGATGTCGATGGTTGTATTAATGATGATGATGCCAATTCTCATGTGATTCCATTTCACTCAATATAAATTGGTCTAAATTTCAGGCCTTTTCCCGAAAATCTCAGTCCCAATCCGGACGATCGTCGCACCTTCCTGGATAGCAACCTCATAATCAAAACTCGTGCCGATGGAAAGTTCATGCCAGGATATCTTTGACAGGTTGCTCTGCAGAAATGCTTGCAACCGGTTCAGCTTCTTGTAAACGGGACGAGATTGTTCGGGGTCTTCAAATAACGGGGGCATGGTCATCAATCCCTGGACAGTCAGGTTTTCGTACAGCGTAATTTGGGTTAGCTGTGAAGCGAGAGTATCCCAATCCTTTTCGTCATATGCCGGAAACCCAAATTTGCTTTCCTCTCCAGTGAGGTTGATTTCGATCAGAACTGATATATTTTTCTCAAGTTCTCCTGCATACCGGTTCAAATATCTGGCGATTTTCAAACGATCGACCGAATGAACCTTATCGAAATACTCACAAACCGTCCTGGCTTTCCGGCTTTGGATATGACCGATCATATGCCATTCAATATTTTGCTCAGTCTTAAGTGCCTGTATTTTCTCAACAGCCTGCTCAGGGTAATTTTCGCCAAAACAATTGAGCCCAGCTTTAATTCCAGCGCTGACCATTTCAATCGGCAGCAGCTTGGTCACCGCGACCAGTTTGATCTCATCAATGGACCGTCCAGCTTTTTCCGCGGCAGATACCATTCTTGATTGCACCGACTTTAAGTTAATCTCTATTTGGGAGATTCTCTCCTGCAAGTCTTCCTGTGCCATTTGTCCCTCAAATTAATTATCCAGGATTTTCATTAAAACACCAAACCGACCGGTTTTCCCATTTTCTTGTCTATGGGAGAACCAATCATCGAGATTACAGGCTGTGCATAACCCGGCAGTTTCTATTTCTTTAACACCCGCAGATTCAAGCGTCGATCGGTTAGCCGCCCACAAATTAAGATATTTATGCCCATCATGATCTTCAAAAAATTCATCAGCTTTTTCACCAAAATTTTCCCGAAATGAGCTGTAAACCTCAGGGCCAACTTCATAACAATTCTGGCATATCGAAGGGCCAATCCCCGCCAGGATATGCTCTGGTTTTGAGTCAAAACATGTTTGCATTTTCTCAACGGCTGCCTGTGCAATCTTTTGATTGGTCCCCTGCCAACCGGCATGCACGATACCAATCACCTTTTTCTCGGTATCCATCAGAAGAATGGGAACACAATCCGCAAACCGCATAAACAATGTAATCTCCGGTTTATCTGTTAAAATGCCATCTGCCTTCGAATGTAAAGTATTTGGTTCTCGCGGGGCTTCTCCACAGATGATACGAGTACCATGCACCTGCCAAACGTCGAGGCGAGAGGCATAATCGTAATTAAAAACATGATAGATTTTCTCGTGATTCTTTAAAACTGCTTTCGGATCATCCCCAACCGTTCCGCCAGTGTTCAGGCTTTCAAAAGGTGGCTGGCTGAATCCGCCCCTTCTTGTGAGAATGGCATGAAATATGGGTTGCCTTTCAAAAATATCAAATTGAAAATAGCGAAGGCCACCTTTTTCTTTGAAGCCCATTTGCTATTCACGTCCTTCTTCATCAATCTGATCAGTCACGGCCGTTTTTAAATTCATTTCATACCGGTTATCTTTTACCGATTCCTCAAGATAGGGAAACCCAAACCAGGCAGTAGCCAGGCCAAAAAGTCCACCGGTCAGAGTTCTCAAAAATGGTGTGCTTTCCCTGAGCGGCAGCCAGCTAAAAATTGCAAAACCGGATTGCCCAAGAAGTTGTGAGAATCCATCCAACCCAATCGGGCCCAACCCGATGATCAGCCAGAGATACCAGGGCAAAGGTTTAATCTTCTTGCCCGTTATTGAAAAAATAGCACCAAAAAGGAATATAAAACCATAAATAGCAACATCACGCTCACACAGGGCGATTTTATATCCAAGAGTTTCATTTCCAAGGAAATCTCTGGCTGTTGCTAGGTCAAATTCGTCATGACCCGTCGCTTCAGAATAAGTCATAACACCTTCAACACCGGCCAGTTCTCTTGGATAGTAAGGTTGCTCGCCAAACAAGAAAAATGAGCGGAAAGCAAGTTGGTGGCAGAGAGGACGGTAAATCTTATAGATCGTTCTTCCTGGTTTCTCCCAACCTATCTGCATAAAAATGGGCGCTAGGACGGCCAAAAAGACGTAGAGAAAAGCAAAACCGTTCAAAATGACCATATAATGGTTCGAAAACCACCTTGAAAATCGGTCTGACTTTGTCATAGCAAGCGGTTTGGTGATACGTTCTTCCATAACTACATTTTTATTTGATTTAGCTTCCTTAAGTTTGGCATCCGCTTTTATGAATGCTGTTTCGATCTCTGTAACATCAAATTCCCATAATAAGCGATAAATACCAATATCCAGAACAGGTGCCTTCTCCCCAAATTCCTCTGCTAAAATCTCATCTTCGTTGATGTTGATTACGTGCAGTTGGTGTGGAAAGGATTCTTTGAATTGCTTTAAATCTGTTTTGATCTGATCAATTCTTGGGTCGTTAGCTGTTATATATAAAATCACCTGTAACATTAATCGATACCCATCCTCTCAAGATACGTTGCCAATAAACTCTCTGTCAATTCACCAATATGCATCGCTTGCAGGTTACCCGCAGGACCAACAAAATAGGTCGTTGGGAGTCCCCTGACCTTATAGCGTTCGCCAATAGAAGTATCAAGGTCAACCAAAAAAGTGATTGCATCTGAAAACTGAGAAGAAAATGATTTAACTACTTCTACCTCTTCTCCGCTGTTGATGGCTAAGACAACGAGTTCTTCAGCGTATTTTTCCCCAAATTCCTGGAAAATCGGCATTTCTGCGCGGCATGGAGGGCACCAGGTTGCCCAAAAATTGACAATCACAATTTTCCCTTGAAAATCCGATAATGATATTAAATCCCCATCAGGATTCATCAATTCAAAATCGGGGGCAGCGATTTCCGAATTTTCCTGGGTTTGCAATGCTTGTTCCTGGCTTTGCAATGATTGATCCTGGCTTTGCACTTGATCTTGTTCCGGTGATGGCGAAACCTTTTCTGTGGTTTGTGTTTCTTCGGATCCGGAACCGTCAAAAATCTCACCATTGATTAAGGCATAAATGACGAACCCTAAACCAATGATCAGCACTACCACTAAACCTTCAACGATCCATTTGTGCTTTTTCAAAGCGTCTCCAAAGATTGCCGCATTAAATACCGAAATCGATCAGTGAATCAAATGTTATTAAACGCTGATAAATACCCAGGAACAGCATCACGCCAACAACAATCAAAAGTACACCCATAATGATTTGGGTAATTCGCATGGCTTTGTTGTATTTTTTTAATATTGTAGTGACCCAACCGACTCCGAGGGCAGCAACCAGGAAAGGGATAGCCATACCTATTGAATAAAAACTAAGTAAACCAATACCTAAACCAATATTTGCCTGCTGTACTGCCAATGTTAAAATTAATCCAAGGGTTGGTCCGACGCAAGGAGACCAACCTGCAGAGAAGAAAATTCCCATGACGAAAGATGAAAAAAGGCTTCTCCCTTTACCAATTTTTGTTTGCGGGCGAATATCATAATCAAGGAAGGGGATTTTAATCAATTCAGTCATATGCAAACCGAATAAAATAATCACAACTCCACCAATTTTTGCGAGAATATCCCTTGCTTCAAAGAAGAATTGACTTAATGCAGAAAAAGCTGCACCCAGGATGATGAAAACAAACGCAAAACCCAAAACAAAGAACAAGCCGTGGAGAAAGGTCAACAACCGTTCAGATTTTTTCCCCTGGTCAGCCTGGGAGAGAGATCTTCCGCCAAGGTACCCAATGTAAGCAGGGACAAGCGAAAATACGCAGGGTGAAAAGAACGAGGCTAAACCCGCTAAGAACGCTAACCCTATCGAGACATTGAACCCATCCATATATCTTTCCCTCAGCCTTCAATGACTTCTACAAGGGTTGATTTTTTGCCATCGCCAGCCATCCAATCACCAGGGAAATACGGCACGCCAGGCTCAGTCCATCGCCAGACCCATTTTGCATCCTCGGGACGGGCGTTGACACAGCCATGTGATCGTGCGGTTCCGTAGTAATTGTGCCAAAAAGTCGAGTGGACCGCTGCACCGTTGTTGTCGAATAAGGTTGTCCAACCGATACCTGGTATATCGTAATTACCGACCGCAGCGCCAGCGCTCATATGGGTTGAAAGCGATTTGCGCCAGATCGTATGGACTCCAGGTGGCGTAAGCCATTTTCCTTCTTCACCAATCCCCCCTGTCGTGACTTTCGTATAAAAAACTTCTTTGCCATCTTCAAGGCAGGATAGCGTTTGATATCGAAGGTCTACCAGTACGCGTTTATTCCCGGCATCAGGATGAATAGGTGCAACATCTTCCGGTGTAATCTGCCGGCAAATTTCAGCATTTACCCAGTATGAATCATCATAAGCCCCATATAATTGCTTCAGCAGATATTGTGTTTTCCCAGTTTCAGGACTTTGCCGAATACCATAAGCCCAGAACACCTGGGAATAATACAATCGTGGGCGAATCGTTTCTCGGATCCAATATTGATAGGATGCTTTTGATCCTGTTAGCTCCAGGTCAGTGAAAGGTGTGACAATCTCAACCCACATGCCCGGGTTTCCATCCGATTGTATCGGGAATGCTGTAAGTGGTTGCTGCGGTAAATGTTGTGTCTTTTGCACATATTCTGCGTATATATAACCGTCTGATGTCTCAACCCAACGCTGGTTGATTCGATTACCATCAATTTGAGAAGCAATAACTTCCTGCTTCCATTCAAATACATCGTCAAACCATGCAGTACCCACAACCGGGGCATCCCAATAGGGTTCACTTTTAATATCAAAACGTGCGCCAGGATATCCAGCACAAATTCGGCCAAGCCATTTACCTTCCGGGAAAATCGGCGTTTCAGGATCATCCTGGAGCAGGTTGATCCCCTTCGCTAATGCTCTTCCTGTGATTCCACCCGATAAGGCTAAGCCACCAAATGTTAATCCAGTAAGCTTTAGAAACTCGCGGCGTGATAATTGATCTTTATGTTTCATAATCTGATTAAAATAATCCAATTTATCTATATTGTCAATAATTCTATGATATTTCTAATAATCTGTCAAAAATGCTGGTTTTTAGCTGATCAATTTCAGGACCCCACCAGGCATCACCGGCTTGATAGGCAACAACATCCCTGATCATTTTATATGCCCTACCAGTACCCTCCCCAAAAACCACATCAGGGTTCTGCCGTAACCGCAGGTCCAATGCTCTAGCCGCAGTATAAAGCTCAATCGCTAAAACATGGGCAGTATTTGCAATGATCTCTCTCGTATGCCGGGCAGCGGTCATCGAATTTGCATTATGATCTTCTTGTTCCGCAGAAGTTGGCAGCGAGTGGACTGAATCGGGTGTGGCAAGGGTTTGATTTTCCAACACTAGGGACGCTGCTGTATATTGAGGCATCATCAATCCAGAATTTAGTCCTGCTGCGGACAATCGGTCCACCAGCATGGGCGGCAGGTCCGCATTGAGGTGACCATCCGTCAAGCGGAATGTGCGTCTTTCTGATATCGAGGAAATCTCCGTTATCGCTATTCCCAGGAAATCCATCACCATCCCAACTGGTTCGCCGTGAAAATTTCCGCCAGAAACAGCAACGCCTGGGTCAAATAAAAGCGGATTATCTGTGGCAGCGTTGACTTCAGTCTCAATGATCTTTCTAACAAAATCCACTGTATCCCACGCCGCACCTTGCACTTGAGGCGCGCACCTCAGGGAATAGGCGTCCTGGACCCTTCCATATCCATCTATCAAAGAACTATTCTTCGTGAGCTGGCGAATGATTTCAGCCACCCGTATCTGGCCTTTGTGCCCTCTTGCCTGGTGAAGCCTTTCATCAAACGCACATGAACAGCCCATCACCGCTTCAAGCGACATCCCCAACGAAATTTCTGCGATCTTCAATAATTTTTCAGCATCGAAAACTGCTAATGCGGCTATGGCAGCAGAAAAAGTAGCACCATTATTTAAAGCCAAACCTTCTTTGGCCGCCAGGATCACGCGCTTTAAGCCTGCTCTTTTCATCGCTGCTTTACCAGAAAGGATTTTGCCCTCAAACTTAGCCTGCCCTGATTCACTGTCAAGATCTTTTTCATCTGTTGTGATCACCAACGCAAGGTGTGATAACGGTCCCAAATCACCGGATGAACCCAATGATCCCTGGGATGGGATAATCGGGGTAACATTGCGATTTAGCAACGCTAACAAGGTTTCCACAATCTCAATTCTTACCCCTGAATATCCTTTCGATAGGGTATTAGCTCGAACCAGAATCGCTGCTCTCACAACCTCATCCGATAATGCTTGACCTGTCCCAACAGCATGACTGAGGATTAGATTTCGGCTCAGCTTTGCAGAATCCTCAGAGGGAATTTGATGCTCGGCAAAAATACCAAAACCAGTATTAATACCGTAAACAGGATCCCCTTGCTCTACGATTGCATCCACCCAACCCCGCGCTGTTTGTATCGCTTTTCGAGCCGAATTTGCCAACTCAACTTTAGCGCCATGCCGGGAAACCGCAACAATTTCCTCTATTGTCAATTGCTGGCCATCAATCATCACAGATTTCAAGTCGTCTCTCCTCGACTAAAATAATAGCAAACCCAGAAGTACAGAAACAAGGGGTACGGTGATATTATCAATATCTTCAAAGGGCAAAGATTCAACCAGGGTCGTTATAACTGCGATCAGGCCAATGGGAAACAAGTAGCTTTTGATTGGCTCAGGGAAAAAACCCTGCAAAACAAAAACCCATAAGATTAAGATCGAAAAAACAAATCCACCAATCAACATAGTCAGGGAACCGGCAACACTTTTCTTTGGAGACCAGGGGAGTTTCTTACTTTTGATCCGTTTCCCGATGAGATCCGCCATACCATCCCCGCCACATAAAAACATTAGTGCTACAATCCCTGAGGGCGAATCCCGCCAAAACAGGATGGTCAACAGAACAAATGCGAGACCGTAATAGAGAGGCCCTCTCAGGATCTCACGGCGATCTCCAGTTCTTGACATTGCGTCCACAGCCGATGGGTCACGAATCACCCCAAACCCAACCAGGGCAAACTGCAGCGTAATGCCCAACGGGATAATTGCCGCAAGGAAAGGTGCAGAAGGTGTATCAGAAAAGAACAACCAGCATAAAACAAAAATTGGCCCAGTTCCAATATGGATGATTTTCCGGCTGATAGCGGATGGGATCCAGCCCTTGTGAGCAAAAAAATTATTGACCCTGAGCCAGGCTAAAGCAATGGCAAGTGTGATAATCAGTGCAATGAAATTATTCTGAATCATTCTCTCTGGACTGCTCCTGGAAAAATATTAATCCTGATCTCGGTGTTTACTGCGATGGTCAAGAACCCGGTCAACTTCCCGAGCCATATCTCGTTTTTTTATATCCTGGCGTTTGTCATACTGCCGTTTTCCTTTTGCCAGGGCTATTTCAAGTTTTGCCAGCCCATTTTTCAGGTACATCTTGGTTGGAACAATGGTCATTCCTTTTAACCTGACGCCATCCCACAAGGTATTAATTTCTCGTTTATGAAGTAATAACCGCCGCTCGCGTTCCGGATCATGGTTAAAAACACTCGCCTGATCATAAGGGGCAATATTCGCGCCCACCAACCATGCTTGTTTTCCATTGGTCCGAATATAAGATTCAGCTAAAGATACCTGTCGGGCTCTGATCGATTTGATTTCAGTGCCCTTGAGTTCAACACCTGCTTCAAACCGGTCAAAGAGTTCATATTCAAATTTTGCTTTTCTGTTTTGTGAAACGATTTTAATGCCATCCATAGTGCTTTATTTTAGCACAGACTGACTCATAGTAAAACCAGGCTGTAGAAATAGCCCTGTAACACCAATATTAACCGATTGACCAGTTAAGGCTAGATGAACGGTTGGTATAATTAACGCAAAATAAGGATTTTAAAAAGTATTAAAAGGGAGTTACAAATCGTGGAAATAACATTGGCATTGGGTGGTGGTGGGGTTCGCGGCGTTGCACACATTGGTGTCCTGAGAGCATTGGAACATAATAATCTAAAAATAAAAGCAATCGCTGGAACAAGTGCTGGTGGTTTGGTCGGTGCAGTTTATGCTGCCGGGTACAGCACAGAAAAGATTCAAGCAGCAATTGAAGAGTTAAACCAGAATCGTTCATTTTCTCGAAATTCGGATGACCACCCTTCATTGTTAGGTATATCCTGGGTCTCAAAGAAACTCTCAGAACTGTTGGGAGACATGACATTCGACGACCTAAAAATTCCATATGCGGCAACAGCAGTCAGTCTTCAGAGCGGAAAAGAGATCATCCTACATGAAGGGAAGGTTCTGGATGCTGTATGCGCAACAATCGCTATCCCAGGGGTATTCCCTAGCCAGGAAATCGGTGGAAGGGTTTTGGTTGATGGTGGCGTCCTCGACCCCGTTCCGGTCAGGCTCGCTCGTTGGATGCGGCCCGACCTGCCGGTTGTTGCCGTACAATTGCACACAATCCCGGAAGATTATGAGCCGGAAGAAGCCAGCTTTTCTCTTCCAATTCCGATACCAGGCCCCTCATCCATCATCGATAGGCTAACCCAACTGCGTCCTGTTCAGGCTTTTAAAATTTTCACCCGATCCATTGAAGTAAGTGGTCAACATTTGACAGAATTAAACATGAAGCTCTACAGACCTGAGGTGATCATCTCACCCCCGGTTGGCCATATTGGTGTTCTCCAGAAAATGAATATTGATGAACTTATAAAAATCGGCTGGGATACAACAAATGAAACAATAGAGCAGATAAAATCAGAGGCGAACTGGATGAAAAAGATCCAACGAAAAGTCAAACACCAGATCAACCCCGAACCATACCCGGCGTATTGGGCTAACGTTAAAAAATAAACTTTTTAAAACTGTAAGGCCTTTCAGTCATGTCGTATGATCATGATCCTAAATCTATAACCATCAGTGGGAGATCCTTTATGGTAAAGGAACCCCAAAACATCACGATGGATACTCGCCTGATGCTTTTATTGCATGGCCATCTCGGCAACGAAAAGGTAATGTGGATTTTAACCAAGCCCATCCCCGAAAATTATATTTTGCTCGCACCCCGTGCTCCTGTAAAAATGGGCCATGATCAATACAGCTGGCATGAGATCACACCGCAGTGGCCAGATCTTGAAACTTATCAATCGATCACAGAGAAATTACTCACCCAGGTTGACCTGTATGTTGAAGAAAATAATCTTGAAATCAATCAGTATGACCTGATGGGCTTCAGCCAGGGGGCGGTGTTAGCCTATGCATTGGCACTGCTTCATCCCCATAAAATTGGTAAGGTCGCTGCACTTGCTGGCTTTTTACCGCAATCCTGGAAGGATCATTTGGATGGTAAAACACTGCAAGGGAAGAATTTCTTTATTGCACATGGCACCCAGGATGAGGTCGTCCCACTCGAAAAGGCGAAATCAGCAGCAATTTGGCTAGAACAAAACAGCGCTCAGGTGACCTTTTGCACAGCTGAAACAGGCCATAAATTAAGCTCGAATTGTTTTCCAGGTCTGAGGGATTTTCTTAAATAATAGTTCTTATCGCCCACTGATCAGGGCGATCACAGCCATAAAAATACCTAAAGCACCAAGCCCGATAATGATCAATCCCATTGGGATTCCACCGATATTTGTATTTCCAACTTCTGTTGTGTAGGTCGGGATCTCCAGAGGAGCTGGTTCTGTAAAAGTAGGCAGTTGGGTCGCATTCGGTGTTATCAAGAATTGCGCTGCCAGTGTTGGATCAACAGTTTGGGTCATGTTAGGAGTCGATGTGGGTGGGGGCTCAACAATCGGAAGATTTCCTCCGAATAAAGTGACCAGGTTTCCGTAAACCCACGCTTTTCCACCCGGACCGCCAATATATTCAATCTGGATCCAATCACCATAACGTCCAATTGCATTAGCTTCCTGGTCAATCAATAAAACACCAACCAGTTCAGTCAGAGCACTCGGCCCAGAACGGACATTGATTTGGGTGTCATTCGCAGTTAATGCGTTGACAATAACATACGGTCCTCTTGGGGTGCTCGTAACAGTGGCAATGACGCCCGTAGGTTGTTGAGGCAGCGGCCCTGCTTCGACAGCGCTAAGGAACGGCAAAGCCAGGCCAATCACAATTAATAGCAGCGGAACGATCACTCGAATCCACTGATTTTTCCTAAAAACAACATATAATCTATCTAAAATCATCGCAAACGGATTATAATCCATGATGTAGGTTTTAGAAAGTTAACGCTTTACAGGACAACATTAGGATTAGGACATAATTTATGAGTGACACCCGTATCTACCATGGAGACATCAAGCCAAGTGATCTGGCTCGTGACCTCATTTCGCACTTTAATCGTGGGAACTACCGAGTACAACAAATCGGTCGTGATCCAAAAATAGCCATTCAAATTGCCACCCACCAATTCGCCCAATCTGGTGGTCAAACGGCGCTGACCGTCACAATACATCAAGTAGAAGATGGGATCTCCGTTCAGGTGGGTAAGCAAGCCTGGTTAGGGGTTGCTGCCAGCCTGGGTTTATCAGCGCTAAGTGCTCTTCGAAACCCGCTCACATTGCTTGGAAGGATCGATGACATTGCGCAGGATATTGAATCGCTGCAATTGGATGAGGATATCTGGGAAGTGATCAATTACTCTGCTCGGCAGCATGGGGTTGGAACGGCACTTTCGGACCGCCTTAAGCGATACGTATGCCCTTACTGCATTACTGCAAACCCGCCTGGTGAGGGAAACTGCGTCGCTTGCGGTGCTCCCCTTGGCGATATCCAACCAAGAACCTGCTTAAATTGTGGGTTCGTCGTCAGCAGCCTTGAAAGGGAATGCCCTAACTGCCATGCGAAATTAATCTAAAAAGTAATCTGCTGTAAAAAACCGCTTGAATTACATCAAGCGGTTTTTAATTTGACAAAAGGCAAGCCTAGATGCTGCGCCAAAAACACCCATCATCTTTAATAAAATCTTCTGCACCATGGGGACCTTGTGTCCCAGCTTCATAAATAGGTAAATTACTGAGATCCTGGGATTCCCAGGCATCCATAATACTCTGCGTTATCCGCCAGGCTTCTTCAACTTCATCACTTCTTGTAAAGAGAGTCGCATCTCCCATTAACGAATCAAGCAGCAGCCTTTCATATGCTTCCGGTGGTTCTCCGCCAAATGCCTCCAGGTAGCTAAAACGCATCTTGACCGGTTCTATCATCATCACATTGCCTGGAACTTTCGCACCAAGATATAGTGTAATACCTTCATCAGGTTGAATTCGGATCACAAGCACGTTTGGGGCTTCCTCTGCCAGGTTCCGCTGCCCAAATAATGAGAGGGGTACCTGCGTAAATTGGATCGCAATTTCCGTCATACGCCTGGGCAGCCTTTTCCCAGACCGCAAATAAAAAGGTACACCTGCCCATCGCCAGTTATTAACAAATAGTCTCGCAGCAAGGTAGGTCTCTGTGGTTGAATCTGGGGCAACATCTACCTCATCCTTATAACTGGCAACGCGTTTCCCATCAATCGTACCCGAAACATATTGTGCTCTAAATGTGTTTGCTATGGCTTTTTCTTGTGAAAAACTGGCAATGGATTTGAGCACTTTAACTTTTTCATCTCTGACTGCCTTGGCATTGAATACCGCCGGTGCCTCCATCGCAGTGAGGCTTAACAATTGAAGCAAGTGATTTTGAAAAACATCTCGAATGACACCAGCTTTATCATAATAACCTGCACGTGTGCCAACGCCTTCAGTTTCTGACATCGTTATTTGGATGTGGTTAATATACTTACGATTCCATAATGGCTCAAAAATACCGTTGCCAAACCGGAAAGCCAAAATATTTTGTACAGTTTCTTTGCCGAGGTAATGGTCCATACGGTAAATCTGTTCCTCGGAGAAGACGGAATGAAGTTTATGATCCAGCGATTCGGCGGTCTCAAGGTCTCTACCAAAAGGCTTTTCCACAACGATCCGACGCCATCCATCAGGGCAAGTCTCCAGGTTGGATTTTCCAATATTTTCAACGATTGTCGCATACTGCCCGGGAGGTGTTGCCAGGTAGAACAAGGTGTTCTTCACACCAAGTCTTTTCAGCATTTGGTCTAATTTCACATACCCTTCAGGATCCTGGAATGTAGATTCCACATAAAATGCATTTTCCAACTGCTTTTGCAGAAGATCCTCTTGGATAGGCCGTGTCCTGCCATGCGCCATGACACCTTGCTTGAGAACATCCCGCATCTTGTCATGGCTCCAGGAGCGCCGCGCAAAGCCAATAATATAAAAAGGTGAAGGCAAACGGTCGTGTTTGAAGTTTTCATACAAAGCTGGCATAAGTTTACGCCTTGCCAGATCTCCCGTTACACCAAATATAACAATTGCCACACCCTCAGCACATGGATCATTATTAATGTCAATTTCTGGCATGAAATACTCCGATTGATAAATTGAACGTTATATTGATTTAATCATGATAACCAAACCAATTTTACCTGATAATGGTCACGTGAGCCCTTACCTTTTCCTGTTTAGAAACTTACTTATAAATTTCCGCCTGCGCCTTGATCCATGTTGAAGTCTAAACACAAATGATCGTGATGATCACAATCAAATATAATACAATATAGCAGTTGATTAAGAATCATTGGCATTAAGAGGTATCTATGGCAGAGCATCCATTAAGAATTTTTACAGGCAGAGCTCACCCAGCTCTCGCAACGGAAATCGCTGACATTCTCAAAGTACCCCTGGGTAAATCAAAAACAAGGGTCTTTCCTGATAGCGAAACACACGTTACCATTGATGAAGTTGTCCGTGAGCAAGACATTTTTATCGTTCAGCCCTGTAGTGAGCCAGTCAATGATCACCTCATGGAATTATTGCTGTACCTTGACGCATTTCGCCGGGCCAGTGTCCATTCCGTAAGCGTCGTCATGCCATATTTCCCCTATGCACGTCAAGACAGGATGGCAAAAGGCCGGGAAGCAATCAGCGCAAGAGTTGTCGCGAACCTACTTGAAAACCAAGGTGCTAATCGCGTGATCTATGTGGATATCCATAACCCTGCCATCCAGGGTTTTTTCAATATTCCTGTAGACCCCCTCACTGCTATACCTGTTTTGGCGAAATATTTTATGAAAGACGAATTCAAAGACTGTGTGATCGTCAGCCCTGATGTTGGCCGTGCTGGTGTTGCAGGCCGCTATGCTGAAATTTTAAACCTACCCCTTGTTGTCATGCATAAAAGGCGTACGTCTCCCACCGAGACACATACAACGCATGTTGTCGGTGATGTCCGCGGCAAACGACCCATTATTATCGATGATATGATGTCCAGCGGCAGTGTGCTGAAGCAAATTGATGCCCTTTTTGATGCTGGTGCAAAAGAGAAAGCTTATTTTTGTGTGACTCATCCCGTTTTATTACCTTCTGCCATTGATCTTTTGAATAATGATGACCGGATTGAGAAACTGGTTGTATCAAACACCATCAATATCCCTCCTGAAAAAAGCTCTCCAAAATTAGAGGTATTATCGATTGCCCCACTGCTTGCTGATATCATCAACCGGATTTATCACGGTACCAGTATTTCAAATTTATTATTCCAGTTTTGAATCGGATTATAATAATTTTATTCATTCATTTTATCAGGAGGATTTATTATGATTAAAGTCATTTCGGATACCACCTGCGGTCTACCCTTGAGTGAATTAGCCAACCTGGGGGTTGACGTAATTCCTCAAATCATCATTTTCGATGATCACCCTTATAGAGACGATTCTGAAATTGATACACCTACTTTCCTAGCAAAATTGCAAAATGCAAAAGAATTGCCCAAGACCGCTGCCCCACCCCCAGCATTGTATGAACCTTTATTTCGGGAATATGCTGAGCAAGGCTACAGCATCATTATCCCCACCCCATCGTCTGATCTGAGTGGGACATTTCGATCCGCTGAGGTTGCCGCCGAGATGGTACCTGAGGCAGACGTGCATATCCTGGATACCCGTACCGTCGCTGGTGGGCTTGGCGTTCTGGTAAAGAAAGCAAAAGCCTGGTCAGATAACGGCAAAGACCCGGAAACCATCATCCGTGATTTAAAATCGCTGGCGAAGCGGGAAGTGGTTTATTTCTTGGTCGATACACTCGAATATTTGCACAAAGGGGGACGGATTGGAAAAGCCTCCTACCTGGTTGGCAGTGTCCTGCAGATGAAACCAATCTTAGGGATGGATGATGGTAAAGTGACCGCCATTGAAAAGCAGCGAACATCCCATAAAGCATTCAACCGGATCAAAGAGCTTGTGTTATCACAATGCCCTCACAATGAAGACGCATATTTAACGGTCAGTCACTGCGGTGGGCAGGAACGCGCCGAGAAACTAGCCCATGAACTGGGAGAAGCGCTGGGTATTATGAATGTACCGGTTTATGAAGTCCCACCCGCTATCGTTGTTCATGGTGGTCCCGGGATCATTTCTGTGAGTTTCTTTAAAGAAGAATAAGGTTTAGAGAAAATATGTTACGAGCTGTCCTGGAAAAATAAAGGACTGCTCGAATTATTTTAGAAAGATTCTACCAGGATGTCAGCTAAAGTTTCATGGGTCAATTTCACCGGATTTTTTTGCATACTGGAAGCCTTAGCAGTCTTAATAATGATTTCATCAAAATCGTCTTGATCGATCCCGATTTTCCTTAAGCTCGGAATGGATAGCATCTCAGCTAAAGTTTTGATCCATTCGGTACCATCTTGGATCGTGGCAGATGGATCTCCCGTCACCCAGATTGCTACCTCACGAAAACGGTGTAATAGTCCCTCTTCATCTTTCGTTTCAGAGATTGATTTGACATTGTATTTCATCACTGCCGGCAGCAAGCTGGCACAAATTTCACCATGTGGTGCACCAAACATCCCACCAATCACGCCCGCAAACCCATGCACAGCACCTAAACCGCTGTTCGCCAAACACAATCCACCAAATAAGCTCGTCAGGCACATATCTTCCCGTGCAACCTGGTTAGTTCCATCCTGATACGCTCGTAATAGAGATTTAGCACCTGCAAGAATACCTTGTCGGGCAAAGGAATCAGTCATTGGATTTGCTTTGTTTGAAACATAAGCTTCAATGCACTGTGTCAGTGCATCCATTCCTGTGCTCGCCGTCACTGAAGGGGGCATGGAATAGGTTAACGCCGGGTCAATAACAGCAATCTTCGGTATCATCATCGGGCTGCGCATGCTGACTTTAACATGATGTTCTGGAGATAAAACCACCGCATTTCTGGTCACTTCTGTTCCCGGACCTGCAGTTGTCGGTATGGCTATTAACGGTAAAGGTCGATTGGGTATCTTCTGACCACCACCGATCACTTCCAGGTAATCCAAAAGTTCACCCGGGTTCGTTAACATTGCTGCGACTGCTTTCGCTGTATCGATCACCGCGCCACCGCCGAAACCAATCACGAAATCACTTTCATGCGCCTTCCCTTTTTCGATTCCCTCATTGATAAGATCAATATCAGGTTCATGGGTCACATGATAGGTTTCGACATCCAAATCCTCATTCTTTAAATAAGTCATCAAGCCTGAAATGGAAACAGAACCACTGCCGGATATTACAATGACTCTTTTTCCAAACCTGGTACACAGGGCACCGATCTTTTCAAGTGACCCGTTGCCAAACAGGATTTGTTCTGAGGTTGCAAATTCAAAATTCAAGACTTACTCCCATCCCGTTTCACCAGGATAAATATTGCTATATACCATTTTAGATCTCGGAACAGCCATCATTTCCGCCACAACTTGATTCCATCGTTGATAATGCCCTGTTTCCTTATGTTGGGCAGTGTCATCTTTAGTCCGGTAAGCCTCTACCAATATGAATTTATTGGTAGCGTCCGCCTCCTGGAGAAAGTCAAACCTCGCAATCCCAGGTTCCTGGATACTTGCCCTGGCATTTGCAATGGTCTCTTTGATAAATTGCTCTCTGAATTCAGGTTTTACTTCAATGAAAACATGAACAATATACATGGTAAACTCCTGTAATACTGGTCTTTTTTAGATCTACTGCCCAGTATACTATGGATGGATAATCCTTTGGAGCTTGAGATGAATTTTCAGAAACTTAATCTTGATCAATTTCTTCTATACCAGGATGACGATCTGGTCGTTATCAATAAACCGCCTAACCTCCTTTCCGTTCCTGACGGGTATGACCCGCAAATTCCCCATCTTCGTAAGATCCTTGAACCGCAATTAGGACCACTGTGGATGGTTCATCGTTTGGATAAAGAAACCAGCGGCGCAATGATCCTGGCTCGGAATGAAGATAGTCATCGCCAGCTGAATGCGGATTTCAAGGGGCGCATGATTGGCAAAACCTACCATGGATTGGTAACGCCTGTCCCCGACTGGCAGGAAAAAAATATCCAGTTGCCGCTAACGCCAAACGCCGATCGGAAACACCGCACTCGTGTTGAACCAACCAGTGGGAAATTTGCTCATTCGATCTGCAAGCTCATTAAGCGGTTTCCATTAGGTGTTCTAATGGAAATCCAAATATTGACAGGCATCACCCACCAGATTCGGGCGCATTTACGTGCTTATGACCTTGTCCTGTTTGGTGAAACGTTATATAACGCTGGTCTGTCCCCACAGCCGATAAAAATGGATAGGGTTATGCTGCACTCAAAGATGCTGGTGTTTTCCCATCCGAAAACCAAAGAAAGCTTAACGATTAAAGCCCCATATCCCGACGATTTTCGTGCTGCCTATACGAAGCTGCGTTTCACCACAGATCCGGATGAATTGATTTGATCGATGTGATTCCTTTTGCTCCCACAACAACATGATCAAGGATTGGCATTTCTAACACCTGACCTGTTTCAACCAGCATCCGTGTCAGGTTGATATCTTCGGGACTGGGTGAAGGATCCCCACTGGGATGGTTGTGCACAATGATCAATGATGCTGCATTATGACGAATACCTGATTTATAAATCTCGGCTGGACGAACAGAGGATGAATTTAAGGATCCCCGGTAGAGCTGTTCAGTACGGATGTGGTGGTTTCGGCTGTCCAACAAAATGACCCACAATTCCTCTTGCTCTAGTCCAGCCATTTTATATTGAACTAGGTTTGCAACATCCTGTGGGCTTGTGATCAGAGGCCGATCTTCTGGTGTGAACCGGGAAATACGAAGCCCAAGTTCAATTGCGGCTTTAATTTGTGCCGCTTTGGCTTGACCCACACCATCGATATTGCACAACTCCGTGAAAGTAGCCTTTCGAAGGCCGGGCAATCCGCCAAATTGGAACAGCAGCTTCTGCCCAATCTGAACCGCACTTGAACCTTTCATACCAACCCTCAACAGAATGGCGAGAAGCTCTGCATCATTCAGTACACCTGCCCCCTGCTTTTCTAACCGTTCTCTTGGCCTTTGTGATTCTTCGATGTCCTTAATGCGATACCCTTCGTTGTTGTCCATTTTGATTACCTCGCACGGTTATGATTAAGAACCCAGCGGTTCAATACTTTCCGATCAATTCAATATTTCCAAACCAATGAAACAGATTTCTCTCATAAATCTACATGATATAATAACATCAAATTAAAATTAACTGGTGATAAATGGAATTTGCAGTCAAGAAATTTGAAAAATGCGATCTTATTACAATATCCGGAAGAGTTGATAGTTATACTGCACCGAATATCGGTATGCTATTGAAATCCCTGATTTCTGATGGCCAAATGAATATTGTCATTGACCTGGAAAAAGTATCATACCTCTCCAGCTCAGGGCTTCTGGTTTTCGTAAATGCACAAAAATCGCTCAATAAACAGAAGTGCGGCAGGATTCGATTTTCCGGGACATCGGAACTCATTTTTTCTGCCTTTTCATTAGCAGGATTTGATAAATTATTTGATTTTTACGCCAATACAACCTCTGCAGTGGAAAGTTTCAGGGAGTTTTAGCCATGGCAATGCAAACCTTTCCCGGCACTTTCAAAAGCCTCGAACCAATCAGCAAATTTATTGTGGAAAAAGCGAAGGATGCAGGCTTCTCAGCTAAAGATGTATATGCTATCCAAACTGCGGTTGATGAAGCTTGTTCAAATGTCATTGACCATGCATACGGCGGAGAAAATCTTGGTACTATTAACATCAGGCTAAAAAATTTAAATAGCAAATTAAGCATCATTATTTCAGATACGGGTAAACCATTTGATCCGGAAGACATCCCTGATCCGGATATCACCTCCCCGCTGGAAATTCGGAAAGAACGGGGGCTTGGGATCTTCTTCATGAAAAAATTGATGGATGAAGTTATTTTTGAGTTTTCACCTTCCGAAGGGAACAAGCTAACTCTCATAAAATATAAAGGTAGTTAGCAATGCTTGAGCTCAAAAATGGTCAAAAACCTTCACTGCCATCCACGCAGGATATCTTATACTTAAGTGAACAAATAGCAGCGAACGTTTCCCTCGAGGGTCAGACCAAAATTCTGCAAGATTTCCTTAATGAGCATTTCAAAGGGAAGTCACATATCGTTTTCAAATCACCCCGAAAATCTTTACCAATTTCATTTTCCTCGGAACATTTCCCATTTAACCCTGTTGATTTCTTTCAAAATGAATTTTCAGGAGATCACCTGATATTAAATGACAGTGATCGCGTCTTTTCGGTAACAAAGCTTAAGTATGCCGATGAGTTATTTGGGCTGATCATTGTTGAATGGAATATTCCAATTGACGAATCCGTCCTTTATTCGCTTGATCAATTAGCACAGGTAACAAGTTTCACTATATACGCAACCATCCAAAAACAGTTAAATGTATGGCGGCAAAAACAGTTGAAACTGGTTCGCTCTGTTTCAGAAAAAATCTCCCAAACCACAGATTTGGATCAGTTATCTGAGCAGATCACAAGACTTGTCCAGGAAACATTCGAATTCTACTATGTAGCAATTTTCATCATTAATAGTGAGACAAAAAAGCTAAATTTTAAAGCAAGTGCTTGCACAGGTGAAAACGACCGTCCCGAATTTGAACAAAAAGACCATCCGGGCTTCTCATTAGGGGAACATATGATTGGATATGTTGCCAATACCGGGCTGGAATTGATTGCCAACAACGTCAGTGAAGAACCCAGGTACAAAGCTGTCGATTCTCTCACCAACACAAAATCTGAAGCTGTCATACCCCTCAAGGTTGAATCAAGAATATTTGGTGTTTTCGATGTGCAATCAGATGAGCTGAACGCTTTTGATGAGGATGTCCTCCTTGTTTTGCATGCTTTAGCGAACAGCATTTCGCTCGCTGTAGAAAGTGCGCAACTTTACCAGGGGCTGCAAAACCAGGCTACCCAACTTTCGATTGTAGGTCAGGTTAGCCGGGCTATAACCTATATCCTGGACATTGATGAATTGATCCTGAAAATTGTTTCCATCATTCACGACCGGTTTAATTTCCCTTTTGTTCACCTGTACACGGTTGATCCACATCAAGAAAAGATCATATTTAAAGCTGGCAGTGGTTCACGTACAGCGTTATACCAGGAAGCTGGCACGGCATTTGATATCCATTCACCCATTGGGATACTGCCTTGGGTAGCACAACATGGTAAAACCAAACGGATCAATGATGTAACCAAAGAACCCTTATTTCTTGAATCGCCTTTTTCCTCAGAAATCAGCGGTTCTGAGATGTCAATTCCTTTAACTTTTGCAGGTAATATCCTGGGCATTCTTGACATTCAAAGTGATCAGATGAACGCATTCTCCCAGGAAGACCAACAACTAATGGAAACATTAGCAGACAATATCGCTATCGCCCTACGAAATGCTCGTCTCTACCATTCTGAAAATTGGCGCCGCAAGGTGGCTGAATCCATGCGGGATGTAGCTGGATTATTGTCTGAGAAAATTGAACTGAAAGACGTTCTCGACCGTATACTCGTCCAGCTTCACATCACGCTGCCCTGTGATATTGCCGGCATATGGTTATTCAACAGCGATGAAGTTCAGGGCGAGCTACCAATTGGCGATAGGGTCCTGCATTTGGCAGCATATAAAACTGCTGAAGGCTATCCCTCAGAAGAGTTGGGCAACATCACATTTTTACCAGACAGTTGGGTTAAGGCTTCGTTTGAGGAGAAAGCACCTACAATCCGCCAACCAGGCGATTCAATCGGACCTATTGCTGAAAAATTTAACCTGGCAGAGAACTACTCCTCAATTTCTGCACCGCTGCATATTGGGGATGAAATACTTGGCATGTTAACACTTGTCCACCATACACAAGGAAGATACGGCACCGAATCACAAAATATCACTTCTGTTTTTGCGAGTTATGCTGCGATTGCTATCAAGAATACCCGCCTATTTTCAACCTCACAGGAACAAGCCTGGATATCAACCATCTTATTACAGGTCGCTCAAGCTACACAATCCCTCACCACAATCGACGAATTAGTCACTACAATCGTCAGGTTAACCCCTTTGGTCGTGGGTGTCAAAGGATGCGCTCTCTTCCTTCGCGAACCTGAAACGGGTATTTTCTCGCTCTACGCGCTATATGGTATCGGTGAATCCTCTGATAACCTTGATCTCGACAAACCATTACCGTTGATCAATGCACCAATCCTGGATGAATTAGCTGCCATTCAGGAACCGCTTTATGTTCACCATCCAAAAGAAGATTTCAACCTCCCTGAAACATTTACAACCCAGATGGAAAAAGATACACTTATTCTGCTACCCCTCATTTCGCGCAATGAGGTTTTAGGCGCATTCCTTCTGGCAAATGAATCAAGCAGCATTAATCAAAATAATCAATTGGAAGTCTTTAGTGAAGAGCGCCTGAGCATCATCCGCGGGATCATTCAACAGACCGCTGTCGCTGTCGAGAATATCCGATTGCTGGAAGAGAAACAGGAAGAAGCTTATGTTTCGGCAGTTTTGCTTCAATCCGCACAGGCAGTCGTCAGCAGCGAAAACCTTGAAGACACCCTTGATTCGCTTGTTCAAATCATGCCAATTTTGGTGGGCATCGAATCGAGTGTCATTTATATTTGGGACGATGACGGTTTTTTCAGATCTGCTCATGCTGAATTAAAAGAAAAATCAGCTCAAGAAGATCTTATCGGAACAAAATATCTGCCTGGTGATTTTCCAATGCTGGATACCGTTTTTCGGATTAACAACCCTGTAGTTTTCCCCTTTACAGAAGCTACCTTACCGGCAGAAGACTGGGACCTGGTCCTACCGGATGATGGGCAAGTTGACCCTCTGGCTGTCGTAAATAGCCGTTATCCATTACTAATGGGATTCCCTTTATCAATGCACGAAGATAGGTTTGGTGTTCTCCTCGCATCAGACACAAATATCTCAATTAACCGGGAAAGGCGTTTTGAACTGATCTGGGGAATAGCTCAGCAAGCCTCACTCGCAATCCAAAATGACATCATAAACAAAGATGTGTTGGAACGCCAACATCTCGAACGTGAATTTCAACTGGCAAGGGACATCCAGCAAACATTCTTGCCTGACAAGGTGCCCGACATTCCAGGATGGCAGATAGATGTTCGCTGGGAGACGGCAAGGCAAGTCGGTGGCGATTTCTATGATTACTTCTTGCTGCCCGATGGTCGTTTAGGTTTTGTGATAGCTGATGTATCTGATAAAGGATTAGCAGCTTCTTTGTATATGTCCGTAACTAGAACCCTGATCCGAGCTGCAGCCCCCGAATACAAATCCCCCGCCAGGACGCTGGAACGAGTCAATGATCTGCTCCTCGCAAATTCACAGGACGGGTTATTTGTAACCACATTTTATGGTGTATTGAATCTTGATGAGGGAATTTTAACCTATTCAATTGCAGGGCATAACCCACCAATGATATCGCGCCATGACGGACAGACGGTCGAGATTTTAGGGAAAGGCGGTATTGCATTAGGTGCACTACCGAATATTCACCTGGATGAACAAATCACTAACCTGCAAGCGGGAGATTGTTTGGTTTTGTACACCGATGGGGTCACGGAAGCTTTCAACGCTGATGAAGAAATGTATGGTGAAGCGCGGCTGGAAAGGAATCTACAAATGACCATCGGTCAGGGGGCTAGCGTTCTGATTGAGACTCTGGAAAAAGATCTTGATACCTTCCGGGGGAGCACCCCGTTGAGTGATGATACAACTATTTTAGCAATCTGTAAGGAACAATCACTGGCAAATTATCACCGGAACCCTGGTGCCCCGCAAGACGCTATCAACAGTGCTTCCGAATAGCAACTCCAATATTGGAGATAAACCATACCCCCCCATCACGATCATATCGGCGTCTTCCTCACTTGCAGTCCGCAGTATTGCACGTCCGACCCCTCCTGACCGCTTCTTAAAATAAGTATTCTGGCAGCAGTCCCCAAGGTAATTTTCGGCGTCATTAATTAGTTTTTGTCCCTTTTCCGGATTTTTATCAACAACCAGGACAGTGAGTTTAGTTTGGTATTTGCTAGCGAAATAGGCCGAAACAAACAGCGCTTCTTTGCCTTTAGAACTGCCATCGTAAGCAAGTAGTAAATGATCCATTCTCCCAATCTGGTTTCGAACAACCATAATAGGTCGCGAGCTTCTCCGAAGGATCGTGCGCATACCAGATGAAAGTCTGCGAAAAATTTTCGGGGATGGCGGATGAGATAATTTCAGCACGATCAAATCATTGAACTGGGCGCGATCGGTGATCGTTTCAGCAATATCACCCTGAGCAAACACCACCTTGCCATGAACCCCAGATTGAAGAAGTCTTTCAGAAAAAGCTCTAGAAAATTCAGCTTCTTTTTCCGCTGTCCAGTCTCCCTGGCCGTTGACCACCAAACCGCGCACATCTGCATTCTCCATTTTTGCTAGAATAACTGCTTGTTCGATAGCAATCCAACTTTCTGGACTGCCATTGATCGCGATCAAAATGTCTGTGAATAAACTTTCACTATTCCCCTTTTTCATTTCATGCCATTCGCCAGGCGACGTAAAATCTTCTAAAGGTTTTGGCAGCAATATTTTGAGCAACATCTGGCCTACCCTATGAACAACCCTCTTCAACCGTCTTCCATAGTGACTGACGAAATCAGAAGCAGCTTTTTCAGGACGGATCGACCAACCTAATTTTTCTTGCATATAGGTTTGATGGTCCAAAACCCAAATATAAAGGTCGGTTTCTGTTCGCTGTGGAAATTCTTGAAGGATTTTTTGTTTTCTGATGACTTCGACGACAGGTTTATAAACATTCTCATACCAATGCGAAATAGCTTCCTCTGGTGATATCTCTCGTGACTGCTCGATGCCCATATAATGACGGTGGACACGAATATGTTCCTTTAATGTTTCATACTGGCCGGGGAAGGTTAATTCCAGGAAGACACCGGGTACAACCTTATCAAAATTCGTTTCTTCAAGAAAATCTGCATATTCAGCTTTTAAGATGATTTCCTCAGGAGAATCCTCAGCAGATAATGGTACTTTGGTTTTTATTTCGTTTACATTGGCTTCGATTTTCTCAGCACCAATTTGCTTGGCAATGGAAACACGGTGGTTCCCATCCAACACAAAATAGGCATCCCCAATTTTATAGACGCTGATCGGGGGTAATCCAGGACTGCCTGGTGAGGTCATGCTTGTTTTTACATTAGCCCAGCGTTGCATGTCTGAGTCGCGTAACGGCAGAAAATTTCTGTCGAAATCTTGATAGCGATTTACACTCCCTATGATTGCATCAACCGGGATTTCCTGAACGCCCTTGGAAGAGCCCCCAACAGCATGCATTTGTTTACTGATTTCATCATAATGCAGTAGTTCTTTGGATTCTCCGGTGATGACAGACCATAAATGCTGCAATCTTGCTTTCGCACGAGCATGTTTAAAATCTTCAAGTGCCCGCATATATTCAATTTGATTCTTTTCGTCCGTCATACAAAACTCCTGTATGATTTATTTGTCTTTCTTCCTGTCATATTACTGTCTGAAACACCTAATGACAAATTGATTAATAACAATCTACCATAAATTTCATTAAATGAATAATAATTTCTCATTAATCGACTGTTTTCTTCGGAGGCGGTTACCTGTCTATTGGAACTACAATCTGTCCAATTAAATTCCTCAGGAGAATATTTCGAATAACTGCATGGCATATCAATCATGCTATAATTTCAAGGAATATGACCACGAACGACTTTTCGGAACAATTTGTACGCTAAAGGATCAATCAAGAAACAATGAAATCTAGTGAGACTGCAATTCAAAAAATCGGGACCGTACCCATTGACTACCTTGTTATTGGCCATATCACCAAAGATCTCATAAATTCCTCAGAACGTCTGGGGGGAACAGCGACTTTCTCCGGGTTGACAGCCAATGCACTCGGATTGAGAACAGGGATCATAACATCATCCTCCGGGGATATAGACCTCTCATCCCTTGAGGAACTTTGGATAAACAACATAATCAGTGAACACACGACAACCTTCCGGAATATTTCGGATGGTATTTCACGAAACCAATTTCTTTACAAGATCGCGTCGCCGCTCACCAAATCGGATGTACCGGAAATGCCTTCCCCACCAAAAATACTTCATCTTGGTCCTGTCGCTGATGAGGTAGACCCAAATATTCTTTCTTGCTTTCCACAAAGCATGAAATGCCTGACACCTCAGGGATGGTTTCGTAAGAGAGACGAAGAGAATCGGGTTATCATGAAGCCATGGGCTGCCTATGAGCAAGTCCTTTCCCTATCAGATGCTGCAGTAATCAGCCTCGATGATCTAAATAAGGATGAGGTATCCATTGCAAAAATGGCTGCCTCCATCCCAGTATTGGCAGTCACTGAAAACTATAAAGGCGCTCGTGTATACTGGCAAAATGATGTCCGTTTTTTCAGCGCGCCTGAGGTAGAATATGTTGACGATACAGGTGCTGGTGATATTTTTTCAGCAGCCTTTTTTTACAGGTATTTCTTCACGAAAGACCCCTGGGAAGCAGCGCGTTTTGCAGTGTCAATTGCATCCTGGTCGGTTGAGAGGATGTACTTAGAAAGTATTCCAACAATGTTGGAAATCACGAAGGCAAAAACGGAAGTGGTAGGATATTAGAGGTTAAGTTATGGGCCTGGGAAAAATACATACTATTGTCAATCAGAAAGGTGGTGTTGGGAAAACAACAACAGCAATCAATCTAGGTGCTTCCCTGGCTTATTTGGGTCAGCGGATCCTGATCATCGACATCGATCCCCAGGCTAACGCAACATCTTGTTTAGGGATCAATAAGAATAGCGTTGATGGCGGCACCTATGAAGTTCTGATTGGTGCCCAACCAATTCTTTCCCAAATCCTTCATAATCCCCGATTTCGTTTATCATTGCTTCCCTCATCGCCTGCCCTGGCTGGCGCTGAAATAGAGTTAATTGAAATCCAAAAGCGCGAGTACCGCTTAGCGCAGGTTTTAGAACCCATCAGGTATCGTTATGATTATATTCTGATCGATTGCCCGCCATCGCTAGGGTTATTAACTCTTAACGGATTGGTAGCCGCACAAGATGGAGTCTTGATCCCTGTCCAATGCGAGTACCTTGCCCTGGAAGGCCTTGGGCAATTGACCCAAACCATCAATCGTGTAAAAACCTCACTTTTTAATGAGCTTGAAATTCGCGGCGTCATTCTGACAATGTATGATGGCAGGACAAATCTCTCTGAAGATGTTGTCAATGAGGTTAGGATTTTTTTTGGAAGCCAGGTATTCAACACATTAATTCCCCGGTCTATCCGTTTGGCAGAAGCACCCTCTTATGGAATGCCAATATCATTTTTTGCGCCCGGGTCAAGCGGTGCTGTATCGTATGAGAAATTAGCAAGAGAATTATTAGCATCTGATAAAGTAAATATCCACATGTCAGAGGAGGTAAGTTAATGGCGCGAAGACCAGGTTTAGGAAAAGGATTAGACGCATTGATCCCTGCTCGGGGTGACGATGGCTTTCAGACCCCAACACCAACCACACAAGGTGTCACACAGGTACATGTAGATGATATTGAACCCAATCCAAAACAACCTCGCAGCAGCATGGATCAGGGAGCACTGGAAGATCTGGCTGCATCGATCAGGGAGCATGGTATTATTCAACCCTTGATCGTCTCGAGAATGTCCGGTTCTGGGGTTTATACTTTGATTGCCGGTGAAAGGCGCCTGGTTGCAGCCAAGTTTGCAGGGCTCACGATGGTTCCGGTCATTGAACGCACCGTATCCGAACAAGATCAATTGGAATTAGCACTAATAGAAAATGTGCAGAGGGCAGACCTTAACCCCATTGAGATGGCGGAAGCCTATCACCAGCTCTCAGAGCAGTTTTCTTTAACCCATGAACAAATTGCTCAGCGTGTCGGGAAAAGCAGAACCAGCGTCACTAACACCATTCGATTGCTCAACCTGCCTGACCAAGCACGAAAAGCTCTACTTGAAGGATTTATCACCGAAGGACATGCTCGCGCGTTGCTAAGTCTTCCCAATGCACAGGCACAGAGAGCTGCACTCAGCACCGTTCTGAACCTCGAATTAAATGTCAGGCAAACCGAAGCTCTGGTTAAGAAATTAAGCGGGGAAAAGCCACCCTCCATACTCAAGCCATTGCCATCACCTGAGATAAAAGACCTTGAGGACCGATTGCGAACATTCCTCGGTACCAAAGTCAACCTGAAGGATGGAAAGAAGGGTGGAAGTATCAATATTTATTATTATTCGGATGAAGAATTAAACACTATTCTTGATAAGATATTACCAAACTGACCTATGAAAATCTTCCTCCATGCAAATATCCACACAATTTCAGGCAAAAAGGCTTCTGCTTTTGCTGTCGACAAAGGCACTTTCATTGCATTAGGGTCTGATGCTGAAATCCTCGGGAAATTTTCTGGACGAGGGAGGACCATTGACCTGGAAGGTAGAACTGTTTGGCCAGGACTAATCGATTCACATGTCCACCTGCAGCATTTGGCTGCTGCACAAAACATGGTCGACTGTGAAACGAATACGATTGAAGAATGCTTGCAAAGGGTAAAAGCTAAAGCAGAACAGCTTCCACCTGATGCATGGGTAAGAGGGCATGGCTGGAATCAAAATAATTGGGAAAACGGCTACGGGAATGCAGAGTTGCTGGAAGCAATTTGCGGGGGGAGGCCGGCATACCTGACGGCCAAATCCCTGCATGCTGCCTGGGTGAACCGAACTGCACTGGACCGCATCGCTATTGAATTAGGAAGTCTGGACCCAGATTCCGATGCTTTCCAGAGAGACAACACGGGAGAACCTACCGGTATCCTCTTTGAAGAACAGGGGATGGGCTTAATTGAAAAACTGATCCCGCACCCCACAAAAGAGGAATTATCAATACAGTTCTTGGATCTTTTTCCAAAATTATGGCGGTTAGGCCTAATCGGAATCCATGATTTTGATGGCATCACATGCTGGTACACACTCAGAGAACTCCATGAGCAGCAAAAATTAGGGGTTAGAGTGACGAAAAATATTCCATTCTCTGATTTTGAAACCTTTATTCAGTCCGGATTAAAAACAGGAGATGGAGATGACTGGTTAAATATCGGGAACCTAAAAATTTTTGCTGACGGGTCACTGGGTCCCCAAACTGCAGCAATGTCCACCCCTTATGAAAATTCCAAGGACTCTGGCTTATTACAACTGACTGAAGACGAGATTTTTGAGATCGGTGTTATGGCAGCGCAGCTTGGGATTGGTTTGAGTGTTCATGCAATAGGTGACCGAGCCAACCATATCGTATTAAATGCATTCGAAAATCTTCGAAAATTCGAAACAGACAACAGCCTTCCTCGCCTGCCACACCGGATTGAACATGTTCAGACGATCCAACCAAATGATCTTCCCAGATTAGCAGCATTAGATATCATTGCCTCTGTCCAACCCGTCCATGCTCCATCGGATATGACCATGGCAGATAAACATCTCGGTGAAAGAGGGAGATGGACATATAATTTCAAATCATTTATTGAAAGCGGCGCTAAAGTTGTCTTCGGATCCGATGCGCCAGTAGAACCGATAGATCCTTTCCAGGGTATCCATGCAGCTGTAACGCGGCGCCGGATGGACGGTTCACCTGGCAAAGAGGGCTGGTATCCCAATCAAAGGATTTCTCTATCGCAGGCTTTGATGGGCTTCAGCGCATCCCCTGCCATTATTACCCAACGAGGTGATCGCCTGGGTCAGATATCTCAAGGTTATAGGGCAGACTTCCTGATCCTCGAAGAAGACCCATTTGTAATCGATCCAAGTGACCTTTACCAAATCAAACCCTCAGCTACTTTCATTGAGGGCGATTGTGTTTTTCTAAACGATTCATTCCAAATCAAGTAGGATTGAATGAAAAAAAATGATCATTAATAACATATATTAATAGCAATTTTCAGAGCTTTACACTATAATCTAAATAGATAATCGACCAGCTAGTCTTGAATAGGGAAATGCCATGTCGGAAGAAAATGAAAATGTTACACATCAGATCAAATCCTTCAGAGAAATGGATTATCGGCAATTAGATGACTGTGCTTCTTTTTTAGGTATCTCAGATGAAAGGTACAGGAATATTGAAGAAAATGAACACTTGGTTACTTTGCCGGAAATGGAACTGTTGAGCATCTTGTTTCAGACTCCAATAACAACCTTCCTCAAGGGTGACTCTATTGAAGATGTGGATTCTCCCTTCAATTCTTCAAGAGTACGTAAAGAATACAAGAAATTGCGAAACAAAATGATCCTAGCAAAGATTGAAATTGCATGCCAGAAGAAAAATATCTCAATTCAAGAACTATTAGAAAAAGTAAACCTCTCTGTAAATGCTGTGGAATCATATGAAGATGGCATTCCAAGAGACCATTTACTGTTCATATGCAATGAACTCTCACTGAGTATTGAGACTCTGCTGGAAGGTGCAGTAAATTCCGTTGAAAGTCCCAAAGCAGCAGTAAGAGATGAGCACCGGGAACCGGAATTCACGCCAGAACCACCTGAACCAGACACACCGGTCTGGGATGATAATAACTTTGATGATCTGGTGAGTGCCATAAAGAGAGCCCCAAAAGATGAACAAGCCCTTTTGGCAAGAATTTTGCTGCAAGAATTAAAGGAATTTTAATTAGGACCCAATCCAAAAGCGTCCAAAGAAGGAAGATTGACAACCCTGGAAGAATTTCCATTATGTCTCAAGAAGATACATCTTCGATGGCAGAAAAAAAGATAATCCACGCCGGCATAGATGATTTTAATGCTCTAGCACTTTTTCTTAACCAAAATAATCAAATCCATCGCCACCTTGATTGGTTTTCTGCATTGGATTGGCTTGGTAACCAGCCTTATCTTCTCGAGTTAGCTGAAAATCGCATTCACGCAGTTTTGTGTACTGTTCCTGAGATTGATGAAGTAGCATGGATTCGTGTTTACGGCGTAATGGATCAGGTATCCGACGATGAACCCTGGCATCGCCTTCTCCCCAAAGCCGTTGCTCAACTTAAAAAGATGGGGGTTAAACAACTTGCCAGTCTATCTTTACATCCCTGGTTTGAACGAATTCTAAATAATTCTGGGTTTAAGAGCCGTCAAAATGTTGTTGTCCTGGAGTGGGAAGGTAACCTGCCTGATAAAAAACGACTCAATCCCGCAATACTTATCCGTCCTATGAGGATTGATGACCTCCCTGAAGTAACGCAAATTGACCACCTTGCTTTTCCTCCTTTGTGGCAAAATTGCCAGGTTTGCTTGGAAAAAGCCTTTAATCAAACAGGCATCAGTACCATTGCTTTGCTCAATGATGAAATTGTCGGTTATCAAATCAGCACGGCGATGACCATTTATGGTCACCTGGCACGGCTGGCTGTTCACCCGGATTTTCAACGCCAGGGAATTGCTTTTTCACTGGTTTATAATCTTCTACATCAATTTAAAACCAGGGGATTTTGGCGGGTCACCGTTAATACCCAGTCGGACAATAAATCTTCACTGAGGCTTTATAAATTATTTGGTTTTGTTAAAACGTCCGAACAGATACCAGTATATGAATTAAGTCTCTAAACCTTCGCATTATTATGGGGGAAAATGTATCGCTGGACAAAAATCGGCTTGTATGGCAAAATCAACATTTATTCGTCAAGGAGCAATAAATGACCAGACCTTTTAGCAAGCGAGAATTATTACGACAAAAAGCTAAAGAACTGAAACGTAAGCGTTGGCTGACTTTCGTATTGATTGCATTTGGTATTCTATTGGTTTTTGGCATTGCCATCTCTTTGCCAAGGCTGATCATGCGTGCAAACGGGTATAAAGGCAGTACAGGTTTCACATTGGGCAATCCAGATGCGCCTGTCACTGTCGAACTTTTTTCATCCTACTTTTGCTCACACTGCAAAGACTTTTCAGACCAAGCAGAAAAATCGTTTATTGAAAAATACGTTGACACAGGAAAAGTGTTTTATCGATATATCAACATCCCACCTCAAACTGAACAGGCAATCCTGGGTTCTATCGCTTCTTATTGTGCTGCTGATCAAAATCGATTCTTTGATTATAAGGAACTGCTTTATACTTACGCGGCAGCTTCGGATGGATTCTCATTAACTAACCTGGAAAAGTACGCAAATTTTGTTGGTTTGGATACCAACGAATTTTCTCAATGCCTGAATGCTGGTACCTATTCAACTGCTTATATTAATGATCTTTCCTACGCGAGTTCCTTAGGAATTAACTTCACTCCAGCTTTTTCGGTGAATGGCCAGGTCATAACCGCAGCAGAGCTGGATGACACGATTGATTTATTATTGTCTCAGGAATAATCCCTGCGAGTAACGGAAGAATACCCAGATATTGATCCTGATCAATAATTACATACCCAGGACTTTTTCCAGGAAAAGAACAATCAAAGGAGTCAGTAGTAAAGCCGGAAGGAAACTGCCGGTACGGATCTTTTTGATACTGAGTAAACTGCTAAGCGCAATCGCCATCAGGACCAACCCACCTACGGCCGTCATTTCCAAAATCATGAATTCAGAAAAATATTGGCTAAAAAACCCGGATAACATTGATATTGCACCCTGGTAAACAATCACAGAAATAGCTGAGAAGGCAACACCGATCCCCAAAGATGACGCAAAAGCAATTGAGGCAAAACCGTCTAAGATTGCTTTTATGACAAGCATTTCAAAATCTCCGGTCAGCCCATCCTGGATCGACCCTAAAATCGCCATAGGCCCAATAACAAAGATCAGGGATGCCGTCACAAAACCTTCCACAAATTTATGCTGCTGCCCTTCATCCGTATCATGGCGGATAACAGCTCTCCGAAGCATGATCCCAATTTTTTCCAACCCCTCCTCTATTCGCCACCATTCACCCAATAAGGCACCTATTAATAAACCGCCCAGGGGGATCAATGGATTCGTCGTATCAAGAAATGACATCAGGCCATACCCGAAGGTGAATAACCCTAGGCCGGCGATAATAGTATTTCGAAGCCGATCAGAAAGGCGGGATCCGATTAAAAAACCAATTAAAGAACCCAAAATAATCGTACCAACATTAATTAAGGTACCGATCATTTTAGCTTCCTTTGGTCAACTGGAGTTTCTTGCCAGAATTTTGAATTTCAAAAACTTCGAGGATAAAAATCAAAGAAGAAAGACGGTTGATATAGGCTAAGAGGTGTTCATTCTTGAACCCCTTCGTCTCAAAGAGCGCGACGACCCGCCTTTCAGCCCTTCTAATGATCGTACGTGCCAGTGACAATGCACTGCTCGCAGGGGTGACACCAGGAATGATGAATGCTCTGGGGAGATCAACCATTTCTTCTAAAGAGGCGATTTCCTCCTCAAGCTGATCAACATCCTCTTGATTGATCCTGGCAAATTGATCAGCAGTAGCAGCATCTGTAGAAATTTCTGACATTAATATATAAAGGGTTTTCTGAACCATAAGGATGATCTGTTTAGTATTTTGATTGTTAGAAAGCGAACGGGCTAACCCTAACGCAGCTGTTGCCTCGTCTACACTGCCAACAGCTTCAATCACTGCAGAGTTTTTTGAAACCCTGCCAGACCCCAATATTCCGGTATCTCCGGAATCTCCCTCAGATGTGTAAAATGGTGACATTGATACCCCAGAAAATTAAGAGCCAGGTTATTCTTCTACTGTTTGGGTTGGTGTGATTTCTCGGCTGGAAAGAATATACCAGGTTTGGACATTATTAAATCGATCAAAGGGTTCCAAAATCGGTCCAAGATTGATTCCCCTGATATCGTTTGTTAGGGCATAGGTGTATACAGGATAGAAAAGCGGCAGCGAAGGCAGTTCTCGCATGAATAAAACCTGGAAATTGCGATAAAGCCGTTCACGTTCAGCACGATCCACTGTCATCCGCGCTTGTTCCAAAAATTCACTCGCCGACCGGTTATCCCATTCAGCATAGTTTTGGCCAGATTGAAGCTGTGCTTGTGCCCAAAACGGATATGGATCTGGGTCCGGTGAGTTAGTCATATCAATTTCCACGAGTGCCGCCTGGTAATCTCTGGCTTCCAATGACGCCAAAACCTCATCGTAAGGCAGCGAGTTGAGGACCACGCTTACGCCTAGAGCTTCCCAATCCCTCTGGATCAATTCTGCTATTCTTGTGTGGAGGGGTGTGTCAGGATGCAGCAATGTCAATTCAATCGGTAAATCGGTTTCTGTTGTAAAAACATCTAGTTCATCGTCAAATACAACCCCGGTTGATTCAAACAACGTTTGGGCTTCGACCCTATCATAATCAATCTTCTCCAGGTCAGGATAATACGCCCATGTGCCAGGAATAATCGGTCCATTTGCCGGGACAGCTTGTCCACCATAGGCTTGTTCGATGATCAAGTCTCGATTGATCGAGGACATCAACGCCCGTCTGAAGTCGGGGCTTTCAAGAAAACCAATCTCCGGATTTTCCAAATTCAGGTAGACCATTGTCAAAATCGGTTTGCGTGCTGTATAAACGGACAAATCTGGATTTGCCAAAACATCGCTTAAAATGGACTGATCAACCTCACCAAATCCTTCAACTTCACCTTCGTTAAAGGCCGCCATCGCATCTTGCGGCGACGGGTAATATCTAAAGATAAACTCATCAAGGAATGGTCGGTCCATAAAATATCCGTCAAAAGCTTCTAAAACAACACCAATGATCTGATCATTTTCCACAAGGAGTCTTTGGAACCGGAATGGTCCTGTTCCGATGGGTGCTAGGTTGAACGGATGATCGATCATTACATCCAGGCTTGTCGACCCAAGTATGTGTTCTGGCAAAACCCCAAATGTCAGATAATCCAAAAAAGGGGCGAAGGTTTCAGGCAAGAGGAATTGTAATTGATCATCTGAAAGAGCAACAACCTCAACCTCTGCCCAGAAATTACGTAAATCCTCAGGGATCAAACTGTTGCCACTTTGCAGCAATCCAATCGTGAAAACAATATCTTCGGTCGTGAATGCTTCACCATCATGCCAGAGAATATCATCTTTCAGGCTGAAGTTATACACTGTGCCATCTTTAGAGACACCCCAGGATTCCGCTAATTCCGCCTGTGGAACACCGCTTGAATCGAAATGTATCAAGCTGTTAAAAATCAATTGATCAACAGCTTGATCGGGCTGATTGTACAGGTCAAGGAATGGATTAAGACGCATGAAATTCCCGACCAGCGCTTCCGTGTAAACACCCCCAGAAATTGGGGAAGGGGTCGATTCAATTTCTTCCGGGCTATCGATTTGTTGGATGATCAACAGAACGCCAACAATCAACCCCGTTAACAAGATAATTAACAATTGCCATCGAAATTTTTTCATAAGTTTAAGATAAAAGGGCAACCCTCATTGGCGAGTTGCCCAAATTAAATGATTGAAAATAATATCGCCAGAATAATTCGAGTGTTTATCGAATTATGCCCCGATCAGAACCGTAAGGATCGTCAGCAAAAAGAAAAGTGCGCTGAGACCAATTGTGATCCAAAACAGGATTTTTTCAACGCCACGACGTTTGGTATACACCCCACCAGATGTCCCACCGCCGGTAAGACCGCCAAGGCCAACGCCCTTGCTTTGAAGAATGATGCTCGCTATCAGTGCGATTGACGTTATAATTAATGCAATATGAAACAGATTAGACACTCGTGCCTCCTTTTAACAGAGATGATTATACCCATAACAGTTAAAATACGTCAACCCAATGATTGAAACTAAATTCGCAATTCATATACACACAAATTACTCTGATGGCAATGCTTCTCACCACGATCTGGCCAAAATTGCCAGTCAGGCAGGTTTGGATGGGATTATTACGACTGATCACAACATCTGGGTCGAAGGAATCGAAGGATATTATGGCGAAGGTAAAAAGAAAACGATGGTGTTGGTCGGTGAGGAAATTCACGACCGTACACTTGAACCACCGGGGAATCATATGCTGGTTGTCAATGCACAAAAAGAAATGCTGCCCTTCAGCCAGGAACCCCAGCGCCTGATTGATCAAATTAACCGCAGTGGTGGTTTATCTTTCATTGCACATCCAGTTGAAGACGCGTTGGAAATGTTCGGTGAAAAGGATTTTTCATGGCGGAATTGGGATATAGAACAATTTACGGGAATCGAATTGTGGAATCAGTTGAGTGAATTTAAAAGTGTCACAACCGACCTTTTTTCTGCTGCGATCAATGCAGTATTCCCCAAGCGGATGTCTTTAGGGCCTCTCGACCGTACTTTAGCACTTTGGGATGAGTTGATTTCAACCCGGGGCAAGCCGGTTGTTGCTGTGGGAGGTGTGGACGCCCATAGGCTTATTAAAGGCTTCGGCTTGATAAAAATTAAACTCTATCCATACCTTCATCATTTTCGAAGTGTTACAACCCATATCCTTCTCCCCACGCCATTAACAGGAAAATTCATTGACGATCGGAATAAAGTGATCGATGCTCTCAGGAAAGGGCACTGCTTTGTTGCTTACGATCTCCCTTCACCCACAGAAGGATTCCTTTTTTCTGCGCATAATAATGATGGAACTTTTATAATGGGTGACCAGATCCGGATGACTGGGGGACTTACATTGCAAATACGCTTGCCACACCGGGAACAATGCCGGTTATTGAAAGATGGAAAAGCGATTAAAGAATGGTCAGACCGTGATGTCTGCACGTATACCACAACCGAACCTGGGGTCTACCGTGTTGAGGTCCTGATCCCATATAAAGGTAAAATGCGGGGTTGGATCTTCAGCAACCCTATTTACGCCTGGCGTTAACCTTTGATCACTAATACCGGTCGCAGTCGGGCGACTTTCCTGGCAATTCCCGCACCCACGACACTCTCCACAACTTGATCGACATCTTTATAGGCTTCCGGGGCTTCTTCAGCTAATCCGGACATGGAACCAGCCCTGACTTCAATCCCCTGACCTTCCAAGCGCTTCATTAAGTCTTCTCCCCATACTTCGTGTTTTGCTTTTGAACGGCTCATTACCCGACCAGCCCCATGGCAAGAAGAACCAAAGGACCGTTCCATGCTTGTTTTTGTTCCCGTCAGGACCCAGGAAGCTGTTCCCATTGACCCTGGGACCAGGACAGGCTGCCCAATTTCCTTGTATTTCTCAGGAATATCTTTAGATCCTGGCCCAAAAGCGCGTGTGGCACCTTTTCGATGCACACAAACAGTTTTCTTCTCTCCCTGTATGATATGCTCTTCAAATTTTCCAATATTGTGAGCAATATCATAGATTTGGGTGAGATGCCAATTTCCAACTCGCCCGGCCAGGGCTTCCTCAAAAGCCAGACGGATATTATTTGCCAACAGCTGCCTGTTTAGAAAAGCAAAGTTAGCACCACAGCGCATCGCCCCAAGATAATCCTGTCCTTCGGTTGATTGGATTGGCGCACACACCAATTGTTTATCCGGCAGCACGATCCCATATTTTTGAACGACACCCTGCAGCTTTCTTACAAAATCTGTGCAAATTTGGTGTCCAAACCCGCGTGAACCTGTATGAATTTGCACGGCAATTTCTCCCGTGTACAGCCCCATAACTTTTGCTGCATTTTCGTCAAATATCTTTTCAATAACATCCACTTCAATGAAATGGTTGCCAGCGCCAAGCGTCCCCAGTTGCGTTCGACCTCTTTCCAATGCTCGCTCACTTAATTTATCTGGGTCAGCGCCTTCTAAATAACCGTTGCCCTCTGTGTGGCGGATATCTTCTGCTGACGCATATCCTTCTGCTTTTGCCCAACGGGCGCCTTTCACACAGGCCTCTCTCAATTCATCCTTGGTTAACTTGAGCTGGCTGCCTACGCCCACACCGCTTGGACAGTATTGGTTTATTTTAGTTGCCAGGTCTGGCAGTAGAGGTTTAATTTCACTTGCTGTGATCCGTGATGCCAGCAGACGTACACCGCAGTTAATGTCATACCCAATGCCGCCAGGAGAAACCACACCATCCTCCATGTCTGCTGCTGCCACGCCGCCAATCGGAAAGCCGTACCCCTGGTGCATGTCCGGCATCACCATCACAGCCTCAACCAAACCTGGCAGCGTGCTGACATTGATTGCTTGTTCAATGGATTTATCTGATAAAGTGTCCTGAATCAGCGACCAGGAGGCAAAAACGCGTACTGGCACACGCATATCCGAGCGGAAATCAGGAGAGATCTCCCATTCAAAATCGCTGATTTTTGAGAACATATCCATGTTTTTTCCTGTCTACTCTTTGTTTTCTACACATCAAAAGTTAGTATTGTCTCAAAACCTTTCTCAGTTTCGATAATTTCCAAAGCATGATAGGTTACTGCCTTAATCTGCCTCCTCAGTTTTTGAATTTCATGAGCCCCTGCAGATATCTGGATATGATCATCTGATATTTTGGACGAGAAAGCCGAGAGATAGATCTCTTTTTCTTCACATAGATATAAGAGCTCGTTCAAAAAATCTACCAGGATGTTCTCTCGATCACTTAATGGCAATGTGAAATCAATTTCTTTCTTAGTAGTTTCAACATATTCCACCTCCATCAGGTTATACATCCCTTTTGCAGCATATTTGATCAGCGCGTAAAAATCATTCCCCCACACCTTTAATGCAAGATCAGCAGTATGGGCAATCTCCGCGTAACCACCATTATTCATCTTGAGTATAATTATACTGGATTGGAATCTATGAATAAAAATCTTGACCTTATTGAACATCGTCTTAGAACGCTATTTGAAGAAGATTTAATAGCGATATTTATCGGTAAGCGCCAAAACCCTCCGTTAATAGACGATCTCATACAATCAATGCGAATTAATATCAACAATAAAGCCAGCAATGAGCTGTTGTCTCCAAATATTTTCAACATCCACGTGTCATCTGCAGACTATGATGATTGGACGCTGCATCAATCAGTTCTCGATGAAATTGCAGGCTCTTTGTTCTCATTGGGCGTTTCCGAAGGATTCAACTTTAAAGATCAACCATCTATTTCCATCACAGATGATCCAGCGGTTAAACAGGGAACTTATCGCATTACGGCAAAATTTTCGCCAAGCACAGAGCCAATGAAAGATACAACCAGCGTAACCAAACCCGAGCAGATTGATTTTACTGGAACCTTTCCCAAAAATGCGTTTCTTGTTATTAATGGAAAAGAGAATTTTCCGATTGACAAGTTTGTTTTTAATATCGGCAGGCATTCTGATAACGACCTCTTATTGGACGATCCATATATTTCCAGGCATCATGCACAACTGCGAGCAGTAAACCAGCAATTCGTGATTTTTGATGTTGGATCCAAGGGTGGTATTTTTGTAAACGGAAGGAAAATCATTCAATCAACCCTTCAAACAGGCGATGTTATTCAGGTTGGCGCAACCCATTTGATTTACATTCAGGATTCAACTTCCCACCATTACACAACAACAATGCCTGCAGATGATGGCGATTACCCTCAGGGAAGTCACACTAAATGAATGCGATCTTAGCGTTTGCCCTCAGAATTATTCTGCTTATATTATTTTATGTCTTCATTGGTTGGATCAGCTATCTTATCTATTCTGATTTAAGAGGATCTGGAAGAATTGGGGCCGGGAAAGCAACCATCCCCCCTATTCACTTCCATTTCACAGATAATGATGAGTCTATCGAGAATATATATACGAAATCTGAAATAATATTGGGTCGTGACCCGGCTAGCGACTTGCCGTTAAGCGATGACAGAATTTCCCTGAGACATTGCAAAATAGCCTACTATCAGAACCAGTGGTGGGTTGAAGACCTTGGGTCAACAAATGGCACCTACTTGAACAACGCATTGATCACATCAAATATCGTCCTGATGAATGGCGATATTCTACGCTTAGGACATCAGGAAATCCGTGTAAAAATGGGATAATGACTATGAAAAGGAGTCAAAAATGAATGATACACCTATATTAGCTGTCATCGGTGGGTCTGGACTATACGAATTTGAAGATTTAAATGAGATAAAGACTCTGGAAATAGACACACCTTTTGGGAAACCAAGCTCCCCAATTACCCTGGGAAAGCTTGGCGGGAGAACCGTCGCCTTCCTTGCACGGCATGGCATTGGCCACATTTTCCCACCCAGTAAAGTCCCCTACCGGGCTAATATCTATGCCCTGAAATCCCTTGGTATAAAAAGGATTGTAAGTGTGAGTGCCTGTGGTTCTCTGCGGGAATCTTACGCACCAGGCCACATCGTTATCCCAAACCAGGTATTTGACTTCACACATCAACGAGAACGCAGTTTTTTTGATACAGGAATGGTCGCACATGTCAGTGTGGCTGACCCGTTTTGTGAATCCCTTTCAACTATATTGGAGGAAAGCCTTATCGAACTGGATGCAACCTACCATCGCGGCGGAACCTATATCACTATCGAAGGGCCAAGGTTCTCAACCAAAGGGGAATCGGGACAGTACCGGCAGTGGGGCATGGATATTATCGGCATGACGGCTTCACCAGAGGTCTTCCTCGCCCGGGAAGCGGAAATGTGCTACACAACCATGGCACATGTCACCGATTACGATGTTTGGCATGTTAGCGAAGAAACGGTCTCTGTGGATATGGTTATGCGTACCTTGCAAAAGAATGTGAAATTAGCACAGGGTGCGATCAAACTCATTGTTGCACATATTGATCCATCTGAGTCATGTGAATGCGAGAATTCGCTTCAAAATGCGATCATATCCAATCCATCAGCCATATCAAAAGAAAAGCGTCAGCAGCTAGACTTACTGGTTGCAAAATACCTGGATTGATGTGAAAGTACTCTTTTCAATCGGAAACGATCAATCTGAAAGGGATCAAATCCAAAGCAGATTGATGATCATAGCATTTTTGGTCATCATATGCTATGCCCTCATCCTGACATTGGCACCCGCTATCAGGCTCCAATCTGATAGTTCAAATTACATATTCAAACAATGGATTGGCGTTGTGGTTTGGATGACCGTCTTTGCCGGGCTCCATTACCAATCCGCCAAAAAACTGACCAACCGCGATCCCTATCTCCTGCCAATCGTCGCCCTCTTGAACGGGATAGGTTTGATGACAATCTGGCGTCTTTATCCCAACTTTGGGCTTCGCCAGAGTATCTGGCTGCTGGTTTCTGGATCTGTCGTCTTTATCGCTTTATATTTTCCATCCTTAATTAAAATACTTCACCGCTATAAATACATTTGGTTGGTTTTGGGTCTCATCCTTACTGCATTAACAATTTTCTGGGGTACTAATCCAAGCGGGTTTGGTCCCGAACTCTGGTTTGATATCTTCGGTATCTATTTTCAGCCCTCAGAACCTCTGAAATTATTATTCATTGCATTTCTCGCAGGGTATTTTTCAGATCGGTTTCAAGTCGCCCATGGAAAGTGGCAAACCCTTCTCCCGGCGCTGATCATCAACGGGATTGCCGTCCTACTGCTCATCTTCCAAAGGGATTTGGGGACTGCCCTAGTTTTTCTTTTTCTTTATTTTGCTATCCTCTATGCAGCCCAGGGTAAAAAACTGATTTTATGGCTTTCAGTCCTCTTTTTGCTGATTTCCGCAGCAGCAGGTTATGTTTTTATTGATATCGTCCGATTACGAATTGACACCTGGCTTGCACCATTCTCTGACCCTTCAGGGGCATCCTATCAAATCATCCAGTCCTGGATTGCAGTCGCTGAAGGCGATCTCATCGGTACTGGCGCAGGATTGGGAAATCCAAACCTGATCCCTGTTTCGCTCTCTGATTTTATTTATTCAGCGATCACTGAAGAAACAGGCATTCTCGGGGCTATGGCTATCATTTTATTGTTTATTTTCCTGCTTTTCCGCGGGATAAAAATAAGCAAATCAACGCAGAATGCCTTCCAACGCTACCTATCACTGGGTCTCATTTTTTACATTGGCATTCAGAGCATCCTGATCATAGGAGGCAATCTCGGGTTGCTGCCGCTGACAGGGGTCACGCTGCCATTTGTCTCCTACGGCGGAACTTCCCTGCTGGTTTCTTTCAGCGGTTTATATCTTCTATTGTCTATCAGCAACCAGGCTGTATCCTCTGAAGCTAAGGAATCAATTAAACAACCCAGAATTTCTGTACTGAGTGGGGTTATGATCGGACTATACATTAGTGAGATGATCGGCACCAGCATTATTGGATTTTGGCTCAGAACACCATTGGTTGATCGGCCTGAAAATCCCCGCTGGATCATTGAGGATCGCTATTCACAAAGAGGCGATATCCTCGACCGTAATAACCAGGTTATCATCTCAAATACCGGAGAGATTGGTAATTATCAGCGCACATCAATTCATATCCCCCTCTACCCTGTCATTGGGTATACCAACCCGATCTATGGCCAAACCGGGATTGAATCGAGCATGTATTCCTATCTGAGAGGCAATCAGGGGTACAGTTTCCAGACGACATTTTGGCAAGACCTCCTCTATAACCAGCCACCGGAAGGTTTGGATATCCGCCTGACACTTGATTTAGACCTTCAAAAAGAAGCAGATTTGTTATTGGGAGATTCCTCAGGGGCAATTGTCGTGATGAATGCAAATTCAGGTGAAATACTGGCAATGGCATCCCATCCATATTTTGATGCATCAGAACTAACTGAGGAATGGGAAAACCTGATAGAAAATGAGAATGGGCCGCTGGTCAACCGGGCAACCCAGGGCACCTACCCACCCGGGTCTGCGATATTCCCATTTATGTTAAGTGCTGCTTTGGAACGAAACTTAATACTTCCGGATCCAAACTCAATATCAGAGATCGTCAATTCACAATGTGCAAAATCAATTGAAGGCGACCTAACATGGGGCATATTAGCCAATAATGGCTGCGTGGAAGCGCAAGTAATTTTAGCGGACTTATTAAGTGTTAATGCCGTCGCTGACTTTTTTGAGAATTTTGAATTATTTTCCCAACCTGAAATGCATCTAAATATTGCGATAATAGAACAGCCAGGGATTGAAGAGCAGGCAGCATACCTTTGGGGTGTCGAACCATTAACGATTACTCCGCTCCAAATGGCATTGGCTGCCAGCAGTATCACCAACAACGGCACACGGCCAGGCCCCCGCATTGTTAACGCCTATCTGTCCCCTTCTGGAGCGTGGGAAACAATCCCTAAATTATCGACCAGCAAGGAGGTCCTCTCACCGGGAATCGCCACAGAGGTCAGCAATGTACTGCAGGTAGCCGGGGAATCATATTGGAAAGGTTCTGCTCTGCTGGAATCCTCTGACGAAAAGCTGATCAGTTGGTGGGTTGCCGGAACAACATCAGCCTGGCCTGGCCAACCCATAACAGTAGTTGTCTTATTGGAGTCTGCTGACCAAGCAAAAGCTGAAGAAATTGGGATTTCCTTACTGAATTCGTCCATTCAATAGATAATATCTCAGAAATACTTAACAGCAATTTATTAAAGTGATTTAATTTTGTGGACTAAAAAAGCAGATGATTGAGTTCAACCATCTGCTTTACGAGGCATCAAATTACTTTGATAAACCTTCTTTTCCCGACCTGGACAACAACCGGGGGTGTCAGCACCAGATATGGATCTTCAGCTGCTTTTCCGTCAATTTTTACCCCGTTTTGTTCGATCAACCGTCTGACCTGGCTTTTGCTTTTAACGAGGCCGCTATCAACAAGGATATCCAACAAAACTGGCTCTCCTTCAGGATGAAACTCTGGCATTTCATCCGGCGTGTCTCCCTTTTGGAACAGGTTAATAAAGTGCTCTTTCGCTTTCTTTGCCTGTTCCTCATCATAAAATGCTGCGGTGATCTCCTCAGCAAGCATCATTTTTGCATCCCTGGGGTGTGTTTCTCCGGACCTGACTTGTTCCTCGAAGGACTCCACCTTGTCGACACCCCAGCGGGTCACAAGCCTCGCATAACTCGACATTGCCTTATCCGGAACGCTCATGACCTTGCCAAACATATCCTCTGCTGATGTATTCAAAGGGATATGGTTCCCGAGTGATTTACTCATCTTGATCTCGCCATCGGTTCCAGGGAGGATGCCGAGGATGACGCCGATGTTGGGTTTCTTATCATAGTACGTCATGATTTTTCGTGCTGCGGTCATAATATTGAACATTTGATCAGTACCGCCAACCTGGACATCAGCATCCAATGCATAGGCATCGTAGCCCTGCATCAATGCATAAAACAATTCATGCAGGTAGACTGGCTCATCATTATCCCATCTTTTACGGAAATTAACACGTGTCAGGAATTGCTGAAGGGTGAAATTTGAAGCAAGGTAGATCAGTTCTTTGAAAGATAGATCGGATAACCATTCTGCATTGTATCGAATTTCAGTTTTTTCGCGATCCAGGATTTTGAAGGCTTGTTCAGCATATGATTCAGCGTTCATTTTGGCTTCATCAGAGGTCAATTGTGCCCGTAATTTATCTTTATCAGATGGATCTCCAATCAATGCTGTATAAGTACCAATCACAAAAATGACATGATGTCCTAACTCCTGGAATTGGCGAAGCTTTCTCATGGTAACCGTATGGCCAATATGCAAATCCGAAGTCCGCGGGTCGTACCCACAGTAAACTCTCAATGGTCGCCCTGTCGTTTCAGACAGTATCAAGCGCGCTCGAAGTTCTCCCGCCATTGCTTTTTCAGTCTCAGGGTCTCCATATTCTACACCACGCATAAGATATGCTACCTGCTGATCAACATTCATCTTCGCCTCCTCAGTAATCCGTTTCTGTTTCGTGACAAAATAAAACGCGCCCGTCATTCAAGGCGCGTTTTGTGCCTCGGACGGGTGTTTTATTCATGCATAATAATAAAATTTGCTAATTAACATCTTGATAATATTATAACGAATAATCGACAATTCTGCATCACAATAAGGATGGTTTGATCATAATTTCAGAGACAAAAGCAGTTGTATGGATCAAAACATGTTTCTCTACAGAATCATAATTGGGAGACCGATACTGCATTGCGCCTATGAACCGCTCCTGTTTACCTTCTGGTGCTTTAACTTCTGACACAAATGCGGCCGATTCGACCTCAATCCCGACACCATCTGGAAGAATGATCCTTACTTCTTTCACGAACCCGATTAATTTGATCGTATTTTCTCTATCATGAAAGATTGCATCTGTAAAATCCAGCCGTGTTTCCCCGACAAAAGACCATAATTCAATATTCCGCACGTCCCATACACCAGTTTTTCGGATTTCGCCGAAAAAGGTCATTTTCACATCAACATCAGGGCCAGCCATTTGTGGTCGAAGAAGAAGGAGTAACCCAAGACCCATTAAGATTAGCGGGCCAATAAAACGACCAACACTTATATCAAACACAACCTCAAACAATGAGATTAACCCCAAAACAATCAGAATAATCCCCACAACAATCTGCCACCTTTTCATTTTTACCATCCTTTCCTGATACATATTATATCAAAATCATAATATAAATATCATTATCTATCATTGATAAGATTATTGGCTGGTTACTTAAACATCATACTGGATTGATCAAAAATCTTTATTGCCTTTCGCTGTTGATCATATTTATTACTGATATAATCATTGTGGTGTAAAAATGAAACAACCTGTTCTGGTTTTGAATGCCAACTTCCAACCGATCAATATCACCACCACCTACCGCGCGATCAATCTTATGTTGGCAAAAAAGGCAACATTGATCCTGAACGGTCGTGGTGTCATTCATTCTGTATCTCGAACTTTCCCCTTGCCATCAGTTATCCGTCTTACACGAATGATTAAGCGGCCGCGTCCAATTGTAAAACTGACCCGGAAAGAAATCTTTCGAAGGGATAATTACACCTGCCAATACTGTGGAAGAAAGTCAAAAACGCTGACGGTTGATCATGTAATTCCTCGAAGTTTAGGCGGTAAAACCAAGTGGCACAATGTCGTTACAGCTTGCCCGCGATGCAATCACCTTAAAGGGGGACTAACACCGGAACAATCCAGGATGTTCCCGATTAAAATGCCAAAACGCCCCCCAAGTACTGCAACATATTTATTTGGAAAACACCTTAACGAAAATCTTGAATGGGAGAATTTTTTAATTGGTTGGTAATTTCAATAGGATAGAGATCGCCTGAAATTCGACTGTTAGTTTCTCTCACATTTTCCGATCGCACGAATCGATTGGATGTAAATCTGAATTTTTCCAAAAAATCGATTTTATGGATTACCACCATTTCCTTATTTCAAATCCTCAGATTCAAGTACTTCTTCTTCCTGAGTTGTTCCCTTAAAGAACAAGGTTTTGCGGTGTCGCCAAACAAGGAATGCTGAAGAAGCAAAAGCGATCAACAGCATCAGCACCTGGTTTGCATTGATTCCGCCGACGATGCTGACATCAAGTCTTAGAAACTCCATCAAAAACCGGAAAATGGGGTATGAAATGAGATAGGTCAGGAACACATCCCCATTTTTGAGCCTATCGCTGAATTTCCTTGATAGCCACAGTAATAATCCCATATTTGCCAGGTTGAAAATCGATTCATAGAGAAACAACGGATGATACGTTGCCACATCCATAAATTCCGGAAGGCGATATTTCGGATCAATTGTAATAGCCCATGGTAAATCACTGGGGCTGCCATACACTTCCTGGTTAATAAAGTTGCCCCACCGGCCAATAGCCTGTGCAAGGGCAAGCCCCGGCGCGATGATATCCGCCCAAAGCCCAAAAGAAATATCCCTTTTCCTGGCATACAGATAAAAAGCAAGCGCTCCACCAGCAACACCACCGGGAATGCCTAATCCGCCTCGCCAGATTGCGATCGCAGCAAGCGGGTGTGTAAGGTAATACATCGTTGTAATACCCTGTTCAACCATCGACGCAGGCGGTGTCAGAATGTGCCAGATCCGCGCACCAATGACACCCCCAAGGATGATCCAAACCAGGCTGTCCATAACAATTTCTGCATTTTCTCCCCTGCGCTTTGCTTCAAAGTGGCTCAAGACTGCCGCTGCGACAATCCCCAACATAATCAATAATCCATAATAATGGATCGTAAATGGTCCAATTGAAAATCCAGTTTCCATGATTACTTTTCCTCACTTGAATTTGTGTTTTTTGCCTGACGCCAGACAAACCAAATCCTTTGAATTGCTGTAAAATGGGTTAATATTGCTAAAATCCAAAGAGAGATATTCAGGTAGTTAAATATGATACCAGGTATCAATATTATATATCTTTCAGCTCGTGAGAGGAGTCCAATTTTTGCTGAAAATCCCACCGCTTCAGCCCGGGCTCGAGCATAAGATACCATAATTGATCCAACAGCAGCGAAAAAAACCAGCAGTGTACTGCCTGGGTTATTCATTCGAACGAAATAAACAGCCAAACCGCCAAATAAGAAAATTTCAGAATACCGGTCTGAAATCGAGTCTATGAATGCGCCATAGCTGCTGCTTTCATTGCGAAGTCGAGCCATGACGCCATCCAAAGCATCCAAAGGCCCTACAAGCATCGCCAGCAATCCGCCCCATAGAAGTTCTCCAATAGCGATCAATATGCCCGCTAAGAGATTGCCTAGTAACCCAACAGCCGTTATTGCATTCGGCCTGATTCCGATGCGTGAAAAGAAACCCGCAACTTTTTCTAGCGTACCTCGAAAGAATCGCCTCAGGAAATCCGTGAATGTGGATGGGTCGGATTTCTTTATTGCGCACATGATCGTAAATTTATCGTAGGAAAAAGAAATATAATCATTTGATCATTCGTCCTGGTCATCATCCAGATCAATCAGAATTTCCCGTTCTTTCCCACCGCCCTGGGATGGACCTATCACACCCATTTCTTCCAACTGGTCCACTAAACGGGCTGCCCTTGGGTAACCAACCCGCAGCTGTCGTTGGAAATAAGATGCGCTGGCATGGCCTTCTTTCTTGATCAATACAATGGCCTCCTGGATTAAGGTTTCATCCTCATCTCCATCCTCGTCATCGATGCCAACTTTTTCTTCCCATGGTGGCGCTTCACGATCATCATAACGAGGCTGGGCTTCTGCAAGATCTTCTTTATTCTGTCTTTGCCACCAGCGGATAATTTTTTTCAATTCCGGGTCCGTGACGATCACCCCCTGGGCACGCATTGGGATTCCGATTTCCGGATGAAGGAAGAGCATATCGCCCTTTCCCAAGAGCGTTTCTGCACCGCCGGTATCCAGAATCACACGGGAGTCAATTGATGAAGCGACTGTGAACGATATCCGGGTTGGGAAGTTCGCTTTGATCAGCCCTGTGACGACATCTGTACTGGGGCGTTGGGTCGCAACGATAAGATGAATCCCAATGGCTCTCGCTTTTTGGGCTAAACGGATCACAGCGTGCTCCGTCTGGTCAGGCGCAGATATCATTAAGTCAGCCAATTCATCAATCAAAATCACAATCTTCGGCAATTTTGGCTTCCCCTGGCGTTCAATTTTCTTGTTATATGAATCGATATTGCGCGCCCTTGCTTTTTCGAGCAGCTTATAGCGAAAATCCATTTCTGTTGTTGCCCATCGCAAAATGCCAAGGATACGTTCAATTTCAGTTTCTACATTCCCCATCAGATGCGGCAAGCCATTAAAACGCATCAATTCCACCCTTTTTGGGTCGATCATCGCTATTTTAAGATCTTCCGGGGTGTTGTTCATGACAAGGCAAGCAGTCAATGCAGTAATACACACACTTTTCCCTGAGCCCGTGGTGCCTGCGATCAGTAAATGCGGCATGGTTGCCAGGTCAGCAACAACCGGGCGTCCTGAAACGTCCCTGCCAAGTGTCAGGGCAAGCGGTGAATTAACCCGGTGAAAGGTCTCTGATTCAATCAGGGGTCTTAAGGCAACGTCTGACGAGTTTGGATTTGGAATTTCAATCCCAACATAAGATTTGCCAGGTACAGGCGCCTCAATTCTCAGCCGCTCTGCCGACAAAGCCAGGGCCAGGTCGCGCTGAAGAGAGGATATTTGGGAAACCCGGATCTTTTGACGATCATCCTCTGTGCGATCAATATAACCCGGTTCGATGGCAAACTGGGTGACAGTTGGACCGGTTCTAAAACCAACCACCTTCGCGGGGATGCCAAATTCATCCAGGGTCTTTTCAATCAAACCCGCAGTCAAATTGATGCTGCGCTTGTCCGGTTTGAATGTTTCCCCTTTCAAAAGCAGCTCCATGGGTGGGAGGTCTCGCGAACGTTCAGCGGGTTTGTCAGGTTTTTCATCATCCAGGGATGGGGTATCAAAGGATTTTCTAAATTCAGGTGGCAGCCAGACCTCTTCTTTGGTCTCTTTTTCAGGCTGTGTTTTGGTTTTCTGTACCTCAATTTCAGCTGCTGCAATGCCATTCATGCGTTCAGGCGTTGGATCACTTGCTGCTGGCATTTTTTCAAGCTGCTTTTTTACCATTGCTTCAATTTTTGGGAAGACTCGGAATGCACTGAGCAGTGAAAGGATCAGTAATACTGAAATAAAAACAAAACCTGCCGTTACACCAATCGCAGCGCGAAAGATTTCTGCTATTCCCCAACCTATAGTTCCACCAAGATTTTGTCCGGATTGCAGATCGGCTAATGAATTACCGTCAATAATTGAAAATGCAGCTAATATTAAGAAAAATGATAACTCGAGGGATAGAATACGAAGAAGTTCAATTTTTTCCGGAGGTTGCTTTCGCCACCTAACAACTTGAAGCCCAATAATAATTATCCCAATCGCAAACAGGTACCGCCCAACCCCAATCCAGGTTGTGAATTTTTGGTCAATGAAATTTACAACAGCCCCAGAAGTAATGCCTAAAAAAGTGAGCAGCAGAATAAGACCAAAAGCCATCAACAACACACCAAGAATATCCCAGCCGTACCTAAAGAATCGCTGTAATCCGGCGTTTATTTTTCCCCAGGAAATGTTGCCTTCAGCGAATAATGGCTGTTGTGATGTTTTTCCTTTTTCTTTTTTGGATTTCTCTGTGCGTCGAGCCATAATTTCACTCAAAACTTTCCAATCTCAATCCCAGCCGCCTTTTTTGGGGGTTGAGGTTCAATACAATGGCCGTCACCTGTTGGCCCTGGTGAAGAAAGTCATTAATTGCAGTGCATCCTGAAGGGAAACGCATTGATGAAACATGAATCAAACCTTCAATACCTTCATCAAGACGGGCAAAAGCACCATATTTGACAATGTTTGAGATCGTAACTTCCACCAGATCGCCTTGGGAAAGGTTCTTAGCAACAGCCTCCCAGGGATTTTCACTCAAACGTTTCAAAGACAAGGCAATTCGCCCTTGTTCTTCAGAAACCTGGATAATCATGACCTTTACTTCCTGACCTACGCTTAGAATCTCAGATGGATGCTTGACCCTACCCCAGGACAGCTCTGAAATATGGGCAAGTCCTTCAAGACCACCGAGGTCAATAAACGCGCCAAAATTGGTAATATTGGTCACCACGCCGTCAGTTACGTCCCCTTCTTTCAGGCAGTTCAGCAAATGCTTTCGCTGTCCTTCTTCCGCTAAAGCAGCCCTTTCCGAGAAGACAATGCGTTCTTTTTGCTGCACACATTCAATGACTTTTAACGATATCAACCGTCCCAGATAACTGATCAGATATTGTTCGCGGTCTTCTTCCTTGTGATCAGCAGGCAGATCAATCAGGTGAGAAGCAGGTACAAACCCATGGATATCATCACCGGACACTAATACACCCCCACGGTTATATCCCACAACCTCCAATTTCATGATTTCATCTTTAGCATATATTTCGCGAACACGAAACCAATTTACAGATGATTTTGTTTGTGCCGGTTCTGCATGCGTAATTTTTTCCGCTAATACCGGTGTTTTTACATCGTCTTGTGGTTCTATTTTCGGTTCGTCAGCCAGTACTGCTGCCCACCATCCCTCATCAGGCTCTGCTGGAAAATCCGCTCCCGTTGATTTTCCCAATTGGTCTTCCATTAATTTTCTCTCCCTGCTGCGTTTTTCAGCAATATTTGAGGTCATTTCTGATCCTCTTCACGTGCTGCGAGTTCCATGCCTATAATTGCTTTCGAAACCGCCTCTAATGCTACTCGTTGTTTCCGGTAGAGATCAGCCTCTGACATTGATAAACGGATGGCGACCTCTCGAACTTTTCTTCCCTCAACAAATTTCATTTCTAATATATTATATAATATCCACTCCGCTGTGAAATGCCGTTCCCCCTCCGGCTTGATATTCTCAATAGCAGATCTCAAGATTCCCCTCAGTGCATTCGTGGGGTTTCCATCGTATTCATCAAGTGCAGTTTGTACGATCCTGAGACGCAGCAGCGGGCTTTCTGTGAGCTTTGGGCCGCCCCAATAGTGCGATAGGGCATCCTTGACCCATGAGACAAAATCTTCCTCAGGCAGGTCCACCTCATCCAGCAGTACGCTGGTTTTGTTGAATGATGAAGCAGCTCTTAATTGCTGAATTAAAGCCACTTGGGGCTGCAGCGATTCCATGGAGCTGATCACTTGCTTCTGCATATGCCAATCTCTTAAGGCAATACCTACCCGATAGGCCAACAAATTAATAGATTCGACATGCTCCGGATCCATTTGCTGCCCTTCCTCCCAGGGAAATCCGCAGATACCTAACATAACCTTCCCATTATTAGGATCATCAAAAACAAGCGGAATCAGCATATGACCACTCCAGAAGAAGAAATTCTCGTCCTGCCCTGCCTGTGTTTCCAGGGAAAGTGAAATCATTTCATCAGAATTATTAATCTTCTTAAACTCAGTGTCATCCCCGCTCGTTGTTAGCATTTCGAGGCCATCTTTATCCATCATTGCGATGAATGACCCCTTAACCTGCAGCAGATCACAGATCGTTGCCGTAACGATTTCCAAAAATTGTGAGAGATCAGACCGGGTCAACAAATGGTCTTCTAAAGACTGCATCCGAATAATATCTTTTCGATCGGTTCCGTAGAACAATAAACGTTCCCAAAATGGTGCCAGCAGTGTAATGATGTACTCAAGAAACAAGATAACAGCCACCATCCCCATCGGGACAAAAGCATTATAGGGTTCATCCCAAATCAATCCAAACCGGCGAACAATCGTTGTAACAGCCAGGACAATGGATGCAGTAAAAGGACCGCGCATGAACCATTTAAACAGCCGGCTCTTGATGATCCGGTCTGGCCAGGTTACCCCAAAAAATGCCACTGCATACGTCATGATGACCAGGAATCCCCCAACTGCCAGGCTGCTAATGCTGACAAGAACCCAGAAGATATAAGGAGATTGAGAGAATAAACCTGAACCAAATAGAAGAAATGGGAAACTGCCAACAGCAGCCATCGTCGCCCCCGCCAGGAGGTAGATCATCCTGCGCCGGCTGGTCTTGGTGACGGTCCGCTGAAAAGCCCTGAATAAGATCGATCCGGAAACAATCATAACACCCACATAATAAATGGCAAACAAATTTGTGAATTCAGTCCGCACCAGGTAGGGTGCTGGTGAATCAGCACCAGCATACGGACCGACGATGATATTCAGTGGGATCGTGATGGCAACTATTAATGAAAAGAGATATGTCAGTCGAACAGCCCATAAGCGACGTCCGCGGCTGGGCCTACCGGTTAAAGTCAGCAATGAGTCCGAAAAATGTAAATAAGTCGCTGGGAGAAAGACGATGCCAACCCATTTCAGCTTGAGCATCACTTCAATAATTACAGGCTGCTCGCTGACACCAGCAATCGTTTCTGCTGTAAAAACAAGTGCCACACAAAACAAAATAACTAGAAAAGCTCTTACAACCCGTTCGCGGATGTTATACGCGAGGGCATATAACAACAATGAAAGCGCAGTGATTGCCACACCTGCAGTTAAGATCTGGCTGATCGTTCGAAGTATGCCTTCCCAAGTTATCCCTAAAAACATTCGAAAAGGTCCTTTGGCCTAACGGACAAAACGGCTGAAAAATATTCCGAGTTCTCCGTTAGGAAAGTAGTGATCACGATAACCACAAAAATTAAAACCAAGCTTCTGCGCCATCTGTATAGCCGGGTCATTCTTAGACTGCATTTCGAGGAACAATGTATGAAACTGGCGATGTGAAGCCAGGTCAAATATCGCTAAGATTAACCCGCTCCCAATCCCCTGCCGGCGCTGTGCCGCGGATATCACCAGGTCGGATATTTTCGCAGATTTCGTATCAGCCTCAGCTTGCATCTTGACATATCCTACCGGTTGTTCTCCATAAAAGGCGACTAAGAAAGCTTCTGTCAGGTTGATATCCGTTATGATTTTCTGACGCTCTCGTGGATATGCAACAAAAACACGCCTTGGAAGGCGAACCCGTCGAAATTCAACTTTGGAGGTTTCCTGATCGGTCTCCAATGCCATTTGCCATACATACTCCGTATAGTAACCATGCTCAAAAGTGCTTAACTTTTCAAAATTTTCAGGTTGAATGGTGCGAATTTCGATTTCAGGCATTTTCAATTTACTCCTCTAATATAACTTCTATACCAATAATACAGGAAGGCATGGCTTCACCAACATTATTAAGCGGTACCACCTGCAGCAGATAAGGACCTGGTACCAGCTCGCTTGTGTTCCAGTTGCCCAGCGTCTCATCTAATTTTATCTGATCTTCTGCGGCGATCGTTATCCAATTGATCGTTCCGGTCGTTGAGTATTCATACTTGTAATAACCAAAATCCTCCACATTAACCGTACCTATGATCTCAACAATACCGCTGACCCGCTGACCATTGGCTGGGGATGAAATCTCCAGGACATCTTCTTCACATTCTGATTGGAGAGCTTCCTGGGAAATTGTCGGCGTTGATTGGGGAGATGCCGGTTGCGATTGATCTGCAGATAGGGTTGTGGTCAGCGTCGCCATGGGGTCCATGTTTGCCCCACTCGTAACGGATGATGCAGGTAGTTGCGGGCTGATGACCGTCACAAGAAGAAATTCTCCGACCATCAATAAAATGATCAATGTTAATCCAGTAGAAGCTGAAATGAGTTTCCGCCCAGCAATATTCCGCTCAAGGCCAAAGACGGCTCTCCGCCATTCGGCAATGCTCAGGATGAGCTTGCGCAAATAGACCAGGGCGCCAATGCCCAGCAGTACGAAAATCCCAGTGCTGAAAGATACCAGCCCGCGTAAAACGCTATCCAGGAAACTGTTCATTAATTAACGTTCTCAAATCCCAATAAAATTGACATTAAATTCACAGTAAAAAATTAAATTTTCGATAAAAATCCACGGACTAGTGTGGTGAGTTTCGGAACAAGGACTTTTCCAGCCTCAAGGACTTCTTCATGTGTTGTGACAGTGCTTCCGTCCAGGTTTGCTTTATTGCTGATCCCGGAAATGCCCAACACGCACATCCCGCCGTGACGGGCAACAATCACCTCGTGCACAGTTGACATGCCAACAGCATCTGCCCCGATAATATTCAAAAATCGCAGCTCAGCCGGAGTCTCAAAAGAAGGACCCGCAAGCGCAGCATACACCCCCTGCTGGTAGGGGATCTTTGCTTCTTCACAGGTTTCACGAGCCAATTTGAGCAGTTCTTTATCATAAGGCTGGCTCATATCCGGAAAACGGACCCCAAATTCATCCAGGTTGGGCCCTTTAAGTGGATTTGCCCCACCCATGCCAATCAGGTTGAGGTGATCCGTGAGCAGCATCAGGTCGCCCGGGACAAAATCAGGGTTGATCGCACCAGCAGCATTCGTCACGATCAGTTTGGAGCAGCCCAGGGTTTGCATCACTCGGACAGGGAGCGTGATCCTGCCCATGCTGTAGCCTTCATAAAAATGGGACCGCCCCTGTAAAACTATCACGTTGACCCCTTCCAGCTCCCCAATCACCAATCGCCCTTTGTGTCCATGGACGGTCGATAGCGGCCAACCCGGGATCAGCCGGTTCGGTATGACAACAGCATTCTTAACACTATCGGCCAGGTCCCCCAATCCTGACCCCAGGATCATCCCTACCTCGGGTTTAATCTCAATCCTTGAGCTGATCGCCTCTGCGGCTCGCTCGATATCTTTAATCGTAATAAAATCTGTCATGGAATCCTCTTTAATCTCATTCGGGTTTAATCGTATTATAACACTTGTTCAATCCCATTTGATTCTTTAGCGGTTTTTTCTCAAATAATAGCAACAAGCTTTTTATCCTCTTTGAGCTTATTTCCACAGCAGCTTTGGAAGGAAATTTGTGAATATAGAATATAATTAAATCCTGCAAACCAACCCTATCTTGATGGAGAGCAATGGGTAAGAACGAAGACTATAAAAAAAGGCAGAAAAAAGAAAAGAAAACGCTTTTAGGTTTATTTTTTGCACGTGAGGAACAAGATAAAGCGTATTTTCCTGATCTAAAAACGCAGTGGGGAAAAATGGATCAAAATGAACGAGTCAAGTTCATCCTGGGTGCCCTGGTTGGCTTGATCATAATTGTTGGTGCGTTGATACTGGTGTATATCGCGCTGGTTGCAATCCGGGGTTGATCCCGGTTTCTTAATCAGTTCAATGACTACACGTGATTATAAAAATATACCGCTTTCTTTCTATCCTGATTTCCTGAACACTTTTTACCTGACCCCCAGATGACCTGCCCATCATCCTGACAACCGTAAAAATGTATTTTTCAAGAGCGGATAAAGCTGATGGTATGTCGTGAATAGTTCATTATATTTTGCTGTGTCTTTCCCGGGTTGGGTGCGTTCAACAACTTGAATGGTTGTACGGCAAGCCTCTTCCACGCTTGAAAACACACCATCACCGCACGCAGCCAGCAGGGCTGCCCCGTAAGCAGCACCTTCGATCGAATTCACCATTACGATCTCTGTCCCCAGCACATCAGCCAGGATTTGCCGCCAAATTGCGCTGCGTGAGCCGCCTCCAGTGATCCGCACCTGGTTAAACGCCTTCAATCCTGATTCCCGCATCAATTCAAAGCAATCCCTTAGTCCAAAGGATATCCCTTCAACAACGGACCGTGCCATATGCCTGGCATCATGCCGGACTGTCATCCCAATAAAAGCACCCCTGGCCAGCGGATCGGGATAAGGGGTCCTCTCGCCGGTCAGGTAAGGTAAGAAAATCAAGCCCTGGCTGCCGGCTTCAACGTCAGACAGAGTTGAAAGCAGCTGATCGAAATCCTGCTTGGGAAAGAACGTGTCACGGTACCAGCGCAAACTGCCGCCTGCACAGAGCATCGCGCCCATCATCAACCATTTTCCCTCCAGGGAATGGCAGAAGGTGTTCAACCGTCCCTCATGAGCCGTATACGGAGCGTCTATTGCTGCGACAACCACACCAGAGGTCCCAAGGCTGATCGAAATGATCCCTTCCTCTACAGCCCCTGTGCCAACCGCGCCTGCCTGCTGATCACCGCCCCCACCAAAAAGTGGTGTCCCAGATAATAACCCGGTCGCTTCAGCTGCATTAATTGAAATTTCACTCGTCTTTTGAGTCCCCTCAAAGGTTTCTGGTAGATAGGATTTGTGAATATCAAATTCCTGTAATAATGCCTCCGACCAGTCACGCGTTTCAACATCAAACAATATTATCCCTGATCCCCCGGCCTTATCCAGCCCATATTGACCTGATAACTTATAGCGGATGTAATCCTTCGGCAGGAGGATCTGGCGGGTTCTTTCCCAAATTTCCGGTTCATGGGTCTGCACCCACAGGATCTTCGGCAGGGTGAAACTGGTCAGGGCATCGTTTCCCGTGATTCTGACGAGCGGCACCTTGCCAATTCTCTCTCGGATCTGATCACATTCCGCCCCAGTGCGCTGATCATTCCATAAGATCGCCGGTCTGAGGACCTGCCCCAATTCATCCATCAGCACGAGGCCATGCATCTGCCCCGTCAGCCCCACACCTTTGACATCCTTTGGATTCACACCTGCTTGAGCAATAACCTGCTGGATGCTCAGTTTGGTCGCTTGCCACCATAAGTCCGGGTGCTGTTCGCTCCAGAGCGGCTTGGGGGATTGACAGGAATAGGAATTTGACTGCGCACCGATCACTTGGCCCTGCTCACCGATCAGCAGCGCTTTGGTTGCAGTGGTTGAGACGTCAATGCCGAGGTAAATATTCATATTAGCTTCCTAAAAAAATACTGAATGTATTGTATGTGTACTTTATTAAAATTATAATTTAGAAAATTGATCCAACAAAAACAATAAATTTCTTTTAATTAGCCAAATTCCATTAGTTGATTTTCAAAATTTAGAAGCGATCAGATAAACGACATTGGTCTATGGATCAAAGAAATGAGACTTTATTATTTTTGATAATATGATCACCACCAACCTTGCATCAATTTTGCTTGCATGCAACAGGATTCTTTTGAAACCGATTGTAGAATTCCAACAAGCTGGTGTTGACTTCTTAAGACAACTGCACCTGATATAGGCACAATCGATTTTAAATTTCTAACCATTCTTGAGAGCCTTGTGTGAATTCAACAATAGATTGGGGAAAACGGTATACTGAAACGAAACAGGTTTAATCAATATCTATCCAGGAGAAGCCGGTATGAATAAAAGACTTAAAGAAGCGCTTATTGGCGGTGCCTTGTTGGGCATTATCTGTGTGGTTGGGGCGTATCTTCGCTCGGGGTCCAGTGCCTCGCCTGGTCTGATATTCTCACTTTGGTACAACCGGGTTATCATCGGTCTGGCTGTGGGTGCTCCGTGGAAGACAACAAGTAGAAGCAAAGCGCTGCTCCGTGGGGCCATTCTTGGGCTTTTAGTATCGTTTGCCTTCTACAGCTCGACAGGATTTACAGACCATATCAGTTTTGTCGCCGGAATTGTGTATGGTGTAGTACTTGAAGGATGGCTCAGTAGAAAAAACAGGAAGAGTGATTAACAATATAAAAGCAGATAATGTGCAATTTAATCAACAAGGTCTTATTACCATCTGCGGTAATCAGAAAAATTGGATACCCAGAAGTTGAGGTGTTCTAAGTTACCGTGATTAATTTTGGAATTCCCTTAAAACAAAAATCTCCCTTGACCCGGGAGATTTTCTTCGATGGCGAAGGGCGGATTTGAACCGCCAAAACACGACTAATGAGTCCACTGCTATAATAATGATCCACCTTACACCCCTCAATCCATAATCAAATTACGCCAAAATTATCGGTAAAAGTGTAATGCCAAATCAGGAATTTCTTGGTTTAATTTCCTTTTTCTACCAATGGAACAAAGATTTGCCAGATTTCCTCGTTCCTGGTGGCAACCGTTTCTGCAAAATTGTCACCTGGATTTGGGTCGCCTTCTGGAATTGTGATCTCTACAGTATTGGTGTACGTCTGAAAAGGGTTACCTGGATCGGCAAGATTGGCGCGGAACAAAACCCAGCCGGTTTCTCCTGGCAAGAGTTTATTGAAGTTCCATTGAAACACTTCACCATCAAATTCCCAACCAGTCAGCCGATCCGGCTCAAACTCAATGGTTTGCCAACCACTCCACTCAGTGTCTGGGGGCATCGTATCAATCACCTGGATATCATAAACCGCTTCACTACCGATATTTTCAAACTGAACCAGGTAGATCAACTGCCAATCCTTCAACCATTCGTGGAATTTATGGATACGCAAAATGGGAAGCGGCGGGTAAATGTACTCACGCCATTCAGATACGTTGTCATCGAACTGCACCTCTTCTTCCACCAGAAGGTTGATGGCTGCCGTATTGACCAGTTCTGTACCAGGTTGAGCGTAAGCATCAATTGCCAGTACCACCTCGATATCACCACCCAAGCCATTTTCCAGACCGGAAATTTGCCACTCGGCAATGTCATTGTTGAGAAAGTCAGGCGTTAAGGGATTCCCCTGCTCCCAAGCACCCATAAAAGTTGTTTTATTCGGGAAGGTTTCTGTCAGGACAAATGGACCTACAGGCATATTCCCTGTGTTCTCATAATGAAGGTTGTAATGGATTAGTCCCCCAGGGATTAGCTGGCCGCTTATCCATCCCTTATCAATGTTTACATTTATGTGAGGCTGGTCAACTTGGCCTTCCCAGACAGCTTCATTTTCTCCTACAGAAAGATTATTTGCAGCGTTGATCTGTGCTGTATTAATAAGCATATCGCCGTATTCTGCAGATGATGCGACTTGGGCTCGTAAATAAACTGTTACACACGTGCCAGCGCTTATGGTGGGACGAGACACAATCAGTTGGCTCGGATCACTCGATTGCAGCGTCCAGCCCGTTTCGTTGGTCCACCAGCTTTCCAATGACAGCCCTGGGGCTAGTTGGTCACTCAAAGTTGCTGTACTGCTGCTTGTAATACCCTCATTACAAACATCCAATACAAAGATAACATACTGATCTGCTGCAGGATTGTCAGTCAAGGCGTTCTTACCAATATTTAGATATGTTTCATTTGGATTTATAGTGTTTTCCAGTGTCGAGGTCTTTTCCCAGGGATAACCCTGGTCGCTTTCAGTACTGGTTATGACAGAGACCGTATTCGTAACGCTTTCAGTTCCAGTAACTTCTGCAAAGAAGTCAAATTGAGTGCTCTGACCAGGCTCAAGCGTACCTACCTGCCAAACAATCGGCCCACTGCCTTCTCCGGTATGTGGAAAACCACTGGAGTCCTCCAGATATGCCAGGCCATCCATCTCATCAGTCAGAACAATTTCTTCAGCTGGAGCGCTGCCCTCGTTCCATAAAGATATCAGGTATTGAGCATTCCCGCTCTGGGTCAGCTCCCCAAGGGCTTCCATTTGCACTCGGAGGTAAGGTGCAGGTTCTTCAAAGACATCTATTACGCGATCACCGTCAGGCTCAATATACATGACGGCGACCTCCTGACCTGGCTGAATGTCCCACTCAGTTACCGGATTCCACTCGCATGAGAAAGGCACGGAGCCATCCGGTTCAGCCCAAGATTGTTTTATTGGCGCATCACCAATCCCATTATTCCAAGCCCCCCACGGGTGACATTCGACAACCAGAGGTTCAGTTAATGAAGGGGGTGCCACAATTGTCCCACTTACCACATCGTTCTCAGCGTCAACGATGGTTTCGATCAACCCTGCCTCAATCAACTTGGTGTAACCATTACTCACCTCAATGTGAATCAGATCAAATGGTTGAATGTCAGGTTTTGTCGGCAGCCAACTCCAATCCTCAGTTATAAAACCTTCAGCTCCCGACCCTCCGCTCCACTCGCTGGTGACATCCGCAGTGGCTTTCAGCGTGTCAAACGAGTCATTGGCTGAAATTTCAAGGCTCTGACCGGCGTGGTAGTTTCCACCAACCTGATCATAGCCGAGATTAACCCACATCCAGGGCCACCCAGCGATCGTGATCACCGAGTTTCGATCAGGCTGATAGTATCGAATAGCGACCAAATCGCCAATCTGTAAATCCCAAATGGTGTCGAAGTCGCAGGTGAACCTGCCGCCATCAGCCTGAGCCTGGGTGTCCACCACCGGTCCCATCTCCTCCCAGATTTCACAGGAAACATCCAACTGCACACCAGCGAATTCGGCGACATCCAGCATTCCAGACACTTTATTCTCGGATGCATTCAGGCTATCCACAAGAATTCCCCCGATGGGGTTGATTGCCTCAGTTTCACTCTCAGTTAGAACTGTTAGGTGATCACCCGGAATAATATCGGGACACCAACCACTCATCCAATCCCCGCAGTCAATGAAAAAATCCCCTGTTCCATCAGGGGAGGTATATGCTTCCCCTTTTAAGATGCCTTGACTATCAGTCAATGTGATATTTATTGTTGAGAATTCGGATTCCGTTGTATATCCCGCCACCCAATCCTGGCTGTAGTTAACTTCAAACTCCAAAGATGATCTTGCATTGTCTAGATGACTGGATGCTTGTATCACATCATCTGGAACCTGTGCAGCAGAATTCTTGTTGGAAATCAAATGAAGGCTAGATATTGCTAAAAACAAGCCAATTCCTACAATAAACAACCACTTAGAAGAAAACGAATGGTTGTAGAACATACCAAAGGTCCTTTCCATGACAGTCTACATTTTCCCATTTTATCATTTCGTTTCTTTCCGTGTCAATTTGCAGTGTCATTAAATCAAATAAGAACATCCTCATGGATTATTTTATGACGTTTTTCACCAAGAATTTCATAAAGGCATCACACTCCCTTACAAATAATATTGGTGAAGAATAAGGATTGTTTTAACATATGCGGTAAATTGATAACGATTCCCCCAAATACCAATAGCCTAACACGAATTTATATATTCCAGTAACCAAAAATCTCCCTTTTCTCGGGAGATTTTACTGTGTGGCGAAGGGCGGATTTGAACCGCTGACCATTAGTTTATTGCTCTTCTTTGCTGATCAAGAACAAGTGTCCCAAAAAACCTGATATCTGGCTTTGATTTTATGGTACGTTTCTAATAAACTGCCATTAAAACATAAGTTGAGGTTATAAACACAGAATTTTGAATATATTATTTTTGACTTGAAAAACTAATATTTGATTTGGATCCAGACACCGAAAAAGCTATCACGTTTCCTCATCAGGATCCAATCACATCCAGAAGATATCCTGATTCTATTCTTTTTGATAATTGCTGGACAAATCGTGCCATGGGTGCACCATCAATCACATCATGATCAAGTAAGATTGTCATCTGTAAAAATTCCCGAATTTCGATATTTTTCCCTACAACGCCTGGTTTTTTTATGATCGAGCCAACCCCGAAAGAGATAGGATGAACACTGGTATGGAGAAACGATCCCCGCACGCTTCCCATCATACCAATTGGGGTTATGGAGACACTGCCCATCATTTTATTAGCCAGTTTTGGCTGTTTTAAAATAAAATACCAGAATAATCTTCGAAGAAAAGCAGGTAAAAAATAATATAAATACTGGAATCTATTCCTTTTATTATCTCCAAGGACAGTATCATTCTCTTGTAATATTTGCACTCTCGCTTTTTCAATCTCCTTTGTTATATCAACAATACTTTTATCATTTGTCTTTTGCAACACATAGGGTATTGGGACAAATGCGCCTTGAATTTCTCTTTCAATTAAAATCCCAACATCAATATCCTTGAATGTTATGACTTTTCTTTTTCCAACCAAATAGCCGTGAGCTTGGGGATATTCCAACAAAGTAGAGCTGATCGTTTTGATTAACCAGGCGGTGAAGGATAGTTGGGTATTTTCTTTGATCCGATAATCTCTGATCTTCTGAAGCGAATCAGTCACATCAAATTCCAAGAAACCAGCCATATGATGCTTTCTTTTCCCAATATAAACTGTATCAAAAGTCGCTATTCGAGATTTTGGAAAATTTGATTCAATGAAATCGCTCATTTCACACCTTCCAAGAGAGTAAATAATGTTTATTCAGAATTATTATACGTCGAATGCTGTCAGGTAAATTATTCAAATGAAAATTAATCAAGATGATGTTGATCAGCCAATTACCAAAGGAAAATGATAAAAACTCAGGAGTTAACATTTGTCAATAATAGATTTGTTGTAGCCGTTAATTAGCAGATTAATAACGATCAAACTCACTCGATGATGTCGTTGATCGATTTATATACAGGAGAAGTAAATAAGTACAAATGAATGAAACAGGAGCTCATTGACGGTGCGCTTCGTGGGGCAATTTTGAGACTCCTAGTCTCCTGTGTCTTCTACGGATCTACAGGGTTTGAAGATACTATCATTTTTATGGCTGGAATTGTGTATGGTGTATTACTTGAATTTTGGCTTAGCAGAAAAACATGGAAGAGTGAAACAAAAATCTCCCTTTTCTCGGGAGATTTCATTTTGTGGCGAAGGGCGGATTTGAACCGCCAACCAATGGCTTATGAGTCCACTGCTCTACCATTGAGCTACTTCGCCAGTACACCTTTTTTGGTGTTCGATATCTTACTATGAGTTCTATGAATTGTCAATAAAATTTATCCTCATACTCACCGGCGACCTGCCGTTTTTGCATTTAATGAATGGTAAGGAACCTCTTCCTGCATTGAAAAATAGGATGGTTCGGGACGGGAACGCTGTTTCTCGTGGCTGATCCCAGTGGTTTTGAATCCTGCCGGTACCGAACGCAAGCCTGCTGCTGCTTGAGCGGCTTTGCTCTGTGCCTGGCGGAACTCACGCTGGGAAAGGCTGGATTTTGGTGGTGTCGTCTCACCTCGCAGCAATTGGTCGCTTTTCTTTGAGAAAGTGCCAACCAGTAAAACCCGGATCACCCATACCATCAGGGCAATGAAGATCGGCACGATTTTTGTCACGAAGGTCGCATTGACCATCCCCTCACTGACCACGGTATGGGTCTGCATGGCGATCACCACGCCCCACCACGTCAGGATAGCATTCATCGTTGCTGCCATGAACCAGGCTCCAAACAGGTACCAGACCTTGCGCGGCTCTTCATTTTCAGCCTGCGGTGCAAACAAGCGTGCAATCCCGGCAAAGTCAATTCCGCAGAAGGCAATTGAAAGCAGAGTCGCCCAGCGAACGCCCATGAAACGCAAGTCACCTAGCAAGTCAGTAAGGGCAAAATCGGTGGTGCTGAAATTGAAGGATTCAAATGCCACCAGGGCTAAAACGAATATCAGAAAATAGACGAAGCCCTTCCGGTTTTTGATTTGAACTAAGGATTTTGAAAAAGATGATTGAATTGTTCGAGAGATATTCATGTGATCCTCCAGGTATTGAATGTTAGCTAATATACAGTATAGAACACTTGTTCTATTTTGTCAATACCATCTTTCAATATCCAAAGCTCTTCTTCCAAAAATACATATGCAAATGTACAAAATAATTCTCCCCCTTAAAACACTTCACCCCCCAGGGTTACGACCCAAGGGGGTGATATTTCTTAAGTCTTCAGATCAGGGATATATACAGGGGGATGGAACACCTGCACCGTTGCGATAACCGCACCACTCAAACGAGCTGCTTACGTTACCATTGAACTGGTTGGGGTTCAACCAGTGGAACAGAAATGAACCAGAATCGCCGGAGCCCATCCAAGTCCCTGAAAGTGTCATAAAATCTGCAGACAAACTGCCGGTCAATGAATAAGCTTCAGCATCGTAAGTGAATGTACCGCTTACGGTGGAATCTGATTGAGTGAGATTGACGGTGAAGTTTTCGTACGGTCCACCAAGCGGGCCATATTTCGTCGTCCAGGTCCCGTTCCAATCAACGACAGGCGTCGGTGTTGGCGGTTGAGTGTAATAGGGCAAGCTTTCCAGCGGACCTTCCACCGTTGCATAATAGCCCCAGATCCAGCAATCACCACTGCCGCTGGGATTATTGATGATCCAATAGTCCCCAGCCTGATATCGGCCAACCACATTGCCAGTTACACCAACCGTCAATGCGCCGACGATATCGTAGAGCTCACCAGGGCCTCTTCGGCAGTTCGTATTAACATCCACTTGTGCTTGTGGGCTTGAAAGTGTTTGGGTCAGCGTTTCGGTGGCGGTCAGGGTCACCGTTGGCGTGACTGTTTCTGTCGGTGGTACCATTTCGGTGTTGGGAACAGCCGTTGTGGCTGCCACTTCACCCTCCCCCATCCCAGCCTGTGTCTGAGCGATGGAGGTCTGCACAAGCGCATCGGTATCTGGGGTTTCATCACCCCCAAGGATTTGTTCGCAGCCTGACAGCAAAAGCAATGGTATAACGACAAAGGATAAAGTAATTAGTAACTTTTTACTTCTCATGGTATTCTCCGTTCATTATTTTATTTTAAATTGTCGATATATTAATTATGGGGAAGATTTGAGCTAATGTCAATTTTAAGAAAAATCTGATTTACCAAAACCATTCATAATAATTAGAACAAGATCGAATGCGCCGAACCGATCTCCCCATTAACCACTTCACCCCCCAGGGCTGTTGCCCCAGGGGGTGAAATTTTTAATTTTATTTAGATCAGGGATATAAACAGGGTGATGGCATTCCCGCACTATTGCGGTAGCCGCACCATGCATTCGTGCCGCTGTCCTCATTCCCGTTGAACTGGTTGGGGTTCAACCAGTGGTATAGAAGCGGCCCGGTCGTTGTTCCATTATCCCATGTCCCGGAAAAGGTCATGTAATCGGTGGACAATGTCCCGTAAACAGTATATGGCGTTGTCATGAAGGTAAACGATCCATTGATATTAGAGTCGGTTTGGTTAAGGATAACGGTGATATCATAATACGGTCCGCCGGGAGGCCCATACTGAGTCGTCCAGGTGCCTGTCCAATTAACAGCCGGTGTCGGTGTGGGCGGCTGGGTGTAATATGGCAGGCTGTCCAGCGGTCCTTCAATCGTTGCGTAATAGCCCCAAATCCAGCACTCACCACTGCTAGTAGGATTCTCAATAACCCAGTAATCTCCTGCTTGATAGCGGCCGACAACATCCCCGATTTGTCCCACAACCAGTGCGCCCACGATGTCGTAGAGCTCACCAGGACCTCTTCGGCAATTCGTGTTTACATCCACTTGTGCTTGAGGATTTGACAGGGTTGGGGTCAGCGTCTCTGTTGCCGTCTGGGTGATGGTGGGGGTCACTGTCTCAGTTGGTGGAATAGATTCGGTATTCGGAACGGCTGTCGTAGCCTCAACCTCACCTGCTCCCATTGCAGCCTGCGTTTGGGCAATCGAGGTCTGCACAATTGCATTGGTATCCAGTGTTTCATCTCCCCCTAAGAGTTGTTCACAGCCTGATAGCAGAAACAAGGGAATAAAAACTAAGGATAAAGTAAATAAAAATTTCTTGTATTTCACGTAATCCTCCGTTCATTATTCGATATTAAATTTTCGATATTTCTATTATGTGGCAAATTACGTATGCTGTCAATTATTCAATTTTTCCCAAAGTGTTTAATCAAACCTACACGATATGGGACGTGATCTTCGTCAAAAAATTATTTAGTAACAATGAGTCTTGTTCATCCTAACAAATGGAAAAATCCCCAGGCCAGGCTGAACTGCGCTAAATGATAAGTAATTCGTACCAACAATTTAGCATTCTGAACAGGTTTGATGAACCGGGAATAGGCCAGAAGCAAATCTGAGATTGTAAACAAAACCGCCCCAATGGGCAGCAGCAAATAATCCTTCGAATAATCGGAGAGGATGACAACAAGGATCAATGCTGCAGCGGCCATGCCGCTCAGAGACCAGGCATAGACCTGTATCGGCCGCCAGATATGCTTCCCATCTGAAAGCGGCTTGAATAAGCGATAAAAATATCCAAGAAAAAGTGACCATCCAACTAAAACTAGAATTCCCCCAAAAATAGATCTGGAAGTAATCCCGCCGCCCCTTAATTCTAATATCAATTGAATCAAAAAAAGGGCAAGGTACAGCAGATGGCCGGCTAAAAATGCCCCCAATCCCCATAAAAACCACTTGTTTTGAAGTAGAAGGAAAAAATCGCCAAGCAAACCGAATAATTGTGCCGAGATGAGAAAGAAAACAAGGCCATTGATTTGGCCTTCAGCAATAAACAAAGTCCAGGCGATAACAGAACCCATCGCTAGCATTTTAGTCAGTGCTCGAATGCGATGCCAGTTAAACAAAACTGTTGCCCAATCTAAAAGGAAGAATAAAAAAACGGAAAAATTCCAAATCAGATTGGCCCCGCTTTCAGCCATGGCTTAGACCATACCGCCTCAAGAAGTCAGGGTTATTGCGCCAGTTCTTTTCAACTTTGACAGTCAGGTCAAGGAAAACCGGCTCTCCGCTCATGTCTTCAATTTCCTGGCGTGCCAGGGTGCTGATCTGTTTGATCATGCTGCCCCCTTTCCCGATCACAATCCCCTTTTGTGAATCCCTTTCCACAAAAATCGTGGCGTGGATATAACGGGTTGCGTCGTCTCGGAGGGTGTAATCATTAACCCTGACGAATATGCTGTAGGGCACCTCATCACGGAGCTGAGTTAATGCTGCAGATCGGATCAGGTCTTCAGCAATTTCACGCTCGTAGGTCGTGGTGATTTGTCCCTCAGGAAAAAACTGCGGTCCTTCATTAAGATTGGTGATCACTTTTTCTAAAAGCGTTTCTCGTCCGGTTTCCGTTATCGCTGATATTTCCACCGAATCATCGAATTTCAGCAAATCCAGGTAGGACTTTTTATGGATTTCTAAAGCCGCTGGATCAACAAGATCCATTTTGTTGAGCACCAGAAGTTTCATTACATCTCCTGAGATTTTCTGAATTTCTTCCGCCAGCCTTTTATCCTCCTGGTCTGGGAATTGGCTGGCATCAACAATAAACAAAATCAGATCAGAGTCCATCAAAGCGTATTGAGCTTCTTCATTGATGAACTGGCTCAATTTGTAATCACCGGAATGTAAGCCAGGGGTATCCACAAAAACAATCTGCGCATCATCTGTGGTCAGGATGCCCAGCTGACGCCTTCGGGTTGTTTGTGGCTTAAAAGAAACCGCAGCAATCTTTTGGCCAATATAATGATTGAGCAGCGTTGATTTTCCAACATTGGGTTTCCCAACCAATGCAACATAACCCGATTTATAGCCTTGAAAATCCATCTTATCAATATCGCTCATGAGACACCTCAATCCATTACTTGAACTACCTTTATTTTATTATCTTCAAACCAGACGATTATCCGCAACTTGATGCCCCTCTAAGCTCAAAAGAAATGCCTTTGTCTCAAGCCCATTGAGGTAGCCATGCAGCATTTTATCCGCCCCCAAAACCCGGTGACAGGGGATCACAATTGGCATGGGGTTGCTTCCCAAAGCACTGCCAACCGCACGAGCAGCCCCTGGTTTACCAAGCCGCGCTGCAATTTCTCCATAGGTCTTCCATCCCCCGTAAGGAATGCTGGCAGTGATTTTAAGGACATCCCTTTGAAATTGGGGGATTGAATCCCAATCGATCATCACAGAAAAATTCTTTCGAATACCAAACAAGAATTCATTCATCTCAGCCAGCAGCGAGCCAATCACCTCCAGCCCTGTCAACGATGGAGCTGACTCATTAAAACCTGCTGTCTCTTTGAATTCAACTAAGGAACTGAAATTAACTCGTAGAAGCCCTTTGTCACCAGCAGCAAAACTGATCGGCCCCACTGAGTCATGTGTCAATTCACCAAAAGTTATTCCCATGGTTAAACCTCAAATATCGAATTTTCCAGTCCTTTTCAATCTTACCTTAAATCACATTTTCCAACATGGAAACCCTGGTGGCAAATCAGATCACTAGTTGTTAAGTAATCATAGGGCAATCGTAGGGTAAGCGTCAAGCAAAATATCGAAATTTTTTGTATCATAATAACAAGAAAAACTTCTCTTCTTCTCCTCCTTAAGTGAGCGTGCCAGGGTCGGCGTCCCCGGCACGCTCTACATTTTAATTACGCAGATGATTAATAGGCAATAAAATTGGGAAAATTTCCCCGCTGGTCATTTTCATGAATTATAATAAACACAGCCATCAAGAATACATTTTGGAGAAACTAATGGATCAAAAACGAAAAACTTATGGGATTGATATCGCCGGCGTTCATCGTGAATTGCAATTATTCGAAGTCAAACCAGGATTGAAAATTGCCATCCTGAATATCCTCGGCGATACAGAACTGGTTGAAGCTTGTGCTGCTGCCCTTGCTGAAAAGCTTTCAAACTTGAGATATGATGTTTTAGTAACGGCTGAAGCAAAGAGCATCCCGATCGCCCATGCCCTTTCCGTGGCAACCGAAAAACCCTACGTCATATTACGAAAATCATATAAGCCTTATATGGGTGACGCAATCCAATCCGAGACATTATCCATCACGACGGGTGAACCGCAAACACTCTATCTCGATGAAAAGGATTGGAAAATGATCAACAAAAAGGATGTCGTGATCCTCGATGACGTGATAAGCACCGGTTCAACTTTGCAGGGCATGCGGATGATCCTTGAAAAAGCAGGCGCAAAGGTCAAAGCGGAAGCCGCAATCTTGACTGAAGGTGAACGGGCAAAATGGGCAAACATTATCTCATTAGGACACCTTCCCGTATTTACAGACTGAAAGGTTTTTTCTACTTAAAAATATTCAAACGGCCAGCGGAAAACTGGCCGTTTGTCCATTTAATAACCCCCCACCCGGAGATTGAATTGTTTGAAATTAATATTATGATAATGCGTGACGAATGACTACTTACTGTGTTAAGTATTCATAGTGGATGGAACTTTTCGGACTATTATTCCGTCTCATTAAAACAAATTATTCAGAAAATCGGTATGGAAAGGAGGAGGTCCATGAGTGCTGTAATTTATTTTGTGGTTGGTGCGATCAGCCTGGTTTTTGCCTTGATCAGCTTTGCTGGTTTGGACCAGAAAAATGATGAGTGATCATCATTATAAGTTCATCCAGGTGCTGCTGCAGCACGGGTGGCCTTCTATAAAGCAGATTGAAAAACTCACAATGTCATAAGAAAACCGTCGGACCAACCGGCGGTTTTGCTTTTATGGATGCCCGCTATGGTAAATTCCTGTTAAAATAAAGCTAACTTGTAAAGTCACCCAGGAGAAATCATGCACATCCGTATCGGCATCGAAAACAATATTGAAGGACGAACAATCGCCTGGGCTTTAGATTATCCGGGCTGTTTTGCTTATGGCATGGATGAAGCCGAAGCACTGATACAAATGCCCCGTTCATTGCTCCAGTACGAGAAGTGGATCAAAGATCATACCTCCAACGCATGGGTCAACTTTGACGACCTGGAAATGCGGGTTATTGAACGTTTTGAGACATTCCGCATGGGAGAGGATTGCAAACCTGCCCCTCCAGGAGAAGGCTACGAAATCAATGCCTGGTTCATTGACGATTGGCGGCCTTTATCGACACAGGAAATCCAAAACGCTCTTAAAATATTCCGCTGGCAGCGTGATGAATTGCTGGCAGGATTGAGCACTTTGGATCAGGTAATTATAGAAAGGCAGTATCCCGGGCAGCGATGGAATATCCTCGGGATTGCCAAGCATATCGCAAACGCTGAATTTTGGTACCTGTTGAGGCTGGACCTTACATCCTTTTCACACGAAGACCTTTATCCGGAACCAATTGCGAGGCTGGGTCAAATGGCTGAACAGATTGAGGATTCATTTCCAAATTTTGCAGATCAAGTGACCGTTAGGGGAATTGATGGCGAGATTTGGTCTTATCGAAAAATTGTACGCCGTACTTTATGGCATCAGCGTGACCATATTGAGCATATCAAAGAACTGGCGTTTCAATAGTTCTGGTGGGTTAAACACAAAGCAGGCGCCTCACCAAACGCCTGCTTTGCTACGTTAACCTCACCTAGTAATCTCTGTCAAGGAGAAAATCCTCAACAAGTAGATTCAGGATAAACTTGAAAGGAGAGTAATCAAATTCCCTAAATCTCTATAAGAATATCATAGGCCTATTAAAGAAAATCAAATGATATGTTATGAAATTGTTAATACCAACAAATCCAATGATCCTTCCTTTCAAAATTGCTTATGGCTTTGGCAATCTGCTTGAGGTATGCTATCATTTGACATGATAGGAAGGCAAACACCGTGAAGAAAAAACCTCATCTCTTCATTTTCATCCTTGTAAACATCTTTGTTTCTGCCTTAACAACCCTTGGGGTAATATTTCTCTGGGAACGGGCTCATCCGCGGGCAGCAGCAAATAATGAGAACAACGCTGAAATTATTAGTCAAACTGATAACGAAGCACCAAGACAAGATCAGGAAAATCCCGAACCAGCACTGACATTGGTTGAAGATGATCTATCAATCACGATCTATGCCGTAGTTGGAGCCGGCAACCTGGATGCGGAGTATGTCGAAATCCGGAACCTCTCCAGCGGTGCGGTTGATCCAGCCGGGTGGCAGCTGGTTGATGAGGATGGGCATTCTTTTACCTTCCCATCTTCACCCAGTTGGGTATTAAACAGCGGCGGCGCTGTTAAAATCCTATCAAAAAAGGGTAATAATTCAGTGATAGAATTATTCTGGCAGTCAGACGGTCCCATCTGGCAATCGGGTGAAACAGCAAGCCTCCTTGATGCAGATGGTAATATCATCGCAACATATTCAATACCTTAAATAAAGTACATAACTATGGCAAAAGCACTCTACAGAAAATGGCGTCCGCAGGATTGGGATGAAGTTACTGCCCAGGATCATGTTATTCAAACCCTGCGAAATGCAGTGATCAACGATCGTGTTGCCCATGCTTACCTGTTTACAGGACCCCGCGGCACAGGCAAAACGACTACAGCCCGCCTGCTGGCGAAAGCGGTCAACTGCATCGAGCCTGACCTGGGCAAGCGGCCTTGTAACACCTGTGAGAATTGTATTGGGATCACCCAGGGACGTTTTATGGATCTGATCGAAATTGATGCGGCATCCAACACCAGTGTGGATGATGTCAGAGATTTGCGGGAGAAGATCAATTTTTCACCTTCGCAGGGAAAATTCAAGGTTTACATTATCGATGAAGTTCATATGCTCTCAACAGCAGCTTTCAACGCCCTGCTGAAAACACTGGAAGAACCCCCGCCGCATGCCATTTTCATCCTGGCGACAACCGAAATCCACAAAATACCCGCTACCGTGCTGTCACGCTGCCAACGGTTTGAATTTCGACGGATTCCAATAGATCAAATCGTCCGGCATTTAGAAGAAAAAAGCAAACTAGAGGGGCTTAAAGTTTCTAAAAGTGTCTTCACTGAAATAGCCCGGCAGGCCACAGGCAGTTTACGCGATGCCATCTCCCTGCTGGATCAATTAACCTCAACAACCGCCGATATCACCCTTGAAATGGCTCAGGACATACTTGGCACCGCCACAAACTTAAGTGTTATTGAAATTATTGATGCCCTGGTTGATAAGGACACCACAAAGGGTTTGGAACAGATCAACAAGACCCTTGACGGCGGTGCAGACCCCCGACAACTTGCCCGGCAAATCGTTACATACCTGCGTAATGTCTTGCTGTTCAAAATGAATATCCAGAATCTTGTCGATGTAACTGAAGTTTTACAGGAAAAAATATTTCATCATGCAGAACAAATGACCCTCTCAGAAATCCTGAGCGGCATAGAAGCATTTAACAAGGCAACGAATGAGGAACATGCCAATTGGCATCCCGGATTGGGGCTCGAATTGGCATTCACATCTTACCTTTTGGACCCTCAAGAAAGTAACCAATCGCAGCCTCAGGGTAGTAATAATACGGATGAGAAGAAACCCTCAAGGTCTTCACAACCATCAAAGCGTGAAGATAAAACAAACCCAGCAGAGTCCCAGCCTGAAAAAAAACAAAAAAAAGTAAAACCCGTTAAAACAAAAGAAGAACCAATAGCAGAGGAAAAGCCCCTCGCTGAACAAGAGATCGTGCCTGAAGAATCAGAACCTATTGAAAATTCAGTTGAGGATGGCGATGAGATTTCCATCAGCCAAATTCAATCATCATGGCGGGAGATCAAAGGGATGGTCAAGCAGCATAATCCCCGGACAGTGGGTTTGCTGAACAGCTGCAAATTATCCGGTGTGAGGGGAAATACCCTCATCCTGGGTTTCTCATCTGAAACATTAAAAGAAATGATGGGGAAAGAAGGCAACACAAACTTGCTTTCAGACATCCTGAGTGAAGTGATGGGACAGCCAATGCTGGTGAAGTGCATCGTCACAACAAAGGAAGGCGGCTCGGTTCCACCAGACTTACAAATTGAAAAGGGCGGCATGGTTAGCACAGCTACCCGTGACCTGGGTGGTAGAATCAGCAGTGCACAAGAAGATATATAGGTAATAATTTTGAAAGGAAATTAAATGTCTAAAGGATATAATCGGCCTCGCACACCAAAAGGCGGTGGCGGTATGATGGCCCAAATCCAGCAAATGCAGGAGCAAATGGCTCAAGCACAGGAAGAATTAGCTAAAGAGACTGTAACCGCAACCGTTGGAGGTGGTGTGATCAGTGTCACCATGACCGGTGACCAGGTATGCCAATCTATCACTATAGCACCCGAATTGCTCGATGATGCAGATCCAGAGATGCTCCAGGACCTCATCACAAGTGGTGTGAATGCTGCGCTTGATAAATCCAGAGAACTTGCTTCAGATAAAATGAGCCCATTTACAAGTATGTTGGGTGGTTTAGGTTTAGGCTAAAAGGGATCGATCCACTATGCGAGTTCTTCCGGAACCTGTTCAGAAACTAGTTGACGCCTTCGCTCGATTGCCGGGTGTGGGTCCCAAAACGGCATCTCGCCTCACTTTCTACCTGCTGCGTGCAGACGAAGATATCTCAAAAAGCCTGGCTGATGCGTTAATTGGCATCAAACAGGAAACGGAACTATGCGAAATATGCTTTAATATCACACGTAAGGGGGACAAAATGTGTGAAATTTGCGCAAGTGAAGCGCGCGACCGGGATATATTATGCATTGTTGAAGAACCGCTTGACGTTTTGGCAATTGAAAAAACAGGCGGGTATAACGGTCTATACCATGTCCTGCATGGCGTCATCTCCCCTATTGAAGGCATTGGACCTGAAGATCTCAAAATTAAAGATCTGTATGAACGGCTTAAGAAAGAAAAAATCAACGAGATCATCCTAGCAACCAACCCCAGCATGGAAGGTGATGCCACAGCCATGTATTTGCATGAACGCCTGAGCCCCATTGATGTACGGATTACAAGACTGGCTTTAGGCTTACCTGTTGGCGGTGACCTGGAGTATGCTGACCAGAATACCTTGCTTAGAGCTTTTGCTGGACGGCGGGATTTGGATTAATCCCTTCGAAGCATAATATAAAACGCCTTCTTGGCGTTTTTTTATTTACACACAAAAATATTGCGCTATAATATTGGAAGCAATTAATCTATTTCTTAAGGAGAGGTGCTGGATGGTAGAGCGTTTGGTTATCTATGATTCGTTTTTTGGCAATACACAGAAAATCGCGGAATCAATCGGTGAAGCCTTGGGCGATGCTGTCGTAAAAAAGGTATCAGAGGTCTCACAAGATGATTTGGAAAATCTTAAGATTTTAATTGTCGGCTCACCAACTCGAGCCTTCCAGCCCAGCCCGGATATTAAAAGTTTTCTAAAACAATTAGATAGCAACGCACTTGAGGGCGTAAAGGCTGCTGCGTTTGATACCCGGATTCCCATAGACAAAACGGACTCTGGCTTCTTGCGCACCTTGATAAAGATCTTTGGCTACGCTGATAAAATAATTGATAAATCACTGCAGAAGGCAGGCGCTGAAATTGCCCTTGAAGGCAATGGCTTCGGTGTATCGGACTCAGAAGGTCCTTTGATCGAGGGTGAGATTGAACGGGCGCAAACCTGGGCAAAACAGATTTTATAAAAATTCTAAAAAATCAATATCATTCAATGAAGCAAATGTAATTACGCTTTTAAAAACGCAAAATGCTGGTTTCTAAACATTAATGGGACCTGATTAGCCCAACTGTCTGCGCATCAAACCTGTTGAGCTTAACCTGAATTATCTGGATAACCTTTTTTAGATCTGGTTTCTAATACACGCGTTAACGCATGTTTTCTGCGGTTGATTCGCCGAGAATGCTGCTCGAGGTGTTCAATATTGAAGATTACAACGCCCTCACAACATCTTTTCCCATAATTGTCCTCAATTCATTTCATTATCTATCAAATAATCCCACTGATGAGAAAGGATAAATACCATGAAAAAACTTTCATTATTCTTAGTTGTTATACTCTCGATCGCCTGCGCCTTGTCTCCGAAAGCGGCAGAGACCGCTGAGCCTACAACACCTCCCCCGCCAACAGAAACAGAAACACCGGTCTCAACACCCACACCAACACCCCTTCCAATGACCGATAATGATTTTACAGAAATGGCATTGGCTGCATGTGCAACGCTGGAAAGCGCTTTGCAGGATATTACAAACGCTACCAATCCCTTCTATGAGCGATATAGCCTGACCTCAGATGCTTACCAGGTCGCTGTCGATGGCTTATCTGATCTGAACCCTGATGAATCTTCCGCACCTAACGCTGCTTCTTTTATGGAGTATATACAAACAATACCCGGCCTTTATAGTGATTATGGTGATGCAATTACTGCCTCGTTTGACCAATCCGGGTTGATGTACCAGGAGATTTCCTTTTATGCTGTCATCGAAGAAGGAAAGGGCTTTATGGTCTTTGCTAACGAAGAATGGCACGAACTCGTCGTGGAAGAAGATCTCAAACTAAACTTTTATGAGACGAAAGAAAAATTTAAATCTGTTGCAAATCAATTAAACCTTGGATCTTGCGCCTCAATAGACCCGATCTTTGATTAAATCATCTCAACCCAAGTTATTCAAACCTCTTTAATCAAAAACAATTTAGCACCAACAATAAATTTGCAACGATTATGATATGTCTTTGCGCGTCTTTTACAATACCTCTGCAAATAGAATATAATTCAAGGGTTACGGTTCAATAGTCATTATTGCAGGAGTTAGAATGCAGGAAAAACGCCGCGGCGCTGAAATTCGCCAATCTTTTATCGATTTTTTTGTTGAACATGGCCATACTTTTGTACCCTCATCATCGCTCGTACCTGGTGGGGATTCAACGCTTCTATTTACAAATGCTGGTATGGTGCAGTTCAAAGATGTTTTCCTTGGCATTGACCAACGTCCTTATTCCCGTGCCGTCAATTCTCAAAAATGTTTGCGCGTTTCTGGCAAGCATAATGATCTCGACCAGGTCGGAAGGGATAATACCCACCACACCTTTTTTGAGATGCTCGGAAACTGGTCTTTTGGCGATTATTATAAAAAAGAAGCCATTTCCTGGGCCTGGCAGCTTCTGACAGAAGTATGGGACCTACCCAAGGATCGCCTATGGGCAAGTTACTTCAAGGACGAGCTGGATGAAATCCCTGAAGATCGCGAAGCGGCAGAAATCTGGCTATCACAGCCCGGCTTCAACCCGGATCATCTGCTGGCTTTTGGCCGCAAGGAGAACTTCTGGGAAATGGCTGATACAGGTCCTTGCGGGCCTGATTCCGAAATTCATTATGACCGGGGTCCTGAATTCTGCGAATGCCAGGATGAACCGGGGCATGTTTGCCAGGTCAATGGCGACTGCGGTCGTTTTCTTGAATTTTGGAATAACGTTTTTATCCAATATAACCGCCTTTCACTCACTGAACTGGTTCCCCTGGAGAAGAAACATGTTGACACAGGCATGGGTTTTGAAAGGATCGTATCAATCCTTCAGGATGTCTCTTCCAATTACGAAACAGACCTTTTTATGCCGCTGATCCGAAAGGTTCAATCCCTGACGGGGCACAGCGATCACGAGCGCAAAGACAACCTGACCCCCTACCGGGTGATTGCCGATCACGCACGAGCCACAGCCTTCCTGATTGCGGATGGTGTGGTACCCGGCAATATCGGCCGCAACTATGTCTGCCGCATGCTGGTCAGGCGTGGTGCTCGCTTCGGGATGAAACTTGGTTTACATGATCCTTTTATGGCAGCAATCGCCCAGGTTGTGATCGATGAATATGGTGATTTCTACCCTGAGTTGAAACGCAATGCTGCCGCAATACTTGATAACCTCACGAGAGAAGAAGAACAGTTCCAAAAGACGGTTAGCGCTGGTCTTGAGCACTTGAGCGAATACCTGGAGGAACTTAAGAATTCTAAGCAAACACTTCTGGATGGTGAGCGAGCCTTTGATCTTTACGCAACATTAGGTCTGCCTCTTGAGATCACCCGCGACATCGCCCAGGAACAGGGTCTGGATGTTGACACAAAAGGCTTCCAGGAGGCAATGGAAGTACACCGGGTCGCGTCCGGTGCTGGGAAAGAGTTTGGTGAAATGGGCGGCAGAGACGTTGAAGTGTATGCTGCACTGCTCGAGGATTTACGCCAATCCGGGAAGTTAGGTGCTGGCGGCGTAACGTACACACCCTACCAACCCATCCGGGAACCGCTGGAAGTTTTGGCATTGATCTCTGCTGCTACGCCAGCGGATCAGGCTAAACCAGGAGATCAGGTTGCTGTTCTCCTCCCCAAAACATGGTTCTATGTCGAATCAGGCGGCCAGGTATCGGATACCGGTCAGCTTACCAGCGCCACAGGTAAAGAATGGACCATTCGGATTAAGGAAATGCAGAAACCTGCTGCAGGCGTGATCGTACATATCGGTGAGGTTACTCAAGGCACACCCAAAGTCGGTGACATTGCATTTGTACAGGTGGATGAAACACGGCGGACACAGATCATGCGCAACCATACTGCCACCCACCTTATGCATGCTGCTTTACATGACGTTTTAGGTGAGCATGCACGCCAGGCTGGTTCACTGGTCGCCCCGGACCGGCTGCGGTTTGACTTCAATCATCCCAAACCGATGACACGGGAAGAGATCCTGGCAGTTGAGGCCCAGGTAAATCAATCGATTCTGGCGAACTATGAACTTAAAATCGTCGAAAAACCGCTCCAGGAAGCGATTAATGAAGGCGCGATGGCACTCTTTGGAGAAAAGTATGGGGCTGAAGTACGCACGATCAGCATCCGGGATGAACATCCCTTCTCTTATGAATTATGCGGCGGCACCCATGTCGATGAAACCGGTGATATTGGTTTGTTTATCATCACTTATGAAGGCAGCATTGCTGCCGGCGTCAGGCGGATTGAAGCCGTGACCGGCTGGAAAGCCTACCAGATCGCCCGCGAACGTATGAACCTGCTGGATAATATCAACCAGTATCTTGGCACATCTCAAGATGAAGCAATCCAAAAGATCAAGAACTTATCAGCTGACCTTGCCGCAAGCCATAAGGAAGTTGAAAAACTGCGTTCAAAACAAGTGGCGAGCGCATTCGAGGATAAATTATCCCAGCCAGAGATGATCGAAGGCGTTCGTGTTTTACGAACGACATTGCCGGACGCAGACATGGATGCCCTCCTGGCTATGGCCGATAAATTCAGACAGAAATATGGATCGGGTGTTGTTGTTTTGGGTTCTGTGCAAGGCAATAAACCCATATTGATGACAGCTATCACGGATGACCTTGTGGAAAAAGGCTTGCACGCTAGTAAATTGATCAAACAAGTTGCCGGTATCATTGGCGGTGGCGGCGGTGGCCGGCCAACGCTTGCGCAAGCTGGCGGTAAAGATCCATCGAAATTGGATGAGGCTTTAGATCAGGTTGCAGTTTACCTCAGGGAAAATCTATAAGGCAGAGCACCCACGCTGATTCAGGATCAACCAAGGCAGCATTGTTGATAAAACCACAATCCATAACATCGTTCCTGTAAGGAATTTAAGGGTCAGTTAATGACGAAAGTTACACCGCTACGACAGCAATATCTCGATATCAAAAGGAAGCACCCGGATGCCATCGTATTCTTTCGCCTGGGTGATTTCTACGAGACCTTCGACGAGGACGCAAAGATTACTTCACGCGAACTGGATATTGTGCTTACGTCCAGACCCGTTTCAAAAGGCATCAGGGTTCCAATGGCGGGCATCCCGCACCATGCAGCAGAGAATTACCTGTCTCGCTTGATCGAAAAAGGGTACCACGTCGCGATCTGTGAGCAGGTCAGTGACGAGCCGGAGAATGGGTTAGTTCCCAGGGAGGTTGTTAGGGTCATCACACCTGGTACGGTTGTGGAACCTGCCTTGCTTCAGCACCATCAAAACAACTACCTCGCAGCCACCTTCTACCAGGATAACCGTGCAGGTGTTGCCTATGTTGATATTTCAACGGGGGAATTCGCGGTAACAGAAATCTCAGGAAAAGACATCATCAATCAAGTTCGTGGTGAAATTTTCCGGTTAAGACCTTCAGAGGTTCTTTGGCCTGACTCCTTGCCCAAAATCGAGGGGCTGCCCGGTTTTCTTTCTGATTATGAAAGCTGGCATTATGAGTTGGGACGCTGCACTGACATACTGCAGGACCATTTCAAGGTGACAACCCTGGATGGCTTTGGTCTGCGTGGAAAACCAATGGCGGTGCGTACCGCTGGCGCAGTACTTTCCTATATTGAGGATACGCAGCGTGAATCTCTAAAGCTTTTAAACAGTCTGAGCACTTATACCCTGGATGAGTTCATGGTATTGGATGCTGAAACACGTCGAAACCTCGAACTGACAGAAACCATCCGTACCGGAAAGACGCAAGGGTCTTTACTCGATATCCTGGACGAAACCCAAACCCCCATGGGGGGGCGCCTATTACATCAATGGGTCAGCAAACCGCTATTGGACGTCGGGCACATCAATAAAAGGCTCGATGCGGTTGAATTCCTTTTTAAGAACGGCCTGCTCAGGGCTGAAGCCATGGAAGCCCTGGCAGATTTTGACGACCTTGAACGCCTGACCAACCGTGTGATCTCTGGCCATGCCATACCGCGTGATCTTGTCGCAATGCGGGAAAACCTTTCCCGCCTTCCAGCACTGAAAGATATCTTCCCGGAAGATACCAAGGGGCTGCATACCACCCTTTCACAAATTCACGCTTGCAGCCAGTCGCTCGCACTGCTTAAATCAGCGATCCAGGATGATCCGCCCGCCACTTTGGCCAATATTGGGATCATTCGGAAAGGTTTTTCCGCAGAATTAGACAATATTCTGGATTCATCTAGCCATGCTCGCCAGTGGATTGCAGAACTTGAGAAAAACGAAAAGAAACGCACAGGTATCAAATCACTGAAAGTGGGTTACAACAAGGTTTATGGTTATTACATTGAAGTCACGAAATCAAACACCGGGCTTGTACCTGAGGATTATATCCGTAAGCAGACACTGGTTAATGCCGAACGCTATATCACACCTGAATTAAAAGAATATGAAACACTGGTTCTGAATGCTGAAGAGCAAATCCACGAAATTGAGATTCGCGTTTTCAGACAAGTTTGTGATGAGCTTGCAGAAGGTTCCAAAGCGTTGCTCGAAACAGCTCGGGGATTGGCTGAATTGGATGCGTATCTATCGCTGGCAGAAACGGCTGCGCTCAATGGCTTTCACCGTCCCGAAATTGTGGAAGAAAGATGCCTGACCATCCACAACGGAAGGCACCCCGTGGTAGAAAAATTACGATCTCAGGAGCGTTTTGTTCCCAACGATGCTATCATGGCAGATGATGAAATCATTAGGATCATCACCGGGCCAAATATGAGCGGTAAATCAACCTTCTTGCGCCAGGTTGCACTGATCGTGCTTATGGCACAAATGGGATCTTTCATTCCAGCAGAAAAGGCGAAAATTGGTTTGGTAGACCGCATCTTTACCCGGATCGGCGCCCAGGATGAGATCCATGCCGGGCAATCAACATTCATGGTTGAGATGATCGAGGCGGCCAATATCCTGCATCATGCCACCCCGCGCAGCTTACTCATCCTGGATGAGATTGGTCGTGGTACAAGCACTTATGATGGTGTTTCGATCGCTTGGGCGATGGTTGAATTCATTCACAGCCATCCTGAATTGAAATCTTACACTTTATTTGCCACCCATTACCATGAATTGACCCAACTGGCTGACCTGCTCCCAGGTGTACGAAACTATAATGTCGCAGTTTCCGAATCCGATGGTCGGGTCGTATTTCTGCATAAAATCATCCCCGGCGGAGCTGATCGTTCCTACGGCATCCATGTAGCACAAATCGCAGGCCTTCCCAAACCTGTTATCCAGCGCGCCAATGAGATACTCAAACAGCTGGAAGACTCCTCAGGCACAACGCTGAAAATGGAAGAAACGATGCAGCAGCAATTAGCCTTATTCCCGGAAAATAATGCCCTTCTGGAAGCATTTAAGGACCTGGACATCAACAGCCTGACACCGATTGAAGCACTCAACTTGCTTTACGATTGGAAACGTCGTTTCCTAAGCGACAACCAGTAAATATCCTAAAATTTTTCCTATATATTAGAGTCAAATTTCCTTATGCAAGTTTTGTTTACCGCTTCATTTATGGTAATAATTAATTATGTAAATGACCAATATTAAAAAGGTGGCATATGCCTGATCTAACCCTGCAGAAATGCGTACCGTGCGAAAGTGGCGCACCAGCCCTGACAGAAGAGGAAATTGAGGATTACCGAAAGGATGTTCCGAGATGGAAAGTGCTTGAGATTGAAGGGGTCAAACGTCTCAAGCGAAGGTTCTCCTTCGAAGATTTTGCCCAAGCGTTAAAATTCACCAATAAAATCGGTGAGATCGCAGAAGAACAGGACCACCATCCGCTAATTAAACTGACCTGGGGAAGGGTTACCATCGAATGGTGGACACATGCTGTTGATGGACTGCATAAGAACGACTTCATCATGGCAGCAAAGACGTCCCAAGCTTTCGAAAACTTCTAACTTCTCACGTTATCGCTTATAGCAAGAAAATCAATACAAACGTAGAGGGAATTGCTGGTCAGTCGACCAGTTCGACCAATTGTGTCTTGAGTTATGATTTCATTTATCGATCAAACATCAACACAAATTAGGATGAAAGGTCTTCACTAAATGAACCAAGATAAAAAACAAAAAACTTCTTATGTGGGTTTAGGAATCATTTTTGGCGTTCCATTTGGTTTTCTACTCGGCCTTCTGCTTTTCCCAGATAATCCAGCCGCAGGCATAGGCATCGGCATAAGCCTCGGGATTATTATTGGGGCTATCATGGATGCTCAAAAAGGGAAAATAAACAATTAATTGGTTTGAAAGTTGAAACATAAGCAATTGAAATCTTCCCACCTTAGTCTTCTCACAGTGAAAAAGTATTCTCAAAGTCAGCACAATAAGATTCGCAACTATGAGATTCATCAGCAATCTGTATGGTAAATTATCTTCAATTCCTGGATAACTAAAATAAAATTTTCAGGATTCTTCTTCATCATCCATGTTAAAATTACTGACAGCTAAATGAGTGAAATCATTCAAACCCCATACAACCCATTTATGTTTCTCGGGTTCATAATAAACCGTTGCATAAGCTGTGTTCACAAACCTGAAATGAATGCCCTGACCGCTCGCCTGAGGTGTCATACCAAAAACAACATGCAGCGCTTGATTCAATATTCCGCCATGTGAGACAACCAGATAACGAGCAGGCGGTCGCTTTAAGATGCTGTGGATAGCTTTACCAGCCCTGAGGTAAAGTGCCCAATTCCCTTCTCCAGTTTCTGCCATTGTATCGTAAGGTGTGAAGAATTCCGGTTTGGGATATACATCATCCGCTTCTTCCCGTTTCACACCGGTCAGCATGCCCATATCCCGCTCACTCCAATCCGGGTCATTCAGTAAAGGGAGTTTAATTTCACGAGAGATCATCTCTGCTGTTTCTTTAGCCCGCAGCAATGGGCTGGTGACGACCTGGTCGATCTTGGTACCGTCAACCCGCCACCGGGAAATTAACCGTTTCACCTGGATCACGCCGCGTCGGGTCAGCGGAAAATCTTCCTGGCCCTGGTAATAACCCTCAGCATTTCCGACCGACTCAGCGTGTCGAAGCAAAATGATTTTATAAAAGTTCATTCTTTATCCTTACTGGCTTAATCTGTTCAACTGAGTTCCGCCTGCTCGGGCTTGAGATAGCAATGATCAGGTTCATTATGTTCCACATAAATGGATTTACTCGCACACCTCAAAACGCATTAACCCTTGAGAAATCATGCGCAAATCAATTTTTATTTTACATCTTCCTCTTCATCAATCCAATTCTTTGCGCCATTCAGAAATGCCTCACCTGAAACACGGGACTTGCCTTCCATTTGAACTTCATCCAATACAAGCAATCCACGAACTGTTCCCCAAGCAGGCAGGCCATCAACCACGTACCTGCCGCCATGTTTTAAGCTTTCGCTGCCCTCAACATGCGCCTGATAAACTTTCAATCGTGTACAATCAAAAAATTGATATGTTCCCGGCCAGGGGTTGAAAGCCCGCACTTTTCGAGTCAGGAAATCAGCCGGTTGGGAAAACTCAAGCTGCCCATCTGATTTGTTCAATTTTGGCGCGTAGGTCGCTTTTTCATCCTCTTGGGGTTGGGGTATTATTTCACCATTGAAATACAGCGGCAAAGTTTTGACCAATAAACCTGCACCGAGCTGCGCCAGCCTGTCTGAAAGTTCTCCTGCCGTCATATCCATTGGTATTGAGACGGCATCCTGGCTGAGAATTTGCCCTGTATCCAGTCCCTTATCCATTTTCATGATCGTTACTCCCGTAACATCATCATACAAAATTGCGGATTGGATTGGTGCAGCACCACGCCAGCGGGGGAGTAAGGATGCATGGACATTTACACACCCAAATTTCGGCAGCGTTAGCACATTGTCTCTTAAGATTTGACCAAAGGCAGCAACAACGATCACATCAGGGTTCCAATTTTCCAGGATTTCCAGGGCTGTTGGATCCTTCAATGATTTTGGCTGGATGACCGGCAGCCCTAATGCTTCAGCCATGACTTTAACATCGGGCGGTCTTAGCCGTTTCCCTCGGCCAGCAGGACGGTCAGGCTGGGTGACAACGCCGACAACATTAAAATGCTGATATAGGACTTCCAGCGTTGGAAGAGCAAAATCCGGCGACCCCATAAATACGATACGATTTTTCATAAATCCAATTTTAGCACATCAAAACAACAAACTATTTAGGAATTTGTTTTTCTTAAATGATTAATGATAGAATTATTCGTGAGGTGCTGCCAATCATTATGTTTCACTAGATTATACGGAGATAAAACAATGACAGATCAAAATTATGAGCAAAAGTTTAATGATCCAAACATTACAAGCGAGGATAAAACATGGGCGCTGCTGTCTTATCTTTTTGGGATCATCTTTCCAATTATCATCCTGCTGATGGAGGATAAAAAGAATAGGCCGTTCCTCAAAGCCCATTATCCTCAGGCATTGGCTTACTGGATAGTTGTAGGCATTCTAAGTGCAATCCTGGGTTTGGTCACATTCTTCATAGCCGGCGCAGGCGGCATTTGCATAGGTCTTGTGGCTCAAGTTCTAGCAATCATCTGGGGGATCAAAGCCTATAATGGTGAATATGTCAACATCCCTGTGATCACCGATTTTGTCAAAAAGCAAGGCTGGGCTGATTAATTAATTTTTTTTTTGCCGTGAATGAAAATTCTAGATAAACTTTCTAGATAACCTAAATTGATTAAGCCATCTGGATGAGAACCCAAGATGGCTTTTTAATAGTTTTTCCATTCATTTTCGTGGTTTATCCTTTAGGAGAAGTGTTCCAACTGGGTCATTCAATTTGACAAAAGACCTACAATAATAGATAGCTAAAAAATAACAAAGTAATAATTTTTCTTAATTCATCACAGTAAATTAGTGCCAAGTTCAAAAGATCATTGAATTAAACGTATCGAAGGATAAGTCATTATGTTGAAAATCAGAATATATGGGACCGCTTGGTGTGGCGATTGCAGGCGAGCCTTGCGGATCCTCAACGAAAGAAAAATTGATTTTGAATGGTTTGATATTGGTCGCGATTCCCTGGCGGAAAAAATAGTTAAAGAGATCAACCACGGCAACAGGAGTGTTCCTACAATCATATTCCCGGACGAGACGATCCTCGTTGAACCCTCGAACAGTGCGTTGAATCATAAATTAGATTCACTTGAATAAAGATTTTTTTTTGGATTCTTAATAAGAGAAATTTACTCTCCAATAATTTCAATCATTCTTTTCAAAAAAGCGTCTGCCGATCAAGAAAGTAATTAATCCGACGAGCAAACCGATCGCGATGGTCAATAACTTATAGGCAAGCCGTTTTTGTCGGCGGTAAACGGGTGAATCAACCAACCGGTCCCGAAGCTGACCTACAAACCCCTGGTCAGGACTGACTGGCCTCAAATCTGTTTTGAGAGCTTGCTCAAGTTTTCTAAGTGAAAAATCTGAAGAATTAGTATTTAGCATGATCGGATTCCCTCTAAATTTATTGTGTCTTTTTCAGAATATAAAATTGATTGATCTGAAACAGCTTTTGTTTCATTTCAACTAAATCAAAATTGTTGTTTATTAGCATTGATTTTCCTTTATTCATCAGAGTCCATCTTTCCACGAAGTTCTATCAATGTTCGATGATATAAGCTCTTGATAGCACCTTCACTTTTGCGCAGGATCTGACCAATTTCTGCGTTAGAAAGCTGGTCCACAAACTTCAGGATGATCAATTCCTGCCGGTTCGGTGCCAGCTCCCGGATAACCTCCAGCAAATCTTCAACTTCCTGATTTTTGACAATCCGCTTTTCCGGTTGTAAATCCTTTTGGGTTAATGCATTCCCTGGCACATTATCCAATGAAATCTCTTGTGTTTTTGACCGGTCACGATGGTAATTGGCAACCAGGTTGTGCGCTATCCGGTAAAGCCATGCTGAAAAGGGTAAGCCCATATGCTTATAGCGGCTGATATGGTCCATCGCCTTGAAAAAGACCTTACCGGTAAGATCCTCTGCATCATGCACGCTGCCGGTGCGATAGTAAATATAGTTATAGATTCGCTCAATATAGCGCTTATACAACTCACCAAAAGCGACAGGGTCAGTTTTCGCAGCGTTGATCAGGGCAATCTCTTCAGTGGATTGACTCAATTTTTACCTTTGACTGTCTGGTTTAATTAACAACGTTTCACAATAAAAGTCACGCATCTTCTCTTAATTTATCATACTAATCCATGGAATGCCAATTCTTACGAAAATAGTTCTGGTGTCATAACCAATGAGGAATGACTTTTCTTGATTGGTAAATAAAAGGGAAACACGTCGGCATTAACACTCAGGTTGATATCTTCCTGGCGTAAATACTTATTTTTTCCACTCATGAAAGACTGCCCTACTGTAGACTTCCAAACTCGTTGTGTAAAGATGTCTGGGTCCGCACGTTCGTTCCGGATCAAAGCTTCAATGTATTCGCCACACGCTTGATCTTCATCACCATCTCGTCCCGGGAATGCCCCGGTTATTAGGAATGTGACGATTTGATTATCCTGCCTTCGCAGATAATTTACTGTAGCTCTCGCGACAACAAAAGAAGCAGCTAATATTTGATCAGCACGTTTACAGTTGATGATCCCCTGGGTCCCGGCGCTCGACCTCTGGATTATGGTCTTTCCCTTGATATTGGCTTCTTTTATCTCTGCAGGTGAATTTCCATAATCGAAACCGGGGGGTTGAAACCCATCCACTTCTCCCATGATCAACGAGTTGGGAACCTGTTTCTGGAGTCTAAATGCATCCTCAACATTTTTCACAGGCATTATTTTCGCTGCACCGCCAGAAAATGCATAAGCAGCAGTTGTGAAAGCCCTTAATACATCTATCACAACAACAATGCCCGAGGCCTGGTCAGCTTCATCCAATGAAAAATATCGAAATTCGGTCATAGTTAATCGACTGTTGCAGGAAAAGGAAAGGCGTTTTTTACAATCACTCAACATCATTCACATTTCCAAGTATAATTGACGCCGTTTGACCCACTTGATTATACGGGATACTACAAGCAAAAGTATAGGAGCAGCATGGAACGAATTAGTTTCGACTTCACATCTAAGGATAAATTGGCATTATTTGGCAGGGCTTGGCTTTCTACAAATTCAAAAATTAAGGGTGTCGTTAACCTCATCCATGGTATTGGCGAGCACTCAGGACGTTATGAGCATGTTGGTGAAGCATTCACTGCAGCGGGATACCACCTTGCAGCATTCGATTTGCGCGGTCATGGGCTTTCTGATGGGAAAAGAGGCTTCTCTCCAAGCTGGGATCACTTGCTGGATGATATTGAATTATTTCTTGCAAAATCACAAAATCAAATAGGCCAGGACCTTCCTCAATTCCTGTATGGGCACAGCTTAGGAGCGAACCTGGTCCTCAGTTATGGGCTGCGCAGGAAGCCAGATCTCACTGGGGTTATCGCAACTGGACCATCTTTGAAACTTGCTTTTGAACCCCCAAAATTTAAACTCTTCCTGGGCAAAGTCCTGGCGAATGTTCTCCCATCATTTTCAATGAGTAACGAATTGGAAACGGCGGCGCTATCACGTGATGCTGCAGTAGTCAAAGCTTATGAAGATGATGTGTATGTTCACGACAGGATCTCTGCTCGATTGGCAATGGACCTCTTTGCATCCGGACAATATGCTTTAGATCAAGCAGAGGACTGGCACCTACCACTTTTATTAATGCACGGGACGTGTGACCGAATAAGTTTATATACAGCAACACAGCAATTTGCCAATCGCGGAAATGGATTTATTGATTTGGCCCTTTACGATGATTGTTATCATGAAATCCACAATGACCTGGAGAAAGAAAAAGTCATCACTAAAATGATTGATTGGCTTGATCAAAAAATCAATAATTAAACCTTGCTCTCCTTGACCGGCTGAAACAGCAGGAATAGAATTAGTCTGTTAGAATTAGTACGGATACTCACCAAATCTCTCAGTCAAGGAGAAAATATATGCATCTGTCGCAACTACAAAAAGACCTGGAAAAACTTGACCCAGGCCTTTTTGAATTAATACAACTGGAAGATGAACGCCAGGAAAGAAGATTGATCATGATCCCCAGCGAGAGTATTGCCTCAAAGGCAGTACGCCAAACGTTGGGATCATCGTTTACAAACGTATATGCTGAAGGCTATCCCCGGGAGGAAACAACAGGCTTCAGCGAAAAGGAATTATTCGACTATACGCAAATGCTGGGCACCTACCGCCGCTACAGCGATCCTCGATATTATAAAGGTGTAGAGTATGTCGATGTCGTTGAAGCTCTGGCTAAAAGGCGCTGCCTGGAAGCTTTTGCTGCAAATGGATATTCCCCGGATGATTTATTTGTAAATGTTCAACCTCTATCCGGTGCACCGGCAAACAATGCGGTTTACACTGCATTTCTCTCTCCGGGAGACACCATCATGGGAATGAGCTTGCTGCATGGTGGTCATCTTTCACATGGTTCCTCTGTCAACCGTTCAGGGATGCTATATAATGCCCAGCATTATTCAGTAGACTCCCAAACGGAATTAATTGATTACGATGCCGTTCTCGCAAAGGCTATTGAAACCAAGCCAAAAATCATCGTCGCAGGTTACTCCAGCTATCCGTGGATGCCGGATTGGCAGAAGTTCCGTGAAATCGCAGACCAGGTGGGTGCTTTGCTGCTCACTGATATTTCACATATCGCAGGATTGATTGCCGCAGGTCAGGTTCCCTCCCCAGTTGGATTTGCACATATTATCACCTTTACAACCCATAAAACGCTCCTGGGGCCACGGGGCGCTTGCATCATCACCGCCAACAAGAATCACGCCAAAAAGATTGATAAGGCTGTCTTCCCTGGTGAACAGGGCGGCCCCCACATCAATACCATTGCAGCCCTAGCGCTTTCATTCAAAATTGCGCAAACAGATACCTTTAAAGAGATTCAGAACCAGATCATAAAAAATGCTGTTGCATTCGCAGATCAGCTCCAGGCACGAGGTTTGCGGGTACCTTACAACGGTACAGATACCCATATTACCCTTTTGGATTGCAAATCCATTAAATCGGATGATGGTGCATATCTCTCAGGTGACATGGGAGCACGGATTTTAGATATCGCAGGGATCGTTGCAAATAGAAACACCATCCCTGGTGACCGCTCCGCATTTTCCGCAACAGGTGTCCGCTTTGGCACCACATGGCTCACCCAGCGTGGCTTCAAGGAGGAAGACCTCCGAAAAGTTGCAGATATCATCGCTGATCTCTTCACAGGAACAACGCCCTATAATATGTCTGGCGGAAAATCACCAAAACGACGGGCTAAAGTTGATTTTAATGTCCTTGAAGATGCAAAATTACGGGTAAAAAGCCTGGCTGAAATTGCTGGGGATTACAAAGAGATAAAAGAATATCACGGATATCCGCATTATTATGACATTTCGGATAATTCACCCTCCGAATGGACAAGTTACAGGATCAGCGGTGACCAGGTTCGCTTATTTCTTGCATATTCCCTCACCAGCGATATCGAAGCTCTTTCTTCAGGAGAATCCCAACCAACAAAAATCAATACAACAAACGGTGATGTTTTAGGCCTCCTTGAATCCGAATCCCCAACAAGCTTCATCCTGTCCGTACCCGGTGATCAGGCTGGCCTTACAAGTGCCTGGTTGAGGGATCTCTCAGACGGGTATATCAAATTTGACCAGGATCTCTTAAGAAGGATCCCCGGACCCATACGAATTGAACCAAGCTCTGCTGCTGACGCACAACCATCCAATATAAGCCCGGTGGGTACGGAAAAACCATATTATATCGGTCATGAAAATGATGCAATCACCGGTAAAGAATTGCCGGTTTTCAAATGGGATCCAGAACCCGATGGAACACTTTATAAAACACCGCTAAATGAAACCCACAGGCAGATGGGCGCAAAGATGGTTCCCTTCGCCGGGTGGGATATGCCTGTCTGGTATACCTCGGTGCTCGAGGAGCATATGGCCGTACGTGAGGCGGCTGGATTATTCGATGTGACTCACATGGGCGTCTTCCAGACAGAAGGTCCTGACTCAGGCATGTTCCTAGATAGCGTCTGCGGCAATGACATTAGTGGTTTGGAAATTGGTGAATCATGCTACACACACTTCCTGGACCAGGACGCCAATGTGCTCGATGATCTCCTGGTTTACCGCAGAGGTAAGCAAAAATTCCTCGTTGTGGTGAACGCGTCCAATGATCTTAAAGATTGGACCTGGTTGAACGCTGTTCGGGAAGGAAAAATCCGGATCGACAATGATAAGCCCTGGGCTGTCGCTTTTGGTAGAAATGTCACCCTGCGTAACCTGCGTGACGTACAAGCTGGTGCAGATATGCGTGTTGACATCGCCCTCCAGGGGCCGAAATCCCGTGACATACTTCTTAAATTGGAAGGCTCCCAAAAGGATCAAGAAGCGATCCTGGGATTAGCATGGGCACAGCTCTGTGAGGTTAAACTGAATGGTATTCCTTTGGTTGTTTCCCGTACGGGTTATACCGGTGAACGCATGGGGTTTGAACTCTTTGTCCATCCGGAACAAGCCATAAAACTCTGGGAAGACCTTCTCGCTGTCGGTGAAACACTCGGGATCAAGCCTTGTGGCTTAGGTGCTCGTGATTCTCTTCGAACTGAAGCGGGGCTGCCGCTCTACGGCCATGAGATGGGCGGATTGCTCAACCTCGGTGTCGGAGAAGCAGGTTTTGGTAGATTCGTTAAAACGTATAAACCCTGGTTCATTGGAAGAAATTCGTTCCTCACTCAAGAAGAGGAAAAAGTAGGCGGTGTTGTCCGCTTCCGATTTGACGAAAAACGTACCCGGATGGCTCACCTCGGTGATCCGGTTATGGATGAGCGCGGAAAAGTAATCGGAACTGTTACCAGCTGCGCCATTGATAGTTCAGGGACACTAACCGGTCAGGCATTCGTACTGGACAAATACACACAGGAAGGAACAGGCATTTTTATTTTTCAAGGCTCACCACAAGAAGGCGGAAAACCGCCAGCAAACCTCAAGATAGGCGACCGGGTCACCTTACCATCCCGGGCATCTGTCATTAGTAGATTTCCAAAATAAGGAGAGATATTTTATGCACACATTATGGGACGAACGTTTTGCTCTGAGAACAGACAAAATCGGAAGTTCTGCGATCCGGGAACTGCTTAAACTCACCTCGTTACCGGACGTGATTTCCTTTGCAGGCGGGTTGCCAGCACCAGAGGTTTTTCCTATTGAAAAGTTCAAAGAAGCATCCGATGTCGTACTAACGGAAATGGGTGAAAGCGCGCTTCAGTATGGTACGACCGAAGGCTATCAACCGCTGCGGGAAATGATCGCCCGCAATGCTTCAAAATATGGGGTCCAGATTTCAGCGGATAATGTTTTGATTACCTCTGGGTCCCAGCAGGCACTTGATCTTCTGGGAAGAATTTTTATTAATCGCGGCGACAGGGTCCTGGTGGAATCGCCCACATATCTCGGGGCAATACAAGCCTGGAACGCCTATGGCGTTAAGTACGTCACCATTCCATTTGATGAAGATGGGATGCGAACTGATCTGTTAGAATCACGTCTTCGCACAGGTTTGAAATTTATTTACGTCCTTCCAAATTTCCAGAACCCAACTGGCTCAACCTTATCAAGAGAACGCAGAAAACAGCTGGTTGAGATCTCAGATAATTACGGTGTACCTATTGTTGAGGATGATCCATATGGCCAGCTTCGTTATGAAGGAGAACATCTGCCGCCAGTTGTATGTTTGGATGATGAGATGCGAGCTAAGGAAGTTCCTGTATACAGCGGGAATGTGATCTATACCAGCACATTTTCCAAGATCTTAGCACCCGGCCTGCGGCTCGCCTGGGTGGTTGCCCCATCTGAGGTCATTCTAAAATTAGTTCAGGCAAAACAAGGCTGTGACCTTCACACCTCGACATTTACCCAGTATCTTGCTTATGAAGTTGCTAACAGCCCCTGGATGAAGTCGCATATTCACCTGATCCGCAAAACATATTCAGAGCGGCGAGATGTCATGATTCAATCCCTGCGTGAATATATGCCTGAAGGTGTTCGATGGACTGAACCCAAAGGTGGCTTATTCTTATGGTTAACTTTGCCAGAATCAATGAATAGCAACGACTTATTCAAACCCGCTGTCGAAGCAAAAGTGGCCTTTGTCCCTGGTGGACCGTTCCATCCATTGGGCGGCGGGGAAAATACCATGCGTTTGAATTTCTCAAATTCCAAACCGGAATTGATCCGAGAGGGCATCAAGCGACTGGCAAAGGTGATCAAAGACAACATGTAATATCCGCACTTTAGCTAAAAACGAAAAAACCGGGTTTTTGCCCGGTTTTTTTATTTGATCAATAATCCAATCTGGATTTATGCTGCCAGATCTTAAAGTCCTGTAAGATCGACTCGCCAATGAATTCTCGCAGAATGGAATTATCTGGAATAAAACGTGGATTGATTGGTAAGAACCACTGCAAAAACTTCACCAATCGTTTTGCTTCGATGTATTCTTTTGTGCCATAGGGTACCTGGCGCAATAAAGGTTCAACCAGCGGTTTCAAGGCAGTCAATTCGTAAGCCAGTGCAGAATTGAACATAATATCTGCGTTTTCCTGATAGGGAAAAATGTGCCGCTTTTCACCACGACGAACCATTTCCCACTGCTTTATGGTTTGTTGAGCGGTATAACCGCGATCACGCGCATCCCGCACGATCCTTCGAATCTCCCGGGTATCTGTTGTGGAAATTCGGTTATGACGATCCAGGTTCAACTGAGTCAGGCAGGACACATAAATTCGAAATGTTTGCTCTGAAGGGATGTCTTCCAGCAATTTCGGGTTCAAACCATGGATACCTTCCAGGATGATCGTCTGACCTGGATCAAGCTGTACTTCTTCTCCCAGCTCATTGATCCCTTTATGAAAATTGTATCGTCTTAGTTGAACACGCTCTCCCAATATCAACCGCTGGATATGTTCATTCAATAATTCTCTGTTTAATGCATCCAGGCTCTCAAAATCATAATTGCCTTCTGCATCTTTAGGGGTGTCCTCCCGGTTCACAAAGTAGTTATCCATTTCCAGGGCATAGGGAGATACCCCTTCTGTCAGGAGTTGGATTGTCAACCGCTTCGAAAAGGTTGTCTTTCCAGAGGATGAAGGACCCGCGATTAAAATGACCCTTATTTCCTCTTTTTTATCCCGGATCATGCTGGCGATACTGGATATCTGTTGGGCATGCAGTGCTTCAGAGACCAATATAACCTCATTGATCCGGTTATCCTGAATCGCATCGTTAAGGGCACCCACACTCTGAATCCCTAAAGTCTCCAACCAGCGGCCATACTGCCGGAAGGAAGCCAGTAATTGCGGATAACTGGGCATCGGTGACAGTGCGTTTGGCGTATGCCTGCGGGGAAACCGGATAACAAATCCTGAACCAATAAGTTTTAGATCAAACCATTTTAGATAGCCCGTTGAGGGGACCATATAACCGTGATGGTAATCACGTTTTCCTCTCAGGTTGTACAATACCAAATGATCATCTTTACGATAATTCAACAGGCGCAGTTTATCTTCCTGACCATGTTTGCGGAAAAAGGCTTTAGCCTCTGCCAAGGGAACTTTTTCCCGCACCATGGGTTCATCCGCAGCAACCATTGATCGCATACGTTCTTCCAATAGATCCAATTCCTTCTGCCGGAAAGGTTCGCACTCAGGTACATGACAGTAATATGCACCAGATGAAACAGAATGATCAATCGTCAATGACCATTTTGGAAACAGCTCAATGAAGGCAACTTCCAGTAAAAAGTTTAGGGACCGCCGGTAGATCCTGGCACCATCTGTATCGGACATGTTGACAGGTTCAGCATTTGCGTCCGCTGATATTGGAAATGTGAGCTCACGCAGGTCATGATTAACAATTGCACCAACAATCTGTGGTTTTTCAGGATCCTGGTAGACCCGCATAAAATCACCAATGGGGGTGTATCGTGGGCCTTCCATCACTGTACCATCCAACATACATACCTCAATGGTGTCGCGCATTTTTTCTTTTATTTCTATCTTTTCAACCATAAAAATAACCTTCGTTAACTTTCATATAACATTCTACTTTGAATAGATATCACTCTCCAGGAATGAACATTGGGATTTGTGCAAAATCGTCAGCCGTCAGTGATTCCACAGAACCAAAGACCCGTTCATATCCTGAAAGAAGTGCGGCCTGATCCCAAGCTGAATCTGGGGGTAATATCAAATCAATGATTCTTGAATAATTCGCACCACCCGATCCCCCGCCGAAAGCCCATTGCCCTGATTCAGCCTCAACATTTCGGACCCGCCATACACCTTCGGTAGGATAGCCATCCTGGCCCAGAACAACAGCGGTATAAGCCCAATCTTCAGGATTTCCTTCGCCTAAGAAGATTAACGGCACCCGGATAACAACGGCATTCTTCCCAATATCCACGTTGATGGTCATGGCGCTGGAAGCCTCTGAATACTGCTTAGGCTCCAAAGTCTCCTCGTCTGGTACAACCACCTGTGGTGTCCAGCCCTCAGCCCAAACAGCATATTCCCAACCGAATCCCTCCATCAACGCTGCGTTTCGCCCGGGTAGCAGCATCCTGGCGCCTGTCCCTTCTTGAGGGTCTTTGTCGATATATACATCCATTGTCTGTACAGATAAACCCACCGCTGATCCCCATGGATTCTCCACAGGGCCAACAAATTTAAAGGTCATCACTAAATTTTCGCTGTCAAAACCAACCTCAAATGAATTAGCATCATAAACCGATTCCTTGAAGACACCATCCGTCGGATAAGTGTAGGTTCCTGGACCATAATCATCACCTTCAGGGTCTTGCACTTGTAAAATTGCTGTAGTCTGACCTAAGTCAGGAATGACAACGCCAGCCGGGCCTTCCTCTGGCAGTGGTACGCCATTAGGTTTGATGACAAATACTAATTTTAGCGTGTTTCCGGCTGAAAAATCTCCCAACTGCGCTAAGGGGATAGAAATCTCAAGTAGATCAGATCCTCTTGCGGCTGAACCAGTTTCTTCTATGACTGCTTGCCAGTTATCATCAACAACCTGGTACAAGCTGACCGTCGAATCACCTCCCCACTGAACCATGGTGTTGACATTGAAACCTAATAACTGCGCCGGTTCAAATCCGAGAGGGGTTGACTCAAGGTCTGTCCCCGGGACACTCATATATACATCCACCATGCTGCTGGAAAAAGCATTGGTTGAGTCAATACGTAAGTAGAGATTCTCTTCGTCAATCGTGTAATAAAATCCCGATACATCCGGATTATCATTGACCGCATAATAGGCAGCCGTATCCCATGCAGCGTCCACGCTGCCGTCAATATCAGGTGTAGAAATTTCCATGAACGGTGTTGTCGCAGCAATTGCCCGTTTCTGAATGATTGGAACCTGAACAAAAACCGGTACCTCCTCACCTAGAGATTCATATACACCTGCCAGAAGTGCACGATAACCCTCATCAAAATAGCTGTCCTGGCCAGAATCCTGATCATCTCCATACCACCAGAACCAGTCTGAACCCTCTGCAAGATACATAAAATCATATGCTTGTTTGAGAGCTTCTGAATCTTCAGCGTTTGCTTCGGCTTCAAAAGCCGCCAGGTCGGCGCGTGCTTCAGCCAGATAATCCCAAGCGATTGCTTCCTCGGTCTCGCCAATCCAAGTATCATAATTGGGGCTGAACCATGCCCCTGGGAATAGATCATCGATCATCCGCTGTTCGGGGAACATCTCAAGATATTCCGACGGCGTAACCGTCTGCAGTACTTCGCTGTCTGAAAGTTTTTGATAAAGCGCATTCAGGAAATCATTTCCATCATTGGGATAATGTTCCCAGGCATTCTCCCCGTCCAGGATAATACTGACAACATGCGGACCATCAATATTGTTTTCCACAAAATCATCTCGGATTTCTTCGAGCTTTGTTACAAGGTCCGTTGCACCAGCCTCCCCGCTCATCCCTGAGTAAACAAACCCAATATTATCTGAGAGGGTACCATCCCGAAAGAAAATTGCCACTTCATTACCCGCTCCATCACTGACCGTATAGGGTCTATAAAGCTCATCCGATTCCTGGACAAACCCTCCGGAATCGCGGGTGAAGGAATCAATCCCAAGGGATTTCGCCAGAACGGGTTCACCCGTTTGAATGAATGAATAACCGGCATCAACCACCAGGGGAACAATGGCCTGTGCGACTGAACCCTCACCCGGCCATAAACCTCGCACGCTTTGACCAAAATTCTCTTCGTACATTTCAACACTGATCGCTAAATGCGCTGTGGCATCCTCAGGATAAGCAAAGCTGTTCTCAGGCATTTCAGCGCTTGGGTTGCCAACCAAAGCAAGTTGATTATCGTAAATCAGTGGTAGGATCGGGTGGGCATACGGCGTCGTTGTGATCTCTATCTGGCCAGACTCCTGGAGTGCTTTATGGTAAGGAAGCACCAGTTGTACCTTGTTAAGTACTTCAGTAAAAAGAATAATTTTGTCTTCTTCTGTGAAATTCTCTCCCTTTGACACCAGGCTGGCCAGGGGCTCTTCAGCCAGGTATTCAGGGTCAAACCATGCCAGGTTGAACCAAATTTGAAGATCGAGGAAATCCTGATCTGTAAACGACTCAAGAGCGGCTTGGATTTGCTCTTCATCAGTACCTCCGCGCTTGTTGAGCAGCGCCTGGAAACGTGGATATTTTGCTATGATATTGGTCCAATTAACGTCGAAAAATCGCTCAAGGATGAACTGCTTTTCTTCATCCGTCAGGTCTGATACAGGCTTTTCACCCAAAACCCAATAAATATCTTTGGCACCACTTGCCAGGTCATTCAATTGACGGATCAATGTGGGTGTGTAATTAAAGGTCACGTGAATATCTTCATAATCAGCAACTGTTTGTGCCATATCCAGGTAATCCTTCGTTGCATGAGCACGCACCCATGGGCGGGTGTAAACGCCATCAACATCCTTATAATAAAGCGGTTGGTGTTGGTGCCAGGTCAGATTGATATATAAAACATCATTATTTTCAGCTACCGGTTCAGTCGCCTCAACCACCTCGGTGGCCTCTGCCTCGTCAGTTGCCTGCTCTTCTTCTGTTGGTACAGGCGTGCTTTCTTCTGTTGGTTCAGCAGTGGGTTGAGCACAGTTGCTGAAAATTAATGAAAATACAACAAGAATGATTAAAATTCCAAATCGCTTTTTCATGTGATCCTCTCCTGTTGACTCCCATTTTATTATTTTGGTGATTGTTAAGATTTTACACTAGATTCTCAAATCAATAAAATCAAAATTCAAATAACGCCTTGACGTCCTCCCGCCCAGCGGATAGAATTCAATGTCGCTGGGACCATCCAGCAAAACAACCCAAATTAATCATAGAGTGAAGGTAACCCATTCAAAAAGGGTGAGAGGCACTCGAAGGATGGAAAAATGACTGAAAGAATTGTATTAGAAGCACAACATCGGGCATTAAAAGGAAAAAAGGTTGGTGCTTTGCGCCGCCAGGGTATTCTACCCGGAATCATTTACGGAAGGTTAAAAAAGGAACAGATTGAGCCGATTTCGATTCAACTCGACCTTCACAATGCTTCAAAGATCATCAATAAATTGACGGCATCAAGCCTGATAACTTTAGATCTTGAAGGGGAAGAATTCCCTGTAGTTTTAAGGGAAGCCCAAAGAGACGTAATCTTTAGAACCCTTCTGCACGTGGACTTCATGGCTGTGTCGTTGACCGAAAAACTTCAAGCTTCAGTTCCGATTGAGCTAATTGGCCAGGCACCTGCTGAAATTAACATGGCAGCGGTTGTCGTTACCGGTATCACAGAGCTGGAAATCGAATGTCTCCCTCAGGACATGCCTGAACGGATCGAGGTTGATGCAACTGTGCTAAAGGATATGGAAAGCGCAATCTACGTACGCGATCTTCAACTGCCGGATACCTACGAGGTTCTCTCAGATCCTGATGAACTCATCGCTGGCGTTACCTACGTATCCATCGAAGAGGAAGAAGAGGAAGAAGAAGGCGAATTGGCCGAACTTCTTGATGAGGAACTTGAACCTGAGGTCATTGAAAAAGGTAAGAAAGAAGATGACGAAGAGGAAGAAGAGTAATCTTTTTCCAACAATAATAATAAAAAAACGAGGTGGTCAAAATTTTCTGATCGCCTCTTTTTTATTCATTCTTATCCGGATCATCCAATCCCAATGCTGAAAGCAATGTCATCATCATCTCAGCACTTGCCCCCCATAGTTGTTGCCCCTCATAATCATCAAAAAAGATCACGGGGAATTCCCTTCCGGCATAGCTCCGGTACCTTATTGTTCGGTGATTCGGATCCGCTAACCAGTTAAGCGGCACAATAAAGACACGCTCTACTTCATCCTGGTTGATGGTTAATTCGTAAGGCCAGGGAATTTTCCCTACAATAATTCGAACCAAATATCCAGTGATCACCGGCATATCAGCCAATTCACCCAGAATTAAGACATGTTCGGGATCAATGCCAATCTCTTCATGCATCTCCCTCAATGCTGTTGTTCTCAGATCGTTATCCCGACTCTCCATCGCGCCGCCCGGAAACGCAACCTGGCCTCGGTGCTCCAAAAGTTTCTCAGAGCGTCGCGTTAATAATACATACCATCGATTCTCATGTTCAAGCAAAGGGATGATCACTGCTGCAGGCCGGAGTTTTTGATATGACTCACCCGAGAATAATTCACCGAACCGCCCCTCTTGTTCAGATTGATATAATCTTAAGGCTTTTGAAATAGATTTTTCTGTCAAATCGGGCATAAACACCTGCATTAAACCATTAATTTACACCAATCGCAAAGGGGTTTGTGCTTTTCATTAATGTGAGCTTACCAGGTTTGAAAACCAGATGGCTTTTATTGATCTACGAAGTCATCTTCCGGGTTCTCAAAAACAGACCGCGCAAATACAAGATACCCGGTGTGGGCTACCATCCTGTCAGTTGGCCGCAAGCGATCCCATTCTGGTTTATAGAACCGGAGCATCAATTCACAAACTTCAACATATGAAAATGATTGGGCTCTCAATGCTGCTAATATCCTGCTGACCTGGTTGGTTGTCGGGACGATCGTCCCGAAAAAACCGCCTAATTTCAACGATGCTTTCACCTGGGGAATGTAATCATAAGGATTGGGTAAATCCAGGAAGACAGCATCCACATCTCGTTCCTCAAAACCATCACCTGCATCCCCGGATTTCAGAACAACGTTTGATAGTAAATCAACACGCTCAAGGTTTTTTCGTGCCAGGTTCTGCATCTGCTCGCGGTTATCATAGGAAGTCACTTTGCCGCTATCCCCAACAAAAAATGCAAATGCGGTGGTCAGTGCACCGGATCCCGTCCCCGCTTCCAATACATGGACACCCGGGCCAATCCCCATCCTGACAATAATGTACCCGATATCTTTAGGATAGATGATTTGGGTATTCCGTTTAATTTCAGTGATCAGTTCCGCTAACCCGGGACGCATCAAGAAAAAGGGATGTCCGGTATGAGAGAGAATTTTTAATCCCCAGGGTTTCCCGATCAGGTCATCATGGTTAATTTCTCCCCGATGTGTTTGGAAAACCGCACCAGGTTTTAACCGGATGAAGTGGCTCTTATGCCTGACTCCAGACATCTGGACCAGGTCCCCTGCTTTGGATATCGCATCATAATTATTCATACTCATAGAACATCGCTTTTTTCAAGCCAATGGGCAAGTGCGCCTACTTGCCCAATCATTAAATTAATCATCAGTTATGGATTCAATTTCTCTTTGAAAAAATCCGTAATCCGATTATAGCAGGTCACCTTGTTTTCGTACTTTTCTACGCCGTGGCCTTCGTTTTCGAATAACAGGATTTCAACATCTTTGCCAATCTCCTGGAGATGCTCCACAAGGTCTTCTGACTCCTCTGCGACGACGCGCGGATCATTTCGTCCCTGGATGACCAGCATTGGGAATGTGATGTTATCAATATGTGTGTCAGGTGAACGATCTTTTAAGAATGCCAGGTCCTCAGGAATATCAGGATTTCCAAGTGCAACGTTGAAGTAAGGTTTCCATGTTGGGGGAATACGCTCCAGGAATGTCAGCAAATCATACGGACCAAACATATCCACAGCAGCAGTCCAGAGATCAGGATGCCGTCCAGCAAGGGTCAGCGTCATATAGCCACCGTAAGACCGGCCTACCACCCCGCTGCGATCCACATCCAGCCGGTCATCCTTAGGCAAAACCTCTTTCATGGCATGAACGTGATCCAACCGGTCCATACCGCCCCAATCCCTGTCCACGTGTTTGGTATAACTTAATCCATAGCCAGTGCTACCTCGTACATTCGGGACAAATACAGCAAAACCCTGAAGGGTGAGGTACTGGATCAACGGCATCGAGAACCAGGAAAAATCCGGCCTTTCCTGTCCCTGCGGCCCACCATGAAGATAGTAAACCACGGGGCGTTTCCCGCTAAAACCCAATTCATCGGAAGGCATGTACAACCTGGCTGAAATTCTTAGCCCATCAAATGATGTAAATGAGAGGTCTTCTCCTGCAGAAAGCAGCCCTTCCGGAATGCCTAATATTGCTTCCTGTGTATGCTGAACAAGGATATCGCGATCTTTGCCTTCAATGGTGTAAATTTGAGTGGGTGACAGTGCCGTTGAAAAGGCGATTGCGAAACGGTCTGAATACTGATCATATTTAAGGGCTTCGAGGACCCCGCCAGATAACATCCCTTTGCCCACCAGGATGTTGAGAACCCGCATCACTTTTTCTTCCTCGTCAAATTCTGCTTCATATCCCCATGTTTCACCATCAATATTGAATTGAAGGTAATAATTCCCGTTCTCAAGGGTTTCCAAACCTTCAAATTCACCAATACCGGTATGTGCCAGGCCGTCAAACGGGACTTCTGAGACTTTCCCAGGATCTTGAAAGGATAGATAACCCAATCCATAGGTGTCACTGAATAAGGCATTCGTGAAAACGAGACCTTTATCATTTGTTGTGAAGAATCCTCCGCCAAAAGCAGTTAGAGGCACGACTTCGCCCTCTTCTCTTTGATCCAAGGGCTTGCCATAAAGAAGCTTCAGGTCTTTACCTTTTTCCCAAAGGTAGGCAACGGTATCACCGACCATATAGCCTTCAACCAATACAACCCTTGAATAATCTTCATTCATTGCTGCCGGGTACCCACCGTATGGGCTGGCATAGACTTCTTCGACATCACCAGTATCTAGGTGACAGAGATATGTCCGCAAGATGCCTTCTTCCCGAGATTCTGCAGTAATGAATCCCAGATTCTTTTCTATATCGATATCGTCCATATGACATCGGGTGTTCTCGAAGAAATTATTGAATGCCGGTTCGGGAAAACCTCCAGCTAATGGGATTTCCATCGGCAGATAATTTTCATCACCATCTTTATCAATCATGACAAGAATTTTCCCCAGGTCTTTGAGCACAGCAAATGACATACCACCAATCAGGTGCGGGTTCTGAAGAACAATATTCGGAGGGAGCAAGGGTAATGGGACGCTGCCGCCATGATCCATTACATATAAACTATTGTGACCGCTCAAATTTGAAAGAAAATAAATTTTTTCATCAACCAGTTCCGGGCGTAGAAACAACCTCGCTGACAATAATGCTTCAATTCGATACATTCTGCTGCTCCTTAGTTTTTAATTTTGTTGCTCAATCAAGCTCAGCCAATACCCAAGCCCCAATAATACAACCGTTCCTAGAATACCAAATCCCATATGGATTGTTCCCACATCGATGAATTTAATATCGAGAATTTCAGCCAGGAAATGACCGCCAAAGAAACCCACCCAACTTAAGATCAGGTAGAGGAGCAGCTTCCCCAGACTTCCGCCACGCCATAAATGCAATAGGCTGCCAAAAAAAGCAGCCAGGAAGAAAGAAAATACAATCGCTGGAAAGGTCATTATTTCAATCCTTCTTGAAAATTAATTAGTTTCAACTTGATAGGCGGATGGTTCCACCACCCAGACATTCCTCACCATTATAAAGCACCGCGACTTGTCCGGGTGTAATACCGCGCTGTTCCTTTATAAAGTTTAACCGAAATTGCCCCGGTGTGAGATCTGAAAGCACTGCCGGGGCAGGTTTCGCACGGTAGCGGATCATCACATCATAGATATCATTGACCGAGGGAGGATCTCCTGTAATCCAATTGGGACTACTTGCTACAAGCGTTCTCTGACCCACCTGATGTGCATATCCAACAACGAGGCGGTTCATCTCAACATCTTTACCGGTGACAAAGTACGGTTCTGTCGACGCCACCCGAATCCCTTTCCGTTGGCCAATCGTGTAAAACGGGAGTCCCTGGTGCTCACCGATCACCTTTCCCTCAGTATTCACAATCTCTCCAGGTTCTATCGAATCGCGCGCATATCGCTGCAAGAAATCACGATAATCAACCGAACCTAAAAAACATAGGTCCTGACTATCATGCCTGTCTGCTGTGGGTAAATTCAGTTTTCTTGCTTTCGCTCTGACCTCAATTTTCAGCATCTCTCCCAACGGCAGGAGCGTTCCTTGAAACTGCTGCTGGTTAAGCAAGGAGAGCACATAGGACTGATCCTTGGTTTTATCAATTCCCCTATAAAGTCGAACAACGCCAAAATTATTTCGCTTAAGTCTTGCATAGTGCCCAGTTGCAAAATAATCCGCACCGTGCTCAAAGGCATAAGATTGCAGTACGCCCCATTTAACCTGGGGGTTGCAAAACAAACATGGATTAGGCGTCTCTCCTGCAGTATATTGCTTGATAAAAGGCTTCACAACACTGGAAAAGAATTGCTCTTTAATATCTACCGAAACAAAAGGAATCCCAAGTGTTTCTGCAGTTCGCCTCGCCAGATCAATCGAACTTTCTTGTTGTTGATCACCTCGATGCCATTTTGGATCTTTCCAGGTTTCCATATGAATACCGGTAACATTGTAACCTTGAGATAACAAGGTTTCGGCAGCAACCGCGCTGTCCACACCCCCACTCATCGCAACATAAACAAGGCCTCTCCTATTCATGGTCTCAATTTTACCTTATCGAATGCTTCTTGCCTGCTATAATAAATCAAACCACATCGCTAAATCGGAGAAGAAACACATGATCCCTTATACAGATACCCACTGCCACATTGATTTTGAAGATTTCAATAAAGATCGGGATAAAGTCCTGGAAAATGCCTGGGAAAAAGGGATCGTCTGGATACTTAATCCAGGAGTCGATCTACAGACAAACGAAGCAGCAATCAATCTGGCAGGTTCGCATCCCAATAAAATAAATGCTGCAGTCGGCATTCATCCTACTTTTGGAAAACCATGGACAAACAGCATCCTATCAACCTTAAAACTTCAGGCTAAGAATCCAGGGGTGGTAGCCATTGGTGAAATTGGTCTGGATTATTACCGGAAGCATACGCCCTTCGAACAACAGCGATTGATGTTAAAAGAACAATTACATCTCGCCGCCGAACGGAACCTCCCTGTAATTATCCATAACCGGGAATCGACCAATGATTTGATCTCCATCCTCCGTGAATGGCACCAGGACCTCGTTTCTTCAAACCACCCCTTGTCGGAACGTCCCGGTGTTCTGCATTCCTTCAGTGCGGGATATGATGACGCCATGGCAGTCATAGATATGAATTTTTACATTGGGATCAGCGGACCTGTCACGTTCAAAAATGCAAAGGTCCTAAAGACATTGGTCTCACGAATACCAACAGATCGACTATTGCTTGAAACAGACGCTCCTTTTCTGACGCCTCATCCCCATCGCGGTCAGCGAAATGAACCTGGATATATCCCATTGATAGCTGAGGAAATCGCCCGGTTGCAAAATACAACATCCCAAAACATTGCAGAGATCACATACGCAAATGCAATGCGTCTATTTAATCTACAGCGATAAAAACCAACCAAAATGAGGGGAACATAAACCAAACAATTATGCTATACGAAACAAACATTAATGCGGGTTAAAAACAAAAACCTTGAGATATCATTGGCTGATCGTTCAAGGTTTTTATGCTATCAAAAACTGCAATCATTATGGTAAATTTTAATTTTTACCGGTCAAGGTATTCCTTCAGGCTGTGCCCAACAGCATAAGCAGCGGCTTCTGCGCGATTACTGACTCCCAGTTTGGATAAGATGCTGCTGACATAATTCCTGACAGTGCCCTCCCCCAAAAACAGCGCTTCTGCAATTTCACGGTTTGTTTTGCCTTCTGAGACAAGTGCCAACACATGCTTTTCCTGCTGGCTGAGATTAGCAAAGGCAGCAGCTTCCTCCTCTTTGACGGCTCTTCGAACTTCCTGGAAAACCCGCTGGGTGACAGCAGGATCCAGCAAAGCCTCACCCCGGCATGCTGCTTCAATTGCTGTGATCAACCCCTCAGCGCCAATCTGTTTCAACACATACCCGCTGGCTCCCGCTCGGATTGCAGAGAAAAGCATATCGTCTTCAGCATAGGATGTCAGTATTACCACCCTCACGTCAGGCCATCTTTCAGTGATCTCCTCCGTTGCCTCAATCCCTGAAGGTCCCGGCAGGCGGATATCCATCAATACCACATCCGGATGGTATTTTTCGACCATCTCCACGGCTTCTTTTGCGGTACCTGCCTCAGCTACCACTTCAAATTTGTCGTTATGCTCAAGCAGAGATTTCAATCCCAGTCGGACCACCTCGTGGTCGTCTACCAGTAAAATATGCTTCTTTTCCATATTCAATCCTTCCCACCAGATACATCCTCACGTTTATAATCAACAAAGCGATAGCCTACACCACGCTCAGTGAGAATATATTTGGGGTTTGAGGGGTCTTCTTCGATTTTTTTACGTAAATAATTAATATACAACCTGACATAATGGGGTTCATCCCGATATTCATAACCCCAAACCTTAGTAAGGATTTGGTCATGGGTCAAAACCCATCCCGCATTCTGAACTAAATGATAAAGTAAGCGGTATTCTGTCGGACGCAACTTAACCAGCTCATCGTTGACCCAAACTTCTCGCCGTCCAAAATCAATCTTTAACCAGTCGTCAACCTCAATTATGCCTTCTTCTTGTTCTTCAAACGAAGATCCTCTTCTCAACACGGCTTTGACACGGCTGACGAGTTCACGGGGGCTGAATGGTTTTGTGATGTAATCATCTGCACCTAATTCGAGCCCTCTAACTTTATCGTCTTCTTCGCTCTTGGCGGTCAGCATGATCACAGGCACCTGGCTGATCTCCCGTATCGTCCGCAATACTTCAAACCCATCAATATCCGGCATCATAACATCCAAAAGAATCAGATCAGGCAGCGAATCACGCAAACGATCCAATGCCTGGGTGCCATTAAATGCTTCGATAACCTCAAAACCATCCTGTTCAAGGTTTAAACGAATAAAACCAACCATTCGCCGCTCATCATCAACTACCAGGACACGGTATTTTCTTGAAGATGTATCTAACATATTTCTTCCAATCTCCTTATATGTTTAAACTAATTTTTCAACCAGGACAACGCTGATGTTATCCGGTCCGCCAGCGTCATTTGCCGCTTTTACCAGTTCTGTCGTGGTTTCATCGAAATCATTAACGGAAGAGATCATTTCTTCAATTAGCGGATCCGACAGGACACTCCAAAGTCCATCTGAACAAATAAGCATACGATCGCCCTTTTCAAATGGGAGCAGGCTAACATCGGGTTCAAGCGCATCCGATTGCCCAAGTGCTCGATAGAGTACATTTCGTTGAGGGTGTTGATCTGCTTCGGAATGTGAGATTTCCCCAAGCTCAACCAGCCGGTTTACAAGTGAATGGTCCTTCGTTTTTAGCTGCAGCTTTCCATCAGGAGTAAGAAGATACAACCGGCTGTCTCCAACATGGGCTGATACCAAACGATCTCCGATCACCAATGCAAGGGTTAAAGTCGTCCCACTGCCTGGCACTTGCTTCAATACCAAATGCTGCGCCTTGTGAACAGCTTCGGTCACCAGGCCTTTGAGTTTTTCTTCAGAGGGGATCTCCGCATCAAAGAAAACGGGGAGGAGATTCTCTAATAAAAACAGTCCAGTTCCCTGGGCAGCCTGGCGGCTTGCTTCTTCCCCGCGCTGATGCCCCCCCATACCATCCGCGACCAGAAATAATCCAATTGAGAAAGGCGTTTCACAGCGGAGAAACGAGCTTTGAAAAGTGAAAATCGCATCTTCATTATGCGACCTCTCTTTGCCGGGCGATTGACATGCGGAAACGCGGTAGCCTTGTTTAATATAATTCCCATCCAATGAATATTCCGAATCTTTGACATCAGGATGAATCATCAATCCTTTTGAATTACGATCTACCCTATCCTTATTAAACAAATTAAAAATCCCGGGCACTTATTGTCTCCAATTATTTATTGACATTTTCCAGACTTTAGTAATTCTACTCAATTTGTCCAGATTTGTTAGAAACTGAGAGCGATCAGGTCCACAATTCGCCCCAAATCAACTATCCTCTTCTTGCAAGGGGGTAAGGAAATCTCCTGCTGACCAACCATTCCTGGTTTGATCATAAGGTGCTTCCAGATGCCACCAATGATAGCCGTCAACCTCGACCGGGCCATCAATCACCAGAAAAACCTCCGAATCAAGTGCCGTGAACTGAATGTCACCATCCAACCCGGGCTCTGCCCGCATTCGCAGGCCCGCACCACCCGTACCAATCACCTGAACATAACCACCGACGCCAATCACCCCTTCCGGCAGGAAGAATATCGATGTCGGTGTTGGAGAAGGGATCCCTGTTGGTTCCTGTGGTTTAGGCGTCAGGGTTGGTGCAAAAATTTTGGTAACCTGGGGCAATTCTACACTTGATTGTACTGGCCTTCGTCCTAAGAATAGGATTATCATCGCTAGAATTAACATTAAGACCATGAGGACAACACTTGTGATTATTGTAAGTGGAGAGAAGAAGTCTTTCCAGGATGTTTTCTTTCTGATTTTTGCCATTTTCAATATCAATCAATATATTTGATGTTTCAATAATTATAGCCCATCCACGCGGAAATAAAATTAGCTTCGATTGATCCCTAATCGGGTAAGATTACAATAATAGTATTCATCAAGTTGACTATGTTATAATCGACCGCAGAAGAATTTATGATCATGACCGATTCAAATTTATTAAATGGCCGCTATCGCTTAATCTCCCCGATCGGATCGGGCGGTATGGCTGTTGTCCATAAAGCATATGATGAAATGCTCGAACGGACAGTAGCCATAAAGATCCTGAAAGAAGACTACGCCTCTGATCTTGAATTCCGTGAGAGATTTAAACAGGAGGCTAAGGCAGCAGCCAATCTCTCCCATCCCAACATCGTGACCGTTTACGACTTTGGTTTCGATGATGGCCAGGTATTTATTGTTTTCGAGCACATAGAAGGCAAAGACCTGAAATCATTGATCCGCAAAGAAAACCATTTCAGCATCAAAGACGCTGTTGGGTTGATGGTTCAGGCGTGTGCTGGGGTCGGTTATGCACATCGCGCAGGGTTGGTGCACTGCGATATCAAACCCCACAATATGCTTGTTTCGAATGATTTCAGGCTGAAGGTAACAGATTTTGGGATCGCACGTGCATTAGCTAGCATCCACCCGGATGAAAAGAGCGAGATTGTTTGGGGTTCACCCCACTATTTTGCGCCAGAACAGGCAGCGGGCGGTCCACCTTCACCTGCGTCTGATGTATATTCTCTGGGTGTGATCTTGTATGAAATGTTAACTGGCCAACTTCCTTTTGAGGCAAGCAGCTCAGCAGAGCTTTCAAGAATGCACCGCACTGCAGCCCCTGTTCCACCCAGGCAAGTGAATCCAAACCTGCCAATCAGTCTTGAGGAAATTACGTTAAAGGTCCTTTCAAAAGAACCTTCTGCTCGATACAGGACTGCTGATCAATTGGGACGTGTACTGATTTCCTTCAGTGAACTGAATAATGAAAAAACAGGACCGATATTGCTTCCCAAGCCTGGGAAAAGTGACAGGTCTGTAACGCCAATACCTGTTTCCGCCCCACCTGTCATCCCTGAGGCTCAAGTGAGTTCAATTCCCGAGGAATCACCACAACAAGAAAGCGAAGGGACAAATGTTGATTGGGTAACCTGGCTGCTTGGTTTATTGGCGTTTACAGCAATTTTCGGTTTGATACCTTTCTGGCTGTTCATCTATTACTCGATCAACCCTTAACTTAAACGATCTCAAAAAGGAATGATATGTCGATCATAATTGCTCCTTCCATTCTATCCGCTGACATAAACCGCTTGGGTGACGAAATAAAACAAGCCGAGGACGGCGGTGCTGATTGGATACACGTTGATGTTATGGATGGCAGGTTCGTACCAAATATCACTTTCGGACCGCTTGTCGTTAAAGCTGTAAGACGAATGACCAATCTTCCGATTGATGTCCACCTGATGATCGTCGAACCCGAACGGCACCTTGACGCCTTTGCTGATGCCGGTACAGACCATTTAACAGTTCACTATGAAACTTGCCCCCATATACACCGCACCCTACAAACCATCCGTGAACTAGGCATGGGACCCGGCATCGTAATCAATCCAGGAACGCCCATCAACACACTGGAAGAGTTAACCCATGATTTTGAGAAGGTTTTGTTGATGACAGTGAACCCGGGTTTTGGTGGTCAGACTTTTATAAAATCCATGCCTGATAAAATACGGCGGACCCAAGCTTTGCTTCATGAAAAAGGGTCCACTGCAACAATACAAGTGGATGGTGGAATTTATTCGGATACGATTAAAGATTGCTACCTCGCTGGGGCAACGAATTTTGTCGCTGGTTCTGCGATCTTTGGATATAAAGAGGGGATTGCTGCTGGGATAAAAGTGCTGCGTCAAGCGCTTGAGGGCTGAAATTAAAGCAAAAATCGCGGCCAATAAGCCGCGACTATTGCTACAAAGTAGTGTTGTTATTATTTAGTGGATTTTGTCAAAGTGCGGATGCACCGGGTGCATAATTTTTTACTAACCATTCGTCCATCCTCATAAACACTGACTTTTTGGAGGTTTGGTTTGAAGGTTCGTTTTGTTGCCCGCATGGAGTGACTTCGGTTATGGCCGAAAGTGGTCTTCTTTCCACAATGTTCGCAAACTGCCATGATGTCGTCCTTTCACATCTTGAGATATAATGACTTAGTTTGAAAATGCTTCTTTCAAACAGCGAATTATTTTACCATAATCTACTTAAAGCAACAAGCAAGTTAGGTGAAAAAGGATATGACTGAATCAGAAACAAAACACAATGAATTGGGAAGTATACTCATCCAGAAGGATGCCATTGCAACGGTTGCACGTCAATCTACCCTTCAATCTTATGGTGTGGTAGGCTTAGCGCCTAAGAACCTGATTGAAAACATTCGTCAATGGTTCCGAAAAGATGATAGATTCGGCGTTGATGTGGATTTTGCGCATGACGGATTGGTTATCGACCTGTATATCATGGTCGAATATGGCACACGCATCAAGTCAATCACTAATAGTATTGTGAACAGCGTAAAATACAACGTTGAAAAAACCATCGGGCTGCCCGTTCGTCGAATCAACGTTCATGTGCGTGGATTAAGAATCAGTAATATGGATTAACCCGCTTTCCTAAAATCAAAAGCTATTTATTATCGCGTTTTTTTATTCTTTGGAGAATTATGAGTGCAGTTGAAATTACAAAACTGAGTGCATCTGAACGGCATAAACTTATTTCAGTACCAATCGACGGTCAGGGGATGAAAACCTTATTGGAAGCCGGCATGATCTGGCTTAAAACAAATCAACAAACTGTCAACAGACTGAATGTTTTCCCGGTACCCGATGGTGATACCGGAACAAATATGGTCCTTACGATGCAGGCTGCATTTGATGAAGTAGAAAACAGCGGATCAAACAACGTGGGTGAACTTGCCCACGCGATTGCACGGGGTGCGTTAATGGGTGCAAGGGGAAACTCAGGTGTGATCCTTTCTCAGATATGGCGCGGCTTTGCGCGTGCTCTGGATGAAAAGCCAACCATCGTGGTTAATGATCTGGCTCAGGCATTAACCGAAGCCGAGCTAACTGCGTATAAAGGTGTTGTGAGACCGGTTGAAGGGACAATCCTGACCGTAATCAAGGATATCGCAGCACAGGCTAAAGCTTCTGTTCAGCGAACTTCCAGTTTTTCCGAAGTTTTGGCAGATATTGTTGAGGCCGGCGAAGCATCCGTTGAAAGAACACCTGATTTACTGCCAATTTTAAAACAAGCAGGCGTCGTCGATTCGGGTGGGAAAGGATTGCTGTTCATTTTTGAAGGGATGTGGCGTTTTATCAACGGTGACCGGCTCGATAAACCCACAACTGAAGTTTTGCCGCTCTCTGATATGGAAATGGAAAATGCTATGGAGACTGTTGAACCAGGACAGGATTATGAAGTGGTCATCGACTTCACCCCTGAAGATAGCTTTGATCTTGAAAATTACTATGAAGAGCTCTCAAAAATTGGCACCTCCATCCAGGTTGGTGAAGGTGACGGAATGTACCGCATGCATATCCATGTTCCATTAGAGAATCGATACCAGCCAATTGATCATACCATGGGGCTCGGAACCATCCAGAAAGTTATGATGGAAAATCTTATCGCTCAAATGGAAGGATCGAGTTCAAAGAAGAACGCAAAGATCACTCTTTCACAGGTAAAACCAGACGAGATCGCTGTTGTTGCAGTCTCCCCCGGTCATGGTCTTTCAAGAATTTTCGCCTCACTCGGTGTTGCTGCCCTTGTTCAGGGCGGACAAACCATGAACCCAAGTATCAAAGAACTGCTGGCATCCTTTGAAGATCTGCCAACGAACAAAGTTATCATTCTCCCAAATAATAAAAACATCGTTATGGCGGCAAGAGAGGCAGCATCCATGACGGTAAAAAATGTAGCGGTCATCCCTACGATAAGCGTACCACAGGGACTTTCAGCAATGTTCCGCCTTATCCCTGACGGAAATTTTGATGATATTGTAGAAGCTATGAAGGAAGCTGTAGCGGATGTAGAAACTGGTGAGATAACCATCGCAACACGTACCGTTGAAATTGACGATGTCCAGGTTGAAAAAGGACAGGTCATTGCCCTGCATAATGGAAAAATGGTGACTTCAGCTAAATCCGTAGAGGAAGCCTGTGAAGCGTTCCTGGTTGCTGCAGAAGCGCAAGATTTTGAAAGAATTACACTATTTTATGGCGAAGACATGCAACATGCAAAAGCTATTGAAATAGCTGACAAAATTCGCTCTATCTATCCCGGTCATGAAATTGAGGTCCATGAGGGTGGACAACCCCATTATCAATTGATCATAGCACTCGAATAATCACGCTGTTACGCAATTTTAGTAGTTCAACCCCGGCTTTTACCGGGGTTTTTCCTTATCAGACCCATTCAACTTGATATAATTTAAAATCTGAAATAACCTGCAAAGCTCAGTTAATTTAGGCGGTAAAATCATATATTATGATAAATAAGTAATATACGTTACAATATCAATGATTGATAATCCATACGAAGGTCTTTTAAAAAATGCAACGAGCCACCGAGAAACTGTACAAAATATTCAAACTTGAAGCAGAATTTGGTTATGCGAATAAAGCAGTCGTGGGAGGAATTCAAAAACTTATCGACACCTGGGTGAGTGAAGCCCGGGCAGATGGCCTTTCAGAAGATAAAATTCAGGGGGTCATCGCTATTCTTAACCGGTATGCATCGCGAGACGTTCAGGATAGGGTTAAATCACTGCGGCAAATCGGAGATATCTTGGATATTGCCGGGATCAAGAACCTCCCAGAACCTGAAATCGTCCAAAAAGCCGATGAAAAAGTGGTTTCTCGGAATAAGATGAAACAGGCTGATGAAATTTCTGCGCCAAAACCACAACAGAACCGTGGCGCTGTCCGCCGTAAAACCGATGAACCAGCACCAATTCCGGCTGCTGCTCTTCCACAGGGATTAAGTGCAGATATAACCGCCGTCCGCGGCATAGGACAAAAGCAATCACAACTCCTGGAAAAACTGGGGCTTCATACCATTGAGGATATGATCTACTACTTCCCTCGGCGATATGATGATTACTCAGAGCTAAAATTGATCAAAGACCTTTCCTATGGCGAAGAAGTCACCATCCTGGCCTGGGTTAAAAACCTGACCTCCTTCACGACACGCAATAAAGGTCGGAAAATCATTCAAGCGGTCGTATCTGATGACACCGGCAGTATCCAATTGATGTGGTTCAACCAGGAATACCACCTTCGTTACCTTCGGAAGAATATGTTCCTATCCATTTCCGGCAAGGTTGAACAGTATATGGGGCGGTTGGTAATGTACCACCCGGATTACGAACAGGTCGACCAGGAACAGCTTAACACAAAAAGGATCGTCCCGGTTTATGCATTAACTGCACAGTTAAGTCAGCGATGGCTGCGCAGATCAATGTATAACGTCATTACACATTGGGCACCACGAATGCCAGAATTCTTGACAGAATACATACTTGAAGATGCGGATTTAATGCATCTACCAACCGCATTACAAGAAATCCACTTTCCTGAATCCTTATCAACGCTCAAAAATGCGCGATATCGCCTGGCTTTTAATGAGATCTTTCTGCTGCAGTTGGGCATGCTGCAGCAAAAACTCGAATGGTCAAACCAGGATAGTCAACGTTTTGAAGCTTCAGATGAGTGGCTGCTTGATCAAATCAAGCAACTGCCCTACAAGTTGACCAATGCACAAATCCATGTTCTCTCCCAGATGAGGCAGGATCTAGCTTCTGGTCACCCAATGAACCGTCTCCTGCAAGGTGACGTTGGCTCTGGAAAAACCGTCGTCGCTGCGCTCGCTTTGAGTGTGGTGATAAAAAGCGGTTCTCAAACAGCATTTATGGCACCGACCAGCATCCTTGCCGAACAGCATTATAGCAGCTTGAAGCAGCTTCTTGCGAGTGGTGAAAATCCCGTCTTGGAGGATGGACAGGTGCGTTTATTGATCGGGGATACACCTCAAAAAGAACGCCAGGAAATCCTGGTTGGCTTAGCTGATGGAACCATCAAACTGCTGATTGGAACCCATGCATTGATCGAGGATCCGGTTAAATTCAATGATCTTCAAATGGTTATCGTCGATGAGCAACACCGCTTCGGGGTTGCGCAAAGAGCTGCCCTCCGGGAAAAAGGTGAAAATGTTCACTTACTCGTGATGACCGCGACTCCTATCCCCCGCTCCCTGGCACTGACAATCTATGGTGATCTGGACGTGAGCGTGATGGATGAAATGCCAGAAGGCCGCCAGCCTGTTAAGACCCACATTGTCTACCCGACAGAGAGAGAGCGGGTTTATTCCCTAATCCGTTCGCAAGTTGAGGGAGGATATCAAGCTTTTGTTATCTATCCGCTTGTTGAACAGGGCGATAATGATGAAAACAAAGCAGCTGTTGAAGAACAAATTCGACTCCAGGAAGAAATTTTTCCGGATTTGAAAATTGGCTTACTGCATGGCCGTTTACGCCCTGATGAAAAAGAAGATGTGATGCGTAAATTCCGAGATAAAGAATATGACATTCTTGTTTCTACCTCAGTCGTGGAAGTTGGTGTAGATATACCTAACGCAACTGTCATGGTCGTTGAAAGCGCTAACCGTTTTGGGTTAGCTCAATTGCATCAATTCAGAGGACGTGTTGGGCGGGGCAGTGAGCAATCATATTGTTTATTAATTCCAGAAACCAATGAGGAAGCTGAAAACGAGCGTTTACAGGCAATGGAAAGTACGAACGACGGTTTTGTATTGGCAGAATACGACCTCTCTCAGCGCGGCCCTGGTGAATTCCTTGGAACGCGGCAATCTGGCTATACAGAATTAAGGCTTGCCAATATCACCAACATTCACCTGATTGAAAAAGCCCAACATTACGCCCGTCAGGTTCTCGAAAATGACCCTGGCTTAACCGCTCAAGAACATCAATTAATGAAAGAAGCAATGGAGCACTTTTGGCCATCTGATGAAGGAGATTTAAGCTGAATGACAACTGTATTATTTCCCGGAACTTTTGACCCGATCCACTATGGACATATCAATATCGCTAAGCGCGCTGCTGATCTATTTGATGAAGTGATCCTGGCAGTCTATGCCAGGGAACAGGACAATATCCTGTTTTCACCCGAAGAACGCATCGCATTAGTCGTGGAATCTTTTAAGAACATTGGCAATATTAGCGTGACAGGCTACACAGGGCTGACGGTGAAATTCGCCAAGAAAGTCGGGGCTCAATCTATTGTTCGAGGGCTGCGTGTCTTCTCGGATTTCGAATATGAATTCCGCATGGCTTTGGCCAATAACCGCCTGCAGCCGGATATTGATGTCATCGCGCTGATAACCAGCGAAGAACATACTTTTTTGTCTTCTACTACCGTCCGTGAGATCGCAGCATTGGGCGGTGATGTATCCAGCATGGTACCGCCTCATGTAGAGGCAGCTTTGAAGAAACGATTTAATATATTAGGTAATGATCAGGATATTGTTCCTTTAACATCATTACGAGATTAATGAAATTAATACGCATTAATATGATAATATTGGTACAAGGCTTGCAACCTGATGTGATGTAATTAATTTGCGGAGGAATATATGGACATCTTACATCTTGTGGATCGGCTCGAAGAATTATTCAATGATAGCCGTCCTGTTTGGTTAACTCACAGTGTCATAGTCGATGAAAATCGCATGCTGGATATCATTGATCAAATGCGGGTAGCAGTCCCCGAAGAGATCAGGAAAGCTCAACAAGTGGTCACACAACGTGACCGCATTATGGCACAGGCAAAAGAAGAAGCAAACCGGACGATCGCGATTGCCCGTGAAAAAGCTGAAAAACAGCTTGAAGATAATGAGGTCATTCAATCAGCAAAGATTCGTGCTGAACAAATCATTGATCAAGCTCATAAAGATGCAGCTCAAAGCAAACAGGAAGCCGATAAATACATCCTTGAGACGCTAACAAGTCTTGAAATTCACCTGGATCGTTTGCTCTCACAGGTCCGGAACGGTATTACCACACTGCAGGATGAAGTTTACCCCGGCAGCTAAAAGTGAGCGAACTTAGCAAAGACAATACTGAATCTTTAATGTTCAGCTAGATTTACTTTTTACTGCTATCATCGGTATCCGTTTTTTCGGATGCCGATTTTTTTTGTGACTTTTTCTTACCTGTGCGGTGATCATAGGCCTTTTCATGCAGTGCGACAGGTAAAACCTCGTCCATATGCTTGACCTTGATTAAATCCATTTCTTTAAGAACCGTCTTGGGAACTTCTTCCAGGTCTTTCTCGTTTCGGAGAGGAATGATGACTCGTTTTAATCCAGCCCGGTGAGATGCCAGCACTTTTTCCCGGATCCCGCCAACAGGTAATACTCGACCTCGTAATGTGATTTCACCCGTCATCCCTACCTGGTGATAACTGGGACGGTTCGTCAGGGCAGAAATCATGGCTGTGGTGATTGTAATACCTGCACTTGGTCCATCTTTCGGGATCGCACCTTCAGGCACATGCAGATGAATATCAACATTTTCGAAAATTTCAGAGTCAATCTCCAGCCTTTCAGCCCGAGATTTTACATAGGAAAGAGCTGCCTGGGCGGATTCTTGCATTACCTCCCCAATTTGACCGGTGATCTGCAGATTCCCCTTGCCATCGAGAATGAGCACCTCAATTGGCATGATTTCACCGCCATTTTCTGTCCAGGCTAGTGCTGTGGCAACCCCGACCTCATCATCGCCTTCTGCTTCTGTTTCAAAGAATTGCTGAGGGCCAAGGAACTTCCGGATGGCTTGGGGCGTGATATTGTGAGGAAAATCCTTTTTTTCTGTCTTCAACCTGGCGATTTTTCTCAGGACACTCCCAATTTCCCGTTCAAAATTCCGCACTCCAGCTTCAAATGTATATTCCCGAATGATTCTTTTTAAAGCCGGTTCATAAAACTTGACATTTTCATCTTCTAGCCCCGTCTCTTCAAGCTGTCTTGGGATGAGAAACCTTTTAGCAATTTCAAGTTTTTCCTCTTCAATATAGCCAGAGAATTCAATCACTTCCATCCTATCGAGTAAAGCCGCTGGAATTGAACTGAGCGTATTCGCCGTTGTGATAAAAATAACCTTTGATAAATCGTATGCTAACTCCAGGTAATGGTCTGAAAAAGTGTTATTTTGTTCAGGATCGAGTACTTCTAACAAAGCTGAAGAGGGATCTCCTCGAAAATCGGCACCGAGTTTATCCACTTCATCCAACATGAACAAGGGGTTATTCTTGCCAGCCCGACGTATCGTCTGGATGATGCGCCCTGGCATGGCACCAATGTAGGTGCGGCGGTGTCCCCTGATCTCAGCTTCATCCCGAACACCCCCCAGGGAAAGCCGAACAAATTCGCGTCCTAACGCATTTGCAATGGACTTCCCAAGAGAAGTTTTACCCGTACCTGGTGGACCGACGAAACAAAGAATAGGCTGCTTCAAACGCTTGGGATTGAGGCTTCTGATCGCGATATATTCAAGAATGCGTTCCTTTGCTTTATTCAACCCATAGTGATCTTGTTCCAACACCTGCTTGGCATTGCGAACATCTAAATTGTCTTCACTGCTTTCCATCCATGGTAAATCCAGCAGCCAATCTAAATAAGTTCGTATTATGCCAACCTCCGGGGACATCGGAGGCATTTGTTGTAAACGTTGAATTTCACGATTCGCCTGTAATTTCACCTCTTCCGGAAAAACTTTTTCCTCAAGCTGATCTTTGATTGATTGGATTTCTTGGGTCCAGATATCTCCTTCGCCCAATTCGGTTTGGATGACCCGCATCTGTTCACGTAAATAGTACTCCCGGTGAGACCGGTCTACTTCCGTTTGAACCTGCGCCTGGATCTCATCTTCCAATTCCAAAACATCCAATTCTTGAGCCAGGATCTTATTCACCTTCCTTAGCCGGTCAGCAGGATGCGCCAGGACCATCAATGTCTTCCGCGTCTCATTTGGCAGCGAAAGCGAGGTGGCTATCATATCAGCCAACCAACCCGGATCATCAATATTGATTGAGAATAGATGGGCTTCCTCTGGTAAGCTGTCATTTAGATCCACGCAGCTCTCAAATAAACTGCGAGTCGTTCGCATTAATGCCTGAAGTCTTTGGGTCATCCGGAAATTACTTGATGTAAGCCGTGCCTCAACGACCAGGTACGGTTTTGTTTCCAAGATATTTACGATCTCAACTCTTCTTCGACCTTGCACCAATGCAGAATGGTTTCCACCCTGGATAGAGAGCATCCGCCCAACAGCAAGCTCCATCCCTATCGGTAGAAATTCACTGAGGTAATCCCCTTCCACGCCTTCATCGGAAAGGAATAATGCTATCGCGGTTTGATTTTGTTTTTGGGCAGCCTCAACAGCAAGATAGCTGGCTTCAGTGCTCAAGAAAACTGGCGAAATCATCTTTGGGAAAACCACCACATCCGTCAGCACAAAAGCCGGGCTGATAAAGGTGTCTCCATCCTCAACCTCATGATTGACAACACGGTACAATTCTTCCGTTCGCTGGTGAATATTTCCCATCAGATCGCTGTCATCATCTGATATCGGAAACCACTTATCTTCGTTCATAAACGCTCCACAATTCAAAAACTCATTTAATAAATTTCTGGATCAATACCTGATTTATTTAATCCTTATGATGGATATCGATCCCAGATAATAGTTCCCTTGCCGCTGCAGCGACAAACACACTGCCGGTGATCAGTATCGCACATTCCTCTCCGGCTTCATCCAGAGCTTTTTGCAGTGCATCTTCGATGGGCACTACAGCCTCTGCGCTTTGCCCACTGCGGTGAGCCAGATCAACCAACTTCTCTGCATCCATTGCTCTTGGATGAACCGACTGGGTTGTTATAACACGCCGTACCCTTGGCAAAAGTTCCTGGTACATCCCTTCCACATCCTTATCTTCCGACACGCCAAACACCATCAGGACAGGTATCCCAGGAAAATAATCATCAAGCGCTTGCCGCAATCTTAATGCAGAATTACGGTTATGCGCAGAATCAATAATCACTGGAGGTTTCCGTCGTATTACTTCCATTCTGCCCGGCCAGACAACATTGGCAAAACCTTTTCGATAGGCATTTGGGTCAATTTCAACCCCAAATTTCTCAGCCGTCTTCAGAGTCGCGTATGCCGTCGCGGCATTTTCAACCTGGTGGAAACCCAGCAGTGGTATTTTTATGCGTAATGGGCTCCAAATATCTTGCACTTCTGACTCAATAAATGCGTCGACAAGCGTTTGCTCTTCAGGCGTCCAGATAAAAAAAGTTTGTCCATCGAGGTTGTGAGAATCTGCTGCATACAGGTAATCACGCCCCACCTGGATCAATGGAGCTTCCCTTTCCTCAGCAATTTGGGTTAATCTGAGCCGTGCTTCTTCTTTTTGCGGTGAAATCACCACGGGGCGCTGTTGTTTAATGATTCCGCCTTTTTCACCCGCAATTTCACTCAGCGTACTCCCAAGAATTTGGACATGATCATATGAAATTGAAGTGATGACCGATACTACTGGGTCAACAATATTGGTTGCATCTAACCGGCCACCCAATCCAACTTCGAAAACTGCAAAATCCGCATTTTGCTTAGAGAAATAGAGAAAGGCTAAGGCTGTTGTGAGCTCAAAAGTTGTTATTTCTTTTACTTTCTCAGTTGCAGGTTTGATCTCCTGAACCAAATCAACTAATTCTGATTTTGAAATGTTTTCGCCGTTCATCTGGATGCGTTCGGCGAATTCAACCATATGTGGTGAGGTGTACAGCCCAGTTTTATAGCCCTGAGCGCTGAGAACACTCGCACAAAAAGAGGAAACGGACCCTTTCCCCTTTGTGCCTGCAACATGGAAGATTCGATAATCATTCTGGGGGTCACCTAAAATATGCATGAAATCACGCATACGATCCAGATTAAATTTCTCTGCAGCATTTCTAAAATTTCGCTTAAGACTGTAATCAATAAAGCTGTATAAAAAATCAAGCGCTGCTTGATATTCTTGCTCAATTTCTACCATAAACTGTTCTTCCAATCTTATTGTCAGAAGAGAAGTCACCTTGCGTGAATTCTACCGTATGACGATCAAATCAATGTAAATTGAACAATCCTTAAAACCATCGATTTATTATATCCCTTCTGAGAAGGTGGGAGCGTTAATTTAGTCGTCACTAAGCTGCAATCCCGAGCGAGTGATCAACGATGAAAGAAGAAAAATAAAAAAACCTTTTCAAAAAATTCATTGATTCTTCTTAACATAAAAAGCCTTCCCACTTCATATCTAAGGAAGGCTCATCATTTAAAATTGTTTGATATCACTGTGTAGAAGCTCTTACAGCTTTAATATTATCTTCAATTTGGGTCAGATGCTCCTGGAAATGCTCATAGGTGCCCACCAAGTCCAACCCTAACCGCCAATAACTTGTCTTACGTCGTGTGAAGCGCTCATCCAGGAATGCTACAGAAGCGACTGTTTCCTTAAAACTCCTTCGTAATTCAGCAATCAGGCTTGGTACATCAGGATATGTTGTCAATGTTGCACGAATCCTCAACAAGCGATTACCCGGCCATTCATCATAAAACCTTTCCTGGCCTGAAACCAGGTCATTGATCCAGCCGTGTAAATCACGTTCAGTATGAATGAGATGTACCAGAACTTCTTTAATGGACCATTCTTCAGGTCCAGGTGTAAAAGATGCTTCGGCGTCCGACACCCCTACTAAAATCCCCTCAAGTGATTCCAACAATTCTGAAACATGTGCTTCGTAATCTTTGGCTAATTTTTCCGTAGTTTCAGGAATTTCCCGGATTTTCTGTGGTTTTGAATTGATCTCAAATCTTAACTTTTCATCACCTCTGTAAACATCTACCAAGATTTGGTCGCCTGCGGTATATTTGCTCATGATCCCAGCCAGAGACTTAGTATCCTTGACCATTTCATTACCGATTGAAACGATCACATCGTTTGCCTTAATGCCAGCTTTTTCTGCACCATAATCAGAGAGAACACTTGTCACAAATACCCCATAATCGACATTGATTTGGTACTCTGATTTCGTCGCTTCACTGACCAAAGACATATCCTGGGGATAAATTCCAATTAATGGGCGTTCAGTGAATCTGAGATCTTGACCTTTTTCCAGTGTGGATTTCAGATTTTCCAATCCAATCTCCCAGCCTTTATTAATATCATCACGGGCATTTTCCCACTTTTCACCAATACCAATACCTTTGTGAATAAGCTGAACCAGGTAATGATCATCACCTTCTAAAGGTTGGATCGTAACATCAACATCCGTCCAACCCGGCTCTTCTTTTCCAATCCAGGTGAAAGAAACGGCTTTTTCTGGTACCAATTTTGTGTATGCACCGCTCGCAAAATAACCGCGGTTCCATGCCAGATAAATCCTTCCGCCCACATCAGGATTCGTTGTGCTGATGTCACACAACCATTCCCGCAAAGAGGCTGAATTTGTAAATGCCCGGTAAATCAGATCCAATGGTGCAAAAATTTCTTTTTGATATTCGAAAGAACTTTCGTCTGGCATCTTGCAAACTCCACAAAATTTAACTAATCTATTAAGTTGAAATTAATTATACCTTGATAAGATATAGCACACAATTTGTAGAATGACAAGATAATATAAAATGGTTTTCCAATTAAGAAATGACCGACCTGACTTGGCAGAAATGATAAAATTAGATGATAATATCTACAATATCCACTGCAGCAGATAATTTGTTGTATTACAATAGTATAGATGGTTTTTTGAATCTTCTATAATCAAGGAAAACATCATGGCAGGACTATCAAAAGAACTCGGCATTGATTTGGGAACATTGAATACCCGTATTGCCGAAGGTAAGAACATTCTAATTCAAGAGCCCACCATCGTCGCGATTCTTCTGGATGAGTTGAAACTCGTTGAAATTGGACAATCTGCTCTGGATATGCTGGGGCGGGTACCTGAAAACATCGAGGTCAACCGTCCCCTTCGTCATGGTGTCATAGCGGAATTTGAGATCACTGAAAATCTATTGAGGGAGTGGGTCCGGCAGGTTACAGGTCGAATGCTGCTATTCCGTCCGAGCCTGATGATCGCAATCCCATACGGCATCACAAGCGTTGAACGGCGTGCAGTTTATGAAGCAGGTCTAGGCGCTGGAAGCCGAGATGTCAATCTAATCCAGCAACCTCTTGCTGCAGCCATTGGTGTTGAATTGCCCATTGGGACCCCGACGGGCAACATGATCATCAGTTTGGGCGGTGGAACATCACAGGCTGCTGTCCTGGCAATGAACGGAATCGTTACGGCCAAAACGAGCCGTACTGCTGGCCTTTACCTGGACGATGCAATTATCGATTACGTTCGCGAAAAATATGGCTTGATCATCGGCCAGCCCACAGCAGAACAACTGAAAATTCAAATTGGTGCCGCAATTCCCCAGGACGAACAAAAAATGATGGAAATTCAGGGGCAGGATCAGGTCACAGGTCTCCCGCGCCCTGCCAGCCTGACCTCTGATGAAATCGTAGAGGCAATTCAACGTCCTTTGGAGGACATAGCTAACATGATCCGCAAAGTATTAGAATCAACACCGCCAGAATTGATCTCGGATATTATTGATCGGGGTGTAGCTCTTTGCGGTGGAACTTCATTGCTGCGCGGGATTGATCGATTTCTTACGAAATCGTTAGGTATTCCAGCTTACCTGGTTGACAACCCATTAACTTGTGTTGTTGAAGGATCCGCAAAATCTTTCTCAATGTTGGATGTACTCAGCCGTAACCTACCCTCAATGTCTTAGACAAGAGTGATAAGAAATGATTGAAAAAATTAAACTCAAGATGTTTACACCAAAACAACCCCCAGAAGATCTTGGAAGTCAGATCGAATTTTTCCATCTCCGAAAAAATGGGATAAAACAGCGCATTTCTTTGGGCTTAAGTATATTGATAGTCGCCCTCATTATCGTTTTTTTTATCCTAAAAGTAGCTATTGCTCTGTTTAAAGTTCAAAACTATGGACGTGCCATTGTCGTGCAACAATTTTCGGGATTTCCACCGATTTTTTATTTTTTATTGTTAATCGCTGTTTTATCATTCCTTTTATCAATTTATTTCAAGAAAATTGGGGTCCACATCTTCAAAAATGGAATTCTCATTGATAATCTCTTCCATAAGCGCACCGTCATTTGGGAAGATATTATTGAATTTGATTCTCGCATTGTAAATTCTAAATTTGGAGATTCAATTATCAGCACTAACGCAAAAATTAAGATGCGAAATAAAGATAAGCGCCAAATTATAATTCGTAATGAATTTGACCAAATGGAAAAATTTATTCAGAAGCTCCGGGAAGGGATAATTCCAATCTTATTCAGGAATGCTTACAGCCATCTTGCACATGGAAAAACTCTAAAATTTCATGATAATTTACTTGTCATCAAAACCGGGGTCGAGATCAAAGATCATTTCTATACTTGGCCGGAAGTGACCAAAGCGAAAACAAATCATGGCAAGCTGGAATTGTGGACCACACCCAACCCAAATAACCCTTCCATTTTTTCAATTGATGAGATCACAAATCTGGACTTGTTACCCTATCTGATCAACAACCCGCCTAAAACGAACAACTAGATCAATCATCCGAAAGATAATATAAAGTCCTTTGCAGCTGCAGAACCGGATCAATATTCTGGAGCTGTACCGATCCTGGTACGATCAATGTGACGGGTGCATAGTTCAATATCGCTTGAATACCCGCTTCTACCAGCCGGTTTGCGATGATTTGAGCAACCGCTGCCGGTACAGTTATTATCGAAATCTTGAAATTGTTCTTCTGGATTTCAGATTCCATAGTGTCAACATGGCGAACAACAACAGAACCGATCTGGGTGCCAACGATTTTGGGGTCGATATCAAATAGCATCGCAATTTCAATCCCACGCTGTGCAAATCCCTGGTATCGGGCTAGAGCCCTGCCAAGATCTCCTGCACCTACAATAATTGCTGACCAGACACGATCCATATTCAAGATTTTTTGCAGCTGCTCAATCAAATGGTAGATTGAATAACCGGTGCCTTGTTTTCCAAACCCACCAAAAAATGAAAGGTCTTTACGAATTTGTGCTGCTGTTGTACCTACTCTTTCTGCCAGGACTTTGGATGAAACCGTATGCCATCCCTCTTTTGCCATCTGGTTCAAAGTCTGCAAGTACGACGGCAACCGGCTGATAACAATATCGGGGACTGATGAGGTGTCATTCATAAAAATATCCTGTATAATTTAATCATCAAAATGATGTTCATTCAAAGAATTTCAATCGTTATTATACGCTATCCCAACGATTGATATGTGAAAAAAGTCAAAACCGCATAAAATCTGTGGTGGCAAGAATGAACTCAGGTTAAAATAGAAGAACAATTATCATTTATCTACTGGAGGACACATGCGCACGGGAAGAATTATTGCTTATATTGCAGCGGCAATCTTTATTATTTTTGCCTTTCTGTTCATATTGGGTGCATTCAGCCCTGAGGGATCACCTGGCTGGATCATCATAGGTATCATCGGTCTGGTTATCGGTTTTGTCCTGATTTTTGTAGGGACCAAACTCAGCCCTCCTCAAAAAGCAGGAGACCAGGTCGTGAACCTGCAAATCGATCTGCCGGGTGAAGTTGAAATGGAAACCATAAAATGCAAGTCTTGCGGCGGTCCTCTTTCACCTAAAGACATCAAAATGGTCGCAGGCGCGCCAGTTGTTGAGTGTCCCCATTGTGGAACAACCTATCAAATTACTGAAGAACCCAAATGGTGAATTATGAAAAAATTTAGGACTATTTTAGTTTCACTGCTGTTTCTTTGCATTTTTCTCTTACCGGTCACGGTAACCGCGCAAAGCTACAACTTCGAAGTGCCATTTCATGAGGTTCAGGTATATATCGAGGAAGATGGCACCATTTCTATCCAATATATCATTGAATTTCAGAACAGGCCGAATGCCCCGGCGATCGAATTTGTGGATATTGGCATGCCCAACCGGACATACAGCATGAACAACATCAAAGCTGATATCGATGGTAATGCAATAACTGATTTCGAAAGTTCAGACTTTGCACCGAATGCCTTCGCTTTAGTGCTTGGTGATCAATCCATCCAGGCTGGCCAAAATGCAACAGTAAGTGTGTGGATCCCCGGTGTAGAAGATGTACTCTTTCCATATGATGAAAGCGACCGTGAAAATTACGTTAGCTTCCAATTCAGTCCTAACTGGTTCGATCCAGATCTGGATAAAAGCACTTCAACTGATTATGCCCTCACGATCATCCTCCCACCCGGGGTAGGCAATGAAGAAGGTGTCTACTATAATCCAGAAAATTGGCCGGGTTCCCAGGAACCCACAGAAATTGGGCGTACGGAGGCTGAAGACAGGGTTTATTATTACTGGTTCACCGATAATGCCAACCTCCATACCCAATATATCTTCGGCGCGGCATTTCCCAGCCAATATGTACCTGCAGAAACCCTGGTCACAAAACCCACTGAAATTGAACAAAATGGCACATCAAGCTCTCCAGGTTTTATCAACTGGATCACTACAGCTCTTTGCGCCAACCTGCCGTGCGCAGGATTTGCCATATTTTTCATTGCCATCTTTGGATGGGGCGTCTACCAGGGGACTGTTGGCAACCAGAAGCGCAAGTTGAAATACCTGCCACCTAAAATGAAAATTGAAGGCAACGGTATTAAGCGCGGGTTGACGGCAGTCGAAGCAGCGATTGTTATGGAACAGCCCATGGATAAGATCCTGACGATGATCTTATTTGGTGCGCTGAAGAAAGAAGCTGCAGTGGTCATCCAGCAAGAGCCGTTGAAGTTGGAGGTTGCTGAACCATTACCAGAAAAACTGCATCCGTATGAAGTCGATTTCTTAAAGGCATTTGATCTGCCTGAATCAAAACGTCGGACAGCCTTGCAGCAATTGATGGTTAGTCTTGTTAATAGCGTATCCACCAAGATGAAGGGTTTCTCCCGCAAAGAAACCATAGCCTATTATGAAAGTATCATGCAAAAAGCATGGAAAATGGTTGAAGATTCAGATACGCCAGAAGTTAAAAGCGAGAATTATAACGACACCCTCGAATGGACAATGCTGGACCAGGAATACCAGGACCGCACTCGACGCACATTTATGGGTGGTCCAGTCTTTGTGCCTATGTGGTGGCCGCGTTATTCTCCGGTCTATCGCCGCACCATAGGCGGTACCGTTAGCAACCCTGTCCCAGCAGCGGTGAGAACCTCAACTGGTGGGGGTGGCGGCAAAGTTTCGCTGCCCCACATCCCGGGATCCGATTTTGCTGCCGGCGTGATCAACGGTACGACAGGTTTGGCCGCCGGCGTAGTCGGCAACCTGACATCCTTCACCAACGGTGTAACCACACGTACCAACCCCATCCCTGTTTCAACTTCACGTAGTGGTGGGGGTGGATTCAGCGGAGGTGGTGGAAGTTCTTGTGCCTGCGCTTGTGCTTGCGCTGGATGCGCTTGTGCCTGTGCCGGCGGCGGGCGTTAATTAATTCTAAGATCAATCATTGCTCCTGGTGATTTTTCACCAGGAGTTAGGTATAGAATGAAAAGACAATCAAACGATATTTTCAATAAACAATCCAATGGAAATGGATCGAAGAATCTCCCGGGCGATGGAATTTATCATTACCGCCTGGAAGAAAACGATAGTAAATCGCGCATCCATCTGCGGATTGACCCGGATGAGCAGGGTCTCCTGATCATAAACGCGAACAAAGTCGTCCATCTCAACCCAACTGCAGCAATCATGGCTTATCTGCACCTGGAAAAAACCTCACCACGAGAAGCTAGCCGGGTGCTCCGCCAGAAATTCCGGATTTCACGCAGCCAGGCGAAACAAGATTACCAATATTTTCTTCACCAACTTGACGAATTATTAGACCCTAATAACGGATGCCCAATTTGCGATTTAGACCTGGAGACGACTGCCCCGTTCAGCGCCAGGCCCAGTGCACCCTATCGCATGGATCTTGCGCTCACCTATCGCTGCAATAATGACTGCAGCCACTGCTACAATGCCCGTTCCCGGCGCTACCCTGAAATGTCAATCGAACAATGGAAACAGGCTATCGATAACATTTGGGATTTGCGCATCCCACATATTGTGTTCACTGGTGGTGAGCCAACACTTTATAAAGGGCTCCCTGAACTGGTCCAATACGCAGAGCAGACCGGCCTGATCACTGGTTTAAATACCAACGGCCGCAATCTGGCCGACCCAGGCTTTCTTGATTCATTAATCGAAGCTGGATTAGACCATGTGCAGGTTACACTTGAATCTCATGATCCCGGTATCCATGACAAAATGGTCGGTGCCAAAGGTGCAAGGGCAGAGACTGTAGCGGGCCTAAAGAATGTGATGGATTCCAGCTTGTATATCATGACCAACACGACTCTGCTAACCCATAATTACACCTCGATCGCAGAAACCCTTGCTTTTTTAGCGGATCTGGGGATACCAACAGTCGGAATAAATGCCCTGATTTACTCAGGAAAGGGAGAATCAGTTGGGACAGGATTGAATGAGGGAGACCTCCCCAATCTATTAGAAACTGCACGGCAAATCACGTCAGCAAATGGACAGCGGTTGATTTGGTATACACCCACCCAATACTGCCACTTCAACCCAATCCAACTGGATCTGGGTGTTAAAGGCTGCACTGCTGCCCTGTATAACATGTGCATAGAACCCAACGGTGACGTGATCCCCTGTCAATCATATTACGAATCACTTGGAAACTTCCTGGAAAATCCTTGGGAAGCAATTTGGGAACACCCGCTCGCCCTGGAATTGCGCAACCGAACAAACATCCCGGAGGGGTGCCGTTCCTGTGATTTTTTACCGGAATGCGGTGGCGGATGTCCCCTGGCCAGGGAACATCAAGAAGTTCATCCAATTCAGAATCCAGTTTTTATCAATTAAAGGGAGTAGATAGATATGGTACTCAAGAATTTCACTAAAACGATAAAAGATTTCTTCTCACAAAAAGAGACCATTCCATCCGGTTTATATTCTTGCCAGACGCCACCGGAAGAAAAAGAACAGTACAAGCTGCATCTTCGGATTGAAAAGGACGGATGCGGGCTGCTGGTCATTAATGCCTCAACGGTCCTTCACCTGAGCCAGACGGCTGTTGAGTATGCGTACCATATCATCAAGCAAACCAGGGAGAAGAAGGTCATTAATCAAACCTCACGCCGCTACCAGGTCGGAAAAGAACAAGTAAGATTAGATTTTGGGGCGTTTCAAAATATAATCCAAACCTTAATCATGACGAATGATTTAGATCCAGTTACCTACCTGGATATCGAAAGGCAGGAACCTTATTCTGCGGAAATCTCCGCCCCCTATCGATTGGACTGTGCATTAACGTACGAGGTTAATCAAGAAGATCTACGGGAGTATGCCCCCCTCGATCGAGTTGACCGGGAATTAACCACCAATGAATGGATTGCAGTGATGCAGAAAGCCTATAACAACGGGATCCCGCATTTGCTTTTTACAGGGGGTGAGCCTACCCTGCGCGAAGACCTACCAGAACTCCTGATGAAGGCGGAAGAACTTGGATTGGTCACCGGCCTTCTGACCGATGGTGTAAAACTTGGGGATGACGAATACAGAAACACCCTGTTGATGAGCGGCTTGGACCATCTAATGGTGCTCTTCGATCCAGAAAAGGATCAAACCTGGAATATTCTTGAGAAGGTTTTGGCTGAAGACATGTTCACAACCGTCCATCTAACGTTAACCAAAGGAAAGCAACTGCAGCCTGGCATCAAACGGTTGGCGGAGATGGGTGCGAACGCGCTTTCATTGAGCACAACAGATGAAGATTTGCAGGATGAACTCCAGTCCCTGCAAGATTATGCCGCGATTCACCAGCTTGAACTGGTATGGGATATGCCAGTGCCGTATTCCAGGAACAATCCAGTCACACTAGAAATGAAACGAGCGGAGACAACCGCTCCTCCGGAAGGGGCAGGAAAAGCCTGGCTTTATGTGGAGCCAGATGGTGATGTGCTGCCAGCCCAGGGCATGTATAACCAGATCCTTGGGAACATACTGGAAGATTCCTGGGAGGATATCTGGCAAAAGGAGTAAATATTCCCGCATATTCGTTGAGCCTTTCAGAATGGCATCAGCGCTACCAGCAGCAGGCATCCTGGACACGGCATATCCGTGATTACCTTTTTGCTAAATTAGCGATACAAAAGGGCGATCCGGTGCTTGAAGTAGGTTCAGGCACCGGTGCGATTTTGTCAGAAGTCAAAAAAAAGCATGCTTACAATATCTTGGGAATTGATATTGACCGACCTTCTTTAGAATTCTCAAAAGAAATCATCTTATCCCCTCGTCTGGTTCAGGGTGATGGTTACCAGCTGCCTTTCGCTGCGCATATTTTTTCTGCGACATTCAGCCATTATCTCCTGCTCTGGCTGCAAAGGCCAGGTAAGATGCTGAATGAAATGCAGAGAGTGACAAAAACAGGCGGTGCAGTGATCGCACTGGCGGAACCGGACCACCAATCCCGCATCGACTTTCCCCCACCTCTGGATCACCTTGGAGCGCTTCAAGCACAAGCTCTCAAGGATCAGGGCGTTGATATTACAATTGGGCGGAGACTCGGGAAATTATTTTATGAATGCGGATTCGAAAATATTGAAACCGGTGTGCTCGGCGCTCAATGGACGGAAGGTATCAGCAATGAAAACGATGAAACGGAATGGATGGCCCTCCTTTCAGATCTTTCTGGTCAGCTTTCACATGAAAAATTAGCCCACTATAAGTCCATAGATGACCAATCCAGACGTGCTGGTACGCGTATCCTGTTTATCCCCACTTTCTATGCTATCGGTTTTGTCAAATAATTTTTTTCATCTTCTACAGTTCCATTATTCATATTTGAACCGCCAAACGCCAACCAAAAAGAAAATCAAAGCAAAACATAAGAGCACGCCACTTTCCAGAGCAATTCCCGCGATGTTCTGCCCTCTTACAGCAACATCCAGGAACCCCTGCATAGCCCAGGTTGTTGGCAAAACCTTAACCGCGTTCTGAATCGCAGCAGGAAACAGCTCAATTGGGTACCAGCACCCACCCATCATCGCCATCACCATCCCAATCATGATCGATAGCCCATTCGCCTGGCTTTCGGTTTTCACAAATGTACCCAGCATCGTCCCAAGAGCCGCGGCTGCCAATGCTGATGAGATGATCATGACCAAAAGACCACCGATAGAACCGCCAAAATCAAGCCCTAAAACCAGCATGCCAAACCCAACCAGTAATGCCATCTGGAAAACAGCCGTCAAAACCTGGCCGATGACCGTTCCGGCAATGTAAAGCGCTTTGCTTGTTGGGGTGATCAAAATACGCCGCAGTGTGCCCCATTCCCGCTCACCAGCAAAGATCGCAGAAAGCCCAATCAGTGGGATGAACACCCAGGTGATCATCTGACCAAAGGTACTGTTTGCCCGGGGGTTATAGCTGATTGTGTCTTTCGTATTAGCCTGCTCTGCGATAACGCGGTTCGGGGCATCCGCCATCAATTTCTGTGCTTCTGCAAAGGCTTCATCAAAATATTTCTGGCGGTCAAATTCTGATTCAAACGGAATAATTTCCTGGGCTTTTTTAACACTTGCATTTGCGATATCCACCAGGCTCGACAGCCGGCCTACAGCCACCTGGACCGCTTGCTGGTCGATCAGTGCATTCAGGTCGTTCTGCTGCTGTTTAAATTCAATGACTGTGTCACCTTTCCGCAGGGATTCTACGCTGAAGGTCTCAGGAATGATCAAGATGGCTGAAACCTGTCGGGACTCAAAATTGTCTTCAGCGTTTTTTAAAGCAGTTAACTCAGGTTTGATAGCGGTTGATTTTTCCAGTTCAGAGACGAGGGAAGCAGACAATTCGGTCTGTGCCAGATCTACCACTTCCAGTGTGATTCGCCGGTCATCGCCTGGCCCTGTGCCTCCCGATAAAACCAGGATGAAAACGATCGGTAAAATGAGGAAAAACAGCCATTCTACCAGGCTCGAAAAGCGAATACGAATGTCTTTATAGATGATTAAGAAAATCTTATTCATATGCGCCTCACTTCTGGGCTAAGCCGCGATAACGGATTAAGAAAGCTGCAGTTATGAAAAGGACAAGTCCCATGATGAGTAAAGCAATGATATGCTCTATGATACCCGAAAGCCTACCGCCAACCGATAAGATATAAAATCCGTCAATGGCCCAGGCGTTAGGCGTGATCTTATTTACAACCTGGATCCAATCCGGCAGCATGCTCAGGTCAAAGAAACTTCCTCCCAGGATGCCAAACAGCAGCATGATTGCTGAACCGGTTACCGCAACCTGACCGGGTGTTTTGAGGAGAGAAGCCAGCAAAATACCCCAGCCCGTCGCGCCGAAGGCGGCTGCTAAAATCAGCAAAACCACACCTAACGGATCTCCCCACTGCAATCGGAAAAGGATGGATGTACCGCCGATCAAAATTGCAAGTTGGGCTATACCTGTTAAGAATATCCCAAATCCTTTTCCCCCCAAGACATTGATTGCCGATGTCGGTGCTACCAGCAGCCTGGGCAGCGTTCCGTTCCGGTTTTCAACCAGCAGGGATCGCCCGCCATAAGTGACAGTGAACATCAGGAACATGATTGCCATGCCTGGTGCCATGTAATTAAGGATGTCAAACTTAATCGCTTCTGCATTATCGACTTCACTGACGATGGTAATCGCTGAGGATGAGGTATCCCGCTGACCTAAATCCTGGCTGAGCTCTTCAGCAATTGTCCCCGCCTGGTCCGGTGAGATCAAGCGATTGGTCATTAACTGCTGGATGATGACATGGGATTGAACTCGCCCTACCTCAACCTCATTGATGAATTGATCGAGAATTGATCGAAGCACACCGGCACTCGTCGGTTGGGTGGGATTCCCATAAAATTCAATCCGTGGGACCTCTTTTGAATTCGTGTTGGAAATCACACCTTCGCTAAAACCTTCCGGGATGATGACCGCTGCTGCGACTTCATCGTTATCAACATGACCTCGTGCAATCTCAGGGTCTTCTTCAACAAAGGGTTCAACCAGGTCTTCCAGTTCCTGGGATTGAAATACATCGATCAAAATTTGTCCCAGTGCGCCAGAGTCCTGGTTAACAATCACAACATGAATGTCGCTGATCCCTGTACTGCTGCTCCCTGAAAATCGCCCGGTCAGAGCGCCCATTCCTAAAGACAATACAAATGGAGCAATTAACATCAACACCAGTGCAGATGGGTCCCGAAAGATCAACCGCACATCTTTGAGTGCAATCAGGAATAATTTTTTCAGGTTCATGATGTCAATCCCTCAATGCTCGTCCTGTTAGATGTAAAAATACGGCTTCCAGGTTGGGCTCACGCATATCCACTGAATAAATATGGATACCAAGTTCATTGGCTCGGGAGACGACTGGTGCCAGCAGTTCCTCGGCGCAGGGCGTAACGATTGCAACCTGGTGGTCTGTTGGGTTTGCTTGGATAACACCTTCCATCTCAGATAAACTATTTGCCAGGTTGATGGGGTCTTCATTTTCACCTAAATGCAAGATCAAAGTGTCCATTTCGCCCACCTGGGCGGTCAGTTCTTCCTGGGTACCCATTGCGATCAGCTCACCATGGTCGATGATCCCTACCCGGTCTGAAAGCTCCTGTGCTTCCTCCATATAATGAGTTGTGTAAAGGACCGTCATTCCGGTTTGGTTAAGATCCTTGACGGAATCAAGGATCGCCCTGCGTGATTGTGGATCGATCCCTACCGTAGGCTCATCCATGAAAAGCAGCTTAGGTTTATGCAGTAAACCCACGCCAATATTCACGCGTCGTTTCATCCCACCGGAATAAGTTTTAATGCGTTCCTTAGCCCGTTCCTTCAAACCAATTTGCTCCAGCACTTCATCCACCCGCATGGAAAGGGCTTTTCCTGATAAGTTATACATTTGCCCCCAGAATTTCAGGTTTTCCAGCGCAGTCAGGTCATTGTACAATGCCAGTTCCTGGGGGACAACCCCGATCGCATTCTTGACTGCCATCGCTTCATTCGTGACAGAATGGCCGCACACACTGGCATCACCAGAAGTCGGCGGAAATAGTGTTGAGAGAATAGATATCGTCGTTGTTTTTCCAGCGCCATTCGGGCCAAGCAAACTGAAGATCTCTCCCTCCATTACATCGAATGAGATACCCTTGACCGCAGTCAGGTCACCATATTTTTTCAAAAGCTGATTGACTTCCAGGATAGGTGCCATATGACCTCCAATAATAATATAACCAAATTACAACAATTATAATAGATTACACGCCATATTGAAATATATTTTTTTTCGCTATTGTGTAACGATCTTTTTTGCTTGCCAAACGGATTAAAGGCGGCTATAATAAGGCTCTGAAATCGGGGCGTGGCGCAGTCCGGCTAGCGCGCTTGCATGGGGTGTAAGAGGCCCTGGGTTCGAATCCCAGCGCCCCGACTGGAAACCGCTCACAAATTTGTGAGCGGTTTTTTTTATCTCTAAAATCAATCGTAAAAAGTAATTACAACACTTCTAATCAGCCAAAATTTTTGTAAGGGCAAACCCCCGTCTCTGTCCCTTTTAGAGGAAAATTTGGCCAGCACGGAGATCAATACCTGCACCTGCCTTGGTCCTTTTGTTTTTACCTGAAGATCTCAAAAGAAATTAATTTGTTTGATTGACACTAGAAGACAAAATTTAAGGGTCTTAAAATGGTAAACTTCAATCATAAGGTATTGACAGTATTCGGAAAAAATTAATTAAAACATCAAAGCCACAAACAACATCGGAGGTGCACTTGATCAACCATACGAAAATTGCTTTTCTCGGTGCCGGCGGGATTGCCAAATCCCATGCTTATGCGCTGGATGCCCTTAAATACTACTACCCTGATACACCCAAAATGACCAAGGCGCTGGTCGCTTCACCCACACCCCAAAGCCGGGAAAATTTCGCCGCACGGTTCGGTTTTGAAGATGCTATCCCTCCTGAAGAAGTGTGGCAGCGAGAAGATATTGATACCCTGTATATCCTTGGAACGAATGAAACGCATACACCACAGCTGCTAAAAGCCGCTGAAATGAAAAACATTAGACGTATCTATGTCGAAAAGCCGCTGGCGATCTCCAAAGAAGAAATTCATCAATTGGAGATGCTTGCCCAATCAGAACCTGACAAGGTCATCATGGTCGGCTTCCAATTTCTGCAAAAATCAGCTATCCGGCAGGCTCTGTCCCATTGGAGAAGCGGTGCCTTTGGGGAGCTGATTCACTTCCGGGCAGATTACCTCCACAGCAGTTATCTCGATCCTGCTTATCGCCAGAAGCACCCAGACCGCCTACAGCCGATCCCCCAGCAAGGTGTGGTTGCTGATATGGGTGTGCACATTTTTAGCTTGCTGACAGCTTTCCTGGGCGAATCGCTCAGGGTAAGGGACGCAGTCATCAGCGGCCAGGTTGACGATGTTGATCCCCATTCAGACCTTTGCACAACGATATTATTGGAGGAGCCCACTTCAGGCGCGGTTGGAACGATGGTTGCCAGCCGAATTTCCCAGGGAACAGGTGACCTTCTCACCCTTGAACTCCGTGGGACAAAAGGCGCACTGCTCTACAGCACAGCCCAACCAGATTTTTATGAAACCTACCTACCGGAATTAGGATGGCAGCGGCATGAAGTGATGAGCAATTACCCACCTGTATCGACATTTCCATCTCATTACACGCCGTCCGGTTGGCTGCGCGCCCTGGTGCACAACCATTATCTGTTCCTGGGCGGAGAACAGGGAGTCAGCATCATTCCCGATCTTCAGCATGGCATCATTGTTCAGCATTTGGTACAGCAGGTGGCAGATATCGTTTTAGAAAAGTGATCAGCGTAAAACTTTTGGGGTTCTTTTCTGGGTGCGGCGGATCAACTTTACCAATGCTTCACCATCATAAAGGATCAGCGGTTTACCCTCAGCCCATTCAAGTGCCTGTGCTGTGAACATTCCCGTGGTAATCAGGTATGCTTTTTGTGCTTCCTCATGGGTCATCGTGCCGAACAGGTCACGCAAAACCGGTTCGCCAACTGAACCGCTGTAGCGCTTGCACTGCACGATCCATTTCTCGCCGCTATTGGTTTGAACAACAACATCCACTCCATGGTCAGAACTGCCACCAGTGACCTGGGCTTTGTGCCCATACGATCTGAAAAGTCCAGCAATCAGGGATTCAAAATCATCAGGCGATAAATCAAGTAAGTCTTCGATTTTCCGTGTATTTGACAGGCGAAGCCAACGGTTTTTAAGACGATAGGCAATCCAGCCTATGGAAATTGCGCAGCATATCCCACCACTGAGAAGAAATAACAAATGATCGACCTCTTGCGCCATCAAGGTGATCGGACGGCTTCCCTGCCAATAGATAAAAACAAGGAAGAAAACCCAGATCAACCAGCCAAGAGCAGTCCTTCCCAAGAACCTTCTCAAGCGTTCGGGGATGGTCAAATCATTCGAGAACATTCCCCCAAGACCAAATAAGAATATCAAAGGCCAGAAGACATATAAAACTGAAAAGACAGCAACAAGGGCATCCATAAAAAGCGGAATCTCCTGATTTAAATAAAAACCGGACACCATCATGATGATAGGCCCTGACCCAGCATAATTTTACCATTATCTTCCAGCCGGATACATTATTAAGAAACTGGTTAGAAAATTTCGCTTAATGATGAAAATAATGAAAGAACGTGATAAAATTGAATATAGAGGAACTTTTTTTACCTTTATCACGTCTATGATACGGCAATTCATCTAACATAACATGAAATGGAAGGTATCCGATGAAATTTAAGAAATTATCCCTAATTTCACTTGTTTTATTCGCTTTGGTCATAACAGGATGTAATTTGCCCGGCGACCAGGGAGAAGAAGTTGTTGCAACTGATGACCTGATGGCAACTGAAATTGCCAGGATCCTGACCGGCACACCCGTCCAGGTTCTCCCCTCTTCAACACCTATCCCTGTTGAAGAAACCGAAGAGGTTGAAGAGACTGTCGCTGTGCCTACGAACACTTCTGAACCAGAATCTGTCACGGAGACCCCTGAACCAACCAGCGAACCCACCCTTGGCCCAACACCGACACTGTCTGATACTGACCCCGCGCTCACACTGGGGACACCAGATTGGGTAGATCCCATGGATGATGGCGATAACTGGCCAACCGGTTACAACGAATACACCTCAATCGATTTTGAAGATGGTTATTTGAAGATGTCAGCAGATACGGATTTGGACGGCTGGCGCTTATCCTGGCCTTTCCTAGAGAACTTCTACCTTGAAGCAACGCTCAAATCACCAGATTGTGAAGGGTACGATCACTTTGGCTTAATGTTCAGAGTTCCTGAAAACGCTGACGCCAATAAAGGTTACCTTTTTGGCATCACCTGTGATGGACGGTTCAGCCTGCGCCGGTGGGATGGGAAAAACATGTACTATCCTGTAAACTGGACCTCAAGCGCAGCGATCAACCAGGGTGATAACGCAGTCAATGTTCTGGGAGTGATGGCACAGGATGCTAATCTAGCATTCTATATCAATGGACAGAAGGTTTCTGAAGTGAGCGATAATACCTATCTTGAAGGATCCTTCGGCATCTTTGTCGGTGGCACCAATACTGAAGACATAGCAGTCTGGGTTGACCAAATTCGCTACTGGCATATGGATTAAGAAATTTCGGAGATTAAGACCAGACACCTACGAAAAGAATTAACGATAAAACAGCGGCTGTCAGAGCCGCTGTTTTTTATTAATGAAAAACCTTCTTATATCAAACCGAGTTCTTTGCCAACTTTTTCAAAGGTCTCCAAAACACGGTCCAATTGTTCATCGGTGTGGGTCGCCATGTAGCTGGTACGCAGCAGCTGCCGCCCGGGTGAAACAGCAGGAGAAATCACCGGGTTCACAAAAACGCCATTCTCAAATAGTTTCCGCCATGTCAGGAAAGTCAAATCGTCGTCACCAATAATGATAGGAATGACCGGTGTCACTGATGTGCCGGTATTAAAACCAAGATCATTGTAGGCATGACGCATCTTATCGGCAATCTCATTCACACGCGCAATACGATCAGGTTCTTCCCGCATTACTTCGAGGGCTGCAAGCGCAGTAGCTGTGTTAGCCGGCGGGATGCTCGCACTGAAGATCAGGCTGCGTGCGTTGTGCTTGATATAATCCACCACATCCGCATCCCCGGCGATAAACCCACCGAGCGAGGCAAAAGATTTGCTGAAGGTTGACATGATCAAATCAACATCTTCGGTCATACCGAAGTGGGCTGCCGTACCCCTGCCACCGCCGAGCACACCCATTGCATGGGCATCATCAACCATTAAACGCACACCATATTGCTTACACAGCGGTATCAACTCTGGCAGGGGCGCAATATCGCCTTCCATGCTGAACAAACCGTCCACGACCAGAAGTTTTCCTTTATCCTCCGGCAAGCTCTCTAAAACCCGCGTAAGGTGATCAATGTCGTTATGGCGGTAGCGTTCAATCTTTCCACCGCTCAGGAAAGCGCCATCAACAATACTGGCATGATCTTCTTTATCCAGGATGATGATATCGCCCCGTCCAACCAGTGCGCTGATCGTCCCAAGGTTGACCTGCATACCAGTTGAAAACACCAGCGCAGCTTCTTTCCCCACCCAGTCTGCTATTTCGGCTTCAAGCTTCTCATGCAGGCTCAGATTGCCATTGAGAAAACGTGAACCTGTACAGCTCGTGCCGTAGCGATTCAAAGCATCGATTGCTGCCTGGCGAACTTTTGGATGAGTGGTCAAACCAAGATAATTATTTGAGCCGCACATGATAATATGACGACCATGATAAATAACTTCCGTTCCTTCATTTTCATCCAGAGGAATGAAATAAGGATAAACCCCTGATTCTTTTGCTTCTTTTGCAGTTGTGTATTTAAAACATTTTTCAAAAATATCCATAATGCCTTCCTTCGAATAACGTAATTAAGACTGGGTTGATTATACTTGAAAACCCTCCATGACCGATGTTCGACACGCTGTTGTTGTCATTCATCATCATTAACCTTCATTAGCAGTTCAAGTTGCGTTCTTGCGTTCAAAACCTTATAATTAATCTATCATCCACAGCAAACCTCATGGAGGTTGATATGAAAAAAGGACTAAAAACCAGTATATTTTTACTCGCAGTTATCATCCTTGCAGGCTGCAGTCAGATCAGGGAGACGGAGACAACAGTTGATATTGTTGGAACCCAAGTTGCCCGGTTGCTTGCTGCTTCTGCAACGGCTATCGTAAACCAACCCATACCGACTGATACAGTTGCACCCGCAGATACAGCGGAGGTTGTTGAGCCCACACAGACAGCATCCATCACGCCTACAGCAACGGCTTCACCAACTTCTACACAATCACCCGACGATCCTGCTGCAACATTGGGAACACCTGCCTGGACACAGGATTTCAGCGGAACGTCCAGCTCCTGGGATTTTGATTACACCCAGGCTTTGTTTGAGACCAGTAATGGTTACCTGAACATGACAGCCCGGGCGAACCCGAACTGGCACAGCTGGTATGTTACCAGTCCAAAACTGCAAAATGCTTACGTTGAGGCACTGATCGATATGCCAACCTGTGCTGGATCTGACCGGTTTGGACTTGCAGTCCGCGCCAGTTCTGATGGGCAGGAATTTTACTACCTGGGTATCACCTGCGATGGCCGCTGGGGTTTCTTCCGGATGGAGGAGGATGTCGAGATTCAGGAGATCGTGGGGTATCAGACATCTGAACAGCTAACCGACGGCATGAATAATCCGCACCGCGTGGGTATCTGGATGAAAGGGACAAACTTCACATTCTATATTAATGGTAAAGAAGTCGGGACTGCCACAGATGACGATCTGACTGGCGAAGGGTACACCGGTTTTATCATCGCATATGCAAACACAAACGGCTATACGGTAAGGGTGGATGAACTCAAATACTGGAATGTCCCTTGATCTGAGCATGACCCAATAATTGAAACATTTACAAAACAGTCCTGGAAACAGGGCTGTTTTGATTCACCCTTGTCCAAATTCAAGACTTCGTCTATATTTATCAGAAGTTTGGTTTACACGAAAGGACCATCCCCTTATGCACATCATCAAAATCAATCCCCGTGATCGCAAGAATAAGAAAGCTTTCATTGATTTTCCGTTCAAGCTTTATAAAGATAACCCCTACTGGGTGCCGCCTTTCCGGATGTCAATGAATAACATCTTCAAACCAGGCTATCCATTCTATCAATATGGCGATGCAGCTTTCTTTCTCGCTAAAGATGAACACGATCATGTCCTGGGACGGATAGCAGTTGCGAATAACCATCGCTTTAACGATTTTCATCAATCCAAAACAGCCCTATTTTATTATTTTGAGACTGTGGATGATCAAGAAGTTGCAAATAACCTATTCAATCACGGGTTTGAATGGGCAAAAAGCCAGGGATTGAACCATGTCCTTGGACCAAAAGGATTTACTGTTCTCGATGGTTTCGGTATGCTTGTGAAAGGCTTTGATTACCAACCAGCTTTCGGGCAGGCTTACAATCCAGAGTATTATCCTGAGCTGGTGGAGAAATTAGGTTTCACCAAGGTCAAAGACATTTTCACAGGCTGGGTAGATCGCAGCTTAAACTGGCCTGAAAAGATCATCAGGGCAGCAAAATTGGTTGAGAAGCGTATTGGTTTCCGAGCGCCTCAGATAAAAACCAAGAAAGAGTTGAAAGCGGTTCTCCATAATTTCCAGATTTTATACAATGAATCATTGGCTGGTCCTGCAGGAAATCCACCTGTGATGGATGACGACATGGACGTCATGGTAGACCAACTCCTGTGGATCGCCGATCCAAGGCTGGTCAAGCTGATCTATAAGGGTGACCGGGCTGTGGGCTGGATGCTGGCTTACCCGGATATCGGGAAAGCCCTGCAGCGCACCAAAGGCAGATTGTTTCCCTTCGGCTGGCTGCAAATCCTGCTTGAGAGCAAACGTTCGCCCTGGATCGACTTTAATGGGATCGGGATCATCGAAGAATATCAACGCTTAGGCGGCACAGCGATTCTCTATAACGAGATCTACAACAGCATCATGAAGATCGATCAATACAATTACGGTGAATTCCTGCAGTTCCGTGAGGAAAACATCAAGATCCTATTGGAAGCCGGCAACCTGGATATAAATTTCCATAAGACGCACCGGTTGTACGAGAAGGATATTTAGGATCATATGAAACTGTTAATTGCTAAGTAGAGTCTCAATATTAATGCAATAAATATGATTTAATTCTGAATCTCAGTGGTCAAACTCCCATAAATCAATAATTTTATTACTTGTTTCCATTAAAAATTACTTGATTTCTAATTTGATTTTCAATTGCCAATAGTAGTATATATCTAGCACAAGCTTGATATTCAAGCATGTCACCAATCCTAATTTCCCTATTTGTGGTTTTCCCATGCCTGATTTCTTATCTCTTTCATAATTGATTTCCCTGACAATCGATTGAAGCTCCCTTGTTCGTGAGTATCCCACTAAGTCATGAGGATCAATCCCCCTTTGAACCAATTTTTTAAAAAATTTTCTATCATCTTTTGGGATATCACCAATCACCGTTTCTATTGCTTTATATATATTAATTAACGCATCTTCTAATCTACTTTGTTCCCACCCACTTTGTGCCGTTGTAGTATCTCCTATGATATCGTTCAATTGACCAGGCTAAACGTAGAATTTCTCTTGACTTGATCGAAGAAAATTCGCACCATTAAATAAATTTTGATCTTCAAATAATACTCTAGCTATCCTCCAAGCTTCTTCCACATTTCCTATAGGAATCCAACATGCTGAAAATATATCATCGGAAAATTCATATAGTTTTTGACTATCCGGTTTCGTTTCTTCATATTCTACTAAATCCGATGATGTTACATAACCCATTTTTGAGAAAAGAGATGAAGGAAACCAATAAATTGGTTCTGGAGAGAAATAATCACAGAATTGTCCAAAAGAAATTTCAACACCTAATAAAACCGATTCTCCAATATGTGCAGCTTTGGTTTGGTCATCGATGTACCTTGGAAATCTAAAGAAAAAGCGATTAGCTATATGGTCAGATATTTCTTTTTCTCTAAAAGGTTGTTGGTAGACATAAATTCCGAAAAGTTTCTCAGCTTCTTTTATTGCTCGTTTATAACTTCTTGATCGAGACTCATTTTTTTGTGGTGCTCCTAAGTGCCGAAGCAGGTATACAACTTTGTTTTCCATCTTTATGACCCTATCAAGAGAATTTAAATATCTATCATTTTATATATGATACCTATTCAATTTAATTTTTGTAGATAATTAAATATACTCTATCGAATATAGAGTTTCTCATAAGTGTAACAAATTTTCTGTCAATTCCTAAAAGAATAAATCACAGTATCCGGGTTTCGATTCACCTTTACTTATTAGAGTCACCTTTCCAAACTAGTAAACTGTTGCCAATGTGTTGCCAATAGCTTGGAAATTATGGAAAGGTTAAAAGAAATTGACCTTTTTTACCCCTACAACTTGACCACATGGACATACTAGACCCATATATTCACTGTAGACATAATTGCCACTGACAATGATCCAGTTCGCTGCGTGTTCGAATCGCGCTGGGGGTACTAGTTTTCACAATCAGATTTATCGAAATTAACAACAATCCTGATTCAACCTTCTTAAATTCAAAATTTTAGTCTAACATTATGACTGGTACATATTATGGGGCAGATCAGATTTCATGGGATCTTTGCCGCGGGGAACTCATCTTATGGTATTTCATATTATACTAATTCTGATGATGCCCACCCCTCAATTCCTTTTGAGGTTTTGATTCTTAACCAGGCGCGCTTATACGCTTGTCTAAAGATCTCGACTTGCTCTCCCGCCTATATGCTTGTCTGGAAAGCCATATTCTGTGCCAGGTCCTTTGCGCACGCTAGGTGAGAAAGCAGCTACAACTTCCACCGCTTCTTGTGTTGAAGTGGGTGCGGCGAACGTCTAGGGCTGTATCTCAAAGCTATCGCTGGTAGCCTTAACATCCCCAATATACACATCTACTCGATAAGTTCCCACACTCCAATTCCCGGGACCATCCCAACCATAACCTAGGATCCAATTCGAGCTTGTCCTCCCTGCTTCCACAACAGGCATAATCACGACATCCCCATATACTCTTCCATCCGGATCATGATAGACCGCATTCATCATAAACGCCATGTTTTCCTCAGGTCTAGGATGATTGAGGTCTAATTCACAATATATGACCCTGGCACTAGATTGCTCAAAGTTATGGGAATAATCCCGTTGCGCTGACTCAATTGGATCCTCACCAGAATTAAAGAAACGAAATTCAGCGATTTCAAGCTGATTGATGAACAAATCCACCACTGACTGTGTAGGTGTATTTGTTGCAGAAAAAGGGTTATCAGTTGGAGCGAGAATCACCGATACGATTGTAGAAGTAGGTAAGGGAAGTGGTGTAATTAACTTGGGTACGATCCATATGCCAACACCACCAATTATACCTATTGCAATAAATACAAACAGCATAATTGCCCATATTGGTATCCGCCGGGGCTTTCGAGCAGGGACTTCAATGGCAGTATTATCCCCGGTTAGGGGTGGTTCTTCTCCGATATTTAATAAAGCCTGAACTGAGTTAGTCAATTTTACCAGATGCCGTTCCAGGGGCGGGCTCATGGCATCTAGCCAGTGAAGCGTTTTAATGTAGTAGTGCATCTCATCGGTAGGATCTACATCTTCGATGCGCATAGGCAAGATGGGAATGCCACTGTCGACTGCTTCGCCCACCTCGCGCAGGACATGGGTCGATCGATTAGAGTCTTGGGAGAGTATTAGGACGATCACGGAACTGACTCTGATCGCCTTGACCAGTGAAGCAGCATAAGGTTCGCCGGCTGGAACATCACGCGGTGCGATCCAACAACGGATTTTCTGGCTTTCCAGTGTGGCGCAAACAGCATCGGCTACGGTTTTATTTTTTATTGAGTAACTAATAAATACATCATGGGCCATGACTTATTATCTCCTCAATCAATTTTGCCTTGAGCTGGTGCTTTCGGAATGTGTCAACCATGGTGAGACAACTGAAACAGCGCCAGTTGCCCACATACCCACAGCCCTTACAACGACTGGGGTTTATTGATCCAAACCTCCGTTTGCAGTACATACGGTGTCCAGTTTCCACCCGCTGGATTATTAGCCTACAAAATATATGGCATATGAGCAACCAAATCAACCCAATCGGACTAGACCATATGCAGGGTGCCCCGGCTTTCGACAGCAAGGAGGAGTGAGCCGGAAGTTTCTTCAGTCCCAAAGATGGGAACAGGTGTTGACCAACCATTCGCTGAAATGGCATTGCTGACTCACATAAAACCTAACAATAAAATTATTATGAAACGGAATATTATTTTGTGATATCTTTGGGATAATAATAACATTTAACAACCTCCCAATAATCTTGCTGATTAATGTGTAGGAAGAGGTTATGTTTGTTACAATGATCCCCGATGTGAGTCCATGTTAATGCCTTACGCATTAATCAATCGAACGATTTCTACTTGGTTTGCAATGTTGAGACTGCGATGGTAGACCTGATTTTATTATAGCAAGGTTGGTGAATCTGTCAATTAAAATTGTGGATTGTGTTGAATAAGTCTAAACCGATATAAAATAATGCGTGTGTCAGGAGTGATTCATGAAATGAATCAGATCAATGGACCTCCACCTCCCTGTAGAGATGCAGCATGCTACGTCTTTACTAATTATTTCAGATCGTAGAAATTTCAGTGTGAATCAACGCTAAGTTCGGCTAAACTTAATTTTCTTGAAGGCTTTCTTGGCAATCTCTTCCAGTTCTTGCGATGTGAGTCAAGTGTGATCGGGTTCCCGATCATCTCGGGCAGGCTGAGGATCAGTACGGCTATGCGACAACTGCGCTCGACGGCACGTGCCTATCATCGGGTACTCAAGCTCAGCCGGACAATTGCCGACCTGGCAGGAGCAGATGGGATCACCCAGGTGCACCTGGCTGAGGCAGTACAGTACCGTCCAAAGCTGGTGCAGATTAGTCAGGAGATCAAGCGTCGCACTCGGGTATTCAAAGTTTTCACAACCAGGCATCATTTTTGCGGCTCGTGAGTGGGATCTTGATGGAGATTAGTGAAGATTGGGAGACTGGTAGAATCTATTTGAATATTGAGACGAACTAGAAGGGCCTGATGAATTTAAAGAAAAAGGGTTGCATAATCATCAGAAACGGTCATTTTAGGTTTGAATTCTTGTCCAGTAAATTGGTTTAATAAAAAGGTGATATATTTCTAAAATAGAAAGCAGACGATTAGGAATTTCAATTTTGATCCATAAAATTGAGTGTATCTTTCCTAGCTCATTATTAGGTGCAATTTGGGTGCATTTTGCATGGAGACCATATAATTTATGTACACAATGAACATGAAAATTGGCCATTTTATCCCTGAAAACCCCCCTTACGAAGGGATTTTCTGCTCTTTTCAGACTCTGGTTATGTCTTTTAAGCCATATATTGTGTACTCGCCGACCAAACAAGTTGTTCAAACCATTTTAATTATTCAGCCTACCGAATCACCTTTCCAAACTAGAAAGTTATTGCCAATCTGTTGCCAATAGCCTGGAAACTATGGAAGGAATAGACAAAATGGACGATTTTTACCCCTAAATCTTGACCCCTTGGACATAATGGACCCAGATATAGATAATAGACGGTGCGAGCTGCCAACTTCAAATTAGGGAGTTGCGTGTTCGAGTCGCGCCGGGGGCGCTATTCTATTTAATCAGAAAAACGCACATATTAGTTTTTATTACCCTTTCCTTTTCACAATTTCGGATCGAATTTCTTCGACCTGTTTAATAAGCGAAACATCCCCCTGATCGACAGCGAGTTGGTAAGCTTCATCTAAAAGAGAAAGAGCATCCTTGACTTGGTTATACTCAAGCTCTAGTACTACAGCCTGATATATTAAAGAACCAACAAGCCCATCGATTTTCCCCAGTTCACGGCAGATACGTTCTTGCTCTTTGTACAGTGGCATTGCTCCTGCCAGATCACCGCGTTTTTCCATGATAAATGCTTGATTTGAAAGTGTGATGTTTAGCCCTACCATGTTACCAATTTCACGACAAATGCTTTCTGCTTCCTTGTTCAATGCCATCGCTCTATCAAAAACACCGTGGGTTTCTAGGATATTTGCCTGATTAACAAGGGTTATGCATATCCCATTCCCATCTCCTAATTTGCGGCAGATTTTTTCTGCTGTATTATATAATTTCAGCGCATCATCCAGATAACCGCTTTTTCTCATGGCATCTGCCTGATTTATAAAAAATAAAACTTTTTTTTCCATTTCTTCTCTCCTTCAAAATGCTTTGCGGAGTGTTTTTCAAATACAACTCCAATAGTGATAGAACTCGACTAAATATATTTTTCCTGAATTTTATTGTTCCTCAGAATTTCATTTGACATTCTATTAGATTGACAAATTATTAATGTAGTAATTACTTAATATGACAAGCTCTTGTGGTTCTGTCATCTTGTACTGTTGAGCCGTCTAGTCCTCAATTTTATATTACTTCAGATTCAGGCTGATTTGATGATTGTGCAGGAAAAATAGAGTGATCGAATTTTTTTAGATCTTACTTTCCTTAACTCTTCAGAATAGGGATCACCTTGCTTTCGATATGTTTAGCGATCAAAACAAAACCATTATCAGCAGCCAGGCTGTATGCCTCATCTGCAAGAGAAAGGGCTTCTTTAATTTGTTTTCGTGAAGAACAAATTACTGCCTGACCAATCAAAGATTTTACTAGCCCCACCTTGTTTCCCAGTTCGCGGCAGATACGTTCTTGCTCTTTGTACAATGCCATCGCCTCATCAAGATCATTTCGGGAGAAATGGATAATTGCCTGATTGTAAAGAGAACCTTGTAGAGAATCTTTGTTTCCCAATTCACGGCAGAGGCGTTCTGATTCTTTGTGCAATGCCATTGCCCCATCCAGATCACCACGGGCCCCTAGTATCGTAGCCTGATTGCTAAGAGATCTGCTTAGCGAATCCCTGTTTCCCAATTCGCGGCAGATGCGTTCTTGCTCTTTGTACAATGCCATCGCCCCGTTCGAATCCCCGTCTATTCTAAGCATATTTGCCTGATTGCCAAGTGAAACTTGCAGTCCATCCTTGTTTCCCAGTTCGCGGCAGATACGTTCTTGCTCTTTGTACAATGCCATCGCCTCATCAAGATCACCGCGGAGCTCCAGGATACTTGCCTGATTGTTAAGATTAACTAACAATCCATGCTTGTTTCCCAGCTCGCGGCAGATGCGTTCTGATTCTTTGTACAATGCCATCGCTCCATCTAAATCGCCACGGGTGTCCAGGATAAGTGCCTGATTGCCAAGTAATCCACTTAAGAAATCCCTGTTTCCCAGTTCACGGCAGATGCGTTCTGATTCTAAGAGAAATGCCATCGCCCCATCCAGATCACCGCGTTCTTGCATGATAATTGCTTGATTGTTAAGATTAACTAGCGATCCATGCCATTTTCCCAGTTCACGGCAGATGCGTTCTGATTCTCTGTACAATGCCATCGCTCCATCCAAATCGCCACGGGTATGCAGGATAAGTGCCTGATTGCCAAGTGAAATTTCCAGTCCATCCTTGTTTCCCAGTTCACGGCAGATGCGTTCTGATTCTTTGTCCAATGCCATCGCCTCATCAAGATCACCGCGTTCATATAGGATAATTGCCTGATTGTTAAGAGCAGTATGCAATTTTGAGCGATCACCAGTATTCCTGTAATGCTCGACCAGATATTCTTGCAGCGAAAGAGCTTCTTCTGGATGTCCCATTGCTTTTATTAACATAGCGGTTTCCCAGACAAGTTTTGAGTATTGTTCTGGGTCTTTGAGAACAGGCTTGTATGCTTCAACCACTCGAAGTGATGAATTTCCTTCGACTTGTGCCCAATATGCCCGGACTTCGAGTTCATCAGCATCATAGCATGCCTTAAAGAAAGGCAGATCTGCCAGAAGATCATAAAGTTTCTGCCATGAGCCTGTTTGCGTATACTGCCATGGAAGCTCGTCAGTCTTTCGGCGATCAAGACTATGACCTTCGAAGTAATCTGCTAGTCTCGTATGATAAAGTTGATCTTGCCCATCAACTAGGAATTTTGCCTTCACTGCATCCCCCAACTCGCGGTGATAGAAATTTAGCAGTGAGCTGCCATTTACTGTTCGTTGATTTAGGAAAGCTGAAAGATCAAAATACAGTCGTGACCAAAACACAATAGGCAGACCAAGCCCAACCTTATAGGGAAGCGTTTCACTAAGGAATTTGGACACTTCATCTGGAGGTGTTCGATTGCTTTTAAGCCACGATATTGCAGCTCTTTCTTTTCTTGTGCTTTCTTCCTCATTTATATCAACATTTTTCTTGCGGCAATATTCCACCGCCCTCTGGACCAGGGTCTCGGGCAAGTGATAGGTGCCTTTTATGAACCAGCGGTAAACTTCAAGATCACGAGATAGCAGATCGACAAGTTCATCCTCTGTCAAGCCATTCCTGGAAGTAGCCAGGTATCCCAATGCGTGCGACACCAGCTCTTTACCGTGATTTTCCTTTTTCTTCAGGCGGTCGAACATGTTCTTCTCAATGATCCCGCGAACTCCCACCGCAAACTCTTCTTGAGGTTCATCCGGTTGGGAAGTCCATAACCGTGCTTCTTCAAAGGCCAGTTTAAGATACAGCGGGTTTCTTTTTGATTCTTTAAATTTATCAAGTACATATTTTCTCTGTGAATCCTGAAGTTTGCGTTTTGCATTTCCCAGCCATTGAGATAGAAGCTCTTCCCCATCTTCCTGTTCAAGTCCCTCCAGCGCTTCCTTTTTGGCTTGCTTTGCTCTCAGGTTCTCAAATGTATCTTCTGCCCGTGTGGATGTGACCACGGATACATGCTCTGGAAGCACATTCGGCAGCCATGTCAGGCTTCGGGCATCATTGGTTTCAAAGAGCTGGTCGAGTGAGTCCAGGAAGAGGATCAACGGCTTTTTATCAGTCGCAAGATGCATTTTGATTCCCAATTCGCGTACCAGGTCGCTGTAATCTATAGGGACACTCGTTTCATCGGCATCATAACGCCGCGATATCTCACGGCATAAACTCTCGAGCAAAATGCGCCCACTTGTGGATCCAGGAGTAGCTCCGATAAAACGATAGACAACTTGAGCATCAGGAAAATTTGCCTGGGTCTCCTGGATTGCTTTCGCTGCTAACGCCGATTTTCCTGTACCTCCCTCCCCAACGATCGCAAGGATCTGCCGCTGGCTATCTTTCAAGTATGATTGGATGTTTTTGAGTATCTTTTCCCGTCCTACAAAAACAATCAGGCGTTCTTCAGCAAATCGATGATGAGCCCTGCCTTCCTCATCCAACATCTCATTTGGTGAAATTTTGACTTCATGTTTTTTAACGCACACGTTCTCTTTAGGCCACACAACTTGTTTAGTTATGACATTTAAAAGAGAGTCATAGACATCTTCACAAAGCAGTTCAAGATGGTCAGTGCTGATGCCTTCACCTGTCCATTTTGCACCGTATGTATGTATGTTGCGTTCAGGTAAATGGCTTTCCAACTTCTTTTTAAGCTTGTCTTGGGCATCAGATGCTTCTTTTTCAACAGTCCACTCATTTTTATTCAGGTTGATAAATTCTATGGCGGTAACATTCACCAGGGTTTGGTGAATATAGTCCACCACTTCCTTTTCAATTGTCTCTTTTGGAGCACGGTCCTGTGCAGTTTTGATAAGTTCACAGAAATCTCCCGCATTTGTACCTTCAGGCATCTCAAGTAATTTTGTGATCAATTCCTGATTTGCTTTGTTTAATTCTTCTCCCCCAAATACTTCGTCAATTCTTTCCCTAAGGAGGGTTTGGAATGCTTGGGAGCTAAAATTGTTTGGTATATCTTCTATTCCTCCTATGCTGCGGAAGAAACAATGAACATGGTCCTCGGCGTCTTCTACGCTTAGAGCTCCTGCTACAATCTCTTGTTCAGTTGCTGAAGCGGTATATTTCAGAAGACGACCGTCCAGTTCTGTTTCTAACTCTTTTGCTGCAGCAGATAATATCTTATACAGCCTCGACTCAACAGGCTGCCAATCAACATATTTCTTATATTTTTCTGAGCTACGTGGTTTTAAGCGCCATTCATCTGGCTCTGCATTTTTATCCAGGGTGTACCAATCCTCCAAAAAGGCTTTATCAGAATCCTCGGTCTTTTTCAAAATCATCTGGAATTCGTCGTCTGGAATTTGGGATAGTGGTGGTAGCCATCCATACCTATCTCCCAAGAGCACGAGGAAATTTGGCCTCGGTGTTATATTTTGGCAGCGCTCTATCTCTTTCAGGCATATATTCATCGCCTGCTGGTCAAGAGAAGCCTCTTCACTTACACCCCACCGCAGGTCTATCACTTGAAGATGTCCATACTCGGCGATCATTTCACGTAGACGAGGAAAAACATTTTCCTGCAGGGCGTTGCGCTCTGCTTTGAGATCATTAAATGTTGAACTGACGAATAAGCGAAATGTCTGTTTTGCATGAACCATATTCCCCTCCGATCCCCGATAAAACTAACCTTGAAAGAATTTGGCTTGCATTTTTCTCACACAAGAGAGCCCAAATATTCACAATGTGATCGTTTGCATACGAATGATTGTATCTCCTTATCCGTTGCACTAAATCATTGATTGCTAGATTTATTATATTCCATATTTTTTATGATCTGGGAGTTGCGCAAATCAAAAGAATCCAAGGAAGGTAACACAATATAGCCAACTCGTAAAAGGGATTAATATCTTTCATCAAACCACTTGTCCCACAGAACAAGTTTGCTATATTGAGCTATTAGTATTCAAACCAAAAAACCAAATCAGGTATTTCTTGATGGACTCATTTCTTAGATAAAACATATAAAACCTCACCCAAGTGAGAAGTAAAACGTTTATAAACCTACTAGAAACCTACTGATTAAGAAATAATTCCCTCTAAGACAAAATATTTAATTTTTCGTCAGAAACCGAGTTGTCCTCCCAAATTAGTTAGCTGTTGCCAATCTGTTACTAATAGCCTGGAAACTATGGACAGGATGGACACAATAGACACTTTTTCCCCCATATTTGGTACTGTGTAGACACAATAGACACTAAATACAGGATGGATGTTTTTGTATCTGACTTTGAATCAGTTAGTCGTTGTCAGGATGGATCCAGCCAATTTCCCCAATCTTCTGATGTCCAATCAGAAAATACCTAATCACCAAATCACAGATCAACTAATCCCTATTCGTCTAGTTCCTGATCCCTTATACTTGAAATTTCTGATATTTTCGTTTACACTACTGGTATGACCACTGACCAGTTATCTTCCAACGCCAAAATCTCCTGGCAACCTGTATCAAAACCAACAGAAATTGCAGAAATGCGCTTAATTGATGCGATTATCAACGGGACATTTCCGATCAACGCTACCCTCCCCGGTGAACGTGAACTTTCAGAACTGCTCGGGGTCACCCGCCCCACGCTGCGCGAAACCTTACAGCGCATGCAGCGGGACGGTTGGATCGAGATCCACCAGGGCAAACCAACGCGCGTCAAGGATTACTGGAAAGAAGGCAAGCTGGGGGTGCTTAACGCCCTATCTGAGCATATCAATGGACTGCCTGAAGATTTCGTCCCTAACCTGCTGAAGGTCCGCCTGGCACTGGCACCCGCCTACACAGGACAGGCGGTTTCAAATGCTGGGGCGGAAGTCTTCCAGTTACTTGAGGGACGCTATCAACTAGCAGACTCACCTGAAAAATTCAGCCAATTCGATTGGGACCTGCAGCATGGATTGACCCTTCTCAGTGAAAATCCGATTTTTGTAATGATCCTGAATGGGTTTGAAACACTCTTCATGAATCTCGCACCGATTTATTTTGATCTTCCCCAGGCTCGCAAGAGCTCATTGATTTACTATGAATCACTGTCAAAATCAGCTGCTGAAGGCGATGATAGGCTTGCCCGCAGCCTTACAGAAAAAATCATGCATGAAAGTCTGAAATTTTGGAGTCAAATTTATCCGCAGTAATTTAACAAACGGAGGAAGCCATGAAAAGAATACAGGGTTGGGGTAATAAAGAAACCGATTATCCTGTACCTGAACCTGCCAGTCACTATCTTGAAAACGTGGTTGGCCCACCCCATCAACTTCAAAAACTATCCACTGATGACCTGCTTAAGAAGGTGCCGCCATCGACAATTCCCAAACACCCGCTCATCACAACAGATCCTGAAGAACGCTTACGCCATGCGCGCGGCCAATCCCTGAATGATTGGGTAGATATGTATGACGGACTCGTGAACACCTTCCCGGATGGCGTGGCTTATCCCACTTCCGAAGCGGACGTGAAAGAATTGATCCAGTTTGCGAAGCGGGAAAAGATCAACCTGATCCCCTACGGGGGCGGGTCAAGCGTGGTGGGGCATCTCACCCCTCCTGATGAAGGCCCTCCCTCTTTAAGTGTTGATATGGCAAAAATGGACCAACTCCTGGATCTGAACGAGGAGAGCCATGAAGCCACTTTTGGTGCCGGCGTACGCGGTCCTAACCTGGAAAGTCAGCTTGAGAAACATGGCTATATCCTTGGCCATTTTCCCCAGTCCTGGGAATACGCCACCCTGGGCGGTTGGATCGTGACCCGATCCGTTGGACAGCAGTCCTACCATTACGGACGGATCGAACCGCTGTTCGTCAGTGGGCATATCGAAACGCCGAACGGACCCTGGGATCTGCCCCGAGTCCCAAAGAGCGCTGCCGGCCCTGACCTCCGGCAACTGCTGCTCGGTTCCGAAGGCCGGCTGGGTATCTTAACCCAGGCCACCATGCGAATCCGCCGGCTGCCTGAAGAAGAACGTTTTTATTCTGCATTCTTCCCAAATTTCGAGATCGGCACTGAGGCAGTGCGTGAGATCGCCCAGGCTGAACTGCCCCTTTCGATGGTGCGTTTGAGTGACCCCATGGAAACGGAAACGACTTTCCAACTTTCCGGTGAGGAAAAACTGGTTAAACTCGCTAAAAAAGGTCTCAACCTGTTCGGCCAAGGGGACGAGCGCTGTATGCTGATCTATGGGCTGACTGGCAATCACGCTGAAAACCAACTGGCAGACAGCCGCCTGGCCCATATCATTCGCAAACACAAAGGCATGATGGTGAAGTTCTATTTAGGTGAAGCATGGATGAAAAAACGCTTCCTGACACCTTACCTCCGCAATACCCTCTGGGAACTGGGTTACGCCCTTGATACTTTGGAAACCGCCTTACCCTGGGATAAATTAGGTCCAAGCAGAAAAGCGATCCTGAAGGCGATTGAGCATGGACTGGAAGCTGAAAATGAGCGCGTTCTTGTTTTTAGCCATATTTCCCATGTCTATACGAATGGCGGATCGTTGTATATCACCTACCTCTACCGTCGGGCGCAGGACCCACACCAGACCCTCTCTCGCTGGCAAACCCTTAAAGGTGCTGCCAGTGCAAAGATCGTCGAACTTGGAGGAACCATCACACACCAACACGGGGTCGGCCTTGACCATAAACCTTACCTACCAGGAGAAAAAGGTTCCATTGGGATGCAGATCATCCGGGATGTCATCAAATCTGCAGATCCCGAAGGAATCATGAACCAGTCTAAATTGATTGACCTGTAATAATCGGAGAGCCTTGATGTTGAATCAAAACTGGCGGAAACAAACCTGGTCCGACCTCGACCAGCAATGGGATATCATTGTGATCGGCGGCGGGATCACCGGTGCCGGCATCTTCAATATGGCTGCCCAAAAAGGTCTGAAAGTCCTTTTGTTGGAAGCAAAAGACTTCAGTTTTGGCACGTCCAGCCGCTCATCAAAGTTGGTGCATGGGGGTATCCGCTACCTGAAAAATCACCAATTCGATGTAGTTCGGGAATCTGTCCACGAACGAGAACGCCTGATCCGCGAATCAGATGGCCTGGTGGATCCGATGGGGTTTGTATTCCCATCATTTGCGTCCCAACAGCAGGAAACCAAAATGATGAAATTAGGGGTGATCGTTTATGACCTGATGGCACCCAAATGGCAGCATCGCACCCTAAAAAAAGAAAGCGTGCTGCGAGAAATTCCTGCCTTGAAACACGATGGCTTAGAAGGGGGTGTCCTGTATCATGATACCCGTGTTGATGATTCACAGTTGGTAATGCGGGTCATTATGGATGGCATCAGGTACGGCGGTTTTGCGCTTAATTACGCCAAAGTAGAAGGATTCTGTAAAACGAGGTTCGGTTATGTTCAAGGGGTTATGGTCCGGGATCAAAGCGGAACATTGTCCCCTGATCAGAAAGAGATTAAAGGCACAGTCATCATCAATGCGACCGGTCCATGGTCAGACGAGTTACGTCACCAGGTCGGCGCAGAACCTAAATTGCGCCCTTTACGGGGCAGTCACCTGATCTTTTCCCAGGAAAAACTTCCAATCCATTCTGCAGTCACGATGGTACACCCGCGGGATCATCGTGCCCTGTTCGCCATCCCCTGGGAAAACCGCACATTGATTGGCACAACGGATCTCGATCACACTGCCATCGAAGAAGAAACGCGCATCACCCAAAATGAGGTCGATTACCTGATCGAGGCTGCGCAGCATATCTTCAAAGATTTTCCGGTCAGTGAGGCGGATATCATTTCCACCTTCTCAGGCCTGAGACCCGTGATCAATACCGGCGCAGCGACACCTTCCAAAGAATCACGCGCCCATGGCTACTGGGAAGAGGATGGCCTGGTGACCATCTCTGGCGGCAAGCTAACCATTTTCCGGGTCATGGCAGCAGATGTCCTGAATTTCTGCCGGAATCGATTGCCAAACCAACCAAAATTCAACCACCGCAGTCCCTGCTTCATCCATCCAAAGCCGCGTTCCCGGGCAGATCTGTCAGATCCGAACTGGCTCTTGATGGCCGGCAGACTTGGAAGCGATGTGAATCAATTTTTCAAAACAGCTATCGCTGAGCACCTTAACCCAATTGAACCGATCCCCCAACTTTGGGGAGAATTGGCCTGGGCAGCGCAGAATGAAGCTGTACTTCATCTCGATGATCTTCTGCTGCGGCGAGTACGGCTGGGTTTGCTGCTGCCAAATGGGGGACTAGATCAAATGGATCAGGTTAAGGAGCTCGTTCAGACACCTCTGGGGTGGTCAGACCAAACCTGGAAAACAGAGCTGGATCGTTACCACAAAATATGGAAATCGAATTATTATTTACCTGAGGATTAAGGTAAATTTCTTAATAATCCCTATTAATTTTGGAACCATCCCGTCACCAGGCAGCCCAGTGACGGTCCTACCATCGGAGGAATTATGTCTGGCGAAACTCTCCTGGCTATTGATAACGGCACACAAAGCGTACGGGCACTCCTGTTTGACCTCAGGGGAAAGCTGGTCGCCAAAAAGCGCATCCCTATCCAACCCTATTATTCACAAAAAAACGGTTGGGCAGAACAGGATCCTGGTTTTTTCTGGGATGCTGTTTGCCAAGCCTGCCAGGGTTTATGGAATATGGAAGGCGTGGACAAGACCGCAATAGCTGGAGTCGGGTTAACGACACAGCGCTCAACCGTGATCAACCTCGATAAAAACCAACAGCCCTTACGGCCTGCAATGGTCTGGTTAGATCAGCGCCGCACGGAGGGATTGGATCCCGTGGGCGGTCTTTGGGGATTTCTTTTCAGGGTTGCAGGCATGCGCGAAACGGTTAAATATTTACAGGCTGAAGCAGAAGCGAACTGGATCAAGACCCATCAACCTGAAATTTGGTCAAAAACAGATAAATATGTATTTCTTTCAGGATATCTCACCCATAAATTGGTCGGGAAAGTGATCGATTCAGTTGGATGCCAGGTCGGCTATGTCCCTTTTGATTATAAAAAGCAGGAATGGGCTGGTTCATCTGATTGGCGCTGGGATGCCGTTCAGGTAGAACGAGAAATGCTCCCGGAGCTGGTCCAACCTACCGAACTGCTTGGTCATATCACCCGGGAAGCCTCCCAGGAGACCGGTATTCCCGAAGGGCTGCCCCTGATTGCGGCAGCAGCAGATAAAGCGACGGAAGTCATCGGTGCTGGCTGCCTGGATCCTCACATCGGGTGCCTCAGCTACGGTACAACAGCGACTATCAATACCACACACAAAAAATATACCGAAGTCATCCCGCTCATCCCGCCTTACCCTGCAGCTGTCCCGGGAGCATATTCACTGGAAGTCCAAATTTATCGCGGTTTCTGGATGGTGAGCTGGTTTAAAGAAGAATTCGGCCTCCTGGAACGCAAAGAGGCTGAAAAACTCGGTGTAGAACCGGAAGCTTTATTCGATACGCTTCTTGAATCGGTACCGGCGGGTGCTGAAGGGTTGGTTTTGCAGCCTTATTGGTCACCTGGCTTGAAAATCCCAGGGCCGGAAGCACGTGGGGCAGTTATTGGCTTCCAGGATAACCATACCCGGGCACATTTTTACCGGGCGATCATAGAAGGGCTGGCATTTGGACTGCGGGAAGGTGCACAGCGGACAGAAAAACGCTCTCATATTCCGATCACCGAATTACGGGTTGCAGGCGGGGGCAGCCAGAGCCCCAATGCCATTCAAATTACGGCTGACATCTTTGGATTACCGGTCTCACGCCCCCATGTCTACGAAGCGTCCGGCTTGGGGACGGCCATTGATGTCTCTGTCGGTCTGGGACTTCATCCAAATTTCGAGATTGCTGTCAAAGAAATGACCCATCTTAGAGATACCTTCGAACCAAACAAGGACAGTCACCAGGTTTACAGCAAATTATTTGGCCAGGTTTATAAAAAGATGTACCGCCGGTTAAAACCGCTCTACAACGAGATACAGGAGATCATTAAATAGATGCAAGGCAATCAGGACACTGGCTTAGCAAAGGAAGAAAATAATGCCTGATCCAGATCAATTTAAACAGCAAATTACATTTTTGCATGCCGCTGATTTACCATCTACCCAACGCTTTTATTCAGACTATCTGCATTTACCTTTGGTTCGGGACCAGGGGAATTGCTTGATATTCAGTGTCAACCGTGGGGCATATCTTGGATTTTGTGAACATATCGAACCTATTCAACCGGGCCGAAAAGTCATCCTGACACTGGTTAGTGATGATGTTGATGGCTGGTTTGAGAAGCTTAAAGACAGGGGTATTAAGATCGTTTCTCCACCGAAATTCAATCCAAAATACCAGATCTATCATTTCTTCCTTGTCGACCCTGATGGCTATTGGGTTGAAATCCAGAGATTCGAAGAACCCCTTTATTAATCATGCAGACGAACCCTTCATTTCAAAATAAGTTTTGATCATCCTCATCCAAAAGGAAAGACAATCAACCTTATTGATTAGGACGATTCAATCAATCTAAGCAAGCTCGCGGGTTATAATAGGATAAAATTTACAAAAATTTAAAGGACCAGGGACACGCATATCCTGAGAGTCCAACCTGATCATTTTGGTTCAGAAGAAATCATAGGAAGATTATGCCTGAATATTCATTGCCTTATGGGTTCAAAAATCTAACATTCAATTTGCCGGATAATTTTCAAGTTGATGTGCTCCTTCCGAGCTCTCCAAAACCGATTGAAAATCCAGAACAAGCGATCCTTTCAGCTTTGGAATCACCACTCGGAAAGGCATCCCTTCTTGAATTCTCTGGCATTGAATCCATTGGAATCGCAATTAACGACAAAACACGTCCGGTTCCAAAACAGGATGTGATAGCGCCTCTCCTGAATGCATTGAAACTTTTGGAGGTGTCAGAAGAGCGGATAACCTTCTTCATCGGGACGGGTACGCACATCATGACTGCCGATGAACTCCCTCGCATTCTCAGCCAGGAAATCATCGACCGCTACCCCGTCGTTATTCACGATTGTGATACCTCAGCGATGATTGACCTCGGGGAAACAGCCCGAGGCACGCCGATTAAAATAAACGCTGAATACTACAACTGTGATTTAAAAATAACAGTTGGGAATGTTGAACCCCATCACTTTATGGGTTTCTCAGGTGGTGTTAAGACAGCGGCAATCGGGCTGGCAAGCAGGGAAACAATCACACAAAATCATGCCATGCTGACCCACCCTAAAGCTAAAACCGGCATTTTCCATGTCAACCCCATGCGCCAGGACCTTGAAGAAATTGGTCGTAAGATGGGAATCCATTTCTCGCTCAGCACCATCCTCGACGAAGAAAAAAATATTCTGAAGGTCTATTTTGGAGATCCGCAAATCGTGATGAAACGAGCGATCCCTGGAATCCGGGAAAACTTCGGTGCCCAGGTTTCAGAACCCTATGACCTTGTGATTGCCTCGCCTGGCGGAGCACCCAAAGACATTAATCTCTACCAGGCAGAAAAGGGATTGACCCAGGCGGCCAATATCACCAGAAAAGGCGGATGGGTTGTTCTGGTCGCGGCCTGCCCGGAAGGCTCCGGGAGTAAGAAGTATGAAAACTATGTCACCAACGCTGGCTCTCATGAAGCGATCATCCAGCAATTCAAAGAAGGTTTTTTTGAGGTCGGCCCGCACAAAGCTTACCAGATCGCAGAAGAAGCCATTAAGAAAAACATTGTCCTTGTTTCAGATATCCCGCCTGAGAGGGTGAATTCCTGGAAAATTACACCCAGTACGCCGGATTTGATCGAGCCGTTGATCAAATGGATCTCAGAGCGTCTACCCGAACATGCCAGAATTGCCATCTTACCCAATGCAACCCACACCATGACAGAGGTTAAGAAATGAACAATAACGAATTTATCAAAAATCCGCAACTTGATGGCGATGATTTCTTACTACCAGGGAATTCAACCGGCATCCTCTTGATCCACGGTTTCACTGCCACAACCGCAGAAGTCCGATTGATGGCGGATAAACTCCATCAATCTGGTTTCACAACAGCCGGTCCACTTCTGCCCGGGCATGGCACCCACCCGGATGATTTAAACCGTGTTAAATGGCCAATGTGGGTTGAAAAAGTGAAAAAGACTTATGAATCCCTGTTGGAGAACTGCCAGCAGGTTTATGTGATAAGCCAATCAATGGGATGCCTCCTGGCCATTGAATTGGCTGCTCAACATCCGGAAATCGCTGGATTGATGCTCTTTGCACCTGCCATAAAAGTGCCAAAGTTGTGGTTGTCCGATTTCCTTGGTTTATTTAAACCCTGGTTGGTTAAATCCGGTAAGGAAGATGGGCTGCCCTGGAAAGGATACAATGTCTATCCGTTCAAAGGTGCCCACCAGATGTACTTGCTCCAAAAGCATTGTAGGAAAATCCTGCCAAAAATAACACAACCCACCCGGGTGTTCACTGGTGGCCGTGACCATTCGATTGCACCAGAATCAGCAAAGATCATACTGGAAGGTATCCATTCGAATGATAAATGCCTCAAGCATTTTCCCAACAGCCCTCACTGCATCCTTCTTGATCGTGACCTTGATCAAGCGGTGTCGGACGTTCTTTCTTTCATCAACCGGACAAAGGCCTAAGGCAAACATAACTTAATTCCATAAAGTGATATTGAACTAATTATTACCTGGCCAACTGGCGAGGCACTATTTAGGCCGCAAACCTGTCCTTTTTTATTTGACAGTAAAATTCCTTCAAGGTAAACTTGGAATCTCGGGAACAGAACAATTTGCAAACCTCACACTGGAAATCACAATGGGTCAAATACATGATCCTTTATTGATGTGTGCCTGTAAAAACCTACATGCAGGACTTCGCTGGAAACACATCTCGTATTGTCCTGCCTGCAAACCATTAATGAAACCTGGAGATGGGAATTGTGTCTGCTATGAAATATTATGATATTGATCTGAAGAAAACGCTCTCAAAGAAGCGAATGGTCGGTTTGCTGCGGTTAATGAAGGGGTACCACTGGCTCTATATCGGCGCTACCGTCGCTCTGGCCATCGCAACCATCTCACGAACCGGAATCTACCTGATCATACGGCAATTCATTGATGATGTTGTCCTTGCAGGCAATTATGGAACCAACTTAATTCGGGTGATCCTATTTTTCATTGGGTTATCTCTCCTGCAGGGTGCCTTTTCATTTGTTTCAGGTTGGCTGGCATCGAAAACTGCGGAAAGCAGCACACGGCGGCTGCGTAACTACCTTTTCGATCATCTTCAAAGACTACCGTATGCTTATCATGCTGAATCTAAAACGGGAGAATTGATTTCAAGGGCAACTTCCGATGTGGATGCTATCAACCGTTTTTATGGTGAACAAGCCATCGGGATCGGGCGCATTCTCTTAATGTTCATTGTCAACTTCATCGCCATCCTTCAGCTCAACACCCGTTTGGCTCTAATTTCGGTCATTGCTGTTCCGGTGATCGTTGGTGTCTCAATCTTCTTCTTTTCCAAGGTTTCGAAAGCCTACGAAGAATACCAGGAGCAGGAGGCAACACTCAGCAGCCGTCTGCAGGAAAACCTGACCGGTGTCAGGGTGGTGAAAGCCTTTGCCAGGCAGGGCTATGAAAGCTATAAGTTTGATCAGGAAAACTGGCAGAAATTCAAGCTCGGTAAAAAGCTACTCTCGATACATTCTCTTTTCTGGCCGATATCCGATATTATCTGCGGTGCACAAATGCTGACCGCGTTTTTTGTAGGCGCCATGATGGCACTCAATCAGGAAATCACGGTTGGCACCTATATCGCTTTTGCATCCCTGGTGATCTGGATCATCTGGCCAATGCGGGGGTTAGGCCGGCTGATCGTCCAAACCTCCACAGGCATGGTTTCTTATTCTCGTGTGGTCGAGATATTAAAACAGGATCGCGAACCATTGAACGAAGGGGATTATCTCCCGGATGGCAATGTCAATGGAGAAATCATCTTCAAGGATGTATGCTTCTCTTATGAAGAAGATCATCCCGTCCTGCATGAAATCAATTTTGTTTGCAACCCGGGAGATGTCATTGCGCTCCTGGGATCAACAGGGTCCGGGAAAACATCACTGGTCAATCTCCTCCCGAGATTCTACGATGCCGATAGCGGATCGATAACGTTGGATGGGGTGGAACTTACAAGATACCCGAGGAAATACTTGCGATCTCAAATTGGTATTGTTGAACAGGAGCCTTTCTTATTCTCAAGGTCCATTAAAGAGAATATCAAATACGGTGTGCTGCGGGACGTCTCTGATGAAGAAGTCATCCAGGCCGCAAAATTTGCAGCCATACACGATGTCCTTTCAGCGTTTCCTGATGGCTATGAGACCCTCGTTGGGGAGAGAGGCGTCACATTATCCGGTGGGCAAAAACAGCGGGTCGCCATCGCCAGGGCATTGCTCAAAAATCCAAGTATCCTGATCCTGGATGATTCAACATCCAGTGTGGATACTGAAACTGAGGCCCAGATCCGGGCCGCGCTCAATAAATTGATGCAGAACCGGACGACCTTCATTATCGCGCATCGGATTCAAAGCGTGATGGCAGCTAACCTGATCCTCGTTTTTGACAAAGGTAAGATCGTTCAAAAAGGAACACATGAAGAACTGATGAAGCAGAGTGGGATGTATCGTGAGATTTTTGACATCCAAACCCGCATCGAAGTTGAATTAGAAAAGGAAATTTCAAGTGTCAACGTTTGAAGAATTTGACGAAAAAGAATACGGCAAGCTGACGGGCAATATTCTTGGCCGCCTGCTTTCCTTGTTAAAGCCACATTGGAAATGGGTTGTGGGATTTCTCCTCTGTATTGCCGCTGTCTCCATTATTGATTCCTACACCACTTTCTTGAGTTCACGCCTGATTGACGAAGGTATCCGGGCAGGAAATCGCCAGGCCATCATCCGAATCGTCATGATCTATGCATCAATGATTGTATTTCAAGCATCCTCAGCCTTTGGTTTTATTTACCTGGTTGGTGTTTTGGCAGAACGGGTCAGATATGACCTGAGAAAACGAATGTTCAACCACCTGCAGCAGCTTTCACTTTCCTATTACAGCCAAACGCCTGTCGGATGGATCATGTCCCGATTGACCTCTGATACGGAGAGGCTGTCAGACGTTATGACCTGGGGCATCCTTGATATCACCTGGGCGATCATCAATATCAGCACGGCAGCCGTCTTCATGTTCATCATCAATGCCAGCCTTGCATGGATCGTCCTGATCCTGCTGCCGTTATTGATCGTGATCGCCATCCGGTTCAGGAAAACAATTCTCCTTTTCTATCGCAGATCCCGGAAAATGAATTCAAAAATTACCGGTGCTTTCAATGAGGGCATCACAGGCGTACGGGTGATCAAAGCGCTTTCGAGGGAGGAAGGTAACCTCAGGGAGTTTTCAGAATTAACGGACGGCATGTACCAGGCCAGTTTTAAGGCCGCCTGGCTGTCCGCCTTATTTTTACCCACCGTACAAATTATCAGTGCAGCTACCCTTGGGATCATTTTATGGCGGGGTGGGATGCAGGTTCAAATTGGTGTTATGACCGTTGGCGGTATCCAGGCTTTTGTCTCCTACATCACCTTCATCATGTGGCCGATCCAGGATATGGCACGTGTTTATGCGCAAATGCAAAACGCGGTTGCTTCTGCTGAGCGTATCTTCAGCCTGATAGACACCGAACCTGCAGTTAAGAACCGGTCACAAACCGTTCAAACTGAAAGCATTCAAGGGGATATCCGCTTCGAGAATGTCCATTTCCATTATGAAGAAAATGACCCTGTTATCAAAGGGATAGACTTTTTAGTCAAACATGGTGAGATGGTTGCCCTGGTCGGCCCGACTGGTGGCGGGAAGACAACGATCGTTAATCTTTTATGCCGGTTTTATGAGCCCACTCAGGGCACAATTTATTTCAAAGATGTCGATTACCATACAATGAAGCTCCAGGATATTCAATCCCGGATCGGGATGGTTCTCCAAACGCCACATCTCTTTACGGGGTCGATCAGCGACAACATTCGTTACGGCAAGCTGTCCGCAAATGATCAGGAAATCGAAAAAGCCGCAAAACTCGCTGGGGCACATGACTTCATCATGCAGTTCGAAAAAGGTTATCAGCAGGATGTTGGTGAAGGCGGGAACCTGCTTTCTGTGGGTCAAAAACAATTGATCAGCATTGCCCGCGCCATCCTGGCTGAGCCAGAGCTTTTCATCATGGATGAAGCTACCAGTTCCGTTGACACCTTGACTGAATCGCTCATTCAGCAAGGCATTGACCGCTTGATGAAAGACCGGACGAGTTTTGTGATCGCCCACCGTCTTTCAACCATTAAACGGGCTGACAAGATCATCGTGATCGAAGATGGAAAAATCGAAGAAATGGGTACCCACCGTGAACTGATCATTCAACAGGGAAAATATTACCAGCTTTATACGCAGCAGTTCCGCCAGGAGCTCGAAGCACAATATGATATTTTCAATAAGCAGGAACCGGTTGAAGCAGGATGATTCCTGCATCGCTTAATCATGTAAGCACCTGGCAGCGAATGGGATTGGTAAAACAATTAAGACATGACGATAAAATGACAATGAAACTCGCCGTTAATTACTCCGCGCCGCTGATCCGTTTGATTGAACAGGGTTTGGTTCAGGTTGATTTGATCAAATGTCCTGATTGGGATGGTATGCTGCAGGAAGCCAAACCATATGGGCCGATCACCATCCATTATGACCTCGAGGTTGGCCTGGGCCATACATTTTCTGCAGATCTCGATAGGATTGAACGGCTGAAAGCAGCAACAGGGACACCCTATATCAATACCCATCTTGTCACGCGCAAAAACCATCATCCTAACAATCCGGACGAGATACGCGAGATCAATGTGCTGTGGCGAGACGAACTGCAGGTGATGATCGATAAATTTGGCGGTCGTTCAATCGCGCTTGAGCACTACCCGTTTACACCCGACAACCCCAACATCGCCACCGCAGCAGACAGCACGATATTTTCCAATGTCATCAGGGATGTCGATTGTATGCTCCTGCTTGACCTCGCCCATGCACGGATCACAGCAAACACGCTCAATATCGATGTAAAGGACTATATTGAATCTCTGCCCCTGGACCGGCTTGTTGAAGTACACATCACAGGCATCAAGAAACATGGCGGCATCCTCACAGATCACTTTGAATTAAGCAAAGAAGATTGGGCGGTTTTTGAATGGGCGCTTATGGAAATTCGAGAGGGAAAATGGCCAACACCAAGGATCATCGCTTTTGAATATGGCGGCGTCGGTTCTACCTTCTCGTGGCGAACAGATCAGGATGTGCTTAAATATCAGGTACCCAGACTATACGAAATGGTTCACCGGGATACAAAATAGATCCCTGGATATTCGCGACGGTCAGGATCAACCTTTACCGGGAAACAAATAATTTTTCAGCAAACCTTACCCCCAAAACAACCTCTTTCCCCCCCACTTCAACCTTCATCGTTTCGTTAAAGTTCAGAACTTCCTTCAATATCAAAGTGCACCCGCGCACCAGGCCCTTTTCCTCAAGAAACGAAAGGCTTTCATAATCGCTTTCCAGATTTTCATGAATTCGCTGGAGCTGAACCTTTTCCCCGGGCTTTATCATAGAAAGCGGCAGCCATTTCAGCGTTTCATTCTCAAAGCCTGGTAACGGATTGCCATGCGGGCAAAACTTTGGGTCCTGCATTTCACTCAGAAGACGCTCCTCCACATCAGGAGAAAGGGTATGCTCAATTTGATGTGCTTCACGGTGTAGTTCCGAAAGGGGTAATTTTAACACCCGCGAGAGCATCCACTCTGTCAGCATATGCCGGCGGATAACGCTCATCGCCATGATGCATCCAGCCTGGGTGAGATGGATTTCTTTGTTTTCATTCAGCATGATCCAGCCATCCCGCTGCATTCGCTTGAGCGTTGCATTGACGGTCGGCGCTGAAACATCCAGCGATTCAACCAAACGGGCAGCAATCACACGCTCCCCGTCTCTCTCAAGCGTATAGATCACGCCCAGGTAATCCTCGATTGTTGGACTCGGTCTTTCAAATTCTGCCATCATATTTTTCCTGATAAAACTATTTAATTCTAGCATTAATGAAAGAAATCAGATAATATAATAATAAAATGTAAACCTTTTACAAAAACATAGAAAGATATTCAAAAATTAATATTTTAAAGGTAAAATTAATTCTATAATAAGAAAGGACCGAATTATGGCAACATTAGGACAAAAATTACGTGAATTAAGACATCAAAAAGGTTATAAACTCAACGAAGTCGCAGCAGGCGCAGACCTCTCCATTTCATTCATTTCTCTCATCGAACGCGATAAAGCATCCATTTCTGTTGAAAACTTACAGAAATTGGCCAACTTCTACAATGTCAGGCTGTTCCAGATTTTCCAGGATATTGAGGAGGAAGATGCTTACGTTGTCAAGAAAGAGCAGATGCAGTCGTGGAGTAAATATGGCAGCCCCATGGAACCCACGCTGTTCTTACTGTCTCCTGAGGACAACCTTTCCTTCAAAGCAATTTTAGCGTGCATCCCACCTTCAACAACAGGCGAAGATATCCGCCTGCAAAAAGGTGAGACTTTTATCCTTGTCAAAGAAGGCAAGGTGGAAATCGCCCTGCCAAACAAGAGTTCTGTTTTTCTTGACGAAGGCGACAGCGCACACCTGACCAGCTTTAAAGGCACGGTCATCAAGAATGCTGACGAAACAAAGAATTCAGAACTGCTGATCGTCGCTTCTGCCACAACACAGCACCTCAATAAACAGGGTGAGGCACTGACCTACTGCGAAATTGCCAAATAGCGGCGATTGAACCACTATTGACGGCATTGGATTATCAGGTCACCAGTAAAGGGATTAATTAACACCTGCATAAGATCTATGTTATCTCGACGATAATCAAGAGATGAATTTTTCAATGCGAGGGATTACCATATTTTGGAATTCTTAAAAACATCAGACAAAAATACCACCTTAAAATGGTGGTTTTTTGTTGCTCAGTCACTTTTTTATCTTTTCTGACCCGGCTGGCAGCGATTCAATATAATCTGACGGTATACTCAATAAAAAGTTGAAGACAATCCCAATGATCAAGATCACTAACACCCTCTCCATCCCTGAGCAGGAGATTGAAGAAAAGTTTGTTCTTTCTTCCGGACCCGGGGGACAAAATGTGAACAAAGTCGCAACGACTGTTCAACTGCGCTTTGACATCCGCCAGTCTTCCGCCCTTGCTGATGAAATAAAAGAACGGCTGCGGGGTATCGCCGGTTCAAACATCACCTCAGGTGATGTTTTGATCATAGAATCTGCTGAATTTCGTTCGCAGAGGAAAAACAGGGAGAACGCCAGAAGCAAACTTGCAGCGTTGATTCGCAAGGCAATGATCCCACCCAAAAAGAGAAAGCGCACAAAACCATCGAGGCTTGCCAAAGAAAAGCGGCTCAATCAAAAACAAATCCGGGCACAAAAGAAAGCTTTGCGCAGGAAACCAAATCAGGACGATTTCCATTAAATGCAACGTTCTGTTTGCCCTTCAAAATTTATATCATATTAATTTTCGTAATTAATAATATAATTTTATAATAGATTTGAATTCCTTAACCTTTTGTCGTATAATGTGCGGGTTATGAAACTCTTACTTAAATTCGCTAAAAAATACACCTGGCCGCTGATCATCACCGTTATCAGTATGTTAGCCCTGGTCGGTGCTCAATTATTGATCCCCTGGCTGATCCGCAGCCTGATCGAGTTGGTGACAAACCAGGAATTAGCCACAGCAACCATGACTACCGTCCGGAACCTGACGCTGATCGCCCTGATCACGTTCCTGGCACGCGGCGTGGTCCAGTTCCTGAGAAGTTACATGGCCCATATTGCTGGCTGGGGTGTTGTCTCGGATGCACGGAAGTTTGTCTACGAACACCTTCAGAAATTATCCCTTCATTTTTATGCGGATAAACAAACGGGGCAGCTCATGTCACGGGTGGTAAATGACACCGATCTGTTTGAACGCATGATTGCCCACGCAATCCCCGATGTACTGGTCAATGTGGTCACGTTTTTTGCTATTACGGCTGTGCTGGCGAGCCTGAATTTGCGCCTGACACTGCTCAGTATGGCGCCCATCCCCCTGGTCATTCTCGCATTGATCGGCTTTTCCAAATTTGTTCGGCCGGCATTTCGACGCCGCCAGCAGGAAGTTGGCGAACTGAATGCCATTCTCAATGACAGCATCGCTGGCATCCGGGATATTAAAGCCTTTAACCGTGAAAGCGATCAATTCGAAAAAGTTGAAGTTGGGATTGAACGCTATCGTGCATCGATGATGACTGCCCTGAGACTGATGGCAATATTCCAACCATTCCTTGATTTTTCCACATCTATTGGCCAGCTTGTTGTGATTTTCTTTGGCGGCAGCATGGCTTTGAAAGGTGATTTATCGGTCGCTGACCTTGTCGCTTTTTTCTTATATTTGGAAATGTTCTACCAACCTATCCGGGCTTTAGGCATGTCCTGGGAGGCTGTGCAGGAGTCCATGGCGGGGTTTGATCGCGTGGCTGAGCTGCTCTCAGAGGAACCGGATGTCAAAGACCCCCAGCATCCGATCTCCTTACCGGATGGTTTAAATGGCCACCTGACTTTCAATAATGTAAATTTTGAGTACAGCGATGGTAATGAGAAGGTCCTGGAGAATATCAACCTGGATATTCCCGCATCGCATGTGGTTGCCCTGGTTGGGCCAACCGGTGTGGGTAAATCCACTTTGGTCAGCTTGATCCCCCGTTTTTATGACGTTGATACCGGCAGCATTACCCTCGATGGCATTGATATCCGGGATATCAAACTTGAAAAACTGCGTGAGAAAATCAGTATCGTGCTCCAGGACGTGTTCCTGTTCCACGGCACCGTCCGGGACAACCTCTTATTTGGCAACCCCAAAGCGACCGATGCCGAGATCATCGAAGCAGCCAGAGTGGCGAATGCCCACGACTTCATTTCTGCCCTGCCAAAAGGCTATGACACGCTGATCGGTGAGCGCGGGGTCAAACTCTCCGGCGGTCAGCGCCAACGCATCTCAATTGCGCGAGCCCTGCTGAAAAACACACCAATTCTCATTTTAGATGAGGCAACCTCATCTGTGGATACCGAGACGGAAATGCTGATCCAGCAAGCGCTGGAAAGGTTAATGGCAGGCAGGACAACCATCATCATCGCTCACCGCTTATCCACCATTCGGAATGCCAATAAGATCGTTGTCCTCGAAGGCAAAGAGATCGTCGAAATGGGGGCACATCAAGAGCTGATCGACAAAAATGGCTTGTACAAACGGTTATATACCGTACAGGAACGCATTTAGGAAAAACTTACTTACGAAAGAAAGCGTTGATCTCATTCAACGCTTTTTTTTATTACCTTAAGGGCATAATGGTGCAATCGCTTTGTTCAATCGTGATGAATTGAACGCCCCCATTGGTTAAAGAAACCATCTTATTTTTAAAGACATCGAGGAATTCATCATCGATCATCACCGTGATTGTCACGTCTGCGGCAAAGGCCTCATCTTTGATCTTGCCAATATGATGATTGATCAGGAGTTTTGTTTGCTCATATAAGGCGTATGGGATCACAAACATCAGGGTTGTGGTCGCAACCTTCTTCGCCAGGGGCATGGATTTGAGCGCTATGCGCACGCTGTCGCTGTAGGCCCTGACCAAGCCACCCGTCCCCAGCTTGGTACCGCCAAAATAGCGTGTGATCACCATCACGATATCCCCCAACCCGCTGCCCTGCAGCACGGCCAGCGCAGGCCGCCCGGCTGTCCCGGAGGGTTCACCCGCATCTGAACAGTGGGCGGTCACGGACGTGCCGTGCCCGATCAGGTAAACGGGGACATGGTGGCTGGCATCCGGGTATTTGTCTTTGATGTGAGAGATAAAACGCTGGGCATCCGAAACGCTGAAAGCCGGCCCAGCGTTCGTGATAAAGCGCGAGTTTTGGTCTATAAATTCTGTTTCAATGTGCCGTGCTGGGATGAGGCGATTTTCAGTCATTCGTGACTCAGGTCGTTAACAATCATTTTGCATCATTTTACCCGATCAAACAGGGATAATGGTACTTGTCCCCCTTTGCGGGGGTTGCGAGGGTATTTTAAACAAAACCAACTCTCATTGTGGGAGTTGTTATTTGGTGCCCCCATGGAGAGCTATGCACTTCGTTCGAACTCTAGTCTTAATATGTACGCCTGTAAGGGTGCCTGCCCCCCTCTGCGGGGTATCATGTCCCATTGGGGTATGAAAGGGCAAGTTAGAAAAAAGACTCTCAAGATAGTTGGGGTTTATGAGAATCTTGATTAATCAACAAATCTATATTTAATTAAATCAGGAACTTTATCATAATAAATGTGATGGTTATTTCCGGGTTCTTTGATTTCGATTATGACACATTCATTTAGAAATCTTTGCATGTTTTCATCATCACTTGTTGAAGCTTGTTTGACTAATTCTTGAAAATCTAAACGACAATAAAAATTATCATGTAATGCAAACCTATCTACATTTATTGGTTTTGTGTCTTCCAAATCTTCTCGATAAATCTCTAATTCAAAAACATCGTCATCAATTCTCTTCGCAATACTAGCAACTTTAGTTTGTCGGCTAATTTCAGCCATTGGAAATTCTCTAACCTCGACCTCAAATTCTCCCTTTTGATGTTTTTCTATCTCATCCCATACTTGTCTATCCATCAAAAGTAATCGTTTTCCAGATCGTCTCTGTAGGTATGCTCTGAGTCTAGGTACATTATATTTTGGTTTATATGATGGCATTCCTTACCCCTCTCCTGTTTTCTCCATTTCATTTCTTGACCCACCATACCGATTAAGTGGTTCAAAAATAGCTTGATAACGCTATATTGCCTCTTTGACATCTTCACTCTTCACGTTTCTCGATGGAATGCAAATCTTCATTTTATCTAATTATATTATGGATTTCTATCGAGATCCCTTTCGATACAACTTTCATTGTCAGATTACTGAAAAATTCTCCTTTCATAACTTTTCAATATACCGCAAAATATATTTTCATTTTCTGTAGCACTTGAAGTCCACATCCACCTGAAAACCCCTTAAAATAGTCCTCATTACCTCCTCTGCGGCTTCTATATTCAAAATCAAGGCCAAATCTTTAACCCGCTTTTTTCTAATTCAGTTTAAAATATCACTGCTGGATACACCCTTATCCGGCTGTTGAAAAATGAGAAGTCCACCTCTGGCAGGTGGACTTAGAATTATGATAATATTTAGAATATCTACCTCTCATAATAAGGAGATTCCGAAACGCGTTTAAATACATTGTTGAATTTTTTCTTATTTATTCTATTGGAGATTTGGCATGGAAATTATTGAAATGACTTGTAAAAATTGTGGTGGAAAACTAACCATTACTAAAGATTCTGACCAAGTGATTTGCCAACATTGTGGTTCTGAATATTTAATAAGCTTTTCTGAAAATGCAATATCAATAAAGAATTTATCAGAGGGGATAAAAGGTGTCCAAAAATCTACAGATAAGACTGCATCAGAATTAGCTCTTAAAAGAATAGATAATCAACTCAAGACAATTTCACAATGGATATTCAAAGCTAATGCCATATGTGGTCACTTTATAAATCCCAACATCGAAAATTATGAATTTTTATCTTTTTCTCCTATTCCATGGCTAAAACAAATCGACTATGTAATAGAATCAGAAAAATCCAAGATTTTCAAGAATAAAGACTATATTTCAAAATTAGAAGCTCTTAGAGCTGAATGCGTAAAAGTAATTGACACTTGGAAATTTCTAAATAAACAATATGAATACCACAGAAAAATCGTTTCCAAGTTATAAGGGACAATTTTTATATTCTATTGTATTGATTATAAATTTCTTATTGATAATCTCAATTAAATGATATTTCCTCCTAATAGCCTTATATGTATCTTGACTTTCTCGTAAGCTCTTGTGGTCCCCATCCCGCCAAAAACCTCTTAAAATGGACCCTGTTGTCTCCTGTGCGGCTCGTAGCTTTTTTTCAGTACTAAAATCCTAACCCGCTTATTAAATTTCAGTTTATAATTTTCCCGATAGATACCCCCTTGCCCAGATGATGAAACATTAGAAGTCCACCTCCGACGGGTAGCCTTCAACTTTCATAAAATTTTATCTTTTCCCGTCATTTTTCCCCTCGCCCTGCAACCTTGGCTTAGCCGGCTTGCAGACCTCCCTAATTCATGCCTTCCCCAGCCCCACGCCCCTTAAGGAAATCGCTCCCCACCTACGCGTCCGTCTCCCTTTTTCTCCGCCTATTGCCCTTTTCCCCTACACCCGAACTCCTGTCTTAACATGCACACCGTAATATTGTCTGTCTTCCCTGCGGGGATTGAAAGGGCTGTTATACAAAAAAGACCTCTATTTAGAAGTCTCTCTGTGACTCAAAGGCATCACACATCCCGTGCGCCATCGCTTTCCGGCAATCAAAAATATCACCGAATGCAAGGGAAAAAATATTGCTCAATCTTGTCAGGTATTGAAGACTTAGTTTGAAGATAAGATGCTGCCAGGCAGTGCCGGCGTAATCTTTCTCTTTCAAAAAATATTAGCATTCAAACCGCCGTACCAAAGGGTGAATAGTAAATACCATCTTATGTGAAATCCTCTTCTTGATGGTAAAATCATTTACGTTAAATGACCTAATCCTTCAGAGAAGGTCATTCACTGCTAATCCAATTCAGTTTATGATTTGGGCAAAAATTCCACAGTTATAAAAAGGACTTACATTGAATCATCATCAAGGAAATTGGAACAATCTCTATAAGATCGGCGGCGCAGCAACCGTAGCTTCCATATTACTCATACCCATTCAAATTGGTATCTTCATCATCTGGCCGCCACCCACTGCCATCATCGACTGGTTTTCATTATTACAGGAAAGCTGGCTGCTGGGACTGTTAAGTCTTGACCTTTTGTACATTCTAAACAATACATTCGTCTTAATCCTCTATTTGGGTTTGTATGCAGCCTTGAAACGCGCCAATGAGGCGTTGATGGCCATTGCCTTTTTGTTGGGCATCGTCGGAGCAACAATCTATTATTCTTCAAACACCGGGTTTGAAATGTTGGCCCTCAGCAATCAATATGCAGCGACAACATCAGAAGCAATGAAAGCGATGTTACTGACCTCAGGACAAACAATGATGACAATATATACCGGCACTGCTTTCAATGTGTATTACGTACTCAATGGCATTGCCCTCTTTATCATGGCAATTGTTATGCTGCAGAGTAAAGTATTTGGAAAGGGCGCTGCGTACTGGGGATTGGCTGCTGCAATTTTAATGATAATTCCGTCCACAGCCGGCACGATCGGCATGATTTTCGCCCTAACCTCCCTCATACCCTGGATCGTATTTTGCATCCTGGTAGCCCGTAATCTATTTCGGTTAGCCAAGGGTAACGATTTTCATTATTTGTCCGTTGAGTAAAACTTCAACATAAAAAAGAATTCTCGTCACTGAGAAGTGCTTTGAGGGGTGGCGTTGAACTCGAACCAAGAGTAAACACCTAATGCGACTAGTACTTTTTTTTTGCGAATAAAATATTTTAGAATCTAAAGTGAGATCTCGTATTTCAACCAATTTTTGCCTGAGGTCAAACCGGATCAAATACAGTAACCGCTCGAGCTCGCTCTCGGGCGGTTGCTGTACCCCATGGAACTCTACCGCACTGCGTTCAAACGCCGGTCTTAACTTGCACGCCTGTAAGGGTGCCTGTCTCCCCCTTTGACGCATCGCGTACACATAAGTATGAAATGACAGAATCAAGTAGAGTGCGCTGTTTCTGTTCAGCGCACCCTATTGATTAATTTTCATGCTGGTGCGCACAAAACAAGTGCGCACCCTACTATCTTTTTTTCTCTCATGAATTATTTAAGAGAAATACGATTTATAGGAAGCTTGTCCGGCGGTACTCACCTTTGGACAGGCTATCCTATGTTAGGTTTTGCAATTCATAATCAAAACCAAATGCTAATGGTTTTAACTGATGAAGAAGAAATTAAATAAAAGCCAATCCCACCAGGCTTTACTGACCAAGAATGGTAATAGGTATAAATATCTTGTAGGTTACAGCCTGGTTATCAAAGACGCCACCATCCCTTGTGGCCATATAAAGCTTGCTCGGATCCACTGGATCGAGCGCCAGGGCGGTTACATCGCTATTGGTCAGACCAGTGTTAACCGCAGTCCAGGAACTGCCGTAGTTCGTAGATCTGTATACTCCGCCCTCTGTACCCACATACAGTGTACTTGGGGTAATCGGGTCGATCTCCAGGACATAAATATCTGAGCCGCCCAGCCCACTGTTAGAAGCCTCCCAGCTAACGCCACTATCCGTACTCTTGTAAACCCCGCCGCCTATTGTACCTGCGTAAAGCGTGCTGGGGGTGGCCGGGTCGACCGCCAGGTTCCGAACATCCCTACTAGGCAAGCCAGTGCTGGACGTACTCCAGAGAGTCCCATTGTTAATGCTCTTGAACACACCTCCATCGCTAGTTCCCGCATAGAGTGTGGTCGGAGTGACAGGATCGATCGCCAAAGCGAGCACATCCGTATTGGTCAGGCCATTGTTAACTGCATTCCAGGTTCCACCACTGTTCGTGTTTCTGAACACACCACCGCTTGTTCCCACGTACAGTATGGACGGGTTGCCAGGGTCAATCGCCAGGGCGCGCACATACATGGAGGTTAAACCGTCATTGAATGCATCCCAGGTCTCAGCGCAGTTAACGCTTTTATAAACACCTCCTGGACTTAGCCCCACATACAGTATGGCCGGGTTGTCCGGGTTAATCTCCAGGGCTCGAACATACTTGAGGGTCCGAATGCCAATATTGGCTGCACGCCAGGAATTGCCGCTGGTAACGCTTTTATACACACCGCCATCGTTAGTACCCGCATAGAGCGTTGTTGGGTCATACGGGTTTATCTGCAGGGACCGCACATAGGTGGTGTTGGTCACAATATTGGTATTGGCTGCGCTCCAGGAAGTGCCGCCATTTACGCTCTTGTACACAGAATCATCCCACGATGTGCCTGCATACAGATTGGACGAGGTCTGTGGGTCGATCGCCAGAGCCAAAACCTGTGATTCTGCAAGGCCGGCATTTGCTGAACTCCAGGAAGTGCCGCCATTTGTGCTCTTATAAACACCGTTACCTTCATATTCGAACCTGCCTGTACCCACATAGAGCGTAGTTGTGCTGACTGGGTCGATTACAAGGGTGTTAACCCAGGTATTAGTAAGGCCAGCATTGAACGCACTCCAATTTCCGCCACTATCCGTGCTCTTGAAAACGCCATCCCTTGTCCCTGCATAGAGTGTTGTCGGAGTGGCCGGGTCGATAGCCAGGGCATAAAGCGCGTTTGAGACCAGGCCGGTGTTGGCATAAGTCCAAGAAGTTCCACCGTTCACGCTTTTGACTACGCCACCGCTTGAAGTCCCTGCATACAAAGTGGTTGGGGTCAGCGGGTCGATCGCTAAAGCGCTTACATAGCTACTAGAAAAAGTCAGACCATTGTTGACTGAAAACCAGGAAGCACCCCCATCTATGCTTTTAAACACGCCACCGCCTGACCCACCGCTATCCATGCCCGCATAAAGTGTGCTTGGGTTCATCGGGTTGATCGCCAAAGCACGAACATAATCACCATAGCTCACAGGAAGACCTGTGTTGACCGTACCCCAGGAATTACCGCCATCTAAGCTCTTGAATACACCATAATTGTAAGTACCTGCATATAAAATGTTCGTTGTGATAGGGTTAATCGCCAGGGACCAAATATAGGTTTGTGATGAACTGAGATTGACCGCACTCCAGGAAGTGCCGCTATCTGTGCTTTTAAACAAGCGTGCACCAGTTCCTTCTTGATTTGAACCCGCATACAATGTGCTGGATGCCAGTGGGTTAATCACCATAGTACTTAGAACTCCACTGTAAGGCCCGTGACTTGTCCAATCATTCGTTCCAGCCGAAACCAGATCAGCCTGGCCTGGTGTCAAAAAGATCAAAAGGCCGATGAGCAAAATTTCCAGAAGAGCAGTAGTGCGTCGCATAGAGAATCTCCTATTTTGGTTACTCGCAATTTTAATGGGTAGTCGTTCAATTCCTTTTATGCCAGAAAGTAGGGTATCTTTTTATCCGTTTTATATTAACCCGAATTTGGATATTACCAGGATTCCACATGAATTTCATTTTATCATCAATTTCCCCCAAACCTAGTGAAAACTTTGACTAAACCCTTTTTTATTTTAGCATTGTATTTGATATTTTTTCCCAATGATGTTCACATCCCAATTACCCAGAACCGAAAAAATCAAAACGTTTTTACCGTCTTTATTAACCTGTGCCCCCTGTGGGGTATCGTGTACCCTTAAGGGTATGAAAGGGCGATTGAACAAAAAAGACTTCTTCGGTAGAAATCTCTCTGTGCCCCCACGGAGAGCTCCGCACTTCGTTCGAACTCCGATCTTAGCACCTGTACGTCGATGGTATAGAAAGGGCTGTTAAACAAAAAAGACCTCTTTTAGAAGTCTCTCTGTGCCCCCACAAAGATTCATATTCCGGCCTTAGCACCCGTCCCCCCTGTGGGGATAGAAAGGGCAAATAAAAGAAAAACAACCCAAATAAATTAGGTTGTTTCGTGATGCCCGACGGAGATTTGTAGTCAGGCCTTAACACCTGTACCTCGATGGTATTGAAGGGCTTAAATAAAACAACTCTCAGATTGAGAGTCGTTCTGTGCCCCCACGGAGATTCGAACCCCGGTCTTAGCCTTGAAAGGGCTACGTCCTAGTTCCTTAGACAATGGGGGCATAAGGATTGTAGCCTTTCAAAATTTAATTAGGGCTATTGCCTCTAATTCAGTTGTTAACTCTCCCCTAATTTTCAGAGTTTACTACCTTTGTTATAGCCTTTATGGCAATTATTGTCTAATAAACATACATATCATTCTATAAGATCAGAATACTTCTTGGACATTCCTAACTATCCACCACAACCTGCTATTTGAATATTGACGAGAATGACTTAAGGAGAGAATTTGGGAAGTTGAGCTTGTTCAACTAATAATGGATTAAGCAACAAGAATACAAATTTATGGTTTTATTAAATCAGTACCTCAGGTTGTCTTAGTTCAGCCTAATCAATTTTTGCTAGACAGACTATCATAAAGGTTGGTACAACTTATGGGGTCAGGTCATTCGATAACTCTTTTTTATTAAATTGAATAAGTCTTGATATTACATTTCAGGATACACCATTTACCGCCAGCATAATGAACAACCCACCCTCCACATCATATTCAACCTGAAAGTAGCAGTCTCCTCCATCTATGACAACCACAAAAGTCTTTTGCCAATCTAAGCTCATAGAGTCGCAAAAGAAATTGCCATAAATAATTTGCTTTCCATCACGCTCAAGTCCAACATATTGTCGCTGATACTCATCAAGCCGCTCCCATACAGGTGGCTGTTGATAGAAATAACTGGATTTCTTACTTAGATATGCCACTAAGGTTTCCTCAAGCTTGAGGATATCATCTGGGGATGGTGTCCAAAAACCATCTCTGTTAACCAACCAGGAAGCCATCCCCGTCTCTTCAGATTGTTTTTTAGTGACAATTACCCAATCCTGATTTTCCTCTGTTAGGTTGTTGCAGGAGCCCAAAGCGATTGAAAGAAATATGCCTAATACAATAATCATTTTTTTGGGTAAATTCATATAATTTTCTCTTTCAACTTGACCCATAATAACAACCTCACGCATTATGAAATCTTACTGCTTGTGACATATGTATTGAACACATCATGTCATCCACTCGTAGCTATTCTCAACTACCCAGCCCCCATCCTGCTTGACCATCAAATAGTACCCCCCCTGGAGTGGCTGGTCGTAGCGATAATGTTCAATGTAAACCAACGCTTGACTAAAGTCCGCATTAAAGCCGACCCGAGAGAGATAGATAAAACCTACAGCATTCGGATATTTTTCATTGAATAACTTCCATCCGCTGGCTTCGTCCAGGGGGCGCAATTCGTCAACTTTTTCCTGGGCAAGCAACTTGTATTCCACCCCAAAATCCAGACTTGGTTCGAGCGGGTAGGGCTGCTGATTGCGCTCCTTAAAACTATTGATCAATTCCCCATCCAGAGGGGTATGCGACTGGAAAGAAGCCAAATCCTGCTCGAGGAGCGCTTGATTGTTGACCCGGGTGTGATCAATAAATAATACCTGACTGATATTACCGCTTGCGAATTTGCTCTCGAGCAGCGCATTGTAGACTACGTACTCTTCAATATCTGGGTCTATTTGAGGCAAAGCAGTTGAATTTTGCTGGCATGATGCGCACATACAAGCGCCTATGGTCAATATCAGGATAAAGCGAGTTGTCACATTCATCGTTGCTCCTTTTCTTTTATCTTCTTGAGCATATCTTGATTTTTGATCTACTGGAAGAAGGTCAAGTTTGTGATCTGCTTCTAATAAGGCTATAGTCATTTATATTTTGATAATTAACCCTCACCAAATCGCATCAATATGGTCTGATCCGAGAATAAGGAGGACAATCCATTCTGACCCTCCTTCTCGAAGTTGCCCCATTAGGAGATATTTCTGGGGATCGGTGTTTAGTACTCGGAAGATAACTACACGAGGTTCTATTGGCCGAATCGGGATTTGTCCCGCATCAAGATCGGAGTAGAGAACCTCTACGAAACCTTCGTCTCCGCGGTCCATAAAAATCTCGATCCAACCAGTCTCTTTGGGCTTTTTATCCAATCTCTTGTCATTGAACTGACAAAGGTCTGAGAGATAACCCTTTGTTGTTTTTAATGATGGATGGCTATCAATTTGGACGATCTGGATCGTATCGGCGAGGGAGGAATCGAGCGTCTCTTCAAGGCGTAGTTCCAAATTATAGACTCGCTCAACCCGCTCCATCCCCTCCCTGCCGTTGTCAACAGAAGCGCACAGGAAGAGCAGCCCTGAATCAGTAACATATGCCTGCCAGAGTTTGTAGGGATCATTTGGAGAAGGGCGGTAGATCATTTCCTGTATTGCTACAACCGGAAGACATCCTGAGAGAAAGAACAGCCAGAAGAGAAAAACTACAATGGCCAAGTATAGGTGGGTTTTTGAAATTTTCATACTACCCTTTTTGGAATACGTAAGCAATCAGCCGACCGGAAGATCAGCAATTGAAAACAAAAAGAAGCCCAAAGGCGATAACCAAGAAGCTCACTAACATCACCACTCCGTACACAGCCACGATCGCCCAGCGCCCAGTTGTAGACGTTGTAACCTTCCATGCAAAAACTCTTACTACTATCACACTGGCGAGGAACACCACAGCTATTATTCCCCACAATATTGGCAGGGCCTGACTCACAGAGCTGCATTTAGTGGTGTCTATGAAGATCATGGTAGAAAGCCCAATGATGAGAATGGTTACCATCACCGTAACTATGAAAGTGCCAATAACCAGCAAAATCCCTTTGGTGCCTGCATCTATTTTCTCAGACATTTCAGTACCAGTCTTTCCACAAAAAGAAACTCTCCTTGTACTTCGTTAGATTAACCAAGAATTCAATACACCCAGTTTATTAGTAATTTACTGATAAATGTGTTCGATATTAATAGGCCTTTTGCTACGTGGTGTGAAGTAAACAATACGTTCGCTATCTTCATTTAATTCATTATAACCTTTTTATGAATCAATAAACCGGTGGTCTTTCAGAAGAAAGAAATAGGTTCCACTTAACAGGTCGTTATCATAATTGTCGTTGCTATTGGATTCATTTCTTTGATTCTCAATAGCGAGGATAAGAAAATTCTCATATTATTGACATCCTGTTTAACTTCTCTAAAATGATCCACACTGCCCAATACCTATGATCTATCTGGGTTTAAATATCAACACTTCTCAACAGGATTCAACATTACTCTCGTATTGGTTATTGATTAGCTTGCCATACTTGACTAAACCCGTTACACTTTCTGAAATTATTTTCTCCGAAAAACGTATCCACAAATTATTGGTTTTGATGCAGGGTCAGATTCTGAATAAAATGATCCAAACCAAATATCAATTAATTCCAAGTCCCCGTTTTCCCGCATTAGATAGAAGCCTTCTCCGTCATATCCTGGCGTATTAATTTTATCAAAAGTGATAGAACCTTCTAATTCATTCACCTTGAAAGAGCCTGTGTAATCTGTATAAAATTCAAACGGATGCCAGGTAATAGAAAAACCACCATCAGGTTTAAGTCGGAGTTCGCCAATCGCCTCCTCAGATTCAATTTCATCACCAGTTTCACAATCTATATGTCGTATCTCACGCCAACATCCAGACCAAGGCAAATCTTCATCTCTTTGACACCATTTCTCCATAGATTTGCCTCCCCCTTGTTCATTAATGTCTGATGCACACCCCGAAATAATAAACAGAATCAATATTAACAGGTAGACACTTTTCAGTTTCATTATGAATTTCTCTAACAATATGGGTCAAATATCTGCTATCAGCAGAAAATATTCTTAATAATAATTAGTATATCCTAAAATCGAAAAATCATATCGCAACCCAAGGAATTTTTCGAAAGCCGCATTGCAGCAGTGCTTCGCGATCAGAGTACAGAATGTCCAGTCGAAAAGGGGAGAATGACTTGTCCCAAGAAACCTGAGATGATAAAATCGTCCATCGAGCTGCATTTTTAAGCAATTCCAAAGGAAGGAAAAAACAAGCCAAAAATGTTGCGGTTAATAACTGAACGCACCCTGGAACTGGTTAGAACAAAAAAAATATTATTCGGCGTTGATTCGCTGCAGGGGGGCAAGAACCTCTTCATTGGCGGGGATGTCGGCCATGTTATGACCGTAGTGAATGAAGCGGATTTTGCCTTGTTTATCCACAATGATCTGACCTGGCATGCGACCAAGCTTGAAAAGGTTGACCTTTTGCCCGAAGAGTTTGAGGACCTTATGGCTGGGATCAGGTAAGCCTACAAAGGGTAGCTGCTCTTTTTCAAAGTAGGTTTTATAAGCGCCTGAACTCTCAGGACCGATGACAAGGACGACTGTATTGCCTTCTAAAAATTTTTTTATCGTCTAGGCGCAACTGCGCCATGTGCTTTTGGTAGAATTGTCAGATAAAGCTTCGGTTTTGAATAAGGATGACGTTTTTTTGCCCTTAAATTGGGAGAGCGAGACCGGATTTCCCGAGACACCCTCGAGGGTGAGATCTGGTGCGGGTTGGTTAATTTCACAAAGGGACATAGTTTTTTCCTTCGTGGCTTTTACTTATATTAATTTAATTTTAACTCACTTATGTTTTTCGATAAGCTTTTGAAGTGTGTTGGAACCATTTTTTAAGATTAAGCTCACCGGCTGTCTTAGATTGGTACCGAAAAACGCCCCGACTGATACCAAGAAAACGACAGGCTTCCCGTTCACTGAGTTGATTTTCCTACATTGCTTCCTGGGTAAATCGTTTGCGCTCACTCACTGTGATAACTTTTATTCGACATTATCCTTCAGTACCTTTTGCTCCAGGCTCAGATCCTCATACATTTGTTTGAGTTATCGGTATGAATCTTCTGGTATTTGGCTGTAATTTCGTTCATCTTTTGAGTAACTTCCTGCTGCATGCCTGGAATAACATGAGAGTCAACATTTAAAATCATAGCAACATCGCTATGCCCCAATCGCTTCTGAACAACCTCGATAGAGACCCCCTGCTTAAACATCAAACTTGCAGCAGTATTTCGCAAGTCGTGAAACCGAATATTGGGAAGACCTACTTATCGTAATAAATTTTTGTATTGGCGATTTAGATTACTTTGATCCAAAGGCGTTCCAATATAGGATGGAAATATTAGGTCATTAGCTTGCCATCTTTCCCCCAATAAATCACTTTCAACCAACCGTCTTTTGAAGTGGTCCTTCAAAGCTAAAATGGTATCCTGCCCAAATACTATCATCCTTCTTCCAGTTGCTGTTTTGGGATCAGAAAATACTAACCCCCTCTCTGGTACTCGCTGAACCTGATGTTGAATAGTGAGTTGATGCGTATCCCAATCTAATTCACCCTATTTCAAACCGAAAATCTTTCCCTGACGCAACCCGGTTGTGATTGCGACCTTAATTAGAGCCTCAAGTCTTTTCCCTCTTGCAGCAATAAGTAACGACCTTACTTGATTTTCATCCAAGACATTCATCTTATTCTTTGTTGCTTTTGGCTTATAAACCGCATCTGAAGGATTACGAAAGCCCTAACCTCCCCGATGGTTGACGATCTAGTTCCTTACTGCGAAAACTGAAAAAACAGACTTGAGTTTTCACCAGGAACAAACACGTCATACGTACCAGTGAGAAGCTCTGCAAGGGATAAATCGCCAATAGGTGTAAAGGCACTAATCAACGGCTCAATCGATTCCTCGCTGTTTAATGTGTCCTTCTCGGGATCAAAGGCACAGAATTCACCAACAGGTTCCCCCAAATTCCAATTCGATAAACAGTTGAAGGATCCCTCTTCACTCCCAACGAATACTTGCCCTAAAGTCGTTCCGTCGGAAGTGAGCTCGTACGATACAAATCCATTTTCTTTTGCTTCCATAAAATAGGCATCAAATTCATCCAGGAAACCTTGCAATTCTTCATCACTCATTTGCTTCACGGATCTTACAGTTCCAGCAGTAAATTGGATCAGTGCGTACACCTGCACGTTGATGATCCCTTCAGGCGCGACGTACAAGAGATATAAGAAGTTCTCACTGCCTGTTTTCCCAAATTCATAAGCTATCACAAATCCAGGCGGTATGAAAATCGTAAAATCAACCCCCAAAGGAAATTCGTAAACCGGTTCCCACATAGGAGATTTTATCCACTCTAAACTAACAGAGGGATCAATCGAGTTTGAAGCCAGAACTTGGTAGACAGGCTCCTGCGTTTCGGAGGGGGCTTGCGTGATGGTTGGCATCCAGCGTGTCTCAGTCGGAATCACGTTAGCAGTAGAACCTGGCGCTGGGTTGGTTTGGTCAGGGATTGTTGATGTTGATGAAAGTTGGCAGGCTTCAAGGGTGATCAGGAATGTTAGGATGAGAACTTTCCAAATCAAGTGGTATTTCGCCAGATGAACAGGCATGTTATTTCTCCAAAATTGAATATTTCACCAGGTATATTGATACTGATTGTAATATAAATTAAGGTTTCATGTTTTGGTAAATCCTATAAGCGGAAAAGTATCCTGTCACGTTAGCTTGACCCGACCCCAGAAACTGATCCAGATATTGTGATAGTGTGTAGAAAGAGTGGGGTTAGAATACGGAAACAGCAAAAACATCCCAATAAAATATTTCATCACCTCTCACATAAGACAAAGAGATCATAAAATAAGTATCTTCACACACAAATTCACAGCTGTTAAATACCAAGTTCTCGCATATACCAATAACATAAGCATCATCCCTAATCAATAATTATTCAAAATACCTACTTCATAAAAGCACAAAAATGATCCAAACCTAAAAAACCATTAGCTAAATATATCGATTGAATCAAGTGATCGATATTTAGTATTTTGATTCTGAAAATCCATTTTATTATGATTCGTATTTTCTCTTATGGATATTTTAAAAGTTTTTCATCCTTTTTAGAAAACTAATATTGATAATTCAATTAATCTAGATTTCATAGAAAATCAGGGCTCGATTGTATGGAGCAACACATCCCTGCACCTCCGGCGGTTGATGGAAAATAACGCCTAGAAGTAAATCTTTTTAGTATATAATTCATTTATATTCAATCCAGGGAGGTTGAATTATGAAACCCAAGAATTTTGCTTTATTTATTTTTATTGTGCTCTTACTTGTTGCCTGTAATCCATCAGAGCAGGCAAATACAGCAGCCCTTGATATAACCCAAACTGCACAACCTACTATAACAAACACACCAGAGCCAACAGCAATGCTTGAACTAACTCCTACAGCAACTCCAGAACCCACAGCTACGAATACTCCTGAATTTTGTAACCCGGATGAGTGCACAACAGCATTTGAGGAAATTACTTTTTTCTATAATGGTGCTATTGAACAAATGGAAGTTTTGGCACAAATAACTGACGGTGACTTGGGTAGTGCGTCTGTTGAGTTAACTAAGTTGCAAAGAGAGTTGGAGCTATTATATGTTCCTGAATGTATGACTTACCTTAAACAAACCTTATATGATTCTATATCGAGTGGTGTATCAGCTTCAATTTTTTTGCAGGCCGGCGCATATAATGAAGTGGTAATTTCCCTTGCTGAAGCAGATACATATATGCGGTTGTTTATAGATGAAATTGAAAGCTTAATGGATAGTTTTCCAAATTGCCTGCAATAGTCTGTGGATGATATTGGGAAAAGGGGTTTGATTTAGATTATGAAATTCGATTAGCAGAAATTGCCATGAAATAAAATAAAATCTGCTCCCCTTGGAAGTTGGTAGGTTTTTGGTTGATGAGGGTTTTCTCAATATCGAACATAGCTACGCACTTCATTTGAACTCCTGTCTTAACATACATGCCCGTTAGGGTGCCCGTCCCCCCTTGCGGGGATAGAAAGGGCTGTTAAACAAAAAAGACGTCATTTAGAAGTCTCTCTTTGCCCCCACGGAGATTTGTACTCAGGCCTTAACACCAGTCCCCCCTGCGGGGATAGAAAGGGTAATTAAAAGAAAAACAACCCAAATAAATTAGGTTGTTTCGTGGTGCCCCCACGGAGATTCGAACTCCGGTCTTAGCCTTGAAAGGGCTACGTCCTGGTCCCCTAGACGATGGGGGCAAGCCATTAAGCGAAGAGAATTCTACCATCCATTCAATATTCGGTCAAGAATCAAAATGACATTAATTAATGATCAATCCGGTAAATATTCCCGCCGGTCATCCCAAAATAGACTTTATGGCTGCCGTAACCGGGCGTGATCGAGAGAAATCGTTCGCTGAGATATTCGTCAGCAACCGCATACCAGACCTGTCCGCCATCATAGGACCGGTAGAGCCCGTTCATGCTGGAAGCCCATAGGATGCCCCCTGAATCGATAATGATATCCGTAAGGGAGGTCCCAGCCAGGCCAATCTGAGCCCAGGTTTCTGCCGCATTGATGGTCAGATAAACGCCATTATCCGTGGCGGCATAATAAACACCGGCATCAGCCATGGCCAAACCGTAAACATCCACCCCCGTCAGCATACCGACATTGCTCTTGGTCCATGTATCCCGGCTCGTTGATGATTTTTCGATCCCATTGTTCTGAACACCCGCAAAGAAGGTATAGGTCGTCTGATTATTGTCCACCAGGAAATCTTCAACGCTGCCCGAGGAAAACCCGGTTTGCGTCCAGGTTGCCCCAGAATCGTTGCTCTTGAAGATCCCATAGCCTGAACTGCCGGCAACCATGCGGGACGTATTGGCAGGATCAATCCCAATGGAGAGCATTGCAGGGTACGAGGCTCTGGCTTTGCTTGAAATATCATCCGTTGGCGGCCGCATTGCTTCGACATCAACAGGATCCATCCAGCCATATGCCGGGTGATCAAACCCGGAATCCGGGGTGAAAGCTTTATCTTCAAAACCCTTAATAGAAGAAGCGTTCAATCCGCTGCTGGCACCCGACCAGCTCAAACCGCCATTCGTGCTGAAGAAAATACCCTCGCTTTGTGTCGCTGCATAAATCACATTCGAGTTTCCAGGGCGGAACACCAGCTGGTTCACATCGCTGGTAGGCACACCTTTGGTAAGGTTTGTCCAGGAATTTCCGCCATCCATGCTCTTATACAATCCCCGCCCCGCCGTGCTGACATAAAACACAGATGGATTCGCAGGATCATTCAGCACAGCGGGGATCACATTCACCTTGATCCCAGTGGTGCTCGCCTTGAAGTTTGAAACGCCGTCTGTGCTCCGGTATACGCCGTTATTTTGAAGCCCGGTATAAACGTAATCACTATTCTTATCCGCTGCAACCGCGAAAACATACTGCCCGTTATGCGCAATTTTTGAACAGCTTGAGGATGATGAGGGGTAGGGGTTCCCCTGGCATCGGTAAAGCCCATCGGGACCCGTCAGGTACAGGCTCTGATAATTTGTGGGATCCAGCGCGAGGCTGTAAACATAAAGAGATTGGTTAACGGACGACTCAATTTTCGACCAGGAAGCGCCCCCATTGGTCGAGTAAGCAACGCCATAGCCGTCATACAAACCGACATACAGGTAGCCATTGATCGGGTTGATATCCAGGGAACGCACATCCCGGTAATGAATATTGCTGTTGGCAGATGCCCAGGTCTTCCCGCCGTTGGTGCTCTTATACACACCGGTTTTATGCATGCCCGCATAGAGGATACTGATATTGTTCGGATCGACGATCACTGCATAGACGTAATCGTCCGGGAGTCCGCTGCTTTTCTTCTCCCAGGTCTGGCCACCATCAAGTGAGCGGTAGACCCCGCCAGGGTATTTCAGCGTCGGTCCCTCAATCGTCTTTTCCCTTACCGCGGCATAGACGATATCGGTATCGTTTGGATCATAAGCGAATGAATAGACGACTGTCTCTTCCGGGAAGCCCGTTGACGGATGCCAGTTTGCACCGCCATCCCTGCTGAAATACGCACCTTTTTTATACGTTGAGGCCAACAAATTTGAGCTGTCAGCCGGGTCAATCCCCATATCAAACAGGAATCCTGAGACCAACCCATTGCTGATCTGCGTCCAGGTGACCCCCCGATCCGGGCTGCGGTAAACGCCGTTGCCCCATGTGCCTGTGAAGACCACATTGGAGTCGTTCGGGTCGATTTCAATCGTGCCAATCGTTCCACCATCCGGACCAAATGAATAAAAGGATTCTTCACCTGGAGAATGATAAACCAGGGGCATGATGTATTCAAATTCCGCCAGGATATCTTTTTGACTTGCCTGTGTCGGTTTGATCTGCAGCATGACGAGCAGCGCAATAACCAGGATCCCAAGAACAATACCAACTTTTTTAATCATATCAGCCTCATTTAGTTAGTATTGTGTGCAGGATTCATTCCACTTGTGGGATCAAGACCTCCGGGCTGTCATTTTTCGGGGAATTAACTTCTCTTGAAACGGGGTAGCACTTCATCTCTTCAGCGGGATAAGGCCCCAGCATCTCCAACAAGGCTTTTTGATCTGCCTCCGGGTTAAGCCATTCCCAGCGCGCTTTCTCACCGAGCATAACCGGCATCCGGTTGTGGTACTTGGAGACCAATTCATTGGGTGGACAGGTTAAAATGGTGGTCGTATGCAGTTCTCCCCCATCTTTGGACTGCCAATGCTCATAAAGCCCTGCAAAGGTGAAGGGCTTATCATCCTTTAGTTTGAAATAGTAGGGCGTTTTTAACCCACCTTTTTCCGCAGTATGCCATTCAAAGAACCCATCCGCCAGCAGCAAACAGCGGCGATACTTAAATGGCCCTTTGAAAGAAGCCTTCTGGTCCACTGTTTCCGAGCGTGCATTGATCATCCGGCTGCCAATGCTCGGGTCATCCGCCCAAAAAGGCACCAGCCCCCACATATAGAGTTCTACTGCCCGTTTGACCGGGTCCTTAACAATCGGAACAGGTTGGGTTGGGGTGATATTGTAGCGGGGCTGTACGATATGCGTGAATGGACCAAGGTCCAAAAGGCTTTGTAATTCACCGGGATCCAAAGTTAATGTAAAACGACCGCACATTTTCTTTTTCCTTTAATAAAATCTATCGGATTTCCACTATAGATTCTATCATAAAGGACTTGACAAACGAAAATGGTGCTCCGGGATCAAAAAATCAAAGAGAATATCAGCCAGCCGCCTAAAAGGATAAAAACGATCCCCATGCCAAACTTAACAGCCGCTGCCCGTTTTTGAAGGAAGCTCGTTAAATCTTTGGACGTTGTCCCAAAATAAACCAGAATGAAGATCACAACCAGCGGCAGGATGAACAGCAGGTTGTATAACAGTAAGAACAGGAATGCCCTTAATCGAAGTTCGGGGATGCTGCTGACGAAAATGATGGTCGGTAAATAAACCTGCCCGGTACAGGCCAGCTCCAGGAACGAAATTAATATCCCCGCACCAAAAGCACCAATGACATAATTACGGGTCTTCCTGCCCTGCCGGATGGTGGCGTTGATCCGCTTGCGGAGAGGCTCAGGCAGTTTCAGGAGCATGTCACCAACGTCGCCTTGCTTTGCCTTCCGGTAATCAATAAAACTGAGCACAGCCAGAACAAGACAAAAAATACCCGTCAGGACATAGACAATTTTTGAGATCAAATCGAGGGTTGAACCGACCAGTTCCAAGACCTGGTAAAGGCCTAATCCAACGGCCAAATAAGCCAGGAATACACCAGCAGTGAACCCGCCGCCAACGAATAAGACTTCTTTGCCCGTTCTGCCGCTCAGGGTGAGATAAGAGACGAAAAAGATCAGTGTCGCAAATGCACAGGGATTAATTCCGTCGATCAACCCGGCAAGGACAATCGCCAGCCATCCCATGTTCTTGAAACGGTCAATAATGGATTGTTCACCCTCCTCGGGGTTGAAGTCCAACCAAACGGGTTCTGCGCCAGTCGCCTGGTATTTTTCCAAAATGGGAATCATATTCTCTGGCAAAATTTCTTCTCCCATGAGCATATCATCACCAATGAATATTGCCGGTGATTGGAATGTCCCTTCAGGGTCGATGCGTTCCGTCAGCCAGTTCGCCAGGTCTGCATGGTCATAAATATTGAATTCGGCTACCTGTATCTGGGGATACTGCGTTCGAAGGTAATTGAGGTCTGCTTCAACCCGGCTGCAAGTATTGCATCCTGTCTGGTAAAAATAAGCAATATAAATAGGGGATTCGACGGTGCAGCTTTCTTCAGTGTCACAATTTTCATCAATCTCGCCATTCGGATCACGATCAACACTGATTAATAAAGCGGGATTGATGCCCTCGATCTCCGGAAACGGAATACCCCCGCCTTCAATACCGTTCTCAACCAGGCTGTTAAAGTTGTCCTCAATTTCAGTTTGACCAATGAAAATTTGCTCCCCAATCACCAAAGTTGGAATGCTTCGCATGGATGGTTCAACGTCAAAATAAGACTCAACTGTTAGCATTGCCTCGTAATATGCCGGGGTCGCTATCTCCAATAAGCGAATATCGAGCAATTTCCCATGATCTACTAAAGCCGGGTTGATGGTATTTTCCAACACCTCAATGCAGTGGGGACAATCATTTGCATAAAAATAGTAGCCATGAACAGCAGAAGCGTTTTCTTGTTCTGCAGGATCAGCAACACCCGGACCCACTGGTGTAGTGAGCTGGTTATCGGGCGAAGGAAGCTGAGCCATAACAGATTGCGCTGTCGACAATAATAAAACCCCTGCCAGACTAAATATTAACGCGAAGATGATCGGTACTGATTTTCTCATTTATCATTAATTCCTGAAATTTTATTAGTTTGTTTTATTCCAAAATCCTGATATGCACTTAAGATTGCCTGGGGCCACGACCACTAAGTATACCGCAGACTCCATCGCATGTGATATGCCACATGATAGTATAAACCCTACTAAATGAGGTTGCAAAAACAAAACATTTGTTCTATACTGTGGTATGGATGTCTTTGAAAAGATTAAACTATTTTCACTCAATATGCCGTTTGAAAACGCTGACGATGATCAAACATTTCTCGGGGACTTGGGCAGAACAGAGGCGCTTAATAAACTCAAAGAACGCTTTCCGGTCACCCATGCCCGCCTGCCAAATGGAAAGACAATCCCTTTACTGAAAACCATGCAAACCTCAGTTTGCGAGCGTGACTGCAATTACTGCTGCTTTCGCTCCGGTCGCGACACACCCAGGGCCAGCCTCACACCGGATGAACTGGCTTCTGCCGTAGTCAGGCTATCAATAGCCAGGATTGCACAGGGGGTCTTCCTCAGTTCCGGCATTACTGGGGGTGGAATCAGAACCCAGGACCGGATCATTGCAACAGCTGAAATCCTTCGAAAGAAATACCACTACCCCCATTATATTCATCTGAAGATCATGCCGGGGGCGGAAAAAGACCAGATCTTCAAAGCTATGCAGCTTGCTGACCGAGTATCAATCAACCTTGAGGGACCCAATGAGACCTGTTTATTCCGGTTAGCCCCTCACAAGGTCTTTTATGCAGAGCTCCTCGAACCGCTGCGGCTGATCGAAGAGATACGGCAAGAATACCCCGCTCATCTCGCCTGGAAAAACGCATGGCCTTCAAGCTGCACACAGTTCGTGGTCGGTGCTGCCGGCGAGAGCGATCTTGACCTACTGGGTACAACAGTCAATATTTATTCTAAATATCATATCCGTAGGGCATATTTCTCAAAATTTTCCCCTGTGATCAATACGCCCTTCGAGAACCTTCCCCCGCTGAACGCCTGGCGCCAACACCGCCTCTACCAGGCATTTTATCTCCTGAGAGATTATAAGTTCGACCTCGAAGAAATGCCGTTCAGCGGACAGGGAAACCTGGACCTTCAAAAAGACCCAAAGCTGGCCTGGGCAGAGAATCACCTCCTTGAGAACCCGGTCGAGATCAATACTGCTGAATACCAGCAGCTCATTAAAATACCCGGGATTGGACCGGTGACCGCCCGGAAAATCCTGAATCTCGTGATCCATGATAAGATTCGGGATATCACCACCCTCACCAAATTAGGCGGATCAGCCTTAAGAGCATCGAGGTTCATCTTATTGGACGGGCATCAACCAGTGTACCAACCGGCATTATTCAATGAAACCTCCTGACCTGAAAATCATCCATTTCATTTCTGCCCCAATCGATGTTTACCATATCGTCCCCCCAATCCATTCAAAAAAACCGACCTGCCCAAATCGCTTCACGTGGGAGGGCATTGATTATGACATCCTGAACTGTGCTGCTGAATGGAAAGATTTCTCAAGGCATGGCAGAAACAGCCGAAATATGCAGCCGCAGCATGCGCAAGCTGCCAGCCTGAAAGGTTCCTGGGGCGTTGGTAAATTCTATTTCGATGTCCACACAACGGGTGAAAAGTATTTTCGCATTTATTACGATCGTGCCCCGAAAGATGCCACAGACAGGGATGGGATTTGGATCTTACTGGCAGAACTTCAAATTGATGAATGATCCTTATCTTGCCTGGCTGATCTATTAATCCCTAAACGATCTCAACTTCCCTCAATGGAATACCGCAGTTCAAGAATGCTTCCAACAATGTTTGCCTGTTTTCCTTGGCTAACCCTTTAATGACCCACCTCAATGTAAATGAGCCGTCCGAAAATGTATTATTGACTGTTCTCAAGATATTGCCGCCAAATTGTGAAACCAGGCTTGCCAGCGAGGCTAAAACCCCGGGTTTATTGGTGTTTGCCGGCCCGACAATGTTGATCGTCGTCCAGCCCAGATGTTCTTTGGTGATACCTGCCTCATCCAAAGCATTGATCGCATCTGATAATAATATCGCACCACCACCCAATGCCGAATAAAAATCATCGAGGCTGGCAGCAGCCAGTTCACTCAACATTGTTTCGAAAAACACCCGCTCCTGGATCTGCACGTCTTCCAGGTCCACAATGCCGCGTGCCATCAATGTGGGCTGGATCATTTTCCGTCCTTCTTCAGCGGTTTGCTTGAGAGCAGCCGTCACCAATACAGAGCGCAGCATTCGAGCGGTTGATAGGTTGCAGAACCCCAGCCAATCATCATTCGGCACCAACCTGGATCCCTCAGTGATCACCTCAACCACATCACCCGGTTTCACCGGATCACGCAGTAATGATGTTTTGCCATTGACTTCAACATGGTTGATTTTATCCAGCAGGAAATCCTGGATTGAGGCAACGGCATCCAAAACCGTAGAACCATCCGGCAAGAACCTCGTGCCGCCGGTTGGCGTGAAGATTTGAATTGGTTTATAGCGGTTGATCGGTTTGCCATGCTGAAGCGCATCGATCAAACCCCACAAATTCTCCCCTTCCATATCTTCCGTTGTGATCGCCACCTCAACCGCCCCACGGTCCGGCATCCAGGCTGTCACCTGCAGTGCCTGGTAGCCATGCTGCGGGCTGGCGATGTAATCATCAAAGCGGTTATGGTCAAGACTCCTGTTGAACATCCGGTTGACGCGTGAGAGCAGACGGTAGCAGTTCTCAACATTGGAACCGCTGACCAGCATCCGGAAACTGACGATATCGTTAACAGCTGAAAAATTGTCCAGGGACGTTCTGCGGTCGCGTGCCATCCGCCGCAGCTTCTGCCAGGCTTGCCAGTAGCCATTGACGATGATCCTTAATCTACCGTCAACCCCTTCATCCTCCATCAATTCCTGGAGCTGCGCCAGCATTTCGTTGATGAAACCCAAATCCAGGCGTGGGTCACGGTTAATCTCCTGCGTTACGAATGCGTAGGCATTCGGCTCAGCATAGGGGAATGCCATATCTTCCAGCCATCTTCGCCAGCGGTAGCAGTTCAAGATCCCCGCCAGTTTCCCGTAAGCCCGGATCGCTTCCGTCGCTTTCTGGTGCTGTTTCTTAGGGGACATATGTTCAAGCGTCATGATATTGTGGCTTTTATCCGCCAGTTTAATAAGAAAAACCCCGGGATCACGAAATCTTGCGATCTTCCGGAGTGTCTCAAGCTCACGAGAGCGGCCATCTCGGGGATTGCTCATCTTAGTCACGCCGTCGACAAGGTAGGCAACGTGCTTTCCAAGCAAGCCTGGGAAAAGCTCTTGAATTTCCTCCAGGCTTTCACCCTGGTCTTCAACGGCATCATGTAAAAGCGCAGCGATCGTCCAGGCTTCATTTTGTACGAGCCGGTCAAGGAATTGCGCAATCCACACACAGTGGGTTTCGAAATAAGGCTCACCGCTCAGCCTGAGCTGGCCCTTGTGGATTTTCTTGCCAAAGGCATAAGCCTTTTCAATCGCGGGTGTACGCGGTACAAAATCCCCCAATAGGCTGAACTCATCCACAATTTTGGGGCGAATCTCGCGTACAAACTCAACTTCAACCATCAATGGTCCTTGACTATGACTCGAGTACTTTTCCGTATTAGAAAATCATTCTGCTTTACGATCCAGCTAGATTGACGGCTTCTCGATCATTTCGGCGTTTTTACTCGACTGAAGCTTCAACAACATATTACGGACACGGTATTAATGGATGATTATATCGTTTTTTCAATATAAAGACAAATTTTGTTTAAACACCGATATCGTTTAATAGACACACAATCGTTCCTCATCCGCTTTCCAACCCATTCCACCCTTGAAATAGAACGATTGTTCTATTATAATAAGAACACTCATTGCTCAAGTCTTTCTGGTGCCCAGGCCGCGCCAGACCAGGTAACCACGCGATCTTTCAGGACGGACCTATGAACCGACAGCTAACCATCTTCCCAATCCCCAAAGCAGGAAAAATCTCCCTGGTGGTGGCGCCCAGGGGTGTTGTGCAAAGCCTGATGACCATGCTGGCGGCCCTGGCCCTGCGCGGGCGGGTGATCGTCCTTGACGGCGGCAACTGCTTCAATGGCTACGCCCTGGCACGTGCTATCCGGCAGCACACCCACCAGGTGAAAGACGTCCTCAAACAGGTGATGCTTTCACGTGCTTTTACCTGCTACCAGATGACGGCCATGCTGGCCAAGCTGCCCATTGACGGCACCCCGGTCATCGTCCTGGACATGCTGGCAACCTTCCTGGATGAGAACGTCAACTTCAACAAGCGCCAGCGCCTGCTCGATAACAGCCTGAACCTGCTCAGGCGCATCAGTGAAGGTGCACCCGCCGCCGTCTGGGCACGCACCCGCGCCACGCCCACCGGCGAAGACCAGCAGTTCCTGGCTCCCCTGCTGGAAACAGCCCAGGATATCTGGGAACTGCAGGCGCCGGAAATACCCGTGCATCAATTACCGTTATTTTAGTGTTAAGGAGAACCTCATGGGACGTACACTCCCCTCAGCAACCCAGTTAATGTTAAATGAAGAAGCCGCGCTGTCTCGCTTCCGCCGTGCCCTGCGGCGGGAGGACCAGCTCACCTTTGATGACCTGTTCACGTCTGCCCAAAAGCATATTTCCGCCGCGGCCTATGCCGCCCATGCCCTGCCGTTTGAGACCTTCCTGATGGCCATGCTCCTCGAGGAGCACAAAGAAGTCCTGCGCATGCGAAAGATCATCGAAATGCTCGAGGAAATGCATGCCTGAATTTTCGGGTTGGCTGCTCGATCTCTTCGAGGATCCACGCGAGGGGCTGATCCTGTACTTCATCGGTGAAGACGGCATGCGCTGGCGGCTCAGCCAGTCCTTCCCCATCACCTTCTATGCCCTGGGAAAGGATGCAGAATTAAGAGCCCTGTGGCAGCACCTTAAAGACCGTCCGAGGGAGATCAGCCTGGAGCGGTCCCAACGGATGGATGTCTTCAAACGGCAAGCGGTGACGGTATTAGCCGTCACGATCAACAACCCTTATGAAGCCCGGAAGATCTTTCAGCAAACGGCGAACCGCTTCCCGAACCTGGAATATTCGGATGCCGATTTGCAGATCTCCCTGCGCTTTGCCGCCAGCACAGGGGCTTTTCCCCTCTCCCACTGCCATGTGGTTGCCGACGAGCTGCACCACCTTAAAGAAATCACCGTGCTGGAAGACGCCTGGACGTTAAAATCCACCCCTATCCCCTTGCAGATCCTGTCACTCTCGCCGGATGTCGCACCCCACCACGCCCGTCCCAGCTACCTGACGGTTGAGATTCTGGGCGAGACCTATCATTTCGACTTGCGGACCTGGCGTCCGCTGCTGGTCAACCTGCGCGCCCTGATCCAGCGCTACGACCCTGATTTGATCCTGACGGACTGGGGCGATACCTGGCTGTTGCCGCTTTTGCTCCAGCAGTCAGAAAAATACCACATCCCCCTCGGGTTGAACCGGGAAACGGGGCGCTGCGTGAGCTGGCGCGAGGAGCGCACCTATTTTTCTTACGGGCAGATCGTCTACCGCGGCCAGCAGATCCACCTTTTCGGGCGCTGCCACATCGACCGGCAGAACGCGGTGCTCTGGAATGACTACAAACTGGACGGCACCATCGAGGTCAGCCGGGTCACGTCCCTCCCGCTGCAGACTTCGGCGCGTGTCTCCCCGGGCACGGGCATCTCATCCATCGAGATGGTTACAGCCCTGCGCCAGGGCATCCTGGTGCCCTGGCAGAAACAGCAGGCAGAGATGCTCAAGCCGGCTATGGACCTGTTCACAGCCGACCAGGGCGGCCTAGTTTACCAGCCCAGGATCGGCGTCCACAAGAAAGTAGCCGAAATCGACTTTGTTTCCCTCTACCCGGCCATTATGGTTCACTTCAACATCTCACCCGAGACGATCCTGCCAAACCCAACCGCGGATAATCTCGTGCCCGCGTTGGGGCTGGCGATTGACACCAGCCAGGAGGGGTTGATCCCCAAAGCGCTGCGTCCCCTGCTGGAAAAGCGCATTGAAATGAAAAAACATCTCGCCAGCACACCCACATGGGATCCCTACCGCAAGAATTTCAAGCGCCGTGCTTCAGCGCTGAAATGGCTCCTGGTGACCTGTTTCGGCTATCTTGGCTATAAAAATGCCCGGTTTGGTCGGATTGAAGCCCACCAGGCCGTCACCGCCTATGGCCGTGAGGCACTCCTGCGTGCCAAAGAAGCCGCTGAAGATATGGGGTTCAGGGTCATTCAGCTGTATGTGGATGGGCTGTGGGTGCAGCACCCTGACAAAACACAGCCAGAAGAGATTGAACCCCTTCTGCTGGAAATCCAGGAGCGGACCGGGCTGCCCATCTCGCTGGACGGCATCTACCGCTGGGTAGTCTTCGTCGGGTCGCGCCAGAATAAAAAGCGCCCTGTTGCTAACCGTTATTTTGGTGTTTTCCAGGACGGTTCCATCAAAGTGCGGGGAATTGATGCCCGCCGCCGGGACAGCACCCCATTCGTTTCGGATGCACAGATGCACTTGCTGGAACTGCTTGCCAGCAAGCCAGAACCTGAGGACGCACTGCCTGAAGCCATCCGTTTCATACGAGAGCGGCTCAGAACGCTCAGGAACGGCCAGGTAGGGCTCTCCGACCTCCTGGTACGTCAGCGTCTGGGCAGAAAGCTGGAAGCCTACCGGACGCTCTCCCCGGCGGCGAGGGCGGTTTTACAGCTGCAGGCTGCTGGCAAGGAAATGCGCCCCGGTCAGCGGGTGCCATTCCTTTATACGATGGGGAAACCGGGTGTTTTTGCCTGGGATAGGCCTCAGCATCCCAACCCGCGCACGGTCGATGTTGAGCGCTACCAGCGACTGCTTTTACGGGCGGCTGGTATCGTGCTTGAATCCTGGGGGTTGGATGAAGAAAAGCTGACGGAGAAAGTGCTTTCGGACGCGAGCCAACTAACCCTGCCGGTGCCCCGTAAGCAGCACCCGTTGAAGCACAGCCGCAATATTCCAGGCATCGTCAACCCCACGGTGAACCCGACCCTCAAAAACAAGGCCCAATAGTTCTGTCGCTTTGACCAAATTAACTTCGCGTTTGAGCCCAAGCTGTAATGCCAGTAAATTCTTCACATTGATGTGGGAAGGTCCGAATGGATAAGTAATCCACATCGCCTGGCACTGCCCAGTGAACTGCCGCCGGTCATAATCGCCGTAGCTCGCCCATGTTCGCTGATGGGAAAGGTATTCAGTCCGCAAAATCATGCATGCATCCTGGAATGACTGAGCATCTTCCAGCATATCTGGGGTAATCCCGGTCAGTTGAATGCAGAATTCGCTCAAGTCGGATCGCTCAGGTTTAACAAAAATGGGCCTGGTGGATCCCCGCTCCCCGGTCTGCACATCCAGCTCACACAGCCCAATCTCGATGATCTCAGCCGTCTGCCCAGCCGGTGGTTCATTCTGCCAGCATGTGGCCTCAATATCAACCACAAGAACGGTATCAAGCTTGCGTGCCATACCCCCCTAGCCTTCTGCTCTCACCCGCGATTGATCGGCGCGGCTCATCCCATCAACAACCAGGTCATAAGACTCATCTATCATCTTGCGCAGTTCGTCATCCGGAACGCTGCCATCGAGTGTAACTGTGTTCCAGTATTTCTTATTCAAATGATATCCCGGTTTGATGGATGGGTATTTCTTTCTTAGAATAACAGCATCAACTGGGTTAGCTTTTAATGAAATCGTTAGCGGATCAGCCTGCCAAGCAACCAGGGCAAACATCTTATCCAATACTTTGAAAACCAATACATCTGCGCCAAAAGGCATATCCCGGCGTGCTGCAGGTTTGTTTTCAAGATAAGCACAGAGCGTTTCATAATCCATGATCTGAAATCCCGAGACCTAAGGAACCCGGAGAAATTCAACCTTGTCTTCAGCAAGATCAACAATACAAAAAGTGCGTGACCCTCTTCCTAAACCACCTAATGCGCCAGGGTTAACCACGCGAGTGTCCCGGATCACTTCATCACGTTTCTCGTGCGTGTGTCCATGAAATATCCAGTTGAATTTCTTTTGACTGACCAGGTCCATGATTTTATTGTTAATATGACCGTGTGTGGCCGCAACCAGAACCCCACCTAATTTACCCTTGAACACCGTCCCGGCGAAGTTGTCTTCTCGCATCTTTTCGAAACGGGATTTGATCGCCCCATTGACCTTATCCATATTGCCAATGAGATAAATTACTCTGAATCCATCAAAATGGGAGACCATTTCCAGGCTGGTCAGGTCCCCACAGTGAATGATCGTTTCTATCTCCTTTTCGCGGAAAACCTCAAGAACATAAGTGAGGTTTGAGAGGTTATCATGGGTATCGGACATCACACCTATCTTCATCACTTTTTCTCCAAAATATTTTGTCTACCAATTATACGCGATTTTGAAAGGGTACTTTCCATTTGTGACCATCCTTCAGGGTCATCCAAAAGTCAATTGTTCATAACCATTGCTAATTTATCGATAGAGCTGAGCGCCATATCAGATCTTCTTGGTTTAGCAGCTTTTTTTCGAATGTTCAGAGAAATTCTCTAACACGAATAGCATGAAAATTGTTGTATGCCAGCATCAAATCTGTTGGTTCATGGTAATGCATCACTTTTCAATGCTTGGAATTTTCTATAATGTAAGGATTTTAGGATTACCCTGGATTATCCTTGAAGGATGTCTCCCTTGATAGTCACGTGTGGTAAAATTATCAAAATGAAATAATTTTGGTTTTATTGCCTTTTAACAGGATCATTAAATCCGATTTTTATGATAAGGTCACAAGAAAAATTTGGAGTTTCCATGGCATCATCATTACAACAGGGCATAAATGCAGCAAAAACCGGGGATATGCATAAAGCGCTGGATTTCCTCAAGGATGCAATCATAGAAGAACCTCAAAATGCAGAAGTGTGGGTTTGGATCGCAGCCATTATCGATGACTTTGACAAACAGGAAATTTTTCTCGAAAAAGCATTGGAAATTGACCCGGACAATATTCCTGCCCAACGTGGCTTAGCCTATTTACAAAAAAGGAAACTGGCTGAGGAAAGCGCTAAAAACGAGCACTTATCCGATCACACCCAGCCCATCTCCCCCTTCCCACCCTCTCAGCGGCCAAAAATGGACGATGTGTACGGCGGTTGGTCGAAAATAAGAGATCGAGATATGGATGATATCGTCCCATCCCATTCAGGCAATTCACAAGAGGACTTTGAGGAAGAACCTGTTAAAGGAAAGGAAAACCCGCAAAAACTATCGATCTTTGAATTTACATTGCTGGGCATTGTGGTCGTCGTATTTAGTTTCATCGGGTTGTTAGCTGCCAGTGCTATTTTTAATTTTGAACTTCCCATGGATTTCATTTGGGGGAATAGACCCAGGTTAGAAATTGATCCACCTTATGCAGGTGTTTTCCTTTACGAGAATGGCGCATTTTTCGATATCCAGGAATACGAAGGCATCCCCACATCTGAGGTCGGCATGCCAACCAGTTTCGCCACGCAGCCAGTCATTGTTTTCGCAGAGAAAGATACCATTTTAGATAACCTCAATCTGATCTACCAAAACGGTGCTTATATTCCATTTAAGAGCTATGCAGGTAATAGTGAATCTGATTTACTGCAGCCCGTCAGTGAAGTTGAACCGGGCCTTTACTGCCTTCAGCAGCCTGAAACGGTTTCTAATGAAGATGCACTCTTTTGGTGTTTCAAGGTCGATATTCTTCCGCCCATCGAATAAAACCCTGCGTATGACAATTGCATCTCCCCGATATGACCAATAAAATCACCAATAATTTGCCTGACGTCGTATAATCATTCTGTTATTAATGACTGGATGAAAAGGTATTGATGTTTCATAACACAATTCTCGAAGCTTATTATATTGCACCGGATATCAGGAAAATCATCGTTCAGGCCCCCATTATCGCTCAAAAGCGCAAGCCCGGACAATTTGTGATTGTCCATTTATCAGAAACCGGCGAACGCATTCCCCTGACCATTGTCGATTCAGATCGAGAAGCAGGTACGATTACGCTGATCGTCCAGGGGATTGGCAAATCCACCAAAGAACTAAACCAGCTTGAAGCAGGTCAGTCCATTAAGGATATTGTTGGGCCGTTAGGCAATCCTTCAGAGATTGAGAATTTCGGGCATGTGGTCGTCATCGGGGGCGGTGTGGGAACAGCGGTAAGTTTTCCACAAGCTAAAGCCCTCAAGGAAGCTGGCAGTCACGTCACGGCAATTATTGGTGCGCGGACAAAAGAACTGGTTCTGCTGGAATCGGAATTACGCGAGATTGCAGACGAGGTGCTGGTTTGCACGGATGATGGCTCTTACCATGTTAAAGGTTTCGTGACGAATCTATTACAATCATTGATTGACCAGGGTAAGCCGGTTGATTATGTACTTGCGGTTGGCCCCCTGCCGATGATGCGAGCAGTGGCAAACCTGACACGACCATTGGGGATCAAAACAGTTGTCAGCCTCAATTCTATTATGGTGGATGGAACCGGGATGTGCGGCGGCTGCCGTGTTTCCATCGGTGACGAAACAAAGTTTGCTTGTGTAGACGGCCCGGAGTTCGATGCTCACCTGGTTGACTTTTCCACCCTGATGAACCGCAATCGTGCCTATTTCCACGAAGAACAGTGTGCCCTGGAAGCTGCTGCGGAAAAAATCGAACGTGAAAACAAGCGTGAACTGCGTAAGATTCCTCGCCAGCCAATGCCGGCTCGAGATCCAAAAGAACGCTCGCAAGATTTTGATGAAGTCAACCTGGGTTTTACTGAAGCCCTGGTCCAATTGGAAGCTCAACGCTGTTTGAACTGCCGCCGCCCCCTCTGCGTTGAAGGCTGCCCGGTAGGTGTCAAGATCCCTGAGTTCATCCAGCTCATCTCCCAGCAGGAATATATCTCAGCATCTCGCCTGATCAAAGAAGATAATGTCCTGGCAGCAGTGTGCAGCCGGGTCTGCCCCCAGTCTGACCAATGCGAAGGGGCTTGTATCCTCACAAAACGCAATGATGCCGTGGCAGTTGGTGCATTAGCCCGGTTTGTGACTGATTACGAACGCGCCCACGGCGACATGATCCCTGAGGCTATCCCCCAACAGTCTAAGACATGTAAAAAAGTGGCTGTGATCGGATCCGGCCCAGCAGGATTATCATGCGCCGGGGATTTGATCCGCCTTGGCCACGATGTGACTGTGTTTGAAGCATTCCATGAATTTGGCGGTGTCCTCATTTACGGTATTCCCGAATTCCGCCTCCCCAAAGAAATCGTTCGCGAAGAAGTGGATGCCCTGGCTGCGCTAGGTGTTGATTTCAGACCCAATACGATCATAGGCGTCGCCTATACCATTGAAGAGCTGATGAACGAGGAGGGATATGACGCGGTCTTCATCGGTGTCGGTGCAGGCCTGCCTTATTTCATGAAAATCCCAGGCGAGAACCTGGTTGGGATCTATTCCGCAAACGAATTCCTGACCCGTGTTAATTTGATGAAAGCATACCAGTTCCCCAAATATGACACGCCTATGATCGACTGCAAAGACAAACATGTTGCCGTCATCGGGGGCGGTAATACCGCCCTGGACTCAGTCCGTGTGGCTTTAAGGTTAGGCGCGAAAAAAGGCAGCATTATCTACCGCAGGACTGAACATGAAATGCCCGCAAGATCCGAGGAGATCGAACATGCCAAAGAAGAAGGTGTAGATTTTCAGTTCCTTGAGTCGCCCATTGAATTTTTGGGCGATGAAAAAGGCTGGCTGAAAGAAATGCGGGTTATGAAGATGGAACTGGGTGAACCGGATACCTCCGGTCGAAGGCGACCTGTGCCCATTGAAGGCTCAGAATTTACCATGCCTGTAGATCTGGTTATCGTCGCGATTGGGAATGGGTCAAACCCGATCATCAAACGTACCACACCTGACCTCAATTTCAATAAATGGGGCAATATCATGGCCGATGAAAGTTCTATGGCAACCAACATCCCCGGCATTTTCGCAGGCGGTGACATTGTCACCGGTGGTGCAACTGTCATCCTGGCGATGGGCGCCGGCAGGCAGGCAGCCAGATCCATTGATGCATATTTGCAATCCAAAAATGACTGACTCATATCAGGAAAAACCCCAACCCAAAATCGTCTGCATCGGCGCAGGCAGCTATTCTTTTGGCCTGGGTACCCTTGTTTCGCTGCTACGAAGTGAGATATTAAAAGGCAGTGAGTTGGTTCTGGTAGATCAGAACGAACCACACCTCGAAATCATGTGCCAGATGGCAGAGTGGTTGAATGAAAAATGGGGAAGCGGTATGCAGATCCAAGCCTACAACCACCATCAGGCTGCCCTCCCACATGCAGATTTCGTGATCAATGCGATTGAAGTCGGTCCCAGGGAAGGACTTTGGGAATCAGATTATAAAATTCCCTTAAAATATGGCATCCGCCAACCTTATGCGGAAAACAGCGGCCCGGGTGGTTTCGCACATGCAGCCCGCAATATTATTCCAGTTCTTGAGATTGCACAGGCTATGGAGAATTTGTGTCCGGATGCCTGGCTGATCAACTTCACCAACCCCATGCAGCGCATTTGTGCTGCGGTTCACCGGAACACAAAAATCAAGATCGTCGGTCTTTGCCACCAGTTAGGTGCTGGCTACGCCATGGTGGGTAAAGCGCTTGCGGCTGATCTTAAAATCGAGGTTCCGCCAGAATTTACCAGCACCCATGCCAGCCCAAGATATTCACCTGCGATGCAGACAACATCACTGCAAGCACTAGAGAAAGTCAAAATCATCGCGGCGGGGCTGAATCACTTCACATGGATGCTCTCACTGCATGATCGGAAAAATGGCGATGATCTTTATCCTTTGTTCAGGGAACGCTGGCAGTCCTTACCGGAGAAATTTGAACCGCTGACACGGCGGGTATTTGACGCATTTAAGCTCTTTCCAATCCCGGGTGATGAGCATCTATGCGAGTACCTGCCCTGGGTCAGCGATCCCATCACACAGCCCTGGTTGAAATATGAGCTTGAACTTTACGAATGGGATGAGCGCGCCTCAGCCAGGAATCAAAACTGGGATGCGTTAGCAAAAGCGATCCTGATCAAGGAGAAGTCTGAAACGTTCATCCCGGACTACAGCGAAGGGGCGCTTGAAGTCATTGAAAATATCGTGACGGATGGAAATCTTTTATGGGAAGCCGTCAATATTCCAAACAGGGGGTTGATTTCGAACCTCCCCGGAGATGCTATTATTGAGGTGCCGGGGACGATCAATACAAAAGGCATACATGGACTCCCTGTAGGCCCTCTCCCGGACGGCATCGCTGACCTGCTGCATCGCGAGATAACCGTCAGCCACCTCACAGTTGACTCTGTTGTTAATGGTGATCGGAACCTGGCACTGCAAGCGCTCCTCCTTGATCCGGTCATCCGTGATATGGACCTTGCGAAACAGGTCTTGGAAAACTATTTAACAACATACAGAGATCATCTACCCACCTTCTGGTAGCGTTGTTATAATTCTAATATTGTTCAGGTAAATTTTGAAAATATAGTCGATTATTGGAGGTCTGAATGGATCAAAAAGTCATACTCCCTGATGAGGAAAAAGAGAAAAATAAATCCCCCATTATAAAATTATTAAGTGAACCTCTATCAAAACGTGGTTGGCCTACCTGGCTGGTGTACACGCTGGCAATTATCGGGATTGTGTATATCCTAAATCCCACATTCGGTTTGCTGGAATTGATCCCTGATAACTTACCCATCATTGGCAATCTTGATGATGGCGTTGCAGTGATGTTCATCCTGACAGGGATTGTGGAATTCCTCGAGAGCCGGAAAAACAGGAAAACTAAAAATGATGGCAGGGTGGAAAAATGATTGGCAGGCTTTGATTCATCCATCCTTCCGATTGATTATAATATAACGACCTTGTGAAAAACTGGAATCCAGGCGCAATTCTAGAGTTGACGATTTTAAAAACTCATAGTATATTAGTGAAAGATGGTTAACGGAAGTTCGATAAGAGGTTGTTCGTTTTGATCTTGTTTGGAACGTACGTTAGCAAGACGATAGGAATATTGTACAAAGGAGGTTTCCAGGCATGGCAGAACGAGAACTTGGCGTTGTCAAGTGGTTCAATGGCGAAAAAGGCTATGGCTTCATCGCACGAGATAATGAAGAGAAAGACGTATTCGTTCACTTTTCTGCGATCAATGCTGAGGGTTTCCGAACCCTTCGCGAAGGTCAGCGGGTAGAGTTCGAAGTTGTTGACGGTGAAAAAGGCCCCCAAGCCCAAAACGTCGAAATTATCGAGTGAACCATCATCATATTAACTAGTTTAGAAAATGCGCTGCCCAAAAAGCAGCGCATTTTTGATTCATACATAAACACAAATCCTAGACATCTATGAATTTACAACAGAATTTTTGCTAAAGCTGTTTCTTCATAAAAAAACGCTGATGTCCCGCCGGAAATTCATCCAGCGTGCCGAACACTTCGTATCCCAACTTCTTGTAAAACCCGGGTGCCTGGAAGCTAAAGGTGTCCAGGTATGAGAATTCAGCACCGCGTTGGCGTCCTTCTTCTTCAGCTTTCAATAAAAGCTCGCCGCCATAATCCTGCCCACGTAAATCCTCGCGCAGCCACATCAGGTTGATATACAACCAGTTCCAGTAGGTCGCACCGATCACGCCGCCCACCACTTCACCTTCCTCATCCTTTACAACAAAACACAGGTTCTTGCCATGATCATCGCCGGCCTGGGATTCGTTGAATTCTGCGATTCCACCCCCGATGATCTCCCACTCAGGTTGATCTGATTTTTCAATAACTAAATTCTCTGTCATGATAATGACTCCTCCAGTGAAACTTAAGCGTTAGGTAAATGTGATATTCGTGGTTTAGTGCTCTTTTCCTTTGTGAGGCCTTAAAATCCTTCTAATAAACAAGGTAGGTTTTGTATCCCATACCTTGTGCAAATGGCGTGTATAAAATGGAATCCGCCAGCCCATCCCCTCCCCAATTGCCTGCATGCACGGCACACAAACACCGCAGGGAATCCTCCCGAAAAAGGGTGTATGGCAAAACCAGGTATTTCTGAGGATACCCCACCAACCGCGCGCTTTGGCAATTTCATACATATCCCTCTTTGCCAAAGCAGACATTGGGAAATTGAAATACTTAAAGATGTGGTATTCAGGTCGATCAATAAATTGCGGGCTGTATCTTAAGATTCGTGTATTGCCAACCCTTTCTAATAGATTAAAATATCGTTCTACCCATTCTGGGTTGTTCGATCGTTCGATGCACAATTCCAAATCAAAAATATCCTGCTGCTTGGCATACCGTGCGATAAATTCATACTGCCTGCCCATCGGGGTAATTGCTTGGGCTTCCCGGTTAGCTTGTGCAATTTCTTCATCCGGCAAAATCTCCGCCACAGGGATATTAATGGTCGGAAGTACCAGGGTTTCTGCTTCGGGATATTTCCTGAACAGCGCTTGTTTAATTTTTCTTTGCGCTATTTGCTCGTTGCGGACCGATTTCCGGTGCCGGGGGGCAATAAAATAATAGGGCTGAACTGGTTTTTTCTCCATCAGGACAATTTCCAGCATCCTGAAGGAGGAATCAGAACCACCTGTCCACAACAATTTGATCGGGTCAGTTTTCTCATTCATGATCATTTATTCCTCATATGCAATTACTAGCCTCGCAAGACAAGAATTGTATTCACTAATTTTATTATAGCGTCGAATCCCACCCGCCCGACCAAAGCAATTTTACCGGTTCATCATTAGTGTAGTTATCCATTCGCTCCCATTCCACTTTGTATTTTGATAATGATGCTACTATAATTTACTATAATGAAAGGGTCAAGATGGTAAAAAAGAATACCACCCATTAGGCCAGTAAACAAACTCTTTTGTTGTGCTACAATCGATCTGAATTTCATATATCACGAAAATATTCATATTCTTACATTTGACGAATGCATTTTCCAACGAAAAGGATCTTATTTATGCCACAAATTCCTGAGATACTCATACAAATTCTCCCGTTTTTGATTCCGATATTGATCATCCAATTGGGTTTGATGGTCTACTGCCTGATCGACCTGTCCAAGCGTGAAAAAACCAGCGGCCCAAAATGGCTGTGGGTTTTGCTCATCGTTTTGGGCCAATTCTGGGGTCCGATCCTCTATTTGATCATCGGACGGAAATAATGCTCGCACTTGAAACCAAAGCACTCGCAAAGCAGTATGGCGCTGTCAAAGCACTAGATGGGCTGGACCTTCAAGTACCCCAGGGGATTATTTTTGGCTTCCTCGGACGCAACGGCGCCGGCAAGACAACCACCATCCGGATGCTGACTGGCCTGGCACACCCTTCCAGCGGGTCCGGGTGGGTCGCAGGCGTACCCATCACAGACCACCAGTCATTATCCTGGAAGATCGGCTACCTGCCGGAGGAGCCCGCATTCTATACCTGGATGACACCCTGTGAGTTCCTCGATTATATTGGCCGCATTTTCAGGATCCCATCCAAAGAAAGAAAACATCGCATCGATGAACTGCTTGCAGTTGTCGATTTGCAATCGGCTGCCAACCGCCGGATCAAGGGTTTTTCACGCGGAATGCGCCAGAGACTGGGGTTGGCACAAGCCCTTATCAACCAGCCTGAAGTTCTGTTCCTGGATGAACCCGCCAGCGCACTGGACCCGGAAGGGCGGCGAACCGTCCTAAACCTGGTGATAGAACTGAAGAAAAAACACACCGTCTTTATGTCCACCCACATCCTGGCGGATGCCGAAGAGGTATGCGACCGGGTTGCGATCATCGACCAGGGAAAATTGATCGTTGAGGATGATAAGACAGCACTACAAAAACATTACTCAAAGCCCATCCTTGAGCTGGAATGCCGCCTTGAGGACATTGATCGCTTCTCCCATACACTTCAATCATTAAAGGACAAGCCCTGGGTTATTGATATTGAAATTAAAGGAAGCCTGGCTCAAATACACGTTTCAGCCATTGAGCCTGCCCAGGAGACAGTCTTAGCTGCCGTCCTCCAGTCGAAGCTCCAATTGGTGCGGTTTGAATGGGTTAAACCCACCCTTGAAAGTATTTTTCTCAACTTGATCGGAGAAAATCATAACCGATGATCTTCTTAACTGCCCTTCGTAAAGAATTATTCGAGTCTGTTCGCAGGGAACGCCTGCTGATCGTTCTGAGCGTCTTCCTGGTTTTCGGCCTGACCTCACCCTTGCTGGCCAAATACACCCCTGAAATCCTCAAGCTGGTCCCGCAAACCGAAGCCATCGCACTGGTCATCCCTGAACCCACACTGATGGATTCAGTCACACAATTCGTCAAAAACCTCAACCAGTTCGGGTTTCTGCTGGCGATCCTCTTGACCATGGGCAGCGTTTCCCAGGAGAAAGAAAAAGGGACAGCCTCTATGGTTCTGGTCAAGCCTTTACCGCGCGGCATGTTCTTGTTCTCAAAATTCATCGCTATCAGCCTGGTTTTTTTGGTCAGCATCCTGCTGGCTGGCTTGGGTGCTAATTATTACTCCAACCTGCTCTTCACGAGCTCCAGCCTGACCGCTTGGTTGTGGATGTCCTTCCTCTTGTGGCTGATCATGATTGTTTATGTCGCCTTAACCTTGCTGTTCAGCACACTGTTCCGCTCCCAACCTGCAGCTGCCGGTGTGTCCTTTGTGGCGATGATCATATTTTCATTGCTGGGCTCGTTGCCTAACATCGGGAAATTCTTACCCAACACGCTCACAAGTTGGTCGCTCAGCTTGTTCACAAATGAAAAAACCACCCAATGGCCTGCATTACTGGTGAGCTTTGGAATCATCGCTGCGTCTTTATTCATCGCCTGGTTGGTGCTGCGTAAGCAGGAATTGGATTAACTTTCGAAAAATTTCCAGACAAATTATTTGAAAAATGAGCACCATTAATTGTAAAATGGGATTAATTAAAGCTATCAATTTGCCAAAAAATCAATCATTTTCGATGATAAACTCGCCCACCTTTTTTGAAAGGAGAGAACGATGCTCACCACCGTCCAAGATCTATTGAAGGTCAAGGGGGATGCTGTTTGGCATGTTTCACCTGATGCTACGGTTCTGGATGCCCTGAATTTAATGGCTGAAAAGGATATCGGGGCGTTGCTTGTTCTTGAAGAGGAAGAAATCGCAGGGATTGTCTCAGAACGCGATTTTGTCCGCATGATCGCCCAAAAACAAACCTGTGAATTGCAATCCACCGTGAAAGACTACATGACCAGCACGGTATTCACCATCCATCCATCGCAGACCATCGAGGACTGTATGGAAATGATGACTGAAAAACACATCCGCCACCTGCCGGTGACAGATGGAGATGATATCCTTGGTCTGATCTCGATCGGGGATGTCATCAAAGGCATCATCTCCAGCCATGAGTTCACTATCGAACAGTTGAGTAAATATATCGACGGCGGCGGCTACAACCAGTAATTTCCATATGATTGATGTTTGTTACCTGCCTATCAAAGCAAGGTATATTATGCTGCCAGGTGAAAGCTGGTTCACCGGGTTTTTCCAACATACTTTCGTCTCATAATCGGATCAAGGAGAAAAAAAGATGGGCTCAACCGGTTTGGCAGGCCTTGTTTGAACATCCAGGACATCGCGCATCCGGATCGTGATACCCCAGGCCAGCCCCAAAGACAGCAAATACAACAACCCATAAATTGTCATAAAGACTGGGCCCATCCGGTAAACCAGGAATGTGAAGGTGATAAACAGCCCAATTTGAAGCAAGATCCAGTATCTAAGAAATATAACTGGTTCCGATACCGTCTTTACCTGCAGTCTTGCCAGCGACCAAAAGAAAAGCGCAAAAAACAGGAATTCGGCTGGCAGCAGCAATTTCTCAAACCACACAGCAGGGCTGACCCCGGTCCAAAAATCGACCCAAACCGGCAGCGGCCACAGTATTGCAACACCATCAAACCAGATAATCAGGTCCAGCAAGATATGGAGCAGGATGCCTGCAGAAAATCCTATCCCAAATGTGATCCAGCGTGATTTTTTCGTGAGCTTGCCGACCAGGTAGAAAATCCCTAAGATTAAAAGGGTTGTGAAGATGCTGTGGGTGATTGTCCGGTGTAACCCCTCTGTGGGTAATTTCAAAACGGTTGCAGCCGCCACTGCCAGGTTGTCAGCATCCGGGAAGAGATTGCCCAATACCGGCCCAAACACCAACCACTCGCGCATGGGAGCAACCTTGCGGAGTGCAACCCCAACCAACCCATGGATACCTGCTTGTGCCATCTCTCACCTCCAAAAGCAGCTATTTATCCATCATCGTTCAGTACAGTGTGGAATTTACTTTATTACAGATGTCCTACTTTTAATACTTAATATACAGCAGAATTGTTTTAATATCAATTATTTCAGCATTTTATTATGGGAAAAAGAAGCATCATCCTACCCATTCGAGATGTTCCCCCAACTGAGCTTTCACCCGCTCGATTACCGCAGGCATGATCCGCCGGTCCGGATTCTCTTCCGCAATCTCCGCAAGTGTGAAAGGTGTGCCAAAGCTGATCTGCGGGGAAGATTGAACAGACTTGGGGAAAACAAGCTGCTGGATGATCTGCATGAATTCCGCTAACCTGCGCCGGTCCATCGCTCCCTTGCGCAGGCGGACGAGGGGATGTTTTTCAAATTTCTCCAGCAGGACCCCGCTGGCGATCGTCGGCACGACCTGTGTCTCAGGCACTTTACGCAGCAGGATCTCCAGGCTGGGTGACCACTTATCGAACACAGCATCATCAATCGGGTGGTTAGCCGGGTCGGGTTCGATCAGCCCCGAGCCGAACTGCAGCAGGAGCCCGCCCTGTCGCAAGTGATCCACAGCACTCCTCATCGTTTGCATCCGCTCAGCCGGGTTTGCACTGACCGTGATCAGGTTCGGATAGATGTTCGGCAGCACCTGGTAGAAGCGTGTTGTTGAAACGATCACCTTTAAATCCTTCCGGGGGATGACGCTGATAATGGACATCCCATCATAAGCTCCCGGGTGGTTCGAGAGAATGATCACCGGCCCTTCCAAAGGGATGTGCTGTCTTTCCAGAGCAACAGGCTGGACCCCTAACCTATCCAAAAGTGTCTTTCCACCAGCAGGCGGCCCATTTTGAGCAACGGCATTATCAGCCTGGGCAATAAACTTCGCAAATGGTCGTGCAGCGGGTGTGAACAACCAACCCAGACCGCGCCGTAAAACGCCCCTGCGCTTTTGTCCCAGGGCATAAAAGATCTCATCTGTGATGGCAGCTTGAATTTCGGGAATGGATGCGGTTTCAGACATAGTGTTGATTATAACTAAAAATTCAAATTAACGATTGAACGTCAAGCTCAGTTCATTGATCTGATTCGAGCAGGTCTAGGTGCTGTCGGACCTTTGTTTTGTGTAACACCTTTCGCCAGGTCTTCCGGGTAAACTTTACCAGGGCAGTATCCCAGACCTTATGCAAATAACGCGTCATGATTGGTAAACGCCAACCCATACCATCGCCAATCGATTGCTGGCAGGGCTGGCAGACCCCACAGGGGATCTTGCCGAAGATGGGGGTGTAGCAGAACCATGTCTTCTTCATGATTGGCAGCCAACCTTTTTCCTGAACTATTTTTTGGACATCTTTCTTGGTAAAGTCCATTAAGGGATAAGAAAAATACTTCAAGAAGACATATTCAGGTTTGTCCTTCAAAGCCAGGTTGTAGGTGAATATATGAGAGTTTCCAACTCGGCTGAGGAATTGGATGAATCTCGGCGTTACATTTGGATCACCCACCTTATGTAAGCCAATTTCCATGCCTTGAATATTGTTCTGCTTGCAGTACCTTGCCATGAACTCATACTGCACCCCAATGGTCTGCGATTCGTACGCATCTTTATATGCCTGTTTAATTTCCTCATCAGGGGCGATCTGATCCATGCGGACATAAACCGTCGGGAGGAGTAAATCTCTTGTCCAGGGATATTTTGCTAACAGTGCTTTTGTGATTTTCTCCCTGGCCTCGCGTTCATTCCGGGTTGATTTTCGTTGGTGTGGGACGATGAAGTAATAAGGCTGAACAGGTTTCCTTTCATCCAGGAGGATGGTCAACAAGCGGAACGTTGAGTCCCAACCACCTGACCATAACAGCTTGATGGGTGAATTTGAGTGAGCGTCTGTCATGGTGCCTGCTTTCAATAAATGGGATGCTGATAAGAATAATATAATCGTATTGAAGAATGCGGTCAAGGTGATAACCGGTAATAAGTCAAAGAATAGATCACGTCTCCAACCAGAAGCCCATATTCTCAACATTGACTTCCAGAGAAGTCTTAATTTAATGAAATTACCTGTAAAATCTATTCAATTCCTATTAATCTACCTTAAAATATGTAAAGTTAACTTGACTTACTGACAAGTTTATTGTACTATATGTCGTATGATCTATACTTAATCAAGGAGTTAAACAAATGTCTTACCCACAAAAACGAACACTCGTCACAATTTCTGCCATGGCCCTCATTTATGCTGCTTACTGGATCTATACCTCCTCCAGGCTTCTCATAACGGATCCACTGCGCACATGGGCTATCACCATGTTGGTCTTCGGAGGCATCACAGTCGCTGTCATGATCGCCGTCCAGATCCTTTTCCACGTGCTTCTGTCTGTTGGTGCAGCTGTAAAAGAAGCTGTTAAAGAGGCTGTAAAAGATCCCAATAATATCGATGAGATAAAGATTGGCCAGTCCGTGGAAGCCGAATTTATTGAAGATGAACGTGACAAAATGCTGGCTCTCAAATCAAGGCAGGTCAGCTACGGCATCAGCGGCGCTGGATTTCTGGCCGGCTTGGTTTCCCTTGTACTGAACGCCCCACCTTCAGTGATGCTGAACATCCTGTTTGGTGCAGGTTTCCTGGGTGCCGTGGTTGAGGGGATCGTCACGCTGATCTTTTACCGGAAAGGGTTCTCAAATGCCTAAAGAGATCATCCTAAAAAACAACATCCGTGAGCTGCGGTTCTTTGCAGACGAGATGACCCAGAAGGAGCTGGCACAGAAAGCCGGCGTCTCCCGGCAGACGGTTATCGCCATCGAGGGGGGAAACTACTCCCCGTCCCTCAAGCTGGCTTTCGCCATCGCCGATGTCTTCGGGGTGCCGATCACGGAAGCCTTTAGCTACGAGGTCAAGAAACTAAGAAATAACCTATCTTAAAATAAAACAAAAAACACGCCCGTACAGATCGGGCGTGTTTTCCATTCCAGACATGATTGTCATTATAAATTGTTATAGAGTGATTTGTTCAGATACTCGCGCATGTTCTCCGGTTTATCCCCCTTTTGACTGTCTTCCAGGAAAATGACCCCGTCCCGCTGGCAGTAGAATAACTTCTCATATAAAGGCCTCAAACGTGTGAACTGCGCTAGATTTAAATCCTTCAGTGTTTGTCGCAGATCTTTTTCGTTATTCTTTTTTTCTTCCCTAATGCCCATCTTCCGGAATGCGTACAGGATCAAACTACCGCCCAATGCAAGTGAGAATACAACCATTGCAGCCAGTCCAGAATCGATATTTGTGAAATCGATCAGGCCTAATCTGAAGAGTAAGAAGAGAATGACCACGGGCAGCCAAAGCCACCCGGCAGCCTTCTTTCGCTTGTCATCATCATCGTCGTCATCCTCATAATAATCATCATAATCATCGTCATCATAGGGGAGCGGGAAGTTATCCAATTCAAACCTCAGAACATCGTAAAGCGCATGCCCCCTGGGGATGGCAGATGTTTTTACAACCAGGTCATCACGCCCGCAAATAGGGCAGTTGGGCACATCATCCAGCAGGTCGTGGGCAAGGTATGCACTGCCGCAGTAAGGACAGGTCATGGTCTCTGCCTTCGGGTCAAGCGTCAGCTGACCCCCGCAAGCATGGCAGGTTAGAAGTTGAATTTCGTTAGGCATTGAAAACAGGCATACTCCATATCGTTTACTGGTAAGCGTAAAAATCCTTTTTTATGGACTAAATTATCTTATCACAGAAATTTGGAAATCCTATAGCCTTTAGTGAAGGGATGAAAAAATCATCTGCAGATGCCCGCTATCCTAAAGGAGCGAAAAAATTCAGCGCGCCAAAACCTTCCCTTTTTAATAAAAGGCAAGGAGCTTATATAATTTTATATTTTCTATCTACTTCTTCTTAAAAACCAGCACTCCAAACAATACGGAGAAGATAGCATACAGTGCTATGCTCAGCCAGATCAGGGCATTCGGTCCGCCGCCAATCACATCCAGCACCGCTACAACCAGCCCTGACAGGCTCACCGCAAATCCGCCGTAATTGATGGCCATAACACCGATCGAACCGGTCTGTGCTTTTCGCCCCAGCCAGAGCATAAAAGCCAGCCCCACAAAGGCTGAACCCCAATAACGGGCAATCGTAACTGCCAGGTCAGCCGCACTGACATCGTATCCATAAATTCTCAATCCCGGCATCGGTGCCACCAGGTAAAGGAAACCGAAAACAAACAGGACAATCGCGGCAAGCGTATAAATCATCTTGTGCTTCATGGAAAGACTCCTTCGGATCCCCAAATGGAGATCCAATAGATGAAAACCAGACGCCCAATCTTTTCAGGCGTTCAGCTTGATCAAGCTTCCTCCGATATTGAATATGTGCTTTTGCATTGAGAAAGTGTGGAAAAAGTGCAGTCTAAGAATTAATATAGCATAGATTAAGTAAAAATTCAAAATATTTTCCTTTGCCGAATGAGCCATCCCAAGGAATATTCTTTATCTCAATTAGAGCCCCTCACCCGTAGCGACGTTGCATGGAACGTCGCTACGTTGGTAAATTGAAATCTCTCCTAACTCAGAAATGGTTCACAGCTTGCTGTAAGAAACCTATCTGACCATTCCCCTTTGTACTTTCTCCTATTTAACAATCTGATAACATTGTGTTATCATACCTTAATGAAGTAAACCAGCAGCAAATCAGAAATATCCCAAATTTGTAGATTTTACCTGCTGATTGTTGAACCCTTTCAGAGGTCCTGGAGGTAAAACATGAACAACCCGCTCCCAAGATTGCCCGAATTTGAATATATCCGGCTGGAAACGATTGAGAAAGCCGCGCAGTTCCTGAAAGATCACCCCGGGGAGGCAGCACCTTACCTCGGTGGAACGGATCTTTTTGTTGGACTGAGAGATCGGAGAAAACAGCCTAAATACCTCGTTGACCTAAAGCATCTTGAAGGCCTGAATTCGCTGACCTTTGACCCCGCCAAAGGTTTGACGATCGGTGCAAGAGTGACCCTAAATCAGCTGATCGATCACAGGGACGTTCAGAAGAACTATCCCATCTTATGCCAGGCAGCAAAGCAGGTTGGCGGCTACCAACTGCGCAATCGTGCCACCCTGTGCGGTAACATCTGCAATGCCTCCCCCTGCGGCGACACGATCGGCCCTTCCATGGTCTACCAGGGCAGCGTGAACATTTTCGGACCCGATGGAACGCGATCACTCCCCCTTGAAGATTTTTTCCTTGGTCCTGGAAAGGTGGCGCTGGTGGACGGTGAAATAGTCCATTCGATCACCCTACCCCTCCCACCTGAAGGCAGTCAGGGGATGTATCTCTGCCATGGGCGGAATAAGCTTTCCGACCTGGCAATCGCTGCGGTTAGCGTACTGGCTTATCCTGATCTGACGTCAGCTTCTGGTTTTCGCTTCCGGATTGCATTGTCCGCTGTCGCACCAACGGTGGTGATTGTCGAAGAAGCCCAGGTTTTGCTTTCGGAAAACCCGATCGAACCATCCCACTTCGAAAAGGCTGCTCATATCGCCAGGCAGTCCTGCAAGCCAATAGATGACATTCGATCCAGTGCTGAATACCGTCGTGAATTGGTTTACACCCTGACATCTCGAGCGCTGAACCAGGTTTGGGATTCACTACAATCGGTATGACTGGGACCCCAGGAGATTAATATGAAAATGCATACGATAAACTTCACAATCAACGGTCGTAAAGAAAGCCTGAAAGTATCATCGAACCTGACACTGCTCCACATGATCCGGGAAAACCTGGCATTGACCGGGACGAAAAACGGCTGTGAAGCTGGCGAGTGCGGTGCCTGTACCGTCCTGCTCAACGGTGAACCCGTCAACAGCTGCATGGTGCTTGCGGTCGAATGTGACAGAGCAGAGATCATGACGGTTGAAGGGTTGACCGAAAACGGTGAACTGGCGCGTCTCCAGGAATCATTCAAAAACCTCAACGCCGTCCAATGCGGGTTCTGTACCCCGGGCATGTTGATCACCGCCTATGAACTCCTCCAGCGCAACCCGCATCCCACCCCGTCCGAGATCAAAGAAGCGCTGGTCGGCAATCTTTGCCGCTGTACAGGCTACGAACGCATCATCCAGGCTGTTGAACAAGCTTCGGGTGAATAAGAGGAGCGTATTATGAAAAAGTCACAGAAAATTCTAGCACTGATCGGTACAAACATCCCCCGGGTCGATATCCAGGAGAAAATGACGGGTGAAGCCCTCTTTACGGATGACATCCAGTTTGGGGTTAAACTGCTGTATGCACGCATCAAACGCAGCCCTCACGCGCATGCCCTGATCAAATCCATTGATACCAGCCGTGCTGAAAAACTTCCGGGTGTCAGGGCTGTGGTCACCGGCGCTGATTTTTCCGGCCGGATCGGTCTTTACCTGAAAGATCGCCATATCATCGCACGGAACCGCGTCCGCTATATCGGGGAGCCAGTCGCTGGTGTAGCAGCCGTCTCAGAAGCGGTCGCTGAAAAGGCATTGGATCTCATCCAGGTTGAATACGAACCCCTGCCAGCGCTCTTCCTCCCCCAGGATGCGATCAAACCGGATGCCCCGCTGATCCACCCTGACCTGGGTGAATACGAGGTCGTCAATTTCATTTTTCCCAAACCCGGCACCAATATCTCGAACCATTTCAAGATTCGGAAAGGGGATATGAAAAACGCGTGGAAAAACTGCGCGGCTATCGTTGAAAATGAATACTATATTCCGCATATTCAGCATGTCCCGCTTGAAACGCATGTTGCCGTGGCGAAAGTTGACCTGTCCGGCAAGATCACCCTCTGGACCAGCTCACAATCACCCTTTGCGCAGAGGGACTTGATTGCAAAAACCTGGGGGATGTCTCCTGCCGATATTAAGGTCATCTCCCCATATGTCGGCGGCGGCTTTGGCTGCAAAGCCGGGGTCACCATGGAAGCCCTGCCAGTCTTGCTCGCCATGAAGGTTAAAGGCTGCCCGGTCAAACTGCGCCTGACCCGCGAAGAAGAGTTTTATACCAATTTTGTCAGGCAAGCCCTGCTGATCCGCCTGAAAATGGGCTGTGATGCTGAGGGTAACATCCTCGCCATGGAAAACACCATGTACTGGGACGGCGGCGCATCCACCGAATACGGCGTGAACATCACCCGTGCTGGGGGGTACAGTTCAACAGGTCCTTATGACATCCCTAATGTGAAAACAGACAGCTACTGCGTTTATACCAACAACACCATTGGCGGTCCTTACCGCGGCTTCGGCATGTCTGAGCTGCATACCGGCATTGAGCAGTGTGTTGATGAACTGGCTAATAAAATAAAGATGGACAAGGTCGCCTTCAGAATGCGCAACGTTGTCGAATCCGGGGATATCCTGGCAACTGGCATGGTCATGCATCCCACGGGGATCAAAGCCTGCATTGAAAAGGTTGCTGAAGCGATCGAATGGGGTAAACCCAGCGAACCGAGTGCACCCCATAAGAAGCGCGGCAAAGGTATTGCCCTGATGTGGAAAGCACCCGCCATGCCGCCCAATCCGGGATCCAGTGCAACGCTTAAATTCAACTCGGATGGCACGGTTTTCCTGAGCATTGGTGGGCAGGAAATCGGCCAGGGTGCGTTCACGGTCGCAGCTCAAATCGCCGCCGCAGGGTTAGGTGTCCCCATGGATTGGATCCGGATCTCGAAGCCCCTCGATACAGACTATTCCTCCTATGAGTGGCAGACCGTCGCCAGCCGCATCACCTGGACGATGGGGAATGCCATCCTGGATGCGGCAAAAGATGCCCGAAAACAAATCTTTAAAATTGTTGCTAAAGCCTGGAAAGAAAATAAGAAGGATCTGGAGATTAAGGACGGCATCGTTTATTCCACAAACACGGATAAAAAGATCTCACTTAAGGACTTTGTGATCACCGGTATCCCTAAAAAGAAGGATCAGGGATGGATCGGCGGCCCCATTATCGGCAGGGGCAAATTCATGCCCACGTATGTCACCGGCTTGGATAAAGATACCGGGCAGGGAAAACGCGCCGTGGTGCATTACACAACCGGAGCCCAGGGTTTTATCGTAGAAGTTGACACCTTAACCGGGAAACTGGAGATCATCAAAGCAGTCAGCGCTTTTGATGTCGGCAAAGCCATCAATCCGGACCTAGTGAAAGCGCAAATTGAAGGTGGGATGGTCCAGGGCATCAGTTCAGCCCTGTTTGAACAACTGGTTTTCAAGGAAGGCGTCCTGCAAAATCCGAATTTTGTGGATTACCGGATTGCCACTACGATGGACCTGCCTGACAAAATGGAATCCTATTATATTGAGGTTCCACAGGATGATGGGCCATTTGGGGCACGCGGCATCGGGGAGCATCCCATGGTACCAACCATCGCTGCCATCGCCAATGCAATCAATGATGCGGTTGGCATCCGCCTTGAAGGACCACCTTTCACAGCAGAAAAATTATTCATGGCAATCAAAGCACAAAACAAAAGCGTAGACTAAGGAGCTGCATTGACTCTATACACCAGGGTATTACGCAACCAATACCACGATTCCGTCGTTTTGATGCTCGCAGCGAAAGAATTGAAAGGGCAAGCAGGGGTGATTGATGCTGCCTACATGATGGGCACCGAGGTCAACAAGGACCTGCTCCAAAATGCCGGATTAATGGACACTATCGGCCAATCCGCGCATGCGAATGACCTGATCATTGCCGTCAAAAAAGATGGCGATTCCCAAGCTATCCTTGATCTTGCGGAAAGCCTCCTCTCTGCGCATCGATCAGGGGAAAAAACATCATCTCAAGAATCTGACACCTTACGCCGTGTCATTCAAGCAAACCCCAATGCAAATATCGTCCTGATCTCCGTCGCTGGCGCTTATGCTGCCAGGGAAGCACGCGAGGCTTTGGCCAGCGGTTTACATGTCTTTCTTTTCAGTGACAATGTCTCGTTGGACGATGAAATAGCGTTAAAGAAATTAGCCGTTCAGCGCGGCTTGCTCCTGATGGGACCGGGTGCCGGCACCGCCATTATCAACGGCGTGGGTTTGGGATTTGCCAACCAGGTGCCAAAGGGCAGTATCGGGATCGTCTCTGCCGCTGGGACTGGCCTGCAAGAAGTCAGCACCCTGCTGGCAAAACAGGGTTTGGGCGTATCCCAGGCGATTGGCACAGGTGGACGCGATCTAAGTAAAGACGTCGGTGGCTTGATGTTCTTCGCCGCAATCGATGCCCTGCAAGCGGACCCAGAAACCGAGACAATCGTGCTGATCAGCAAACCACCCGATAAACAGCTTGTTGAAATAATCACCGCAAAGGTGAAAGACAGCCAGAAGCCCATTATTCTGTGTTTGCTGGGTGCCGAAGGACCAAAGGATGTAAGCAAGCCATTACATTTCACCCGCACCCTGGAAGAATGCGCCCTGGTTGCCAGGCAGGTTTCCACCGATTCAATACGAGATATCCCGGGGTTGATTGCTGAAGAAGATCAAAAGCTCTTTGAGAAATACCAGGGATTAAAAGGGTCTTTCTCACCTGACCAGAAATTTATCCGGGGGTTGTATTCTGGCGGCACGCTGTGTTATGAAGCCCAGGTCATCTGGCGTGATGCGCTTTCAGACCCTGTTTATTCAAACGCACCGCTCACCAAGGCCCTTTCGCTTCAAGATTCATCAACATGCAAGAAGCATTGCGCGCTCGACCTGGGGGAAGAAGAGTTCACCGTTGGCCGTCCGCATCCGATGATCGATAACGAACTGCGCATCCAGCGCATGGTCAAAGAAGCGGATGACCCCCAAACAGCCATCATCCTGTTCGATATGGTGATTGGCTACGGCGCGCATCCCGATCCGGCTGAAGAGATCGGGAACGCCATCAAAAAAATAAAACATGACCACCCCGGTATCCTCTGGATTTCTTCGGTCACCGGAACTGAGGGCGATCCACAGAGCCTTTCAAAGACCAGAGCGAAATTAGAAGCAGCCGGTGTGATCGTCTGCGGCAGCAATGCCCAGGCAGCCCGGCTGGCAGCCCATCTACTCAAAAATTAAAAGGAAGTTCAATGGACAAAGAACCACTCCAGGGTCTGTTCGGGAAACAACTGAAAGCAATCAATTTGGGTTTGGAGGGCATGGCAGAAGGCATTGAAGAACAAAATGCCGAGGTCACCCGTGTAAACTGGAGCCCGCCAGCTGAAATCCTGCCCAACATGGTATTCACAAAATCCGGAGCCAGCATCGACCAGGCTAACGACGAAGCTTGTCAGCGGATCATCCAATCGGGGGCAAAATTGGTTGGGATGGGCATTGCCAAAGATGTCATCCCCGGGATGCGGGAGGATATGATCCTGCACGCCGGACCGCCGATCACCTGGGATAGGATGTGCGGCCCGACCCGCGGTGCGATCATGGGCGCATTGGTCTACGAAGGGATCGCCAATGATGAGGCTGAAGCAGAAAAGATCGCTGCCTCGGGGGATCTCACTTTTGAACCCTGCCACCACCATCAAACCGTCGGTCCGATGGCGGGGATCGTCTCGCCGAGTATGCCAGTTTTCATCCTAGAAAATCCAGTCCACAACGTTCAGGCGTATGCCACCCAAAATGAGGGCTTGGGCAAAGTCCTCCGCTACGGCGCGATGGGTGAAGAAGTCTACCAGCGGCTGCGCTGGATGGAAGAGGTGCTCTATCCCACCCTTGCGCGTGCGATTGAAAGCATGCCGGAAGGGATTGATATCAAGGGCATCATTTCGCAAGCCCTGTACATGGGAGACGAATGCCATAACCGTAACCGGGCAGGCACCTCCCTGTTCCTGAGGGCTATTGCCCCGGCGCTGATCCGCACACAGACTGACAGCGAAGATACCGCAAAGGTCTTTGAGTTCATCTCCAACAACGACCACTTTTTCCTGAACCTCAGCATGGCAGCCGGAAAAGCGTGCTTGCTGCCGGCAGAAAATATCCCAGGCAGCACCATCGTGACAGTCATGGCGCGCAATGGAACCGATTTTGGAATTCGCATCTCCAGCCAGCCTGACCAATGGTTCACGGCGCAAGCAGGCGAAGTTGAAGGTTTATACCTGCCCGGTTTCAGCGAAGCAGATGCCAACAGGGATATCGGGGACAGCACCGTCACGGAAACCGCGGGTTATGGCGGGTTTGCGATGGCGGCAGCACCTGCTATAACGCAGTTCGTGGGCGGCAGCCCGGAAATGGCGCTCAGGATCACCCGGGAAATGTACGAGATCACCCATACGGAACACCCTGACTTCAAAATACCAGCCATGGACTTCCGCGGCACACCCCTGGGGATCGATATCCGCCGTGTGATGGAAACAGGCATCCTGCCCCGGATAAATACAGGCATTGCCCATAAAAAACCAGGTATCGGCATGGTCGGTGCCGGGATATTACGTGCACCGCATGCATGCTTTGAAGATGCTTTCAACACTTTTCAAAAGAATTATTGTGCCTAAAAGGAGAAAAACATGAAATTTATTGACCTCACCATCCCCCTGGGGATTGCCACGCCCCCCTGGCCGACCTATGAAGCTCTGCAGGTGAAATACTTCAAACGCCTGGCACCCAACGGGGCAAACGGGCAGCTCCTCACCCATTCCAACCACCTCGGGACACACCTGGACGGTGAAATTCACTTTTTTACCGCTGGGAAAGATATTGCATCCCTGGAAATGGACTACCTTGTCCATGAAGCCGCTGTGGTCGACCTCAGCGATATCTGCGGTGATTACGATGTTTACACCAGCCAGATGGTCGAAGACAGGGTCGAAGTCCGCGAAGGCGATATCCTGATCATCCATACCGGCTACCATCATTTCGGATGGGATATGCCCAATGCCGACGAGATCCGCTATATGGTCAAACATCCCGGCCCTGACCGGGAGTTTGCAGAATGGGCAAAGAAAAAGAAGCTGCGCTGGATCGGCGTGGACTGCGGCAGCGCAGACCACCCCATGAACACCATCATCCGGGACTGGATGCCGCGCCAGGCAAAAGAAGCGGAGCTGCTCTTCCAGAAGAAGTTCAACCAGAGCCTGGCAGAATTCTTTGATGACAGCAAGTACCAGTTGATGCACCTCGAAATGTTCCCTCACGGCATCATCCATGCAGAGTGCCTCGGCGGTGAGATCGACCTGCTCCTGAACCGCCGTGTTCAAATCGGGTTCTTCCCCTGGCGCTTCGTGGATGGCGAATCCTGCATCGGGCGGTGTGTGGCGATGGTTGAAGATGACGAATACAACCGGCTGATGGCAGAAAAAACGAATCTGCCCAAAACAAAATTTGGGGATGCCTTTAACCCGCAGCATGTTAAAACGCTTGATCAACTCACAATGAAAAATATGGAATAAATCTTCTCCACAAAAGAAAGGAGGACGCTGTGTCATTGGACATGGAACTTGAAAGTGTACTTCGGGCACCCGCATTGGAAATGCCGCCCTATCCTGCCAAAGTGATCACGCTCGCCAACAGCAAGCAGATGGTTGTCCGGCAGGTCAGACGGTTCGAGGTGCCTGTGCTCCTGGATGCTGTCCGGCCAACGATGAAGATCGAAAAGGATTTCTACGATATTGTTGGGGCACGTTTATACGCTGAACTGCTCGGATGGTACCGACATCGTGTTCGCAATGAATACTGCTTGGTCGGACAAATTGATGGGTACGTGGTCGGGATCGTCAACGGCCGTATGGTCGATCAAGAGATCGGCATGAGCTACCACACCATGGCAATCGACCGGGGGTTGAAAGTCGGTGCGCACCTGTTCGCTGCTAAAATGGAACACCACATCGAATTCCTTGGGCAGCAGGAAGTCTGGATCACCGCTGAAAGCCCGATTGGATTCCGACGCTGGATGATCGAGTACGACCTGATCCAGCAGGTAGGGGTCCAGCATGAACTGGGCGGTGCAACCTCCTACAAGCTGACCCGGGATCTGTATTTTGACTCGAAGTCTCGCCTTGTGGCTGGTCAACGTCCCGTGCCAAAAGCCCAGCTCGATTACGCTTTGGAGAATTTATTCATCGCAGATGAAAAAGCGATCCGGGAGAAGATCTGCGGCACGTTAGGAGGTCAGCCATGAGAGACGTTGCAATTATTGGCGTCGGGATGATACCCTTTGGCCGGCGGGATGAAGATTCCCTGCTGGATATGCTCGCCTATGCTTCCCTGGATGCCCTGGATGATGCCGGGATGTCAGAGAAAGGCGTGGACGCGGTTTATGTCGCCAACATGGGGGCTGGTATCTTGCAGCACCAAACATCGGTTGCCAGCGCTCTGGTGGACCGCCTGAGCTTGCAGCCAGCGGCCGCAGACACAATTGAAAACGGTCCGGCCTCCGGTGCATCCGCCATCAAGAACGGCGTGCTGGCGGTCGCATCAGGCTATTACGACACAGTTCTGGTCGCTGGGGGGGAAAAGATGCGGGAGGTGGTCGGCTGGAAGGCAACGGACTTCGTCGCCACCATGACCCACCCCGAAGTGGAATACCCCTACGGCATCACCCTGCCCGGGATGGCAGGCATGTTCACCAGGCTTTATATGGAAAAATACGGCCTGACCCAGGAACAGTTGATCGCTGTCGCCATCAAGAACCAGAAAATGGGTGCACTCAACCCCTATGCGCACGTGAATATGGTCATCACCCGTGAAGGTATCTATGAAAGCCCGGATGCGGCCGTCAACAACCCGGTCGCTGCGGACCCGCTGCGCTTTTATGATATGTGCCCGGTCAGCGACGGTGCTGCAGCCGTTATCCTCTGCCCATTGGAGAAAGCCAGGGAAATCAGCCGTAAGATACCCGTGCTGATTGCAGGCTTTGGTCAGGCGACCGATACCCACACCCTGCAGGAACGGGAGGACCCCACCGACCTTAAAGCCGTTACCTTGGCTGCTGAACAGGCTTTCAGGATGGCAAACCTCAAGCCGAAGGATGTGGATGTGGCGGAACTGCATGATGCCTTCACGATCCTGGAAGTGGCTGAGAGCGAACATGTGGGCTTCTTCAAGAAAGGCGAGGGCGGCAAAGCAGCCGAAAAGGGCGAGACCAGTATCAATGGCAAGATCCCGATCAACGTCTCCGGCGGGCTCAAATCTCGCGGTCACCCGGTCGGCGCAACGGGGGTCGCCCAGGTGGTCGAGATCGTCTTCCAGCTCAGGCATGAGCTGGTCCCGAAGCGCCAGGTCAAGGATGCGAAAGTCGGTTTCACGCTCAATTTTGGCGGGTTTGGCAATAATGTCGTCGCGTTTGTGCTCAGGAGGTCAGAATGAAACAGGAAATTAGGATCACAGCATATAAATGTAAAGCCTGCGGTCAGATCCATTACCCCTATCACGACCGCTGCCTGGCATGCAAAAAACGCGACTTTGAACAAATCAAACCGGAAGGCGATGCGCACCTGCTGGCTTATACGCAGATCTTCAACCTGCCCTGGGGCTTTGACGTTCGCTTTTTGGTGATTGGCGTGGTCGAATTTGCCAACGGCATCAAGTCCATGGGGCAAATCCAGGTCGATTCCCTTGAAAAATTGAAAACGGGGATGTCACTCAAGCCCTATTGGGGACCGGTGCGGGTCGAAGCTGAGGAACCGGTTTACGGCCTGGTGCTGAGACCGAGCTAGATAGATTTAATTCTTATAGCATCAGCAGGGCGACTAACATCCCTGCAAACGTATCGATGCCGGAAGAGCTGCCGTAAGAAAGCAGCTCTTCTTTGATTTTAAGCAGTTCCCCGTTTCCGCTCGCAATCCAGTCCAGGGTGTGCATGATGCGCTCGTCCGCCTTGCCCAGGGAGGCGCATGCGATCAAGGTTGCACTCAAGGCTGTTGTTTTTTGTGCGGCCAGGGTTTTTAATTCATCCACATAGGCATCATATTCAACCGTCACGGGCAAAAAGGGGTTAAGATAATGCTTTGCTAACAGAAATCCGCAGATAAAATCATCCCCGGAAGGCGTCAGCCCACGACCGTAACCTAATAAACCGGTTAACCATTCAAACCGTTTAAATCCATCACCCATGTTGGGAATCAATGCCAGCAATTCTTCCTTTTCGACCTGTGGATAATCTGCCACAATTTTTCTCAGGAATGGAGAGAAGACACCATCTTCATATTCCCCGATCAGCGTTGTCACAAAATCAACACTGCGCTCAATGGCAGGGGAGATGTCTTCCATGTTGAACTGGATGGGTGGTGGTGAAAAGATCGAGGATCGCTGGTGGATCACAAATTGGAAATCAGTGAACACAATCCGGTCTTTAAGAATAACACACAGATCCCCCACTTCGGTGAGTGCTTTGAAATTCACCTTGTCGTGCAAATTGATCGTGATCGGCCCGTTGAAAACATCCTGTGATACAAAGCAGACTTGCTGTGATTGATTCTGCAGAAATAATCCTTTGCTGGTAACACCTAAGACAACAGCATCGCCTTCCTCCTTCAGGACCGATAATACGCAATCTCCCAAGCATTTCACCTTGAAAGATACAATTTCAGTTTTGCCGTTCGGATAATTCACTTTTGTCATTTTCTCCGTTTTCAGATGACGGTCACCTTTACTATAATATCACGCTCAATTGATAACGTACCAATATGAACCCAGAATATACATCATTGAAAATGAGGTAGTGCCAATTGTTCCCGTAGAGACGTTGCATGCAACGTCTGTACGCCTAATAACAAACCATTCCTTCTTATTCAGGTTTGTTTCAGTCTGTTCACACCGTTTGTTCCCTCCCCTCAGCTATCATTAACACAACGATAACCTGATTTCCCCCTTTTATTTTATTATGTAGTATAGTCAACCAGTCTAAGTTTAATAACATAAAACAGTTAAACGGACCAGGGATTCCCCTGGTTTTATTTTGTAAAATGCCGCTCACAATCATTTATTGGTGTAACCGCAATGCGGGGTGAGAGAGCGGACACGGCAGAAAACAACCGCCGTGAAATTATCAACACCAAAAAGGATGATTTTGTGAAATTTAATACGTTTTCTTTCCACCCGCAGATCAACGCGGGTATTGAACGGGCTGGCTTCGACAGCCCAACGCCCATCCAGGCGAAATCCATTCTCCCCATTCTTGAAGGACGGGATGTCATCGGTTTGGCGCAGACAGGCACCGGGAAAACCGCCGCCTTCGTCCTGCCAATCCTCCAAAGGCTGATCCGCGGATCCCGCGGGAAACCGCGCGCGCTTGTGTTAGCGCCCACCCGCGAACTGGCGGAGCAGACCCACACGGTCTTTAAACAGCTCGGGGCAAATACCGGCTTGCGCTTTGTGACCGTTTACGGCGGTGTCAGCACAAAATCCCAGATCAGCCGGCTTCGCCAGGGTGTCGATGTGATCATCGCCTGCCCCGGCCGCCTGCTGGACCTGAACAACCAGCGTGCCGTCAACCTGAAAGAGATCCAGACCCTCGTGCTGGATGAAGCCGATCATATGGTGGATATGGGGTTCCTGCCGGATGTTACATCGATCATCGAGCTGCTTCCGGCAAAACACCAGTCGCTCCTTTTTTCAGCGACCATGTCAAAAGAGATCAATAACCTGGTTCGGAAAATGCTGTATAACCCTGTCACCGTTGAGATCTCGATCGATGAACCACTCAAAACCATCAAGCATGCCATTTACCAAGTGGAACAAAATAACAAGCTTGATCTCATGCTCCAGCTTTTACAGGATAAACAAAAGGGGCAGACGCTCGTTTTCACCCGTACTAAACGCCGCGCCAGCAAACTCGCTGACCAGCTGAAGGATGCGGGAATCAGCTCGACCTCACTGCAGGGGAACCTGTCACAATCCCGACGGCAACAAGCGATGAACGCTTTCCGAAAAGGCCATGTAAAGGTGCTGGTAGCAACCGATATTGCCGCACGCGGGATCGACGTCATGCAGGTTTCGCATGTCATCAATTATGATATTCCCGATACGGCCATCGCCTATACCCACCGCACCGGGCGAACCGGGCGGATGGAAAACCTGGGCGCCGCGCTGACGCTGGTCACCCATCAGGATATGAAAATGCTGCGCTCGATTGAACGCCTGGTTGGCTTGAAATTCGAGCAGAAGAAGGTGAACGGCTCAAAACCGGCCCCCACTACAAACCACCCGCAGCAGCATAACCATCAACGCTCTGCTGCCGTGAAAAGGGTTTCGTAACAGGAACTGGGCAGCATAGCGTGATACGATTTCGCTTATGGCGAAGCCAATAATCTTATAGAAAATTCATCAGTAGAGACGTTGCATGCAACGTCTCTATTTTGTTTGCGCAAAACGAGCCAATTAAAGGTTTTTTTTATGCCTGGACCTTTTGGGAATTCTGTTTCTCTCTTGCCCCTCAAGTTTTTCCAGGGTTACCTTTCACGTCAGGCCATGGGGATTTGCCTACCCGTTGCTGAGCTATTACGAATCTTAATCACGCACATCGTTATTTTTTATGATTGACTGACAACGATTACCAAATGCTTAGTCTTTTTATTAATCGCACAAACCCTCATTCCCGGAAGAAAAATCAGGGGATCGGAATTTTGTTTATCGCCCCGGATTCCGCTACATATACCCACTTCCCATCCGGGCTGATGATCAAGTCTGTGGGATCGCCGACAATCCTGGTTGCAAGAAGCTCAGCCTCGGATCCGGTAATCAGGCGATAGATGTTATTTGGAATATACGAAAGAATAATGATCCCTCTATTACCTGGGATCACATCAAAGGGCATTCCTGGCGCACCGGATGGTAGGGTATAGGTTTCGGTAAGAAAACCATTTCCGTTAAAATCCAAATAAAACACATTCGACAAATACAGGTCAGAATAAGACGGTGCAATGATATACAGGCCCTCTTCCCCTGCCGCAGCGATATCCAGCTCACCATCTCCCAATGGCATGCCAGCGATTTCAGTTGCCAGGATGGTATAGGTATCAACGCCAGTGATACGGGCGATCCGTTTTGGCTGGTTGTAATCCCCAATAACCGCGTAAAGAACACCATCGCCACCGACTGCCATCCGGCGGGTTAAAAGGTCAGCAAGATGGATTGCATTCCCATCCTGGTCCACATATTTGATCTCTCCAGTCGGCAGCCCAATATAAACCCGGTCCATCTTGTCCACAGCCAACGCAGCGTGGCCCTCGAATCCATAATGGTAGAAGACTTCCGCTGTTCCAGATGCTTTAAACTTTAATATTTGCTTCCCGATTGAATCAGAGGCGTACATTGCTCCAGAAGAATCAAACGCCAATGCCCATGCCTCAAGCCCCGGGGAAATGATCCTGCTCTCAAAAGCCGGATCTGCCGTTCCCGGCTCCAATGGGGCAAAATACGTTAGTTTTGAGTTATAACTGGCTAACCATAGTCCGCCCTGTCGATCAAAAGCAATCCCAGCAGATGTATACCAGCTAATAGGTCCGCCCGGATAGGTTTCACCATCAATGATGAAATCCTTCTCATTGCCATCCGCAGAAAATTGATGCAGGGAACCAAGACCGCGCACCCAGATATCCCCTTCTGGATCAACCGCCAGGAAGCAAGGATCAACCGGACAAACACCAGTGGCGAATATTTCTCTATCCCCACCCACGATGGGGTCAATCTTCATGACATGGTTATATGACATCTGGGTAACATACAGGCTTCCATCTTGACCAAACACCAGGTTTTCCGCATTGGGCAAAATGGATGCAATAAGCACCGATTCGCCATCGTTCCACTGATAAACCATCCCGAGGTTCCGCAGCGTGAAATACAACTCATCCTCGGAAGAGAAAGCAATTCCGCCAATAAGACCCTCCGGTATACCCATCAATTCATCTATCTCACCAGACTGATCGATCCGGAACAATGAGACCCCGTTATGAAAATATAAGTTGCCACCCGAATCAAAGGTTATCCCAACAGGCCCTTCTTCCTGCATTGACCGAAGTGTTTGCCACAACCCAAGATCAACAATTTCCCCATCATGGGAGACAGTGCTGATTCGATGACCAGACATATCAGCGACATATAATAGATCATCAGGTCCCCATGCTAAACCAAGCGGAATCTGTAAATCTGCCTGATAGAAATAATCAGCGCTTTCGCCTGAGGGCAAAAGGACATTCCCTGGCAGTTCACTCAGGGGTTCAGTCATTTCGGAAGGAGAGTAACCTTCGCTGTCTTTTATCTCTTCAGGCGTTTTTATCGCGGTAGGAGTTTCTTCTACGACATCTCCTAGCTCTTGAAGTGTTGGCGTTGCAGGAACTTCAAGCGTACTTGTCTCCAAAATTTCAACACCTGGGCTGCAAGCAGATAGAACAGAAAAAATCAAAAGACAAATCAAGCAAACACTGATACTGGAAAAGTTTTTCATCGCTTCCTCCAACCATCATGTTCTTAGAAATCATTGATCGTTAGCAATCCTAATATCCCCCAAAAGTACTGGATCTCCACGTTGAAAATATTATACACGTTAATTTCTTACTGTTCATAACCTCTTTTTCTTAGAGGTTTCTACCCATTTCCAGCGTTTTCAATAAGCCAAGTTGGAACCGAACCCACAAAACAACCACTTAAAGAAAAACACTTCCCAAAATGAGAAGTGCCTTCTTGTAATCGACCATCGGAAGTTCCGTTTCACTTCAGGCTGAGCGTTTTCTCCTGTTCACCGCAGGGGCATACCGCCGGTCGCACAGCATTCTGAGCGCACCAAAGAGCTCGCACAGCACTTCTCAAGCAAAGTAGAAGTGGCAAGGGGTTTACACGGTAATGTGTGTCACGCTTCCATCGCAACTTTCCTAGCGCTGGGCATCTTTCCAAGAGACTTACGTTCACCCTCACCCGCCAGAAAATAGACCAGTAAGACTTCTGAGGAAAATTTTCTTGTCTCTCCCGACCGTATGCTTTCCTGGCCATAAGCTCCTTTAGGTCAATACAAAGACCATCAAAAGTCTCTTTTTGTATCTATAGCAGGGATCAAAGGATTGAATCTGCAAGATAATCCCTGTAAAATGATAGCAGTTATCCAATGTGAATTTTTAAGGAGAGAACCATGAAAAAATTCCTTCCTTTACTGGCCCTATTCACGGCAATCATTTTCCTGTCTGGCTGCAGCCGATCCAATGAATTCACTCCGGATACCGAGCTCGATTTAACACAAAATAATATAACCTGTAACAAAATCTCTTTTTACCTCGATCCTTCCTTGGGAGATGGTTACGAATGTACGACCGTACCCGAAAGCAGTAGCCCGGACAGGCCAACCTACTACCCCTTCATCTATCCAACCCATACTGAGGTCACCATTCAGAATTATCCATTGACACAAACCCAGTTCCCCCCTCAAATATGGATCTACCCGGTTGCTGAATTTAGCGAACAGCTCCCTGAGGTTATTCCACTTCTGGTCGCTGACCTAAAAAGCATCATCTCTGATGGCACCATTAGTGGGAAAAGAATGCCTTTTCTACCAGCAGTACTCGAACAACAGACCTTCTTTGCACATGAGAAAAATATTTCATTCACTGGTGGGCAGGGCATTCGGTTTATCACGGAATATTCTGAAGGGCCTAACCCGATCACCAACCAGAATATCATCTACACTTTCCAGGGTCTCTCCGATGATGGGATGTATTGGGTAGCAGTCACCCTTCCGATCAGCCACCCAACACTGCCGGATGAATACAGCACGCTGCCTGAAGGTTATACACAGGAAAGCCTGATCATGGATAATGCAGCTTACACAAACGATGTGGGAGGCAGGCTTTCAACTGTGGCGCCTGATTCATTCACACCAGACCTGAGTATTCTGGACGACCTCATCATGAGCATCACAATCGGGCAGTAAAAATCGTTTGCACAGCATATCATAGCTTCCTTTGTGGTCATGCCGGAACAACAGTGTTGGACCAGGAGAGACGGACGAAATTGATTAATGAATTTATTATCAATCTTGAGAGTATTATGAGACGACTTAATTTCAATGGAAATTGATACCCCTAATTTTGGCATTAGAAAATCGTTTTGATCATAGCCCGTTTTAATCTGATTGCCCCTGGTGTTAAACAAACGCTGTTTTTCAACAATTCTGTGTCTGCAAGAGTTCTGAAAATTCAGGTGACCACAAAGAATTTCATGGAGAAGCATTAATCTAACCTAATCCTTTAAGAATGACTCGTTGAAATTTGATCTATAACCGCCATAATAATCCATAATTCATGATCAAAATTACCTTCGTTGCTTCTTCATTCCTTCTTAATATCCATAATTAATTCCGACAGCAAATAATTATTCTTCAGCAGCCTGGTTTATGATAGCCTGGTTACATAACAATGCATGCTATAATCTTATTGAGAAAACAAATTCGATTTATATGCTTTAATCCCTCCACGGCGATGAAATGGATAATCCATTAATTCTAACAAAATTTAATCACCCACCAAAAGGTGAGAAAATTGTTGCGCGTTCTCGTCTACTAAATAAACTGGATGAAAGCATCCGTGAGGATGTCTTGGTGACATTAATTTGCGGCCCGGCAGGGTATGGAAAGAGCACCGTAGCCAGTGAATGGCTTCAAAACTCTAATAAAGTCCGATCCCATCGATTTGCCTGGTTAACATTGGATAGCAGTGATGATGATCTGAACCAGTTTCTCACCTATTTCGTCTCTGCGCTGAAACAAATTTTCCCCGGAGTTGGAGATAGGGTGCTGAGAATATTGGAGACCCATAAGCCCTCACCAACCCCGGTTCTTGCGACCATGCTCATCAATGAGTTAAGCGAAATCCCCGAACGTTTTTTTCTGGTTCTGGATGATTTTCATCTGATGACGGCAGAATCCATCCATAGTTTTGTTGGATTTGTTGTCGATCACCAGCCTCAAAAAATGTGTATGGTATTGATCACTCGCGCCGACCCGCCTTTACCTCTGACCCGATTACGGGCTCGAGGTCAACTGGTTGAGTTGCGACAGCGAGATCTCAGTTTTACGTGTGATGAGACCGTGGAATTTATCAACAAAACCATGGGTCTGGCTCTGACCACTGATCAGGTGGCTGCGTTGGCCCACAAAACTGAGGGCTGGATCGCAGGATTGCAGCTGGTGGCACTTTCTTTACAGGCTGAAAGTGATCGTACTGCATTTTTCAGATCCTTTACCGGAGAACATGAATTCATCGCAGATTACCTGACTGATGAAGTGTTAGCCCACTTGTCTGAACCAATGAGGAGTTTCCTGCTGCAAACCTCAATCCTAGAACAATTGACCGCGTCATTGTGTGAGGCAGTCACCGGTCAGCCGGGGGCACAGGCAATCCTGGACCATTTGGTGGAATCCAACCTGTTCATTATCCCAATGGATAGCCAGCATCAATGGTATCGCTATCATGCTCTTTTTGCCGATCTGCTTCGCAAGCGTCTTCGTTCGTCCCGGGCTGAAGTAATCAACGAACTTCATTCACGGAGCAGCCGTTGGTATGAGGAAAATGCTCAAATTGATCTGGCGATTGATCATGCTACCTCCGCTCATGACTTCGAACGTGCCGCACACCTAATCGAACAAATTGCTGAAGACCTGCTGAAGCGTGGAAAGGCCAGGCTTGTTTTGCGATGGCTTGAAGTCATTCCGGAAACATGCATCCTGAACCATCCGTATTTGGTTTCGATTTATGGGTTTGCCTTAATCCTGTGCGGCCGATCAACCCAGGTGGTAGCTTCCTTGTTGGAGAAAATTGAGGGTATCGGTCACCAAGGTGAGTTTGAAGGGGAGTTGAGCATGCTTCATGCATTTTTAGCGGTTATGCTTGGCGATGCCAGGAGCACCATCCAGCTTTCTGAAAAAGCGATCGACCAGCTCGGGGATAGTCGCCCCTTTTTCCGCAGTCTTGCAGCAGATACATTGGGCATGGGGTATACGCTCGCGGGAGATATCCCTGCAGCAACACGCGCTTTCGAACAAGTTGTGGAAATTTCCAGGCAATCTGATAATACAATGATGACAATCATGGCGCTTACGAACCTGGCTGGTTTGCAGTATTTCCATGGAAAATTTCAGGTCGCTAAAGCAACCTGCCAGCAAGTACTGTCACTTGCGGAAAATGAATTCGGCCCGGGATCTCCTATGATCGGAAAAACATTACTCAATCTGGCTGAGATTTCCCGCGAGCAGGGAGATCTGGAAACAGCCAATCAATATTTCCTGGAAACCATCAAGTTGATGGAAAATTTCGTTGAGATTGGCCTGCCGATCGCGTACATCTCCCTTGCCAGGCTAAGGATGGATCAGCAAGACTGGGACTCGGCTCAAAAATATATTGATCTGGCCTATGAACTTGCCCGAAACACCAAGTCCACAAAAATGGATGACCAACTGGTTGAGGTTGCCCAGGTGAGATTATGGATCATGCAAGGAGAGTTGGGTCAAGCCACTGAATGGGCCAATCAGCGAGGGTTATTAACGCGCTCACCTTCAGAATTATGCTCTGCTGTAGGCCGGGATCTGACCCTGAACGAGATGTTTGAAGTTGAAATACTGCTCATAATTCGCCTTAAAATGGCACTACACGAACCTGCTGTTGCATTGAAACTGATTGATGAGCTTGCGCAGATAAATGAAAAGCAGGGTTATCAACGCCGGCAGATCGAGCTCTTAGTCCTAAAGGCGCTTACCTTATCCCAGTTAGATAGAAACGATCAAGCGTTGGACGTTTTAGCTCAATCACTCCAGCTTGGTCAGTTGGAAGGATATGAGCGGACGTTTGTTGAACACGGAGAACTGATGGCGCAGTTGCTCTACCGAGCTGTTGACCAGAACATCTCGCCGGATTATGCTGGACGATTGCTCACAGTAATCACAGAAACAGTTGAAAAATCGTCACTAAAAGATGAATCGTATCCAAATCTAATTGAACCACTCAGCGATCGTGAACTGGAAGTGCTGAGTTTAATTGCTGAAGGATTGTCCAATAACGAAATTGCCAGGCGTTTATACATCTCCCTTAGTACCGTCAAGGGTCATGCATCCAATATCTTCGGAAAACTCAGCGTCAGGAATCGCACCGAGGCAGTTGTGCGAGGGCGCAGCCTGGCTCTGATACAGGGTAAATGATCCCTTAATAATTCCAAAACAGTACTGTAACCATACTTTTGGCTGGTCAAGATAGTACCAATAATCCTGTATGCTGATGTCAAGCCACAGGAGTTTTTTATGTACACCAAGAAGAGATCACCCTCTCATCAGAAAAAATACTACCGGATCATCGTTGAAGGAAGGATCGATCCAAGTTGGTCAGAATGGCTGGATGATTTTCAGATCGATTCGAAAAAAGAAGGCGGCAGTATGTATCTAACAATCATTTCTGGTTTTGTGACCGATCAGGCTGCTCTGCGTGGTTTATTGAACCGCTTATGGGATCTCAATCTGGTTCTGCGTTCCATCCAACAGGTTGGCCCAATGGAATTATTAGACAAGAAATGAGGAGGCATTACGATGCGTTCGACAAATTATAACAAACCATCCCAGGAACTAGCGATCAAAATTCGCGGGCTGACCAAATCCTATGGTAAAGTACGTGCCCTTCGAGGCATTGACCTTGATGTTGGTCGTGGTGAGATCTTCGGTTTCCTGGGACCGAACGGGGCAGGCAAAACCACAACGATCCGCTGCTTGCTCGATATCATCCGCCCAGATGGAGGGAAATCTAGTCTGCTGGGTATCGATCCACAAGCTGACCCGGTTTCAATCCAGGCACTTACAGGCTACCTGCCGGGGGAGATGCAATTCTATGACAACCTGACCGTTGAGCGGCAGCTGCGGTTCTTCAGCGATATGCGCAATCTACGAACCGAGTGGGGCTACGTACGGCAGTTAGCTGAGCGGCTGGATTTGGATATGAAACCACAGATCAAAAACCTTTCCAAGGGCAATAAGCAAAAGATCGGTGTTATCCAAGCGCTGATGCATCGCCCGGAGCTACTGCTGCTTGATGAGCCGACCAGTGGCCTTGATCCATTAATGCAGCAAGAGGTAGTCAGCCTGTTGCGTGACGCCAATACCACCGGCGCAACCATCTTTTTCAGTTCGCACATCATGAGCGAGGTGGAAAACATCGCTAAACGTGTGGGCATTATCCGAAAGGGTGAGATCGTTGAAGTAGCTGAAACCAGTATCCTTACCAAGCGTACGCTGAATCGCTTAACGATCCGGTTTAAACAGGCAGTTGAGGTTCGTGAGCTTGGGAACCTGCCAGAGGTCGAGATTCTTTCACAGATTGATGGAAATAGCATCAACTTGCAGGTTTCCGGGGACATGGAGAATTTGATCCATGCCTTGGGTCGGCTGCCGGTTCTGGATCTCGTGTCTGAGCGACCCAGTCTGGAAGAAGTCTTTATGACCTACTACAAAAATAAGGAGTAATTCGATGAAACGTTTACTTACAACATTGCGACATACCTATATTGGCAAAAAAGCCCAGATATTGGGCTGGGGGTTGGGCCTAGCGCTTTATGGACTTCTGATCGTACCAATGTACGACACGTTTGTAGCGCAAGGAGAACAGTTCCAACAAATGATTTCCAGTTACCCGCCTGAGTTCCTGGCATTTTTCGGTGCCACTGTGAACAGCATGCTGACCCCGGCCGGTTTCCTGGGGATGTATGCCTTTTCAATGTTGCCAATAATCATTGGAATCTTTTCTGTGATTGCAGGCAGTGCATTGATCCTCGATGATGAGGAACGCGGTCGCCTGGACCTGATCATCGCCCATCCGATTGGACGCTCCTCCTTTTTCTTTGGGAGAACATTGGGAATCCTGGCAACCACCCTAACAATTCACATATTAGGTTGGTTGGGATTTAGCATGTTGTTGGGCGGATCCAGCCTGGCGGTGAGTTGGGGCCAGATGGCTGTTCCCTTCCTATCTCTTCTGGTTCAAACCTTGTTCTATATTGCCTTATCTTTGATGTTGAGCATGCTGATGCCTTCGCGGAATCTGGCAGCTGTCGTCAGTGGAGCGATTATGGTTACCAGTTATTTTGTATCCTCTCTTGCGTCCATCAATGACAGTATGGGAGCCTTGGCGAAGCTAATGCCTTACCATTATTTCCAAACAGTGCTATCTTTTCAAGAATTAAATCTGGGATGGGTGGCCGCATTGCTTGGGATTAGTGCAATTATGATAGTAATAGGATGGCTTCGTTTCATTCGGCGGGATATTCGCTTGCGTGGTGAGGGAAGTTGGCGGTTGTCGTTCCTCTCAAAACGCAGGAAAACAATTTAATTCAATGATTGATTTTCGTACCCGGTTGACTAGCTGCCGGGTGCGATTTCGATTCCTGGAATTGAATTAAATATTTCTCTTGCCATCCTTTAAGTTCGAATATAGCGTGCTACTTGGATAATGCCCTGCAAAGGTCTGATATATTGCGCACATGATGATCCCTGTTAGGAATTGATGATAGCAGTCGCAGTGAAAAACCGCCAACCTTCTCGGAGCACTCTGAGCGAAGCAAAGAGCTTGCACAGCATATCCCTTTTCCCTTCTCCCATATTTTTGGCCATTTTTCTCCACTTGGCTATTTTCATTTACATTTTAGTTTTTGGATACCCTCTTAATCCTGATTCCTGAAAACTATTTACGGCAATTATTCACCACTCTCAATTCTCTTCCTTCAATTAAAAAACCCCCCTTTCCAGGAGAGTTTCTGGCAGCTCCCTTCGGGAGTTCCGCTCATTCCAGGTCAGGTGGATTCGCCTGTCCGCCGCAGGGGGAAAACGCCAGCCTCACGAACTTGGAAAATAATCCTAAGTCATATACAACAACATAATTAAGAATCGGGTATAATCCTGTTTAGTTCGTTGATCTCATATCGGTTGATGAATTAGCAGGCGATCAGAGTTGCAACTCTGGTCGTTTGCGCTTATATAGCAACCCTGATAAAATCTCACAGCAATGCCCCCCTAAAATCCACATAATTATATGACTTCCCTTCTGAGAAGCATTTAATTGCCCACTCCCATCGGGAATTCAGTTTCGATTCAGGGCGAGCGGATTCGCCTGTCCACCGCAGGGGGAAACCGCTGGCTCTCGGAGCACTCTGAGCGCAGCGAAGAGCTCGCGAAGCACCCATTTAGCACCCTCCAGTTCCTTTCGGGTGTTCCACTTTGCTCCAGGCAGGCCCAAACCATTAGTATACGTTCTAAAATAAAAACACCTCCCAAAGTGAGAGGTGTTCATTGTCGGGCCGTCGTATTTGAACCGTCGACCTAACGGACTGTGAATTATATCCTATAGTTTCAATGTTTAATACTAAATATAATTACTAGAATAAGGTTAAGAATATAATTTTGGACTAGTTTGTCTAAAAGGTTTCATTGGCTCGCCTTTTTCACTCATAACTTGATATAAAATATCAAATGATTGGTTTAAGAATTCCATTAATTTATCATAATTTTCTTTTTTCAGCGACCATATTTTTGTTGAAGTCGATCGAAAACCTATTGAATCTCTCCAAATAACAACATCAACCGATGGTCTATCAAGCCTAAATGATAATGTTACTGAAGGACTTTCATTATACAAATATCTTGCACCAATTTTTGTATTAATTTGAGGGTTAAATTTTTTTTATTTCTTCAAGTAATGCAAATGGAGAAATTATATTAATTGTTGAATAATCCTCTCCACCACTATTTTTATATTTTGTAACCAAAGAAGAAATCTCCTTGAATATGTCTTGGATTTCGCTTTCGTGTTGGTTTAACTCGAAAAACATTTCCGGTTTCTTCGCGTTGTTTACACCAATTACCATCACTGTTTCTGTAATTCTATTAACTTCAGAATACAACGCATCAATTTGTCGAATATAGATTTCTTGCTCACTATATTTTTCAGTAGGGGATTCAATACTTCTTGTTTTATCTGATCTATTGATTAAATATTGTGTCCGGCAAAAATCACAAATAAAAACATCAAACTCTTTTGATATTTCAAGACGTCCTCCACAACAATCGCAATTTAGAATTGTTTTTTCCAAGTTACCTCCAATGAATAAGAACTGTCGACCTTCGCGATGTACCCTTTGGGCAGGACCCGAACCCCTTTAATCAATTTACTAAACAAGACACTCCTATTTCTAGAAGTGTCTTTGTCGGGGCGAGCGGATTCGAACCGCTGGCCTCACGGACCCGAACCGTGCGCTCTATCCGGGCTGAGCTACGCCCCGATTTGCCAATGCTCTACTGCATCTTTATAGCAGACGATATTATACCTTAAAAATGGTGATTGACCAGAAACCCGGAACCATCGCACAGGCTGAATATCACTTATGTTGATCTCTTTTCAATGGTTCAAAACTAATTGAAGGACGTCCTGGTTTTCCTAATTCTTGATGAATAATGGAATGTAAAAATAGACGTTACACGTTCCCACACCATAAGGTGAAGAAAAAGGTGATGTATCCAGCGTGCTGTTATCGCGGGCGGTTGCGGTTAAATAAGGCCCGGCCACACCTCCCGGCCAGCTCCAAATCCCGGAACCATTTGCCTGGGTCGTCCCCTCCCACGTCCTGCCCTCATCGACGTTATCCGAAAAGATCTGCACCCAGGCAGAAGCGGCAGATGTACCGCTGATGACACCCTCACAGGAACCCGACACAATAACCGACGCAGGCATATTATTGTTCCCGCTGTTCACCAATTTAATCCCCGGGCCGTCATTATCATGGATGCTGTTACGGCTGATCATATTGCCATCCGACCGGTTGATATAAACCCCTGCTTCGACATTATCCAGGCCACCATGATATCCGTTGTAAGCAATCTCATTGAAATTAATGAAGTTATCCTGCCCGATGCCGCCTTCGGTGTGCTCCACAACAACCCCGTAATAGGCATTGCCCCAGTCAATGCTGCCCCCATTGGTGCCGATGAAGTTTCCCTCAACCGTGTTCCCGGTCCCGTTCTGGATCACCAGGCCGCTCCACCCACTGGCGAGGATGATATTACCTGACGCACCAATATCATCACCAATAATGTTATGATGCGCGCCTGAATAAATGCCGATCCCATGCTTCCCGTTACCGGCTTCCCAGCCCCAATTCAGCGGCGCACCGATAATATTCCCATAAACTTCGTTATCGTGTGTTGTGGCTCCGGTTATCAAAATACCATATTCATCATTGTAGGCGATCAAATTGCCATCACCTCGGCTGGTCCCACCGATCAGGTTATTATGTGCGCCATTCGAAATCAGGATGCCGTGGCCACCGTTGCCTTTATCAAACACGCCTTGATCCTGCAGCCCGATATAGTTATTTGAAACGGTCGCTGAAACAGCGCCATCCAGGCTGATGCCATCACCCGTATTATCACCAATCACATTTCGGTCTTCTGCTAAATCGCCCCCGATCAGGCTGTTATCTCCTGAGAGATGGATACCATCACCCCCATTGTCAGCAATCAGGTTCCCCTGGATGGTAGCATCAAAAAAATCCAACCACAGCCCGTTTCCATCGTTGTGGCATAACCAGTTATCCTCAATCAGGGTATCCCCGCTGACAGCATGCAGATAGACCCCATCCCCCCCATTCCCAACCGCATACAAGTAATGGCCGATTTCATTGGTCGTGATTGTTGTATTGGATGCCTGGTAGAGTACAACCCCGTGGCTGGTATTTCCTTCGATCACATTGTCCGGACCAATCGTATTCCCATCTGACCAGTAAACGAGGATCCCAACCTCGTTGCCTAGGGCTGACGTTTCATACACATCGACGCCGATCACATTATCCGTGACGGTGTTATCATCCGAGTAATACAGCCAAATGCCAGCCGGTGGGTCGTAGATGGTCTCAGGAAGGCCGGTATAACCCACGATCAGGTTATCTGAAATGGTGTTGCCATCAGCAGCTGTCCAAATACCCACATCCCCTGCGACACTTCCCGGTACTGTATCACCCGTGATGGTTCCAATGTAGTTGTTGACGACAGAATTATTCAGCCCGGATTCTAATCTAATACCAAATTGTCCTGTGATAAAGACGTTCCTTTCACCAGTGCCATTGCCACCGATCACATTATTGTTCCCGTTGATCAGTTTGATGCCGGAAAATCCACCGCCGAACATAATGCCTTTGATGACATTGCCGCTGGAATTGATGCGAATGATATCGTCACAAATGGTGCATTCAACTTCAACCCCCGGGCGGTTATTTGCTGTATCCCAACGATCGCTGGCATCGATGGTGGTATTATTCTCCGTCAGGATGGGAAGCGCATCATCATTGATGGCATTCGTGTTCTGGAATTTTGAGGCAAATTGGATAATCGAAGCCTGTCCATCCTGGTTAGCATTCTCGATCGCTGCGTGTAAAGTGCAGTTCCCCCCTGCGGCCGCACAAATACTATCACCTAGGTTGGCATCCGGGAATGCTGTATTGGAGTTGACGGTATAGGTTATTGTTCTTGGTTCAGCATTGATAGGGCTTTGGGGGAGGAAAAGCAATAACGAAAACAGCAAGAAATAAATGATCCAATAACGAGTCTTCATCTCAAATCGGCCTTTCTTATTTGTTAAGTTTCGTCTGTATTGAATAATTAATTGCGTAAGGAATTAGGAACGATGAGGGTAAGATTCATTCTATGTTTCATTACCCTTATGCTACATTTTCCATTTTACAATAGAGATAATACGAAATCAATAAGATGAAGAAGCGAATATGGGTTTGGTCATTCTCCTTCAATCTTGATTCTCCCCAAGATTGACGCAGAGAAGTAATACTCGTTGATAAATTTATTAATAAAATAGTGCGATCCGAATCATTCACTTAAAAATAATTTCGGATCGCACAAGGAATTACTTGCGAATGTCTACTTGCAGATTACAAGCCTTCAAATAGGACAGTAAATCCGCCCAGGTTATCATCATAGGTACCCAGGAAATCATTCACTGCCAGGTACAGCCGTCCCGAAGCCCCGGCGACAAACGAGCTTGAGTCTCCGATTAAGAACGCCGCGCCGCCATTCATCTTACCTATCAGTGCCCCAAATGCGGCACCATCCAGCGCACAGACCATCCCGGGTAATGCACCATCATTGCAGGTCGTAATCTGGCCGCCTGCGCCGCTGATAGCATCCGGATATTCAGATAGAGGCCCAGTGATCGCCATGCCGTGCGCACGCAGAGAGAGCACATCACCGGCCACAACATCACTCCCCAATAATTTAGTCAGCGAATGTCCAATGACCACTTTCGAGCATCTTGCCCCCAATGACATGATGAGATCATGTATAATGGTCAGAACGAACACATGGATGGCACTAATGACCTGGCTTGAAATTCTCTTAACCATCACTCTTGCGATATTTTTCGCTGGTTTTATTTTGATGGGATTCTTTTCTTTCAAAGAGAAGTATCTCAGGGCAGCCAGGTTGGGCGTCTTATTCTCACTCCTGACGGTCCTGGTTTGGGCTACGGTTTTATGGATGCCTCAATGGGCACAGACCCTCTTTACAGGTGTTTTAGGGACAACTTTATTGCTTGGTTTCATCCTGTTCTTTTGGCCGTTGAAGCAGGAAATTCAAACCTCTCCACCCCCAAACAAACAGGTAGACGAGCGAATTATCATGTTTGCCCGGGCAAGGCTGGTCCCCGGCACGGATCGATATTCCAGCTACTACCAGGCACATTCCGAACATCAATTCCCGGACGACCGCTTCCGACGGAACCCGGGACTGCTCCAACCAGGTTCGGCTTTTTATGACCCGAGGCTGGCGTCGTCCGCAGAAGCAGATTTTTTCCTGACCGAAAGCCTGCGTGATGCTGTGGATGGACCGGTCATGTCCCAGCCGGTCAGCGCATCCCCCGAGCATTTTACACAATGGGTTAAAAGCCTGGCACACTACTACGGCGCAGTGGATGCAGGGATTTGTCAGCTCCAGTCCCACCATATTTATTCCCACATTGGCCGCGGCTCGGGAACATTCGGTGCGCCTGTTGACCTCGATCACCGTTTTGCGTTTGCGTACGCAGTCGAGATGTCCCACGAGATGATCAACACCGCCCCAAAGATGCCGGCTGTGATGGAATCCGCCCGCCAGTACGTGGAAGCCACTAAAATTGCCATTGCCCTGGCTGCCGCTATCCGCCAGATGGGCTACCCTGCTCGGGCACACATCGACGGAAACTATCGTGTGATCGCACCTCTGGTCGCCAGGGACGCCGGCCTGGGTGAGATCGGGCGGATGGGAATCCTGATGACTCCCAAATTGGGGCCCCGCGTCCGGTTGGGCGTCGTCACTACAGACCTGCCTCTAGAGATTGATGCACCCACCTGGGATCCAGCTGTGATCGATTTTTGCAATCACTGCCAAAAATGTGCGGAGGTCTGCCCCTCACAAGCCATCCCCTTCGGTGACCGCACCCAATATGAAGACGGTACCCTGCGCTGGAAGATCGACGCGGAACGCTGCTACACCTACTGGACCAAAGTGGGTACCGACTGCGGCCGGTGTATGGCAGTCTGCCCGTATGCTCATGCGGATAACTTCTTCCACAATATCATCCGGTACGGCGTCGCCCATTCAGCCACCTTCCGCCGGGCGGCTTATGCCTTGGATAACTTTTTTTACGGCAGAAAGCCCGCGCCCCATCCTGTCCCGGACTGGCTGCAGAAGGAATAAGCAATTCTATTGTATGAAATTAACTGAAGGTCGCTAAAGGTTCACAAAGCTCTTGTCGCGTCTTGGTATAATGGCTATACGAAGTATTGAGAGCCTGATGGGATCAAGATTCTTTCCCCCCACAATTCATTTTTTACTGGTGTGGAAACTGGTCAGCCGTTTTTTGCACCCATCTATCCAATTCTTCCCCCGTCAGGAAGCCATCTGCGGCTCCCTTTTCCCCAATTTTATAGGACGCAAACACCATCGCTGCCCTTAATGCCCGGTAAGGATCCCTGGTGCGCAGGTAGCGGTCTAAAAAGGACGAGAACAGGGCATCCCCAGCCCCAATTGAATTGACAACCTCACGCGTTCGGACCGCCGGGAAGCGCCCCATAAACTCATCTTCCCTGACGCTCAACAGCGCTCCTTTTGCACCCAGCCCGATCACAATGATCAACGGATGGTAGCGCGCCATCAAGTCGCGGGCAATCGCTTCTGGCGAGTCCGGCAGGGATTCATCGCTCAGAAACAGGATATCTGCGTGACGCATATAATCCCGGTTATAGTCATCATCCAGATTAAAGATGGCATGCACGTCTGTTGCAATCAGCTTCCCCATGTCTTTCGTAATGCTTAATAGCGGCCGGGAAAAGTTGATGTTGCAGATCACCGCCAGGTCACACGCCGAAAGCGCTGGTTCAGCCAGTTCAACCGGGTAGCTTTGACCCTGGATATCCTTCAGGTCGGTGTAAATTTGGCGCCGGCCGGATGGGTCATACAAGATAACTGACTGGGCTGTCTCATCCATCTGGCAGATCACTCCGTCAATAGGAATTCCATTCTTTTGTAAATTCATGCGCACCAGCTCAGCATTCTCATCACCCCCGATGATGGAAGCAAAATCCAGCTCATTTCCAAGAACCGTCAGGGCTTTGGCGATGTTCAATCCCACACCTGAAACCGTTGTTTGAACGCCAAAAAAAGGATAATTGCAAGGATTGTATTCAATCGGGAAGCCGCCCACGGCCAGCGTGGTTTCGACGTTGATCAGACCAGCAACAAAAAAGCGGCTCATTTTGCTTACCTCGCACCCCTTCGCCCAAACTGGCGTTCCAGCAGGTCAGCTGAGAGGTGGATCATGGTCGGCCTGCCGTGCGGGCAGGTGCGCGGCGATTGGCAGCGCTCCAGGTCCTGCAGCAAGGCACGCTGCTCTTCAGGCGAGAGGACCTGCCCACCTTTGACAGCCATCCGCTTGCAGATCCGGGCTGTGAGCCTGGCTTCTATCTGCGCCCCCAGCGGTGTTTCATCTTCCTCAAAATCTTCCACCAGCACATTCAATGCTGCTTCCGGATCACCCCCCACGATCAGGGCAGGGATTGCCCGCACGGTGAAGGCGTTGGGTCCAAAGGGATCCACATCGAAGCCTAAGTGCTCCAAAACAGGAAGCTGTTCTGTTAAAAGGCGGGTCTTTTCCGGGGGAAGCGTGATATTCACCGGTTCAAGGAGGGTTTGAGCCGGCACCTGTTGCTGATCATGCTGCGCCATCAGTTTTTCAAATAAAACCCGCTCATGGGCAGCGTGCTGGTCGATCAGGTACAGCCCATCAGGACCTTCTGCTACCAGGTAGGTTGCAGCTACCTGCCCAACCAACCTCAGCAAAGGCAAGTTGTCTGATTCCAGCGCTCCGGTATGGATGTGGATGTTCGCCTGACCATGCTGTTCAGGTTTCACCGATTCCGTCTGGATGTCTGCTGATGAAAACGGTAATTCGTTCCTGCTGGAACTGTCAGACGCAGGGTCCCCACCCCAAAACTGCTTCGGCCTCAGGTCCGGTACCGGCGAATATGCCAGCAGTGCACGTCGTACCGCACGTTGTGTGCGTGTAAAAACCAGGCTGGCCTCTCTAAACCGCACCTCCGCCTTCGCCGGATGGACGTTGACATCCACCGCTTCCGGGGGCATTTCCAAAAACAAAACTACGATCGGGTAGCGCCCCACCATTAGCAGGGTGTGATAGGCTTTGATGATCGCGGCCGCAACTGAGGTATCCTTCACCCAGCGTCCGTTTACAAAAATCGTGATCTCCTTGCGGTTGGAGCGTGTCAGCGAAATCGGGCTGATAAATCCGTGAATGTGATAATCCTCTTCCTTAAAATCGAGGCTCAACATCTGCTTGGCGACATCCACCCCGTACAGGCTGGCAAGCACCTCCCGGCGGTCACCGTTGCCGCTGGTGAGCAATGACGGCCTATCATCCACCCTGAGCTGCAAGCGCACATCCGGGTAAGCCAGGGCATAGCGTGTTACCAGCGCTTCAATATGCCGTCGCTCTGTATTATCTGATTTCAGGAACTTTAAACGGGCCGGGACGTTATAAAACAGGTCCTGCACGGTGATCCGGGTGCCGGTAGGCATGCCTTCCTGATGCAGCTCCCCCAGTTTTCCACCGTCAACCGCTAATTCTGCACCCATATCCTTCCCAGTTATCCGGGATTCAACACGCATACGTGAAACGGACCCTATCGATGCCAAGGCCTCACCCCTGAATCCCAGCGTTTCGATATGGAAAAGGTCTTCCGCCCGGGCGAGCTTGCTGGTCGCATGCCGCGAAACTGCCAGCCCCAGTTCGTCTTCCGGGATGCCCACACCGTTGTCAGTGATCGCGATCAGCGTTTTGCCAGCCCCTCCCACCTCAATCGTGATCGCATCACCTCCCGCATCCAGGGCGTTTTCAACCAGCTCTTTAACCACCGATGCAGGGCGTTCAATCACCTCGCCGGCAGCAATTTGGGATGCAATATGATCAGGCAGGATTCGAATCGGCATAAGACCTCCGCTTGAATTATAACCTAATGAGAAAGCGAAGGTATTAAATTATTCTGATCTTTTTAATTCGAAAACGGTTATTACGGTGTTACATCCACCACGCACCGGAAGCCTAAAAAGTCTCCCGTGTATTCTGGTATATGATCAAAACGGCTCGTGACCCTTAAGCGCCAATCCGTGTTGCCGTGCCCGCCGCCGCGTAAAACGCGTGACGTACCATCGGATGGACCCTGTGGATTTGAGGAGGGTGAAGCGTTGTAATAATCCAGATCATGCCAGTCCTGCACCCACTCCCAAACGTTCCCGGCCATATCCATCACATCAAACGGGCTGGCACCAGCCGGGTAACTGCCAACAGACACAGTATCCTCCGAATCGTAATTCGCCAGGCTGCTGTTGGGGGCTGAATCTCCCCAGGGATAGATGCGTTCGTCCGTGCCCCTCCCGGCCTTCTCCCATTCAGCTTCCGTTGGTAACCGTCCACCAACCCACTCGCAGTAAGCCTGGGCATCATACCAACTGACATGCACAACCGGGTGGTCCTGTTTCGCTTCCACACTGCTGCCCACCCCCTCAGGTGCGCCCCAGTAAGCACCATAGGAGTCCTCAAATGAACCATCGACCCTAACTCGGCTGTAACCCTCTTCTTCAGCCGTTGTCGTGTAACCCGTTGTTTCCACAAATTCTGCAAACTGGCTGTTGGTCACTTCAAATTGATAGACCCAAAATGCATCCAGGAAGACGTTGTGCTCCGGTCCCTCTTCATCATCTGCATCTTCGGCCTCACTGCCCATCAGGAAATCCCCCACCGGGATATAGATCATTTCAGCGCCATCCAATACGTTTTCCATAGTTGAACCTATTCCCAAGGTTGGTGTAACGGTTGGGGTCGGTGTGAAAGTTGCTGTCGGCGTGAAGGTTGGGGTTGGTGTATCCTCTTTGAAGATATTCTCCACCTCCGCGACGATCTCCGGGACATTGCCCGTATCGCTGGATGTTTGCCTGAAATAGGCTAACCCGCCAAGCGCTAGGCATAAAACACTGGCGATCAAACAAAGGGCAACGGCACCGATGATTACCCATAATAACCATTTCGGGAATTTTCTGCTTTCTTGATTATTCATAATAAATCCTTCTACTCCAGAGGCAAGTTCAATTAATCTTAAATATTATACATTAATCTCCCAATTTTTCTCTATGAAAATGAAACAATAATGAATTTAAACCAAAAACTGTGAACAGATCTTAGTAGACCGGCCCACAGGTTCTATAGAATTTTTCTCAGGAGATTCGTCTTTATTCGAAATTTCAAACACTGTATGGATTCATCTGACAGGCATAAATCCATAACGTATAGGTTTATTGCCAATCATTTGCTATATTTTCACCTTTTTCTGCCATGAAAGACCAGATTCAAATGCGTTCCTTAACAAACTGTATTTCCATGCAGGCGCGAAGAAACACTTCCCTAAAGAAGCAATAAGATACCATTCTTTCTAGTAGAAATAGCTGCGATTATGCGAGTGCTTTCTGCCTGAGATTTAAAACCCGGTCATTCAACCTTTGGATGATATACTCCTGCATCGAAAGACCAATCTGGGGGTCTTTTTCGATCAGGTACCGTAAAGCCTCTGTTTCAATTTCCAGAACCTCAACTTCCGAAAGGCATTTTTGGGTTGCAGTATAGGTATACGGGGGTACCAATGCTGCACAGCCAACTAAATCCTCACAGGAGACGGTATCCACCTGGTGCTGACCTGAAGCAGATTCCTGGAAAAGAACTTCTACATCGCCATCAACCAGCAGGTACAGGTACTTGCCTGTTTCGCCCTGGCTGAACAAAACATGGCCTGGTGAGTAACACACTGAATTGCTGATCTCAGCAACCGCCTCAATTTGGCTCTTGGAAAGGTTTTCAAAACACTTGAACGATCGTATCATACGTGAGTCAGTAGCCATTTTTCCTCCAATAGAGAGTAACTATTACTGGATGTATTTGGTCGTATTTATTATATTAATACCTGACTCTACTTCATCTTCTTCAGAATATCAAATATCGATCTCGGTTCTATGAATAGCTGGTTATTAAATAATATTTGCTATAAACTTTTGTCGTTTCGATTGATGGATTCTATGTTTTCTTTAAAAATAATGATAGGAGTGAGATCAACTGCTGCCATAATAAGCTTCTGCGGGGCACCAAAAGCGAACCCCTTGCCTTGTGACAATTTGAACACGTCCGCTGTTCTTTAATGCCTCAATCGTGCTTTCTACTGCTGTTGCATCCCATCCAGCTAAGGCGTTAATTAGTTCAGTTTCTGTCATCGGGTGCCTGTTTATGATCCCAACAACGCCGTCGACCAGGTTTTCTTCACAACCAAAGTCGAATTTGCCCTCTCTGGGGCTGAGCACAGAAGCGTTAGCGCTCAGGATCTTTTTAGCTCGTTCAATGCCTTCCTTATCCGCTGGCCTGACCCAAGGTTCTGCAGGTGGACGGGAAGGGAGTGAAATATGGACTTCGTCCGGTTGAATCTTGCTGAGCAGCGCGGCGATATCCTCAAGTGCACGCTCCGAATCATTCACATCCTTCATCAGCATCACATCAACCCATAATTGATGTTGGTACAACTTCCTGAAAGCGACCAAACCTGAGAAAAACTGATCAAATACAAGGGATTGATATGGCCTGTTGATCCGCCGGTACAAAGCCGGGCTGCCTGCATCCAGTTTCGTCAGCACAGCATCTGCTGCGGCAAGCTCCTGCCGGACCTCAGCCATGTAAAACAGCGATCCATTGGTAATCACTGCAACCGGGATGTCTGTCATTTCCTTGACGCCCCTGACCAATTCCCCTATGCCGGCATGCAAGGTTGTCTCTCCTGAACCCACAAAAGTGATCCAATCAATCTCACCAGTGTGATGAGCTGATAGGACATCACGTACCTGGTCAAGGATATCTTCTACTTTGAAGTTGTGCCTTCTCTCGGTACGATATGGTCGAGTTCGTCCAATCTGGCAGTAAACACAGTTGAAATTACAGGTTTTCATTGGGACAGGATCAATCCCTAAAGATTGACCCAGGCGCCTGGACGGTACCGGACCAAAAACTTGTTTCATATTCTTATATCCTCTCGGTTATAACTTTCATCTTTACTATACTCATTCTTAAGCTCAAAGTTATTCTCCGGTTAATATGATGATGACAGCAACAAGGATCCCCATTGCTAAAGAGATCAGCGTATATTTTCGATCTTCCTCTTCCATCGCTGGGATCAAGTGTGTGGCACCAACATACAACAGCGCTCCCGCTGAAAAAGCAAGCATCAACCCCAGCAGAGCCTGATCGATTGTGTGGATGAAAGGGTATGAAATTAATGTCCCTAAAGGTGTAGAAAATGCAGCAGCAATCAGCGACCAGATCACTGCTTTCTTGCGAGAAAATCCACCTCGCTTTAGTAATAGATAAGTCACAATCCCTTCCGGAAATTCGTGTAATACCATTCCGATCGCAGCCAGGGTACCCGTGAAAATGCTAATGTTAAAGGTCACAGAGTAAATAATGCCGTCAATGAAAGAATGGATCCCAATCCCAATCATCGGGACCAACCCGATAGATATTGACACCCCCTCCTTTTCCATAACTTTATAATGATGCAGAAAATGGTTGAGGAGATGCAAACTCCAGTATCCAACCAGGACAAATAGCGGGGCTTTGGGATTAATCTCGTAGGCTTCCGGGAGGATGTGCATGATCGATACGGTGATCAAAACGCCTGCAGCAAAACTCATGAAATGAGCCGCATTCTTCTGTCCCCAGGTGGCAAACCGGTTGATGACATATACCCCAAAAGATGTAACGGCACACGCAATACTGCTGGCTAGAACAACTGCTAAAAAGATATTATCAAAAAGCATCTTCACCTCGTTCACCCTTAACATATATTACTCTACCATCAAATACCTACAAACAAGGATTTACTGACTAATTCTTTTCAGCCTTCACCATTCACCAATCCCCAACATATGATAAACTTATTCCCAATATACATCAAGTCTAATAGAAAATAACTTAAGAGGAACTTTTATGTGCGGGATTTTTGGCATCGTAGCAGAAAAAGAACAAACCTTAGGACCTATCTTGATCGAAGCAGCTAAAAGGCTGACCTATCGCGGCTATGACTCCGTCGGAAGTGCCACTATCAGCGGTTCCAAGATTGATTTACGCAAGGATGCCGGGAAAGTGGACGAGGTTGCTGAGAAATATCATTTTTCAGAGATGCAGGGCTCACGCGGCATCACCCAGCTTCGTTGGGCAACGTTTGGAATACCCTCCCAGGTCAATGCGCAACCCCACCTCGATTCTGATGGCGATTTGGTCGGTGCACATAACGGGAATGTGGTCAATAATGTCGAACTTCGGCAGCAGTTCATGGCTGAGGGGATGACGGTGCGATCAGAGAACGACGGTGAATCCTGCGTGCATGCTGTGGAGCGCTATATCAACCAGGGTTTTGATTTTGTCACCGCCATCCGGAAAGCGTACAATGACCTTGAGGGCGACTATGCCTTTGTGATCGGAAAAATCGATGACAACCGCTTATACGCCATCAAGAAGGGGTCAGGTTTGGTGGTCGGGATTGGTGAAGGATTCAACTGTGTCTCTTCCGACTTGCCTTCCATTCTTCCACTGACCCGCGAGGTCATCCGCCTTGAAGATGGCGAAGTCATCACCTTATGGGCAGATCGGGTTGAACTACACAACGTGAAAGACGGTTCGCTGATTGAACGTGAACCTGAAATCGTCCAGGAGTCAATGAGTGCTGTTCAAAAAGAAGGCTATGAGCACTTCATGCTCAAGGAGATCCACGAACAGCCTACCGTGGCTCGCGAGCTGCTGCATCGCCTTGCTGGGAGCGATAACGAAATCAGTAAAATGATGGATAAGATCAAAAATGCCCGCAGCGTGTACTTCATTGGGTGCGGTACAAGCTACCATGCCTGCCTGGCTGGTGCAATCTATTTCTCGCAGCTGGCCGGGCGGTCAGTGATGCCAGTCCTTGCTCCCCAGTTCAAACCCCAGTATGGCAATTCGATTGATGAGCGGGATGTGGGTGTTTTCGTCAGCCAATCCGGAGAGACGAAAGATGTCCTCAACGCACTGGAAGTCGGTCAGTCAAAAGGGATGACCTGCTTCAGCCTGGCTAATGTGATTGGTTCAACCCTGACCCGTAAGACTGAGGGTTGGGTGCCCCTGGTATGCGGTTATGAGATCAGTGTGCCTGCGACCAAGACCTTCACCAACCAGGTCATCTCATTCCTGTACCTGGCAGCAAAACTTGGCGGCAGAGATATGACAGATTTTGAGAATCTGCCCGACTTAATGGCGGAAACCATCCATCAAACAGACGCACAGATGCAGGCGCTTGTTCCGATGATCAACCCCTGGGATGATTTGTACTGCCTGGGATTTGGAACCACCTACCCTATGGCCCTTGAAGGTGCCCTCAAATTTAAAGAGATCACTTATGCACACTGCGAAGGAATTCTGTCTACGGAATTCAAACACGGTCCCCTCTCAGCCGTCACGGCTGGGTTTCCTGTGATCTTTTTGGCGGGACCCGAGGATATCCCCCTGATCATCAGCGGGATCAACGAAGTCACATGCCGCGGTGGAAATGCTATCGCAATCGGTCGGGCAGATGGACGTCTGGCAGCAAATGCAACCCATACGGTGACCATTCCAAAATCTAACAATGCATTTTCTGCACTTTTGGGGGTGCTCCCCATGCAGCTTTTATCGTATTATATTGCAATAGCTCGCGGTTTTGACCCGGACTTCCCCCGCAACCTCAGCAAAACCCTGACCGTGGATTGATCATACGGGCCATTAATCAAACTCATCTCCTGGCTGATATTAAAACCAGGAGATGTTTTATTAAAGCAAAAATAGGGGGACGCAAAGCAAAGTAATTATTCGCTTGGGCGGTTTTCACTCATTTGAAATACCAGGTCAACAATGCTTTCAAATCCCTGATCCAGCAATTTAAAGATCTCTTTCGCAATTCGTTCAGGGGGTTCAGGGGTTGAATAGGGATCGGGAATATCAAAGGCGACCCCAATTGTTGCGTTCGAGAGCAGCCGAATCCGACCTGCAACTGCGGGGAATTCGGAGGAAATGGCTTCTTTATGCCCGGACTCCATCACAAGGATCAGGTTAGATTCCATTAAAATTGATTCTGTCACCTCTCGCGATTGGTGCCCAGCAAGTAAAAACCCGGTTTCCTTAGCTATTTGCTCCGCTTCTCGCGTTGCCGGTTGGCGATCTTTGGTCCATGTCCCGGCACTCGAAATCGTTAACGAGAATAGCCTATCAATACCATTGATCTTATTTTGGAAATAATGTGCTGCGAGCGGAGATCGAAATCGGTTTGCTGTGCAGACAAAAAGCAGTTTTGGCATAAAAATTCAAAAATTTCCGTTGGATCTATGGGTTGGTCGTTTGGAATGGAACAATGATCCAGTCACCTGAATGTAATGTTTGATTTTCATCAATATTATTATAAAAACACAAGTCTGAAACAGATACATCTATCTGGTCCGCCAGTTCCTGTACCGAAATACCCTCATCCAGTACCTGATAGGGTTCAAATTGGGGCAGGGCAGTTACATCGGTTATCCCAATCGGGATGATCACAAGGTCGTCGACCTGGATCGGATAGGACAAATCAGGATTAAGGGCCTGGATGGCTTCAGGGCTTGTCCTGTACCAATTCGCATAAAGCAGGAGCGACTCGCCTTCGATGACTCGGTGAATCACGAATTGATTTTCCAATCCGATAGGCGTTTCCAAAGCCAGGGGTGGTGTCGTAGGGGTTATGGTCGCCGTTGGTGTTGGGTTTGGCAGTGTTGCTGTCGGTGTGTTCTGAATTTCTGCTGTAGGCGTATATATTGGTAAAATTTCCAGTGCTTCGTTTTGAACAATCACATGATCTGTGACCAAAACTGATAGTTCATCCGTCGGTGTTGAAACTTCAGGTTCCATGATAAATGGATTGGAAAACCAACGACTGCCGAATACCACAGCCAAAACGGTCAGCAGGATGATCGCACACCAAATAAGAATCCTTAAGTTTGACTTTGCCATACGGGATAAACCGCTGGATTTAATTTGCATCTCTTTGGGCATTTTGATTTCTTTGGATGTTAGATAGAGCAAACAGCTCACATGATTTTCATCCAAACAAAAATCTCTTTGATGCCTGAGTTTAGGGATGCTAACAGGTTTTGAATGGTAACAAGCGTTCCACTTGGATGGATAGGCAGAAAAAGTTTCAGGGTCATCAAAGAGCGCTAGATGGGGACAGCTTTCCTCCAAAGGCTCACTGATTTTGGGCTTTCCATTTTCAATCATATGCAATCTCGACCACCATGATCAGAACATTGACAACCAAGAAGAACAACTTAATCTGAATTGTGATTCCCGCTGTTTGTTTTTTCGTCCTCTTCGATTTTTTCAGTTTGCGTTGAGCGGTAATATTTATCTTTGTTTTGTGAACTGGGCGCGTAATAATAAAATCCCCCGTAATAGTAATCACGATTTTTAGGAATTTTATTCATCACAACGCCAATGATCTGTGCACCGACGCGGGCAAACTCCTCAAGTGGTTTTTGGGCCATCAAACTGCGTGTCTTTCCTGCTTTCAATACATAAATCACGCCATCTGATTTTGTCGCCAGGATTTGTGGATCGGTCACAATTGATGGGGGCGTATCAATCACAATAATATCAAACGCTTGTTTAAGTTGGTCAATTAACTCAGTCATTTTATTGCTGGCAAGTAGTTCTGCTGGGTTCGGTGGAAGGCTGCCAGATGTGATCACGCTTAAATTGCCAAACTGCTCTGAAACCTGCAGAACATCACTCACCGATAACCTGCCGCGGATCAAATCCGACAGCCCAACCCGGTTTGAAATATCAAACTTATTATGGACATTTGGGCGGCGAAGGTCAGCATCCAGCAAAAGCACCTTTTTATTACTCTTTGCGAGGATCACTGCCAGGTTGACAGCAATGGTCGTCTTCCCCTCTTCAGGCCCAGGGCTTGTCACCACAACCAGCTTCAGGGGTTCATCGATACTATAAAAATCAAGGCTCGTCCTGAGTGAACGAAAAGCTTCTGTAATGGGTGACCGGGGCTGCTCCGCCACAAAAATGGTGTTTTTGTGGTCGCCCTTCTCGATAAAACTGCCTTTCATATCTGCGATCAGGCCCAGCACCGGCAGGTTCAACACGGCTTTTACATCTTCTGGTGTTTTAATCGTATCATCCAAATATTCGACAAGAAAAACCAAACCTGCCATACTCAAAAGTCCAATACTGCTGTACAAGATCGTTGTCTGTACCGGCCGGGGTGCATATGGCTGGCTGGGCGCTTTGGCTGGCTCAACCTGAACAACATTAGGCGCGCTTTGGACTCGCGTCAGGTTCAGCTCCTCCAGGCTGCTGATTGAATTAAAATAGATCTGCTCATATAAATCCAGCGTTCGTTGAACCCGGTAAATCTGCGTAGAAGAAATATATTCATTTTGCATGGGTTCTCGCATAACGACGAGCTGTGTATAAATCTCCTGGTACAGATCAAGCGTGGGTTGTACCTGGTCAAATTCAGCCTGGTATCGTATCAACTGTGATGTTTCTGCCTCAGATGCAGTCAACGGGTCAATCCCGGAAATCTTTATCTCTAAATCTGTAACCTGGCTCTGCAGCGAGTCAATCTGTGCAATAACTTCTGTAAGTTGCTGATCAAGCGTATCACTTGAAATTTGATCAATTTCATTCTGTAATATATCAATTTGCGTCAGCGCGTCATTCGCGCGCTGCTGTAAATTTTGTTCTGTCGTTTCGTAGCGAACGGATTGAAGCTGCTCGTTTTGGTCGATCAATACACTGATCAATGTGTTTGCGACGATCGCAGCTTTTTGCGCGTTATCCATCGTTACAGTGAGTAACACAAACTGTGTTTCACCAATCTGCTCAGCACTTGCCTGACCTTCATTAACTTCAAACCCGACCTCCTGCGAGACCTGAGCGAGCAACGCATCGGTTGTGAGCAATTGGGTATAGGTTGAGATAAGCTGCTGATAATCGATATAAGAGTAATAGTCATAATAACCAGTCGATGCGGCTCGCAAAACAACAAAACGAGTATTTGCCTGGTACATGGGAGTTTGACGGCTGCTGAGCAAAAATCCAGCGGCTCCGGCAATCACAGCCCCCAGGACCAACAACCACAGCCAGCGAACAAAAATAGCAAATATTTTATGAATATCCATCAATCTCTCCAATAATAGAAATCAGCCTTGATAATTGCCACCTGGTTTAAGAATATTGTGTAAGTTTTTGTTATCAGTAATCTAGTTATCCACATAATAAATAATCGAAGATTAAGGATACCACAGGCTTTAAAAAGAATACAGGTTAATTTAATCTTATATTTAGAAAATTAAATTTACTGCTTTGTCCAACAAAGTCACACAATCTGATGGATGCCTTCAACCTGTCATTCATCGGTAATATCTTGTATTCGCCAACCATTAAAATGTAATGGTGTCATCGGTACCCAAAGTCAGCCAATCCCGTAGTCGGGATTTAGCCAGGGTTTGTGCAACCCCATCAAGCATGCCCTCATCCTCACTCACCATTTTCTTAACAGAATCTTTGTAATGCCGCCACAAATCCCACAACCGGACTGGGTAAAAAAGGTAAATTCTTAATGATTTTGGATTGACATTATAAATCCGGGCAATGACCAATTTTGGAAGAAAAACCCTGTTAAAAATGAGCCCTAATTTTCCAAACAAACCCGTACTGGCTGACAGATTTGCGAGATCAGGTGTTACAACATGCCCAATTTGTTCGTCAAGGCGGATTTGCTTTCTGGCTTGATCGAGCAACGTTAGTGGAATTGGATCCACACGCAGATTCTCAGTCATTTCACCTGGGACCGGAAAATCAAAAAATTCTTCCAGTAAATGAAATGTGAGGGTAACCACCTTTTGAGCCTGCCATGCCGCAGCCCGTTTACAAATGACATCCCAATCAATCCCATTTTGATATTTTTTTATGATCATGGCAATATCATACAAGCCGCGTAATCCAAGTTGCAAATTGTGCTGATAGGTCAGGTGAATGCAAAGATGGAGGAACAAATCTTCTATGCAAAGGCTCTTCGCAGCAACTCCGGCTATTTTTGCCGGGATGGCTCGCGTCCAAATACCTGCGGTATCAATGCTGAAAGGTTCATTCTCCTCAAGAAGTGTCCAATGAATTTCTACATAGCACGTCTCGCCTTTGATAAATGGTGGAACGTGCTTAATATCAAAATTCTCATCATTAATGTCAAAATAAGTCGTTGGTTGATAACCAAGCTCCCCAATGATAAGCAGTGCCTGTGGAATATCTGCTTTCCTGAGGAGAATATCCATATCAGACATTGTCCGCATACCGATATCCGGATATATATTCTCAATCAGAAATAAACCTTTTAAACCGGCAGCCTCAATCGCTGCCTGGGAAAACCGATCAAAAATTGATCCTGTTTCATGAAATAGAAACGTGTTCCGGACGACATTGGAAAGGTAGACTTGTTTCATTTGCTCAAGGACAGACTCCGGAACGGAATACAGCGCTTCATTTGAATAGATATGTTGATAAATGATCGCTGTGACATGATGCGGCCCGGAAATCGCCAGCACTTCATCCCAATCCTCAATCGTCAATGGATTGATAATATTTTCTGAGCCATTCCCTTGGATGGAATCAGATAGGATCTGGGTAATCAGTTGCGTTTTATCCATAGGTATCCAGGGCCGTTTGCCACATCATAACAATAACCCTATTATATTGCAAGTTAAATAACTAATAGATAGTTCTCCGATTTTGATTTAAAAACCCGACTGCCTGGATCCAGGCAGTCGGGTAATATATTTTAGACTGTTGTTTGATTTATTTAACAACCAGCGGGACAAAAGTCAGAAAATATTCACCAGTAAAAATCGATAGGTTTAAATTTTCATTCGTTCCACTTTGCCAGCTACCGCTTTGTTTAGCCCGTTCTCCACCGATGTAGAAATCAATGGGATCCCCTTCCATGCTCTCATCACCTGGAACACTAATGACATAAACAGTATCCCCATCATCAAATTCTACAACTGTAGAAGCAACCAACTCACCTTCAATCTCAGCCGTGATGATTGTTCCGGATTCAACATTTTCGCCATCCACCTTCACTGTTCCCCAAAAGTAGGAGGGTGGGATTGGCGGTGATTCTGCAGCAACCCGACTTAAGTCCAGAGGCAGAATGATGAAGAATAAAATCAGAAAAAGTAATAGCTTCTTAAACAAAGGTATCATTTCCTTTATTTCATAATTTATAATAATACGATTTTTCATAATAAATCTTGATCTGGTTTTGATCGCTTTCTCAAATACCAGGCTCCTAATCCAATACACCCCAATCCAATTACTGCAAACCCAATCACAGTCCAGATTCCGGACTTACCTTGTGTTAACCTTGAGAAAAAATCATCCCGGTCACCTGATGAAGATTTTGAATTATCAGTGAGTTTTTCACCAGCCCCAACCTGGGTCTGGATTAGCTTTGATTTTTCAAATGACTCCGATAATAAATCTTCCGTAGCTGAGGCATGGGTATCTTCCTTGCTTATTTGCTGGGTTTCTACGGGCAGTGGTGTGTTTGTTGCAGCAGGCTGATTGGTTTCAACAGGTTCCTGGGAAATCTTTGCTGTCACTGTCAAGGCAGGCACTGTTCCCGTTTGAGTTTTTTGAGGAGCGCTGGTTGGGGTAGCGGTGTTAGGGGTTGTATTCGTTGTTATCGTCAGGTCAAGCGCTACACTCGTCCCGGATTGCCAGGTCGCCGTTTGGTCTGCTAGCTGCCCATTGACTTGGAATGAAATAACGCTCCCCTGCTGCGCACCTTCAACCACTGCCGTGCCTGGGTCATCCCCAGGCACGATTAATGAGTAAACAGAGTCACCTTGGTAGAGTTCGATCGTTGACGTCGCGTACACCTGGTCGCTAATCAGTGCCTGGATGGTCGTTCCTGCCGGCAGATTCGCCCCATTGAGCCTGATACGCCCATGAAAACTGGACGGGAGCGGTGGGAAAGCCTGCACAACGCCACCAGGCACCAAGGTAACCGCAACGATCACGATCATAATAATGGTAATGTACTGATAGACTTTCATCCAATAAAATCCAAGCGTTTATTCATCCTAATCCTTAGAATGGCAGATGGTTAGTATGCCACGCTCCACGTTGTATCTGCCGTGACATAGACCCAGTAGCCTAAGCCGAACTCAATCGACGTCAGGTCGCTGACATAAACAGGGGCGTCTGGATCATACAGTTTCCATAGGTTGGTCACATCCGAAGCATCATAACCATAGACCAGTGAAAGTTCTGTCATACCGGTAAACGCTGTTGAAGATGAGACGTTCGTTGATGACGGGAAGCCGACCAGGTTCCAACCGCTGGCAGCAGTCAGCAGGTCAATATCGGTGTTGGAAGGCATGAAACCTTCCACGCTCAATACCTGGTTTTCTACTGCCGTCAGGTGGATCCAGAGGCCCATATTTTCATCAATGGCTGTTAGCGTATCGGTGGTTGCCGACACGTTATCATAGATCATCCAGTTCCCGGAACCGCTGTGAGCGCCAGTGGCATCCCACCCATAAACCAGGTCAAAATCACCATCAATGGATGCCAGCACATCAGCCGGATCCGTACCGGGATAGGGCTGCAGGTTGAATGAAACCAGGTTCCAGCCGGGTACCAGCGTAATGTTATGCGTTGTATAGATCACAAGGGTGCCGCTGTTGGATCCAACGTAATTGTTGTCTGTGATTGTCGCCACAACGGCGTAGGTGCCGGTTTCCGAAGGCTCTACCGCAGAGCCGTCATACGTAACCGTGTAGGATAAGCTTGAGGGGACTGTCGTTACAGACACACCCTTCGGGTTACCATCATAGACCTGCTCCAGGTTGCTGAGGGTCACGCTGGCGGCTGCCGGTGAAATCACCAGTGTTCCGCTGTCTGAACCCGAATATAACGGATCGTTAACGGTGGCAACAACCGCGTAGCTGCCCGCATTGGTTGGTACTGTGGCTGAGCCATCATAGGTCACATTGACGGTCAGCCCTGGTGGATCCGTGGTCACTGTAACAGGTTTTGGATCACCATCATAAGTTTGTGCCAGGTTGCTGAGGGTCACAGTTGCACTTTGTTTTGAAACATTAACGGTAGCGCTTGCAAATCCCACACCACCCTGGCTGTCCGTTACCATCAAGCCAACGGTGTATGTGTCAGTCGATGAGAATGCGTACGTTGGCTCCTGCGCGGTGGAATCATCGTATTGACCGTCATTATCCAGATCCCAGGCATAGTCAAACGTATCTGACCCCAACCAATCTGTTGCAGAACCGTATAAAGTGAAGGTTTCACTGACCGCCACATCATAAGGCCCGCCGGCATCCGCTTTGGGGGGATGGATATTCAGGCTGACATTCGAACCCGAAACCCAGTTTGCAATGGCAACAACCCTGCCGCCGATCTCAAATGTGACTGTCGCTGGGTCAGTGCCGTTAGCATATTCCGGTACCTTGATCGAATAAACCAGGGTGCCAGAATAATCAATGATCGTCGCGCTGACAACCGCCGACGTCTCAGCGTCAAGAAACGCGTCAATCGTATCACCAGCCGATGGGCCGCCATCACCAGCCATAAAGTGGATTTCACCATAGAAGCTGGACGGTGGGTCAGGGGGTAATGCATTAGCAATTGATGTACTTCCTAATAATAGAACAAAAATAAATACGAGCATCGTGATGGGTCTAAATTTCTTCATTGGTGTCTCCTCATAGAACAATTTGATTGGGGTAGCGATGGGTAAATAATTCTCATTTCATTAAGGTTGATCATAGGCTATCGTCCAGGTGCTGTCAGACGATACATTGATCCAATAGCCCCAGTTGGGGGTAATTTCTATTAGGTTGTTTGCATAGGAAGGCGCAACAGGATCATATGTTTTCCAGGGCTCAGTTTCATTCGCATGAAATGCCATCACCATGCTGTAATCGGTCACACCGTTGTCACTCAGCGCGCCCGGCAACGTTACCGGATCCATCGAGGGATAGCCCACAAGGTTCCAACCAGTACGCAAATTGATGTTGGTCGTTGTGGGGGGCATGCCTGAGACCACAAACGTATCCGGTGCTGACATAAAAACCCAGAAGCCCATCGTGTGATCAAGGGCGTTCAGGTCACTTACATAGGAAGGCGCAGCAGGATCATACAGCAGCCACGTTTCAGTTGTGGCATCCCAGGCATTGACCAACGTGTAATTCCCCTCGATCGAACTCAACACATCCGAAATCGCAGTACTGCTGGGTTGGAGGTTGAAAGAAACCAGGTTCCAACCGGTGTACAGTGGGATTGAGACTTGAGGAACAGAAGCCAGAACCGTGATGTTAACTGTTGCCTCGTTGCTGTAATTCACGCCGTCATAAGCCATATATGTGAATGATGTCGTTCCAACGAAGTTATTCTTGGGTGTATAGATGAACGCTCCATTTTCTCCCAGAGATAAAGTGCCTTTATCCGGGTTGGTTACAAGGTATGTCGTAATTGGGGTGCCATTTGGATCATGGTCATTGCCAAGCACCCCTGGTGCAGAAACGGTCAGCACCTGGTTCTTTGCAGTCACATACGCATCATCAACTGCAATAGGCGGAGTGTTGATAAAATTAACCGTCACGGTGACATGTCCGGTAGCTGTCAATGCCCCATCACTGAGGGTGTAATCATAACCAGCCATACCTGTAAAATCAGTCGTGGGCGTGAATGTAACCGTTCCGGAATTCATGACAACAGTCCCATTGATTGGGTTACTCACACCTGTGATGGATAATTCTGCACTGGTATTATCAACATCTGTGTCATTAAACATCAGATCGTTTGCCGTCCGAGACACAGGTGTGTTTATTTCCGTACTTATTGCATCATCTACAGCCACCGGTGGATCATTAACAGCTTGTAACGTAACATTGACTGTAATTTCATCCGTATAAGAACCATCTGAGACCCGGATGATAAATGAGTCAGACCCATTGTAATTGGCGGCAGGTGAATATCCAATTACTTTGGAAGTTCCCGTACCTGATGCTGTTGCCGAACCATGCTGAGCCTGAGAGCTGACACTCCAGGTGATTGTATCCCCATCAGGATCTGTTGCATTCAGCGTCAGTGAGAAAGGAATCGGTGAGCCATCTTCTGACATGGTGACACTCACTGACGACCCCTCAGTGATCGCTGGTGGAGAATTGGTGCCATCAGGACGCACAATCTCAAGTGCCGGATCGCCAAAAAGAATATAGGTATCAAGCAAATCCAGTGCGCCGCCAGTGGACCATAACTCAAATTTTCCACGCATGGTTGCATCACCTAATGCCACTAACCCATCCTGGAAGAATGCCTCGAAAAAGCCGCCATCTAAATAAACATGCCCACTCGCCACACCTTCACCAGTGGAGGCCCAATTTGCGATGGTTCCTTTCCCTGAAGCACGTGGAGCTACTTCTGCAATGGCATCGATATCTGGGTTATGAAATGACCCCGAGTAGCAGGTCATCTCCAGCATAACCGGCAGTTTGCCACCATTTGTCAGACCTGAAACATTTGATGCAGTAAAAAGCGCTGGATTACCCCAAACAGTATATCCCCCATGACCCATATAATTGACAATCAGCTTACCCGAATTAATGCCACTGAGAATAGCCTGGTTGGCTGCTGTCGAGGTGCTATGTGTCACAAGATAATAAACCTTTTCGGAGGTATAAGGAGCAGAAATATAGGAGTCAAGCAGATTATCTGACATTCCTGGAAAATCACCTGCATAATCCGGGTCATCAGCAACAGCCAGGATCTGCTGCTGCCAATCCCCTGGAATAGGATTCGTTTCATAATCAATGATCTTGTTGACTATGATATTTGCTTCCGTGGCATTATTAACAGCCAGGCGTCCGATCATCATATCCGGTAGGGTATCCCCACCGACAATCGTGACATACCTGTTATCCGCTGCGGTTTCACCCATCCATGGGTCCACCGGGAGGAGATAAGGTGGAATAAAGCTTGTTTTCCCAAACCCATAATACTGCTTAGGGTCATAGTGCCCATCACCCACCAGAACCACATAAGATGGGGCAGGTGTCCCCCACGTATTATAAGCATAAGACAGGAAATCATGGATGGGTTTGGCCCCAACAATACCATAATTGAATTCATCATAAATATCCTGAACATCAATCGTAATGGTGCGCATTGTGTCTGAGCGATAACTGCTCAAGGCGACGGACTGGGTCCAAAAGGTCTCATGTGTAATCACAATGAAATCTGCCCCATTTGAGGCGGAGAACAGGTCGGATGTCGAATCCAGTTTAATTTCCACAACGGATAGGTGGGTTGTATCTGTCAATGCCCAATATCGTGTTAGCTCTGACACTGTATCCTGGAAATTTACATAATAATCACCGCCTGATGGCGTGGTGCTAATATTTGCAATCGAAACCACACCCGCCGGGTCGGTAATGTCGTAAACTTTGACCTGGTCTGATGAAAATCCATCCACTGAAAACTGCCAAGTTCCTGATGCTTCATATGCAAAATCCAATTCGTTGGTGTTCGCAGAATAGCGATTGGGATAATCTAGATGGATGTAATCGATCAAGAACCAGTCAGAAGTTGCGCCTGTGTCGGCAATGCTCCGAACCTCGACACTATTGCTGCCATTTTGAAGCACGCCTTGTGGGATTTGTAAGGTGGATACGGACCACTCCTGCCCATCAAACAGCATATCCCCAATCGCAGTAGAGTTAATGAATATCCGAGCATGATGATCAGGGTTAATGGCATAAGTATTGTTCCAACCAATCAATGAGACGGAAATTTCCGCAGGGACATCGCCTGGATCAAGCGCACCGGTGAAAGGGTCTATTAATGTGAATGTGTGGTTCCAACTTGAGTTATAGGTCGGTGCAAAAACGTAATCCCACCACCAGCGTTCCTCATCATCGTCAAAAGGCATGGATGACCGGTAAGAGTTGTTCTCCTCCATGTGAAGTTGGGCAAAATAATACGCTGGGGTAGATGCGGTTCCAGGTGTACCATCCCTGGTTCCAACCCGAGCGCCCTGAACAACGCCTGCCTGTTCATACGTCAACCAATAAATATTATCTTCTGTATATTTGGATTTGATCCCTTCACCAAAAAACAGGATAGTGTCCCCGGGGTCAAAAGATCCATCTCCCTCGCCAACCACCTCAATTCCGATTTCATTTCCCAGGTAAAACATCTGAAATGTACGCGGGTCAAGGGTGTCCACAGGGATTCCCAACGCCCCTTCTGAAAGTTCAGCATAGGTGATTTTGTAAAAACCATCTTCTTTTACGGTGATGCGGTAGCCCGGATCCGGTGGCGCCCATGGGATCGGCGCACCTACAAAACTCTGGCTCAACCCTTCGGAATCTAACCGTTCAAACGCTGATTGGGTTAAGGATCTAAATGATTTGGCTGACTCATAATTTAATAGCGACCCAGCTAAGAGATCCTCAAAAACAGGTGCATCCAGCGAAAATGTCTGCTGGGATTGAGTAAAACTCCCGGAAAATTCAACGCTGACCTGCATTGACTCGTAAATGATCAATTGGTTGTTTAAAGGATCATACTGAACAGGGTATGTAGAAACACCGACCACACGCTGCTGGCGTAAATAGCCATCACCTGTTATCTCTGCCATCACCCCGGGATACAATGACTGCCCATAATAAACGTCTGAGTCTTCAATATACAACAATTTCGGTTCTTTATAAGAGGAATTTTCAAATAAATCTGTTGATGAGTTCCAATCATCCATCTGGGTTGCAACAGGCAGAACAGGCACTTCCAAATGGATCATATGCTGCTTGCCAGGTATGACCTGCAATTCAACTTCAGCACCTAAAGGCACACCAATCTGTTCGATTGCGATCGGTAGTTCCGGCATGCCCGGTGTTAATGACTCTGACCAACCTGTCAAGGAAGGTTTGATATACTGCTTGCCTTCAACATCCACAGATTCGAGGGTCAACTGTTCCCAGGGAAAACTGACTGTGAAAGAAAGACCTGAAGAATCCGCAGCCTGGAGCTCTGCAACCGACTCCATTTGTTCGCCTTCATTTTGGGTTTGAGCGAGCGGCAAATCAGAACCTGCAGAATTCTCCTTTGAATTGTTGGGAAACGCTTGAACAGCAGTTTCCAGTCCTGGAATGCAATTCAGGAGGACTGTAAAAAGGAATAATATGGCGATAACGAATGATCTTGTTTCTGCGATTTTTGATTTCATATCTTTATTTCTGATCGTTCCACTAATTAATATTAATAAGACATCGAACAAAACATCACTTGGGCACACTTTGAATTAATCGGTTGCGATGAACTCAATCAAACGATATTATATAACATCGAATTCTCAAAGCAGGATATTATACCAAAAACACAGTCCTTTAATACACATTACTGATCATGCCCTGATGATCAGCGGCCAGGGGTCAGAACCAATTTGATAGCTAAGTACAAAGCCTGGCACTTGTTTTGAAAGTTTCTCCAAACGATCAAGGATACCTGGCATCAAATCCTGGCGATAAAATGGAACAAATGCTGTTTGGAGTATTCGGGTTACGCTTTCAATGGGTTTTATCAAAGACACACCTTGCTTATCATCTCGATCCAGGAAAAACAATTTTTCCAGCGGTACGCCTTGGGGCGAGCACATCACAGGGTCCTCGTGCCACGGTGTTCCAAAAATCCAGAAACGACCATTCAGATAGCGAAGGATGACCTGGTCCTCACCTAAAACGGTGACTGCATGATTTCGTAGCAATAATGATGCCAAAGTTGACTTTCCTGCGCCAGCTTTTCCAGCAAAGACATAGCCGTGACCATCGACGTTCACACCACTGGCATGTAAAATAACATCCCCCGATCGAGCCAGCCAATTAACAAACAACTTCATGTCCATGTTCAGCAAGGGATAGAAACCCGAATTTTCCCACTCAGAAAAATCCCCAATGACCTCTCCGTGTGAAAAATCACCGTTGATGATCATCCGCCGTTTAGGTGGGATTTGCAGAGTATCCAGAATAAAATTCCCATGTCCGTCAAATTTAGCAGTCCAATTATCGGTTTGAAAAATCAGGTCGAGTCCTTCAGATTTGGGTTGGATTGAAAGGTTTTCATTCTTAACCTTTAGCGCCAACTGATCTCCTTCCCCTGATAAATTATTATCATTCTGATTAAACAATAAAAAAGCCTGTGGATTAGCCACAGGCTTGAGGAATTTCTCATAGCAGTTTGGTGTAATAATTTTTAAATTAGCACCTTTTGCATCAAGTTTCAATCCTAGCCCAGCGATTCCAAGAAATATTTGGTTAATTTCCTTCTCACCTACAATCACAAATTAAGATCTCCAATATAGATTTTAATTTTTCATAGCTATACAATTCCAAATTGTCCTCACCACAAACTAGGTTGGGGATCCAAACCTGCAGATCAACGATGGGTGAAGCAATTAATCCCTGCAGTTTGGATCCAAATAACATGGTACGGGAGAACCAACGGATCTCGGCGTGGCATCATAGCTGGTATGGCAAGTCGCAAGCACAGCGTTCTTGATCTCTAATCGAACCCTTTTGACAACTGGTGCTTCATAGGTTTTATTGTTCTTCATAATACATCTCCTCACAAAATCTCATATTGCTTCTCGTAATTGTCAGCAAACGTATGCGCTAAATTACAAATAAATTCAAACGGGGTCTCATTACTGTTATGCACAAGCTGAGACCACCCCGGGCATTGTTCACAATAACCTTTGATTGTACAAGTATAACATGCATTGACTTCCGTGCGTTTAAGTTTGCGTAATAGACCAATTTGGTCCCAAGCATCCTTGAATCCATATTCCAGGACATCAAACGCAGTCCGTCTTGCCATCATACAAATACTTAACTTCCCTGCACTATTGATATGAAAGGAAGTTAATCCTGCCCCGCAGCGATAAACAAAATCATTCCTTGAAGTTCTTCCCCTAGCCATTTCTGCCAGTCTCATTCTTTCATCTCGCCGCTCAGGTTCCTCTTCATCAAGGCCAATTAAATCCTTGATTGGAATCTGGTAATCCAATGGTGATAGATCGCCATCTAATCTAGGCCAAAGTATACCATCATATCGATATTTTAATCCAAGTCCTTCAGTAAAAGAGCGCATCGCATCCAACTCTTGATAATTCTCGATGTTCAGCGTGGTTTTTAGGTACATCGGGATGTTTCGTTCCAAAAGCAGCTCAATCCCTTTCCTAAGCCTGGCATAGGAGCCGGGTAATTGGGTTACCCGTTCATATGATTCCTGGGTGCCACCGTGGAGGGAAATTTCCACGGATAAAGGACGCCATTCTGCAAATAAATCGGCAATCTCAGGTGTCAGCAGTGTCCCATTTGTAAAAACCGTGACGATGATCCCGCGTTGGATCGCATGCCGGTAAATTTCCGAAAAATCCGGGCGCAGCAGCACCTCACCACCTGTCAGGTTCAGGAACAAGGTCCCTGCATCGGCAACCTGGTCCAGGATTTCTATCACCTGGGCTTTGGTTATCTCTTTTTCCCGGGCGTTTTGGCTTCCTGCTGGCTGGTTGATATAGCAATGTACACAGTCCAGGTTGCAACGGTCAGTAAGCTCAAATGAACCGCTGAATGGATGGCGCGATTCTTTCCGTGAGATTAAAACATCCCACTGGGAAAGATCGATCTCAGGGAGACCCGGACACGTCATTGATCAAACCTCTCTAAGTGCGCCAATAGATGTCATTTCATCCAGGAAGCGTTCAATATCTTTCGCCAGAATTTCGGGATCCACATCATATTCCTTGAAAATCGTCACCTGAAGGTCTGTTTGCGTGGCTGGTTTCGCCAATCGCTCCCAGATATCTGCCCCAACGCTGTTTAAAGTATAAATACTTTCCATATTGGCAACATCCTGACGGATCGGAACCAGGACAGATTCATCCACAATTTTGCGGTAGATAAAATCCGGATTCCGTTGATAATGTATCTCTTTTTTCATTTAGCCAGTTCCTCAGGTCAGAAATTTTCTGAAAACCGGAATCTTTTTAACCAATCGAACGAACAGAGCTGAGAAGCCGTTCCGGCTAAAGTTTGATTTGGATCGCATTACAGCAAACCGGTTTAAGATCTTGACACTCAACAAGTCCATCTCAAAGCGATTTCTATCACGTTCAACCACTGACAAGCGCCCGAGAATCTTTTCTCGTGGAATCCAGCCATCGGGTTGTGCTGCCTGGTCTCCCTGTATCTTGTACTGCATTCCGTTTGCGGTATTTCTCCTGCGGATCACTCGATGGACAACCACATCTCCGGTCTGGGAATTGAATAGCACCACATCACCAACTCGGATCTTTCCATCTTGAAAAGGTTCTAACAGGAGGATATCGTCGTTCCGAACCAGGGGATACATACTGGTGCCCTGCGCCCGGAAGCGCAGGGACTTACCCTGTTGCAGCAATTCTTGGCTCAGTGCAGCAAAGGCATCTGAGGTGCAAGAAAGGCTGGTTTTTTTCATTATTTATATTTAAAAGGTGTTACCGTCACCTCAATCGGGCCAGCTAAAATCTCATTGCCGGAGGTACTCACACCCTCAAGCCAGTAGAAATAGGTGTGATTGGGCAGCAAGCCACGCTTGGGGCCCAGATCCATGAATTCATAATCTCCAAGGGGACTAAACCCGACAACCTCATCGTTGACCTTAATTCGTGGTCCGTCTTCAGAAGTTGCACGCCAGAGATTATATCCTTCGATGCCTGTTTGATCTATTGCGGTCCACTCGAGCTGTGCAGATTTGAATTTCGGGATTGCTGTGAACCCGTCAATTTGAACTGAAGTTGGATAAATGATATCCTTGGGTTCTTCATCCCAGTTATCTGCCAGATCCAAATCGCCGCTTACCGTGGTCAAATCAACCCGGTTCATCACATCATAACCGGTTGGTGAAAGGTAAGTTGGGAGGCATTCAGTGGCAACAGACGTTGCGGGCAGTACTTCATGAATACCTTCACATACCGAGCCAATGGGTACACCAGACACTGCCTTTACAAGATATGTAATCGTAATGGTATCCAATTCAGCCATCTGAAGCAGATCACACGTTATTGTCCCACCAAGTCCATCCGTATCGTCATCAACCCAGGTACATGTCCGAAGACCGCCCAGGTCATCGGAGAGGGTAAGTGAGTCCATATACATAACCCATGGATCCAGTGTATCTACAACAACGACCTCATTGGCAACGTAATCGATTAAACTGTCACCTTCAGTCGCTGCTGTTACAACAATGGTGTTCATCCACGTTGGCGTATACAAACCATCCACATATTTATACAGCGGCATGCGTACATCGTTATCATACTTGTACACGTTCAAGTTAACCGGTGCTGGTTGAAAATCGCCCGCGCTTGTGATGGGGTTGGTTTGATTGCCGGTGCTGATCGTATCCGGAACGCCTGGAGGCGCAGGATTCGTATATGCTTCCTCTAAAGCAACCTGGATGTTACCTGTCACTTTAGGATTGCCGTCAGTTGGTGCACAATCCAAAACCGTCCAGACTTCCAACACAACCTCATCGCCATTATCGAGTCCGTCAACCTGGAAGATTGCTTCAAATGCTACATCATCACCTGGAGCGGGACTTGGATCTCCACCACTGTCGACCCAATATTCATCCAATAATGTGGCCGTCGCATCGGTGCCCGTTACTTCAATTGTTGCAGGGTCCGTGTAATCAACAAACGCAGAATAGATCATGACGTCTTTATTGAAGCCAAATTCAGAACCGCTGGTTGTCTCGGTCCCCCAGGAAGCTCGCATAACGATCGAACCATTCTCCGGGGTGGTGACGCCATTCACCGTGATATAGAAGAAATATGGCACGATCTGGCACCTCGCCATATCGGAAGGTTGTAGGGATGGGTCACCCTGGTAGTCGGCATCATTGTCCATGCCAACGGCATTCCCATTTGCACGTCCAACCAAAACTGGCGGAACGGTATTGGTTATACCTCCCGTACCCGGATAAGGAATATCGGGGATATAGTCATCCGTGTCACCAGCTCTAAATACAATGGAGTATGATCCGGCAACGGCTTGAACGTCCTTCACCTTCCCTACTAAACCGAATACCAGACTTAATAATAAAATACTAATAAGCAGACCAAAAAACATGGCCCATTTCTTACCAATCTTTTCAAACATCACTTCCTCCTTTTGCCCAATGGAAAACGACCGAAATTCCCGTAAAATTCTACTGACTCCGCAAGTTAATTAAATTTAATATTTGGGTAAGAAATTTTACTTAATTCTATTTTAGCTGTTTTTTTTCTAATGTCAAATTTAAATTCAAACAAAATCGTACATTAATTGGATTTTTAAGTTTCTTATAAAGCAAGCACCATACAAGAAACAGAAAAAAATACCACCCAACCTTCACAAACCCCTAATTTTATTTTGATAACTCCTGGTTGGCTGTCCTGCTTGTGAAAATTCACTGCAATTCAAAGTTATCCTTACCTTCAGATCCAGGTTAGCACATAGGTCAGAAAAGTTAACTCAATATCCTCCAAGAATCCATGTTCTATGGCATCAAGGAAAATATCAACAGTAATTCAGTTTAGAAGTTTATCCATTGCATCAACAACCCAATGGACTTGTTCCTCTGACATCGCCGGATAGAGTGGCAAAGTTATTTCTCTCTGCGCAGTTTCCTCTGTTAACGGAAGCTGGTTATTCCTTGCGCGCCAATCATCTTCATAAATCCTGAAATGATGCACAGGTGGGTAATGCCAGCTCGTTTGAATGCCGCCCTCGCGCATGCCTGCCATAAAGGCCAGTTTATCTGTGCCTTTTGGAAGCAATACGGGAAAGATATAGTGGCTGCTTTCACCAGGATGTTCCTTGAAGGGCACACTGATTTGCGGGACCTGGTGAGAAATGCGCTGACGATAAAGCGATACAAGCGCTTCTCGCCGCTGATTTGCATCCCTGACTTTATTAAGCTGCACCCGACCCAAAGCTGAACGGATTTCATCAATTCGATAGTTATAGCCGAGATCAACCACATCATAGGTGTAAGCATGCCCCTTATGACGGTCCCACGTCAGGGTGGTCATACCGTGCGAACGGAGAATTTGGATTTTCTCAGCGACTGTATCATCGTCCGTGAGAAGCATCCCTCCCTCGCCCGTTGTCATATTCTTGTTGGCAAAGAAGCTGTAGCACCCGACACCGCCCCATGTACCCAATGCCCGTCCATCCAGTGACGCCCCCACCCCATGGGCAGCATCTTCGATAACGCTTAGCCCATGAGTTTCTGCGATTTGATTGATCAATGGCATATAGCACGCAAAACCGCCGTAATGCATCACCATGATCGCTTTTGTTTTATTGGTGATCAATGATTGAATTGAATTTGGTGAAATATTCAGATCATCCAAACTTGCAATATCAGCGAAAATTGGATCTGCCCCGGTATAGCGGACGGCGTTCGCAGTCGCCACAAATGTCAGTGAGGGCAGGATCACCTCATCACCCGGACCAATCCCCATCGCCAAACAAGCCAAATGCAAGGCGGCTGTCGCATTGGTGACCGCGAATGCGTGCTTTGCACCGGTGAATGCTCGAAAATCGGCTTCAAACGCCTGTGTGACTGCGCCCATCGAAAGCCAACCGGAATGCACAACCTCGCGTACAGCCTCTTCCTCGTCAGAGGTAAAATTCACATCCGATAAAGGAACACGCCATTCCACAGGTTAGATCTCCGGTAAGAATTGTGAACGCATACTGTCAAAGTCCTTATTTGCCTGGGTATAATCTTCATGGTTTCCCAGGTCCATCCAGTATTCACTATACGGATAACCAACCACCTTTTCTCCTGCTGCCAGTAATTTGCAAACGAGATCGGGAAAATCCAGGTATTCACCACTTTTGATATAATCCAGAACTCGGGGTTCAAAAATATACATCCCCATGCTGACCTTATAATCCAACACAGGTTTTTCGTGATAATCTGTGACCTGGTAATTGCTTGGGTCCAGATCGATCACACCCAGGTTGACTTTGTGCTGTCGTTCATGCATGGCGATCGTGCAAATACCACCCTGCTCATGGTGGAATTTAAAGAAATCATTGATGTCCAGCAGGGTCAACACATCGCCATTGCTGACCAGGAAAGTGCGATCCAGGTCCGGTACCAGTACCAGCGGACCCGCCGTTCCCAGGGGTTTCGGTTCAAAGGAATAGGTGATATCCAGATCAAACTGGGCACCATCCTGGAAAAATGCCTGCATCAACCCGGCCAGGTGACCGACAGTCAACACGATATGGTTGACCCCTCCCCGTTTTAATTGACGCAGCAGGATTTCAAGGATGGTATATTCCCCGATCGGCATCATCGGTTTTGGTAAAACATAAGTGTAGGGTGCCAAACGTGTTCCACGTCCGCCGGCAAGAATAACTGCTTTCACCTCTCGTACTCTCCAATTCTATACAAATCCAAATGCTCGCTGATCCAATCAATTGTTCGCGCAAGGCCCTCCCGGAAATCAATCCTGGGTTCCCAGCCCAACAGCTCCTGCGCTTTGCTGTTGTCAGACTGCAGCCGCATCACCTCAGATTTTTCAGGGCGCAATCGCGCTTCATCGACCACTATTTTCACCGGTCTTCCAACCAGCTCAATCACCAGGTCCGCAAGCTCCTCAATCGTGATCTCTTCACCGTACCCCAGGTTGATCGTTTCTCCCGTCACTCCCGTGGACGCCGCAGCCCTAAGGAAACCATCGACTGTATCGCTCACGAATGTAAAGTCCCGTTTAGCATCAAGGTTACCCAGGTGGATCTCATCCTGCATCAGTGCCTGGGTGATGATCGTCGGGATCACCGCCCGCGCGGACTGCCCTGGACCGTAGGTATTGAAAGGCCGTACCGTCACCGCCTGCACATCAAATGCACGCCAGTAGCTTTCCACCAGCTTATCCGCCCCAATTTTGCTAGCTGAATACGGCGACTGCCCCTGCAGCGGATGCCTCTCATCAATCGGGACATACTGCGCTGTCCCGTACACCTCGCTTGTCGATGTGTGCACCAGCTGGCAGCCGTGTTCTCTGCATGCCTGCAGGACATTCAGCGTTCCAATCACATTGCTCTGTACAACTTCAACCGGATGGATATACGAATACGGGATCGAGATCAGCGCACCCAGATGGAAAATGAGATCAACATCCTGGGCAGCATGATCCACAGCATCAGGATCCCGCAAATCACCAAAGACGAGTTCCAACTGCTCCTGAGACTCTCGGGGTAGAAACTTAAGCAGTCCCATTTCAGCATTGGATGTGTAACGTAAAAATGGGCGCACAGATGCCCCAAGATCTAATAATTGCCGCACCAGTTCGCTTCCAATAAAACCACCGGCGCCGGTAACAAGGATTCTTTTCTTCTCAAAATAATTCGTCATTATTCCTCAATCGCTGTCTGATGGCGCAGCGATGTGTTAAACACTTTCACCAGATCCGGGATTTCGATGACCTTAGCGGAAGTACTTTTGCATACCTCTAATAATTGCCGCTGTTTAACAGGCTGAATATTCGAGATCGCAAAAACGATCAAGCCCACATCATATTTCTCTACAAGGTCAGGTATTTTCCTCGTCTCATCCAAAACCCGGTATCCATTGATGCATAGCCCTTGCTTTTTTGGGTCGTCATCTACAATGCCAACAATACCAAACACATCCCGGAATGAGCTTCGACCCAGCAGCCACACCGCCATCTCGCCAAGTTCCCCCACCCCGACAACCAATACCCGTTCACCGATCAGCACAGAAGTCTTTCGAAGCAGCAGCCAGCGGTTGGCAATACCGGTAAAAAGCCGCTCCCGGTACCGCACAGCAACCAGCCCGATGAATGTCATCACCCCGATCAGCCAAAACATGCTGAAAGGAACCCAGGGTTCGGTGACAACAAAGCGGTTGAGCCCCCACAGCACAGCACAGGTTAATCCAATTGAAAAGCCGATATCCAGGACATAGGTTGGGCTGGCAGTCGTCCACTTGATCGTGTTCAATCCTAACAAAATATTGATCAAGCTGATCAATAAAGCCATTCCCAGGGCAATCCCCAGGTAAACAACAGCACCCAGGTTGATCACCGTGCTGATCCGCCAGACGATACCCGACAGGCCCACCATAAACGTTGTCACTAATATGTCCACAACAAACCAGGAGAAGATCCCATGGTAAAACCGGTAGAATATGCCCGCATAAAAGGATCGCTCTTTAAACTTTGCACTGCGCAAGGCAGGCAGCAGTGCGATGATTGTCATGAAAATAACATCAAAATCCGATAAGATCGAAAAGTTCCGGACATAAAGCTGGTCCAACCGCAGTTTATCCGGCAGTATCTGCTTCATATATTTATCCAGGATGTTCGTGGTTTCAAGCATCTTTTCTTCATTGCGATAAACCACCGAAGCAGGGCTGGTGATTCCCGGACGAAGCGACAGCACTTCATCGCGCACGTCCTCCGGCCATTTTTTAACCACCTCCAGGACCTCAGGCCGCGGACCAACCAGGCTCATCTCCCCGATAAAGACATTCAACAGCTGGGGCAGCTCGTTCAGTTTTGTGTCCCTCAGCCAGCCGCCAAACGGCGTGATCCTGTCATCCCCCTCACCTGTGATGGACGGGCCATCATACGATTCAGGTGTCTCATACATCGTGCGGAACTTCAGCATTTTGAACAGCTTGCCATCTTTCCCGACACGTTCCCCGTGAAAATAAACCGGTCCCTTGGAATCCAGTTTGATCCCGATTGCGATCAATCCGAACAATGGCGCGGTGAGGATCAACCCTAAAAATGAAAGAACAAGGTCCATCGTTCTTTTGATCATGCTGTGGATCCCAAGCCGTACATTTGACTTAATTTTTCTAATTCGCTTTCGATCTGCTTTTATTCTTTTTTCTATACCAATTTCTGTCATCTGATTACGCCCCTGCAGGAAATTATAATAATAGGAGGCAAAGATTAAAATAAACTATAAAAATATTATAACTTAAAACTTAGTACTGATTATTCTAATTGAACATCAAAGCAAGAAACTCATTTCTTCCTGATCAAAGCCAAATAATGGGAATTAAATATGCCTAAGGATTCCAGGAGCATGCCAAAAAGCCACGAAATTGGAACAATTTTGCGTGCAATTGGCGGTGCAAGGGTTATTTTCCTGCAATAGATATCACACCCTGGAAATAGCGTCTTAATTTCTGACCGGTTAATGCCTGCTGTTTGCCTGTTCGACGGATTCCACCAAAAATCATACCAAATGATTACGCCATCCTCATCAAGTACTCTTAACATTTCAAACGCCATCGCTTTTTTCATGGACACATCCAGAATTGAAGAAAAAGCCGTAAATTGGGTTACCAGGTTGAAGTATCCAGACTGAAACGGCAATCTTTGGGCATCTGAGTTTATAAGCCTTGATGAGCTGAGGCGTAATCTCGCAGCTTGTAGTCGATCATACAGCAAGTCCACACCGGCAAGTTTGTGAGATTCAGCACCATATTTCACCAAATCCAACAAAATGCCCCCACTTCCACAACCGATATCAAGTATTTTTAAATCCGTCAATTTTGGAACACGATTCTTTGATAAAGCCTGTAATAAATGTCGTTCTCGCTGTTGAATCGTAAACAGATGTGGTTTATTTAAATAAGAATAGCGCTCAGTTTGTTTCGGTTGATTGCTCCGTTCTTGATATACTTTTCGCAACCGGTCTATATCATCAGCATTTGGCAAAACTCACCTCAATCCCTCACTCTAAAACGCCATCGATTCCAAAACTTAACCAATCCCACCAAAAAACCCAACCCATATCCAATATGGATAATGGCAAAGATAATAGGAAGCAACCAGCATTTCCGACATCGATTCTTAATCCCGATTGCAAAAGATGCCAAACTATTTAGCAGTAGATACCCGCCATATACCGGTGCCGCTACGACCCACCCCAAAGGGTGCAGGAGAGTCACCAGAAGTGAAGCCGCAAGCGCAAAAACAAAAACAGGAGGGGTAAACTGCCTTGTGCGCATCTGCTTGGGATGTTTCTGAAGTACCCTGACCTTCCAAAACCCATATTGAAAAAATTGCTGCCACAATTTCCTTAATGACCCCCGGCTGTAATAAGTCGAGTGTACATCCTCAGCCAAAAGGACCTTTCCCCCTTCTTTGCGGATCCGGTAATTATATTCATCATCCTGATCCCGCACTAATTCTTCGTCATACATTCCAACTTTTTCAATGATCGTATGGGTATACGCCGGAAATGGCACTGTATCGACCAGTTTTGTCTTTCCGGATTCTGTTCGAAATGACGAGCCACCCACCCCAAACTTCGAACTCATCGCAAGGGCGATCGCCACTGATAGGTCGTCCTCACCAATAGACCGCATGGGTCCGCCCACACCATCCACGCCTGCGTCTGTAATATGCGCCACACACTGACGGACGTAGTCAGATGCAATCACGCAGTGCCCATCCACCCGGATCAGGATCTCACCTTTTGCCAAAGGCGTCAGGAGGTTCAATCCTTTAGCAACGATCTTCCCGGGGTTGTCGAAAAGTTTGACACAGGAATACTCTTCCGCATATTGGGCAATCAGCTCTCGGGTGCCGTCATCCGACATGCCGTCAGCGATCAGGACTTCCAGCTGGGTCAGGGGGTAGTCCTGGGATATAACAGCGTCCAGGCAGCGCTCAATATAGGCAGCTTCATTTCGTATGGGGATCAGGATTGACACGAATGGAAGATTCATCAGCTAGCGCACCTTCGAAATGACTGCCCGGAATTTGCCAGCTTTTGTCAGCGGTATCTCACTGACCGTCTCAACCACCACCTGGACATTGTCCCCAAGGCGCTGCTTCATCCGTTGGATAATATTTTCAACATCCGTCTCGCCAAAATTCGGTGAGGGGACAACCCGAACGGAAAAAGTATCCAGTGTTTCCTGGATAATCTGACCTTTCACAACATTGGGCTGGTCCACAAAAATGCCATGAAATCGCACCAACTGCCTGCCATCCGGGCCAGTAACCACGTCTTCAATCCTGCCGACCACTTCTTTGATCACAGGCATGTTCCGTCCGCAAGGACAGGGCTCCGGGTCCCAGGCTGCCAGGTCACCCAGCCGAAATCGAACCAGGGGCTGGTAGGATCGTGCCAGGCAAGTCGTCACAACCTCCCCACCCTCACCGGGTAGGCAAGGCGACCCATCCGGATGTAAGATTTCCACGATCCCGACATCCGGGCTCACATGCAGGCGCCCCGCTTCACACTCGCTCGCGAACAAGGCGTTTTCTACCGTGCTGTACTCCTCAAAAACACGGCAGCCATAAGCCTGCTGCATCGTTTCTCGCATTTGGGGTGTCACCTTCTCGCTGGTCGTGATCACTGCTTTCAAGGCAGGAACCTGCAGACCCTGCGCCAGGATGAATTTAGCCAGCAAGTAGTATGAAACGGCATAGCCTGTCAACCACTTCGTGCCATGCTGCCATAATGCCTCAACATAACGGGGCGCAGTTTCCGGCTTAAGGTGGAAGGCAGAAAAATAAATCTGCTTTTCAGGCCGGTTATACCGGTAGATATGGGTTTCTTCATCAGGGTCATGTTCAATGATCCTGCCTGAGAAGGTTGCTCTTGGTTCATCAAACGATACCCCTGCCCAATTCGCTGATCGCACCTCACGCAGTGCCAGGGAGTTTCGCAGCTCGGAAAGCGTATACACCACAGAGATCGGTGTTCCTGTGGAACCGCTCGTATGAAAAGGAAATTTGATCAAGGGCTTCTGATCTTGCCGCAGAAATTGCCCTGAATCCTGCCGCAGTGCTGTTTTTTCTAATAAAGGCAGGGCAGATAGCTCACCTTTTAGCGCGGCCTGCCAGGTTTCTTGAGACCAAGCTTTCTTATAATAGGGGACATGCCTTACACAAATACCTACTAAATCTTTTAAGCGCTTTTTCTGCCAGGCTTCCCACTCATCATCTGAAAAGCCTTCCCGCTGGCGGTAGCTGTCTTCATGCTGCTGGTAGTTTCCGCCAAAGCGAGCCCAATGCCAGTAGCGACCATAGATGGAAACCAGCAAATTTTGGGTCCAAACCGGCAGCCAGCGGTAAATCCGCTCAAATTTAGCCACGGGAGGACTCCCCCAACGCTAAGAACAATTGCTCCCAATTATCAAGGATCTCCGGCCAGTCATATTGCTCAGCTTTCTTACGCGCCTGGTATGAAAGCTGCCCTGCCAGGTGAGGGTCGCTGAGCAATAATTCAACTGCTTCAATCATCTTCGGTTCATCCCCTGGCGGAACCAGTAAGGCTTCAACCTGGTTTGCGGCGAGATAAGGAATCCCACCTACATCGGTTGAAACAACGCAAAGACCATTCGCCATTGCTTCAACCATGCTGCGCGGCGACGTATCATAATTGGTGGTGTTGATAAAGATATCGGCCTGATCCAGATAGCTGAAAATTGCATCATGGGGTACACCCTGGATGATCGTGAGATGGTCCGTAACCCCCAATCGATGAGCGGTTTCCATAACTTCCGCCAGGCTACCATCCCCTTTATCCGGGCCTATCATCGTCAGGTGGACCTCAGGGTAGCGATCCCGCAAGCCGGCAGTAACCTTCACCGCCAGCGTAGGATTGTATACTTTATGAAATGCCCGTACCCAGATCAATTTTGGCTTCAGGTGATCGCGCTGACGAAACTTCGTGGCATCCAGGTTAATCGGGTTAGGGATCATCCGAATATCCGAGCGAAATTGCGCAAAGCCATTCATCAAAAAGGGAGACGGTGTCACCACCAGACTGGCAGATCTTAATAAACGTCTGACCCGCCTTGGGTGGCTCCTTGAAAATTGGGGCAGCCCCCCGCCATGAAGCGTCAGCAGGATAGGCTTCCGCAAACACTTTAGCAAGCCTGCGCAGGCTTCAGCAAAGATAAAAGCTTTCCCGCTGAAAACGTCAATCTGGGCTAAATCATAATCGTTTCGCCTGGCCCATGCAGTCCACAGCATATCCAACAGCCGCAGCAGCTGGTTCTCCCTGGAAGATGTCGTCAGAACCTCGTAACCCACCTGCCGTAACCGCTCGGATAAAGAATGCCAGATGTTTTTATTGTGGCGAGGCGATGCCAAATAATTGCTGACCATTAGCAACCCTGGTTTACTTTGTTCAGGCATTCTGCTTCCTCAAACGCTGGATGGCATTCCCCACGCCAATGACTTTAAGCTTCAATTTCAACAGGGATGGTGAGTAGATATCGACCCTGGGTATTTCAAAGCGGAAATCTGCCCCCAAATGGTGAGGTTTGACGGCACAAGCCGCCTCAAATCCGACCTGCCGCACTGCGGTTAGCGCTTCTTCATTATAAACCCCGCCCGGGTATGCAAAATACCGGACTGGCTTACCGGAAAGCTCCTCCAGGAGAGTCCTATTCTTCACCATCTCATCCATCTGCACCCGGAAAGAGATCTGGTCCAAAAATGGATGCCGGTGGGTATGACCGCCTAAACGGAGCATCGTCTCACCCCCAAATTGGGCGATCTGCTCCCCGGTCAATCCCAGGTATTTCCCGGTGATCAACTCGGGCAATGGGTAATTCCTGGTAAATTCCGCCGAAAAGCCAACCGCATCACCGCTATCCCGTGCCAGCCGGATCAACATCCGCCATGCCTTGTATCGCTCCTTTTTAGTAGTTAATTGATAGCCCTGTTCATTGATCACAATTTCCTGGTAAGCATTCTCAAAACACAGGGCGTTGAAATACACGAACCATAAAAGCTGACCATCTTCCAAATGCGAGGTGGTCACAAAAAATGTAGCCGGAACCTGGTTTTTAATTAAGAAAGACGAGATAAGGGCAAAGGTCTCCCGGTAGCCGTCATCAAATGTCAACACTATCCGCCGTTTGGCATCCGGATCCTTTAGATAATCCTCCATTGAAACGACCTCATAGTGCGATCTCAGCCAGCGGATGTGTCTCTTAAACACAGACAGGCGGATGATTTTTCCAGCGTTCCTGGCATCCTTGGGGGTGGAATCCGGGAAGATCAGGTGATAGAGCAGGATCATCTATTTGCGCGCCTGCAATCCGGGTTTGAGCAGGCTTTCATAGACTGAACCCATCCCATAAATATACCGTTCAAGGCTGAAGTTTTCATTCACATGGCTTTGCGCGGCAAAACCCATTTGCGCTCGAAGTTCCGGATCTTGTAACAGCGCCTTCAATGCATCCGCCATTTTGTTCATATCAAAAGGCTCCACCAGCGAAACCATCTCATTATTGGGAAATAATTCTGCCATATAGGGTAACCGCCAGCCGAGGATGGGCTGCCCTGCTGCAGCCGCCTCCATCACAGCATTGGGCAGCCCTTCATCCACGGAGGGGAAGCAAAAAATATCAAAGCCTTTCATCCAGCGGTTTGCAGAGGGCACCTCACCGGTGAATGTGAATTTGTCCGTCACACCCAATTCTTCAGCCAGTTTTTCAAGCGCTGGTTTTTCAGGGCCATCGCCAATCAGGAGAAAACGAACATCCTGAGACCCATCAGCCAGCATCGAAGCCAGGAGTACCATGACATCAAACCGCTTGAGGGGGTCCACCCTGCCGATCGATGCCACCCAAAGCGCATCTTCAGGCAGTCCATAGGCAGAGGATAGCTGCTTACGAACGGCTTCCCGCTCCTCAAATTCAGGTTCCATCGCATTCTGAACGGTGAAAACAGGCTGTTTCTTGATCTTTTGACCACCCCGGTACGCCTCAGCCGTCACCTCGGAATTTGCAAGCACGGCATCACAGGTCAGGCGCATCAAACGGGTCGCCCAGGCCCCCTTGATCGCCGAATAGCTGGATCGAATCCCGCCCAGGCTTGTTGACCGCAGTATTTTACCCGCCAGACCCGCGTAAACGCTCGAAAAGGTATGCCAGCCGTGGATCAAACCCGGCTGGTGCACGCGTAAATGGCGGATGATTTCCAGCAGCCGGGCAAGCCGGTTTTTCTTCTGATCAATCCTTATCAGGGAGATATCCAATGCTTCAACCGGTTTTTCCCAGTAATCATCATGCCCGGGATGCAGCGTGATCACGACCGGGTTGAAGCGTTCGCGATCCAGGTTTGAGAGCCATAGATAAAGCTGGCGCTCCGCACCGCCCACCACCAGCTGCCCGGCGATGATCGCAATATTTATGCGTGAAGCCATCATCTTAATGAACAGGTCATGATGATCAAATTAACCTTCGCTCCCGGTAACGGGAATCCCCGCATCCGGCACTTTTTCATCCCGTGGTGCTTGCATGAGCTGGGCAAAACGCACACTGAGCCCCATCACCATCCACAGCAATTTGTCGATATGGTCCGTTTTGGTGATCCCGCCAATCAGCATCACCAAAAACACGATCAGCCAAACATCCCGCAGTTTGGTTTGCTCAGGATCCGGCAAATGGGCTGTCACCCAGAAATTGCGCATCGATCGGACCAGGATTGACATAAACAGGATGAACCCAACGATGCCGGTCTCCGCCAGGATCTGCACATACATATTGTGGGCGACCAAAGCTCGGGGAGAAACACCAGGTATTTGTGACATGTATTGATACGAGTTATGGAAAAACATCCCAATCCCCACCCCTGAGACGGGATGATCGAGCCACATTTTCCAGCCCGCACGCCATAATTGGTAGCGCAGCCCGATTGTATCCGTCCCATGGGTGATCGATGGGAGGATGCTCGAGATGATCTCAAGAATGGCATCCGACAGGATAAGCATCACCGTAAAGGCAATCCCAAAGATCACCAGCATCTGAATACGCTGTTTGCCCTGCCTTTGGAAAATAAGGATCAGCAGCTGGGCGATGAACAATAAAATGATGCCTGTCCGTGAGACGGTAAAAAATACACCAATATAGGTTACGACAATCGAAGCCAGCAGTAATAATCGCAGCAAAGCGTCCTGGGTTTTTGAGCGCAGGTACGTCAGGAAAACCATCGCCACCACAAAATACCGGGCAGCGTCATTCGCCCCCGCCGCAAAGCCGCTCACCCTTGCCGATGCCGCAATGTCTTCCCCGATATAGCCCTGCGAGATCGCCGTAAAAGCGGAGATCACGGATACAGCAGCAAACAAGCTCATCATCACCTGGTGCTGCTTCGGCGCCTCGATCAGGCCGCCAGCCATGACCATTAACACCAGAAGCTGCACGAAAGTAAAGATCCAGTTCCGGTCTGTGCCAGACCAGGCGGCCTGTGGATTGGAGACGAATACCCAGATGATAAACAGCAGCCCCAATAAATGCTCACTATCAAATTTGATCTTTAGCTTCCCACCAGCACCGCGGATCTTCAATAAATAGCCGACCAACGTGACGGCACCGACCAGGGGAAGTGCTGAGGGAAAATAAGGGATGGGCGGGATCAAATCGATGACCGGCGCACTGATGACGGTGATGACCACACCCACATACGGCTGTTTGATGATGATCACCGCGGCAACCAGCCCAATCATGCCACCCAGGATGATCAGCGGGAAATTATCCATCCGTCCTGCCATTCTCCAGGGGATGTGAAATCGTTCTGTAATGTTCAGTCATGGATGCTTGCCATCCTTGAAAATTGTGATTGTTTAGAATATATTGCCTGGCCTGAACCCCCAACCGAACGCGATTCTCATCATTGCTGATGATAGATTCTATTGCTTTGTTCAAGGTGTTAATCTCTTCCAAAGCGACTACGATGCCATTATTGCCATTCTCAATCACGTTCTTTAACCCGGGCAGATCAGATACAATCACAGGCAGCCCACAGGCCATGGCTTCCAGTACAACATTCGGCAGGCCTTCCTTTCGGGAGGGGAAAACGAAGATATCTGCGGCTTGAAATGCTGCGGCCATATCCACCCGATCCCGGATCAATCCCTCAAACCTGACGTGATCTTCAAGCTGATGAGCCTTAATCTGCTGCTTTAATTGATCGATAAAGGATTCATCAAGTGTGGGATTTTCCAACTGGTTCTGAGGCCCCACCAACCAAAGAAAAATATCCGGGTGTCTTTCAGCAACATCAATAAAAGCTGGTATTAACAGATCCAAACCCTTCCGTTTGATCAGGCTGCCTGCAAATAAACAGACCAAAGCATCTTCCGGGAGGTTGAATTTTATGCGCATGCTTACCTTTTCATCATCCCCCGCCAGCGGGTGAAACAGATCAAGGTCAATGCAGTTCATCTGCGTCCAAATCTGAACAGGGGAAAAGCCATTCGCCAGGTAATCCTCTGCGATCCCATCGGAAATTGTTAATATCCTGGTAAAACGCCTTAAGAACCAGATCTTTAACCTCCCGAAGCTTTCTTCACGCATCCCGGACGGCGTATCCGACCCCAACAGCACGCTCTCATAGATCGTGGGGATATGATGCCGTTTCGCCCAGAGCACCATGATCAAGCTGCCCCACCAAATCAGGTGGAAATGGATCATATCGTAATCATTCCGAAATCTTTGAATGTAACGATATAACCTGAAGATCCAGCTCAGCCGCCCCCAGCGGTTAGTCGTTTGCTGATTTTCCCCAAGTTCAAAATTAAACGCTGCTTTAGCTTCTAATATTTGACCGGTTTCGGTGTCCAGCACCAAATGTTGAACCCGGGCGTCTGTCCATTTTGAAAAATAAAACCCCCAGTTGTAAATCGGACCGCCAAAGCGCTGCTTGAAATTAGGAGAAAAAATATGCAGTACCCTGGTACTCATCGGCTTTTCCCGCCAGTTCCTTTGGAAACAGTAATCAGCCCTCTGAGCAATAACCGCAGCGCCCCCGGACGGAAGCCAAAATGTATAGATTTCCAAAAAGCTGCAATCATCCCCTGACGGTCACCGGCTTGGGCACGGGCACTGATCAAATTCTGCCAGGCATTCCTGTACATGGGTCGTAAATAAGCAATCGTTTCAGGCTGGTTGTATTTGATTGAAAACATTCTGCAGGTATCCAGCATTTTAAGTTGATTTTCTAAAGTCCTGACACTCATACCGCTCAAGCTCCCGGGGGATTTAACGCGGTTAAGCAGCACTTGATCCAAATAAGCCGCCTGAAAACCCGCCAGACCGAAACGCCACCAGTATTCAAAATCCTCACTGGCTTTAAGGTTCTCGTTAAATACACCCATCTGGTCAATTACATTTTTCTTCATAATCACAGAATCAAAAGCAATGAAGTTTGCTCTTGAAATACCCTTTAACCAACCATCTATAATGATAAAACATGTCTTATCCAGTTCTTTGGTTTCTAAAGTTTTGATCCCGCTGGCATTTTGGGTAAACCCAAAACCCTCTCTATGTGATTGGATTTCCAAATTTTTAAAATTCGTCAAGATCAGGTCGATTTCCGGATAATCAACAAATTTATTGATTTGCTGTTCAAGTTTATTCGGCAGCCACTGATCATCATCATCCAAAAATGCAATAAACTCACCCTTGGCATGAGCAATCGCCTGGTTTAAGGCATAAGGTTTTCCAATGTTAGGTTCATAATAATATTTGATCCGAATGTTTTGATAGGAAAGCACAACTTCTTTCGTGTTATCAGTTGAGCCATCATCCCAAATGATCAGTTCCCAATCTTTGAAAGTTTGGGAAAGAACCGAGTTTATAGCTTGATATAATACCTTTGCCCGATTATAAGTCGGAAGAACAATAGAAATCAGAGAGGAAGGTGGCATAGCAAAATTATTTAACCATCGCGTTGCTTTATAATTTTGTCCAAATTATCAATAATATCTAAGGTATCATCAGAAAACTTCCGCGCAAATAACATTACTCCTGCGCCAAACGCATCATCCAGGCGGATCTGTTTCGCTTCAAATATTGTTAAATGCCCTTGATTAATGGTAGCAGGGTGTCCACCTCCAGCACTCCAGTCTGTGTAAGTAAGATTTCGTTTAAAAAGATTAATAAATGGAGAATTTCCTAACACTGTTTGAAAGAACATTTCTTGAGGTACACGGGTATGCTTGTAGAAATTTAGCAATTTTTGTTTATCTGAGACGAAATTTATGATGTATTCACAAGCATCTTGAGTCAGCGCCCACCACTCACAACCTGCATAAGGGATCAGGTCTCCAAGATACTTTTGGTAATCTCGTATCTTAGGAATGAGGCGTAATCGTTTTAACAATGCTCTCACCAAGATTTCAAGGTAATATCTTGGTTTCGTTGGCGTGGGATTATACCCATAGAGACGCGATAATGGTTTGCCAACCAAAATATTAGGCATTTTTGTTATATTCATAAATTCATAATCTGTATTTTTCTTAAAGAATTGTTCGATATAACTAACTGAGTGAAGCGGATAATCCGTACCGCTCAATAAAATAAATCGGTCAAATCGATCTGGATGGTTGAGTGCCTTTTCAATCATCATCAATTCTGCTTCAACATGAGAAAAATGACCTCGAAAAACTTTAACCCGCTTCTCCAAAAATATAACGGTATCACTTTCAACATCTGAAAAATCTTTTATATTAGATTTTTTATCAATGTGAACAAAACATACACTGGCAGGTGATGAAAGGGCATTTATTAATCGAGAAAAATGATTAGGATTATTATGTGCTAAAATGAGATACGCTATTTTCATTAATTTTGCTTAGACATCCTGAACTATGTGATTTGTTATTTTTTCGACTGGGGCATAAATGAAGACAAACCAATCCGTCCCGATCTGGGTATTAAACCTGGAAAGAGATATTGAAAAAAGAAAATTCATGGAACAACAATTTCATCAATTAGGGGTGGATAACTACCAGATCATCAACGCCTTTGATGGGAAAACCCTAGCTGATGATGATCTTAAGTTTTATTCAAAAAAGATAGCACTGAGGGACTTTGGTAGAGAGTTGACCCCAGGTGAATTAGGATGCGCGTTATCACATATTAGAATGTGGCAAAGAATCATTGATGATAATCTCAGTGAAGTTCTGATCCTTGAAGATGATGCCCGAATTGGGAAGGCTCTTCTTGATGTTCTGGCTCATCGAAACAAACTGCCAGCAGACTACCAACATATCAATTTCTCTACCCGGGCAAAGCAAATCCCTTTTGGCGATTTCATTACCGATATTTATCGCGCTTCAAACCATACTGAGCGGCCTTATTCGGCTTTTGCTTATTTACTCACCCGGGAAGGCGCAAAATTCTTGCTCGATTTTGTTTTTCCTGTTTACATGCCCATCGATAATTTCGTAAGCATTTCAGGTATCAAGTCTTACGGCGTTTTTCCGCCCGTAGTTGTCTTAGCAGATTTCAAAAGCAGCATTGGCAGGCGGTGGGACAATATGCCTGAACCCGGTTTTTTCTTGAGAAAATTCAGGCAGTTTAAAGATATCCTTAAGGCAATGGCTGTTTTCCTGGGGATTTCAAAAGGAAAGTTGGTGGATATGCATTTACGCTTAAATAGTCTCGTGGGTAAATTAAAAGGAAATAAACGTTAATTATTCCGCCAAATATCACCTCTACAGAATCCAATTCAAACATATTGTCTTAAAATCGCTTCCACCTTATCAATATAGGATTCTATTCCAAATTCCTGTTCAATCATTTCTCTCGCCGTATCTACAATCTCCCGATACTCTTTAGCTGAAAAATGCAGATTCTTGATGATATGAATGATTTCATCATAATCGTTAGGGCTAACCAGGTATCCGTTATTCCCGTGTTCAATGATTTCTTCTGACCCTTCATTCCCATAAGAAATCACAACACATCCGCAAGCCATCGCTTCCAGGGGGGTTCTCGAAAATCCCATCTTATGGTAGGTGGGGAAAAAGCAAATATCGGCATCATGGTAAAGCCGAACCAATTCTGAACGTGGGATCATCCCTAAAAAAGATACCTTCTCTACAATGTCAAATTTTTGTATTTGATATTTTAACTTTTGATCAAAACTTTCTGAAGTGTGGGGTCCAACAATAGTTAACCTTGCATCTATCCCGGTTTGACAAAGATTATTAACCAGTTCAATAGCATCCAGTAAACCCTTTAGGGCTTCCAATCGTCCCGGACATAAAATTTTCAATGGTTTTCCGAGAAGTTCCCTGGGCTGAAAGGTAAAGGTGTCTAGATCGATCCCCGAATTGAGGATCGCGGCATTGTTCATCGGGATCCCAAGCAGTTTGATTTTCTCAAAATTTGTAGGGTTATTGATGATCAATCGTAAATGTTCCGGCCAATGCCATTTGCTTGAAATCCTACCTTGGCTCAACCATTCCACGATTTTGATCACAAATGGTTTCAGGATGCGGACAAAGTGATCCTCATTTCCGTATTCTCCCGTAAACCGATACCAGCGGCCATGCTCAGTCCATGCACCTTTCAGGCTTGCCCCGCCTTCATCAAGTACGATTGGGATATTTCGTTCAGCAAGATATGGCAATATTGTTTTGGAAAGCAGATAAATATGGCCCAGGTAAATCACATTCGGATTGAACGATCTGATATGACAGTCAACGGATCTTGTGTCGATAAGGTCAAAGAGAACTTCCTTTGGAAAGAATTTTGTATTGAACCGGTTATGCAGCTTGCGATAGGTAGCATATGGCATTTCTTCTTTATAATCATTTTGTAAATGCGCTTTTCTGGTCGTCAGGACCCTGATCTCATGCTTCCTGTCTGCGAGACCATCAACGATGTCTTTGATTCGAAGCTCATACCCACCTAAGTGATCAGGAGGGAAATTTGAGCTAATAACGAGGATTTTCATTTGTTTACTTGGAATTCAAAAGTGAGAGCATAAACTGGAATATTTGTACGAAATAATCAACGATCCCAAAGGCCGCCCAATCGACCTCGCAAGTACCTAATCATACTTCTGCGCCAATTACCTGGTAACCATCCCCAATGCAGAAAACGTAATTTTTGGATTTCCCTCGTAATTTCTCGTGAATTCATCGACAGATATTTCTTTAGCACGATATCCATTTTGGGGTTGGTATAATTCTGATCCTCCCTGTGGAATTTTCCGGCGTACACCAATTCTGCGCCTAATACAGCTAAGCCTATTCTTTTATCATCAGTCCTTAAGAAATTTTCCCAAACTTTTTGCAGCATTGCCCAGTGAGTCGTGCTGTACTTTTTTTGGATTGATTTCAAGCCTCGATGCACCCCGTAGTGAAAGGATTGCTCCATTGATGGGTTCTTGCAGTGGATTGCAGCCGGTGCTAAATCCGTTTTGTCATATTGATAGGAATCCTTCTCCATGATAGGTATATCTGGGAAAAGTGTATCTTTGTTGAAATCCCACCGGACTGTGTTCCTGTAAACCTGGATGCCTGCTGCAATCATTTCGTCTGTAAAAAAATCCTGAACACCGATATTCAGGATTTCCAGTGTTGGTTCATTGCGAAACTTTTCAACAATTTTTCCAAATAACTGGTCAGAGATCAAAACGGTATCGGCATCTACCTTGATCAATAATTCATAATGATCCCTCTTCTCGATGAAAGTTTGATAAAGCTTATTATGGGCTTCAAGCTCCGGAAGGTTTTCTATCAGCAGGTGATCATAATCATGATAAGTCTGCTGCTTTATTGCCTCTCGGCATTCCTCATACTCATATTCTCCGCTAAACAGTGTCCCAACGAGAATTCTCATAATATCCTTACTTATTAATTTGGTAAATTTATTAACCTTAGCTACACGGAAAAACTTATTTTCTCAATGAATCCAGAATAATCTCCGGATACCTGACCAAACGAAACAACCTGGTCAGCTGAATGAGTCTGATAGGGAAAAAACGTCTTGGAAACTTTCTGAAATATTTATGGGCTGTGGTATACCTTATGATTTTCTGATGCACCTCTTTTTGGATTTTGCGAGTGGCATTGTCCTTTGTCCAGTGATAAAGGCTTAGAAAAAACAGCATACGATTGCGGTATTCTCTGGCTTGTGAGCGGGATGCTGAAAAACGATTGTGTTCATGAACACCTTCCATCGCAACAGCTTTATCCAAACTGCCGGGATACAACCTTGCTGCAATCGCACACCGGATGATCCATTCTGTGTCCTGGTGCAGCCAAAGATGTTCCGCCATATAGCCAACTTTTTCCAATGCATCTTTTCTTAAAACAAAACCGTCTAAAGTAAGGCTGCCGTAGGTGCCCCTTATTAGATCTGTTCCGAGATATTCCGGTTCAATGATTTTGTCTACTGTGATCAACTGGTCCGGGGGTTTTCGGTTGGAATTCAACCAGCGCTCTAAGGCGGCTTCATTTTCAACATGGATGCCGATTGCTTCATACACGCCTTCGCAATCAGAATAAGATAAGAAAACCTCCCTGGTCATTGAAAATCTATGTTCCAGGAAAAAATTGTCAGCATCAACAAAACCGATATAGTCGAAACTGGCATTTTTCATACCCAGGTTCCTGCTGGCGGCTGCTCCATGGTTGCCCTCATCCGGATGACGCAGGACCTTAACCCGCTTGTATTTCTCAGCCAAGTCCAGGCAAATCGCCAGGGAATTATCCGGCGAATGATCTTCCACCAGTAAAACCTCACCGGTTTCTGGCTGCCGCAGGGCTGATTCTACTGACCTTGTTATGAATGCTTCCGCGTTGTACACCGGCGTAATAACGGAAACGCGAAATACACTTTCCGGTTTCATGAAATTTTCCAGGCTTTCCTGTTCTTCAATTTCTTTTGGATCCAATACAGAAACCTAATCCGGGTGAAGTACCATGGGCTTGTGATCATAATTCGAAATAGGACCTCTGAAAGTGTAAGTTCTCCCAGTAAGCTCATAAAAATTCTTGCTTTGCGTTCCCGCCGCATCTTCCAAATGTAAATTTTTTTTCGCAAATCCTTCCCAGGGTAAGGATACCGCTGGTAGACTGCCCGACGTTCCGGTATGAACTTTAGCTGGTCTTTCCCTGTTTTGCTTTCCGGGTGAATCCTGAAATTTGCAATATGCTGATCAAGCCAATTGGCAAAGGTTTGATGCTGGATGAACCGCATCAAGAGGTCATAATCAAAAGAATAATGGAGACTTTCGTCCAGTTCACCAGTTTTCTGCCATAAATCTCTGAGCCAGAAAATCCCGGGCTGAAGGTAGGGGGCACCAATGAACCAGTTTTCCAAAGATTCTTCGAATTTCTTCCCCCGAATGATGATTTGGCCTTTGGCATCAATCTTATGGGTAAGGCCTGCGACCCAAAGCGTATCATGGGACAGAAATGTTTCAGCAACATTGAAAAAAGCGCCAGGCGCATAAGTATCATCGCTGTTGATCCATGCCATGATCTCTCCCGTACTTTTTGCAAAACCCTTATTGATGGCCTGGCTCTGCCCTGCATCCTCTTGACTCTCCCAGTAGGTTAACCAGTTTTCATACTTCTTAATGACCTCGACGCTGCCGTCGGAGCTGCCCCCGTCGATGATGATGTACTCGAGGTTAGGGTATCCTTGAAGTAAGACGGAGCGGATAGTCTCCTCCAGGTACTGTGCCTGGTTGAAGGAGGGCGTAACGATACTGATCCTGGGCCATTCATCCACATCCGGCAGTTCCCCTGAATTATGTGCCGGTGCATCTGACCAAGGCCAACCTAACCGTGTCGCATTGGGGAGATCATTAAGATCCGGAGGATGATTCATCTTCTAATTTTCCGGCTTTGAATGTCTGATATTTCCATAAAGAAAAATGACACATCCAGATAAACCAGGCATGGAAGAAGCTAAGGAAGATCCCCCGAATGCCGTCCTTGATGCCATTGTAATCCAGCAGGTCCTTGCGCAAAGTCTTATAGGAGTCGATAATTTGCCGTTTCAGGGTAAAACGCTGTCCCTTATGATACCGGTCTTCTCCGTCGTGCTTGATGTAGCGCCAGTGCTTGCCAAACAACTGCGGGATGCTGTCGATCCAGTAATGGCGGATGATGTATCCGGAAGAGTAAGGTAATTTATACGTCTCAAAACCAGGTTTGAGCTTTATGCCGTCAAAAATCAAGCCGGATATCTCCACATGCTGGCGGTTAAAAACCCGTGCTTTAAAATGATCCTTGCCCCAATGGGTGGAATTTAATGGTTTTCCCAAGAAGTAATACTTCCATGGAATGGAGATTAATGAGACTTTTGGATTTTCACTTATTAATTTCCTTATTTCTTTAATACTCTCAGCAGGAAAAATTTCATCCGGATCAAGAAGTATTACCCAATCATTCTCTGCTGTTTTAATAGAACCTTCCCAAACTTTTTCAACGATTTCGACCCGTTCAATCGATTGTATCTGATTACTATATTTCTCTGCAATTTCTACTGAACCATCAGTTGATCCCATATCAAAAAATAGAATTTCATCACATAAAGAAAGACTCTCTAAGCTATCCGCTAGATGGGTAGCATCATTGAAACAAATCACAATCGCGCTAATTTTCACTGTGGAATAACTCATACCTCTTCTTCAAGGTATATCCAACCATTTCTCGAATTTTTATGAATTACTTTCCCTGTAGGTGAGGTTACACCAAGATGGTGAATCAATACTGCTTTGGGAATGTCAACCCATCCATGATAATTAGGATCTGTTAAAAAAATATCAAGGTAATACTGCCCAGCTTGGATTCCTTTTGGTAAAATCGCAGTTCTTTGAATCTTGATTTTCCCCTTATTAGTAATTTTTCGATCATTTTCAAAATATCCGGGCGCAAACAAAGCTAAGACATTATCAAATCTATCAGAAAGGCGGAACTCTATATCGATCATGACATCCTCCCTCAGAATACCCTCAACCTCAATCTTTATTTTCCTATTATCTTGTGATAAATTGATTTCATCTACATTACTTCCATTAACAGAAATTTCATTAATCTCTACATCTGAATGACATTTAGTTATATGGGTCTTGATGAGTCTCCCTGAAATTTCCCTGGCTTTCGAAAAATATTTATCAATAGTATTTTCGGATGATCCATCCTGAATAATTTTTCCTTCATTAAGAAGTATTGCTCGTTGACATAGTTGACGGATCGCCCCCATATTGTGGCTTACAAAAAGCACCGTCCTGCCTTCGCTAGCCACATCACCCATCTTACCCAGGCACTTCTTCTGGAACTCCGCATCCCCGACTGCCAGTACCTCGTCTACCACCAAAATTTCGGGATCCAGGTGGGCAGCGACGGCGAACGCCAGACGAACGTACATTCCGCTGGAATACCGCTTAACAGGTGTATCGATGAATTTCTCAACGCCCGAGAAATCCACGATCTCTTCAAACTTACGATCCACTTCATCTTTGCGCATTCCTAAGATTGCGCCGTTCAAGTAAACGTTTTCCCGACCAGTCAGTTCGGGATGAAAGCCCGTTCCCACCTCCAATAGGGAGCCGATCCTCCCTTTCACCTTCAAGACACCACTGGTTGGTGCTGTGACACGAGAAAGAATTTTTAAGAGTGTGCTTTTCCCAGCGCCGTTCTTTCCGATGATTCCCAATGCCTCCCCTTGGTTAACGGAAAAAGAAACATCATCCAATGCCAGGATTGATTCACCTGCTCTTTCAAAGTGGTCCCGTTGGCCAATTCGGGTGTATGGGTCAGGCTTACCTCGCAGCTTCGCCCACCAGCGGTTAAGATCGCGCGTTAGTGTACCGGTGCCAATCACACCCAGATCATATTGCTTCGTAAGATGATCAACTGAGATAACTGTATTTTTCATAACAGAATTTATTTGCCGTTGAGAATGAAATAGTGAAAGATTATTCCGACTTGTTTACAATTAATCACATTTTCTCATGGATTTTTCCATCCATAAAATTTTTCCAATAAATATTGGAATTAATCAACCTTGTGTTTTTTGAAATACTTTTAATTTTCTTATAAAAAATTTTGGATCCAATATTAAGGAATATAGAACAAACGGGATTAAACCTGGATTGAAATTTATACGTTTCCAAATCCATCGCAACCGGGAAGCTGTATTTATACGGATAAAATCAGATTCTTCATCAGTCAAATCCCCTTTAAGTGAAAACTTCATCAGCTTGATCAATAGTATTGATACTTGTTTAGCTACTATGTAATTTGGGATTTGTTTCTGTTTTTTCAAATGCTTAGCGAAAATTATCCCTGAAATCACATCATCCGATATGACCTCATTTATTTTATTGATTATATTTGTTCTTATAATGTCATATGCAATTTGCCGCTGAAGCTCTCGTTTTTTAAGCGAAATGTTATTTTCATGCACTCTGATATTAAGTAGAACTTCAGATAAATTTGCTATCTTATGCTCATTGCTAAGTCGGACTAACAGGTCAAAATCCTGAGCAACCGGTTTTATTTGATACCGGTATTTGGCTTCATCAAATATTTCCCTGCGAAACATAAGGGACGAATGACATAACGAATATCCAAATATCAAACCCCAATTAACAAGACCAGGGGACAAATAATAATTTGATGGCTCATATTCACCCAATCTTTCATCGAAACTTATTTTTTGGGTCCCCAAAACATCAATTTCCGGGTTGTTCTCCAGTAATTCAACTTGTTTTTCAAATCTTGTAGGTATACTGATATCATCGGAATCCATCACTGCAATATACTTACCTGTTGATTCGTCCAATCCAAGATTCCTTGAGAAAAATATTCCTTTATTTTCTTCGTTCCTAAAAACTTTTATACGATCATCTTTTTCCCTAAAGGAATGAATGATATCCAAAGATTCATCTGTAGATCCATCATCAATAATAATAAATTCGAAATCTCCGAATGTTTGATTCAAAATACTCACAATGGCCTCTGATAGGTATTTTGAGCTGTTATAAACAGGCATTACAACACTGATAGTGTTTTTTTGGGGGGTTACTGGTACACACATATGGGATTTTCTTAAGCCGTTTGCTACGTAATTCTTTGGAAAATTCTAAATCTTTCAGTAGATTTTATTTTTCTAACAAAAAGAAATGGTGATAATCAAAGTGCCTGTTCCTAAAATGAGAGAGAATTTTTATGTTCAAATCTAAGAAGACATTAAGGACACGGTCAAGGGTTACACCATTTCTGCCAATTTCCCAAAAATGTTCTGGATCAATAATTTTCTTTCGTAATAAATGCAAGTTTCTTGGATTGCGCACTAAGATATATAGGAACCTTTTAGCCTTTTCAAAGCGTGATAATGAACGATCCGGTAAACTAATGATAATGAATTTTGAGGATACTCTTCTTAATTCTCTCAAACTCTGCTCAAAAGTAAAAAACGGGAGGTGCTCCAGAACTTGATAACACATCACAACTTCAAATGAAAAATCTTTTAAGGGTAAGTTGACTATCGAGCCGATGACATCCGGAGTTGTTGATAAATCGATATCTAAATCGGAAACAAATTTTCCTTGTTTGAAGAGCAATGAATGTAGAATCCAGTTTGCGGATCCTACGTTCAAAAAAGACGAGCAACCGGTATTCATTGCTAAATTATATTGGTGGCCGTAAGATGACATCCTCTCTGGAGATAAATACTTGGGTGTCAGATAATAATCTGAATTTCGCTGTAATCTGTGAGGTTGTTTCTCTGATCTACCGAGTACTTTTCGTCTTTTTGACATAAACTGTCTATTCAATACCTTTTCGATAAATAAATAATCACTTCTGCTAGTTTGTTGTTTTCTTAACCCACAGAGATAAATATTTCTTATTCACTTTTTCAAATATAAAGAAAATTAATTTAGAAAATTTTCTTGAATTCTTTCTTCTTCGATGATATGTCTCAATAATGTCCATCTTGATTAATAAATAAAAAAAATTATCTATTTTTGAATATTCAGAATAAATTCCATAACCGCTTAAGAAATTATGCTTTATATCCGTAAATGTGTAAGGTCTATTGAAGAAATACTTGGCGTATTCCATCCTTGTCAGGCAGTTCAGCACATCAAACGCCCGGGGTGCACTCTGGCAGTCTTCGAAATCGATTATCTCCAGGTCCTCCCCCTTCTTCTGGATATTTGAGAGTCCAAAATCACCATGTGAGATCACCCATTCGATCTGTGCGGTTTCAAAATACTTACGGGCATCTTCGATGATCTTGCGCATCTTCCCCACCTGCTCAGCGGAAAACAAACCCTGCAGATCGGAGATGTGCGACTCGATCTTCTCAAACTTCTTGCGCAGGAAATAATCGTTCTTCTCCTGACTGACCTGGCTGTCATGGAAAGTTCGCAGCCAGCGGCCAACCTTGAACCAGTCGATCCCCAACGATCCCACATAAAAGCGCTGCAAGCCGGTTCGCTCCCCTCCCCAGTCTTCTTTCTCCGTCAGGATGGCTTTGTGTTTCGGATAGATTGCGACTACTTCCGGGACGGTCACCCCATCAATGTGGGGCATGGCATTGGCGGCTTTGAGCCCCGTGGATTCAAAGTTAAACCCCCGGTCATAGAAATAAACCTTGTAAAAGACTTCCGGATGCCCCTCAAAGGCTGGTATGAACCCCATGATCTTCCCGCCGGTGCGCTTGATGACCGTGATGTCCTGTAGGGCATCCCCAACCTCGCTCGATGGGCGATCCCAATATTGGGCAGCAACTTGATGAACGACAGGGCGTTGTTCGTTTAGTTCCATAATCAAAGACAGGCGGCAGGGAACGGTTGGCAGGTTTTTTGCGGTTCGTTGGTCATCCCAATATTTCCTTAACCAATGACTGGTATTCTTCCCCAACCCTTTCAGCAATTTTTTGCTCCCTGTTAACCGCTTCGTCCCGGCTCATCTTGCCCTCACGGATCATATTGCAGAAGTTAATACCATCGCTGGTAATCCCAGCGCTATCCAGCCGGTTATAATTGCCCACGCAGTGCAGGCGGCAGTCAAAGCGGATATCCTTGCCTTCCGGGTGCTGCCAGCCCAGTTCTTCCTTCAATATGGAAACGTTTGAAATTGAATCCCATTGGATGTAATCAAAAAAAGACACAAATTGCGGTTTTTCCTGGCTTAGTGGCGGTGTGCTGCCGGGGATTAGGGCAACCTTGATCGGGAATTTCAATAAAATACGCTGCAGGATGTTGTAAAAATAATAAGGGATATGACGCAGGATTTTGATGGGTTTCCTGGTAATGGTTTTGATCTTCTCAAAAAAAGCCCGGTCATCAGACCCGTTTTGACCTTCACCTGAAGCGTTAATCACTGATATTTTGTTAGCGCCAAACCCCTCCAGTGCTGAACTGCCCCACAAAACAAATGGGATCTGGTTTGCCCTGGCTGCATTCATACTGACCACCCTGAGGATGGCTTCACAGCTCATGCAGCCATCCAGGTAGATGTGATATCGTTTGGATAATTGATAGTTCTGCTTGAGCAGCCTGCGCTGGATATCCCCAGGCGAATGGACAACCTGGTAATCCACATCCAGCAGTTCACAGGCAGTCCGGATATTCGCTCTGGCGACCTCTTCCTGGAATCCAGAATCATAGCTGACCACGAGAGGGTTCAATCCCAATTCTTTGACGGCAAAATACAGGATAAAGCTGCTGTCCTTCCCACCGCTCATCGGGACAACGCAGTCATATTTTCCAACCGGTTTTACAGACCGCAGCAGTTCAACCAGTTTCTCTTTTCCCAGGTGGTTCTTCTGCGGTTGGTAAGCCCTGCAAAAATTACAGATTCCCTCTGCATCAAAGGAAATCCCTGGGTAGTTTTCAGGTAGAATACACTTTTTGCAATAATTCATTTTTTCTCAATACCTATTTTTCATAATAGTGAGGGTAATCTGTATGGTTTATATATCCCTCAGACCCTTCCACCGAAATCACTTTCCCGGGAATCCCCACCACCACACCGTTCTCAGGTACATCCTTCGTCACCACGCAGTTCGCGCCGATTGCGGCATTGTTCCCAACCACAACCTGCCCGATGATCTTCGCACCTGGCCCGATATAGACGTTATCCCCGATCTGCGGAACGCCCTCGCGCTCACCCCGGCGGGTCACACCAATTGTCACACCGTGGGAGAGGTTGCAGTTCGCACCAATGGGTGCTCTATCATTCGTCACGATCCCGCCGTGATGGCCAATATAAAGCCCGAGGCCAATTTCCTCTTTGTACGAAATCGCAATTCCAAACTTTACCTGGTAATGGTAGTGGATCAGCCACGCCAATGGGAAAACAGTAACCCGCCACACTTTGCAGTCATGCAGGTGGCGGCAAAAGCGCATCCAGAAGCTAAAACGATAGCCCGGTGAGAACAGATAGTGGTAAATAAAATCCCGCAGCCGGGAACGACCGCTGTAGCGGTGAAGATCTGATTTGGTCAGGTAGAAAAAATGTTTGAAAGTCATAAGTTGAAGGTATCAGGTGCTGGGAATCAGTGATTAGGGATTAGGTCAGAAAAAGCTACCAGCAACAAGTTAAGAGCTCTCACCCGTCCCCTGTCCCCGGTCTCCGGTCATCCTTCAAGCCTTTTTCCCCACAAACAGCATATCCCCTTCCCTCACGCCCCATTTCGGGTCAATCCCCGCGCCCATGTTCACAGCCTCGACCTCGAACCCGGCCTCGCGGAACAGGTCCAGCACGTCCAGGCCGTAGTAGCGGTAATGCCCCAGCCAATCCACCTTGTGTAATTTCCGAGTCTCCTGCACGGTGAAGTCGCCCGCTACAGTGAACAGGGCTATGCCGCCCGGTTTAAGAACACGGTAGCACTCCCGCAGCGCTTGCAGGTCATCCGGGATGTGCTCCAGCACGTGGTTCGCGAGCAGTGCTTCATACGTCTCGTCTTTGAATGAGAGGTGCTGGATATCCTCGTTGGGGAAGTCCACATCCCGCCGGTTGAGGTCGGTAGTATGGATGGTCACATTTGTTTTCGCTAGCGTCTCAAGGACCACTTTTTCAGGGGCGAACAGCAGGAACGCGCCTGATTTCCCTTCCAGCAAACTCGGCAGCATCAATGCCAATCCGCGGTGTCGGGAGCGGGAGTCGCAGTCGGGGCAGGATGAATTGAGGGCGAGGTGCTGCCCGGGGGATGTCGCCAGGAAGGCTGGTCCCCGCCACCCGCAGCACGGGCATTCAACCGTGTTTTTGCCGCGCCGCAGGGTGTAGTGGTAGGCGTTGACGGTCATCGCGATGCCCTTTTTCACCAGGCGCATGATCTGCCCCTTGCGTAAGGCATTCCAGCCCTTCTTGAGCATCTTCTTATTCATCTTCTTGATGGAAGGCTCCCCCTGGCCCGCCCATCCGGCAGTATTTTTGGGGTCCTGATAGGATCTTGTCATTTGGTTCTCGCTTGGTAAAGGTGATTAGTGAATGGTGATCGGTGAATAGTGAATGGTAAAGGCTAAGAGTGACTGAGGACCGGGGACCGAGGACAGGACCATTCATTCCTTCCGTCTTCCGTCACCTGTCTTCCGTCCGTTTTTACTTGCTACCAGCTACCGACTACTGGCTACCAGCTCCTTGACTTGCTCTTCCACCCATTTGTAGGTGATCTTCATTCCCTCCCGCAGGGTGTAATCATGCTGCCAGCCCAGGGAGTTGATCCGCTTATTGCAGAAATTCCTGGATTGCACACCGACCGGACCGTCAATATGCTTGATGGTGAGGTCCTTCCCGGAGATATCGATCACCGCCTGGGCAAGTTCATCGACGCTGACATATTCCGGCGATCCAATGTTGGCCGGAACAGCGAGGTCAGACTGCATCAAAAGGTAGATACCCCGCACCAGGTCGTCCACATAGGTATAAGACCGGACGGCTGAACCGTCCCCCCAGACCTCAATTTCGCCGCCATCTTCAGCTTCTGCCACCTTGCGGGAAATGGCAGCGGGTGCCTTCTCACGTCCGCCCTGCCAGGTCCCTTCAGGACCGTACGTGTTCTGGAATCGGGCGACCCTGGCTTTGATCCCCTTATTCCTGCCGTACGCCAACACCATCCGCTCGGCATATAATTTCTCCCAGCCGTATTCGTTATCAGGCTGTGCAGGGATCACATCGTCCTCCGTCAGTTCAGGATCACCAGGCAGCATATCCTTGTAAACACACACGGAGGATGAGAAAAAATACCTTTCCACCTGGGCTTCAACGGCATTATGGATCATATGCGCATTGATCAGGACGTTGTTGTGCATAATATCGCTTTCGGCGGTGGATATAAAACCCATGCCGCCCATATCAGCAGCTAACTGGTAAACCTCATCAAACGGGCCGTCCGCACATGTCAGGGCTGTGATGCAGTTCTGCGCTTCCCGTAGATCGAGTAATTTAAAATCATCACAATCCCCAGGGGACCATGGATGAGGCTTGATATCAACGCCCCGCACCCAATAATCCCGCTGCTTCAAATATTTCACCATGTGCCCCCCGATAAATCCCCCTGCGCCGCAAACAAGTGCTCTTTTCATACTATTTTCAACTCCACAATAATTTCATCAGATTTTGGTTTATTAAAAAGGTTTTTAGACTTTGGTAATCAGGGATCAGGTATCAGGGAGTAGATCAAGACAGGAGACGGAAGATGGGTGACAGGCAGGGAATTATCGGTCATCGGTCCCCGGTCCTCAGTCAATATTTGCTTTGAACTTTCCACATTCAGCATTCACCTATCACACCGTATCAATAAACGTTTTCTCGACCCGGTTGAAGATCACCACGCCGATGAACAGGATCACGACCATGAAGGCGGCGCTGAACCCCAATCTCAGCCAGGATGCGTCGCCTGCGCCAAGGAAGCCTGCCCTGAAGGTTTCGATGATGGGCGTCATCGGGTTGATATTGGCAACCCACGCCCAGCCTTCCGGGATCACAGAGACCGGGTAGATCACCGGTGTGGCGTACATCCACAATGATACACCGAACCCGACCAGGTAGGAAAGGTCACGGTACTTGGTGGTGAGGGATGAGACGATGATCCCAAAGCCCAAACCCAACCCTGCCATGATGAAAATGAGGAGCGGAAGTGCCAGCGCCCATGTTGTAAGGTAGATTTCTGATCCGCGCAGGAAAAAATAGACCAGGAAGCCAATAAAGAAAAGGAACTGGATGCTGAAAGCGATCAGGTTCGAGATCACCAGCGAGATGGGCGTGACCAGGCGCGGAAAATAAACCTTACCGAAGATCCCTGCGTTCGCCACGAACGTATTCGCCGTGCCGTTCAGGCAGCTCGCAAAATAAGACCAGACGACCGTGCCGGACATATAGAACAGGATCTGGGGGAGGCCATCAGTGGGCAGCCTGGCAATCTGGCCGAAGATCACCGTGAACACGATGGACGTGAACAGCGGCTGGATGATGAACCACAGCGGTCCCAGGATGGTCTGCTTGAAGCGTGAGACAAAGTCACGGCGCACGAACAGCGCGATCAGGTCCCTGTAGCGCCAGACATCCTTAAGCTGCAGGTCGTACCATTTTTTGCGGGGAGTAATTATTAAATCCCAATCGTCAGGATCGGTGGAGTGTTTCATAGATGGACGGGGGACGGAAGACTGAAGACCGTCATTTTGCCTGTAATCTTTCATCCCCAATTATCCCAATGCCTTTCTAAACGCTATTAACTTAACAAATAATGGATGACCTTGCTGACGAACTTCATTTAATTCACCGATGGAAACATAGTCAAACATCTCAATAATATCTAAACAAGCGATAGTTTCCAAATAAGATCGCAAAGCTAACCCGAGAAAACGCTTCTGTTCAAGGTCAGATTGCCCGGTTGATCCTTCTGCAATATTTAGGGCGATTGATGTTGCTGCCCGTTTGATCTGACTTGCTAAATTATATTTTTCATTATCCGGCAGCTTATGTGCAATTGAATAGATCACTTTCACGTAAGCCAGTGCCAGCTGATATACCTCGAGTTTTTGGAATTTATAAGAACTATTCATCATTCAAAATGTACTTCGTGATATTAGATTCGTAAGATCAACTACATATGACGTGCAGTCTTCCGTCCTTTTTTCTTCCACCCCGTCACCCGTCTTCGGTCTCCTGTCCTTCCTTCTTGCTGCTCGCTTCGCTCACAGCAAGCACGCCTCCGCCCCTCCGACATTAAACCGCTTTTGTCGGCTGGTTCAAAGATATGAACGCAACATCAACTGCTCATTTCCCCCTAGGGTTGGCAGGCTGAAATTACGGTTGTATTGCCCTGGCCATAGAAGCCGGTACCTGCACCTTCTTCTGCTGGCCATGCAGCAGCTTCACCAGCAGGCGGACGCGCTCGGTGCCTGTAAGTCTCGCATCGAAGATCGCCATAAATCCTTTAAACGGGCCATCCAAAATGAGAACAGGATCACCGTGCTTGAGACCTTTTTGTGCGTCGGTTTGTGCATTGTTAATGCTGGTTACATTTTTCTCGATGGTAGCGATCACCTCATCCGGCACGATCGCGGGTTCGTAATCAAAAGAAACCACCCGGTTCACACCAGGCACATACGTGAGGCTGGACATGGAGATTTCGTCCAGGTCAACATTGACGAACAGGTAACCCGGAAAAAACGGCTTGACCTTCCTGGCGCGCGGGTTGACCGGCGTCACCTTCAAACGCGGATAGAAAACACGGATTTTCCGGAACCGCAGCTGTGAATACAGGAAATCTTCCTTATTCGGTTTGCTGTGGAGTACGTACCAGGCGAGGCTCATAATAAGTGCTCTCTAAGCCGGCAAATTGAAAAGCTTGATCTGTTTACAAGCATTAACAGGTGAAATAAGCTTTGGGCCGGTTTCTGCATAGAAAATTTTTATCTCCCCAAAGGAAAAGGGATGAATGCAATTTACTTTTACTAATCCAATTTCAGTGTGAGAAATTATACCATAGAGGCTCATTCCAACTTAATATAACATTAATCCGCCCAAAATTTGAGTTAGTTCACTAAAATGCAAATTCATTGGATCATCAAAAGCTGAGGTCTCTCGCTAAATCTGCTATAATTTGAAATCATAAAATGAAATAAGGGTGAGCGACTCACAGCATTGGGTTAATTTAAGAGGTAAAGATGGAAAATTTAGAAGAAAAAGAAACTTCTCAGCAACCGAAACGCAGTAAAAGCCTGACAATCATTCTTAGCATATCAGGCGTGTTGATCGTCGCCTGTCTTGCAGTTTACTTCCTGTGGTTCAGGCCAAAGGTCAATGCACCGCTGGCAGAACCACTAACACATTTGCCGCTCACACCCGCTGAACTGCCGATAGTTGCTAAAACTGAATCAGAATCATCATCAAGCTCACCGGATAGCGATCAGGACCCAACGCCTGTCACTATTTCCGGGCTGCTTGAACAAAAAGCAACCGCCCAGGCAGAAAATACCGCTGAACCCGTCTGCGGCGACGATAATGAATTGATGATCCTGATGGTCGCGATCGATTTCCAGGGTTCCAATTACCTGTACGGTCTTGCTGATGTGATCCGCCTGGTTCATATCGATTTCACCGAACCCCGGGTGGATGTGGTCGCTCTGCCCCGCGCACTTCTGGTCCAGGTGCCCCCCAATTTGGTTAATGTTGAAGGACCGATCCTCCTCAACCAGGGCTATCTGTTTGGAACCGAGGGGATGGGACATTACCAGGGGACAGGGCTAGGCGCAGGATCCCTGGCAGGGACGATCCTCTACAATTATGGGATCGAAGTGGATTATTACGTGGTTTTTAATATGAATGCCTTTATGATATTAATTGACCGGTTAGGCGGTGTTGAGGTTGACCTCCCAACATTTGTGGACGACCGGCCCAAATCCTACTTCCCGGCCGGCAAGCAAACCCTAAGCGGTGAAGAAGCATTAACCCTGGCGCGGATCCGGACAAAATACTCCGACAATATCCGCATCGACAACCAGAACATCATCATCCAGGCAGTGATCGATAAGATGCGGCAGCCTGAAACCCTGCTCAGGCTCCCCGGGTTGGCTGAATATATGTTTGATGCCGTCCTGACGGATGGATCCCTCAGCCAGATTCCCGATGGGGTTTGCCTGCTGCGCAGCCTGGAGCGGGAAGATATCACGTTTTACAACCCGGGGGATGACCTGATCTATAACAGCAGGGCATTTGTGCCAACGGTGGATAAAGAAATGGACATCTTCTTCTGGGACAGCGCCCTGGTGGAATGGATGTTCAATATATTCTGGTCAAGTTCGGAATAATAAGAACCCTGGATTAAAATTCTTATGATAAGTTTCAGAAAAATTTGGCGAGAAACTAAATGGGCTGTCATCATTATCCTGTGGGTCACCAGCCTGGTTTTGGGGTATTGGGGTTTTTCCAGATTCAGTACGGATAACAACCTTTCACTCCCAGTATTCGAGCGGGCTTACCGCACACTCCAGCTTATCAGCATGAATTCGGGTGCAGTCGATGGCCAGATCAACTGGATGCTGAACATTGCTCGTTTTCTAACACCTTTATTAGCTGCCTATACAGTCCTGCAGGCGATCAGCAATATTTTTAGAGAGCAAACCCAATGGCTAAAACTTTGGCGTATGAGAAACCATGTGATCGTTTGCGGCTTGGGACGCAAAGGCACATTCCTGATTGATGATCTACTCAAAAACGGGCTTCCTTTGGTCGCAATCGAAAAAAACCTCGAACCAGCCGCAGCAGACGAATACCGCCGCAAAGGGGTGATCATTATTGAAGGCGATGCAACCGATCCCGATACGCTGGATAGTGCCAGGCTTATTCGTGCCAGCCACCTGGTCTGCCTGTTGGGGAACGACCAGCAAAACCTGAGCATCGCTCTCCAGGCGCACCAACGCCTCAAGGGAACCCACAGGAAACCGCTTACCTGCATTGTCCATCTTGTCTCTGATGATCTCCAGAAGATGGTGAAAAAGAGTGAATTAGAAAGTGATTCGGATATTCCTTTTAATCTTGAGATCTTTAACACCTACCAACGAGAAGCCCATGCACTGGTGGATCATAGGACAGACCATCACCCTCTGCCAACCCGGCTGCTGGTGGTTGGATTGGGACGCCTTGGCTCAAAGATCATTACGCAAACCGTTTATCAAACGTACGTACAAAGACCTTCGGAACAGCTCTCCATCACGGTGATTGATCGGGAGGCTGAGGCAAAGGTCAATAAAATGCTGGCTGAATTTCCACACATGGCTGATATCTGTGACATCACACCCATCCAGCTCGAAATATCTTCAAACCAGTCGTTAAAAAGCATCGTTGCGCGCCAATCAGAATTCGACCGGGTATATATCTGCCTGGGAAGCCCTATCCTGAGCATTCAAACCAGCCTGGCACTGATGGAAATCCCAGAGCTGGCAAATTCACCATTTTTCATCCGATTGGAGCGCCAAACGGGTCTCTTCAACCTGCTGCGAGGACCGCTGTCAGGAACGCTTAATGAAGATCTCATCATTCCTTTTGATATGTTTGAACAGACTTGCACAGCAGACCTGATCTTTGGTGGTTTGCATGAACTTTTGGCTATCATGCTGCGTGATAATTATATTAATAGCCTGGACCCGGTAATGCGCAGTCCCCAGGAGAAAACATCTTGGGATGCCCTTCCGGAATCAGAAAAAGAATCCAACCGTCAGCAGGCCAGCCGGATCTGCCAGGTTCTCCATTCTACTGGTTACACGATCCGCCCCCTATCCGATTGGGATGCAGGAAAACTAACCTTTGATAAGCAAGAGATCCTGTCTATGGCCAAACTGGAACACGAGCTCTGGTGCCAGTGGAAGCGTGAGGGAGGATGGCAGTACGGAACACCCCGTAATGATCAGCAGAAAATCCACCCTGACCTCGTTCCTTGGGAAAAGCTAAAAAATACTGAGCGGGATAAAAATACAAGCACGATCATTGGACTGCCTGCCTTACTTGCCGGGTTGGGTTTTCAAATTGAAAAATACCAATCATCCCGATAATTTACCAGCGTCCACATATTTACAAACCATCCTCAGATAATCTCAGTCCCCAACCCGTAATCTAAACTATAATTGATTTTGGTGTTGAACTAAACAATACTGTTTGTTAGCTTGCTTCATCTATTACTCTGGGTTAGCTATAGAAATGGAACCAGGATGGCACAAACACAATCCCAATTTATCCGCCAGCAAATCACCCAATTAAGAAAACAGCTCTCCAAATTGGAAGCCGAACGCACTGAAGTGAAAACCAATGAACCGTCATCTATATGGGAAACCTTCTTAAAGCTCAATGAAGAATTGAACCAATTTGAACAAATGCTGGCGAAAATCAACCAGAGCATCAAAGATGATATCCACCAATGCAGACAGGGGATCGTCGCAAATTTGGATGAATATAACCGGATTTCTCAATCGATGCGGGAGATGGAAAAGTTCTTCCTGGTCAATTACCTGCGTCCCGGGTATACACTGAAGCAGGCCAAACGAAGGCGGGAATACCTAGAAAAAGAATACACCAGGATCCGATCAGGCATTATTGATCACCGCTTTAAATCAATCCAGGATGTGGAAGCTGAAATCCGCAATGTGATGGTACATTCTGATCAGGCTTATCAAGCGGACCAACGCAGTTACCAGGATGAGCAGGTCAACGAGGTTAGCCTCTGGGAAATGATTGAAAACCTTGCGCCCGAAGATATCGTTGAAGAATACGACGAAAATCAAATCAGGGACGACTTCAAACGCATCGTTCTGCCTGCCACCCATCCTGACACCTCTGATACACCCAGGGAGGTCTTTCTGACTGTGATGTCAGTTTATAAAGCATTGGATTACCTGATGATGGAAGCATATGTAGCAAAGTACAGGGAAAATGTCGCGCTGGAACCTGAGCAAGATATCCTGGTCCTCTATGATCAACTCTCTAAGCAGCAGGCCGAATATCACCGGCTGGCAGGCCGGATGGAACGGCGATTGAAAGCCATCAAGAAAGAACTTGACCCAATCGAAATTGACCAACCTGAGAAAGTTAAGGAAAACATTCTAAAACTGCGTGAAAATTTGAGGCATGCGATCCAACTGGAAACAGAAAAGATCTTCGATCTTCGCAACAAGATCCAGTCGCTGACGGATTTCTTTATCCAGATGAAAAGGACGGGCGATGACCAGTAACGATCTCATGAAACAGCCCTCCCCCCTCTCAAACCGGCGTGAACTGCGCACCTTATTGAAACAGTATTTGAAGGAAGGCAGCGAGAACAAAAAGTTCAACTGGCAATCTCTTACAACAGAGGACTGGCTTCCACACAACTGGATCTATGACCTGTTTCAGGGACGTGACGGAAAAATCTTTGTGAGTACCTGGGGCGGCGGTCTGGCAGTTATCCAGAATGGTGAAATTCAAACCTTCAATAAAAATAATGGGCTGTACAGCAACGCAGTCACTTGTGTCCGCCAGGACCAGCACGGGCAGATCTGGGTCGCGACGGACAATGGTGTAAATATTTTTGAAGATGGTCACATCAGAAGCGGCGGTCTGGTTGGTAAAAGCCTGCTCAACCTTGCCGTGGACAAAAAGGGAAACCTTTGGGCTGGTTGCTGGCGAGCTGCTGTGAGCGGCGGCGGCTTGTTCCGATGGGACGGGCAGCGTTGGCAATCATTCACCACTAGGGATGGGCTTCCCGGAAATGAAATCCTGAAGGTCTTCGAGGATTCCAGGGGCAATATTTGGGTGGGCACCTATGAACACAACCTCGGCGCTGGTGTGGGATGCTTTGACGGGAAACAATGGGTTAACTATACGAAACAAGATGGTCTGATCGACAACTGTGTTTATTCCATGTTCGAAGATCCTTCAGGCAATATGTGGTTCGGAACCACCGGAGGCGTGAGCGTCTTCGACCATAAATATTGGCATTCCATCACCACCAAGGATGGTTTGGTAGACAACCGTGTGTACTGCATGTTTATCGATGCAGATCATAAAATGTGGTTTGGCACAGAGCAGGGGATCAGCCGTTTCGATGGAGAGCATTGGCTATCATTCACCACCAAAGACGGATTGGTGGATAATTTAGTGCGGACAATTATGGAAACACAAGATGGCGAGCTGTGGTTTGGGACCTACCCCTACCAGCGTGGAAAAGGCGGCATCAGCAAGATCAAGACGGATCACCAAAAGCAGTTGATTGATCGGGTTTTGGACATGCTTCCCGAACCGCCCTCTCCAGGTGAATTACCTTCGGGTAAAGAAGCGTAAATGCTGTGCTATGGATATTTTCATAATGAAGATGGTACACATAGCGCGCCTATCTCCTTGGAAACGCAAGATTTAGTGAGCACTAAGACCACCCTACCAATCCCAGACCCCGCTCGCTGCAAACCTTAAAAAACTTGCACAGGCCTGAGTGTGCCAAATCCATTGGATCCATCTCTTCAACCTCTAGTGCACGCGCCAGTTCGTAGGCTGCCATCGATTGATACATCTCTGTCACCGTATCTGGGGGCAGCCATTCCGAATAAAGGCTTTCTCCGGTGACATCAAGCACATATTCCGCATACACTTTCCCCCGAAAACTGCCATCGCATCCATCTCCGCTGAAAATCCCGCCGCATAATGATATATTGGCATCCTTGAATGCTTGAAGATCATCTTCAGTAAGTTCAATGTCTTCAGGTGTGTGTGCAGCAAACGTATCTAGTCCCATATTTATTAATCCTTTCCCATCTTCTTTAAAGCGCTTGAGCCACCTATTTCGGCCTCATGCAAATAATTCTCAAAATGGGCGTCACTCTGGAAGCCGGATGGGATCACAAAGGTCTTCCCACACTGTTGACACTTACTGAAACAAGCCTCACTCTGGTCACCCGGGAGTTCGTCGCCAGATGCATCAAAATAGGTTTGCTCCTCATGCTGACATCCCTTAGGCAAAAGGATTATAACGAGCATTGAGATAAAAAGTATTGCAAGAAAGATAATGAGGTAAAGGTCCATCCTAACCCCTCAGCGATTTCTTGATCGCAGACTGTCTAAAGGCATCAATCTGTGCCAACATGTTCTCATAATAGGTCAGATAATCCCTCGGTTGGCTTGTATGACCCTGGTAGGAGATCCTCGGCAGAATCAATCCGCAGCGTGTAACACGTGGAGCGCGCATCAACACATGTTTGCCAATATCGAGGATAATGGCATCCCCGATCCCCAGCAGGTTGTACTTCTCTTCGATCGTTCCGACAATAAATCCTTCCCGCAGTTCCAGCCGCTCGGTGTACTTTTCATCATATTCAAGGTCTTGGTCCATATATTCTTCCTCATGGGCGGTGATCAGAACCTTTTGCACAATGGCGGGATAGATCGGTTTATCTTTAAGGGATTCAATCTGATCCCAAATGGTCTGTGCATTTTTTATAATCGCTGGGTCTTCGCCATAATCAACCATGTTTTCTCCTCACCAACCTCGGTCAAGTTCTTCTTCAATCTCATCAAGCAGCATGTAATTACTTGAGAGACGAAATTCTAGATGCTTTCCGTTTAACCAAAACAATTCACCGTAATCATTTTCCCAATCGAAAATGCCAATCAAACCCTTATACCGCTCTAACAAATCAATAAACGTCTTACGGATCGAGGTGGAATCAGCAAACAAAAAACTCATATGCGTGCCAGTGGTATTAAATTTAAACAAAACCATGTCATTTGGCTTCATAAAACCATAATGCTGCGCAAGGTCCGTATAAACTGTCAGGTAAATATATCCGATCGAATGAATTTTAACTCGCCCCTCTTCCGGTGGACTGCGGTCAAATTGATCGCCATCACGGTCGTGTAAATATTCCAGTATGGCAGGGTCTTCCTCAAAATTCATCGAGATGGCTAACTCGAATTCCGGCTTATCATATGGGATCACATCTTCTTCACCCCAGGAGTACTCGAAGGGAATCACCAGGTCATGATCTGGGAAGCGAATCGTTGTATCTTTGTCCCCAACCCGATCGCAATATTCACTCAATCCCTGCAGAACGTTCCACAGGTCTTTTTTCTGAAAATAAAGTAGGTATTTATAATTTAAACCCATAGAGCCTCCTTTATGCAGGGTGGCGATCACTAACTGGGTGAGGCTGCCTCGATCAACTCATCGATGAGAGGGCTTGTGACATCAATACAAACCATCTTCCAGTCCATCTCGATTCCATAGCTTGACTCGAGGGCATCAAGCACATTTTCCCGCCACACATCTAAAGTTGACAGTACACCTTCTCGCATGTCACCATCGACGGCACCCATCCTCAGGAGCTCCTCCAATCCATCTGACCAGAACATGTCCGTACTCTGTGATGACATGGTGATGATTTCGCGTGTGTCATCGTCAATGCCAAGTAGTAAGCTTGGCCCTAGCCGGCCAAGTGCTCTGTAGAACCTGGACCAATTATAAGGATGGTTTATGTTTTTCTGCATAGATTCCTCGCCAATCTAATATTATTTTCCTATAGACCTAATCCAAGGTCAGATATTGACCATCAATCCTTTCAAGCAGGCCATTTCCAGTGGATTTAGATACATTATTTCTTTTTACTCTTTCTCAGTTTATCCTGAATTTGATGGTCAATGCTCTTCAGCAGTTCTTTACCAATTTCAATTTGCATACCCAGGTTGGTTTTTAATCCCTGCAAATCCCGCTTCTCCCGTAGAATTTTTTCCTGTTCCTTTAATACTTTCAAAGCCCCATTCAGGTCACCGCTAGACCGAAGTGCAGCTGCTTGCTTACTTAAAGTATCTTCCGGTATTCTCTTCCCGGCACCCGTATTTTGTACGGCTGGCTTTGGCTGCTGAGACCGCCCAAATCTTGGGGGCATGGTGGAAAAACTGTGCGGTTGAGAGGGATTTTGCCTGGTTTCTAAAGCTCTCAGTTTGTTTTTTGCCAGTCCCAAGCCCTGATCAGCAGCTTTTTGGTACCACTGGATCGCTTGATCCTTATCACGTGGAACACCGTAGCCAGTGTCGTAGCGAGTTCCTAGCGTATATTGTGCTCTTGCATCCCCAACCTGGGCACGCTCGATGAGGTTGTTAATCTCAGAGTTTTCTGTTGGTAAGGGTGCCTTTCTTGTTGGCTCCGACGAGGGCTTGGCAGGAACGGTGGCAGTCTTTCTTTTTGACTCCGACAAGGGAGTGGCAGGAGCGTGGGACGTCCTATTTACTTTAATATTCACCACGAAAGGTTTTAGTTTGATATGTAAACTGCAACCCGGTGTTGGGCAGGTTAAATCACAGTCAAGCTGCCCTCTGTTGATCAGGTGATCCTGCTGGCAGGCAGGGCAGCAAATAAATAAACCTTGCTCTGTTTTATAGGCTGTAACGATGATTGGACCATAATCCACGCCTTTCATGTCAACCCAATAGAGATGCCCACCCTGATCTCCAGAAACAAGACGTGGAAGGTAGGGATGAAGAACTAATGCTCCACCCGAACCCAGTACAGGTAGGTTCGCCTTTTCCGACCCATCAGTAATATCCCAAACTCGAATTGATTTGTCCCCACTAATGGTTACGATGTATTGCCCATCCGGACTCCATGCACATTTATGGATTGGGCCAGTGTGACCGCGAAACTTCAAGTACTCGACGCCAGTTTTTGTTTCATTTATTCTTAGCACAAAATTTTCATAAACTGAAACAAGAAAACGACCATCTGGGCTTATTTCCATTGCATGATTTAAATAAGTTATTCCCTTAATGTTTGCCAGTTCTCTGCCTGAGTTTGCATCCCATACCTTTATTGAATCGTCATAACTGTGTGAAACAATTAAATGACCATCTGGACTAATCACACACCGATCGACAGAGTTGTTATGACCCCGAAGACAATGCAGTTCTTTTCCACTTCTTGTATCCCAAATCTTGAGTGTCTTATCATTGCTTGCAGATACACACCAAGTCATATCTGGACTAATTTTGCAAGAATTTACTTTGTCAGTATGGCCGGTGAGAGTACGTCGTTCAATACCAGTTTCCGCATCCCAAATTTTGATGGTTTTATCCCAACTGACGGATAGTATCCAAGACCCATCAGCACTGATTGAACAATCAACAACAAAGTCGGTATGACCATTCAGAGTATGTCGTTCAACGCCAGTTGTTGAATCCCAGATTTTAAGGGTTTTGTCATAGCTGGCTGATACTATCCATTTCCTATCTGGACTTATTGCACAAGCTTTTACTGTTGAAGTGTGACCAGCAAGAGAATGTTTTTCATGACCTGTTTCTGGATCCCAAATCTTGAGAGTCGAGTCATCACTGGCTGAGACGATCTGGCTTCCATCCCGGCTGATGGCTAGATCTGTAACCCAACTTAGGTGACCACTTGGGCTGGTAGGGCCCAATTTGGCGTTAGAATTCCACAATTTGAGGGTGCCATCCGAGCTGGCTGAGGCGATGAAATTGCCGTCGGGACTAATCGCACAGTCGTTTATGAAGGATGTGTGTCCAAAAAGTTTGCATCTTTCGATCTGTAATGCAACGTCCCATACTCTAATACTCTTGTCATTCTTACTCAATGAGCTACCTGAAGTCGAAACGATCCATTTCGCATCTGGACTTACTTCACATGATGTGATGTGGCTATCATGACCGCACAGCGTAGCTTGTTCCTTTCCTGTATGAGTATCCCACAACTTGAGGTTGTTATCTAAGTCGCCTGATAAAATCCATCTTTCATCTGGGCTAAATGCACAGGAAGTAAACTTTGCCATTGCCCAAGGATAACGACCTTGACTTCGCATAATATGGATTACTTCTCCAGTGTTGATATCCCAAAGCCTGAGTGTTCCATCCCAACTTGATGAGACGATCCATTGACCACTCGGGCTGAAGGCGCAACCAGTGATCCGATCTGTGTGGCCGACAAGAGTAGCACGTTCAATGCCTTCAGGAATTTCCCAGATTTTGAGCGTCCTATCAGAGCTAGCCGAGACGGCAAGGAATCCATCTGGACTGATTGCACAGGCTTTGATAGCGTCAGAATGACCATATAATATTTTAATTTCCCTCCCAGTCATTGCATTCCAGATTCTAATGGTTTTGTCGAGACTTACAGAGACAATCCACCTTCCGTCTGGGCTGATAGCACATCCTTCTACTACACTCTCATGACCTGTCAGAGTACTCTTGACTTGTCCAAAATCCAAATCCCAGATCTTTATAGTTTTATCCTCACTTGCAGAGATAACCCATTGACCGTTTGGGCTAAATACGCAAGCATGAACCATCCCCTTGTGGCCAATGAGAGTTCGGATTAAATTCTTTGACTCAAAAAGGGGTGTGCGCGTGTGCAACCAAGAGGATTCCAGAGAAACGTCTATTTGTCCAAACTGGTTTGAAAGATATCTACAGACAACTTTACTTTCCCACTGTAGGCGATTATGAAGCTGTTGCCACAGTAAGTTAGGATGCTGCGCAAGTACATGAATCTCTCGATTACAGGCTTTGGCAAAAGCCTGCAAAACTTGCCCTTGGTCACTGACGCTTAATTCTTTTTCTAGCGCCATCTTACCCTCCTATCTCATTTCAATGGTGAACGGATTGATTTTTTGCCGCAAGCCGCAATCCGGAGTGGGACAGGTCATTTCACTTCCAAGTTGTTCTTCGTATATTGGGTGCTCCTTCTGGCAAGCCGGACAGCGAACGGAAAAATTTTCACCACCCTTTTTGGCAGTTAGTATTATCGGTTTTATTTCATGGCCAAACCATTTCAAAATATAAACATTACCACCAGAATCACCCGCAACCAGCAAATCTCCTAACGTGGTAAACGAACAATTTGTACCCGTTCCAATGAAAGCAAAAGTTGCCAATAAATCACCGGAGTCAACATCCAATAGACAGATGTTTTCTTTGCTTTTCAAGGCTATTATTCTCCCATCAGGGGAGAAAGCACTGGATTGGACATAGCCGAAATTACCTCTAAGCTTCTTAAGTGCTGCACCAGTGTGGGCATCCCATAGTCGTACTTTTCCATCGCTACTAGTAGTAGCCAGGGTCTGTCCATCAGGCGAAAAGGTAAATGAGTTCAAAACTATTTTTCCTCCTTTACCCTGAAACGCAGCCAGCACCCTAACTGATCGAGAAACTAACGTAAATTCTCCATCACAACTAGTGGAGGAGTGGTATCTTCCGTCAGGAAAATAGGCGTCAGAAACGATTCGTCTGTTGTCATCTTTCAGAACTGCCAATTGTGTTCCAATATGTGTATGCCAAAGTCGTATCGTTTTGTCATAATAATCACCTTTTGATGCTAGTGTGTGCCCATCCGGGGAGAAGACACAGGACTCGACACGACTAGTATGACCTGTCATCACGGCTATCTCCACACATGTAGAAGGATCCCAGAGCCTGATCGTTTTGTCCCAGCTTGCTGAGGCTATTTGACTTCCATCGGGGGAAAAGGTACAAGATGATACACGATCCGTGTGACCTTTTAACACCCCAACTAGTTGACCGGTACCGACATCCCAAAGCTTAACATCTCTACCCAATCCAGAAAATGCCAGTGTGCTTCCGTCAGGGGAGAATACACAGAAATCAACAAATTCAGTAAGACCTCTTGGCACAGCTATCTGCATACTTGAGTTTACGTCCCACAAACGTACGGTGTCATTAACACTCGTTGAGGCTAGAATGTTTCCATCAGGAGAGAAGACGCAGTAATTAACAGCTTTGGTGTGTCCTTTCAACACTGCTATCTCTGCACCTGTTTTCAAATTCCACAACCTGATGGTTTTATCATTACTGGATGAGGCTAGAGAATTACCATCTGGGGACAATTCGCAAGAGTTCACAATCCCTGTATGACCTTTCATTAGTACCATCTCTAAACCTGTTTGAACATTCCAAAACCGGATCGATCCATCATTACTGGTTGAGACTAAGGTTCTTCCATCAGGGGAAAAGGCACAGGAATTAACAACAGCGGTGTGTCCTGTCATCACTCCCAGAGCAGCACCATTGCAGACGTCCCACAATCGGATTGTGTTATCATTACTTGAGGTAGCTAGTTTGGTTCCGTCGGGAGAGAAGGCACAGAAATTTACAAACTTGGTGTGACCTTTCAGCACTGACAGCTTTGAACGCGTTTGCAAATCCCAAAGACAAACCTCAGATGATACGTCAGCATAAGCAAAAGTGTGACCATCGGGGGAGAAATTACAGCATGATATGGAACCACTTTGATATGGGGAAAATGTGGTGTATAAGGATCCATATGAGGAGAATGGGTGTTTTTGGCTCAGCTCTATCAGTTGATCACCTGTGTAAACATCCCAAAGCCTAATTGATTTATCAATACTTGATGAGGCTAAGGTTTTTCCGTCAGGGGAAAAGGCACAGTAATTAACCGATTTAGTGTGGCCTGACATCACCAACAGCTCCGCACCGGTACGGGCGTTCCAAAGTCTGACTGATTTATCATTACTCGATGACGCTAAGGTTTTTCCATCTGGTGAAAAGATACAGGAGTTTACTATGTCAGTATGACCTGTCATCACTGCCATTTCCACACCGGTACGGGTGTTCCACAAACGCACGGCACGGTCACTCCCGGAGGAGGCTAATAATCGACTATCGGGTGAGTAGGCAATGAAATTGACATTACCGTAGTGGACTTTAAACACAGCCCGTTCCTCACCCGTCTGGGCATCCCACAACCGAATTGTGTCTTTACCAGCTGAAGCCATACTGAACCCGTCAGGGGAGAAGATGCAAGACATCACACCTTTAGGTTGAATGTTTAGAAACTTTATGAAGGATTCTGACTCCACAATCCTGCACCTGTTGTGAAACCAAGACTTGCCACCCGGAGAAGACCTAGATATAAAAACCGGTGTAATTACTTTCTTGACAGGCTCATCCTTTCGCCCTTCATCCGCCCATTGCAGACGGTTAAATAGCTGTTGCCAGAGTAGGTCGGGAAAATGTTTTAGAACATTGGACTCTCGCTCCAGTGCTTTGGAGAAAGCCTGCAGAACATCACCTTGATCTTTGACGTTCAAATTCTTTTCACCTGTCATCATACCCTCCTAATCCATCTCAATGGTAAAGGTGTTCAGTTTCAGCTTTGCCTTACACTCCTTCTGTGGGCAGGGGATCACCTTTCCCAATTGATCCCGAGTCACCTCGGATTTCCGGTTGCACACCGGGCAGTAGACCCGCAGCTTCCCGCCGCTTTCTTCCGCGGTGCGGATCAGTGGTCCACCGCCCACCCCACTACCGCTGCCCCTGTAGAAGGTCTCCAATGCCAGGTCATAATCCTTCTGCAAATCCTGCACGCCTTCCGACGTGACGGCTTCCCTTCCAAATTCATCTTTGGACCTTGTGATACCGACTTCCTCAGCCTTATGTTCCAGGAAGGTGAAATCCGTCAGCAGTTCAAAGACTGCATCTCGTTCACCGGCTTGGGTCAAATGGTAGGGGAGTTCGCTCAAAGCGTGCTTATTTCCTCCTGTCCATTTCTTCTTCCCGGTTGGGTCAGCTTTTACACGGAAGTAGCTCGCTAATTTCGCATGGAATTGCGGTGCCTTTTCCCCTTCCAGAAAAACTTCTTTTGAAACATCCCCCAGTTCCCGGTGGTAGAACGCCAGCAAAGCACTGCCATCTACCAGCCGTTCGCTCAAATAGGGCATCAGGTCAAAGGACAGCCGTGACCATAACACAATCGGCAGCCGGGGGCCATCCGCCCTGCGCAGCACTTCTTCCAGGAAAGCCCTGACGGGTTCCGGTGGATTGCGGTCCTGCTTGAGCCAATCGATCGCCAATCTTTCTGCATCATGGTAGGACTCGGGATGCAGGTGTGCAGCTGCATCTGGATGTTCCCTCAGGTGCGACATCGCCATGTTCACAAGATCAGAAGGCAAATGGTAAGTTTGGCGGAAGAACCATTCATACACGTCCAAATCCCGTGAAAGCAGGTCCACCAGTTCGTCCTCCGCCAACCCCTGACGTGAGGCTGCCAGGTAACCCAGGGCATGGGAGACGAGCATCTTCCCATGGTTGCCTTCATCAGTCAGGCGTTTGATCATGTTGTCTTTGATGATCCCGACGACATCGATTGCCAGTTCTTCCTGGGGCTTTTGGAATGAGGTCCACAAACGGGCTTCCTCGAATGCCAGCTTGAGATAAAGAGGGTTGCCGTTTGAAGCCTTAAATTTCGAAATGACTTCCCCTTCTTGTTCTGCGGTCAGGTCTCGATGAATGTCAGCCAGCCACTGCTTCAATAAGAGCTTGCCATCCCCTTCTTCTAAACCACCAAGGTTTTTTTCAAGCGAACCTTTGGCCTGTAAGTTTTGATAAACATCCTTTTCTTTTCTGCTGGAGACCACCAGTGAAACATGTTCAGCCAGTTCCGCCGGGAGCCAGCTCAAACGCCGCGCATCCTGGTGTGCTGAAAGCTGGTCAAGGGAATCCAGGAACAGGATCAATGGTTTCTCCGCGCTTGCCAGGCCCATACGTTTGGCAAATTCGGGCACCAGGTCACGGTAATCGAGGGGAACGTCGCTCTCATCAGCACCATAGCAGCGGGAGATCGTTTTACATAAGCCCTCCAGCAAACTCCGTCCATCCGATGAGCCAGGGGTCGCCCCGATGAACCGGTACACCAGCTGTGCATTCGGGTAGGCCTTCTGCGCTTGTTCGGCTGCCTTCGCCATCAAGGCGGATTTCCCCGTGCCGCCCTCACCAAGCACTGCCAGGACCTTTCGTGCATTTGATTGCAGGTAAGCATTGATCTCCTTCAAGATCCCCTCCCTGCCCACAAAAAAAGTCAGCCGTTCCTCAGCAAAGGCATGGTGCGCCAAACCCTCCGCATCCAACACGGCACTGGGCTGGATTTGCACCACCTTCGTCTCCTCACCTGGTACGACATGCGGATGGTCAACTTCCGCCAGGATCACCCGCCCCAGGGACTGGAAGAGCGCTTCGCATAAATTCTTGGGTTGGTACCCCGCCTCCAGGATGGGCAGGCACGCATCCAGCTCATCCGGCAGGCTGCCGATGTGATCCTCACTGATCATACGGTACGGCTGCGCTTCCGAGGGCAATAAACCACCCTGCCATGCCACGCCGTCCGCAGTGAACATGTTGGTGCTGAATTTTCCCCGTAATTCGTCCTTCAATGTCGCTAGTCCCGCAGCCGCTGCATCATCCACCCCCCAGGTTTCTTCATCCAGATTGATGAAATCCCGCCCGACAAAATCCACCAGCACACTGTGCATGAATTCCAGCACCCCCTCTTCATCCGAGCGTTCAGGGACCTTAGATTGTTCCTCTGTTAGATAGTTATGCAGCGCTTTGGCTGAAGTCTGGGGTGGTATTGCCTGCACCGCTTGAATCAACCCCTGGCCGGACGGTTTGAGACCCTGGGGATATTCTAATTTCAAACGGGCAGCCAGCATTTTATCGTAACCGGGCTTGCTGAACGTCTTCGGTAGATCAGGGATATCACGGAAAAAGCAGAAGACATGCTCCGGCGCATCTTCCTGTTCGAGCGCGCCTGTCAGGATCTCCTGGTGGGTGGCTGACGCCTTGTAGACTAGCTTACGCAGCCCTTTCAGGGGCAATCCCCCCACGGCGTCCGACAAGATGCGCTGCAGTTCGGCTTCAACCGGCTGCCAATCGGCATATTTTTCATAGTCACCGCCCTTTTGACGGGGTTTCAAACGCCACTCAGGAGGAAGGGCATTGGTATCCAACTTATACCATTCCGCCAGGAAGCTTTTTTCTTCTTCACTGATCCGGGTCAGGATCCCTTGAAATTCCGCATCAGGGATTTGAGCCGGCGGCGGCATCCAGCCGTACCGGTTGCCCAGCAGGACGATAAAATTGGGGCGGGGACTGATCTTCTGGCAGCGGTCCACCTCGCCCAGGCAGATGTTCATAGCCTGCTGGTCCAGTGAGGCTTCATCGCTAACCCCCCAGCGCAGGTCAATTGGTTGGAAGCGCGCACCCTTTCCCTTCACGGCACATAATTCTCGCAATCGCGGAAAGACGGTGGCTTGCAGGGCATTGCGCTCAGCTTTCAGATCGCTGAATGTTGAACTGACAAAAATACGGAAGGTTTGGGCTTGATTTGACATTTAGTATTTACCTTTTCTCAAAAATGAGAACAACTAACATATGGAGCAACCTGAATACAAATGAATTCTCTAGCTTTTCGCTTCAATCTTCAGGTTGAATAACAAGGAAAATTTCCTTGGTAATCTCCGGGATTCTTCGGGGCATTGCTTCTGAATTCAATCCAACCATCAACACAGCATAATAATCAGCCGCATAGTCACCGGGGATATTCGCCACGATTTCAACCTCGAATTCAGCCGTTTGTCCCGGGAGAATCTTTGTTTGTTCCTCTCCGAAGAATAATGCGATGCTCATCCCCAACTTTTCTTTGCGTTCACTGATTTTGGGAACGGCACTTTCATAATCCACAATAAAGCCATCAAAGAACTTCTTTTTGGTCTCAAACATCACAGAATCCAGGGTCAACTTTTTATCGGTATTGTTCTGAACCTGAATGTAAATCAAGCCCCTATCACCCGGAAGATAGGTTGTCGGAGAAATATCCAGGAAAACCAAAATTTCATCTGCATCGACTGCCTTGCTGCGGGTTTCAAGCAGCATCCTCGTTTTGGTGGAAATCTGCCCGGTGGGTTTAAAGATCAGGAAGCCTGCCCAGGCAAGCAGAACACCACCAAGGATCAGCATTCCAAAGGAGGTGAAGTTGCGCAGCTCCTTGTATGCTAATGCTTTAAAACCGAAAACCAGCAGTGGGACACCACCGATTAATGAAGCAATGATCAAAAAGAGCATACTTTGGGATTTGACCAGGTATTGCAGCAAGCACAAAACAAAACTCACAGGCAGGGTGATCATCAACAAGAAAGGGCCTAGTTCTTCAAAAAATGCTATTACTCGTGACTTTTTTGGATTTTTATCCATCCTGCACACCTCGTCAAACGCTAAAATATTCGAAATTGAGGTAAAAATCGACTGAAAATTAATAAATGGCAAATCCTGGAAATAATAACGCCGTTTACACTATTCAATCTTGTTGGGGTTCACTGAGTACAGAAGCTAAAACGCTTGACAGCTTAAGTACATTAGCGGCGTAATCTTCACTTAAATCCCAGATTTGGTAGATTTTTAAATAGAAAGGCACTTCGCACTGGGTTGCAATGATGGGATAGATCGGGCGCTTATAACTTGCAAAATGGTTCCACTCCGCCTGCACTTCGTGGCTGTCCACCGCGCCCGGGGAGAGGACGATCAGCATCGCCCCGCATCCATCCAATGCCTTTTCAACGGCCATGCGCCAGCCCTGCAGGTTGGATTGGCGCGAACCGGGGATGTTATCCACATCCCGCCAGGTTTTGACGCCATGGGTGTTCAGGTCAGAAACCAGCCGGTCCACTAAAGCTCTTTCATTCCGGCTGTAGCATATGAAAACAGAGTCGCTCAAATCTTGTTGCGAAACAGGAAAATCCTCATGCGAAATTTGTTTATCGGCGGTTAATTTCTGGGCTAAATCTTCCGGCAGTCCGGCCACGATTGACCAATATTTATCTTTGAATGCCCCCAGTAAACGCTCCGAATTCAGGGATTGCCCCCCCGCACCAGCGGACAGCCACTCGTTGATGGCTGTTTTCGATACCTGATCGCCAACAGGTGCCTGAATTTCAGTAATAACCCATTTTTCCAGGCTTGTCGAAAGCAGCTGGTAGGTTTTTTGTTCTTCATCTTCGACCAGCAGCCCCCGTTTGACCAACTCGGGCACATCGAGGTGGGCGCGGGAATGCAGGTTTGCCAGGGTTTCAAGCGTCGGTGAACCATTTCCGCTTTGCTCATCCTGTTTCGCTACCATTGCCGCGACAAGCGTGATCTTTTCACTTTCACTGCTCCGGGTCCACATGTACTGAAAATGGGCATCCACCTGCTTCTCAAAGGAATCGGTCACCGAATCGATCAAGGCATCCCCTGTCTCAGCGCGGCTTTTCGCATCGAAGGTGTAGTTGGCGGCAATCTGGGTGAAAAAGGGATAGCCCCCGCCCAAGGACCATACCAGGTGTATTTCCTCATCAGAAAAATCATTTCCCGTGCCCTGCATATACGTTGTGACGAGGTTCTTAACATCCTGATAATCAAAAGGTTTCAAAACCAGGTTCGCAAAAATATTAAAGAATGGTGAACCCTTGATATCCGTGTGGCACAGATCCACCAGCTCTCGCCGGGTGGCGGTGATCAGCGGCAGGTTATGATGGATCGCCAGGGCGCGCAGCGCACCAAAGAAATCGGACCCAAAGTTGGGGTTCTGGGTAACATATTCGAACTCATCCAGCAGAAGCACAACCGTCAAGCCTTCATTAGCGATGCTGGTGAACAGATCTTCCAGGTCGAACAGGTCCAGGTTATCCAGGGCACGGATTTCCTTAACCAACGGGGGGATATTTGGGCTGCAAATCGTGCGGCCAATTTTTTGCAGAATGCGCTGCCAGAAACGCTGCGGTGTGATTTCCATCAACCCCTGGAAGTCCATGTAGACCAGGCAGAATTCCTCAGGCGGCAAACCCAGTACAGCGGCTGCGTCTTTGTTTTCAAGGTATTTGAGCAGGGAAGTTTTCCCAATCCGGCGTTCCCCAACGATGGAAGTGCTCTCGTGGGCGCTGGAGCGCAGGCGGTTCACAATTTGGCGCAGGTCAGATTCGCGCCCGATGAAATGAGCGGGATCTCGGATGGGGTTGCCAAATGTAAAGGGGTTTGGAGTCATTGTTATTCTTTGATCATCGTTTATCAATCAGATGGTAAGTCAAATCTCGTAATATTCCATACCTTAAAATTATCAAAATATGCATCGCCACCATTAGAACGTAAACCTACTGTGGGAACTGTTCCCCGATACAAACGCCAGGGTTCATCTTCATTATATGCAACCAGTTCTCCATTGATCAGAAAAGCCATTTGAGATCCTTTGAGAATGACTTGTAGATGGTAAGGTGGTTGCTCATTAACAAGCCCTTCAAAACCATATTGTGTAAAGGCTCCAATTGATATTTCCCAATTGCCATCTTTACTGATATTAAAAATTATCCCTAGACCACTCTCATGTGCTTCCCTGTGATTTAACGCCCAAAAACCACTATAGTCGCTAATAGGCCTAATATCAACTTCAAGTACATAATCAAAGAAATAGATTTCTTGATTTTGTAATCCCTCTTCAAGAAGTCGGAGTTCGTTATCCACGATTTCATATTGATTATCCTCCCACGAATTCCTAACCGAAGCATCCGATTCAGTGCTGAAGTCATCTTCAACATCCGGCGGACGGTCTGCGATGTAATCCAATATCGGGTTTACAAAAGATGTCATGTAAGGTTCAAACTCTGATGTACCCTGCGAGGTTGGGGTTGTTGTTGGTTCTGTTTGGGTTTCTTGTGTCACATTATCCAACAATTCGAAATCCACACTGTCCAGGTTCCAGAAACTGATATCATCGAAGTAGATCATGTCTGAATTTGTCCCTATCCTTGTAACCTTATATATTGGAACATTGAATTGGCTGTTTGCTACTGCAGCAGTGTCGTAAACAATTAAGCTGCCATCCACGAATACAGCAACCACATTGTTTTCAGCAACAATGACCATTTCAGACATCTTTGTTGGATCAAATGGTGCTTTTGCCTGAATAATTCCTTTTGTTGTATTTAAGTGAATATAAATGACAGGACTAGAAGGTGACCCAGAAATGTCGATGACATATGGATCTTGGATCCCAATGTATTGGGTTCCTCTTAATGCAATTATAAAATCATTCATGCCAGCTTGAGGGGAAAGGGAATATCTTAAAATGAAATTATTCGCATTAAAATCAATAAACTGATTATGCCCACTACATTCAACGCGACCTAAATCAGCGGAAAGTTGAAGTTGGCCATTTTGAAGATGGTTGTAAAAATAGGAATCGGTCCCAATGCCAACAGGAAATATTTTTATAGGTCCCCAGTCGTAATTTTTGGTTTTGAAATCATCTTCAGTCGTTGGGGTGGTCTCTGCCATGTAGGCTTTAGCTGCATTATATAACTGGGATATTTGGTCACTTTCTTCATCTCCCATTGTTTCTGTTTGTGATTCTTCGGTCGCTGTTCCAAACAAATCATCTTCATTAACCTGGTCAAGGTTCCAGAATTTCAGGTCGTCCACAAAAATATAAGCATCTTCAGCAAGAATATAATTATTTTCTCCTGTGAATTCCTCATCCAAAAATACCGTTAACAACTCGTCGTCAGCGTAGATGGCAAAGACATTATCAAAAGCGATTAGCCGTAAGATAAATTCGTCCTTCCAAATTGCACCAGAAGCAATTGAATAGGTAGAGTTGTTTTTATTGACAGCCCACTTTCGATTTGGAAGTTGACAAAATTCGTAATAACTCCCTTCGTTTAAATCATTTGTGTTATTTGAACGGAACTGGACACCAATACAATTATGATCTGAGATAACACTGCCTGTGGGAAGTTCTTGACTTAGATTAAATTCAAGAACAAAATTCTTAGCCGTCATTGGTGTGGTTGTCGAAAAAGGAATCAAAGTTCGATTATTTGTCTGCAGGCTTAGTGTCCCACCAGAAATCAAATCTTGTTTAAAGCTAACTGAAACCTCCGCTCCTACTTCCAGATCCCCCCAAATTGCATTATATACTGAAAAATCATCTTCAAGTGATGGGGATTCGGAGTTAACATATTCATTGATGGGTTCGATAACCTTTGACATTGCTGATTCTGGTGTCAGATTTGCTAGCAGGTCCTGACTTTCAGTTATCTCAATAGGTGTTTCTGTCACAACCGGCGCAAAGGCTGATTCTTCTGTAGTAGCAACAATGCCTGGTGGACTGCTGCTGTTAGCTTCCGGTGTTGTACCAGTGCTGATAGGCGTTTCCTGCTGTGAAGTATTGATCCAACCCATGATCTGATCTGAGAAAACAAATCCTAAAACAACGATCACCACCACGGCAAAAGCGCCATACAGCCAGGGTTTAGCCCAAATAGGTTTTCGCTCTCCCCGGGCTTCAACGGCCTCCACCAGCAATCGAGAGGTGGATTTATAAGTCGGATCCTGGGCAACGATCCCCTGCAGCAGGGGAATCGCCTTGTTGTACTGTCCTTTTTTGATCAATGTCTGGGCATCCTCATAATCGGCACTCAACCGTGCGTATTGCCGGGCTTTCTCCAGCTGAGCTTCATATTTCTCGCGTTCGGATGGTACTTCATCCAGGTATGCCTCCCAGGCCTTCACCGCATCCCCCCAGAGCTCCTGCCCCGCAGCCGTATCCGCTTCTTTTAATAAATGATCCAGGCGCGCCTGGCGTCGAGCAGATTGTAGATCGTCCAAAATTTGTTTGATGTGCGCATCATCCGGCGTTAATGTTAATAATTTGCCAGCAGCTTGAATGGCTTCGTCCCAGCGTTCCGCCTGGCGGGCGCTTGCCACCTGGGCGTGTAAGGCGTCCAGTTTTGCCTGGTGCTGTGCTGCCTGTGTTTCCTCCAGCGCTTTGAGCAAAGTGTCATTTTCAGGGTCCAGCTTGAGGGCAGCCTGGCGTGCAGTCACGGCGGCTTCCCAATTCCCCTCGTCCTGGGCTTTTTTCGCTTGTGATTGGTATAACCTGAGTTGGGCATCCTGTTGGGAGTCTTGTGTGGCTTCCAGCCATTCCTTCAGTTCGGCATCATCGGGCGCCAGGAGGATGGCTGTTTTGATCGCTTCAATCGCTTTGGCGTAATCGCCTTTGACGATCGCTGCTTCGGCATCCCCCCGGTAAATTTTGAGCTTCTCCTGGCGGGGGGCATCTTTGATCTTTGCCACACGGGCTTGAAGCGCTATGTCATCGGGGTCCACCTTCAGGGCTTCATCTGCCATTGACGCGGCTTCATCCCAGCGCTGGCGGCGGATAGCACGTTCTGCCTTATCCATCCAGGATTTGACCAGGGCAGCTTTCTTTTGGTCCAGGATCTGCTGGTAGCGCGCCTTCAGTTCCTCATCTTCCGGGGTCATCTCCATCGCCAATTGCAGCTGCTCCAGCGCTTGCTGATCTGCTCCAGAAGAGAGATATGCTTCAGCCTGCTCACGGTAGATATCAGCTAAACTGCGACGAGCCTGGGCATGCACCGGTGTGATATTGAGAATGGATTGGTAGGCTTCAATGGCTTCGGTTTTACTGCCTGTTTTTCCTGCCTGATCCCCAATTGCTAAATATGCCTGGCAGAATCCCTGCCGGGAAGCGATATGTTCGCTATCAACCTGGAGGGCTTTTTCAAATGAGCTGGCTGCCAGCTGATAATTCCCCTGATCAAGGTAAATGGAACCCATGTTGAAAAGGGCATCGAGGTTATTTGCTTGTGCGGATAGTGCTTGCTGGTAGCTTGAAAGTGCCTGATCCTGCTGGCCCCTGTCACGGTACTCATCACCAATTTCGATATAACGATCAGCGATTGGGTTGGCCTGCACCAGTTCTTCCCGCACACGGTCCATCGGGCGATTGAGTTCCAGCCAGAGCTTCATCAGGTGAATGACAAGATGGTTATCTTTGGTGAGGACATCTTTATCACGCAGGTGCAGCACAGCAGTATTCAAATCTACATCACTGAAACGTACCCCCTGGGATCGCAATACCTGGGCGATTTTCTTTTGATTCAATCCTTCGTCCATCCCCAATGCTGCCAGGATCCATTTTTCAAGATCAGTCGCTTCATCCCAAACAAATTTCAGGTTAACGGTGCCTCGCTCAATTACATCATCAATGATATTTTCAACATCTTCTACACTGATTTGCCGTGATCCGGTACTCTGGCATTGTGAAAACAGCTCGTGGCAGGTCAGTTGGGTGAAATAGGGATGCCCGGATGTCATTTCAATGATGCGCTGAACGGCTTTGGGGTGATAGGTGATCACATCTGCAACCGGTTTGGTGATCAGGTCAATGCAATCATCCGTGGTTAGGAAGCTGACTTTTCGGTAGAGCGCGGATTTAAAGAAATTCGTATAAGCCGCCTGCATGTTTTCAAGCTTATTGCCTGAAGAACCGATAGAAAAGATAAAATTTAATCCATCAACATCGAACAGCCGTCGGAAAAAGTTGATCAGAGGCCGGGCAAGCTGCTCCTGGATATCTTCACGGGCTAATGTGTCGAATTCATCGAAGGTTAATAACAGTGTCTGATCACCAAGAACGGAACGCAGGTTGGGAATAAAATCCGTAATAAAGGTGTCCGGATCTGAAAATTGATCTCGGCTAACCCTGGGCAGATTGATGTCCAGGGCTTTATTCAAAGTACGGATAATTTCAGAAGCCATCCACCACAGGAAGCGATCAATGGAAGTATTGGTGCGCCCCTGCAGATCAAAGAAAACCTGGATATATTCTTCAGGCAGAAAATTCGGAATTTGTTTGAGAACGGTGGTCTTGCCCACCCTGCGTTGGCCGTGTAAGACCAGAATATGGTCAACGTACTTACCTGTCAAGCTGTTTTCAATCCACTTAAAAACATCGCCGCGCCCAAAGAACATGCTGGTCTCCACGACCGGTGCTCCAGCAATATAAGGATTTCGCATGTCGTTCATCGAATACCCCTTTAATGGGCTTGAAGAATGCTAGTGGCTCTCCCGATTATAACATTAATTGAACATCATTCGGTTTGGTCATGGCTAAAATTCAGATTATCTTCATTTATAAGGATCTTAAAGCAGATTACAAGATAATTGATGAATGGAATAATTCTAACTAATAGTTAGATTCTATTAATTTATATCATCGTTTTTCAGCCCTCACCATCTTATAGCCAACACACTCCAGGATCCAGGGGATCGCCATCGTAATCACCCGGTCCAGGTTGCGGTAATGCTCACTCAGTACATTTCCATCGCTAATCCCCATTCTCTGGGTGTAGCTCACCCCATAAACCGTCTCGACCTTCTGGCGTTCTTCCTCGTCCCAGGGGACCAGGGCATCATGTTCTTTCATCGCCTTATTTTTCACCGGTGCATAATGCCAGCCGTTATCGATATGGTGTCTGACCCAGCGGATATGCTCCAACCGACTGACCTTTTCAAATTCCTCTTCGGTCAGCGACCCAGCAGCTTCTTTTGAAGTTATCGGGGCGATCATAAAACCCACAGCAGCCAGTTTTTCAGGGATTTTACGGGCATTATGATAATTTTGTGAAATTTCATCCTGCGGTAGTCCTTCCGGTAGCGTCTGCATTTTTGCATAATGTTCCAGGAATTCATCTTTGGTGATTGATACCGGGTTATCCACTTTTCCAGATTCAAAAACCAGGTCATAAATCGCATGGATTCCTGCTGCCATTTTATCAATGACTGCTTCGTCCAGGTCAATTTCGTTCACCAGGTGATAAAAAGCTTCGCCCCCCTCAAAATACTTTGGGTGCTGCGATACGAGATCATAGAAAAGTTCACCATCCACGTGAAGGTCCATCTGCGACTGTGGCGGCAGGTCAGACCGGTTGAATTTATGTTTGCCATACAGCTGGCTGATCTTGAAGATCGTTTGCATGGAACGTGAACCATGCTTGTATTTCGGTATCAACAGGAAAGCGTTCAATACACCGTCATCAATTTGGAGCTCTCCCCCTTTGAACAGTTCGCTATTGCCGATGTGAAGCAGGCTGTTAAGCAAAATCGCCCGGCGAATAATGAATTCCGGATCTGCATTTTTTGCCTGGATAAATTCATTGGTTTCATCTTCCCGGTTCATGCTGTCGGATTTATTTTGCTCGAATGGCAGTACTGGGTTCGGTCCCATCACATTGATAAAACCTTTGATGCGGCTCAGAAAATCAGGCCCTTTCTCAGCGACCGCTTTTTGGGCTTTGACCTCAAACTGCCCCATACTGGAGCAGGTGCCGCCGGCAAAAACAAAGATTGATTTACCGATATTATGGGTCAGCTGGCCTTCCTGGAATTCGCCATCTTCCATTGGTGCCAGGAAATACCGCAGCCAGGCTAAGTTATTGCTGTCAAACTCATCCCAGAAGACCAGGGGGATTTTCCCTGAGAGAGAGATGTCGCGCACGGCGTGGAAAGCATGGTAGAGGTCACTCGGGTTATCAACATTAAATTGCGAGAGGTTAAAGGTGATGGCTTGCAGTTCATAGCCCGGCAGTCCCAGTGATTTTGCAAGCTGTTTAATGCTGAATGATTTTCCTGAGCCAGGTGAGCCAAACACAGCAATCGATAGGGGTTGACTGTTGCGTTTCTGCAGGTATTCAGTGAACAAAGTTTGTAAGTGATGCAAGAATTCAATTTCTTTCCGGTCCACTGTCAGCAGATGATTGTATTTGGCAATGGGGATGTTCAAGCCTTGCAAAGCATTCATCGGTCCCGAAAGGGCAATTCTGCGAGCCAGGGAATAAAAATCCCACTTCGTTCTGCTTAAAAGCGACCAATCACTTCTAATTGTTAATGAGTCATCTTGCCTTGCCTGGTAAAGGCAGTTGAAATGATCGAAATCAAGGGGTACCGGTGAAAACACCTGTGACGGTACCGTGCCATAGATCTTATCGAGTTCGTTCGGCAGTATTCCTAAATTTAAGCTGCCTTCAGAACTATCCGCACCTGCAAAATGTAGTGCACGGCTGCCTAATATATGCGCCCGAATGGCGGGTGCCAGGTTCAGATTTTCCGATGTGTCCTCTGCCATGACTTCTTTCGCCAACAGCACCAATAATAGCTCCAATGAACCAGGCAGGTAACCCGAATGTTCAACTTCCCAATGACCTTCCACACTCATCGAATCAAAGAAGAACAGGATCTCGGGGTCATCGCCCTTATGGGATGGCCAATTGTGAAGCAGCAATGTCCCGGTATGCCCAAAAGAGATCACCACATATGCCGCTTGCTGCAAAGGATACAGCGAAATATTCTTCTTGCAGTAAATTTCTGTGATCAAATCTTGAAGCGTTTGTTCCCATGAAACCCCCATGCTGATAGAAGTATCCAGCATACGAAGATCATCAGCCCTCAGCACAAGTATTTCCTTCTGCCCCGCCTGCTGAAAGGCAGAATGCCAAAGCGGTTCAGAAAACACTGGCGGATAAGGACGGAAGATCACCCATTTATCCTGTAAAATATCCGAAAGCTCCGGGATATTAAAATCATGAATTTTCATTCCCCAATCCTGGATGATCAGCAAGTCTGCTTGGGCTAACTCATCCACCTTCGGAGAGGCTTCGATAAATTCAGGTCCTTGTCCAACATGATTGATCTCATCAATCCGCCAGGCTTTACCTTTCCCCTCGGGAAAAAGTTTCCAGGTCGCAAACACATGGTTATAAGCTGCATCTGCAGGGTTTAGATTTATTTTATCCTGGCTGTCCGTATCTTCCCCAACAATAACCCAATCTAAGGGTTTAGCTTTGTTTTTAAAATAAATTGCCAATAGCGTAATGAGCCTCTTGATGCTCTCATTCCCCCATTTCTCCATAAATACATTTTTTCGTCCTTCACCTGGAAAAATGTTCCAGTGAATCACTTGATCACTCAGTAAAAAGATATTCTTGCTCATCGCCGCTCCCTTTTCTGACACGCAAAGCATTTCTTCAATTGATTATAAATGAAATTTCACAATTTTTTGTGAGTATAATAATAATAATGATCAATCATCACACCAATAACCTAACAATTGCTGTTACAGGTCACCGGTTCATCCCAAACGATGTGCGGTTATATCAATCCATCCAGGAAATTATTAACAGTTTAATTGACTCTTACCAAGACCACACTTTCACGCTCATCTGCCCGCTTGCTGAAGGCAGCGACCAGCTTGTTGCCAGGATCGCTTTGGATCTCAGGGAATTCAAGCTTCATGTCCCCTTACCCATGCCGGTTGAAGAATATTTACAGGATTTTACTTCTGAAGATGGTCAGGAAACATTTCAGCAATTGTTGTCGGTTGCAGCAAAGATCCATCAGCTGCCCCCAAAGAAAAGTCACCCGGAAGCTTACCGGGCATTAGGACAATATCTAATTCACAATTCAGATCTCCTGTTTGCTGTGTGGAATGGTGTCTTTACTAAACAGGCTGGGGGCACAAGTGATGTGGTCAGGATGGCCGTAGAAGCAGGCAAGACGATCTATTGGGTCTATTGCCCAAATCAAAAACTGGGTCAAGCCAACAATCTTGAGGAGCAAAAACAAATTGGCGACCTTGAAATTTTATCGCCTTGATTTAATAAATCCGGTAATGAGGATAACCTCTCCAACCGCTTTGTTTTCATGACGGTAGATCTTATTTGGAAAAATAACCCCTTATCGGATATATTGAAAAGTGGGGATTCCTGTTGAGTGTGTCAATAATGCCTCAACCGCTCAACGCCATCAACGCTGCTTCATCCAACAGCAGGAGCATGTTTTCTGCCTGCTTCCCCAAAGCAAGATTAAACTAAAGCTAAAGTAGACTGTGAGGAAAAATGTCCATCAATGCTGAAACCGCATTAGACGGTATGGATCTTGGCAGCTCGATCATTTACCAGGGTAAAGAAATCGCAAAAATTGCCAATAAACAACAGGATTTCTTTGAAATCGAGGATATCCATGGTAAACATTGGGTTCTTCATCGAGACAAAATAAGCAGCACCATTCTTCCCATTTTATTAGAGGAACTCTCAAAAATCATTGATCACAATTGGCAGAAGCAAATCAACCAAAAATCAGCTATTGAAGTGCTTTCAGAAATGCCCGTCAATACAAATCTCTATTTCAATAATGAATGGATTGCTACCCTCATAGATAAAGATGATGGAGACCAAGCATTGCAGAATCTTACCTTTGAAGGCAAAAACGGCAGTGAACTGCCTGTCAACCTGGATCAGATTTCCCCCGACACAAGTTTTGATGATTTCAAACGAACTATCAAGGATATAACAGAAGATTTCGGCCAACCGGATGAAGAAACGATCCTGACACGCTATTTTAAAGAAGAATTTATCCCGATCATGATCGAACAAATGAAATACGACCACCAACGCCTTGGGGATACCTGGCTGATGAAACCCAGTCAGGGAATTGACCGGCAAATCCGTAAGCGCTATGAAGAATATTTCGAAATGAATGAGAAAGATGGAAAACCCGTCCCCTGGTTGAAAATTGCAGGGTATGCTATCATCGCCCAGGCGCGGCTTGATCATCCGGAGTGGCTTTTATAAGTTTTCTCTTGCTGCAACAAGTTAAATAACGGTCTCTGGCCTTTTTCTGACCAATCCAATCAAATAACTCTCAATCCATCGCCATGTGCTAGAATTAACAGGTCAATAAACCAGCCTGTATTTCGTTATTTGACTTACCAGGGGTAATCAACGCGATCACCCCTTAAAAACTGACCAAGAAGTGATATATTTTTATTAGTTTTCGATTTTTTTATGAATAAAGCCTTGCAGTGGAACGATCACATCCAGCAGATCCTCGATACCTTACCCGATAAGCCCGGCTGCTACCTGATGAAGGATGCCGGGGGAAAGATCATCTATGTCGGTAAGGCAATCAATTTACGCAACCGGGTGCGTTCGTATTTCCACAACACATCACAATATGAGCCAAAAACACGGCGATTAGTCCGTGAGATCGCCGATATAGAATGGATCGTGGTGGGTTCCGAACTGGAAGCCCTGATCCTTGAGATGAACCTCATCAAGCGCCATAAACCTCGCTTCAATGTTCGTTTGAAGGATGATAAGCGCTATCCCTACATCAAGGTCCATTGGCAGGACCCCTTCCCCAAGGTCACGGTCACCCGCCAAATGGCGGATGACGGCGCTCGTTATTTTGGCCCCTATACCAGCGTGTGGGCAGTGCACCAAACCCTGGACCTGCTGCGGAAGATCTTTCCATACCTGACCTGCAACCGGGACATCACCGGCAAAGACAGCCGGGCTTGTCTCTATTATGATATCAAGTTATGCACAGCACCCTGTATCGGTGGGATCAACCAGGAAGATTACCGCCAGATCGTCGATGACCTTTGCCAGTTCCTGGAAGGCCGCACCCAACCCGTGGTCGATCGCTTATCAAAAGAAATGGAAAAAGCCGCCCAGGAATTGCAGTACGAGAAAGCCGCTGTCATCAGGGACCAGCTCAATGCGATCGATAAAGTGGTGGAACGCCAAAAAGTGGTCAGCAGCGATCAGACTGATTCCGATGTGATTGCCATGGCACGTTCCGATGGTGAAGCCTGTGTGCAGGTGTTTTTCATCCGCAGTGGCAAGCTCATCGGTCGTGAATATTTTGTTCTTGAGGGGACGGAAGAAGAAAACGATGAAGAGATCTTAAGCGAATTCGTCAAACAATTCTATGCCCAGGCAGCATTTGTGCCTGAAAAAGTGTTGTTACCCAAAGAACTGCTTGAAGCTCAAATCATCAATCAATGGCTTAACAGCCGTAAGTCTGGTGACAAAGTTGAAATCACGATTCCCCACCAGGAATTAAGTAAAGACTTGATCGCTATGGCTACCGAAAACGCCGTGGAAACCTTGAATGCATTGAAAACGCGTTGGGAATCAGATAAGAACCGGCAGGTTGGGGCGTTAACTGAATTGCAAGAAGCCTTGAACCTGCCAGAGCCCCCGAACCGGATTGAATGCTACGATATCTCCACCACCCAGGGCGTTGCCAGCGTAGGTAGTATGGTAGTTTTTGAACAGGGAACACCCAATAAAAAACTCTACCGCCGTTTCAACATCAAAACCGTACTAGGTCAGGATGACTTTGCCAGTATGGAAGAAGTGCTGTTCAGGCGCTTCCGCAGATGGAAGGCAAGCCAGGAAGAAAAAGACCAGGTGGGAAAGAAGCCCGATCTCTCATTCTCTGTTCTTCCTGATCTGCTGCTTGTTGATGGTGGAAAGGGGCAGCTCAGCCGCGCAGTCAAAGTCCTGGAAGCGTATAATCTTTTAGATCGCGTACCGGTCGCTGGATTAGCGAAACAAGAAGAAGAGCTTTTTGTACCAGAAAAACATGAATCAATTTTTCTTGATCGACATTCTCAGGGTTTATATTTGATCCAACGCATCCGGGATGAAGCCCATCGGTTTGCTATCACTGCTCACCGCAAACGCCGTCAAAAGCAGGGATTGGCTTCACGATTGGATGTTATCCCCGGTATTGGCCCAGCGAGGCGGAGAGCTTTACTTAAGAAATTCGGTTCTATCGAGGGGATCAAAGAAGCACCAGCAGAAGAAATCGCCGAGTTAAAAGGTATTACAATTGACTTGGCACAGTCCATCAAATTACAACTGGAATAAGGTTTTTATGAGCAAGAAGAAGGATAAAAAATCAGCGTCGTATCGAATCTATCAAATCGTCATGGCTGTTATGGCGGTTATCATGATCCTCTCAATGATCGCCGCGGCTATTCGTTTTTATTAGAAAGAGATTATGTCCCCTTTAGGTTGGCTGGATGTTTCAGAAATTTCTTTCAATGCTTTACTGCTGTTAGAACCTTTGCATGTGGCGGATATTGCCGCACGCGAACCGGACAAGCAGATGGGTACCGCACTCAAAGCACACCCAGCCGTGCAGTGGTACCTGGAGCAGACCCACCCTCCCATCCGTGAATTTATTCAAACTTGTCTCGCACTTGGTGTTGAGCAACCATCTGCCGATGAATTGCGCACATCAGAACTCGCCGTCCTGGACAGCATGCATGACTGGTTGATCTATGTGCTTGATCCGGAAAAATACGATCAGCTTGAATTCCTCAACTGGGACGATACCTCGTTGTTAGGCATGGCAGATTTCAAAGACAAAGTTGTGATTGATATCGGCGCAGGTACAGGGCGGCTGGCATTTTTAGTCGCACCGACGGCCGCCGTAGTGTATGCCGTCGAACCGGTTGCCAACCTTCGCCGCTACCTTTGGGATAAACGTGAACAGCTCGGGTTGGAGAATGTCTATCCTTTGGATGGCACAATCACACGAATTCCCTTACCGGCAGACTTTGCAGATATCGTCATGGCTGGGGATGTCTTTGGCGATAACTTAGAGGAAGAGGTTCAGGAAATGTTAAGGGTCGTAAGTGATGGCGGTTTGATCCTGCTCCATCCTGGCACAAATGCCATCGCTGAGGATGAAGCGCATCAATTTCTAGTCAATCACGGGTTTGCATTTGACACCTTTGAAGAGCCCGGAGATGGAACAAAAAGAAAATACTGGAAGACCATTCATAAAGAAACGTGATAAAGGAGAATAAACAATGTTGAAAGACAACGGCTATCAATTTGTCGAGGAGACCAAATATCCCAATATCAGCCCATCCGATCAACACCAGGAAAAGCCCCAGCCACCTTATGAAATCCAGGTGGAACCTGGTATTAAAAGCATCTCGTTACCTGAGCCCGAAGCCATTGACCTTGGGCATTACGACCTCCGCAAGGCGATTGAAATAAGGCGTTCTCTTCGCCGTTACACCGAGGATTCACTTTCTTTAGAAGAATTATCCTATCTATTATGGCTGACGCAGGGTGTCAAAAAAGTCGATGAAAAACGTCATGTCGTCTGGCGAACCGTTCCTTCCGCCGGATGCCGGCATCCTTTCGAAACCTATTTGTCGATCAATCGTGTTGAGGGATTAGAACCTGGGCTTTACCGGTATATCGGCACGGAGAACAAACTGGCTATCTTGAGTATCGACTCCGAGTTCAATAATAAGCTTACCCAAGCTTGTATAGGCCAGCACCAGGTCGCAACCAGTGCCGTCACGTTCATCTGGGCAGCTGTTCCCTACCGGACAGTCTGGCGCTATTCTGAACGCAGCTACCGCTACCTGTATCTTGATGCTGGCCACGTCTGCCAGAACCTCCACCTTGCCGCCGAGTCGATAAACTGCGGGGTTTGTGCAATTGGAGCCTACGATGACGACGCTGCTGATGCCTTGATGGGCTTCAATCCACCTGAAATGTTCGTGATCTATATGGCATCCTTAGGGCGGCGTGAATAAACGATCATGCCAGGTAAAGCAGATGTATGTATCCTGATCTCTGCTGGCGCTGAGTGGCGAGCATTTCTACCGCATTTTTCCGGCGCTGAAGTCTTTCCAACGCCTTATGGTGAGTCTTTTGAGATTCAAATCAAAGGAAGAAGCATTCGTTTTCTTCATGGCGGATGGGGAAAAGTCGCCGCAGCCGGATCCACCCAGTACGCCATTGACCACTGGCAGCCGGAGTGTATCATTAACCTGGGTACCTGCGGTGGCTTCGAGGGTCGCATCAAACAAGGGGAGGTTATCCTCGCCCAGAAAACGATCATCTATGATATTTTTGAAGCGATGACGGACCCTGACCAGGCTTTTGAAAAATATTCTGTAGATTTTAATCTGTCCTGGCTTCCTGCTGATCCCCCACAAGCTGTGCGGGTGCAACCATTGATATCAGCCGACCGGGATATTATCCCGGAAGACATCCCATGGTTGATCGAGAAATTCGCTGCAGTTGGCGCAGATTGGGAATCCGGCAGCATCGCCTGGGTTGCCCAGCAAAATATGGTACCATGCCTGATCTTGCGAGCTGTCTCTGACCTGGTGGGACCAAACACATCAAATGCCTATGCGAATTATCCTTATTTTGAAAAGCAATGCGTAAACATCATGGCGGATTTCGCCCATCATCTCCCTGAATGGATTGAGGTTTTCACGCCAGGCTAATCAATGGGACAGCCTGCACAAACCACCCATTTTCTGTCATTGCAACCACAGCGAAGCAATCTCGACCCTTTTGTCACTGCGACCGCAGCGAAGCAATCTCGACCCTTTTGCCACTGCGAGCGGGAGACTGCGAAGCATTCTATAAGATAGCATTCTCTGTTTAAAATCTTAACTGACCTGTATTCGTAATAAAAAGTGGGTTCTGACACTGCTTGCATAGGTCCAGAACCCACCCTATCAACTTTGAGCTTTGACGATTAACTACCTAACCTGGCGCGTTCTTCCTCAATAATACTCTCATCAAGCTTGATAAACAGCGGTTTCGGCTTCAAGAAAGGCTGCCCTGGCATCAAAGCAATCGGCTGCCAGAGGTCCTTTCCTTTTGCGGTCAGTGAAGAACCCGGCTTATAAAGCATCACGGTGTGAGTGCTCAGATCATCTTCGACCTCTTCAGTGATCAAGTCACCGAAAATGGGTTCGGAATATCCAAGATATTCATGCAAATTCTGACTGGTATGCGGTAGGAATGGCGAAAAAATGATCTTCAACCAATCGATGGCCTGCATTGCAGTGTAGATAGACTTTGAAGCCAGTTCCTTATCCTCTTTGATTTCAAACCAGGGAGCAGAAGTATCCAGGTATTTATTGACTTCTGCCGCAAGCCGCATCGCTTCCAGGATAGCCGGTCTTAATTTCACAGCTTCCAGTTTTTCCTCAACATTTGCGAATCCTTCACGCAAGGTTTCTAAAAGAGCCTTATCAGCGTCACGTAATTCACCGGGATCTGGCACTTTCCCATCCCAATTCTTATAAGCGAAAGCAAGAACGCGATTGGCGAGATTTCCCCAGGTGGCAACCAGCTCGTTGTTATTGCGCTGGAAGAATTCATCCCAATCCCAATCTGAATCTCGTGTTTCCGGCATATTGACCGTCAGGTAATAGCGCATCGGATCAGGATCATATCGCTCAAGGAAATCCAAGCCCCAAACCGCCCAATTCTTACTCCCCGAAAGCTTTTTACCTTCCAGGTTCATGAACTCATTCGCAGGCACATCATAAGGCAGCACCAACGATTCTGGGTTTTCAGCACCCATCTTTTTATCAAATGCGTCTCCGACACCGATGAGTTCTGCCGGCCAGATAATGGCATGAAAGGGAATGTTATCTTTACCAATACAATAAAGCGACTCACAATCCGCGTTGGTCCACCAATGCTTCCAGGCATCTGGCTCATCATGCAGCAAACCCCACTCGACCACACCCGAGAGATAGCCGATCACCGCTTCAAACCATACATACATGCATTTTTCGTCCCAACCCTCAACCGGCACAGGAACACCCCATGTGAGGTCGCGGGTGATTGCCCGACCATGCAGTCCCTCGGTCTCAATTTGCCCCAGGGATTGACGAATAACGTTTGGGCGCCAGTAATCCTGGCGCTTTCTCAAGAATTCAGCTACCGGTTCCTGAAGTTTTTCAAGGTCAAGATAAAAATGGGTCGTCTCCCGAAGTTCAGGCGTGGAACCATCAATTTTCGAGCGGGGGTCGATCAACTTTTCCGCTTCCAGGAGATGGCCGCAGTTGTCACACTGATCACTTCTAGCACCGGATTGTCCGCAAAAATAGCATGTGCCTTCCACATACCGGTCCGGCAGGAACCGCCTTTGCTCTGGAGAATACCATTGCTTTGAGCTATCGGTATAGAGATAACCATTTTCTTTTAACGATAGAAACAACTTCTGTGAAACATCAAAATGGTTCTGGGTATGGGTACTCGTGAAAATATCGTAGGTTAAACCCATTTTTTGAAACAGGTCAATGAAATCAGCATGGTATTGCTTGTAAATATCTTCCGGCGTTGTGTTTTCTTCATCCGCTCTGACGGTAACTGGCGTCCCATGAGAATCTGAACCGGAGACCATCATGACATCACGTCCACGCAACCGGTGATAGCGTGCGAGAATATCAGCAGGGAGATAAGCACCTGTGATGTTTCCAACATGAATTTTTGCGCTTGCATAAGGCCAAGCGACAGCAATTAAAATGGGTTTTGGCATATTCCACCTCGTTCAAATAAGTAATAAAAGTTCATAAATCCTGTACTAAAACAAAAAACTGGCCTTCGCCAGTGTATCCTCCGGAAGTGACGCGACACTTCAAGTTATGCTCCAGGCAAGCATAACCTCGGAGGGCAAGGCATGACCATCATAAATGATCGCTTTCTCATAATAAATAATTATACAAGATTATAAATAATCTTTCAACTGGCGGGCTTTATGCGGGTGCCGGAGCTGGCGCAGCGCTTTCCCTTCAATTTGTCTGATCCGCTCACGGGTCAGTCCAAACATTTTACCCACCTCTTCTAAGGTGTAAACTCGGCCATTTTCCAATCCAAAACGGAGCCGGATGATCCGCGCCTCTCGGGGTGAAAGTGTGTTGAGAACTTCATTGATCTTATCGCTGAGCATCGATTGGTAAGTTACTTCTACAGGTGAAGGCGTATCTTCATCCTCCACAAACATCCCAAGCTCCGAATCATCCTCATCACCGACAGGCGATTCCAGGGATAAGGGCAGCCAAGAGACACGCATCATCCATTGAACTTTTCTGAGATCAATTTGCATTTCTTCTGCGATTTCCTTTGCAAAAGGTTTCCTCCCTAATTTCTGTTCAAGTGAAAAACTTGCCCTGTATAACTCTCGGATTCGATCAATCATGTGAACAGGTATTCGGATTGTCCGCCCCAGGTCAGCAATGCATCTCGTTATCGACTGCCGAATCCACCAGGTGGCATAGGTTGAAAATCGGAAGCCGCGCCGGTAATCAAATTTCTCGACCGCTCGCATCAATCCAAGATTACCTTCCTGGATTAAATCCAGGAATGGGACACCTCTGCCCATGTATCTCTTGGCAACACTTACAACCAGCCTGGTATTCGCCTTAACAAGATGCTCCCAGGCTTGCTCGCCTTCCCTGACTAAGACTATTAGCACTCCCTCTCTTTCCTCTGAGATAGGCTTATCACAATGCTTCAATTCAATATTTGCGTTCTTCCCTGCTTCAATTCGTTTTGCCAGGCCTTGTTCTTCTTCTACAGATAAAAGTGCGACTTGAGACATCTCCTTCAAATACAGACCAATCGTATCTTCAGAACTGACTTGCTCCAATCTGCCCTTGTCATCCGTGCTTTCTGCGGGTGGTAAAAGAAGTCCTTCCTCAATGAGTTGTTCTTGATCTAAAAAATCAACCCCCTCTTTTTGAAGTGAAAGGATGATCGAACTTAAAACGCTGACATCATCCTCGCTATCAGGAAATATTTCAATCAGGTCTTCAATTGTGAGATAACCCTGGGAATCTGCGCGCGCCAGCAGCTTTTTAATGGCTTTTTCTCGTTGACTATGCTGGCTACTTTCAACCATTCAGTGTTCTCCTGAAAGCCAGCTGTTCATTTTCGAGATAATTAATCTTTGACAACGAACAGGCTAAGCTGTATCTTCGTTGATATCTTCTTCCTTCTGTAAGACATCTTCTTGCTGATGTTCACAGTTCGTTTCATTCAGGTTCGCGCCGCAGATGCTGCACAATCCTTTACACCCCGGTCGACATAAGCTTCTAATTGGCATTGCCAGTATGAGATACTCCCTGTACAATGGTCTCAGGTCAATATAGCCATCCTCGGGCACGATCATATCTGTTTCTTCCCTGTAACGCGATGGGAATTGATAAAGTTCTTCGAACTCAATATTTACAGGCAGGAAAAATTGCTCCAGGCATCGTACGCATGAGCTCTGGATCTCTGCCTTAGCACTAACCTGCAGGAGCAGTCCTTCCCGAGTCCTTGAAATCTTAACCAGGCTTTTCAGGTTTCTTGCTGAAATATCATCGAGCGTTATATGTTCAATATCTATCGGAACCTCACGACTGGTTCCAATGGACTTATTATAAAAATAGCCTATGTTCAGGCGTAATGGATTTTTATTTTTCTTCACATCAATTTCGCTTTGAGAATCGGATTGGTTAAATTAAACACAGATAAAATTATAACATGTCCAAAAATGACCGTCAATGAAATTCGGATATTTTTGGTATATTTAGGAGATTTCGAATGGCAAAACAAGTTCTGATCGCAACGCAAAACCCTGGAAAAATCAAGGAAATATTAGATATTCTGAAACAGCTTGATCTGGACTTTGTTTCCCCAAAAGATATCGGATTGGAACTTAATCCAAGGGAAACAGGCGATTCTTATGCAGACAATGCCAGGTTAAAAGCGAAAGCATACTGCGAGGCATCTGGTCTAATTGCATTAGCAGACGATTCGGGTCTGGAGGTGGATGCTCTTTCAGGCGCGCCTGGGATCTATTCCGCAAGGTTCTCCCCAAAAGAGAACGCAACCGACCAGGACCGCAGAATGTTCTTACTTGAGAAATTGAAGGCTTGTCCTCCACCATGGACAGCTCATTTCCACTGCATAGCGGTGCTGGCAATGCCTGAGGGGATTTTTATTGAAACAAATGGCATTGTAAAGGGAAGGATCATCCCGGAAGAACGTGGCTCTCAAGGCTTTGGATATGACCCTATTTTCCTTATCCCCGAATTAGATCAAACCATGGCGGAAGTAGATCCTGCGGTTAAGAACACAATCAGCCATCGCGCTAAAGCATTGTCAGCCATGTTTCCTTATATGAAACTAGTTGAAGAAAATGAGGATTTTGACCTCAATTGATCTTGAAGTTCCATAACATTTGCTATGATGTTATGGACCAGGATCAAACCCGGTCATTACCACTGATTGTTATGGATACGAGCTGAGTCGAAACGATCAATTGGCTCAGGCTGTGAAGCAGGATAGCCAACCGCGACCAATGCAACAGGCCGGATATCTTTTGGCATGGAAAGTAAGGATTGCATCCCAGATACCCGATCAGAATCTGGAAAAACGCCCAACCAGACGGCCCCAAGCCCTTTCGCATGAGCAGCTAACAGGATATTCTCAGTGGCTGCAGAACAGTCTTGCAGCCAGCTTGCTCTCTTTTTTTCTAATTTTCGATCGCTGCATACCAATATCGCCAAGGGTGCATCGAGCAGCATCTTTGAATAGGGATGAAATTCGGGAATTTTATGTAAAATTTCTTGCTGGTTAATCACAATAAAATGCCAGGGTTGTTCATTTTTAGCTGAAGGCGCTTGCATTCCTGCCTTGAGCAGGTCATGAAGGTCTGCTTCTGAAACCGGTTTGTGCGTGAAATTTCTTACACTGCGGCGGGTAAAGATAGTTTCAAGTGTGTCCATATTTTTCCTCAGTAGTCCTTCTTGTTAATTTCTTCGTCTCATCATCTTAGTTCAAATGCTGAGTTTCAAGAGAAATCAAGTTCAAAACAATCCTGGTGTTTAACTTTTGTATCCAATCTTACGTAGAAAATCCTTGCGCCAGGCGATATCCTCTTCTGCTTCAATACCTTTGGGTGATTCGCCGTCGCATACACCCAGGATGGCTCGGCCGTCACCTACCTGCATGACAACAACATCTGTCGGATTAGCCGTTGCACAAAAAATTCGGCAGACTTCAGGCACCATTTTCAGATCATTCAAAACATTGATCGGGAAGAAACCCTCACCCAGGAAAATAATAAAGCTGTGACCGGCACTGATCGCCATCGCATTTGTCTTTGCCAACTCGATCATCTCATCATCGGTGCCGCTCCAGCGAACCAGGCATTTCCCTGAGGCCTCGCAAAAGGCTAATCCGAATTTGATCCCTGGAACGCTGGTGACCAATGTTTCGTGGACATCTTCCACAGTTTTTATGAAATGGGATTGTCCCAGGATGAAATTAATATTTTCAGGTTTTTCAATCTTGATATTCTTGATTTCCATTTCCACGCCACCTTTCTGTATAGACATAATTTTAACATAAATCAAAGCAAGCGTTCTTAATTCAGCTCATTTGGAATCAAAAAAGTATCCTTTGAGGGATACTTTTTTAGGAAGCTGGATTACGCTTAAGATGGTTGATAAAGTTTTCGATGGACAGCAGAGAGCGCTCTGACCTGTTCTCCAGCATGATAGGATGAGCGTACCAATGGTGAGCTCTCCACCCATTTGAAACCGATCTCGAGTCCAAATGTTTTCAAATCCTCAAACTCGCCTGGTTCATAATAGCGATGGATAGGCAAATGCTTCCGGCTGGGCTGCAGGTATTGACCGATCGTGAGAATATCCACGCCCCATGAGCGAAGATCTCGCATGCTCTCCTGAACTTCCTCAAAACGCTCGCCCAATCCCACCATCATACCGGATTTCGTCAGGACTTCAGGGTCAAGTTTCTTTGCATTTGTCAGGATAGCTTGCGACCATTCATACCGATCTTGGGGCTGAACGGATTTAAATAACCGGGGAACAGTTTCGATATTGTGGTTCAATATTTCAGGCCTGGCAGCCACAACGATCCGCAGCGCTTCAATGCTGCCTTTGAAATCCGGAATAAGGACTTCTACTGAACATCCGGGTAATAGTTCCCGGATCCTTCGAATCACCATGGCGAAAATAGGTGCCCCACCATCACGCCGTTCATCGCGATTGACACTGGTGATCACGGCATGCTTAAGCCCCATTTTCATGACCGCCTGGGCAACCCGTTCGGGTTCCTGCCAATCAAGGCTTTTAGGACGGCCATGCAGGACATCGCAAAAACCACAGGTTCGGGTGCAGACCTCACCCAGCATCAAGAAAGTAGCTGTTCCGCTTCCCCAACATTCACCCATATTCGGGCAGCCCGCTTCTTCACACACAGTATGCAGTGCTTTACTCCGCATCAAATGCTGGAGATTATCATAATTTTCACCGCTGGGTGCCCGAACTTTTATCCATTCCGGGCGCCTTTTTGGGGTTGAATCAACGGAATCGGGATTTATTCTATCTCTGGTCGGATTTGTCGGCATTGTACCTCCAGTGAGCCATTATACTACATCAAAAATTGACTGCAAGAGCAAATAAAAACGCAGTCCATAAAGACTGCATTTTTATTCCTATTTAATTGTTGATGTAATTATACGTTTGATCAAACCCATCCCAATACGAAGAGGGATGCTTCAGGGTTTGACCGGTACAATTAGCAACATGATCAGGTATATCAATACACCGGAAAAACCGGCCAAAGTTAGTAAGACAAAGATCAATCGAACAATTGTAGGGTCAGCATTTAAATACTCACCTAAACCCGCACAAACGCCGGCGATCATGCCTTGATCAGGGATACGATACAATTTTTTGGATTCCATAATTTTTAACTCCTTTCATTAATTATACGGGATAACACTGAAAAAGTTGCAATAATTGGATTTTTGTCCCTTTTGCTCATAAAAGCATCAGGATTTCCTCTCTGCCTATGAAGTGGTATAAAATAGGGCTAGAATATACGTAGAGGATATTTAATGAACCAATACACCAAATCAACATGGCGCTTGATTGAACACAACCCCGCTGAAGGTGCCTGGAACATGGCTGTTGATGAAGCCATCCTGGAGTCAGTGTATTCGGGGGAATCTCTTCCGACATTAAGGCTATACGCATGGGAACCGGCTTGCCTTTCATTAGGTCACGCCCAACCTTTCGTAGAAGTCAATCAGGAAGCCCTTGAAGCTGAGGGTTGGGATGTTGTCAGGCGCCCCACAGGTGGTCGGGCGATCCTACATGTTGATGAATTGACCTATTCAGTCATTGCGTCGTTGAGCGAACCAAGAGTTCAGGGGGGTGTTCTTGAAAGTTATTTGCAATTATCTAATGCCCTCCTGCAAGTTCTGAGACTGCTCAAGCTCAATCCCCAGGCAAATGAAAAAAAGGTTGAAAAATCACAAAAACAAAACCCCGTTTGCTTTGAAGTACCCTCAAATTATGAAATCACGGTTAATGGTAAAAAACTGATCGGTTCAGCCCAGGCTCGCCGGAAAGAGGGCTTATTACAGCACGGCGCATTGCCTTTATTCGGTGACTTGACTCGCATCATCACGGCTTTACGTTTTAATAGTGAGCATGAAAAAACCAATGCCAGGGCTCGTTTAGTTGAACATGCGACGACAGTCGAAAAAGAGTTGGGAGAGATCATCGATTGGAAGCAAGCCAGTTCCGCTTTTCGGCAGGCTTTTGCCGATACACTGAATTTAAATTTTCAATCTGAAGATCTCAGTGAGAAAGAAAAAAAACGAGCCTTAGAGCTTATGGCAGTAAAATATTCAAATGCTGAGTGGACAGAACGGATTTAGACATCGATGAGCAAATTTCATCCTAAGGGTATTGGAACTCTCGGAATATTTTTCCTGATCGTCATCATTGGGAGCCTGGCTGCAGCATGCAGTCCTCAGATCCAAACCCAAGGTCTAGAAACAGAGGTCGCTTCGACCTTACAGGAAATTGAACCCACAAGCACCCAAACCCCAAGAGCAACCCGAACGCCCACCCAAACACCGCTAGGTTCACCGGATAACCCGATAACGATGGGATTCATCCTCAAACCTGAGGAAACCGCTGCCATCGAAGCTGCTGAAGATGTTGCATTCCTGTTTTCGGATCTTACAGGTTACCAGGTTGAAAGTTTGTTTTACCCTGATTTCTCAAGCTATGCAGTCACCGCTCAAAATAATGAAATCCATCTTCTTTGGTTAAACCCAATCCAATACCTGTACCTCAATGGGCAGGACGCTGCTGATGCCATTGTCATGACCAACCACCTTGGTGTATACGCGTACGGTGTTCAATTCCTGGCAAATGTTCAGAGGGGTTTTACAGTTTATTATGATCCGCAGACCAATGAGAGCACTGGCACACCAGTTCAAGCACTGCAGCAGTTTGCCGGTACCCGGCCATGCTTCATCAACGACGAATCCATTCCGGGTTATTATGTTCCCCTTGGTCTGCTTGCTAACGCCAGCACACCCACACTTGAGCCTATTTTTACCTATGGTTACAGTCCTATTGTCCGCGCCTTATATATCCAGGGTCTCTGTGATTTTGGTGCTGCGTACGCCCTAACAGGAGATGCCCGTAGCGCCAGTGATGTTATCCAGGAATTGCCAGACGTAATGGAACGAGTGATCGTCATCTGGCAATCAGAAGGGATTATCCCAAACATCGGCCTTTCTGCAAATCCGGGTCTACCCGAGAACATAACGTTTCAACTTGAGGAAGGCATTTTGAATATTTCGGATAGTCCGGAAGGTTTATCTTTGTTGAGTACTGCCCTTAACTATGAGGTCGAAGCTCTGAAAGGTATCAGTGATTCTTTTTACAATCCTTTACGAGAAGCGATTGCTCCTTTAGAATTGAACCTGGCAGTAATTACACAACCTTAGTCTTTTTATGACACGATTAACCCATTTCGTTCGTAAACTTTTCCATACAGCACTTTATTTTGTGATCCTGGTTTTCTTTCTGACCGGATCATTTAGAGTGGGCATGCTCTTATACAGCAGGCCAAAAACATATCTCGTTGAAGATGTCTCCCCTGCGCCTGTCGCGCTTGTTTTGGGCGCCGGATTGAATAGAGACGGGACGCCAGGCGTGGTCTTACAGGATCGTGTTCGGAAGGCCTCAGAACTGTATTTTTCTGGAAAAGTGGAAAAAATTTTAATGAGTGGGGATAATACATCGCTCAATTATAATGAACCTGCAGCCATGCAAGAATTTGCGATCTCCATTGGCGTACCGGAAGAGGACATTGTTCTCGATTATGCCGGAAGGCGTACTTATGATAGCTGCTACCGGGCACAATCCATCTTTGGCGTGGAGCAAATGATTGTCGTAACTCAGGCATTCCACCTCCCCCGCGCTTTGTTCCTGTGCAACGCTTTTGATATCGAAGCGAATGGTGTTCCTGCTGACGAAGCGAACTACCGCCTGAGGTTTTATACCTTCTGGTGGACACGGGAAATTCTCGCATCTGTAAATGCCTATTGGGACGTCCTGATAGCCAGGCCCGAACCCATTTTAGGAGAACCTGAACCGATATTTCCCTGATCTGGCAAAAAATCAATTAATCATATAGCTATTTGGCATCAATATTGCAATCAAGAAGGAGAAACCTATGAACCGAGATGATGCATTTTCAATTGTCACTCAATACGTAAAGAATACAAACCTGGTCAAACACATGCTGGCCGTTGAATCAGTTATGCGTTTTTACGCTAAGAAATTTGGCGAAGATGAGGAAAAATGGGCTGTCGCAGGACTGCTGCATGATTTTGATTGGGAAATTCACCCAACGATGGAAACACACCCGTCAGAAGGCGAACCCATTTTACGGGAACATGGGGTTCCTGAAGAAATCATACGGGCTGTCCAAAGTCACTCAAACCATACGGGTGTTCCTCGTGAGACTCTGATGGAAAAAGTCTTGTTCGCGTCTGATGAAATCACAGGATTGATCACGGCTGTGGCACTCGTGAGACCTTCCCGAGCCCTTTACGACCTCAAGGCGAAATCTGTAAAAAAGAAATGGAAGGACAAATCTTTCGCAGCCGGTGCAAACCGGGAAGAAATGGAACAAGGCGCTGAAGAATTAGGCATTGATCTCTGGGAGCATGTCGCAAACGTCATTCAAGCTATGAACGCGATAGCAGATGACCTGGATTTAGCAGGAACACCTCAAACCGACCAATAAGGACTATTCTGATGACACTCACTGGCAAAGGTTATTATATCTGGATCGTAAGATACGCTGAAAACGGAGACCCTGACCGGATCGCAGCATTAGCGCGCGAAGCCAATCTTTCTCATGTGATGGTTAAAATAGCAGATGGTGCATTCCCGTATAATGTTGACCTCGACAACGGTTATGACTACGCCAGGCCAGTTATTAAGAAACTGCAAGCTCAGAATATCCAGGTGTTTGGATGGCAGTATATCTACGGAAACTACCCTGAGCAAGAAGCAGAAATTGCTGTCGCTCGAGCTCTCGAATTAGGCATAGATGGGTTCGTTGTCAATGCTGAGATTGAATATAAAACGCCGGCAAAAGCCCCTGCTGCCAGCCGTTACATGAATATCCTGCGGAATAACCTGGGCAGCATGCCAATTGCCCTGAGTTCGTACCGCTATCCTTCTTATCATCCTACTTTTCCCTGGGTAAATTTTCTTGACCGCTGTGATTACAACATGCCCCAAATTTATTGGATAAAGGCGCACAACAACGCCGGCGAACAGCTTCAACGAAGTGTGCGAGAGTTCCAAAACCTGCACCCATACCGCCCGATCATTCCCACAGGACCTACCTTCAAGCAAGATGGGTGGATCCCCACACAATCTGAAGTCATTGAATTCATGCAAGTTGCAAAGCAGTTAAACATCCCGGCTGTAAACTTCTGGTACTGGGAAGGTTGTCGCAAATATATGCCGCAGTTCTGGGATCTCGTTCGAGATTATGATTATGTCCAAACACCTCAAGAAGAAACCGCCCTCCCTGAGTCCTATCTCCGGTACTTAAATGCTCACGATATTGATCAGATAGTCAGCTTTTATGCAGATAATGCTGTGCTGATTTGTCCTCAAGGCGCTCTACAGGGCAAAAATGCAATCCGTGAATGGCTTGGATCCATAACCCGGGACTATTCAAATGGTAATTTTACATTGGTGAATCAAGCCAGGCATACATCTGGATATCATTTCAAATGGCAGGCAGTAAATAACACAGGCCACAAAATGGAAGGCCGGGACAGCATCGGGATCAAAGACCGAGAGATCAGCTACCATTATTCAATTGTCAGGCAAATCTAAGCACTCGCTGACCTAATCAAGCTTATCCAGGACGTATACCATATCCAGTGGTATCGTCATATCAATGATTTCATCACCCTTCTTGACATCAATCACCTGATCGCCAACCTGCATTCGGTTGCAGCTTGGGGCATCTGTAACACGGATCAACCGGCTGGCAGCTTCTCTGAAATGCAAGACGCCATTATGCGTCAGCAATCCTTTCATCATTCCAATTGCAATTTCATCTTTATGCAGTTTCCAGGTAATAACCCCATAGCCGTTGCGTCCCTGGCAGGGAAATTCATCAGGAGACATTCGTTTAGCTCTCCCGTGATCTGAAACAATCAGGATTTCTCCCCGGCGGGATGCGACACATGCCCCGATCACAACATCGCCATCACGCAATTTGATGCCGCCCACACCCGCAGCAACCAGCCCCATCGGGCGAGCATCCTCTTCATTAAACCGGATACCCATTCCGTTCATTGTCCCGAGGATCACATCTTCGCCACCTTTTGTGAAAATAATCGAACAAAGCTGGTCGCCATCATTGATTTTAGTTAATGGGAATAAGTGAGCTGAAGGGCCTGGTAAATCACTCAACAGTGAACGCTTGACCATCCCCCGGTGACTGACCGACATAAAAAAGCCATCGTCTTCGCCCAGGTTCTGGGGAACGGAGAAAATGAATTTAATAAAATGATCATCTGTGAAAGGCACAAATGCTGAAATTTTTGGTCCCTTTTCAGGTTCAGCAGCTATTGGTAAAGCGTGCACCGATAGGGCAGCCGTCTCACCATTATCCGCCACCGCATAGACGGTATGGTGTGTCGTTGTCCTCAGCACCATTTTAGGTGCGTTCAGGCCCCACTGACGGAATGTCTTGTCATCATCCGTCCTGGCGATATGGTTATCCTGGGATATAGCAACCCAAACCACTTTTTCAGGTGTTACATCCGCTGTGGTCACAAGGTCAATCGCAGTTTCACCCTCATCCATTTGAATGATCTGTGTCCTGCGTGGGTCTGCATATTTTTCTTTTACGTCTTTCAATTCAGCGATGATCACCTCACGCATCTTCTTGGGTGAATGCAGCAGGCTCTTCAATTCCTTAATCCTCTGTGTGACTTCCTTATGCTCATCCTCTATTTTTCTTCTCTCCAGGGCTGCCAATCGTCTTAAGGGCATATCCAAAATCGCCTGCGCCTGGACCTCGTCAAGGTTGAATTTACGCATCAGGTTTGTCTTGGCTGTCTCAACCCGCTGAGAGCGCCGGATGGTGTCGATCACTTCATCCAGGTTTTCAAGCGCGATCAGGTAAGCATTCAGGATGTGCAGCCGGTCTTCTGATTTCTTTAGCTCATATTCGCTGCGCCGTTTAACGACTTCTAACCGGTGATCAATAAAAACTTTTAATGCCTGTTTCAGGCTTAATTTATGAGGTTGACCCTTAACCAATGCCAGGATATTGATCCCAAAGGTCCCCTGCATTGTCGTTTGTTTATAAAGCTGCTTGAGAATCGCATCCGGATTTGCACTTTTCGTTAATTCAATAACGATCCGCATCCCATGACGGTCCGACTCATCACGCAAATCACTGACACCCTCCAATGATCCATCACGCACATATTCAGCAATTTTTTCGATCAAGGATGCTTTATTGGTCATATACGGGAGCTCTGTTACAATGATCCGCTTCCTCCCCCGGTTCATTTCCTCCAGGCGAACACGGGCGCGCATGCGTACACGACCCTTCCCGCTGCCGTAAGCCTGAGCCAGGGTTTCAGTCCGGTCATCCGTGATGATCAATGCGCCAGTTGGAAAATCAGGTCCTTTGATATACTGCATCAAGTCTTCCACTGTGATATCATCAATTTTTGACCAGTTCTCAAGCATCATTACCAATGCATCGGTCACCTCACCCAGGTTGTGTGGTGGGATATTCGTTGCCATCGCAACTGCAATACCCGTCGCACCGTTGATCAGCATATTAGGAACGGAAGTAGGCAGCACCTCAGGTTCCATTAACGAACCATCGAAATTTTCAATATAATCAACTGTATCCATCCCCAACTGCTGGAGGATATCCATCGATATATTTGTCAGGCGCGCTTCGGTATAACGCATGGCCGCAGGCGGATCACCGTCAATACTGCCAAAGTTTCCTTGCCCCTCAACCAGCATATACCGCTGTGAGAAGTCCTGTGCCAATCGTGCCATGGCATCATAAACAGCCATATCACCATGTGGATGGTATTTTCCCAGCACCTCGCCAACGATCCTCGCAGATTTTTTATGTGGGGTATTAGGTCGCAAACCCATATCATACATGGCATATAAGATACGCCGCTGAACGGGTTTTAATCCATCCCGCGCATCTGGAAGGGCGCGCGAGACAATCACGCTCATAGCATATTCAAGATATGATTGCTGCATCTCCTCGTTGATATTGATCGAACGAATAGTTCCAAGGTCCATAATTACTCCTTCAACCTGCCGGATTTCATACTAACAGGTTAAAAATTACCACATAAGAACGTTTGTTTCATTGTATCATAAAAAATCCCGAGGATTACCTCGGGATTTTCAGTTTTAGCGAGTTAGTATTGTTCAATCATCCATTGAATCAAGGTCTTCATCGTCGTCTGCATCCTCTTCAATGTCCTCGTCCAGTTCGTCATCCAAATCCTCTTCATCTTCTTCAACATCTTCCAAATCAAGGATTTCGTCTTCTATATCCTCGTCAATGAAATCTAATTCATCGGATTCGTCATCAAATAGATCAAGAACACGCCCTTCAAGCATTTTGGCTGTTAGTTCATCACCTGGGGTCTCGTTGGAGAACTGGCCGGGTTCAAACCCGGTTCCTGCAGGTATCAGCTTGCCGATCATGATGTTTTCCTTCAATCCAAAAAGTGGATCTGAACGGGATGCAACTGCAGCTGCAGATAACACCTTGATCGTGTGCTGGAATGAAGACGCGGACAAGAACGAATCTGTCTCAAGTGCAGCTTTCGTGATGCCCAGTAAGATTTCAACGTATCGAGCCGGTTTCTTCCCTTCAGCTGCCAACTCTTCATTGACTCGGCGAATCTCCAACCGGTTAACTAAATCCTGAGGCAGATAATGCGAATCGCCTGGTCTGACAATTTGAACCTTTCCAAGCATCTTATTAATGATCACTTCAAAGTGTTTATCATTGATGTTCTGACCCTGGGTCCGGTAGACCTGTTGGATTTCTTTCATCAGGTAATGCTGGCAGTTATCACGGCCTTTAATCCGTAGAATGGTATGCGGGTTCAAAGAACCTTCTGTTAGAGCCTGCCCCGCCTCAATCTTATCACCTTCCTGTACGATCAGGCGTGAGGTTGTGGGGATATCATATTCTTCCGATTCCTTGACTTCGTAAGAAACAATCACCTGTTCATCTTCAATCCGAACGCGACCGCTGTGTAACGCTTTGATAACAGCTTCGTCCTGGGTTGCCAGAACTGCGCCGCTTTCGACTTCATCTTCATCTTTAACCGCTACTGTCCAGTCATCCGGAACATTATAGGCATCAGATACCATTTCGCTCGAATCTACACGTACCACTCGTTGATCGGTGTATTTTTCTGAGAAAATCACATGCGCTGTCCCACTGATGGTTGCGATAATCGCTTCACCTTTGGGCGCCTTTCGAGCTTCAAAAAGCTCTTCAACACGGGGAAGACCCGTTGTGATGTCGCCACCGGCAGCCACACCGCCTGTGTGGAACGTACGCAGTGTCAGCTGCGTGCCAGGCTCGCCGATTGATTGGGCAGCAATGATACCCACTGTTGCACCTAATTTGACCATGTCACCACGGCCAAGGTCTACACCATAGCAACTGGCACATATACCGTGAACCATTTCACAGGTCAGAGGAGAACGAACCTTAACACTCTGAATGCCTTTGCTGACTATTTTCTTTACCAGGTCGTGGGTCAATAAATCGTTTTGGCTAAACAAGATCTCGCCCGTGGCGGGATCAATCACACGATCAGCCAAAACACGTCCGAAGATACGCTCAGAGAAACTCTGGCCGGCAATATCTTCATCGGCACCAATGATGACACCATTGGTTGTGCCACAGTCTTCTTCGTTCACGATGATGTCCTGGGCAACATCCACTAAGCGCCGGGTCAGGTAGCCTGCATCTGCTGTACGGAGAGCCGTATCAGCCAAACCTTTTCGGGCACCATGGGTCGAGATGAAGTACTCAAGAGCTGTTAATCCCTCGCGGAAGTTGGAACGAATGGGCATGGGGATAATACGTCCAGCCGGGTCAGCCATCAGACCGCGCATACCTGCAAGCTGGGCAATTGAATTGAAACCGCCTTTACTGGCACCACAGTTCGCCATAGTCGCCAAATCACCGGTGGGATCCAGGGATTCTTTAACTGCAGCACCCACCTTATTGGTCGTTTCCTGCCAGATCTCAATCACTTTTTCATCACGCTCTTGCTCTGTCAGCAAACCTCGACGGAAGTCACGGGTAATAATATCCACAGAATTAAGCGCATCTTGGATAATTTCCTGTTTCTGAGGAGGAACCGTGATATCACCTACAGCAATCGTTGATCCGGAGCGCGTCGCATATTTGAAACCAATTTCTTTGATCTGGTCTGCAACAATACAGGTTTCTTCCTGTCCGGTCACCTCATAAACATCTGCGATCAAATCCCTGATGCCGCCTTTATCCAATACACCATTGAAAAACCGCATCTTTTCGGTAAGCGCATCATTGAATAACACACGGCCAATCGTCGTATCGATCACGCGCGTTTCGGGTTTTTCCATCCGCTGGTTCTCTTGATCAAACCAGGTATCTACTTTAATTTTAATATGTGCGTGAACATCAACCTGGCCTAAGTCATAGACCATCTTGACTTCATCAATATCTGAAAAGATACGCCCATCCCCTTTATGCTCCTCGTTAATTTCCATCGTCAGGTAATAAACACCCAGGACCATGTCTTTGGAGGGGCTGATGATAGGTTCACCACTGGCAGGCTTAAGTAAGTTCTTCGTTGCAAGCATCAACTCACGTGCCTCAGTCACAGCTTTCTGGGAAAGCGGGACGTGCACTGCCATCTGGTCACCATCAAAGTCAGCATTGAAAGCAGTGGTTACGAGAGGATGAAGCTGGATTGCGCTGCCCTCAATCAAAATTGGTTCAAAAGCCTGGATACCTAAACGGTGCAGGGTTGGCGCACGGTTCAGGAGAACCGGTCGCTCTGTGATGACATCTTCAAGCGCTTCCCATACTTCAGGTCGGTTTCTTTCAATAAAGCGCCTTGCACCTTTGATATTGGCGGCGTATTCTTGCGCAACCAGTCTGGAAATGACAAATGGGCGGTAAAGCTCAAGTGCCATTGATTTTGGTAAACCACATTGATGCAGCTTTAATTGTGGACCAACTACGATCACTGAACGGCCGGAATAATCCACGCGTTTACCAAGCAGGTTGCGGCGGAAGCGGCCTTTCTTCCCTTTGAGCATATCGCTTAAGGATCGCAGTTCACGGCGGCCACGGCGCGATAGTGCTTTGCCACGCTGCGAGTTATCAATTAAGGAATCAACCGATTCCTGAAGCATCCGTTTTTCATTGCGCACGATTACATCCGGTGCACCCAGCTCTAATAGTCGCTTAAGCCGGTTATTCCGGTTGATCACTCGCCGGTAGAGATCGTTCAGGTCTGATGTGGCAAATCGACCACCATCAAGCTGAACCATTGGTCGCAGGTCAGGTGGGATCACGGGCAATTCTGTGAGAATGATCCATTCAGGTTTGTTGCGGGAGCGCCGGAATGATTCAATGATACCCAGCCTGCGGGTAGCTTTTTTACGTTTTTGCTTGCTGCGGGTGGTTCGGATTTCTTCCCAGAGCTCTTCTGCCATCGCATCCAGATCTATTCGCTTCAGGATGTCATAAAAAGCTTCTGCACCCATATCCGCTCGAAACACCTGTCCCCATCGTGATTTAAGATCACGGAAACGGGCTTCGCTCAGGAAAGTAAAGGGTTCTAACTCATATAGTTCATCACGCAATCTTGCTGATTCGGTTTGCGTCTCTTCAGCCTGATCTTCAAGCTCACCGCGAAGTGCTTCCATCCGCTGGTCAGCCGTGGCCTTAAGTTCTTCTTTCTGAATCTTGAAATGCTCCAGCTCGCTTTCACGCTCTTGTTTGATGTCGGATTCGAGGTCTTCAATCATCTCCTTGACGATTTTCTGAACCTCTGCCAAATGAGAGGATTTGACTTCATCGCCGACTTCTACAATATTGATTTCTTTATCCAGCGCAGTGAAAACAATTTCTTTGCGGATCTTCTTGCCCATACGGGTTTGGATCTCGCTCTCCAGCCGCTGACCTTCCTTAATGACTGGTTCTATGCGGTTGGCGATTTGCTCATCATAGCTTTCGCTGACAGCTTCACGCTGTCCTTCAAGTTCTTTTAATTCTCGATCGCGGTTCTTTTTAACTTCAGCAATCTGGGAATTTATCTTATCCCCAAGTTCCCTTTCTGAAAGACTGATTTCATCATCCAGTCTCTTAAGCGCTTTCTGACGGGCATCTTCATCCACATAAGTAACGATGTACTGGGCGAAATACAAAACACGATCCAGGTTCCGTCGGGAAATGTTCAACATCAGACCCAGGAAGGAAGGAATACGTCTGGTATACCAAATGTGCGCAACAGGTGCAGCCAGGCTAATATGACCCATCCGCTCACGGCGTACAGAAGATTTTGTGACTTCTACACCGCACTTATCACAAACGATCCCCTTGTAGCGAGGGTTTTTATATTTTCCACAATAACACTGATAATCTCTGGTTGGGCCAAAAATGGCTTCACAGAATAAGCCGTCCTTTTCAGGACGTAGGCGACGGTAATTAATTGTCTCAGGTTTTAATACTTCACCATAAGACCAGCTGCGAATAACCTCAGGAGACGCAAGACCAATCCGCAGAGCTTTTAATCCCTTTGTTTCCACTAGGAACCTCCTGTTTTGGAAAAACGATTCGAATACATTGTCCGTTAACGCGAGAAAAACCTTGAGGGCAATCTTGCCTCTCAGGTGTTCTTGACTAATAAACGCAAACAGTAATTATAGCAAATTTTGATATCAATTGTCAAATTTCTCAAGGTTTGAATTCTACCCAATTATTGATACATTGTCCAGTGAAAAGCCCTATTTCATGGATGAATTCTTAGGGATTTGCAAATAAAAGATGCTCCCCTGCCCCAATTGGCTTTCAAACCAAACTTTTCCGCTGTGATGTTCAGCAATTGATTTGACAATCGCCAACCCTAGACCGCTTCCTTTTTGTTTTCCATCCGGGGATGAACCACTCCGGTGGAATTTCTCAAAAACGTGCCGTTGGTCAAGCGGCGAAATACCCGCGCCATTATCCAGAACGGAGAAAGTCACGTTATTCCCATCATCCAGGATAGAAAGCACAACTTCACCGCCCATTTTGGTGAACTTGATGCTGTTGTCAACAAGGTTTTTCAGCGCCTGGGTTAAATAGGTGGTATCACCTTCAATAATTGTCTGTTGGTTCGGTCGTTCTACATTCAAAAGAATGTTTTTCTGTTTTGCCTGGGCACTCATGCTATCTGCCACCTTTTGGATTAGGTCCCCGGCAAAAACCTGCTTGAATTCCAGCGGTTCCCCACCCTCCAGGCGGCCAATATTAAGGAGGTTATGGACCAGGCTCTTCATCTCTTCAGCACCCTCAATGATATTGTCGACATAATCACCCTGCTGGTCATTCAAATTTCCGGTAAGGCGAAGGATCTTTGCATATCCCTGGATCAACGTCAGCGGTGAACGTAATTCATGGCTGACCGTGGTCACATATTCCGATTTCTTAAGGTCATCTTCCTTTTCTTGTGTAATGTCCCGCATGACGATCATGCGTCCATTGCCTTGATCACCAATATCCAATGGTGTTGCCATAACCTGGTATATATTCCCACCATCTAACAAAACCTCATCTGACACCGGCTCGGTGCTGTTTTCATTGATTGCACCACTAAAAATTGTCTTACGTAACCTGAAGGTATCCGGGTCATCACCTTCCCTAAACTCAAGACGTTTCGATAAATCTTCAGCAGGTAGATTTTGATATAAAACCTTGCCATCCTGGTCAATCAGAAAAACAGCATCGGGCATTGTCGCGAGCGCTTTTTCATATCGCTCTTTTAAGATCGTGGTTTGGTTAAATATGTAATTATTGCTAACAACCAGGGAAGCCTTTTTTGCAAGTGCCTTGAAATAAGCAAAATCTTCATCACCTGGTGATTGTAAATCCTGATAGGACACCCAAAAAGCACCAAAAGGTTTTCCTTCGGTCGCTAATGGATAAGCCATTAACGATGCAGGAAATGGCATCCCTTTCTCCAGGTTAAGTGTCTTCCCAGCTTGGAAGTTATCCAGGATAAATTCGCCGCTCTCTTGTACACGAGATAATACCTGATCATCCAACGGCATCAGGAGCCGGGCGTGTTTACCCGTTCCAAAGCGCTGGGTTTGATCCCCTTCCCTATTTGTCGCTGCTGCCCAAGGCAATATGATCCGGACAGCGGATACATTGTGCATCAGGGCGGCTTTCATCACAACATCAAGGGAACCCTCCAGGTCTAACCTTCCTGAGGTCTCTTTATTAACCGCGCTTAGGTCAAATTGATTTTCCAATTTTGCCCGAAATGAGTCAATCAATTTTTCAATCCCACCAGAAAGGAGGTTCAACTCTCCGGAAAGGGGTCGTTCAGGCAATGCAATATCCAGGTTACCAGCGTGAAATTGATCTATCGCTGAATCCCACTGGAGGATTGATTTCTTAACTGGAGACCAACTGATGGCAAGCCCAAAAATCACGATGACTATCACCCCAAATCCAACTACAAATACTGGCGCAGCAGTTTCCCATGCCATTTTTGAGATTGTAGATTGCGGCTCAGAAAGAATCACAGCCCATTGGCCCTCGGGGAAGGGCTGGTAATAATTGATGGTTTGACTGCCATCCGTGTCGGATTCTTCAAAATATGTTGGCGTTGAAAAGGTGCGGCCTTCAAAAAATTGGGCGTTTTCTTCGTTCGGGAATAATATCAGACCTTCATCCGTGACAAGCTTGACGCGTAAACCATTTGCTGTAAAAGTTTCCATGGATTGCAGCAATTTAACACCAAGCCGGTTTGCAGAAAAGTCAACTTCATCCATAAGTGTTGCATTTATCTCATTGACCAATGACAATTCACCAGAAACCTGTCTAGCTGTTTCTGTCAGTTCACTGACGACGATTTCCTGGGCTTTGCTTTCTGCGACCAACCAAGTGAAGTAAGTTGACAGCGCCCACAGCGCAACAAATAATGGCACCATAACAGCTAACCAGCGAGCGATCATGCTGGTTTCAAATGGTGAAGGCCGAGTATCTGAATTCTCACCCCACACTTTACGAAACAATCTTTTGAAAACAACACAGACGACCCCACCAATCATAACCATCCCAGCTAATGTAAAGTAATTACTCAGAATGGTCTCAAATGCTGCAGCAAGCCTGAGAGCCAACGAACCTTCCATTATTATCAGGATAGAAAAAAGTACAAAAGGGAAAGCCGTCATAATGCTGAAAATAACCGCTAGTAATGGCGACCTCAGCAGCTTAAAAAGCAAGGTCCGATAAGACTGGTTGATATGCCATCCATATACCAGGCTGATTGAGATAAAAATTAAGGGTGTAAAGATATTATGCGTATCCAGGTATGCCAGGAGAAGGCCAGAAACCCCTGCCAGCATTGCGCCAGGTATAACCCCCAATAGACCGCCTGCCAGCATCCACGGTACTGCCGCCAGGAACATCAGGTGGTTAAATGGTTGATCCCCCAAAATGCGGCCAGGGTTCTCGCCAACTGCTAAACCGAAAAATGGCGTTAATAATAAGATGGATAAACTTAAAGCTGCAAACCAGACAAGATTTGAGCGGTTCAATTGAAACTTCTGTTTGTTGAACCTGATTCCCAAAACAACCAGGATCGCAAACCAAACCAGCCAAATCAACAGAACCCCCGGATGGTCCGGGATTTCCAGTGAATATTCTTGGTTAAGAGGAGCAAGGATATCTATCATAAATTTTTTTATAAGAACCAGATAAATAAATTATAGCACCCCTGCGAGACAAAAGAAATTTTTTAATATATCCTGAAAATTAGTCTTTGTTTCCGCTTAATCAGCACGCCTGGCTTTCCTATCAAAATTTTGCCAGGCGAGTTTATCCAACAAAGGACGCCTATGTTTGACTGGTATATCAACAATTTTCTTCAACCAGGTTTCTTCACGCTGGTTAGCACCGTCAAAATAGGCCTTGGTGAACGCTTCTCTTGCAGATGCTGAGTCGTTCAACAAATCAGAAATCCGATTCAAAATCTCATTTTCGTAAGCATTTCTTTTAACCTGGATTTCTTTGATTCGTACAGAATAATCCCGCAATATCTCTCGGTTTAAATTTTCATGACGCCACCATAGGGTCGCTTCATCATAGGTTTCGGTTGGCTGTGGCCCCAGGTCAGGTAAGCCTGAGTCAAACCATACCGGCTTAAAAATCGAGGTGCATGGTGCGGAAGTTCCTGTTACCCAGTGGGTATCTCCATGTTCAGATAATTCTGAGATCATGGAACCCGTTGTTTGACTGACACGAATTGGGCCAAAACTGGCATGCATACAAACATCTGCACCTGAAAACCCCTTTCCAGGCTGCCAATCCTCACCGGCATTCGGTCCGTGGTCCCGCAGCAGGCTCATTGCGTAACGAACGTCAATCTTTCCCCGTCCCTCCCCGAGCAGTTCCATTGTGCGGCATTGCCGGTTCCGTCCCTCACTAAATTTTGTGAAAACCAGGTCGCTGTAGCACCCTCCAAAAGTAAAATCGGATTCTGATTTGCACCACCCTTTATCTACCGCAAAACTGACAAGATCATCCGAAGAACGATCCCAGGTTGAGCCAATGCTGATGGCATTAGAAATGGAGCGGATATCCTTGACCTTTTCCGCAGCCCAGTGCTTGCCTGCAGTCTCGAAAACCCAGGCACTTTTTCTGTCAGCGATCAGGAAGCCATTATGATAAAACAAATGATGAGCTAAACCGCAATCTCCACCCTGTCCATAGGTCTCCAATAAATTAATCATCACATCAAGCGCTTCATCGGCTGAACGCGATCTTTCCAGGGCAAGCCGCAGGAAATCCATACCTATCAGACCCGGTGATTTATCATATGGGATTTTTGTGAACAAAGCTTCATTGCCAATCACAACCCCATGTTCATTTGCCCCCATCTCTGCACCCCAAATCCAAAACGGCTTCGATAAAAGGATGGCATTTGTCTTTTCAACTTGTGGAATGCTGATATATGTACACTCAACAAGCGAACCTTTTGGATGTTCAGCCTTTGGAATCAATATCAATTCATGGGCTTCATTCGGTTCACGATCGCTGTTCTTTCCAAAAATCACAGCACCGTTTTTAGTAACATTACCCAAAGCGACGAAGGTATCACACATCTTTGACCAACTTCAATGCAATTTTAAGAACTTGTTGAATACCGAGGCAATTGGAAATGATCACTACAGCATCTTCAGCAGGTCGAAGCGGTGCTATTTTTCGACTTGAATCAATTTGATCCCGGTTTTTCAGGGATTTCAACACGGAATCAAAATCCGTTTTCCCTCCCCGGTCGAGAGACTCCTGGTAACGCCTTTGAGCTCGTACTTCGATGGACGCATCCAGAAATATTTTTAATTCAGCATCCGGCATCACAACTGTTCCAATATCACGGCCAACCATCACTACTTTATTTTCATGTGCAATCCGCCGCTGTTGTTCCGTCATCGCCTGCCGCACGGCACCATATGTGGAGACTGGAGATACATATTTGTTCACGACCTCACTTCGAATATCCCAGGTTACATCTTTCCCATCCAGAAGGACATCATAATCGCGTCCATCATCCATGCTTGGCGGTTGAACATCTATCCTGATACGCTGCGAGAGGTCACCTACGGCATCTTCGTCATCCATGGCTAAATCCTCATTTAAAGCAGCTAAAGTAACAGCCCGATACATAACACCTGTATCAAAATAAAGATAATCCATCGCTTCAGCCAGCAATGCCCCCAGCGTTGATTTCCCGGATCCTGCAGGTCCATCAATGGCTATTGTTGTTGGGAGACCCATAATAAAAATAAATCCTTTTCTAAGATAATCATCTCTCTTATATCACTTTTATGGAGAAAATTGCTCGTCAGGCATTAAATCGGTCCTGACCCACAGAATGATTTCCTGATTCTGGGTGCGTGAATCCCTCGTGATCAGCCAGTCGAGGTATTCAAAAGGTGTCATTTCTGCCCACAAAGTATTCCTTGACCAGACCAAATCTTGCCCTCGATAGGCATCAGAAATTTCAGGCATACCTTGAACATCTGTGATGATAATACCTGGTTGAGTTTGGGGAGATAAGGCAGGTACAAACCATACCGGATCATAAGCTCTTAGTGCCCAACGCATGCCTGGTTCATCAAAACCAGAAACGGAGATCTCGATTGGCGGTGTTTGCATTGCGTTCCACGCCAACACCCGGTCAACTGTTATCCTCACCAACGATGTGTGGACCTGTTGCTCTTCCGGATACCATAATGACGAAGCACCCTCATTGTCAAAACCAGCAGCATTAACGCTGACGGAAATGGATCCTGCTGCAGTGACCAGGAGCAATCCAGCAATCAAACCGGTTAATGCCGTTGTTTCCGAAGTGCGAAGACTGATCAGCAGGATCACTGCTGTTAATATGATCGCACCGCCCACAATGGCAACCAACAGGCCAGTCTGATCTGGTTGAGTAACGGTTGGGTTGACCAAAGATCTGAGGGCAAGCAGAACAAATGCCGATATAACAACAACCAATATGGCAGCAGCAGCGACGTAGTATTTGTGCGAATCCTTCAGCTTGAAATTTTCATTTACCACCCGTGCAGTCAGGAATATCAAAGGCAGGGTTACCCACACCATATCGGCTGGTTGGCTGGCGGGATAAAGGAATATGAATATCAAACCTACCAACCACCAGGTTAATAAAAACAAATCTTTTTCATCCCGTGAGATCAATGCTCGCAGCGAACCCCAGATTCCAAACACGACTGCTGCCAGTGAATACACAAGTAGCGTAAAGGGCAGTAAAAACCGCGGTACGCTGTTGGGTATCAAAAATCCCGTAATAAAGTCCATAAACCCGGAGAATACACCCGACAGGAGATAGGGGGCTCGGAAGAAACTTGTTCCTATAACAATAAGTGTGATTAAGAAAGCTACACTGGACTGTACCCAAAACCGCTTTTTATCTTGGACTGGAGGCAATGATAAACTTTCTGAAACTTCAAATAGCCGCTCAGAAATCAGGATGCTCAAACCAAGAATAAATAGTCCAATCCAGAAACCAGCACCGCTCATCAAACCCAATGCAAGGCTCAGTCCCAGTAAAACAGGTTTGCGGTCAATAAAAAAACCGGCAGCCAGCACCAGGAACACGACTGCACTCATCGGGGATCCCAAAATCCGAGAAAGGCCAACCATCTCTGGTGTGATCGCTAAGAAAAATGAAGCAACGATAGCACCTTTGAGCCCGATATGTTTTCTGAATAAAACCGGGATTAAGACGATCAAGGAGCCAAATAATGCATTCCAAAACCGGGCAAGGAAATTTCCGTTCTCAAAAACAAAAAAACTGAAACCCGTTAGTCCAACAATTGCTGGAAAAGAACCCACTGTTCCTTCTGAGCCTTCAGCAGCTCCTTGAGCTTGCAGGGCAATTTCCGCTTCCATATTGCTTAATGGATTTGATCCCAACCCAACCAAACGAAAAGCAGCAGCAAGGACAATTGCTGCAAAGAATAACCAGATGTATTTTTTCTCATTCGAAGCAGATATCATGGGGTCAATTCTAATCTCAAGAACTCAATTTAATCAATATTCAAATGGTAAATTGTGACGTTTCCTTGTGTAAAGTACAGCTCCATATTTTGACGCAATTTTTCTTCCTCAAGATGATAGGTCGCGCGCTCCAAATCACCGATATAAATATACTCGATATTGTACTGATCGATCACCGCTTTTGCACTTTCCCAATCATGCGTTTCGTAGAGCAGTGCAATATCAGATGGCCTTGTGCCAATTTCTTCATCCCCTCCCCGCCACTGCACCTCATGATACTGCCAGCCAAGGACAGTTGGCATCCCGCTGAGCATGGACACACGGGCATAGCTGGAATAATCCCCACCATCGGAACCAACCGCCTCAACGATCACAGCATTCCCGTCACCAAAAAGCGTTTCCACCGCCAACATCAATGCTGGATCTCTCTGTTGATAATATGCACTGCCGTCCAATGTCCATTGAGAAAAATCCTTAAATCCATCCGCTCGAGTCGGGATAGCTCGCAGAGGATAAAAAAGCCCAATCCCCAGAAGATAAATGATTACAACCCTTAAAATAATATCCCTGCGTCTTTGAGAAATTGAATAAATCAGGATAAACAACAAGTAAATGCCCCAAACACCCCACAACCAATCCAACCAATAAAAACCAAAACCGGTATTTCCCTCAGTTTCAATGGCTGGTGCCGGTACAAAAATCGTCAGGACGAGCACCAGTACGGTAATCAATACAGCCTGATAAATCAATATGCGGGGCCAACCAAAACGATCGTCAGCCCGTCTGCGGAAAATGCCCCCGATGATAAAAGCACCTGCCAGGGACCATAAGACCCAGGTTTGGAAATAGAACTTGAAGATGGTGTTCATTCTCGTACCAAAATTATCCAATAAATAGACATATTCCGGTACAAGCGTTAGCAAAACACCCCACAGGATCAATAAAATGACAAATGAATGAACGGCATCCATCTTTTTGCCTCGATTTTCAGGTTGTGCAAAGAGAGAAATCAGGGAGATAACCAGCATTGCAATAAGTAATAAGCTGGTACCGGGATGCATTAATCTCGTTTTCAATGTCTCCCACAACAAATCACCCCCGTTTATCCCTGACGCGCCCAGATTTGTCGTAAAAAGATCACCTAATCCTTCCAAACGGACAGCGACCAGTGACATAGCCACATTCAGGATCAACAATAAAATGATCAGTCCCGCGCTGAACAGTAGGGCTCTTTTCATCCCCTTATATGAAAAGCTGCGAGTCAAACACCAGGCCAAATACCCGCTGATCGGGATCAGAAGGATCCCAAACATCACCCAGAACTGACCTCCTCGGGTGATGAAAACCATACTGGGCAAAATACCAGCAGCCTGTGAAGAAAAATCCTGAAAGAAGGGCAGGAAAAAAACAAAGCCAACGAAACCTATTGCTAATCCAAAGGCGAGGAATTCAAACAGGTGTCTGATATTCCAGCCCTGTTCACCAACGGTTTTCAGGGTCAGCACAGCCGCAAACAATGCCGCGTAGATTGGCCAATCCCAGGTATTTAGAAACGCCAGTGAACCGATCAATCCCGAAAACAAAATAAAACGTCCCGGATGGATGGGCAATTTGATCTTCCATAATTGCCAGGATTCAGACCTGACCGAAATAAACACGTCAAATATCAATCCAATGGCTAGTAAAACAAAAGGCATCGCCAAAACATGTGGATGAAGATCCCCCAATACGAAGGAAAAATTCGGAAATTCATCAATAATTTCAATGGTTTCCCCGGCTAAATCCCTGTCCTGAAGAACTCGGGAAGCGTTCCACCAGGATACAGTCCTGGATGTTTGAGGTTGCCACTGGAACGGTTGTGCGGGAGGGTCAGTCAAACCGCGTAAATCCATCCAGCCCCAGAACCGGGATTCATAAACAGCACCATTTGAATGTTTCCAAAACAGTCCCCGAGCATTGAGGATTTCAAAGAATCCATAAGCATTTCCCAATAACAAGATCAGGATTGGTGCTATTGCAGCCCATCGCAGCATCCAACTTTGAATTTTTCTTTTTTTATCCCTGTGTTTATCTGACCAAACCGTAAACAGGTCAACAGTCAAGCAATATGCTGATGACGCAATCATTTCAAACCACAGTGACTGGGATAGATTGAATGCAATTGCTGACGCTGTACCGGTCAGACGTGTTATCATCGCTACAAGTACATAACCAAAGTAGTAATAGGAGATAGTGTAACCGGACAACCAGGGGTCATAAGGTGGAAAGCCTTCAGAACGAAGGACGGCATTTAAAAACGCAAATTCCATCGGTTTTTCTGTGCCAACGATATCGGGTGAGAACCCTCTGAAGAATGTAAAAGCAAGGAAAGAGATGATAAAAACCAGCTCAACACCCAGGATCAACTTCCATTGGGATTTTACCCACTGCCATTTTTGCTTAAATCCCTTACGCAATCCAAAGTAGATGGAAACACCCAGCAAAATACAAAGGACAATACTCTGGCTGAGCAGATCATTCGAAAGAATCTTCACGGAGACAGACAACCAATAAAAATACCCCCATATCAACAATCCCAATATCCGGCTAAAGGCATAGCCTTTCGTTGGTAAATTATGAAAGATTTTCGATGTGAGGGGAATAACCATCCAGCCTATCAATGACGAGCCCAGGTACCACAGCAGGATGGTAAACACCATTATTTTATAACCTCATAGATGATGGTGCTGCCCTGGTGATAAACTTCATCCCAAAGCTGTCCTTCAAATGCAGAAAATTTATCCAATCCCACGCCTGGGTAGAAGATCCGCTCTAACTGACCCACCACGATGTATGAAACATCATTTTCTTCCAGGAAATCGATGACATAAGAGATGTCTTCTGTATTGTAAAATAAATTAACCGAATCCACCCGCTCCTGGACAATATTGCTCATCAGGATGGCCCGTTGCTGTCGCTGATGCCAGTTCCAACCCACCACCCCGGGTAAACCTGTGTAGATGGTGAAACGGTTTCCCCAGCGGTATTCATAAGCCTGCCCCTCAAGGATCACAGGAGAACCTTCAATGTTTTCCTGCATCCACAATATTGCATCATAATCTTCAACCAACTGCATCTCATACCCCAGGTCGTAAAAAGTCGCCTCCTGCATATATGCCATGCCATCCAAAGTGTTGGGCGCGTCGGGTGCCATCCGGTCTCGAATTTTGTCAGCTGTTCCCATGACAGTGAACAGTAGCGCAGAAATCACCAGGCAAAACAGGCTCGTTTGCCAGATGAATAGCAAAGCATTATTCCAAAAACGAAAGGACTTGATCAACCAGATCAAGCAAACACCGCTGGAGAGTGCAAACATTACCCAGGCTTGTAAATAGAACTTGAAAACAGTATTCATCCGCCCGATATCACCAGGCAGATAAATGAATTCAACAACCAGCGTCAACGTAACTGCTGCACCGATCATGAACAGCAAAAATCGCCGGCCGTCTGAGCGACCGGATCTCAACATCAGGATCACAGACCAGACACCGATTGGGAGAGCAATCAAAGCAACATTAATATCAGAAACGAGGAAGATCACCAAAACAATAACGAATAAAATCAGGCCTGCAAGGATCCATGTCAGGTGAGGTTTCAGCTTTTTCAAAGAAGATGCAGGTGTGGTTTTTAACCAGTGATAGGTTTCCCAGGCCATCCACCCAATAATGATGAACAAGAACAAACCCCAGTGTGTAAAATACGAACCAAGCGGGGTCCGGGTGCCTTTCCATACCTCGATCTGGTTATAGCCCTGGCCGTACCAGTATGCAAATGGTTGATAAAGAAAAATGGCTAACAAGATCAGTCCAGAAGCTGCCAGAATTGCCAGGATGATCTTCTTGATCCAAAGAATGGCTACGGTTTTATTTTTTCGTTTTGGATGGAAGTTCTTTATGACACTGTATAAGATGACAAGCGCAGCTAACACGCTGTAAGTATAAAAATCCCAGGTATTGGTAGGGCGAAGTGCACCAATCACCATCGCGCCCAAAAAGAATCCTGCTGCGGTTCCCAGCCATTTGAGGTGACCATCAGCTTCACCCCACCGGGCTTTCCGTAATACGACTGAAAGGCTCCAGCTTATTGCAAATACAGTAATGGGGAACGCAATCAGGTGGGCATGTGGGTCACCATATATGAATGTAAAGAATGGGAACTCCGTGATCGGTTCCCCCGGGATAACCCGGCTGGGATACCAGTACCAATCTCCCGGATAAAACGGCATGGGTGTTCCCTGCAAAAATTGTCTGAATCCCTGGAAAGCCCAGGTAATTTTTTGAATGAATCCTGCCTCATCAATTGCTAATCCGCCTGATGCTAGCCGTTGGAATCCATCGAGGATCAGCCTCACCGTGCCAAGGTTGCCCAACACAGCCAGTCCAATCGCAGTGAACAGGCCAGCCCAAAACGCCAGTCCAAACAAACGCTGCTTCTCATCTTTCCCCCACTTGAGTGCCCTTGAACGGGGAATTCCTTTGAACAGGTTCCAGCCGACTGAGAACCCACCCAGGATCAATAAGCTGTACCAGATTGGCAGGATGATGTTATAGGCAGTCGCCGGGATGATCCCCAATAATTTGATTGGAACCCCAATAATCACAAACCCGTAGTAATAGTAATTGATATACCCACCTGCAAACCATGGGTCGTATGGCGGGAAAGTCGTGCTCTTAAGCACTGCATTCAAATAAGAGAAATCCATCGGTTTCTCGCCACCCTTATAAGGATGCCAAAGGTCCGGATTACCCAAACGGATCAATAAGAATGCAATGAATGCGATGAATGCCAAAGCCTCAATCACGAGGTAGTACCGCCAGTTGTTTTTAATTTCCTGCCTGAGTGTTTTTCGTTGGATGATGATCAGGGTGATGGCAAGAAAGATCAGCCCAAGTAAAACCAGGAGGATCGTCCCTTTTGTAAAAGGAACACCGAAGGAACCTAGCAGCCAGACCACGAGTGCAAGCAGCAGTAAACCAGCTAATTTTGATATGGGATAGCCGCGATCAGCCAACCCCGGCATCGCCAGCCTGACAAGTGGGTAAGCGATCAGACCCATCAATAAAACAAACAGGTAAAAAACGATCACTGCAACAGGTTGGGAGGTGTTGATCATGCTTTCTCTGTCGAATAGCTCTGACCATGTACCGTTTTCCCGCTGCTCTTCTAAACGGTCTTCAGGCAGCATCAGGTTATATCTTGGCTCGTACAACTGATCAGTACCCGGACCTTGATAGCTATCCGCCTCACCCGGGGTGAAATAAACCACTTTGGTCAAATCGACAGAACGCAAAATCTCACGTACTTTGATCGGGTCGTAAGAACTGGATTTCTTAAAGATCAAAACTTTGGGATGATCATAAACCGTGAAGGCTTCTTCAGCAAACTGCGAGTTGAATTCAAACGGTCCAAACTGTGGGTTTGAATCGAACGTTTCTACCAGTTCAAAGCCCAGGTTGCCTTCAAACATGCCTGTTTCTGCCACGCTGTAGCACCAGGTCACTTCTTGATCATCCGGGCAGCCAAGCAATTCCCGGTAGTAAGTCGTGGTCAGCAAATACCGTTCAGGCACGCGTGTCGTGGTCCCCCATTGGCGGCTGGAGGTCATAAAGATGTAATCTGCTGAATCCAGGTTCGACTCGAATTTCCCCAGTTTCAGCGCGTCATCCGCCCAATACATTTCAAAATTCACATCTCCACGGTAAATCCCCCCGCTTTCACTATAAGGACTGAATCCATCTACCGGGTAAGGGATCGCATCATCCCAACTGCTCTCATGCGCAGGGGTTGGAGCGTGAAGGACCAAACGAGCATCTTCAGTACTCGTGGATAATGTTACCGATAATGTCTGACCCGCCTCAACCAAAACCGGTTGATCTAAATCAAAAACCGTGGATGACCCACGAACATCATCTACAGGTTCAAATGCAGACCTTAGTGTCACATTGGCTGATGTTTCTTCCCGGCCCATTACGGACAGTTCGATCGTCAGGTCTTTCAATCCACTCCCACCCGCCAGGTCAACAACGTAAGGCACTTCAACCGAAGTGATTGCGCCGGTTTCAACAACCTGGACATCCATCCTGTAGGGTTGGTCCAATCGAACGCTTTGCATGATTCGGGGCAGAGGGCTATCCAGCGTCATACCTTCATCAGTCATAATAGAGACTGTGGGTGACCCATTCAACAGCAAGGTCGTGTTCTCGCTCAATAACCCAAGCTTTAGATAATTGAGGTGATCCTTTTCGATTGGGATTGCTGGTTCAAAGAAAAACGTATACGAGGTGCCCCGCCACTCATTTTCCGTTGACGGGAATGTACTCTCGATCAAAGATGCGGCAAGCGGTAATTCCAGGTCTTCAGGGGAATAAACCGACAAAATTACATTTTTATTGATATCAGCCTGGGATTGGTCCAGGATGTACGGGAAGGTCACTGATTGAATGATCCCATCACTGGCAGCAATGAAAGGCTGGCTGAAAGGCTCTGTGTCGCTGAGGGTTTCCCCAGCACGATACGGCAGCGGCTGCAAGAATGGACCACCATCGGTTTGCAAAGTCAATGTCAGCGCACCTGGGATGTTCTGATAGATCCAGCGGCTGGCAGCAATTCGAGTGTGCTGCCGGACATAGATCCTTGAAAATGAGAACGCCCATAACGACGTTACCAGGACAACGAAGATAGAAAAAATGATTCCCACGAAGCGGATCAGTTTCGGCTTGATCTTAATGAATCTTAAATTTATTTGTTTTTGAGCTGTGATCAACTTGATCAACCCCCAGGCAGCAAATATCGCCAACGAAGGGTAGATCAGCATCTGGTAGCGCATTGAACGTACCCAGGAAAAAGATTGCCAGATGAAATAAAGCCCGGTGAAAAGCCAAAGGGGCAAATGCCGCTGCCAGCTTTTCTTCCGCAGGATCTGCCAACCCATCCCAAGGAAGGATACCCAGGCGATCAAACCCAGCGGCCAACCCAAGCCCCAAGCGGTCAGGTTTTGCCACGAAAACGTGATAGGTCGTCTTGCCCACTGCAGCGCTGGCGGAAAATCCACATCGCCAGATGCCTGGATCCTCAGGTTCTGGAGGCTCGACCACCAGTTATCATCGATCCCCATATTGAAAAACCCGGGGCCATCAAAGGCATATGGCTGCCCGATTCGGAATATCAAAAAGCTGACAAGAGCAGCCACAGCCAGGTTTCTGAGGATGAGGAGGATTGCTGTTCCTCGTTTTTCCGGGTCAATCTTCATCAAATGCACCCATTCCACCAAAGGCAAGATGAGCGCGAAGACGACCGCGTTGATCTTGGAAGCGGCAGCCGCTCCCAGACCAACACCAAAAAGAAGATAGGGCGCAAGTTCCAGTAATAATTTACCTGTCTTCGTTAGTCTTGATGACTTTTCAAGGTCTGGATCGTCTGACTCGTTTTGAATCTCACCTTCATGTGGAAAAGGCTTCCTTTTCAATGCCCAAACTGCCCCAAGTACGGCTGCCATCGCGAAGGTATTTGCAGCAGTATCTACGGTGGCGAAATGTGAAAGCTGGATGGGCAGCACTGCCAGCGCATAAAATGCAGCTCCCAGCAGTCCAACCCATTTCTTGTACAGTTTCGTTCCAATGGCATAAACGAGGAGAATCGAAAGAATATCAAACACCGCTGAAACCCGTCGCCCTAACAGCGTGATAGCATTGTAATCTGTCTGTCCAAGCGCTTCACCCAGGTAACGGGTGATGAAGATTGGCAAAGTCCCATACACAAAGAAGGTATGCCCTCTGTTGGCTGGATTAAGGCTGGATTCTGCCGTGTTGAAGTATTCTATGGGATTATCAACTGGAGATATAGATACCTGCACCAGGCTGAGAAAACGCTCATCCGGATGCATATGCTGGTTTTCATCCCAATTTCCGCCAACCAACCGCAGAAAGCCACCACCTGCAAGTATCCCCACCAGAAGGATTAAATTAAGAACCTGCTTCCAGGTGATTCTTTTCAATAAAGACTTGCCATTATTCTGCGTTGACATCAGCGGAAGGCTCCTTGTGCCGTTGGAACAAAGAAGATCATGAAATCCTTGTTTTCCACCTTTGAATCATACTGCCATAGGACGCCCGAGGGAAAGGTATCCTGCAAAAGCCGCATATTCTCCGCATCGTTGAGATTCAGGAAGAATACCTTTGAAAGCGGATTATCTGCCGTATCCGGTATCTGCTCTGAGAAAATCGCGTAATCCAAGCCAGGATAGCCTGAATTAATTGAAACAAGCCGTGAATCCACCCAATGGGGGTAGCCTACAATATAAGTTGTGCTGGGTGAACCGATCGATTCAATGAAGAATGCTGCCACTTCCCCAATTTCGGATGTATTCCAGCTCGATGCACGATAAATTTGATAATACTGATTGAAAACAAGATCATAATTATTCAACCCAGACCAAACCAGCATGAAAAGAAGGATCAAAACCGGGATTATGCGTTTCAGCTTACCGGATAAATGTTGTTTGAAAGTCCTTAACAGGGTCTCAAAGGACAGCCCAACAACAATAAATACTGGCACAACTGCACCTGCTGTACGGTTTAGGCTGGGGTTTTCGCCGGGATATGCCAGGGATAATATTGAGGGCATCAATAGCATCGGGATAGACACCAGGAGGAAAAGGTCGATCCAATCCCGTTTGCGAATATAGCGGATGATCAAACCGGCGATACCCAGGAAATACAGGGCACCCGTCACAACTTCCAGGGCTGGCCGGCCTGGAATCGAATGCGCCCAGATTGAACCGTTATCCCAGAAAAACATCTCACTGGCTTTCCAGAAGTTCTGCAGGAAAATCACAACCGGTGAAGAATCAAAGCCAACCTCCATTCCCGTCAGCCTGGAAAAAGCACGGTACGCAAATTGATCGGGGTTTGAAAGCCAATACCTTAATAAAGGGATAAAAACGATAACTGACAAAAATGTGATCAACGCCAATGCGTACACTGTATGAAGTCGTTTCCCTTTTGATGATTGATGGGCAATATAAATGATCGTGCCCAACACAACAAAAATCGGCACGATCCTGAAAGGCGTGTACCCATGCAGTCCCAAGCCCAGGAAAAGACCCGTCCACAGAATGTCATTGATATTTTGGCGCCGCAGACCTCTGATCATGAAGTACATCACTGGTGCAACAAATAACGGATAATATGGAATTCTAAGCGCCAGGCGTGTGAAGAGCAGCGGCCAATAAGCCATGCCTGCAAACAAGGCTGCGCTGATCCCCACCCATTTGTTGCCTAATTCTTTCCCCAATAGATAGATGAAAAATAATGTCAGGAGGTTCGCAAGCACTGCGACTGTCTTTAAATTGAGGAAAGACACATCCAGGTTGAAGATCGCCATATAAGCAGCAGTCAGGTAAAAATGAAGCACTTCCCTGCCGGTATTCCTGGGGAAATAAACCGGGGACTGGCCCTGCAGAACATCATTGATATCCAGTAATTTCTCAGCCTGGTCAGACACCATCTCAGGAGGTACAGAATCTAAGCGGTAGAAATTAAAGAATAAGATCACTGCAATAACTGCCAGGACGATCACAGACCAACGGGTAATCTTGAGAGTACAACCCTTGTTGAGAATCTTTTTAATAAATGCGATTGGTTTGAATTTTTGGTCGTGTTTAGGCTGCCATATTGCTAAGAAAACAAAAACGATCGATAAAACCCATAGGGATGTATTCAGCCATCCAAAAGACCCGCTGCCAAATAACACAAAAGCAAAGATCGCCAGAAAAAATCCGATCAGTAGAAATTCTGCTTTGAACGAGATTCTTAAGGGCGTTGCCGATGATGGCTTCAGCAGAGGCAGCCGCCATTCCTTAGTCATTACAGCCCCAATCACACAAACAACGGCACCCCCATACAGGACTATCCCAGGCCAAAATGTTCGATTGGGCGAAGGAGCTAACGTTAACTGTGCGATCAATGCTAACCCCAGGGCGGCTAGCGTGAACCAGGAGAATTTTATCCCGGAACCTGGTTCTTGATCCGAATGTGAGGGTTCAGAATCCTGATCCTCTTTTTCCCAGAATTTTATTTTACTTATTAAAAAATCCCAGGCACTGGGTTCCATCAGCGGATTTGGGGGTTCTCCATTATTCATAATAAATTCCTGCTATTCGCAGATCTCATTTCGCATACGTTGGCTTCAATGCTAAATATGATACTCGAACGGGTATTGGCTGACAACCCTGGAGAGTTCCTCAACGCATGAATGCGCAAAGCCGAAAATCTATATCCCTTTTTCAGCATACAGATAACCAATATCATCATGAACAAAATTGCGATATTTTTTAACTGAGAACCCTTGAGTTGTTAAGAAGTCCTCGAGAATGCCATGATGATGCGCTGAGTCCAAATCATGATATTCCATAATGATGCGTTTGATCTTGTGTAATACCTTCATTGGTGCGCCCATTAATATCTCGTACTCCGCCCCTTCGCAATCCAGCTTTAACACATCAATGTGGGATAGGTTTTCCCTTTGGAATAGACTTTCCAATGAAACCGCTTCAACACGCACGACATCATGATCATCCAGTAAATCGTCATTATCCCTACTCGAGATCTGAAGCGGCTCGCCGCTGGATAAATCCAGGGCTAACCAACCATCGCGGGACCAAACTGCCTGCTGGAACACAACCACATTACTAATGGCATTGTTGGTCAGGTTTTGTACCAACAATTGATGGGATGACGGGAAGGGTTCAAAAGCATACACCACCGCATCCGGGTTTCCATAAGCGGCATGAATGGCGTAATCCCCAATCCCTGCACCAATGTCGACTACAACCCAGCCGTTATGAACAGGTTCACCATATTTTGAATAGAATTGGTCAATGAAAGTCTCCTTCACTGCCCAGGTATCCATCGCCCCGCGCACCGCCAACGTCAATGGCGGTAATCGAAGTTTGATGAACTGAGCATCTGGTTTTTCTTTTCTCAGGAAAATCCCCAATAAAGAGAGCCAATTTTTGATATTGAAAACCATCTCCAGGATGGAGTAGATGTAATAGGATAATTTCCTAAGGTTGTTCATCCTCTCCTCCGCGCGATAAAGAAGGAACACACACCTGCTTCCGACTTGGGATTGTCCATAAACTTCCTGGTTAGCTGCCAGGGGATGGCCAGGTTCCAACGCTTTGGTACCAGGATCCATTTCTTGAATAATTTCTTTGTTATTAATGACGGTAGACCGAATAAATGCCCCCACTCAAGGATATAAAGCGCTTTTGGTGGAAAATAATCCCAGGTTTCAACCACATCGAAGCCAGCAGAGGTTAATCTTTCAATCCAGGTTTCCGGTGAATCCGTGTGCGCATGGCGAGCGATCCGATTAAAGAACCGGCTGTACTTTTTTCCCAGCTTCTCAAAACCTAACCTCATGAGCGTTTTTCTTCCCCAAAGCATTTCCGGGAAACGATGGTTGGGCACGCAAAAGACAACCTTTCCCCCCGGGTTGAGAACTCTCGCAATATCAGAAAGGACAGGTTCGATATCCGGTATATGTTCCAATACGGAGGTGCTGATAACCGTAGAAAACGCCCCTCGAGGAAAAGGGATTTCCGCACCTTCTCCCTGTACCAGCAGTTGATAAGCGCCCCTTACTTTAGCTTCCTTCATGGGCGCTGCCCACGGGTCAATACCTACCTTTAGCTTATGATCAAACGCGACAGAGGCAAAATGACCATCTCCCGATCCCAAGTCCAATACCGGCTCTGGGAGTTCGATTTCCTGATAGAACCGGTCTTCAACTGCACGTAAGAACCCACGGAAATAAGGCAATGATGAAATATGCCGCCAAAGGATAGTATCAATTTGTTGACGGTTCATTTTTCTCCAGAAGGTCTCTAAATACGGACAAATAAGCTTTTGCAATCGATTGTGGTGCGTACACCTTCTTGATTTCTTCTGTCACACCGGATTCGAATTTCTTTTCGCGCGTCAAGGTCTGAATAATGGCTTCAGCCAGCGTTTTGGAATCCCTGGCCGGTACGATTTCTCCCATACCTGTCGATTGCACCGCAACGCGAACACCTGGCAGATCCGTTGCAACAGCTGGCGTCCCGCACATCATGGCTTCCACCTGTACCATCCCGAATGACTCGGTGCTATTAATACTGGGCAGTACTACGACACTACAAACCTGGTAAAAAGCAGTTTTCTCGCTTTCAGAAATTTTCCCCATGAAACGCCATTTATCTCCCAGATCCTGGGTTTGAGGCAGCAATTTATCCCTGTACGCTTCCTCCCCAATCACATGTTCATACTCACCGACGAATACAACCCTGGCATCTGGTACGACCTTGATAATCTCTGGTAAAGCCTTAACCAGGAACTCAACACCCTTCTCAGCAGCCAGGCGCGCAACCATCCCAATCAATTTTTGATCAGGTTTGATCAGATACTTCTCGCGGAATGCTTTGACATCTTCTACTGAAACGGAATCCACAACGACAGGCGGTGGGATGATAATCACTTTATCCAGGAATTTTTGCAAAAATGGTGAGTTTTCAGCAAAGTCTCTTGTATTATGGACGATGACATCCGCTAATGAAGCAGTTAACTGATGAGCTCTCTCAGTTGTCCACCCTGCCAACTGGTTGATCAAACCCCCAGGCATGCTCAGATCGCAGTGATAGGTCATCACGACCGGTTTGTTTTGCATTTTCGCGAGCAATGCGATTAAAGCAGAATCAAGCTGTGGAACATGTACATTGACAATATCTGCCTCTTTGATCAAGCGCCACGCTTTAAAGGCAAACCCTGGCATCACCCCACCTTTTGACAAGCGAAATGCCACTGGCACCCTGACAATATTGACACCCTGGTCCTGTTCAACCAGAGAAAGCTCATTTTGGTATCTTGATGTGAGGACTGTTACCTCATGTCCCAATTGAACCAGAGCCCTGGCTTGGCTTTCAGCATATACCGTCAGGCCAGAACGATAGGGAGTGAAATAGGTGAGAACGATCAAAATTTTCATGTTTCTTACTGCGCCCCGCTATAATCTGTCCTCCGGGTAAGGACTCGCTGAAACAGGTCAACAACAGCTTCGCCTCGCAGCCTCAACCCGATGATCCCGATGATATTCGATAAGATGAATGCGATCGCGTGGATCACCAGGGCCTGGGTTAACCCAACCTCTGTGCTGACACCCACAAGGGCAAATGCCCCCACCATCACACCTTCAAAAACACCCAACCCCGCTGGTGCTGAAGGAAGAGCTGCGCCAAAAGCCGCTGCACTCATTACAAAGATCATCCACCAAAATGAAGGGGAGGCGTGAAGGTTTTGGAAAATAACATAGTTCTCCGCAAAAGAAATAACCCAGCTTAATATCAAACTGGCGAATGCCAGCAAGAAAAGCGGGATATTTTCTAATATCAATAGGCCATCCAGGAGCTTCTTCACTTTGGGAGCTAACCAATTGTGCAAAAAGCTTGTTTTTTCACCCCGACGTGTCATCCACAGGTTGATTCGATCACGGTATTTAGCTGCAGCGAAAAGGATCCCCAATCCAACCAGGGTCACTATAAAAACCACAATGATTAAAGTCGTATTGAAATCGCCACTTAACACCCTGGGCAGCATCAGCAGGATAAAGAACGTGCCAATTAATACATCCAGTATCCGCTCAACGGCCACACTCGATAGTACTTCAAGCGCTGATAGACCTTTGGGATCTCCCAGCAGAACCGCCCTGCCAATCTCTCCCAGGCGAAAAGGAAAAATATTATTCAGCAAATATCCTGCGCCCATTGTAAAAAAAACATCCCAAAAAGAGACTTTTTTTCGAAGGAGGAGATACCAACAAGCTACACGAAACAGGTAGCTGACCAAGTAAAGGCTTACCCCAAACAAAATACTTTCCCAGCGTATCAGCCGCAAGTTTTCGACGAATGTTGGAAAGCTGATTTGACGCAGCACCAAGAAAATAGCAATCCCGCTTATCCCAATGGGAACCAACCAGCGTAATAATTTTCCCCAAAACGAATTCTTTTTCACGATTTATCCAGGCGGAGGATGGCCATGAAAGCTTCCTGTGGGATCTCAACATTCCCCACCATTTTCATACGGCGTTTGCCCTTTTTCTGCTTTTCAAGCAGTTTCTTTTTACGCGTGATATCACCGCCGTAGCATTTCGCCAGGACGTCTTTTCGCATGGCTTTCACATTAGCTCGGGATATAACGCGTCCCTTTGCGTACGCCTGGATCGGAATTACAAACATCTGCCTGGGAATCAGATCCTTCAGACGGGAAACCAATGCCTGCCCTTTATGGTAGGCATCATCTTCGTGCACGATCGCAGTCAGGGCATCGACCGGTTCCCCATTGACCAGGATTTCAAGCTTAACAAGATTCCCAGAACGGTATTCCAGGAAATGGTAATCCATAGATGCGTAACCGCGCGTGCCGGATTTTAGCTGATCAAAGAAATCCACTATCAATTCCGAAAGGGGAATTTCAAAATTAATTTGAACCCTATTAGGTGAAGGATATTCTTGCTCAACAAAAATGCCTCGTTTCTTATTAACCAAATCCATCACAACGCCGTAATACTCAGTGGGCGTAAAAATACTCAAATTCATCCAGGGTTCCAGAATCTCATCAATATCGTTTTCATCCGGTAATTCAGCGGGTGAAGAAATATTCAGTGTTTTCCCGTTATTAAGTTTGATGGTGTATTTCACGGATGGCGCCGTAAAGACAACATCAAGATCATATTCCCGCTCAATGCGCTCCTGGATGATGTCCATGTGGAACAACCCCAGGAAACCACAGCGGAAGCCAAAATTCAAGGCTTCGGAAGTTTCAGGTTCGTAATCCAGGGACGCATCGTTAAGTTGTAATTTTTCCAGGGCATCTCGCAGATCAGGATAATCTTCGCCGTCGGTTGGGTAAACACCTGCAAAAACCATGGGTTTGGCATGCTGGTAACCTGGGAGCGGTTTTTCGATCCCGTTATTCTGATAGGTTACGGTGTCACCAACCCGGCATTCAGAGACCGTCTTAAGTCCTGTTGCAATGTAGCCCACGCCGCCAGCATGGATCATATCAATGGGTTTCATGCTTGGCGAAAAAATGCCAATTTCTACCGGTGATGTCTTGACCTTGGTCGACATCATCAACAAATTATCACTCATTTTGATGCTGCCATTAAACACCCGCACATAAGCAACCACGCCTTTGTATGAGTCATAATGCGAATCAAAAATCAGTGCTTCAAGTGGCTTATCGTTTTCACCTTGCGGAGGTGGGATAAAGTCAACAATTGCTTGAAGTACCCTGTCTACGTTTGTTCCTTGTTTGGCTGAGATTTTAATGATCTGTTCCAAAGGGGTACCGAGCAGGTTGTGAATTTCTTCGGCAACTTCTTCTGTTTGAGCAGAGGGCAGGTCAATTTTATTGATCACCGGGATGATCGTCAGATTTGATTCTAAAGCCAGGTACAGGTTAGCAAGCGTTTGGGCTTCAATTCCCTGAGCAGCGTCAACAACCAAGACTGCTCCTTCGCAGGCAGCCAACGCCCGGCTGACTTCGTAATTAAAGTCAACATGACCGGGTGTATCGATCAGGTTTAATTCGTATTGCCGGTTGTCTGCAGCCGTAAATTGCATCCGGACAGCAGACGCTTTGATCGTAACGCCTTTTTCCCGTTCAAGATCCATGGTGTCCAGAACCTGTTCCGTCATATCGCGGTCAGCGATCGTGCCGGTCAGCTGAAGCATGCGGTCTGCCAGGGTGGATTTGCCATGGTCAACATGAGCAATAATGCAGAAATTTCGAATGTTTTCAATCATAAGCAGGAATATACCCAATATTGTTAATAATAGAAAAATATATATTTAGAATACCTATCAAATTATACCAGCACGGGATTTTATGGATTAATTCACTTGACCTCTCTGCTCTCCTTTCATAAATTTTTAAGAATGTTATAATCACTAAACCAAGAGGTTGAAATAATATAATTCAAATCAAAAAATATCGCATAACTTAGAATAGCCAAGGATAGCTCAGCTAATCAGTTAGCACATTTTTTTTTGGAGGACTCAATGATCACGATTGAAGAGATAAGAGAATTCTTAAGCCAGTTTATCCGAACCGGGCAGGATATCACCGATGTGCTGTTCTCGTTAGCGTTAGCCATCGTGATGGGTTTCGCAATTTCACAACTATATAAGAAGACCCACAGGGGTTTGAATTACGAACACACCTTCATGGCAACCCTGGTGCTTCTTGCCCCCATCGTCACCGTTGTGATGCTTTATATCCGTGGCGATCTTGTCCTGTCCTTGGGGTTAATTGGCAGCCTCTCCATCATTCGCTTCAGAACACCGATCAAGGATACAAGAGATATGGTGTTCTTATTCTGGGTTATTGCCGTCGGCCTGGGGGCTGGGACCTTTAACTGGGGGGTCGTGGCAATGTCAACCGTTATTATTGCAGCAGTTGTCGGCCTGCTGTATTTCATTCGCTATGGCAATTCCCGCAATACAGATTTTGTTCTAGTGATCAATGGGCAAGAAAAGTTCAAGCGTGATGAAATCGAGAAGATCCTTGATGATTACACTTCGGATGTCCGGATTCGTTCATTCGATACCCAGGAGGGCTTTTGGGAAGTGATCTATGAGCTTCGGTTCAAGAGCTTTGATTCCCACCCGGCTGATGCACTTGCTGAAAAACTGCAGGCTCTTGAAGGCTTAAAGAAAGTATCACTTCTGGCACCGCAGCTATCCCTACCGCTTTGATCCCCTAATCATGTTCTCTACCAATCGTATTTTAAGAAAGTCATTCTCCCCGGATGACGTAAACTGGCGATTTGAATATAAGTACCATCTGAACATTTCTCAATATCTTGCCGTCAAATCTGCTATCCTCCCCTATATGGCTATTGATGATTACACACTTGCATCTCCACAAGGCAAGTACATCGTAAGAAGCTTGTATTTTGATTCCCGGTTCTTCAATGCCTTTCATGAAAAAATGGATGGGAATCGCGACCGCCTGAAACTCAGGATCCGAACCTATGTTGAGACCCCTGGAGATGCAGATATCCTGAAAGCCGAGATCAAAGTTAGAAAAAATGTCACAACGGAAAAATATGTAGCCCCTATCTCCTTATCCGATTATCAATATTTTATGAATGCCAGACATTGGCCGAAAAACCTCTCTGATAACCCGATAACATCAGAATTCGAACGGTACTACCATTTAAAAACTCAAGCCCCAGCCGTTTTGGTACAGTACGAAAGAGAAGGATACAGGGATCGCACAGGAGAAGAATTAAGGATCACGTTTGATCACAAAGTCAGAAGCGCTCGGTCTGAGAACTTATTTCCTGATCATCCAATCTTCAGACAACACACACCAGGGTTGATCACGCTTGAAATTAAATGCAACAAGCGCCAACCTGATTGGCTGCACCAGTTAATCAAAGATCATGGCCTGTGCATTGCATCAAATTCCAAGTATGTTCAGGCAATTATAGTTTCCCACCCAACCGTTGTCACCCCAGCGTGGAGCAACTGATTTCTTATGAACACCCTTATCAAAAAGAAATTTATCAGGAAGTTGTTTGTTTCCATAATTTTAAGTTTCCTGATTTCATACACGATTGCCTTACGGTTTACTGATTTTTTGATGTTCACCCGGGGGCTTAAAATTGTCCAATTTATTTCTCTTTTTATTCCGATCGGCTTACTGATCTTCTTCATTGTCGAGCCTTTTATCTCTTTTCTCCAAAAGGGCATCTCGCTCAAAAATTACGCAATCATTATCCTGACTGCTTTCATTCTCTCCGCTGTTATTTTCAGTATTTTCTATCAATTCCCGGCTTTTCCCCAAGATTTGAACCTTGAGATTCTTCGTTATGATTCCCCTGGTACAGATTACCACCGCGGGGAATTATTGATCAATTCCATCACGAGGGTTGACCTTCCTTCTGAGACAAAGGCTCCAGTCAACGTTGAGCAGCTGACTTTTGAAGCACCCTGGTTCTCCGAAAACGATCAATTACAGACCCGGTATGGCGACCCCTCAAAGGGGACCATAAAATATTCAAGGTTCATGCAAGCCCGTCTGGATATTGAATTTCAAACGGCTCCGGCATTTGGAACGGTCGTCCTTAAATGGAATGGCGATACACTCATTTACGATCTTTATAGCCCGGAACAATCTACAAAACTGGTTCAATTAAGTCCCTCGCTTCGTTGGGAACGTGCAGATTTGACCCGGAAAGCCTTTTTAGGGGTTAACCTCATTTCTGAGTTTCTCCTGATATCTACTTTATTCTTCTTAACTGGTTTGATCATTATTCGCTTATTCATCATTAAAGATATTTCGATCCGCGGCGTGTGGGTACTATTGGCAGTCTTGTTTGTGTCAGCGGTTTTCATCTTTGCGAGCAACAGGCTCCAAAAGAAAGTGCTGTTTGATGATCCAAACCTCGAAAATGTAATTCGTTTAAAAATCAACAAGCCTGAAGGGGCAATTTATTCCCATCAGTTATTGACCATTGCTACCTTGGATGCAAGCCACCAGGAAATCATGGATCTGACAGGGATAGAAAACCTGAAAAATCTTAAGTCGCTAAACTTAAGCGGGAACGCAATCTCCGATCTGGCCCCGCTTGCTGCGCTTAAGAAATTAACAGATCTCGACCTGAGCGAAAATCAAATCGTAGATCTGCAAGAAGCACATTTCGATTCACTTAAGGGATTGCGGCTGGAGCGATTGTCCTTAAGAAGTAATATCAGTCTGAGCCGCACGCTTCTCCGCCCTGGTTTATCCAATATTCGAATACTGAAAGATTTTACAGCTTTGCAGGAATTAGATCTGGGTCAAAACCAGGTTGAGAATATCTCCCCATTGGTAAATTTAAATAATCTTGTCATTCTTAATCTTGACTCGAACAAAATTACAAGCATCAAACCCCTTGAAAATTTAAACAATTTAGAACATCTAAACCTCTCATTCAATGAAATTTCTAATATCTCGAATCTTCAAAACCTGGATCAGCTTGAATATCTAAATTTGTCTACAAATACCGGGATTACAGACCTGTCGCCATTGGGCAATCTTCTCAAACTTGAGGATCTGAACCTCAATAATATTTATGTTGGGGATTCCCTTGGTTTCATCCGGAATTTGAACAGACTCAACGAACTGGATGTGAGCAACTGCGGCATATCTGACCTTTCCGATATTGGGTTCCTGATGGAAAGAGGCCAGCTGCAGGACAACCCGGATAACGGCATTTTCGCTGAATTGAACATTCGAGATAACCCTTTAGAAGTGAAGGAATGGGATTCATTTGCACCCGTGAGGGATCATTGGTCGAACATCACGTTCAGAGATCCCGTGGCGTTACCAATCTTTGTTACACTCTCATCACCCACATTTTCGCATGATGGTGGTTTTTATATTAATGAATTCCAATTGGAAATACAGGCAGAGGATCCCAACCTGGTCATCCTATACACACTGGATGGCTCAGAACCAAATATCAATAATATCGGCAATAATGGAAGTTATTATCAACAGACGATAATATATGAGAATCCAATAACCGTTGAAAATCGCGCAGGTGATCCAAATGTTTTTTCGATGTTCAACACGGCTGACCTCGTTGATGAGTGGCAAGTATCCTGGTCACCACCCAAGGGGGAGGTCTACAAAGCCAATGTCATTCGGGCGCTGGTTTATGATGAATCAACAGGCGCTCAAAGTTCAATCGTAACGCATACGTACTTTGTTGACCCTGAAATCTACAGCCGCTATAGTACCCTGCCGGTTATTTCCATAACGTCTGATTACCAGTATCTCTTTGACCCAGACACAGGTATCTACACCTCAGCAAAGCTATCTGGCATTTTCTATCCACCGTTCACCTATAATGAAAGTATTGTGCCGGCTAGTATTGAATTCTTCAATCAGGATGGCAGTCTTGGATTTGATGGGAACTATGAGATTCAACTTCAGGGGAACACCTCAAAGGCCAGTCCCCAAAAAGGGTTGACGGTATCTGCTAACAGCTGGTACGGCGATGAGATGATCAATTATCCCCTTTTCAGTACCAGTGAATCAGAGGCAAACCAGATCACATCTTTTAAGCAGTTTATTCTCCGGGCATGGGGGAGCGCAGGCAGCTGGCCGGTGATGTTCGCAGATGCCTATCATCAAACGCTCATGGCAAAAGCGGATCAGGATATCCAGGATTACCGTCCGGTAATCGTCTTCATCAATGGAGAATATTGGGGGCTGCATGAAATGCGGGAAGCAGATAAGAATTCCTGGTACCACCAGGAGCATACCGGGATTGATCGGGAGAATCCCGGATATGACCTCATCGATGGGGGTTATAACGAGGTTGATGAAGGCAGCGCTGAGGACTGGGATGCGTTAATGGCATTTATCGCCAGTCACGACATCTCACTCGACGAGAATTATCAACATATCAAAGAAGAAATCGATATCGATAATTTCATCCACTACGTTATCCACTGTATCTATACGGGAAAACGGGATTGGCCAGATCATAACGAATCCAAATGGCGTGTGCATGACGACTCAGGTAAATGGCGTTGGATTCAATACGATATGGACCATGGTTTAAGCCAATTTGGCCGTCCTGAATATGATATGGTCTATCATACTGCTTTTGATGAAGAACATTTACATCCCCTTTTTGCTGCCTTATTGGTCAACGATGAATTCAAACAAAAATTCATCAACACCTTCGCTGATGATTTGAATACCTATTTTTCACCCAATGTGGAACTTGACCATTACAGGGAAATGGCCGCAGAATTAGAACCCTACATCCCAGAATACCAGGATCGCTGGGGTTTGATACAGGACTGGGATGAGGGGTATGAATATGGGCTGAAGCTCATTAAGCGACGCCATGATATGCGGTGGGACCAGCTTATCAAGAATTTTAAATTAGCAGAAACCGTCGAGATCACATTGATGGCAGACCCAAACATGGGCCATTTTCAGATCAACAGTGTAGCCATCACGCAGGACACCCCTGGTGTCGTGGATCCAGCCAAATGGAGCGGCTCTTATTTTATGGATCAACCTATTCAAATTACAGCGATTCCGGAACCCGGTTACCAGTTTGAAAGGTGGGAAGGTGTTGATTCAGGCAGTGACAATGCGATCATCACGATCACACCGACAAGAAAAATGATCATAAGAGCAGTATTCTCACCAAACCAATAAATAATTAATATTTACAAGTTATGATTAACAAAGATATTCAACGCCGTTAATTCTCTTCCCCCTTAATTATCTGGTAAGATAACCAGCGGTTTGATGCTAAATTTCATGACTTACGACATCACAACTTAGCAGCAATAAACACACAACGAGATTCAAGAGAAAAGCCAATGAAACTCAATTTCAAACTCTACCTGAAGACGATCTGGATAAGCCTGTTCAAATCCAACAAAACCCCCGGTAAACTGACACCTAAACGATTTTTCGTTCTGCTGATCATCTTTCTGCTTTATCCCATCTGGTATTTTAGCCTTCGGTTAGCCTATGGTCTCGACCAGCTCTTTTACCCGGATTACCGGGAACAGCAAATTGATCAGCCCATCTTTATTGTTGGCAATTTTCGATCCGGTACCACCCTGCTCCACCGATTAATGGCAAAAGACCCCCAATTCACAGGTATGAAAACCTGGGAGATTTTTGTTGCGCCTTCCATTGTTCAACGAAAGATCATTCGCTGGCTTTTAAGGATCAATGACCTTATTGGAAAGCCAATTCAGCGAATAATATCTGGGTTTGAAAAATCTCTTAAAACATATTCCTACATGCACAAAACGGGTCTTGATGAAATTGAAGAGGATAGCCATATATTCTTTCACATCTGGTCAACCTATGATCTTTTCGCCTTCTTTCCAAACCCTGAATTAATTCGGGATTTTATCTATTATGATGATGAAGTTCCCGAAGAACAAAAGAAACAGGAAATGTCGTATTACAAGGAAGTTTTGAAACGCCATATCTTTGCAAATCATGGAAAGCGATATATCTCCAAGAGCCCGCAGTACTCACCCAAAGTAAAAACACTGCACAAGAACTTCCCTGATTCAAAATTTATCAACCTTGTTCGTTCTCCCTTAAATGTGATCCCTTCCTCTGTCAGTATGTTCTCAAACCACTGGAAAACATACGGGGATCCCCTGGAGGATTACCCCCAACCAGGTCCGGAGGTAATGCAGGAACAGGCAAAACACTGGTATCTCTACCCACACCAGTATCTAAAGAAACTACCAACTGACCAATATTTTGTACTGCGGTATAAAGACCTGGCTACCGATCCAAAAGCTGCAATTGAAGCAATTTACAAGCAGTTTGGCATTAAGATGACTCCTGAATACCAGGAAATCCTGACCCAGGAATCCGAAAAAGCAAAGCAGTTCAAAAGCCATCATAAATATTCACTGAAAAAGATGGGTTTGAACGGTCGAAAAATTAAGAAAGATTTCTCAAAAGCGATCAGGGAATATAAAATCTAGTGGGTTATCGTTTGGTTTTCCGTTGGTTTATCAGCCAACGCATCTTTGATCATCTGCTCTTTATTTCCCCAACTTTCTGTTTCTTTTATCCGCAAATCAACTAAAAATTCAACATTCCCTTTGGGGCCTGTTATGGGTGATGGGATCAGGCCCGCGGCATAAAACCCCAATGCAGATGCTTTGTCTAATGTTTCAATAAGAACTCGTTCATGGACCCCCTCATCTTTGATCACGCCAGCGTGCACAGCTGCCGCTTTCCGGCCTGCTTCGAACTGCGGTTTGATCAGCGCAACCGTCTGTCCCTTATCATCCCGAAACCATTCCTTGACTGCCGGTAAGATCAAAGCCAACGAAATAAATGAGGCATCGATTGTGACCAGGTCGATGGGTTCCGCCAAGGCATCTAAATAGCGAGCATTTGTGCGTTCCATCACAATCACACGGGGGTCCTGCCGTAGCTTCCAATGCAAGATTCCATAACCCACATCAATCGCATAAACTTTCACCGCCCCATTCTGCAGGAGGCAGTCCGTGAACCCCCCGGTTGAAGCCCCGACATCGGCGCAAATTTTTCCTTTTACATCAACTTTAAAAGCTTCTATCGCCGCGGCTAACTTCTTCCCGCCGCGTGAAACATATTTTGGACGCTCTTTGATCTCAATTTTTGCATCCTCAGAAACCATCGCTGAAGACTTGTGGATCATCTCCCCGTTTACGCGCACTTCCCCAGCCATCACTAGGCGCTGCGCCCGGTTGCGGCTTTCTGCTAACCCGCGCTCAAATAAGAGGATGTCAATACGTACTTTTGCCATAGTCTTATTCTAACCTTAATTCTTAGGATAATTTGCAATGTGAAGGCTAAACAGTATCTTACTTCGGTTTATTTCACCCGATAAGATTGACGTAACAATTTGGTTTTCCAGGAAGCATTATAATATATCCAGAACACAAAATTTTTTTAGGAGCTAAATCGTTAGCAAGGTGCAATCCAAAAACAGAAAGGATCCCCCAGTGAATAATGATAAACCGATAGTAAATTCGTCTGAGCAGAAACTCCAGAAAACCAAGAAGCTCAAAAATACATTCCTGGTTACAACAATCCTCTTCTTCTTAGCTACATTGGTCCTGTTAGTTCTTTTTGTTCTCTCCCTCACTGGACTGATTAATATTCCAGCGTTCCAAATTACCTCGCAGTCATCCTCTATTGAAAGCAAGGCATACGACACCCCTGAAGAAGTCATCGACCAATTTGTTTTAGCCATACAAAGCAATGATTTCGAAAGTGCACTGGAGCTCTTTGCGGTCAACAACATGGTAGAAGGATATGATTTTGAAGCCTATGTTGAAAGAATTAACGCATTTATGCCGATCAATTCAATGGCCCCTCAAGAATATGAGGCGTATTCAGCGATTAACCAAACATACCAGTCCAATATCGCTTCAAATCAAATAAAAATGTTTACCTACAGCTTGCTCATTCCCGAACTCGATTTAACCTCAATGACTTTCTTGCAAGACATTGAAGATGACAATATCGATTTACTTGACGAATTAGACCCATCACAATTAGGGTCACTGGAACTTGTGCGCGCCGATTTTTCATCCCCTGAACTTCAAAGATCAGATAATTACCAGGATAGCGTTGATAAATCAGCCAGAATCTACGGATTTGGTGATCAAGAGGAATATGTTGCCCTGTTTGAATTTGAAGGTGATTATTACCTGGGTGGTTTTGTTCTCGTTGAGTACGAGGAAGGCTGGCAAATCAGTGGCCTTGGCGCACCTCTCGCTGGCGTAAGTTTTCTTGGTGTAGAACAAATCACGGAATCAGAGTACCTGGAAATCATCAGCGATTAAGAGGACATCCTGACATAGAAAATAGCCAGGAACAGGCTAAAACGTAAAATCTCACTCAATAAGCGATAATGCAGTGAAGATGAAGGGCTATGATCGACTTAAACCACTCTCTTACCTTAATCGTTGTTGCCGAATGAATGATTTTGCGTGATAATATTGAAGTATGAGTAAAAATATCCGTTATATCTTAAAAACTATGCGCCTGAGGCAGTGGCCTAAGAACATGTTTGTCTTCGCTGCGCTTGTTTTTGACCGCCAGCTAACAGATATTCAGCCTGTTCTGATCACCCTCCTCGCATTTTTCCTTTTTTGCCTGGCTTCCAGCCTGATCTACATCATTAATGATCTGGCTGATATTGAAACCGATAGGTTGCATCCCGGCAAGCAGAACCGGCCGCTGGCATCCGGAAAACTATCCAAAACAACTGCCATTATCACATCCGTCGTACTCGCTCTGATCGTCATTCCCGTGTCATTCATCGCAAACCTTTGGTTGGGGGTGATCATCGGCAGTTATGTATTGATGATGCTTGCCTACTCACTCTGGCTTAAGCACATCCCACTTTTGGATGTGATGATCATTGCAGCCGGGTTTGTATTGAGGGTCGCTGCTGGTGTCGTGATCATTCAAACGCAGTTGTTTTCCCCCTGGTTATTCGTCACGACAACTTTCCTTGCCTTATTTATCGGTTTGGGCAAGCGCCGGGCAGAGGTGGACCTTCTTGAAACCCAGGCCAGCGCCCACAGGCGAGTCCTGGATGGGTACTCCCTGGAACTCCTTGACCAGCTCCTAACAATCGTCCTCAGCGTCACATTAATGACATACTGCCTCTACACATTTTCCGCCACGATCGGGCCCAACAACTACAGCATGATGCTGACCATCCCATTTGTGATCTACGGGCTGTTCCGATATTTATATCTGATCCGCGTCGCTCACATCGGGGGAGCACCTGAGGAGATTGTTCTCACTGATCGCCCCATGCAGGCTTCTGTTTTGCTTTGGGGACTGACGGTCGTGATCATCCTGTACGTCTTATAAGGATTATTAGAATGCCAGTCATTGTTGGAAGAGCTCCCGGGAAAATTATCTTGTTTGGTGAACACGCGGTTGTTTATGGACAACCGGCCATCGCCATCCCGGTAAAAAGCGTGAAAGCCTCTGCTCACATTGCACCAATCTTTGACGCCGAACACGCGATGGTTCACATATCTGCACCGGATATCAACCTCAACACTGCATTATCCAATTTGACTGAAGACCATCCCATCGCAAAAGCGATCAGCCTCACACTCAAACAATGCCAGGTCAAACAACCGCCTTCTTTTTCGCTCCAGGTAACCTCTACCATACCAATTTCTGGGGGGATGGGTTCCGGTGCAGCGATCTCTGTGGCGATCATTCGGGCTGTGTCCGGATTTTTAGGCAAACCGCTGCCTGAGAAGGCACTTGCGGATCTTGCATTTGAAGTTGAGAAGATTCACCATGGCACTCCCTCCGGGATTGATAATACTGTTGTAGCCTATCAAAAGCCCATTTTCTTTGTAAAGGAGAAGCCTCCGGAATTTTTACAAATCAGCCATCCAACACATTGGATCATCGCAGATACAGGGGAAAGAACACCAACCCTCGCAACAGTGGCTGCCGTGCGCAATTTACACAATGAGGACCCGGGGTTTTACGGAGAAATATTTGAAAAGATCGGTAAGCTCTCCCTGAACGCCAGGAACGCTTTGGAAAAAGGTGACATTCCTGTTCTGGGTAACTTAATGATTGAAAACCAGGAATTTCTTTCAGAATTGAACGTGAGCAGCCCTAAACTGGATTTATTAATTAATGCAGCCAGATCTGCGGGTGCAGAAGGAGCAAAACTCTCCGGTGGTGGTCGGGGAGGGAATATCATCGCCTTATCAAAACCCGATCACATGACCAGGATAGAAGATGCATTAAGAAAAGCTGGTGCAATCCGGGTCATCAGAACATTGCTATCAGGGCATGGTGAAGTATGAAATCATCAGAACTCGTTTTCCTAAAATTAGGCGGATCGCTCATCACGGATAAAGACACCCCTTCCACAGCCAAACCCGGTGTCATTCAACGTATTGCACAAGAGATCTCGCAGGGCTTAAAGGCAAATCCCGGGATAAGGTTAATATTGGGCCATGGTTCTGGTTCGTTTGGCCATGCCAGTGCTGCGAAATATCAAACCCATGAAGGTGGAGAGAGCTCTGAATATTGGCAGGGATTTTCAAAGGTCTGGCAGTCAGCTCGCCAGCTGAACGAGATCATCATTGAAGAATTTTCAACAGCAGGGCTGCCTGTTATCGCATTCCCTCCCTCAGCAGGTGTGATCGCCCGAGACCGTTCGATAGCCCGGTGGGACATCGAACCGCTTCAGTTAACACTTTCCCACGGATTGATCCCCGTTGTGATGGGAGATGTTGTTTTCGATACTGCTCTGGGTGGAACGATATTATCAACAGAGCAAATCTTTAAATATCTTGCCCCGATATTTAGACCTCATCAGATCTTATTGGCTGGTTCAGATGCAGGGGTGTATCTGGATCCCGACCAATCAGACGAGATCATCCCCCATATCACGCCATCCAATATCAGTACTGTATTGCCATATTTATCCGGCTCCAGCGCAGCAGATGTGACCGGTGGGATGCTTTCAAAGGTCCGGTTAATGCTGTCCATCCTCAACACCAATCCATCCACTCAGATACAGATTTTCGCGGGATCGTTACCTGGAAATGTTAACAAAGTCTTGAATGGTGAGGTCATTGGTACGCTGATCACAGAAACTCGCTAGCACTTTTGTAGAGGGTTTATCGGGCCACCACATGATTTCATTGGCATATTCCGGTATAATCTGATTTCGATCTGAAAATCGGAGTAAAAGAAATGATCTTTACACGTCAACAACTGGAAGAATTAGAAGACAAGCTTCTTGCGCCTTATGGCATTCGCAGTAAAGACACCAAAGGTCGCGGCCATCCCGAGGATGAACCGGATTACCGGACAGTTTTCCAGCGCGACCGTGACCGTATCCTGCACACCACGGCCTTCAGAAGGCTGGAATACAAAACACAGGTATTCATCAATTATGAAGGTGATTATTACCGCACGCGATTAACCCACACCCTCGAGGTGGCGCAAATCGGCCGGAGTGTTGCTCGGGCGTTGGGCGCCAACGAAGACCTTGTTGAGACAATTTGCCTGGCACATGACCTGGGGCATCCCCCCTTTGGACATTCTGGAGAGCGGCAGCTATCGCGTTTAATGATTGATCATGGTGGTTTTGATCATAACCGGCATTCTTTCAGGATTGTGACCAAGCTCGAAAATCGGTACCCTGAATTTGACGGCTTGAACCTGACCTGGGAAGTTCTGGAAGGGATTGTTAAACACGAAACCGAATATGATATCTCAGATGCAAAGGATTTTGACCCCAGTTTACGCGGACATCTTGAGGCGCAAATTGCAAACGCAGCAGACGAACTGGCTTACACTGCCCACGACCTTGATGATGGACTCCGATCCGGATTGATCACACCTGACCAGTTATCCGGTATTTCATTATGGGAGGTCATTAACGAAAGTATTGGACGCCGGCGCACAGATCAGTTGGATGATTTAACCCGTCACCGCTTGATCCGCCGGTTGATCGGTATTGAAGTGACAGACCTGATCCAATCGATAGACCGCATGATCCGCCGAAGCAATGTTAGGGGTGTTGAAGAACTCCAGAAATTGCCCTATAACGTCGTCGGGTTCAGTGAAGACATGCACCGGCGAAACAGGGAGTTGAAAGATTTCTTGTTCACGAACCTTTACAACCACTTCAGGGTGGTTCGCATGTCTGTCAAAGCGGAAAAAATTATCCAGAGCTTATATGAAGCTTTTATAAATGAACCGGCTATTTTACCGAGCCAGTTCCAAAAATCAATAGACGAAATCGGATTAGAAGAAACAGTATGTTATTACATCGCAGGGATGACTGACCGGTATGCGGTTGATGAATATCAAAAACTATTCGATCCCACAACTCTTCCCTGAGCAAAGATCCAAGGAAGTGAGAATTACTGAGGCAAATGAAAATGAACGATACACATTATTTAACACCTGAAGGCAAGCAAAAACTCGAATCAGAGCTAGAGGAACTCAGGACAAAAGGCAGAACAGAACTCGCTTCGCGTTTGAAACATGCCATCTCCATGGGTGACCTTTCGGAAAATGCGGATTACCATAAAGCAAAAGAGGACCAGGGCTTTCTTGAGGGTCGTATCCAGGAAATTGAAGCAATCCTACACCATTCAGAGATCATCGAAAAGCGCTCAAGTTATCATCAGGTTGATATCGGTGCCAAGATCACCATCCAGGAACAAGGTTTTGATCCTGAAACCTATCATCTGGTTGGCAGGAATGAAGCTAACCCGCGCGAAGGGAAAATCTCCCATGAATCCCCCATCGGCAAAGCTCTTTTGAGGCATAAGGTTGGCGATATTGTTACGGTAAACCTGCCCAACAGTGGGTCCATCCAGTTGGAAATCCTGGCAATTGAATAATTGATAGGTAAAGTAAAATATAAAACCCCTGGTGTGCAACCAGGGGTTTTTTCTTAGAAATAAGGAGTTAAACGATTATCGTTTTGGCCAAACGGCTAATTCCAGAGTGATCCTTTTAAAGAAACTACGATCAGGGGCAGCGCCTTCGCCGTATTCCATGTCGATGATCCGTGCTTCAAGCTGAAGCGTTGCCGTTTCCAATAAAACTTGCTTGCCGGGTTCAGCCAGGATCGGTTCACCTTTTGATTCTAATCGCATATGGATCTTGTCATCATCGTAAGCGTGCTCACTCATGATCACTTTGGTTACCGTCTGGATATCGTTTTTATCAAACAACCAGACCTCAAGTGCAGCTACACGCTTTGGTTCCCCGATACCAACCGTTTCAGAGATACCCACACCGCATTCTCCCAGGAATTCCCCGGTGGGTGCATCGATGCTGAAAGAGTCATCATATAAATCATCACCAACCATATAAGTGGTCATGAACTGCGCAACGGGAGTCACCTGTTCTTCTTCGAAGGGTGCCTCATAAGTTTCTTTCATTGGGTTCACATAACGCATTTCATCTTCTTCAAAACCAACTTCGTCGTCATAGCTGTCCCGAGCTGAGAGAACTTCCTGGTCGTCATCAGAAGGTTTTGTGCGTATGACAAAGAAGTAGAGGACACCTGCTGCGATGACCAGCAAGGTTATGCACAAACCGCCCAACAGCAGGAAGTTCGGTCCATCTCTTTCCTCTGGTTCCTGGACCACTTCGGTAACCTGCCCAACCTGGGTTTCCTGAACGGTTTCTCCCGTCATTTCGGCCCCAGTGGTTATCATCTCGAATGCGTTTAACTGTTCCATGGTGAGATATTCCGGTTCGATCTCAACCAAGCTCAATGTTTCCTCTGCAGTATCACCCAGTGCTGCCCACGCATCGACAGCGATCTGGTAGTTACCGCTGATCGTTGATGAATAAATCGCCATTCGCAGGTAATCATCACGGTATTCCGGATGCAAGTGCTCAGGCGCAGCATCTGTCCACTGTACCGGCCAGATACCCCAGCCAATCACAAACCAACCAAGCAGCAAGCCAACAACAACCGCTGCAGGTATTGCAATTTTATAATTCTTGAGATATGAAAGTATTTTTTCTAAGTCCATCGCCAACTCCTATCTTATTTGATTGAAAAATAAGCATTTTTACTATTGTAAAATAGATAAGCATTTTATGCAACAACGATACTTAGAAATTTAGATGCAAGCTTTATGCCAAGTCCGTTTCAGTCAGGATTTCATCCCTTAAGAAAGTTTCTTTGCAATCCAGGCATTTCACTTCTCGCTTATTAGCAATCACAAGGGTTCCGCTGCAATTGGGACAAGGTGTTGGTACAGGCTGCTTCCAGGATGTAAAATCGCAATCCGGGTAACGTGAGCAGCCATAAAACGTTCTGCCTTTTCTTGTTTTCCGGCGTACCACATCCCCTTCTTTGCATGTCGGGCAGGTCATCCCAATTTTCTCAAGGTAGGGTTCTGTATAGCGACAGTCCGGGAAATTACTGCAGCTGATGAATTTTCCATAGCGTCCCCAACGGATGATCAGATCATGACCGCATTCCGGGCAGTCCCGTCCAACCTTCTCCAGCTCAGCTTTAACTTCAGGCATTGCTTCTTCTGCATGTTCAAGTCTTTCAGAAAAAGATTGATAAAATTCGCTGATCACATCAACCCATTCTGCATCGCCAGACGCGACTTCGTCTAATTGGTCTTCAAGATGTGAAGTAAATTTGATGTCGACAATTCTTGGAAAGAATTCAACAACGAGGTCATTAACCAGGAAACCCGTCTCTGTGGGTTCAAGCCGTTTTCCTTCTCTAAAAACATATCCCCTGTTTTGAATGACGGATAAGATCGGAGCATAGGTTGATGGCCGCCCAATCCCGTTTTCTTCCAAAACCTGTACCAGCGAAGCTTCCGTATAGCGTGGGGGCGGCTGTGTGAAGTGCTGTTCCGGGAACAGCTCTTTGAGTATTTGTGCCTGTTTCTCTTTGATATCATCAATCGGGATCCGGTCGCTATCACCTTCATCGTCTTCTGCTTTGTCCTCGTCTTTGCCTTCTTCATAAACGATCAGGAAGCCTGGGAATTCCAACTGGCTGCCCGAAGCTCGCAGCAAATAAGTATTATCCTGGTTTTGGCCCAAGATTTCTACTGAAAGCGTCCGGTATACAGCCGGCATCATCTGTGAAGCAACAAATCGCTGCCAAATCAAGTTGTAAAGCCTGAATTGGTCTCGTGATAGATACTTCTTAATTGATTTCGGCTGACGTAAAACAGAAGTCGGGCGAATTGCTTCATGCGCTTCTTGCGCAGATTGTGTGCGGGTTCGATATTTGGGAGGATCTGCCGGTAAGAAATCTTTCCCGTGGCGTTTGACGATAAAATCGCGCACTTCCTTCATCGCAACATCAGAAATTTGCGTTGAATCCGTTCGCATATAGGTGATTAAACCAGTCGTACCTTGCCCATCCAGTTCAACGCCCTCATACAATTGTTGCGCAACAGACATGGTCTTCCGGGCTGTAAATCCCAATGCCCGCGAAGCATCCTGCTGGAGAGTACTTGTGATAAAAGGGGCAGATGGATTTCGACGCCGCTTGCCATGCTTGATTGAATCCACAATATAAGTGGATTTCCGCATGTCCTCGAGGATCGCTTCAACGTTTTCCTGGTTTGGCAGGTCAGGGTCCTCGTCATTGATCTTTGAGAGCTTCGCCCGGTAGGGTGTTTTTCCTCCTTCAGGCACGAAGTCTGCTTCGATTGACCAGTATTCAACAGGAACGAAAGCATCGATCTCTCTTTCCCGCTCAACGATCAACCGCAAAGCGACAGATTGAACCCGCCCTGCTGAAAGCCGGCTCCGAACCTTTTTCCATAGGATCGGGCTGATGCCGTAACCGACTAAACGATCCAGGATACGGCGCGCCTGCTGAGCATCGACCAAATCCATGTCAATATCTCGTGGGTTTGAAAAAGCGTAGCTCACTGCATTTTCTGTGATCTCGTGGAACACGACCCGGTGTGTGCGTTCTTTTTCGATATCTGCAGCTTCAATCAAATGCCAGGCAATCGCTTCACCTTCGCGATCCGGGTCGGTCGCCAGGTAAATATCTTCCGCCTTCTTCGCCTGGGCTGTCAATTCTTTGACAACTTCCCGTTTCTCATTGGGCACCCGGTAGCGGGGCTCGAAGTTATTTTCAACATCAACGGACAATTTTGAGCGTAAAAGATCCCTAACATGACCCACTGAAGCTCGCACCGTGTAACCCTTACCCAAAAATCGTTGAACTGTTTTCGCTTTGGCAGGGGACTCAACGATCACTAATTTTCCCCTACGTGCAACTTCTTTTTTCTTTCGTGTGACTTTGGGCTTTGGGATTCCATCATGGGCATCCGTCCGTCCCATCCGGTAAACTTTCGTACCACAAACAGCGCAGGTTCCTTTTGTTACTGGTGCGCCTGCGGCATTATAATCCGCAATGGGATCTTTTATTTCCCGCTTTTCTCGACACTTCATGCAATATGCTTTCAAATTTAACTCCTACAAATATTGATCGCGACCTTCTTGTTTCAAAACCTTAATCACATCTCGAACACTTTGTGAATTTTTCCGGTCGCATACCAGTATAGATTTTCCAGAATCAATAATAACTAAATCTTTAATTCCAATCGTAACGATCAGCCGATCAGCAGAATCTTCACAAATGAGTGTACCTTGGGTGTCAAATGTGACCGTTTCGCCCCTCAGGATAATATTGCCATCCTGATCTTTCTGGAGGGCATCAAACAGCGATTCCCAGCTTCCGACATCATTCCAGCCTATGCCCTCAACCGGGAGGACCGCCACTCGTTCAGCACCTTCCATGATACCGTAATCGATCGTCTGCGGTTCGATGGTTGGCCAAACTTCTTTCAGGACTTTTTCTTTCTGATCGCCAGACCATGATCGATCAATGGTCAGTAGTTTTTGGGTCAGCTCAGGCATTTGCTTCTCAAACTCATTCAGAATCGCATCGGCTTTCCAAATGAACATCCCTGAATTCCAGGTATGTTTGCCATCTGTTGAGAGGATTTCAGCTTGAACCGGATCAGGTTTTTCTTTAAACCGGTGTACTGAGAACGCGTCCATCCCTTCAAATTTACCCAATGCCTCTCCGGCCTGAATATATCCATAACCGGTTGCGGGAAATGTTGGACTGATCCCCAAAGTGACCAGGAAATTATCCTGGGCAACCTGATATGCTGCTTTGAGAAGCTCCCGGAGCTTCGCATCATTTTCAATCAGGTGATCTGCAGGTAATATTGCCATCGTTCCGCATGAAACCCGGTTTTTGATGGCGATAGCAGCTAAACCAACGACGGATGCCGTGCCGCGTGCCAGCGGTTCCGTGACAAAATTTTCTAAAGGGATCTCCGGACATTGGGCATGAAGATCGCCAACCTGGTCTGCGACGCTGATAACGATCAGGCGTTCGTAAGGGATTAAATCCAGCAAACGTTTCACCGTTGATTGGAATAAAGAATTTTCCCCATCAATTCGGATTGATTGTTTGGGATGTCCCTTTCGTGATAGCGGCCAAAGACGGGTTCCGCTGCCACCAGCCATTATGACGGCAAAAAAGTCTTCAAACACGATTCACTCCTTACCTGGTACTGACCTCACGAACAGCAACATAGCGCATCCCACCTACGTGCTGAACCATGCCTTTCAACTCCATCATGGTCAGGGCAGCAGAAACTTTTTCAATTGGAAAACCGGCCGCATTGCTGATTTCATCAATATGCGTCGGTTCATAATTAACCACATTTAAAATCTTTGCCTCAGTGGGATCAGCAGGGAGAATCTGCCTGGCAGTTTGAATAGCTTCAACCTCTGATAAATTCAACACATCCAGCACATCCTGAGGTGAGATCATCGCATAGGCGCCATTTTGGATCAACCGGTTTGTGCCCTTGCTCACAGGTGAGAGGACATTTCCTGGGACGGCAAACACATCCCTCCCCTGGTCCACAGCAAAATCGGCTGTGATCAATGCGCCGCTGCGCTCTCCAGCCTCAATAACGATCGTTGCCAAAGAAAGCCCTGAAATGATCCGATTTCTGGGTGGAAAATTGACGCCTTCAGGTTGCGTTCCCATTGGATAATCGCTGATAATTGCCCCATTTTCAATGATGGCCTCTGCCAGCATACGATGCTCTGGGGGATAGATCACATCAACACCGCTGCCCAGAACGGCAATCGTTCTGCCGCCTGCTTTAAGCGCATTTTGATGTGCAATGCCATCCACACCTCGAGCTAATCCGCTGACAATGGTGAGGCCATGTCCTGCCAGAAAAATACTGGCATCTCGTGCGATCTGCTGCCCGTAAGGTGTCACACGCCGTGTACCTACCATGGCCACTGCAAACTCATCAGACGGCAGCAGTTTTCCCTTCACATACAGCACTGGGGGCGATTGGTCAATTTCACGCAGCAGTCTGGGATAGTCTTCATCCAATAATGTCAGGACATTTACATCTTTTTCTAAAATAGCGTTATATAAGCGGTCCAGATCAATCTCATTGCGATCCCTCATAATATTGCCAATGACTCGAGCAGACAAACCTGCTTCCTGGTAAGCTGCCTTTGGCGCTTCCCAGGCAATCGAAAGATCCCCAAAATAAGAAAGTATTTGTTGAAATCGGATTGAGCCGATTCCTTTTACAAGGTTAAAACCTATCCAATATTTCTTATCATCCATGCTCACTTGCCCCCGTTATACCATTCCATCTTTGCAACAGTCATTGTTTCTTGCGCCATATCAATTTCGAGGATCATCTCTTCCGTTGCCGGGATCAATACCTCTTTCCCCAAATCATCTTTGATTAAATAAACATCATTCGCGCCGGTTTCCAATATTTCCGTCAGGATTCCCAGATAAAGCCCATCATCCTGGGTGACTTTTAGCCCAATTAACTCATGGAGATAATATTCATCATCAGGTAATACCGGTAAGTCTTCAGATTTGACATACACAAGGCTATTGGTCAATTCTGATACAGTCTCTCGATCATTAATTTCTTCAAATTTCAATAGAAGCAAATCTTGCTTCCACCGGTTCCCATCAATCGTGAAAGGCTGGTAGGTTTCTCCAACGTAAACCACGTTTTCCGGTTCCAACAATGCCAGCATGCGTGTATAGACCTCCATAGGGATTTCACCCTGGACGCCATGCGCTCTGCGCAGCTTACCTACTACAAGAAATGCAGGCTCGTTGATCTGTTTTGAGCCTGCATTTTTTCGATTTTTTCGAGGCATTTCGTCTTTCGGCAATGCTAACTTGGCTCAACAATATCCAGGTTGGCACGGCTGCCTTCACGAGCGGCAGCGACCTTTAACAGCGTACGGATTGAATTAGCAACCCGCCCCCCTTTGCCAATAACACGACCCATATCGGATTTTTCAACATGCAGGTCCAATTGGATATTGTTGCCCCGCTGCTGCTTTTCCACCTTTACCTGTGTCGGTTGGTCAACCAATGATTGAGCGACAAATTCAACCAGTTCTTGCAGGTTATCACCTTTCATTTTAGCCTCAATTTTCCCATAGTGAATCTTTTATGGATTCGTTCGTGGATCTGTTACGCGTGTGTTGTAAACTTCATCAGCCTCAGCAACCAGGGCTTTAACATCTTCCCCGGCTTTAAAACGCTCGTAGCGCTCCCACAGTTTCGTCTGGTTAAATAAACCATCGACGGCCTCTGTTGGTTGAGCGCCAACGCTCAGCCAATAGTAGACGCGGTCATCCTTAAGGACGATCGTGGAGGGTTCTGTCCGTGGGTTATAGTGGCCAACGATTTCAATGAATCGGCCATCCCGTGGGCTTTCTTTATCAGCTACAACAACACGATAACTTGCTTGATTCCGGGATCCAACCCGGCGTAATCGAATACGTACCATCGAAATTATGCTCCTCTTACACTAATTTTTTATCTAATTTATTAAGCCTGAGGGTCAAAATGGTTTGAGAGAGCGTTGAAGGAAACGCTACCTTTTTTCATCCTCTGGCTATCCCATCAATCGGCCTAAACCTCGACCGCCTGATTTCTGTATCGTCTTGATCAACCGTTGTGTCTCGCGAAACCGTTTCATCACCTGGTTGACCACCTGTACATCCAGCCCCGACCCACTTGCAATCCTGCGTCTACGGCTGGCATTTAATAATTTTGGGTTGCGGCGTTCTTCAATGGTCATTGAGTTGATCACCGCTTCAATTTGTTTCAATTGATCTTCAGCGTCCCGTGGATCAACCTGTCGTGCAACCTGCCCCATTTGACCGGGCAGCATTTCCATGATTTTACCCATGGGTCCCAATTTTCGCATTTGCTTCAATTGTTTAGCGAAATCCTCCAAGGAGAATTCACCGCGCATGAGCTTTTCAGCTTGCTTTTCTGCTTCTACTTCATCAAAAGTTGCTTCCGCTTTCTGGATCAAGCCAAGCATGTCACCCATGCCCAGGATGCGGGAGGCTAACCTATCAGGATTATACTCCTCAATGGCGTCCAGTGCCTCACCCACACCGAGGAATTTTATCGGTACTCCCGTGACATCACGTATTGAGATCGCAGCCCCACCACGAGCATCGCCATCAATTTTGGTCATGAACAGCCCCGTAATTGGCAGCTCATTCCTGAATCCCTGTGCAACATTCAAGGCTTCCTGACCAATCATTGCATCCACAACTAAGAGGGTCTCATTGATCTTGACTTTCCTGGCAATCGCACCCAACTCATCCATCAGCTCAGAATCCATCTGCGAACGCCCTGCTGTATCCAGGATCACGATGGTCACGCCGCCTTTTCGTGCATTTTGATAGGCATCAGCAGCTAGTTTTGGTGGGCTGACTTTGTCCTGGTAAAAAACCGGAACATCAATTTGCGAACCCAGCGTCTGTAATTGTTTCACTGCTGCGGGTCGATAGGGATCACCTGCAACCAGCATCACCCGTTCACCCTGGCTTCGCAAGCGCTTAGCGAGCTTCGCAGCAGCAGTCGTCTTGCCGGAACCCTGTAGGCCAACCAGCATGATCACATAGGGACGTTCTCCCTTCAGGTTCAGGCTGCTGGGCTCACCGAGAATAGAAATCAATTCCTGGTTAACGATCTTAATGACCTGCTGTGCCGGGTTGAGTGCTTTTGAAACCTCATGCCCCACAGCCCGGTCTTTGACATGCTGAGTGAATCGCTTAACCACGCTGTAATGAACATCTGCTTCAAGCAAGGCCATACGAACTTCACGCATCGCCTCGTCAACATCCCCTTCGGAAAGCCGACCGTGGCGGCGTAATTTGTCAAAAATATTCGTTAATCGTTCAGTCAGATTTTCAAACACAATAAATGTATGTCTTCTATTTGTCAAACTTTCAACACGTGATTTTAGCGTCAAAGTGGGCTTCGGTCAAGTAATGAATTGAAATTGCTTCATATTAACCGCAAATTGATACCATTATCACGCTTATTCGCGACGTTTCCGAGAAAAGTGGGTTAATCAAAGCAGTTATTCGTTGTTATTATGATTTATTATCCACTGAAAGGAATTAATCATGTCCAAAGTTGCAATTGTTACCGATTCTTCCTCCTATTTGCCTGACGATCTTCTCTCTGCTTATAATATTACCGTCGCTCCGCTGGTCATCATTTGGGGGGAGGAAATACTGCATGATAATGTCGATATCCATCCAAATGAATTTTATGAACGCTTGCAGAAAGAAAAAGTGATGCCATCAACATCACAAGCGACCATTCAAGCATTTGCGGACGCGTTCACTAAACTGCATAATGAGGGTTATGAGATCCTGGCTGTTGTAATCTCAACCGCATTATCAGGTACCTACGGATCAGCAATTCAAGCGAAAAAGATGGTTGCGGAAGCCAGGATTGAGCTGGTAGATTCAAAAGTTACCTCCCTACCCCTGGCTTACATGGCGCTTGCCGCTGCCCGGGCAGCAAAAGCTGGTGCTTCCCTTGAAAAATGTAAAGAAATTGTTGAATCGATACGTGAAAAAACTGAGATCTACTTTGCAGTAGACACCTTGGAATTTTTACATCGCGGTGGTCGGATTGGCGGGGCTTCTCGCTTTTTGGGAACTGCCCTGAACTTGAAACCGATCCTCACTCTCCAGGATGGGAAAATTGAAGCTGTCGAACGGGTGCGAACCTCAAAAAAGGCTCACCACCGTTTGATCGAATTGCTTGATAAAGGCGTGCACGGTCAAAAAATTATCAATATGATTGGCGTTGTCGCCGCTGCCGCTCCAGAGGCTGCGGCTGGATTATTGTCAGAAATCAAAGAAAAGTACACACCGGATGAAATTATATTGGCAAACCTCAGCCCGGCGGTTGGCACACATACCGGTCCAGGTACGGTTGGTGTTGCTTATGTGGCAGGGATCGATCCGGAAGTATTTAATCCATAGGATCAACCAATATTTATCAATCTTCCTGTGAAACGCAGAGCGGACCAGTATTTTGGTTCGCTCTTTTTTTTCATCCGCTTACAAAAATTATTCCAATTAATTTCTATCTTTAAGGAAACAAAAATATCAGTTAAAATAAGATCAAAACACTTCGACAAAAGGATAAAATGATGAAACAATTCAGCGATATCGGTATAAATATCCCCGAAATCCTCCTGCCAAAACCATCCATTGACCCTTCAAAATGGTCTGTTATTGCTTGCGATCAATTCACATCTGAACCTGAATACTGGCAGCAAGTTGAGGAGATTGTTGGAAATTCACCTTCAACCTACCAGATGATCTTACCGGAAGTCTATTTAGGAACACCAGAAGAAGAAAAGCAGGTAGCTAAAACACAATCTGCAATGCGGCAATATATTGACTCCAATGTCTTTAGGAAGGTCAATAATTTCATTTACGTCCTTCGTTCCATCAACGGGAAAACAAGACGAGGGTTAATGGTCTGCCTGGATCTCGAGCAATATGATTACAACAAGGGTGCACAGACCCTGATCCGTGCCACAGAAGGCACCATTCTCGACCGCATACCACCCCGCATCAAGATACGGGAACAAGCCCCGCTGGAATGCCCTCACATATTAGTGCTTTTCGACGATCCCACTGAGTCGGTTTTTGGACCCCTCGATGAAGAACTGATCCGTTTTGAACCCCTCTATGATTTTGATCTGATGCTTGGTAGTGGTCATCTTGCAGGGTTTGAAATCACAGATGAACAATTGAAACAGAACATTGGCACTGCATTATCTAACCTGATTAATCCCGAGATCTTCGCAGAGAAATACAATTTACAGCCGGGCGTTAAACAGCCCCTCCTCTTTGCAATGGGTGATGGCAACCATTCCCTCGCCACCGCAAAAGCCATTTGGAAGCAGATCAAACCCACAGTTGGACTGGACCATCCTGCCCGATATGCACTGGTTGAAATCGAAAATGTCCATGATAACGCCCTTACTTTTGAACCCATCCACCGCCTGCTGTTCAATCTCAAAAAGGATATCCTTGAGGAAATGCAAGTTTTTTGGGGCAAGCGGATCACCGTCCGCAATATTGACTCGGAAGAAAAGATGATGTCCATTGTTGATGAAGCTGCGGAACCCTGGCACCAGTTTGGCATGATTACAGAAGAAGGATTTAAACTGGTTGAAGTCCACCAACCTGTCGATAACCTGCCCGTGGGCACATTGCAAAAGTTCTTGGATGCGTTCCTCAAGGAAGATGGCTTAGAAAGAATTGATTATGTCCATGGAACTGAGGTCCTCTTTGAGAAAGGTAAACTCACTGGGAATACTGGTTTTTACGTGCCAGCAATGGATAAATCGGACTTGTTCAAGACGGTTATCTTAGATGGAGCCCTCCCACGCAAAACCTTTTCCATGGGAGAAGCCAAAGACAAGCGGTTCTATATGGAATGCAGGCGGATAGAAAAGAATGATTAAAAAAGGGTTCTTGCTGGTGTGTGCTATCCTGTTAGTAGCGTGTCAACCGGTTCAGACTAATACAGCAGAACCAACAGCCACACAAACCGCTCAGGAGTCATCAACGCCTATCGTCACCAGCACATCCACAGCTTTGCCGCCAACGGTGACGCCTCGTCCCACAGAAACTCCAGAAATATTTTCCGTTTGCTGTCCGCTCGAAGATGAAACCTTTGACAGCCTACCATTGATCCTGTCCAAACCTTTGGACATCCCCCCCTTTGGTCAGGATGTTGGCCATCACGGTGTGGACTATGCCTATTTCAGCCGGGGAGAACGTGAATCGATCCAGGGTGTTGAGGTCTATGCCATCTTATCAGGATCGGTCGTTCTCACTTTAGAAAACAATTATCCATACGGATATGCAGTCCTGGTTGAAACACAGTTAGCCAAATTTCCACAGGCCTTGCAGGACGCACTCATGACAACCTACCAGCCTGTTCCTGACGACCCGGGCTACCGGCTTTACTGCCCCGAGGTGACACCACCACAGATCACAGGTGATTATTCTGTTTATCACTTGTATGCTCATTTTGAAAACCAACCGGCTTTTGAGACCGGTGATCCAGTGAACTGCGGTGCACTTTTTGGAACTGTCGGAAATACTGGCTATTCCAGCAATCCCCATCTTCATTTGGAAACCAGGGTCGGTCCTTCTGGGGCAGCATTCAGAACAATGGCCCATTATCAAAACACCGCAACAAATGAGCAAATGGCGAATTACTGCTTGTGGCGAATGAGCGGTTTTTACCAGCTTTTTGATCCTGAAATTCTTTTTTCGTCGTCCCCTTAAAGCTTAGTGCAAAAACATAATTGGGGTGTTGGAAATGAACTATAATGATGGGTCGTAGGATAAAGTGAAAATTTGTAATTTGCCGCATCAATGGAGGCGTTTTGACATTTCAGAACATTAAACAAGCGTTCAAATATACAGGACGAAATACCCTTCTGACAATGCAATCCATATTGCGATGGAAGAAATTTGATTTCAGCAGGATACCCGCTGTTTTTGGCAATGCGATGCCAAAATCCGGCTCGCATCTTGTCTATCAAATCCTGAAAGGGATCACTCAAGTTGCCCCATATCGATATGTGGAGGCACTGCCTGTACGTATGATCACTGGCGAAGGAAGGCAGCGCTCAAAGGATGAAATCCTCGATGACCTGACAGGAATAAAGCCGGGGACGATGGGTTGGGGATATCTGCGGTCTTACCCCGAATACATCCGGTTCTTCGAGGAACATCCGGATGTGATCTCATTTTTTGTATACCGGGACCCACGGGACCAGTTGATCTCAAGTATCTTTTACGCTGTCGATATCCATCTGGAGCATGCACAGCATGACTATTACACAGGCATTTCAATGGATGAACGCATCAAAACAGAGATATTGGGACGAGACGAACCTGATCTTCTGCATCTTCCCAATGTGCGCCAACATTATGATGAATACCTGGGTTGGCTGGATTGTCCTGAAGTCCTTTGCCTGCGTTTTGAAGATCTTATAAATGATAAAGACAGAAGCTTGGCAAAAATTCTTGATCACCTCGAACGCGGCTCATTCCGGATCCCAACTGGCAGGGAAACAGCCCTGGCAATTATTAAAGAAGCTATTCAACCCAAAAAATCTGCAACCTTCCGGAAAGGGAAATCTGGCGGATGGCGGGAGCATTTCACAAAAGAACATAAACAGCTCTTTAAAGAAACAGCAGGCGATCTGTTAATTAAATTAGGCTACGAGGAAAACAATGACTGGTAACCGCAAACACCAAATCTTCCTTTCTGGCGGTATGCCGCGCGCAGGCAGTGCCTGGTTCTATCATTTAACCAGGGATATCTTCTTAGCTTCTGGTGGAGACGATATCCGCCAAATTCAAAAAGAGTATCACCTGGAAAATGTGCTCACGGAAGTCAACCAGAATATTACACAATTTACACCGCTAAGAACTCTCAGGATCCTCATCCCCTACTTTGCCGGTAAATCCTTCACGATCAAAATCCATCCTTCGCCATCTATATTAGGCCGCGCTTTGATCAAATTTAACTGGATGCGCACCACGTATATTTACCGTGATCCGCGGGATGCACTTCTCTCCGCCTATGAATACGGCAGGCGGGTCGAAAAAACAGGCAGAGAAAATGCTTTCACTTACCTGGATACAATCGATAAAGCGATTCATTTTATGCATCAATATATGGGCGAATGGGAAGCCTGGATGAAAATAGCAGATCCCTATATTTTTCGCTATGAAGATTTGCTGAATGACTTTGACCAACAGGTGCTGCGTCTGTCCGAATTCCTGGAAGTAGACCCAGAATTACCTCAAATAAAAGAGGCAATTGATGGGAACCGAACGAAAGATGCTGCCAAGAAAGATGGCGGTCACTTTAGCAAAGGGAAAATTGGCCGTTTCCGCCAGGTGTTTACACCTGAACAGATCAACCTTTGCAGTAAATTATTTTCTCCCTATCTTGAGAAGATGGGTTATGAGATCTAGGGATACAAAGCTGAAATTAGACTGTCATGGTCATTATGGATAAAGATCATCGTACTTGACAGACTGAACATATGTGCTAAAATCAAAATACGGACGAAAAAATAACTGGATCGTTTATAATAACGATTGATATAACGTGATTAGGTTTGACCATTCCTCTCAAATGAGGAAACCCAGGAAGAGGATCATAAAATGGATGAGGCAAAAAAGACAGTTCTGGATAAAGCATTAAAGGATATTATCAAGCGATATGGTGAAGGGTCAATCATGAAACTCGGCCAGGCAAAGCATCTCGCAGTGGAGGTTATTCCAACCGGCTCCCTTTCTCTGGATATTGCCCTGGGTGTTGGCGGTATTCCAAAAGCAAGGATCACCGAGATCTACGGCCCTGAAGCCTCAGGGAAAACCACGATTTGCCAGCATATTGTTGCAGAAGCTCAAAAAATGGGCGGCACCGCCGCTTTTATTGACATGGAGCACGCATTAGACCCGGTTTATGCTGCCAAGTGTGGTGTTAATGTGGATGAACTCCTGATTTCTCAGCCTGATACAGGTGAACAGGCTCTTGAAATCGCTGAGACATTGGTGCGCTCTGGTGCAGTTGAGGTAGTTGTCATAGATTCCGTTGCAGCGCTGGTCCCTCGCTCTGAAATTGAAGGTGATATGGGTGCTCCAACCATGGGCACCCAGGCACGCTTGATGTCCCAGGCTATGCGCAAGCTCTCCGGTGCGATCAACCAAACCCGAACGTCCGTCATCTTTACGAACCAGCTCCGGCACAAGATCGGGGTGATGTTTGGTAACCCAGAAACCACAACAGGCGGTAACGCCCTGAAATTTTATGCTTCTATTCGCCTGGACGTCCGAAGGATTCAATCCATCAAAGTGGGCTCTGAGATCACCGGCAACCGTGTGCGGGTGCGTGTGGTCAAGAACAAGGTGGCTGCGCCTTTTAGAACCGCAGAATTCGATATCATGTACAACGAAGGCATATCGAGAGTTGGAGATATCCTCGACCTGGCAACAGAACTAGACATCGTGGATAAGCACGGTTCATGGTATTCGTATGGTGATATCAGGCTCGGTCAGGGTCGTGAAAATTCCAAAGAATACTTGCACCAAAATGAAGAACTCCTGCAGGAAATTGGGAAAGCTGTACGCGAGCAAGCGATGGTCCATAATCCTGCCACGCCCTGGTCTGACACGGATGAAGATTATGAGGATGACAACGATCTCCCTGAAGACGAAGAATAAAATAATCGCTTAAGAATCAATAATGGGTCGAGAAATTTCTCGACCCATTTTTCTATCCAGGTACCTCAAATTTTTTATGGTTCGGATCAGAACAGCGTGTAAACCTAATATTGGTAATCTAATTAATTGAACGTAAAACGATAATCCTCGAACAGTAATTCAACATATACCAAATCGCCAATTAAAAATCTAAGGGTTTACGTCCCTTCTTCCCATGAATTCAAATATCGGACCTGTTGTTCTGTCAAGACATCGATATTGATACCCATCGACTCTAATTTCAGCCTGGCAATTTCCAGGTCAATATCTTCAGGAACACCATAAACCTTGTTTTGAAGTTCATCAGCATTTTTGACCATGTACTCTGCACTCAACGACTGGTTCGCAAAGGACATGTCCATCACGGATGCAGGATGGCCTTCAGCAGCAGCTAGGTTGATCAACCGCCCTTCACCGAGAATGTGAATAATTCGTCCATCAGGGAGACGATAAGCGTCAACAAACGGCCGTACCAGTTTCTTTTCCACTGCCATTTCTGCCAGGGCAGGAATATTGATCTCAACATTGAAGTGACCTGAATTCGCGACGATCGCCCCATCTTTCATAATCTCAAAATGGTGCTTATCAATGACATTGATATCACCGGTAAGGGTCACAAAAATATCACCGATGGGTGCAGCCTCAGCCATTGGCATCGCCCGGAACCCATCCATGACAGCTTCCAGTGCTTTCAGGGGATCAACCTCTGTCACAATCACATTTGCCCCCATACCACGGGCTCGCATCGCAAGACCACGTGCGCACCAACCATAACCGCCGATCACGAAAACTTTCCCGGCCAGCAGGATATTCGTTGCCCGGATAATCCCGTCAATGGTTGACTGGCCAGTGCCGTAACGGTTATCGAAAAAGTGTTTGGTCATGGCATCATTGACTGCAATCACAGGGAATTTCAACTCACCGTCAGCAGCCATCGCACGCAGCCGGATCACACCCGTGGTCGTTTCTTCAGTACCACCAATCACCTCTTTGAGCTGCGAGGGTCGTTCTTTGTGCAGGGTGCTGACCAGGTCAGCGCCGTCATCCATCGTCATATGCGGTTTATGATCTAACGCCGCATTAATATGCTTATAATAGGTGGCATTGTCCTCGCCTTTGATAGCAAAGACTGGGATCTCATAATGGGAAACAAGGCATGCAGCCACATCATCCTGAGTTGAGAGGGGGTTAGACGCTGTCAAAACAACATCTGCGCCGCCGGCTTGCAGCGCACGCATCAGGTTAGCCGTCTCAGTTGTGACGTGCAAACAGGCAGAAACCCGAATGCCCTCCAGGGGCCTCTCCTTTTTAAAGCGGTCAATAATTGAACGCAAAACGGGCATTTCTCTTTCAGCCCACTCAATCCGGCGGCGACCGCCTTCAGCTAGGCTGAGATCCTTTACATCACATTTATCCATTGAAACCTCCAAAATATTAATTTGGCATTGATAGGCAATACCAATTTTCTAATTGCTTATAGAAGCGTATCCAAAACACCCTGATCATCAAATTGGGTGCGGAATCTCGTAATAAAATCATTCATCATATAACACTGGTTTTGGGGACCTTTTTCTTCCAGGCAGTATGTTGCAGCCAGGGCGCCCATTTGGGCACAAATGATCAGGTCAAAACCCCTGACATATCCTTTTAGAAAACCTGCTCTGAACGCATCCCCTACACCTGTGGGGTCCACAATTTGGGTAGTTTTGAACACAGGCACATCCCCGAGGAATTGGCCCTTTTCATAAACTTTTGACCCCGCTTCACCCAACGTGATCACTGCAAAGTCCACTGCATTCAGGATCTCTGAACTGCTGAGGTGGGTGTGTTTCTGCAGAAGCTCAAATTCATATTCATTGGCAAAAAGTGCTTTCGCGCCTTTGATTCCCTTTGTCAGCCCATCTTCATCTAAACGGACGATCTGCTGGCTGGGGTCAAAAATATAGGGTATCCCTAATTCCTGGCATTCCATAACATACTTGATCATCGCATCCGGTGCATTGGGTGAAATCACAACCATGTCATCTTTTGAGAGATTAAGGTCTTTAATCGATATCAAACTGGCATCTGCCATAGCCCCAGCATAAAAACTCGCAATTTGGGCATTCGAGAGATCGGTATTCACGAAAAATGAGGCTGTGAATTTGTTTTCAATGATCTTCACACCAGATGTATCCACGCCTGCATCATCCAGAAGTTCCTGATATTCTCCAAAATCAATCCCGGCAGTTCCCACTAATCGTGGCGCTTCACATAATAAACCCAATGTGTAAGCAATATTTGCTGCCACACCGCCAGGCTGACGGACCATGTCATCTACCAAAAAGGATAAGCTGATATTTTCAAGATGATCTGGGAGAATATGGTCTTTAAAATAACCTGGGAAGGTCATCAAATAATCAAATGCGATTGATCCAGTGAGAATAATGCTCATTTTCTATCCTTCTTTTATCCCTTCCAGGTTTCTTCTGAAAGGCGGCCTGATCACACCTTTTTCAGTCACCCATGCAGAAATCAACCGGTAAGGGGTGACATCAAATGCCGGGTTTTTCGCTGAAGCATTTTCAGGTGCTGTAGGCTGTCCCAATAATGATAACCCAAGAACCTCATCCTGGCTTCGTTCTTCAATCGGGATTAAATCCCCTCTTTCTAGCTCAAAATCAATCGTGGAGATTGGCGTGACACAGTATGCCGAGATGCCATTATCATACGCAGCTAAAGCCAGCATATATGTCCCAATTTTATTGGCAACATCGCCGTTCGCAGCCACCCTGTCAGCTCCAAAGAACACCTTTTGGACCAGGCCCCTGCGCATCAGGTGACCGGCGGCATTATCCGTGATAATGTCATAGGGAATCCCATATTGTTCCAGCTCCCAGGCAGTTAACCTTGCGCCTTGTAAGCGCGGACGGGTTTCATCCACGAAAACATGAATATGTTTCCCCTGCTCATGCGCTGTTCGGATCACACCCAATGCAGTCCCCCAATCAACCGTTGCCAGTGCACCGGTATTACAGTGATGGATGATATGATCACCATCCTGGATCAATGCTGCGCCAAAAGCTGCCATCTTTTTATTGATTTCAACATCGTCATCAGCAATTTTCTTGGCAAACTCCAGCAAATGTTGGCGTAATTCCGAAACGGATCCGGGGAATCCTTTGGTTTCATTGATCATCCGCTGAACGGCCCAGGAGAGATTGACCGCCGTTGGGCGGGCTTGATTGAGAAGAAATCCAGCCTTACTGATATCCTTGTTGAGTTCATTTTTTGTTTCAGCATTGGATTGGAGAGCTGCTAATGCCATGCCAAATGCCGCTGCTGCGCCAATTGCCGGAGCACCCCTGATAACCATCGATTGTATCGCTACTGCCACATCTTGAAACTGATCATAAGATAAGATCTTAAAATCGCCCGGCAATAATCGCTGGTCAATCATTTCAACACATTGTTTGTCGTCATTCCAGGTTATTGTTCTCATTTTTACAATCTTTATCCAAAAAAATGCGCCCAGATGGGCGCCAATTGCAACCGTTGCAGTCTACCATCGGTTGCTGCCTTTGTCAAAAAAACCATCTTCCATTCATACCTGATTATAATCCGAGATAATATTTCCGGTAAGACTTTTCCCAGAGTTGGATATTTACCATGCGGCGATTTATAATATAACGTAATATTAAAAGCATTATTATGAAAACCGACAAATTATTATCCTTAGTTTAGCGATGATCATCATGAGCAGAAGCCAGATCAAGGACATACTGGAAGCAGCACAAAACAATAAACCATTGCGAGTTGTTTTATCAGTTGCTCTCATGATCATTATCATAGTCATCACCATTAAATTGGATATCAATAATGCTAAAACATTCCTTGAAGAACACCAAAAACAAGCTTTTTCCATTGGTATTATTATTTATTTCATTTTCTCTTTTACACTTTTGCCAACCTCGCCTTTAACAATTTTCAATGCCATCTTGCTGGGCCCATTGGAATCTGTTGCCATTTCAGTAACGGGTAATTTTTTGTCAGCCGTTCTTGGGTATTTTCTGGGTAAAACGCTGGTCCTGTCCGAAAATTTGGAGAAATTCGAAAATTCCTTACCCGAATGGGCTAGAAAATATGATTTAACCTCGCCGGTATTTATCATTCTCGGTCGTATGCTGCCAATCGGCCGGATTCCGCTCAGCTACCTTTGCGGCGCTTCCCGTGTTCCTTTTATGCAATACTGCTGGTCATCTTTAGTGGTGTACATCATAATGGCTTCAATGATCTCTTTTGCCAGTTTTGGCTTGGGTCATCTTTTTTAATACATTACCTAATACCCATCAGCTCACAAGAAGACTTTGCTTTCCCAGTCAGTTATTAGATGGAAACAGTAAATTTCCTTAATCAAAATTGACTAAAATTAATCATTTGGTAAACTATATTGTCCGTGTTACACTTTAAACCATGAAATATGCAATGAAAATCGTCCTTGGTATGATCATCATGATCATTTTAACAGCTTGCACCAACCCACAAGCTCTATCAACCCAATTCCAAACCGGTGATGGTGCATCCTCGACAACCGCCCTCCCAACCCCCACAGCCACCCCCACCCCGATACCCTCCAAACCTCCTGAAGCTTTGATTGATGATGGTGATTATGCATTATTTGTTGGCGACTACCAGGCCGCTTTTGAAATCTTCCAGGATAGCCTGGCTCGAAGCTCGGATCCTGTTACCACAGCCAAAGCAAACCTGGGCAGCGGACAGGCTCTTTTAAAGCAGGAGAATTACGGCACCGCTTTGGACTACCTCAGGATAGCCGCCGAATCAGACGACCCAATCATTGCCGGCCATGCATATTATCTTTTAGGGAAAACATTTACCTATCTTGAAAGATATGAAGAAGCCCTAAGCGCTTACTCGGCTTACCTCGAGAACAGGCCAGGGCTTTTAGATTCACATGTCTACAACCTGCAGGGTGACTTGCACCTAAATCTAGGGGCGTATGAGCAGGCCATTGAATTGTATGAAGCTGCTTATCAAACCGACCCTGACGGCGGGAGTGAAGCGATCACTGAAAAGATAGCTTCTGCATACGAAGAACTTGGAGATTTAGAAACAGCTTTGGTACTGTACCAGGAGGTTTATGACAACACCGAAAATGGCTATACGAAAGCCAGAATGGATTTATTGATCGGTCGAATCTATCTTTCGCAAGACAACTTCGAAGAAGCCGAGCCTTATCTGCAGGATTCTGTTAATAACTATCCCTTTGCTTATGACGCATATACGGCGCTGGTAACCCTTGTCAACTTAGAAATTCCTGTTAATGAGTATCAGCGTGGGCTTGTAAATTATTATGTCGAAAATTACAGCTTGTCAATTGAAGCTTTTGACCGTTATCTTTCCCAGGGTATTGAGGAAAATGCCGATGGGGCTTTATACTATAAAGCCCTTGCTATCCTTGAACAAAGTGAGGAGACCGGCGAATCCAACTACGAGCAATCCATTGCGCTTTGGGAACAAATGATCAGGGATTATCCTGCTAGCCCGTTTTATGTTGACGCCTGGCAATATATTGAATTCACCCAATGGTTCTACTTAAGTCAGCCAGAACAATCTGCACGAACCTCGCTGGCGTATGTTGCCCAACGACCAGAATCACCTGCTTCAGCAGATTTTCTTTTCCTGGCAGGGCGATCCTTTGAAAGAGCGAACCTGCTGGTTGATGCAGCTGAAACCTGGACACGCGTGGCTAATGAATATCCCAATTCAGACCAAACTTTCCGGTCAACTTATTTTGCCGGCATCACGTACGTACGATTGGGCGATTGGGATACTGCCCAAACCCTTTTTGCTCGGGTATTGGTCCTGACCAGTAAACCCGCAGAGATAGCTGCTGCAAATCTTTGGATAGGCAAATGCCAGGAAGCAAAGGGAGAGATCAGTGCTGCCCTGGATACATGGAAATTAGCGCAAACCGCAGACCCCTTTGGTCACTACAGCATCCGTGCTGAAGACCTGCTGATCGGACGAGGTGTTTTTACAGAACCACAAACCTATGAACTCAGCAGCGACCTGACCCCCTATTTACCTGAAGCGGAAAATTGGCTGAGAACAACCTTCAACTTGCCTGCGGATACCAACCTGGAAAGCCCCGGGCTGATCGCGAATGATCCACTGTTCCAGCGAGGTCTTGAATACTGGTCTTTAGGAGAGTATGAGGCTGCAAAAACCGAATTGGAAGCCCTGCGGACAGCCACTGCGGATGATCCGGCACAAACCTTTCGCCTCATCCCGGCTTTTGTGAACATCGGTCTTTACCGGTCAGCGTTAATTGCTAGCACCAACCTCCTCCGCCTGGCTGGGTTGGAAGCGGCAAATGCATTGCAAGCACCAGAATTTTTCTCACGTGTTAGGTTTGGGGCATACTACCTGGACTGGGTTTTGCCAATCGCCGAATCAGTGCAGATCAGCCCCCTACTTCTCCTTTCGATCATCCGCCAGGAAAGCAGTTATGAAGGATTTATCAGATCCGGCGCTGGTGCGCTGGGTTTAATGCAGGTCATCCCAGCGACAGGCGCACAGCTTGCAAATGAGCTTGGCTGGCCTGAAAATTACACTGTCGATGACTTATTCAGGCCTTATGTCAGCTTGCGCTTTGGGGCATCTTATTTGCAGAAACAGCGCAACTATTTTGGGGGCGATCTCTTCGCCATGTTAGCCGCTTATAATGGCGGCCCGGGAAATACCATTGCCTGGAAAGGACTGGCAGCATCAGAAGATCCCGACCTCTTCCTTGAGACCATCCGGATCGAGGAAACTCGCAACTATATCCGCCTGATCAACGAAACACACTATATCTACCGATGGTTGTACGGAAGCCCGATGGGGTTTTAAGGATTTTCATCTTCAATCAATTCTAGAATTGGTTGTTTGTTGAGGCATATAAAATAACAACAAGAACATAATTCCATTGAATTTTATTCACTTAAACCAAGTAGAGACTTTGCATGCAAAGTCTCTACGCTTTATTACGAAAATTCAATAAGAAAAATCGTCTTTCTGGATTAATTTGATGTCAGTTCACAACAGCATCCGCATCGGTTCTTCGATATATTTCGCAAGGACCTGCATGAATTCCGCCGCTTCAGCACCATCCGTCACCCGGTGATCGGCTGATAAAGTTGCGTTCATCCGTGAGCCAACCTTCAACTCACCATCCTCAACAACCGGTACATTTTTCACTGCACTGACAGCTAAAATGCCGGCTTCGGGCGGGTTGATAATCGCTGAAAAATCATCGACACCGAACATCCCGAGGTTGCTGATTGAGAAGGTAGATCCCTGGATGTCCTCATTTTTAACTTTCCCATCCCGGGCACGGGTTGCCATCTCACGTAATTCCCAGGCAATCAATCGAAGCGGTTTTTGGTCGGCATTCTCACACACGACGGTCAGTAAACCGCCTTCTACAGCAACGGCCACGCCAATATTAACCTGTCCGTGCCGTTTAATATGCTTCTCGTCCTCAATTGAGGCATTCAGGTTTGGATATTGACGAAGAGCCAATGCAACCGCTTTGATAATGAAATCATTGACCGACAGTTTCTCATCTTCTGACAAGAATTGGTTGAGGTCTTTTCTCAGCTGCATCATCGCAGCCGTTTTGTACGAGCGGGTCACAAAGAAGTGTGGGAAATTCTGGTTAGAATCCTGCATCCTGCGGCCGATTGCCTGGCGCAGGCGGCTCATTTCAATGACCTGGTCTTCAGGTACTTCACCAACGGTGAATGCAGTCATCGGCTGCAGAGCTTCACCAACAGCCTTTGCTTCTTCCTCGCGCCCCTCTCCCTTCACCTGCTCAAGGTACTGCTGAATATCCTTTTTGACAACGCGCCCTTGAGGTCCGCTGCCTTCAACTTTCTCCAGTTTTACATCATGGTCTTCTGCCATACGGCGTGCTAATGGAGAGGAACGGACGCCCCCTGCTGGAGAAACCTCAGGTTCTTCTTCCTCTTCTTCCCCTATTGGTTCTGCTTCAGCCTTCGCTTCACCAGGTTTTTCTTCCTTCGGTTCCTTTTTTTCTTTCTTTTCCTTGGTATCCCCGCCAGCACTTTCCACGAGGGAATCAATCTCTTCTTCTGAAAGCTCCACTCCTTCTTCAGCAATGATTGCAATCGGGGCGTTAACAGGAAGCGCGGTTTCTTCTTCTGCGAGATGCCTGGCCATTACCCCAGAGAAACTCGATTCAACCTCAACAGTTGCTTTATCGGTTTCAATTTCGGCAATTACCTCACCCTTTTCAACCGCGTCTCCTTCAGCTTTGACCCACCGCACCAGTGTGCCCTCCGCCATATCAAAGCCTAATTTCGGCATCGTTACAATTTCAGCCATAAACAACCTCCTTTGCAGCACGATAGATATCTTCCGTTTGCGGCAGCGCTAACTGCTCCAGGGCAGCATTATAAGGCAAAGGTACTTCCGCCTGTGCTACCCGCTTGACCGGTGCATCAACATAATCAAAAGCCAGTTCATAAATTCGTGATGATACTTCTGCCCCCACGCCATAAGACCGCCAGCCCTCTTCTGCGATGACAGCACGGTTGGTTCGCTTAAAGGATTTGATGATCGGATCCATGTCCAATGGGCGTAAAGAGCGCAGATCGACAACCTCCGCCTCAATCCCATCTTCCGCCAGCATGTCTGCAGCTTTAAGGGCAGCCTGTACCATTTTTGAATAGGCAACGATCGTCACATCATCGCCTTCACGCTGCACTTTAGATTTTCCAAGCGGTTCCAGATAATCTTCGTCATCCGGGACCTCTCCTTTGGTTTGGTAAAGGGTCGCATTCTCGATGAATAAAACAGGATCATCTGAGCGAATAGCGCTCTTAAGCAAACCTTTGGCGTCTGCGGGGGTTCCGGGAGAAACCACATTCAATCCCGGAAAATGAGCAAATATCGCATCCGGCGTTTGTGAGTGTGTTGCTCCGAGCTGTCGACCGCCGCCGCTTGTAGCACGGATCACCAGGGGCAGCTTGAATTGGCCTCCGAACATGTAATGCAGTTTTGCGGCCTCATTGATGATGTGATCCATGGCCACAAAAGCAAAGTTGATGGTCATCAATTCTGCGACCGGCCTGAGACCTGTCATCGCTGCGCCAATCGCACTACCAACAATCGCCGCTTCTGCAATAGGGGTATCCCGAACACGTTTTTCTCCAAAATGCTCATAAAATCCCTTCGTTACCGCGTAAGTACCGCCCCAAACCCCCACTTCTTCTCCCTGAATGAAAACTCGTTCATCACGTTCCATTTCTTCCCAAAGCGCTTTGGATATCGCTTCACGCATGGTCATTTTTGTCATCTTAATTTCCCTCGCTTTCATGTTCCATTGCATAGCCGCGATATTCAACCGGTGTGGGTTCTACATAAATATCTTCAAATAACGATTCTTTGTCCGGTTCAGGACTCGATTCTGCAAATTCAACGGCTTCTTTTACGATGTTTTCAGCTTCCTCGTCTGCATCGTCGAGCTCTAGCTCAGTGGCAATTTCTTCTTCAATAATTTGCTTTCGGAAGAAACCGATCGGATCTTCCTCTTCCCATTTCCTGACTTCTTCTTTTTCTCGATATTTCTCCGGATCACCCATCGAGTGCCCCCGGTAGCGGTAGGTCATGATTTCCAGCAGGTAAGGTCCCCCTTCTTTTCGCATCTTGTCTAATACCCTTGATACCTCTTTTCGAACGGTCATCACATCCATACCCTCGATCCGTTCATTAGGCATCCCGTATCCTTCTGCCTTTTGGCGGATTTCCGAAACAGCAGACGCACGTTTGACCGCTGTTCCCATACCGTACTGGTTGTTCTCGCAAACCCAAAGGACTGGCAAGTTCCAAACCTTGCTCAGGTTCAAACCCTCATGAAAAAAACCAATATTGGTTGCACCATCTCCGAACATGCAGATGGTGATGGCATCCTCGTTTCCCTGGTAAACATCCCCTAATGCCAACCCAGCCGCAATCGGGATATGTGCACCGACAATCGCATGGCCTCCCCAGAAATTCTTCTCAGTGTCAGCCATATGCATTGAACCGCCCTTCCCCTTTGAGCAGCCATCGGCTTTCCCAAGCAGTTCAGCCATGACATACTTTGGGTCGATCCCTGAACTAATCGCCCAACCATGGTCACGGTACGCTGTGATTAGCCGGTCTTGGGGTTGACGCACTGACCCAATCCCTGCACAGACAGCTTCCTGTCCAATATAAAGGTGTAAAAATCCGCCAATTTTTCCCTGTTGATAGAGTTCAGCCGCGCGCTCTTCAATTCGGCGGATGACAACCATCTCTTTATAGAGATCTAGATATTCCTTTTTTTCCATAAAACTTCCCTCCGTGGATTGACACGTGAACACTCAGATTAATTGTGCTATATTTTTCAGTTAATTACAACAATTATAAATTATACCAGAATTGTCATATTCGTTCTTTAAAAATATTATACAAAACCTGATTTTGATGATAAAAAAATCATGATTTCTGACGACTCAATAAAAAAAAGAGGCTGTCTTGATGTAGACAGCCTCTCGGTCTTGATGTATTGCTTTTTAATCGTTATTTATTTTCGCCTGAGCCGCAGCCAAACGTGCAACTGGGACTCGGAAAGGCGAGCAGCTTACGTAGTTATTACCAACCAGGTGGCAGAACTCAATCGAACTCGGTTCGCCGCCGTGCTCACCACAGATCCCGACTTCCAAATCGGGGCGGACCTTGCGGCCTTCGCTCACGGCAATTTCCATCAACCGGCCAACACCATTCCGATCCAGAACCTGGAAGGGGTTCTGTGGGAGAATACCCTCGTCCACATAATTGATCAGGAAGTTGCGTTCAGCATCATCTCGGCTGTAGCCAAAGGTCATCTGGGTCAGGTCGTTGGTACCAAACGAGAAGAACTCAGCCACACCAGCAATCTCAGCAGCAGTCAAGGCAGCCCTCGGGATTTCAATCATCGTGCCAAACTTATAGGAGAACTCAACACCTTTTTCTTCCATGACTTTCTTAGCAATCGCTTCAAGTTCAGGTTGAACATGGTGCAGCTCATTAACATGACCTGTAAGGGGGATCATGATCTCTGGTTTGACGATGATGCCTTTATTAGCAGCATCACTGGCAGCTTCAAAGATCGCTCGAACCTGCATCCGCATGATATCTGGGAAGACAATCCCTAAGCGAATGCCGCGCAATCCCATCATGGGGTTGCTCTCATGCAGTTTTTCTACAGCAGCGAGTAAAGTTTCTTTTTCAGCAAGGCCTTCTGTCTCGCCTTTCGTGCGCATCCTTGTCACGTCAACCAGTAAATCTTCCTGTGATGGGAGGAACTCATGCAGCGGCGGATCTATCAACCGGATGATAACCGGATAGCCGTCCATGGCCTCAAATAAGCCGTAGAAATCTGAGCGTTGGGAAGGAAGCAGTTTATCCAGAGCATTATAATATTTATCAGCTGCACTGGATTTCTCGAGTTCCTTCTTGGCTTCAGCCAGTTCTGTTTCGACCTCTTTGCGGCTTTTATCGGTCATCGTTCGACCCTCAACTTTTCCGCTTTTGAGCATGCCTTCCAACCGCTCAACATTATTGATCAGTTTCTGGGCTTCTTCAGCATTCAGGATCATTTCCTGTACAAAGGGTAACCGTTCTTCTTCAAAGAACATGTGCTCAGTGCGGCATAAACCAATGCCCTTGGCCCCGAAGGACCGGGCACGCCTTGCATCTGCCGGGTAATCTGCGTTTGCCCATACCTGTAACCTAGCAATTTCATCTGCCCAACTGAGCAGGGTCATCAGCTCTTTTTGTTCTTCGAGATTTGGGGCAGTTAATTCTAACTTTCCTATAAATGCTTCACCGGAAGCGCCATCCAAAGAGATCCACTCACCCTCTTTGACGGTTTTGCCATTAGATACCATGACACGCTTATCCATGTCAATCGTCATCATTGAAGCACCGACAACACAGGGAACGCCAAACTGACGGGCGACCACTGCTGCGTGGGATGTCGCGCCACCTTCGCTCGTGAGAATACCCTCTGCAGCCAACATACCGTGCACATCATCGGGTTTTGTGAAAGGTCGAACCATGATCACATTCTGGCCTTCTTCCTTCGCCATCTTTTCAGTCGTATCTGCGTCAAAATAGATCTGACCGACAGCAGCCCCAGGTGATGCATTCACACCAGTCGCAAATAACTTCCCACTCTTCCGAGCTTCTTCTGAAGTTTTAGGATCGAATTGGGGATGCAGCATTTGGTCAACCTGTTCAGGTTCAACACGCATTACGGCTGTTTTTTTATCGATCACGCCTTCATTGGTCATATCAACCGCAATCTTGATAGCCGCTTTCGCAGTTCGCTTACCGGTTCTTGTTTGAAGCATCCACAATTTGCCTCTCTCAATTGTGAATTCAACATCCTGCATATCGCTGTAGTGCTTTTCTAATTTTCTGGTGATTTCCATGAATTGCTTAAAAACTTCTGGTAATTCATCTTTCATTTCCATGATGGGTTTGGTGTTACGAATACCTGCTACAACATCCTCACCCTGGGCATTCATCAGGTAATCCCCATATAGCATTTTCTCCCCCGTCCCAGGATCTCTTGTGAATGCAACGCCGGTACCGGAATCATCGCCCATGTTGCCAAACACCATTGTAACGATATTGACTGCGGTACCCAGATCGTCAGGAATATTGGCGCGCCGGCGGTAATCAATCGCGCGTTTGGCATTCCATGAATCGAATACAGCTTTTGTCGCTAATTCAAGCTGTTTATAAGGATCCTGTGGAAATTCAAAGCCCATCTGTTCTTGTACAACAGCTTTGAACTTAGCAGTGAGTTCTTTCAGGTTCTCAGCAGTCAGATCCGTGTCTACCTTGGCACCTTTTTCTTCTTTAAAGCTGTCTAGAACTTCTTCAAATGCCTCATCTGCGATGCCTAAAACAACGGATCCAAACATCTGGATCAAGCGGCGGTAAGAGTCATAAACAAACCGTTCATTTCCAGTCAGTTCGACCATACCCTTTGCAGTCTCATCATTGAGACCGAGATTAAGCACGGTATCCATCATGCCGGGCATCGACATTTTCGCACCCGAACGGCAGGATACTAACAAGGGATTGGAGGGATCACCAAATTTTTTGGAAGCATTCTTTTCTGTCTCTTTCAGAGCCACCAACGCCTGGTCCCACATGTTTTCAGGAAAATTCTGACCATCTTGATATGCTATACAGGCTTCAGTTGTAATTGTAAAACCTGGCGGGACAGGAACGCCAATGCGTGACATTTCTGCAAGGTTTGCACCTTTACCGCCAAGCAGTCCTCGAACCCTATCCCAACTTCCAGCATAAGCCTCGGCTTGCGCAACTTCGCTGAATAAATATACCCATTTTTTATCTGACATACTGCCTCCTAAATTAAAATAGTTATTGTAAAACGCATCTCGCGTATTTTATCATTCAAACATATAATTTTACCACGTCAACAATTGAATCTCAAAAGGAACCTTGGGAAATCGATTAAGGATTGTTTATTACTGCGTCTATGCCATGGACTGGTTGATCTGAATGTGATTAATTTCCAATATTTGTTCAGCATGAGTCTCCAGATATCCCATTGAGAGATGACCACCTGGGTCAAAACGAAAGAACTGATTGTCGATCCATATCACCAACCCAAGCTTTCCCCTTGGTGCCAGCGTTGTTTCGAAAAATGTAGTTCCATCAATCTCAAATACCACCAGTTCATCTTGCCAAAACAGACTGTACCGATGCCATTCGCGAAGTGCTATATTGATCTCTGCCATATCCTCTTTAATGACCGACCTCAATAACCTGTGGATGCACCGGGCGGTCGGTCGTACGAATAAGAAAGGCACCAGGGGTGCGCCTAAAATAGATAAAAAAGATGGAACCAAAGGTGATCTAAATGTCTTTGCATGAAAACAGGTTACAGGCTGTTCATCACGCAAGCTGAGATAATTTGGATTTGAGGCATAAAAGAACCAGGCCGCATTCGGCATAACTGGTAAGAACTTAGAAATGCCGGCAGGTCCGATGCCAAAGCTGAATGGGTCATTCCACAACCCAAATCCAAAGGTTCCTTTGATGTCATGACCAATGATCCGGGCATCCAATTGAATTCTTATATTTGGCCGATGTGGAAATTTTATGCGCGGCAAGTGCATATAGTTATCCAACTGAGCTAACGCATAGGTTTTATCTGAAGTTCGGGGAAGGACCAGGCGACTGGCATTTTCCCCCGATTTGATCACCTCCCCACCATGGATCTCCCGCTTTTTAAGGTTATTGATCATTGCCTCGCTCCAAAATCAAAATCGGTAGCCGATAGCGTTTCGTTTCATGCTGGATGACCGAAACATTAAAACCTATTTGTTCTGCGCGCAAAGTAAAATCGGTTAGATACGTATCGCCGCCTGCCCCTAAATACCAATGTGTCAACCACTTTAGCAGAGCCGGTTTGAATATGACGTATAAACCAACCACCACCATCCGTCCATTCACCTTGAGTACCCGAAGTACTTCTTTTAGTGTTTCTTCTTTCAATATATACCCCGAAGGGAATGTCGAAATCACATTATCAAAAACCTGTCCTGAGAAAGGTATCGCCTCCACGCAGCTTTGAACCCGTTTGTTTTGATATCCTTTCCGCCTTACCTTTCGTTTAACAACATTTTGCATTTGTGTCGATCTATCCAACCCAATCACATTGATTCCCAGTTCTGCCATTGTCAGCAGCAATTCACCTGTTCCAAAACCAACTTCCAGGGTGTGACCAGGCTTAATATGATCCAGTCCATGATGACGCCATTCTTGCCAATGGCCAAAACTCACCATCCAGGCGACAGCATCGTAAGACCATGCAAGTTGGTGATACAACAGGTTTGTCGCCCATATAAGTGCATTATTGATCCACCGTTTTAGATTACAGCGTCTGTTTTTCATTTCATTTTCAAAAGTATTTCTAAAATTCACTGTGTTAATTATAATGAAGAAGAGGTGAATAATGAAATTCTCAATCGAGGATATCCAGTTTTCAGATCAAAAAGCGATCCGTAATATCCTCTTTCAATTTTGGGGAAGTGATAATGTTGTTATCCAGGGGAGGATTTTTTATCCTGTAGAAATGGATGGAATAAAAGCAGTCCAAAATAATAGAGTTTTCGGGATTCTTCATTATCTGATGACGGATCAATCTTGTGAGATCATAACTTTAGCCAGCCTTAGGGAAAACAAGGGGGTTGGTACGTCTTTAATCGACGCGGTAGAAAAGATAGCCGGAGAAAATGGTTGCAAAGAATTGAGATTAACAACAACAAATGACAACCTTCGTGCGCTTGGATTTTACCAACGACGTGGGTTTTTACTATCAAAGCTGCTGCCTGACCAGGTTTTGCATGATCGCCGGTTGAAGCCGTCCATATCCGAAATCGGGTCTGACAATATACCGATTCGTGACGAGATCATTCTGGTTAAACCGCTTGATGCCTACCACTAAGGGTAAAAGGATCAACAAAATTTTGAAAAGATTATTCAACGAAATCAAACAGATTTTCATATTACTCCTTTTCGGGATACTTTCATCTTCCTGCTCTCCAGGAGTGATGACCCAGGAATCAATAGACAACCAGGCCACAGCCACGCAAGTAAAAATCTCGACGCCAACAGTCTTGACTCTCATCGACCAACTTTCCACACCTACCGCAACACCAGGCGCCAGGACATTGACTGCATTAGATGGCTCCCTGATGCTTCTACAAACGGGCGTGGATTCCTTTCATATTTTAGATCTAGCAACCTACGCATTATTTCCGTACGATCTGCCGGGAATAAACGCGGGGATTAATTTATCATCCAACCTTTCTCCTGATGGCAAACAGCTGCTCATTTTTACGAGCGATCATTCTTTTAAAATCGTCAATATTCTTTCGAAAGAATCCACATTTTCCTATGATTTTAGTCAAGATGCCATCAGTTTCGATTTGGATCGGGCGGTTGAAGCTGCCCTCCAGATATTTCAAGGGTATACGAAGGATTTCATGCAAGATCTGATTGAACAAACAATTCAACAAAGTCAGCAAGATATCCAGTGGTTTCAAAATAGTCAGAAGCTTCTGATCATAAAAGGAGGCTCGGGATTCAACTCGAACCTCTCCCTGTTGGATCTATCAACAGGTGAAACAAAGCTTCTGGAACAAAACCCTCGGTTAGTGGAAAATTATTGGGTAGGGCCAGGTGATGACAAAATCCTCATCAGGAAAGGCTTCAGCAGTGCAGCCAATGACTGGCAAGATGATCAATACTTCCTTGTAGACCTCGTCAACGGCAACTCACTTGAAATTCCACTGCCGGCAAACACTGAAAACCCGTCCGTTTACTGGTTTTCTGACGATCTGCTTGGCGTAATTCATCAATCAGGAATCGTTGGCGGCACTGATTTTTCCCTGATAAGTATCCCCGATATGGATTCAAAACTTGTCGTGTCAGGTTCATTTTCAAGCCTCAATACCTATGGAACTGATATCCTCACGCTTAGTCAGGATCGGGTAAGCCAAAAGACAAACCTGACCCTTCAATCTTATAATGAAGATCTCATTACCACACAAGAGTTCACAGGAATCTGCTCTGTAAAAAGGAAAATAACTGGTTCGAGCCTTGTGTTGAATTGTGAAACGGAAAGTTACCTTGTTGAGGGACAGGATCTACGTATCACCGATTTCAGTGAACCAATTTTCCTTTTCAGCCGTTCTCCTGATCGCCAATATTTTGTTTTAATCACAAAAGATAAAGATGCACGTTTAATCACAAGCGATTTTCAGGAACAAATACCTATCCAACTGCAAAGTGATCCCCTCGAGATCCTTTGGTTACCAGATTCCTCCGGTTTTCTTTATCGCACAGCCAGGGAATTGATGCTTTACAATCTCACCGAGGGTACCAATAATTTCATCATTGCATCTGATTTTTTTGGGGATTATCGCAATTTGAATGCAGTATGGATAACACATCATTAAACCCTTCATGCAGTCAAATCCCGTTTTTAACATTTTTTCTATACTTTCTTGAAATTTCCACTGAAATTTAGCTTAGCCATCATGTATAATTAATCATAGTAATTTTCATCTGATGAAGTCTTATTCGAATTTATTCATCTGACAAAATCACCCTAGAAAGGACATTATGCAATTCGATTTTCCAGAAGGGCTTCCAGGCATTCACCCCCCTACTTCAGTTCTGGAAAAAATCCTGCGATTTACAGGTGTGATCAATCCTGTCACAGAGCAACCGTATACCGAAGCGCTGCTAATGGGAATTGGCGGTGGTCTGGATGCCGGTTATATTCTTTTTCAGTTTGAACATCTACCCCACCCAATATTGACCCTGGGATTCCGGTATCAGTGGAATAACAACCAATCCTTTCTTAATAACTTAAATGATAGACTTCTATTGGCTGCAGAATTCAGGGAATTTGATAACGAGCAAGAAGCTGAAACAGATCTTCAAGAAATCCTTAAACAAGGAAAGCTAGCCATTGTGTGGGTGGACAAAGCATCACTTCCTCATCATCATCTACCGGAAAGCCTCAAAGGCTTTCACACCCACCAGGTTGGAGTATATGCTCGGGATGGCCGATTGTGGCGATTATACCTGGATGACTTAAGTTCAAAGCCAGTTGAAATTCGTGAAAAAACCTTTAGCGCTGCCAGGGCAAACCTGGTGCAAAACAACTTTTTAATGATGGTCTACAACCAGGCGGACCAGATCAATGCTCAGGAGTTGCGCGAAGCGATCATCCAGGGGATAGCCGACTGCGCTGCCCAACTGACCCATCCGAATAGGAATTTTGGGGTCAGCAATTGGGCCACTTGGGCTGAAAGGTTAAACTGTCACCAGGATAAGCTGGGATGGCCAAATGTTTTTCGGGATCAGGAGGGTCTATTCCAAACCCTTTTATCCTGTTACGAATCGATCAAGTTAAGTGGCACTGGTGGTTTTGCACTGCGGAAGACCTATGCTGACTTTTTACATGAAGCGGCCGTTACCCTCAAAAACCCATCCTTGAATGCAATTTCCGGTCAATACCTTCAGCTAGCAAATCACTGGTCAAGGCTGGCTGAAAATGCCCTACCCTCAAACATCGCTGTTTTTGACAAAGTGAAAAGCCTAATAAACAAAAAATATCATTCTTTCCGGCAAAATGACATGAAGGCTTATAAGAATGCTATAAAAGATCTCCAATCGTTAACAGTACAAATCATCCATCGTTTCCCAATGGATTTAAGTGAAACCAACCGATTATTTGAAAAACTTGCCAGCCAGGTGAATTTGATATCAGAATTAGAAGCAAGTGCTGCCCACAGGCTGCGTGATATTGCCCACCGGTAAATTATTAAAATTATGATCGCTGAAATAAAGAGGTGATATGAAAATATTAATCTTAGGCGGAAAAAGGTTCTTAGGCTTAGCACTCACGCAAGCAATTTTGAATGCCGGCCATACACCCACCTTATTCAATCGAGGGCGCACAAATCCAGACCTCTTCCCAAAAGTTACTAATTTAATCGGGGAAAGAGATGGCGATTTGAGTGCGCTCAAGCGCAGAAAATGGGATGCTGTCATAGACACCAGTGGGTTTGTGCCAAGAATCGTTAAAAAGTCCGCATCTTTCCTTTCCGGGAAAAGTGGAACCTATGTTTTTATTTCCTCCGTTTCTGTTTATCGGGATTTCCGGTCACCGGATATTGCGGAGGATTACCCTATTGCACCGCTTGAGGATTCATTAGATGAAGATTACACTGGTGATTCCTACGGTCCATTGAAGGCTCTCTGCGAGTATGAGATTCAACAAAATTTCGATGGAAACGTATTGGCTATTCGTCCAGGATTGATCACCGGACCTAATGATCCAACGGACCGATTTACCTATTGGCCTTATCGGGTAGCCCTTGGCGGCAAGGTCCTGGCGCCTGCGCCGCCGAGTTCAAACCTGCAGTTCATTGATGTCAGAGACCTGGCCGAATTTATCATCCGGATGATCGAAAAGGAGCAGAAAGGCGCATATAATGTAACTGGCCCCAAAAAACCCGCCACATTTGGCTCATTGTTAGTCGCTTGCCGGGAAGCTGCAATGTCGGAAGCAAGTTTCGTGTGGGTTGAAGAGCCTTTCCTCCTGCGAGAAGGCGTCACGCCCTGGAAGGATCTTCCGCTGTGGATCCCTTCATCAGACCCTGCTTTCACCGGGTTTTACAACATCAATATCAATAAAGCACTTAAAGCGGGATTGGTATTCAGACCGCTGTCCAAGACCGTGAGCGAGACACTCGAATGGCTGAAGAATCGTCCTGATTCCCAAAAGATGAAAGTAGGGATGGATATTGCCCGGGAAACCGAGTTATTGATCAAATATCAAAATGAGTACCATCTGTAATTAATAACCAGCAGTAAAAAAACAAAATTAGTACTGATCCCAATGCACCCGATCTGGGTTGTACTGGGTTCGCGCTTCCTTTTCCTCAGCGGGATATCCCACATAAATAACATTCAACGGTTTGACGTGATCAGGTAAGCCAATCACCTTCGAGATTCGCTTTGAAAAGTTATGAATGGGGTGTACGCCGCACCAAACTGTTCCCAACCCAAGGGAGACAGCACATAATAAAATATTCTCAGTCGCGGCACTGCAATCCTGCACCCAAAACTGGGACGCCACTGGATGTTTGAAGAATGAAGTATTACCACAGACGATGATCGCAGCCGGTGCATTGATCTTCCCAAACATCATTTTGGATCTTATTTCTTCTAATTGTTCAGGATCTGTCACCACTACAAATTCCCATGGTTTAATATTCATCGCTGATGGTGCGGCCATGGCCGCTTCGAGTAAACCTGTCAGCTTTTCCTTTTCAACCGCCCTCTCCTGGTATTGGCGAATACTTCTTCGTGCATAGATTGCTTCTAATATAGCCATGTTATTTTCCAAATGTTCATATCCTCTGCAATAATAAATGAAATTTTTAATTCGCTTGTTCTAAGCTAAAGACGCTGCTGCCCGTTCGCTGAGATTCAATAACGCTTTGGCAAGGACCCCTGGTGTTTCCATCATCGGCATATGACATGCATGAGGTATGGACAAATATACTGCCTTCTCTAGCCGCCCTGCCATATTCCTGGCATCCGACGAAGGGATAATTTGGTCCTCCTGTCCAGCAACAATAAGCGCTGGCTTTTTGAACGAATCCAGAACGTGTAATCGGGATTGCCTTTCAGCCATACCTTTCGAAGCCCCAATAATACCTTTTGGAGATGTTTTTTCTATAAGCTTATAGGTAGTTTCAATCACTCTTTTACGATTGGAGATTTGTGGTGCAAGTGATTCAGCTAAAACAACAGACCCGTTCTGTGCCACATTTTCCGCAAACGCATACCGGTCTCTTTTTTTGTCAGGACTATCTGTTTCAGCACGTGATGTGATCAAACCTATGCCAGCAAGCCGCCCTGGATGATTTTCTGTAAAAGCGAGGGTGACATAGCCTCCCATCGAATGTCCACATAGGACCGCTTTCTTGATCTCAAGTTCATCCAGCAACCCTAGAATATCCTTCGCCAGCAAGGACATCGGATATATGCCATCCGGCGCATCACTTTCACCGTGCCCGCGCAAATCCGGCAGGATCACAAGCTGATCCTCCATAAAATGGTTGACCATATCCTTCCAGATTGTCCTGTTCAACCCGAAACCATGGATCAAAACCAAAGGCAGCCCATTTTTCCCCAGAATTTCATAACCCAATTGGATCCCATTTACCAAAGCCCTCATTTTAACTTTCTCTTTCTATTCGCTGTCAATCTTGTTTCTGATAAACGCATATGCTTCTTTGATCGTTGTGACTTCACCGCTCGCCTGGGCTTCAACCAGATCCGACAACAACCCACCGATCATTTTCCCTGGTTTTAATCCAAATTCCTTTTGAAGATCATGACCACCCAAGAACGGCTTTGGTGATACAACAACATCTTGGTTTTCCCACCAGGCCGAAAAAAGGATGGCACTGATCTGCAAATGCTTTTCCCATTTTTCTGCCGGGATATTATCGCCATAGGTTGCCAGTGAATCCGCTAATGAAAAAAGGGATATGGCAATACCTACCTCACCAGTCCGTTTGAAGAACCTGTAAATACTCTTCCGTGTAGGTGGTTCATCTGAATGCGTCCATCCCTGTAAACTCATATGGCCTTCAACAAATTTTTTCACCCAATCAGATTCAGCATTGCTCAGTTGGATCCGCTTTGCTGCTTCCCAGGCTAACTCGGCACCAACTTTTTCATGACCAAAATAATGGGAACGCCCATCTTCTCCCATTTCAATCGTCAAGGGTTTGCCAATATCATGCAGCAGAGCTCCTAATAAGGCTAAACCAAATTTGTGACGGCCAGGTGTGATTTCTGCCCAGAAATATTCTTGCAGGCGCGATGAGAAAGTGCCTAGGATAGCCCATAAGCTTGAACACCACGCTCGATTAAAATCTTGCGGCATTCTATTAAACTGAATTAATCTAATGATCTCATGATAATAATGGATAGATTCAAGTGTGTGTCTGAACAATGGATAAAGATGAGGTGGTGATGCAGGAATATCCTTTTGTGCCTCAAGATTTGGAAAAATCGACCTGATCACCTGAAATCGCTCACAGTCATCCATTCCCCTGTGCGGTTCAGACCCCTCTAAAATTTTAAAGAACTCATCCCGCTGTCTTTCATACGAAGTTGACGCCAGGTGATGTGCGGCTTCCGACATTGCCTCACCCAGCCCTTCAGCATAAGTGAAATTAAATTGGTGTGCCAGCCGTATGCCGCGCAGGACGCGGATTGGATCGTCCGTCAATGCACGAGGACTGCAAGGGCGGATAACCTGGCTTTCAAGGTCCGATTGCCCATCCAATGGGTCAATCACCCCAGCTAAATCAGAAAGCGAAACAGCCATGGCGTTGATCGTAAAATCACGATTCGACAAATCTTCCATTAAGCTGTTTCCTGTAAATTGAACAAAATCAAGGGGAAATTCTGTACCAGAATCCGTTTTGTAAAGAACCCGTGCAGTATGTCTTTCATCATCCAGGACGTAAAAACCTGCATTAAGGTGTTTTGCCAACCGTTTCGCAAGCGAGGTTGGGTTAATGGACAGCGCAAAATCCAGGTCGTGATTTTCAGCGCCAAGCAGGGCATCTCGAACGGCACCACCAACTAAGAATATCGCCTGATCGGACGGAAGTTCAGCGCGAATCAGGTTTAATAGTAATATCTGTTCAGGACTAAATTTCAGCCTCATATTTTTCCAGATCAACAACACCAATGAAGGGGAGATTTCGGTAATATTCATCCATATCCAGCCCATAGCCGAATACAAATTTATCAGGAATGTCAAATCCGCAATATTTAATTGGAACATCGACCTCCCGCCGAGAATATTTATTAAGCAGGGTCACGATGTTCAGGCTGGCCGGGTTCCGGGTTAGGAGCAATTCAACAACTGAGTTTAATGTATTGCCGCTGTCGATAATATCCTCCACAATCAAAACATGTTTGTTGGCTATGCTGGTTGTCAGGTCCAGGGTCAGTCTCACCTGGCCTTCAGAGACACGTGAGCCCACACCGTAAGAGGAAACCCCCATAAAATCAATTGCAACCGGGACGGATATTTCGCGGATCAGATCAGTCAGGAACATCACCCCTCCCCTTAAGATGCAAATTGCCAGGATATTGTTTCCTGCATAATCCCGGCTGATCTCCTCACCGAGTTCCCGGACACGTTCCTTCAGTGTCTCTTCCGGAATGAGTACCTCAGCTAAAAAAGAATCGTAATTTTGCATTGACATCCTTTCTGCTAGTCTCTCGGTACAATGTGGTGGTCTCGGCAGCGCGCTTCATATAATTCCTGAGCACCGACAACAACGATAGGTTCATTATAGTGAGCTGGATTTCCATTGACCAATCGCTGTGTCCGGCTGGCAGCACCACCGCAAACCATGCAAATCGCCTGCAATTTATCAACACGCTCAGCTTTGGCCATCAATTGCGGCATACATCCAAACGGTTCGCCGCGAAAATCCATATCGAGTCCGGTAATAACGACCCTAATACCTTGTTCTGCCAGCGTTTCAACGATGTCGACGATACCATCATCGAAGAACTGCACCTCATCGATTCCCACAACAGTAACACCAGGATCTAATGAATCGAGGATCTCTTGTGAGCCGGAAACGGGCAAAGCATCTAAATCAACACCGGAGTGAGATGTTACTTTATTATGTTCAAAACGGTCGTCAATGACCGGTTTAAAAACCTGAACATGCTGTTTCGCTATTCTTGCCCGTCTAAGGCGGCGGATCAATTCTTCTGTTTTCCCACAGAACATCGAACCGCAGATGACCTCAACAGATCCTACATCGTGTTTCATAAATCACTCCTGGATGTTAAATAGAATATATAAAAGAACAGGCAGACGATTGCTCATCTGCCTGTTAAGTTTACCGGATTTTTCGTTTTATTTCCTAAATTAAACCGTGATCTCTTCAGCTGCTTCAGGGATCTTATAACCCAGCTGGCGCAGTGTTTTCTTAAGGTCGATCAATGATTTTCGACCAAAGCCGCTAACGTCCAGCATCGCCTGCTCGCCACCCTCAAGTCGCTCGAGAACATCGCCGACGGTATTGATACCGGCTTCTTGAAGCACGTTGTCCACACGTGTACCCAGTCCAAGCTCTTCGATTGGGCGTTGAGGTGAAACTTTTTCTTCCTCTTTAGTCTGCTGATCTTCAAGGAATTCTTGTCGAGCCTGCAGACGTTTGTAGAAGCGGTCAACCTGTCCTTCACGGTCAAGAATACGTGCCTGCTGACCTGTATAGAAGGGATGGCAATTTGAACAAACCTCGGTATGGATCTCTTTCTTTGTGGAACCTGTTTTCCAGGTGTTCCCACAAGATCCGCAGATCACCGTTGCCTCTGGATAATATTCTGGATGAATTTCTTTTCTCATAATTTCGTCACAATCCTTTCAAAAAGTGAATCCGTTTATTCTTCCTCGGGGATGGTAACGACATGCACCTTCTTACGTCCACCAGGAAGAGTCTCATAATGAACAAGACCCTCAGTGGTTGCAAAAAGGGTGTGATCTTTTCCCATTCCAACATTCCAACCGGGATGCACTTTGGTCCCACGCTGCCGGACCAGGATGTTCCCGCTGATGACGTATTCACCACCAAATTTCTTTACACCAAGTCGTTGCGATTGGCTGTCACGACCGTTACGCGATGCGCCGCCGCCTTTTTTATGTGCCATGATACTTACTCCAATTCAATCGATTCAACCAGCAAGCGAGTGTACTGCTGGCGATGTCCGGATTTTACACGATAACGCTGCTTGGGACGATACTTGAAAACCAAAATCTTTCTGCCTTTGAAATGATCAAGTACTTTCGCCTGAACCTTTACACCTTTGATGACCGGGGTTCCGATGGTGACGTTCTCGTCATCAACAGAAAGAAGGACATCTTCCAGGGTCAGGCTCTCACCCACCTCGTTTGGCAGACGATCTACTTCAATCGTTCCACCTTCGACGGCTCGATACTGCTTGCCGCCTTGTTCGACAATTACAAATTTCATTTTTTACTCCAATCTTCACTTAACCAATCTCGCTCGCGTGATACCGCCAGGGACCGGGAAAGTTGGGGTTACATTATTTTACCCCAGCAAATACGACCTGCCGGGGCAAGGATAAGTATTATATTCTTACCTGACACGAATGTCAACAGATATCCTGGGCTTTTACGATAAGGCTTATCTTCGCCTTCATTATATACTGTCCGTCAAGCCCTTGGAACAAATTTGGTAAAAGGTGGGAGGAAAAGCATCTCCAATGGGTGATCTTAAACTAACCAACATTAATAAGTTGAAATATAATCTCTGATCAATAAAAGTGAGGCCTTCTTCTACAATTTTCTATTTTTTTATATCAACTCAGATCGGGATTCTTGATTTATATATTCCAAAAGTTAGCCGCCAACACAAAATAAGACACGAATTGCTTCGCTCCCCTTGATTTTAGTAAATGTATCGTTTATACTGATATTACTAGTGGTTAAAAGTGGAGATAAGTGGGACGAAGTGGAGCGCCGGAAAACCCGGCGCGCTGTTGGTAATAGGAGAAGTAGAACAAATGTTCCTCGGTCAGTACGAGCATTCAATCGATGAGAAAGGTCGCTTAACGATCCCCTCCCGATATCGGGAGGAGTTGACCAATGATTGGCTTGTTCTAACAACTGGCTTTGAAGACAGCTTGATCGCCCTGACACCGGAATTATTCACAATTGTTTCAAACCAGGTCAGGTCAAAACCTATTACGAACGCCACCAGTCGCCAGTTTCGGAGGTTCTTTTTCTCCAACGCCCAGGAATTGGAAATCGACAAAACAGGTCGCATTCTTTTACCGGCATTTCTTAGAGAGACTGCAAATCTCAATGACAATGCCATCCTGGTGGGCAATGGAGAATACTTTGAGCTCTGGTCCCCGGAAAATTGGGATAAGCAGCTTCTAATCCTGAACAACTCCGATGCGAATGAACAGCGATTTAGCGCCCTGGATTTAACAACCCTACCATGAACGACAATCATATCGGTGCGGGGGATGACGTTGGGAACCCCAGCGAAAATTTTCCACACCAACCAGTACTTTACCAAGAAGTCCTGGATGCACTTAAACCCGAGCCTGGGCGCGATTTTCTCGATGGCACCCTGGGCGCTGGCGGGCATGCAGAAGGCATCCTGAAAGCATCTTCACCTGATGGAAGGCTGTTGGGGCTGGATATCGATCAGCAAGCCATTGCAATTGCCCAGCAGCGATTGAAGCCATTTTCAGATCGGGTTGTCATCCGTCAGGCATCTTACAAGGATGCACCCGCTGTTCTCGAGGAACTCGGTTGGCAGAAGGTACAGGGGATCCTCCTTGATTTAGGTGTTTCATCCATGCAAATAGATTGGTCTGACCGTGGGTTTTCATTCATGGCAGAGGGTCCGTTGGATATGCGCTTCAACCGGGAAACGGGACCTTCCGCTGCTGACCTCGTGAACAGTTTGGAGGAGAAAGAACTGGCTGATATCCTGTGGAAGTTCGGTGAAGAACGGTACTCCCGACGGATTGCAAGAGCAATTGTCAATGAACGACCCATTCATCATACGCACGATTTGGTCAGGGTTATCAAAACAGCGGTCCCAGGGTACGAGTCGCACATCCATCCAGCGACCCGCACCTTCCAGGCACTCCGGATCGCAACCAACAAGGAGCTTGAGACGATCTCATCTTCCTTACCTGGATTGGTTGATTGCTTAAATCCTGGAGGACGCATAGCTGTGATCAGCTTCCATTCTTTGGAAGATCGCATCGTCAAGCAGTTCTTTAAACAAGAAAGCAAGGACTGCATTTGCCCACCGGAGCAGCCGATTTGCACTTGTGGTCATATTGCATCCATCGATATTATCACAAAGAAGCCAATCCGGGCTTCAGAGGACGAAATTAATAAAAACCCAAGAGCTCGCAGTGCCAGGTTACGTGTAGCTCAAAAAAAATAAAACAGGCATAACAATTGCACGAATTAATTAAGGTTTTATGATGAAAAACCGTATTATACAAGCTTACAAACAAGCACCATGGCGAATCCAGCTTCAGTGGATTGGCTTGTTTTTGCTTGGGTTGGTTCTTATAGCATCCCTCACCGGGATTTATCTTAGTATCAATGCGCAAGCTGCCAGCGCAGGCCGAAATATCCAGGGGTTGGAATCAGATATTGACAATATCAACAATGAAATTGCATCACTGACCACTGATTTAGCGATTGCCAGGTCGACCGAGAGGATGCTCTCAAGGGCAAAGGAATTGGGTTTCACATTGAGGCAACCCGGTCAGGCACTCTACCTTGAAATCCCGGCGTACGATCCCAACACAGCTTTACTCCTGGCACCGCCCCGAGTCAACACGATTATTGAAGCACCAACGGTCAGGCAGTCATATAAGCTTTCATTGTGGGATTGGTTAACCGATACCATCTGGAACACCTCCTCCACCACCATTGAAATTGAAGGAGGTCAAATTCCATGAAGCCTCCATTTTATACGCGTTACATTATCGTTGCACTCGTCTGCGGTATCCTCGGGATCGGGATCGTTGTTCAAATGGTGCGTATCAATTACACGTCCTTCACAGAGGATCTGATCATTAAGTCAGAAAATTACCAGGGCATTAACGAACTCATCTACCCGGCCCGAGGCACAATCTATGATCGATCCGGTAACATTCTCGCCACAAACCAGATCAGCTATGAAGTCGGTATCGACCTGAAATTCGTCAATGATCCTGAATCCATTGCATTTGCAGCCGCTTCTTTGATCGAAGATCTTGATTATCTCGAGGTCTTTGAACTCGCCGATACCGAGCAGATGGGCGAAACTGAGAACCGGTATTTTGTCCTTTCAAGCTATGTCAGCAAGGAAAAGATCGGCGAGCTGGAAAGGTTGGAAGATTCCTATGCTGCTCGTCGTGAACAAACCAATGCCGGCAAGCCCAACCTCTCCGGGTTAGTCTGGACGCCCATGCAGCAGCGAGCATATCCGGAAGGCGATCTCGCCTCAAATGTACTGGGATTTTACAATTATTTTTCACGGGAAACAGCGCAGGGCGTTTATGGCGTTGAAGAGTCCTATAACACCCTTCTGACAGGCCGCCCCGAATACATATTCATGCCCAACAATCCATATTTGATCGAAACCTTACCGGATATTGATCCAGGAGCAAGCCTGGTGCTGACAATTGATCGTGAAATTCAGATGATGCTTCAGAATGAGCTTGCAGAAGCGATCGAATGGTCCGGTGCCGAAGGTGGCACAATCATTGTAGCGGATCCAAAAACCGGTGAGATCCTCGGGATGGCAAGCTCACCCTTTTTCAATTCAAATGAATACTGGACCTATGAAGAAACTTTCCCGGGTATCACCCCATTCAACCGGGCTATTGGGAAAGCCTATGAACCCGGATCTGTGTTCAAAGTCATTACGATGGCGGCAGCATTAGATAGCGGCGTTGCCACACCGGACTCGACTTATAATGACGCGACCGGTGTGTATTGGGTAGCTAATTCCTGGCCAATCTATAACTGGAACATGGGTGCCTGGGGAGAGCAGACCATGACTGGCTGCATGCGCCATTCATTAAATGTGTGCCTGGCATATGTAGCAGATGAATTATTACAGGAAGACCTTTTCTACCAGTACGTTCAGGCCTTTGGTTTTGGCCGAGGTACAGGCATTGACCTGGCAGCGGAAGCCAATTTCCCCTTGCGTCTGCCTGATAATAACCAATGGGTTGAATTGGACTTAGCGACGAATTCTTTTGGCCAGGGTATTGCTGTTACGCCTATCCAAATGGTAGCTGCAATATCAGCCATTGCGAATAACGGTCAAATGATGACACCGCATGTGGTCAAAAGCGTGATCGACGGCGGCCAGCAATATGATGTCGCTCCTCAAATGACCAATGCGCCCATATCGGCAGAGACCGCACAAGCACTGACAGAAATGTTATCGCTCAGCCTGGAAGAGGAGGCTTCTCTGGCATTAGTCGATGGCTACCGGTTGGCTGGCAAGACGGGTACAGGTGAAATCCCGACAGAAACTGGTTATACCAGCACACTTACAAACACATCCTTTGTTGGGTGGGGACCTTCAGACGATCCCCATTTCCTGGTATATGTTTGGCTTGAAAAACCAACAATATCAAAATGGGGATCCGAGGTCGCTGCTCCTGTATTTCATGATGTGGTTGAGCAGCTGGTTGTCATGCTGAATATTCCTCCGGATGACATCCGGTTAAAAGTAGCAGACGAGTAGAAAGAATAATGTTGTTGAACCTGAGAGATGTTATCAAAGCTCTGACGAATATCGAAATAGCACCCCTGGATGCAAATTTCAGCGGTGCTGTCATCGACTCACGCCAGGCTGTTGAAAACAGCTTGTTCATCGCTCTGCCCGGTGAAAATGTCGACGGACATCATTATGTTGGCGCGGCGTTCAAGAATGGCGCTATCGCTGCTTTGGTTGATCAGGATATGGGTCGCGATTTCCAAACGCTTGATTTACGCCAGCCAAATTTTGAATCAACAGAAATTCATTTGACCTACCCCATTTGTTTGCGGGTTCAAGATTCACTTACTGCATTGCATGAAATTGCAGGGTACTGGCGGAAAAAACATCCAGTCCGGACCATTGGCATTACTGGAAGCGTTGGAAAGACATCCACAAAAGAGTTGACGGCATCTCTGCTTTCGCAGAAATTCAAAGTGCTTAGGAACCCCGGCAACCGCAACAACGAAATTGGACTCCCCCTGACCTTGCTTGAATTGGATGAGTCACATGAGGTTGCAGTGCTTGAAATGGGTTTTTATGTACCTGGTGAGATCCAATTATTGTGTGAAATCGCCCAACCCCAGATTGGCGTTGTCACGAATATCGGGACAGTCCATGCGGAACGTGCAGGTTCAATCGAGACAATTGCCCAGGGAAAATCAGAACTGGTGCAATCTCTCCCCAGCGCTCCTGTTGGGGTTGCTGTACTCAATGCGGACGATCCCAGAGTGCGAAAAATGGCATCCTTAACAGATGCCCGGGTGTTAACCTATGGCATATCTGAACCAGCAGATCTCTCTGCTAGAAACATAGAAATTCATGGACTGGAAGGTTTATCCTGTTCATTAACCTACGAGGGAAAGAGTCACAAGGTACATTCCCCACTATTAGGTGAGTTCTCGGTCAATACCATCCTTGCTTCTACGGCCGTAGCGCTCGCAGAAGGCCTCGATTGGGAGATGATTGAGAAAGGTCTATCCACCAGCCAGGTTAACATCCGCATGAACCACTATGAACTCCCCAACGGTGTCCTGGTGCTTGATGACACCTACAACGCCTCACCAGCCTCGACCATTGCTGCCTTAAGACTGCTGTCCAAATTAAAAGGACGGCGGGTGGCAGTCCTGGGTGATATGCTCGAATTGGGTCAATATGAGGACTCAGGTCACACACAAGTTGGCAAGGTTGCAGCTCAAGCTGCAGATATGCTGATTTTAGTTGGTCAGCGATCTGGGATCATTAAAAAATCAGCAATAGAATCTGGATTCCCTGAAGAAGAAATCCATTGGTATGAAAACGCAGACCAGGCTGCCCTGGCAGCGGTCAATCTTGTGCATAAGGGAGATGTGATGCTCGTCAAAGGCTCCAACAGCATGCGGATGGATCGCATCATCCAACACCTCAAGGAGCATGCATAATGGGCAACACTTCCGTAGCCATTGCGCTCACCGGTCTCAGTTTTATGATGACCATCATCTGGGGTGAACCGCTGATCCGCTTGCTCAAGACCTGGCGGATTGGGAAGATCGTCCGGGAAGACGGGCCTGATCAGCACACAGCTAAGATGGGCACCCCAACCATGGGTGGGTTCATGATCTTAATCCCGGTCACCCTGATAACTGTGCTGTTCAATGCAGTCTCCATTTTCGGCTTTGACCTTCTTGGCCGCTCTGTTCTGCTGCCGCTGCTTGCAATGTGGGCATATGCAATCCTAGGAATGCTTGATGATTGGGAAGGTATTCGTGGAAAGCGGCGCGGCCTGGGGATGCGCGCCAGGACAAAATTCGCCATCCAGGTACTCTTCGCTATCGCCATCGCTTTTGCACTGCGCGATCTCCTGCAGGTTCCCCAGTTACTATGGTTCACCGCTGAAGAAACCATCGTTTTGGGTCCCTGGTACATTCCAATTGCTGTTTTTATCATCGTTGGAATGTCAAATGCTGTGAATTTTACAGATGGACTGGATGGTTTAGCCGGATTGATCTCTGCAACGGCTTTCGCTGCAGTTGGTTTCGTCGCTGTGGTCCAGGGGCAGACCTTCCTGGCTCGTTTCTGTTTTTCTTTGGTAGGTGCTTTATTCGGGTTCCTCTGGTTCAATGTTCACCCAGCACGTCTTTTTATGGGTGATACAGGTTCTCTTGCCCTCGGGTCAACGTTGGGTGTGGTTGCATTGATGACCGGTCAGTGGTTGATCATCCCCTTGATCGCAGTTATCCCGGTCAGCGAAGCATTAAGTGTCATTATTCAGGTCGTTTATTTTCGAGCAACAAAAGGAAAACGGTTCTTCAAAATGGCCCCGCTTCATCATCATTTTGAACTTTCTGGTTGGAGTGAAACGCAGGTTGTCCAGCGTTTTTGGTTGGTTTCCCTGGTTTTCACAATGCTTGGTGTTGCATTGGTTTTAGTGGAGTAAATGATGTCACGTTGGAATGGTAAAAAAGTGGTTATGATCGGCGCTGCCCGGCAAGGGGTTGCGCTCTCGCGCTTCCTGGCACAGAAGGGGGCTTCTGTGATTCTCAATGACCGCCGCCCTATTGAAGCGCTAACAGATGCCCAGGAATCATTATCCGGCACAGGTGTTGAACTCGTCGCAGGATCGCATCCCATTGAAATCCTGGAAGGCGCAGATCTCGTTTGCCTGTCTGGTGGGATTCCCCAAAACCTTTCGCTGGTCCAGGAAGCTTCCAGGCTGAACATCCCGTTTTCTAACGATTCCCAAATTTTTCTTGAAGAAGCGCCCTGCACGGTCATCGGGATCACGGGTTCCTCAGGGAAGACGACGACAACAGCGCTGGTTGGTGAAATCGCCCGAAAACATTATGAAATCAGGAAGCCTGGTTTCAATGTTTGGGTTGGCGGGAATATTGGCAATCCGCTAATCCAGGATATTGACCAAATGCAAGCGGATGACATAGCCGTTGTTGAACTCTCCAGCTTCCAGCTGGAAATCATGACACGGTCACCGCAAATTGCAGCCGTCCTCAACCTGACTCCAAACCACCTTGACCGCCATAAAACGATGTCAAAGTATATAGCGGCAAAAGCCAATATCCTGACTCACCAATCCCCAGGAGATGTTGCCATCTTAAACAGGGACGATATTCTGGTTCGTGAGCTTTATCCCGAAGTAGTTGGAAGAAGGATCACATTTGGGATCAACCCACCTCATGACAAACAGGATTCCACTTACTACAAACGAGGAAAGCTCTACCTACAAGCCAGTGGACAGATCGCAAAGATTCTCAAATCAGAACTGATCAACTTGCGCGGAACCCACAACCTCTATAACGTTCTTGCTGCGGTGGCAATCTCTGCAGCAGCAAGGTTTTCTTTGCAGGCAATTTATGACGGCATTGTCTCTTTTGAGGGTGTTCCCCACCGGTTAGAGTTCATACGGCAATGGGGCGGTGCGGATTGGTACGATGACTCGATCGCCACCTCACCAGAGCGCGCCATGGCAGGGATTGATTCTTTTGAAGAGCCAATTGTTCTGCTCGCAGGTGGCCAGGATAAAGACCTCCCCTGGGAAGAATTCGGGAAGAAAGTACGCCAAAGGGTGGACCACCTGATTTTATTTGGAGAAGCCGGGGACCTGATTCGAGCTGTTGTTGGTGAGGTTGGAACAGAGCAGCGTCCATTCACCATAGACCAATCTGAAACGCTTGAGGAAGCAGTAAAAAAAGCCTCAGAACGTGTTGAGCCGGGTGATGTTGTTCTGTTGTCCCCAGGCGGTACCAGTTTTGACGAGTTTATTGATTTTGAAGAACGTGGAAAGCGATTTAAACAATGGGTCAAGGAACTTTCGTAACGAAATCAAATACCAGCGGCCGCAAGAGTACGACCTTGCGCCTGCCGTTTGATGTGCCAATGCTGTTGGTTGTGATCATCCTGCTGGTGATCGGTCTTTTGATGGTTTTCTCAGCCAGCTGGGATCTCTCCATTTTGATGGGAAAGTCGCCGACCTATATTTTCAGCCGCCAGATTTTATGGGTCTTACTTGGCGTCGTGGTCGCAGTCATAGCCAGTTTCGTTGATTATCATATTTATCAAAAAATTCTTGTCCCAATGTGGCTGGGAACCCTCGGACTTCTTTTCGCAGTCCTGATCGTGAATCAGACCAGCGGCAGTGATGTCGCCCGGATGCTGGTCGGGAACTCCATTCAGCCTTCAGAACTCGCGAAAGCTGTCATTATTATTTATCTTTCATTCTGGCTGCACCGCCGAATGGACTCCCTGAATGATGTTCAGATCGCTTACATTCCCCTGGTCATCATCCTGGGCGTGACATTTGGCCTGATCATGCTCCAGCGCGACCTCAGTGCAGCACTTACGGTACTGCTGATCGGTGGAATTTTGTTTTTCCTGGCTGGCGGGAACTGGAAAATCATCATGCTGGTGATCGTCTTTGCTATTATCGTTGGTTTACCTTTGATCTATATCTACCCTAAAGGCAGAGTCCGCATTGATTCTTACATCACCAGTCTGAACAACCCGCTGGAAAGCAGCTATCATATCCAGCGCAGCCTTGAAGCTGTAATTAAGGGCGGCTGGTTCGGTGTTGGTATTGGGCAAGCAGATACCAAATCGACCGGATTACCCCTTGCGCCAACGGATACGATTTTTGCTGTCCTGGCAGAAGAAACGGGTATTTTAGGTGGTGCAGTGATGGTCATTTTATTCTCACTCTTCATCTGGCGCGGATTGGTCATCGCACGAAGAGCACCTGACCAGCTTGGTTCACTGCTGGCGTTTGGGTTAACAGCCTGGATCGGTATTGAAGCAATGATGAATATGGCCGTTGTTGTTGGACTGCTGCCCTTCACAGGTAACGCCTTGCCTTTTATCAGTGCAGGTGGGTCCAGCATGGTTGTAACGTTAACTTCAATTGGCATTATTATGAACATTTCTCGGATGTCGAATAAAGGAAAATCCACAGAAAGGAGTCCAAATCGTGCGGTTGTTGATCTGCGCGGGCGGAACGGGCGGGGGAGTGTATCCCGCTTTAACCGTTCTTAACGCTCTTGATATCGATCGAGATTCCGTGTTATGGGTCGGCGGCCGTGGTGGAATGGAGGAAACATTGGTAACCAGGCTTGAGATTCCATACACTTCTATCCCCGCAGCGGGTGTGCACGGCGTGGGTTTGCGAAGCTTGCCTGGCAATATCTGGAAGCTTATCAAGGGATTCTTTGCTTCAAGCAAGATCATAAGGCAGTTTAGCCCCGATGTGCTGCTGTTCACAGGTGGCTATGTGGCTTTCCCAATGGCGTTGGCTGCAGTTCGAAAACCTTCGGTGCTGTATGTGCCGGATATCGAACCCGGATTAGCCCTAAAAGCCCTGGCTCGTTTTGCAGATCAAATTGCATTAACAACGCAGACTTCAAAGGAATACTTCCCTAACCCATCGAAACTGAGCGTGACGGGTTATCCTGTGCGCCCTGAACTCCGAGGATGGTCTCATCAAGAAGCATTGAAGTATTTCAATTTCAACCCTGATTTACCCACTCTGACTGTGGCTGGCGGCAGTAAAGGGGCACGCTCAATTAATTATGCATTAATCGAAATTCTTCCGAGATTATTGGAAGAGATGCAGGTCATTCACCTGACAGGGCATTTGGATTGGGACGTGATCGATGCGAAAACGAAAAACCTTCCAGCAGAAAAAGCCAAACGCTACCAGGCTTTTCCTTATTTGCATAAAATGGGGGCTGCCCTTGCAGCAGCCGATCTGATCGTTTCGCGTGCGGGAGCATCTGTTTTGGGTGAGTACCCCTTATTTGGGATACCGGCTATCCTCGTGCCGTATCCGCATGCCTGGCGCTATCAGAAAGTGAATGCAGCTTACCTGGCTTACCATGGTGCTGCAATCATCTTACAGGATGAAGATTTACAGCTGGGTTTATATGATCAAATTCACAACCTCATTTCTGACCAGGAAAAATTAACCCAAATGAGCCAGGCGATGTCATCCTTGGCTGAACCGGAGGCATCACAAAAAATCGCAAGGTTGATCAGGGAAGTCGCTGGGGAGCAGGATGGAGGATTACCAGCATGATCAGTTTATCTGTTCTCTTCTGGATTTTTGTTCTCATGTTCGCTCTGATTGGCGCGATGCGCGGCTGGGCAAAAGAACTTTTGGTCACCTCAGGCGTCCTGGTCGCCTTATTCCTGTTAGCCGTTATGGAAACCTTCATTCCATTTTTTAAAGACAGCATCCCCGTGCAAACATCTTACTGGGTACGAACTTCCGTGGTGATTGCATTGGCTTTCTTTGGTTACCAAACCCCAAATATTCCCCGCATCATGGAAAGCGGAAAGTTCATTCGGGAGCGCTTTCAGGATATCCTTTTGGGATTATTTCTCGGCGGTATTAATGGATATATGATCTTTGGCTCGCTCTGGTTTTACCTCATCGATGCTGATTACCCATTCACTTGGATATCAGCACCGGCAAACCTCAGTGAAAATGTGATGAGCTTGATCAAGATTTTGCCTCCCCAGTATCTCCAGCCGCCTGTCGTCTATGTGGCAGTCGCGGTCGCATTCGTCTTTATATTGGTGGTGTTCATCTGATGAAACATGTTCACTTGATTGGGATTGGCGGTACAGGATTATCCGCAATTGCCCGCGTGCTGCTCGAAAGAGGGTACGCCGTCAGCGGCTCTGACCGTGTGGCTTCGCCCTTATTTCTAGCCATCACAGCAGCTGGTGCCCGCACGTTTCTTGGCCATGCAGCAGAGCAAATCGCTGGTGCGGATATCGTGATCCAATCATCCGCTATCCCGGATGATAATCCTGAAGTGATCGCTGCAAAAGACCAGGGCATTCCAGTTTTGAAACGATCCGAATTCCTGGAAGAGCTAACGCAAGGTAAGGATACACTGGCGGTGGCTGGCAGTCATGGAAAGACCACAACAACCGCGATGCTGGTCTGGATCCTGGAGCAGTTGGGGGTTGAACCCAGCTTCATCGTGGGCAGCGTGGTCAATCAACTCGGATGCAACGCCCGCTCAGGAACAGGCCCATATTTCGCAATTGAAGCCGATGAATACGACAACATGTTCCTTGGGCTTTCTCCAAAGATCGCTGTAGTCACCAATATCGAGCACGATCACCCGGACTGCTTCCCGACCAAGGAAATGTATCGGGAAGCCTTCAAAAAATTTGTCGAACATGTTCGCCCTGATGGTTGTGCTTTATTATGCCATGACGATCCTGGCGCGAAGTCACTTGCTGAAGAGTTGAGCAGATCATCTATTCAATTGGTCACCTATGGCGTAACCAAGGGGTCAGACTACCGGGCTGTCATCATCAACTTAGAAACAGGTTCGCCTCGCTTCAATTTGCTGTACCGCCAGGATGAAAACAAGAGCATCAACCTTGGCGAGGTCACGCTGAGCCTGGCTGGACGTCATAATGTTCTGAACGCGACGGCAGCATTGGCAGTAATCCAGCAATTGGGCTTACCAGTGGACGTTGCGATAGATGCGATCGCCGGTTTCAGTGGGACGGAAAGGCGTTTCCAGGTCTTGGGTGTGGAAAATGAAATCACGATCATTGACGACTATGGACACCATCCAACTGAGATTGAAGCAACGCTGGAGGCTGCTCGCACTGCCTATCCTGATCAAAAAATTTGGGCAGTCTGGCAGCCGCACACTTATTCACGTACGCAAACCTTGGAAAAAGCTTTCATCCAGGCACTGACATTGGCAGACCAGGTTGTGGTACTGAAGATTTATGCGGCCAGGGAAAAAGACCCTGGCTATTCAGCCAAAACCATCGCTGATGCACTTCCAGAAGGCAAAGCTTTTTATATGGATAATTTTAATGATGCAGAACAATTCCTGTCTGGAGAACTTTCTGCTGGTGATGTGGCGATATTCTTCTCCGCTGGAGATGCAACCGTTGTCAGCCATGCCGTTCTCGATTCGCTGGAACTGCAGAAATTGAGGAATGGATAAACCCATGACTCAAATTCCGATGGATGATCTCAGGCAAGAATTCGGTTCCCGGCTGCAGGAAAACATCTGCATGGCAAACTATACAACCGCCCGTGTTGGCGGCAATGCTGCGGGATTGGTTTCAATTCACACAGTTGAAGATTTGGCTGATGCCGCAAAAATCCTTTGGGATCTTTCTGTGCCTTTTATCGTTTTAGGGAGCGGTTCAAACATACTGGTCGGTGATAAAGGGCTTGACAAAATTGTGCTCCATAACCGGGCACATAACCTGAAGATTGATACCAAATCAGACACGCCACAGGTCTTTGCTGAATCAGGTGCAATCCTGGGCACGGTTGCCCGTCAGTCGGCACTTCGTGGATTGACCGGCTTGGAGTGGGCAGCACCGGTCCCCGGGACTGTAGGTGGTGCAGTTTATGGCAATGCCGGCGCTCATGGCAGTGATATGCATGAAAGCCTGAAAATGGCAAAAATCTTGCACAAAACAAGAGGAATCGAAGAATGGCCGGTTGAAAAATTGGCTTATCAATACCGCAGCAGCGTGTTGAAACGCGAGAAGATGCCAGTTGTCATCCTCACTGCTGTATTTAATGCCTTAAAATCCACCCGTGAAGATGCCTGGGAGAAGATCAGTGTTAACCAGGCATACCGCAAGGGCACCCAACCTCCTGGCGCTTCAATGGGCTCCATGTTCAAGAACCCTGTTGGCGATTATGCTGGCAGGTTAATTGAAGCATCAGGACTCAAAGGCCGTCGGTCTGGAAAAGCGATGATCAGCCCAATCCATGCTAATTTCATCATCAATTTGGGCGGTGCTTCTGCCCAGGATATTTGGACCTTGATGAAAACTGCTCAGGATTTGGTTAGTGAAAAATTTGGGATCCTGCTGGAACCTGAGATTGAATTGATAGGTGATTTTGATTAATGGATAAAAGAATAAAGCTCGGGATAATCTATGGCGGACGCTCAGGTGAACATGAGGTTTCATTGATGTCTGCGCGCTCAGTCCTTTCCGTGATTGACCGGACAAAATTTGATGTGGTTGAAATTGGGATCACACGGCAGGGTGAATGGCTGGTAGGTGAAAACCTTTGGAATATGTTGAAAGAAGAAAAATACCAGGATTTGACAAAAGCAATCCTGATCCCAGTCCCCCATTCTGCAGGTATTTTTGCTCTGAATGAGGACCAATTAGAACTTTATTCGCCGCTCGATGTCGTTTTCCCTGTCATGCACGGTACTTTCAGCGAAGATGGCACATTACAGGGTTTATTGGAATTGGCAGATATTGCATATGTCGGGTCAGGTGTTTTAGGTTCTGCAGCCTGCATGGATAAGGGCCTTTTCAAGCATGTCATGACCGCAAATGACATTCCGACCCTGCCTTATATCGTTCTCAATCGCACTGAGATCGAAGCAGATATCCAAGCATGTCTGGATAAATCTGAAGCAATAGCCCCCTACCCCCTCTTCACGAAACCCGCCAACCTGGGTTCCTCAGTGGGTATCAGCAAATGCACAAACCGTAGCGACCTATTGGAAGGGTTGATGCAGGCAGTACGGTACGACCGGCGTCTGATCGTAGAGCAAGGTATCGATCATGCCCGGGAAATCGAGGTCAGCGTTTTAGGGAATGAAGAACCAATTGCGTCAGTCCCCGGTGAAGTTGTGCCGAAAGATCTTTTCTACACCTATGAAGAAAAATACATCCACGACACAGCTGAGTTGTTAATCCCGGCTGAATTACCGGAAAAAACCATCGCTCGCATCCAGGAACTGGCCATCAGGGCTTACAAAAGCACAGATTGTGCTGGTATGGCCAGGGTCGATTTCTTGATCGATAAGGATACAGGCGCTTTGTATCTGAATGAAATTAATACCATCCCTGGTTTCACATCGATCAGTATGTATCCCAAACTCTGGGAAGCAAGCGGATTGCCTTATCCGGAACTGGTAGAAAAATTAATTGAACTTGCATTAAATAGAAAAATACAGCGTGATAGAACGGAAAGAGAGTTTAGAAGCTAGGATGGCAGATCGCCGAACAGAATCATTGAACCGGGCAGATAAAGTTAGAGCCCGGAGGCAGCAAAGCCAAAAACAAGTCCCGTCCAGGCCGACAGGAACCAATACGACGCGCAAGCAGCCTACCCACCGTGTACCGGTGACCCGCCGCACCTCTCCAACACCCAGGATGGTCAACCGGCAGCAGCGAAAAGTCAATGTTCCGCTCAAGTCAAAGGGTGCTGAACTGCAGCTGTCCGCTTTCCCCCGGTTAAAGTTTGGATGGCGCTTGATCTCTGGTGCTCTCTGCTTACTTTCCTTTGCAGTCATTATAAGTTTCATTGGGTTCAGTGCTTTCGAAGTGAACACGATCGACCTTGAAGGAGCACAAAGGTATTCAGGGACTGTCATTCTCTCACAGACGGATTTACTTGGGAAAGCGATCATTGCATTGAAACCGAATGAGATCGAAGAACAGGTTTTGGAGCGCTTTCCAGGATTAGCAAGTGCAGATGTCTCGGTCGGCTTACCTGCATCTGTCACCATTAAAGTTGTTGAACGCCAGCCTGTGATCTTATGGCAGCAAGAAGGTAATCCATTGTGGATTGATGAAGAAGGTGTCATGTTCCCAATTATCGGCGAAGCAGAAGTACAGGCTGAGGTTATCGCCAACAATGACCCGCCAGCTGCTCCTGTATCAGAAGATATAACAGATGAAGAACCTGGTGAATCAAATCCTGAAGAAGAGAATGAAGCCTTGTTGGCATTATTTAATGAACCTGTTTTTCGACGGACGACACCTGAATTTGTTCAGGGTATGCTCGCCATGATCAATTATGTCCCGGGGGGCAGTGCCCTCGCTTATGACACGGAATTTGGTTTGGGCTGGCAGGACCCCCAGGGTTGGTTGGTCTATTTTGGCATGGACAGTAATAATATCGAAACAAAACTACTGGAATACCAGACAATTGTTGCAGCGCTGCAGGAAGATGGCATCATACCTGCATTAATTAGTTTGGAATTTCTGGATGCACCCTTTTATCGACTGGAGCAGTGATATGGACGAACCCATAATTGTCGGCATTGATATCGGAACCAGCAAGATTTGCACGCTGGTTGCAAGAGTTGAGGACGAAAGCAACTTACGCATCCTCGGGGTTGGGATTGAACCTTCCCAGGGGTTGCGCAAAGGTGCTGTTGTTGACATCAATGCGGCAGCTTTAGCTGTCTCACGTTCTGTTGAAAAAGCAGAACGTACATCAGGCTTTGAAATTAATGCCGCTTTGGTAAGTCTTGCCGGTTCACACGTTTCTTCCATCAACAGCCGAGGGGTTGTTGGTATCACAGGCGGGATTGTCGATCTCGATGACGTAGACCGTGCCCTGGATGCCGCCCAGGCAGTTGCCATTCCGCATAACCGTGAAATCATTCATGTTATCCAACGAGGTTTCATTGTTGATGGACAGGACGGGATTCGAACACCCATCGGGATGCATGGGTACCGTCTGGAAGTCGAAGCCCATATCATCACAGCATCCTCGTCCACCATTGAGAACTTGCGCCAATGCGTTGGTGCTTCCGGGATTGAGGTCTCTCAGTTTGTGTTGAACCCGCTGGCCTCCGGGGAAATCGTCCTTTCGGAAACTGAACGCCAGATGGGAGTTGCCGTCGTTGACATCGGTGGTGGCACGACTGATATGGCAATATATATCGATGGTGATGTCTGGCATACCATGGTTTTGGCCGTGGGCGGGAACCATGTAACATCGGATATTGCCCATGGGTTGCGAATGCCGATTTCACAAGCGGAGGAAATTAAGATCAAATTTGGCCACGCTCTGCAATCGGCTGTCAATCCGGAAGAGCAATTCACTGTTCGAAGTTTCGGTGGTGATGCACCTAGCCGCATCAGCAGGGTTGACCTGGCAAATATCATTGAAGCTCGTATGGAAGAGATTTTCTATCTTGTTCTTCAGGAGATCCGTCGTTCGGGTTATGACGGGCTACTGCCGGCTGGTGTGGTGATCACTGGCGGCTCCAGCCTACTCCAGGGCACCAAGGAGCTGGCCTCACAGGTGATGGGTTTGCCAGCGCGTATTGCCAAACCCCAAAACCTGATCGGTTTGATCGACCAGCTTGATTCTCCCTCCTATTCCACCAGTGTTGGATTGCTGGAATGGGCAATGTTGATGAGTGATACCGGTCAATACATCGACCGGCATGGACCAAAGAAAGCTAAGAATTGGACGGAACAACTTAAGGATCTACTCAGGCGTTTATTACCCTGAGATGTATGCATCAAAAATAATTGTCAAATAAAGTAGAGGAGTTTGAAATGGAAAGAAACTTACCACCCGAGTCGTTTGCAAGAATTAAAGTTGTTGGTGTTGGTGGCGGCGGATGTAATGCCGTCAACAGGATGATCGAGGAAGGGCTGACCGGAATCGAATTCATCGCAGTAAATACCGATGCCCAGGCACTGCAGTTTTCTAAAGCCAAAACCCGAGTCAGGATTGGCGAAAAATCTACACGCGGACTGGGTTCCGGTGGCGACCCCCGCATCGGACGGGCTGCAGCAGAGGAATCCGCCGAAGAACTATACGAAGTGCTGAAAGGCAGCGATATGGTCTTCGTGACAGCCGGCTTAGGCGGTGGCACTGGAACAGGCGGCGCACCCATTGTAGCTCAAATTGCAAAAGAAATTGGAGCCCTGACGATTGGCGTCGTGACCCGACCCTTCACATTCGAAGGAACCCACCGGGCAAAATCAGCGGAAGAAGGCACAACCGCCCTCAAACAGCATGCGGATACGCTCATCATTATTCCGAACGACCGTTTGCTGCAGATCGTTGATAAACGGTCCGGATTGATGGATGCCTTCAAAGTTGCCGATGATGTTCTCAGGCAAGGCATCCAGGGCATCTCAGAGCTGATCACCGTCCCTGGTTTGATCAACCTGGACTTTGCTGATGTAAAGACTATCATGTCTGAAGGCGGCGCAGCGTTGATGGCCGTCGGCCAGGCTTCTGGCGAGGACCGTGCAAGCAAGGCTGCCGAGATGGCAATTTCAAATCAACTCCTGGATGTCACGATTGATGGTGCACGAGGTATTTTATTCAATGTGACCGGTGGTACAGACCTGAAATTGTTCGAGGTCAACCAGGCAGCAGCCATCATCAAAGAAACAGCACACCCAGACGTAAACCTGATCTTTGGTGCTGTGATTGACGAGAACATGGGTGAGAACCTGAGAATCACTGTCATCGCAACAGGCTTTGAAGGGAACAGCATCAGCACCACAATGAAGAGAGCTGAGATCTCTCGGAGCTCACAACCCACACAGGGAAAGCTCCCCAGCCTCGACCTGGAGGATGAAAAAGCATCAAATCACGCCAAGAATGCGGACAACTATGAATTCCCCACACGGATCAATACTGATGATCTGGATGTGCCCGCCTTCTTGCGAAAACGAAACCAAAATTAAATACTGGCATATGAGAATTAACCCTCATCATGCTCCTCCTACTTTGATGCTCAACTTTAACGGTTGAAAAAGTGCCGCAGGTTACTGGTATGCCTGCGACACGCTCATGGAGACCCAAATCAGAGGTAACCTGACTCCTTACCTGTTGGGATGGGTAAATCCGGAAAAACGCAGTGGATTATTCCCTGCGTTTTTCTGTTTAACGCCCCTTCCGAAGTGATTCCGATTGAAAGCCACCCAGGGATGTCTGAAATGCCCGAAGTCTATCTCCAGGACTTTCAAAATATTGTAATTTTTATTGGTCAGTACATTTATTCTTAAAATATCACCGCCAATGGAATATTTTAAGGAAAAACAAGTTGTTTCCTGTTGATACAACACATGACCTATGCTACAATAAAATACATCCTTAATTGTAGGGGGCTTATTGCTTCCGACCCCTATATATGGGGGTTCGTTTTACGTCAATTTTACATTTTCCAGAAGGGATTCTTCATGCTTTGTCCATTTTGTCAGCACGAAAAATCAAAAGTCGTTGACACCACCAAAGATGCCCCTGGAGGTATCCGCAGACGACGGGAATGTCTGAAGTGCGGCGAAAGGTTCAGCACATTAGAACGTGCAATTTTAGCTACACCGTTGATTATTAAACAGGATGGAACAAGGGAAGAATTCAATCGGGAGAAATTAACCCAGGGGATCCGCATTGCATGTACCAAGCGCCCTGTTTCTGCTGCAGATATTGAAAGGCTGGTTGGTGAGATCGAAGCTGTCCTCCAGCGTATGGGGAAAGCTGAAGTTTCATCCAGGATCATGGGCGATATGGCGATGGAAGGTTTGCGAGAGTTAGATTACGTTGCCTATATCCGGTATGCCAGTGTTTACCTGGGGATGGATGATCTGCATGCCGTTCGAACAGAAATTGACCATTTATTATCTGAAGAATCTTAGAAGTAGTTGAGGAGTTAATATGAGCACAAGCCCTGAACATAAAGATGTGGAAATACTCCCTTTACCCCCCATCCCTGAAGGCCTTTCTAAAATTGATCTAAGTGAAAATTCGCGAAAGGTTCTTGAGCGCCGCTACATTCGCAATGGAAAAGACGGCCAGTATCTGGAAACAGTAGAGGAAATGTTCTGGCGTGTGGCTTACAACATCGCAAAGCAAGAGGAGCAGTGGGAAGGCGATATTGAAGCAAGATCTCGTGAATTCTATGAGATGCTCAGCGCCAAGCGCTTCTTCCCGAACTCTCCAACGTTCACAGGCGCAGGGACTCCCCTGGGACAACTGGCAGCATGTTTCGTTTTACCGATATCGGATGACATGGGCCGAAAAACCGACGGCATTTTCAGTACCCTTCGAAATGCCGCATTGATCCAGCAGACTGGTGGTGGGAACGGCTTTAGCTTCTCAAGACTGCGTCCTTGCGGTGCAAGGGTAAAAACCTCTGCTGGACAAGCTACAGGCCCCATTGGCTTCCTAAGGGTCTACGACCAGGCATTTGGCGAAATTGCCCAGGGTGGAACGCGCAGGGGTGCAAATATGGGCGTTTTACGAGTGGATCACCCGGACATTGAAGCATTTGTCACCTGTAAGACGGATGAAAACGCAATAACAAACTTCAACATTTCTGTTGGCATCACAGATGATTTTATGAATGCTGTCCAGGCTGACGAAAATTGGGATCTGCGCTATCCGGATGTCAATGCCCCTGAATTCTGCGGCTTTGACGGCGATTTGGATGATGCTATTCAAGCTGGTCTGCCCATCAAGACCTATAAAACCATCCGGGCAAGAGATCTATTCGATACGATCGTCACCCAGGCTCACCACAACGGTGAACCCGGCATGCTCTTTCTGGATACTGCCAATCGAGACAACCCTGTTCCGCATCTCTATCGTTTAGAATCAACCAACCCCTGTGGTGAACAATGGTTAGGTCCATATGAAAACTGCTGCCTTGGCTCCATCAACTTATCACAGCACTTCGGTCCGAACCATACCGTTGATTGGGAATCATTGAGGGAAACAGTAGAAACCGCAACGATATTCTTGGATAATGTCGTCGATGCTAATGCATACGTCCCGGCTGTTCCCCAATTGGAAGAAGCGGCTAAAAATGCTCGCAGGATCGGCTTGGGGATCATGGGACTGGCTGACCTGCTTTACCACTTACAAATCCGGTACGGCAGCGTTGAGGGTCAGGAATTTGCATCCCAGATGATTGAATTTATACGCTATCATACCATGCTGACCAGTATTAAATTGTCTGAACAAAGAGGCAGCTTCCCAGCCATTAAAGGCAGTCTGTACGACCCCGATAACTTGCGCTGGAAAGCCCCTGAACCTCTCAGACCATATTCACAGGATTACCAGCGGCCTGAAATCGATTGGAGAATCATTGAGAAAGGTATCAAAACCTCAGGCATCCGAAACGCTGCACAAACTACCATTGCCCCTACTGGTACCATAGCCACGGTTGCGGGTTGTGAAGGGTATGGCTGTGAGCCGGTATTTGCCCTGGCATATGTCCGGCATGTCAATGACAACGGTAAGGACCTGCAGTTAAATTACACCAGCCCGCTTTTCCAGTCAATGTTGGAAAGTTCAGATATCCGTCCTGAAGAACAGGAGAAAATCGTCCAGAAAATTATTGAAACCGGCACATGCCAGGGTATTGATGAGCTGCCCAAATCTATCCGGGACACCTTTGTTGTATCCGCTGATATCACAGCGGAAGAACATGTCCGGATGCAAGCAGCTATGCAAACTTTCGTGGATAACAGCTTGAGCAAAACCATAAACTTCCCGGCTGCAGCTACCCCAGAAGACATTGCCGCCGCATATATATTAGCATGGGAACTGGGCTGTAAAGGGATCACCGTTTATGTCACTGGCTCAAGGGAACAGGTTGTTCTTGAGACTCAGAAAACCGCTAAAGGAAAATCAGGCGTCACCGGTGAGGTGGAGGAAGCCTCACTCCAGCCGACGTTATCAACACCAGGACAGCAGCTTCCCTTCTGGCATGAAACCAAGAAGCCGCGTCCCCGCATCCTCAAGGGATACACCTATTCAATTGAAACCCCTCTTGGAAAAACCTTTGTGACCGTCAATGAGAATGGCAACAACCAGCCCTTTGAGATTTTCATTAATACCGCGAAAGCAGGTTCCGAGACAGCGGCTCATTCCGAAGCAATTGGACGGCTAATTTCATATTTGCTTCGAATTTCATCTCCCATTGAACCCAGGAAGCGATTAAGAACGATCATGGACCAGCTGGGCGGTATTGGTGGTGAGCGCTCATTTGGCTTTGGTCCAAACCGGATCAGGTCGCTGCCAGACGGGATCGCAAAAGCATTGGACGAATATTTATTCATTCGGGGCGGTGAGTCTGACCCAGAAAATAAAAAAGTGGATGAGTTCGTTCCTGCTCTTCCGCTCTCAGGGATTCAGGCCTCGCAGCAATTTGATCAACCAGCTTTTGGGCAGCTATGCCCGGAATGCGGCCAGGCATCACTTGTCAATGAAGAAGGCTGTCGAAAATGCTATAGCTGTGGTTACAGCGAGTGCTGATGATCCTCTCCTAAGCACGAATCAAACCATTTGACTGGAAGAGAATACCTGCTAGCGAATATGCCGAGACAAATTATGCACCCCCATATATCTTATGTATAATTATTACTGGTAGGCTAATAGTCATGGAGGTATGAATGCAAAAGGATTGGAAACAGGACAAAATCACGGTCGATGATGGTATTGAACTTTTCTATACTCGCACTGGCGGAGATAAACCCAAGCTTGTCCTTGCGCACGGTCTCACAGACAGCGGCATTTGCTGGCATCAATTCGCCAGCGATCTGGAAGCGGATTATGACCTGATCATGTATGATGCTTATGGTCATGGTAAATCTTCCCGTGTTGATCCTGAAAAGCGATTTGACATGGTTGAGGATTTACATGATCTGATTGAAGCCCTCGAATTGGACAAACCGGGAATCATCGGCCATTCAATGGGCGGTATGACCGCTGCAGGATATGCTACCAAATACCCCGATAAGCTTTCTGCTTTAGTTCTTGAAGACCCACCAATCTCTGACCTGCCCTTTGATGAAGTATCTGTAAAATCGACCATGGAACAATGGAAGCATTTCAACCTTTCTATCAAAGAAAAACCGATCAAAGAAATCATCAACCATCAGAAGAAAAGTGCTCCGAATTGGGAGGAAGCGATTCTGCAAGAGTGGGCGATAGCAAAACATAACCTCGACCCCGTACTTTATGACCACTTTCCAATCCGGGAAGTGGACTGGCGAGAGTTGGTAAAAGCCATCGAAGTACCCACATTGATCGTAACCGGTGATAATGAATTAGGTGCGATCGTAACCCCCAAAATAGGCATTGAAGCTGTCGAATTGATGGAAAAAGGCGAATTTGGCCATATCAGCGCCGCCGGGCATTGTGTCCGCTATGAACAATATCAACCCTATCTGACAATGGTCAAACTCTTTCTGAAAAGAAACCTTCCTGTTTAGAAAATGCACCACATTATTTATCATTAATGTTCAGATAAAGGCAATTTGAAATGACAAAACGTCTTATTTTAATGGCAGGCAATATCGGTTCAGGCAAAACATCGCTGACAGAACGTATCGGAGAGAAACTAGGCTGGCATACCGCCTTTGAATCGGTTGTCGATAACCCCTATCTCCCTGATTTCTACGCCAATATGAAGGAATGGTCATTTCATCTTCAAATTTATTTTTTGGGGCATCGTGCAGAACAGCACATACACCTTGCAGAAATGCCGGATTCTGCCATTATTGACCGGAGTATCTATGAAGATGCTTATATCTTCGCCAGGGCGCTGAACCATCTGGGTAATCTTCGAGACCGGGATTACAATGCTTATTTGCGCCTTTATCATTTGGTCATCAAAGGACTCCCCAAACCAGATCTTCTGATCCATCTGGATGCACCCGTGCCGGTTTTAATGGAGCGCATTCGATTGCGCGCCAGGAATATTGAAACCAGCATTGATGAGTCTTACCTTGGCCTGTTAGAACGCTTTTATCATGAATGGATCCAGGGATTTGATCTCTGTCCTGTTCTGACCATCCGCAGCGATGACCTTGACTTCGTTCATAAATCGCACCATCTCGATATCGTCGTATCAAGGATAAAAGAAAAACTCAGCGGTCGAGAAGAAATGGTGTTTTAATGATCTGATTGAGACTTTCGATAGTAGCAGGGGGAAAGACGTCAAAGCCACAATGCCATATAATTTTTTGATGATAATTTTTACTATCATCTTTTCATACCACCGCTCTTAGAAACCTGGTTTTCTGAAAATATTAATTTCTGCAACTTAACTAATATTTTCACGTATAGATTTATAGAAGAGCATTAAGGAGATAACGTGACTGGCGCTGAAGCCCAATGGATCGAACAGGCTTTACAAGGTGATGACAATGCATTTGGATTTCTGGTTGAGTCATACCAGAAACCTGTCTATAGTCTATGCAATCGGATGCTTGGGAACGCTAACGACGCAGAAGATGCTGCCCAGGAGAGTTTTATCCGGGCTTATCAGCACCTTAAAAAATATAACCAGGATCGTTCTTTCACAACCTGGCTGCTTTCAATCGCTTCACATTACTGCATCGACCAAATTAGAAAGCGACGTTTGCCAGTGGTTCCAATGGATGAATTACCGGTGGAGATCATCTCAGATAATCGGTCTCCACAACCTGAAAATCACCTCCGGCAGCGTGAGAAAGATGCCCTAATTCAAAAAATGTTGAATGGTCTCAAACCAACAGACCGGGCAGCCATCGTTCTCAGGTACTGGTATGAATTTTCAGAAGTTGAAATATCTGAAACCTTAAAGATCTCGGTTAGCGCTGTAAAAAGTCGCTTATTTCGAGCCCGAAGGTCACTTGCGGATGCCTGGATTACCAATAGTTCCAAATCCGCAATTAAAGAAAGGAAACCTAATGAGTCACCAGCCTTTTGAAATATGGATTTTTTCGGATGATTCACTGGATGAAGCACAGCAGCACATATTAGAAGAACATCTGGAAAGTTGTCAAACCTGCACTACCCTTTCAAACGCCGTGACGATGGCTACCAGCGTCCTATCAACCAGTGAGTCTCCTTCACCTCAACCTGGTTTCACGCAGCGCTGGCACAACAAGCTGGCACTGCACCGGCAGTATCAAAAATCACGCAGGACCTGGCTCCTGACACTGGCAGGTTTCATCCTGGCAAATATCATCTTGTTGAGCGTTGTCTTTTTTGACCTGACCACTATCAACTGGCCTTATGAGCTTGGACAAATCGTTGTGAAAATAAGTTTGATCGCGACCCATTCCAGGCAATATTGGCGGGCGATATCTAACCTCGCTAATGCCTTTCCTGTCATCATCCCCACGTTTTTCGTTTTGGTTGCTGCGCTGATTGCAGCCGGCATCTTCCTGACAATTACCTGGATAAGATCGATAAAAAAATTAATAAAAACATATTAAAGGAGTAAAGAAATGAAAAAAATAGTTAAATTCTTGATTGTCGTAAATGTTTTGCTGATGTTCGTGTTCGCCTTTCCATCAAGCGTGTCCGCTGAAGCACTGACAGATGGTCAAACCATCTTTGGTGATGACTACACTCTTGAAAGCGGCCGCATCCTCAATGGTGACCTAACCGTCATCGGCGGTGTGGTTGTTATCAAAAATGAGGCCACGGTCAAAGGAGATGTCTTCGTTGTTGGCGGTGTTGTAAAAGTTAACGGCACGATTGAAGGCAGTCTTTCAGCGATAGGCAGCACCGTCACGTTGGATGAGAACGCCCTGATTGAGGGTGACCTGAATGTGCCCGGCAGCCACGTAACACGTTCATCGGGTGCTGAGGTCGAAGGTGATCAAATTACCAACTGGGTCAGTCCTCTGGAGGATTTTGATTTCCCCATGGTAACCACACCCACGATTGTCCGGCGGGACCGGTTTGTCATGCCAGTCATCAACAGTATTGGCCGCTTCTTAGGAATGACATTGCTTGTATCTGCCCTTGGTGCGTTACTTCTCCTGATCATGCCAAAATCAGCTGAACGAATGGCGCAAGCTTTGACCGCCAAACCATGGGAGCTTTTAGGTTACGGCGCATTGACGGGTCTGGCTTTCGTTGTAGCAGTTTTGATCCTGACGATAACCATATGCTTGATACCTGTGGCTGCTCTGCTCGGGCTTGCCTTTGGTTTAGCGATGCTTCTTGGTTGGGTGACCCTGGGTTATGAGTTCGGGAAACTGATCGTTGAGGGAATCTTCAAATCCCATTGGACAGCTATTCCAACCGCTGTGATAGGTAACTTATCCCTTTATGTCCTCTCACGCACAATCAGGCTCATCCCATGCATCGGTGGTTTCCTGGTCATGGTCATATCACTCTTTGGATTGGGGATGGTCGTGGTCACCCTGTTCGGGAAGAAATCCTACCCTCGAAAAAATGGGGAAAATATCATTGAACCTATCGTATTAAATGCTGAAAATGTGTATAGTGAGGATGGTCAGGAAGATCAAGAAAATCTGCCTGATGAAGAAAAAGAATCCTAACTGGTCATCCGATCTACAAAGCAGCCATCCTTCCGATAAGAAGGATGGCTGCACAATCAAAGGTTACCTGGCATCATTCCTGCAGTAATGTTGATGTATAACTAGGAGATAATTATGAAAAAACAACTTATAGCCGCTGTCGCTGTCCTTCTCTTTGCAGGATTTGCATGTTCAATCCAAAATTTACAGATGGAAACATCTGAGACGCGCACAGTGGAAATCAATGCGCCGTTACCTGAGAACCTTGAGGATACTGAGATCCTTTTTCGGATGAGCGGCGGTGAATTCACCCTACGACCTGGCGCAACCGACCTTGTCAATGGATTGATCACTTATAATGTTGAACAATGGGAACCCGAATTCACCCACCGTGAAAACCTGTACCAGATCAAACAGTCCGATCAACTAACGATCTCAGGTATTCCAACCGATGATGTCATCAACACCTGGGACCTCGCTCTCTCAACTGGCGTGCCAATTGACCTGACGATTGAAGGCGGCGCCAGCGATAACACGTTTGACCTGTCTGGGCTCCAACTGACCAACCTGAACATCCTCCAGGGGGCAAGTGAGACCATATTGACGTTTGACCAGCCAAATCCCATAGAAATGGACTTGCTCGCATTTACAACTGGGGCATCCTCTGCAAAGATTTTTGGCCTTGCGAATGCCAACTTTAATACCATGACATTTTCTGGCGGTGCTGGAAATTACACCCTGGATTTCAGCGGCAGCTTGTCGCATGATGCTTCCGTCGAATTAAAAGCCGGTGCCAGCAATCTCAAGATCATCGTTCCATCAAGTATGCGAGTTCAGGTTAATAACTTAAGTTCCGTCAGCGTTATCAATACAGAAGGCACCTGGTTATTAACGGATGATACCTACACCACGTTGGAAGAAGGATTCCTCTTAACGATCAATCTTAATTTAACCGTAGGCAACGTCACGTTGATCCATGAAGATTGAAAACTTTTATCTTAAGTTTTATCAGATTAAAAATCTGTTGACAAATTAGATAGATTATGGTTTAATATCTTTACTCACTGTCCGGGTGCCCCCCTCACCCGGGCAGTGAGCATTTAAATGGGGATAATCAAATAAAACCTTCGCCTTTTTTCAAAAAAAGATCCTAAGAGTATCATCAAAGATAAGCAAAAACAAAAAGTAAAACCCTCTCCCTTTTTGAAAGGGAGAGGGTTTCATTCACATCCACACTCATAAATGGCTTCCAGGTGAATTTCAAAATTAATTTTGGATTTATGACTACGATTGATAAATCATCTTTTCAGAAATATAACGGTAAATTCGTGGGAGCAGATAATAACGGTAGGCGTGGCCTGTGCTAGCCCGCCGACGAATCTGCTCTGCAGAAATTTCCAATAAAGGCGCTGTAACAAAATTCAATTTATCTTCCAGCTGGGGTAATTGATTGAATAATGCTGTCTGGTCAATTTCATCACCAGGCCGGCGCATAGCACCAATACCATCCAGGATATTCAGGAATTCGGATACCCGGTACCAATGGGGTAAATCCTGGAGTGAATCGCCACCCATCAAATAAAATAATTCCTGGTCAGGGTATTGCTGCTTTAAAATCGAGACGGTATCAACAGAATAGTGAGGACCGGGACGGTCGATATCAACATACGACAGTGAAAAATCTTCATCATCCTGGATAGCCAGCTCAACCATCGCCAGCCGGTCCTCAATGGAAGAAATTTCTTTTCCCTGTTTATGCGGTGGGTTGGGTGTCAGCACCCAGATTGTACAATCAAGACCCAATTGATCCCTCGCCTCGGCAGCTAGGATCAGGTGGCCAACATGAGGGGGATCGAAAGTACCGCCGAAAATACCCAAACGTTTCTTTGCCATGCTAATCCTGCCACTCTAAGGCATATTCACCGACAAAGACTGTCTCGCCTTCTTCAATGCCCGCATCCCGCAGCGCCTTGTCAACACCGATATTCTCCATTAACCGTTGGAACCGGCGCACAGATTCTCGATGTTCCCAGTAGGTCATCGCTGCTGCCCGTTCAATAGCCTCGCCATTAACTTGCCAGCCTTCATCAGTTTGTTCGATAGTGAAAGCTTTCGGGTCTTCTGACGCCCTGTAAACCGGCATTACTTCCACCGGTTCAGGTTCAGGTGCGTCCTCAAGCAGCGCCGCCGCCCGCCAAAGCAATTTCTGAACATTTTCATGGGTCACAGCAGAAATCGGCATGACCTCATATCCTAATGCTTCCAGTTCATTTTTGACATCTGGCCATTGTTCGCTGGCGGTTGGCAAATCCATCTTGTTGAATGCCACGATCTGCGGCTTTTCCCGTATTTTTTCATCAAATAACGCCATCTCGCTGTTGGTTTGTGAGAAATCAGAGAGGGGATCTTCAGCTGAGCCATCCAGGACGTGGATCAAGACTTTCGTCCGCTGGATATGGCGCAGGAACGAAAAACCCAGGCCAACGCCCTCATGAGCGCCTTCAATCAAACCCGGGATATCTGCCAGGACCAGGATCGTCTCAACATCCAATTTAGCAACACCCAGGTTGGGTGAAAGGGTTGTAAATGGATAATTCGCAATTTTAGGTTTTGCGTTAGTCACCACTGAAAGCAGACTTGATTTCCCAGCATTTGGTACGCCCACAATCCCGACATCTGCAACCATTTTCAATTCCAACCGCAGCGTTTTTGATTCCTCGGGCTCACCTTTCTCAGCCATTCGAGGGGTTTGGTTTCGGCTGGTTGCATAATGCTGGTTACCCCGTCCACCGCGCCCGCCCTTGGCAACCACCAGCTGCTGAAAATCTTCCACGAGGTCACCTAAAAGATCGCCGCTTTTTGCATCAAACACCAGGGTACCCGGGGGTACTGACACGATCAGGTCAGAAGCGGATTTCCCGCTCATGTTGTTCGGTCCGCCATTTTTCCCGGTGTCAGCAACATATTGTGATTTGTGGCGAAAATCAAACAGGGTGTTTTTCTTGGGGTCAACTTCAAGGATCACATCACCACCGCGTCCGCCATCTCCCCCATCCGGTCCGCCGCGCGGCTTATATTTCTCACGGTGAAAATGGACCACACCATCCCCACCCTGTCCTGATTCAACATAGATCTCTGCTTCGTCAAAGTACATATTTTTGCTTCTCTTTTTTAATTTATCTAATTATTTCTACGCGGGTTAATCTTACCCAATAAAATAAAAATCGGGATTGCCTTTCCGACAATCCCGAGTAATTAACTTTTTACTGAATTATTTCCCAAATTTTGAACTCAAAATCGTTTCAAGGGTTGGCTCACCAATTTCCTGCAGCTCATAGCGCACGCGCTGGATGGGTTTATTGATTTTGATGATCCGGGTCAGGTCAATCGGCGTAGCGCTGATCACCAGGTCAACATCAGCCTTATTGATGGTTTCCTCCAGATCATGCATCATCGCTTCACCATATCCCATTGCGGGCAGGATCGTTCCGGTGCCCGGGTATTTCTCATAGGTCGCCTTGATGGATCCCACAGCGTAAGGTCGGGGATCAACAATCTCACCCGCACCAAAGCGTCGGGCTGCTACAAACCCCGCCCCATAGGCCATTTCACCATGGGTCAGTGTTGGGCCATCTTCAACAACCAGCACGCGTTTTCCACGGATTGCTTCCGAATCATCCACGAACAGCGGAGATGCGCCTTCAATAACCATGGCGTCTGGATTAAGCTTATGGAGATTATCACGTACTGCGATCACCTTCTCGGGGTCAGCCGTATCAACCTTATTGATCACAAAGACATCCGCCAGCCTGACGTTCGTTTCACCGGGATAGTAGCGGGTTTCATGGCCAGCTCGATGCGGATCAGCAACAACGATCAACAGGTCAGGGTCATAGAATGAGAAGTCATTATTGCCGCCATCCCAAAGGACAATATCCACTTCTTTCTCAGCCTCACGCAGGATCGCTTCATAATCCACGCCTGCATAAACGATGATCCCGTTATCCAGATGGGGTTCGTATTCCTCACGTTCCTCGATCGTGCATTCGTGCTTATCAAGATCGGCATAATCAGCAAACCGCTGCACTTTTTGCTTGACCAGATCGCCATAAGGCATGGGATGCCGTATCGCAGCCACTTTGTAGCCCATATCCCTGAGAATTAATGAGACACGGCGTGTGGTTTGGCTTTTCCCTGATCCGGTTCGCACAGCGCAAACTGCAACAACGGGTTTGGTGGACTTGATCATGGTTTTGTTGGTGCCCATCAATCGAAAATCTGCACCAGCAGCGTTCACAATGGACGCCTTATGCATGACATATTCATGGGGGACATCACTGTAAGCGAAAACCACCTGGTCAATTTTCTCTTCTTGGATCAAAGTCTCTAATTCCGATTCCGGGTAGATCGGGATGCCTTCCGGATATAAAGCTCCTGCTAATGCCCCGGGATATTTTCGTCCTTCAATATTCGGTATTTGGGTAGCCGTAAAAGCTACCACCTCGTAGGCATCATTGTCGCGGTAGAAAGTATTAAAGTTATGAAAATCTCTTCCCGCTGCGCCCATAATGATTGTTCTGATTTTTGCCATTGAAATCTTTACTCCTTTTGGTTAATTTGGTTAACGATAATAATAACTTTTACATCGCGCCGGGTGCAGTAATACCCAGCAGGTTCAAGCAAGTCGCAATCACCTGTTTGGCAGCCGCAACCAGCCGCAGCCGGTAAGCTCGAATTTCAGGCTCTGTATTCAGAACCTGGCAGGTATTATAGAAATCATTAAAAGTCTTTGCCATTTCAAATGCCAGGTTCGCAATGGCCAAAGGGCGGAATTCAGATGATGCCCTCTGGACTTCATTTGGCAAACGTGTCATTAATTCAATTAAATCAACTTCTGACTTCTCAAGCTCATCCGGAAATTCACAGGTTTTGGGTGATTCCTCCCCTGCTTTACGCAAGATGCTGCCTGCCCGAACGTGAGCATATTGGATATAAGGGGCAGCCTGGCCATTAAAATCAAGTGCGGCATCCCAATCAAATGTGACAACTTTCATATTATCACGTGATAGCATGGTGTATTTCAATGCCCCAAGCGCAACTGCTTCAGCAATCGCATCTTTCTGCGCTTCAGTTAATTCGGGGTTCTTTGCTTCGACGATGGCTTTTGCACGGCTTGTGGCTTCGATAACCAGGTCATCAAACAAAACAACAGTTCCCTCACGGGATGCCATGGTGACATTCCCTGGTAGGTTAACCAATTCATAAGCGAGATGGTAGAGCTTATCAGCCCATTCATACCCAAGGATGCCAAGGGTTTTGAAGACCTGTTTCATATACAGCGATTGGCGTGCATCGATCACATAAATCGATTCGTCCAGGTCATAATCCTCAAATTTCTTGATTGCTAACGGCAGGTCCTTTGTAGCATACAGGGATGAGCCATCAGAGCGCAGCACGACCAGCACACGGTATTCATCCTGGGTACCTTCAATTGCATCCAGATCGATGAACACAGGGCCTTCAGGGCGCTCATCCTTGGCAATGCCCATTTCGATAAGTTTTTCAATAAATACAATCCCGGAGTCTTCAACCTCGCTCTCGAAATAGATCCGGTCGAAGGATTCACCTAGCTGCTCATAGATCTGTTCGAAACCTTCTAAAGACCACTGGCGGGTCTTTTCCCATAACGCAACAATTTCCGGGTCTTTAGCGTTCCAACGTGCATAAAGTGCCCGAACTTCAGCTTCGTTTTCAGGTTCCTGGAAAAGCTGGTCAGCTTCGGCATAAATATCATTCATCCAATGCGTTTTATTTTCACCGGGTTGTTCACCAGCGTGATTCTTCAGGTAATTCCACATCCATTTGACGACATGCAAGCCAATATCACCCAGGTAGTTAGCCCTGATAACTTCAAAACCAGTAAACTCAAGAATGCGGCAAACGCTGCCGCCTAAGATCACGTTCCGCAGGTGACCAACATGGAAAGATTTGTGGGTATTCGGTTGGGAATATTCAACCATCACCTTTTTGTTACGGTCAGAACCCCGTCCAAAATTCCCGCCCTCATCCATGACGGTGTCAACGACTCGCTTGGCATACTTCGATGTTGTAAAAAACAGGTTCAGGTAACCATTGGTCGCTTCAATGTGCGAAAAACCGGCTGGCGGTTCCCCAATATGTTCTTTAATGGCTTCAGCTAACGCCTGGGCTCTTTTGGGCACGATCACTTTTTTACCGCTGCGTGCTTCTCCTGCTGCAATTGGAAACAAAGGTACAGCTAACCCCCACTCACCACTAAAAGGGATTTGCCTGAATTCCAACCCTGAAGCTTCAATACACTGTTCGGTCAGATATTTCCGGATTTTATTTTTAATAAGTGATTTTTCTTCTTCAAACATTTTTCACTCTAATTCATGATGTTCAAACAGAGGCTATTATAACATTTGATGGGGTGTTTATCACCAGAGTCATTCCATGAATAAACAATTAGCTTCTTTCCTTATTATGCTCCACCACAACCATTAGCGCAAAACGGGAGCGAAATCGCTCCCGTTGCATTTTTTTAAACCATAAAAGGATCTTTTCCAGATTATTTCATGTTGTTCATTTGCTGCATCAGCCGGCTCTTCTGCCTGGCAGCTTTATTCTTGTGAATAATGCCTTTTGCAGCCGCTTTATCGAGGGCTTTGGTAGCTACCAGCGTTGCAGCTTTTGCTTCTTCCACTTTACCGCTCTCAATAGCTGCTTGAGCTTTTCGAAGCGCAGTTCGTGCCCGGCCGCGAAAAACACGGTTGAGTTCTCGTCGTTTTAGATTCTGACGATTACGTTTGATCTGTGATTTAATATTTGCCAAGGTTATTCCTCCAAATACGTACTGGATGTTTTCAAATAATTACGAAATGAAATTTTACCTGACCCAAATGGTTTTGTCCAGTCAGATCTTTATATCATGGCTTAAGTTTGCATCGTTTCTATGTACTGTTTAATCTCTGGAACTGCTGTTAACTTATCATAGAAGAAGTTGTTAACGATATTGATCACTTCTCCTCGCGCTGCTTCTGCTTCAACACTGAGCTTTTCGTAGGAATCTTGCTTGCTTATTGCATCCCTAAATTTCAACAATTTCGAGACGATCTCAGCTTCCCGTGCATCTTCCAGAACACGAATCACATTCAACATCAGCTCATCTGCTTGTTTAATAAGCTGCTCCTCTTGAAAATCAGCTTTTGCCTGGACGGCATCATCAACAGTCCGGATCAGAGACCAAACCTGGTAAAGCATGGATGTTGGCTCATCAAATAACTCACGAAGGTAAACAGCTGATTCGTATTTACCGGTCAATCGGAAGATGTTATACATGCGTTTTGCAGCTTTGCCATAATTTTTATGCTTGGTGACATATTTTTTAACCTCTTTTTCCAACGCATGCACATATTCATCCATTGCATCCGCGCTGACATGTTGAGACAGCTTTGAAAAGATCGGGATCGATTCCTTTTGAAGATAAATTTCCTGGAAGTAGGGGTCAAGATAGCCATCAAGGGGTGTGATCGTCCCATCGGGTGCTTCCCAGGTCACATCCAGCATATTACTGGCATTCGCCAATGATCCCTGGATTGGGTCTGCAACCACCCAATCCAGCTTGCACCAACCCGGCTCCTGGGCAGCCTCTTCCCAAATGATCTCGACAGGCTTCCCATCGGGTGAAAAACCGACTTTCTTGCCTGCTTCAATCTCGTCCGGTCGCCATGATATCGGGCTTTCAGGTTGATAAGTGTCATTCCGCTGCACAAAAGGTGCCTGGTAAGACCCCAGTTTCACCTCAATCAACTGGTAAGTCGGTCCCTGCCTGGTAGAAAGTGCTTTTTCGCGCATGATTTCCGCAAGGGTGTCACAAGCTTCCTTTTTGCTCGCCGCAATAATATTGACTCTTTCAAAATAGTCGCAATCCCCGGGAAAGCGCTGTATCTTGGATTGGGCTGATGAACCGGATAATGCCAGGGCAGTCTCAACCTTATCAGGAATATCCCGAAACTCAACCAGTGAACCAATCAACTTAAAATAATCCAGCCGTTCCGGACTAAAATCCAGCATGGCGATATTCTGCCCAAAAACACCGTTGCGTTCGTCAAATGTGATCTTCTGGTTGGATTGTTCGGCTTTACGAATAGCAACCATCCATTCTTTTGCACCATCCTCATCCAGTTCTACATTCATCCGCTTTGCGGATTTAATGATTTCTTTCAATTCTTTTGTTGAATATCCGTCATTCATCGATTTTTTCTCCATTCATTATCGTTTTAATCAGGATACATTAATCCGACCAATTAAGTCAACATTTCCACTTATTTCCTCTCCCACCAGACATCTTTTTATCCGCTAGCATATCCCAACATTCTCGAAAAGTCCCTGACACATAATCTCATGCACCAATGGACCATAACCCATCCTGGTGCCCTGCTGCCTGATCACCAAATACCTGCTTTACTATTCCCTGATTCCCTGATTCCCTGATTCCTGCTTTTCTACTTTCTGATTGCTCAATTCTCTGATTCCTTTTATCCTCTTGCGTAAATCTCCCTCATCCGTCACGCCTGGTGGCGTGCCACCTTCCCCAGCGGGGAAGGCTTAATAATAAACGGGGATTAATTCCTAATTGCCTGATCTCTTATCCTGTTTACTGGTTGCCTTATTCCTGATTGCCTGATCCCTAACCATTCACCAGTCACCGATAACCATTCTCTATGTACTGCGGGTGTTTTTTTGGACACTTTTTAAGGGTTTTAAATGGGGGATTCT
>JAENZD010000008.1 GCA_016841445.1 Anaerolineaceae bacterium
TCCACAGTTTATGATACTCCCTTTTAACTGTGTCCAATATTTCAACCGCACTACAGAAAATGTCCTTTGTGATTGAATCTGTTTCATGACCGTGAGCTGAATGTATTTTAATCAGGGTCCTTCGCTGGTGAGGACACCAGCGAGAACAGAGGTCACCAGCGAGAACGGAAGACACCAACGAAGACGGGGAGAAATAGTTTTATCACACAGGCTGCTTCGTAACCATAGGCAACCTGCGCCTGAAGCATAACATTCCCAATTCACCCTCCCCCATTCACCAAGGACTTGCCTGGTTGATCGAAAGCCCTATCCCGTTACGAATTTTCCACCCTGTAGTTTCGCATCATGCCCATATCTTCATGTTCAAGGTTGTGACAATGATAAATATATAATCCAGCGAAATCTTCGAACTGCATTAAAACACTTACCTTTTCACCAGGCATAACCAGAACCGTATCATGCCATCCTTCATCAATGAAACCATCTTTCAGGCCGTTATATGAATCTTGATTGCGGGGGTCAACCTGTCGTTCAAGGATCTTGAATTGAAGCCCGTGGATATGCATCGGATGCGGTTGAAGCATGCCGCCCATACCCATTCCCCCCATGCCGGTTCCCTGGTTGATAAATTCCCAGATCTCTACATCGCCAAGTTTAACCTTTTCATTTTTGGAGACATCTGTCATATCAAACACTTGCCCGTTGATCATCCAGCGCATACCGGGTCCCATTTCGAGTTCAAAAGTGCGGGGGTCATCCGCATTGACAGCTTGAGCCGGCGAAAGTACTTTGTGGTTCGGGAAAGTCTCGGGTAGTGTTTGGGCTGAATATTCTGTATCGTTGATCCTGGCGGAGAAAATCGTGAACTCTTCTTCAACGTCCTGTGTTAATGCGGAAAGACTCACCATTCTGATGGTGCTGCCAGGGTCCCACATCCCAAAATCAACCCACAAATCGATCCTTTGAGCAGGTGCCAGCGTTATAGTGTCTCTCTTAAGCGGTTTTTCTAATAATCCGCCTTCTGTACCAATAACGTGCATGGGAGAGCCATCGTTCCAGGCAAGTTTATAGATTCGAGCATTTGAGCCGTTCATCAAACGCAGTCGGTAGGCCGTACGATCAAATTCAATTTCATAATCGGGTTGGCCGTTGACCAGGATCTGGTTGCCAAACATGCCCATCATGCTGGGATCATACACCAGCTGATTTTCCTTATCAAAATATCGGTCCTGGATAACGATAGGAACATCCTGTTCATTTGATGGAAGATCTAAAGATGCCTCTTCATCGTCATGGATCAGGAATAGCCCCGCCAGCCCTTGATACACCTGGGGTCCTGTGCGCCCATGTGGGTGGGGATGATACCAGTAAGTTCCTGCGCGATCCATGATCCTGAAGTCATAGATATAGTTTTCACCATTTTCAACGGCCAGGCGAGGGTGTCCATCTGCGCTATCAGGGACGTGTAAGCCATGCCAATGAATGATTGATTTTTCCGGCAGCTGGTTTTCAAAGTGGACGCGTAAATGCGCGCCGGTCTTTACATTAAAAACGGGACCCAGGAATGAATCAGGAAGGGAAATGAGGCTGTCTGAGGGACCTTTCAGCACTTCACCGGTGTAACGCCAGACATTAGTTGAATTGCCCGGAAAAATCTGCTGGGTACCTGGTTTTGCAGTCAGACGTACTTCAATATCTGGTTCGCCTGTTATTTCATAATCGATCGGCTGATTTACCCGGTTACTGCATGCGCTAAGGATCTGCTGGCTGCTTAACGCGATTCCAGCATAACCTAGCAGACGAAGAAACCCCCTGCGGCTAATCGTGTTCTTTGCCATCGTAACTCCTAATCGTGGTTTCTCTTCTCCTTTAAAAATAGATTTTCCGAGATGGGTGGAGAGGAATACCAGTGAATGTTTTTACTTACCATCGATCTGAGGATTAATTGGTTTAATGATACTGGATGGAAAACCTGAATGTCAAAGGGCCAGGATCCTTGCCGGTGAGATTGATAGATGATGACGGTGTCAAAATCAGCCCCCGACCTGCTTGATTTTCTCCCCAAATTCCGCAACCGTTGCCAGGACATTCTCAAATGCAGGGTTGTGGGGCATGGTCATACTGTGCGAGCCATCTACCACTTTGTAAGTTACCTCTCCCCCTAATAATGCCTTCAAATGCTTTGTGGTCGCTGGTCGGATGATGTTATCCTGGGCACCCTGGATGAGCAGGCAGGGCGTTGTAACCTTCGGTGCGGCAGAGAGAGCTTTCTGGCCCACCTCCCGGATTTGTTCAACCACATACAGCGGAAGCTGTAAATGCCTGAGCTCCTGGATATGCTCCGGGTTATCTGAATCGATCTCAGGTAAATACTGAAGAAAATTTGATTCTATCAAAGGACCACTAATCGCGATTCGGCCAAGGGGATGTAAGGCTGCCGGGAAGAAGGTGCGTCCAAAATCGACGATCACATTCAGGAAGGCTGAATTGCGCCAGGTGAGCGGCGCGATCAAAGCTAACCCATCCAGCTTTTCTTCAGCGGCGACCTGCAGTGCTAAACCGCCGCCGAAGGAATAGCCCACCAGAAGAAAAGGGGCATGTCCCTGATACCGAAGTGATTTGATTTCCTGTCGTATATAAGCCACCCAATCGCTGCTCTTATATTCTGTCAGGTTGATCAAATCTGGACCGAACCCTGGCAGGCGCAAGCCACTCACCGTCCAGCCTCGTTCATGCAGCGCCCTACCAACATGGCGCATTTCGAGGGCTGTGCCCGGAAAACCGTGGACGAGGACTGCAGCAGGATTCCCGCTTTTAAAAAGGAAAGAGTCATGATCGGGATGCGAAAATAAGGGCAAATGTGGGAGGGATAGAGGTGGGGGGATGCGTACAGCGTGGGATATATCGAAGAAATAGAGGAATGTTCCCTGGAGGATCACTCCCCAACCCGTGCCGCGCCAGAACTCGGACCGGCCTCCCAGGATAATGACCAGTGAGACACCGCCTAAGATGTAAACCACATCCAGAGCTGTGTTGATCCAAAGAATCCTTCGCAGCTTTTTGGATTCCGCTTCTTCTTCCTGCATCGTTGAAGGCTTTCCGAGATTCCCCCGGGCTTTTCGCAGACCAAACCAACCGATGAGGGCGTCAATGCTGCCCCAGGCCAATGCCTGGATGCCAAAAGCTTGCCAGAGAGATGTCCCAAAGAGGGTCAAGATTAATCCACCCAGGATGCTTACCCCAGCCCAAAGGATCAGCCGGCGTGCCAGCAGGTTCTCGTAATCCCAAACCATATTTATCCTTTTCTAATTAGCAATTTTGTTTCAATGACTGGAACAGCTCAGCCCAATCGGGTTGGCCATGTTTTTCCGATTCGATCACTTCAAAGGTTGTACATTCGAATTGAGGATATTGTAATGCATTCAGGCAGGTTTCGGCGACAGCAAACCGGCTGATCGTCCCCATGATGCGATCTCCCTGGTCAAAGATCAAGCCGCATTTGCCATTCCTCTTATCCACCAACCCCCCGGGGCGGATGATCGTGTATCTCAACCCACTTTCGCGCAAGGTTTCTTCCCCCTTTAATTTCCAATCTAACACATTGCCAAAGCTGTTCAGGGGATGTTCTGAATGGGTGACCGCGATCGAGGATATTAAAACGAAGCGCTCCACCCTGTTCGTTTGCGCCGCTTTTACCAAATTTACAACTCCCAGGTAATCCACATTTTTTGGGCAGTTCTTCCCCACGGGCGTTTGGGTGCCAATTGCTGAGATGACTGTGTTGATACCAGCAAAATGGGGGACTAACGATTCCAGGTCTCGGATGTCACTTCTATGATAGGTGACCAGCTCACCCAAGATTTTTTGGGCTGCTCCAATATCCCTCACAAGGACATGAGGGGTGATTCCCATCCTTAGAAGATTTCTAACAATAATACGACCAGTTCGACCCGTTGCACCGGCAACGAGAATATTTTTACCCATAAATTACCTTTAATAACCAATAAATAGCTCTGTAATGAACAATTACCGGTTCAAATCATCAATCTTAGCTAAGATCTCCTTGTTATCGGGGATGTCAGACATTGAATTGGAATAATGTACATATTGTAAAACACCATTTTTATCGATGAGCATTTGGGCTGGGACCCGGCCGAATTTTAGAATGTTTACTTCCTGCTCATATTTTTTTGCGACCTTGTGTTTCGGGTCGGCCAAACCAATAAAGGGGATCTCTTTTTGCTTCCAAAAATTTTGAAAGTCTTTTTTTGAATCAGGTCCCACTGCAATCACAACGGTGTTTCTTTTTTTGAATGCTTCATAATCCTGGCGCAACTGCACCATGTGCCCGCGGCAGTATGGTCAGGTAAATCCCCGGTTGAAAACCAGGAATACATTCTGTTTGCCTTCAAAATCAGACAGGGTGATTTTTTCACCCCGAGTATTTTCAAGCTTGAAATCAGGTGGTTTTTCTCCTACTTTAACTTTGTTGTTGCTCATGTTTCTCCTTGGGTTTGGGAGTTTATAAAATTCTTGATGATTTGGATGAATGCTTCAGGGCATTCTTCCTGGGGGAGATGTCCGCAGTTCTGCAGGATTTCCAATTCAGCCCCCGGGATATCTTCCGCCAGCTGGATGCTGTTTTCCAGCGGGACGATCCGGTCATCCGCACCGCTGATGACGAGGGAGGGGACCTGGATTTGGGCCAGTTTTTCAGCCAGGCCAGGGGGTTGGGATGCTTGTGTAAATGCCCACAACGCCTGGTCCCAGTGTTCGGATTGGGTTGCTTTCTGGTAGCCGGCTGTGATCTCAGGGTTTTCTTTTAGGATCGTGGGGTCACTCCAGGCCATTTCAAGGAAATTTTCACCACGATTTTGAATAAAGTATCGCACAAACAAAGGTCCAATGCGGTCCATCTGAGGGGTGTTAATGAGCCACTGAAACAGCTTTGAATCAGGGGACGTTTGGTAAATTGCTGCATCCACCTCGACCAAAGCTATCACTCTTTCCGGGTGATCCAGAGTGAACGCGGTTGCCAGTGTACCCCCTGCTGAATTGCCTACCAGGATAGCTTTTTCAATCTGCAAGGCGTTCATTAAACCCAATAGCAATTCTGTATTGCTCTCCTGGGAGTAGGGGTTGTCCCCTTCCCATGCCAAAGGACGTTCCGTTAATCCAAAGGCTGGCCGGTCATAAGCGATTACAGTGCCGATTTCTGAAAAAGGAGCCATAACCTCGCGCCATGAAAAAGTGCTGGCACCGAAGCCATGCAGCAGGATGAAGACCGGTTCACCGGAACCCATCTTTTTGTAATGGATATTGATGTTGTTTATTTCGATAAACATGCTGTCCGGATCTGCCAAAGCCTGAGCAGGTTGCGTGTTTTCAAGCGGCGGGATCGGTACAAGGAAAGGACCGACCAGGATCAAGAATAGCAGTGATGCCAAGACAATTAAGGTGATTTTCCATCCTTTTTTCATACCAGTTCCCCTTTCATTGGTTTAATCCTTCCAAAAATATTATTGTCACATTGATAATTTGTTCTTGTTGATTGGTTTTGGTTATTTCGGCTTGCCCATCGCCATTTTGTGGGCCATACCAGCCAAATCCGGCATGGTTGCCGCCCTGGATTTCCACATAAGATGTCTCATCAGGCAGGTTGGCGCGGGATGCATCAATATCCTGGATCGTTGCCAACCCGTCGTTGGTGGCGTATATGGAGATGACTTCCAGGTCTGATTTGGAAAGGTCGTTATTCCCAGCCGGGTAGGATGCCCAAAACACCAGACCTTCGACTTCCTGAAGGTTTGAGCTGGCATACTGGGCTGCCATCGCACCACCTAATGAATGTCCGCCCACTGCCCAATGATCGATATCAGGAAAAGATGCTATCACCTCGGATACCTGGTTGAGTCCAAAAAATGCGAAGTTCAGCGGCATCCGTACCACAACCACAAGGAAGCCGGATTCTGCAATTTTGTGGGCAAGAGGGGCATAGGCGCGGTAATCAACCCGGCCTCCCGGGTAGAAAATCAGACCGGTCGACGCAACCTCTCCCTTTGGTAAAAAAACCAGCCAACCGTCCATATTTTGGTATTCCACTGTCGTGGATGATCCCAGGTTATCCAAAGCTGTTTGCTCAGGATTCGCCGGGTTTGAAGCCCAGATTAAGAACCCTGCAGCAATGAGAATAAGTAATGCCAGGGAAACAAAACCAAGATAGCGTAAATGTCGTTTCATAAAACCTCTTTATTGTCTATGATGTATTATATGATTGGTCAACCCTCACGCGCAAGGCGAAAGGTTTTACAAATAAAAGCTATTTTGGAGGTTATTTGCATGGGGGGATGCGAAGAAATTAAGGGTATGATTCGTGATACAATCTACTCGTAACCAAACCTTATGAATCCAATATTTTAGGAGGAATTGATCCTTATGGCAAAAGAATCGTCGTTTAAGCTCACTTATGCGACCATGTTCAACCCGCCCGAAGAACTTCATACCCGCTTTTCTGAGGCGATGGAAGCATTAAAGACAAACCTGGGTCGAGAGTACCCTATGGTGATTGGCGGCGAAGAACGCCTGACACAAGAAAAATTCAAAGAATTCTCACCGATTAATACGGAACTGCACCTGGCGACATTCCAAAAGGGTGGCGTGAAAGACGCGGAAGATGCGATTGCGGCTGCTCGTGCTGCGTTCCCAAAATGGAGCCGCATGAATTGGGATGAGCGAGTCTACCTGCTCCGTAAGGCTGCGGACATCATCGACCAACGTCTATTCGAGATTGGGGCAGTTGTCGCGATGGAAGTCGGTAAAAACCGTATGGAAGCCCTGGGCGATGTAGCGGAAACCGCGGATTTGATCCACTTTGCCTGCAGCCAGATGGAGGCCAATCACGGCTATAAAGTTGGTATGGGAAAAGACCCACTGCCAGGTTTTGATGCGACCAACACATCGGTATTAAAGCCTTACGGTGTTTGGGTTGTGATCAGCCCCTTCAACTTCCCTGCAGCCCTGACCGGGGGACCTTCCGGTGCAGCTTTGACGGCTGGTAATACCCTGGTCATCAAACCAGCATCCGTCACCACATTGACATCAGCACTCCTAGTCGACTGTATGCGCCAGGCGGGAATCCCGGATGGCGTTGTGAACTTCGTCACGGGTCCTGGTTCAACGGTTGGCAAAGCTCTGGTTGAAAGCAAAGAGGTGGATGGGATTACTTTTACGGGCTCATTCGATGTAGGGATGGGCATTTTCCGCAGCTTTGCACAGGGTGAATATGTACGCCCCACGATCCTGGAACTTGGTGGGAAAAATCCTGCGATCGTCTCCAAGAATGCAGACCTGGAAGATGCCGCAGTGGGTATCGTCCGGTCCGCTTTTGGCCTGCAGGGACAGAAATGTTCTGCCAACTCACGTGTGTTTGTTGAAGAACCCGTGTATGACGAACTGGTTCAACGTATCGTGGAACTCACAGAGAAGCTTAAAATTGGGGATCCCGTGGAACGTGACACCTATATGGGCCCGGTTGCAACCAGGGGCGCATATCAAGATTTCCAGGAATTTTGCGGCGAGCTCAAACAAGCCGGTAAGATCCTGACAGGCGGCGAGGTGCTTACCGAAGGTGATTTTAGCAAGGGTTACTTCTGCCAGCCCACTGTTGCTGTGGACGTCCCATTAGAGCACCGCTTGTGGAAGCAAGAGATGTTCGTTCCAATCACGATGATCCATCCAGTAAAAGATCTTCATGAAGCGATGGAATTGGCTAACAGCACAAAATACGGGCTGACTGCTGGGTTCTACGGTAGTGAAGATGAAGTTGGCTGGTTCTTTGATAATATCGAAGCGGGTGTGGTCTATGCCAACCGGCCGCAGGGTGCAACGACGGGTGCCTGGCCGGGCTTCCAGCCCTTTGGCGGATGGTACGGTTCCGGAGCCAGCGGTAAGAACGCTGGTGGGTTGTATTACCTGCCGCTGTATATGCACGAGCAGAGCCAGACCTTAATTCGCAGGCCTTGAGGCATAAAAATCATTAGAAAAACACGAACCGGATGGTTGATCTGCAGCCATCCGGTTTAATCCATAGCGTATGATCCGTTACCTTCTTTCTCGTATTGGTTGTTTGATGTTATTAGGCGGCATCCTGCTGCTGGTGATTGGGGTGGCCGGTTTGCGAGCAGGTGAGGCTGCTTTTACATACCTGTTAATTGGGGTTGCGCTCATGACCTTTGGATTTTTCCTCTGGAACAAACTGCGGTCCAGGGACAAACGGAGCAACAGATTTTCGATGTTTCGCAGGGAGAGGGATGATGATTCACGAGATGATGTGGAAGAAAACAATGGATGGAAATAAAGATAATGACAAAATTAACCACACTGCATGACGCAATAAAAGAATATGTGCATGATGGTGACCTGCTGTATGCCAGCGGTTTCACCCATTTGATCCCGTTTGCAGCTGGCCACGAGATCATCCGCCAGGGCGTGAAGGAATTGACCTTAGCCCGTGCGACCCCTGACCTGATCTATGATCAGATGGTCGCTGCTGGCTGTGCAAAAAAAGTGATCTTCTCTTATATTGGCAACCCGGGCGTGGGTTCCCTGCGGGAGGTGAGGGCTGCAATTGAATCCGGTAAGCTTGATTTTGAAGAATATTCTCACTTCAGTATGATCAGCCGCCTGCAGGCTGGTGCGAGCGGACTGCCGTTCATGCCGATGAAGCAGACTGGCGCAAGGGACCTTGAAAAACAGAATCCAAACTTTCAGCGGGTAGCGGACCCCTATTCGGGCGAAGAGGTTGTTGTCGTACCGCCGCTCAAACCGGATGTGGCAATTGTGCATGTACAGCGAGCTGATTCGCAGGGGAATGCGCATGTTTGGGGTATTTTGGGTGAACAGCGCCTGGCAGCCTTTGCCAGCCAGCATGTGATTATGACTGCTGAGGAGATTGTAGACGAATCGGTTATCCGATCTGACCCCAACCGGACCCTGATCCCCGGGTTAGTGGTTGATGCGGTCTGCCATGTGCCGTTCTGCGCCCATCCATCTTATACACAGGGCTACCATGACCGGGATAACGAATTTTATTTAGCCTGGGATGAAATCAGTCAAACAAAAGAGACACTCCAAGCTTATCTCAAAGAATGGGTCTATGACTTGCCTGACCGGAATGCTTACTGGGAAAAATTAGGCCCTGAAGTGCACCAGCGGTTGCGCGCAGGTGAGCGCTTTTCACAGCCCGTCAACTACGGTGAATATTGATATAAAGGTATGAATGATGGATAAATTAACCTATAACCCAAAAGAATTAATGGTCGTTAATGCAGCCCGACTCCTGAGAGATGGTGATGTTGTTTTTGTCGGTGTTGGCATCCCAAACCTGGCTTGCAACCTGGCAATGCGAACGCATGCACCGAACTTGCAGATGATCTACGAAGCTGGTGTGATCGGGGCACAACCATCACGGCTGCCACTCTCGATTGGCGACCCTTCTTTGGTCACGGGCGCACTTTCAGTCTGCAGTATGGTTGATATCTTTACGCTGTACCTGCAGCGCGGCAATGTCGATGTGGGCTTTCTGGGCGGTGCACAAATTGACCAGTTTGGGAATATCAACGCGACCGTGATTGGAGATTACCAAAACCCGAAAGTTCGACTGCCCGGTTCAGGTGGGTCGATGGAGATTGCTGGCTGGGCAAACCGCTGCTATATCATCACGCCTCACCAAAAACGGCGCTTCCCTGCAAAAGTTGATTTTCAAACCTCGATTGGCTTCCTGGATGGTGGGGATGCCAGGGCGAAAACCGGTGTGCGTGGGGGTGGACCGGAAGCTGTTGTGACGGATTTGGGTATTTTAAAACCTGACGAAAATGGTGAGCTGGTGCTCGCGGCGTTGCACCCCGGAGTGGACTTTGAAAAGGTGCAGGAAAATACCGGTTGGGCATTGAAGCAGGTTCAAAATTGCCCCGTTACGGACCCACCTTTGCAGGATGAGTTACGTATTTTGCGTGAAGAATTGGATCCACAGCGAATCTATATTTAAGCTTCACGGGCTTGCAGGGGTAGAATCAAAACAAACTGGATATGGCTATGAAAAACAAGATCAAAATTCTGGCAACTTTCAAAATAGATGAAGATGATCAGGCTAAGATACGAGATATGTCTGACCGAATTCAACTTGAAGTGGTCCCTGTGAGCAGTGCGGATGAAATATCCAAGGAACAGTGGCAGGCAGTTAATGTTCTCCTGACCCAGGGCGTTTTGCCTGAGCCTGATGCCGTACCGAATCTGAAATGGGTTCAGCTGCGTTATGTTGGGATCGATTCTATCGTGGATCACCCAATATTTGATAGTCATGAAGTTGTTGTTACAACAATGAGCGGTGCGATAACCAGGCAGATTGCAGAATATGTGATGATGGCTATCCTGGCGATGGGGAAAAACTTGCCCAAAATAATCAGTAATCAACACGAGAAGCAATGGCCGCAGGGGAAAGAAAGATTATCTGAGTTCTTACCCGTAGATATACGAAACAGCACGGTAGGGATCATCGGCTATGGGAGCATCGGCCGACAGGTGGCGAGATTATTACAGCCATTTCAAGCAAAAATTCTGGCTTCTAAAAAAGATGTTTTCAATCCGGAAGACGACGGATATAGCCCTGAGGGGGTGGGTGATCCACATGGAAATTTCTTCACGAGGCTTTATCCGGTCGAAGCATTGAATAGTTTGCTTGCAGAAAGTGATTTTGTCGTTCTTGCACTTCCCCTGACAGATTCCACATTTAATCTCATTAACGCTGAGGCTTTAGAAGCAATGAAACCAACGGCGTATTTGATCAATGTGGGCAGGGGAGAGTTGGTTGATGAAGGCGCATTGATCAAGGCGCTTCAAGAAAAACAGATTGCAGGAGCCGTTTTGGATGTTTTTGAGGATGAACCCCTTCCTGAGGATAACCCATTATGGGAAATGGAAAACGTTATTGTCAGCCCCCACATTTCCTGGTTCAGCCGCTATTTCAAGAGTGATACATTTTCTCTCTTCATGGAAAATCTCAACCGCTTCCTGTCAAATGATCCCTTATATAACCGGGTTGATCCTAAAAAGAAGTATTAAGCTGCAACCGTCTTTATTAATCCTTTTGTTCGCCAATATCAGGGTATGTTATTCTCTCAATAACATATAATCTCAAAAGAATATCCATGATCCATTTTGTGAATGGATTGCAAGTATGATAGATAAAAGTGAGCAAAATTGATCATTCTGATTAGGAAATATTAATGGAAATATTGGCAAACCTCCAGCTTATCTTGTTTTCCATGCCAATTGTCTCATTTACTGTATTAGGGGTGTTCATACTGCTTAAGCCAGTAGCTGTCATCAATCGGCGCTGGTATTTGGCTGTTGTAATACCTCTGCTGCTGGCAAACCTGTTGGCTTTGATCGAGACTAATTTAGGCAATAATTATTCACTCGCTGCTGATTGGCAATTTTGGTTGGTGGTTGTTGTTGATATCGCCATGTTGATTGGTTCGATCCTGGTGTTCCGAGGTTTTCTGATCTTTGGATTGACCGGATCGGAAATTATGGAAATTATGAAGCAAAACTTCGAAGCGAAGCAAATTGTGTCTCGTTTACATGCAGGTGAGAAAAAGAGTATTTTGGGAACACCATCAAGGGCAATAATCCTGACCATTGAAGATCAGGATACCGAAAGGGAAATTTGGATTACTGAAAGTCTGGGTGAAGTGATCCTCCGTGCTGATTCAAAAAATGGATTTGGTTTGGCTCGTGAAGCGATGCCAGAATTACGGCGACTTAAAAAACCCTTTATATTCAAGCAGCACACAATGGGTATCCTCTATATTGTCCTTGCAGTTGTTTTAGCTGTGTTCGGGTGGATTTTTTTCTTTGAACCCCGGTTGATCCTTGTCGACTGAGGTTTAACGCAATACATAAAGGAGGTTAGTTTGGCATCAAAATCTTTTGTTCAGAAAATCAAGGAATTGCCACGGAATGTTTGGGCTGTCAGTTTTACCAGCTTCTTCATGGATACATCCAGTGAAATGGTGTTTAATATCCTCCCTTTGTTTTTGGCAAATGTGCTGGGGGTTCAAACAGCGATCATTGGCGTGATAGAGGGTATCGCAGAAGCAACGGCCAGTTTACTTAAGGTTTTTTCGGGTTGGCTTTCTGATAAGCTGCGGGGTCGGAAATGGATCGCGGTGATCGGTTACGGTTTGTCAGCACTTTCCAAGCCCTTTTTCTATATTGCTAACAGCTGGGGGATGATCGCAGGGGTTCGTTGGGCAGATCGGCTTGGGAAAGGCGTCCGCACAGCGCCCAGGGATGCCCTTGTAGCGGATTCCATCAAGCCTTCACAGCGGGGGCTGGCTTTTGGCTTCCACAGGGCCGCTGATACCGGCGGTGCAGTTCTCGGGATTTTGATCGCTGCCCTGGCTGTGTGGCTGGTGCAATCTAACAACCAGGAGCTTGGTGAAAAAACATTCAGAACGATTGTATTGATCAGCCTCGTCCCGGCATTTCTGGCGGTCCTCAGCCTGGCGATTGGCGCAAGAGATATCAAATTGGGGGAGAAGACCAAAGCCCCTAAAATCACATTTAAGGGGTTGGGGAAACCCTTCCTGACCTTTTTATTGATCGTGGGCATCTTTGATTTGGGCAACTCTTCAGACGCGTTTTTAGTGCTGCGAGCTCAGGAACGGGGCATGACCGTTCTGGGGATATTAGTGATGGTGGCGGTGTTTAACCTGGTTTATACGCTGGTTTCTGCCCCAGCCGGAAATTTATCAGATAAAGTCGGGCGGCGAAAAGTGATCATCGCGGGCTGGGTGGTATATGGTTTGATCTACCTGGGGTTTGGGTTGGCTCAGAAACCCTGGCATATCTGGACGGCTTATGTTGCTTATGGTGTTTATTACGGCCTGGCTTACGGCACGGCAAAAGCGATGGTTGCTGACCTGGTGCCTGTTGAACTGCGAGGCACAGCCTACGGTACCTATAATGCCGTACTGGGGATCATTGATTTTCCCGCATCCCTGATTGCAGGCCTTTTGTGGCAGGGTGTGGGCGGATGGCAAGGATTTGGTCCGTCTGCGCCGTTTTTCTTTGGGGGCAGCCTGGCGATCTTGGCAGCGGTCTTGCTGTTGATCTGGCGGCCTAAACAGATAAAAGAAAATGCGAGCTGATAGGCCACTGATACAATCGATCAGCTGATAATGCTTGAAAATCTCGAATAGTTTATATTGATAAAATTAATAAGTTGACAATGAAGACCTTTCCTTTATAAAATGGATGGGTACGGTCATTTCTTTATCCATCATTCTGAAGGGCAGGAGAGTGCCTATGTCAACATTCTGGACACTATATTGGCTGGGATTTATCGGTATTCCATTATTTGTTTTTATTGCAAGCAAGATTTCAGGAAAAGACAGTGGTTTCCAGAGAGACACATCCCATATCTGGGTCTATCAAAGGTCTGGCGCAAAAGTAAAGGATGCTACGGTGAGGGATGTCTGGGAGCATAACCATCCCGGCGAAAAATGGGCTCAGCATCAAGAAAACCAATTCCTGGGCTGCTCTATATTTCTTTCAATTGGATTTGTTGCTTTCCTGGCCTGGCTGGCTGCTGAGATCCTGTTTTTACCTGCCGATCGGACCGGTCTGAGACTGTTCTGGCAAATCGGCGCCCCGATCCTGGGTGGGCTGTCCGGTGGTGCGTTTTACGGTATCCAAACCTATATCACGAAATATAAGTCCGGATTTTTGATGGTCCTGCATATTTTAGCGCTCGTCGTAATGTTCACCGGCGTTGTTGGTGGATTAGTGCTGACTTTCCTGAAAATGGACCTGCCTTTATCGCATCATTGGATCTGGCTCCCAGCAGGTGCTACATTCCTCTTTTTGATCCTGGGGAGTGTCACTAGCGGTGCAAAAAAGAAAAAAGCGGGAAAAGGTGGAGATAAGTTGGAGAATTGGGTTTATAAGGTGATGGAAATGGCTCATCATCGATGGGATCTTGATAATGTCAAAACTATTATGGCGTTTGCGGCTTACCAGGTTCAGAAGGGCGAATATGATTGGGAAATCAGAGACCAGGATTTTTTCAAAGAAACGCAGACATTGATGCTTGACCTGGTACAGGGTCGACCGATATCCATCCAAACGGATGAGATATACCGCGCTCGGGAAGAGGTGATCAAGGCCCTGCAGACGTTTTATTTTTATAGCGTTGATAAGATTCCCCAATTTCAACTTCATCCGCGGATCAAGAAAGCACTGAAGAAGTAGGAAGACTATTGATATCAAAAACCATCCCAGGGAGTTATTGAAACGGATACCTGGGGATGTGGTTAGCTCAAATGATAACGAATAAAATTGAAGTCATTCCAAGGTACCCGGGGATAGTCCCTCCTAACCCAAACATTCATTCCGTATTTTCTCCTCGGTGTTAGCAAAAATTATCCCTAAAGCAGCGTTTCTTATGAGACGCTCTTTTTTTATCAGGGGGAATCCGCATTCAAAACCTCAGTTATGGTAGGATTAATCTCATTCTATTTATCGGAGTTTTCAAGATGATCGATAAGCGAGTTGTTAGTGCTGGGCATATTTGCCTGGATATCACCCCTGATCTTTCCGGTATTTCAGCCGGGGAGTTTTCGACCTTAATCCAGCCCGGAAAGATGGTGAAGGCGAAGAAGCTAGATTTACGTGCGGGGGGCGCTTCAATTAATACTGGGCTGGCTTTACATAAATTAGGTGTCCCTGTTCAGATCATCGGGAAGATTGGTGACGATTTATTTGGATCTGCCCTCCAGGAATGGATTAAATCGCAGAATACGAAACTTGCCCAGGATTTGATCGTTGACCCCGCTGGTGCGACCAGCTACACTTTGATCATCAACCCGCCAGGTCTTGATAGATCATTCATCCACTACCAGGGTGCAAATGATGTTTTTTACGCTTCCGATTTACCCCGGAATAAGCTTCAGGATGCGGATTTGTTCCATTTTGGTTATCCCCCATTGATGCGTTCCATCTACCGGGGTGATGGCGCTGAACTGGTCTCGATCATGCGCCGCGCTCGGAGGGCTGGACTGACGACTTCCCTGGATGTTTCCCTGCCAGATCCCACCAGTGAAGCGGGTCAGGCGAATTGGAATGAAATTTTAGCCAACAGCTTACCCTGGGTGGATATTTTTACCCCCAATGCCGCTGAATTAAGTTTTATGATGGATCGGGCGGTCTTTCTGGATCATTGTGATGACTTGAATAGCCCGTTTCTGGATTGGGTCACTTTTGATTACCTGCATGAATTAAGCAATAAAGTTCTTGCTTATGGGGTGAAAGTCCTATTGATAAAACTTGGCCACCGGGGAATTTTCCTCAGAACAGCAGGTGAGCGCGCCTGGCAAAAAACAGGGAGGGGACTCCTTGGTTTGGATGAAACATGGTATAACCGGGAAATGTGGGCGCCCTCCTTCCATGTGACAGTGGGAGGCACAACGGGCGCAGGAGATTCAGCCATCGCCGGATTTTTAACAGGATTATTAATTTCTGCTTCTCCTGAAACAGCACTGCGTCTTGCCTCTGCAGCGGGTGCAGCCAGCGTGGAAGGTACGGATGCTGTTGGCGGTTTAACTCCCTGGGAACAATTAATGACCCGCGCCAATTCGGGATGGGCGACAATGCCGTTCGATTTTAATCCCTCAAGTGACTGGCAGTTGGAAAAGAATGGTCTCTGGCAAAAGGGTGAATAGGCTGAACACTTATATCCATGTCGTTTATTCCTTGAAGCTAGGATGCAGGAAAGTGAGCAATTATGAACTTTCCTGAGCTGATACCTGCCTGGTTTGTAAAAAGAACGAACCGGTTTACTGCTGGGTTACGACTCGAAAATGGAACGCTTGCGAACGCGTTCATCCCCACCACTGGACGGTTAACCGGTGTGCTTGTCCCCGGATGCAGTGTGTGGCTGGCACAAGCGGATTTGTCTACAGGGCGGAAAACCGCCTACGATATCGTCCTGGTTGAATTGATTGACGGCGGCTTTTGTTGCATTAATGCCCTTAATGCGAACCGCATATTTGCCGAGGCGGTTGGGTTAAGACAGTTAAGTGCTTTTCAATACAATGAGGTAAAAAATGAGGTCGCGATTGGAAAAAGCCGTTTGGACTTCAGGCTAGTATCCGGGAAGGACGTATGCTGGGCTGAGGTGAAATCGGTGACATACGTTAAAAATGGCGTGGGGAAATTCCCTGATGCACCGACATCTCGGGGTCGAAAACACCTGCTGGAGCTGGCTGACCTGGCAAAAAGCGGCGACCGGGTGAGTGTTGTGTTTATTGCTCAACGGGAGGATGCCCTATCTTTTGCGCCCTATGCAGATATTGACCCAGAATTCGCAGAAACTCTGAAAACGGTTAACCAGCAAGGGGTGGAAATCCATGCGTACCGGTGCAATGTAAACCTTGTATCAATAGAAATCAGCGAATCTATTAATTTTCAATTTTGAAATCAAAAAACTACAGGTGATATCAATCATGTCAATTCTTCCTCGTCAATTGTGGGTATTACCCAAGGGACCAGGATCCGATTATCCTAATGTCCGGCGCCAATTTTCTTATTCCATGTTACACTAACTTTCGCATGAATGAAAAAGCTTTAGAAACCCTTGAATTTCATAAGATCATCTCCCGTTTGGTCGAGTATGCACATTTCAGCGCTTCGGGTGATTTGGCCCGTCAACTGCGGCCAACCTCCGTTCTGGATGAAGCACTCACCCGTCAAAAAGCGACACGGGAAGCAAAATTCATCCTGAGTGTAGATGCAGACATTTCCTTTTTTAATGCACAGGATATCCGACCATCCATTGGGTTGGCGCGCCGGGACGGCATCCTGGAGCCCCAGGACCTACTGGCTATAAAGAATTCCTTGATCGTTTCTCGCAATGTGCGACGTATTTTGGAATCCATTGCGGAAGAAGCGCCACATCTTTACGAGCTTTCTGTTAACCTGCCGGTTGGCTTAGGGCTGGTAGACCAGATCAGCAAGACGATTACAGACCGTGGCGATGTTTTGGATTCTGCTTCTGAAAAGCTTTCAGAAATCCGCAGGGAGATGAAAATCACCTACGAGCGGATGATGACGCGCATGCAGCGCTTTATCTCCGAATCCAGCACGGCAAAAATGCTGCAGGAGCCGATCATCACACAGCGCAATGGCAGGAATGTACTGCCTTTAAGGGCGGAATTTAAGGGGAAGATCAAAGCCGTCATCCATGACCAATCCGCTTCTGGGGCAACATTGTTCATTGAACCCCTGGCTGTGGTGGAGTGGAATAACCGCTACCGCGAATTGGAACTGAAGGAACGTGATGAAGTCCGGCGGATTTTGGCCGAATTGAGCCACAGAATTGCGCTGCATGCTGCACCGCTAAACCTGATGGTAGAGGTTATGGCGGAAATGGATCTGGCGATGATGTGTGCCCGGTATGCTGAAGACCTGGATGCTGTTGAACCAGAGATGGTGGGCATAAGGGAAACTCCCGGAAAACATCCTGGTAGCACCATTCGCCTTTATCAAGCTCGCCACCCTCTGCTGGATCAAAAAACGGTGGTCCCAATCGATGTGGATTTGGATAAGGATACGTATGCCCTGGTGATCACCGGTCCGAACACCGGCGGTAAAACAGTCACCCTTAAGACGGTTGGTTTGCTGGTGCTCATGGCGCAGTCTGGGCTGCAGATTCCTGCTCAATCCGGATCGGCACTGTCCGTTTTCGATAATATCTTTGCGGATATTGGGGATGAGCAGTCAATCGAGCAATCCCTTTCGACCTTCTCGGGACATGTTAACAATATTGTGGAGATCCTCCGGCAGGCTGACCCCCAATCTTTGGTCCTTTTGGATGAGTTAGGTGCCGGCACAGATCCCCAGGAAGGATCAGCCTTAGCCCGCGCCGTAATGACCCACTTGCTGGACAGCAGTATCACCAGTATGATCGCAACCCATTACCCTGAACTCAAGGCGTATGCACACACGACACCGGGTGTGTTAAATGCCAGTGTTGAATTTAACCTCAAGACATTGAAACCCACCTATCACTTGACGATCGGGCTGCCAGGACGCTCCAACGCCCTGGCGATAGCGGAACGGTTGGGACTTCCCCAATCCATTATCGAAGCAGCAAAAGCAGAAATCAATCCGACCGATCTGCGTGCTGAGGATCTGCTGGATGAGATTCACAGGCAGCGGGATCTCTCCCGACAGGCAAGAGGTGCGGCAGAAGATGCTCAACGGGAAGCAGAAATGTTGAGTAATACGTTGGCTAACAGGTTGGACCAGATTGAAGATGAACGTTTTGCTACACTGGAACAAGCACGACAGGAAGGTGAAAGAGAACTGGAGAAATTTCGGGAAGAATTAGAAGGCTTGCGCCGCCAGCTAGCCAAAGCCCGCCAACCTTTGGAGGTTGTTGATGAGGTTGAAGAGACGGTTGAAGCTTTGGAAGAAGAAATTGCAGAGCCAGTTGTCAGGAAAACACCGGAGAAACCCGTCCGAAAACCGAAAGGCCCACTGCGGTTGGGAGAAAAAGTACACCTGCGCTCAATTGACCAGGATGGCGTTGTGACATCGATTGGGGAAGATGAGGTTGAGGTTCAAATTGGCAGGCTCAGGATTCGAGCTCGATTATCAGATGTTGTCAGGAAAGGGGAACCTGAAGGGGAAGCGCAAAAGGAAAAATCAAAAAAAAGCGGGATCACGCTGCCGGACATGATTGAATCTCCCGGTATGGAACTTGATATCCGCGGTCATCGGATTGACGAAGGCCTGGACACTTTGGACCGCTACCTCGAAAGAGCTTATTTGGCAGGACTGCCTTTTGTTCGGATCATCCATGGAAAAGGGACAGGGCGGTTAAGAGATTCGGTTCGAGATGCATTGGGGCATAACCCGCATGTTGACCGGTTCGAGAGCGGGAGCAGAACCGAGGGTGGTGAAGGTGTTACTGTCGCCCACTTGAAAACAAGTTAACACAAAAAGAACCGACAGTGCCTCATTCCGCTCCCTTTGCATTGCCGGTTCTTTTGCATGTGGTCCCCTCAGCCACTTGCCCGTGTTTGATGATAACTTCGACCAAAAATAGTGTAACATATCACCGTTACCAAAACGTGGACACGGTTTAAAGAATGGTAACGCCCTTTTCCCACCGTTTTCTGGCAAGCTCAAAATCATTCCTGAGGGCTTCGGATTGTGTGTGTCGATCTACTTCCTTAAGCATCGATCTGAATTTTAACCAAATGTCATCAGAAACAGCAGATTGGTTGATCGTCTTCATCAGTTCAATGTAATGCGTCCATGCATTCAAATGCTGCCAGACCAAATGATGTTCTTCGCTTTCTTCGAGTGTTTCTAACAGCAGCCTTTCTGCTTCATTGTATTGGTGCTGGTTGACTGCTAATTCTGCCAAACCCTTTAAGCTCCAAACCTGTTCATATTTTAAACCTAATTTAACTGCTTGGTTATTTGCGGATGTAAATTTCTCATTGGATTCTTCGAAATTATCCTCAAAAAGGTCACAAAATGCTGTGACGATCAGTGCCTGGATATGATAAGACTGCAGTCCCTTTTCTTTGGTGAATGCCATTACATTATCAATAATCCGTCTGGCTTCTGGGATTTGCCTTTCCATTGTCAGTACCCGTGCCAATTGGATGCTGTTTTCAATTCCATTTGTGGATTTTGGGGGGAACCCATCCCGAATTTGAGCAATCCGATAGTGCTGAAGTGCCTGGGATTTATTTTGCAGCGTAAAGAAGATCTGGCCTAAGATCCGGTTTGCATCGATAATGGTGTGGTTCCATCCGAACTTTTCACCCATCGCGAGTGCTCTTGATGCGTCTTGATAAGCCTCATCTAAATACCCCTGTTTTACCAGGGCTTTAGCACGGGTGGACAGCAAAACAACTTCGGTAAGTGTATTATCAATCGCTTTTGCAATTTCCAAGCCCTCTTCAATGAATTTTGTACAAAGAGAATAATCGCCGGTTAACTCATATGCGCATGCCAGCACATTGAGTGCCCTCAGGCGGTCATAAGTATTGAGCTGGTGATAGAATTGTTTGTAGACATTATTCGCTGTCTGTAGAGCTTTTTCTGCAAAACCTGTGGCATGAAGAACCGCCGCAATAGCGTTATTGGCTAAAAATTTGAGGTTATTGTGTGAATCCTCAGTGAAGTCTGATTCATTAATGACATCCAGAGCGAGTTCTGCTCCCTGGCGACAACCCTCAAAATCAAGCTGCCACCATTGAAATGAACATTTTCGGAGAATAGCTGATGCCAGCGCTTTCCTATCATTCGTAAGATGCAGGTAATCGATAGCTTTTTCAAGCAGATTTCCGCCTGTGTCAAATTCCATACGTAAATGACATGAGTTTGCCAATGCAATGTATGCATAACCCAGCAATCGAGGGCTATTTTCCCGTTCTCCTAAGAATTGTATTTTGAGCCCTATTTGCTCCAGTAATCCTGTTTGGTTGGATTGGTGAGCGAAATTGCTCCAGGGTTCATAGAGTGAGAGTACGTCATCAATCGAAAAGAATCCTTCTGAAGCATCTCTGTAGATTTTCTCAGCGCTCAGGTAATTGTGTAATACATCATCCTTAGCCCCTAGGGTCCACGCGTATTGGGCAGCTTTGATGAACCAATGGAAGGCATTTAATCGATCTCCGCTGGCAAGGTAATGATTTGCAATGACCCCCGCTTGCTCAGGGTGATGATTCGCCTCTACCATGTAGTCTGCTGCGCGCTTATGTAGGATACGCAGGCTGGATGGTGTTGATTCCGCGAGAATGACATCCCGTATTTTTTCATGAGTCAGTTGAAACGTCAATTCGGGGGAGTTTTCCTCGTCAGTCAGGCTTATGAACCCGGACTTAACGAGCGGCTCAATATAATCTATATTTTCAAATTTTTCTAAATTCGAAACAGCCTTCAATAAGTCCGGTGAAAAGTTGTGCCCAAGGATGGCTGCACACAGTAAAATATGCCGGGCAGTTTCATCAAATTTATTTATTCTTCCACGGATGATGGCGCGGATGCTTTCTGGCAGAGGAAGAGAAGGCATTGATTCCAAAGTCTCAATATCCTGGTCCCTATCAAGGATATCTCTGACTAGTTCAAGGACAAAAAATGGATTGCCATTGGATTCATGATAGATCTGAGCGATAACATTTGTTGAAACCTTTTTTTGCATGGCACTTTCAACTAAGAGTCTCAGGTCTTCCGGATTTAATCCGGTTAGATTGATAGAATGGATCGGATGCGTACGATAGAATCGATCTATCATTGATTCCAAAACCTGGTTGGATTCTTCAGGCCGCAGCGCAATGATAAGGAGGCCTTGAATATTAAACAATCCCTGGGAGATGAGATATGAAATGGTTTGAATCGTTTGGGAATCAGCCCACTGTGCATCATCCAGGAAAAAGATCAGCTTTCCTTTTTTTTCAGACAAACAACGAAAGAGATGGTAAAGGGCATCCAGTAGATGCTGCTTGCCGGTTGGAAAATCGGCGGCTTTCGTTTCATGAATATCAAGGGGCTTAGCGGATAGCTCTGGCAGTAATAATTGGAGCTGGTTCATCCAAATGCAGTCCAGTTCTAACCACAAATCTTTTGTTATGGATTTCCTTAAGCCATGGATGATCGGAGAAAAGGGCAAAGTCTCTTCCATTTCCCGGGCGGATGTAAGAAACAGGGTGTTTCTCGCCCCGAGGGTTTGCAGAAGCTCTTGTACGAGCCGGGTTTTTCCGGTACCCATCTCGCCTCGGATGAGGACGATACCGCCGCTGAAGAATGCGTGTCTCATCTTTTCTAATTCCAATTGTCTCCCCACCATTGGCAGACGCATGGTCAGCGGCAGGTGCCACTCATTATGTCCTTGTCCCTTGTTTTCTTTGATGATAGATTCAGCAGCCTGGATCTTGCTGATGATAGCGGTCGGAAGAGGGGCATTGAATTCCATTTCATAAACCGTCTCCAGATCATCGCAATAGGTTAATACATCATTATGCTTTCCAAGTTGAGCTAAAATTTCAAGAACCGTCAGGTGATTGGAAACGTTCAGAACATCCAATTGCCCCAATAAAAAGAAATATTTCAGTGCCAACTCAAGTTGGCCTGCGCTCTGGTAATGCTCAGCCAGACGCAGCATCAGTAATTTTCGCTGGTAAGTGAGCTCGTTATTATGGATTTGGTGCCAAAATTCTAATTCAGGATAGGCTGAGAAGTTCTCTCCCAGGATGATACGATCCCCACGCCAAAGTTCGAGGGCTTTTTGAACCTGGTTCACAATTTGGCCAGGCAGTGTTCGATTCTCTTGGTAGCTGGAAAGGGTTGTATCCAGGCTGTGAAAATAATCTTCAAATTTTGCTACATCGAGCGAACAGCGGTTGAGATCTAACCTGACCGTATCGAATTCTGTCACTATCAGGTCTGGATCTACCAGGTTTTTTCGCAGCCTTGAAAGCGCTGTTCGTAAAGCAGCCCTGGGATCCATTTGCTCAGCCTGGGGCCAGAGTAAATCGATCAGGGTTGTTCGGCTGACAAGTTTGTGTTCGACAGCGAGAATATATAAAATGAAACGCTCTATCCGGCGATTAATTTGGATGAGTTCATCGCCATGGCGTAATTCTATCGAACCGAGTAAACGGATCGTTAATGTGGGGGCAGTCATCAGATTTTAATTATATCTTAATCGCCATTTTCATTAATCTACGCGTTTCGATACCAGAAACTTAACGGAAAAAGCTCACCAAAGGTTGATGAGCTTTTTAATGCCGAAGGTGGGAATCGAACCCACATGCCCGAGGGCACACGAGTTTGAGTCGTGCGCGTCTGCCAATTCCGCCACTTCGGCAAGTAGAAGTATTTTAACCAATTGCATTCATTAGGTCAAGCTAGAATCTCTCTTTTCTGCATCACTAGCGAATACACTGAAAAATAGATTAGACATTAATTGGGTGATTCATTTAGAATTGATGCTCGATCTTGAACTTCATAGAAGCTTGCGTTATAAGCTTCAAAGCGCAATTCAATAAAACCATCTTCCTCAAAGGAATTAATTTTTTCTTTTACTTCATTGCTTGCGTATTTATCCCAGACCAGAAAATATTCAACTTCTGGATGATCAACGAAGTTAAAATAAAATTCTTCATAAATTGAGAAAGGTTCAAGTATTTTAAAATTTTCAAGATAAGGCAAATATTCAATTGGATATTGAGTCATAATCATCCCGTATTTTCCCTCACTATCGAAATAATTATAAAGTTCATGATTTAATTTGGGTAATAAAGCATTCTTTTGATCTTTTATTTGAATCTCAGCAAGGGTTGCATTTTTAAAATGCAAGCTTAATGCCCAAATGGCGACGAGTATGGGAACCAAGAAAAAGATAGCCTTAATTTGATGCAATTTAATTTTCTTAAGAAGTTTCAGGGAGAAATTCATTAATCCAAAAAGGCCCAATCCTGCAAATACAGCTAGAAATGGGAAAACCATAGCAAGGTTTCTTGTAAAGATACTAAAAAGAAACATCCAAATCAGGGAATAAGGGAATATTGTGATCAGTGCAATCTGTCGGAATTTCTTTTGTATGAATGGTAATGTTATTAGAACTACAATAAATAAATATTTGTAAATTCCAAGCATTTCAATTGCTCGTAACCCACGTTCAATAAAAGATCGTCCGCTGTGACGGTCTGCACTGATTAGGTATTCTACGTTTGTCCAATTTCGCCCTAGCAATATTCTTGATTCATTGAGTATGTACCATGGAAGAAGGATTAGTAAACCGAGAAGCATTGGTTTGATTAAAAACTTTAATCTCTCCCAAATCGAAGTGTGTTCTGATTTCTTGGTCAAAATTAAAAATGCGAGTAATGGATAAATAAGAAATATTAGTAATCCATTTTGCTTTGTTAAGGAAGTCCCTGCAGCAAAGATTGCGCCTAGGTAAACGTAGGAGGTCCTTATAGTTTGGCTTTTCGATTTTTCAGCCTTCAATAATGTATATATAGTGAGAAAAGAAAAGAATAATAGCGCAACATCAACATATCCTTCTCCAATATATTCACCGAGGAATTTTTTCGTCAGATAGCGAAGGATGACAATGCCTATGAAAAAACCAGGATTCTCATACTCAAATGCGAGGTCCAAGAAGAGCAACCAGGTAATCATTGTAAAAAGAGGCATTATACTTTTCGCGAAGATCTGGATGTCTGCGCTTCTCATAAAAGAGTATGTAATTGAGAAATTTGCAGGGATTAGTTGAGGATAGCGATTCGGTGACGGAATTGTATTATTAAACCATTCGGTTGCCCATCTATTCCAGGACACAACTGCGTCCCATTCCTTAAATACAGTGCCAAAATTGTCGATAAATACCCTACTCAACCACAATAAACTTGAGATTGTCCAGATCAAAAATATTATTGTAAGAATTGATTTGATAATTCTACTGAATGCTAACTCATCTTCTTTTTTGACAAATAAATTCATTAATTTGTATAGTGCTTCGATGATGAAAGAGTATGTATGGGTGAAGACTTCTTCAATACTAATAAGAATTTTTTCTTTATAAAGCCAAAACACTAAACAGATTTCCGTGATAAATAGAATATAGTGGAGAATGGAATAATTAATTTTCAGACTAGTCAGGAGTAAAATCCAGAAAAAATTAAAAATAAGACTTAATCCAAAAACATATCCAATTGTCTGAAAAACTCTCCTAGGAAGTTGAAAAAACTTTAGGAAAATGACGCCTGGTAAAAACAGAATTTGAATAAGTGATAATATTCCTTTAATGAAAATCATTCGCTTTCCTTTTGGTAAAATTATGCTTATTATAATGTGAATCGGGAATTCAATTATTTTTATTTATAGTTTCTACTTTATTGCTATTGAGATATATTTTATGGTTTATTCAGTACAATAATCCAAATAGTTTATGATAGTGTGAGTCTGTATGACTGAAGGTTGTTGTAAAAATTTATTATCCGCAAAGGATCTAAATGGACACATCGAAAAAATTAATCGTTTATATGCCTGCCCTTAATGAAGAAGATAATATTCAGCAGGTTATAAGTAAACTACCTAACGAATTGGAAAATGTAAACGAGATTGAAGTGCTTGTTGTTGATGATGGCAGTAATGATAGGACAGCAGAATTAGTACAGGAATTAGGAGTGACTGTCATATCTCATCATAAAAACCTTGGATTAGGCGTTGCTTTTCAAACTGCTGTAACATATGCGATTGAAAATAATGCAGAAATTTTAGTTAGTATTGATGCTGATGGGCAGTTTGACCCCCAAACGATTCCATATTTAATTTCTCCCATTCAGAATGGGGATGCACAGATGGTTACAGGAAATCGCTTTTTCAATAAAAGACCAAAGAATATGCCAAAGATAAAATATTGGGGAAACAAACAAGTTTCTAAGTTGGTCAGCTTTGTTACAAACAATAAATTTGAGGATGTATCTTGTGGTTTTAGAGCCTATTCTGTAGATGCTTTGTATCAGTTGAATTTATTTGGCACATATTCTTATACTCACGAAGTTATTCTAAATCTAGCATTTAAAGGCAATTCTATCCTGGAAATCCCAATTGATGTCAAATATTTCATAGGTAGAGAATCCCGGATTTCTCCAAACATCCCAAAATACGCATACAAAACAAGCAAGATAATTTTTAGAACGTTGTTGGATTATAAGCCGCTTTATTTCTTTGGAAATGTGGGCATATTAAATTTACTTATCGCATCAATTTTTGTTATTTTTATGTTGACTCATTATTTCATTACAGGTGAATTTACACCGTATAAAGCTTTTGGATTTATCGGTTTAGGTTTTGGGGTATTTGGGTTAATTATTATTTTTATTGGTTTAGTTGCAGACATGTTGAATCGTATTCGACTTAATCAAGATAAGATCTTGTACCAATTACGTAAAACAAGAAAATGACTGGTTTCTTCTACATAGAATTTATTTGCAAATGGTCGATAGACAGACATATGATAAATTAGAAATCATACATCGAATTGCTAATATCAGAAAAAGGGAATCTCCCAGTTTAATTTTTCATTTAAGAGGATTGGTTTTCCAGAGTCTTCCTTCTTGCCTTTGTAAGAAAGATGTAACTCAACCCCCCAAAGAGACATGCCATTACTAATGAGACAGTGCGCTGCACTAAAGAACCAAATAATAATTGTTCTTCAGATAAACCCACCAAAGACGAGATATATAAATAAACACCTTCTCTGACACCTAAACCATCAGGTGTAATATTAATATAAGACATAATAAGAGAAATGCTTGATAAAACCAATGATGATGAATATGAAATCGGTGTTTTTATTGTTCGAAAAATAACATACATATTTAATGAGTCAATTAATAGAATAGCGACACTGATCAAGATAAACACTAATAAATCAGATGTATTCCCGACAATGGTTTTCCAACCCTCTATTAATTTGTTGATATAGTTAAATAACCAATTGCGATTTTTCGATGGTCTGGGCTTAATAATAATTACAGTTATTGACCCAGCCAATATGCTAACGAATGCTAAAATTATGAATAGGTTATATAGGCCTGTTTTTAAAAAGATAATTAGCATCGCAAAAAGGCTGACTAAAGACTGTGAAGCAAAGGTTACGATCATTAAGCTCGCGAACGATGCGAGGAAGAAAGAATAAGATAATTGGTAGTGTTTTTTTAAATAAGTTGCCCTAAATGCCACACCCCCTTTAGGGAGAATTTTATTAACTAGATTGTTGACAAATTGAAGGAAGATGATGCTTTTAGTACTAATATTAGGAGCTAATTTTCTAAAAATTCGTTGGTTCAGAAAACTTAAGGTAAGAATATAGACCAAGTACAAAACTCCTAAAAGAAAAAGGCTACTGACATTGATTTTTGATAATGATTCAAAAATCCCTTGATTCTCATATAAGTACTTGATTAATGCAAATATAACAATGGCAGTGAGAATAAATGAAATAAGATTTGATTTTCTCTTCTTCGATAGTTGCATATCAATAATTCATCAACTCAGATTTAGGAGAAAAGAACAATCTGGGAAATAGACTATAGGTGATTTTTGAGAAGACAATTAGATTATTCACTCCTCATCAGTATGATCTAACTGAAAATCCAATAATTTATCACACACAAAGATACCAGATTCCTGGGTAAATGAAAATGGTAAAGAACTGAAATTTACTTTGTTAACCAGATAATATAGAAAATAATATATCCTGTCCCATCATGTAGGTAAACATGCACCACAGTTAATTCCCTAACTCTCACAAAAGAGAAATCACTTTGAGATTTTAGCCCATCAATTTTTTCGAAGTTGTCCTGATTTATTTAATTCTAATCTCGGGTATGATTGGTGTGTGAAATAGGTTCTAATAAATAATAAAAAATCTTTATGATGGAGTAGCTTATGGAACTGGGAATCATTGGACTGCCGCAATCAGGGAAGACCACTGTATTTAATGCGTTGACGAGGGGTAATGTCCCAACAGGCATCAGCGGCGGCAGGGTGGAAATTCACACGGCTGTTGTGGATGTGCCGGATGAACGGGTTGAGCGACTAACGGAACTCTTTGAACCTAAAAAAGTCGTCCATGCAAAAGTGACTTATGCTGACATAGCTGGCCTTGAGGGAAAACCATCTGAGGCTGGAATATCCGGGCCATTGATGAATACCCTTGCGAAGATGGATGGCTTTATTCATGTTGTTCGCCATTTTGAGAACCCAACCGTCCCTCACGCTTCAGGCCAGGTGGATTCAAAGCGTGACCTGGCTGCGATGGAGTCTGAGTTACTCCTGAATGACCTGATCCTGGTTGAACGGAAGCTGGACCGCCTGTCTGATGAGCGGAAAAGGGGCGGTGTTGGACGGGATAAAGCCCTGGTTGACCGTGAAACAGCCTTGTTCGAGAGGATCCATTCCCTGTTGATGGATGAGGTTCCTTTGCGTAATGAACAATTTTCTGAAGAGGAAGAAAAGATGCTGGGGAGCTATGGGTTGCTGACCCGGAAGCCTCAGTTAATCGTGATGAACCTCTCTGAGGATCAACCGCCTGTTGAAATCGAACTGCCTTTTGCGAATACGAAAGTCATTAACATGGCAGCAAAACTGGAAATGGATATCGCTCAGCTCCCGCCTGAGGAGGCGGAGATATTCCTTGAGGAATATCATATTGAAGAACCAAGTTTGGACCGGCTTATCCGGCTTTCTTATGACCTCTTGGGATTGATCTCTTTCTTTACGGCTGGCGAAAAAGAAGTCCATGCCTGGACAGTATCCCAGGGCGCGAATGCCCAGGAAGCTGCCGGTGTGATCCACTCGGATATGGAAAAGGGTTTCATCAGGGCAGAAGTTATTTCTTATGAGGATTTAATTGCATTGGGAGGATTTTCTGAAGGACGCAATCACGGCAAACTGCGGTTGGAAGGCAAGAAGTATATTGTGCAAAACGGGGATGTGCTGACGATACGCTTTAACATATAGTTTTGTTGATAATCAATGGCTTTAGAGTAAAGTTTAATTGGGAAGGGACGCGGCGAGCCGCTCATCATTTTTTCTTTTTATAATGATGTAACCATGAGAGCTTTAAGGCGTTTTACTCTTTGCCCTTTCTCTATTTGCGTTGACGCAAGAATTTACGAACGGTAGAATCTTTGACATTATGGCTGATATCCTGCGCGAACTTAATCCGCAACAGAAAAAAGCAGTTGCAGCATCGACTGGGCCTGTTCTTGTTTTAGCAGGTCCGGGTTCGGGCAAAACTCGTGTTTTAACTTACCGTATCGCATATTTGATCGCGGCAATGGGCATTCCCCCATACCAGATCATGGCAGTCACTTTCACGAATAAAGCCGCCCGGGAGATGGAAACCCGGGTGACGGACCTGTTGGGGGGTCAGATGGATGGTTTATGGTTGGGGACATTTCACGCCATCTGCGGTCGCATCCTGAGGCGCGAAGCAGCCCACCTCCCCATAAACAATAATTATGTGATCTATGACCAGGATGACCAGTTGTCGTTGGTCAGGCGTGTGATCAAAGAGAAAAAGATCAATAACAAGGATTACCGCCCACATAGTGTGCTGGATAAGATCAGTTCTGCTAAAAATGACCTGATCACCCCGGATGATTATCCGATTTTAAGCTTTCGGGATGAATCGATCAAGGAAATCTACCAGGCCTATCAAAGCTACCTGGTTAATAGCAACGCTGTTGATTTTGATGACATGCTGCTTTATGCAGCTAATTTGCTGGCAGAAAATCATGAAGTCCGGAACAAGTACGCGAAGCGATTCCGGCACATCCTGGTTGATGAATTTCAAGACACCAACCGGGCGCAATATGCCCTGCTGTACCACCTGGCATCTTACCACCAGAATATATTCGTGGTTGGAGATGAAGACCAGTCCATTTACCGCTGGCGGGGCGCGGACTATCATAATGTGCAGCGGTTTGAGCATGATTATAAGAATCTGCAAAAGATCTTGCTTGAGGAAAACTACAGGTCAACACAAACCATTTTAGATGCAGCCATGGCCGTAATCGATGCGAACCCACACCGGACAGAGAAGGAACTTTTCACCAGCAGGGGTGCTGGTAAGGAGATCGTTGTTTACGAAGCAGGTGACGATCAAGAAGAAGCAAGCTACGTTGTGGATGCGATTTCTCGCGAGGTTATGTTGGGCTATGCCAATGAAACGGATTTTGCGATCATGTACCGCACCAATGCCCAATCTCGCCAGCTTGAGGAAGCATTTCGGCGTGCTAATATGGGTTACCGCTTGGTCGGTGCGCAGCGTTTCTATGGACGGATGGAAGTCAAAGATATGATTGCCTTCTTGAAAACCATTTATAACCCCCAGGATGAGGTCAGCCTGGCCCGGGTGATCAACCTGCCACCGCGTGGCATTGGTTCTGTGACATTGGAAAATTTACAAGTCCTTGCTCGAGAAAAGGGGCTGAGCAGCGGCGAGGTACTGCTGGCGATTAGCAGGTCTGAAGGATCGGAATTTGAAGAAAGGCTGGGACGTTCTGCGGTTAGATTGATTCCTTTTGGGCAGATGTTATCCGGCTGGCGTAAGAATCTGAGCCAGGTCTCGCTGACGGATTTGTTTGACCAGGTGATACTGGATACTGGCTATGAGGCTTATATCAAAGACCAGGGCGATGAAGAGCAGGATCGTTGGGCTAATGTACTTGAATTAAGGCAGGTCTTGCTGGAATATGAGGCACTGGGGCTGGCAGAATTCCTGGAAGCGATGGCGCTGGTTGCTGATCAGGATACCATTCCTGAGACATTGGATGCACCAACCCTGATGACCCTTCATGCAGCTAAAGGTTTGGAATTTAGCCAGGTGTTCATCATCGGATTGGATGAATTCTATCTCCCCCACAGCCGTTCACGCGATGACCCGGAAGCTATGGCAGAAGAACGCCGTTTATTTTATGTGGGATTGACCCGAGCCAAGGATAGGTTGTACTTGCTCAGGGCAAGAAGACGACGGAGCCCATATGGGAGTTATGAAACGATGCTGCCCTCACGATTTCTGGAGGATATTCCCGAAGATCTATATCGCGGGAACATCAGCCTGGGTTATGAGCAGCGTGGGAATTATGATTTATCGTCTTATCAATGGAACAATACCTATGGGTCGCCAAGCCAGCGGAAACCTGAAAAACCGGCTAAAACCCGGGAACAACGCTTTTTTCCGGAGATGAAGGTGAAACATCCCGTTTATGGAGAAGGATTGGTCAGGAAAAGCCGCCTTGAATTTGGTGATGAGACGGTTGAAGTTTATTTTGAAGGCTTAGGTTTAAAAGCACTGGTTGCTTCAATGTCCAGCCTTGAGATCCTCGAGGCGTGATCACCCGGAACGGCATGATGTCAAGAAGGGTTAAGTTCATTTTTTTCATTCTTTTCATTTCAATTGTCAGCCTGTCCTGCCGGCTGACCTCAGCCACACCTGCTGCATGGATCAATACAACCACTGCTGAATCGAGATCAGGTACCAATGAAGCGTATCTATTAACGCAGGAGGCTGCCCCTGAATTCGATATCGATCTGACACCAATCCCGTCTCGGACTGAGGTCATGTCTACCACTACCCCAACACCGGAGATTGAAGCAGATGGACCATGGTTGGTCTACCTTGCACCGGGGGGCGACGGGATACATGCTTATGACCTCGATGCACGCACGATTTTATCGATCTCTTTGCCGTCCCCTGTTTACAAAACTGACCTGACGAGAGGACTTTCTCCTGATGGACATAGCCTGGTTCTGCGAGCCGGTTCACCCCTGAATTTCGATGAGCTGGCTTTGTACCAGATTGACCTGCCTTCAACTAACCCCACGCCCATTTCACCGTTAATGTCCCTTTCACTGCAGCGTGAGATTGTGAACGAGGGGAGCAATCGTGCATTTGAAACATTCAAAGCTGTGACGCTCGATCCGGGAATCGCCTGGTCGCCCAGTGGAAGGTTTTTGGCGTTCAATGCTGCGTTGGACAATGAATCCAGCGATTTATACCTTTTTGATACGCTGAACAACAGAGTTGAGCGGTTGAACGGTTTATACACTCAAAATACATCCCCATTCTGGTCACCCGCCAGCAACTGGTTGGTGACACAAGAACTGGGTGATTTTGATGAGGAAATTGGATGGCGTTCAGAAAACGTCTCTGGTATAGAAGTGCCTGGTTTTGATAACCAAAATTCCATTTACTTACCAATGACTGGCAGCGAAAAAGAAGTTTTTGTTGGCTGGGTCAACCCTCAAAGTTTTATATCCTATTCCCAAACATCCCGGGGTTTCCAAACGATTAAGCAAGCGAACCTGGAGACTTTTGAGACAGCGATCATTTTTGATGGCTATTTCAACCAGGCAGCTTTTGATCCTGAATCGAAAGTACTGGCTTTTACGATTGACAATATTTTTGCTTCCCTCCAGGGTCTGGCGGCAGGTGTCTACATGGTACAGCCTGAAAGCCAGGTTTACCTGCTGGCGCAAGCTGGAGACTGGGAAAACCTTTATTGGGATCAGAGCGGCCGTTTTGGGGTTTCAGGGTCACAGGGCGTTCTTTCTTTCAGCGATCTAGGCGAACATACCTTAATACCCGGGGAAGATTATGTCCTCCAATCACCGGATGGCAGTTGGATGCTTGCCTGGAGTGGTGCTGATGGTGAAGCGCCCGGATTAAGGCTGTATCAACCGGATAGCGATCGTCCCCTTCAGACAATCATTAATTCACCGGTTCAAAACGCGATCTGGGCTCCGGACTCTAAGTCGTTTTTTATTCATTCGGAAGACTTTATGTATGTTATTCAGTTCCCAAGCCTGAATGTTCTTGAAATCGAAAATGGATTTTCACCAGAAGAGCTGGTTGAGTGGGTCTGGGTGGAATAAAAGGCTGACCTGGACCATTTGGGATGCTCTTCAAAAGCGGCTATAATTATGTCGATATGAATCATCCCTTCAAACTGCCTAAAAACGTTGCATTGGTAGCGCATCCAAATATTCCGGGTGCCATGCAAGTTGCTGAGGAAGTCAGCCAATATCTCAGGAATGAAGGCCTGGATACAGAAACAGGGTCTATTCATGATGAAAACTTGCGTGAGGCTGTTCGTGTAAAATCATTCGATCTTTTAATGAGCTTTGGCGGTGACGGTACCATGCTCCGAAGCGGTCATCTCTGTGCCCCGTCTGATATACCACTGCTTGGTGTGAATATCGGCCATTTTGGTTTCCTTGCTGAGTTAACCAGAGACAACTGGCATGAAATGCTACCCAAACTATTTTCAGGCGATTATCGTTACGAACAACGCATGATGATTAGCGCGCAGTGCATCAAGGACGGTGTAGAAGGGCCCCTCCATGACGCGATCAATGATGTTGTCGTGGCAAGGGGTTCATATGTCCGGCCTATTGAAGTGGAGGCGCTGCTCAATGGCGCGCATATCACATCGTATGTCGCTGACGGACTGATTGCAGCAACCCCGACCGGTTCAACAGCGTACGCATTAGCGGCTGGCGGACCGATCCTACCGCCTGAGCTGCGCAATATCCTCCTGATGCCTGTTGCCCCCCATTTATCCGTTGACCGGGCAGTGGTGCTATCCGAAGGTGCTTCAGTTTTTATCCGAGTCAAAACAGCTCACGAAGCCGTTGTCAGTGTGGATGGGCAGGATCCTATCCATCTCTCGAGCGGCGATGGTGTTAAAATCAACGCTCATAAAAAATCACTTTTCATGGTCCGCTTTTCAGATCCTTACTATTTTTATCGGAACCTGACCTCCTATATGGAGCACAACCCAATATTCAGTATAAAATCAAATGGCCAATCAACCTGACCCTCAAAACACCCTTAACAATGATGAACCGACATTACGCTGTAACAAATGCGGCCGGCCGATCACGCCAGAGGAAGCAGTCCTAACGCCAACGGGCTATCGCTGCCCGGATTGCGTACGCCAGCAGCAGAAGATATTTGATACCAGTAAGCCGTTGGATTACGTTTGGGGGTTCCTGGTTGCGGCTTTCCTTTCATTTATTGGAAGCCTGTTAGCCAGGTGGATCGGTTTTTTTACCTTCTTACTGGCACCCGCAGCAGGGGTTGGGATTGCCGAAGCCGTACGGGCGGTCATCAAAAAACGGCGGAGCCGCAAATTATTCAGGTTGATATCTCTTGCGATTATCCTGGGTGGCGTACCGATGATATTGATGTCGGTGATCAACTTGATCTTTGGCTTGGGGGCAGGCGTCTTTCAGTTGAGGGGTTTAATTCCGATCGGCTACCAGGTCCTTTACCTTGTAATGGCCGTACCATCTGCCTATTACCGGCTCTCAGGCAGCCGGCGCTGAGGTTGTCCTATGTTATTTGAGATGCACATTGAAAACTTTGCCATCATCCAAAAGCTTCGTTTAAGCTTCGCGGATGGCCTGGTGATCTTTACCGGTGAGACGGGTGCTGGCAAATCGATCATCATGGATGCTTTGGAAGCCGTACTGGGGGGAAGAGCAGAAACGACCAGCATCCGGACAGGTGAGGACAGGGCACAAATTGAAGCCATTTTTCGGATTTCACCTGAGATTCAGGAACCGGTACATGCGCTGCTGGCATCGCAGGAGCTGCTGGATGATCCTGAATTTGTAACGCTTTCCCGGGAAATCCGTTTGGAAGGCCGGAATACAGCCCGGATCAACGGACGCGTTGTCACTGCGGGGCTGCAGCGGGAAATAGGCGCTTATCTGGTTGACATCCATGGGCAATCGGAACATCTTTCGCTGCTTCATGTCCGCAGCCATCTTGGGCTGCTGGATAGCTTTGCCGATGTTGAAGATCTGATGAGAGAGTATCAAGGAACCTACGAACAACTCAGGGCAGTTCGCAAAGATCTTCAAGGGCTGCGTCAGAGCGAACAGGATGCGGCCAGGCGCACAGAAATGCTGAACTACCAAATCCAGGAAATTGACGCAGCAAAATTAGAAACCGGTCAGGAAGATGAACTTCGGCAGGAGCGGACAAGGTTGGCTAATGCAGAGAGCCTGGCAAAACACGCCCAAAACGCATTACTGTTGATTGAAGAGGGCTCTCCTGAAGTTCCGGGCATCAGTGAGATGATGGGTGAAGTGGTGGAAGCGCTGCAGAGTTTATCCCGCATCGATCTATCTACCCAATCCTTTTATGACCGGGCAGAATCCATTTTAACTTCCTTACAGGATTTAGCGATGGAGTTAAGGGACTACAGCGAGAATATCGAGTTCAATCCCCGCCTGTTGAACCGAATCGAAGAACGGATTGATCTGATCAATAATCTTAAGCGTAAGTATGGCCGTTCGATTGAAGAAATCTTAGCTTTTGGCGAAAAAGCTCGTAAGGAACTGGATACGATCATCCATGCTGAAGAACGCATTGCGGATTTGGAAATTGAGGAAAACGACCTGCTAAATACACTGGCTGAGCAAGGTCGAAAATTAAGTGCTCAGCGGCATGAGTCAGCCCAAAAATTAAGCCAGATGGTCGAGATTGAATTGGACAACCTGAAAATGGCGAATGCCCGTTTTAGCGTCCTGATGGAAACCCGTCCAGCAGATGACGGTTTGCCGCTGGGTGACGGGGACCGCGTTGCCTTTGATGGGACAGGGTACGATCGGGTGGAATTCCTGGTGGAGACTAACCCCGGTGAAGGGTTGAAATCACTGGTGAAGATCGCTTCCGGCGGCGAAACCTCTCGTTTGATGCTGGCGCTTAAGAATATTTTGGTCAAAGCAGATAAGGTGCCCACACTCATATTTGATGAAATTGACCAGGGTATAGGGGGGCGTGTGGGGTTGGTCGTGGGTGAAAAACTGTGGAATCTTTCTCACCAGCACCAGGTCATGTGTATTACACATCTACCTCAGCTGGCTGCATTTGGAGATCAGCATTACAAAGTGACCAAAGCGACCCTGGATGGGCGAACGCAAACTGAGGTGATCCCGCTTGTGGATGATGATCGGTTGAACGAATTAGCCCAGATGTTTGGACCGGTTAGCGAGGGCACGCTCAAATCCGCCAATGAGATTTTACAAACTGTCCGGGAACGTACGAAATAAGGCAGGATAACGCTGGGGAAAAGCGTAATTTCTACAGTAAATTCATTTTTCGGTTAAAATAGAGGTAGTTGATTGCCTTACCAGTAACCTCACCATTATTTGGTTAAAGGAGTTATGATGCCCAGTTTGAATGATGTGCTTGCTGTTATTTTGGGTGGCGGACAGGGGAAGCGCTTATATCCTCTCACCTTGATGCGTTCGAAACCTGCGGTACCAATTGCTGGGAAATATCGATTAATTGATATCCCGATCAGCAATTGTATCAATTCGAATATTTATCGCATTGCCATACTCACCCAATTCAACTCAGTTTCCCTTCACAAACATATCACCGGTACTTATAATTTTGATTCCTTCCACAGCGGTTGGGTTCGCATTTGGGCGGCAGAACAGACCATGGAGCGGATGGAATGGTACCAGGGTACTGCTGATGCGGTGCGAAAGCAGTTGTTTGAGATCAGTTCAGCACGATCGAATTATGTTCTCATTTTGGCTGGTGATCACTTATACCGCATGGATTATTCCAAAATGGCTCAATTCCATTGGGAAAATAACGCTGATATCACCGTGGCTGTTCAACCTATCGATCGAGCAAGTGCATCACGCTTTGGGTTGTTGAAACAAGGTTCAAAAGGTGAGATCGTAGACTTTGCAGAAAAGCCTAAAGATCCGGACGTATTGGATGCCTTTGTCTCCAGGGATGATCCTGAGAAACCATACCTTGCGTCAATGGGTATTTATCTGTTCAACCTGAGCACGCTGACAGAAACCCTATCGCTAAAACCGGGCGGCCAGGATTTTGATGACTTCGGCTATGATATCATTCCGTATTGTGTAAAAAATGGCGCAAAAGTGTTTGGTTATGAATTTTCAGGCTATTGGCGGGATATTGGAACAATCCGGTCATTTTATGAGACCAATTTAGACTTAACCTTGCCTGAACCCAGTTTTGATATTTACAACCCGGATAAACGAATTTATACCCACGCCCGATTTTTACCGGGGTCGAGGTTGACTGATTGCCAATTGCATCATGCGTTAATTGCAGAAGGATGCCGGATCAGCCAGGCGACCATTGAACATTCTGTGATCGGGCTGCGCAGTATCATTAAAAGTGGTGTAAAAATTAAAGATACGGTCATGATGGGCGCAGATTACTATAATGAATCCGGTACCTTCCCGATTGGTATTGGCGAAAATTGCGATATTGAAGGGGCGATCATTGATAAGAACGTTCATATGGGACGGAATGTTACCATCAAGCCGTTCCCAAGAGGAACAGAGCTGCAGACCGATACCTACACAGTGAAAGACGGAATCGTAGTTATCCCAAAACGCACTGTTCTACCTGCTGATACAAGGATAGGTCCGGAAGAATAACTCCCCTCACCATATTTTGGCGTGAGGTCTTCAGTCCGTAAGTTTCTTTTCTATACACTGCTCTCTTATTGTGAAGAGGATCGGGCTAAAGCCCTCATTCCTGGTATATATACCAATTAAGAAAAGCTCCAATTAATAAATTTTGGATTGAGGCCTTTAGGCCGAATGCTTTTTCCGCTAGAAGGTAAATAATACAGAGACCTATTTTTTTCTAAACAACTCCTAATTTTCAAATTCAAATTCAATCACTGGATATGATTCCCAACAATCTGAAATCCATTCTGCCCCCTGGGTTGATAAATACTGGTTATAGGTAGAATAACTCCATTCTTCTGGACTCGAAACATACCCATGTTTTACGGGATTGTAATGTATATAATTGAATTTTGTCCAGAAATCAGTTTCGTTACGAATAATTCGATCCCAGTAATTATGCCAGATGGTTCTCCCTGGCCTTTGTTCTGTTTTATTTATGTAGTGTGAAGTTGCACCATGTAGGCGATTAATAAATACAGGGATTAATTTTGCCTGATCAAATTTTAGTAACAGATGGTAATGGTTATCAAGAATTACATAAGCCCAAATGGTTAACTTGAAGGATAAAGCTAATTCTTTTGTCTTTGACTCCAAGAAAACTTTAAATTTATTCGGCTTTAATACGGGTTCTGAGCCTTTTATATGGGCTGTGATGAAATACCACTTATGGTCAATGAAAAGGTGAGGGGGATGATGGGAAACGGTATTCATATCATATGACTATTCATGTTTTAGATGGATTTCTAATAGAAGGATATCATTATTTGCGAATTCAATCGGGCTAAAGCCCTCAATCCACGAAGGCGTTTTTATTCAGGGAGAACTCCACTTGATTTGCTTTTTAAAAGTCAAATGTGCAACAATGACCAGAGATATTGGCGCACCCGTTGGCAGCATCGTGATCAAGCAGGGGATGGGGATTTCCCATTAACTTATCTCACATAACGATAAAATCAGATATAATAAACAGGATTTGCGTTAAAAACATGACCTGGATACCTTAGATTATCTCAGGGTCCATTTATCGCAGAGAAATATGATATTTATTCAATGATTATATTTAGGAGCAGGTCTTATGAGTGATGAAAAAGCAGCAATAAAAGACATCAAAAAGAAGGATGTTTCGATTTCATGGCATACCATGTCCAGCACGGATGTATTGGATGAGCTGAAAACCCAAACAGAAAATGGTTTGAGCACCAGTGAGGTAAAGGCTCGCCAGGAGAAGTATGGACTGAATGAGCTTGAGGAGGCACCTGCCACGACATTCTGGGAGATGCTCTGGTCGCAGATCAACAATTTCGTAATTTACATGCTGTTAGGCGCAGCGATCATTTCTGCATTATTGGGTGATGAGATAGAAGCTATTGCTATCATGGCGATTGTGGTTCTGAATGCAATTATGGGGATCATCCAGGAGAGCCGTGCGGAGGCAGCCCTAGCGGCATTGAAGAAACTTGCAGCACCGGAAGCCTCTGTTCTGAGGGATGGCAAGCGGGTATCCATCCCAACGGCGCAATTGGTGCCTGGTGATATTGTTTATCTTGAAGCTGGCAACTTTATCCCAGCGGACGTGCGCCTGCTGGAGGCGGTCAACTTGCGGATTGATGAGGCTTCGCTGACGGGTGAGTCACTCCCGGTTGAAAAGAATGCTCAAACTCGTCTTGAAAGAGATGTTCCCTTAGGTGATCGAAATAATACCGCATTTATGGGTACGCTCGTAAATTATGGCCGCGGGAAGGGCGTTGTGGTCAGCACAGGTATGAATACGCAGCTTGGCATGATCGCCACCATGCTGCAGCAGGTTGAAACTGAACAAACACCTTTGCAGCGCCGTTTGGATGGCTTAGGCAAGGTCCTGGGTTGGGGATCGCTGGCTGTTTGTGGGCTGGTATTTGTGATTGGCTCAGTCCGGTTTGTTCTTCAGCCCGGTACAGCTCAATTATTTGGACCAGAAGGTCTGGAACATTTTGCTGAGCTTTTCATGGTTGCGGTTTCATTGGCGATTGCTGCTGTTCCCGAAGGGCTGCCGGCCGTGGTGACCATCAGCCTTGCTTTGGGAATGCGTGAAATGGTTAAACGTCATGCACTGATTCGAAAGCTAGCTTCTGTTGAAACATTAGGTTCAGCAACGGTGATTTGCTCGGATAAAACCGGTACTTTAACGCAGAATGAGATGACCGTCACCAGGATATGGGCAGACGGTGAGGTCGTGAACGTGACAGGCAGCGGTTACACGCCAGTGGGTGAGTTTACGAATGATGATGAGGTTATTTCTTTAGCGGATTTTCCTGCGATAAAAACAGCATTGTGGATCGGTACGCTGAATAATGATGCCCAATTGGAACATGCAGGGGAGCAAGCTGGGCAGGAAACCTACCGCATGATTGGAGATCCGACAGAAGGCGCTATTCTGGTGGCCGCGCTAAAAGCTGGATCTTCAGCTAAGGCATTGAACCAGGCTTATCCACGAAAGCAAGAGATCCCCTTTGATTCAGCTCGCAAGCGGATGGTCACAGTGCATGCCGTTGAAGAGCCCGAGGATCAGGACATCTCTCCATTGAGCGGGGATGATTCCAAGCGAGAGTGGCATATTATTGCTGTTAAAGGCGCGCCTGATGTGGTGCTTGATTTGTGTTCTCATATTCAAACACTTCATAACGGGGATCAGAAGATGACTGAAGAACGCCGCAAGGATGTTCTGGCAGCAAATGATGCGATGACGGGAGATGCCTTGCGGGTGTTGGGTGTTGCCTATCGCATGGTGCCGGTTCTGCCAGATGAAATTAACAGCGATTCACTTGAAAAAGATCTGACCTTCGTAGGTTTGATCGGCATGATTGACCCGGCTCGTACAGAGGTGAAGGAAGCGCTTACGACCGCAAAGAATGCTGGCATTCGAACAATTATGATTACCGGGGATTATCCCAATACAGCCCGTGCCATTGCAGAAGAAATTGGGCTGATCCAACCTGGTCATAAAGTCATCACGGGTGCTGAACTGAGCAACCTTTCCGATGAAGAGATGATTGAGAATGTAATGGTAACGGACGTTTATGCACGCGTTAATCCTGAACATAAGATGCGCATTGTGGATGCATTAAGGGCTAACAAAGAGGTCGTTGCAATGACAGGTGATGGCGTGAATGATGCGCCAGCTATCAAACGAGCAGATATTGGGGTTGCCATGGGGATTACTGGAACTGATGTAGCAAAGGGAACTGCTGACATGGTTCTGACGGATGACAACTATGCGAGCATTGTTTCGGCTGTTGAGCAGGGACGGGTGATCTATAACAATATCCGTAAGTTTGTTTATTACCTGCTGTCCTGTAATGCGGCAGAAATCATGGTCATTTTCCTTGCGACATTGTTTGGTTGGCCGATTCCATTAACTGCTATCCAACTCTTATGGCTGAACCTGGTGACGGATGGCGCGCCTGCCTTAGCGTTAGGGACAGAACCTGGTGATCCGGATATCATGGATCGCCCTCCTCGCCCAACAAATGAACCCATCATCAATAAATATATGCAAATTGGCATATTGGTCCAAACAATTGCTATCACAGCAGTGACATTAGGTGCTTTTGCTATTGGTCAATTTACGGGAGATGGACATATTGAATTTGCTGAAACAATGGCATTTGTGACCTTGAGCATATCTGAACTTTTCAGAGCGTTTACCGCTCGTTCTGAATATTATCCGGTTCTGAAAATTGGCTTATTCAAGAACAAATTGATGAATTGGGCTGTTCTCGGTTCACTGGTTTTGATTTTTGCTGTAATTTATGTTCCATTCCTTCAGCCGATTTTCAATACTGCACCGTTGGGGTTAGCCCAATGGGCTGAGATTTTGCCGCTTGTCCTGGTACCATCAGTTGCAGCAGAACTGACAAAAACATTCCTGCGGAAAAAGATGAAAAAAGACCAGAACACAGCAATATAAATACCTGTAAGTAAAAAAATAACCTAAGCTGTCCCGTGAAAGATGGGACAGCTTTTTTGTTAACCCTTTAGGGGGTTGAGGGCGGAACGCCCGAAACAGAAAACCA
>JAENZD010000004.1:0-166850 GCA_016841445.1 Anaerolineaceae bacterium
AACAGACCCTTATAGGGTCAGGTCAAGCCACCCGCTATGCGGGTGGTCTTGACTTAAGTAACCTGACCTGTGGTGATCTAGTCTGTTAACTGTTTCAGATCATTATCCACAGAAAAATAGTTGTATTCCACAGAACATCCACTGTTTTATTGTGAGTTGGGGATAGTTTGTGGATAAATCTGTGGAAAGAACCCAGGAATTTGGTTAAAGGACAGCTTAATGATGATCAATAATTTTAGAGCATCTTGTCTCTCAATTTCCCTGATATATTTTAAGGCGAGGAACCTTCTCAAATGGGCAAACATCCACTACAATCAAGCGATAATGAGCGATGATGTTGATCTGTGTCTCCACAGGAAAGGAAAGGATCAACCATCTATTAGGGTCAAGCTGCAGGAGATAATTTCTAAATGGATCGATTTATTGCGGTTGCAGGCAACATAGGTGTGGGAAAATCAACCCTGGTTTCCTTGTTAAGTGAAAACCTCTCATGGATACCCTTTTACGAGCCGGTATCAGAAAATCCTTATTTGGCTGATTTTTACGAAGATATGCCTGCCTGGGGATTCCATTCCCAGATCTATTTTCTCATGCGCCGATTGAGGATCCATCGTAAGCTGCTGGATGTTGAGGGTTCAGTGGTACAGGACCGCAGTGTTTACGAAGACGCAGAAATTTTTGCACATAACCTTTATTTACAGAGCGCCATCAACGACCGAGATTATGAAACCTACCGGGAACTTTATCACGTGTTGGTGGAATTCCTGCCACCCCCGGATTTGGTGATCTATTTAAGGGCATCTGTACCTACCTTACTCAACCGGATAGCTAAACGTGATCGCTCGTATGAAAGAACGATCAGCCCCAATTATTTGACGGAATTAAATGAGTTGTATGAAAACTGGGTGGAAGATTTTGATCTGTGCCCTGTGCTAACCGTACCCTGTGACGATATGGACTATGTTGCAAAGCCCCAGCATTTGAAGTTGATCGTCGATAAAGTTAAGGATATCCTGACAGGAAAGGCTGTAGTCAGGTTTAATATTTGATTTTATGGGGAATTGGAAAGCAATTAAACTCGCGGCTAATGAGCTGTATGTTTAACGCTTACGAGTTATTAAGTTTTATGATCTAGAATTCCTGAGCTTTTTCCTCTTCAGGTGCTTCCTCAGGTTCAGATAATGCTTCCCCTTCACACCGGACAGTTATCCTGATAGCTGTGCGAACCTTGCCGTCGATATCCACATCGACAAATTCCGGCACACAGACAATATCAATTCCATCATTGATAAGATATCCCTTAGCAAGGATGATAGCTTTGACCGCTTGATTGACTGCGCCTGCACCGATTGACTGTACTTCAGCAAGCCGGTTTTCACGCATGACCCCTGCAATTGCCCCTGCTACAGCGGCGGTGCGGGAGTTCGCTGAAACTTTAATGATGTTCATTTTTTGCTCCCTGATAGGTCCAACATTGACACTTGGCTAATGAAAAATTAATATTGAGCGGCCCTAATCTTTATACTTTCAATTCTACAGGATAATTTCAATATTTTCAAGAATTATTATAGGATCTTTAAAACTTGAGGTGTAAGAGATTAAAAGAAAAATTCCCCTTGGATTTATCTTCTTTCTACCGTTTAAGTTTCTATAGCGCTAATTGATAGACCCTGTACCGTTTGTAGAGTTTTCCGCCCATTCTTTCTGCAAGCATAGGTGTCTTGGGGTTGTCCTCAGAGGTCAGGGAGAGATCAATCCAGGTGTAGCCTTTTTCTTGCGCCCGTTTGGCCATCTCCGAAAACAACATCAGACTTACACCTGTTCCCCAATATTCCGGGAGAACCAGTACGCTTTTTATTGCCAATCCCTTTGGCTGCAGACGTTGGTGTTTTAATAGTTTGATATAGTCCCAGGGATATCGTAAACCGTTGACATGGATCAGAATTTCATTGAGGTTGGGGATGCCGGGGAAAAAACCTACTGTCTGATCACCGGCATCTGCAAATAAAACGAGGTAGGGATCTGCATATTTCTTAAACGGAGCCAGGGTATCATCAAGGGCCTGGCGGTCCCAGCCAACAAAATCCACCAGGTGGGCAAGCGCTTTGTTCAATAAAACATGAACTCTGTCAGCTTCCTTTTCCCATTCATCCAGGCGCGCTTCTCGGACCACAGCCGTACCACGTTCTGCTGCTTTTTCAGCCAGCTTTTGCATCAGGCGGATCTCGCGTGTGTCCTCAGTGATATCAATGGCAAAAGCGATATTATCCGGCCTGTAAGGTGTGAAACCATGATTTACAACCAGCTTTTCATAATAGGGCGGTGTATGGCCGCAGCTGATCGCGGGGGGGCGGTCACGTCCTTCAATTAAAATACCGTAGGCAGAATCATAATCCTGGTGAAAAGGCCCAACGATGCGGTTGAGGTTTCGATCTTTGCACCAGCGCATTGCGGTATCAAAAAGCTTGTCAGCAACTTCCTGGTTATCAATGGATTCAAAGAAACCAAACATACCATCATTAAGACCGCGGCTTTGATTTGATGAATGATCCACAGCAGCCATGATCCTGCCTGCGATCTTCCCATCTTTAGTGGCCAGGAAAAATTCTGCCTCACCATGAGCATAAAATGTACCCTGATTGGGATTAAGCTGCTTCATCTGTTCCGGGATCAACGGCGGCACCCACAACGGATCACCCTTGTAAATTTGCCAGGGGAATGTTACGAATTTCCGTTTTTGAAAAAAGCTTCTGACTTTATTGATTTGTATCTGACTCATGAGGTCTCCGATAAATTCATTTAATCTAACTTTTTACGGCGGGATGCCAAGGTGTCAACTACTTTGTGGTGCTCTTCCCGGGTGATCGGGTAAAAAATTGCAAAGATGATACCACCTACCAGCAGCAGCGCTGGGATCGGGCCTACGATCAGGCGGATCCCGGTCAGCGTTGATTGGGGCTGAATATCAGCATTTGCGATGTATCCGCTAAAATCAAGGATCAGCAGGGTCAGTGGGATCGCAAGAGCATTGGTAACTTTGCTGAACAAGGTGACCAAACTATAGAACATTCCTTCATGACGTTCTCCTGTATTCAATTCGTCAACTTCGATGGCGTCAGGGATGATAGACCAGGGCAGCACATGCGCCGCACCTACGCCGATACCCGCCAGGAAGCACAGGAAAAGCAAGTAAACCAACGAGGTTGAGGCGCTGACTGTGATCAAGAGGATTTGGACAACCGCCCAGAATGAGATCCCATAAATATAAGCCAGGCGTTTGTTGAATTTCTTTGAGATCCAATCCCAAAGGGGAAGTGAGAGGATTGCTGTCACGAAAATCGTGGCCATGATGATTTCAGACATGTTTTCCCGCTGCACGACGTACTTAATATAATACAGCAGGTTAGCCTCTATGATGTGCATGCTGGTCCATGTAAACAGGTAAATAACAGCACTGAATACAAATGGCCGGTTTTTTACGGCGGCTTTGATCGATTCCCATAAGCGGGGGCGATCTAATTTGGCAAATACCGGTCTTTCACGCGTTCCTAAAAACACGAAGAATAAAGGCACAGCCGCAGCCGCGCCAAAGATCAAACCCATTTTAAAAACATTGTCTGTGTTTGTTGGGATCATTTCCCCAATGATCATCATGGGTACGATAAATGAGACCAAGCCACCCAAGATTGAAAAGAACATCCGGTAGCCGGTTAATTCTGTGCGTTCATCGTAATCTTCGGTCAGTTCTGGTGTCAGTGAGAAGTAGGGCATGCCAACAAATGTCCCAGCTGCGTCGTATAAGACGTACATGATGGTGTAAAAAATCATCAAGGTGGTATGGGAGTCGAAGGGTGGTTTCCACCAAAGGAATGCGAACATCAACCCGTAAGGTAACGCACCAAATAAAAGAAATGGGCGTCGCCGGCCCCAGCGGGAACGGGTCCGGTCTGAGATATAGCCCATGATGGGATCGTTGATGTAGTCCCAATTTTTCCCGATCAGCAGTGCCAGGGCAGCCATACGGGGAGCAATCCCGATGACATCCGTTAAGAAGATGGGAAAATAAGCCGCTAAAATGGTACCGGTCATACTGAACCCGATATCACCAAAGCCATAGATGATCTTTGTAAAGGTGGACAATTTTTTCATTTGTGTTTGATAATGCCTCGATATCAATAACCGGTAAGGTTTGAACTAAATGAAATCCCCTGGCGGGTATCAAGTTTAGCCAGGGGATAGGATTTAATATATTATCAAGAAGTGACAGCCATTAATGGTTCTTGAAGGGTCATTGAACTCAATACACTTATTATTGAGCTGGCTCACTCACACCGGGCAGCGGCTTATTTTCGGCTCGCTTGAGTTTTCGTTCAATACGCCGCTGTCGAAGTTCTTCAACAATTCTGTGGTGTTCGTTGCGGCTGAGGGGATATAGAAAAGCCATAATGATCCCGGATGTCAGGAGCAGCGCTGGTAACGGTCCCATGACCAGGCGGACACCAGTCAGTGCGCTCGGTGGCTGAACCACACCCTGGCCTTCCACAAAGCCAGTGAATTGTAATATCAATAAGCCAACGGGCTGGGCAATCGCCATACCAACCTTCCCCATTAAGGTGATCAGACTGTAGAGCATCCCTTCGTGGCGTTCCCCGGTTTTCCATTCTTCCCACTCAATCGCATCAGGGATGATCGACCAGGGCAGGACCTGAGCGGCGCTAACGCCGATGCCAGCCATGATACAAAGGATCAGGATCAACCAGAAAGGTGTCTGTGGTGTCATGAAGATCAAAACCATCATGACAACAGCCCAAAATGCCACACCGCCGATATAAGCATAACGTTTGTTCCAGTGCTTTGAAACCCAGTTCCAAATTGGCAGTGCAAAGATGGCTGTGACGAAGATGCTGACCATGATGATCATGCTTTGTGACTGCCTTTTTAGTACATGAATGATGAAAAATTGTAAATTTGATTCGACGACGATGATGGTCATCCATGTGAATAAATACATCATTGCGCCAAAGACAAATGGACGGTTTTTGAAAGCAGCCTTCAGAGAGGGAAAGAACTTTGGAAGTTTTTCTTGTTGATATTCCTTCTTTTCTCTGGTACCGAAGAAAACAGCAAAAAGAGGCGTGGCAGCGATACCTGCAGCGACAATTGCCATGATCAATACACCCTGTTTTGTTGCTTGTGTCCAGTCATTGCCGATGATTAACAGGGGCAGGATATAAGCTGTCAGGCTGCCGATAATATTGAACATCATGCGGAAGCTGGTCAGTTTGGTGCGCTCGTCATAATCCTCGGTTAATTCCGGGGTGAGTGCGAAATAGGGCATATAGACGGTTGTTGCCAGCGCTTCATAGACGATATAAGCCAATGAATAATAGATGATCAAACCTGTCTGGTTGAAATTCGGTCCCAACCACAGCAGGATGAATGATAAACCAAAAGGAATCGCCCCAAAAAGAAGAAACGGCCGTCTGCGCCCCCAGCGTGTCCGTGTGCGGTCTGAAAGGTGGCCGATGATGGGATCATTGATGAAGTCCCAACTTCGCCCAACGATAAAAATAATGGCTACCAGTCCTGGCGGCATGCCAACCACGGTAACCATAAATACTGAGAAAAAGGCGGTAATAATGGAATTATTCATACTGAAACCGAGGTCTCCGGATCCATATACGAGCTTTCGCCAAAGTGGTAACTTTTCTGTGTTTTCCATACCTTTAAACCTCTCTTTTTTTGATGTTATGCCTTAAGTACAACACTGTTTGTCATAAATGGTTGTGATTTTTGGATTGTTATTTCAGTGTTATTTCTGTGTTTTGACCCTTGTATTATTGTGTGGGGACAGACGAAACATCCTACCATTAAATCAATAATTAATCTCAGTTTAAGCATAAACACAATGATTGTAACATCAATAACGGAAAAAGCGCAAACAGCAGGAACTACTAAATGATTGGCATCAAAAAGGGCTCTCTTTGTTTTTCAGAGAGCCCTTTAAAGTTTCCATTCGATACAATTTCGGTCTATCGACCGCCCTGTCGTCCACCTGCCCAAAGGGGACGGCCGCTTTCATCGCGTATTGTTGCGACCTCACCTGTGGTCAGGTTTTCAATTTCACCGATTTCGTATTCTTGATCTTCTAAAAAGACCTGCAGAGATAAGCTATCTTCCGGGCTGACTGTGAAATTGAGCTCGGCCAGGTAGTTGAGGGCGCGACCTTCGATTTCGAGGGAGGTCCCATCTGTGAGCGTCACCACCCATAAGTCGGGATCAGTGGATGCGACCGTTCCCGTGATGGTCAGCCATTCGTCTACCTCAGCGATACCCGTGCTGGTACCATCTCCTGGTGCGTCTTCATTCTGTCCGCCCTGACCAATCCCTGATGTCACTGCTCGTTGACCGCTTTGACCAATATTTTCGGAGAGGTTTAGGTTGGTGCTGCGGTTTTCCCTGATCGGTTCTGCCCCATTGCCATCTCCAACATTGTTTCCAGCAGCAAGGCTTTGACCGGTTGTCTGGTATACATTTTCTGAGGTTTTGGCGAGGGTACGGTTGACCGCACCGAAGACCAATAGGCCGAATACACCTGCGAGTAATACACCTACGAATATTTTCTTAATCACTTTTTTCCTCATTTCTAAATGTTGTTTTCTAAAATCATCTATGTAAATTGTGAGAATCTCAAGCTCTCTGCGTATTTTCCGTGACCGTCTGGCTGAGTGCCTCTTTATGCTGACGCTTGAAGATCTTTTTTGTAATGATGGTGATCCATTTCCAATGCAAGGCAAAATGGAGGATGGCTGTGATGGTCATGACCACGCCGCTCCAGGTGTGGATCAGGTCCCAGGTGGTCTTGCTGAAGATAAAAATTTGTGTTGAGGGACCAGATTCAGCGAAGAACATAAAATAGACTCCAGAAAGGGCACAGATCAAAAAGCTGATCCCAATGATCGCATCCAGGATGATGTTGTAGGTTAGGCGTGAACCAAAACCCTCTCGCTTCCCAAAGATCACCTTCCAGGAACGACCAGTGGTGCCTGTGATCCAATCCCAGTGGATAACGATATGAACCAGGGCAGCAATGATCATGAGAATGCCCGACCAGGTATGTAAAATATCCCATTCCTGCCTGTTAAGAAGGACTCTGAGATCATAATAGGGATTACGCCCACCCTGGTATCCACCATCAGGGAAGGCTAAGAAGTAGAAACTGGATAGAATTGCCACAAAGGCACCAATGGCAAGGGCAGCATCAATTCCCCAGTTCTTTTTAAGTTTGGGTGTTAAAGATGATTTGTTTTTCTTCATAATTTTCTCCGAATAATTAATTTTCATTGCATCAATTGTATTGAGTGCGATGGGAGAAAGCATGCAGAAGGTGTGAAGAAATTGTGAAGGAATCACCTAAGTTACTGCTACAGGCTATAATAAACCCATGAGCAAAGTACTGATTATCGAAGACGAAAAAGAACTTTCAATTGTTCTGAAAGCCTACCTCGAACGTGCGGGTTATGAAGTTTGGACATCCGAGCGAGGTGATGAAGGATTGGATCTCTGGCAGAAAAAGCATCCGGATATGGTGCTGCTGGACCTGAACCTGCCCGGCATGGACGGGATTGATATCGCGCGGAAAATCCGCCAAAAGGATGAGACGCCGATCATCATGGTGACAGCACGTGTAGAAGAAGTTGACCGTTTGCTTGGGCTCGAATTGGGGGCTGATGATTACATCACAAAGCCCTACTCACCGCGTGAGGTTGTCGCCCGGGTTAAAGCTGTTCTACGGCGAGCGGGAAAATCTCCGGACACAAGCAAAACCAGTGTTATTAATATCGCAGATTTACAGATTGACTTGGACGGATTCATCGCTGCTCAATCTGGTGAATCCCTCGAATTAACGCCTACTGAGTTTTTGATCCTTGTTACTTTGGCAGAAGCCCCGGGTCGTGTGTTGACAAGGCTTCAACTGCTTGAAGCATCTCAGGGTGTGGCTTATGAAGGCTATGAACGCAGTGTTGATGCGCATATTAAGAATTTGCGTGCAAAGTTGGGCGATGATAGCAAAGAGCCTAAATATATTGAAACTGTGTTTGGTGTTGGATACCGGTTCAAGAAGGATGTTTCATGAGTATGCGCTGGCGGCTGCTGGGTTCTTTTGTTTTGGTGATCTTGATCGCTCTGGGGACAGTGTGGGTTGTGGCACGTTACACCACGGAACAAGAAGTACAAACTTTCCTGGGGCACGGCGGCCAGGTTGGACTGGAAAACCTTGCAGATAGCCTTGTATCTTATTACTCGGAAAACCAAACTTGGGAGGGAATTGAATCTGAGTTCCGTGAAAGCCAGGGACGTGGGCAAGGTCCCCGCTTCGGAACGAATGCGTTAGGGGGTGATCATATCCTGACGGATGCGGATGGTAATGTGTTGATCAGCTCAGATAGTACAGAAGTTGGTACGCAATTACTGGAAGAACAATTGGGCAGCGCGATCTCCTTAGAAGAATCAGGTGAGATCGTTGGTTATTTGATCCCTGAAGGGGGTGTGCCTGAACTGCCAGATAATTTTGAGGAACTGCTGATTGAGCGGGTAAATCGAGCATCTCTGCTGGCTGCTCTGATCTCCGGCGGGATTGCCATTATCCTGGCCCTGGTTCTTTCAACGCTCATCCTCCGGCCTATCCGGGCATTAAGCCAGGCTGCTCAAAAGATGTCTGAGGGAGACCTTACACAGCGAGTGAAAATCAAAGGCAGCGGTGAGATAGGCGCATTAGGAGGAAACTTTAACCAAATGGCACATTCGCTGCAGGATGCAGAATTCCGCAGGATGGCGCTGACAGCGGATATTGCGCACGAACTGCGGAACCCGTTAGCCATTCAACGTGCGCATCTTGAAGCAATGCAGGATGGCATCTTGCCGACAAACCAGGAAAACCTGACTTTGATTGCTGATCAGAACCAACAGCTGACCCACCTGGTAGAAGATCTGCGTATGCTGGCCCTTGCAGAAGCAGGTGAGTTAGGTCTTAATAAAAGAATGGTGGATCTCACAGAATTGTGCCAGGAGACCATCCAGCGTTTTGAACCCCAGGCTAACCAGAAGAAGATAAAAATCATTGGTGATTGTGGGAATCAGTCGCTGTATGCTGTCGCAGACAAAGAGCGATTGCAGCAAATTTATGATAATTTGATGCAGAATGGCCTTCGCTATACACCCGAAGAAGGTTGGCTCAAGCTCTCACTACAGCAGCAAGGGAAGCAAGCTGTTTTTACATTTCACAACAACGGGCCGAAAATCAATGAAGAAGCCTTACCCCACCTTTTTGAACGTTTCTTTCGAGCTGATAAAGCACGCGATCGAGCCAGCGGGGGGACGGGGCTTGGGCTAGCTATTGCAAGACAGCTGGCTGAAGCCCATGGCGGGAAATTGACGGTTGAAAATCATCCTTCTACCGGTGTGATCTTCAAACTGGTACTGCCCTTATAACCCGATTTATAATTCAGCAGTCCTAATTTTAGGTTTCCTTATTTTTTGATTGAAAACGATTTGTATCATCGGTAGGATCAGCAGGTTGACGCCAAATAGAACGACAAACGTCATGCTGAAATCTAAACGGTCTGCCAGCATACCGCTCAGGTACATCCCGATGCCCTGGCCAATATTAGTGAAGGCCATCAGGATGGCATACATTGATGCGGCGATCCGGGGATCGACGAAGCGCATTGCGACAGCAAAATACTGGGTTTGATAAGTCCCATAGGCGATCCCAAAGAGAACAACCATCACAATAGCTATTGGTAAGCCAAATTGGGGGGAAATCAGAAAAGCCAATGTCAATAATGAAATGCCTAATAATGCAAGGCCGATAAAAAGGGCTCGTTTTGTAGCTAATTTCTTAAGAAGGATGCCGCCCAAAAAACTCCCGGCTATTATGCCAAGTCCCCACAGCGAGGTGATCATTCCGATGTGGGATAAATTGATTTCTTCAAACTGAGATTCGAGAAACGGGTTGACGAGCTGGTTAGCACCTAATATCACCAGGAACATCATCAATCCCAGCGCACCGGCCAGGTAGGTTTGTTTATTGAATGCTTTAAAAGCACCCCACTCAAAGCGTTTTTCAGCTTCCCGCATGCCCTCCCGAATGAAGAGCATGAATGGGATTGGAAGCAGGGTGAGAGCAGCCAGGACCCAGAATACTGAAAGCCATGACACGTTCTCTGCCAGGAAACCAACCGCAGATGCAGCGATGATCGTCCCCACTGCGCGGCCGCCTACCATAAAGCTCTGGATCGTCCCTTGCTCCTTGACTGGGGTCGTATCTAAAGCAAGACCGTCGGTGCAGGTATCGTAAAGCGCCATACCAAGCTGGAGTGTAAAAGCAAGGGCAGCATATAACCAGAAGTGAAGTCCTGGATTGATAAAAGGTGCTCCTATAAGACAGATCAACTGGACGGCTAGCCCGATAAAAATATAAGGCTTGCGGTGGCCCATGCCAAACAGGTTAACGCGATCGCTCAGAATTCCCAGGCCGATCTTCAGGATGAAGGGGAGTAAGGCAATAAAACCGAAAACACCGACATCGGTCATTTGCAAGCCGTTTTCTAAAAGGTAGAGCGCGTTGAGGGCCGCGAAAAACCCCTGGATGGTGCCCTGGGTGAAATACAATGTTCCGAATGTCAGGTATCGCATTAATTTATTCTTGGGCATGGTTGCTCCTCAGCTTGTTGTGGATCGTGCTTCGATAATAGTCGATCATTTATTGGTTCTTCTAGAGCATATCACACCAACATCAGCGTGATGACCCTTTAGGATACTCATCTTCCTGCAATTGGAATCCAATAGCAGAATTATAATATGAACCTGACAAAAACAAATTGAAAATAAAAAATCCAGCAAGTTTGGATTAAAATTTCCCCACTGTCGATTGTGCTAAAGCAGTTATGGTATTCCTGGTGTTAATCCCCGTCCAAGAGCGCATCAAGTTCCCTGAAATCAACCCTTGATGTCAGATCAATGCTGATCGGTGTGACGGAGATTTTCTTTTCTACCAATAAAGCATACACATCGGATCCAATCTCGAGCTCGTCAGGATCAAAGCGGATCTCATAACTGACCGGGCTGCGATCTGAAAGGGATTTGCGCTTTGAAGTTACCGGGAAGTAATAGCGCTGGCGGGATTGGCTGGTGATTTCCAAAGGTGTTTCATTGGTAACACCCATGGGAATATCGACCTTGATCACGTCTACATCATCAGGTAAAGAAATACTTAGCATTTTTTGAGCGATTTGATGTGTGACCAGGCCTGCTATTTTAAAGTCGATTTCTGTGGAAAGGGAAAGATGGTGTTCCCGTTTGGTTTGCATGGAAACAGCTAATGCAGGAATACCCAGGCTGGCGCCTTCAAGCGCGGCGCCGATCGTGCCGGAAAGGGTTATCCCTGAGCCAATATTTTCACCGTAATTGATCCCTGAGACCAGTAAATCGGGTTTAGCCTGGATGACATCATAAATGCCATGCAGCACTGCCTGCCCGGGTGAGCCATCAACAGAAAAAACCGGCCAGTCTTTGCCGTTGACATGCAGCGTCATTTTTTCGATGATACCGGAGGAATGGATCGGCATGGAGCGTCCAGCACCGGATTGCTGATCTCGCGGGGCAACGACATGCACGTAGCCCAGGGAATCGAGGGCTTCGGCGGCTGCCCATAAGCCGGGGGAGTGGATGCTGTCATCATTGGTTAATAGGATTTGCTTTGTTTTATCATTCATAACAGCTTAATTTTAACCGTGGCAGAGTTCGAATGCAATTGGTTTTGAGTAAAGGTTTGATTAAGGATATTGGATTCTTGTAGATTACGTGCCGCGAAGCGCACGTGACAAAATTTGGTTCGCCTACAATTTGGAATGAGGGCTTTTGCCCGATAATGTTTAGATGATAATAGTTTGGTCTGCTTGAAGCCACACCTTAAAAAGTGACAGAACGTGTAGGTGCGAAGCTCCGTCTTCGCCCATTATAATGACAAATTGGGTTGACGAGGTTTCGTTGGGGTCGACACGTTTTTGCAGAGGGCTGACACATGGGTCGACACTGCTCCTTTGGAGGGCTTACGCGAAGGTCGACCACTACGCCTGATGGTTTTTATAGTTCTTGTTATTATGTGCCGCGAAGCGCATATGACAAAATTTGGTTCGCCTCCAATTTGGAATGAGGGCTTTAGCCCGATAATATTCAGATGGAATGGAATTGGTCGGCCTGAAGGCCTCATTCCTAAATATGAGGTGGAATGTGTGAAGATAGACCTATAAGGAACCCTTCCATTGGGGCCGTCCCTGCCCTTCATCCCTCATGTCGTACCACTTCTGCACCTAAAGGTGTTTCGCTGCGCTTCAGAAAAGGTTTTTCTTAAAGGCTTCTCCTCGGAGAAGCTGTCAGCGCAGCTGACTGATGAGGGCTGTTAGTTTTAGATGATTAAAGCCTTCATCGGTGAACTAATACTTGGGAAAATCTCTTGACCCTCATCCGTCACGCCTGGCGGCGTGCCAACTTCCCCCCAGGGGAAGGCTTTTCTGGGCTGCTATGTGATTATGGAGAATTTACTTTTCTTCAGCGCATTTAACTGCGAAGGTTTTGATCTGTTCGATCATCGCCATTAAACCGTTGGCGCGCTGTGAAGAGAGGTGCTTATCCAACCCGGTCTCTTCGAAGAAGGTCAGCTCTGCCTTGAGCACATCTTCGGCTGGCTGGCCGGAGAAGACTTTCATCAATAACGCTGCCAGCCCTTTGACGATCAGGGAGTCGCTGTCGGCTTCCAGGATTACGCGTCCATCCCGGCATTCCCGGTGGAGCCACACCGTGGATTGGCATCCCCGAACGATATTGTCCTCGACCTTAAACGCTTCAGGGAGCGGCTCCATCTTTTGGCCGAGTTCGATCAAATAAGAATAACGCTCGTCCCATTGTGGAAGGAATGAAAAGTCTTCAACGATTTCTGCCTGGTTTTCACGGATTGATGCCATTGCTCACTCCCCTAACATCTTTCTGACTTTTTGGATCCCTGAAACAAGGGCGTCAATATCTTCTTTATTATTATAAAGCGCCAAAGAAGCGCGAACCGTGCCGCTGATGCCCAGCGCGGTCATGATGGGCTGGGTACAGTGGTGGCCTGTACGAACAGCTACGCCCTGTGTATCCAGCAGTGTGCCAAGGTCGTAGTGGTGGATCCCCTCAATATTGAAGGCAAGGATGCTCGTTCGCTGATCTGCATTGCCATAGATCGTGAGACCCTCAATTTCCAGTAATTGCTCGCGGCCGTATTCAAGCAAGTCATCTTCGTACGCTCGGATCTCTTCAAACGGCATCGTGTTGAGATAGTCGATTGCCGCCGCTAGCCCGATGGGGCCGACGATATTGGGCGTGCCGGCTTCAAACTTGAAGGGCAGCTTGTTATAGGTGGTCTTTTCAATGCTGACCTGGTCGATCATTTCGCCCCCACCCTGGTAAGGTGGGATGGCGTCCAGCCAGGACTCCTTACCGTATAAAACACCGATGCCGGTCGGTCCGTAGATCTTATGGCCGGAGAAGGCATAGAAATCTGCATCCAAATCCTGGACATCATGCTCAACATGCTGGACCGATTGGGCTGCGTCCACCAGGACGGCTGCGCCGGCATCATGTGCCATCTTGATGATCCTTTTAGCCGGATTGATCGTCCCCAGGGAATTTGAAACGTGATTAAATGCTACGATGCGGGTTTTCTCGCTGAGCAGTTTTTCAAAGACATCCAATCTGAGATTGCCATTTTTATCAAAGGGGATCGTCCGGAAGTTCGCACCTCGTCTCTCGCAGATCATCTGCCAGGGCACAAAGTTGGAGTGGTGATCCATTTCCGTGACAATCACATCATCCCCGGGATTGACGAATGCTTCACCATAAGAGAACGCCACCAGGTTGATCGCTTCCGTGGTGCCGCGGGTGAAAATGACTTCCCGGTTACTAGCTGCATTGATATAAGATTGCACGGTTTTACGGGCTTCTTCGTGGGCTTCCGTGGCAAGATTTGATAGATGGTGGGCGCCGCGATGAATGTTGCTGTTGTAATGGGTATAGTAGTCTACAATCGTGTCGATGACAGACTGCGGTTTTTGCGTGGTTGCCCCATTATCCAGGTACACAAGAGGCTTGCCATTTACCTCAGTTTTTAAAATTGGAAAATCGGATCGAATTTTATCACTATCGATGGTCATAAGTTCCTTATTGTTGATTTTTTATTTCAATGAATTTTACCAGATGTGAGCCGTTAGGCACCCAAATCAGGCTATTTGGTGATGACATCATCATAATTTACCCCCTGCTGGAGCACTTGTGCAAATACTTCGGGTAACCCAGCCTTTCGAATTCCCTGGACAGCAGCCATCAGGTCATACTGAATTCGGAATAATTCAGCACCTGGTTTCCCATCATGGATCTCTAAAACAGCATAACTACCCCTTGGGTCACCATCATCAGGGCGTCCAACGCTGCCGGGGTTGATGAATAACACATCATCCACCCATCGAACAAAGGAACGGTGTGAATGTCCGCAGAGGATGACATCCGCTTCTATTTTTTCCGCGATTTTTTTCAGGGAAGCCTGCGATGTTTCCGGTCCCAGATATCCGCCCTTTGAGCCGGGGCTGGTATGGGTCATGAAGATTTTAAGGCTTCCAACTTCAATGGTCTTTTGTTCTGGATAGGATTTCAGTAGTTTCCGCGATCGTTTTGAGAGAGCATGACAGGTCCAATTGAACATCAATCTTTTATCTGGATTTTTTACCTTTGACCATCCTGTTTTACGATGCTTTTTACGGAGTACTTTTTTATCATAATCCCCGAGGAGGTTAATTGTATCTATCTCATTCAGCAGTTGGACGACACCATCGGGTTCAGGTCCGTAGCCGGTTGAATCCCCCAGGTTAAGAATCTGGTCTGTCCCCTGGGCATCTGCATGCTGCAGGATGGCTTTTAGGGCAGGGAGGTTCCCATGGATATCAGAAAGGACGGTGATTATCATGCGTTAGAAAGCCGCTCGTTTTGATTAAGCAGATGGTGTGCCAGTCAATTCATCTTCAGAGGCGGGATCTTCCCCAAGGGATGCGTCGCGATCGTATTCATTGATGGCATCAGGCTCATCTTGTTCTTTGACCTCAAGGTACGCTACTGCTGCATCGACATTGATGGGTGCATGGATGATCTCCTTGAGGTATTCCCATGCGTTTTCACTTTGCAGCGTATCCCAGGTGGCAATAAAGGATTGGTAGGTTTCATCCCGATCTTTTTGGCGATTTTCGATCAGGTGGTTAATCCCGGGCAGAAGCTTATTGAGTGCACTGGTATTGCCAAAATATTCCTCCACCCGCGCTTTTTCTTCTTCTATGAATTTAGGCAACCAGCTAACCCAAATATCATCGTCATGGATCGTACCCAACAGGTCCTGTACTTCTTTCATTATCTGGACATAAGGCAGCAATGCTTTGTCGTAAATAGGAGAAAAAATTTCTATCGTATAGCGAAGCTGTTTCCCGGCAATACGCATGGCGTGGAGTCTGTCCATTTTTTCAGGATCTCGGATATCTTCCTGGTAGCTGAGAAATTCATCAAGATTCTTATTGATATTATTGAAGGCTCTTTGATACAGGGACGGTGCGTAAAGGTACATATCCCCCGAATAGGAAGCGAGTTTCTCAAAACGGGAAAGCATCTCTGAAAGAATTTCGTTATCTTTCAATTCTTTAAGTTTTTTAGTGACTTTTCGCTGGGCTTTTGAACGCCCCTGTTTCAATCGCAGCAAGATCCGGTGGTAACCAGGTTTGTAGTTTGGCGCAAGGGATTCATCATAAAGTTTATTTAAGCAGTCAATCTGGATATCCAGGTCTCGAGCATCCCCCAGGGCGTGGGTGATTCGCCGGATTTCATCACGCCAGAGTTTCGATTTCTTTTTGGGCAAGCAGTCTTTAAAACAGGTAAAACCACTACGCAAACGCCGTGTCGCTACCCGCATGCGGTGAACGTATTCGATGTCTGTGCCATCCAACGTGCCATCGAATTCCTTTTGAAGGTTGTAAAGTTGATCAAGTATGAACCCGGCGCCGAAAATACAGACAGCATTTTGGATTGTTTTACCCATGATCCCTTACTCCGTTTTTTGGTCCGTTATTAAATTTTAGATAAAGAAAAAAGAATTAGAAATCGTCTTCTAAAATGGGCTGCTGGTCCTCCAATAAATCGCGAATATGTCCCTGAAGGTCTGAAAAAACTTCCATGATGGGGCGTGCGGCATTAACAGACTTGAATCCGTACTCTTGTGCAAATTGATCAAACAAAACAATCAGTTCGGATTGATAATCAACAAAACTGTCATATAGGTCATAGGAGGGATGGATATCCATCCCAGCCTCCCAGTAATTCAGACCGCGACCGTGGATCAGGCGGGATACCAGGTCGGCTACTTCGGCTCGCAGGTAAATGACAAGGTCGGGTTTCAATGCAAAACCATAGACCTGGCGAGCCCATTCAGGATCAGCCCCGCGAACAATATCGCGAGCCATGGTGGAGTATAGATAGCGGTCTGAGAGCACGATGAATCCCGCTTGAAGGGCAGGGATGATCTGGTTTTCCAAACGATCTGCGAAATCAGCAGCATAGAAAAGGCTCATCGTGATATGCCCAAGGGTATGACCCAGTTTGGCTTTATCAAGACCTTTTTGGGTCATCTTTGAGCGGCGGAGGCCAGTATCGGAGACAGCAAAGCCTTCATCCTCCAACCATCGGCGGAGTAATTGGATTTGGGTCGACCGGCCCACGCCATCAGAACCCTCCAAAACAATCAACTTACCAGGAAGATCGTCAATCTGACGATAAGGAAAACCAGCGCCGTAGAATTTTGGATCAGACATCAACTAACTCCTTTCCCGGTATTCATATCTGTCATGAATTGGGGGTGAGGGCCAGTCGCGGGTGTTGGAAGCCCCTGCCACCCTTTGAGTTCATTCTTAATGATCTCGCGTACCAAGCGCTGCTGCGCCTGAACAGTCAGGTTGCCGTTAATCACCGTCAGGTTAAATTCCCCGACCATATTATCGTATTCCGTTAAAATACGGTCCTGAAAAAGCTTAAAACTTTCAATGTGACTATCTGAGAGGTTCAGGTCCATACCTGCCTCATAATACTTGAGCTGTGCTCTTGCGCTGGTTATGCGTTGAATGGCAATATCGAGCGGCACCCTGAAATAAAGCGCAACATCAGGCTGAATTGCAAAGGAGTAAAGGTTCCTGACCCAATCCCGGTCAACACCTCGGGCAACATCTCTGCCGAATGCTGTAAAAGCATAGCGGTCAGCCAGAACGATGACACCCGCCTTGAGCATCGGGAGGATGCGGTTTTCCCAGCGGTCTGCGAAATCTGTGCACTGTATGAGACTGAAGGTAGTCGGTGTAAACAGTTTACGCTTCTTGGCACGTTTGGTGGTGCTTTTAACAAGGGCAGAGGAGTTCCATTCGCTGAAATAAACAGATCGCCCCTGTGTTTGAAGCCATTTATACAGCAGGTCAATTTGGGTTGATTTTCCGCTGCCGTCAATACCTTCAACTATGATGAGTTTTCCCGGTGTTGTATTCTCTCTTAACATAGATGCCTTTCAATCTGAGATTCAGATAAGTTGCTGAAATTATACTTTATTTCATCTCAAGATTTCGAACCGGATGTTCACAGGGCGTCAGTTTAAAATAAAAAAGGGCAACCTTTAGAGAGCAGCCCTGGTATCATCAAAATTAATAATTGCCATTGAAGAATGATTATTCATCATCCTCATCAGCCCATTCATCATCCGAGGCGTCTATTTCTAATAATTCTCCGGTTGTGATAAATATGGTGCGCTCACATATATTTGTGACCCGATCGGCCATCCGTTCAATATTATGAACGATCCACATGATGTAATTCGAATGGTCGATGATTTCCGGGTTAGCGATCATAGCCGCTACATTTTTTCTGTAGATCTGATTATAAAGCTCATCCACCATGTCGTCCTCTTGCGGGATCCTGTAGGCCATGTTGACATCTTCATTGATGAAGGCGCTCAGAGAGCGGTGCAGCATGCTCACGGCCAAATCACCCATTCGGCTGATCTCGTGTGCTGGAAATGGGAAAACATCTTCATGAATGAACCTGACAATTTTTGCAATTCCTTTGGCATAATCCCCCATTCGTTCCAATTCCGTAATCACCTCCAGAATTGCGGCAAGCAATCGCAAATCATGGGCAATAGGCTGTTGCGTAGCAAATACGATCAGGACCCTGTTTTCAATAGCATAGCGTTTTTCATTGATCAGTTCATCCTCATTATAAACTCGATGTGCTTCTGCGATATCACGACGTTTGAGCGCATCAATGGCGTTTAACATTGCTTGTTCAACCATACTGCCCAACAGCAGGACCTCATCCTGTAAATGGTGGATTTCACGATCTAATGTTTGACGAGGCATGTTAACTCCTGCGAAAATTGATGGTCTAAAGGAATTTTAGTCTATTCTAGCCGAATCGACCAGTGACGTATTCTTCGGTGCGTTCGTTTTGAGGATTGGTAAAAATCTGATCCGTGGAATCCATTTCCACCAGTGTTCCTGAACGGTCTTCGTCAATCATTAAGAAAGCAGTGAAATCCGATACCCTTGCTGCCTGCTGCATATTATGGGTGACGATGACGATGGTGTAGTCTTCTTTCAATGTTTCCATCAAATCCTCAATTTTCAAGGTTGAGATGGGGTCAAGCGCTGAGGCGGGTTCATCCATCAGGATCACCCGGGGTTCAACAGCCAGGGACCGAGCAATGCATAATCGCTGCTGCTGCCCGCCAGAGAGTTCCAACCCGGATTGATGCAGTTTGTCTTTCACATCATCCCATACGGATGCCTGCCGGAGACTGTGTTCAACGATCTCATCAAGGGTGGCTTTTTTTCGTACGCCATACAATCGGGGGCCGTATGCCACATTATCATAAACGCTCATCGGGAATGGGTTGGGGCGTTGAAAAACCATACCAATCCGCTGGCGGATATCGACCACATCCACATCCTGATCATAGATATTTTTTCCATTGATGACAACCTGGCCTTCGACCCGGAAACCTGCAATCAGATCGTTCATCCGGTTAAAAGAACGAAGCAACGTTGATTTTCCACACCCAGAAGGACCGATGAGGGCTGTGATCTTGTTTTTGGGTATGGAAATGGAAATATTATTTAAAGCTTTGAAACTGCCATAGTATACCGAAAGGTCAATAGCAGCCATTTTTATTGGGAGATCAGATAGGTGATCTTGATTTTGAAGGTTTCCCACACTTACTTTAGGCAGGATGGGTGTTTTGATGATTTCCTTGGCTTCGGTAGATACCGTCAAGGTTTGGGGATGATATGTTTCCATTTCTTTTTTATTCAAGTCTATTTACTAGTCTAAAATCGTTTAATCCTGATATCCTCACTTTAGTTAATATAACATGTGGTGAGGTGTTTATGGTTGTGTCCCGTTTAACAATCCAAAAAAAACGGGTAAATATCAGGTTAACATTATGCCACCGGTAAAACAAAATAAAAAGTACTGCCTAAATCAGGTTCACTTTCAACCCAAATAAATCCACCATGTGCTTCTACCATATGACGTGAGATAGATAACCCCAACCCCGTGCCGCCACCAGCACGTGCCCTGTCTGCTTTGTAAAACCGCTCGAATATACGCCCCATATCTTTTTTCGCAATCCCTACTCCAGTGTCCCTTACGAAAAAAATAATCCGATCAGCTTCCTGGTAGGCCGATAGGGTAATTTTCCCGCCAGGTGCTGTAAATTTTATGGCATTATGTATCAGGTTAATCAGGACCTGGGTGATTCGGTTGGGGTCAGCAAAAACAACGGGCAGCTCTGGTGGGCAATCAAATATCATCTCCAAACCCGCTCGCTCAGCCTGGAGGATCATCCGCTCATAGGCCGGCCTAAGCAAGCTGCAGGCCTGGATGCGCTGGAATGATAGGGGAACTTTGCCGGATTCGATTCTGGAAAGTTCAAGAAGTTCGTTGACCATTTGAGTCAGGTTATCGATCTCCGTTTCCATTCGTAAAAGGAAGCGAATAGCAGCAGGAGGGTCATCGAGTGCCCCTTCCTGAAGGGTTTCAGCCAATGCCTTGAGACTTGCAAGAGGTGTGCGAAGTTCATGTGATACGTTGCTGATGAAATCCCGCCGAACGGTCTCCAACCGGCGGAGTTGGGTGAGATCCTGGAAAAGGATCAGTGTGCTTCCTGAGAGGGTTGTTTTCAAGGGGATGCCTACAACCTGCAAGAAATGATGCTGTGGTCCAATTTCCAGCATGGTACTCTGCCGCTTACCGCGGGTTGTTTCGCGCCATAAATCAACCAATTGGTGGTATCGAACAACTTCTACGACCGATCTGCCGAGTGCGTTCTTCTCTCTCATTTGGAAGATTCGCTCTGCAGCGGGATTTAGAAGCTGCACCCGACCGGATGGATCAATAATCATGACACCATCAGCCATCTGGTTAAGGACCGTTGAAAGTTTTGCCCTCTCACTGGTCAGCGCATTAATTTGGATGCCAAGCTGGTGGGCCATGGCTTGTAGTGCCTGGTTTAGTTCTCTTAACTCATCCCGGGTATCAGGAAATTCTAGGTTTTCAAAATTCCCCTTCGTCATTTGTTGTGCTGCAATGGTTAATTTTTCAATCGGAATGATGGATGTATCCTGAATGATCCCGGCTAACAGGAACATCCCGAAACCACTGACGAGAACGATGGCTGCAGCGTGCCAAGCGAGCCTTGTAAGGTCTAATTGGTACATGTCCTGAGGTGCGTTCAGGAGGACATATCCTAAATTCTGGTTGGTTGAACCCTGAATCGCAGCTACAGCAGTAAGGCCTTGATCATTGGACAGAAAAGCTTGACCTGTTGGCTGTAAATTACCAAGAAGTTCTTCGATCGTTTCTTGATCAGAGAACTGCTGCACACCCCCAGACGAACTCCCTAGGATTTCGCCATCTTGATTTAAATAAACCACGTTCATCCCGAGGATATCGGATTTTTGTTGTGCTAAATCAGTGAAGAAAAAGTTGCCCCCATTCGCTTCTGTATCATTGCTCATCTCTGATGCAAGCAGCTTCGCTGCCACTATGATTTGTGATTGCCAGCGATTTTCATCCAACTGGCGCAGATGGTTGAATGTTAAAATTGAAAATATGACCACTACCACAACCAGAAAAATCAGGTAAGGTAGAACGATCCGCCAGCGGATACGACGCTGCATTAATTATCCTTCAAAACGATATCCTGCACCTCGCACGGTTATGATCCGGTGTGGGTTGGCAGGATCCTGCTCAATTTTTTCACGGAGCCAGCGCACATGAACATCAACCGTTCGGCTGTCACCAATGAAATCCCATCCCCAAACGCGTTCAAGAATGAACTCTCGTGATAAAACCTGCCCCTGGTGCTGAGCAAAAAAGACGAGCAGCTCGTACTCTTTGGGTTTGAAAGGAACGACTTCTTCATCAACAGTGACTTCACGACGTGTGATATCAATCCGCAGATTATCGAAAGTCATCACTTCTGATTTAGGCTTTCCCGCCTCGATTTCAGATTTAACCACTTCATCACGGGTCAGACGTACCCTTCGCAGCATCGCTTTTACCCGGGCAACCAACTCTCGCATACTGAAGGGTTTGGCCATGTAATCATCAGCACCTACCTCCAAGCCAACTACCCGGTCAATTTCATCATCGCGGGCTGTCAGCATAAGGACAGGTGTGGCCATTTCCTGGCGCAGAATGCGGCAAACCTCGAAGCCATCCATTCCCGGCAGCATGACATCCAGGATGATCAGGTCTGGCTTCCATTCTCGGGCCAGGTCCAGAACTTTGGAACCGTCGCCCGTTGTTTCCACTTCGTACCCCTGCTTCCTTAAGTTGTAGTCCAGGGTTTCTTGAAGGGATATTTCATCGTCAACAACTAGTATTTTTTCAGACATCTTCACTCCTCATCGATTCCAGGAGAGCGGTCAATTGATCTGCCATTTCCTGGCGAGAAAACTGTGTTTCTATCAATAATCTTCCTCTCATTCCCATTTTACGACATTTCTTAGGTTTTTTGGCGAGATCCAGGATGGCATTTGCCAAAGCCTGGGGATCACCGGGTGGCACAAACACACCCGCTCCGCCAACTTCGACAACTTCCTTAATCACACCATCAATTGCCAGAATAACCGCCCTTCCCGCCGCCATATAGTCAAAAACTTTATTGGGATAGGTCGTTTTGTACATTTCAATTGGTTTAAGGATAGCTAGGCACGCATCCGCCCCGGCTAAAGCCTGGTGCATCTCGGATTTTGGGATGGGCGGCAAGAAAATCACATTGTCAACGCCCTTCTGCTGTGCTTCTGCCTGCAGGTTAGCTTTTTCCTTGCCTGAACCCAACAGGATGATTTTAATGTTTTCTTCTTTCAACTTCTCTGCCGCATTGATAACGACTGTCAGGTCGTTGGAAAGGCCATGCGCCCCGGCGTAAACCACAATAAATGCCTCACCCAGCTCATGTTCTTTCCGGAATGTTTCACCTGGGTCAGAGGGGTTGAACATCTCAGGGTCTGCGCCATTTGGAATTAACGTAATATTTTCCGCGCCCCTGGCGGTCACATGGGGGATGAACCCGGGTGAGTTCACCACAACCTGGTCGGCATGCCGGTAAAGGAACCGCTCCAACCATTCAGAGAGTTTGATCAGCAGCGGGTTTTTCAGGACACCCACTGCGATAGCAAAAGCCGGCCACAGGTCCCGGACTTCCAGTAAAAATGGTACACCCTTCAACCGGGCAACCAGCCAGGCTGTCGGACCCTGGAAGATGGGCGGGGTTGTTCCCCAGACCAGGTCGACCTTCCGAACCCGCAGGCTGTTGATGAATGAAGAGATCATGAAGCTGATGAAGCTAAAAACGCGCCAGATGAAAGAACGGTGGAGCGCCGGCAAGGTAGCACTCCGGATGATCCTGACCCCGAATTCATCAATTTGATTTCTGTTTTTGGCCTTATTGGGGGTGCCTGTCAGGTAGCTGACAGGGCTGGCGATCACTGTGACTTTATGACCTTGTTTTGCCAGGTGCCTTGCCAGTTCGTGGTGGCGAGTGCCGCCGGGTTCATCCAGGGCTGCAAAAGCCTGGTGGATCAGCAAGATATGCATATTGTTAACATTTTACTCGATTAAGAATAGCTGTGTTGGAGGTAAAGAATATTGATGTAAGCTGTGGGTTAAATTGTTGTTAAATTATCTGCTTTTTAACTATTCCCCAGGGAGGGGAATCCTGAACTGCCAGATTGACTTAAATCGTATTGGCAGCGTACCGGTTTGTGAGCCAACGATCATTAAGGATGGCTGTTTAATGGTGTAGGTGGGACAGACCCAGCCCCAGGTTGGTTGGTCATCCATGTCCCCGTGAATGCATTCGCCTGCCCTAAAAAGTGCAATATCACAAGGGCCTTCAATGGTTAACTGAAATCCGGTTTTGGGACCTTTAACCTGGATGATGTTTTCCGCCATCAAATACCAGGTCCAATCCGGCAGCTGCCATGTGATCATTGCATCATGTTCTCGCGGGCTTGACCTTCTGCAAGGGAAAAGCAAGTCGCTGATAGCCCATCCATGGTCGATCGCTTGGAGAGTGCGTTGGTGCCGTATCCCCAATTTCTGGTAACCATCATGCTCGGCAGTCACACTTTTAATGGTCCTGTTCTCTCCCATCTCATGTGCAATGACGGATGCTTGTGCCCAATCGAGCCACAAGAAGCGGCCTGCTCGCTGCATCTGGTCATATCCATCAATCAGCAAGGTGTTGTGAACTGCAGTTCCTGCCAGGGCGTTATCCCAGGGTGACAGCCCATTATATTGAAAAGTACCGGGGTCCTGGGCGACATTGGCGCCCTCCCACCACAGGTCAACATGGAGTTGGTCCGCGTGGGAAGGTCGATCATTGAAATAAGCTGTGTGAATGTAAGCTCGTCCGCCCTGGGTTTCTACCCGCAGCATGTCCGGTGCTTGTGGAGTGGAAGCGGCGGGTTCATCGGATGCAACAAGGGAAAACCAGTCCGCAATTTCTGAAAGCTCAGGATTGTTGTAAATATCCTGTTCCAGGAAAGCTTTAGCTGCCGCATCAACCACAGGACGGTAGTCACTGGAAGGTTCTGATGAAAGGGGGAAAATATAAGCGCCATCATTTGCGCCTAAGTTTGGAACGGCACCCGTTTGCGGGTCTGTCAGCCCCCATAACCACTTGGTGGCTGCAGCCAGGTGATCTTTAGTAATGGCAGGCCACTCAGTATCACCTGACAGGCGTCGAAAATGATCTGCATATAGGGCTAATTGGAGCATCACACGGTGATAGTTGGCGCTGTGTTGAACATAGGTGCCAAATTCATTGATCTGGTGTTGAAAAGCCCAATTCAGCCAGCGCCAGCCCAGATCGTGCCATTTTCCGGCTTCGGGGTGATCTTGCAGGTACAAACCGGCAGTGTATAAGCCCGATGCTTCTGAAATTAGGTGGTTATTATTCTGGGCACGGGCATATACCAGGGTGGGCGGGATGCGGCTTGCATGTTCCCCGATTGCACCCCATAACTGCTGGTGGTTTTCCGGCGTCGAACTCGGTGCACCCGCAAAGACCCGGTCGCAAAATATCCAGACCATCAGGCGGATGGCAACCTCCTGCCCGGACTGCCACTGGCGCCCCAGGTTTGGCGGATGCATGGCGATGAATTTTAATGTCTTATCCCAGAAAGATTGTGCATAAACAGGGTCGCCGCTGAAGGCGTAAGCCCTGGCCAACGTGACAGCCCAGCCAAACCGGGCAGGTTCCCAGATGAGCTTAATATCCCGGTCAGGGGGTATCTTTTCAAGCTCGCTCCAATGACGGCTGGAGGCGCCAAGCGAGAGATCGAGCTTTACTGTTGGTCCACCAAACAGGTGAATTTGATTTTCCAGAACCAGGTTTGCCTCTTTCAGTACCTGTTCTTTTTGCCGGGATGGGATTTGAGGAAAGGATGGATAAGGGTCAATGCTAGGTGGGCATTGTTGTAGATCTCTTTGGCTGGGTGTGCTCCGCCGGTAATGCCCCGTCCGCAGCCCAAACTGGTAGAGCGCGTAGAACCAGATTTTCTGCCAGCCAAGATCCCGAATGGCTTTGAACGACTTGGTGATGAAATTCATATCATCCAATCGGTTTGATACTTTGTTGGTGGCTGCAAGAAATCATCTCTCTTGATCCTCTATTTCCTGCTCTACATTTACCTATATTGGCTTGCTCTCCCCGCTGCGGAGTGATTCCTGGGCGGAAAAGCTAGCTAGCGTCACACCAATCAGCTGCTCATAGGGAATTGGCGGTGTTTTCTTTTCTTGGACGGCATCCAGGAAAGCACCCCATGCATCTTGATGGCCTTTGTTCTGCTGGAAGCGGTGTCGTTTGACCGAACGTTTCCCTTTTTCGAACATTTCAAGCTTGCGCCAATCATGCAAAACTGCAACCCGACCGCCGGTGAAAACTTCAAGGTGTTCTTTGGGGAAAGATTTATCGCCGTTTGCCAGATAGCTGACCACACCCAGGGAACCATCCGGAAATTTGAAATTCATTACAACATTATCTTCATTGTATTTACCCTGGTCAGGCAATCCTTGGGTAGTCACTTCTATGGGGTTGTCTCCTACCAGGAAGGTCAGGAAGTCAATAAAATGACAGCCTTCGCCAATGATGCGCCCGCCACCAACCTGTGGGTCTAATAACCAGTGATCAGCCGGCAAGACATTCGCGTTGACCCGATAATGGGCAAACAGCGGTTCCTGCCGCCGGTCAATAAACGCTTTCAGATGTTTGGCAAGCGGTGCGAACCGCCGATTGAACCCCAGCATCAGCAGCGGCTGGTCCTCTTTTTGTAGGGCAGATGTGATGGAATCGAGTTGTTCCATATTGATTGCCATGGGCTTTTCACAATAAACATTTTTACCATGCTCAAAAGCTTTGAGGATCTGATCCGTGTGAAGATCGTGCCGTGTGAGGATGGCCAGCATATTGATCGCCGGGTCGTTGTACAGGGTATCTGGGTCACTGGCGGCAAATCCAAAACCATATTTCTGTGCAGCATGATGTGCGCTGACGCCGGAAGCAGAGATGATGCCAACGGGTGCGACCATCCCGGTTTTCTTGACGACCGGCAGGAAAGTGGAAAGGGCGTAGTTTCCTGCACCAAGTACACCCAATGCCATAATGTCTCCAGGTTTTACTCGCACCGTTGGTGCCGCAAGGTTAGGGAACCGTTTTTCAGTTGGCAGGGGCTGATCCCCATAGGTCAGGAGAACACCTAAATAAGTCTCTTTGCCGGTGATTAAAATGTAGGCTTTTTTTCCTTCTTCAATTGGAATATGGTGGGTGATAAGGGGTGAGACATCCAATCTTTTTTGTGAAACAAGATCCAGGAAGGCTGTCATGTTGCGGTTTTCCGTCCAGCGGACGTAGCCGATGGGATAGTCCTGGCCATTCTCTTCATAATCCAGGTCATAACGCCCAGGGCCGTAAGAACGTGAGATGATCAGGTCTAATTCTTTCGTATAGTATATCTTGCGGGGAATGGACAGCCCCACGGCACCAACCGCAATGATTTTTGCGCGATCCCGTGCGATCTCCCCGGCTAATTCCACCGGATCATTGGATTGGGTATCGGCGCAAATCAGGACGACATCGACGCCCTTGCCCTGCGAAAAGCTTTCCGCTGCCTCAACTGCCAGATCACGCGTGACGGATACAGCAGCACCCATCTTTTTTGCTAATTTGACCCGCTCAGGGTCGAGATCAATACCCAGCACCTGGCAGCCCGCGGCAGCGGCGATACCTGTGGCGAGCAAGCCTAGCAGCCCTAAGCCAATCACAGCAACCCGACCGCCAACCTGAGCTTCCCCAAGCCGGAAGCCTTGCATGGCAATGGCACCGATGGTTGTGAAAGCAGCAGATTCAAAGTCAACATTATCAGGGATCTTTGCCATTAAGTTTTGGGGTACTGCAGCAAATTCAGCGTGAACTGCGTGGCCGCCGCCTGCACAAGCAACCCGATCACCTGCGCGGAAACCTTTCAACCCGGGCGTGACTTCGATGATCGTTCCTGCGGAAGAATAGCCCAATGCCATGGGCTGGTCGAGCCTGTTTTTAGCGGCATCAAGAGTACTTAGAAAGCCTTCACGCTTTGCTTTATTCAATACCTGCCTGACCAGGTCAGGTCGGGATTGGGCTTTGCCGATCAGTCCCTGTCTGGCAAATTCAACCACCATGCGTTCAGTTCCTGCAGAGACAAGCGATGCAGCAGTGCGGACCAGCGCTGAACCATTCGTTGGTTGGGGGACTGGGACATCAGCCACCTGTGTTTCACCTGATTTTATGTTCTGTAGTAATTGTTTCATAATGTTGAACCATTTGATCTTTTGGATTTGATAGAATTATAGCCTAAACCCGCGATTAACGGCGATAGACAGCATGCTTTTGCAAAGTAATTGAAAATATGTGAAATTAATTGCTGTTTTTACTCTACCCTCTCTCAAAGGGAGGTGGGTTCTGAATTATTAATAAGTGTAAGAAAAATGCGACGTTTTCAACTTAAATGAAAAGAGGCTGTTCCATCGCCAGGAACAACCTCCCAAAAATTTTATTAAAGGCTATTTCTCATTATTTTTATTCTCAGCCGGCTTGCTTTCTGATTTTGATTCAGTCTTGCTTTCCGTTTCTTTCTTGCTTGAGTCATCTTTGTCTGAGCTATAAGTTTGACCGGATGGCGAACGGTTATCTGTTGCATAAAAACCTTTGCCTTTAAACACAATGCCAACCGGTTGGAAAACCTTGCGTAAGGTGGGTTCACCGCATTCCGGGCATTCAACGAGCGGTTCATCTGAGAATTTTTGATATTGATCGAAGCGAATACCGCAATTCTCGCATTTATATGTATATGTGGGCATAATTACTTTCCAAGTCTATTTCTCAGAAGATTATAGTCCGCCTCAGGCTCAAAGGCAAGTTTGGGGGAGCTTTTCTGACACAACATTAATATCACTATACCTGTATTTTTCTGGATTCCTGCCCCAATTGGGTGGTTGGATGAGTTTGTTCTTCACTGGTATAATGCCGGCATGCGAAAATTCACTACCTTTGGCGTCCTTGCAGTGGTTTTGGCAGTAATCTTGCTGATCTCCTGCACTCCGGAACCCGTGGCAACCTCACAGACGCAAACACCGCCATATGAGGGTACCTTGAGGCCGTATCCTTCAGGGACAGCAACCGCGACGCCCTTGCCGACTGGATATAACAGCCCGACGCCATCACCGACGATCACGCCCACCCCATCTCCGGTTTATTATGAAGTTCAGCTTGGTGATGATATGTACAGCATCGCCTGGCGTTACGACCTGAGCCCGGCTGAGGTCATGACCGCGAATCCCAGCATCAATCCGCGGGCAATGTCGGTCGGAATGCAAGTCCTGATCCCCATCACACCGACACTTGAACCAACCCCAGGTGAAACGCTGGAAGCGACACCAACACCATCCCAAAACGGTCCCGAAATTATCCAACCGGATTGCTACCCGGATGCGCTGGGCGGGCTGTGGTGCTTTGTCCTGGTGGAAAATGAAGAAGAAACGGCGGTAGAGAATCTTTCAGCAGTGGTAACCCTGGAAGCGGACGGTGAAGCAAGGCAGGAAGTGGCTATCATGCCGCTTAATTTACTGCCCCCTGGCCAGTCGCTGCCATTAATTGCTTATTTTCAGCCACCTGTTTCAGAAAACTACGAGGTGGCTGCAGAAATTGATTTTTTCTTGCCCGTGATGCCAGAGGATGACCGGTACATTGACGTGGCAATGATCAGCCAGAATGTTGAATACAGCGAAGATCTAAGAACTGCCCATGTGACGGGAGACTTGCGCTTATCAGAGGTGGGAGCAGAGGCAGAATACTTGTGGGTCATCGCAACGGCTTTTGATGCTGATGGTAATGTGGTCGCTGTTCGCAGGTGGGATGCCAATGAGAACCTTCCATCGGGAGCAGAATTATCTTATGAGCTGACCCTTTACAGTTTGGGCGGTGCGATTGACCGGGTGGAAGTGATGGCTGAAGCCCATCGTTTGATCGAAGCGACGCCCAGTGAATGATTAATCTGGTTTCAAAATTTAGATTTTCAGCGTTCGGAGTGAGGCAAAGATGAACGAAAACCGCCAAACACCATTACCGTGGGGAACCCGCACCTTCATCATGGGGATCATTAATGTGACCCCGGACAGTTTCTCGGGGGATGGACTCCTTGAGAGAGAGGATGTGATTGAAGCCGCTGTTCACCAGGCTGAATTATTTATACGAGAAGGTGCAGATATTTTGGATGTGGGGGGAGAAAGTACGCGGCCTGGATCACAACCTGTATCGGAAGAAGAGGAAATTTCCAGGGTTGTTCCCGTGATCCAAAAATTGATCCGAGTGTTCCCGGAAGTAAGAATTTCAGTTGATACCTCCAAGGCGAATGTCGCACGGAAAGCTCTGATTGCAGGTGCCCAATGGATCAATGACGTTTGGGGATTACGAGCTGATCCAGACATGGCTGGTGTGGCCGCTGAATTTAATTGCCCGGTTGTACTGATGCATAACCGCCTGGCACCAGCGTCTGAAGCGGTCAAAACGAACCTGGGCAGAAGTTATTTAGGTACGGATTACCAGGACCTGATTGGTGATATCAATGCGGAATTATTGGATACCGTTGCCATTGCGCATGAACACGGAATCTCAGATGAGATGATCATCCTGGACCCGGGGATTGGGTTTGGGAAGAATGTTGCTCAGAACCTGGAACTGATTGATCGTTTGGGGGAGGTCAAAGCGCTGGGATACCCATTGCTGGTTGGCCCCTCAAGGAAATCTTTTATCGGCTATACCCTGGACCTCCCGCCAGATGAGCGGGTTGAGGGAACGGCAGCAGTAGTGGCACTATGTATTGATCGGGGAGCGGATATCATCCGAGTGCATGATATCGCCGAAATGACACGGATCGCTCGAATGACAGATGCAATTGTCAGGGGAAATAAGAAAAAGTAGATCAAAATCGTCTATGAGACAAAAGACATAAGCCCCATAAACCTTTCAGAATTAATCTAATTGATCGTGTACATTCTGGATGGCTTCATCCAGCGATTCCCCCAGGAAGATACCCTGCATTTGTTCCCGTGTGGCTTTGTTTTCATTGAAATAGCGTCCACCGAAACCGAGTTTTGGTTTGCCAGGAATTTTATTTAACTTGGCCTGCATATTGAACAAAGGGCGAGCGCTGTGTTCAAAGCTTGCTGATAAGATGACCATATCCGGTGCGACATCCGAGGCGTATAACACGAGGTCATCAACAGGCAGGTCAGCACCGAGAAATTCAATCTGGTAGCCTTCACGGCGCAAGAGGACGGAGAGCATCAGTGCTGCAAGCTCATGGAATTCTTCCGGTGCACAACCAATTAAAATCGTGGGGGCAGTGCTGTAAATCGGAAAAGCTTTAAGCAGGTTCATCAGTAAACCGCGGATAAATGCCGAGGCGTAATGCTCTGTGGCGATCCTGATTTCTCCCCGGTACCATGCTTCACCGACCTCATACAACATGGGTGAAAATACCTCAAAAAAAATCGTCTTGAGGTCAAACATACTTTGGATTGCATCTACGATTTCTTTTGCCTTTTCCTCCTGGCGGTTCGTAAGCGCTGTGAATAGCTGTTCGGAATAGTATTTTGGGGGGTGTTTGGGGTTGATCGTGGGCTCGGGAGCTAAGACGGTGGGCAAGGCATTTGGCCAGATCCCATCATCCCTTAAGTCGCGGAATTCCCGGACGGCATTGCTGATCGTTAAACCCTCATCCAGACGGTGGGTGATCCAACGGATGATCTGGATATCCCTATCAGAATAGAGACGGTAGTTGTTATCCAACCGTTCTGGGTCAAGCAGGTCATAGCGCCGCTCCCAGGCACGTATGGTGACTGGTTGAACGCCTGTTCGTTCACTGAGGACCTTGATGGTATATTTCGGTTCTTTTGAAAACTCCGCAATTGAGACCATGTTTTTTTACCTTTGATTAAACGTTAGACAATCCTGACACTAATTTTACCGTGTCTCCCATCCGCTTGCTGTAAAGAGTTCTTCAAGGAAAACAGCTCTTTCAGAAGATGTCATGGGTCGAGGTTGAGCATAATCTTCAAGCATTGCCGTCAGCAATTCTGTACTGATGAGACGGCCGTCATAAAATGTATGGCGCTGGATGATCTCCCAGCGGGTCTGTATGATTTGGTTTCCGTATGCATCCAAAACACCCATCTGGTCGAAGAACAAATTTCCAAGACCGTAATCGATGAACGCACCTGATGAAAAAGCCATTCCTTTGGGACGATGGGCTTGGCTGCCATTCACGATCACCGCGCCAGAATTCGCAAGCAGACCAAAATCCCTGATATGATGGGTTTCGGGATAGTTATAATAATCCTCATAATACTGTAGGGTTGCAATCGGAATAAAACCTTCTGATTTGAGTCGTTCGATCTCATCAGCCATCCAACCGAAATCATCGCAGGGTGCGGCGCCAACACCTGTTTCTGTTGCCCAGGCAAAATCAGGCCCGGAGGCATTGCAGCCAATGAAAGCGAGATTGTTTCCGTTATGGGTGAGGGTCAGTGGCGACATGGCATCTTCAAGATCCAACCCGCCACCGTAGTACACCATACCATTGTCGAGGTACAAGTCGATGTTGTATTGCCCGACATCTACGCCATATCGGACCAGCACATCGTTGTTATGGTTGCCTGTCAGTTCGATTATGTCCGCACCTATGAATTCGAGTAATTGAAAGTACTTCGGATCACTGCAGAAGTTTAAAATCCTTGAGGTAGGGTCTGGAAAAGGGCAATCTTCGTAAAAAGAAATCTCATTGCTGATATGGGTCAAGTCAGCTTCGGAAAGCCAATCGACTATTTCCTCCCCAGGGTAAAGAACACCTTTTTCTTCCATTTTATAAGCCGTTTCCCTGACAAGCGCGGTCACACCGGTCATGATCAGGGTGGTCATTTTATCCGTGTCACGATTGGAGGTATTGATCCCGCTGATGAGCGTTTGGATATCCTCGCTGCTGTAGGCTGAATTCAATTCCTTATCCGCTGCAACCTGGTAATGAATTGTGAGGGAATAACCTTCTCCAGTGAACTCTTTGAACAATGGGGATATTCCATCAATGCTGATGACCTTTAATTTTGGATCCAATTGATCGAAAGGGATGATAGCCCAGGCATTCTCCTCCCAAAGGGTGTTTGGATCGGGGATGGTCTCAACAGCCTTTACAATGGATCCATCCCTTATTCCCCACAGGTATTCTAATGGGCCTTTGATTGTTTCGGGAATATATAAGGATCGTGTTGAGATATCAGGGTTATCGACGACGCCACGCCAAAACATCTGGAGTTCTTCAAATGTAATGTCATCAATGATCGTGTTGAACGGCGCTGCCAGGGCATAAATCCACGCCGTGGTGTGCAAAACTTCGCCCTGTGGCGCGAGGTCTGATGGGCCAAACCAGAGAGTGTTATCTGAAAAATAACTTCGCTGATAGGTTTGTGGAATATCACTGTTTATGATGCCGTTTGGGATTGGTTCATCAAGAAATAGGATGAGGGGCTGGGGCGTTTTGGTTGTTTCAGTGGTGCTGGCTGCCGTTGGTTCGGAGGTCGGTGTTGATGCTGGTTCGGACGTCGTAACTGCGGTTGGAAGAATTTCTGTTGGTGTCGATGTATTTTCCGGGGTACACCCTGCAGCGAATCCCAATACTATTAAAAGAACAAGGATGGCATGGAAAAATCGGTGTTTTTTATCCGTCATGCGCGCTGACCTCGAGGCAATGAGCATTGATAGATTGGTTTATTATTTCGAAAGGATTATATCAGTAAGTCGGTGATTGGGAAAATTTTTACATGACTAAATACAGCCCCCTGACAGTTTGAGCTGATGTCAGGGGGATGATTAACAATATTAGTGGATTAAGGTCCTAGTATTGGATCACTCTTGGCAGCATTTTCGCTTGCTGAACCCAGTCAGTAACCTGGCGCTGGGAAGGCAGCTGGCGCACCAGCGCTTTCATCTCATTGACTTCAACCAGCTTGGCATATAGGTTTTCAGCGTTGCGCTGGGCGAGTTCGGGAACCGTATCGACACCTGCTTCTTCAAGGAGGTCGGAGTATTCCTGTCCTACACCTTTGATTCGGTAGAGATCAACGTGGTTAACCCACTCCAGGACAAGGGTGTGGCTGATGCCGGTTTTTTCTTCCAGTGCCTGACGGCCTTTAGCTGAGGCACCCAGTTTGAGCAATTTCCCTGTGGTCTTGACACCCGCGTCAATCAATTTTTGGGCATATACGGGTCCGATTCCTTCAACATCTACTATTTTAGCCATGAATTATCTCCTTATATATGGTGGGTAGAGCTTAACCTACCCTTTTTAATTTCCTCAGTTTTATTATATAACAAATCAATAGATTATGACAATATTTATCCTGTTTCTTATGGTAGGTTGGAAGGTGTATAATAGCAAGGTTATGAAAACGTCTCTTTTAAAGATCAACCTGCATATCCTCTTGTTTACGATCACAAGAACAGTTGTCAATACCAGCTACCGTATGGTGTATCCCTTTCTACCGGTCTTTGCGCAAGGCCTGGGGGTTGAACCAGCATCTTTGGCGATGGCATTTTCGATCCGTTCATTTTTAGGCGCGTTTGGTCCCTTCCTGGCAACTGTTGCTGATACCCATAACCGGAAAACTGGTCTCCTTTTAGGGATCGGACTGTTCACAACCGGCAGCGTTGTGGTGGGGGTATGGCCTTACTTTTGGGCATTTATTCTTGGAACCAGCCTGGTCTTGTTGGGAAACAGCGTTTTCATCCCCTCCATGAATGCCTACCTGGGGGACCATGTGGCTTATGAAAAGCGAGGGAGAGTGCTGGCTATCACTGAGCTGAGCTGGGCACTGGCTTTCATCGGGGGTATCCCTGTCATCAGAGCGTTGATTGAAACCTATTCCTGGGTGGCACCATTTTTCCTGTTCATGTTTCTCGGTGTGGTCTTATTCCTGCTGACCTTGTTCCTGGTCCCTACACAGAAGCGGGAGAAGCACCCGGATAATACCCTTTGGCGGAACCTGGGCAATGTCTTTAATAGCTGGCCGGCCCTGGCTGGTGTGATCACCGGCATCCTTTTTACAACGTCCAACGAAACGATCAATGTGATTTTTGGGGTCTGGATTGGGGACCAATTCGGGTTAGATTTTGCAGCACTGACATTGGCTTCGATTGTGATTGGTGTTTCAGAATTGGGCGGGGAAGTTTTCACGGGTTTGTGGCTGGATGTGATCGGAAAGCGGCGGACGATCTGGATCGCGTTGGGTCTGAACAGCCTGGCAGCCTTACTTTTGCCGTTAACAGCTGGAAGCCTGCCGCTGGCTGTCGCAGGGCTGGGCTTCTTCTATATAACCTTCGAAGTTATCCTGGTCAGCGCGCTGACGATGATGAGTGAGGTTTTGCCGAATGCCCGTGCAACGATCACGGCTGCTACCATTGCCGGTTTTTCCTTGGGCCGGATGCTGGGTGATTTAATCGCACCAGGCCTGTATGCGATCAATTTCTGGATTTGCGCACTGGCAGCTGTTCTCTTGAACGTACTCTCAGCGATTTTGTTAACCCAGGTGCGGCTTAAGAGAAATGGTGAAATTTCTTCATAGATCACATAGAACAGATTAGTTAAGTGCTGTGCTGACCAACAAGGTTATTTAGTTGGGATCCGGTTCACTAGCCTTGTTTACTAATTTCCACCTGCCACTCAGGCCCATGGCCGATTTGATACATCTCGCTGAAACTGCCATGATTCACGGCAAGCCCAATTCGATTTAATTCGTTGTTGTAGATCATAGGTTCACCGGTTTCAGCAAAGCCAAAGGATCTCTCGAAGAGCAGCTTTTGGGAGAAGACAACCTGTCCATCATGGCGAATGGTCACATGCAATCGGTCCCCAAAATTGAAGCCTGCTTCCAGGAAATCCTTCAACGGGAAGTTGGTCCACAGGTTGCCGAAGTTCGGATCGTTGATTTCAACAATGCCTCGAGCCATGCCTTCATAAAAGATGGGTTCGAGAATGGTATGCATGATGATATTATCCACGCTGTATTCGGGGCCAACCTGTTCATAAGTAATGATCCCGCTGGCGAACCGGGCAGCACAGTAAGAAAACAGGTCACGGCCGTGGAAGACGCTGACATCTTCTGTGCTCTTTCCTTTCAGGCGGTTGATGGATTCATCAATCTCCCGGACGGCTTCAATCCCCATGAAGTGCTTCACATGGGTCAATGAACCATTGTCGGGGGTAACGATGGTGTAGCCATCTGAGGTTAAAGCGACGCTCGCCCTACGTTTTGTTCCAACACCGGGATCGACCACGGACACGAAAATGGTGCCTTTTGGCCAAAATTTCATCGATTGGTAAAGGCGGTAGGACGCGCTCCAGGTATCAAACTTGGGGATCTCATGTGTGCCGTCAATGATCTCCAGCTCACGATCCACGCTCTTAACCACCCCGTACATAGCGCATACAGCACCTTCTTTGTAAGTGAAATCAGTTTGGTAGACGAGAATGGGTTTCATGTATGGACTCCTAAATAAACGGGTTGTAGAACCGGCTGTGGTTGATAAATATAGAGACAGAAATGGTCCCTAAGAAGATGACGGCTGAGAGGATGATGGCAAACCAATCCCTCCTGCTCATTTTCCTGGCGGTATACCAGGTCCGGGTTTTACTTTTCGAAAATCCCCGCAAATCCATGGCGTTGCTGATTAGTTCAATCCGATCCAACGAGGAGAATATCAATGGGATGATGATCATCAAGCCGTTCTTGACGCGAGCGATCAATTTCGCTTTGCGAGAAAGCTCCAACCCCCTTGCTTGCTGGGCCAGGCTGATATCACGGTAGTCGCGTTGAACGTCCGGGAAGTACCGCAATGTGAGCGAAACCGCATAAGAGGCTTTATAAGGCACCCCAACCCGGTTCAAAGATGAAGCAAACTCACTGGGATTGGTTGTTAGCAGGAAAATGATGCCAAACGGGATGACAGAAACGTATTTCATGAGCTTGGTAACGCTGTAGAGAAGCTGCTCCTGGGTGAGGTCGAACTTTCCGGGGAGGTTGAGGATCGGATGTCGTGTGCCGTAAATCTCAACACCCATTTCCGGGGAGAATAAAAAAGAGATGACTGCATTGGTTAAAACGAATATAAGTACGTAGAGGATCATCAAACGGATTTGTGAAAATTGTATTTTCGAGATCTTGATAATGATGATGGAAAAAACCATGACCAACAGAATAACCCTGATGTCATAAGAATACATCACCGCAAATGTCAGGAAAAGAAAGCAGATCAATTTTGTCAATCCGGACAAGCGGTGGATCGGTGAGTCAATGATGTCGTAGGAGAAAAGTTTTGCTTTTAGTTTCATCGATTTTTTAACCGCCTTTCGTAATCAATGAAACGCTGCACAAAACGGGTCTCATCCGAGATTCCTGCCATCTGTGCAAGGTGGAATAAGGAAGTCTCTTTGAGATTGGCTTCTTTGATGACGTCTGCATCCGTCAGGACAACCGAGGCGGCAGTATCTGCGATGATCCTGCCATTAGACAGCACGATTGCTCGGGGAGTGTATTCAAGCATGAGGTGCATATCGTGGGTGATCAAGATAATGGTCACCCCTGATTTGTTGATCTCAACCAGGAACTCCATGATTTCAGTATAGTGGCGGAAGTCCTGACCGGCTGTTGGTTCGTCCAAAATCAGAATTTCAGGGCCGATGGCAAGGATCGAAGCAATGGTCACGCGCTTCTTTTGACCATAGCTAAGGGCGGAGATAGGCCACTCCCTGAAAGGTGCCAGCCCACAGATCTCAAGTACTTTTTCAACCCGTTGATTGATCTCTTCCTCCGGAATTTCTCTAAATCTTAACCCCAGGGCGACTTCATCGAAGATCATTGGCTTAGAGATCATTTGGTTGGGATTTTGAAGGACGACACCGATTATCTCTGCCCGCTCTTTGATTGATTTATCCTTAATATCTTCACCACGATAGGATATTTTTCCCTGGTCTTCTTTTTCAAATCCGCATAACAGCTTGGACAACGTCGATTTTCCCGCACCGTTCTTCCCGACCAGTGAGACCATTTCCCCTTCGTGGATATCGAAAGAAATATCTTGTAAAACTGGACGGATACCATCGTATGAGAAAGAAACATCATCCATTTTGATGACAGACGGTTTTTCTTTTTGAGGTTCAGGAGGTTGGATGCTGTTATGCCAATCCGTGATGGTTTTTTTTGACAACCCAGTGTTCAGGGTCGTAATATAGCCGGGAGTAATATCCTTTGTAACTTTAACGCCAGCGTATTTGAGAGCGGTTACATACAGGGGCTCACGAATACCGGTTTCGATGAGGATTTCAGATGAGACCAGAGCATGTGCATCCATGTCTGCAATGATCCGGCCTTCCCGGATCACAAGAATACGGTCGACAAAACGGTGAAGGACGTCTTCAAGGCGATGCTCGATGATCACAACCGTTTTTCCCGATTCCTGATGGATGCTATCAATGATCTCAATTGCTGTTTTGCCTGTGGCAGGGTCCAGGTTGGCTAGCGGCTCATCGAAGAGCAGAATATCCACATCGTTTACCATCACACCTGCAAGAGAAGTGCGCTGTTTCTGCCCGCCGGAAAGCTCAAAGGGGGATGACGTCAGCCAGTTATGCATGTCCACCATTTCTGCAACCTTCCTGACCTGGGCATGCATTTCTTTTTGGGGCATGTTGTCATTTTCCAAGGCGAAGGCGATATCTTCTCCAGCGGTCAATCCAACAAATTGACCGTCTGAGTCCTGAAGCACTGTCCCAATTGATTTGGACAATTCAAAGATATCTTTGCTAATAGTAGGTTCACCGTTAATGGTAAGGGAACCAGAAATCTCACCCTTATATGAAAACGGGATCAACCCGTTCAGGCAGTTTCCAAGGGTGCTTTTCCCGCTACCGCTGGGCCCGACGATCAGGATTTTCTCACCTTTGTAAATTTTCAGGTTGATATCGTACAGTGTCGGTTCAGACTGGCTGAAATACTGGAAGGTGAAATCCTTGAATTCAATTAATGGCTGACTATTTGCGGGTTGGTTTGGGCTCATATTGGTCACGAGAATAAATTGTACCAAAGGTTTGAAGGAAAGCTAACCTATTCTCGGGCATTCGATAAATTTATCAACCAATTGTGTGAAAGTGAATATAAAAATGGCTGTCATTTTTGATGTAGGACAGCCATTTTTGTTTTGCTTATTTGATATTGGTGATTAAGCTTTTTTCAAGCTACCTTGCTTGGTTCGGGTTGCAGCGTATGCAATAAGGAGCAATGTGCCAAAAACACCAGCGCTAACAGCATTCATCCAGAAAGCGGTCACACCCTGAGTAAAGACCAGGTTGGTGGGCTCTTGGTAGATCAATATGTCAAGCACAGGAGCAACAACTACCCAGGCGATTGCGTTTCCGATGACCTGGATGATATTGAATGTGAGGATGTCCTTTAATTTGAAGGTGCCTTCATCAACTCGTGTGCGTTTGAAAGCGAAGCCAAAAACGAAGCCTGCAACGCCGCTGGCAATTACCCAGCTCCACCAGGGTGACCCATATTGAACAGCATCACTGAGGGCATGACCAACGAATTGGATCAATGCACCTGCAATTGGACCAAATAAAGCTGCCATGAAGGCGCCTAATCCATAGGCGGTTTGGAAGCTTGTTTCCGGAACGGGTGAAGGGATTTTAACATACATGAACAAAAGCATAAAAAGGGCAGCGCCAATACCTATGGCAACGATGGTACGTGTTTTAATTTTAAATAAGTCTTTCATAATATCTCCTGTTTCTCAAAAAATTTTGATTACGATTCTTAATTTTATTAGGGCTTGAGATTGATCCAGCCAACAACAAATCGCAGTAAGGGGTTGATATTCTAAGCCTCGAGTCATTCCTCCTTTCATGGCTGCTGTATTTTCACCTACTTATAAAGAATGAAATAAAGCGTTACTAATATCTAAAGCGATTTTACATTGGCGGCGAATAACTGTCAATTAGTTTTCCGCTCGCGTTCATAAACATTAACACCTATGGATTAATTGGAGTTACGGTTCAAAGAAGATTAAGCTTATGGGAACTGAGCGATGATTAAAAATATATTTTAAATAGATGAGACGCCCTGGTGAGCAGGGCGTCTCTGTGGAGAGGACATGCTGCGGTTGTTAATTTGAGGAAACCGCATGAATTTTCATTTTGATTATTCAGTTGCTTCAGCAAGCGCTGGTACAATCACGCCATTCTGTTTGTCCTGGTCTTTTTTGCGTTCGACATCCTTATCCGTGAGTTTGAACTTGAAGTAAATCGGTATCAGGATCAAGAAGGATGCGACTGTGGTTATGATGAAGGGCGTTTTTGGTGTGAATCGCTCCCAGAGCTTTGCGCCGATCCAGGGCGCAGGCAGGGAGATGAACCCGCGTGTGCCGTTGAACACACCTGAGAAAGTTCCCAACATCTTATGGGGTACCACTTTCGTGATCAGCGATTGGTAAGCGGGTCCAAGCATGCCGCCACCGAATCCGAATACAGCCCAAGCGGCGGCAAATGTTATGAAGCTGTTTGCCCTCAAGAACACTATTAGTGCTACAAAGATCAGGAAGAATCCGCAGATGAGGGGCAGCCTCTCCCCACGCTTATCAACGAGCTTGCCGGAAAGCATTGGTACAAACATTGAAGCGATAGCGTTAATCGAACCCAGCAAACCGATTTGCTCTACCCCGATGCTGGCAACTTTCTCAAGGTAGAGGGGTTGGAGTTCACCGGACATACGGAAAGCAATATCTGCGACGCCATCCGTGATGAAGATCCAGGTCAGAACACCACCACCAACCAGCATCCCGAGCATCTTGACCATGCTGGTTTTGAAGGATCCCATCGTGAGCTTCTCGATGGGATTTTGCACAGCTTTTGATTTCATGGTGGTTGCCATCCAGATTCGTAAACCTGCTGCCATCGCATAAAGCATACCAGAAACAGCCAGCATGCCCTTGAACCCCATTAAACCAACCAGCAAACCCCCAAGAGGTGGACCAATCACACCGGTTATCTGGAAGATGGTGTTGGTCATACCAAAAACTTTCCCGCGGTTCTCTTCAGCGGAGTTTTCTGCAATGAATGCCTGGAAGCTTGGGCCAATCAGGGAAAAGGGGATTTGGTAAATAACGAGAGCTGCGATCATCCACTGCCAGGTTGGTGCGAGGAACATTGCCACATAGCCAATTACGCCGCCGATGCTGCCGATAGCTACAGCCCGGAGACGTCCGATGGAATCGGAGACCCAGCCCCCGAAAATTTGCAGGCCCAGTATGGCGACAGAGGTGAGGGTGAAAACCAGTCCCACATCAACGACGTCCGCACCAAGTTCTGTCAGGTAGAGGGGCATCAACAAGGGTGTCATCATCCCGGCGATATTTGCCAGGACCATAGCGAGCATGAACCAACGCATGATCGGTGAAAGTAAGGGTTGCTTTTTTTCTTTGGGTGAAGCGTCCATGCGTTTTTCCTTTATCAGCAGGTAATCGTTATGGGAATCCGGTTAGCGTTTTTTCGTAATGAGAGATATGAATTGAGACCTGCTAAGATCACCCTTCGAGTATAGAGTAGAAGGTTAATCCAAAACAGCGCCATAAGGACTGAATCGTACCTGGCCAGTTGGGTAGTTATTTGAAAATTGTTTTAATATTATCTAGTATAGGATCAATATTATTAAGGATTTATTTCATTAATATCTATATTACTGAATCTTATCTCTTTTTTCTAAATTATGCTTTGCACACAATAGTTGAATATTCTCTGACATTAATGAGGATCCACCTGTAGAAAATGGGATGATATGATCAAAATGTAAATTTTCTTTTGATAGGTTGAAAGATTTAGAAACCTCAACTGACCCATTTATTCAATGCCAGTAAGGAATGCTTCATGAAAGGTGACCGTCCCACTGGGATAGCTGCCGTCAAAAGAAATCGCAAAAAACATATCGGGTGGGACACCTTCTATTTGTAGATTTTTAATATTTCGAAAGCCAAACCTGGGATAATACACAGGGTGACCAACCAGGCAGCACCCTTTCCCGCCCAAACCCTGCAATCGTTTTAGCCCTTCCTGGATCAAAGTGGTGCCAATCCCTTTGCGTTGGTGCTTTGGCAGTACAGAAACCGGGCCGAGACCATACCAATCTTTTGTGCCATCGGAAATATTCACGGGAGAGAAGGCAATATGCCCCATAACACCCCCTTCCAACGCTGCCACAAGGGATAAAGTCAGCGCTTTGGATGATCGAAGGGCATTCACAATCAAGTTTTCGGTTTGGTTGCTGATCGCCATGGATTTGAAGGCAGCAATCGTCACTTCGGTGATGGCCGGAATATCGTCTGGTGTTTCTTCTCTGATTATGATGTCGGATAACTTCAATTTTTTACTTTCAACGCTTTTCTAAAGCGAATTTATTTGATCAATGGAATTCAGCCAGAATTATAACAAGTTAAGGATGCTTTCGCTTAAATATTATTAGGTTTATCTAACAGCGTATGGTGCATGATACTGGAATTTGTTAATAATACTTGAGGCAATAAAGAAATTTACAATTAAGATCTCAACCTGCAACTCTCAGCTCTTTCCAGGATTGAAAGCATAATGGATGACATCCTTGGGGCAAGTATCAATGCACTGCCCGCAAAGGATGCACTCAGTATTTTCCATACTACCGCTTTGTACCATTTGGTTTACGTCCAGGCTCATGGAACATGCTTTTGTGCACTTTTCGCAATCAATGCATTTTTCAGGTTCTGCGGTCAGCCTTAGAGCAGGTGAATTCAGTAAGTTGCGCACTTTACGGCCAAGGATCATAAAGGGTGCCATCCAACACGTGCTGTGGCAAAAGGCGCGCCGCCCTACAACAACTGATAGGATGAATACCAAACCAACAACGATGTAATAGATAATAAATTTCTCTGGGGAATCAACAGAAATACCGCTTTCCGTGAGATAGAGTGGGTCAACCTGTGAATATCCCCCCGATGTGATGACACCCAGGATAATCACTACCGCCCAAAGCACCCAGATTACCCACTTGACCCAATTTATTTTTCTTACATAACGGTGATTAACTTTACATGCTGCTTCTTGTAGCCCGGCAGCCGGGCAGACCCAACCGCACCATGCCCTTCCAACGAAAAATGAGCTGATAAACAGGATGCCAAACAGAATAAAACTTCCGTTGACGATACCTTGAAAGGCTGCATCGATGATCACGTAAGGTGAAAGAAAGTTCATCACTACTGGAAAGAGAAGAAAGGTAAAAAGGAGCAGTGCACTGCGTAAGTTTTGTCTTTTTGTATGCTTGATTATTTTTGTCATGGCTACTCCAATATCACATAGACGGGCTGTTTAATGGATTGCGGCTTTCTGAACACCTTTTATAATAGACATAATGTCAATTATGATGTATAATACAAAATATATTCTTTTCTGTCAAGACTTACAAGCAACCAATTTTATAGGAGTGTCATAATTGAACAGACGTCCAGAATTAAACGAGAGACCTTTAAACCGTCATGAACGACGAAAGCTTCGGACACAGGGAAAGCTGAAAGATGCCACCCTTTCCTTGGTACTAAATAAGGGATTTGATGAGGTTACGATCCAGGACATTGTCGATCTGGCGGACTTGGGGCGCGGGACTTTTTATGTACATTACCATGACTTGCAGGATATTCTTTGGGATATCATTCAGGACGGATTGCAGGAGTCGATGCTCGCAGGTCATACAAGATCGGCGGAAGGGGCTTATCCAGCCGGGTATTTGGGTTACCTGATCACATTTGAAACAGCGTCCAAGAACCGTGACTTATACCGGGTTATGTTGGGAGGTAAGGGCTCGGCCTTGATCACCCAACGCGTTGCGGATTATTTAGCCGGAGCAATCCAGGAGTCGATTGAATCCCACCAGTTCATGCAGGATTCTGATTATCCCCCAGATATTATTGCACAATATGTGGTGGGTGCGTTAATGCGAATGGTGCTGTGGTGGCTGGAAACACCCAATACATATACCCCCAAACAGATGGCTGATATGGTTTATACGCTCATCCATGATGAAGGGCCAGGGGATGTATTGGGCGAAAGCTGACCCTTGTGGTTTCACGCCTTGGATTTCTAATGGTTGGTTGATAGATGTAAGAAAAAAGGCGCTGCAGGAGCGCCTTTAAGGAAATCAGGTGATAATTGAAATTTAACCAGCCATTGCAGGCCGAAATTTGTAGCCATAAACCAGCATCCCGCGTTCATCCCCATCGGAGCGCAGTTTGCGGGTGACCATCTCGACGGGCATGCCAATCTCGACTTTTTCACTACCCAGATCGGTTAATTGGGCAGTCACGATTGGGCCTTCTTCGAGTTTGATCAGGGCGACAGTGTAAGGGGCTTGTTCTTCAAAACCGGCAGGGGCGTTGCTCATACGTGTAAAGGAATACACTTCGCCTTTACCTGAAAATGCATATGCTGTTTTAGCTTCGCCGCCGCATTCCGGGCAAACGTCGCGTGGGGGGAAGATCTTTGCATCGCAGTGGGGGCAGACTTCACCTACCAGTGCGTACCGTTGTTTTTTCAATCGCCAGTGGCGTGGAACTTCCATAACAATAACTCCTTACTAGAGATGAACAACCTTTAAAAATTTATCTAAACTCTTTGTTCGGCTATGAGTCTACTAAAATATGACTCTCAGAAACTATCAAAATAGGATTTATGGGAGGTTTTGAGATAAAAAATTGCAAACAAGGATTATTCGATGATCAATAATCGGATTTTCCTGTTAGTTTTCCCAGAATCTCCTTCAGAGGGGTTAAAATAGTAGGATAGGATTACAACAGTCCGATGATCGATGACTTTTATGTTGGAGGTGTTCTTTATGTCCATTTATCTACTTGATGAATCCCTGCAAATTGATATATTCTTTGATTGCGAGGATCATGACCTTGAAGATAACATCTGTATTTCCATCGTCGAGCGCTGCCCACTGGAAGAGCGGCTGCTGCGGTCTTGTGAGACCCATATTTTCCTGACAGATGATGAAGCACGTCAGTTAGGGGAAGCTTTGATAGCTGCTGCCGATCACAGTGTTACACCTCAGGATAATTAAGGTTAATCTTTTGGAAAATCTCACACAAGAAATTGTTCGAACAGTTCAGCTGGCAGCCCAGGGTCTGCTCAAGCCACCATCGAAACCTGCCGATAAAAATGATATCCTGGAACTTATCCAACAAATGGGGTACCTGCAAATTGATACCATCCAGGCAGTCCGGCGAACCCAGTACCTGGTGTTGTGGAGCCGGCTGGGCCAGTATGACCCGGTATGGTTGGATGAACTCCATGCAGAAGGTCGTTTGTTTGAGTACTATGCCCATGCCTTATGTTATTTGCCTATCGATGCCTACCCAATTTTCAGAGGCATGATGCTGTATGATGAAGACACCGGGAATAATTGGCACCGCTGGGCAGATTATCATTTGGAAGTTGTCGACCATGTTAAGCATGTCATCGAAGAAAGGGGGCCAGTCTGCTCTTCTGATTTTGAGGCAGAAACTCTCGCTACCGGTTGGGGAGATATGAAGCAGGAAAAAATGGCTTTGGAGCGCCTATTCTCGGTTGGAGAATTGATGGTGCAGTACCGGCGGAAATTTCGGCGGTACTATAATTTTAGGGAGCGCGTTTTACCGCATTGGGATGACGGGTGGGCATTGGATAAGAAAACAGCCAGACGTTCGCTTGTGATGAAGGCCGTCCACGCTTTGGGTGTTACCCGGGAGGATTGGGTTGCAACATATTACTATTTTAAGAAGAATGCTGTTGCTGAAACCTTATCCGAACTGTTAGCTGAGGAACTGCTTCAGTCAGTAAAAGTCGAGGGTTGGGACAAACCGGCTTTTGTCCACCCTGACCAGTTCGGATTGATTGAGGGGGCAAGAAATGGTGAGCTTCAGCCAACCCATACCACTTTGCTTTCTCCTTTCGATCCACTCGTTTCAGATCGTGACCGGGTGTTAACCTTGTTCGGCCTTGATTACAGGATGGAATCTTATGTTCCGGCGAAAGACCGGATGTATGGCTATTTTTCCTTGCCAATTCTGTATCATGGACGCCTGGTTGGGCGGCTGGACCCTAAAGCGCATCGAAAAGAAAAACGGATGGAGATCAAGAATATTATTTTGGAACCCGGTATGGCCATCGAGGATCAATTTGTGAATGAATTAGAAAAGACCCTGGAAGACTTCACAGACTGGCATGGCATGGAGACGCTGGATATTACAGCTACAGAACCATATGAACTGAGGAAGGCATTGGTATTATGATTTCACCGGGTTTTACGCTTTGTTTCTTATTGAATGGGGACGATGTGCTGATGCTCCACCGGCGTTTCCCACCGAACCAGGGGCTCTGGAACGGTGTGGGTGGCCACATCGAACCTGGTGAGACACCCCAGCAGGCTGTGATTCGAGAGGTCGTGGAAGAGACGGGGTTTACAGTTGATCGTCCAAATTTCGCAGGACTGCTGACTTGGGACGGTTTTGAGATTCCGCCAGGAGGGATTGCGATTTATACAGCAGAAGTGCCACACCGCGAATTTGTTAATAACCACGAAGGAGACCTGGCATGGCAACCCAGAGATTGGGCTTGCACGGCGCCTGAAGTTGTCGATAATATCCACGTGTTCCTACCCAGGATATTGGCTGGAGATGGACCACTACAATATCACTTTAGCTACCGGGATGGCAAACGAATTAAGGATACCATCAGCGAACTGCCGGAAGATTTTGATCCAGAAACACCGTACGCACCAGATTTTAGCTACTATGAGGAGACTCGCGGGGAAAATCTTCTTAGCTTTGATAAGGACCGGCTGCAGATCAATAAGATCGAGGATTTCCTGGGTGCCTGTTATTGGGCTAAGGAGCGCAGCCTGGAAATGATTCAAAACTCAATTCATAATTCGGAATGTATTGGCATCTATCACCAGGGTAAGCAGGTGGCCTTTGCCAGGCTGGTCACTGATAAAGCGACCTTTGCATGGTTGTGTGATGTGGTTGTCGATGAAGCATTCCGGGGCAAGGGGTTCGGGGTTTGGCTGGTTGAGGCAGCCTGTGATTATTGTGATCTTCATGGGATCCAGCAATCACTACTGGCAACACGCGATGCTCATGAGCTTTATAAAAAGTATGGTGGCTACATCCCGCTGGAGTCCCCCGAGAAGTGGCTGATTCGCTTTCGGCCCGATTATAATTAGGCTGTTCCTGGAGTTAAAGGAGTTTGGTCATGGAAGTAAGACAAGGTGTATTTACGATCAGCAATGATAAGGATAAGCTACAGGTAGATGTTATTCATCGCTACCTGACCGAAGAAGCCTACTGGACAACAGGCCGCACCCTTGAAATGACAAAAAAGACCATAGAGCACTCTCTGTGCTTTGGAGTCTATCAACAAAGCCAGCAAATTGGTTTTGCCAGGGCGGTGACGGATTACACGATCTTTGCTTACCTTTGTGATGTTTTTATCCTGGAAGCTTTCCAGGGGCAGGGATTGGGGAAATGGCTTACGGAGACGATTCTTAAATTCCTGGATGAAGAAGGTGTGCGTTGGACGATGCTGGCAACCCGGGATGCCCATGAGCTTTATGAATCCTACGGGGGGTTTCAGAAGCTTTACCTGCCTGAAAAATGGATGGGGCGTGTCAACCCAAGGCTTTTGCAGAGTTCAGGGCAGAGCTATACGGTCCCGGGTGGGGGTATGTGATTCGCGGAGAAAATCATGAATAAGGGTTTCTGTTAAGATCTACAATTCGCGTAAAATAAATCTATGGATTTAATCAATATCGTTGAAAGGATCAAGTATGCTTCCAATCGGTGATGAACGAACCCCTCGCAGGGTTTTCCCCTTTATGACCTATTTGTTGATCATTATCAATGCGATTTTCTTTTACCTCGAGTTGAACCGGGGAGATGCATTCATAGAACGTTGGGCTTTTGTTCCCGGACGATTTTCTGCAGATCCCGTTGGTGAATTTTCCACAGTTTTCACTGCCATGTTCATGCATGGCGGATGGCTGCACATTCTCAGCAACATGCTCTATTTATGGATCTTTGGGGATAACGTCGAAGATAGATTTGGATCCTTCAAATATCTCATCTTTTATCTGCTCAGTGGCATTGCGGCGACGTTTGCCCAGTATATTTTTGCTCCGAGTTCATCAGTCCCTCTAGTAGGGGCATCGGGAGCAATAGCAGGTGTCCTCGCGGCATACGTGATCATGTTCCCTCGCAGCCCTGTGCGGGTGTTGATGGGGTTGTGGGTGATCCGTGTTCGAGCTTTGTTCGTGATCGGGGGATGGTTCCTCATTCAATTATTGAACGGGTATGCCTTATTAGGAAGTGCGGTCGATTCGGGCGGGGTGGCTTATATGGCACATGTGGGCGGGTTCATCGCTGGCTTATTGCTCACGTTCATCTTCAAGTAGTTTAAAGGAAGAAGATGAAGTTTGCACTTATTAATTTTAGTGCTATAATCCCAATGTAAAAATAAATAGCCCTATGCGGCACTCTTATCCAGAGAGGTGGAGGGACCGGCCCTTTGATACCTCGGCAACCAAAAAGCAACCCTTTTATGGTGCCAACTCCGGCAGAGCGATTTCTGGAAGATGAGAGGGAAGCCAACGATCTTAACGCCCCTCTCGCATCAAACCGAAGGGGCGCTGATTTTTAATGAGACATGGAGGTTCTCGATTATGACGTTGACTTTTATGAATTTACCTAAATACTTATTCACTTCCGAATCCGTCACTGAAGGCCACCCGGATAAGGTTTGTGACCAGGTCAGTGATGCAGTACTGGATTCGCTTTTTAAAGAGGATCCTTATTCACGAGTTGCCTGTGAATGTGCGACCAAAACCGGTTTTATCATGGCTTTGGGCGAGATCACCACAACCAGTTTTGTAAATTTCGATGAGCTGGTACGTAAAGTCGTGACTGGTATCGGCTACGATAACAGCGATAAGGGTTTTGATGGTAACACCTGCGGTGTGATGATCGCATTGGCAAACCAATCACCGGATATTGCTTTGGGTGTGAACCATGCCAAGGAGTCCAAAGAGGGCTTGATGACCGATGATGAGATCGAAGACATCGGTGCTGGCGACCAGGGTATGATGTTTGGCTATGCCTGCAATGAGACGGACGTGCTGATGCCCATGCCAATCTACTATGCGCACAAGCTCACACGGCGTTTAGCTGAAGCCCGGCGTGCCAATGACCTTGATTTCCTGAGACCAGATGGCAAGAGCCAGGTGACGGTAGAATATGAATATGGTAAACCCAAACGGATCCATACCGTTTTGGTCAGCACCCAGCACTCACCAGATGCGACCCACGAACAAATTCGAGAAGGCGTGATCGAGGAGATCATTAAACCCGTTTTACCCGCAGAGCTGGTTGATGATGATTTGCTGGTTTATGTGAACCCCACCGGACGTTTCGTGGTCGGCGGCCCGATGGGCGATGCCGGGGTGACCGGGCGCAAGATTATTGTGGATACCTACGGCGGCATGGGGCGTCACGGCGGCGGTGCATTCAGCGGGAAAGACCCGACAAAGGTCGATCGCTCTGGTGCTTATGCTGCACGCTGGGTTGCCAAGAATGTTGTGGCAGCAGGCCTGGCGGATCGCTGCGAGGTTCAGGTGGCTTATGCGATTGGTGTAGCACACCCTCTCTCGGTTAATGTTGAAACATTTGGAACCGGGAAGATTGATGATATTCGCATTGCTGCGCTGATCAATGAGCATTTTGACCTACGCCCAGGTGCGATCATCCGTGATCTGGATTTGCGCCGCCCGATTTATCAGCAGTTGGCTGCCTACGGCCATTTTGGCCGCGATGACCTGGATTTGACCTGGGAAAATACGAATAAAGCTGAACTGTTGCGCGATGCAGCAGGACTGTAATTCCCCAAATACTTTGTTGAATATTTGATTGTAGGGGCTCGGCACACCGAGCTCTTTTTGTGTTATTTTGTGTTCTCGTTGGTGTCCTCACCAGCGTATTGGTATCCGGCACACGGTCATTAGACCGGCGCTAACAAAGGGAGCCCGGTGCCAACAAAGGGGAGACCGGTGCTAACAGGTTTTTTTCTCTGTTTTAGCTGGTGTCCTCACCAGCGTAGTTATGCTTAGAGAAGGTCAGGAGACCGGCGCGAACGAATTATTTTTGTAGGTCCGGTTTCCAACCTGACAACAGAATTGTCACGTAGGTTGCTGGTGCAACCATACGTGACCTACTTAAATTAATCTTCCCTGGTATTTGCTGGCAAACAATGCCGGTCCACCGCCGGTGTGCCAGAACAGGACTGTCTCGGTGGGATCAAAGAACCCCTGGCGGATGAGGTCAATCAAGCCTGCCGCAGCACGCCCGGTATAGACCGGGTCTAAAAGCAGCGCTTCCATTTGGGCAAATAAGCGAATAGCTTCAATTTCTGGTTCACCCATCACGGCATAACCCCCACCAAGATAATCATCATTCACCAGGATATCTCTTGGCTCAAAACCCCAATCTTTATCGATAAAAGCTGCTGTTTGCGTAGCAAGTTCTGCCACACGGTTAGTGAGGGCCTCAGCGGGTTCATCCACGCTGATCCCTAATATTTTCCCAGAATATCCGCTCAATCGCGCCCCGACCAGCATGCCCGCCTGGGTACCTCCGGACGAGCTGGGGAAGACGATCCAATCTGGTTCGGCCTTCTGCTCTGCCAATTCCAGCATAGCGTTGACATACCCCATTGCACCGGTGGGATTGGATCCACCGTAAGGGATCAGGTAAGGCTTTCGACCATCGGATTGGGCTTTTTCAAACACAGCATCAATGGTTGACTCGATCTCATCCCGCTGTGTATAAACGATTTCTGCTCCCAGCAGATAATGCAGGAGATGGTTGGCGTCGGGTGGATCAGGCGGCTCACCAAACAAAACCAGGATGCAGCCCATCCCAAAGCGTGCTGCCGCGGCAGCCGTCTGCCGGCAGTGGTTGGACTGGACTGCCCCAGCACTGATGAGCGTCTCTGCCCCTGCATCACGGGCTTCTGCCATCAGGTATTCCAGTTTGCGGGTCTTGTTACCGCCAAATGCCAGCCCGGTCTGGTCGTCCCTTTTGACCAGTAATTTTGGTCCTTTAAGGCTGGCTGCCAACCTGGGCATGGCTTCAACAGGGGTCGGTAGATGTGCAAAAAGCAGCCTGGGTTTCATGTGCTTAACCTCCGTTGGGTTTCTGATTTGCCGCGCCGCCGCATACACCCCAGTATTCTCGGAAGAACCTGGTTGTACAGCCGGTAAATGAGTGGGCGGACCGGAAAATCCCAAGCGCCTAATGTTCGTATGACCTGCCCACCAAACCCGTCTTTAAATCGGTAGACGCCCCATAAGGGATCATCCTCGTTGAAAGTGTCCGGTGCACCCCACAGGTCATAAACCCTGCAGCCAGCAGATTTAGCAAACAGCATCGCTTCCCACTGCAAGCGATAGTTGAACATTTTTTCCCGATGCTCATCAAGGGACATGCCGTAGATGTACCAGGCTCGTCCGGCAAACCAGAAAATGATCACCGCACCCACCGGTTCGCCTTCGACCTCTGCAATGAGTGGGCGTGCCAAATTGGCCGTGAAAAAGCTTTTCCAGACGGTTTGATAATAATCCTGCCCCCGGATCAGGAAATCATCCCGTACGGCGGTGTGGGCATACATTCGGTAAAGCAAATCCATGTCCTCAATACCCCCCTGGCGGACGGTCACCCCGCGCCGTTCTGCAAGGCGGATATTGTAGCGCGTTTTGGATTTCATGCGCATCATCATCTCATCCGGGCTGGGAAGTAGATCGATCTCTACGGTGTTGCGGAATTGAATTTGCTCATCAGAGAATTTCCAGCCGCGCCCCTCTAACACCTTCAATACTTTTTGCTCGGCAGCATTTTCGCGTGCATCAGGTTCGCCGGGGATACCGGACCCAACCGGCAGGTCGGGATCGATCTTGATAAAGATAGCTTTGTGTTTTTTGGCGAAGTCCTGGAGATCATCCAGTACACGTGTGACCAGCCGGTCATCTGACCAATCCAGTAAGGGACCGCGGGGGCTGTACATCACGCTGATGTTCAATGCAAAACCCCTTCTGATCACCCAACGCTGCAATACCAGGGCGGCCGCGACCACCTCGTCATTTTCATTTCGCCAAAGAAGAGGGTGAGCTTCCCAGTCAAACCGGGATTTGACCTGCGCCCACTCCCAGGTCTGTAGGGCGTGGGCCCCCGGGAAATCTTTGATCAAATCGTTCCATTGAGAAGCCTGGTTGGGATTAAATATTTGCAAGGGTTGTTTCTTTCCTTAATGTCCGGCTTGCTGCACCCGTTTCTGTGACCACAACTGGTACAGACGGTAGATCAAGGGTTGATAGATACGGTCCCAGGTGCCGATGGTGCGTTTTATTTGACCGCCAAATCCTCGCTTGAACCGGTAAACCCCCCATAACCCATCAGAACGGTCAAGGAAGGATTCTTCCAGTTCGGATTCTGGATAATCCGGTACACCCCAAAGGTCGTAAACACTGCATCCCTTTTGTTTAGCCCAGCGCATCGCTTCCCATTGGAGCAAATAGGTCGGCATCCGGTTGCGTTCCTGGTTGGTGGATGCGCCATAAAAATACCAGGATGTGTTCGCCTGCGCACAAACCATCATACCCGCCAGGGGTTGTCCTTGATAGGTTGCCATGAGCAGGGCACAATTGTCACCAGGGGCTAAGAGGTCATAAACTTGCTGGTAATAAGCCAGGCTGTGAATGCCAAATTCATCCCGTTCGCCGGTGGTCAGCATCATTTGGTAGAAAGATGCGACATCATCACTGAAAACGATTTTCACATCCTTGCGCTCTGCCAGGCGGATGTTGTAACGTGTCTTTGATTTCATTTCCGCTAAAATTTCATCTTCAGATCCCCTGAGGTCTACCAGGATGGTTCTGGGCGGTTGAATGGTTTGTTCCGTTTGGATAAAACCTGGCATGTTTTGCTCGATAAAGTCTGACTGTGCTGGTTCCCAGACGTCCGGTTCGACTCGTAAAAAGACAGCCTTTTCCTCACGGCAGATGCTGTCAAACGCATGCCACAATGGCTCCCAATCACCCTGACCTACGGGGCCGCGCGGGATATATGCGATGCTCTTGCCCAATGGTAAATGGCGAAATAAGATCGCTGCACCGAGAGAGCCCTCGCGGAAGAAGCGAGGCTTCCAGCCGAATTTAGCTTTCAGAGCGCCCCAGGCGGGGGTTTGAAGGATATGTGCTTCAGGGTGTGATTTGATAAATGTATCCCATTCCTGAAATGTCAGTTCTTCCATAGACTCCTTCTAGCGTAGAGGTTGCTTTATCAGTCAGCCTCACACGGTTTCAATCCCCTTGAGTGACGAGAGATTATTCTACCATATCCATGTTAGTCTCCTGGGCGGAGATGGCGGCACCGGGTATAGTATCGCTCAGTATTGAAAGGATTATCTCGGGCTGACCTCCCTGTGCGGCGGTCACGAGTTTATCGACGGTATCTCGAAGTCCATCAGACGAGATGACTTCTTCACTATCCACTCGATGGATATCAGGGTGGGGCGTGGGAGAGTAGGCGAAACCTTTATCCCACAAGTCTTCGCTCAGTTTTTCACCAGGCCGGATGCCGGTGAAAACAATTTGAATATCCTTCCCGGGCTCAAGGCCTGAGAGACGGATGAGATCTTCAGCAAGGTCCAAAATTTTAACAGGCTGCCCCATATCCAGGATATAGTTCTCTCCGCCCTGGCTGAGGGTAGATGCTTGTAGAACCAGGTGTACGGCTTCAGGGATGGTCATAAAATACCGTTTCATCTCGGGGTGGGTGACCGTGACCGGCCCGCCGGATGCAATCTGTCGCTTGAAGCGCGGTACCACGCTGCCGCGGCTTCCCAGGACATTCCCAAAACGCACAACCGAAAAAGCTCGTTGATGCTGGTGGGCAGCATCCAGTACCAGCATTTCTGCAATTCGCTTGGTGGCTCCCATCACGCTCACAGGACGGATAGCTTTATCGGTTGAGATCATCACTAACCGTTGAACGCCAAATTGGATAGCAGCATTAACGATGTTTTTTGTACCCAAAATATTATTGGTGATGGCCTCTTCGATATTACTCTCCATCAATGGGACGTGCTTATGCGCGGCAGTATGAAAAATGACTTCAGGTTGCCAGCGTTCAAACAGAACCGATAGGCGGGGCAAATCACGGACATCAGCAATGAGCGGGAGAATTTCCAGCGATGGAAAATCTTCTTTGAGTTCGATCAGCGCACTGAAAATGCTGTTCTCGCCGTGGCCCAGCATTAATAATCTTTTTGGGGCAAGTTGGGCGATTTGGCGGCAGAGCTCACGCCCGATGGACCCACCTGCACCGGTGACCATCACCACCCGGTCTTCAAGGACCTTACCCAGGGTTTCCGTATCTAATCTTGCCGGTTCCCGGCGCAGCAGGTCGGAAATATCGACCTCACGCAAACGGCTCACGCTGACTGCACCACCAATCAGCTCATACAAGCCAGGCATTGTGCGGAAGGGGATACCGTTTTGACGACAGTTTTCTGTTATCTTACGTAAGACATCACCAGATGCGCTTGGGATCGCGATCAAGGCCTCATCAATGTGGTATGTGCTTAGTACAGTGTTGATTTCATCGATGGGCTCCAAAACGGGCACGCCATGAATCACGCTGCCTTTTTTCGCCGGGTCATCATCAAGGAAACCAATGGGTTCCATGTTAAGCTGTGGATTTCGCTTCAATTCCCGAACGACCATTGCGCCGGCATCACCTGCACCAATCACCAGGACCGAGCGTTTGCGTCTGAGTTTATAAGGTGAGCCAATCGCAGCGGTTGACGAACGTTCTGCGAGCAGCCTGAATGCAAAGCGCAGACCGCCTGCGAACAGCATGGATAACAGCCAGTCGATGATCAGAACGGATCGCGGAAAACCCCTGAAAACATTTGCATAAAAAAGGCCCAGCATGATCCCCGAAACAATGATGGAGGCTGTTGTCACAGCTAAAAGGATCAATACCAGTTCACGGATGCTGGCGTAGCGCCAAACACGGCGGTAGATTCCAAAAAAATAATAAATGAGAGGCTTGATAACCAGTGCGATCCCAACCATCCATAAGATGGAGGATAAATAGGTTGGGAGACCGATCAACTCCAGGCGGATCATATAGCTTGCGATAACGGAAAAAACGCTCAGGAAGAGATCCCCGAGCAAAATATACCGGTTCCTAATTTTTTTAACGAAAATTCTCATGCTTTACGCCTTGGTGTTTTTTTATTGGCCTTTGAACCCCAGGACCGTTCCAACAGTTCTTAAGATAATGGAAAGGTCCAAGACCAGGTGCCGGTGTTCAATATAGTACAGGTCATATTCCAGCTTTACGGCCGTCTCATCGACCGTTCCAGCGTAGCCATAATTGATTTGCGCCCAACCGGTGATCCCGGGTTTGACCAACAGCCTTGCCCGGTAGAAGGGGATCTGCTTTTGGAAGCGTTCCACCATTTGCGGGCGTTCAGCACGCGGCCCAACCAGGCTCATTTCGCCGCGCAAGACATTAATGAATTGAGGCAGCTCATCGAGATGTGTTTTTCTCAGGAACCACCCGACCTTGGTGACCCGCTCGTCTTTCTCTGCGGCCATCCGGGCTTGACCGTCCTTCTCCGCGTCCCGTTCCATTGTTCGGAATTTGATGATCTTATAAGGCTGCCCACCCCGTCCCAAACGCTCTTGCTTGAAAAAAATGGGGAACCCGGATTCCAGCAGGGTGGCAAGGCTGATGAACGGCAGGAATAAGATCATGATGAAGGTCCCCAACAAGCCCCCGGCGAAGTCGATCAAAGCCTTTGAGAGCTGGTAGAGGGTGCTGGTATTTGACTTTTCAACGAAAGAGCGCACGATCCATTCTGCTTCCAGCAGAAAGATCGGCACCCGCGAGAGGACGTCTTCATAGACCTGGGGCATCAGTGTGAGCGAAACGCCCATTTCCTGGGCTGTTAGGATCGCCTGGAACATGCGGCCTTTCATTTCACCTGTGATTGCCAGGATCAGGTCGGTGATTTGGTTTTGCTGGATGATATCGATCAGGTCCTGGCTGCCGCCTATTACTTTGAAATTGCCAAAATTTGTCTCTCGTTTATCCGGATCATCATCGATCAACCCGATCACGTTAAAGGGCGGCGGCCACTGCTCAGCAATGACGTCCACAATGGTTTCACCCGCCTTACCCGCACCAATGATCAAGACCCGTTTCAGCAGGTGCGGTGCAGTGAAAATGCGGATATATATTAAGCGCCAACCGAGAGTGAACAATGCTGCAAAAACAATAAAAAATGCAACGCCCCGCCTGGGCAGTGAGTTTGGCGCTGAGGTGAAATAGATCAGCAGGTAAACCAGGGTGTTGATAAGGGTCGCCAAGCCGATTCCCTTTAGGACTTCACGGGGAAGGCTGGCGCGGTGAATATCATAAAGCTCAATTAATAAGATCACCCAGAAGAAAGGCAGTAAGAAATACCAGACTGGCGGTCGGTCGATGATGAATTCCATTGAGAATTCCATCCAGGCATCGCCGGCTGCCCACAGGTAAAGTGCGATGAGCAGGGCGACGGCCGCACTGAGGATATCGCCGATCAGGAGGATGGCTACACGCTCTGAAGCGCCCAACTGCCATCTTTTGGGTCTGGGTTTTACGTTCATGCTACCATTTTAACCTTTATTTTGATTTTGAGGGCATATTATACCCCAGAGAAAGCCAGTTCCCCAGGTGAAATGCATGGTGAGGATGGCCAGCGGGACCCCCAGGACGAAGGGGAATTGCCTGTGTTTAATTGCCATTTGGAGACCAACCAAAAGTAATACGAAGACATACAGGCTGACCACCGCAGCCAGCATCCATAAGGCGAAGGGCCAAAATATAGACAGGATAGCCAAAATAACAAGCCCGCTGACAAACAGGGGAGGTAAGGCCTGGCGAAGGCGAATGGTTTTAGGGTAGCGGCGCAGCATCTGCCACTTCCAGTAGCCGTAGCGCCAGTACTGTTTTGCCAGGGCTTTCAAGGTACTGCGGGCGTAATATGCTGAACGAATTTGGGGATCAAACCAAACTTTCCCCCCATTTTGATGGATGCGGGCATTGAATTCATAGTCCTCGTTGGCCAGCAGGGTCTCATCGAATAACCCGACTTCGTCCAGAAGCTTACGGCTGAAGGCACCAAATGGGACAGTATCTACAAAGCCTGGTTTCTCGCTGTAGCGGTAGCGCGCACCGCCCACGCCAATTGGGTGTCCGGCGGCCACAGCGATGCTGCGTGCAATCCAATGATCTCTACCGGGTTGGATGTCCCAGACACCACCGACGTTTTGCGCCTTGCCTTCCAGCAGGGCAGCCACTGAGCGTTCGACATACTCCGGGTGCGGCTTTGAGTGGGCATCCATGCGGACGATGGTCGCCCCGGATGAAGCCTGGATGGCGGTGTTAACGGCGGAGGGGATGGTCTTCTTCTCATTCCGGACCAGCTTTACGACGAGTTCGGGATGGGTTTGAGACCATTCCACAATGGCCTGTGGCGTACCATCCGTGGAGCCGCCATCCGCGATGACTACCTCCATATGCTGGATGGGAAAGGTTTGCGCGAGAAGCGCATCCAGCAGCAGGTGGATGGTTCGGCGCTCGTTATAGCAGGGAATGATCACTGATACGTCAGGGTGCATGGTCAATTTTTGATCGATCGTTCTTTTTGAGTGGTTTTATATTTGTTCGTGATTGCAGTATTAGCAGATGTTCAAAAGCAAGGACCGCTTAGTCCTGGTTTGAATCCGGCAGAAGCGCAATGGCTTCAATTTCAACTGAAGCACCCAGGGGCAGCGCTGCGACCTGGATGGCGGACCGGGCGGGGAAGTTTTCTGTGAAGAAAGTGCCGTAAACTTCATTCATCTGGCCAAATTCACCGATGTCTTTGAGGAAAACCGTGGTTTTGATGACCTTCTCGAGACTGCTGCCGGCTGCTTCCAGGACGGCTTTGAGGTTCGTGAGGGCCTGGCGGGTTTGGGGCTGGATACCACCATCGACCAGTTTGCTTGTGGATGGGTCGATACCTAGTTGCCCGGCGGTGAACACCAGGTGCCCGGTGCTGACGCCTGCGGAATAGGGGCCGATCGCTTTGGGGGTTTTTTCAGCGGTGATGATTTGTTTTTTATGCATGAAATCTAAGTGCCTTTCATCTAATATGTTCTTAATGCGGTTTCATTATATCATCAAGAGCAAAGGTATCGTTGATTTGAGGACATCTTGACTGGTGATCAATTTTGTGGGGAAATGCCATACTTAAAATGGCGTGAGGCCTTCAGGCTTAAAATAATTGATTACAGATAAACCATCGCGCTAAATAATTCGCTCCCAAAACAGAGCGACAAGATTAATAGGGGGAAGATATGGATTTAATGATTGAGACGCCCCAACCGAAGCGTCTCACGTCTGACGAGAAATTTGAGGATCGTTGGCGGGAGCGATTTCAGCCCCTGCTTTTCTTGATTCCTCTTACCTGATTGCCTTGTTGCCTGATCGCCTATGCCACAATATTAACCAGCCGCCCCGGGACATAAATGACCTTTTTTGGCTGCTTGCCTTCCAGTATGTTCTGGACATTCTCGCTTGCCAAAGCTGCGGCTTTGGCTTGTTCCTCGGTGATATTAACGGGAACGACCAACCGGTCACGCAGTTTCCCGTTGACCTGAATGATCAGAGTGATTTCTTCTTCTTTGGTCGCTTCAACATCAACCTTAGGCCAGGGTTGGTTATGAATCGAATAGTCATGCCCGGTGCGCTGCCATAATTCTTCAGCGATATGCGGGCATGAAGGTGCCATCATCCGTAGGTAGATGCTTTCAGCTTCCTGCCAGGCATCAGTGCCAAATGCGCCCTGGGCTTTGGCGGTTGTCATCTCGTTCAGCAGTTCCATCAAGCCGGAAATGACCGTGTTGAAATTTAAGGTCTCATAGTCATGTGTGATGGATTGCAGGGTTTGGTGCACTTTTCGCCTTAAGTCACGCGTGATGGCCTCATCTGCTTTGGTTTCAACATCAGAAGGCTCCAGGAAGGTGTACCAGACCTTGCGCAGCCAGCGAGCGCTGCCTTCGATATTGCTTGAATTCCATGGCGCACCCAGTTCCCAGCGAGCAAAGAACATCAGGTATGCCCTGACCGTATCCGCACCGTACGCTCCTACCAGATCATCCGGCGCAATCACGTTGCCGCGGCTCTTGGACATTTTCTCATTATCCTCACCCAGCACCATCCCCTGGTTGCGGAGCTGCAGCATCGGCTCGTTGCCCCTGGTGATTCCCAGGTCACGGCAGGCTTTGTGGAAGAAGCGGGTGTAGAGCAGGTGCATGGTGGCATGTTCGATCCCGCCGGTGTAGATATCGACCGGCATCCAGTAATCATATTCCTTGGGGTCGAAGGGATACTTGTCGTAGTGGGGGCACAGGTAGCGCAGGTGATACCAGCTTGAGCACATGAAAGTGTCCATGGTATCGGTTTCGCGCTCCGCTTCGCCGCCGCATTGAGGGCAGGTCGTAAAGCGCCAGGTGGGATGTAATTTCAATGGGCTTTCACCGGTCGGCAGCCATTCGACATCTTCGGGCAGTTCAACGGGCAGGCTCTCATCCGGCACAGGAACCGTCCCACAGTTGGCACAGTGGATGATCGGGATGGGGGCACCCCAAAAGCGCTGGCGTGAAATGACCCAGTCATGCAAGCGGTAGTTAACGGCTTTCTTGCCTACGCCAAGCTGCTGGATGCATTCAACGGCTTTTTCAAAGGCTTGATCTCCGCGGGTCCCTGTCAGTGGGCCGGAATTGACCATTTCGCCATGTGCAGGAACGGCATCGTTCATCTCAGCCGAGACGATCGTGGGTTCCTCAGGGGGCTGGATCACAACCACAACTGGCAGGTTATATTTCCTGGCGAATTCAAAGTCGCGCTCATCGTGGGCAGGGACGGCCATGATCGCGCCGGTGCCATAGCTCATCAGGACATAATCCGCAATCCAAATCGGGATTTTCTCATTGTTGACGGGGTTGATGGCATAGCCGCCGGTGAAAACGCCGGTTTTCTCACGGTCTGCTGCTTCACGCTGGATATCGCCCATGCGCTTAGCCTCAGCCTGGTAGGCTGCCACGGCCTCTTTTTGGGATTGGGTCGTGACCTTCCCGACCAGGGGGTGTTCAGGCGCCAAAACCATGAAGGTCGCGCCCCACAGCGTGTCGGGCCGGGTGGTGAAGACCTCAATGTCATCCCCGCTCTCGGTTTTGAAGATCACAGACGCGCCTTCAGACCGGTTGATCCAGTTGGTTTGCAGGGTTTGGACCTGGTCGGGCCAGTCAATACCTGAGAAGTCCAGCAGTTCATCGGCGTAGTTCGTGGTGCGGAAGAACCACTGCGTCAGGTTTTTCTTGATCACCGGGGTACCGCAGCGCTCGCAGTGGCGGTCTTCGCCGTGGACCTGTTCACGCGCCAGGGTTGTGTTACAGTGTGGGCAGAAATCCACGGGGGATTCTTTTTGATAGGCGAGGTTGTTCTCAAAGAATTTGATGAAGAACCACTGCGTCCAGCGATAATATTCCGGGTCGGCGGAGACGGCTTCACGCCGCCAATCGAACATGGCGCCCATTGATTTGAGCTGCTTGCGCATGTTCTCGATGTTTTTATAGGTCCACTTCCGGGGGTGGATGTTGTGTGCGATCGCAGCGTTTTCAGCTGGTAAGCCAAAAGCATCGAATCCGATTGGGAACAGGACATTATAGCCCTGAAGTCGCTTGAACCGGGCACGGGCGTCGGATGGCGTCATGGCATACCAGTGACCGATGTGAAGGTCACCGGAGGGGTAGGGCAGCATGGTCAGGGCGTAAAATTTAGGCTTTTTTTCATCAATATCAGCGTGATACAGGCCATCTTCCGCCCATTTCTTCTGCCACTTGGGTTCGATTTTGTCGGGTTGATACATCGGTATACTGGTCGGGTCCATTATTTTTTCCTCCAAAATATTCTTCACTTTGGTCTGTTTTCCCTTGTAATTTTTATTCACTATTCACAAATCACCATTTATCAATTAAAACAAAAACGCCATCCCAACAGGGACGACGGTAACTGTACGCCGCGGTACCACCCTGCTTCCCGGGGCTCATTCAAGCCCGGACAGCTTGGGCCGCGATAACGAGCGGTCCCCGTCGCCGGTTACTGTACTTCACCGGCGCCACCTGTCTGTTTCAAGACGGGCAAGGCGAGTTCGACCTCAAGTGGCGTTCCGCATCGCCTGCCGGGCTCTCACGGTTGGTTCTCCGGCTCGCTGGCGGATGGTCTACTACTCCTTCCATGGTGTATTAAGTATGCAGTGATTGTAACACATACGAAGGCCAGATTTCAATACCTGTTTGCTCCACCCTGTTTTTGAGAAAAAAAGTTGTGAGTGGTGAATTGTGAGTGGCGAATGGTAAAAGATCTGAGCTGGTAGTTTGTCGCTGGTAGCAGGTCGTCGGTAGATCGGACCTGGTAGGGAAACGCTCTGGGTATCCATATTGAGAAAATTGGCTTGAAAATTCATAGCTCTAACGTTAATGATTGTTTAAATCTCCTCAAAAAAGAGGGCTTGTCCCAGTAATTGGGAAAGTTCGGGAACGAATCGTGGTATAGTCAGGCGTTAATATTCCGTATATTAAGGAATCCTGCTTATTATGAACCCAGAAATCATAGCACTTATCTCGTTCGTTGCCGTGACAACTTATACCCCGGGGCCGAACAATATATCGTCGGCTTCAATGGGCGTGCTCTACGGCTATAAGCGGACGCTGCCTTATATGCTGGGAATTGCTTCGGGATTCTTCATGATGCTGATGCTCAGCGGGTTGGTTTCAGGATTTCTCATTGAAAAAATCCCGGCTTTTGAGGTGATCCTGCGGATTGTTGGTGCGCTGTACATTCTCTGGTTGGCCTGGCATACCTTGAAAGCGAGCTACACCTTTGATGAAGCCGAATCCAAGCCCCTGGGTTTTATCCAGGGATTCCTGCTGCAGGTGCTGAACGTTAAGGTGATTGTTTACGGGCTGACGCTTTATGGCACCTTCCTGGCGAACAAGATCCCTTCACTACTGCACCTGGTGCTCTCGGCTGTGATCTTTGCTTGTGTGGGTTTCACCGCAGTCAGCCTTTGGACGTTGTTCGGGGCAGGAATCAAGCGGTATTTGAATAAACCCAGGGTTCGCAAGGCTGTGAATATCATCCTGGCGCTTCTGCTGGTTTATACCGCTGTTGATATATCGGGTCTATTGGGATTTCTACATTGATTTAGCTTGGCAAGAAAGTTTTTCTTTTTGTAGGTCGGGGTGCGGTGTTCCCCCGATGTTTTGAAAGTTGTAGGTGAGGTGTGGTTTTCTCCTCACCTTATTAATATCTTAATATTATTTGGTGCGGTCAAATTCAGACCGCACCCCTGAAAATACACAGTTTGTTGTGGAAAACAAGTGTTGACTATGTTATAGCTTATTCAAAAGTTATACTGACGATCTCAGAGTCAAATATCGTGTTCCAACTTTCCATGTTAAACACATGAAAACGTAATTCTAATGAATTTATATCAGTAACACCATTCTCTTCCAAATCACTTTCCATAAATGTGATTGTATCAAACGCCCTTTTCCCTGAAACCACATCTGAAGAAAATATTGGATCAACCATAAATCCATCAATTGATACATCTCGTGTTTGTACAGTTACATCTTGATCTGAATTGTTTTCAATATATACATAAACATCAGCGCCCCAAAAGCTGTCTTGACTGTCAAGTTTCTTTACAATAATCTTAATTCCGTTTGACTCAACTGCCAAAAAGCCACTATCATCAATTTCCTGAACAAAATTTTTATCGACAGAAGTTTCGATGTGAATTACTTCAGAATCAATTATGTCATCCCACGATTCAGCATCAAAGATGTGGAATATAAACTCAATTTCCTTTATAGTAGTGATGCCAGCAACCTCTAGCTCTGAATCCATAAAAGTCATTCCGTCATTGATTTTCTTCCCCGTCGCTACATCAGCAGAGAATATGGGGTCTATCATAATATCATTTACTGATACCTTTCGAACTTGAACAGTGATGTCTTTTTCATTGTTGTTTTCAATTAATAGTTTCAATTCGGGACCAAAAAAAGAGTCTTCAAGATCAAGAGATTTTATTGTTATGATTATTCCTTCCTGATCGAAAACAACTTGCTCTTCCACGACGATTTCACTGGTCGAACTTTCAACTAAAGGTGAGTCATTTTGTGCTTCCTGGGTGGTTTGATCCACTACATCGGATGCAACTTCTTGATCTTCAGTTACAACAACTGTGTCTTCAATTACAGGTTGCTTAGACTCTTCGGTAATTTCTGGTGTTCCACCGCAAGCTAATATGGCAAGTAAGATTATGCAACAAATAGAATATACAGAAAACTTTTTCATTTTTCCTCCTGATCACAACTATGAATTTATTTATTCTGAGACTAATAGAGTTTTAATAAGAGAGTTGGAATTTCTTGTTGACTCAACTATATCATAATTTCTCCTAATAATTCTCGAGAAATATTTTTCTTGTTTACTGAAGAAGTGTCTTACGAAATAATAGTGCGCAATTACTTCCGTCATCCTATGCTATAAATGGACATGATTTCTTGATTTGATGTAGTTGGTCGCAGAGCGAATATGGTTGTCACCTCGTCTGTTGTGATCACTACTACAGTATGATCAATCGCTTTCGTATCGCTCCCATACCCAGGGAAACTTATCTTTCACAAACAAGGCATAAGAGCACTCTGGCGTGCGTATCATATCCTTCCCCCGGATGTATTCAAGAATATCTTTGTACCACCAATCTAATGCTTTTTGGGAATAGTTTTCAAACCTTGATATCACAAGCTTTCCCTGCTTTTCCATGGTCAGGAACCAATGGTAGCAGTTCGGGATGATCGTTTCGCTAGTGATTGCGATTGGTTCAGTGCCCAGCCACGCACCGGGGATATTCTTAAAGGGCTGTAGAATCGTTTCAGGTGGATCAACCTCGTAAATTACACCGCTCAATCCCTCTGAGACTTCTTGCAGCGCATTTGGGTAAATTTCGTGATATTGAGGGACTTTGTTTTCTGTGAAACCATAAGGGAACCAGTAATATGGCCTTTCCACGCCGTTTGCAAGGTAAAAGCCTGCCACAACCTGGTTATCTGACAGGTAGATGTAAGGGTGGTCATGATCAGCAAGGCGCGGAACCAGGGTATGAAGATTAAATGTATTGCTGCCGTGGAATAAGTGCATTCTGGTTAACTTTATTTTTTTGGGTCGCGAAAATTATGTGAAAATCTTCGTGGGCAATTAATTTTACCCTATCTTAAGAGGGGTTACTCAGTTGGCGTGACCATTGTCAATAGGTCTCCCTGGCATAACTCACCTGGATTCTCCACGGAGGCATATCGCACACCGTCAATTAACGAACAAGGCAGTTTCTTTTCGAGCAATTCACATTCTGGCCAGCAGCGCTTGCGTTCGGGGAGGATTTGCAGGACAAGATCACCGGATTTAAGCAATGCACCGGTTGGCGGCATTTGTTCACTGTCAACGGTGATATCCGCGACGAATTTCTTGAAGCAAAGCCCGCGTTCTGTAGCCTTGTCAACAGCCTGACGTGCTTGTAAGCTGATCAGGCTGACAGGTCGGTTAGGGTTCTTGCGCAAGACGCCTTCCACGCCCTCGGGGGTGAAATGGGCGCAGGGTTCTGTATGATCTAACGCAGCGACTGTGTAATCTGTACTCAATGGATTTCCTTTTGGTTTATGTTTGGGATGATTGTAACATAGCTGGTGGGTACGCGGGGGAGACAGCCTCAAGAAGTGGTTTTATCAGCCAACATTATTAATCTTTTAGTGACTAAGGTTATGTCTTGCCATTATTCTAGATGGAATTATAAAAAGCGCCTCAAAAGAGACGCTTTCGTTTTGGTGGGTCCAGAGAGATTAGAACGCTTGACCTTCTCAATGCCATTGAGACGCGCTCCTGAGCGACCATCGGGAAGCGAACCCCCGTCCAGGGGGCTACTGCGCTATGGGTTTAAACAAAAAGCGCCTCAAAAGAGACGCTTTGATTTTGGTGGACCCAGAGAGATTCGAACTCTCGACCTTCTCAATGCCATTGAGACGCGCTCCTGAGCGACCATCGGGAAGCGAACCCCCGTCCAGGGGGCTACTGCGCTATGGGTTTAAACAAAAAGCGCCTCAAAAGAGACGCTTTGATTTTGGTGGACCCAGAGAGATTCGAACTCTCGACCTTCTCAATGCCATTGAGACGCGCTCCTGAGCGACCATCGGGAAGCGAACCCCCGTCCAGGGGGCTACTGCGCTATGGGTTTAAACAAAAAGCGCCTCAAAAGAGACGCTTTGATTTTGGTGGACCCAGAGAGATTCGAACTCTCGACCTTCTCAATGCCATTGAGACGCGCTCCCAACTGCGCTATGGGCCCAAATATTTATTATTTTCTATCTCATAGTCGCTCCCAATTCCCCAGAAGGGGACAAAGTGCACTATGAGCTCAAAATTTTATAATGTGTGCCCTTGTGCCCTGCGGCTTACCGGGCACAAGGTGGACCTGGAGGGACTCGAACCCTCGACCTCCTCAGTGCGATTGAGGCGCGCTCCCAACTGCGCTACAGGCCCCTTTTTTCAGGGTGATGGGGATTTTACCTTGGCGCAATAGGACTGTCAAGATACTTTCTACGATCATTAAAACCATTCGTTGGAAGACCTTCGCTCATTATAAAGGAAATGGGAATAGGCTATAATATGAAGAACAGTCCTCAAAAATTGTAAATCATAATATTAGGGAGGTTGCGATGACACGAGTCTTTGCGATTAATGGCAGTCCCCGTTTGGATAAGGGAAATACGGGGTTAATTCTTTCCACCTTTTTACAAGGTTTAGAGTTGAACGGCGCAGAAGTAGACTTGTTTTATTCAAGCCGGCTCAAAATCAGACCTTGCAACTGTGGACACCTTTATTGCTGGAACCGGACGCCCGGGGAATGTATTCATAAGGATAGCATGCAGGAAATCTATCCAATAATGAAGGCGGCAGACCTGCTCCTAATTGCCACCCCCGTGTATACTCCCCTGCCTGGTGACCTGCAAAATTTTATTAACCGTCTGACCCCGCTCCTGGATCCACAGATCCGGTTTCGGGAAGATCGAACGCGTGCACAATTTCGGGAAGATGTTCAGATCAGTAAGATCATTCTGGTGGCGGTCGGCGGTTGGTGGGAGCCAGAGAACTTTGACACCGTCATCCGTATTGTTCAGGAACTTGCTGAAGTATCGGGCGTAACTTATGGCGGGTCACTGATCCGGCCGCATGCACAATACATGCGTAAAGCAGGGCAGTTAACGGAAGAGGGCCAGGAAATTTTACGGATGATTGAACATGCAGCACAGGAATTGGTCCAATTCGGTGAAATAGGAATGGAAACGCTGGAATCAATCCGGCAACCACTTGTCACGAAAGAAGCATTTTTGGGAGATTGGTATCAGTCCTGAATTTGGGAAGGGATAAGGGCGTAAAAACTTAAGTTGTTGGGGCCTTTTGCCACAATCGCCCCCCACCACCAGCAGAGTAATTTCTCAATGCTAATTTGACTTCATTTTCATCGCGCCAGAACATGCTAAGTTGTGAGGCATAGCACAGTACGGCTTCTTGCCACGCTTTAAGATCAGCTTCATCCAGTTGATTACTGACCTGAGACCATTTATTGGGATGGTTTTGTGGGTTATTTGGATCCCCAAGGACATATGGATAATCGGCATAATAGAGATCAACTTGACCCGATAATTCACCAGCCTGCCGCACAGCACGATGGTCAATATGATTCCCGAGGCTGATAGGGATTACCAGTTTGGCCCCATCAGTTATTTCCTGCAAAAGTATGTCGTTTATCTGCTGAACCAGCCCCGGTTCCGGGGATTTCCCAAACAGTTCATCGTCATTGTTGACCAGAGGCAAGCCGGTTGTAGGATCCTGGCGATAGATGGCATCCAGCCAATCAAAATGACGAGGTTGGGCACCCATCACCTGGCAGGCGGCGTTGTCTTCACCCCTGCGAACCTGGACAACCTCTGCGCCGGTCATACCCCATTCAAGGTGCATTTCCTTGGCGAAGTCTGAGAAGGTACCCTCTGGTGGGAAACCGCCCATGATGGTCCAGACCTCAATGGCGCGCCCTTGCCGGGATAGATGGTGCAGCAGCCCTCCGCAGGAAAGGGCAACATCATCGAAGTGGGGTGAGAGGAAGATGTAGCGCTGAGAAGACATGAACCTATTTTATCATTATTGGGAGGGAGCGGTGAAGGGTGAATGGTGAGTGAGAAAGGGCAATCAGGCAACCAGGAAATCAGGGATCAGGTTTTCAGGGATCAGGTTATCAGGAATCAGGTGAGCAATAGGATGGTTGATATGATAATTTGGGAAAGGATTGACATTAATATATCGTCAAACATACTAATAGCGCTGAAATCAGATATTAAACATATCATCTGATGCATTTTTGGTAGAGCAATAGGGATGTTAAAGCATAAAGAAGTGTCAATAAAGGTTGAAGATTCAAAAATCCGTCAACATTATAGCTTGAAATTGCTTGAAAAACCATTGCATTTATGTTATTATATCGATATGCGATATAGTCTTGTTGAGAATTCTAAGGAGAAGTCATGAAAGATGAAAAGGTAACGATATTTAAGTGGTTTTGGGGGTGGCAGGATGATAGACAAGAAGCTTGGCTGGAAGAAATGTCTCAAAATGGTTTGCATCTGGTGGATATAAAGGCTTTTGGACGCTACGTCTTTGAGGTAAATACCGATAATAGCTATATCTATCGAATGGATTTTGACCGGACTTCCAGAAAAAACACTGATTATTTCAGACTGATCGAAGATGCTGGCTGGGAAAGAGTTATTACAGTCATGGGATGGCAGTACTGGCGAAAAGATGCATCGAATGGGAAAACCGCAGAAATTTTCACCGATAATGACTCGAAAATCAAGAAGTACAACCGATTTCTCACTAGCTTGTTGGTGTCGTCGCCTGTATCTATGTTTATCATCGTGCTCGGCATGTTCAAGCGCTTTCCAGGTCGGCACCCGCAATGGGTTGTCATTATGACCATCTCGCTTTATATGGCGTGGTTCTTTTTCGTGGGTGTTAACATCATAAAAGTCATCCAGCGCATTAATGAACTCAAGCGCATGAGGGGATTATGATCGGGAATTATCGAATACAAGCAAGGTAATGATATGGCCAACGAAAAAGACATTGAAAAATATCTACCCTTGAGTGAAAGCACCTATTACATTATGCTTGTACTGGTGAATCCGATCCATGGCTATGGGGTCATGCAGAAGGTTGAAACATTAACGGACGGTGAGGTCAGTATTGGGCCGGGAACGTTGTATGGCGCATTCTCAACCTTAGAGAAAGAGGACCTGATTGAAATGGTCCGGGAAGAGGACAGGCGGAAATATTATACGCTTACTGAAAAGGGAAGAGAGACACTCAGGGCTCAGCTAATGCGGTTGAAGATCATGACACAAAGCGCCCGGCAGACCATGATTGAATCGCGTGATTCGCTCCTGGCGATGTGAGCGGATATGACATAATAAGCTTATGAATTCCCTCATCCATCACACTTTCAGCGTACCACCTTCCCCGGTAGCACCTAAAGGTGTTTCGCTTCGCTTCAGGGAGGGCTTTTCCCTTACCTGATTGCCTTATTGCCTGTTTCCTAATTCCCTGATCACCCACTCACCATTCACCATTCTCCATCCTTAAATCATAACTGCCCCAAGAATCTTCCTGGGGCAGCTGAATTATTTTCCTAATTGCCTGATTACCTATTCCCCTGGTTGCCTACTCTTCCTTCTCCTCATCTTCGCGCTTCTTGGCTTCGATGATTTCCTGGGTCAGGTGCGAAGGCACCATTTCATAGTGGTCAAATTCCATCGTGAAGTAACCACGTCCGCCGGTCATGGAGCGCAGGATCGTCGTGTAACGCAGCATTTCCGACAGCGGAACGTTAGCTGTGACGGTGGACCGGCCTTTTTGGGTATCCATCCCCTGCACGCGAGCTCGGCGTGAGTTCATATCGCCTAAAACGTCACCCATGTTACTTTCGGGCACGACCACTTTAACACTCATGATCGGCTCAAACAGCACCGGGTTAGCGCCTTTGAAAGCAAGCTTGAAGGCTTCACGTCCAGCGATTTCGAAAGCAATCGGCTTTGAGTCGACCGGGTGTTCTTTACCATCGAAGACAGAAATTTTCACGTTATGTACGGGGTAACCGGCAACAACGCCGTCTTTCATCACGTTGCGAATGCCTTTTTCAATGGATGCCATGTAGTTGTTTGAAACTGAACCGCCGAAGACGTCATTTGAAAACTCAAAATCCTCATCTGCCAGCGGGATCACCCGAAGGTGAACCTCACCGAACTGGCCGGCACCACCGGTCTGTTTCTTATGGCGGTACATGGCCGCGTTTTCTCGGGTGATGCGTTCCTCGTAGGGGACTTTTGGTTCTTCAGTGTTCAATCCAAGCTGGAACTTATTTTCAGCACGGCGGATCGCAACGTCAATGTGCTGGTCACCCATACCCTGCAGGATGGTTTGCCGGGTGGCGTGCTCATTATGCCACGAGAGGGTCATATCCTCTTCACACAGCCGTGAAAGCGTGGTGCTGAGCTTTGCTGCATCGGACTGCGTCTTGGGGAACAGGGCAACCTGGTACAGGGCGTTTGGATAATCCGCTTGGGGCATGGTTAATGGGTTGTCTTTGTCGCATAAGGTGTCACCAGTCGTAGTGACACTTAATTTAGCGACTAAACCAATATCTCCGGGGTGCAACTGGCTGACAGGGGTACCTTCTTTTCCACGAGGGACCGCCATACCCGCCAGGCGTTCTTCTTCCTCTTTGTTGGCGTTCCAGACCCGGGTATCAGCTTTAATCGTGCCGGAGTAAACCCGGAAAAAGGTCTGCTTACCCACAAAGGGGTCTGCTGTGGTTTTCCAGACATAGGCTGCCAGGGGGCCATCGCCTTTGGGTTCAAGTATGACCGTTTCGCCCTTCTCATTGGTGGCTTCAGCATTGCCTACGTCAGCGGGGGAAGGCATCAGGTTTGAGAGAACTTCAAGCAAAGGGGTCAGGCCAACCTTATGAGCACCTGCAGCAACCATCACAGGGATAAACTCACCTTCCCATATGATGCTGCGAAGGCCTCGCATGATTTCCTGATCGGTCAGATCGCCGTTTTCGAAATATTTCTCCAGCAGATCATCCTCACCCTCAGCAGCGGCTTCAACCAATGCCAGGTGGGCTTCTTCTGCCTGGTCTTTGAATTCAGCCGGGATCTCAACGCCTTCCTTTTTATCACCTTCGAAGGCTTTCATGGTCAACAGGTCAATAACCCCTTTGAAATCAGATCGTTCACCCCAGGGTATCTGGAGGGGGATCAGGCGAGTTTCGATATGGTCCTGTACAGATTGAAGAGCTTTTTGGAAGTTGGCATTCTCCCGCTCCATCTTATTGATCAGGATCATTTTTGGCAGGTTGAACTGCTCGCTGTATTGAAAAGCCATCTCCGTGCCGACTTCCAGTCCAGCGACCGAATCGACAAGGACTAAAACGCCATCCGCAACGCGCATGGATGCGATGACTTCCCCGATGAAATCGGTATAACCGGGGGTGTCGAACAGGTTGAGCTTGACGTTTTTATACTCAATGGGTACGACAGATGTGAAAAGGGAAATACCACGACGAGTTTCTTCCTCGTCAAAATCGGAAATGGTTGTTCCGTCTTCCACCTGCCCCATACGAGTGGTGATACCGGTGAAGTTCGCCAGGGCTTCCACCAGCATCGTTTTTCCGGCACTGCCGTGAGATGCCAGCACAATGTTTCGAATTGCTTCGGTTTTATATTCTTTCATGAAAGAGACCTTCCTTGCTCCTTAAATAATGATTCCTTGCATTGAGACATGCAACCCTCAATTTTAAGACAATCACAGTTAAAAGTCAAAGCAATTGCTGATTTGGTTGATGAATCATCCGGTAGTGATTCCAGCAGGATTTTCTGGATGCATGAAGGAAGAATGATCTTTCAAAACCGAAGGTGCATGTTAAGCCTGTTAATTATATCAGGCTTAGCAAGCCCACTCCCATGGCTTTTTTGGTTCTTAATCATCAATTAAAAAACTGTCCCGGGGAAATCCGCGCCTGAAGTAAACGAAAAAAACCAGCCCTTAACTGTGAGGGCTGGTTTTTCTTGGTTATAGCTATTTATTCATTTAGGCAACATGCAGTTCGTTGACCTTCCTGAAGTGGTAGCCGTAAATCGTAAATGTGATAGCCAGCGGGAATTTCTTTGGATGATGGAAAAGCGTCCAGAAAAACAAGCGCCAGTAGTGCTTTCGTTCCTTGCTTTTGATCCCAATTTCAAAAACCGATGACATGAAAGCGGCGATTTCCTGCCACTGCATCGTGACGGGATGGCGGGCAGGTTTGTAGTCGTTGAGGAAAGTCTTGACCCGATCATAAAAACCTTTGGCGGAATAAATGGAATCGAGAATCTTGCGGTAGCCCTTTTTGAGGATTTGGGGATCCATTTTTGGAATGATGTTGGATTCACCATCGACATTGTCGCCCGAGTAGGCATGGCTGATGCGACCTTCCCGCAGCATTCGCTGGTAGAGCTGGGTCCCGATGGGTGCCTGAAGCAAGCCAACCATAGCGGTCACGATTCCGGTCGCCTGGATGAAGGTGATCATCCGTTCGAAGATGGTTTCATCATCGCTGTCAAAACCCACGATAAACCCACCCATCACCTGGAGTCCCATCCGCTGCAGTTTTTTGACCGAACTGACCAGGTCCCTGTTGCGGTTCTGGCTCTTTGAGCACTCTGCTAATGCTAAGTCGTCCGGGGTTTCGATGCCCACGAAAACCTGTGTGAAACCAGCCCTGACCATCAAATCAATCAGTTCATCATCATCCGAGAGATTGACAGAGGCTTCGGTGGTGAATAAGCAGCCCCTTTTCCCCTTCCGCCACTCAATCAACGCAGGTAGAACTTCTTGTTTAAGGATTCGTTTGTTACCGATAAAATTATCATCAACGATGAAAATCCCTCTGCGCCATCCGAGAGCGTAAATCTTGTCCAGTTCAGCGACTAACTGCTGGGTAGTTTTATGACGCAAACGATGTCCAAGTAATGCGGTTACATTGCAGAAATCACAATTGTAGGGGCAGCCGCGTGTGAACTGCAAGCTCAGGGAGTCATAATGTCGTAAATCAATCAATTCCCATAATGGGACAGGGGTTTGGGTCATATCCGCAAACTCATCGGTCTGGTAGACTCGCTTGGTTTTCCCGCGCCCCAGGTCTGAGAGGAATAAAGGAAGGGTGATCTCGCCTTCATTCAGAATGAGATGATCGACTTCCGGGAAGCCTTCTGGTTCTGCTGTGAACAACGGCCCCCCAGCGACGATCATTTTGCCAGCCGCCTTGGCGCGATTGATGAATTCAATGACGGATGTTCGCTGAACCGTCATGGCGCTGATAAAAACCATATCTGCCCACTCGAGGTCTTTATCGCGTAATTTTTGAACATTAAAATCCATAAGGCGTTTCTCCCAGGTGCTGGGCAGCATGGCAGCTATCGTCAGCAACCCTAGCGGCGGGGAGGATGACTTCTTGCGTACGAATTTTAATGCGTGCTTGAAGCTCCAAAAAGTATCCGGGAATTCAGGGTAGACCAGTAAAATATTCATCAAAACCTCTATTCTTTGTCCTCTTCAATATCAATTTCAATCTCACCTGTAATTGGTTCATCTACAGGTGTTAACGCATTTTGATCTGCTTCGTTATCAATACCATTACTCTTCTCTTCATCAGGCTTTGTTTCTGGTTTGCCCTTCTTTTGACCATCCTTTTCCTTAGCCCGTTTTTTATCTTTTGGCTTACCTTCTTTATCTTGCTCTTCCCCAGCTTCTTCCTGAACACCCATTAATGATTTTCTATCCAGCTGGTTGACCATCTGAAACATCTCTGCCATTTCTTCCGCTGAATTGGGAAGATCACTATCCAACCACCAATAGATGATGGACAGTAAGGAACCCGCAAAATGGTTTGCAATGAATTCAACAGGGACGATAGGCTGGGCACCCGACTCGTCAATGTCCTTCTGGATGCAATCTTTTATATTGCTGGCAATCGTCTGGTGCAGCTGGCGTGACGCTGTGATTGCTCCAGAGCTGATGGTCAGGATGCGGTATAGATCATAGTGATCTGCGGCAAAATCAAACAGCTTAGCAATGTTTTTGGTATCTTCCAGGCGCCATTGGATTTCTGCTAACTGCGGAACCTGCGCAAGGATATCCTCCATGAACTGGTCCATCACATCCATCAAGAGCTCATCTTTATCCTTAAAGTGCAGGTAGAACGTTGCCCGGCCGAGGTTGGCTTTATTGGTGATATCCTGGATGGAGAGGGCATCAAAACCTTCCTCGAGGATAAGCGCCAACATGGCTTCCCTTAATAATTTACGAGTGCGTTGAACGCGGCGATCCATGCGCCTTGCCATGAGATTCTCCTTTTTATAATAAGACAGAAAAATTAGAAGGTGTAAAATAATAGACAGGTGTATAAATGTACTTTAATTGTATTACAGTACGAACTGCTGTCAATAGTGGGTTGGGGTAAAAACGAATATTTTAAGGTTTTGATTGGGATATTAAGTTACATGTGGAGAGCATTTCAAGAATTGATCGGATGATTGAAATTGTCTGATTTGGTTTGGCGTATAATTAGGTCATCCTGCAATAAAAATTAGGAGAACCTGCCCCTGATGGTTTCAAAGCAATTAGCAAGTGTGGTCGAAGACCTCAGTATTTCAACGAAGATCCTCGGTATTAATATCACCGGTACGAAAACCATTGCCGTCTATGGGGATATGAACGGCATGATCTATGAACGGATGCAATTTGAAACCCCCTCCGAGCTGCCTTTTCCGGAGGGTTTTGACGCGGTTTGCAGCATGGGGGACAAGCTGTTGAAAATCTGCCGCGCCCAGGGGTTAGCAAGCCCGGAAGTCATTTCTTTGGCTGTCAGCGGTCCGGTTGATCTATTAAAAGGGTTGATGCTCGCGCCGCCTGATCTGCCGACTTGGATTGATGCGCCGCTCAAGGGGCGATTGGGCGTTCGTTATAATCTCCCAGTGTTTATGGAACACCGCTCGAACGCGGCTGCCCTTGCTGAAATGCATTTTGGTGCGGGTACGAACGTATCCGATTTACTATTTTTGGATTTAGAACCGGTTGTTTCCACCGGTTTCATCGCGGGAAGATCGATCTATCACGGTGCGAATGATGCCGCTGGTGAAATTGGCCGGATGCGGATGACGAAAGTTGGTCCTGCGGGGTTGGGGAAAGCCGGTTCTCTCACTGGATATGCCAGTGGACTTGGCATGGCGGACCTGGCACATCTCCGGTTCCCGGGAAAGTGGCCTGCACCGCCGAACCCTTACGAACTGGTACAGGCAGTCAACCGTGGTGATGCGGATGCAATCCAGGTCGTTAATGAAGCTGCGGATCACCTAGGAAAAGCCTTATTGTGGCTGATCTTCACGCTTGACCCCGACATGGTGGTTTTTGGCCACCCGGGCGATGTGCTGGGAGAGAATTTACTGACTCCCCTCCGTGATGCAGTACTTCGCTTTGGCGGTGGTGAGGCGCGCCAGCTGCCGCTTTTATCTTTGGTTAAATTAGGGGCTAAACTCGACGATACAGCCGCCTTGATGGCTGTGATTGACGCATTCAAACACCGCAGTGATTGACCAGGACCTGATTCAATCACTACCACCCTCGTGATACAATTTATCATATGGATGAAGCATATTCTCCCCTCCAACCGATAGGCATCTTTGATTCAGGGGTGGGCGGGCTTTCCGTCCTCAAAGCGATCCGAAAAGAACTCCCGAACGAATCAATCCTTTATTTCGGTGACCAGGCCCATATCCCTTACGGACCCCGTCCCAAAGAAGAAATCCAGGCTTTTTCGGTTGCTATTACTCGCTTCCTGCAACGAAAATCGGCAAAACTAATTGTGGTTGCCTGCAACACGGCTTCTGCGGCAGCCTTGCGTCACCTGAGGGATTTATTTCCTGAAATACCGATTGTGGGGATGGAACCCGCCGTTAAACCAGCGGCTGAGATGACGCAAACCGGTAAAATGGGGGTGTTGGCGACTCCAACAACATTTGCTGGTGAGCTTTACGCTTCGGTTGTTGAACGGTTTGGTCAAAATGTGGAAATTTTTACCAGTACGTGCCCGGGGATGGTGGAGCAAATCGAAGCAGGTGAGCTTGAATCAGTAAAAACACGTGAAATTTTAGTAACAGCCCTTGAACCGATGCTTGAAGCGGGGATTGATACGGTTGTGATGGGCTGCACCCATTACCCATTTGTGATCCCCGTGATCCAGTCTATTACCGGATCCGAGGTCCGGATCATCGATCCGGCACCAGCGATTGCCAGGCAGGTAGGGCGACTGCTGGATCAGAGAGACCTATTAAACACCAGAAATGATCGGGAAGTACTGCAGTTTTTCACCAGTGGTGACCCGGATCGATTCGCTGATATGGTTTTGACTCTCATTGGGGAAACAGCAGATGCTTTGCCTGTCCATTGGGAAGGGCACTCAATCATTCCGGAGACTTAAGTCTATGTAGGTCACGATTCCATCGTGACTCTTTTTCTAATGTCACTTAGGTTGATGGTGCAACCATACTTGACCCTACGAGTCTCGGGTTATTGGCTAAATTACCCGAATGATCAGTTGCCTGCCCACCTTGTGTGATCTGCAAACTTTGGAATAAGAATAAACAAAACCAGTTTTTACATCAAAACAGAATATATTTGAAATGATTACCCTTGGCGGTCACGATTTCATCGTGACACTTTTTTCTAATGTCACCTAGGTTGCTGGTGCAACCATACGTGACCTACGATTCTTGGGATATCGGCTTAATTATCCCGAATGATCAATGACCCGGACATCCCATTTGGGCTAGCTGTGATGATACCCTCGCCTTTTTGCAGGTAGCCTTCATAGCGACCTTCACCGGCGAAAGCCTGCCAACCGCTCAGCACCAGTGGGAAGGGACCACCCACCCCCAGCCATTCCCCATTCCATTTGCGTGTGAAATGCAGGTGGGTACCGCTGGCTTGACCGCCTTCACAAGAGGGGTGGCCTACCGAGTCATCCTGGTTTAACCAGGTGCCAACAGCTGCACGATCCTGTTCAGCCATATGCTGGTAGATCAACACCCAGCCAGTGGACTCATCCCCATCACCGTCCAAATCGATGGCAACGACGCTGTTTTCAGAGCGTACAACAAGCCCGGGTGCAGCTGCGGTGGCCCACCAACTGGAAACAGCACAGGCGAGTTCACCGGTGATCGGTGCAAAATCAACAGCGCCGCGCGGCGTACCGGTTTGCCAGCTTATGTGCGGCCCACCGGTCAGGCTCCAGGCGCTACCGAGGGGAAATGGTAAGACAAGGAGGGGCTGCTCAACAAGAATGAGGCGCTCTGGATCAACCGCATTTGCTCGCTCCCAATAATTTCCGAACATCTCCCAGAAAAATGTCAGGAAAGAAGGCTCGCCGTAGAGCTGAACCTCCCAATAGGGCCTCTCACTGGTCGCAGCAAACAGGTGCATGATAGCTGCACTGCCAGCGTTCAACTCAGGAGAAAGCCTGCCGGATTCGCCATCAGAAAAAACCAGGCTCTTGAATGATCCATCGCGCCAACCATAGAAGCCCTGTGCCAGGAGTTTTGCCGTGATCATCAGTTCTTTATACAACCCGGTATCCGAACCCGCGTTGTAGCCGATGGGATAAGGGTCAACTTCTGCACCAGCGGGGAATCCCCGTACCCAACCTGAACGGTATTCCAGGAATGCCAACAGCAGGCGCGGGTTGGTGCTGGTTTCAACCGCTACCCGATCCACAATCTCGGGTCCGGTCAGCCATTCGTCATTGACCTGCTCAGAATAAGTCGCCAGGAATCCGTCAGCAGAAATGCTGTAAGCTTCTGCATCAAAATCCCCAACGGAGGGGCCGTAAACCACCTCGACATCGGGAAAAATAATTTCCATATAGGGGAGGTCATTCTCAATTACATCCGGGATTTGCAAGGGTGTACCGATTGGCAGGAAACCTTCATAAGGCAGTGCAATCAGGGATTTGATCTCTGCCGGAGGCACTTCGAATCGCTCAGCCAACCCCAGCAGGGTATCCCCGGCTTGTGTGGTGTAAAGGAGATAGCCCTCCGGGAGGTTCTCGAGAGCAGCCGGTGTAAACTGAGCTTCTGCTGTTGGGTCAAAGCGCTTCATTTCATCCGGGTTGAGAATGCCCGCGACCTCGGTCTGGCGCTGGCTGGAGCGCGGAGAGGATGTGGGGAGTGATCCCGGGAAGTTGCACCCTGCCAGCAGCGCAGCCAAGACGAACCCCACCCCAAGGCGGCCCAATACGATACGCAACTTTTTCGCCTGTCGATCAATGCTGTTTAATTTCTTCATATCAATCTCTGGACGTTATTGTACTGTGTTAAGTTCCAGCTTGTATTGGTAATTAACGAATAAATTGGGGAAAATAAAACTCGAAAATTTGGTCATATGGTTCGATATAGATGACCAGCGCAAAATCCTGATCCGTCTCGTCACCAAAATCAGGGATGCCATCGCCTGCGATATTGGCTGCGCTCACGGTGAATGTATAGCTGCCGGACGGTGCATCCTCTAGAAAAATTCCTTCGGTGTTATTCATGCCATCCGGTGTGCCACCGCTGATGGATAGGCCATCGGTTCCAAATTGATTACCAAGATAAGTTTGACCGTTCACAAACAACGATAGATTGAGGTCATTGACCCAAGCTGAAGTTGCACCGCCAACCCCAAGCCCTGGCGCGTCCGTCCACACCAGCATAGCGCGCAAGCTCTTGAACATTTCGGGGATTGCTAATGATGTGCTCCATGTTTCACCTGTGTTGCTGAATGTGACCAGCTGGTCATAATAATAAACGTTTCCATCAGGCGATAGCACAGATGCTGCGTTCAAGCGTCCCCAACCCTGTTTGGAATCAAAGGGGTGCCCCATCACCAAACCATCTGCATCGAGATGTCCAGCCAGTTCATGAGCCACTGGCAAGAAGGCTGCTTTTACAAGGGCAGGGCTGGGATCTACAGCAAATAAATTCCGGTAGCGTTCGTAGAACAATGCCGCTGCCCCGCTTACCTGGGGGGAGGCCATGCTGGTGCCGCATAGAAGGCCATAGCTTGTTCCTGGTGTGGTCGAGTCAACATAGCACCCTGGTGCGACCATATGAGGGATCGTGCGCCCATCCAATGCGGGGCCGTGCGCTGAATTGCTGGAGATATTATTGATCGCCAAATTTTGAGCACCCGTGCTGTACTGCAAGCTGGTGGAGCCAATGGTGAATATATTCTTTCCTTCATCAGGTGTACCCTGGGTGGAGGTTCCCCCGTAACCGTTCATGATCGACAGGATATATGTAAGGGGCTGGTTTCCTGGGCTGACCGGGTCAGCATCCCGTACGCCGGTATCAACAAGGCGGGTATCCATGTCATATCCCAGGGCTGTGCTGGATGGCCCCCAACTGTTACCAGAGATAACGGCATTGTTTTGATAAGACTCGCTCATTAATATCAGCATACCGTTTTCCTGTAAAAAGGTCGGGCTGTAAATTTGTTCAACCAGGTTAGCCCCGGGTGCCATTCCCAGGCCCCGAAGGAAACCGTTCGAATCGATAACCCCGGAACTGCCATCCGCAGCCATAATGCCGGCTGTGTGAGTGCCATGCGTGGATGAAACACCGCCGCCGCAAGTTGACCCAACACAGGGCAGGATACGGCTGACCAGATCAGGATGATTCTGGTCGATCCCGCTGTCCACGTTAGCGATGACAACCCCATCGCCTGAGAGGCCGATGCCGTCCAGCCAGGCAAGGTAGCCTGTGAAGGCCTGGTTCAGGTTGTTGATGTTTCCAGCATTGACCTGGCTGCTCATCTCGCCCCGGTCTCCGCCATCCATCGAAACGGGCTGGAGGGTGACCACACCGGGCAGGGATGCCACCGACTGGAATCGATCTCCCGGGATCATCACTGTGATCAGGTCAAAAACGGGGTCAACCCCGCTGGACGTGCTGATAACCACTCCGCCAAGGGCTTCAATCGCAGAAATCGTGTTCGATAAGCCTGCCTCCGGGGTGAGCATGATCCTGGTCAGGATGGGTTCACCGCTCAGGGTGCGGTATTGAGGGAGGACAGCATAAGCCGGCAGGAAATCCCCTGACCAGCGGATCAGCGGATTTTGTGCCTGACTGCTTTCTAAAGCGCTGCTGGTGCCCCAAACGAGATAGGTGTAGGGATGAATGTACTGTAGCACAGCCAGGCCGTTAGCTGTTAAACCATCCAGCCAGATTTGCTTCGTCGGTCCCTGGAACTGCACCAGGTGGAGGGCAGAACTTGCGGCGTCTGGGTATTGGCCCCAGGCAGCGTTGAATGGAGGCGCCGCATAGAGGGGATCAAAAGTTTGACCACCCAATGTGATCGAGAAAGGATTTTCCAACAGCTGGTAATCGACGCTGCTTGCGTCTAATTGAGGCAGATCCTGAGGAGAGAGGACCAACCATGTAAAAGAGTCGTAATCAATAACAATCGCGTCAGCCTGAATGGATTGGGCGAGATATTCGGATTTGTCTTTGGGAATCCGTACGGCAATTTGAGCCCCTGCACTGCTGGCTGTGTTTGAAGCAGATAGGAGAACAAAAAAGCTAACGAAGAGAAGAATGACCTGGATGATTTTTCGAGACATAGAATTTCCGGCGTAATGGTCTGGTCACATAATCATACAGGCAAAACCATGCGCTGGCAATATAACCTGATCCCACTGGATAAAATGACGGTCCGAACGCTACTGTGTTGCGCAGGCGATGCAGGGATCAAAGGCACGCACCACCCGCCCAACGGCTTTTTCCAGTTCCAGGTTGATGCCTTCCGGGGTGACGTAACGATCTCCGGCCACCTTCAGAGCGCGTTCAATGGCGAGCATATTATGGGTGGTTGGGATGATGAATTCTGCGTCCGTGATCAGACCTTCTTTAACAGTGTAGTGATGGATCAGCGGGCCGCGCGGGGCTTCAACCAATCCGAAGCCTTCACCGTCTTTGAGGGCGTAAGGCAGGGAGGGATCTTCATATTCAAGGTCCTGGGAGAGCATCTCGATGGCGCGTTCGAAGGCATACACTAACTCAATGCCACGGCACAGGTCAAACAGCAGGATGGGGTGAGCAGGCTTGCCGAAGGCATGGGTCAATTTTTGCATGTATTCATCCGCCAATGGGGTACCCGTGGCATTTGCCAGGTTAATGCGTGCCAGGCTGTTAGCTCGCATGACCTCGCCCTGGTAGCTGGTTTGCCCGGCGTAGCTGTATTCGGTGTCCTGGTAGTCGAGGTAAGTCCGAAACTGCCTGGGTGGGAAGCTTGCCCGTTCCGTCCCGTTTGGTCCCAGGATGCGGATCATATCGCTGTTTAGCTCAAGTCCGGTACGCCCCGTCGAGGCGATGTAATAGGCAGGTTGATCATCACCCCAGGTGCCGATGCGCTCCTTCATTTTCAAGGACATTTCCCAGTATTCGTCAAACAAGGTGCAGACCACCGGCAGGAGCGCTTCCATTTCTGCAAGCATCTTCTGGGCTGGCTCGGGCTTGATGCCGCTGGTCACGCCGCCGATGATCGCTTTAATGGGATGGATGAACTGCCCACCGGCCAGGGTGATCAGGTTGGTGCCGGCCTGGCGGACTTTCAGCGCACGCTGCGCCAGGCTGAGCTGCTGTTCAGGGTCAGCTTCGGATTCATCCATGTGGAAGATGCTGCTGGCACCGACGCGGTCAGGCATGGTGAAGATGAACAGGGAGGTTGCCTGGTTTTGGATGAGCTGGCCAAGCAGCAGAAGCTCGCGGATCTCTTTTGCCAGCTTTGGGGGTTCAACTTCAAAAATATCCTCAAGGGCTTTGACGGATGCGACATGATGGGCGGTGGAACAAACACCGCAGATACGGGGCACGATCACAGGCATCTGTTCGGCAGGCGTGCCCAGCATGAAATAGCGAAAACCGCGCATCTCGATCGCCTGGAACTGGGCGGATACCACCTTGCCATCCTGGACTTCCATTTCGACCCGGGCGTGGCCTTCGATCCGGCTGAGGGGGAATCTGAGGGTTGTCATCTTAGAGCACCTTCTCTTTCGGTCGTGGCGGACGGTCACCGCCCTGGTAGTCGGTGAACTGAAACAGGAACATGGAAAGCTGTGGTGAATGGAGTGCTTCTCTGATTTCTTCCGGCGGGATATCAGTCATATTCTCAAAGACCTTCTGAACTCGGTCAAACCAGACCGAGGATTCTTTTTCAATATATGCATTGGATGGCCCCCGGCAGCCCACGCAGGGATGGCCAGGCCGGGTACAGATCGCACGGCAGCCGCCGCGGGTGGAAGAGCCAACGCACAGGTAGCCCTGGTTGATCAGGCAGATATCGGGCAGCACCTCGCCTTGCTGGAAGCCCACCAGATGGGTGGGTCGCATATCCTTTAATTTCTTGCGGCCGCATTCCTGGCAGACGATGCTGCTGGCTTCGAAATTTTCCGGCCCGGTCAGGGCGCCCATGAAGAGCTCCGGGGTTGGCGGACAGCCAGGGAGGTACAGGTCAACATCCACAAAGGCATCGATCGGGTGGCTTTTGGGGAGCAGGTGTGGGACATGATGGCGGCTGGCCTGGGACATGAACATAGCTCGAACGTCATCCCTGTCACCCAGGTTGGCGACCCCGCCCGAGATGGCGCAGGTTCCGACCGCGATCACACGGTCAACAATTTCAGCGGCGTGTCGCAGGTTCCAGACATCTTCGTCATTGCGCACCCCACCGCTGACCAGCAGGATCTCGGTATCTTCCGGGACGGCATGGGTAGAGACCACCAGGGGCATATATACCAGCTGGTATTTCTCGACCCATTCACTGGCGTTGATCAGGGAAACCTCACACCCCGCACAGCCTGAGAGCTGGAGCACAGCGAAACGGGGAAGGGTTGGATTTAAGGACATTTTGTGTTGGTCCTTTCTGGATTAGGTGCAAGTTATCCACATTTATCCTCAGGTGTGGAGAAAATCGTGTGGGATATAAGTCTATTTTACTGCAAACCTGGTATTCGGTAGCTTACAGATAATGAGCTTTGCTTTAGAAAAACCATTTCAAATAATGAGGTCAATATGAGCATTATTCCTCAGAAGGAGCTGCGTCGTCCTGATTCGTTATGGTTACGACGGAGACTGACCTGATGGGGAGCCTAGGGCCAGCTCCGCCCTACCATGAAAAATCAGTTTATCCGAATTCAAATCAGGTATGCTAAAATGGTAGTTTGATTGACAATGAAAAAGGACAACTTATGCAACCTACGCTAGCGTACATCCAGCAAATCGCTTTACAGGCTGGCGAAATCTTACAATCATTCGTTGGCGAAAATTTCAGCAGGCAGCACAAGAGCCGCACGGACCTCGTCACGGAAGCGGACGAAGCAGCAGAAAAGTACCTGATCGATGCCATTCGCCAAGGTTTCCCAGATCATGCGATTAATGCTGAGGAATCCGGTCAACTGACTGGAACTCCTGAGCACCAATGGTACCTTGATCCGCTGGACGGCACTTTGAACTTTGCACACGGCATCCCGGTCTATACTGTCTCGGTGGGGTATGCATTCCAGGGAGAGATGACATTGGGTGTGGTCTATGACCCCACGCGAAATGAGATGTTCAGTGCGGAAAGGGGGAATGGCGCGACGCTGAATGGGAAAGCCATCCACGTTTCGAAGCATACCGACCTGGTGGACTGCATGCTGGCGACTGGCTTCCCACCGGACTTGTTTGAGACGCTCTCGGATAATACGGCATATTTCAGGGAATTTCGTAAGCTCTCCCAGAGTATCCGCCGGATGGGATCCGCCGCGCTGGATATCGCTTACGTGGCTTGCGGTCGGTTAGATGGCTACTGGAAGACCGACCTGTTCCCCTGGGATGTGGCTGCCGGCGCATTGATTGTGCAGGAAGCAGGGGGCGTTGTGACGGACCTGCTGGGGAAACCGGATTATATTCAGGAGCCAATCAGCCTGGTGTGTGCGAACCCAACGATCCACGCCAAGATGATGGATGTGCTGGAAGGTGTCAGGGCTGCTAATCGAGATTGATCGAGAAGGGTTTGATTAAAACAAAAACCGCTGGACAGATAATATAGCCACCAGCGGTTTATTTTTTTGTGATCTTAATTTTCTGATTTCTTGCGGGTTGAAAGACCAAAAGGCATATACAGGGGGCAAACACCTACCAGGCTGGTGACCAGGAAGATTAGCGCAACCACACCCAGGATGATGGACCATGTCAGATTGAGGACGCCGGTGAAATAAAGCACAGCAATCACAATCACTGCTGCGAATCGGATAATCCGATCAAGAATTCCCATATTTTTCTTCATTTGATAAACTCCTTTTTATTTATTTTGATGCAGGTGGGGACAAGAAAGTTACATTTAACGCCAAAGAGGTATTTTCTGTTTGCATGTTTGATTTTGATTTGACCATCCCCTCACCTCAATCCTCTCCCCTTTGGGGAGAGGAGGCTGGCGTCCCTCGATGTTGCTATCCAATAAATATTGATCAGTATAGTCCTATCCCTTTTGAAAAGGGAGCGGGTTGGGTGAAGGTTTTTAATTTGTTATATTTCAGCTAATATCAAAAATAAATTTTAAATTCTTTTGGGCAAAAAATTTTTTTGCGATATTCTCCTCCCTCACCTTAGTAGTTTTCAAACAACTCTTCTGGAAATCCTCTTTTTTATTATGGGATTGGGTAAAAAATGGAGTTAAATTGGATATAAATATTGGTTTTATCGAATTTCCTTTCATCAACATCTCTCTTCTTTTTGTAAAAAAGAAGATATCTTGATAAAATTCAAGTAATTGCGGAAGGCTTCTGCATGGCAACCACCTCCGAACCATCCAATAATACACGCTCACCCTTCCGGGGATTTTTGCCTTTCTTCTGGCTGGCTTTGGGGGGTACCGGGGGAATCATTATCGCTGATATCATAAACTTACCAGCATGGACTTGGGGAATTTCAATGGGTCTATGTATTGCTTTATGGCTGGCGAGCATTACCCTTCCTAAGTCCTGGATATTCACACACCGATTAATAGAATTGACGCGGTCTGACCGGCGATTGCCTATTGTAATCGTCCTGGCATTTGGCTTCCTGGGTGGGTGGCGAATGGCGGCTGTTCAACCTGATTTCAGTCCGGCGCATATCGCCTATTATAACGAGCGAGGTACTGTTGAGATGGTTGTGCGGGTGATCGAACCACCTGACCCGCATGACAGCCATACCAACCTGAAGGTTGAAGTAGAAGAACTGCTGTCTCTTGATTCAAATACCATCTCGGCAGACGAGCAACAGGTCGAAGGCAAAGTCCTGTTACAGGTGCAATCATGGCGGGTGTACGCTTATGGCGATCGCTTGAAAGTAAAAGGAAGCCTTGAGACACCATTTGAAGCGCCGGATTTTTCCTATCAGGATTACCTATCAAGGCAAGGCATCTTCAGTATTATCCAATATGCCCGGATTGAAACCAGCCAACAGGATCAGGGCAACTGGTTGTTATCGGCTATTTACAAAGTCGGCGAAAAGGGATATGAAACCCTGCAATCCTTGTTCCCCTCACCCGAATCAGACCTGTTGGCTGGCATTTTGCTTGGCAGAGATTTTGGAATTTCAGATGAACTGCAAGAAGCCTTCCGGGTGACAGGGACGACCCATATCATCGCAATTTCCGGGTTCAACATGGCGGTGCTGGCAGGACTGTTTTCTGGGATCTTCACTCGTCTTTTTGGAAGGCGGTGGGGCGTCTTTACAGCAGTTATTGGCATCATCCTTTACACGGTGCTGGTTGGGGGCAGCGCAGCGGTGGTACGGGCAGCGATCATGGGCTGTCTGGGTGTCTTGGGCGGGATGTTTGGCAGGCGGCAGAATGGTTTGAACAGCCTGGGATTGGCATCCCTGGGGATGATGTTAGTGAACCCCAACGTGCTTTGGGATATCGGGTTTCAATTATCTGTTGCGGCGACATTGGGGTTGGTACTCTATGCCCAGCCCCTGGAGGAATGGTTCATAAAACGGGCACAACGACGGATGAGCGAAGAACGGGCTAAGATGATTGTAGGCCCTGTCAGCGAGTTCTTCTTGTTCTCATTGGCAGCACAGGTTATGACATTGCCAATTATTGCTTATCACTTTAGTAACTTTTCTTGGCTGGCATTAATTGCCAATCCTTTGATCCTCCCGCCGCAGTCTTTGGTGATGATCCTTGGCGGCCTGGCTTTGCTGGCCGGCTTGATACTGCCCGGCGCGGGAAAAATATTTGCAACGGCTGCCCAACCATTTGTCACATATACGATACGCATGGTGGAATGGATTGCAGAGTTACCCGAGGGTGATCTCGTATTACCTGCGTTCCATTTTCTATGGATATTCCTTTTTTATGGTGTTTTATTTTTTGTGACCCTTGTGCCAAAGGATCAACGCCAGGTTTTAATGAAAAAAGTCTTTTCCTTTGAAGTTGGTTTAGTCATATTGGCATCAGGGATCTTCTTCATTTGGAATCGCGCCCTGGCAACCCCGGATACGTACCTGTACCTGACTTTACTGGACTCGGAAGGGACGATTTTGATCCAAACACCAGGAAAGAAAGCGGTTTTAGTCGGCGGCGGTGCAAGTCCCTCTCATCTAAATCATATGCTGGGTCAATTTCTCCCACCTGGTGGCCATGTGCTGGATGTGGTGATCGTGGGCAGCAATATGAAAGATGACCTTAATGCCCTAAGCGGGGGCTTGAAAAAAATGCCGGAAAACATGGTTTTATGGTGCGGCGTCCCTGATTTTAACCAGACGGCAGAGGCTGCTTTTGAGGCCTTCGCAAATGTGGGCATAGCCATCAATCAGCTTGAAGCAGGCCAGGTGCTTGAAATGGGTGATGCGATAACGTTGGAAGTGCTGTGGGTGGGGGATAGAGGTTCCGTCTTTTGGCTGTCCTCGGGAGATTTTTCGGCGCTTTTACCAACGGGCAAGGTTGAGGATCACTGGCAGGAAGTTCACATTGCACCGGATTTGATACTATTGCCGGATGGAATTCAGGCGGATCAATTTCCATTAAGGTTGGTCAACACTTGGGCACCTTCATTGGTGCTGCTGGCTTTAGATGATGCAGACCTGCCATTAACGGGTGAACATGAAATGGTGCAAATTTTGACTGGCTACCCATTCGTGACAACCCTGGACCATGATTGGGTGCAGGTGAAAACGGACGGCAGGCAGATGTGGGTTACTGGTGAGTAAGGATTCAGGTCGGTTTAGTAGATAATCTTGTCAAGTCGCAAACAAATTCATAAAATAAAGATCATAGTGGTCAAGCGTAAAATCCATTCAATACTCTTATGATGTAAAGGAAGTTCAGATGGCATTTCTCCAATTATCCCAGCAATACCACTTCTCAAAAGATGTTCAGCAAGCCCGTAAGTTCGGCGCGCCAATCGTCGCACTGGAGTCGGCAGTGATCACCCACGGACTGCCCTACCCCGAAAACCGGCAGACGGCTTTGGCTATGGAAGCAGTGGTGCGAGAGAACGGGGCAATCCCAGCCACGATCGCCCTTTTAGTTGGGAAGGTTCATATCGGGCTAACCGCTGAAGAGGTGGAATCTCTCTCTTCGGATCAAGCCACCCGCAAGATCAGCCTGCGGGATATCGGTCTTGCCCTGGCAAACGAGCTGAGCGGCGGCACAACGGTGGCGGCGACCCTGTTTTTTGCTGCGCAAGCCGGCATCCGGGTGTTTGCCACAGGCGGGATCGGCGGTGTGCACCGTGATGCGCCGTTTGATATCTCGGCTGACCTGTCCCAGCTTGGGAAGTCACAGGTCCTGGTAGTTTGTGCAGGGGCCAAATCCATCCTGGACCTGCCGGCAACGCGCGAGGTACTGGAGACCCAGGGCATCCCGCTGATTGGGTACCGGACGGATGAATTCCCCGCGTTTTATTCGCGCGAGAGCGGTCTGAAGGTGGATTGGCGGGTCGATGATCCAAAGGATGCTGCAAAAATTGCCCAGGAAGCCTGGTCTGCCGGGTTAAAGCGCGCGGTGCTTCTGGTTGTCCCGCCACCGGAGGCATCAGCTTTGCCCGGGGATAGGATGGAAGCGGCGATCCGGGAGGCGCTTGAAGATGCCAGGCAAGCGGGTATTCATGGTGCGGATACTACACCGTTCTTGCTGCGGCGGGTGAGTGAACTGACGGGTGGGGAGAGCCAAAAAGCTAACCTGGCACTGCTCAAGAGCAACGCATTAGTTGCCGCCCAGGTGGCAGCCGCCATGGGTGGAATTAAGAAAATCGGACCGGTTTAGAACCAATCAGGAGATCAGTGCTTATGGGGGCGTCGGCGTTTGGGTCGGCCAGCGGGTTTGAGAGGGGGTGATGGTTGGGGTTGCCGAAGGCGTGCGGGAAGGTGTGTAGGTATTGCTGGGCGTGGGTGTAATTGAAGGCTCTGGCGGAGAACCGGTCACTGAAAAGAACCCTGAGGTGACCCATTCTGTCCCCACAAAAATCTGTATTTCATATTGTCCAGGAAGCCACTGCTCGCTGGAAGGATTCCAGTCTGTATATCCATAGCCGCCTGAGCCCCCGTCCCAAGGTTTGGTTTCATAAAAAACCAGGTCGTCCTCATGATACCAGAGTGCGCTCCACTGAGACCCATTGACCATGTTATTGTAGCTAAATGTGCCAAATACGTGCCCTACCGGGTTGGTAAATTCCTGGCTGGGGTTAATCGGCTGGCGCTCGTCATCAATGCGAAGTGAAAACTGGAGGGTGCTGAAGACGGCTTCGGGATTTGGTGTGACCTCACCCTCAAAATCATTTTCAACTTCTTCAGGCATGCTGGGGGTGCTGGTGATCGAAGGGGTATTGGTGATGGTAGGGGTCAGCGTGATAGTGGGTGTCAGTGTAATAGATGGTGTTATGGTGATTGATGGTGTAATGGTAATAGTAGGTGATGGCGAAACAAATTGGTAAATGACGGGTTCAGAAAAATCCAATACAACCCAGACTAAAACGGCCAGGATGATGGCAATCATGAGCATCCGCCAGCCCCTGACCACCCGGTCATGACGTTTTTTATAAAAGGGGATCTTTCTGCTTTTGATGATTTGTTTGATCCCGAAAATGATCGTTAATAGCGCAGCAACCCCAAGGATAATTGCTGTCATTATAATGGTTGAATGTATGTCAATTTGTGGCATAATATAAATTCCGAGTAACTCTCAGGAATTATAGCGTATTTTTGATCCGACTATAAGCCCTGATAGGATAAAATGAGGGCAGGTTTATAATATTAGTGATGGATTTATGCCTTTAGAAAACGGGTATCTCTTAAATCAGCGGTATCGCATTCTTGACATCCTTGGACAGGGGGGCATGGGTGCTGTTTATCGCGCAATGGACGAGAACCTGGAGATCAGTGTTGCAATCAAAGAGAATGCATTCAGTTCAGAAGATTATGCCAGGCAGTTTGAACGTGAAGCAAAAGTCCTGGCGTCTTTGCGTCATCCAAACCTGCCCAGGGTATTTGATACGTTCATGGTCGACCCTCAGCTTCAGTATTTGGTCATGGATTATATTGAGGGAGAAGACCTGCGGCAGTGGATAAACAGGCATGAAGAGATTTCTGAATATGAAGCGCTTCAAATTGGTATTGAAATCTGCAATGCCCTGATCTATTTACATTCTCGAACGCCAGCCATTACCCATCGGGATATTAAACCCGGGAATATTAAAATCACCCCTCATGGTGAGGTCATCCTGGTTGATTTTGGCCTTGTTAAAGTGATGGATGGGAAGGATATCACCACAACTGCAGCACGTGCGATGACACCAGGCTATTCACCGCCCGAGCAATATGGAGACTCGCCAACAGAACAGCGGTCTGACATTTTTTCATTAGGTGCGACTTTGTATGCTGCGCTGGCAGGCTACTTGCCTGAAGACAGTCTGAGCCGGGCAACAGGCAAAGCACAATTAACACCGCTGAAGAGCTATAACCCTAAGATATCAAATATCACTACCGAAACCATCGAGAAAGCCCTGGAACTGCGTTTTGAAGACCGGTGGCAAACAGCTGTGGACTTTAAGGCAGCGCTTCTGGCAGCACGTGAACAAATTCCCCCTGAACTTCAATTAAGCGACAGGATCATTTCCGCTACAAAAGATGGATCACAAAATGGACAGGACACCACCAATGAAATTCAACAGGGAAAGCCAATCCGGAATCTTTATTCAATGTTTAGAAACAAGGGTTTTGATTCTGTATGGATCATTTTCGGGGTCGTGATCATCGTTCTTTTAGGACTGCTTGGGACTGCATTATTTTGGCCGGAAGGAATGCAGGCAATGTTCCAGGGCGGTGTGACCCGGACTCCCACAGTCACTTCTTTTTGGAACCAGGAGCAGACGCAAGAAACAAGTACGCCAACGCCGCTATCCATTGAGGTGCAGCCATCTCAGACTGTTGAACAAAATTCAGTCGTGGCGCAAATCACTAACAATACGATTAATTCACCAACGCCGGTGGGGGGCGGATCAGGTGTTTTGGCTTATGTTTCAGAAATGAGCGGTATTCCCCAAATCTGGCTGCTTAATGTCACCAACAGGGAATCTTCTCAACTCACTGATATTGAGGACGGTGCATGCCAGCCCGATTGGTCTCCTGATGGCTCAAAGATTGTTTTTACTTCGCCCTGTTCGGGTGTAAACCAGCTATACCCAAGGTCAAGCTTGTACATCATGGATATTGAGAACGAAGAAATTCAAGCGCTGCCAGCCTCTTTTGAAGGCGATTTTGATCCAGATTGGTCACCTGATGGTCGATGGATTGCTTATACCCGTCTAATAAATGAGCAGATGCAGATTTTTAAAATCGATGTAAATAATCTCGAGACGATCAGATTGTCAGATGGTTATTACAACGATTTTGATCCTGATTGGTCCAATGACAGCACCAGACTGATCTTTGTCCGGGAGAGGGGCTACCAGCAAATTTGGATAATGGACGGTGTAGGTCTCAACCCAGTCCAGTTCACCTTATCGGGCGCAATCAACAACTCAAACCCTATCTGGTACCTGGAAAAGGACCTGATCCTGTTCACCCAGGAATTAGGACTGCGGAGCCCATCCAGGCAGGTGTTTGGGATGCGATTGGAAGATATCGGGAAGGATGAAGAATATGCATTGATCGAGGGGAATTACCAAAACTATATTCCCCTATCAGATCATGTCGATGTCTCCACCGACGGCATCTGGCTGGCTTTTGATTTCTGGTACCATGATGTTCTTTCTGATATTTACATCATGACCTTTCCGGGGGCAAATTTACATCAGCTAACGGTTTTTCCTGGAGAAGATTACGACCCGGTATGGCGACCGTAAAAGACGATATCGACGCGTTTCCATTCACTTAAATCATTCAATAATTTCCAACCAAACGAACTGGAAAGGGGCTAAGACCAGGCTTTCCTTGATTTTGACCATTTGGGCTGTGACAAGGTCCTGACATTGATATCCAGCACCCAATAGGCGCAGGACATTTCCAGAGACGGTTTGGGGATCATCGCTGAAGTTGTTCAAAAAGAGGATTTGTTGGCTTTTGCTGCGGCGAATAAATCCAAACACGTGTGAATTTCCAGTTTTGATGAACACCGGATCTTCACCACCTACCGCGGGTGTGGACTTACGAAGGTCAGCTAATAATTGGAAACCCTGCAAAATACGGCCAGGTATGGACGCGGTATTGTTCCTTTGTGCATAGCGCTTGGGATCCGCTGGGGGTCGATGCGCCCACCTGCTGTCATCCATTTTTTTGGGGTTGTCCTTGTAGTCGTAATCATTGAGTGTACCGATTTCATCACCGAGATAGATCAGTGGGATACCGCCAATCGAGAAAATCACGTTGTGGATCAGTAGAATTCGGCGAATCGCCAGGTCCACCTCTTTTTTCGTCTCTTCACGAAGCGCTTTCTCAAGACCCGCCAATGAAGCACAGGTGCCGGAAATCCGGGCGTCTCCTGTTTTGGGGTTCTGCTGGAAGGTTAATCCCCGGGCAAAGCTTCCTTCAAAACGGCCAGTATAAAATTCATTTAAGAAGCGTCGGTGGTCGTAGGCATTGATACCCAGTTCGGCTGCATCTTCATCGGAAAATGTCCAGCCAATATCATCATGACAGCGGACATAATTGACCCAGGTACATCGGTTGGGGATGTTATAGCGCTTATCCATTGAATAGGTCAGCAAATTCACTTCTCTTGTGGCGAGGGTGTTCCACAATAGCGCCATCAAAAGGGGATTATAAGAAAGCTGGCATTCCTCAGGATGAATATATTTGGCAACGTCATCAGGGTGGACAATCGCCTCTGATTTGAAGAGCAAGGTAGGGGCAGCAATGCGGGCGATGGCATTGTAAGCCTGGATGATCATATGCGCTTCAGGGAGGTTTTCGCAGGAGGTCCCCATTTCCTTCCAGATAAACGCAACAGCATCTAACCGCAGGATTTCCACGCCCTGGTTGGCCAGGAACAGCATCTCGCCGGCCATTTTGTTGAACACCTCTGGATTGGCATAGTTCAAATCCCACTGGTTGCTGTGAAAGGTCGTCCATACCCATTTCTCGATATCAGGGAAATAAGTGAAAGCGCCGGGGTGTTCCTCCGGGAAGATCTCGCGTAAATTTTTCTCATAAGCATCAGGAAGCGACCGGTCAGAAAACATACGGTAGTAGTTCTGGTAATCCTCATCTCCTGCTTGAGCTTTCTTTGCCCAAATATGCTCGTTTGATGTATGGTTGAAGACAAAATCAAGCACCAGGCTGATGCCTTCCAGGCGCAGTGCGTCGGTTAGCTGTCGAAGCTGATCCATGGTTCCCAATTTGGGATCAACCTCTCGATAGCTGCTGATGGCATACCCGCCATCATTTTCTCCCTCAGGGGACTTAAAGAGCGGCATCAGGTGCAGATACGTCAGCCCTAATTCTTTGAAATAAGGAATTTTATTGAAGATTCCTGTAAGGTTTCCTGCGAACAGATCCACGTAACAAACGCCGCCCAGCATTTGATGGTCTTGAAACCACAGCGGATTGTTTTCCCGATTCGAATCAAGAGATTTAAGGGTTCCTGACCGTTCAATCCACGATTGGGTGATGATTTTCAAAAGTGATTCAAGGTGGTAGAAAAAATCGTAATGATCCCCATATAAGTGGTGCAAGATTGTAAATAATTGTGTGAAATTCTCTTGCAGGCGGATTAAGAATGCCTGCCAATCAGCTTGAGATTCTTTTGTGTAAGCTAAAAAACTGGTTGTAAGGCGGGGGATTAACCTTTCCAGTGTGCGGGAAGCTTCTTTCTCAAAATTCACAGGGGATTGGTTAATTTCTGCAAGCATGAAATATCCTTTGAATAAATCAAGGCATCATGTGGATTGGCGTTCGATGATTTTCAATGGCAGACGTACATGCCGGATAGGGCGGTCTGGATCCTTAAGGCGAGAGAGTAAGATCTCTACGGCCAGGCGACCTGACTCATCTAATGACTGGTGGATTGTGCTTAACCCGACGTATTCCGCTACATCCAGATCATCAAATCCAAGTACGGCTAAGTTTTCCGGCACGCGGAGACCCATTTGCCTGGCTTTATTGATCACGCCGATGGCTTGCAGATCGGTTGCTGCAAAGATCGCTGTGGGTGGGTCAGGGAGGGCAAGGATCTTTTCGATTTGTTCCTCGGCATCACTAACCTGATATCGGGATGTGCACAGGTACTGATCCGGCAGGTTCAATCCTGCCTGTTCTATCCTCGTTCGGAACCCCTTCAGACGCTGGGTGATCGGCAAGATCGCGTAAGGACCCAGGTCAGATGTGTCGCCGATAAAACCCAGCCGGCGGTGACCTTTGTTCAAAAGGAATTCAGCAGCCATTTTGCCGCCTGAAATATCGTCGATCTCCACTGTGTTTAAATCAGACCGGGGATACTCAATCAGAACTGTTTCCAGTTTATTTTCATTGAGTTTTTGAGCTGAGTCATCATTCACACGAAGGGAAAGGAGGATCAAGCCTTCAAGGTGCCCTGTGACAGGGAGAGTCGCCAGGTAATGATTGAGATGTTCCAGGGACTCAACCGTGTAGATGGTCAATTCGTAGCGTGTGGAAAATAATGCTCCAGCAACACCTCTCAGTCTTTGAACGAATGCTGGTTCGGTAAAGAAGGGGGTGATCACGCCGATTCGGGCAAAATCTTTCATGGCACGGGCACGTGCTTCGGCTTTTGGGACGAAATTTAACTCACCAATCACCTCCAGGACGCGATCCCGGGTTGCATCGCTGACATTTGGATTGGCATTGATCACACGCGAAACCGTAGAGATGCTGACACCAGCAATTTTAGCGACATCATAGATGGTGTAGGGATGGTGCGATTTAGGCGGCATATTTGATATTCTTATAACCTGCTATTGAAACTGCTTCCAAAAAAGTATTTTCATTAAAATATTAACATAGAGTAAAGGGTGTGTCAACTTGATCAACCAGCAGTTTAATCGCAGAATCATTTATTGATCACGCTTGGTTCTATTTATGGGCTCTCAGATAGGTGAGATTTTTGATTCGGGTAAAATAAATGTAACGCAAATCATGATTTTGCATCGGATTAATAAAGATAAAGAATTAAGGAGATTTAATGGAATATCTACATTTAGGTAAAGCTGGCATAAAAGTATCTGAACTATCACTCGGCGCCTGGGTAACTTATGGCCACCAGTTTGGCGTGGAAGAAGCAAAAGAGATCATGACTGCGGCTTATGACGCAGGTGTCAATTTCTTCGACAATGCAGAAGCCTACGCCAGCGGTCAGGCAGAATTGATCATGGGTAAGGCGCTGAAGGAGTTGGGCTGGGCAAGAAAAGATTACCTGATCTCTACGAAAATTTTCTGGGGCGGAGAGGGTCCGAATGATCGCGGCCTCTCTTATAAACACATTGTTGAAGGCGTGAACAATTCCCTTAAAAGGCTTCAGCTTGAGTATGTTGACCTGCTTTTTGCTCACCGACCTGACCCTGAGACACCCATTGAAGAGACGGTGTTTGCCTTCAATCAGGTCATACGGGAGGGCAAAGCTTTCTATTGGGGCACCTCGGAGTGGTCTGCAGCGGAGATCATGCGGGCAGCTGATTTTGCCAGGCGGAATAACCTCAGGCCCCCATCCATGGAGCAGCCCCAGTACAACCTCTTCCATCGCAGGCGGTTTGAGAAAGAATATGCACCGCTTTATAAGGAGTTGGGATACGGCACGACAACCTGGAGCCCGCTGTATGGCGGTGTTCTCACAGGCAAATATAATAAGGGCGTCATCCCCGAAGGCAGCCGTGCAAGCCTGGACCATTATGCATGGATGAAGGAGCGTGTTCAGAACGAAGCAAAAATTGCTGTGGCAAAGCAGTTGGCAGAAGTAGCAGATGATTTGGGGGTCAGTCTGGCGCAGATGTCATTAGCCTGGCTGCTCAAGAATCCTAATGTGAGCACGGTGATCACAGGCGCAAGCAAAGTCTCGCAAGTAGAAGAAAATATGAAAGCAGTGAATGTCAAAGATCAACTGACCGGCGATGTGATGGATCGTATCTCTGAGATTGTGAAGGATGTTGAAGATTAATCTGGCAAGGCTCTAAAAACTTAAAGCTGTGGGTCATTCACGACCCACAGCTTTTTTTATTGGGGCTTGAGAGAGGTTTTGTTTTTAGAAAGATAAAGGTTTGGATGAGGTATGATTCAGGTTAAAATAGAAGTAATTCAATTCGACAGATACAAAAGGACTGCTTATGCCACCCATTTTATATTTACTGGACGGACACGGACTGGCTTATCGGGCGTATTTTGCCCTCACGGCAGGCGGTACCCGGATAACTACTTTCCAAACCAGCAGTGGTGAGACAACGGCTGGTGTATATGGGTTCACCAGCATCTTGCTGCGGATCTTTGAGCAGGAACACCCGGATTATTTAGCGGTGGTTTTTGATAAGGGTAAGACCTTCCGCCATGAAATGTATAAGGACTACAAGGGTACCCGCGCAAAAATGCCGGATGATCTTCGCTCCCAGGTTGAACGCATGCGGGAGATCGTGGACGCCTTCAACATCCCCAGGCTTGAGCGGGAAAATTATGAAGCAGATGATGTGATCGGCAGTGTGGCTCGCTGGGCATCTGAAGAGCAGGGCCTGGCTGTTAAGATCGTCACCGGTGACAAGGATTTACTACAACTGGTGACCGACCAGGTGGTCGTGAATCTGGCCGGCAGCAAGTTATCCGATGCCAAGGATTATTTCCCGGAGGACGTGAAAACAAAAATGGGTGTAACCCCGGCACAGGTCGTGGATTATAAAGCCCTGTGCGGCGATTCCTCGGATAATATTCCCGGTGTGCGAGGTATTGGTGATAAAACAGCTGTCAAACTCTTAGATGAATATGGAACACTGGATAATATTTATGACCATCTGGATGTTATCACCGGTAGGCCAAAATCAGCCCTGGAAGGGAGCAAGGAGGATGCCTACCTGAGTCAGAAGCTAGCCAGGATCGTGACTGACCTGGATGTCAAAATAGACCTGGAGCAAGCCAGGATTGACCGTTTTAACCCTAAGGCGGTGGAAGACCTGTTCCGGGAACTGGAATTCCGATCGCTGACGGATCAGCTTAATGTCTTGGTGGGGAAAATGAAGCCTGTCCTGCCCCAGGATGAGCAGATGAACCTATTCTCAGGTTCTGAAATGGAATCCTTGGCAAGTGAATCCGATGATACCGTTGAAACGATAATCGTGGACACACCAGAATTGTTAGCGAAATTGGTTGAAACCCTGAATAAAGCTAAAATGATTGCCTTCGATACTGAAACAACTGATGTTGATGTGATGAAGGCAAAATTGGTCGGGATCTCGCTGGCGGTTAGGCCCGGACGTGGATATTATATTCCCCTTGGTCATGGTGCCGGAAAACAGCTTGCATTGGATGATGTCTTCAAAGCACTTTCTGAACCCATGACAGATCCGAAAATCGGGAAAGTCGGGCACAATCTCAAATATGACTTCCTTGTACTGAAACGTGCCGGGTTGACTGTTGCCCCTTTGATGTTTGATACGATGATCGCTGAATGGCTGATCAATCCCGGTTCGCGCAACCTGGGGTTAAAAAACCTGGCATGGGTACGGTTGGGATACGAGATGACCCACATTGATGCGTTGATCGGCAAGGGACGCGCTCAAAAGACAATGGATCAGGTGCCCATCGCTGAGGCGGCAAAATATGCAGCTGCGGATGCAGCCATCTGCTTGAGGCTCCTGCCTCAATTAAGTGAGGAACTAAAAGAACATAAAGAACAGGATCTCTTCGAAACAATGGAAATGCCGTTGATCCCTGTTTTGGCAGACATGGAAGAAGCAGGCATCACGTTGGATAAGGCATTCTTCAGCCGGTTCTCTAAAGAACTTGAGGAACGGCTGGGAGAAATCGAGACAAAAATCCAGGAGACAGTAGGATATGCGTTCAATCTGAACTCAACCCAGCAGCTTTCACAAGCGTTGTTTGAGAAATTAGCCCTTGAATCGCCTGATAGGGCAAGGAAGACATCTTCCGGGTATTACTCGACAGCAGCAGATGTACTGGACGCAATGGCGGGACAGCACCCGGTGATTGATTGGGTGCTTGAATATCGTGAGATGGAAAAACTACGCTCGACCTATGTGGATTCGCTGCCCCTTCAGATCAATCCTGAAACCGGCCGCGTGCATACCTCTTTCAACCAGACCGGTACAGTGACTGGAAGGATAGCGTCGTCAGACCCCAATTTACAGAATATCCCCACCCGGACAGAAATGGGTCGCAGGGTAAGGAATGGCTTTATTGCAGAGGATGGCTGGCAGCTCTTGGCAGTGGATTACTCCCAGATTGAACTGCGGATCGTCGCGCACATGGCAGATGATGAAGCGATGCTGGCAGCTTTCCGGGCTGGGCAGGACATCCATGCGACCACAGCCGCGGCTGTTCATGGGATTGACCTGGCTGATGTGACGCCTGAAATGCGCCGCCATGCGAAGGCGATCAATTTTGGCTTGATTTATGGGATGAGCCCGTATGGGCTGACCAATGCTACCGACCTCACCCTGGCAGAGGCTGAGAATTTTATTGATACTTACTTTAAGAAATTCCCTGGTGTCAAGAAATACCTGGATGGGATCAAAGAGAAAGCCGCTGAACAGGGTTTTGTGGAAACACTGTTGGGCAGGCGCCGTTACTTCCCCGGTCTAGAACGGGGGGCGTCCTATGCCGTCCGGCAACGGGAAGAAAGGGAAGCGACCAACTCTCCGATACAGGGGACCGCAGCCGATATCATCAAACTGGCGATGCTGAAGCTCCCTGATGCGCTGGATATGGCTGGGCTGAAAGCCCGAATGTTGCTGCAGGTGCATGACGAACTGATGTTTGAGGTGCCTGAGGAAGAACTGGCTGAAACAAGCGATTTGGTGCAGGACGAGATGGAAAACGCTTATAAGCTGGCAATTCCCCTCAGTACGGAAGCAAAATCGGGAAAAAGTTGGGGCGAAATGAAAAAACGCTAGCCTATCATTGAAACAACGCAGTCAATCATGTTCGTGGCGGTGATGTAGATCAGGCCAATGGGGGTGGCTGTGTTCTTCCTCCTGATGTTCGTGTTGGTGGCTGTGACGATAGGTCCCTGCTGGATTTTCGGGGTGACTGTGAGTGTGGTGAATATCGGGATGATAGTGAACATGGATATGTTCAACCGGTAAATGGGTGTGACGGTGCGCGTGACTTTCCTTGAACAAGAAAAATGTAGAGATCGCAAATAACAGGAAAGCCAGCCCCTGGAATAAGGAGAGGGGTTCACCCAGTGCCAGGGAAAGCAGCAGGCCAAAGAAAGGTGCGCTGGAAAAGATCAACTGTGACCGGGTCGCACCTAGGTTTTGAGCGGATGTGATGTACAGCAAGATCGAAATACCGTAGGAGAAAATGCCAAGGATAAGCGCGCCGCCAATATGTAGGGCATTACCTATTAATGGGCTTAAAATCAGGCCAATGGTCAGGTTGACAGTACCTGCCACGATGCCTTTCCAGAAGGTGCTCTGAGCAGGTGTAATCCCGTCGATCAAGGCGGTCAGGTGGTTATCAATGCCCCACGAGACACAGGCCAGGGCGATCAAACCACCAGCCTTGAAACCCGCAGAACCGCCCTCCCAGGCCAGCAATGTGGAAGCAGCTAAAATACCCAGGGCGGCAAGCCAGCCTTTGACTGTGAGATGGTCCTTAAAAAGGAAGAAACCGAGTAGAACGGTCGCAACCATTTCCATATTTAACCAGAGGGACACAGATGCTGCCGCAGCAATTCTTAATCCAGCCAGCAAGAAAACCGGGCCAAGGATCCCTCCGAACAAGACAGCACCCAGTAATTTTAATGAGTCCTGGCGGGTCATCTTCCAGGGCCATTTGAAGGATTTTTCGCGAATTATGATGATGGTGACGCCCAAAGCCGCACCAAGATAAAGCAATCCGGCAAGTTGAAAATTATTCAGAAAAGACAAGAGGGGTTTGCTGAGCGGCGTTGATGCCCCAAACAGGGCGGCTGCCAGGATGGCAGCAAGGATTCCAAATCGTTTTTGCTTATCCATACTTGGATTATAATGCATCAGTGTTTAGAAATGAACCACTGACATCAAATTAAAATCAGTAGCTTCCCACAAAATTCCATGAATGACAGATTTATTAAGATTGGAAGTTAAGCCATCAATGCCACGCGGCCATAGAGCTTTTCACGAATTTGACGCACCTGGCGCCGAAGCCGTTCATCGGTTTCCATCAGGTTGTTGATCTTATCACAGGCATAGATAACCGTTGAGTGGTCTCGCCCACCGATCATTTCCCCAATCTGAGGCAAAGAGACGCCGCCTTCCTCACGCAGGAGGTACATGGCAATCTGGCGGGGAAGTGCAACTTCGCGAGTCCGTTCTCTACCTAAAAGCCGCTCGTTCGAAACCCCGAAACTCCTCGAGACAGCCTCAAGAACATCACCAGGTTTCAGGTCAACACCTTGCGGGAGAAAATCCGCTAAAGCAGTGTGCGCCAGCTCAATGGTGAGTGGGATGCCGCTGAGGTCTGAATATGCCAGTACACGGTTGAGGGCACCTTCCAGTTCCCGGATATTCGATTGGACCTGGCGAGCGATCAGTTCCAGGATTTCAGCAGGGACAGTTCGGCCTGCACGGTCAGCCTTGGCACGCAGGATTGCCAGGCGAGTCTCTACATCAGGTGCCTGGACGTCTGCTGTTAACCCCCATTCGAACCGTGAGCGGAGACGTTCTTCCAGGGTGACCAGGGCTTTTGGGGGTCGGTCTGAAGAGATCACGAGCTGTTTGTTCTGTCCATGCAAGGTGTTAAAAGTATGAAAAAACTCTTCCTGGGTTGATTCTTTGCCGGCGATAAATTGAATGTCATCGATCAGCAGAACATCAACATGGCGGTATTTCTCACGGAAAGCTGGTGTTGTGTGCGTGCGAATTGCACTGATCAGGTCGTTTGTAAATTCCTCAGAGGAGACATACAGCACGTTCAGATTGGCTGGCTGGCAAGCATGTCCGATGGCATGCAGCAGGTGGGTTTTCCCCAGCCCAACACCACCGTAAAGAAAGAGGGGGTTATATGCACGAGCGGGACTTTCAGCAACAGCCATACATGCGGCATGTGCCAGGCGGTTGTTGGCGCCCACCACGAAATTGTCGAAGCGGTAACGTCCATTGACGGTTGGGTTTTCAACCATTTCGGGAAGTTCTGGATGGCTGTCGTTAGGACTTTCAACGGGTTTCCTGGCAGATTGAGTTGACCAGACTTTAAATTCAACAGTAACGGGATTGCCCATCATGCCTGTCAGCATCCTGGTGACAGTTGCGCTCAGACGGTCAGCGAGCCAGTCCCTGGCGTATGCATTTTTGACACCGATCTCAAAACAGCCTGTCTCTTCGTTGTAGCTAATCAGCTCAGCATTGCTGACCCATGTATCAAAAGATGCTTTCGACATATCCAATTGTAATTGCCCAAGGGTAGCCTGCCAGGCCTGTTCTGAGTGCATTGATTATTCCTCTCTGCTTTGTTAATCAAAAGCCCACCATTAATGAATGATAATGAATAAAGATATGAGACCACAATAGATGGGATCAGCGGCGTCATTTAGATCGTCCAGCGACTTCATTATAAATATGAAACCCGCTGAGTACTGATGTGATTTATGATTCTAACTGATATGTGGAATCCCCTCAAGCCGTTTCAGTCATTTTTTGCTAAAAATACGTGAAATTTTAAGACTCCCTAATCTTAAAATTTATGAACATTTTGATAAGTATTAAAGCATCTATTCACCGACAAAAGCTAACCTGCTTATAGGGATCTGTCACAACAAAACCCCCATATATAGGGGTGAGCAGCAATAAATGCAGTTAAATCCCATATTTGGGGGGTTGTTTTGCGAGGTATGTTTGTGAGAAAATGCTCATATGTTCGAAGAACTGATTCATTATTTGGAATCAAGCATTTTTTCATTTAACATTAGCTTTGCAGCACGCCGGCCAATCTCAACCGCGAAATTTGTACCGCGGTCCCAGGGATAAACCTGGCTCATGCTGGCAAAATACAGCCCATGTAAAGGTGTTTTTATCTCGGGGATGTTCTTTGAGTGATTCACAAGCGGAACCGGTTGGGCATATTTCGTACGGGAGAGCCATGTTTTTTTTACCCAATCCGGTTTGAAATTTGGATTGAATTTGTGAAAGTGGGGGATGAACTTCTGGGCGATCTCCTCCTGTGACAGATCAAAATTCTCATGGTCCTGGGGGAGATAGTCGCCAACATAAACCAGGTGGTCCCCACCAAAGTAATCCGGTGATAAGAAGTTTGTATGCTCTACAAGTGAGAGGAAGGGGAAGCCAGCATTTTTAGGGATGTTATACCAGTAGTACCCCTCTGTGGAGAGTTTGTGCTTTAATGAGAAAGTCATCACCACAGCACCCATGCTTTTCAACGAGAGCAGCCCTTTGAGGTAGTTTTCTGGGAGACCTGGCGCGAGCCGGGCCAGAAGAGCGGGTGAGGTGGTTGCCAGAACCTGGTCGAAAGTTTTCGTTTCAGTCGGTTGAGAAGGACTGCTTATCATGAGTTCTAACTTGCTAGACTTGGTTGACTGGATCGATTGGATCCGTGTATTTAAGTAGATGCTCACGCCCATTTGGCGCAAGCGCTCTGCAAATTTATCTGCAAAGGTTTGGAAGCCGCCCTCGAATGTTCCCAGCCGTGTTGTCCGCGCGTGAAGGCGTGCCCACAGCCAGGCCATGTTGACGGTCTTGGCAAATTCTTCGCCGAATTTGCCGATCATCATTGGCTCCCACATTGATTCGTAGACCTTATCCCCTGCCCATTTGCGCATCCAGGTATCTACAGTTGTTTTTTCAAGGGCTTGCCAATTCTTGGTCATGCGTAAAAACAGCCCAACCAGGCCGAAGCGAATTTTGTTGATGCCCCACCCTAACCCGGGATAAATCAAGGCAGCCGGGATGGAGTCAAATGGGTAGAACTTCCCCTGGTGATACATCACGGTCACCGGGCGAGGAAAAAGCACTTTGTCAGACCATCCCAATTTATCGATCAACCCCAGCATATATTGGTCAGAGGCAAACCAGTGATGGTAAAAACGTTCAACGGTCCAGTCCCAATGTGGTTCTTTGAAACCTGCAGCCAACCCCCCGACATGATCCGCCGCTTCATAAATAGTTACCGTTTTACCGGCTTGTATGAGGTCATATGCAGCTGACAATCCACCGATGCCCGCCCCAATGATTGCGATGTTTTGGTTTTGGATTGTCAACCCTGCTCCTTTTTGCTTGTTTCTTTCAATTTTTCAACATCCATCGTCCATTTCAGCCCCTCTCGAAGGAAGAAGATCACACCGATGAGGGTAACCGGCACCCAGAGCGCAAGCCGCAAGACAAGGGTATAACCCAATGCAGGTTCGGGGGGAATGGCATAGGCTTCTAACATCGCACGACCAGCGGCGTCAAAAGTGCCCAGACCCCCTGGTGCTGCCGGGATGAGCAAAACCATGTTGACCACACCGTTCAGCAGCATCAACTGCCTGAAATTGAGGTCCATCCCCAAAGCCAAGCTGACGCTCCAATAAAGACCTGTTTCGAAGAGCCAGATCAAAATGGAAGTCAGGAAGATCATGAGGGCATCTTTTGGTGAGCGCAGGCTCATCAGGCCGTCTAAAAAGCGGTCAGCGATATCGATCGCTGATTTACGCCAGCGTTCAGGAATGATTTTGTTGATCACGGTGTGGATGACGCCAGCGGCAGTCTTCGGAAAAATTGCGATCAGGATAAACACACCCAGCCCCAGGAGGAAGATCACCGCCGCCCATTTGGCTAACCCGCTTAATTGCAATATCCCTGCAAGGCTGGAGAGCTGCCCCAGGTTGAGCAAGACAAAGCCGAGAATCACCACGGCATCGAAGATGCGCTCAACAACGATGGTTGCCAGGCTGGCAGAAATAGACACGTCCTCACGCCTTTTCAGGACGAGTGATCGTAAAATTTCACCCATCCGGAGCGGGAAGACGTTATTGCCCATGTAGCCGATAAAAATGATGGGTAATAAGGTGCTGTTCGGGACTTTTTTGAGAGGTTTAAGCAGGTACTGCCAGCGCCAACTTCGTCCCAGCATACCCAGGAAGTAGATGGCCAGTCCGGGAACCAGCCACCATAAGCGAACTTCTTTGAGTACGACCCAAAGTTCACTATAATCGATTCTACGAAATGCAAAATAAAGGAAAACGCCGGAAATGACCAATCCCAGCCACATGATCCAGCGCCTCAGGTTTTTATTCATAGTAAGAATTTTACCATGTGACCCTCCGGATTGCGCGTTATCTTTACAGTTATAAGGTGATTATTTTTACCGGGTGACCAACGTTTACCTAAATGGTATACTATCCAGCATGTCGTTAATTACTGCTCAAAACCTGGCAAAATCATTTGGACCGGATGACATTTTTGAAGGCATCTCCCTATCTATCCCAAAAGGGGCACGGATTGCGGTTGTCGGCGCGAATGGCGTAGGGAAAACCACACTGCTGCGGATATTGATTGGGCAGGATTTTCCCAATAGAGGGTCTGTTCAGCAAGCCAAAGAATTAACCATTGGTTATTTGCCGCAGGAAGCCACCCTGGTCAGTGAGGGCACGCTCTGGGAACACTGTCTGGCGGTTTTCCAAGACATTCTTGAGATGCAATCAGCATTGGATGACTGCATGCTGGCGATGTCTGATCCTGAAAAGGGAGAAGAAGCCGTCGCCAGGTATGGGATTTTAGAAGAGAAATTTGAACAGCGCGGCGGTTATACCTACGAAGTACAGATCAAGCAAACTTTATCCGGTTTGGGTTATGAAGAAGGTGATTACCACCGTCCCATCACGCAGCTTTCAGGCGGACAGCGTACCCGTGCCATGCTGGCAAAACTGCTGTTGGAAAGCCCTGATGTGATGATGTTGGATGAGCCGACCAATCATCTCGATATCCAGGCAGTTGAGTGGTTGGAAGCTTTTTTCAAGGACTGGGAAGGCGCGCTGGTGGTTGTCTCCCATGACCGCTATTTCCTGGACCAGGTCGCAGATACGATCTGGGAAATGACGCCATCTCTTGAGACATACCGCGGTAATTATTCCGCCTATTTACAACAGCGTGAAGAGCGCTATGCCCGACGCCTGGCTGAATATGAAGCACAAACAGCTTTTATTGAAAAAGAGCAGGAATATATCCGAAGGAACATCGCCGGGCAAAATACCAACCAGGCCAAGGGACGCCAACGCCGGTTGGAAAGACTGCTGGAAGAATCACGTTTGGCACCGCCCCCCAATGAGCCGCGCCGGATGCATATTCACCTGAATACCCGGGGACGCTCCGGCGATCTCGTGCTGCGTACTCATAATTTACAGGTTGGTTACCACGATGAAGGTAAACCCCTTTTTGACTGCCCGGATTTATTGCTGCAGCGGCAGGAGTGTGCTGCCATCATCGGCCCCAACGGTGCAGGCAAGACCACCTTTCTGAAGACGATCCTTGAAAAGATCCCGCCTTATACCGGGAAGGTACAGATGGGTGCCAGCCTGGTGGTCGGTTATTTTGCCCAGGCACATGAAGGGCTGAACCCGGAGAAATCTCTGATGCAGGAGATCAGCAGTATTGCCCCAAATATGCTGCCCGCAGAGGTCCGGCATTACCTGGCGAAATTCCTTTTCACCGGGGATTCTGTGTTTCGGAAAGTCGGGACATTATCAGGGGGTGAGCGCGGCCGCCTGGCATTGGCCAAACTTTCCCTGACGGACGCCAACCTGCTGCTGCTGGATGAGCCGACCAATCACCTTGACCTGCCCACCCAGGAAGTGCTGGAATCGGTGCTGTCGAATTTCCCGGGGACGATTTTGCTGGTTTCGCACGACCGCTACCTGATCGATTCGCTGGCATCACAGATCTGGGAGGTTGAACCTCAGGGGAAGAGCCTGGTGGTGTTCAAAGGATCTTACACCCAGTACAAAGCTTACCAGCTGAGTATTCAAGAGCGAGAGAAGGATGCTCTTTCAGCAAAACCTGAAAAAACGCAGCAGCAGCACAAGGGTGAAAAAGAAGTGATAAACGATAAAAAGCTTTCTAAATTTGAAATGAAGAAGAAGCGGAAAAGGCAAACTGAAATCGAGAATTTGCTGCAAGACCTTGAGGCACAATTAGGATTGATCGCCAGTGAATTGGAAAACCCGCCATCACAGTCAGATGCTGTTTTGGCATTGGGAGAGCAATATGTGGATGTGCAGGAACAGATTGAGTCCCTGACAACCGAATGGGATGAGATTGAACGGCAATTGGGGGATTCATAAGCATTTATTCTCAATGAAGATCATTGTGATGAAAACGTGATCACAAGGTAGAGGGAATCGGTAGGGGCTCGGCACGCCGAGCCCGTATGACATTTGGCTTATTAATTTATCTGTAATTTTACTGGGATAAACTTTAATTACTTTTCCTTACACCATCTACGAAAATCGTCAATGATCTGCAAAAACTCATCCGGCAGGTAGGTGCGCCCTTTTTTTGCGATGTGATCCGGGATACCGTAGCAGGCTTCGGCAATCCCGCCGGTGATGCAGGCGATGGTGTCGCTGTCACCCCCAATGGAAATCGCTTTGCGGATCGCATCTTCAAAATCCTCCGACTCAAGGAATGCAATGATCGCTTCGGGCACGGATCCCTGGCAGGAGACATCAAAGCTGTAGTCCGGTCGGATCTCAGCCAGGCTGCGGTCCAGGTTGTAGCCAAAGCGATGGCTGATCTCTGCGCGGATGTCTTCATGGGATGCTTCCTGGCGCGCCATCAGGATCGCCAATGCCGTGGATTGGGCACCTTTGATGCCCTCCGGGTGGTTGTGAGTCACCGCGGCACAGCGCTCAGCTTCAGATAGAACTTCTTCTACCGTATCAAAAGCAAACCCTACCGGGCTGACCCGCATGGCGGAGCCATTGCCCCAGCTGTTGTAGGGCTGCGGATCTTTATTCCAAATCCACTTTCGAAAATGACCGCCGTAGCCCCTGCCAGGATAGCGACGGGCAAAATCCTGGAAAGCTTGGGTGTAATCCCCGTCCGTCATCAGCGCTTTGGCAGCAGCCGCTGTCAGGACGGTGTCATCTGTGAAGAAACATTCTTCTTTGAGAAATTTAAATTCTGTGGTCTTGATATTATGCCATTCATACACGGAGCCAACAATATCACCGATCATTGCACCAAGCATATTCCCTCCTGAAAGGAACCTTTTCTTATGGACTAAAATCTTGCCTAATACTTCCTGGCGAGTCCGTTGAACCGGAATCCGGCTGTTTCCCACGCCTCTTTTTTCCAGCCCCGGACAGCATCGAATACCAGGTCTGCGTGGGTTTTATCCTGAATTTGCAAGGGATCAAGGGCCTTGAACTGGTCATGACCCACCGCCAAGACAACCACGTCGGCATCAACCAGGGCGGATTCCAGGCTGTCAACTTGCGTGATCCCGGGCAGGCCTGCATTCAAACGATAAGGCTCGTAAGAATAGAGTGTCGCGCCGGCATTGATGAGATGTTGCGCCAGTTCCACTGCCGGGCTCTCCCGCAGGTCATCCACGTTGGGTTTAAAAGCCAGCCCCAAAAAGGCGACTGTTTTTCCTTCCAGCCCCCCAGCAGCTTTTTGGATCAATCCCGCCACAAATGCCGGTTGTTCGTCATTAACCTGCCGGGCTTGCTTGATAAGCTGGGCATCTTCCGGGTCGACTTCTACCAGGAACCAGGGGTCCACGCTGATGCAGTGGCCGCCCACCCCCACACCGGGGTTCAAGATCTCAACCCGCGGGTGCAGGTTGGCAATCCCGATCGCTTCCCAAATATCCACATCAAAAGCCTGTGCCAGTCTTGAAAATTCATTGGCGATCGCGATGTTGATATCGCGTGAGGTGTTCTCCATCAGCTTGACCATTTCAGCGGTGGTGGCATCGGTCAGGATGATATCGCCCTTAACAAATGTGCGGTAAAGATCCCGTCCTGCTTCGGCTGATGCCCGGTTCACACCACCGATGACGCGCGGGTTGTCGACCAGCTCACGCAGGATCCGACCCGGCAGCACTCGTTCCGGCGAATAAGCCAGCAGGAAGTCCTCACCGCTTTTCATCCCGCTTTTCTCCAGGATCGGCGCAACAATATCGAGGGTTGTGCGAGGGGGAGAGGTGGATTCAAGGATCACCAGGTTGCCTGGCTTGAGATGAGGCAGGATGGATTCTGCAGCACTAACAACTGCCCTGAGGTCAGCGCGTTTATCCTCATAGAAAGGGGTTGGGACGGCGATGATAAAAGCGTCAGCAGGTTTGACCGATTCGGATGCCGACAGGTGGCCGCTGCCAACTGCACTGACATATAAATCCTGCAATCCGGGTTCAAAGATATGCAGCTTTCCGGCTAGCAGTCCCTTGATAATAGCTGTGTTAATATCCATGCCGGTCACCTGCACGCCTTTGCTGGCAAAGACGCTGGCTGTCGGCAGACCGATGTAACCCATCCCAATCACACACAGTGTGTTAAATTTCACTGTTAGAATCCTTTTATTAAATAAATGAATGGTATTTCAACTTGAGCAGAATTTTACCTTAAATCCGGGGAAGCATTTGATAAACAGGTTTATAATCCATTTCCGCTGATAATGACCCAAACGGTTTTGATCATAATATAAATATCCAGCCAAATCGACCAGTTGCTGATGTAATATTCGTCCAACTGCAGGCGTTCCTTGAAGGACGTAGCATTTCGCCCCATCACCTGCCACCAGCCGGTGATCCCGGGTTTGACCTTCAGGATGATTTGCGCGTATTCACCCATGGCGGTCAGCTCCCGAGGGAGGAAACTACGCGGACCTATCAGGTTCATATCGCCTTTCAGGACGTTGAAGAATTGAGGCATTTCATCCAGGCTGTAACGACGAAGGAATCTACCGACCCGTGTGACCCTGGGGTCTTTGCTGAGCTTATGGAATTCCTCGAATTCCTGGTTTGCCTGGGCATCACTGTCAAGCAAGTTTTCAAGCATTTGTTCCGAATCATGGTGCATTGTCCGAAATTTTAGGCTGTCAAACAGCTCACCATTCTCGCCCAGACGTTTTTGCTTGTAAAAAATGGGACCTTTCGAATCGATCCTGATCAGCAGTGCAAGAAGTAAGAAGACTGGCCAGGAAACCAAAAGCAATAAGATCGTAAGGAACATATCCAGGACGCGTTTAATGATGGTTTCCTGTTTGTTTAAAAGGTGGTAGTTTGTCTCAATGGCCAGTGTGCCATGCAGGTCAATTGTCCTGACCCATAAAGATCCAAAGGGGGATGTTTTCAGGACGAACATGATATTGGGGAAAACATCTCTCATCCAGTGGAAATTTGAAGAGGTTACCTCCTCCATGGAATCGGTAAAGACCACATGTTTGATATTCGATTTTGTGGCCAGGTTCTGAAGTTCCTCTTTGGAAGGTACGACCTGAACGCCTTGAATAGGCTGGGTCGCTTTGAGGTTTGGATCAAAATAGAAAACCGGGCGGAAACCTAACCGTCGGTTCTGGAATAATTTGTCAATCACAGGAGCGGCGCGTTCTTCTGATCCGATGACGACCATGGGGATTCCCCACCAATTGAAACGGGAAAATCGGTTGCGTAAAGCAAACCGGCCCAACATCATGAGGAGGATGGAAAGCGGCCAACTTAAAAGGAAAATGAAACGGGAATAAGCTTCACCGAGCTGCTGCAAGAAAAGGAAAACGCCCAGGAAGACAGATGCCAGCGAGACGACATATAAAATTTTCTGCATTTCATGGACAGCTGCCAATCCGAACCCGGGATATAAGCCGTTCATCCAGGTCAGGACGATACTGAAAATCAGAAATAAGATCAATCCATTCAGAATGAGAGACCAATGGATAACACCCCCCATGACGGGTATCAGTAAAAACCTGACGCTGGTTGCCAGCAAAACTGCCATGCTGATGGTGATGATATCCACCAGGACCAGCAGTAAATTGACAACCTGGTTCCGGTTATGCAGGAAAGCAGTCCTTAATTTAGGTTTTCCATTACCTGCCATATGATTTATATCCTAATTGCTTTTTCTATTATCATAACACCGAGTGATATTTCCGCGATATTTGACCAGCATTTTTACCGCACTCAGGATATGCTGGAAATTCGCTCGACTGAAAAGTTGATTGCGACCAGCTGCAATATGGGCATGATAAGCCTGGGCTTCAGGCACATAACATACTTTCCAGCCCTTCTGCCACATCCGGCAGCACAGATCCTCATCCTCAAAGTACATCCTAAAGCGCTCATCCATCAAGCCAACCTCGTCAAGGGTTTTCTTACGCAGGAGTAAAACCGCGCCGGTCAGCCAGTTGACATTCGTGATACCTTCGAACATGGTGTCTGTCATCAAGTACTGCGCAACGAGGGATGATCGCGGAAACAAACGATCAATATGAAAGGCTCGCATGATGAGAACCGGGAAGGAAGCAAAGCGGCGTCGTGAAGGCTGGACGGACCCATCCATATTGAGCAGTTGGGGGCCTGCTGCGCCAATCTTTTTGTCGGCTTCCATGGCTTTGACCAGGGTTTTCAGCATACCCGGGAGGCAGACAACATCCGGGTTGAGGAGTAAGTAATAATCAAAACCGGCGTGTTGCCGTATCACATGGTTGATATTTTCAGCAAATCCCTTGGGGTGCTGGTTTTCAATAAGATGAATATCAGGAGCGTGCTTAAGGATCCATGCTTTGACAGCATCATCCGGGAGGTTGTTAATGACAAACACCTCTACGGGTTGATCATTTGATATCACCGAAAATGACTCGAGGGCTTTCCTGATCATCTCACCGTGTGCATGGTTGATGGTTATTGCAGCTATTTTGATCATTATTTATTTTTAGATGCTGTATAACTAAAATATTTCACCCCTGCGAAGTGCTTGTTGGAACAATGCATAAGGCTTGGTTTTATCATTGACCCGGATAAAGCTATTTTACCGTTTTGAGGTGATAATTCAATTTTACCATAGCGAGGAATTTCATCGCTCACCGCGCACCTCGGCTTGAAGCTGCGCATAAAACTTCACCAGGTAATTATGGCGTGCTTCTGCAAAGGATTTCCCGGTGTTGGTGAACATCCGGCTTTTGACCTTCTGCAGTTTGAAGAGGAATTCATGATATGAGGAATGGGGTTCACCGGGTTCTTTGATTCCTGTTTTAATGAACTGCTCGGAGGGTTCAGCATAGGCTGGCTCACCATCCAATGCAGCGTACGCAATCGTCCTTGCAGCACCGATAGCCCCTAAAACATCTAATTTATCTGCGTCAAACAGGACTTTTGCTTCAATTGTGTGAGGTTTATCCTCTTTTCCACGGAATCGGTGGGCCCGGATGCAGTGCTGTACAGCCAGGATTTTCTCATCCGGCCAGCCTTTTTCAATCAATATTTCACGGGCAAATATGGCAGAGGCAATATGATGTTCAGCGCGGGCGTTTCCCTCAGCGCCGGGAGCACTCCCCACAGCGTCATGGAGGAGGGCTGCAGCCCGGATGATCTCCAGATCAGCACCTTCTACAGTACCGATGCGTTCTGCAAGGCGGTAAACCCGCAACACGTGATCGAAGTCATGGACCGGGTCAGCCTCTGCATACCACTCGCGCGCCTCATCAATTGTGATCATTTCCATTGAACGATGTCTCCAATGCTCGTAATGCTCAGCGGAATATAATATCTAAAAATCCAAATAAATAGCCTGCTATTAAGAAAGCTGCCAGGGTGATCAAGACCACCCGCATAATTTTCCAGGCGAACTTGAGGATAAACCGCAGAAAGAAAACCCCGCCGAAAAGGAGCGCGCCTGCAGCGATCCAATAAAAGAAATTTGGTACATTTGCCATCATGGTTGCTATCCACCAGTCTTAATTATTACCAGGCAGCGTTCAGTTAACCGGAAAAATGCTGCCCCGTTTGACCACTATGGATACAAGATTGGTGCCGAAACGATAACCAAGATGGCGAAAATTGTTAACGTTTAAAATGAGCAAATCAGCTTGTTTGCCTTTTTCAATTGACCCGACCTGTTGATGGCGGTTGATTGCAGCTGCAGCGTTAATTGTTGCTGCTGCGATAGCCTGGGCAGGTGTCAGGCGCATCTTGCGGCAAGCCAATGCCAGGATGAACTGCATCGATTCGCACCAGGCTGTGCCAGGGTTGGTATCTGTGGCCAGGGCAAGCAGTCCACCTGCTTCAAGGATCGCTCTGGAGGGTGTGTATTCTTCTTCACCCAATCCAAATGGTGTGGCAGGGAGAGAAACCGCTACCGTATCAGTGTGTGCTAATGCCTGGATGTCCTGGGATGGTGTTTTCACCAGGTGATCTGCTGAGGTTGACCCCAATTCTGCCGCCAGGGAAGCACCACCCAGGTTCTCGAATTCATCGGCATGGATCTTGGTGGGAAAACCTAATTGATGTGCAGTTTGGAGGATCAGTCGGGACTGGGCCAGGTTGAATGCACCTTTCTCACAGAAAACATCCACAAACGGAAGCGGCCGATCAACCTTTCGCTCCTTCCACCAGGTATGCAGGTCAGGCAGCATTTGATAGCAGATCAATTCAACATAGGCATCGGTGCGTCCTCTGAATTCTGGCGGGACAGCATGAGCAGCCAGGAAAGTAGGGACCAATTCCAGGGGTCCTTCCCGGTCTAAAGTGAGGATTGCCTGGAGCTGCTTTAGTTCAGTTTCGAACGTAAGCCCATATCCGGTTTTGACTTCAGCTGTTGTGGTGCCGTGATAGAAAGCATTCTGAGACCGCTGGCGGGTTTGGTGAAGCAGATCATCCATAGATGCTGCCCGGGTTGCATCTACGGTTGAAAGGATCCCACCACCTGCTTGCAGGATTTCCATGTAGGTTTTGCCCTTTAGACGCATTTCAAATTCAGCAGCCCGGTCCCCTGCCCAAACCAGATGGGTATGGGGGTCGACAAAGCCGGGCATGACGACATGTCCCTGCGCATCGAAAGTATTAAACCCCTTATATTTTTCGAGTAAGTGTTCTCCAGGTCCAACATCGATGATTGTTTCTCCCTGGACTGCCACTGCGCCTCCAGGAATAATACCAAGGTTTCCCAGGTTGTTTCCCCGCTGTGGGCCACCAGCCAGCGTTAACAGCTGGGAAGCGTTATGAATGAGGAGTTGATGATCGTTTGACATGATTGTATCCAATTATACCAATGGCCAGGGATAGGCACGCCGGTCTTCTGGCGGCAGGGGAAATTGAGCGGTTTTTACAAGGATCTCTGCACGTGTTTTCAGCGCCTCAATTTCTTGGTCCGACAGGTGGGGCTGCAGGGGTTGGTATAAAGCAGATGACTGATTAAGATCATTGATAAGTCTCTGAACATCCGATAAAAGGTTATCAGGGATGGGCTGGCCGGCATGATCCCAAACGACAGTGCGCAGCTTTTCTTCGGTATGGAAGCTAAGCCCATGATCTATCAGCCATAATTTCCCATCGGGATCAACCAAGAGGTGGCCCCCTTTGCGGTCTGCATTATTGATCAACAGGTCAAACAACATCACTTTTGATAATAATCCCCGATGCTTTTCTGTAAATGTAAAATAATGAACTTCCGGATCATGCTCAATGAAATATTGGAGAGATCCTGCGCCCATAGGGCACTTACTGGTTCTAAACACGGTTGGTGGCACCAGATCCCATGACATATGGTCACTCAGCAGATAGGCTGCTACTTCCCTTCTCGACAGGGTTTGGACTGGAAAATCCCATAAGGGTCGCTCTCCCTGCAGCGGTTTATAGACCGCTTTGAAATGCATTTCCTTGTATTGACAGTCAGCTAGAAAGGTATAGTTGGAGCCATACAGGAATCGCCCCTCTATTTGCAGTTTGCCTTCACGAAGTGCCGAAATGATGGCCTGCTTATTGATCATGCTGGTTTTCAGGGTGTGGTTTTATGGCCGTTGTTTTTAGGTGAAAATTCACCTGGCGGCAGAATTGGTTCGCCTGTTGACGGCCAAACAGGGCGGCCGCGGCTGGATAGTTCAATTCCCCACCTTCCCAAAGCCCAGAGTTGGGAGCGTGTGCACCAAAACCGGACTTCCCCCAACGCATTTTCATCCTCATCGGGTTCACCGCTGGGGATTTCACGAGCGATCAGGATCAAGAGATCCTGGGTCGGGTCGTAACCCAGGCTTAATTCACCCACACGGAATAAAGGGTCCAGGGGCGGTTCAAGGGTCATATCGTCTTCCACAAAGCTGGGAGAGGCTTCCAAAAGGTCTGGTTTTTTCTCACGTAATTCAGACATGAGGTTTTCAATGGCCAATGCAAGTGTCTGGATCTGGAATTTCTCGACCAGGAGGGTGATCACCTGGTCATCACCTTTACCCTGCAAATAAAAGACGCGATCACCGGGCTGCCCAATGGCATCCACTGTGATATGTGAAGTGGGTTTAAGATCAACATCAATAGGTGACATATCGTAATATCCTGTTGTGTTTATGAATTCCAATGGATTTTACCCGAATTCAATCAAGATAGTTAAGCAGAGATCACACCGTCAAGAAATTTGATGGCTCATAGAGGGTGTTATATGTTTTATATGGGAGATTTTACGTTAGTTGGGTGATTTCGATGTTGTTAGAACCCATCAAGTTTTCCAGCTTTTGGATCAGGATTTCTGTTAGCCCGGTAGTGACATTTGGAAAATCGATCTCGTACCAGAATCCATGTTCCCTGACGCGAAAAACAAACTGGTCACGTCCTGGACGGGAGACGAGGATGTCATGAAGACGCTTGAGGCGAAGAACGTCCTGAATCTTATTACCGCTCGTATCAAGTGTAATATAAATGCGGCGGGGGTTCTGATCAGGCCGGGGCAAAGGTTCGGCTTTGGGCAGGGTCGGTGTGAAAATATGGAAGGGTTTTGGTGAAGCTTCCTGTACCTGTACATCCGGTGAATTCGCAGTTGATTCGTAAAAGGTGCCCGTTGTTTGAGCATTTGATTCAGCCGGAATTGGGCTAGAATGAGCAGCTTTTATGTTCTCGTTGTCACTGGTTGTTGGAACATGAGATGGTTCAGGATGGATAATAGAATCAGCAGGCAGTTTATTTTCTGGTGGTTCCTGCGTGGTGTGCTGCTGTGGAGGTTCTGGATTCTCTTGATCATCAAATGGGAGATCCGGTAGAAAATCTTCCAGCATGCTATCATCAAAAAAATCATCTGGTACTCCCTGATTGGGAGTGTTCTCCGTGTTAAGCTTTTCAAGCGTAACCGGTTTGATCTTATTCACCAGTACCTTAGGGTCACCCTGGGCTGTATCCACTCGTCCCTCTGCCTGCAGCACTTTATCAACTTCGATCAGGTGGTAGCTGCTTTCCCACACCTGGGGGAAAATAACCAGATCCATCTTGCCATACATATCCTCGAGGGTTACAAAGCCCATGTTATTGCCGTTTTTAGTAAGGTGCGGACGGAAGCGATCGACCATACCGGCGACCGTCACGATTTCATTTTCATTCACTTCAGCCAATTGATGTGAGAAGTGCGAGACCCGCTCTGATAGGACTTTCTGAAAAGCAGAAAGGGGATGATCTGAAACGTAAACACCCAGCAGTTCTCGCTCCCAGTTTAATGCCTGGCGCTGGTCGAAATAGGTGGGTTCATCGATGGTGATATTGTCGTTGATCTTTTCGGAGGCCTGGAAGAGGGTCATTTGCCCGGCTTCTTTTGCCCTGAAGATACTGGTGCTGACCCCGATGATCCTGTCCATTGATTGAAGGAGAGCAAGACGTGAACCGAAGCGGTCCAGGGCGCCTACTTTGATCAAACATTCCAGGGGTTTACGTCCCAACTGGCGCAGGTCTACTCTTGAAGCGAAGTCCGAAAGGCTTGTAAAGGGTCCTTCTTTCCGGGCTTCCATGATCAGCGTGACAGGGTTTTCCCCAACATTTTTAATAGCACCCAACCCAAACCGGATTGCAGGCCCCCCAACCTCACGGTCTTCAATGTTAAAGTCGAAGCAGGCGTTGTTGACGTCAGGCGGTAAGACCTCGATATCCATTGAACGGCAGTCAGCCACATAGGTTGCTACTTTATCAGAATTATTCTTCCATGCCGAAAGCAGGGCAGCCATGTATTCGATTGGGTAATGGTATTTGAGGTACCCGGTTTGAACTGCAATCACGCCATAATCAGCAGCATGACTCTTATTGAAACCGTAACGGGCGAAGTTCTCCCAATCGGTGAAAATTAATTCAGCATCCTGCTGGCTGATCCCGCCAAAAGTCTTAGCACCCTCTATGAACTTCTTTCGATGTGCGTGTAGTTTTGTTATTAACTTCTTAGCGATGGCTTTGCGCAGGCTGTCTGCATCTCCGGCTTCATATCCCGCGAGCGACATCGCTGCTTGCATGATCTGTTCCTGGTAGATCGGGATGCCAAACGTGTCCCTGAAGATGGGCTCCAGGGCTGCGTGTCTGTATGAAGGTTTTTTCTTTTCGTGCAAGCACTCAATGTACTCAGGGATAAACTGCATTGGGCCGGGGCGGTAGAGGGCGATCATGGCGATGACGTGCGCCAGCTCGCGGGGCTGCATTTCCATGATGTAGCGGGTCATACCCGTACCTTCAAGCTGGAACATGCCCGTGGTATGCCCCTGGCTGATGAACTCAAATACATTTTGGTCATCGGTTGGGATTGAGCGAAGGTCGAAAAATTTTCCATGGCGCTTTTCGATCAATTCACAGGCTTTAGCCATGATCGTAAGGGTGGTGAGACCGAGGAAGTCCACTTTAAGCAAACCGAGGTGGTCAACAACCGACATTTCGTACTGTGTGACGGTCTTGATCGGAATCTCTTCTGTGTGACCGGTCGGGCGGTGGAGCGGAACATATTCAATGATGGGTTTGTCGGTGATGATCACGCCAGCGGCATGCGTTCCGGCGTTGCGAACGGTGCCTTCCATTTTGCTGGCTGTATCTATGAGATCACGGTAATACTCGGCTGATTTATAAACCTCTTGAAGTTCGGCTGACTCCTTCAGAACTTCATTGATGGTGACGGGTTTGCCTGGAATAGCAGGGATGAGTTTTGCAACTTTGTCCACTTCCGAGATAGGGATATCCATCACACGTCCAACATCTCGGATTGAAGCACGAGCTCCCATCGTTCCAAACGTGATGATTTGGGCAACCTTGTCATCGCCGTATTTTTCAGCACAATACTGCATCATTTCTGCCCGGCGGTCATCCTGGAAATCAAGGTCGATATCAGGCATGTTGACACGTCCCTTTTGAAGGAAGCGTTCGAACATCAGGTTGTGTTCCAGGGGGTCTATCAGGTTGATATCGAGGGCATAGGCTACCAGCGACCCAGCAGCCGAACCGCGGGCATTGTACCAGATACCGCGTTCCTGAGCGTAATTGCACAAGTCCCAAACGATCAGAAAATAGGCGTCAAAGCCCATGTCATGGATCACTTCCAGTTCGTAATTCAAACGGTCCTGGATTTGTGGATCATTTGCCCGGTCGCCGTAGATCCGTTCAAGGCCGCTCACACATAATTCCCGAAGGTAAGATTGGACTGTGGCATTTTCTGGGACGGTGAAAAGCGGCAGGTGGTAGCCATGCGGCGTGAGATCCACCTGGCAGCGCTCTGCGATCATGAGGGTATTTTCAATGGCACCAGGAACATGACCAAACAGGTTTTTCATTTCTTCAGGTGTTCTTAAGTAATAGGTGTCGTCCCCCATGCGCATCCGTTCGGGATCTGCCAGCAGGCTGCCGGTTTGGATCGCCAGCAGGATATCCTGTAAGCGTGAATCCTCCTTGTTGATGTAATGGACATCATTGGATGCAATGAATTTGACGTTGTTGCGGTTTCCCAAATCAACCAGACGCTGGTTGGTCTGCTCCAACCCCTGGATATTGTGAGATTGGAGTTCTAAAAAGAACCTGTCACGACCAAAAACATCCAGGTACCACGCAAGGGCTTTTTCAGCACGTCCGATATCATTGTTGTGCAAGGCGCGGGGGATTTCCCCGGAAAGACAGCCCGATGTGACGATCAACCCATCGCTGTGATTTTTCAGATACTCCCGATCAATCCGAGGCCGGTAGTAAAAGCCTTCTAATTGGGAGGCTGAAGCAATTTTAAGCAGGTTCTGATAGCCATCCATATTTTCAGCCAGGAGCAGGAGATGGAATGCACGTTTATCCCGTCGTGGGTCCCGGTCGGTCATTTTGCGGGGCGACAGGTAAGTTTCAAGTCCGATAATGGGCTTAATGCCTGCTTCGATAGCGCTGTTAAAAAATTCCACGGTACCAAACATGGTGCCGTGATCCGTCAATGCCAGGGACGGCATCCCCAATTCTTTAGCCCGCGCAATCAGAGGTTTGATCTGGCTGAAGCCATCCAAAATGGAATAGGTTGAGTGGACATGAAGATGAACAAATGACATGTTAATAAATAGTTTCTTCGATGCGTAATTATGACAAAAATCGCGCCCTTAAAAATAATCTCCCGGACACATTTATTGAATTATAGCATGCCGAATCACCCCATGGTTATTTAAGCCTTAAAAAAAGGAGAATTTTAAGGAACTTTAACAAATCGTTCCTCAGATGAACGCTGTAAACGACCAAAAAAAAGAGCGAAGTGTCATGACACTTCGCTCTTCCAATCTCAAGTTATCGTTTAATTCTCATTGACATTTACGAAAATGAATGGATTGCGTTTGGTTTCCTGGTAGATGTAGGCTTTCAGATCACGCATAACATCATTTTGCATGTTACCGTTTGATTTATCAATCGCACGCTGAAGCCGGCTGTGCACACCGTCAATGACCAGGTCTAATTCCTCTGGCAGTATAAAGCCCCGGGTAATGACCTCGGGTTTGTTTCGTAACTGTCCAGTTTTCTTATTGATATCAATGTTGACCAGGACAATGCCATCATGCCCAAGGGATTCGCGTTCCCGGACGATGCTCTGATCCACATCACCAACGCCGATGCCATCGACGAAGACGTAGCCTCCAGGTATTCTTTCACCGAGGCGCATTTTCCCATCAACGAATTCAATGACCTGTCCGTTTTCGACCACAGCGATATTCTCTTTTGGAACGCCAACTTCCTCAGCCAGTTTTGCGTGATGCTTCAACATGCGAAGTTCGCCATGGATCGGGATAAGGTGCTTTGGCCGCACCAGGTGAAGCAGGAGTTTTATTTCTTCCTGGCTGGCATGGCCTGAAACGTGAACAGGTGCGATGGATTCGTAAACCACATCCGCTCCGCGCCGGAAGAGATTGTTAATGGTGCGATAGACTGATTCTTCGTTACCGGGGATGGTATGTGAAGAGAGGATGATCGTATCACCATCGCGCACATCAAACTTGCGGTTTGTACCGTTGGCGAGCCTGCCCATGATTGAGCGGGGTTCGCCCTGTGATCCGGTCGCCATGATGACCACCTGGTCATCAGGTAATGAAAATGATTTCTCAAGGGATATCACCAGGCGTTCAGGGAAATCCACGTAGCCCAGCTCACGAGCCATTTTCATGTTATCCACCATACTTCTGCCGGTGAATGCTATCTTCCTGCCGTTCCGTTCGGCAGCGTTTGCGACCTGCTGCATCCGGGAAATTAAAGAAGCGAAAGTGGCAACCAGGATTCGTCCCTCTGCCTTTTCGAAAATCTCATCCAGAGCCCCATCGATGATCCGTTCGGATTGTGTCCATCCGGGATCTAAAGCATTGGTTGAGTCTGACAGCAGGGCTAATACACCCCTTTGAGCAAACTCTGCCAGTTTGGCATAATCGGTTGGCCAGCTATCCACGGGTGTATGATCGAACTTATAGTCACCGGTGTGAACGATTAACCCTGCTGGGGTATCAATGCCCAACCCTATGGCATCCGGGATCGAATGGCATACATGGAAAAAGTCGACCTTGAAAACCCCTAATTGGAGATTTTCTCCGGCTTTGATGGTGTGCAAATCAGCTTTTCCAGCCTTGCCATACCGGTTGAGTTTGACCTCAATCAAACCGCGGGTTAGTTTAGTGGCATAGATGGGCGCGCTGACTTCCTCCAACAAGTGTTGGATGGCACCAATGTGATCTTCATGGCCATGGGTGATGATGATCCCGCGTACGCGGTTTTTCTTATCTTTAATATAATCAACAAAATCAGGGATGATGTAATCAATCCCGATCATGTCGTTTTCGGGGAACATGAGACCTGCATCCACAATCAGCAAATCATTGCCATATTCATAAATGGTCATGTTCTTCCCAACCTCGCCGAGGCCCCCGATTGGGACAATTCGTAATATTTTATTGTTTTTCATGTTAATTCTTTTTGTACTCCTAATTATTCGTGTTTAATTGTTATTAAAAAATATTCTTAAAATGGGTATTCCCATTTGAGTTCAATTTTATATTTTCCAGGTTCAATACATTAAAAACGCTCTGAAGCACGAGGCTGGTCAGAGCGAAATCATTCTGTTTGTGATCAATAATTCCAAAATTATTACCTCAGGTTGCTGGCAACCTGTAAACCTGCTTCTTACTGTGGATGATTCTAGCATCTGAAAAGGTTAAAGTCAAACATTGTGCCAATCATTAATGAGGTTCTTATAAAGGCTTCTTCGATCAGCTGAAGTAGTCGGTGTGCTAAAAAGCGATGAATTTTGCGGAAAAAGCTTAAATTAACCTTCCGATTGTGCTATAATAAACACCTCAAAAATGGCCCTCTAGCTCAATTGGTAGAGCAGTTGACTCTTAATCAATTGGTTCGGAGTTCGAGTCTCCGGAGGGTCATTTTCCTTTTAATCCCAATGTAAAAAGTTGGTTCGGAGTCCCCAGAAGGGGAGGATCTTCGAGTCTCCGGAGGGTCATTTTTCATTTAAAGCATGTGAATTGTGAATGGTGAGTGGTGAATGGTTGATCAGGTAATCAGTTAGCAGGTAATCAGGTAATCAGGTAGCAGGAAGCAGGAATCAGGAGAGATTAGTCAATCTTGATTTACTGATTGTTTGGTTCCAAAATAAACGAGTTACTAGGTGCTTGATCATCTGGTTGCCTAATAGCCTGATTTTCTACTATTCCAACACCCCGGCATCCTCGAGTGCCTGCCTCAACTGTGGGTTGCTTCTCGGATCTTCACCAGTGAAAAAATCAGGCCCTGGGTAACCGAGATTGATGAATAGCGACATCCCGGCAGGGTCTACGGGCTGGAGGATGACCACACCGTCAAAACTCAGGGAGGAAGCTAAAGACCAGAACGCGCCAGCATAGATCCTTTCGCCTTCGGAGATGATCACAAACGGAACGCCGCTCGTGCGGATTGATCCTGAGAACAGGGACAGTACTTTTTGATAGGCTTCATCCGTCAGGTCGATCCTATGCGTGTCCCAATGATAGCTGTCTATGTCTTTTACCGATATCAGGGGTTCCGACGCCAGAGGCAGTTCGCTTAATTCATAATTTTGGATATCCGCCCCCGATATTTGCGAATCAGAGACCAGGAATAATTCAAAAGCGTTGCCTCTTGAAGTTTGAGGCTCGGGCGTTTGTGTGGTTTCAGTTTGACAACTGCTTAAAAATAATACGATTACGATCAGCAGGAAACTTAATTTCTTGATCATGATTCACACCTCATGTTCTCAGGTCTTTTTAAAATTGATCCAGTTTAAATAATCTAGAATTTTAAAAGATTTGGCTGGTTCTTGTATTTAGCCGTTAGAAAGCTTTTTCATCATTCGCCATGAGGGTTCATTGACTTGCTGCAGGTTTCCCTCATGGTCTCTGTAGGACCAATTGCCGGACCGCGAACCGGTTATTTTATAGCCCAGGTGTTTGTATAAACGCAAGGCATCCGGGTTATCCTTTGCGACATTCAGAGTGGCATATTTGTATCCACGCTCCTGCAGGTCTTCTTCGATAAATGCCATCAAATATGAGCCAACACCGCGGTTTCGCCAGCGCGGTTTGATACGAAAGGCGAAGATATAAGCCCGCGATTCGCCATCCGCTGCAGCCCAATCAGCGCTCTTGAACATGACGAAGGCTTGACCGATGATCTCCGAATTGGGCAGGGTCACGACCCACATGATATTTTTGTCAGAGAGCGAATCCCGGTAAATGCTGCCATACATTCGCCTGTACTTGGTGAATTCACCGCCCCATTCCAGCGCTGGTAAATCGTCTTTTACTACCTCCCGGATAATGAGGTCTTTTAACTCCATTGGTTTTGCATTATTTGGGGTATCCATCTTTATTCTAGCAATCGTTTGGCGAACTTATTCAACTTCCGATATCAGCTCAGCAAGCATTGCCTTTTCCTCTTGAGGGGTATTGATCTTTCCATCCAACCAGGCATCACGCAGCGCAGTCAGTATCCGGCTGTATGCCGGGGATGGCTTCAGTCCCATATTTCGCAAGTCTTCTCCGGAAGTGCCTGGTTCAATCTTTGCCCACCGGTTGATATACTGCCATAGAACGTGCCGTAAATTCTCCTGGGAATTGACGAGATAAGCAGCATAGATTGCAAGGTTGGGGGCAGGGTCCAATGCATGAACCACTTTGCTGGGCGGTGCATCGGATAGCTGTGGTAGGGTACGGTTGATTTTGCTTGTGGCGATCAGCAATTTTTTAATATCACTTTTGAACCGCAGCCGGGATACCAGAGAACGGAGTGTGCTCTCCGGCAGATTTACAAACCAGATGAGGTAGCCCAGTGTCTGCCGCAGGTCCATATGGTCTGTTAGCGCTGGCAGATCCCATTGTGGGTCGATATGGTCTGTGTCTAATTCGCGAAGATGCATCGCGATGGTCTGGTCCCAGGGGAGCGCTGGATGGATTGCGGAAAGAATCCCCAGTTCATCCAAACGGGACAGCATCCTGTGGGCTTTCGGTTCTGAGAGGATCAGGTTGATCTCATGGCGCAAGCGCGCACCGGTCAGTTTATTTAGAAGCGGCAAGCTTTCTTCCAGGAGAGCAAGGGTGCGCGGTTCGATTTCAAAATTAAATCGCTGCTCAAACCGGACTGCTCTCAACAAGCGTGTTGCATCATCGACAAAGGAAAGTGCGTGCAATACACGAATATGGCCTTTTTGCAGGTCATTCAACCCACCCCAGTAATCGTGAACCTTACCGAAATGTTCGCCATCCAACCGTAATGCGAGTGTGTTGATTGTAAAATCCCGCCGGTGCAGGTCCATTTTGATGCTGCTGCTTTCAACAGTCGGCAGGGCAGCAGGCTGTTCATAAAATTCTGTCCTGGCTGTGATCAAATCCAGGCTCTCCGGTAGTTGTGATGCGTCGGCACCTTCCTCAGGTGCAATTTCATCCAATAATTCCCTCCGGATGGGGTTGATATTCCATTTTGCTGTTCCAAACCGCTGATGCATGAGTACCTTGCCGCCAAAACGGTCGGCTAACCGCTTTGCGAAAAAGATGGCATCACCCTCGACAACGATATCAAAATCAAGGCTGGGTCGGTCCAGCAGCAGATCGCGGACAAACCCGCCAACAACGAAAATTGGGAGGTTGATCTTATCCGCTTCGTCTGCCAATGTTTGCAAGAGGGCTAAACGAGCAGGGGGCACAGCCTTTACCAGTTTTTGGACGATTTCGTCCTGAGATGGGATATTTGGTTGAGGGGTCAGGGTTTTCAGTAAGTCGGTTCGGGTGACAATCCCTACAATTTCACCGTTTTCGGGAGACACGACCGGGATTTGCCCCCAACTGCTGGTTCCCATAAGCGATTGGAGTGCATCCAGAGAGGCAGCAGGTGAAATGGTCACATCCCCGGCCGACATCAGGGATTCGACAGTCAGCTCCAGGCCATGGCTGAGTGCACGGTCAACTTCACGACGGTTGAGGAGCCCCACAACAGACCCATCCTGGACGACCGGATAGCCTTCGTAGCCATAGCGCTGCATCAAACGGTGCGCTTCCTGAACGGAGGTGTCAGGTGAAAGGATCAACGGATCTTTGGACATGATCGCCGAGACGGTCAACTGCGGGCTGACGTACTGACCTAAATTACCAATCATTTCCTGGTATTGCTTTTTCATGAACTTTAGGATCTGGGTTTCATCCAGATGTTTATCCGGGCGAATGAGGGCGGATGCGGCGCGTTTGTGGCCTCCGCCGCCCATTTTCTCAGCGATGGCGGAGACATCCACCTGGTCACTGGTGGAGCGGGCCACCAGGCGAATGCCCTGCGTGGTTGCAACCAGGATCAGAAGGGCATCGGGATTGAGGACATCCCGCATTTTATGGGCGACACTTGAAATTTCATCCTGGATATCAAGCGCATCAGTCATGGCTGCCAGGATGGTCTGGTCTTCAATATGAAACGTCTCAACGTTTTTCATTAATCTATCGTACAGCGTCATTTGTTCAGCAGTAAGCGGCGGATAGAGGTATTGACTGATCACATCCAGGTCAGCACCATGAGAAAGGCAGTATCCTGCGGCTGAGAGGTCTTCTTTGGTTGTGGACCCGTAGGTGAACGAGCCCGTATCCTCATACAAACCCAATGCCAGTGTCGTGGCTTGAATGGGCGTGAGGGTAATATCTTGTTTTTTGATCCTGGAGATCATCTGGCTGGTGTTCGATCCGGATTCGACCATGTGCAGTTCCCAGTTTGGATCCAGGTCGTCTCGTAAAGGATGGTGGTCATAAACGATAACCTGAGTATCCTTCCGCATCCCGCGTAAAGTCACCAGGGACTGCGTATCGACCAGGTAAACCGTTTCTATCTCTTCCCTGGGCAGCGCTTTATATTCGATATGCGGCAAATCCTTGCCGTAAACCTCAAGGTAGCGAGTCCCGTTCCGGTTGATGTTATAAGGCAATACCGGGATGGCATCAGGGAACAACAACCAGGCACCTAACTGTGATGCCAGCGCATCCAGGTCTGCTTGTTCGTGAGTCAGGATCACTTTCATAACTTAATCAAACCACCAATACTGTTGGTTTTCAAGATTAAAGAAATTATAAACCGTTTGAGAGAGACGTGTGATCAACCGGTTGCCCTGGTCAAAATCCAACCGTTCCGGGTCATAAATAAATAGACAAAGCACATAATCACCGCCGGGTGAAAAAACGATGGCGACATCACTCATGGAATGTAATAAGCCGTCGAGTTCTTGAACCCAGCCATGCTTATGCGCCACGGTCGTGTCCAGACCCAGTCCGCCTTCGATTAACAGGCCAATCTTGTTGGCGGAGAGGATGTCGATCATCAATTGACATTCAGATTGTGTGATCTCTCCAGGAAAGGTATCTGTTAATAGACCGCTGCCATCAGCAGCGCAGGTATAGATCCCTGCTAAAAGCTGCCCTACCTCTGAGGGAACGGTTTGGTTGTAGATATCAGGGTCAAGGGTGATATCAGAGCGAGAGTTGGCAGGTGTCTCAAAGACCTGAAGAAGCGGTGCGCCGAGGTCGAAGTAGCCTGCCAGGAAGGTGTTTTCCATCCCAAGAGCAGCCAGGTCTTCGCTGACGATCAGCGGCCCGACCAGATCATCCAGATAGGTAGACATCAGGGTGTCCGCAGGTGGGTTTTCTGAGAATACGATCATTCTTTCAAACAGGTCGATTACTTCATCCTGCGTGGGTTCTGACGTCCGCCTTAAAACGGAGAACATAATCGGAATTTTTATGGTGCTGGCAGCTGTGTATGCGATATCCGGATCAACAAGAATTCCATTGTCCACGGCAAAGTGAAGGATCTGACCGCTTTCCATCGATTGGAGATACACTTCAGCTAAGTTATCAAATCCGGTCCAATTGATATTGTGCTGCAAAAACGCCTGCAGCATTGTGATGTCAGGTTCTGAGAATGAGGACTCTGTTGGTATAAGCTTTACAGAATGCGTTTCCGGAGAAAGCAGTGCCGCGGTGATAGCTTCCACGGCTTGTTCTATATCGAGGTGCTGTTCTCCCTGGCTTTGTATAAAATTGGTTGTGCCCATGATAGGTTGAACAGGCGATCCCGGCTGGGCGTACCTGGGCGCAATTTCATTTGTAATGTAATCCCTGAGCCTGTTTTCAGAAACTGCTGCATCCAACGGGATTTGAACAGGCTGGGTTGTCAGACGTCCCCATAAGTAATCCCAAAAGTTCCCGCTGCTAACTTGCTGGAGAGCATCCTCTACAAGATCGGCTTCCCGGATTCTAAAACCCAGATCACCTGGATCTACCTGGATAGTTGTATTATTTATCTCCAATTCCAGCGGCAGACGATAATAATCCTGAATACGATCAACAGCATTGTCTTTATCTAAGCCGCCCACCGGCACACCTGCGATGGTGCTGTCTACAGGAAAAACAATCGATCTATTTTTGAAGCGGTTATATTCCACAAAGCCGATAGCCATGCTGCTGATGAGAAATAGAGCAGCAAGCGCAATCAGACCCCAGCGCAGCAGCTTAACTTTCATCGAGACTCCAGTCATAATCCACCCCATGATTCTACCAGACAGTGGATTTAATTTGATATCAGGCTGTGCGCCACGCAGCGGGGTAGAATGTGTTATAGATATCAGGATGGATGTTTTTCTAAGATCTTATTTGTGCTATCCTGGGAGGTCAAAGATGTTAAAAACAATGAAATCAATTGGAAAGGGACTGCTGTGGTTTATAACAGCTCTTTTTTCAACCGTTATTGCCGCTGTTGCAGGCTGGATTCTTTACAGCCGAAAATATATTCGTCACCACATGAAACTGAATCCTGCTGTCGATGCTGATCTCAAGGCGTACACATCCGAACATGCGGGACGGATCAACTATTACAGTGATCTACGCGGTGAGGGCGTGCCATTGGTCCTGCTGCACAGCATCAATGCTGCCCCGAGCGCCTTCGAGATGAAGCCGATTTTTGACAATTTCAGGGGTGAGCGGCCGGTCTATGCTTTGGATCTGCCCGGATTTGGATTTTCTGAGCGTTCGGATCGAATCTATAATCCAATGCTTTTTCAGATAGCCATTACTGAATTCCTGGAAGACGTTGTCGGTGAGCCAGCGGATATTGTTGCCCTATCGCTTTCGTGTGAGTTTGCCGGGCTTGCATCTAACCATAAACCGGACTTGATCCGGTCCCTGGTGATGATCTCTCCAACTGGATTTCGACCACCCAGACTGTCCTCGGCTGCAGAGGCAGCCCGTAAGCGGGGTGGAAAGGATGCGGTTTATTCCGGTTTATCCGTTGGTGTTTGGAACCGGCCGTTTTATGACCTTGTCTCCAGCCGACCCAGCATAAAATTCTTTTTGAACAAGAGCTTCGAGGGATTGGTTCCTGCGGAGTTGGTAGATTATGCCTATATGACGTCTCACCAGACCGGCGCGCAATTTGCGCCGACTTATTTTCTGAGCGGCAAGTTGTTCACGCCTGCGGTGCGAGAGACGGTCTATGCTGTCATTGAACAGCCAGTCCTTGTGATTTATGACCGGGATCCCAATACCAATTTTGAGATGCTGCCCATGATGCTGCGGGATCATGATAACTGGCGAGCAGCACGGGTTTCACCAACTAAAGGATTGCCCCATTGGGAGCAGCCTGAGAAAGCATTCAAAGAGATGCAGCAATTTTGGAATGAAATCTAAGTTTTCTGTTTATGTAATATAAAAAGGCTGGAACTGTCTTCTAAAATCTTGTGGAAAGTCTATTAAATTGATAAAGGTTGTTATCCTTTTACGGATTAAAAACCTTTTATTATTTGGGTCAAAAACTTATGCCAGTAGTTTTTCTATGGTGGGCTCCAGGATCGACACACCCGCTCTACCGGCAGCCCGACATTTGAGGTTTCCATCTTGATCATATAAAAAATAGGCCGGCCAGAGCTCGTTCTCGAATTCCTTTTTGATTTTATGCAGGTTGTCAATCGCGCAAGGTTCGGTGATGCTGTTTTCAATGATTGCCTTTTTTACTTGAGAGAGATCGGTATCGGTTTTCATCCTGGGGCAGTGAATGGAAATCATCTCAAGGCCTTTTGGTCCATATGTCTCTCGCCAAATATTTAATTTGGGCATGTTTTCATGACAAATATGGCAGCTGACTGCCCAGAAATAGACCAGGACGGGTTTTCCTGCTAAGGATGTGAGATCTGGCTTATTGTTGATCCAATCCGTTGCGCCTTCTAAAGAAGGCATCTGTGTTTTGAGACGCAAAGACATTGATTTGGGATCTCCTTTAGAGCAGGTCTTCGCCAGGTTCCCAGTCTGCACTGCATAAGCCACCAGCTTGGAGTGCTTCCAGGACCCTGAGCGTTTCATCAACGCTTCGTCCGACGTTCATATTATGAATAACGGAATATTGTAAAATGCCGTCCGGGTCAATAATGAACAACCCGCGTAATGCAGCCCCTTCTTCTTCGACAAGCACACCGTAGGCTTCGGAAACCGCATGGTTATTGTCAGAAGCCAGAACGTATTTTGTGCCTTGAATGCCGTTTTCCTCTTCTGGTGTTTGCAACCAGGCCTTGTGGGAATAGACCGAATCAGTCGAGACCCCCAATATTTCAGTATTAAGGTCCTCAAATTCATCATATCGGTTGGAAAGCGCCAGGATTTCAGTTGGGCATACGAAACTAAAGTCATAGGGATAAAAAAGCAGGATCAGCCATTTGCCTCTATAATCCTCAAGGCTGACCACTTCCTCCAATGTTTCCATGTTTTTCGTGCATAACATTTCAAAATGGGGGGCAGGTTCGCCGACTTTTGCGTACTCGAACAGTTCCATTTTATATCTCCTTTCTTGATGTTATCAACCAGATAATACCACAAAACAGGCCTTAATTAGCAGGTTCAATAGATTGAACACCGCCCAGTTGGTTGACGGACAAAGTCCATTGGCTGCCGGATTCTGCCTGCTCGAATAGCTGGCTGTCAGTGGTTGAATACTGGTAAGTTTCACCATCTCCTGAGAAGGTTATTGTGTAGCTTTCCTGGCTTGAGCCCTCACGTTCATCGAGTGATAGATTGAGGTTTGGCCAGTAGGGATCCAGATCCGTACCAGAGGCGACTGCTGTATCCACAGCCACCCAGTCCATGGTCGTATACTCGCAGTAGTCATCATACACTTCATAAGTGCAGTCTTGGACTGCCTCAGCCGCACCTGAACCGGTATCTTCGTAATAAACTTCGCCGCAGACTTCCGTTGCATTAGCAACCGGGGTGTCTGAGGTATAGCGGTATGCCTGGGAGCAAGAAATGATATCGCTATCCATAGGAATATCATCAATAAAGGCTTCCTTAGTCACAGTGGTATAAGCTTCGATAATAATGCTGCGTTCCCACTGAACACTTGTAACAGTACCCGTAATATCATCTGTATTCAGAAAAAGTGTAAAAACCAGGACCAGACATAAAGTAATAACAATCACGCCGATAATCGCAAAAATCCATATACGACGGCTTGGGCTTTTTGCAGGCTCAGGGCTAGCAGCAGGTGACGGACTGGATTGTGCTTCCGATTGCGCTTCACGGACCGTCTTAACCTGCTGACCGCTCTCACGCGTTTCCCCTCCCATGCTGAGGTCACCCCCGCATTGTAGGCAGAGCTTATTAGTCGCCGGGTTGCGGGTACCGCAGTAAGGGCAGTGGATATTGGGACCAGCTTTGATCTCTCTTAAAAGCGCTTCATCCTTAATAAAGTTGAATTTCTCTTCCTCGACAAGCTGAAATTCAACATCTGGGGGTTGGGGTGCGCCGCAGCTTGTGCAGCTTTTGATTGGTCCGGGATTCTGTGTTTTACAGGACGGGCATTCCCAGACTAAAGGGACAAAACCAAGCGATTTTCGGGCCATATGACCTCCGGAATAAAAGAATATTGTTCAAGGCTATTTCTAATTATAGATAATTAATGGTATTACTTCCAACATTTTCCGTCATTGGGTAGAACTGAGGAATCATTCCCTTTTGTAATGGAAGATAATCTCTAGAGAAGCATTTGGTGATAGATAAAACATATTGTTATTACTATTCTAATATAGGCTAAGTATAATTTTTTGTTGTGTTGAGAATTATTATCATTTTATAACATCGAGTTCATTATTGAATACAAGTCCAGAAGAAACACTGGACAAAACTATTTACAAAAAGATGTTTCGGGACCCCATTCCTGATATCATATTAATTGTCATTATAGCAAGATTATAACGGAGGATGAAAGTGGCAGGAAACAAAAATAATAAGAAAAAGAACCTAACAGGATTGTGGATATTCCTGGGTGTGGCAGTGATTGCTGGTTTATTTATCGGATGGCGTATTTGGCGCAACAGGCAGGATGCCAACCTAGTACTTGCCAATATTGAAACAGAACCTTACCAGCGTATGACGATCAACGCCAATATTTATGGAACGGGCACGGTTCAGCCATCCCAGACGGCTGTTCTAACCTGGTCCACAAGCGGGATTGTGGGCGATGTCAATGTGGTCGTTGGTCAAGCTGTCGAGAAAGATGAGCTGTTGATGTCCCTTGATCCAGATTCATTAACAGTTGATATCAAGCAAGCCCAGATTGAGTTGATCAATGCCCAAAACGCCCTGGATGACCTGTATGACAATTGGGACGCGGAGCTGGCACAGGCGAGACTCGACCTTTTAATTGCTGAAGAAGACCTTGAGGATCTTTCAACTGATCGAGAAATCATGAATTATCAGCGCTGTACGGATGAGCGCATAGAAGATTTGGAGGATGACCTAGAGTTTGCCAAGCGACTTTATGACTTCCGCCAAACTACGGATAATTTACGGGCTGTGAATACCGCACAGGCAAACCTTGATTACTGTCAGGCGGATTATTCCGAGCGAGAGATTGCTGAAGCGGAACTGCGGGTGGATTTGGGTGAAGTAAGTGTCTCTGATTTACAGGAAAAAGTAGAACAGCTTTCAAATGGACCGGATCCCGACCAGGTGACAATTTTAGAAACCCAGGTCGCTATTGCCCAATCACGGTTGGACAGCCCAATGATTGAATCGCCCATGGATGGAACTGTGACGGTGGTCTATGCCCAGCCAGGAGACGTCGTCAATGCAGGTGCACAGGCTGTACAGTTGGACAAGCTCTCGGATTTAAATCTGGACGTCCAGATTTCTGAGATTGATATCCCATTTGTCGAAGTTGGACAGCGTGCTGAACTTGTTTTTGATGCCTATTATGAGATAACTTTCAGTGGTGAGGTAACCCAAATTGCCCCGGTAGGCATAAATGTTCAGGGCGTTGTTGAATATTCGGTTCGAATCAAGATGCTGGATGCGGATGAGCGAATCAAACCAGGCATGACAGCTGCAGTAAACATCATCATTTCAGAAAAAGATGACATCCTCGTAATTCCGAACGATTCAATTGTCAGTATTGATGGGCAGGACCATGTTTATGTCAAACGTAACAGCGGTTATGAGGCTGTTGAAGTTGAATTAGGCAGTTATTCAGAATTTTACAGCGAAGTTCTGAGTGCTGATATTGCTGAGGGAGAATTAATCGTTCTGAACCCACCGGATGAGATCACGGGACAGATGCCATTTAACGGCCCACCGAACGGTGGTTTTGGCGGGTTTGGAAATTAGCCTGAATATGAACAAACAAAAAGATGTTATCCGAGTTGAAAATCTGACCAAGGTCTACCAGATGGGCGAGATTGAAGTTCACGCGCTGCGTGGAGTTAGTTTCAATGTAAAACCGGGTGAGGTGCTGTCGATCATGGGGCCCTCCGGATCGGGTAAATCGACGTTAATGAACATGATTGGATGTCTGGATGTTCCGACAGAGGGTGATTATTATCTTGAAGGCGAACTGGTTTCGTCTTTGGATGATGATCAGCTTGCCCTTGTGCGGAATCGGAAGATAGGTTTTGTGTTCCAGACTTTTAATTTATTGCCAAGGGCAACAGCCTTAGCGAATGTGGAACTACCGCTGCGCTATGCAGGTAAAAATGGGGACCGGAAACAGCTCGCAAAAGAAGCGCTCGAAGCAGTTGGATTAGGTGATCGAATTTATCACCAACCGAACGAACTTTCAGGCGGTCAGCAGCAGCGTGTGGCTATTGCCAGGGCACTGGTGAATGAACCCGCGATCATCCTGGCGGACGAACCTACAGGCAATCTCGACAGCGTATCCGGTGAAGAAATCATGAATTTACTGCTTTCTTTAAACAAAACAAAAGGAACCACGCTGTTAATTGTGACCCATGACCCCGAAGTTGCAGCTTTAGCTCAGCGCATTATCCACCTGCGTGATGGCATGATCGAGCGGGAGGAGGTTCTAAGATGAACTTTTTCCTGAACATCAAAGAAGCGCTGCAAAGTCTGAACGCAAATAAAATGCGTTCGCTCCTGACGATCCTTGGCATTGTGATTGGTGTTGCATCTGTGATTGCGCTGCTTTCCATTGGTGAAGGTGCCGGAAACACGATCACCGGGGAAATTGAGAGTATTGGTACCAATGTTATTTACATCTTAAACGGGAATGACGATGAAGAGATTTCCAATCCCAAAGACCTAACCCTGCAAGATGCTGAAACGCTTGCATCATCAACAAGATCAAATGAAATTGCCTATGTGGCACCGGTCGTTTCCAGAGGGATTGATATTTCTCACCAGGATAATAGCGTTGAAACATCTGTTTTGGGCAGCACTGCTGACTACCAATTCGTACAAAACCTGACCATGGCAGAAGGCAGCTTCATCACAAATGGGCAGGTTGAAGGCCGGAGTGCTGTAGTCGTATTGGGGCCGGATATGGCGCAAAACTTATTGGGCCGTTCCACCGGCATCGTTGGCAATACCGTGCGGATTGGCGGATACCCCTACAGGATCATTGGTGTTACTGAAGCAAAAGGCGGGAGTGCCTTCAATAACCCTGATGCAAATGTGTATATCCCAATTTCTACCGCGCAGGCCAGGTTGCCACGTGGAAGCTCGCCAAACCGGGTGCAGTACATCCTGGTTTCTGTTGAGGATGCTGAAGATGCGGATGCTGCCATTATCGAAATTACGGATATTTTGCGACGTGCTCACCGTATCCCACCCCGAAGCCCGGATGATTTTACGATCCTCAACCAGCAAGACTTCTTAGCAGTAGCCGAATCCATTACAAGTGTCCTGACCATTTTCCTGGGTGGGATTGGCGCGATCTCACTTCTGGTGGGTGGCATCGGGATTATGAATATCATGCTGGTTTCTGTTACCGAACGGACAAGGGAAATTGGCCTTCGCAAGGCCCTGGGTGCAAGGAAGAAGGATATTCTATTGCAGTTCCTGACGGAATCTGTGCTCTTGAGTATGATCGGTGGAATAATTGGGATTACCCTGGGTTGGGTTATTTCGATTGTCGTCAGCCAAATTGCTATCCGATCCGGCACGATGCTTGATATTTCCGTTACTTTGAACTCTGTCTTGCTGGCAACGTTATTTTCTGCTGGTGTAGGAATCTTCTTTGGTTATTATCCTGCTAACCGGGCAGCTTCGTTAGAGCCAGTTGAAGCACTTCGGTATGAATAATTCAAAAAAAATAGATTTAACGTTGATTCAAGGGGATTATTCAGGATTAATGACCAAGCGTAGGGTGATCGTAGGGTAATCGTCAAGTTGAAGAGACCTGGGTTTGTTACAATACTATCAACTAAGACACTTTTCTTCTCCTTCTGATGAGCGCCAGGGTCGGCGTCCCTGGCGCTCAACATTTAAGGAGACTTAGTTTTTAAGGAACGGCGTTTATTTTCAAAGTCTGAATAATTACCCAAGTACTCAACTGCCTTATGATTTTCAATTTCTAACACGCGACCCACAATTCGGTCGAGGAAATAGCGATCGTGAGAGATCGCCAGGATGGTCCCATTGAATTCATCCAAGGCATCTTCCAAAACCTCGCAGGATGGGATATCAAGGTGGTTGGTGGGTTCATCCAGGATCAAGAAATTTGCACCTGAGAGGGTGATTAGCGCAATTTGAAGCCTGGCCCGTTCACCACCTGAGAGTGACCTGACGGGTGTGTCCCTTTGTTCGTAAGTGAACAAGAATTTCTTGAGGTAGGCTACCCCCCGGTTTTCCGAAAAGTTCCCCTTTTTGCATATCGTATCCAATAAGCTCAGGGATGGGTCAAGTGTTTCAAACTCCTGGGCGTAATATCCCGGTTTGATGCTGGGTCCCAGGACAATCTGCCCGTTATCAGGTTGGAGTTTATTAAGGATCATTTGGACGAGGATTGTCTTCCCGGATCCGTTTGGCCCTACGACACCTACCCGGTCGCCATATCTTAATAATAAATTGAGGTTGTCTAAGATTTCAACAAATGAGCTCCCATCAGGTGTGGGGAAACCTTTGCTGAGGTCAGTGACCTCAAGCACTTTTTCGCTTCCCCGCCAGCCATCCAGCTGGATTGAAATCTTCTCTGTTTCCAGCTGGGGCTTTTCAATTTTCTCCAGTCGGTCGAGGCGATTTAGAATATTTTTTCCACGATTTGAGAATTTTTCGTTATCGTAAACTTTTCCCCACATTAACAGCCTTTTGGCAGCTTGTTCCAAACGGGAAATTTCTTTTTGCTGTGCCTGGAAAAGTGTTGCCTGTCGCTGCTGTCTGAGGTGCTTTTCAAACATGTATTCAGAATAATTTCCAGAAAATTGGGAGATCTTGCCGTGTTCGACTTCTAAGATTTGATCAACAACCATATCCAGGAAGTACCGGTCATGCGAAACGATCAAAACAGTGCCCTGGAAGCTTGCGATCAGATTTTCAAGCATGGCTTTACCATCCAGATCGAGATGGTTATCCGGTTCATCCAACAGAAGGACATCAGGGCGGTCAATCATGACTTGTGCCAGGCTGAGAAGTTTTTTCTGCCCACCGCTCAGGTTGTTAACAGGCAGATCCATTTCATGTGCATCGAAGCCGATGGATGAGAGCAGGGTTTTGATTTGTCCTTCAAAGCCAGGACCGCCGAGGGTGTTGTAGCTTTCAAATAGTTCTTCCTGCTGATCCAATAAACGGACAAGCCGCTTATCGTTTTCATAAATCAGGGGGTCAGCAAATTTTTCTTCCAGTTTTGATAACCGCTTCTCCACTGCAAGGATCCGCTGCGCACCTAAACGCACCGTTTCAAAGGCGGTTTGCTGTGGGTCAAGCTGGATTTCCTGGGGCATGTAATTGATATGAATATTTTGATCGCGAACAATCAACCCGTTGTCAGGCTTTAAAGCATCCAAAATCAATTTAAGCAGTGTTGTTTTGCCGCTGCCATTCGGTCCGATCACTCCGTAGCAGCCTTCCTGGATTTCACATGAGGCAGCAGTAAAGATGGGTGTGGTGGGATAAGAGAATGTGACTTTATCAAGGTGGAGTTTGATCATGGCAATAATGTTAATCGGTGAATGGTGAATTGGGTAGCAGGGAATTAGGGAGGAGGTAATCAGGCAACCAGGCGATGAGGTAATCAGGCGATTAGGTAATCAGGCAATCAGGCGATTAGGCAATCAGGCGATAAGGCAATGAGGTATTTGGATAAGGAAACCTGTTGCAAATCTCACCGAAACCCTGTTATCATTTCCTGCTACCTGCTACCTGCTACCTGCTACCTGCTACCTTTTTATTCCATAAACGCTTTCACTCTCGTCCAGATCTCATCAAACATTTCTTGGGTCAGGCGGCCGGTTAGTGTGTTCTGTTGGCTGGGGTGGTAGGAAGTCAGGAGCCAGGGCAAGCTATCACCGAGTTCAAAGAAGTTGTTATGGCCAAAATCCATTTTTGGTAGATCAATATTTTCTTGCTTATAAAGTCTAAGGATACCGTCGAAGGCGATCCTGCCCAGGGCAACGAACCCCTGGAGATGTGGGAGCAGATCCATCTCTGCGGCCATCCAGGGCAGACAGTTCTTAATTTCAGCGACTTTTGGGCGGTTCTGGGGAGGCACACAGCGGCAGATGGCTGTGATGAAAACCTCGTTCAACTGCAGGCCATCGCCTCTATAACCTGCACTGGATTGATTAGCAAATCCTGCACGGTAAAGTGCCGGGAATAGGAAATCGCCACTGGCATCGCCTGTGAACATCCTCCCGGTCCGGTTCGAGCCATGCGCGCCTGGAGCTAACCCAACGATCATGACCCTGGCATTCGGATCGCCAAGACCCGGCACGGGCTTTCCCCAGTAATCTTTATCCAAATAGGCTTTTCGTTTGGTCTGAGAGACTTCTTCCCGCCAGGCAACCAGGCGGGGGCATTTCCGACACTGGATGAGCTGCTGATTATGCTCCTGCAACGTTTTGTTCATGGGTCAATTCTAATGGATATTGTATTAAAACGTGAGACGCACACCAGGTGCGTCTCAAAATCTTGAATTAAGGGCTTAGTCTCTTTTTCAAGGAACAGCATCGATGGGGATCAGGAATGAAGACATCATCGTGTCCAGCAGGCTGATATCCGGCGTAAAGGTCGCCGGGGGCTGCAGCAGCAGGTTTGATTCCATTGTATCCACGTATGTTGTGTAATTCTCACTAAAGACAGCCCAGCCTTCAGGAGGTTCGGTCATACCGTCTGCATCAAACAGCGGGTGGGTCACTGGCATTGTTGCCGAGATCAGATACTGGTTGTCATCAGTCAGTCCAACAAAGGCATAGAGTGTGCTTAGATTATTGATGGGAATTGCGGCCTGCCCATACTGGGTGATAAAGCGAACCCCGCTCCCATTGCGGAAAGTAAGATATTCAACTTTTGCGCGCATCATCTGGGCTGCATTGTAAATTGGCAGGAAAGGAATAGCATCTGGCTCTGCAGGCTGTGTGGCAAGCAAGGTTTGCAGGCTGCTGAGAGTCGTTGCGATATTCGAATCCAGGGCAATATAGTCATTAATGGGATAAATGAATACCTGGGGTTCGTGATACTGGTTGACGACCGGGTAACCTCCGAGGGAGATTTCAATCATATCAGGATTGATCGTCCAGGGGGGCATATCCGGGTTGGAGGGGTTCTCAGGGACCATCACCGGACTGAAGCCACCGGCAACTGCTGTTGGGAGGCAAAATTCAACCGTGAATGCCAGTGATTGGATTGTATCCACCGGGCAGGCAAAAGGCGCTTCTGTAACCTCTGTAGGCTCCTCGGTAACAACACTCTCAGTGGTTTCAACAACAGGTGGTTCTGTCACAGCCGTTTCTTCTGCCGTGGGTGGAACAGGTGTTTCCGGGCTGGGCTCCCATGGCAGGTCGCAAGCTGCACCAGCCAGGATCAAGACTACAACAGCGAGCAGTGGAAGGTATTTTTTCATTTTCTCTCCTGATTCACTTTTGAATAAAGTGTAATACAACTCTATTATGCTATGGAATGCCTCAAACTGTCAATTGAAATAAAAAACCGCAGCGGTGTTTTTCTCACCACTGCGGCCTGTTACTGATCTGACTTGATAAAGATCTATCGCTTCAAAGCTTCCCAGCCGGCATAATGACCGGTGCTGCCTAGCTCTTCTTCGATCCTGAGAAGCTGGTTGTATTTTGCCACACGGTCTGAACGGGCAGGTGCGCCGGTTTTGATCTGACCGGTGTTCATTGCTACCGCCAAGTCCGCAATGGTAGCATCCTCGGTTTCACCGGAGCGGTGTGAGGTCACAGCCGTCCAACCATGGTTCTGAGCCATTGATACAGCTTCCATTGTCTCTGTTAGGGAACCGATCTGGTTGACCTTGACCAGCAGTGAGTTACATGCTTTTTCTGAGATTGCTCGTGAAACACGGGCGGGGTTTGTCACCAGCAGGTCATCACCGACGATTTGAATGCGGTTCCCGACCTGTTCTGTGAACATTTTCCAGCCTTCCCAATCGTCCTGGGCTAACCCATCTTCGATGGATACGATCGGGTATTTATTGACCCAATTGACCCAGAATGAAACCATTTCCCGGCTGGTTAATTTGCGTCCTTCCGTGCGCAGGTTGTAGACCTTTTCTTCAGCATCATAGAACTCTGAAGCAGCAGGGTCAAGAGCTATTGCGACGTCCTCTCCAGCCTTGTAGCCAGCTTTATCGATGGCTTCAAGGATAATCTCAACAGCTTCTTCGTTAGCCTTGAGGGCTGGTGCATAACCGCCTTCATCTCCGACCAGGGTTGCATAGCCTTTTTCCTTCAAGACTTTCTTCAATGTGTGATAGATCTCGGCACCCCAACGCAAGCCTTCGGAGAAGGTAGGTGCGCCAAGGGGCATGACCATGAATTCCTGGGCATCGGTTGTTTGCCAGCCGGTGTGGGCGCCGCCGTTCAATATATTCATCATTGGGACAGGCAGGACATGTGCATAAACGCCACCAAGGTAACGGTAGAGCGGTAAACCGACTGCGTTCGCTGCTGCTTTGGCAACAGCCAGGCTTGTGCCCAAAATGGCATTGGCACCGAGTTTTGCTTTATTGGGTGTGCCATCCAAAGCCAGCAGAGCCATGTCAATATCTTTTTGTTGGGTTGCATCCGCACCGATCAGGGTTTCAGCAATGATTGCATTGACGTTATCAACAGCTTTGGTGACGCCCTTACCCATGAAACGCACTTTATCACCATCCCTCAGTTCGAGAGCCTCGTGAATACCTGTTGATGCCCCAGATGGGACTGCTGCTCTTCCCCAACTGCCATCGCCCAGGATGACCTCAACTTCAACCGTTGGGTTGCCACGCGAATCTAAGATTTGTAATGCACTCACGGAAATAATTGTTGTATCCATGATTTTCTAAGTTTCCTTTCTTTTTATATTAGTCATTATTCATTAGAAACACCAGTATTACCAATTTGCTGGTGCGAAATGTTCTTCAAGGGGTTTCCCATCCTGGATCGAGGTTAATACAAGCGAATCAGCCTCTAAAGATGTGATCTGGTATGAAAATAAAGTACCTTCTGACGAACTAAGCATTAAATTTGACTCGGTTGCCAATAACCGCGCAGTCCAGTTTCCAGTGATTGTGTTATCTGAGGTTATGATCTGGAAAGTGTTATCCGAATTGAATTCCAGTGTTTTTTCTGCAGCTTCCTGGGCTGAACCATCGACAGTTACTGCAGTTAAAGTCCATACCTGGATTAATTGCCCCAGATCATCTTGGGTGATGGGATAGGCGCTTTCAGCCTGAGCGGCTGGTTTTACAGGGGTTTCAACAGGGTAAGCTTGATCAGCGGCAGTATCCTGTGTTGGGTTTTGTTGAGCTGTTTCACCGGCTGCGGATTCGGATGCGACAGGTTCTGTTTCAGCAGAATTACAGGCACCAAGAGAGAGCAATAAGACGATCAGTGTTATCCAGATTAATAATCGATTTTGCATTAATTCTCCTTATTGTTGATTAGCCTTCTGTTTGTTGTTCTAACTTGATTTCCATTCTCTCGCGAACGGCATGGACAAATGCTTTAAATAAAGGGTGAGCCCGGTTTGGCCTTGAAAGAAATTCCGGATGAAACTGTGTTCCCAGCATAAACGGATGATCTCTGAGCTCGGTGATTTCAACGAGCCGGTTATCCGGTGACACACCTGAACAAATCATGCCTGCTTCTTCCAGGGCGGGGCGGAAATCGTTGTTCAATTCAAACCGGTGGCGATGCCGTTCCTCCACCAGGACTTGCTGGTATGCTTCACGGGCTTTTGTCCCTTCCCTCAACTGGCAGGGATATAAACCTAAACGCATCGTTCCGCCCATCTCAGTAACTTCATGCTGTTCTGGCATCAGGTCAATCACAGGTTCAGGTGTCGACCGGTTGAATTCGGAGGAATTTGCACTATCGTATTGTAATACACTGCGTGCAAATTCAATGACCATGATTTGCATCCCCAGGCATAAACCCAGGTAGGGAATTTTATTCTCACGGGCAACTGTCGCTGCTTTAATTTTACCTTCAACACCCCTGCTGCCAAATCCCCCCGGCACAACAATGCCATCCATCTCTTTTAATTTTTCCACACCTTCTTCCTTCTCAAGGTCGGTGGAATGGAACCAGTGGATATTAATTTCCACACAATTTGCTAAGGCCGCGTGGATAAGGGCTTCACGTACGCTGATATAGGCGTCGTGCAGTTCGACATATTTCCCAACGATCGCTACATTAACTGCAGGTTTAGGTCTTTTCACATCAGCAACGAGCTGATCCCATTCTGTCCAGTCCGGTGTTTTGCGAGCTGTGAGGTTCAACCGCTGCAGCATCAGATCTGCGATCGGGGTTTTATCAAGTTTTAAGGGGATTTCGTATAGGATTGGGGTGGTTTCCATCGGGATGACGGCTTCTGCGTCCACATCACAGAAGAGGGCAATTTTTTCCTGGATACCTTTATCAATAGGGTAATCAGACCGTGTCACAATCACATCCGGCAGGATGCCGATGGATCGTAATTCCCTGACAGAATGCTGGGTTGGTTTTGTTTTGAGTTCCCCGGTTGCGCCGATGTGCGGCAGCCATGTCAGATGGACATAAGCCGTATTTTCACGACCCAGATCAAAACGCATTTGCCGGATCGCTTCCAGGAATGGAAGGCCTTCGATATCTCCGACCGTTCCACCTACCTCTACCAGGACGATTTCCGCACCGGTGGTTTTCCCTACCATCCGAACTCGGCGTTTGATTTCATTGGTGATGTGGGGGATGACCTGGATAGTACCTCCCAGGTAATCGCCGCGCCGTTCTCGGCTGATCACCTCGGCGTACACCTGCCCGGTGGTTACATTGCAGACTTTGTTTAACCGAATATCGATGAAGCGTTCATAATGACCAAGATCCAAATCTGTTTCAGCCCCATCATCTAAGACGAATACTTCGCCGTGTTGGTAGGGGCTCATTGTGCCAGGGTCTACATTGATATAAGGATCCAATTTCTGAACAGCGACCGAAAAGCCACGTTCTTTGAGAAGGCGGCCGGTGGCTGCAGCAGTAACGCCTTTTCCAATAGAACTGAGGACTCCACCTGTGAAGAAGATGTATTTCGTCATCAGATCAACTCCATTCCCTCATTTTCTTACAGTATAACTATAATGATACTGCAAAGAGGGTACCTCATCATTAAAAATTGAGGGGAGGGCCGATGGTTCCGGCACCTCCCCGGTAAGTCTATTCGAATGTTACTCGCATTAACACAGCATTTAAAATGAGTGTTCTAAGAATCCTGACCAACTTTTTTCTCCAGCGTCCTTGAAAGCAATTCTTCCTGTTCAACAGATGTCCCTTTGCTTTTGCGGGATTTCTTATTTGATTCGTCACTGGCTTTACCCTCAGACTTTTCCATCGCATGGCGCATGGCAATTTCCATGGCTGTCAGTTCAGGTTCTTGAGGTTCTGGTTCAGGTTCTTCCTTTTTTGAGCTGCCTTGTTGTTCAATCTGAAGTGTTTCAGGGAGTTCCTGAAGTGCCTTGACGCTGAGCTTGATTTGCTTTTTGCGCCGGTTAACTTCCAGGACTTTTGCTTCAATTTCATCACCTTCACGAACAACTTCACCCGGGGTGCGGACATAACTGTGAGATAGCTCACTGATATGGATCAAACCAGGGCGCTCTGCGCCAATTTCTACAAAGGCGCCAAACGTTTCCAGCCGAACAACTTTCCCCTTTATGGTCATATCTGGTTTGATCTCACGCCATTCAAGGGCAAGGGGTTCCTTCATGGTTAATTCAATGCGGTCTTTGCGAACGCGTTTGACCCAGAAATCCAATTTTTGACCCTTTTCCATAACCTCTTCAATACTGTTGACTGCTTTTTGAGGGTCTTTGTCTTTAACAACCTGGGAAATATGGATAAATCCCGGTTTTTCACTACCGATATCAATCAACGCACCCTGCAGCGTTGTTTTTAGCACCGTCCCCGTATAGCGCTCCTTCGATTTAATTTCTTCTTGTTGTACCATAGCGCTTGTCTCCAATTAACATTACTAAATTCACGACGAGTGATTATACTTTGTGGGTTAATTTATGTCAAACCTCGCTGTCGAATCGGCAATTTAAATCGATAGAACTGCAGTAGAAACGCCCGCAGCACTGTTGATTGCTATTAACTCTGGTTGATTAAGGAAAAACTTCTAGGCTTTGCTCGAACGCTTTCTCCGGATTGAGAAAATCAGCAGTGTAAATGCCCCGCCAACCGCAATGACAGCCAGTGAAATTTGTATCCAACGGAGATAAGAAGGCAAAGTTGAGGGCTGGGATTGTTCCTCTACCTGACTGCGCTCGATGATCTCGCCGCTGGCATCTGTATTAATACCCAGAATAGGAGATTTACCTTCCGCTGCTTCTTTAGGTTGGGTTTGTTCTTGCTCCAATGTAATGGATTCCTCAACTTGCACATCCTCAGAGGGTGCTTCTTCAACTAATTCTTCAGCAACTTCTTCAGATTCTTCGATTGGTGCCTCGAGGATATATTCCTCAGCATTTGCTCCACCCATACCAACTGCATCAGTATCGCCTGAGCCGCCACCTACTCCCCGCTGTACCCAGAGGATCAGGGGTTCTGGTGCTGCTTCATCTGCAACCCGGGCAGCTTCCATGAGAGGCGGTGCTGATTCTTGCATTGCCATAAATCCCCCACCCAGGAAAATTTCAACACCAAATAACACCACGAGCAAGACAGCAGCAAGAGAAGATGCTAACCGTAAATAGCTAAAAAGGGGTTGCTTCTTTGGTTTTCGAACGGTAACCATTTCAGGTGTCAGAGTGAAATTGCGTGGTGCACGCAGGCGCGGCAAACCACCCACCAGTAGTTTGGTTCTGCGCAGTTGTTCAAGCCTTTCGCGCAGATCCGGTTCTTTGGCTAAACGCGCTTCAAGCCGGTTTTTCTCCCGAAGGCTGAGGGCATTGTCCAAATAGGTGGATAGCTTTTCTAGGTCATGTCTCCTTCGTCTCTCGTTGTTCATGCTGTTTCCTCATCACTTAGACGAAAGAGATCGGGTAAAAGTTCCCTGTATTTTTGCAAACATTCCTGAACGCGTTCACGAGCCCTTGCCAGGCGGCTTTTGATCGTCCCGAGAGGAGAGCCTACCGTGTCTGACGCTGTCTCATAATCCTGCCCTTCCACATCGACCAGCACGAGGACAATCCTGAACTTATCCTCCAGGCGATTGATGCAGTTTTGGATCGCTTTTTGGAGTTCAGATTCCGCCATTTGCTCTTCTGGATCTGGCGTATCATCCTCAATCCAAAAAGGGTCCTCCAGGATTTCGCCATCATCCATTTCGGGCTTGAGAGGTGTAACAGGGTGGCGTTGGCGCCGCCGAAGTTCATCATAGCAGGCATTTGAAGCTATCCTTAACAACCATGCCTTGAAAGAACCGCCCCGGTATTGCTCCAATTTCTCATAGGCGGAAATAAAAGCTTCCTGGGAAGCATCACCAGCCGCACCATGTTCCCCCATGATCCGGTATGCAACATTGTAGACGATGTCCTGGTAATTTAAGACGATCGTATTAAAGGCATCCAGGCTGCCTTCAAGTGCATCTTGTATTAGTGCTTGTTCATCCATTGAAGTCTGCTTCGTCTCGTTAGATTTGGTGACATTAAATTATGTCTTACTCGATGTTATTCCTCTTCTATTATAGTACGAAGGTGGGGGAATAAAATCACCTCTCGGATACTTCTGTGACCAGAAAGGAGCATCACCAACCGGTCGACACCAATTCCAAAACCGCCAGCGGGAGGCATTCCGTAGCTCAGCGCGTTTAAGAAATCTTCATCCATCGGATGCTGCTCCTCATCTCCGTCTTCATATGCCCGCCCCAACTCTAAAAAGCGTTGTTCCTGGTCTAATGGGTCATTTAACTCTGTAAAGGCGTTACAAAGCTCCATCCCACCGACAAACCCTTCAAAACGCTCAACCACATTAGGGTCCCCAGGCTTGCTCTTCGCCAGGGGTGAAATATCTCTTGGGTAATTATAAAGGAAAGTTGGCTGAATGCAGTTCGGTTCGATGAGATTCCCGATGATGGCATCAATCAATTTTCCACGGGTTGCACCGGGTTTAGGTTTCAGGTTCTTTGAAGCCATCTCGGCTTCTAATGACTCGGCTGTGGGGTGAAGGTCAATGTCAATGCCTGTGGCATCAATGATCGCCTGACGCAGTTCAATTCGCTGCCAGGGTGGTGCGAGATCAATTTCCTGATTTGCAAATGTCGTTTTGGTTCCACCAAGGACCTGTTGGGCGACGTATGAGACCATTTTCTCAGTCAGATCCATTACGTCCATGTAATCTGCGTATGCCCAATAGAATTCCAACTGCGTGAATTCAGGGTTGTGCTTATAGGATACGCCCTCATTTCGGAAGTCCCGCCCAATTTCATAGACACGTTCCAGCCCGCCAACGAGAAGCCTTTTCAGGTAGAGTTCGAATGAAATTCTCAGGTACAGGTCCTGCTTAAGTTGATTGTGGTGGGTGATGAATGGTTGCGCGGCCGCACCACCATAAATGGGTTGCAGGATGGGCGTTTCAACTTCAATAAAACCATTGGAATCAAGAAAATCCCGCAGACCCTTTACGGTTGCTGCCCGAATTTTGAAGATTTCCCTGACCTCCGGGTTGACTGCCAGGTCAACATAGCGCTGGCGAAAACGTGTTTCGGGGTCTGTTAATGTGGCGTGCCTGACAACCTCACCTTCAAGCACTTCATCCTTTGCTGCAGGTAAAGGCCGCAGGGCTTTCGCCAGCATTTTGAAATTCTCAACGTACAGTGTCACTTCTCCCCGGCGGGTACGGAACATAGTGCCGCTGGCTTGAATAAAATCTCCCAGGTCGAAATAGTCGTTCAATTCAGCCATTTTTTCATCGCCCAAGTCATTGATCCTGAAGAAGAGCTGGATGCGTCCGTCACGGTCTTCTATATGTGCGAAGGCAAGCTTTCCCATTGGTCTGAGCGCTCGTACCCGTCCTGCGAGGGTGACTTTAATTGGGGTTTCATCCCCTGCTTCCTCAGATTTGAGAAATGCCTTGATCGCCTCCTGGCTGGTGTGGCTTTGTTCAGCACGAGTCGGGAATGGCTCAACGCCATTTTCTGCCATTTTATTTAATTTCTCAAGACGGGATTTTTCTAAATCCGAAAATGAATCTTCAAGCATAATACCTTCCTTAAGTCATGAATAAATAAAAACCCCGACCAGTTATGCCGGGCGGGGTGAATTTGCTTCTAAACGAATATTATCCTACTGAGAGAATATCGACCTCAAACTCGCCGCCTGGGGCTTCGACCTTAACTTTATCACCAGCCTTTTTATTAAGCAACGCCTGCCCGATGGGTGACTCGTTTGATATACGTCCCAGGCGCGGGTCGGCTTCGGCTGCGCCAACGATCACGTATTCTTCAGCTTCGTAGCCTTCTTCCTTGACCTTAACCTTTGAGCCAACCTGGATTGTGTCGGAATGGTTGTTTTGTTCAATTATTTTTGCATTCGAGAGCAGGATCTCCAGCTCTTTGATCCGTCCTTCTACAAAGGATTGCTCATTTTTGGCGGCTTCCAACTCTGCGTTTTCAATGAGTTCACCGTCTTCTAAGGCATCTCGCAATCGGTCTGCAACTTCCGCACGTTTCTCAGAGCGAAGATATTCCAGCTCCTCTTGCAATCGCTTATATCCCTCTTGTGTTAAATATGAACTAGGCATAATTTATCTTCCTTCCGAATTTATTTCTTTAGGGGACTATCCCCTGTATTATTAAACAAAAAAATCGCTATTTTCGCCGATGGAACTGCCTTGCACCCAGTGAAAACAGTGGTGATTTGTTTGAGTTGATATATTATCACATTTTAACGCTCGATGCAAGACTTTAAATGGAATAATTTAGATGGTAATCAGTTAAATTTATTATTATAAAATTATTCAATCAGATATCTGCCTCCATAATAAATCAGTTTATTGATTTTGTAAATAGTGATTTGCCGGAAAATAATTCGACTCTCGGCTATAATGAAGGCCATGATTTCGCTGTTGAATTTTATTCAAAGAAAACTCAGGCCGGATCTCACAAACCGGTCCACGCCGATGCGATACTTGCTGATGAGTGACGTTGTGGGTGTTTTTTACAGTTTACCGCTTCTGTTGATCGGGGTGTTTTGGCTATTTGTAAATACCGATTGGTCAATATTCCTTCGTTGGGAATGGATCATCATCATTATGCTGGCGATCGTGCTTTTTAGCCGCTTGCGCTTTTTTTTGATATATGCCCTGCACAGCGGGCATATGGTCGGCTCTGATGGAGATTTTGGAGGTATTGTCCTGTGGGGCAGCATTCTGATATTTGGATACGGCATGATCTGGTTATTTTTACTCTGGATCATGATCGAGTTGTTCCTAGCATGCCAAAAATCTATTAATTCTGATATGCGATGGAACAGCATCCGCTCTGCCAGTTTGAATGGGGCATCCATCCTCATCCCTGCATTAATTTCTTTGAGTATTTACGAGAAATCTGGTGGTATATTTCCAATCAAGGGTTTGACCGGTGAATTTTTACTGCCGGCGATGTTGGCTGTATTGAGTTATGCCATTCTATACTTTGTTATTTGGCTGCCTTTTATTTTGTATGTTATTTGGGTTCAGCGGCGTAAGTTTAATGTTGAAAATTCAGCCAGCCTTTTTTGGTTCACTGTGGCAACCATGGAACTGCCTTTCCTTTCATTACCTTTTGGCGTGTTAGCCAGCGGGATATTTGTCGAGCATGGTTCCTTGATGCTGGGGATTTATTTCCTTGGTTTGTTATTCATGGCCTTATTGGCTCATCAGCTCAGCCGATCGGCAGCCAAAAGCCGAAACCAGACGATCCAATTAATGGGTTTGGAGCGTTTGGGGCGCGAGATTCTTGCAGCACCAACGGATGCCAGGGATTTACCAGGATTGCTCAGGAAGCATATACCGGAGATGTTTTCCTGCCGCAGAGCATCTGTTTGGCTGGCACCGGAAACCTATTTGTTGAGATACCCTGACGGTAAGGATAGCTACACACCTAAAATCTGGGATTGGCTGTTGACGAAAACAGAACCAGAAGGTTTTCTTGAAAATGCACCGCTGCCCTGGGAGGATGCCCCAGAAAGGCATTTTGCCCTGATTGCCGCCCCCATTTTGGACCCGTCATCAGGCGAAACACAGGGCGGACTTTTCGTTGAATTGTTGTCATTGCCGCAGCGTTGGGACCTAAATTCGATCCGCCAGCAGTACCCTGCACTCCAAACACTGGCATCACAGGTTGCGACAGCACTGCAGCAAGCGGAGTCTTACCAGGAAATGATTAAACACCAGTGGGTGAGCCAGGAATTACGGATTGCTGGTGATATCCAGGCTAGTTTTCTGCCTGCTCGTGAGCCGGTTTTTCCTGGCTGGGAAATAGCAGCCAGCCTAACGCCTGCCCGTCAGACATCAGGTGATTTTTATGATTTTTTCGAGTTGAGTGATGGACGATTGGGGATCATCATTGCTGATGTCGCAGATAAGGGATTGGGCGCAGCGCTTTATATGGCCTTGGGACGGACATTACTGCTGACTTATGCGCATATCTATCCCGAAAACCCTGCCGCGGTTTTTCAGGCGACCAACAAACGGATGCTGAGTGATGCCCGGGCGCAGATGTTCATCACTGCTTTTTATGGCATCCTCGAACCGGAACTTGGCAGGCTGATATACTGCAATGCAGGACATCATCCACCACTATTGATCAGGAACCGTCAGGACCAGATCGTTCAAAAATTGAATCCGAACGGCATGGCACTGGGGATTGATGAAAATGCGGCCTGGGTTGCCGTTTCTCAGAAGATTGATGTGGACGATACCTTGCTGCTTTATACGGATGGGGTCGTGGAGGCAAATAACCTGGAAGGTTCATTTTATGGTCTGGATAACCTGGTTGAAAAGACAAAGGTGATCGCAAACCGTCCCAGCCAATGGATCATCCGGACGATTAAGGAAGATGTCAGTGAATTCAGGGGGGAAGCATCTCAATCGGATGATATGACCATGGTCTGCATCCGTCGCAGGGGATAATTATAACCAGGATTTTGTCACCAGTCAGAAGAACTTTAATGATCAGGTCCTGGCATGACTTTTGCATGTTTTCCATTAACTTTTACATTTTAGATTGCGGATAAAGAAAGCAATTAAAGCCGAATATTGATCGTTTGGCATGGTAGTTGCACTCATTCTTTCGACGCGATCGATAAATATTATGCAAATTATTGCTACCCTAATCGCTGATCAACAAAGCGATGTCATTGAAGGAGTACGATGTGAGTAAAACTTTGAAATTTGGCATTATCTTAATGGCCATTTTGTGCCTGGTCATGCTGGCCATGACCGTTTTTGATTTTTCATTTATAAGGAAAGCTTTCGGTTTGTCCGCGGAAGTTGAAGAGGTGCCAGCCGTTGAGCTTTCAGAACAAGCCCCGGAAATTGCTGCAGCCGTGGAAACGGCATTGGCGAGGGCAGGCGGCCGTTGGGCGAATTATGATTATGAAATTGATCATATCCAGGTCCAGGAAGACGGTTTAAAAGCGATTGTTTGGCTGGCGGCACTTGATCTTGAGACTGGGGAATTGGTGGGTCGTGAACCGGAATTAGCCATGGCGGAACGGGTGAGTGCGGACAAATGGGATGTCTTGCTGGATGATGATGAAAAATTCCTTGAAAAATTTAAAACTTTGGATTTTGCCCAGAAAAGTATCGAGGGAGATTTGATTTCAGATCAAGAGGCACAGCCCAAATCGACCCGTGTTTTTGGTGGCTATTACCTTCCATGGGCGAAAGGTTTGGAAAAAAGATTAACCTGGTCGGTTGGTCACTCTTCCTGTTACCCGACTTATTACTGTACTTATGCCTTTGATTTTGCTGATGGGACGATGTTCCCGCTGGTGGCTGCCAAAGGCGGGACAGTTTACCACTGGAGAGACACCTGCGTCAATGGTGATTCTTCCTGCACCAACAGCATCACCCTGCAGGATCGTTCGACAACCCCCTGGACCTACCAGATCTACCTGCACATCGCACAAAACAGCATCCCAAGTAACCTAAAGAAAGTGGGTACTCCGGTCATGCAGGGGCAGTATATTGCTGATGTCGATGACACAGGGTACAGCACGGGGCATCATGTGCATTTTATGGTCGTCGCCGAAGAAACCCATTATACATCCACAAGTGGTTATGTTTGGGGTGTGGCAGAAGATATCACCTATAAAGATGTGAGCATTAATTGGGACGCTGCTACGCAAGGTGGACGCCCTCGATTGGCGTATGAGGCTGCGACTTTTGGTGGTGTCGGACAAACCTATTATGTGTCGGGGAATAAACCAGCTAACCCGCCAACCGGCGGCCTGACGGCACCGGTAAATATGACTTATGCTACAACAAGCCTGCTCAATGTTGCTGGGTGGGGCGATGACGATATCGCTGTGACGAAGTTGGAAATGATGGTGAATTATGGTGGTACTTGGGTTCATATTGGCAAGGATCAAACCGCTAACCCCTTTAATACAAATATCGACCTCTGTAATACATCAGTTCCTGATGGTCCGCTGTACCTGGCTTTACGGGTCTGGGATTATGAAGGAAATCCTTCAGGCATTCTCAGCGCCCGGAAAGTGATCAAAGACGTGCAGTGCGGTGCCAGTGGAACAGATCCACAGGTCACCCTGACTTTGAGTGGTGGTGTACTGGCTTTGCCGCAGAATGGCTTTGTGACCGCTTCAGTCTTAAAAGGCAGCACGGGTGCTGCGATCACCTCTGTTGAATTTTGGTGGCATGGATCGGACTGGGTGAATGATCAATGGGTCAACCTGGGGAAGGACACGAATGGTGCGAATGGATGGCAGGCGCCCTTCAGCAGCGCCGAAATGGCGGAGGGTGATGTGTTGACGGTGATGGCTGTCGCAACGGATGCTTTGGGAAACCAGGATGTATCAGTCAACTTCAATGGTGTAATTGATAGAACACCCCCAACAGCAACGTTCCTTCCGATCAATTCTCCAGCTGCTGAAGGGAATGTGAACTTGCAGTGGACAGCAAATGATAACCTTTCCGGTTTGGGCAGCTTTTCCCTGGCAGTGAGCGTGAATGGCTCAGATTACCAACCGGTGGTCAGCAACCTCCCTGGATCAACCCGATCCTATGGGGTTAACGTGGTGAATAGTAGTCAGTATAGTTATGCTTTGACCGCTTACGATAATGCTGGCAATGCTTTCACGACGAATGTTAGCTTTTACACCCAGGGATTTGTTTTTTCGGAAGGATATATCTTCCCTCTTTTCTTTAATGAACCTCAGGATTAAGAATTATTCGTTGGTCTTTGGGTAAATTTTTTCAAAGGCGGGGTGTGATCTTCACCCCGCTAATGCTTTAAGATGAACAACTCGTTATTTGCCTGAGGTGCTTGGTATAATACATCCAGCTTAATTGATATTTGAAAGAGGAGAGTGTTTGAAAGTCGCCTTGATAACCGGTATCACAGGGCAAGACGGGTCCTACCTGGCAGAATGGCTGTTGGGGCAGGGCTATCGTGTGGTTGGCATGGTCCGCCGGACAAGTTCAGTGGACTACCAGCGCATTGGGCCTATCCAGGACGAGATTGAGATAGCCCATGGGGATCTTTTAGACCAGGGTTCACTCTATGAAATCCTGGATACTTACCGCCCTGATGAGATCTACAATTTAGCCGGTCAATCGAATGTTCAGCTTTCATGGTCGCAGGCGGTGCTGACTGCGGATTCGACTGCGCTGGGTGTAACCCGCCTGCTGGACTGCATCCGCCAGGCAGCCCCTAAAGCACGGTTTTACCAGGCTTCTACCAGCGAAATGTTTGGTGAGGCAGACGAATCACCTCAAAATGAGCGGACGCGGCTGAACCCCCGAAATCCTTATGGTGTCGCAAAAGTGTATGGTCATCTAATCACACGCAACTACCGCCAACATCATGGGATGTTTGCTGTTTCCGGGATCCTGTATAACCATGAGAGCCCTCGAAGGGATTTGGAATTTGTCACCCGGAAGATCACACGCAGCGCTGCCCAGATCAAGCTGGGATTGGTGCATGAGCTCCGGATGGGCAACCTGGAAGCCCAACGGGATTGGGGTTTTGCCGGAGATTACGTGAGAGCGATGTGGCTGATGCTTCAGCAGGATACACCGGATGATTACGTGATCGGTACAGGCCAGCCGCACACCGTCCGGGATTTTTGCCGGATCGCTTTTGAGTATTTGGATCTTGATTACCGGGATTATGTGGTCGAAGACCCTCAATTTTATCGTCCAGCAGAAGCCTATCCCCTGGTTGCTGACCCAGGCCTTGCTCACCAGGCGCTGGGATGGAAACCGGAAACTGACTTTGAACGATTGATCCGAATGATGGTGGATGCTGACCTGGTTGCCTTAAAGTCCTGATCGCCCAATAATGGGGTATGTTATCATTAACACCGCAAACTTATCCAGAAAGAGACCTTCTTGCCTGAAGAAAACAACATCCTGAGTGAAAGAGAAGATCAGATCCTGCAGCTTGTGGCCAAGGGGATGACCAACCGCGAGATTGCGCAATTCCTGACGATCAGCCCCAACACCGTGAAAGTACATCTCAGCAATGTCTTTGAAAAACTGGGCGTTTCATCCAGAACAGAAGCCACGCTGTATGGGATTGAACACGGGATCGTCTCTGTACCCGGAAATGAAAGAACAGAAAACCCCGAAACACCGGCAGAACAGCCCTTCTTTCGAAAATATAGGTGGGTCCTGATTCCCGTTGCCGGATTATTGCTGGCTGCCATTCTTTTGATGGTATTTGGCAGGGATTTGATCTTTCCCCAACCGACACCGACGCCATCAGGTGCAGAGGTAATTGCTGAAATGCAAGACCGCTGGCAGGAACTTGCGCCCATGCCTGCGGCGAGGACAGGATTGGCAGCAACCGCTTATGACGGCAATATCTACGCGATTGCCGGTGAGGGGCCAGCGGGTGTGAGCAGATCCGTATTCCGTTATGTCATGGAGGACGACCGCTGGGAGAGCCTGGAAGATAAGCCCACGCCTGTGCAGGATGTGGAAGCGGCATTGATCGGTGAGAAGATCTACGTGCCGGGCGGGCTGCTGGGGGACGGGGCACCAACAAATATCCTTGAAATCTATGACCCGCGGGCAAACCAGTGGGAAAGCGGCGCGCCATTGCCCGTGAAGCTCAGCGCTTATGCCATGGCGGATTTTGAAGGGCAGCTTTACTTGTTCGGGGGCTGGGATGGCCAGAAAGCCTTAGATAATGTGTTTATTTATGACCCGGGGACTGATGAATGGCGGGAGGGCACGCCGATGGCGACGGCGCGGTACCAGGCAGAAGCGATACCTCTGGCAGATAAGATTGTTGTGGTTGGTGGACGTGATAATCAGGTGATATTGAAGAACGCTGATTACTTCTACCCATCTCGCGACTTAAGAGAAGAGACACCATGGGAGGCATTAAGTCCATTACCTGAACCCTTGACCGGAATTAGTGTGATAAATGTGTATGATACACTCTATGTGATTGGAGGGTATAACCCAGATGGGGGAAGTCAGGCAGCAAGTTATATTTTCTATGATGATGTATGGTCAGAATTTGGAGATATTCAACCTCAGGTCATGCAATCTCCAACATTAACCAATGTTGGGTCTTTTATCTACTTATTAAACCCAGGTGAATCCAGTGACCAAACGGCGTTCTGGTCATATAAAGCTTTCTCTTATGAGATATTCTTACCCATTATCCAATAGATTGTGTCGTTGATAAAAAAACCTCTATTTATTAATTGCTGTGACAACTATTTTCTGAAGTGATCTGTATGTCATGACAAAAGAATTTGTAAGCAACTCGAAATTGAATATCTACGTCCTGAACTGGAATCAAGCAGATTTAACAGTGGATTGTGTGAATTCGTTATTGACCCAAAAAGCATCAGTAGAGACGCAAATCATTATTATTGATAATGGATCTACTGATGGATCAATAGAAATCTTTAAACAGAAATTTCCCCAGCTCCACGTAATTTCCAACAAAGCCAACTTGGGTTTTCAGGGCGGCATGAATGCTGGGATAAAACACGCGATTTCAAATTCGGCAGATTTTGTTATGCTTCTGAATAATGATACGATTGCAGATCCCAAAATGATTGAAAATCTATTTTTTTATCTTCCTCAAGATGCTGCGTTAGCCTCACCTGCAATATTCTATTACGATGATCATGATGTGCTTTGCTCTTTAGGTGGAGACTTCCATCCTGTATTACTCTCAGTTTTAGAAATAAAGAAGGCTGCTCTGCAATTGCCTGGGTCAGTTACGAGATTTGAGTTCTTACCATCCCACGCCTGGCTGATCAAATCAGAAGTGTTTGAGCAAGTTGGTTTCCTGGATGAAATCTTTTTCCCGATTTATTATGATGATCTTGATTTTTGCCTAAGATTGAAAAAGAAAGATTTGCCTATTTATTTGATTCCGCAAGCAATAATATTTCACCGTGAATCGATGTCCGTGGGGGGCAGGAACAGCCCGAGGGAAAGGTACCTAATGGCCAGGAACAGCGGATATTATTTTCGGAAGCATATGAAGTTGTGGCAGGCCCCTTTTATATTCATTTTCAGAATAGGGAGCGGGATATTGTGGACTGTCAGACTAGCTTTAAAAAGAAATTTTCCAGCAATTAAATCCTACTGGAAAGGTTTCTATGAGGGATGGTTTATGAAGTTTCCCTCAAATTTCACAAATGGTTAGATGATCAATTGAGCCAGGTGCTAATCCTGAGAACATCATGATATGTTCCCATGTCCAAATATTTTCCATTCTTAAAACCAACACCCTTAAATTTAATCCCGGATTCAATAGCGGTATTGAAAATTTGGGCATAATCTGTAATTTCCTTCTCATGGATACATTCATGGAAGAATTCCGTAAAGACTGGTTTCCAAATCATAGCTCCCCACATCCACTCCAAATTTGTGGATCTGGGTTTATCATCAATTTTTTTTACCCAGTTGTTATCTGACAATTGAACCATACCTGCTTTTTCTGGGGTATCTGTATGGAACATGCACAAAATGACGTCAACATCAGAGGTTAACTGCTCAAACGCAGTTTTGAAAAAGTCTGGTGGCTGAATAATTGTGTCAGCCATTCCAAAAAATACAATCTTGTCTTTCGTTAAATGAAATGGTGTATCCATCGCCTCAGCCAACCCAGGTGTTTTTGTTGTTTTGGGGTCGTCAACCCGTAATTCCTGCACAACGTAGCTGATATCGCAATTAAAGCGGCTGCCATTTCCAAAATACTTGATAAGCTGGTGTTTTGTATCGTTGATAACAATCGTGATATGTTTGACACCGGCTGAAGTCATGTTTTCTAAAATATAATGAGAGACAGGTTTATAGTGATTGTTCTCTATTACTGGGTAGAGTTCTTTAGGAAAAGGAAATCCTAAGCGCTCGCCTTTTCCGGCAGCGGGAATCAAACCGATCAATTCAAGATCTTCCACAGGCCTACTCCTCAATAGAAATTTCACCAAGGTCTAATATTTCATCTGCTTCTACTGAAATGATCAATGGCAGATCTGAACCATCTTCTTTCACAACAGAAGTGTTTCCCGGGCCAGTCACCACGATGATAGCATAATTATCGGCTGGATCAATATTTTCAAAAATGAAGAAACCGGTTTCACTATCATAATTAGCGCCCGGATCATTTTGTAAGGAGAAAGAAACGGTGACCGGTAAATCGGGGTTGTCAGAGGAAAGTGTATGAGCCAAAAATGGAACCCCAGCTATGGGATCACCAGTATTTGAATCAACAATTACGCCATAGATGTTTGCCTTTCCAGGGGTAGGTGTTGATATGTCTTGGGTTTCATTTTTTTTATCTGTAGGGTCACTATTTTGGGCAGGGGAGCATGCAGCCAAAGCGAAAAATGCAATTAGGAGAAAAATAGCCGTTCGATATCTGTTCATAAAACCTCATCGCAATATTTGTAGATTTACCATAATAACAATTAAGCAGGGTTATTTTAACTAACCCTGCTTAATATTCGTTGATTATTTTAGCACAAATTTGTTGTTACGGGGCTACACTAATGCCCTCAAACAGCGTGTAGGAGTCCATTGTGCTTGGTGCGGTATGTCCAAGGTTGTTCAATGTTCCTAAGATTTCACCGGTTGCTGATTCGCAGGAAATGCCACCAATAAAGCCGTTTGGCAGTGGGCCCCAGCCATTATAGAGGTCTGTGATCCAACCTGCGCCATCGGCGATTGCGCTAGAATTTGACCAGGTTGTGTCGACAGGATTGGCACCTTCGTGGCCGATACCACGGCAGGTTACATCACCAATGGGTAATGCGTAGCCTGAAACATTTACGAGCGTAATTGAACTCCACCAACTGTCTGAGCCAAACCACTGGTAGCTTTCAGGGAAAACGATCTTAGCAGTTGCTAAATCGGCATTCATACTCATCAAAGCGCCTGCTTTTTCATAAGAGGGCATGATGGTTGTTGACTGGTTCATCAAACCAATCAGCGGTTGGTTGGTTGAGTTTGCGGTTACGACTGCTGCGCCAACAAAGGTTTGACCCAACACACAGGTTGTGCCAGGGGTTTGTGGGCTAAAGACGTGTGCAAAGGACCCAAATTCTGCCTGGCCTCCGGCAGGAATGGTAAGTGTTTCTGTACAGGTTGTTCCAGCTTTCGTGGGGGTGTAGGTCAATGTAACAACTGTTGAAGACCCACCAAGGTTCTGGATCGGGATTGAAGTCCAGTAGCCATAGTTGTTTTGGTTCACCATGGGGATCACGGGATTGGTTGAGCCCTGGGCAGAAGCAAATCCGTTGTAGGCAAAGAGCTGCTCACCGTAGGAACCATCTGCCCATTCTATAACGGCAACGGCGACGTCTCCACCGGTAACGGTCAGGGTGGCGGAGAATTTCTTGGCAGAATGGCTTTCAGCCTGGTTATCGATCATTACAGCGGCACCAGGATCAAGGCTTACAATATCACTGACGACCAGCCCGTCACTGTAATCGATAGCAACATCAACCGGGCTGCCGCTTGTATTTTGAACAGAGAAGAAAGTATTGAAACCGTAGTTGCTGTCCATCAACAAGGGCAGGTAGACTGAGCCTGAGCCGGCTGAAACGCCAACATAGCTGGCATAATTCAACGGATCGTCGCCTGAAGTCAACCCAATGACAGTACTTGAGGTCGCCAGTGGAACACTGGATTCAATGACCATTGATCCTTCGAAGCCATCAGAAACGGGAAATGAGGTATAGAATTTTGTTTCCAGTGCGCCAATAGGATCTTCAATGCTGTCATCTGCAACCGAGCCATCTGGATTATAGAAGACCAAATGGACGGTTCCCGCTGTATCGGAAACATTTGTTACAGTGACCGTTGATTCATAGGACGCAGGTCCTTGAGCTGAAACGGATGCTGTAAAAATCCCGAGAAGGAGAAGGGTAATTAAAATTGCTGAAAATTTTCTCATCTTGTAACTCCTTACGCTGAAGTAATTAATTTTATGTACTATAAAAATAACAAACAATAGCCCTGTTATCAATAATCCTTTTGGGTAATGAATCTATTTTGTACCTTAGTTTCATTTCTGAAGGTCTTGATATTTACGCAATAAAACGCCGGTCAATGCTTCCCAGGAATAGATTTTGTCTTTTGAGAGATTAAAAGCATTTTCCGAATAGTACTTAAGGGTTAATGGATCATTATTTAGATTAATTATCGCCTGTGCCAGGTCCTCAGGATTTGGTTCACAAACCTCTCCGATTTGGAATTTATTGATATAGTCAGGAATATCGCCCACTTTTGTTGCAAGAACGGCTTTCCCAGCTGAAAGGTAATTTGAAAATTTTAATGGAAACCTTCCCCAATTTGCAGGTATATCTGATAACGGAAGCCAGCAAATATCACTCGCTGCCAAACCTAATTCTAAATTTTCTGATTTTATATTCCCGGTGATTGTAATTTTGTCATTCGACGACCTCGATAGATATTTACTTCTGCCTAAGTGGAGGAGCCTCGCATTGGGAATTGTTTTCAGTATTATTTCAAAAGCGTTTTGCATCAGGGCTGCGTCTTTGGGAAACAATGACCCGACATAACCGATGACAAGTTCATCAGGATTGATTTTGAAGAAATCTCTTGCCTTTTTTTTATTTTTCAATTCCCATCCTGGCATATTCAAACCATTGGGTAATAAAGTCAATTTTTCAGGATTGACTCCAAAATCCAAAGCCCGATTATAAAGAGTTTTGCAAATAACCGTTGTGTGATCGGGAATTTTCCTGTAATGGTTTTCATAGAATGATTCCAATGGACGGAAAAAGAATCTCAGAATTTTATTGGGACGCTCTTCAATCGATCCCCCTGCGCCAAACCAATCGCACCAGTCTAATAGTAGGGGCACACCTTTCTTTTTTAAGACCAATGTTGGATAAATTACCGTCGGACGGCTTTCAAACCCGTGGACGAGGTCAAAATCTCGTTTTCTCACCCAATTCACTCTGGTCAGAAGACTGTAGGGATCCCATCCAGAACGTGGACCCCCGGCGAAGATGCTGGGAAAGGAATAAATATCGACCCCGTTTTCATTTTCATGTCGAATCTTGAAATCGCTGGTACTTTTTGATGCTGCCATGATGGAAACATCCTGTCCCATATTCGCAAGCTCACGCGCAAACGCAAACGTTCGTAAGTACGTGCCATGCCCGACCTGGTTATATGAGATCAGTAGAATTTTCATTTTATCCAGATTTTATAACCATTCGTTTATGACGAATGATTTGAAGGATATAAGCAAAAAATAAAAGCATTTCTGCAATTATAGCAACGATCACCATTCCCTGTGTTTGAAAATAAATTACTGCAAAAATTGCCAAGCCTAATTTAAGGATTGTGGCAAGAAATTGCGGAAGAAGGCGCTTTGCTTGCCGTCCGACTGAGATCAGGTATGCGATATTCGCTTGGTTAACAGTACGGATTACAAAGAGCGGGGAAAGCGAGATCAGAAGTGTGATACTTTCAAGGTAGCTTTGCCCTAACACTGCCAGAATTACAGGCTTACTGAGCAATACTACGCCAATCCATAAAAAAACTGCCAGGGTTGAGAACCCGATGTACAAAAGCCGAATTTTCCGATAAAAAACCTGCTTAACTTCGATAAATGACCGTACCAAAGACGGTAATAACACATTATAAATACCGGAAGGCAGCGTGATAACTGCGCTGATCAAGCTGATGACAATTGAATAATTAGCGATCAATGAGGGGCTTGCACCAAACCAAACCAGGATATTCACATCGGCATTGATATAAATTAAGCTCAGCAGTTCACTAGCGTTATAGGCAGAAGAATGTTTTAACAGGCGAAATATTTCTGATTTATTGATCCTGTCGAAAGCAGGTTTTGTGATGAGCCACGAAAGAATAAAAATAAAGAACGATACCAGGAGTCTTAACAGCAATACCTGGAATATGGATTCAGAACCCCAAATAATCAGAGAGACCAATGCCATTAATCTGGCCAATCTTGAAATAGATAATAATATGGAGCCCAGTTTTGCACGTTCTTCAAGAAGCAAAATGACAATGAAGGTTCCAAACAGGGAATCAAATAGCAATTCTAGAATTGTGAGGATGATAATGTAACCGAGGTAAAGATCTGGCCGTATTGATCTGAGGGCAAAAAAAAGAAGACATCCCCAGAGGATCCCCAAAACACTCTTGATAAAGAGAACCGTCCCCCCCAAGGACCTTGGGTTGGGAATCGTCGAACCTGCCTTCATCATATACTGGTTGAATCCAAGGTTGAAAAGAAAAGATGTCAATGATGCAGCCGCATAAGCCGCCGCAATATGTCCATATTTTTCAGCACCCAGCCATTCAGCAGCGATCAACAAATATACCATCATCAAGATTTGCGTAATCACTGAAGCAGAACCATAAGATAGCGCAGAAACAATATTCTTTTTATTGGGATCGTTCTTTTTTTGAAAGAATTTGTGAAAGATAAGTTTGAACAAAGAATATCCTTAATTTATTTCTGCCATAAAAGGTTAATGGAAAACGGATGTCCAAAATTATGAAGAGTCTCTTTGACTAAATGAAACCAGCGCGTATAAAAAGCAAAACGCGGCAGCAGCCAGAGCTTATCATCACTCGCCACTTCCTGAAATGTTGTCCGGGTATGTCTGATGCAGCCATTTTTAAAGACCTCACTAACCAGTGGATGAACAAAATAATGGTCATTAAAGAGAAGTGCATCTACACAATGTAAAGAATAGGCACCAGGTTTAATTAATCGGTAAATATCTTCAATTGCATTTTTTATTATTGCCGGTTCGTAAGGAAGGTGCTCAATGGTTGAGATGCTGAAAATTAGATCAAAATAACCATTTGGCAGTTGATCTGAAAAATTTCCGATGTAATCCTGAACAAGCGCAAATCCATTTTTCTCACCAAGATCCTTTGGGCCATACCCTGAACCCTCAAGTTTATCCAGATTCCAAAACTCATATCTGTCTTTAAGCTGGTGGATAATGCGAGATTCACCGCCGCCAATTTCCAGCAGGCGAGACCCAGCAGGGATATTATCTAATATGAAGGTATAGACCAGTGAATCCTGATAGACTTTGAGATCACAAGTTTTCGGTGATTGTTTTCTATGGATGGGAAGAATATAAAAGGACGAAAAATGATCAATCCTCGAGTAGCTAAAGTCATTGAATTCATCTATTCTCATTGGGGAATGAGGTTTTTGAGAGATCTTTTCTAATGTGCCTACGCCAGGGAAAAAGATTTGCCCCATGATGCTATCGAATGCGAGGTGAAAACGCCGGATCCATTTCTTGATTTTTGGGTTCATTCTTGATCAACTTCCATGTTAATTATTTTTTCCCAATGACAATGTGGGTCGTAAAAATGCGCAATAGGAGGGCGCGAAGTAAAGGGATTTTTTTTATCTGGTTAATGACTTGATCAATCCAACCCGCTTTGCCGTAGGCTTTCACATCCGGATAGGTAATCCGGAATTCACCCTTAAAGTGTTTTCGCATGAAGCGATTTATATCATGATACGATAATAACCTTGTTTTTTCATATTGGCTCTTGCAGCGCCATTCTACATAGTTTGGGATGAATTTCCAGGGCAAAAATCCCAGGAATCTCAGGCCGGTGTGGGGTTCAGGAAAGAAAACATCGAATTTATTCCGGGAATCTGCTGCAAATAACCCTTGATCATTGAGAACTCTTGAGATTTCCGCTATCACTGGTGGCAGTTCAATTAAATGCTCCAATACATTAGTGGACTGAACATAATTAACGGTGCTTTCTCTAAAAGGGATGGCATCGGCATTGGCACAGATTAATAGGATCCTTTGTTGATCCGAACCCTCCAGGGATTTCTTACCCAACAATAATTGGGGCATTGATGAGTCTATCCCGACGACTTGTTCAAATGACTTTGTGAGTGAAAGAACACCAGCCCCAGACCCGCATCCAAGATCCAGAGCTCTGAATTTATTTGAAAGCCCGAATGATTGTGATGTTTGGTTCAGGAACATAGCTGTCATCTTCTCAGCACGTTCACCCTGGTTATGATAATATGCCAGTGAATCTTCAATAATTTTTTGGGGTAACTTTGCAGCATCCAAAATAATTGAAATTAATGCTTCAAATGATGCCCCTTCATAAATTGACAGCATCTTTTCAGTGGTTTCATCCATTCCCACGGGGGGGAAGCGGAGGTCTGGGATACCCATAATGATTGGAAAATTCTGACCACAATTCTTACAAATGATGTGATCGTTTAAGGATTCCAAATTCCCTAAACAATTAGGACAGACGATCTCAAATTTGTGGTGGGAGCCAGATATGTCATTCATAGGCACCAAGAAAATCTCTTATCTACAATCGATTTGTTCATATAATTAATTTTGTAACAGCAGTGATCATTGGTTTCCAGGAATGATCAATTAGCGCTTCGATTTCTGCCTGATCCTGAGCAGTTATTTGCAGTCCATCCAAAATGCCTTTGGCTAAAGCAGCATCATCTGCTGCTTTAACAACACTGCACCGTTGGGGAAGATCCATTGTCAATTTGTCCCGTATCACATCCGTCAGGACCACCGGCAGCCCAAATGCCAGCGCGGTCCGCAAAGCTGCGCTTTGAGTACCGCCGGTATAGGGCGCAACGAACAGGTCTGCGGCTTCGAAATAAAGTCCAACCTCATCATCCGGGACGTAGCGATCTGTGAAGTGAACCCGATCTTCCAACCCCAGGGTTTTAACCTGGTTAAGGGTGCGGTGCTTATCTTCCCAAAATTCACCCACGACCCATAGTTGTGCAGTTGGTTCCTGAGCGCTGACGATCTTGAAGGCATCGATCAGCACGGCCAGGCCTTTATAAGGGCGGATAAAACCAAAGAATAAGATCACCTTTTGATCTAATGATGAACCTAATTTTTGCCGCGCTGCAGATTTTGTCATGCCCGTTCTTTGGATGGAAGTATCAATTGGCAAGGGGGCAATCCGAACATCAGGGGCATCCGGTATTAATGCTAATAACCGTGCCTTTTCCTTTTCGGTCATCACGATACAGCGGTCAGCAAGGGATAGAACTTTTTTCGCCAGAAACCTGTCCCAGGGACGCGGTTCATGGGGGAGGGTATTGTGGATCATTACCGTTACCGGGATGCCACGCCTTTTTAATCGTTTCAGGATGGTGTGGAATGCTGGCCCCCAGAATGTCACCCACCATTGGATGATCACTTGCTGGGGAGGAAAATCAAGGATCGCTTTTACAGTCCTGCGCCATGAGATGGGGTCCAAAGGTTTGAGGATGAATTGGGCATCGACTTTTACGCGCCCGGGGCTGTGATCTTTGTCACTGTCACCCGGGTAAAGCCAGCCAGGATACTGTTTCTTGAAAGAGATGATCTGAAGATCATGTCCATGCTCACTTAATTGTAATGCTAGGGAGGTTGTGAAATGAGCGATCCCGCCCCGATAGGGGGTCACTGGGCCAATGATGCTAATTTTTTGGGGTTTAGTCATCGTAGGCGGACTCCCGGAGTACTGGGGAACTCCAGATCTGATCAAAAACGACGACAAAATGGTGGTTTTTCATAAGTATGACATCTTTTTCGTTTCTTGATTTTGATCAATGGATGATCAACTTTTCGATTAGCAAATAATCAGGTTTACTCGGTTACGGTAAATATATTTACCGTTGGTCCTTGGTAACGCACAATACTGGTCAATCCAAGACGATATTTAATATAATAGATAATATCATCTAAACGGTCAAATATTCCAGAAGCCTCATCTTCTGGTTCAAACGCAATCAGTAATGGGTACTCATTCTCAATATTCTCATAAAATTGAATTTCTGTATGGTATCGTTGCGGTTCATTGTAGTACCGGTAGTACATATGAGATGATAATATGATGTATTCATAAGCCTGGATATCTCCGCGATCGGTATCGAAAATGTCTTTAGGGCTTTGCGGTAATAGGGGTGTATAACCCTCAAAAAGCGTATTTTCCACAGAGATTTCATTTTCTCGGCAATAAGCTAGCGCATCAACCCTCGTATCCTGGAAGGACATTCTGATAGGGACCTGTATGGTCATTATTAATTGATAGGAAAGAAACCCGATGAGCAGCACCAGGGTTATGTATTTAAGAACCAGCACATGCTTTGATTTTTGTATTGCGAAATTAATGCCAATTGCGGTCAGGAAAAGGGGGGTGATATACATCGGCAATGCCCACCGCTCCCAATGAAGTGCAAGGATGCTCATCAGCACCCAGTACAATAGCCCGTAAAGCAAAACGAACCTGGATTCCTCTCGCCATTTGATGAAAGCAAAAATCCCAAGACTTATCCATAAAAGTGAAAGCAGGTTAGTCCAATTCCCATAGGACTTGATGTAAAATAGCAAATTTCCAAACCAATTCAGGTTATCAGCGCCTAAGTGGGTTGATCTCGATTCCACAAGCAGCGCTTTGATCACTTCTCTATATTCAATGAATAGGAATGGGGCAACGATGAATAAGGAGATCAGAAAAACCCCTGTGATTTTTATTGTTTTTAGCAGGAAGATTCCCAGATTTTTCCATATAGGTATTTTTGTCTTCCCAAAATGCATCAACGCCAGTCCCAGGACGACAATGCCCATTGAAATGAGGCCGGGATATTTTTCTGCCGAATTAATCGCAGCGAATATTGTTGCGATGTAAATTGATTTTTCATCCCCTTTGTTCAAATAACGAATGGTGAAGTACATCACGAGTAAGGTCAATAATGTAATTGGCACATCGGGTGTAATGTAAAGTGAATGAAGTCCATATAATGGGAACAATGCAAACACTAATGCGGCTGGTAATGCAAAAGCGTTCTTAAATAGCTTGCCAATTTTATAGGCAAGGACAGGGATCAATGATCCTACGACGGCTACCCCAATACGGGCGTAGAAGTAAAAATTCAGAGTGTATTTCGGAAAGGCGGCAGCCAGATTCTGACCAAAACGGAGATAACTTATTACGTTCAAAAAAATAAAATAGAAGAAATATGTCACTTGATGAGGGCGATAAAAGACCCCAGGGTACAGTGTGTGATTTTTAGTCATTGCGACGACTGGATCAATACTGATAAATTCATCCGGATGGGTCAAGAGGGGAAAACCATATTTTAAGCCTGTTGATCTGATGAGAAAGGAAATAAAAAAGATGAACGAAAGAAGCGCCAGCTCTTTCCTATCAATTTTTTTACAGGTATTTTGGAAAAAGGATTTTACTACGTGCTTTTTCTCAGCCATGCATTACCTTTTCGTATGTTGTGCAATTGCATATAACCTTGTGACCATGTTTTTACTTTTTGTAATTTTATCAGTTCTGATGACTTGAATTTTTAATGAGCGAAAAGCTCATATGAACTGATGTTCAAACTTTCATTCTCCAGCAATCCTACTTGATGATCTGGTAAATATAAACCTGCCCATACTGGAAGTAAAAACGTAAAGCTTCACACCCTTCCAATCCCTGAGGCTGCAGGCTTCCTATGCCTTCGCGGATATAGATCCAATTCAAATTGGCACCCTCCACCAACGCCCAGAAATCCGGGGAACAGGTGCTGATCGCACTGGCGTCCTCTCCCCAGGCTTGAATCTGCTGGTTCCGTGCAATATCCGGTGAATAGCCGTAAAAAACTGTTGGGACAACTGCCCAGTGCCCGGTGTAGGGGAGCAGCCAGCCCCCGCCATCCACCCCGCGGTAAACATCGTTCAGCCAGTAAGCGGTGTTGATGAAGAAGCGTGCATCCGGCGGCGCATTTTCTTTTATCCAATCCAGCGCAGCTAAATCGTCTTCAGTTACCAGCACCGTGACCGCGTTGACGATGTCCGACTGGAGCGGAAACGCCCAGGCTGACCAACCTGCTATGATCAGGATCAACAAAAGCGTCTGGATCCAGTGCTGTTTGAAAAGGTGATCCAATCCGAAGCCCGCTTGCCAGAAGAGGAATCCTGCCCATAAGACCATGGGGAGGAACAGCACGATGGCAAAATGATCCGGACGAAAAGGATCCAGAGACAGGCTCCAGGGCAGGCTCAGGGCAGCGAGCGCAAGGCTCCAAACAGAAAAGCCGACCGGTTTTCGCTGGATCAGCCCCAGGATCAACCCAAGGCCACCGGCGAATAAGAGCCAATGACTGCTGGCTGGGCCCAGGAGGTTGCTGATATATTCCAGTTCGCCTGGGTCAGCAATCACTGTAGATAGGGATTCAGGCAGGTTGACCGCCACACCGGTGTTGAGGGTTGAATACCGGATCACCCGGATCAGCCAGGGGGACGCGATAAATAACCCTGTAGCAGCTCCTGCTCCAACTACAAGACCGCGATGGACAGCATCACGAAAATTACGCCTATTTTTGATGAGGAATACGATCAAGATCATGACCAGGAACAGCCCTAGCAGCAATGCGGCGAAATAATGCGTCAGCAGGACAGAACCAGTGAGCAATGCGAGGGTAAGTGCCCCGCGAATCTTGTTTTTTCCATCAAGCAGATCAATCGCAGCGGACATTGCCAGGGGCAGCAGGACCAATCCGGTGATCAGGGTGTAGCGCCCCCAGGTGAGGTAATAGGCCGGCATCCGGGTGACGAAACTCACCAGCAGCCCTGCACCAAGGGCAGGTCGCCAATCTTTAAAAAGTGTTTTCCCCAGTGTGTAAACGGACAGCCCAATCGCTGCATTCAAGATTTGCCCCATGATGAGCATAGCCTGGTTGATTTCCAAACCGCTTATGGCGGTGATGAAGGCAGTAACGGCATGGAAACCATAATGATAGTAGAACGGGGTGGGGAGGTAGGGGTCGAGTGTGTGCGGCAAGCCGTGCGCTTCCAGCATGACCTTAATGATCAGGTAATGGTGCTGGCTGTCCACCCAGCCTGGCAAAACCAGCTCGCGCGCTTGGAAAAGACGCCAGGCGACCGCCAAACCGAAGATCACCAGGCCAATCCATAAATAGGGTCTAGCTTCCCGGGGGATTTTCAACCCCTTTTTGATGATTCCGAAAATGAGGACGGCAGCAAAGAACCCCAGGAGAATGATGATGCCCCAGGGCGAAAAGCTGCCGCCCAGGAAGAAAACAGCCTCAGCCAGAAGGATGATCACCGAAAGGCTGATGCCCAGGATCTGTGCAAGCGAAATGATGGGATCCTGCTCGCGATCTCCTAACCAAACCCACCAGGTAAGCCCCGGCAGCAGGAAGGCAGCCAAAGCCAGGAAGAGCATCACAGGCGTTTTACACTTTCAGGATCTACATCGGGGAGGAAGGCTTCAAGGGGTTTTCCCAACAGGGGGTGAAAAAATTCTGGTGCAATCTCAACCAGGGGGATCAGCACAAACGCGCGTTTATGCAGTTCTGGATGGGGAATGTGCAGGCTGTCTTCGTGGATGATGTGCTGGCCATAGAAAAGGATGTCGAGGTCGATGATGCGCGGGGCATTCCGAAATGATTTTTCGCGCCCCATGTTCACTTCGATAGCTTTCAAGGTGACCAGTAATACCATTGGCTTCAGGCTGGTTTTGACTTCAATGACCTGGTTGTAGAAATCCGGTTGGTCAGTATATCCCCAGGGTTCAGTTTCATAAATAGAAGATTCCTGAACAATCTCAACAGATTGTGGAAGAGAATCTTTTGCTATTTGCAAATTAGCCTGGCGATCACCAATATTGGTACCCAGGGCAATGAAAACGCGCTCATCGCACATCAAGCTGCCTCCATGATATTGAGAAAATCTGCCAGTAATCCGTAAGCTGTGGTCTCTGGTCCGGGATCGCTTTCCAGAATTCCCAAACCCGGAAGGACATCCAGTTTGAATTGACAAAATGAACTTGTTCCGTTTACGCTGAACAATGGAGAATCAGGGCTAACTTTTTCAGGTGCAACGCGGCTGAAAATATGATCCTCACGCCTTTCAGCAGTGCAAACCAGTTTCCAACGCTCGCCGCTCCGCTTTGCATCTGCGATCATTTCAGGCGTTATCCCTCGGATACCGGTCCGGTCTACTTGCTGGGGTGTGAGCGGCACACCCATCAGGACTGTGACCAGTGCGGCGACTTTGATGGAAGCGTCCCACCCGTCAACATCGTTGCTGGGATCCGTTTCAGTGATACCGATTTCTCGACCGTAATCAATCGCTTCATCCAGAGATTTTCCTTGTTCCATCATCTCCAACAAGAGGTTGGTGCAGGAATTCAGGATTCCTTTAAAGCTAATCAGGTTAGCACCGACAAGGGGTTCTCGAAACAGAGCGAAAATGGGTGCTCCGTCCATTACCGCTGATTCGAACATGAAGCGCAGATCTTTTTGTTCAGCCAGGGCGGTCAGGTCCTGGTAGCCATAAACCACCGGGCCTTTGTTGGCGGTAACGACATGCATCCCTTTTTGTAGGGCAGTCTGGATGTGGGTCAGTGCAGGCTGACCGGTTTGGGGATTGACGGGGGTGGTTTCGAACATCACATCTGCCGGGCAGGCAGCGAGGAAGGCAGTGGTTTCATTCGGCGCTTCCTGTGAGCTGAGGGAATTCAGTATCTCTCCGGCATTGACCAGTGCGAGGGCTTTTTCCAGGTCCAACCCCATGGGGTTGATCGCCGCACCGTGGGAGCCGGTGATGATGCCTGTGACGGTGACCGAGAGGTCATACCGTGAGGCTAGCTCTGTTTCTTTTTTCAGTAAAAGCTGAGCAAAGGCTTTTCCGACATTCCCAAAACCCACCAAACACAGCCTGTAATTTGTTGTCATTGGTTTCTCCTTGAATATATTGATGGGTTAATTAAACCACAATTAACCCATATTGGACGATTATAGTGGAAGTAACCGGGAATTTAAGGATAAAATAGGGTTCATGTCTATTCATCGAAAAAGAGTTCTTTTGTTTGATATCGACGGCACCCTCCTGGATCCTCAGGGGGAGAGCCATGATTGTTTCCAGCAGGTGATGGCGGATGTATTCGGCGTAACCCATTCATTTGAAGATTATGATATGTCCGGCAAGACGGATTGGCGCATCCTGATGGATTTGATGCACATGGCCGGATGGGAGGAAGCAGCAATTGAAGCAAAGCGGCTTGAGGCTTTTGCAGCTTATGGCAGGGTGATCCAAACCTATGCACCTCAATCCCGGATGGCAATCCTGCCCGGTGTGAAAGTTTTACTGGACAATCTTGCGATTGCGAGCGATTTTATTTTGGGGTTGGTGACCGGCAACCTGGAAGTGATCGTACCGCATAAATTAATGGCAGTTGGGATCGACCCGGGATTATTTAAATTTGGTGGTTATGGGGGTGATCATTTTGACCGGAACAAACTGCCTTCGATAGCATTGTCGCGTTTAGCTGCAATTTGGAAGGCTGATGTCGATCGAGAGTCGGTATTAGTGATAGGTGATACGCCGCGAGATATTGAATGCGCCCGGGAAAATGGTTTGAAAGTCCTGTGCGTCGCAACAGGGCGGTTTGATTTGGATGCGTTGAAGACGCATGAACCGGATTATTTGCTGCCGGATTTGGGGGATACGGAAAATGTAATGAAGATTTTCAGGACGTTTTAAGGGGCACAAAAAGGGCGGGAGACGGGAGACTGGGGACCGGAGACGGATTTTTATGGTCGATCAGGTTTCCAACCTGACAAAATTATGATATTTGTATGGAATGAGGGCTTTAGCCCGATAGGTTGGTTTGAAAACGGATCCGGTCAGCCTGAAGGCCTCACTCCCCAGGTAGATCATGACCTACAAGTTATATATTAGGCCGGAAACAGTTTTTGTGGGTCAGGTTTCCAACCTGACAAAATTATGATATTTGTATGGAATGAGGGCTTTAGCCCGATAGGTTGGTT
>JAENZD010000004.1:166860-209457 GCA_016841445.1 Anaerolineaceae bacterium
CTGACAAAATTATGATATTTGTATGGAATGAGGGCTTTAGCCCGATAGGTTGGTTGAAAATCGATCCCGTTGGCCTGAAGGCCTCACTCCCAGGCTGAAAATGACCTACACGTTATATATTGCGCCGGAAACCGGTGGAAGGGACAGGTACCAACCGGATGCGCTTTTTTTGAAGATGATACCGTTTGGAATGTCAATGGGTTCTGGCGACCCTTTGATTTTCTGTTGAGGTAGCTCAACACGAACTTCCTGATTGGATGGGTTGATTGCGACCAGGATGCTCTGATTGCCCTTGGTGCGTCTGTAAACGAAGGGCAATTTGCCGCTTTCCGCATAGACAACTTCAAATTTCCCATCGGCATCCAATGCTTCATAGGACTGGCGGATTTTTACCAGCTGGCGGAAGCGGTACAACAGGGAAGCGGGATCTTTGTCTTGCTGGTCTACGGTCGGGCGGTCCGGCGAATCATCTACGGGCAAATAAAGGGCGTCTGACGGTGCAGTGGAAAAGCCGGCGTTGGGTTCATCCGACCACTGCATGGGTGTGCGTGCACCTGTCCGGGCATAGCCGCCTTCTTTGGAGGGTAAATCCCGTGAGCGCATCCCGATCTCGTCACCATAATAGATGAAAGGCGTCCCGGGCATGGTTAGCAGAAAAAGATAGATCAATTTCATCATTACCGGACTTTTGCCATTAGCAATCCGAGGTGTCTCATCGTGGTTGCCGGTTATCAGGGCGATATGTCCTTGTTCTTTTATGGCTTGATAATAGTGAAGGTATTCATCCAGGAAAGCCATAATATCCCCATTGCCTGATTCGTCAAAAAACGACCAGCCATAAGGGTCTCGCCAGCGTCCCACGCCTCGCTTGCGAAACAGGGATACCCAACCGGGACTGCCGAATCCCAGCAGGAAATCACCATGAAAACCTGCCGGGATGGCCTGGGCGGGGTTTCCCCATTCAGATACCAGCACGGCTTCAGGGTACTCCTTATCTAGCCAGGTTCTAATCCATCGCCAAAATTTTGAAGTTTCAGTCTTGTAGGGGTCGCGTTTGACCAGTGAGTTCGCCATGTCCACCCGGAAACCGCTTGCACCCAAGTCCAACCAGAACTGCATGATGTTCTTGATCTCCTGGCGTACTTGTATCGGACCAGGGGCGTCCACAGGCTGCATCCAGGGATGATCCGGATGGGTCTGGCCAAAACCGTAGTTTAAGGCAGGTTGGAACCAGAAGAAATTGGTGACATACCCCGCGTCCCGCTGGCCAAAACCGCGCACAACCGGCAAATCTTCTTGAGGCTCATCCCAAATCGAACTGTTCCAGACATAATAGTCGGTATATTGGTTTTGATGGTGTTTTTGAGATTCTTTGAACCAAGGATGCTCAATGGATGTATGGCCTGGTACAAGGTCCAGTAAAACCCGAATTCCACGCTTTTTTGCTTCGGTGAAAAGATTTTTAATATCATCGTTAGTGCCGTAGCGCGGTGCGACCCGGTAGTAATCGGCGACATCGTAGCCGGCATCCTGGAAAGGGGAGACAAAACAAGGGTTGATCCAAAGCGCGTTCACACCCAGGGAACCGATATAGTCAAGCTTCTGGCGAATTCCCTGGATATCACCAATACCATCCCCGTTGGAATCATGGAAAGATTGGGGATAGATCTGGTAGAAAACGGCTTTATTTAACCATCCTGGAATATTCGCTTTCATCATTTCTCCCATCTTTAAAATGTTAGGGATTTAATTCTCCCCAGATCATGAATCAAGATAAATGGGGTTAGAGATCAATGCTGGTAAAGGAGGTAGTCCGGGAATGAACGTGCGATAGATCTCTACCCGGACAAACCCGGGCGACTTGACCGGATAAGTAACTGCCAATGCACCATCTGAAGACGCTTGAAAAAGATCAGTTGTTTCGTGGGGCGTGATGACTCGCAGGACGTCGTTGGTTTTCAGTCCGGAGGCTGTGATCTGAACTTGAGTGTCCTCATCCCACTTTTGAGTCTCACCCATCATCTTCTCCCCCGATATCAATTGGAGGCTCGGACCTTCAGGTGCAAAGCGGATAAAGCTGTTCCCATTGCGCAAGGCATCAAGGATATCAGCAGGTGCGTTGGATAAGGCATAAACGCCCATGCATGGACCACCCAGGATTTGAAACAACCGGTCCCTGTGGTAATCACTCCCACCCACACACGCGATTTTCCGGCCTGATACCAGCAAGTTTTGCCAAAGAGCTACAGCTCTCAGGTTGCTCTCTCGCATGGGACCGTTCCAGATCTCCAGGCAGTCGAAAGGGAAGTCGTGCATGTCAAACTGAAAACTGCATGCCTCATCGCAAGGGTGGTCGATAATGATCAACGCACCCCGACCTCTGGCAGTACTGAACTTTGTCAGGGCTTCTTCTTCAGTGTTCGTAAAAAATGGGCCATCATAGGGTTGGTCAACACCTAAAAAACCAGCATGCCCTTCGTAATGCGTCCATTCCACCCCGGGGATCAATGTTATCCCTTCAATATGACGAAATGTTTCTGTCCGGCTCACCTGGTTATGATCTGTGACAGCCAGAAAATCCATCCCGTGACTTTTAGCATGGTTTGCTAGCTGAGATAAAGACAAAACGCCATCCGAAGCCGTGGTATGGGTATGGATGTCCCCGATCAATAAGGATCTTTCCTTTGGGGTGAACGTTAATTGGTAGGTCACTTTGACACCTTGGGGTGCGACAAGGTAAGCACCAACCAGGATGCCCCACTCACCGGGTGTGAGAGCGGTAGGTGTGTACCCGGGGGTTGCCCTGGTCTCGCTGAGGAACATAGTCTGCTTGTCCGACCCAGAAGCCCCGACTTGCTGCCCGTCCGGGCTGATCAGCCCCAGGTCGATGATATTTTCGCGATTTTCAGGGATAAATTCTCCGAACTCAAGTGTTGTTGGTTGGTTTGAAATGCTGAGGTAGCTGTAGCTGAGTTCCATTAAAGCAGTGTTTTCCGGCATCTCAAAGGGGATGGTAAAATATTCTCCCTGGCGGTCAGGCGGGATGTAAATCTCGATTTGTTTTCCAGTCATCAGTTCTACCCCTCCTCACCGGTGGGGAATTGCCCCAGTGCGAACTCCAAAAATTGCTTGATATGTTTGTTCCAGAAATACCAGTCGTGTTTTCCGTCTTCAGTCACGAATTCGTGATGTATTTGCATGCTCTGACAGGCTGCATGAAAAATCTGATTCAGGGGGTAGAGGTCATCCTGTTTTCCACAGGCAATGTACAGATTTGGCAGGGTGGTATTTCGTTGAGCGGCATCTTGAAGCCAAATTAATGGGTCGTGCGGGCTGCCAATTAAGTTATCGAGGCTGCCAAACATATGGGCGAACTTTTCATTGCGCGGATCGTCTGGATACAGGTTTAAGAATTCAAGGGAGGTCAGACCGGATAGACTGGCGATGGCTGCAAAACGCTCAGGCAAATTCAACCCCACTTTGAGCGCACCATATCCTCCCATAGAAAGCCCGGCGATGAGGCTATCTTCCCGCCGGGGTGCTAATCCAAACAGGAATTCAAGGTATGCAGGCAATTCTTCAACAAGATAGGTGTAAAAAAGCTGACCATTGGGTAAATTGGCATAGAAACTCCGCTCAACAGAGGGCATCACAACAACCAAGCCATAATCTCGTGCGATTGTTTCGATCATGCTGTAGCGCACCCAGGCACTGCCATCATCGCTGAGGCCGTGCAAGAGATACAGGACTTTCCGCTGGTTGATGGGCAGAGACTTGATTTGCCCGGGGTCAGGCACGATGAGGTACAGGGGTAAGCAAACCTGGACGGTTTCGGGAACGTGATCGAGCCGGATCAGAGCCATAGCACTATCCTTCTAATGTGGGAATGTTTGAATTTTTGGGTTTCCGGTTAGCAAATTTGAGGAGGAAGGAAAACCCTAAACTGATGACCATCATGACCATTGGGAAAACGGTCATCAAAAATCGTGAAGCCAGGCCGGGTTGAGCGCCTGGGTTATCTCCGCTTTCAAAGCCAAATAAAACTGAAATCAGTAGAAATGCAAGGCTGGTAAACAAACCGCTCAGTCGGTTCATGAAACCAAGTGCGTTTGATATGATGCCCTCCCGGCGCACATTGTGCTTGCGTGTATCCTCATCCATGATCTTCGCTCCGATTAGATCCATGGTTGTGATCACGCCCGCAAAACCAAAACCAACCAAAGCGCTGCTGATGATGGCGGTCATAAGGCTGTTCGCGAAAAAGAGTGGGATAAAAGCTACAGCTAATGAAGCCAGGGCTATCCGCCAAATTGGGATTAGCCTAAATTTCCTGACAAACCATGCCCACAAGACAACACAACCGATGGCAATCAAGAGCACTGAGGCAAATAAGATCGTGGATTGGCCATCCGGGATTTGGAGCGTATATTTTACAAAAAACGGCATACCCGCCAGGACTAATGCCATGGCAGCGCTGTAAAAGGCATTTGTGAGACCCGCGATCCAGAAGTTGCGGTTGGTGACCAGGCTCTTGATGCTGTCCCAGAGTTTGGGTTTCTCTTCTTCATCAGTGATTTCTTTTTCACGTGCAGTCAGGGACATGTATAGAATTACAACACCACCCAACACGCCGTAAATTATTGATGTCAGACTGAACCCAAGAGCATTGGTAACAATTGGTGTCAGTGCAATGCTGATGATCATTGCGACAAGCTGAAATGCCTGACGCATGGCGTTGGTTTTTGCCCTGCTGACATCATCCGGGAATAACTCTGGGAACAATGCCCCATAATTGGCATTGATCACGGAATCTACCGTTCCAGTAAACATATAAAACAACATTGCATAGGCTAACATTGATTTTCCAGCAATAAACGCTGGCGGACTGTAGAAGGCAATTAAGCCCAGAACGAGGAGGGGTGTCCCGATCACCAACCAGGGACGGCGCCGGCCCCACTTCGTTCTTGTGCGGTCTGAGAGGAAGCCATAAACAGGGTTATCTAAAACATCGATAAAGGTGTAAACGAACAAAATAAGAGCAAATTGGGTGGTTTTAAGTCCCAGACCATCCACATAAAAAATTGCTGCGTACGTTTTGAGCATATTGATAGGGATGGATGTTCCAAACATCCCAATGGCGTAGTTAAAGGATTTTAACCGTTCTGATTTCATGATTGGCTCCCTCACTGAATTGGATAGCGAATATTGCTGTTAAAAAATTATAGTTGTGATTATCAATCACATCAATAGGGATTTCATATTTCTGTCCGCGTTTTAATGCAATGAGAAAGGTTATGTTTTAGATTAAACGATTGGGGAATTTAAACAGTCCCACGCACTTGGAACTGATCGAATTCGTTCTTTGGGTCTTTGAATTCGTAATCCACATCCCTTACGTCTGCGCTGATGGTGCCTTTTCGAAGGTCTCTCAGAAACTGGTTGAGACTTTCCGTTTTCCCCTCTGCCAAAACCTCAACACGTCCATCACGCAGATTTCGCACCCACCCGGCTAATCCCAATTCCTGGGCTTTTTGGAGGGTGTGGTATCGAAAACCTACCCCCTGAACCCGGCCCTTAATGTAAGCATGTAATTGGTATTTTCCGTTTTCTGTCATAAATATCCTTTGCAATACTGCCATTAAAGATTCTACCCAAGTGACTTCTGTGAATTCAACTTAAATGTAAAACACCCGCCAAAAAACGGGTGTTTATTGCATATTACCAATGAAATTTTTATCCTGTGATGAGTTTAAATCATAATAAGCTTAATAGTTAGATGGGAAATCATCGTATTCTTCGTCGTCTTCTGAGAAATCATCCATTTGATCTTCATCGACGTACATCATGTTGAATAGGTTGACTTGCTCTGTGAAATCCAGGTTGTCCAATGCTTCTTCAAGAAATTCGATTTCATCAGGATCATCTGTCTCTTCAAGGGACATTTCAAGCAACTGACGGACTTGATCACCACCTATTTTTGATAAGGACCAGACAGCTGCAAAATAAATGTCGTTGTCGTCTGTGCCTTCTTCGAGAAGATCGAAAAGCGGTTGACGGGCATCTTTGGCTTCAAGTTCTCCAGCAGCACGGATTGCTTCGTATCTTACCAGGTTGTCAGGGTGGTCTATCATAGTCAGGACATTTTCAACCCAGCGGTCGTCACAGGAACGACCCATTGCAAAAAGAGCACTTTGAAGCCATTCTTCATGATTGGATTCGTAAGCACGCTTGATGAAACCAGGTACATCAGGGTGGCTGGCATACCCCAGGGCTTCCAGGGCACGTCTGCGAACCAATGTTTCATCCGAGCTGAGATGAACTTCGATCAGGCGATCTACCAGGTTGCGATAGGTTGATTCTTTTATCTCTTCTAACTCACCAAGATAAACAAACAACCCTAAACCGGTGGCAGCGGCTGCCCGGACGATAGATTCTGGATCCTCCAGAAGCATATTCAAAAAGAGAGGCACCAGTTTTTCCTTATGAGACTGCCATAACAGTCGAATGGCGGTTGCCCTGGCTACCGGATCTTTATCGCTTAAGCACATGATTGCAACGTTGTCGAAGAACAGCAGCGTATCAGCTTCCGCCAATTCTTCCATATCTTCCAGCAATCCTCTGCGTCTTTCCGTCCGCACATTAGGCCAGACTTGTTCGATCTGCTTCAGGTCATCCTGAGATATATCCGAGAAAAAATATAATGCTAAGGGTGGGAAGGGCTTAGCCTCATCTAACAAAGCATTTTTGATTTCTTCCAACTGGTAAGTTTTTCGGTGAGACGAGTCTTCCATTTCTTTCTTTACCTCAATTAATGAATTTATTGTGGAATTACAATCGGGTTTGTAAAGTCCAGGATGGTGATTACGATCATCAGAAGGATCAAGAGTAAAAAGCTGACCGTGTTGACAGCGTTTTCCCATTTTTGGGGTATACGCTTTTTAAAGATCAACTCAGGCAGTGTAAATAAAATCCGACCGCCATCCAAAGCCGGGATAGGCAGCAGGTTTGTGATTCCCAAAGCAAGTGAAATATTGGCGATGATCGAGAGTGTGAAAACAGGGATCGGTTCTGCTGTTGTAACGTCTGTTTCCTGGTCCATTTCAACCGCCTGGCTGTAAATGTCATAGATTCCTTTATAGCCCACTGGTCTCGCTAATGAAATATCAACCGTGCCCCGAATCAACCTGACTGGCAGTAGAACGGTCTCGCGGATGACATAACCGGTTGTCTGAAAAGCGTATCCCACCGATTGGAAAAACGGGGTCGGCTTTAGGGGATTGGTGAGCCCAACGCCCATCCCACCCTCGCCTTCCGGTGGGTTTACACGGGGTACTAAGCTAAATGTCTCTAATTGTCCGTCTCGCTCAACAACCAGGGTGATCTCTTCACCGCTTTTTGTTTTGATGATTTCAATCAGATGATCAATATTTTCAATCTTTTGGCCATTGACAGACACGATGATATCTTCGGGTTGTAAACCCACCTGCATGGCGGGCGAACCAGGGGAGACCTGTGAGATCATGGCTTGATCGGATGCCGGAACCCCGATACCGCTATAGATGACAATCAATATGATGATCCCGATCAAGAAATTCATCAGGGGACCTGAGAGGGCAATCACGAAGCGCTTCCAGGCCGGTGCGGCTGCCATGCCGCCTTCAACCGCTTCGTCTGATTCACCTTTTGGTTTCACGAATCCACCGAAAGGGATCCAGTTCAGGGTGATCTCAGTACCCTTCCAGGTGCCGATCTTTGCCAGACGGGGTGGGTATCCAAAGCCAAATTCTTCAATAGGTACCCCTACCGCTCGGGCAGAAAGAAAGTGACCTAATTCATGGAAAAAGATCAGCAAACTGATCACTAAAACAACTTGTAAAATTAAGAAAAATATACTCATTTCTTCCTTTAACATCCTGATGCGCTTTTATTCGCTCAGGTTTTTGATATTGATATGGAAATTAATTATACCTTGGGGGACAGGGCATGGAAGTCAATTAAATCAATCGCGCCGGTCCAGCAGGCAGCCCTTTCAGGACATCAATGATGCCGGTTATCTGGCGGAGTCTGTGCAGAACCTCTCCCATGACCTCCTGGGAGCAGATCACGTGAACGTTTGGGCCGGCATCCAGGGTGTATGTGACGGGCAGCCCTTCATTTTGCCAGTCCTTGATGGTTTTCATGATCCCCAGCGACAGCGGGTGCCAGTAAAACAGGGGTGGGTTTGATGTCATCATCACGGCATGCATCAGATTGCTGTCCAGCTCGGTCACTTCAGCCAGGGCGTTGAAATCCCGGTTGAGGATTGCGCTCCGGCAGAGATCCATCCTGCGACCGGAATCCTTAATCCGGGCTTCTTGAAGGGGGCTGGAATCAGCCTGGCGCATCCCGGCTTCAGAACCCACGGATTTATGTGCTTTGCTCAAAATGACGATGCAGTCCGCAAGATTCCAGTGGTCTGGGGGGGCAATTGAGAAGGCATAGGATTCGGACGATTCCGGGTCTGTCCGCCATTCGACGAACCCCCCCGGGATCGAGCGGCAAGCTGAACCTGAACCAAAGCGGGCCAAACTGGATAGTTCACGTTCAGGAAGATCAAACCCCAAGGCTGCAGTACCCGCAAGAGCGAGCGCGGCAAAGGCAGAGGCGGAGGAGGCAATGCCTGCCCCAACCGGAAAATTGTTTTCGCTGGTGACGTGGGCAAAAAGCGGCTGGCCGGTCATCAGGCGGATGCGGTCCATAAAGCGTTGGACTCGGTGTAAACCCTCGCCATTGACCGTTTGGCCATTCAAAATCAACCTGTCCGACGATAAAAGATTGTCGTATTCTACGGTGGTACGCGTCGAGAGGCAGCCGATATTCATGGATAATGAGTCGTTTGCTGGAATCCGGTGGGTTTCGTCTTTGATCCCCCAATATTTAATGAAGGCAATGTTAGGGTGTGCGAGGGCGGTCGCTTTCAGGGTCATATTGAGCAGAATACCATAATCGTTTGACGGGGTCAATTGAGAAAAAAGGGGAAAAGTGGAAGTGAAAAGGTGAAAGGTGAGGTAAGGAATCAGGTATCAGGCAATCAGGTATCAGGCAATATGATATCAGGTAATCTGGAGATCAGGAAGCTGGGAACAGGTTTTAGTTATCAGGTGATCAATAATCAGTGACCCCATTTTTATTTGCGAGCCCCGACAAAGGCATACGGGAAGTATTTGTAATTGGAGATTGAGGCATGGTGAAGAGCATTTGAAGGAATTTATCATCGCAGTAGGAGCTACCACCTGATATAATAGCATTTAGTCATAATCATATACCCTTCGTCTAGCCTCCTGGAGCGAAGCATGGATATTACCCCTGTCGAAAGCAAGAGGGCATTAAAAGAATTCATTGAATTTCCGTATCATCTTTATCATGATGACCCACTATGGGTACCCCCACTTCGATCTGAGCAGCGTGCACAATTCGATCCTAAGAAGAACCCGATGCTGGCCCACTGCAAGACCCAGCTATTTCTTGTTAAAGATGGGTGGAGAGTCATTGGGCGCTGTTCTGCCTTCATTGATCACCTGGCGGTGGATTATTGGGGTGAGCCTATCGGGTTATTTGGATCTTTTGAATGTATTGAAAACTCGGAAGCAGCGTTTTTACTGCTGAACGCTGCCCGCGATTGGTTGGTTAGTAGAGGTATGAAAGCCATGCGGGGACCCTGGAGTTTTGCATCGCAGGAGTGGGGTTTGGAAGTTGAGGGGGGTGAACGACAGCCGGTGATCCTGGCACCGCACAACCCAACCTGGTACGGAGAGGTTTTTGAGCAGTTTGGGTTGGCGAAAGCGATGGACCTGCTTGCTTACCTGGCTGATATGAAAACGGGTTACACGATGCCTGAGCGGTATTTGACCCTGACCGAACGAATCCAATCCAGATATAAAGTGACAGTGCGACCGGTCAATATGGATGACCTGGAAAAAGATGTGATGACTATCGTTGATGTGTCAAACCGCTCGATATGCGATAATTGGGGCTACTACCCGGTCACCGAGGAAGAGGCACGCGCGATGGCACGCGACCTGAAGCAAATCGTCAACCCTGATGCTTTGCTGATCGCCGAAAATTCTCAAGGAGAGCCGATTGGGTTTGGGCTTTCACTGCCGGATGTCAACATGCTGCTTAAGGGAATGAACGGCCGGTTATTCCCGTTTGGGTGGTTAAAACTGCTGTTCGGGATGAAGAATATCAGCCAGTATCGCATGTGGGCATTGGGTGTTATCCCGGAATACCAGGGGAAGGCTATCGATACATTATTGTACAAAGCGACACATGATGCACTGAAAAAAGTACTGGTCACGATGGAAATAAATTATGTTTTGGAAAACAATGACCGCATGAACAACGCACTTATGAAATTAGGTGTGAAACCCATCCGCCGCTACCGGGTTTATGAGATGCCATTCCACTCAAATTCATCTGAGTGATAATATTGAAACCAATCAATGAAATAGGAAAACGAGATCAAAAACGAGGAATTTTAAGGTTTGGAACTGAAATTTTAATGTAACTTTACTTATAAAAATATTGATCTTCAGTTAGAATGGTGTTGTCTATACAACATCTCGATCTGGCCTTTTTATATTGATTGGGTTGGTTGATCGACATTTTTGTTGTCAGTACATGATTGAGAAGTGTGTATTACAATTAAATGGAGGTGGTACGGTTCAAAGAGACATTGCAGAAATTTCAAATCCTAAAAAGTGATCAGAAAGTAGAGGAGAATTATGAAGCGTAAATATATTTTGTTTTTCTTGAGTTTGTTGGTGATTTTCAGCATGGTTTTAACCGCATGTCAGACTGAAGAACCAGTTGTAGAAGAAACTGAAGAAGTAGTCGTAGAAGAAACTGAAGAAGTCGCTGAACCAGAAGAGTTCATCTTTGGAATTTTGATGGTGGGACCTTACAACGATAAAGGTTGGAGCCAGGCGCACTATGAAGCAGGGCTTTATGTTGAAGAGAACGTGCCCGGAGCCAAGATGATCTATCTTGATTCTGTGAACACCGCAGACCGGCCTGGAACGACCGCCGCACAATTGGCTGATGAACTGGTGCAGCAGGGTGCTCAACTGGTTATATTCAACTCGGATGATATGAAAGATGATGCAGTTGAATTCACCAAAAACAATCCTGAGATTTTTGTCATTCATGCCTCCGGAGATTCGGTCTGGGAAGAGGGAATGAATTATCAACCCTTAGCGAACATGGTTAATACCATGGGTGAGATGGAATACGGTAAGATGATTGCTGGTTGTGATGCAGCATTGCATACAGAATCTGGCTCGATTGGTTATCTTGGACCCTTAATCAATGACGAAACCCGCCGGTTAGCCGCATCCGTTTATCTTGGCGCCAGCTATTGCTGGGAGAATTATCTTGGCAATGACCCTGCAGATCTGAGTGTTCGCGTGACCTGGATTGGGTTCTGGTTCAATATCCCCGGCTTTACCGAAGATCCGACACAGGTTGCAAACGAATTTATCGATTCCGGTGTTGATGTGATCATTTCCGGTATTGATACGACTGAAGCACTTGTTGAAGCCCGTAAGGCATCAAGCGAAGGCACACCGGTTCTGGCAATACCCTACGATTTCAACGGCGCTTGCGAAGAAGCCCCCGAGGTTTGTTTGGGTGTTCCTTATTTCAACTGGGGTCCCGCTTATGTACGCCATATATCAAGTGCAATTGATGGAACCTGGGAAACCACATTTGAGTGGCTGCCCCCCAACTGGGAAGACATCAACGATCTGGATACCACAGCCGTTGGTTTCGTGATGGGTTCAGCCATGGATGAAGAAGCAAAAGTCACCCTCCAGCAATTCATTGATGAATTAGCGGGTGGGTTGAATTTGTGGACAGGCCCACTCAACTACCAGGACGGGTCAACTTTCCTGGCTGATGGTGAAACTGCTACAGATATTCAAATCTGGTACTTGCCTCAATTATTAGAAGGCATGGAAGGCCGCTCAGAGTAAACACCAATTTTGGTTAAACAAATGGGGAAAACCGTATGGTTTTCCCCATTTTCTAATGATAAGATAGCTTATGGATATTGAATTTAGCGAGATCAATAAATCATTTGGGCAAGTCCACGCCAACGCTGATATTTCTTTAAAGATTCCCGGAGGGGAAATATTCGGCATCCTGGGTGAAAACGGTGCTGGGAAAAGCACCCTGATGAAGGTCCTTTCCGGGTATATCAACCCTGATTCTGGAGAGATCAGCCTGGGTGGGGAGGTGTCCCATATTTCTTCGCCTGCGGATGCGATTGGATATGGCATTGGTATGCTTCATCAGGATCCGCTGGACTTTCCCCCGATGCAGGTCATCGAAAACTTTGTCTTAGGCCAAAAAGGCAGGATGATTCTAACTTACAAAGAAAGAATAAAAGAATTTCAAACTTTTCAAAATAAATTTGGTTTTTCTTTGGATCCAAGAGCTTATGTGGAATCCTTAACAGTCGGCGAAAGGCAGCAACTTGAAATTCTGCGTTTGTTATGGCTGGGGGTGAGGGTTCTGATTCTAGATGAACCGACAACGGGAATCAGTGCTCAACAAAAGGACAAGTTGTTCAGGGCTTTACAACTTCTGGCTGGAGAAGGGAAGACGATCATTTTCGTCTCCCACAAGCTTGAGGATGTTGAAAGCCTTTGTGATGAGGTGGTGGTTTTACGCAAGGGGCGAAAGGTCGGAAAAGTCTCTCCACCTTACAAGACGGATCAACTGATCGAAATGATGTTTGGTAAGCAAATCACCCTGCTTACACCAGAACCTGCTGTTAAGGAGAGGGTTACATTAGAGCTGAAAGATCTTGTGGTTGAAAAATATCCGCTCAGGATCGAGGATGTCAACCTACAATTAAAAGCTGGCGAGGTTGTTGGGCTTTCAGGGATGGAAGGCAGCGGGCAGGATATTTTGCTGAGAGCTTGTGTGGGCTTATTAAGGCCTGTTGCAGGACAGGTGATTATCAATGGGAAAGATCTCTCTCACAAAACCTACCTGGAATTCATGCAAAATAAGGTTTCATACCTGCCTGCCTCAAGAATGGAAGAGGGACTGGTGCCAGGTATATCTATTGCCGAGCATTTTACGTTAACAGGAAACACGGATAGAAAATTATTTATCGATAAGGAGCAATTTCGTCAAAAAACGCAAGAAAAAATCGATGAATATCACGTCATTGGTCGTCCTGAAACCCCTGTTGAATCCCTGTCAGGAGGTAACCAGCAAAGGGTTGCGCTTTCTTTATTAAAAGAGTCGCTAAATATCCTGTTATTGGAACATCCAACCCGGGGTTTGGATATTGAATCCGCAATTTACATGTGGGAAAAGTTAAAGGAAAGATGTAAAAAGGAGACATCGATCATCTTTATTTCGGCAGATCTTGAAGAGATATTAAGGTACAGCGACCGGGTGCTGGTCTTTTTCAGCGGTTATGTTTCAAAACCGCTTGATTCTAGGCATACCAGCCTGGAGCAATTAGGCCAATTGATCGGCGGAAAAGGGTGGGAGGATGAACTTGTCGCAAAGGAAAGCTATGAACCCAGCAAATAAACGCACTTTATCAATCGTGTTTCAGCTTGGGGGACTGGTCCTCGCTATTCTGTTTGTGACCCTCATCCTTCTTTTGACTGGTGCTAACCCGCTGGATGTATTTAAAAATCTAATCGTGGGTGCATTTGGCAGCACAAACCGGGTTGCCAGTATCCTTGTTGTTTGGGTGCCATTAACCCTTGTCACCTGCGGTTTACTGGTGACATTCACAACAGGATTGTGGAACATCGGTATTGAAGGGCAGATCACGATTGGCGCAATTTTTTCGACGGGTATTATTCGCATTTTTATGGACACTTCAGTTTCACCCATCCTGGTCATCATTTTATCGGTCATTGCTGGCATTGCCGGCGGTGCGATTTGGGCTGTTCTGGTCGGGCTTTTGAAAACTTATGGCGGCGTTAATGAAATCTTTGGGGGATTGGGTTTAAATTTCATTGCAACTGCGCTTAATATTGGGTTGATCTTTGGTGCGTGGAGCCGCGAAGGCGTTGCTTCGATGAGCGGTACCCAACCTTTTCCGGAGGTTTATTGGCTGCCCAATTTCAGGTCCTATAATTTCAGCTGGGTATCTATTGCGATATCAGTGATCGGCATTGTGATCATTTTTTTGCTTCTGACAGGAACTCACTTTGGCTTACGGCTAAAGGCTGTTGGAAAAGGGATGAAATCTGCGCACCGTTTGGGTATACCGCCGAAAAAACATATGCTGCTTGCCTTTTTAATTTGCGGTTGTTTTGCTGGACTGACTGGCGCGCTGCAGGTGGTTGGTGTTTATCACAGATTGATTCCATCGATCTCAAGCGGTTATGGCTTCTTAGGATTGATGGTAGCGATGCTGATTAGCTACAAAGCTATTTGGATCGCACCAATTGCTTTTTTCTTTGCAGCCTTGAATATTGGCGGCATCCAACTCCCGATTGTTCTACAACTTGATTCCACATTAAGCGGTGTACTGCAAGGTAGCCTGGTTTTATTCATTTTATTGATGCAGGGTGTCAAGCAGCGTGTATTGGGAAAGTCGTAGGTTGTTAAATGACAGGTGATATGATCCTATTGGGTTTAGCAGGTGTGATAGAAGCGGGAGCACCTATCGTTATCGCTGCGATTGGGGAAACATTAACAGAACGAGCAGGCGTGATCAATCTTTCACTGAACGGAACCATTATCCTTTCCGGGATGGTTGGATTTTGGGCGGCTTTAGAGACAGGCAGCATTGCCCTTGGATTTTTAGCAGGTATGGTTGTAGGCGCATTCGTTGCTGCTATCGTTGCTTTCAGCAGTATTACATTGAAACAATCACAAGTAGCCGTCGGTTTTGTGCTGGCGGTCATGTGTAAGGACCTGGCGTATTTTCTTGGCAACCCGATCATGGGCGCTCAGGCCCCAATACTTTATGCGGCGCCAGTTCCTTTCCTAAGCGAAATCCCGATCATAGGAACATTGATTTTTAAGCAATCTATCATGACTTATATCAGCATTATCCTGATCATATTCGCATGGTTTTGGGTTTCAAAAACACGGCAGGGATTGATTCTGAGAGGCGTTGGTGAGAAACCTGCGGCAGCGTTCAATCGGGGTACAAACGTTGTGAGCACACGATACCTATATACAATAATAGGCGGTGCACTTGTTGGTGCCGCAGGACCCTTTTACACGCTCAGCGTCAAAGCTGGCTGGAAGGGAACCATCACAGGTTTGGACGGGATTGGGTGGATCGTACTGGCCCTGACTATTTTTGGGGGTTGGGAACCTTTCCGTGTGGCATTCGGGGCATACTTTTTCGCCTTTTTACAATGGTTAGGTCTGGTGCTTCAATCAACACTGATATTCATCCCATCGCAAGTGCTGCAGGTTGCACCTTTTCCGCTGATGATTTTGGCTTTGCTGCTGGTGAACCTGGGGAACACCGATTGGGTAGAACGCTTCCTGGCGACATTGCCTGAGAAATCAAGGACTCGGGTCAAGAAGTTAATCCGAGCAACGCGCTCACAACCCCCGGCTGCACTGGGGACTCCCTTCGAGCGTGATTAATTCGACAAAATTAAGAAGATTTCCAGTTTTCAGCTTTTTTAATACGGCTGTTCAGTGGCGGGTGACTGTAGAACAGGAAGACCACCCAGGACTTTGGGTCAATTTCACCTAAATTCTGATTTGCCAGCCTTGTGAAGGCCGAAGCGAAGGCTGACTGCTTTCCAGTGATCTCCAGGGCAAAATCGTCTGCGAGTCGCTCGCGCCAGCGTGAAAAGGCGTTATCGATTGGCATGGTGATCAATTGATAAAACGAAAGCAAAATCATTAAAGCCGGTAAGCTAGCAGGATCTTCAACGCCATTCAAGCCAAAGGAAGAAATCGCCCAATTCATGGCAAGGGAGACAAGGAAGAAACCCAGGGCGGTTAATAACGTGCCGAATCCGATTAACCAGGGGACATCATGATGGACATGGTGACCGAGTTCGTGCGCCAGCACTGTTTCGATTTCATCGAGGGAGAATTCTTCAATCATGGTATCGCCAAGGATGATGCGGCGGGTATTGCCCAAACCGGTCAGGGCCGCATTGGCCTGCTTGGTCCTGCGAGACATATCCATTTTATATACCCCTTTGACCCTGGTTCCGGCTTCTTTTGCCAGGTTGATCAACCGTTCTTCCAGGTCTGCATGGTCTTCTCCCAGGGGGGTGAACTTATTGAAGATCGGCATGAGCAGCACTGGCGCCAGGTTGGAGAGGATCACGCTGAACAAAAGCATGCCGCCGGTCAGCCACAGCCACCAAAGGCTCCCGGTGTTTCTGAGAATCAGGTACACAACTTCTAGCAACAAAAAGCCTAAAACGGCACCGACGGCCAGACCTTTGATCTGGTCGATCAGCCAATCTTTGAGGGATTGGGTTGAGAGGTCAAACCGGTGGGGCAGGACATAACTGGAGAAATAACCCAGGGGCAGGTTCAATAAGAAATAAATACCGCCAAAAATGAGGGCAAAAACGGCGATCAGGAGCCAATCCCCCTGGATGAAACCTGCCAACCAGGTTCGTAAACCAACAGACCATCCTGTTATAAGCCACACCAGGGCATACACCAGGCTAAAGGATTGATCGACGATCCAGAGCCTGCGTTTGATACGTGAATATTGCTTGGCTTGTTTCTGTCGCTCGAGGTCAATTTCTGTCATTTCTATTCCTTCTATTCTGGCTATTATATAAAAATACTATGCACCCGCTCCATCCCAGGGTTGATACAGGTCATTTTGAATCCCCATTCGTGCGAGCATCCTACCAACCGTGTTATCCACGACCTGCTCAACCGTGGCTGGACAATTGTAAAAGGTAGGATTAGGTGGATAGATGATAGCACCGGCTTGCGCTACTTTTTCCATCAAGCGCAGATGCCCCAGGTGGAGGGGTGTTTCCCGCACGGCCAGCAATAAGGGTCGACCTTCTTTCAGGCAAACATCCCCAGCACGCTGGACCAGGTTTTCTGCATAGCTGTTGGCAATACCGGAAAGGGTTTTTATTGAACATGGCACCACCAGCATCCCATCTGTGTGAAATGACCCCGAGGCGATAGGGGCAGCAAGATCATTTGGTGGATAGGTGTAGGCTGCCATTTGCCAAACACCACCAAGCTTTTGTTTGGTTTCCGTTTCCATGACCTGGGCACCCATTTGCGTGATGACAAGATGGACTTCTGCATCAAGCGATTTTAATGCCTGAAGCATGCGCAGTCCATAAACTGCGCCGCTGGCACCTGTAATTGCAAGAATGATCCGTTTCTTTTCTGGCATGATTAAATTATATCCTTGATATCACTGGGAAAGTTTTCTTTATTTACAAGAATTATGGCTAGCTCAATGGATGATTTCAAGCTTTCCCTTATTGCCGTCAACGAGTAGATCCATGTTAGTCTCTAAATCTGTCAAATCGACCTGGTCGATGCATGGAATTTCTGCAATGATGCAGCCTACGGCAATGATCGTTTCACATTCGGCATTGACCACTGCCAGGGGGGCGCAGCCATTTTTCTTGAGCCGGTAGAGGATGTATGAACCGACTGTTGATCCCTTCCCACTTGGGAATACCAGGATCTTTCCGGCTATGGATTGACCACCCAGATCATGACCGGCTTCTGTAATGATCCCTGTTTCAGGGTTAACACCACCGTAAAAAGAAATCCCCATCTGGCTGACCAGGGCTTGCCCCCTGACAACGCCGGGAAATATGGCTCTGCCGGAAAGGATCATTTTATGGCCTCCCGAACAACGTCGTCAAAACGCATCAAGCGGGTTTGAAAACCATTTTTAGCACTCGCGTAGTAGCAGGCTTTGGCGGAATCGGTTGCCATTGCACGGAACCGGCCTTTGATCGGTGCAACCACGCAGCAGGTATCGGTGGCAAACTTTGCACCTGCAGCTTCAATGATCGCGCTGTAGCCCATGCGGTCAGCTATCCCTTTCACCAGGCGGGAGGTTGTGATCCAGAATTCTTTTGTGACCTGCTTCCCTTCCAGCAAGACTGCGATCCGCTGGATTTCACGCAAAGAAAGATGAGGGCAGCCGAGGCTGACAAAATCCACCTCCTCTGAATCAGCATTGTTCAGGCTTTGGATCGCTTGATCCAGGTCTGTGCGGTATATTGCGATGGATTCTGAAGGTGGCTCGTACAGTTCTGCTTCGGGCGTGATCCCGGGAAGATGGAAAAGTGCGACACCGCCGTAGGTGGCGATGCTGGCACATAGGGATTTCAGGTTTTCAAGGCTGGCGGTTTCAATCCCGTTGATCCAGGGTACCCGGTATCCTTTTTGGGACTGGATGCGGTCCCCGATGACCTTACCCAATGCGCCGAAATCAGGGTTGTTCTGGGGTTCTGACTTGACATCAATAGATAGTGTTGGACGCCTGTTTTCATTTAAGTGGTAGCCATAAGCTGGCGTCCGCCCTGTCAGCGCAGCTGCCAGCGCAGAAGGACCGCCCTCCCGGTTGGTGCGTGCCCCAATAACGGAATTTGCGTAACAAACTGCGCTGCTCTCCGCCCAGGCGATGTGCTCACCATAGACGGGTAGGTTGCCAAAAAGATAGGGTGTGCATGAGCAAGTTGTGACAACCCCCATCGCTTCGAAAGCATCCAGAACACGGCGTTGGTTGGCAGCAAAGTCCTCTGGGATTCCCAGGGATTGATAATTGTTGATATCCATCCCGGCCGGGTTGAGGGTGGTCAGAACTTGTGCTTTGCCTCCGCCATCCGCCATTTCTGTCAGCCATGCCAATCCTGCTTCCCCCAGGTTGTCGTAGCTAACACCTGAGATTTGGACGGAATTGACCGGGATCATATGAGCCGCGCCGTAGATGCGCCCAAGGGTTTCAAGGATGCGCATGGCCTTTTGGGCAGAGGGACCAGATTCACCCGCTAGCAGGGATTGTTCTTCATACGTTAGATACATGGGAGTATTGTAACATCAGTGGATGGTGAATGGAGAATTTTGAATGGTGAGTGGGATTGGTAAATCAGGCAGTTAGGTAACAGGCGATCAGGGGATCAGGAAAGCAGGTATCAGGCAATCCGGGGATCAGGAAAGCAGGTATCAGGCAAACAGGGGATTAGGAAATCAGGTTTCAGGCAAACAGGTATCAGATAATTGGGAAATTTTGTGGCCGGCTGGTCAGTTGTTTATAGACTAGATCGATGTCTCTTTAATTTCCCTTTCAGCTTTCAACTTTTAACTTTGAGCTGCCAACCACAAGCTTCCCGCTACCAGCTGCACGCTACGAGCTACTGTTCTCCACTTATGCCCCGCCACACCGCATCAATGGCCTGGAGGGCAGTCAGGTTGCGGACAGGCCAGGCCTGCTTCAAATTTCTGGGATCATCAAAATAATTTAGACCGTGGGTCAGGTGAAAGCCGTCCTCCAGTAAACCGTGATTACTAAGGGGTTGGACGGCCAGCCAGAAATTCCACATGGGGATGTCGTATTCATAAGCGAGGTTGGCAATGACCTGGTTGATTTGATGGTTACCTTCAAGGTTGCTGGCTTTGGTGGTGAGTATTGGAACGGCCCCAAATTCTATGACGGTATCCAGCACCTGACGCATGTATTTTTCGTAATTCTCAACCTGGTTATTGCTGCCCCAGGTTTCTTCCATGCTGATCAGGACGATGCTGGGCTGGTTCAAGCGAAGTTCACATGCCAGGGGCGTTTCAAGGCTGTCGCAGCGTTCTTTATCTGTCCAGCGGGTTGATAACACGGATGCAACGTTCATGCCCCCAGCGGTCGCTGTGCTTTCCCGTGAATATGATCCGCCGAAATGGTCGATGACTTCCTGCAAGTAAGCATAATCAGCGCCCAGGTTGTACTGGTTCGGGTCGTCAAACATAGCCAGGAAGTAAGTGGTGATGTTTTGGCAATCCCCGATTTTCGAGAAACGGTCAGGAAAGTTACCCTTTTCCAAACCCTTCTGGTAGATCAACTTTGCATTGGCAGAAACGGTCGGTACAACCGGCCACTCCTGCCAGTTAGCCGGATCAAGACGGGTGTCTGGTGTGGGCGAGGGGCTGGGACTGCTGACCGGAGGAATCGTCTCAGTTTGGGTTGGAAAATCCGCTTCGGTAGGTGTGCTGGTTGTTCTTGGGCGGATGACTGTGAATGCAAATGGTGTTTGGGTGGGGGATGAGTTCGGTGAGCCTTCAGCAGTTGTGACTTGTGGTGTGGTTGATGGTAAAACCTGGCATGCAGTGGTCAAAAGAATATAAAACAAGGTCAGCAGTGAAAATTTAGCGATGCGAATTGAGGACATTTAGCAAGAAACCTCTATGGTTGTAGCAATAAATTACCTATAAAAATATATCTATTATCAATGTTGTCCAAAGAACTTCATTCACTTTCCAAAGTGTGTAATGATATTAATCGATGAATGCTGAAAGGTCAACCGGGGGGAATTGTACTTTTTTGAATTTTTTCCCCTGTGTTTCCAATGGTGCAGTCAGATCAAACCCAACCTTACAGGTTTCATAGGTGCCCGGTTCTGCACTAGGGTCAAGCGATGAACCGCGCTCACGCCCCAGCATGATCATATCCCGGTCTGCCTGGAAACGGGTGGCCATGGCCCACTCGACAGAGAGCGGGTCGTAAATATCGATGTCTTCATCCACAACGAAGATGTGCTTGCAGGAATGGTGACCGCGGGCAGCAGCATAAATAGCTTTGACACCGTCCTCTTCGTGCTCTTTTCGGATCTTGACAATGGCATGCAGCCAGGAACAGCCCCCGGGATTGATGTTGATATCCAGGCATTTGGCGACCTTGCTGACCTCCCGAAAGATGGTGGGTTCCCGGGGCATCCCCATCAGGAGCTTGTGCTCCAAACCACCGGGCAGGAGGGCATGCCAGAGGGAGTCTTTCCGGTGCGTAATGCATTTCACTTCCAGGATGGGTTCGTTCCGGACGATATCCTGGGTTTCCGTAAGATCTACGAAAGGTCCCTCAGCATGGCGCTTATCACGATAGATGGTTCCTTCGATCACAAATTCTGATTCAGCCGGGATCAACAGATCGGATGTGATCGCTTTGACAACCTGAATGGGCTTAAGGGCGTTAGCGATTTCGAGTTCGTTCACCCCGATCTCAACCGATGTTGCGCCAGCGATGAGAATTTGAGGAGCAACACCGACACAGATAGCCACATCCACAGCACCCAGGTCCTGCAGGAAGGTGTCAAAATTGCGGGTTTTAACCACACGGACTGCCATTTCTGTTTTGGAAAACTGCATGCAGCGGTGGAAGTCCATGTTCTGCCCGTATTCAGGGTGGCTTGCGATCATCACACCTGAGCTGATATATCGACCGCCATCACCTTCACAGTGGAACAGGATTGGCAGGTCGTCAAGATTGGGCTGATCGATGACCACTTCCTGGCACGGCGCATCAACCGTTACCTCGGGAGTCGTGTGATGCTTAATGGCATTCGTGAGGATAGGGATAATTTCACTCGTTGGGATCCCAAGGTAATCAGAAAATGAACCTTTGCTGCACAGCAAGTTGCCTACAACGGGGAAAGCGGATTCGGTGATGTTGGAAAAGAAGACCGGTGTTGGCTCCAAGGCTTTGAGGATGCCGGCGGCCTGAAGGTGTAGTGAAACAGGCTTATCGATTTGAGTGACTGATTTTAGCTGCTGCAGATTGTTAAGATAGTCTCTAAAGGACATATTTTTCTCTCTTGTCAGATGTTTTTCTGAATTATAGCAGGGTTAATCTGCTTTTTTGATTGTGGGTCCGTATCAACAAAAAAATCACCAAAGTTTATAGGCAGCATGATAATCGTCTTAAGATAATGAAATGTAAAAAAACCAATTTTGGAAGGCAGTTATTGGAATTTTAATGGTATGCTCATATTCTCAAGAATTATCAAGAAATGATCCTTTGTTTTCTTTTTGATAATGACCAGGAGAACTGAGTGGAAAGATCAAGAATTAATCACATCAAGTTTCTTTTACAGGGGATGTGTTTGATTTTGTGTGTTTTCTTATTGATTTCCTGCATGCCGGTTTTGCAAGAAATGCCATCAACGCCGACCATAGACTTAACTCAACCGCTCGAATTGGGAAATTTTTCAGCGGAACTGAAGGGCAAGGGTGTCCACGGGGGAATGGTGTGCATCACCTATGATGGACAGCCGGTTGATTTATTTGGATTGTCACTCAAGGCATTCATCACCCGGCAGGACAAGTATCTCGATTTTGGTATTCCTATGGAAGAGATCGATGGCGAGATGTGCTTTGAGATCACGGACTCAAAATACCTTTCTGTTAGCGCCAACGCGGATGGCGGCAGATTGATCATCCCTGAAGAACCCCTTACCATCAGGCTCACAGCTGAGTCTGAAGGAGAACGTGTGATCCTGAACAACAACCAGGAGATCGCCTTGGGAAAATATGTCCAGTTTCCTTTCATGGCGTGGATTTATCCGGAAGGTGTCCAAGCCGGGTGTGTTGCTGACTCTCATTATCGAATCGACCCTTACACGAATAAAGAAGTCTTTTATCCGGCATGGGATATGATCCCTGAACCCACAAGGGAATACCCCACTATTGTGGGAACACCAGTGCTGGCACCCGTCGATGGGATTTTCTATGTTTATTCGATCCCCAGTGAAGATAAAGAAAATCCTTTTGGTTTTAATGCCATCATGATCTATTCGGAAGATACAGGTTTTCTTATTAACCTGACGCATGAGTATGACCTGCTGATGAAGGATGGAAAATGGATCATGCTGGAGGAACTGTCAGGGAAGGCGGTCAGAGAAGGGGAGCAAATCGGTATGATAGGTCCCAAAGACTGGGGGTCAGGCATTCCGCACACGCACGTCCAGGTCACGGTTTCCTGGGTTGATATTCTCAGGACGAATTCACCAGAGACCATTTATGGCTATCTGACCAATATCAATCACCCCAATGTTGATTTCTTAATGGAAGATCTCTTTATAGACGAAGATCTCAATCATGCATTGAACAATCCCACGAATGGATTTTCAACCTGCCAGAACTATCCATGGGGAGAAATAGATATCCCGCAGGAGCTGCCCATTTCAATCGACGGCAGCGACGAAGATTGGGTAAGTTATCAACCCATCCTTACCGACCCAGCCGGGGATTCAATCGCTGGGGATGTGATGGATTTCACAGAGCTTTATGTCGCAGAGGATACGAACTATTTGTATTTGATGCTGAAGGCTGGGGCGAAACCTGATTCCATCTGGGACTCCTGGTCGGCTACATTTTCTGCTGATTTGTCTGTGGAAAATCGCTGTGGGGGCACAGCGTGGGAATTTCATGTCAATTCAGACAATCCCAATGCGATTCTGATCAATCGCATGGTTGGATGTGATGGCAATATTAGTGAACAGGCATATCCCGCTGAATACATTTGGGGAGATGTGCTGGAGGTCAGAGTTCTGCAGGCGTACTTGAGAAACCCGTCTGAGATTGAGATTTTTAATGTGAAGGGTTTCCTTCTGGAATCTGCAGATAACTATATTATGCCAGATGAAATCCGGTAGGATCTTACAGTAAAGAATCCTCAACCACTTAAAAAATCTCTTAAGGCTTCCCTTGTGTTGACGCCTTTCTCCCCTTGTTGGCGATGGTCTCTTTTACCCCCGAAGCGCAGCGGAGAGGGACTTGACCGTGCGCCTGATACCAACACACTGGTGGGGACACCAGCTTGATTTGGAATATGTTAAGGCTTCCCCTGGGGGAAGCTGTCAGCGTAGCTGACTGATGAGGGGATTATTTTCTTCTGACAAAATTTCCAATATTCGATAAATGCAAGAAAAAATATCATTTGGTTGCTATCTTCCCGGGCGCTGCATGCAGTGCCCCTACGGGTCAACCTCTCTGTTATCATCGGTCTCCTGGCCGTGCACCGGATGGACAACGCTGGTGAGGACACCAGCGAGAAACAACTTAATGGTTTTCTTATCCCTCATCCGTCACGCTGAAAGCGTGACACCTTCCCCCAGGGGAAGGCTTTGTATGCACAGGTTTTGACAGAGCGCTTGACAACAGAAAGGATTAATCTCTCTGATGGAGTCGGTCTCTATTACCCCCGAAGCGCAGCGGAGAGGGGCTTGACCGAGCGCCTGTTTCAACAACGCTGGTGAGGACACCAGCTTGAACGAAGGCGTTTCAATTTTTGGATAGGATCAGTCTTACGCAGATTTATAGGCATCCAGGGTGCGCTGACGGGCGAAGCCATGGTCGACAATACGCTGGGGGTAATCACGGCCGAGTTTAAAATTGTATTTTTGCGCTACTGGCTCATCCATTTTCCAGGGTTCATGGCGGTATTTGACCGGCAGGTCTCGCAGTTCGGGCACCCACCGGGCGATGAATTCACCATCTGGATCATGTTTTTGCCCCTGAGTGATTGGGTTGAAAATCCGAAAATAAGGGGCAGCGTCTGTGCCGGTGCCGGCAGACCACTGCCAGCCACCGTTGTTGGCTGCTGGGTCACCATCGACCAGGTTAGACATGAACCAGGACTCTCCCTCCTGCCAGTCTATGAGCAGATCTTTGGTGAGAAAGGAAGCGACGATCATCCGCCCGCGGTTGTGCATCCAGCCGGTTTCCAGCATCTGGCGCATGCAGGCATCCACAATTGGGAAACCTGTTTCTCCCTGCTGCCAGGCTATAAGGTCGTCAGCTGCAGCCCGCCAGGGGACCGATTTGTATTTCTTCCGGAAGGGTCCTTCCAGAACATATGGAAAGTGATACAGGATCGCTGTATAAAACTCTCGCCATACCAGCTCATTTTGCCAGGTCCGGATTTCTGATCGGGTTTGGCTTTTGTTTGCTTGCATATATGCCAACTGCGCCAGGGCGAAGGCTTTACTGGGGGAAATCAACCCGAAACGTAAATATGGGGAGAGCTGGGAAGTCCCATCCAGGTCCATCCGGTCTCTGCGGCTGTTGTAGTGTTCAATACCACCGCCAGCTATGAAATCATCCAACCTGTTCTGGGCTTCTTGTAATGTTGGGGGGAAGTATTCAGGTGGGTCGGCGGAGGGTAGGTTTTCTGAGGATAGACCTTTTGGCATGGAGGGCAGTTTCTCTGGCGCGGGCAGGCCGTCAGCGGGATTAGGGAGAGGCGCTTCGTACCATTTGTTTTTGTAGGGGGTGTAGACGACATAAGGGTCACCGTCATCTTTGAGGATGGCTTCAGGATGGCGGATCACAACACCGGGGAATTCCTTTAATGAGAATGATTGCGCAATTTCGCGATCTCGCTGACGGGCAAAGGGACTGAAATCTTCATGGGTGAAGATGGCCATTTCTGGATATTGCTCATTTAAGTCGCGAAACACTTCGATGGCGGGGCCTTTCTTAACGATCAGACGGCTCCCCAGGCTATGCAGCTGTTGTTCAAGATCCGCCAGGGCGTTCAAAAGAAAAGCACGCCTTTTAGGCGCGGCATCATTCATTAATGCTGGTTCGATAATGAAAAGGGGAATAAGAAAATCTGCACCTTGACAGGCTGCCTCTAAGGCAGGGTTGTCTTGCAGACGGATATCACGCCGGATCCACCACAGGTTTAGTTTCGACATCAAGGCTCCTTTACGTTTAATTGTACACAAATCAGGGGAAATGGGATGCAAATATCGAAAGTTAATGAAGAAAGCCGCCCGTGAAACGAGCGGCTTTCGATTTTAGGCTACAGCACCCTTATCGAATGTTCCCGAGGAGTGGTGCTGCAGCCATGGTTAAGTAACTACTACCTATCATGTACACCACCTCCTCTTTTCGTGGGATAGTGAATTCAGAGGCCAGGATTTCTTAGCCTGCTGCCTACAGTATTACACATTGGGGTTAAATTGTCAATGATTGGTACAGGGTGAAGTTGTGATGAATCACGTCCATATGAGTGAGGGTGATTTAGTGGGTATAATTGTCTGAGTGAAATATTGATAGTATTGAGAGGTTGAAAATGCAATATCGGAAATTTGGGCCATTGGATTGGAAGGCGTCTGCCCTGGGGTTTGGCGCTATGCGGCTGCCTGTACTTGATGGTGATAGCGGTAAGATCGACGAGCCATTAGCAACGGCAATGATTCGAAAAGCCATTGATTCTGGTGTAAATTATGTGGATACTGCTTATCCTTATCACCAGGAACAGAGCGAACGTTTTGTTGGGCGTGTACTGAAAGATGGTTACAGGGAAAAGGTACGTCTTGCAACAAAGATGCCCTCCTGGCTGGTCAAAGAGCAGGCTGATTTTGACCGATTTCTTGAAGAACAGCTAAAAAGACTGGATGTAGACCATATTGATTTTTATCTTTTACATGCTATGAATGCAAAGTCCTGGCAAAATTATCGGGATTTGGATGTATTTAGTTGGGCAGAAAAAAGGATGGCAGAAGGTCTTTTTAACCACCTGGCGTTTTCTTTTCATGATGATTACCCGGTATTTGAATCGATTGTCAACGGATATGACAACTGGACGATGGCTCAAATTCAATATAACTTTATTGATATTAACTACCAGGCAGGTCAGAAAGGCTTGAAATTGGCTGCTGATCGAGGACTGGCGGTTGTGGTCATGGAACCGCTGCGGGGAGGGCGAATTGCCAAGAACCCACCACCACCGCCTGTTGCTGAAGTCTGGCAGAAGAGCGATCGGGATTGGACGCCGGCAGAATGGGCTTTACAGTGGGTTTGGGATCAACCTGAAGTCTCCCTTGCCTTGAGCGGCATGAGCACAATGGAACAGGTTGAAGAGAACCTGGTAACAGCCTCTCAATCAGAAGTTGGTAAGCTGACCCAAGAAGATCAAGAAATGGTCAGGCTGGCGCGAGAAGCCTTTTCATCACTGGCACCGATCCCCTGTACCCAGTGTGAATATTGCTTACCGTGCCCGAGTGGGGTAGCGATACCGAGCATCTTTAATATTTATAATGAAGCAGAAGCTTATGACTCATGGAGCCACAGCCGTTGGGCTTATAACAAACAGCTAAAACCCGAATTAAGGGCGGATAACTGCATTGAATGCGGTGAATGTGAGGCTGTTTGCCCGCAGAATATACGGATTATCGATTGGCTGGCGAAAGCTCACGAGAAATTAGTTGAACCGGTTAATTAATGGTTATTGGAATTTACGTCACCATTTCTAAAGAAGATAATAGGGTTTGAATCAGGATTAATATGGATAAAGCAGCAGAATCAAAACATCACATGCCTGTATGGAAGTGGGTCATCATTGCTGTTGCCCTGGCGTTAACCCTGACCTGGTTATTTCTGACACCTGAAGGCCTGCTGGGGAAAGCGGATGCTGTGGGGTACGCTGTTTGCCACCGGATCAGTGCTCGATCTTTTATGATCGGTGATAGACCAGTTGCCATGTGCGCTCGCTGTTCAGGTATGTTCCTGGGTGCTTTATTGGGATTGATATTCCAACTGGTTCAAGGCAGGAAAGGTAAAATGCCCCCGATCCCAGTTTTGGTGATTTTGGGTTTGTTTGCCGCAGCCTGGGTGCTGGATGGATTTAATTCCTTTTTGATGCTCACAGATTGGTTCCCATCGTTTTATACGACAGAAAATTGGACTCGGCTTGTGACCGGGACGGGTATGGGTTTAGGTGTTTCCGCCATGATCTTCCCTGCTTTTATCCAGGCACATTTTAAGACCTGGCAGAAAGAATCTCCTTTGGGAAATTGGAAGCAGGTTCTGATTTTGATCCTGGCAGCAGGCGTGCTTGATGCTGTTATCCTCTTAGAGATCCCCTGGATACTTTATCCGCTGTCATTGCTGAGTGCACTGAGCGTGATCATCCTGCTAACCATGATTTACAGTATGGTCATCGTGATGCTGGCGAAAAAAGAAAACACTATTGAACGGCTCCGCCAGCTGATCTTTCCGTTGATTGGCGGTTTCATCATTGCCTTACTCCAAATAGGGGTGATTGACCTGGCTCGCTATTTGTGGACTGGTACCTGGGAAGGTTTTGTTTTGTAGATCATTTCAATTATAATTAATATGAATCATCACTGAGAGGTGGAAGTTTGGATATTCTTGCGGCTTTTGGCCTTTCAGCCAGTGCAGGGCTGAATGCATACATCCCTTTATTGGTGGTTTCGCTTTTGGCGAAATTCACTAACCTTATTGAACTATCTGATCCATGGCGAGCAATGGAAAGCTGGTGGATCATTGGACTGCTTATTGTGCTGTCCGTTATCGAATTCTTTGCTGACAAATTTCCAGCCGTCAACCATGTCAATGACATCATCCAGTCATTTATTCGCCCGACTGCAGGTGCGATCCTGTTTGCGGCCAGCGCCAACGTGATCACGGAAATCCACCCGGTAATTTCAATTGCAGCAGGTTTGTTGATTGCAGGAGGGGTTCACGCCATCAAATCCTTGGTTGTCAGACCAGCGGTCACCGCGACTACCGCGGGGGCAGCGAATGTTCCCGTGAGCATGCTGGAAGATGCAGTATCGACAACCCTGTCCGTACTCGCAGTCGTCCTGCCGATTGTGGTCGGGGTGGTCTTACTGGCTTTTGCCGGTTTATTGATCTGGTGGTTATCAAAACGAGCATCCAAAAGACGGAAAAACCCTGATTAATCATTGACGGAAAGGTCATTAATCATATAAAATAGAAAATAATCAGAAAGGAAATATAAAATGTCATATCAAAATTACAATGGCACCCCACCCCCAGTTTATGCTCAAGAGACATCCTCACTTGCGATTGTCAGTCTTATTGCAGGCATCATCAGCTATTTCTTCCTACCAATCATCGGTGCGATCACCGCGATCATCACAGGGAGTATCGCGAAACGTCAAATTCGTGAAAGCAACGGCAGATTGTCTGGCCGAGGGATGGCAACATGGGGCGTGGTCCTGGGGTGGATCAATATTGGTCTGGGGTTATTGGCAGCTTGTGTTATCATATTAGTGGTATTAGGTGTAGGCGGTTTTGCGTTTTCACTGCCATTCCTGAGCCAATAATTCAGTTCTTATCAACACGATCACTTATTTTCCTTGAGGAGGAATGAATGTCAGAAGAACCTATTGAAATGCCAGAGATTGTAGAAGAAATGGGAGAAGGGGAAGAACCAACACAGAAGAAAAAGAATAAAACCCTGTGGATCATATTGATCGTGGTTGGTGTTCTTATAATCCTTTGCTGCTGCGTAGCGCTCATTATTGGAGGGTTAGGGCTACGGGAGGGCGCGTGGTTAAGTGAATGGTTCGACGATATGAGCTTTATCGTCCCCATGTTGGCCTGATATTTTGGGATAATTCACAAAAGAATAATAATTGCGCGTTAGTTAAACGCGTCATAATCCGCATTTAGCATCTCGGTAAGATGCCCTGTTTCTACGAGAGATCTCAGGGCATCGAGTGCTTTAAGGGCGTGTTTTTGTGTGTCCTTATCGATCTTTAACGCTGTAAATTCATCTTCGTCAAGAACCAGATATTCACCATTTGGGTAAACCAGGATATCGAGAGCTAAATCCACGTATTCGATCCTACCTGGTTTGACTTGTGCTGGCTTGGTGACATTGCAGTACCAACCTTTTAAACTGTCATTGTCCCGGTCGTGGATCTCAAATATGTTGTACCAGCGATCCTTGAAATACTTTTCAATAAAGCGGTCATTTTCTTTGAGATGAATCCCGTGAAAATGAAGATCTCCCCGGTTGAAAAAAGCTTCAATCAAGATACTGGTCTCGTCCTCGGCAATGACCTTTCCGTCATATCGCCAGGTCTCTTCACCTTGCGGGTTGAGTTTGATGATCACAACTTCGCGTTCATTTGAGGTCATGATTCCCCCTTGCCATTTTGTAAGCAAAGAATGTCCTCAGTACTGTACCCGATTGAGATCATTTTTCCAATTTCTGCGGGGACAGATAATGAAACGATAAAGTTAGGGATGTCATAATTGATTCGAATCGATAAACGATAGGTTTCGCCCTGGAAGACCTGATCAATGACTTTCCCTGTCAGGGTGTTCGTGTCCTCGATGCCTGCTATATGAGCCTGGTTTGGACGGAAAAGCAGAGATGTTTTTTCACCTTTTTGAGGCGCATTCCCGTCACACCTGGCATGGAACACCCCAAACGGTGTGTTTACCGCCAAAGGAGATCGCGAGCGGACTTCTCCCTCGACCAAATTTCCCAAGCCAAAGAACTTAGCTACCCAAACATTTTTGGGGTGATGATAGAAATCAGCCGGTTTACCGCTCTGCAGGATGACACCATCATGCAGCAGCAGCAGGCGGTCAGCGATGGAAAAGGCCTCTTCCTGATCATGAGTGACGTAAATAGCCGGGATCCTGGTCTGGTGTAAAATTCGTCGCAGTTCAAAGCTGAGCTGCTCGCGCAGGGTACGGTCGAGCGCACCCAGGGGTTCATCTAGCATCAGCAGGCGCGGCTGTGGTGCCAAAGCCCGTGCGAGTGCAACTCGCTGCTGTTCACCACCGGATAGTTCAGTCACTTTTCGGTCTGCAAAACCGGTCATTTCGATCGTTCGTAATGCCTCTTTGACTGTTTGCTGAATTTCTTCCTTTGGCGCATTCTGCATCCGCAGTCCGAAAGCGATATTCTTGGCAACGTTACGATGGGGGAACAGAGCATAGTCCTGGAACATCAAACCGAACTTGTGCTGGTGTGCTGGGATATCTGTGAGGTCTTCACCTTTCCAAAGAACACGACCACCTTCGGATTCCTCTAAACCAGCGATAATACGAAGCAAGGTACTCTTCCCGCTGCCGGACGGCCCCAGCAGGCAGACGGTCTCGTCTGGGTGCACCTCAAACGATACTTTCTTCAATAATGGTTTTCCTTCATAGGTCTTTTCGATGTTTTCAACAGTGAGCATTAGAACCAATCCTTACCGGCTGTTTGGAGCCTCTCAATCAAAAGAATACCACTGGCGCAAACCAGCATCAATAGTGTTGACATGGCTAAAGCCTGTCCGTAATTTAATGCACCTGGTTGAGAAATGTAGCGGAAAATGGCCACTGGCATGGTGGGGTATTCTGGCCTGGTCAGGAAGGTGCTGGCGCCGAATTCGCCTAACGAAATGGTGAGGGCAAAGATAATGCTCACTAAAATCGACGGAGCAAGCAGTGGTAGATCAACTTCATACCAGATCCGGAGCGGGGAGGCACCCAGGGCACGGGCAGCATTCCTTAAGGAATTTGGGATGCTTTGAAGTGCGGGACTCAATGTTCTGACGATGAATGGAAGTGCTATCAGGCTGTGGGCAATGGGTAAGAGGATGGGAAAATTTAGATTACTGAAGGGTGGGCGGTTGAAAACAATGATGAAACCCAAGCCCAGTGTGATTGCTGAAGCACCTAATGGGAGCATCAGCAAGGGATCCAGGACATGGTTGATAGGGGAACTTTGTCTTAGACCGTAAGCAACAAGAAGTCCTAAAATTAGGGTGATAAAAATGGTGATCAGGGCAAAAACGAAAGAGTTACGGATGGCTGCGATTGGCGGCACATAAAACAGCGATCCACGACGGTTGACCCCCAGCTCGCGGTAGAACTGTAGGGTCAGCCCACGCTCGATGTCACCACGCTCACCGCGAGAGGGTTCAAGTTTGACGAAAGACCGTGCAGCCAGTGAGGCCAGGGGGGAGACCAACAAACTGAACAAGACAACCACGAGGATGATAACCGCGAATCGCTCCACGCCTTTATTGGGTCTTCGCTCAACCAATGTCTGCGCTCTCGGGGTTATTGATAGGTTTTTAGAAGAAGTCAGGCTGTTATGCAGCAATGTGATAGTGAGGGTGTAGACCAATTGCACGATGGACAGTACGGCTGCCAGCGGGAGATTGAGAAGATGCAGTGCCTGGATGTAAATTTCCACCTCGAGTGTAGCAAACTGAGGCCCTCCTAGCATCAACACAACGCCAAAGCTGGTGAAATTGAACAAAAAGACCAACAGAGTCCCCGCAAGAATATGCGGTTGTAATAAGGGTAAGGTTACCTCCCTGAAAGTACGCCAGGGGCTGGCCCCCAATACCTTGGCGGCATGCTCCAGGCGGATATTTTGTTTTGACCAGGCGTTGCTGACCACCCGGATAATGATCGTTGTGTTATAGAATACATGGGCGGTCAGAATAGCGCCGAAAGTGTTCAAGAATGTGACCGGAGGCGTTGATAGGTCAAACAAAGCCATCAGACCCAGGTTTATCCAACCGCGGGGGCCGAGCAGCGTGTTAAATCCAGCCGCAACCACAACTGTTGGCAAAATGAAGGGCAAAGTGGTCAGCACTCGCAGCACTCTTTTACCCGGGAACCTGAACCTGGCAAACAGCCATGCACTGGGCAACCCAATGATGAGGGTTAACAGGGTTGACAGAAATGCCTGATATGTGGTGAACCACAATGGGTCCCAAACCTGGCTGAAATTCAATGTCCCAAGACTGAACCCCCATTCCTTCGAGAAGAGCAAATTAAATAAAGCCAGCAGCGGCTGGTAAAAGAAAAACCCCAAGAACAGAGCGGGAACCAGCCAGAAAAGAACTGCCCGCCATGTCGGGTTTTTTGATCGCCTTCCTAAGAATTCGCGAATGGTTTTCAATCCAAAACAGTCTCCGTCCAGGCTTCAATCCAACTTTCCCTTTTCTGATCAATTTGCTCAGGCGGGAGAGATGCGGGTTCATTTGGAATCTGTACGTTCTCCTGGAATGCCTGCGGCAACTGAGCATTTTCATTGACAGGAAACACAAACATCTGCATTGGGATGTCTTCCTGGAATGGGGCGCTGAGCATGAAGTCAATAAAAGCCTCTGCTAATGCAGTGTTTTGAGTTCCCCTGAGAATACCCACATATTCAATCTGCCGGAAGCAGGTGTTTGGACCAATAATAGACGCTGTTGGCGCTTCTTCAAGCTCTGTCTCCGCAAAAATGACTTCAGCAGCAGGGCTGGACCCATAAGATACAACCATCGGCTGAGGTCCCTGTCCTGAGGAACCGCTGAAATTCGTATAGTAAGCAGTTTCCCAATCGTTGACAACGACCAGGCCGTTTTCAGCCAGTGCCTGCCAGTAATTGAGATAGCCTTCTTCTCCAAATTGGGCAATGGTTGCCATCAAAAACGCTAAGCCTGGAGAGGATGTTGCCGGATTTTCAGTGACCAGAAGCCCCTCATATTGAGGCTCCAACAAAGCTTCCAGGGATTGCGGCACAGGTATGTTATTATCTTCAAAATAACCCTTATCATAATTGATGCAAACATCACCATAATCGACAGGGAGAGCCATGAAAGTGGGATCCAGTTTAAACTGGTCAGGGATTTCCAATAATAGAGGCGATTCATAAGGGAGGAAAATCTCCTCTTCCAGGGCTCGAGTGAGGAAGGCATTGTCGACCCCATAAAAAACGTCTGCCAGGGGATTTTCTTTGGACAGGATCGCCTGGTTGAGGGCGGTGCCGGTATCACCACTTCGGATAAAGCGGACGGTGATATCCTGTTCTTCTTCAAACTGGGTGATGAGATCTTCACTGATGGCGAAAGAATCGTGGGTCATGACCGTCAGTGTGCGCAATTGAGGTGGCGCGCAGGCAGTTATAACAAGTCCCAGCACAGCAATGAGCATCATAAGGAACATAAGTATAATCGGCTGTCTTTTATTCATTATTCTTGATCTCCTTCATTAAAATCAAAGGTTTCGTGAATACACAAAAGTAACCCTTCCCTGATGGTGATATTCGCTTCTGATTGGGTCATCTTATTGCTGATACCACGTGTTTGATGGGGGGCTAAGGTTTCGTTTTCCAAGGGATAATACAGACCATGGGTGTTGATCCCGGTTACAGGTCCATTGAGCGGCAGGAGGGACACCCGATCGCCAGTTTTCCCCTTGATGGTTCTTGAGGAGCGAATCATAAAAATTTCCTGAACCCCGTCAATCAACTTCAGATCCAGGGATGCGAATTTTGGGGATGCGATCAGGAAGATGTTTCCCAGGGTCTGATCGATCCGTTTTCCAAGCGCGCCAACGACCCAGACCTCATCCGGCTGTGTTTCGAGGGAAGCCAGTAAGGCTAATTCCAGGTCTGTTTCGTTTTTTTCAACCGGGAATTTCCGAATCTCAACGCCGCGTTTTTGAAATTTCTCGATGTCTTTCGGATCTGCTGAATCAAGATCCCCAATGATCAGGTCTGGGGTCAGGTTGGACCCGGTGATGTATTTCAGCCCACCATCAACAGCGATAAGCACATCCTGACCAGAGATCTGTGATTGGATCTTCTCTGGTTGAGGAAAGTCCCCATTTGCAAATAGAACGACCTTTTTCTTGTTATTAATCATAAAAAAACACCCTGCCTTTTTGTGGAGGGTGTGTCTGTCTATGCAATATCATCCCTCCGCCGGCATTATCCGGATCAGGTCTTGCGGGTCGAGGACTTGCGTCCTCCTCTCAGCCTGTAGGCAGGCTCCCCGTTCAACTGTCAAAATTCGTTTGTTAAGGATATCGTACCACAACAGGTTTACACCTGTCAATTGAGTTTTTGGTGGTAAGTGTGATGCTTATTCCGTCAAACCTGTTTGAATAACGAAAGTTGAAGATTATTTTATTTTCCGGTCAAAAACTCATTAACCTCGGATTCAGCTTTCGAGCGAGTCATCTCATATTTTCCCTGGATGACACCCACCAATTGGTCAAACTGACCTTCGACCTTATCCAGATCGTCATCTGTGAGCTTGCCCCATTTCTCTTTAGCTTTTCCTTGAAGCTGTTTCCATTGCGCCTTAAACATTCTTGAAAGATCCATTACAAAATCCTTTCTGTTAATATCAATTTATCAATTTCGTATATTAATTCTAATGGTTAGCAGAATGATCTCAGAGAGGACTTCGTTGGCAGAAGGTATGTAAAGTGTTAGTGATGTTAGAAACAGATTAGTTTGGCAGCGGAACAGCAAAAATGAGGGTTAGTCACTAATATATAAATCCGACTTTACATTTTGTTAGAAATGGCTATAATGGTGTTGATGGGGGAATTTTGCAACGGAGTGATGGAGCACTTCAGAAAACCTATTGACTCTTGTTTTCCGATTTGTTATAATAAACACTTGCGCTTTGCGCGTCCTTGTGTATTTAAGAAGGATGTGTTTTTTGAATAAATCCCGGAAACATAAGCTTACCAGGAGTGTTTAATGGCAGATTTGATGCCCACAAAATCGTACAGACGTATCCAAGTTGGGTTGGAACTTCCCCAACTCATTCAGGTCCAGATGGATTCTTTTGCTCGCCTCAAGCGAGAAGGATTCAATGGACTTTTTGCTGAAATTACACCCATTGAATCTTACAACAAAGGAATGCAGCTGTATTTCCCCACTGGCGATGCATTTTCAAAAGAATGGGGATTGAAGTTTTGGTATGAGGATCCAACCAATACGATCGAAGAATGTCTCGAACGTGATTTAACTTACTCAAGTCCCTTATATGTCACCGTGCTCTTAAAAGGAAAAGAAATCCCGGAACCGATCAAACAGGACCTGTTCCTGGGTGATTTCCCTGAGATGACACCAAAGGGGACTTTCATTATTAACGGTACAGAACGCGTTGTCGTTAACCAACTGATCCGCTCACCAGGTGTCTATTTTGAGCGAGAGCTTGACCGTGCCACTGGGCGTTTCCTTTCCACGGCAAAGATGATTCCTGACAGAGGGGCCTGGATGGAATTTGAGACCCGGAAGCATGATTATCTGATCATCAAATTCAACCGAAAACGCACAACGCCTATCACCATTTTCCTGCGTGCCCTGGCGGTAGTTGATGATGGAATGGGTGAAGACCAGAACCCCATCAAGACAGGGTCAGATCAGGAATTGATCGATCTCTTTACGGATGTGGATACAAACAACGACAGGTTGTTCATTCCTGCAACAATTAAACAGGAACCTGAATGGGACTTGTCAGGCGAGAAGAGCATTGCAGAACAAGCCCTGATCGAGTTCTTCAAGCGACTCCGACCCGGCGACCCACCAACACTGGAGAATGCGAAAGAATTCCTGGAAGAACAGTTATTTGATATGCGGCGCTATGACCTTGAACGTGTAGGGCGCTACAAACTCAATCAAAAACTTGACCAGGAAATCCCGATCTCGCACCGCACGATCACAAAATCGGATATCATCCGGATTGTTCGACGAATGATACAGATCAATAATGCTGTTGAGCCTGCTGATGATATTGATCATCTCGGTAACCGGCGTGTGAAAACGGTTGGTGAACTGATCCAAAATAAACTGCGTGTCGGCTTACGCCGAATGGAACGCGTGATCCGTGAGCGGATGTCCATCCGTGACCAGGATCAGGTTTCACCCACAAGCTTAGTCAATATTCGCCCGGTTATTGCTTCTCTACGAGAATTTTTTGGCTCGAGCCAACTTTCTCAGTTCATGGAAGAAACCAACCCCCTGGCAGAACTTCGCCATAAACGAACCCTGTCCGCTTTAGGACCAGGTGGTTTGCGACGAGAACGGGCCGGTTTTGATGTACGTGACGTGCACCATACCCATTACGGGCGCATCTGCCCAATCGAGACCCCGGAAGGTCCAAACATTGGTTTGATCGGCCGTATGGCAACTTATGCCACGGTCAACGAATATGGTTTTATTGAGACGCCTTATCGTCAGGTTGTCAAATCGATGAAACCCACCGATGATCTGGTGGACCGGCAGTTACGAGAAGATATCAAAGATCCAAAGACGGATAAGATCATCGCTAGCAGTGGTGAACGAATTACCAAAGATTTAGCGAAGAAACTGAAAAAACTTGACCGTGATGTGATCCTGGTGAAACCATTTGTGACGGACCAATACGAGTACCTATCAGCAGATGCCGAAGATAAATTTGTGATCGCCCAGGCGAACGCTCCGCTGAACGAATACAATGAGTTTACGCGACGTGTTTCATGCCGCTACCACTCGGGGTTCATGCTCGGGACAGAAGAACAGATCAATTACATGGATGTTGCCCCCCAGCAAATTGTTGGTGTGAGCGCCGCCCTGATCCCCTTCCTTGAACATGATGATGCAAACCGAGCCTTGATGGGCTCAAACATGATGGCGCAGGCGGTACCCCTGGTGCGGCCTGAGATCCCGATCGTTTCAACCGGCATGGAAGCTTATTCTGCTGTTGATTCCGGGCAGCTTGTCGTTGCTGAAGAAGATGGTGAGGTAGTCTCAGTCACGGGGCGCTCGATCCAAATTCGAGAGAAGAACGGCAATATCCATACCTACAACTTACAAAAATACCGGCGGTCAAACCAATCGACCTGTATTGACCAGCGTCCTGCAGTGATCAAAGGCCAGCAGGTTCAAAAAGGCCAAATCATTGGTGACTCTTCCTCATCTGTGGACGGCCAGCTCGCACTGGGACAGAATGTGTTGATTGCATTTGTCTCATGGGAGGGTGGCAACTTTGAGGATGCTATCCTGATTTCTGAAAAGCTGGTTCAGGAAGATCGCTATACTTCCGTTCACATCGAAAAACATGAAGTGGAAGCGCGCGATACCAAACTGGGCCCCGAAGAGATCACACGGGATATTCCAAATGTCGGTGAAGAAGCGATTCGTAACCTGGATGAGTTTGGCGTGATCCGCATTGGTGCAGAGGTTGGGCCTGGAGATATCCTGGTTGGCAAGATCACCCCTAAAGGCGAAAAAGAACTGACACCTGAAGAGCGGTTGCTCAGGGCAATCTTTGGTGAGAAATCACGTGATGTAAAAGACACATCCTTGCGTATGCCGCATGGTGAAAAAGGGATTGTTGTGGATGTGAAGGTATTCACACGGGAAGAAAACAATGATCTCAAAGCCGGTGTTGACACAATGGTGCGTGTTTCTGTGGCTCAGCGTCGAAAGGTCACGGAAGGTGATAAGATGGCAGGACGCCATGGGAACAAAGGTGTTATCTCGATGGTTGTACCTATTGAGGACATGCCTTTCCTTGATAACGGTCGATCAATTGAGATCATTCTCAACCCGTTGAGCGTCCCAGGCCGTATGAACCTCGGGCAGCTTTTGGAAGTCCACCTTGGGTGGGCTGCAGAACGGCTTGATTTTAGAGCGATTACGCCTGTGTTTGATGGTGCAACGGAATATGAGATTGAAGCCGAATTAGCTCGTGCCTGGATGATCGATGAAGCCTGGAATGCGGCCGGTGAGCAAGCCTGGGAATGGCTGGGTGAAGAATATGACCCCGAAGCGATCCGGGACGATGATGAAGTCCGCATGCTGTATTTAGAGGAATGGCTTGGTGAAAAAGGTTACGAAATATATGACCTGCAGGATCCGAGTTTTGCACGACAAGCTACGATGAAAGAATGGCTGCGCGATAAAGGTTATGACCCGGATGGGATCACAGCTTTTGTTAATGATGAAATCGGTGTTTCAGAACGGTATGATCAGGATACGAGCGCGATTGAAGCCTGCTTACAGTTATGGATGAAATCTTTAGGTGAAAGTTTCAAGAAGAGCCTGGCTGGTGATGAGCTTAATGCGAAAGCCAGAGAGGTTATGAAAAAGCTGGATAAGCCCATGCCAACACTAGGGAAACAGAAATTGCGTGACGGTAAGACTGGTGATTATTACGATCACCCGGTCACGGTTGGGTTGATGAATATATTGAAACTTCACCACCTGGTGGAAGACAAAGTTCATGCCCGTTCAACAGGCCCTTACAGTCTTGTGACCCAGCAGCCGTTGGGCGGTAAGGCACAGTTCGGCGGCCAACGCTTTGGTGAGATGGAAGTTTGGGCGCTGGAAGCTTATGGTGCAGCTTATACCCTGCAGGAAATGCTGACGGTTAAATCTGATGATGTAGTTGGGCGTGTCAGCACTTATGAGGCGATCGTTAAAGGTGAGCCGATCGAGAATCCTGGTATTCCTGCTGCTTTCAAGGTTTTGGTGAAAGAAATGCAAAGCCTTGGCCTGGCGATCGAGGCTGTTTTAGACAGCGGTGATGTGATCACCTTTGGCAAGGATGAGGATAAGGCGAGAGTACCTAATACACCGACGGGTTTGATCAGTATTGGACGGGATATATAAGGCTATCTTTGTTCTTGACGCACCCCATATCACATGGTAGAATCATCCCTCGTTACCCCCATACCAGCCCAATAAGATCGGCTGGATTTTGGAGGAAAAATTGTAAAAAAGCGAGGCCATCACGGAAGATGAGGATGGCCTCCATTATTGGAAAATGTAATCATTAGTTTTGGAGGCAAACAGTGCCAACGATTAACCAACTGATACGAAAAGGCCGGAAAGCACCGAGCAAGAAAAGCAAAGCTCCTGCGCTGCAGTATACGTATAATTCACAGAAACAAAAACGTATTCGACAGCCAAAAGGTGCACCGCAGAAACGCGGTGTGTGCACGGTCGTGCGTACAATGACCCCCAAGAAACCGAATTCTGCTTTGCGGAAAATAGCCCGTGTTCGTCTGACGAACCACATGGAAGTTACCGCATATATCCCTGGCGAAGGTCACCAGCTTCAGGAGCACTCAGTGGTGCTCGTGCGCGGTGGTCGTGTCAAGGATTTGCCTGGTGTCCGATATCATATTGTTCGAGGCACACTGGATTCGACTGGTGTTGAGGACCGCTCACGCGGACGCTCAAAATACGGCGCCAAAAAACCTAAGTAGCCGAAATCCAGTCGTTTAAGTCTAGGGCGAAGCATTTTAATCGGTCTCAATGGGGATTGCTGAAATGCTTTGCCCTATTTTAATTTTTGATTTTTGTAAGGAGTAAGGATGGCGCGTAGATATACACCAGAAAAACGAGAAATCTCCCCTGATATTCGCTTTAACCAAATCGATATCCAGGAGATGATCAATCGAATCATGATCAAAGGCAAGAAAAGTACAGCCACACGGCTGATGTACGATGCCATGGATTTGATTGAAGAGCGCACAGGAAAGGATCCAGTTGAGACCTTTGATACTGCGCTTAAGAACGTCTCCCCGATGATGGAAGTTAAACCACGTCGTGTGGGTGGCGCGACATATCAGGTGCCGATGGAAGTTGATCCTTCTCGCCGCAAGAACCTTGCGATGCGATGGATCATTACCGCTTCTCGAGCTCGACCAGGTAAATCATTTGCTGAGAAGCTGGCAAACGAATTGATGGATGCAGCAACACATTCCGGTGCTGCATACCGCCGCCGTGAAGAAACGCACCGTATGGCAGAGGCCAACCGGGCATTCTCACATTTTCGTTTATAAAATCTCGCATCGATTTATTGATTTGGATTAGGTGACCTTTCATGACTGAGCAAGAATACCCGCTTGAACGATACCGAAATATTGGTATTATCGCGCATATTGATGCGGGTAAAACAACGACGACCGAGCGGATTCTTTTCTATACCGGGAAAACATACCGGATTGGCTCTGTTGATGATGGCACAACAGTCACAGATTGGATGGAGCAGGAGCGTGAGCGGGGCATAACGATCGTATCTGCTGCTGTGACCACTTTCTGGAAAGACTATAAGATCAATCTGATCGATACCCCCGGTCATATCGACTTCACCGCAGAAGTCCAACGTTCGCTGAGGGTTTTGGACGGCGGTGTTGTTGTTTTTGACGCAGTTCAGGGCGTTGAACCACAAAGCGAAACTGTTTGGCGTCAGGCAAACCGATATAATGTCCCGCGGATTTGTTTTGCCAATAAGATGGACCGAGTAGGTGCATCTTTTGATAGAACGATAAAGTCCATCGAAGATCGCCTTGGGGCAAGACCACTGCCGATGCAAGAACCGATTGGTTCTGAAGATTCATTCGTCGGTGTTGTTGATCTGCTAACTCGGCAGGCAATATTTTTTGAAGATGAGTTAAGCAGCGAGGCAAGATATGGTGAAATTCCTGCCAATTTGGTTGATAAAGTTGAACTTCGGCGAGCAGATCTTATCGAACGTATTGTTGAGTTGGATGATGAGCTCACGTTAAAATATCTCGAAGGTGAGACCCTGACCCTGGAAGAATTGAAAACAACGCTTCGTCAAGGCGTTTTGGACAGCCGGGTCACACCGGTGTTCTGTGGTTCATCCCTGAAGAATAAAGGTGTTCAACCATTGCTGGACGCGATCGTGGACTACCTCCCATCACCACTGGACGTGGAAGATGTGGTTGGAATGCACCCACACACTGAGGAAGAGGTTTCACGACCGCCAAAGGACGAAGCCCCGATGTCCTCTTTGGTTTTCAAGATCGTCACAGATGCCTATGTTGGCCGGTTGGCCTATATCCGAGTTTATTCCGGGAAAATCAAAAAAGGTTCGACCTACCAAAACACGACACAGGATTCAAAAGAACGTGTTGGGCGGTTGCTGCGAATGTATGCTGACCACCGCGAGGATGTTGATGAATTAGGCGCAGGTGACATTGGCGCGATCCTGGGTTTGAAGCGCAGTTTCACAGGGGATACGCTGTCTGATAACTCGAACCCCGTGGTTCTGGAAACGATCAACTTCCCTGAACCAGTCATTTCAGTGGCGATTGAACCCAAGACAACGGCTGATCAGGATAAGATGAGCCTGGCGCTGCAGAAGCTATCTGAAGAAGATCCTACATTTAAAGTCAGACTGGATGAGGATACCGGGCAGACGATCATATCCGGGATGGGTGAGCTTCACCTTGATATCCTGGTAGACCGGATGTTGCGTGAATTCAAAGTCCAGGCCAACGTTGGTAACCCGCGAGTTGCCTACCATGAGACGATCACCCGTACAATACCGGAATCAGAGTATCGATTTGTCAAACAAACCGGTGGACACGGACAGTATGGTCATGTTGTTCTGCGGATTGAACCACTGGAAAGCGGTTCTGGGTTCGTTTTCGAAGATGAGATCAGGGGCGGTTCCGTACCGCGAGAGTATATTCCCGCGGTTGAAAAAGGTGTTCAAGAGGCGGTTGAAAGCGGTGTCGTTTCTGGCTACCCGATGACAGATCTCAAGGTCACCCTAATTGATGGTTCTTTCCACGAAGTTGATTCCAGTGATATGGCTTTCCGAATGGCAGCAATTTTTGCTTTTCGAGAGGGTGTTCCCAAAGGGAAGCCGGTATTACTTGAACCAATAATGAAGGTTGAAGTGGTAGCACCTGAGATCCATATCGGCGAGGTGCTCGGTCAGGTAAATTCGCGACGCGGCAATGTACTCGGGATGGATCCCCGACCTGGCAACGCCCAGGCTATCCATGCGGAGGTACCGCTGGCAGAGATGTTTGGTTATGCAACAGAGTTGCGTTCAGCAACCAAGGGACGCGGTGTGTTTACGATGGAATTTGAACATTATGCACCAGTCACTGAAGCTATTATGAAAAAGTTAGCAGGAATATAGAACAAGGTATTTTTAGTTTGAGGAGTAATAAAGGAAATGGCAAAAGAGAAATTTGATCGCTCAAAGCCGCACTTGAACGTGGGGACAATGGGGCACATTGACCATGGGAAGACCACGCTAACAGCGGCGATCACAAAAGTGC
>JAENZD010000002.1 GCA_016841445.1 Anaerolineaceae bacterium
AGAATCCCCCATTTAAAACCCTTAAAAAGTGTCCAAAAAAACACCCGCAGTACATTTCCTTCCCTTTCACCTTTCACCTTACACCCTTTACCTTTGAGCTTTTAGCTTTCTTATTTCCCCCATCCACCACTTATCCTTCAAACATAAATTCCTCGGGTAACAAATTCTCTTCCGCCATTCTGACCTTACGGGCATGCCCTAACTTCTTGATCACCGCCTCACGCTTCAAGGCTGAGATATGATCTTCAACTTCTTCCACGTACACCAGCTCCACGGGTCCGTGCATGCGGGTATAGCGCGCACCCCTGCCGGCATTATGTTCCTTCACACGGCGGATGGGATCGGTCGTCCAGCCCGTATAATAGGCATCATTGGCGCACTTTACCATATAGCAGAAAAACGCCATCGATCAATTCCACCCGATCAAAAATCTTGCAAAGCTGGTCATCGGCCGCCAGATAATGATGTTGAGTAGATCAAACCCGATCATTGGCAGAATAAACACAATCGCCAGCAGGATAAATGCACTGTATGGCCGGATGCGATCAAAGGCGTCCGCCCAGCGTGGCGGCAGGAAATACGTGATGACCTTCTCCCCATCCAATGGCGCCAGCGGGATCAGGTTGAACAGGAACAAAACCAGGTTGATCATCAGGAAGTTGAGCAAAAAATCGCTCATCGAAGGCAGAAAAGCGCTGGTCGTTGGCTGGAAAGGCACCCAACCAAAGCGCAGCGGAATCGCAGCCAGCAGCCCCAACAGCAAGTTGGTCGCCGGACCAGCTAATGAAACCAACATCATCCCGGCTTTGCTTTTCCGACGAACGGCATATGGGTTGACCGGCACTGGCTTTGCCCAACCAAAACCAGCTACCAGCAGCATGATCGTGCCCATAATATCAAGATGTGCGAACGGGTTCAAAGTCAGCCGCCCGTTCATTTTAGGCGTCGAGTCACCCAGGGCAGTCGCCGTGGCGGCATGGGCAAACTCATGAAAAGTGAAAGCGATCATCAATGTGATGATGCGGGTGATGACCGTGGGGAGTGTGAGATTGAACAACATATAAGAATAATTTTCCTTTTTTCCTTGCGAATCAACCCTTTCATTATAGCATGCAGGTCTATTCGCTTACATTTTGATGTGATTCGTTATATTGTTATTTTACCTATTTGGATAAATTTAGTATAATTAGGAAAACTAACTGAAAGGTGAATGATGAAAAAAACAATTAATTTAATTTTACTCATTATGGGATTGGCATTGGCAGGCTGCGCAGCTCAGACGGTTGCCAATGAATCCAGCACGCCCTATGTTGACATCAGCCCAGAGGAGCTTTCTCTCATGATGGCAGAACGCCGGGATTCTTTTGTACTGGTCAACACGCATATCCCCTATGAGGGCGATATTCCTGACACCGATCTATCCATCCCGTATAACGAGATTTCAGCTTACCTGGACCAATTACCAGCAGATAAAGATGCGGAGATTGTTCTTTACTGCCGGAGTGACAATATGTCCCGCGACGCCGCGGAAACCCTGGCGGAGTTAGGGTATACCAACCTCAAAAATTTGGATGGTGGATTCAATGCCTGGAGAGACGCAGGATTCCCCTTTGAGATTGAGCCATGATCTCTCTAGCATTTGAATGTTGCCATTAAAAGTTGTAAACTTACTTAAAAGTTGACATAAGATCTAGTTGAGGTGCAGTATGAAGAAGCAAGAAAAATATAATTCTGTCCCCGTCAAGCCTGATGAGATCACACCCAAGCATATTTATCAAAACCGCCGTACATTTCTTAAACAAATGGGTGTGGTAGGTTTAGGCGCGCTGCTTGCCAGTTGTGCGCCTGGCGTCACCTCAACACCCTCAACCTCGGAAACCCTTTCTGATATTACACCCAGTGGTATTGGAAGTGAATTAGAAAACCAGCTTACATCTAAAGAAGCGATCAAAGGATACAACAACTACTATGAGTTCACCACCAACAAAGAAAGGGTTGCAGAACTAGCCCAGGATTTTGTGACTGAACCCTGGTCAGTGAATGTTGATGGCTTAGTCGAAAATCCGGGGACTTACAGCACCGAAGATCTGCTAAGCAATTTTGAACAAGAGCAGCGCATCTACCGGATGCGTTGTGTTGAAGCCTGGTCAATGGTCATCCCCTGGGTCGGGTTCCCGCTTCATAAGCTCCTGGAGGAGGTCAAACCCACATCAGAAGCGAAGTATGTCATGTTTGAGAGCGCACTTGTGCCTGAACAGATGGATGGCGCTAACTCCGGCATGTTCCCCTTCCCTTACACCGAGGGGCTGCGGCTGGATGAAGCCATGCATGATCTGACCATCCTTGCCACAGGAATTTATGATGAACCATTAGCCCCACAAAACGGTGCCCCCATCCGATTGGTAGTGCCATGGAAATATGGTTTTAAGAGCATTAAATCGATTATAAAGATTTCTCTCGTGGTCGATGAACCACCAACCCTGTGGAATATTGTTGCTCCCCAGGAATATGGTTTCTATGCCAATGTCAACCCAAATGTGGATCACCCGCGCTGGTCACAAGCTACAGAACGACGAATTGGTGAATCTGGTAGAATTGATACATTGTTCATGAACGGATATGCAGAAGAAGTTATGCCCCTTTACGAAGGCTTGGATCTCACTGAAAATTTTTAAGATTGTAGAAATTATCGAATGACTGGCAGGAAGAAACGATTTAACACGGTAAAATGGCTGCGCATACTGGTCAATGTGGGCGGCTGGGTACCCCTGCTGATCTTAACCATTAAATATTTCACAAACAATCTCGGCTTTGACCCAATCCAATCCGCGCTCCTGCGAACAGGCAGATACGCAGTCCTTTTCCTTATCCTCTCATTAACCTGTACTCCCATTCGAAAGATCCTGAAGATATATGTTGTGAGTGTTCTGAGAAAACCGCTGGGTATGTTTGCCGCCCTTTACGCCGGTTTACATTTCGCGATCTATGCGATTTGGGATTTCCAACTCAACTTCAAACTCATCTGGCAGGCGATCATTGAATTTCCTTTTATCATCCTAGGCGCAATTACACTGCTCATTCTGGCCATCCTGGCTGCAACCTCTTTTCAGAAAATTCAGAGAAAAATGGGAAAGAAATGGGATTTACTGCAGCGAACCGTCTATATTGCTGCAGTCCTGGATATCATCCACTATCTTCTAGCGATCAAAGGTGATCTGCTCAGCTTGCAGGGTAATTATACATGGCCGCTCATTGCGGCAAGCGCCCTGCTGATCCTGTTCATATTAAGAATCCCCTGGGTCATTCGCACATTGAAAAACCTGATCTTTCTAAGGAAAGAAACAAGGCAACGATAGCTAAGCCAACGAACACCTGATCTTTATCCGAAATTCAGAACCTGGTTCCTTTTTTCCCCCCACTTGAGAGCATCACTGATACCTTGATCTATCGAAAGTCCTGCTTCCCAGCCTAATAGCTCCCTGGCTTTATCCGCATTTGCATAAGCGCCGGCGACATCACCGGGGCGGGGTGGTTTTTCGGCTCTTTTGATCGTTTCGCCATTCACGCGCTCAAAAGCATCCACCATCTCACACACAGTCACACCATTGCCGGTACCCAGGTTGATCACAACATAAGGAACATCCGAATCCGCGTCCGCATCAATCACCACATCAAATTTTTCAACTGCTCTGACATGCGCCAATGCAAGATCCCATACATGGATGTAATCCCGGATACCCGTACCATCCCTGGTCGGCCAGTCTGTACCGGTGATATTGAACTGCGGCAGGTTCCCCAAAGCAACATCAACCAGTTTGCCAAGGATATGGCTGGGCTTCTCAATATGCATCCCCGTACGCATCTGTGGGTCAGCCCCAATCGGGTTGAAATACCGCAGCGCAATCCCCTTCAGGTTATAAGCTGCGCTGAAATCCTGTAAGACCATCTCCATCATATACTTAGTGCGTGCATACGGGCTGGTTGGCTTGAGTGGGGATTCTTCCGTAACCATAAAACCCGGGACTACATCATAGATAGCCGCTGATGAACTGAACACTATCCGTGGATAGCCTAATTTAGAAATTTGGTAAAAGAACTGCATCGACTTGACCACGTTTTCGTGGTAGTACTCGTAAGGTTTTTCGACCGATTCGGGTACAACAATTAACGCTGCGCAGTGGATCGTAGCAAAAATATCTGGATGTTCACTAAAAACCTTCTGGACAAAAACCTCATTACCAATATCCCCTTGATAAAAGATATGACCTCGCGTAAAGGCTTCAGGTCCGGTCACCAAAGAATCCAGGATGACAGGCACGTGGCCATGATCCTTAAGGGCATTGCAAATCGTGCTGCCGATATAACCCGCGCCGCCGGTAACCAGTACTTTCATAAAAATTTCTCCTGAAACAATGTAAATATTTTCTTGATTGTAACATTGAAATTGCACAACCACGGCAGAAATCCACCCACAGTTCTTTACCTTACACATCAGAAACTAGGGTAAGCAGCGCTGTAATGAAGCGCGTAGTGGTTACTTAAAATCTTGAGATCACAAAGAAAACAGCCAAAAACAGGTGAAATTACACTAAAAACCATTTTATTAATAATTTCTTAACGTAATTCCTGATATTAATTCACCTTCCGTTAATGTAATTCATTTATAATCGTGGAAATCAGTTACTTCTATAGGATAAAATATTGTTTCAACTTTTGAGCACTTCCTTGATTATTACCGTTTCCATCATCTGGGCAATTCATATGATGATCTATATTATTACGTATTTAAACCATCATAAAATGGTTGGGACGGTAAAGGTCAGAATTTGAAATAAAAAATTGACCGGACAGAGAGCAAAAGCCACCCAACCAGGGAGGCTTTTTTATTATATGTAGAAATTCCTGTTCGGACAGAAATGTAGGAGGTGAACTTCACAGCGATTAAAAAATTAGTAATGGTCATTAAGAATTCTAATTAACCCTTATCTATTTAGAGGAGAAGATAATGAAGTTGAAAAGTGTTTTTGTTTTGTTAGTTGTGTTTGTTTTGGCCTTAACGGCTTGTCAACCTTCCCAGGATGTAGAGGAAACAGAAGTTTCCGTAGAAGAAACAGAAGTTTCCGTAGAAGAAACAGAAGGTGTCGTTGAAGAAACAGAGGCTGTCGCAGAAGAAACAGAAGAATCTGATAGCAGCCTTCCTGCAGCTTGTCTGGAAGATGAGCTTGGATGTGCTGTGATCCAAGCCGGTGAAACCATTAAAATCGGTATGGGCGCACCATTACTGGGTGACTATGCCATGTTTGGCATTGATATCAGCCAGGGTGTCTCATTAGCATTTCAAATGGATGATGGCTTTGAGGGTTGGACTTATGAACTCGTTGCTGAAGACACCGGTGGTTCACCTGAAGCTGGGGCTGCAGTCGCCAACAAGATGGTTACAGACCCAACCGTTGTCGCCATTGCCGGTCATATTTTCTCCGGCTCCACAGAAGCTGCCATGCCAATCTATGAAAAAGCTGGCTTACCAATGATGTCTCCATCAGCTACTGAACCAACGCTCACACAGCGTGGCTCAACGGTGTTCAACAGACTTGCCTTCACTGATGCTGATCAAGGAAAATTTGCTGCAGATTTACTGTTTAATGAACTCGGTTTTACAAAGATTGCGGTGATGCATGATGGAGGCTCATACGGTCAGGGTCTGGCTGATGTGGTTAGGGCTGAATTTGAAGCTCTCGGCGGCGAGGTTGTAGCCTATGAGGCGATCACAACCGGTGAAGCCGATTATGTTGCTCCCCTTTCTGCTGTAGCTGCAGCTGAACCTGAAGCGGTTTATTTTGGCGGCTACGCTGCTGAAGCAATTGTCATGATGAACCAATGGTCACAAGCCGGTTTGGATGGCGTATTATTCTTTGGTTGTGATGGCACTTACGGTGTAGAATTTACCGATAAGACCGGACCCAACGGTGAAGGCGCGATTGCCGTTTCTTTGGTACCACCAGATTCCGATGAAAAGACTGCATTTGATCAAGCGTATTTTGATGCATTCGGCACAGAAGCAGGTGAATTAAGTGCTTTCTCCTGGTCATCCTATGACACAGGTGGTGTATTGATTGCCGCCATTGAAAAAGTTGCTTTTGTCGAAGGTGATACACTCTTCGTCCCTCGGAGCGCTCTGGTTGAAGCAGTCCGTACTTCAGATTACGTTGGCTTGACAGGGTTAATCAAATGTGATGCGGTCGGTGAATGTAATGCATCTGGACCCACCTTCTATGAAGTTGTAGATGGTGTCTGGGTACCCCTTGACTAAGTTGATTAATATTTATTAAAATATATAAATGGGGAAGGTAATACCTTCCCCATTTATCAATTATGCAATTGGGTATCTTCTATGATTAATAAGATTAAAGAACTTAAAATAACCTGGGGTTCAGCAATACGAGTCATTGTAGGATCGGTTGTTGCTGTTTACCTGATTTGGCGAGTCGTAATCATCACGTTTGGCAGTGGGGAGTTCGGACCCGATACATGGGTCCGGTTTTTAATTACTGGTTTGGTAATTGGTGGGATATATGCCCTGATTGCGATAGGCTACACACTTGTTTATGGCATTTTATTTATGATCAACTTCGCTCATGGCGAAGTAATGATGTTAGGCACCTTTGCAGGGTATTTTGTATTAGAGGCACTCTCTGCAATGCCTGCGCCTGGCACTGATGCAAATATTAACTTTTTAAATGCACAACCGGTCTTATCTATATTATTAACTTTTCTTGCAGGAGCTGGTGTTTCAGCTTTAGCTGGATATTTGCTTGAAAAAATTGCCTATCGCCCCTTAAGGAAAGCACCCCGGTTGATCCCATTGATCAGTGCTATAGGTGCATCTATTTTCCTACAAAATGCAGCCCAATTATTATTTGGACCTCAGCGCCGCCAGTATATTAATCCGGATTTATTATGGCGAGGTCAAGGTTGGATGATCCCTGTAAGTGGTAAATCTGTTATGCTAACCTACACTGGCGGGTTCTCTTTCGTCCTCTCAATTTTGTTAATGATTGGCTTATTTATTTTGGTCAGGAAAACAAAGTTGGGAAAATCAATGCGTGCAGTGGCCGAAAACAAACAAGCGGCAGCTTTGATGGGTATCGATGTTGATTCTGTGATAAGTAAAACATTTATCATCAGTGGCATTTTAGCTGGATCAGCAGGAGTCATGTGGGGAATTCATAATGGCCTCTTTAATCACTATGTTGGATTTTTGCCTGGCATCAAAGCCTTCACAGCAGCAGTTATGGGCGGAATCGGAAATATCCCTGGTGCGATGATAGGGGGGATGTTGTTGGGTCTGATGGAATCCCTGGGGCCAGCCTTGCTTGGCCTGGATTTCCAACTAAAAGATGTGATCGCCTTCGCCATTTTGATTTTCGTCCTCATTATTCGCCCTTCAGGTATTCTGGGCGAAGCCCTCACAGAGGAAAAAGTATGAAACAAAATAAAATTAAACAGGGCGTAATAACTGGCTTAACTTTTGGACTTATTTTCATATTCTTGATACTGACCGGATTCACGCAGGTCGGCAGCGATATGATCGGCAACCTGTTAGGTAATTTCGAGAAAGCAGGCGCAGAAAACGCTCTGCCTGTTATCAATTTGATATTATTCACAGGACTCATCGGTCTGCTCATGGGACTGTCAACATCCAAAGCCAATCTCTCAAATACATGGCTGGCATCCCTGTTAAACAGTATCCTGGCAGGGTTGATCGCTGGGCTGTTAGTGGGTGCCGTTATCCTGGTGACCGGATCATTTCATTCACAGGGTGTTGATTTCCGCAATTATCTACCCAAACTTGGCTCGGAGCAAATGAACTACTTGCTTCACTACACAACACCACTTGCAGCCGGCACAACCTACCTCATAACGTCGACCGTGGCCAGCTTAATAGGCGGCGCCATAGGGAAAGCTTTCCGGCAGCAAAGTTGGACTGCGCATTCCATGACATGGACAAAAAATACGGTCAAGAATATCGGTAAAAAATTGAAACTTGGCCAATCCCCTCAGCGAAAAATTATCACGATACTAGGATTGATCGTTGCGGGTGGACTGCTCTATCTTCTCCCGCTTGTCTGGGGATCATACTGGAATTACACGATGGGAACTGTCGCCATCTATATCCTTTTAGGGATTGGATTGAACATCATCGTAGGTTTTTCGGGACAGCTAGTGTTGGGTTATGTCGCCTTTTTCGCGACGGGTGCATATACTTTTGCCCTCCTGACTGCCCCTCAACCACATGCCATTCTTATGAACGTATGGCTGGCTGTTGGTATATCGGTAATCGTTTCAACCCTGACTGGGTTATTGTTAGGGTTGCCGATCCTCAACCTGCGAGGCGATTACCTGGCAATTGTGACCCTGGGGTTCGGCGAAATAGTACGAATTCTGATCAGGAGTGACCTCCTGACCTTTCTGACCAATGGGCCAAAAGGTGTCACCAACGTTGTTCAACCTTCCTGGTTAGGGAAAGTTTTCTCTGATGTTAACTATACACACTTCCTATTCTTGCTGGTGTTAATTGCCCTGTTCATAGCCAAACGGCTGAAGGATTCACGGACAGGCCGGTCGTGGATTGCCATACGCGAAGATCAAACTGTTGCGCAAGCAACCGGTATCAACACGTTTAAATCAAAGCTCCTGGCACTGGCACTTGGCGCCGCACTGGCTGGTCTGGCGGGCGCATTGTTTGCTTCACGAAATCAGTTTACCGGACCCGAGGATTTCACACTGATGGTGTCTGTGAACGTCCTGTGTATTGTCATCGTAGGCGGCATGGGAAGTTTGCCCGGTATTGTTGTTGGCGCGATGGTATTGAAGGGGCTCCCTGAAATCCTACGTGAGTTGGATGATTACAGGCTGTTGGTATTTGGAGCGCTGCTGATCGCCATGATGATCATTCGACCGCAGGGTCTCTGGCCGGCAAAAAAGGTTAGCCTTGAATTACAACGAAAAGACTCCCTTGGAGATAACATCCAGGAGGTAGAACCATGAAACCACCTGCCATACAAACTAAAAATGTCACAAAACGGTTTGGGGGATTAACGGCGGTAGATGCTGTTAATCTCGTAGTGCCTGAGTCCTCAATCTCAAGTATTATCGGCCCAAATGGTGCGGGGAAGACTACACTGTTTAACTGCGTTTCCGGATTTTATACACCTGAAGAAGGTGAAATCCTTTTTTTTGGCGAACCTATTCAAGGTTTACCCACACACCGCATTTGCAAAATGGGTATTGCCCGAACCTATCAAAACATTCGGTTGTTCAAGGAAATGACAGCAGTTGAAAATATCCTTGTAGGCCAGCACTGCTCCATGACCAATAACTGGGCTGACGCCATTTTCCATGACAGACGCTTTCGTAGAGAAGAAGAAAACGCTCTCAACACAGCTTGTGAACTCCTGGATTTTATTGGGCTTTCAGGTTTAGGCGATTCACTGGCTCTGAACCTGCCATATGGCGCTCAGCGGCGATTGGAAATTGCTCGAGCCTTAGCCAGCCATCCCTCTTTGCTATTGCTGGATGAACCAACTGCAGGGATGAACCCACAAGAAACAGAGGAAATGAAAGCACTTATTAAGAACTTGCGTGACCAGCTCAAGATCACCATTTTACTGATTGAACATGACATGCGAGTGGTCATGGATATCTCAGATAAGATCACCGTTTTGGATTATGGTGTGAAAATTGCAGAAGGCATCCCCTCCGAGATTCAAAATAATGATAAGGTCATTGAAGCCTATTTAGGACCTGGTACAGCTAAGATGACAGAGAAACTAAAACAAAAGAATAACAACTATGCTTAATATCAATTCACTTAACGTTTCTTACGGCGCAATTCATGCCCTCAAAGGCATCAGTATCTCACTGAACGAAGGAGAGATTGTCGCCTTAATCGGCGCTAACGGGGCAGGTAAGAGCACAACCCTCAATGCCATTTCAGGTATCCTCCATCCAGACTCGGGTGAAATCAACTTTGATGGCCGTAGTATCGCACAATCAAAACCTGGCGAAATTGTAAAACAGGGCATCATTCAGGTTCCTGAAGGTCGAAAAATCTTTTCCCGAATGAGTGTTTATGAAAATTTGGAAATGGGGGGATACTCACTCAGCAATAAAAATCAACTGCGAGAAAACATGGCGCAGGTTTTTGAGATTTTCCCCAGGCTCAAGGAACGCCAGAAGCAGTTGGGGGGAACCCTTTCAGGCGGTGAGCAGCAAATGCTATCTATGGGACGTGGGCTGATGGCAGAACCAAGGCTTTTACTGCTTGATGAGCCATCAATGGGTTTAGCCCCAATGCTTGTGGAACAAATTTTTACCACAATTGCTAAAATTAATAACGAAGGGGTCAGCATTCTCCTGGTAGAACAGAATGCCCAGATGGCCCTTGCCCTTTCAAATCGAGCTTATGTGATGGAAACCGGGAAGATCGTCCTTTCAGGTCCTTCAGAGACACTGATGGAAAACCAAATGGTCAAAGAAGCTTATCTTGGGGGATAGCAAAATCTGACAAAATATTTTTTTGTTTGGAAGAGATTTTCACCCATGTAACTCAGGAGAAAATCAAACATTTCTGGAGGTTCTGCGAGAATTTCACTGATATTGTTGCAGTTTCTCAATTCGAAAGGATATGAGAAACTGCAGTTGCTGCCATACCACCCAAACTCTGAATTAGCCCCAACTTTGCACCTTCAACCTGATTTTTACCTGCTTTCCCGCGTAACTGTAATGTTGCTTCAACCGCCTGGTATACACCTGCTGCACCCAGCGGGAATCCTCGGGCTTTCAAGCCACCAAATGTTGCTACTGGAATCTCGCCCGCCAACCCAATCACTTCAGGTTTGGCAAGCATCCAGCCCTGCCCCTGCGAAGCATATCCAGCCGCTTCAAGGGATAAGGCCGCATGCAGGGATGTCGCATCGTGATATTCAAAGAAATCCATATCCTTGGGCATAACGCCTGCCTTCCGGCATGCGCGTTCTATTGAAAGACGCGCCGCATCCCATACCAGGGGTTGGTGGCGATCATGGATGGAAAGGGTATCTGTCACCAGGCTCGAACCCAGGATCCAAACCGGTTTTTGATCATTACGTTGTGGATCATTTCCCCGTGTCAGCAGAACCGCTGCTGCACCGTCAGCATAAGGCGCAACATCAAACAGGTTCAGGATTTCAGCAGCTTTTGCCACCGTTCTTTCGTATGTACCCTCACCCATCGCTCGTTGGAACATCGCGTTGCGGTTCGTAGCTGCATTAGCATGCGCAACCTCCGGGAAGCCAGCAAAGGCATTCCGCTCAGGTTGATATTCCTGCAGGTAGCGGTGGAAGAGCAATCCCGCCAGACTGAGCGGTGTCAGTCCCTGTGCGGCTTCAAAATCTGCGTCCAGCATTTGGGAAACAAAAGTTTCGGATTCTGGACCAATCACGTCCGTATATTTCTCAACGCCTATCGCCAGCGCACTATCAACCGCACCGGAAAGTACAGCCAGGTAAGCCATCCGCAAAGCAGCCCCACCCGAGGCATCAGCCGCTTCAACCGTCACCCCTTCTACACCTGTCAAACCCACATCTTCCGTCAGTAGTGCACCTAAATTTGCCTGCAGTGAAGCTGAAGCTGCCAGCATATTGCCGATATACATCACCTGAGGTTTTATTCCGCCTGAATCTTCAATCGCTGCCAGGATGGCCCTTGCTGCCAACTGTCTGATCGATTTGTCCCAAAATTCCCCAACCTGAGTCTGCCCAATCCCTGCAACCATTACATCTGAATGCATCTTTTTAGACTTCTCCTTTATCGCATTGCAATCTTATTGCGGAAACGGGTATAGGTGGCATAATCGATTTCAGTCCGTCGAGCGATGTAATCCTGCGTTGCTAATGCAGCGTTTCTACGCTCAATCAAGGCATCCTGGGTGGTAAAAATGAAGGCATCAGAGCCAGCACCGGAGCCATAAGATGTGATCAATATACGATCACCGGGTTCAGCGATATCCAGCACAGCTGTTAGCCCGACCAGTGAAGCACCTGCGTAGGTGTTGCCAATCACCGGTGAAAGTAATCCCGCTTTGATCTGTTCGGGTTTAAAACCAAGCTGCTTGCCAACCCGCACTGGGAATTTCTCATTGGGTTGATGAAAAACAGCATACTTGAAGTCTTCTGGATTCATACCCTCTACTTCCATCAGCGTGCTGGCAGCAGAGAGAGTGTGATCAAAATAAGCCGGCTCCCCAGTGAAACGCTGTCCGTGTTCAGGGTATTTTTGATGTGCTCGACGCCAAAAATCAGGGGTATCTGTGACATAGGAATAATGCGCATCAACCGTCGCAAGGGACTCTTCCGCCGGACCAATGATAAATGCCGCACCCCCGGAGGATGCTGTATATTCGAGGGCATCACCCGGTTTACCCTGGGCAGTATCCATCCCAATTGCCAGGGCATAATCGCCCATTTGTGACCCGACCAAACCCATGGCGGCTACAAAAGCCTCGGTACCTGCTTTACATGCAAACTCCCAGTCCCCTGCCTGGATGTGCTCTGATGCCCCAATCGCTTCTGCAACGATCGTCCCGGAAGGTTTAACGGCATAAGGATGTGATTCCGAACCCACCCACACAGCCCGAAGCAGCCTTGCATCGATACCAGCTCTTGCAAGGGCATTCCTTGCCGCTTCAATTGACATCGTGATCACATCTTCGTCCAGCCCCGCTACTGCTTTTTCTATCACAGGACCAGGCAGAGGTTCCCCTTTCCAAACCCGTGAAATCTCTGTGCCGGGTAGGCGGTAGCGAGGGATATAGGCCCCATAGCCTACAATCCCAACCGCTCGCGCAGGCTTGTTAACCAAATTGTTATGGCTCACCGAATCAGTCATCAGGTCTTAACTCCATTTCTTCAAGATTTCCCGAGCATGGTCAATCCGTATCATTTTATCACTCACCAGTTTTTCCGCTAAGCGGTCAATTTGTGCGCCTTTTGCACCTGCAGCGGCGGCAACCTGCCGGGCATGCAAAGCCATATGCCCTTTTTGGATGCCCTCAGTCGCTAGCGCGCGCAGGGCAGCCAAGTTTTGAGCCAGGCCAACCGAAACAATGATTTCCGCAAGCTCTCCAGCTGTTTTAACACCCATCAGTTTCAAATTTGCTTTCGCAGCGGGGTGTACGCGGGTTGCTCCGCCGATAATACCTACCGCCATTGGCATTTCAAGCTTACCAACCAAGTTGCCCTCTGAGTCTTTATGCCAGGTGGAGAGGCTGGTGTACTTTCCGTTCCGTGCGGCATAGGCGTGCGCACCGGCTTCAATGGCACGCCAGTCGTTGCCTGTTGCGATCACAATGGGGTCAATCCCATTCATGATGCCCTTATTGTGGGTGGCTGCCCGGTAAGGATCAGAAACCGCAAACGCCCAGGCTTCTATGATACCATCACGGACTTCTTCACCAGAAAAATCACCAAAGGCTAAATCCTTCGTCCGGATCCTCACCTGTGATATCGCTGTCCGCCGGTCTGCCAGGTTTGAGAGGATCCGCAAAAGCACCCGCCCCCCGGTTATACGCTCAATTTGCAGCGCTAATCGCTCTACGGCTGTGTTCACAGCATTCGCGCCCATGGCATCCCTGACATCATAGATGAGGTGAATGACCAAAAATTCACCAATGGGTGAATCTTTGATCAACCGTACTTCCAGGTCCCGGGGCCCGCCGCCTAATTCTTTCAAGACTGGGTCAACCTCAGCAGTCGACGAAAGCAAAGCCTCCTGTTCTGACAGGATTCTCAAACGTGCAGAAGATGGATCAGAAATATCCAAAACCTGTATCTGGCCGATCATTTCCGGGGCGCTGGCTTGAGCAATAAAACCGCCTGTGCTGAGCGCTAGCTTTGCCATAAACGACGCCCCAGCCACGATTGATGGTTCTTCAACAACCATAGGTATCGGTACATCGCGCCCGTTGATCCGGAAGTGCTGTGCGATCCCCAGGGGCAGGCCAAACGTCCCCACAACATTTTCGATCATATGATCAGCATCGGACGAGGTTAACCCTGCCTCCCCGCTGATGACCGCCAGATCTTCTTCGGAAAGACCAAATTCTTCACCTAATAGGGCCAAACGCTCTTTAATTGATAGGTTGTAAAATTTCTTAATTTTATCTGATCCTGAAGGCATCAGGTTAGTTCTCCTTGTTAGCTAATCATCCTTGATACGCTTTAGCAAATCACTGGACCTTTACGGGGTGCCAGCGCATATTCTGTTACTATATATACCGGATTCAACCTCCCAAAACCTATCAAAATCTTACTTGGGGCTATGTGATGGATAAAATAATAATTTCTAAGGTGGTTTATGATGAAATCTAAATGATTACACCATCCTTTTATTCGAGGTAAAATGAACCCGTTATGATCACTGAAACGACCTTATCCTGCGAGCAGCTCGAAGAACGGTTAGCCGCGTTACACCGCGCCAGCCTGGAACTCGTCCAGGATATATCAGTCGATTCCCTGCTCAAAAGAATTGCCAGAATCGCTTGTGAGCAAGCAGGAGCGACTTATGCCACGATTGGTGTCCGCGGTGATGATGGAGAAATGGCGCGTTTCATAACCATCAATAAAGATCAGGATGAGATCCTGGACATCCCCAAATCACCTTCCGGGTTGGAACTGCTCAGCGTTGTGGCTGAATCTGAAGAGGCCATCCGGATTGATTATGTCAGGAAAATTCCAAATCGCAGCGGCGATAACAGCGGAAGGGCGCAGTTAAAGTCATTGCTGGGAATGCCCATTCACCTTGGCTCCCGGCGATTAGGGCAAATTTACCTGGCAGACAAAATAGATGGTGATGCATTCACCGCTGATGACGAACAGGTGATTGAAACACTAGCAGCCTATGCAGCCGTTGCTATTTCAAACGCCCGTTCTTACGATGAACTTCATAAACGGGATCGAACCCTCACACGCCGCAACCAGGACCTGGCATTATTAAACAACCTGGCTTCTGCACTGGCATCCATAACCGAATTAAACGAACTCCTAAAAACTGCATTATCTCGGGTCATAACGTATTTCAATGTGCAGATCGGTGAAATCTTCTTAAGCGAAGAAGACCATAACACACTCTACAAAGTACTTCAGGAAGGTAATTCCCCAACGGGACTATGGACAAAGGATCGTTTTTCTCACCATGAATCACTGATCGGGCAGACTGCTCTTAATGGTCAATCCACCCTGGTTAGCTTGCCTTATGAGGATGACCCTTTTTTACAAAATCAAGCATTAATGGATGCAGGCATTCTGCAGGTCGCCTGTTTTCCACTGACCAGCCGCAGCGAAGTTCTGGGCGTTATGGGCATTGCAACTTGCCAGGAACAACCCTTGGATGCAATGGACCAGCAGTTGCTTTCATCGATTGCATCGTGGGTTGGTACCGCCATTGAAAACGTTAAGTTGAATATCCAGGGACGCAGGCTGGCAGTTTTGGAAGAACGTGAACGGATCGGGATGGACCTGCATGACGGCGTGATCCAATCGATATATGCTGTTGGTTTGACCCTTGAACATGCCCGTCTCCTCTTGAAGGAAGAACCTGATCAATCCAGGAAACGGATCAACCAATCCATAGAAGATCTCAACAGCACCATTCGTGACCTGCGCGCTTTCATCATGGACATGCGTCCAAGGCAGCTCTACGAAGAAGACTTAATGGACGGATTGCAGCGACTGATCAATGAGTTCCGAGCCAATTCCCTGGTGGAAGCCTCGCTCAGCGGTCCTTCAAAAGGATTAGATGGCCTGCCCGATTCCCATGCCATCGCTCTGTTCCATATCTGCCAGGAAGCACTGGCAAACATCGCTAAACATGCCCACGCAAAGAAGGTTCAAGTTCTGGTCTGGACCACACCTGACAGGGTCGTAATGGAAGTCAATGATGACGGTCGGGGATTCAATCCGCAAAAAGTGCAGCTGACGCTGGGGCATGGTATCTCCAATATGCAAACCCGAGCCCGGAATGTAGGCGGTGATCTTGAAATTTCTTCCGAACCAGGGCTGGGCACAACCATCATGGTCTGGATGCCTTATGTCCAGGATACCGATCAAAAAGAAAACGGGGCGTAAACCATGACAGAGCCCCGTGACTTACAAAAAGCTGCCCTGCGCGGTGAACCCTCCTACGTCTGGCGGGATGGCCAGCGGCGGCGCCTGGATATGATCCTCAACGCTGCAGATGAGAGGGTGACTGGCACAGCACTGATTGACGGCTGCGGTGTGGGAATGTACCTTGACCACATGGGGCGCTGTTTTGAGGAGATTGTTGGGCTGGATATTGAGTTTGATCGTTTGGTAGAGGCTCGGACCCGTCAGGATAAAGTGTTAGAAGGAGCTGGGGAAGCCCTGCCATTCCCCTCAAACACCTTCGATTTCATCTTGAGCCATGAAGTATTAGAACATGTCAGTGATGACCAAGAGACCATTGATGAAATCGTAAGGGTGCTTCGACCCGGTGGACGGCTGGCTTTGTTCTGCCCCAACCGTGGCTATCCCTTTGAGACCCACGGCATTTACTGGCGCGGTCAATACCATTTTGGGAATAAACCCGTGGTGAACTACCTGCCCCGCCGCTGGCGAGATAAACTCGCCCCCCATGTGAATGTTTATACCCGTCACGATCTCGTCAAACTATTTAAGGGTCACCCGGTTAAGTTCATAAAACGAACAATCATTTTTGGGGCTTACGACAATATCATTGGACGGCATCCTGCTGTGGGGAAAATAATTCGCTGGATCCTGCATATCCTTGAAAGAACGCCATTAAAGCTGTTTGGGTTGTCGCATTTCTGGGTTGTCGAAAAAATTTAGTGGGATTTCCTGGGGGAAATTAAACCGTCTTCTGAGGACATTTTTAGCCATAAAAATTTAATATTTCGCATACTTTCTTTTGATATTTTTCTTACAAAAATGCTTTAACTTTTAAGTGTAACCAATTCAAAAGTTCAGATAGGAGGAAAAAATGGCTAATTTAATTCGACGTGATCCTGTTCGTGAAATGCTTTCCTGGAACCGTGCGATGGAGCGCATGTTGAACAACTTTTATGACGATGGTGAAATGGGCTTTGGGGAGCCATTAAACCTGCGCATGCCATTGGACGTGATTGAGAAGGACGAGGAATTCATCGTTAAGGCAGATGTAGCCGGGATCGACCCGGACAATATTGAAATCACCTATACAGACAATAACCTCTCAATCAAGGGAGAAGTTTCACAGGAGCGAGATGAAAAAGGTGAGGAAGGACGCTATCACCTGCGCGAGCGGCGATATGGCACTTTCTCACAAACGATCTCCATGCCCGGATCGGTAGATGTAGGAAACATCGAAGCAGAAACTGAAAACGGCGTCCTTCATATTCATCTTCCCAAGAAAGAAGAAGTCAAACCCCGCCGGATTGAAATCAAAGGCGGAGAACAATCCAAGGTGATCGAAGGCAAATCAAAGAATAAATAGGATCAACAATAGCACAGGATAAGAGGTGGCTAAAAATGATCAGCCACCTCTTTTGATTTTTAAAACAATCAGTTTTTAATTTGCTGGCTCTGCAGGCACCAGCAGAATTTCAAAAACTTTCGGCCAGAATTTACCGGTGATGAATAGGCGATCTGTCTCCGGGTCATATGCAATGCCATTCAAGACGTCCGTTTGGGCAGTCCGCTCGGATTCCGGCAGGATCCCGCTCAGGTCAATTTCACCCAGAACCTCCCCAGTTTGCGGGTCAATTCGGATGATCGTTTCCGTCTGCCAGAGGTTAGCAAATACCTCGCCAAGAACAAATTCCAACTCGTTGATCCGGACAACCTCCTGGCCGTTGTTGGTCACTCTAACCTGGTCAATCACCTGGAACGACTCAGGATCCAGGAAAAACAGGTCGGATGAGCCGTCGCTCATGATCAAGCGCTCCCCATCATGTGTTAATCCCCATCCCTCAGTTGGATAGCTGAACTGCTCTAGGAAGAGAAAATCCTGAAGATCATAAACAAAACCAGTATTCTCACGCCAGGTCAGCTGGACCAAGTGCCCCTCCCAATAGGTAAGTCCCTCAGCAAAATATTCTGAAGATAGTTCAATTTGCTGCAAGATCTCACCACTTTCAATCTCGACCTTACGCAAACTGGAGTGGCCGTACAGCCCGGTGCTTTCGTAAAAATACCCATCCAGGTAAATCAACCCCTGGGTGAATGCATCCGGATCATGGGGGAATTCATTGATAGCCTCGAAGGTCATCTTGGGGGTCAGCGTATCAGGAATAGAAGAAATGGTACGTTGGGGTTTTAAATAATTCCTACCAATGATAAAGGCAATTAAACCCAGCATTAAAACAATTAAGAACACCAGCAAAATTCGGAAAAATAAGCTTCTGTTCTTTGTATCGCTTACCATAAAACACCCTCATGGATCTTCTTGTATCCATTTCAAACTTAATTTCAACTTTTATTATACTCTTGCAACTATCGCCCTTCATCAACGTCATCCATTCAACAGAAAGAACAAATCGAATAGAACTCCATTGGTTCGTGTTACAATCAAAACGATTAATTTAACAATTCCGCATTCAGGCATAGAAATCGAGGGCCCTATGGAACCAGTTGTAGACCGCTTTATTCGATACATAAAAATCGATACCGAATCCGCACGCAAATCGGATACTTACCCCAGCACAAATAAACAGCTCAAATTGGCAAAGCTGCTTGAAGCAGAGCTCAAGGGATTGCGCCTGGAAGATACCGCCACGGACCAGTATGGCTATGTGACAGCAACCCTCCCGGCAAATGTCGAGCGTCAGGATGTGCCTGTTGTAGGCTTCCTGGCCCACATGGGCACCAGCCCTGACTTTTCAGGGGCGGACGTCAACCCGCAGTTCATTGAAAATTATGACGGTGGCACGGTTATCTTGAACAAAGAAAAAACCATCATCATGTCACCCGAGGAATTTCCCGACCTGAAGAAATATGTTGGCGAGACCCTCATTACCACCGATGGCACCACGCTCCTAGGTGCAGACGATAAAGCCGGTATCGCTGAAATTTTGGCAGCAGTGGAATACCTCATCGAGCACCCTGAAATCAAACACGGTACCCTCAAAATCGGCTTCACCCCGGACGAGGAGGTTGGCAGCGGCGTTGATTATTTTGATGTTGAAAAGTTCGGCGCTGATTTTGCATATACCGTTGATGGCGGCGAGGTTGGTGAAGTGCAGTTTGAAAACTTCAATGCGTCCAGCGCAGAAATCAGCATCCAGGGGCGCAATGTCCACCCTGGTAAATCAAAACTTAAAATGCGCAACGCCCTTCTGATAGGCATGGAATTCAACGACCTGCTGCCGGTTTTTGAGCGCCCCGAATACACTGAGAAATACGAAGGTTTCTACCATCTTTACCAGTACGGCGGCACGGTGGAACAGGCATCCATGACCTATATCATCCGCGACCACGACCGGGAGAAATTTGAGGCAAAGAAATCAATGGTCCTCCAGGCTGCAGCTTTTATCAACGCGAAATACGGTGATGAAATCATCACGGTAAAAATAGAAGACCAGTATTACAACATGCGCGAGAAAGTGGAACCCCACCCGGAGATCATGGGGATCGCTATCCAGGCTGTCAAGGCTGTGGGGATTGAACCCAAGATCGAACCTGTTCGCGGTGGCACCGATGGCAGCAGGCTTTCCTATATGGGGCTGCCCACACCCAACCTGTTCACCGGCGGACATTACGCCCATGGAAAATATGAGTTTATCCCGGTATTCGCCCTGAAAAAAGCAGTGGAGGTTTTGATCAAGATTGCGGAATTGGTCAAAAAATAGTTAACAAAAAGTATTCGAATTATCAAAAACGCCCCTTTGAGGATGTTTTTTACAATAATGTGATTTCCAGATTACCAGAATACACAGTCCATGCCATGGACATATTTAGAGTTTTTATACACTGTGAAAGGGAAACTGCTGGCAATCCGTGATGCCAGCAGGTCATCCTCCTTCTGATATTTCAGTTCAACCACCTTCAGCCGTTCTTCATGGTGGGAATAACGAAATTGGTTGTTGAGCAAGCCAACGTGATAAAAGCCCAATTGTGTATCTACTGTCACCCGGAATCGACCATCAGCAGTCGCAAAGTACCAACGTTTATAACGATTAAACAGCACTGGGATTTGTCTCTTTAGGATCATTTTCACTTCAGGCGGCAAATCTGAAGCCATAAAATAGTCTTTCAGAAGTTTACTGTTAAATGACTCGTCCAATTTAAATGGATTGATCGGATATTGCAATTTTCTCCCCACAAGACCTTGCTTGATCTTAAATTCCAGTATCATCCTTTCAGGTTGATCGAACATTTCATGATACCATCGCAAGCGAAGTTTACACCGATTAACCGCACCGTTGACATTATCTACATAATTATCAAGCTGCGGTGTATCAAGGTAGATGTTATTGACCCAACGGGGGGGATAGGGCATTACAAACATAGCCGGGTGCAGGCGGATGAGCAAACGGATTTGGTGATCATCCAATCCCTCAACCAGATATTTCCGCTCATAGCGAAATGCCTCAAGAGGCTGATCAGCTACCTTTTGAAGAGTTTTCACCAAATACCCTTATTATCCAGGAATGTGACTGAAACATGTGGGGCAAGTGCTTGAACGGCGGATTTAGCTTGATTCAAATCCTCAATCGCCCTGAATTCCACCAGAAAGTCAGCTTCCAGAACCTGATCCGTCTCATCCAGGCGCATCAATTTGATTTTGGAGGTGTGGGGATCAAGGGCTGTTATGATCCTCTCCAGGGTAAGATCCCCATCCGTTTTCCCTGAAACAGTCAGGTGCAAGTTAACATCAGCACTCCCATGTCTGAAAAGTTTAAGCAGCCCAAGAACCAGGATAGCCACACCAAAGGCAACCAGGGTGATCAGCCGTTGATTGTCACCCAACCCAATCCCAAGCCCAATCGCGAAAAACAGATAGGCTAATTCCTCCGGCTCTTTAACTGCGGTCCTAAAACGCACAATGGATAAAGCGCCAACCAAACCCAGGGACAAGGCAACCGATGAGCGTACAACCAGGATAATGAAAGTTGTAGTCACCGTCATCAGCATAAAGTTGGATGCAAACTTTCGCCGGTTGGAAAGCGAACCACCCCAATGTATATAAACCCGTCCGAGGATAAAAGCCATAACAACCGATAAAATCAGATTAGTAACAAAGGTCAACAAATCAATCTGGGTATCACGGGTCGTAAAAAGACTCTGGAGCGTATCAAGGAATTGGCCTTCTGACTGTGGCAGTACTGGGACAGTTGTTTCGGTTGGCTCAGCCTCTACATCTTCTTCCAGTACTGGCACTCCCGCAGTCTCTCCCAATACATTTAGGGTAATGCTATCGATATCCAGGTAGTCAGGGCCAAAATATCTGAAACCAAAACCTCCTGGTTGTAAGGGATCGGGGTCAATGGCAGAAAGGATTTCCTCTTCTCCTATGGATACAGAATGTGAGCCATTCTCAACTCTTAATTTCAATTCCACCCAATCCCCAACAGGGCGTTGGAAAGGCGCATCTGCCAAGACCAACACGTTTTCAGGTCCAAAACCTTTTTCAAGGATCAACCTATCAGGTACCAGGATTAAATTATAGGAGATGCCTTCATTCGCAAAATAATGAATGATGATTTCTCCTTCTTCGGCAGTAACCCAGAGACGGATTTGAGTCTCCTGGTCGCCCCATCGCCCCGGTTTCAAAGCAAAACTACCCCCATAAAGCCGCAATTTTCCATCCACAGTCGTCGCTTCTGGTGCGATGTCCCATCCTTGTAAACCATCTTCATCAAACCCCTGTTCAAAGTCCTCCTGCTGTACAGGGACAGCATTGACGGTCGGTAACGATGATCCGAACACCAGGCATAAACCAAAGAATGAAATAAATAGCCATTTGATTTTTATGGTTCTTCCCATAATAACACTCCTAATTTATCAAGCAAACAATGATCAGTTAATTACTCCCCATCGGGGGGTGGTTCTGAAAATTCCTGGCTTCTCATTATGAGACTGGCCCAGCGCGGGGCTTGTTGGTAGTCCCATAGCCTGGATTGAAGATTCTCACTGCGCCGTTCCACAAGGTCTGCGATATCCCGCCAGCTATTTTTAAACTCATCCTCGTTAATTTCTTGGGGATTGAAGTACATCTTATCTCCGCTGCCCTGGTTGAGTAAAGGCGCTATCATCGCCTGCAGCTCCTTCGCACGGCCACCGATGAACTGAGCATTAAAAAAATGGCGCATAAGAAGATCTAAGTATGCGGCGTAACGCAAGCGATATTCAGGCACCTGGAAGACGCGGGTGTGCAGCGGTGTCCGATCGACCAGACCTGGTTCTGAAGTCTCAAATAGAGGATGCTGCGGGTTATCTCCCCAAGCAAGATCCCAGGGAATCCATTCAAATTTCCCCGTGTTGGGGTTATTGAAAAGGTAATAATTATTCCCGGTATAGGGATAAATGTCCCAATTCATAGTAGCGTCTACTACCGCCATATAACGCAGGAATTGATCGACATTAAAAACCGCTTCAAGGGCTTGAGCAAATTCCTCGGGTGTACCATATTGAACGCCGTCAATGACCCTGGTTAGTTGAATAATATCTGTGTAGTCTGCCTCTTCTTCATTCGTCATCTTGCCGTAAGCCACCTGCCCATTTTGGATCGGGAAATCTTCAATAGAATCACCATAATAAATCAAGTCCATAGGCCCTCTTTGGGCATGGCTGGCTTTATATAGATTGCCCGACTTTGCATCTTGACCAAACCGGTTAGCCAGAAATTTACGATCCACTCGCTCGATCATCGTATATACACCCCAGAATTCTGGGGGCAGAGTGTCATCGGTGATCTCCACCCAAACCTGGGTATAACAGGTAAAACTGGCCGGCAATCCGGCAAACGCCATCATCTCATAGGCTAATTTTTCTCTGACCAATGTCATATCCCCAAAGTTATTAATAAAAAGCAATTGTTTCAGGTTTTGATATTCCTGTCCCTCAATAAAATAATCTGTGTCAATTTTCCAGGGCTTTTTCTGGCCAGCCTCTCGTAATGAGAATTGTCCCCGCATTCGCAGCCCAACATTTGTTATCCGTTTACCAAAAAGCAGAACATCAGCAGGAACAGTGACTTTGGATTCGATATCCTCCCACATTTTATCCCAGTTTTCTTGTGTGAGTTCAAAGGTCACTTTACGAACAGCGGAATCATCGAAAACCTGCCAGTAATTCACACTGCTGTCGGTTGGGTGCAGGATTTCCACCACAACCGAATCCGTGGCTTGCCTGCCCTGAATGTCGGTTACCCGTAGATGTATCGTGTAAATCCCTGGCTTGGAATAAGTGTACTGAGCATAACCACCTTGGGTAGTGATGACGGTATCAAAATGGCCGTTGCCGTCCAGATCCCATTCATACTTCACAATCTGCCCAGAGGCACTGGTTGATCCGAATGATGAATAATACACTGTTAGAGGAACCCAACCTCTGCCAGGCATAGCATGAGCATAAGCGGCTACGTCTGGATCCTCTCTGAGTAAAGCAGTTTCTGAAGTAGATCCGATCCCACTTACCAAACCCAGTGTGAATACCAGAACCAGGAAAATGTAAATACTGGCTTTCTCAAAATATCTAAATAAAGGCTGTCGCTTTATAGGTATGTTACCCATTGGTCGCCTTTGGTTTTTCTCGGTTTTCCATCCTCCGGGAAAACCAGTAATAATACGATGTTCCCCAATATTGAATCAATTATAGGTTTAGTATGTATCAGTGTCAATTGGGCTTGTACAGTGTCCAGCACAATTCAATGTTTACAATTCACACTCTTTTATTATAGAATTGAAATGATAACCAAAACTCAAAAACTACAATGGAGTTGGATTATGCCGATAGGTGAATATGTTCGAGTCTTCTTTACGCAACTGGCATTTTACATTCCTTTGATGATTGTGTGGTTGATCGGATTAATCCTGGCAATTGTCACCTGGAAGCAGCATCCGAAAGCATCACTTCTTGCGTTGAGAGCCTTCGTGATCTTTTTAATCAATATCCTGTTATCTACCGCAAATTCATTACTGCCATTGTATCTTCACAACAATGCAAATATGTCTTCTGCCAGCATCAGTACGATCTCAATGATCGCTGGTATCGTAATCCAGATCATTTCTGTGGCGGCCTGGATTTTGATCATTGTTGCAATTTTCTCCCGCCGAAAAGCAATAGACAGCCAGTCTATCTAGAGAAGAACTGAAAAGTATGTCAGGTTTCCAACCTGACAAAACGAAGATATCACATAGATTCCTGCGCAACCACATGTGACCTACTCATAGCATGAATTTTTTTGGGGCAAACCTGTGCGAAGCCACCGAGGGGTGGACAGTGTTTGCCCCTTATTGAAAATTAGCAGAATAAGCTGTATTTTTTGAGATCAACTTCAATGATCAAATTTTTTTAACTGGCGAACTAGAATTTCCCCAAAACTATCCCCAATACAATGCCCAGAATACCCGCACTCATTGTGCAAAATCCATTCACCCAATCATTATTCAACCATCGAACCCCACGCATCAAGGTTGTTGATGTTCCACATATATGAGTGGGGTGTTTTTCGGTCTCCTTTTTACATGTTGGACAGTAATAAATGCACTGCGCTGTTGCCCCCAATAGAGAATCCACCAGCGCTCCCACAAATCCCCCAATCGTGATGATTAAGAACTGTACACCCAATGAAATGGCGTTTGCAGGTGCCCACCCCAAATAATCCACAAGCACTGAAACCCCACCTACCAGTGCCGCCCCTGACAGGGCTGCCAGCGTGCCCACCCAACTCACGCCGCCTGAGGTCCCTTTGGGAACGCGTTTTAATGTGGTTAGTAACACCGGTTGTACGCGGTTAAGCACACCAATTTCCGTGCCCCAGGTATCAGCATTCGCACCTGCCAGGCTGGCGGCAAATCCCAGCCACAGCACATCCAGCAATGCTGTGTTTGGGAAAATTTTAAAAAGAACACCAAACAACAATGTCAGAACACCAGCCACTCCGCCGTTAGCAGCAACCTGCCAGCTATCACGACGCGATCCTTTTTCAAATAGCTGATCAAACTGTTTCTTGTCGGATTTAAACAGCCTGGAAAGCAAACTGGAAGAAATAAAAAAAGTCAGCAAAACCAGCGCCCATCCCGTACCCCTGAGGCCAAACACGATCGTGCCCAGGATACCGGCTGCAATCCCACCGCTACCATTCAGTGCACGCACTCTGAACGCCAAATAAGCAATAATGATACTGACTATCAAACCAATCAGAAATTTAATCATAATGAACAATTAAAAGATGAGAAGAATGCTCGCAACCAGCAGCAGGATTCCCGCGAGCCCTCCACTGCCCCACAGTAAATAAGCAGCTATTCGAAATTGCGCTCCCCTTCGGAATAAGAATATGCCTACTAGAAGGTTGACCAGCCAGATCAAGCCGTCCAAAACAGGCAGTAACAATAACCGCTCTGCCGGGGCGGATGCACCTAGAACTACCCATTCAATGCTGTCTAAACCGGGGATTGAAAATGCAGTCACACCTAAAAGGATAAGCCCTACTCCAAAACTTACCAGGATCAACCAGCGAGCAATCGGGTTGTCCCAAATCCTGCTGATCAACAGGGTTGGGTTATCAGATTTCGCCTGAAGCGGTGCCAGGCTTCCCAACTCATTGATCTCCCTGAAAACCCGCATAAATTGGCTGTTCTGCCGCGGTGAAATTGCATAGACCTTTTCAGGTGTCGCCACAAGCACCATGTGACGGATATCTGAGGCCAGAAACTCTACCTGTCCCAATTCAACAATTCGCCTTCTGCCGAGGATACTCCCCGAAAACCTCAGCCATGGTAATGGAAATCGAAACCCCAGCTCGGCAGCCGGGCGGATCCAATCAATCTGGACAATCGGTATATCCTCACGCCGCAGCCCCCAGCGGATCAACAAGCCATCCCGGCGCAGGATATAAACCGCATTGAGTAAGGCATACAGGCGGTACAGTAAAAATGGCAGGGGTGCAAAAAATACCAGGGCGATCAACATATACAGCAAAAACCGCACACCTGATGGATCCCGGATAGCCATGAAGAAAAAATAGCCGCTGGAAATGATCATAAGGAATGAAATCACCCCCTGGATAATCAAACCCTTACGCCTGGGTGGAAGGAATTCGTTTTCCATAATCAAAAATAAATGTTAAATCGATTTTTCAGCCGCGATGATCGATTCAGCAATCCCCTGGCAAACAGTCACTACTTCTTCTTCAGTCATAGACCCGGAAAATGGCAGCGCCAGGCTGCGATTGCCTAAATCCTCAGTGACCGGGTAGTCACCTTGTTGGTAGCCAAACATTTCAACCATATAGGGTTGGAGGTGGATTGGGGCAAAATAAGGTCGAACCGGAACCTCCTTTTCTTGAAGGAGAAGTGCCAAACGGTCACGGTCAACAGATTTGGCAACCTTGATCACATATACGAACCAGCTGACCGCGGTGGTGTTGGGGACAATCTGGGGTGGGGTCACTTCTTCGATCTCTGCCAGATAAGTGTCATACCAGCGTGCCACCTGCGCTCGCTTTTGTAACAGCTCATCCAGCCTGCCCATCTGCGATAGCCCCAATGCTGCGCTCATCTCATCCAACCGGTAGTTGTAACCGAGATGGGTATGCTGAAGCCAGGTGTCTCCCGGGGCGCGCCCCTGGTTGCGCAGCGCACGCATGAAATCAGCCGCGCCATCATCATTCGTGACGATCATCCCGCCTTCACCAGTTGTGATCTGTTTGTTGGGATAAAATGCAAACACGCCGTAATCGCCCAGGGTGCCGGCTACCTTACCCTTATATTCGCCACCCAATGCCTCACAGGAATCTTCAATGACCGTCAAGCCATACTGGCTCGCGATCTTGTTGATAGGGTCGTAATCCGCAGGCTGGCCAAAAACGTCAATTGGCAATATCGCTTTGACGGAATTCAACCCGCTGCGGTTAACTGCCGGCAGATCTCGGGGCAGCCAGCGCCGTGCTGCTTCACCGCCAAAAGAAAGATCTTCCACAACTTGCTCAAGAAGTTCAGTATTCATGTTCCCCGTAGCCGGGTCCACATCAACAAAGACGGGCACTGCTTTTTCAAACAGGATCACATTGGTCGATGCCACAAATGAGAAAGGCGTTGTGATCACCAGGTCACCCACCCCAATATCCGCCGCACGGACGCATAAGTGCAGCCCGGCAGTCCCGGAATTAACCCCGATGGCGTGCTTCGCGCCGGTCAGGTCACAAAAAGCCTGTTCAAAAGCATCGATCTTTGGCCCCATGCTCAGATTGGGTGTTTGAACGACCTGGTAGACAGCCTCTCGGTCAGCATCATTCAGGTCAGGCGAGGACATACGGATTTTCATAACACCTTCCAGTCAGTTAGAAATTTCTCAATCGAATTCTACTCCAGAACTAAATTTTACGCTCTGAAGAACTCAACATACTTTTTCTCAGGTAATAGGAACGACTAAGTTACGTCCGATTACTTACACTAAAACAGAAAAAAGCTTATCCAGTTCAAGAACAAGCTCTAAGAAATCCCCTTAATCAGTTGATAGACAAAAGTCTCGATCAGAAGGGTTGGTATTTAGATTCGGGATCAATCAACATCATCTCATTCAATAATAATTTCACAGCCCGATGTCCACTCATCCCCTGCCAAATATGTATCAAATCCATCAAATATCTCGCTTGTGATCATGCGGGTATAAGTTACATAATGCGACCCGGGTTCTAACAACCCGATATTCTTCTTCCATTGAACAATATAGCCAGCTTCATCTTCTATCCAACCTTCAGGCCATGGACCCGAGTATTCTGCAATCGGATCCATTTCGAAACCTGAGACCAGTACATCATCAAGAAAAACAGCATGCTCTGAGCCATTAATATAAGCTCCGATCTGTTCTTCCGTGACAGCCAACCAGCCATATTTCAAGATAACATCCTGGTCCTGATTGATGGGTTCAACATAATTGACCTCACTCCCTAATGAATCTTGACAGTAGGCTAATACTTCAATGGTTTGCCGGGTTGGCTCAGGTTGTTGATTCAGAGATGCCAGGTGCAGGTTGGTTTGCCTGATCCATAATAAGACGGCAATAACAACAGCTGAAACAAAAACCAGAGGCAAGATGATCTCAAGCAAGCGGCGTTTCTTTTTCGGCTTTTTTGTCCCAGCTTCTATTCCGATCTCTTTCGTTTCACTCGCGACTGGGGGCTGCAGCTTATCTTGAATGGTGGATTTCAAGGGAGAAGCAATTTCCTGTCCTTTACACTCCACTGCTGATTTTTCCTCACCCAAATACTCCACTTTTTCGATTTTTTCGGCTTTCATCCTCTCCAATCTTGCACCGCAGAACCCACAGAATTTTTTATTTTCAGGAATATCATTAATGCAATTTGGACATTTCATGGAATTGCCTTCCCAAGTTTATATTTTGCTGAGTTTTTACAGCAGCATTTCATCGAAATAGTTTTTTCGCTTACTTATGCTCCAAAATCCCTGAAGCAATCGAAATATCACCACTTGGAAGTTCTTGCCTAAACGACCAGTTGAGTTTCTGATCTTCAAATGTGGTTAAATTCATGGTCTGATATCCCGGCCCTGAGACGTTTTCCTCTTCAATAGGATGTTCAAGAAATCGGTACCCAAACCCTAATACCTCAACCAACTCCAATTTTCCTCGAGATTCATAATCCAACAACCGGTATGTGCCGCAGATCGATCCAATTTCACAGTATTCATCAATCGCAATTTCGATGGTTGCTGACCAATCCTCATTTCCGATTTCGCCCACCCATTCACCAGCGACATTGATGCTCAACCCTTCCTCAACTACTGTCTTTTCCACCGGAGTCTGAGCTTTTGGGAACAAACCCCAAATCCCTTGTCTTGGTATCCAATTAAATAAGACGGCCAATGCCATGCCAATCACAATAAAAAAGATTGGGATTGCCCAAAGCAACCATTTACGCTTAGAATGGGAGCGCTTTTTAAGTGGAGCAGCTGGCGTATGCTTATCTGGTTCAGGGGCAACAGGTTCTTGATTATCTTGCTCTGTTATTACTGGTTTGGGCCTCGCATCATTTTCCTTTGAAGAAGGTGCCTTAAGTTTTACACCACAGAAACCACAAAATTTCTTCCCCTCAGGAATTTTCTCACCACAATTTGGACATTCCATCAGTCCTCCTCAGACTCAGTATGCACTTAATATTTCGAAATCACCTTTTGAGCGATTGACTCTGATCACAATATATCTTGTAAATTCCACCTCCACACCCCCCTCAATCGTACCGGTCACATTCTTTGAATAGGAAAATGTGCTTAACCGCTGGCGGCCTTCCTTGGTGTGTTCAACATAAGGTTTGACACCTTCAAACTCTGGATAGGTGGAATAGACAACAGAATTAGATAACTGCTGGGCTTCGTAGCGGGTCAATTTCACGACCATGGAGCTTATCACAAAATAACCGGCTGCGAGCACAGCGATGCCAACCAGTATCCACATTGTTGAGCGAGTTGACAGCTTGGGGATTTCCAGCTTTCTACGTTTTTCCACCCCAACCTTAGGCGCCCGTTCCATTTTCTCATTTTCTGCTTTCTTAACCTGCTTTTCCTTCTTGACAGGGGTGAACGAATAACCGCATCCGACACACAACTTAGCTTTTCTATTATTATCAGCACCGCACTCCGGACAGGTCTTCAACCGCTTGCCTGGGGCTTTAGTCTTTCTTTCCGTTGGTATCAGCAGAGATTCCCCACATTCTTCACAAAATATGACACTTTTCGGATTTTTATGTCCACAATTTCCACAAGTAACAGTTTCTGGTATTTTTGGAATCGGTTTTACTGGCTTTTCATCCTCCTGATGTGTATTGGGAATGACCTCTTCCACAGTCTGAATTTCAGGAATTGATTCTTCCGTAACCTGATCTGGGATTTCTTTTCTTTCTTCTTCAAGTAACACCAAAGGCGTACCACATTCCTCACAGAACTTCACCCCCTCCCGGTTTTCAACACCACAATTCTTACAGATGACATCTTGAGGAATTGAGGGTTTTTCTGGAAGTTCGCTCGTCAATTCAAGAGGTTCGCCGCAGTTCTCACAAAACTTGAGACCAGGCTGATTTTCTTCGCTGCAACTTTTACATTTCATCATTTCTCTCCTGTATCAAAATTCAATCTGCCAACTAGGCGTGATGTACCACAGCTTGCCCATCGGCCCGCCGCAGGGGCCAGGTTCCGCCAGTCCTGGAGCAGCATCCAAACTGCCGCAGAAATAATCCTTTTCCCCCTTTGCCCAAACATTCTCACCGGGGAAGACCGGCCCCATATCCTCGAAAAGATGGGCATCTGCTTCACCAACATTTAGATCATCCAGAATGAGCGTCCGGATAGGATTCTCACGAGTGTAAACCGGATGCCCGGAGCAGTGTTCGAAACTGATCTTGCAGTATTCTTTAATATTCATCTCATACCCCTCGCAATACTCATGGGTGGGGTACATGGCATGTTTATCCTCTGAGACATACAACAAGGGATGGGAATGTTCAAAGAATTCCAGCCCGTCAGCTTTGGCTTCCGCCACGGTTTGAAGGTGGCTTTCATAATCAAATCCTTCATGATGGCGCTTCCAGTTAACGTGAGTCAATGACCAGGTCCCATTATTCTTTACCACAAACACCCTGAATGCTTCATTATCACCAGGATGGAAAGAAAGCCATTGTGAAACGTTATAATTCACACCAAAATCAGAGAGCTGGTCAATCCCAATCTCAATTGCCGTGCATGCGTTCCCAGTTTGGGTCAGAGCAACCGTCACACCAGCTGGAAAGGTGATAACTTTTGATAAACAGCACAATGCATCCTTTGTCCAGGGTGGCCAGGGGTCACATTCACAGTAATCGATCACCGTCCCTGCAAAACACTTGGCACAATCCGGGAAATCAACATCAAAGTCATGCGTCCCGCCATCGCTGGTATAGCTGAATACATAAGTAATCCAGGCACCTTCCTTACCATCTACATTCGCAGGACTGACCTGCCAAAATACAGCGAAGGGGTCTTGCCCTTCCGAGTGGTAGATGGGGAGTTGATTTTCATCCTCATCAGGGATCAGGTACGGAACGTAAGTACTTGCCAGGCGATACTCCATTTCGTCAGGGATTGTATCGCCATCACAATCATCAAAATCACCAGAAGGACAGCCGGTTGGCTGAGGGGGTATTGATACTGTTGAACCCTTGGGGTGCGGCAGTCGGACAACAAGCTTGTAGATTCCAAAGGCACCATCATTCCGTTCAGGCAATCCTAAATAAAGAAAGTACCGTCCTGATGGATCATTCTCTGCATACATAAGTTGTTTGGCATCCCAGAAGCTGGTCGCCGGATCGTCTGAAGTGGTTCGGAAGAACTCCGCTGCGAACCTGCCGGCAGATTGGGTCAGATCCAGATCCCAGTAAGAACGGTCATCCAGCTCAAACTTCTTTTCTGCATACGTTGGAAGTTGATCGGTTCGTCCAATGAAATATTGCACGCCGGCATTCAATGCAGCAATTGGGATGATATTCCCATTTTTACCGGGATCATCCAGGAGCGCACTTTTAGCGGTCAGCGAAAACACCTGCGCCCCTTCAGGGAAATAAGCAGCATCGGCGTAACTAAAGGGGCTGTACAAGGTCGGTGAAGCCTCTTGGGTTGAGACATTTGAAAGGTAGTAGCCAAGGTCATTGGAGATGGCAAAATCACCGAAAACGATCAAACTATTATCCAGTTGACCTCTTACCCCTGAGGCGGCTTGGGAGCTGTTCATCTGTGTGGCAATAGCGGGATCAGCATTGGCCAGGTCATCCACCCGAAGCAGATCTTCATACTCCGTGCCAAACGTCCGGTACTGGCTGACCTGGGGCGGGGTCAGTAAATTCGTGATATCCCCAGGTTTTTGCAATGCTATATAATCTTCCAGGAACCGATCATCTGAAAAACTCGCTGTTTCCGTAATAGAAGCTGACCTCTGGGCATAATTCAGTTTATGAGCCGAGTTTTTCAGGTCTGTGACCAGCAGAGCCCCGCCCGATGGTGTTCTCCCACCTAGTAGAGCATTGATGTAATTGATCAGCACATCTTTTGACCCGCCATCGGGCAAGCGTGTGATCACCGTATCCGGAGAATGTAGTTTGTCATGATCAAAATCTGCATAAATATCATCGGAAACACCGTGGAATGGATCGAGTTCAGCCGGCGGTTCATGGGGGATCACATTCGGTCCACCGATGATTGCGACAGCTGCAGGAAGATCAACCTGCATATCCTTGATGAAATCTTCAATTTGCTTGTCAATGAATTTATAAGTGGGATTGGTATCTTTCTTCAACTGGGCAATATCTAAGAATATCGCCTTCCCCATGCATTGATCTGCAGAAGAATCGTAATAATCCTCTAATGCCACCTTTACATCTTTCCAAGTTGTGTTATTGCCGGTAGATCGATTCAGCAGTTCCGAATCCGTCACAATCAAGATGAAGCCGCCCTGCCTTCGGCAGCTGAGTTCCACCACAGCAATAGTGATTGTAGAAGCCAATCCATTACCATTTGCATCGTAAGCTTCCAACCGATAATCCGTCGTTGTTTCGGGGCAAACGACTTGAGAGTCTTTAAAATCTTTTCGTTCACCATCAACATAAACTCTTTCTGCATCAACCACATCCCAATAGATCGTGGTGCATTCACCTTCAGTGATCTGATAATCGTCCGCCCAAAATTCAATGTCCGGCTCCAGCACAGGCGACTCATCAACATTAATAGTGATCGTTTCCAAATATGTCTCGCCATCAATCCCCCTGACTTCCAGTGCGTATTCTATGGTTGTTTCAGGGCAAACCACCAGGCTGTCAGAATTGCCAACCAAATCCCCGTCAAAATACACCTTCTCAGCATCCCGGACTTCCCAATAGATCGTGGTGCAATCCCCCTCAAAAATATCATAAGCATCGGCATACAAGGAGATGTTCGGAGGCGGAATGATCTCTTCTTCAACATAAATGATGAATGAGCTTGCATACCAGTACCCATCATCACCAAGCACATCCAGGATAAATTCAGTTGTCACTTCGGGGCAAACGATCTCATTACCGTAATAATTCACCCATTCTCCATTAAAATAGACTTCCGCTGCGTTTATGGCTTCCCAATAAATTTCAGTACAATCACCAGTGGATAGGTCATAAGAATCCGCATTAAAAATGATGTCTGGTGGATCTATATCTACTTCCTCAAGAGTGATTGTCAGGAACTCTGAATACCAATAGCCATCATCACCAAGCACATCCAAAATATATTCGGTTGTGCTTTCCGGACAGACATCATTGACACCGCTATCGTAAACCCACTCACCCTCAAAATATACTTCCGAAGCGTTATAAACTTCCCAGTAAATTGTCGTGCATTCCCCAAATTCCAGAAAGGTGTCATTCGCCCAAAAATTAACCTCAGGCGGGGGTTGAGGGTCCTCCTCAACGTAAATTGTGAGTGTCCTTGAATACCAATACCCATCATCCCCCAGCACATCTAAAACATAATCCGTTGTGTAGTTCGGGCACACATTTTGGTAGCCGTAATCACTGACCCATGAACTTTCAAAATAAACTTCTGAAGCATATGTTACATCCCAGTTAATGTACGTACAGCTCCCCTGGGAAATCGTCTGTTCATCTGCCCATAAATCAATGATCGGACTAAGTGTGACCGGTGCCTCCCCTTCAACAAGGATTTCAATCTCGAACCAACCTGGAATTTCATCATAACAATAATGCGAAATGTCAAAATCAATCTGATCAACATCTATTGATACGTATACTTCTAACCAATCCGTCCAACCCCCATCGGCTTCACCATCCACATATTCTTGGATCCAATTATCATAAGCATCTACAGCTGTAAGAAAACCGCTGTAATAACAGCTATCGGAATCATCCAGATGCAAATTGAGACGGATTGAGACTGTACGAGAATCAAAAGAAGACCAATCATCCATTTGCAGATCAATTTCATAAGTGCGATCATTTGGATAAAACGAATCAAAATATGTCTGACCCAAAGTTAAATAATAAATATCGTCTGTAAATTGTCTGGAAGGGTGGGGAAGGGAATTTGCGGAAATTGAAAAAACTACGGATAAAAGTACGATAAGATGGATTACCTGTTTCTTCACCTATTACACCTCTCTCCTAAGATAAATGAACACCCCTTAAAAAATAAAAAAGGGAACCCCCTTTTGGAATAAAGATACAAACAATGTAATTTATTATGTTATCCAGGAAGTGAAGTCATCGATGGTGCGGAAAACAATAATATATAAAGAACGCTATATAATGAGTACTATTATATATAAATTCTTGATTTTTTGTCAACTTGAGCACTCTGTAGATGCTCAGAAAATTTTACCGAAAAATAAGTCTTGACTCTTCCAAACTTTGGTTAATCTGCTGCCAAATTAAAAATCCCGGGGTATATCACCTCGGGATTTGGAAACCTGTGTAAGTATCGATATCAAGCCATGACGGGTTCGCTCACTTCATACGCTGCACCTCTTCGCAAGGCTTGCTTGTTGCCTTCAAGGAACTTCTGCTGCCTTTGTGGCATATGCTTTTCAAGGGCTTTCTCAACCGCATCTAGGGATAAAAGTTCCAGATTGCCCAGCAAGGCACCCAGCATGACCATGTTCGCAGACCGGGTACTGCCCAGTTCTTCCGCAATATCATTGGCCGGGATGCTCACTACCTTAATGTCATCCCGCTTGACTGACCGGTTTACCATGGATGCATTGACCACCAGCACACCACCTGGTTTGACCATATCCTCGTATTTATCCAAGGAAGGCAGGTTCATAGCGATCACTGCTGTTGGATTTTTTACAAAGGGCGAACCAATTTCTTCATCCGAAACAACGACGGTGCAGTTTGCCGTTCCGCCCCGCATTTCCGGACCATAGGATGGTATCCAGGTGACTTCTTTATCTTCATCTAACCCGGTGTAGGCTAAGAGCTTGCCAATAAAGAGCACACCCTGCCCGCCAAAGCCTGAAATAATGACTTCTTTTTGCATTCTAACCCTCCTTAAACCTTGAGATCCGCGACTGCGGATGAAATCTTGTAATCACCTAAAGGAAATACCGGCATCATACGTTCTTCGATCCAGTCCCGCGCTTCAACAGGCGTCAGATGCCAGTTCGTGGGGCAGGTCGAGAGCAGTTCCACCAGTGCAAATCCCAGGCCCTTTTTCTGAACCTCAAACGCCGTCCTGATGGCTTTTTTAGCACGTCGGATTTCCCGGGAATTATGCAAGCTGCGCCGCACAATATAAGCCGAACCTTCCAGGGTTGAAAGCAGTTCCGCAGTTTGGATGGGGTAGCCCTGGCGTTTCACATCACGTCCGGTTGGTGAAGAGGTCGTCTTCTGGCCGGGGAGCGTGGTCGGTGCCATCTGTCCGCCAGTCATACCATAGTTGGCATTGTTGATGAAAACAACGGTAATCAGCTCGCCGCGTGATGCCGCCCCGACAATTTCACCCATGCCGATCGAAGCTAGGTCACCATCACCCTGGTAAGTAAAAACAGTTTTGTCAGGTAAAACACGTTTAATACCTGTAGCCATCGCAGGGGCTCGTCCATGTGCAGCTTCAACAAAGTCAAAATCAAAATAATTATAGGCAAAGACGGAGCATCCTACCGATGCAACGCCGATGGTGTTGCCGACCTCACTCATTTCTTCTAAGACCTCAGCCACCAGCCGGTGTGCTACCCCATGGGTGCATCCGGGACAGTAATGCGTTACTGTCGTTCCGAGGGCTTCAGGCCGTTCATATACAAGTTTTGCAGGGGTATCTGTTAGTACCATGATTCTCTCCTCTACCCTATTGTCTTTTCCAGTCGTGCCAGCCAGCGGTCCCGTGGGTGACCTTCCGTGGTGAGGAGACCTTCAACCAGTTGGTTGATCTCGGTCAGGATCTCATCCGGGAACGGCACTACACCGCCCATCCTGCCGAAGAACTCCACCGGTTTCCGGCCGCGCACCACCAGGCGCACATCTTCCAGCATCATCCCTGAATTCATTTCAACCACCAGGAAAGCCTTGACCTTCCCGGTCAGTTCCTCCAGGATGTCCTTCGGGAACGGAGCAACGGTGATCGGTCGCAAGAGACCGACTTTGATTCCTTTTTCACGGGCAGCCCGTACAGCGGATAAGGCGATCCGGCCAGCCGTGCCGAAACCAACCACCACGTATTCGGCATCATCCAGGAAATATTCCTTGTACCGCACTTCGTTTTGCTCAATTTCCTGCCAGCGTTTCATCAACCGCAGATTCATTACTTCCTGCGCGGGTGGGTCAAGGTTGATGGAGGTCAGCACACGTTTTTCGCCGCCATTCGTCCCACGCACTGCCCAATCGGGGACATCCGTTTTCAGGGGCTGCATGGGAGGTAGCTCCGCAGGTTCCATCATCTGGCCAATGCTGCCATCCAACAAAATTGTGACAATATAACGATATTTTTCAGCCAGGTCAAACGCCAAGCCTGTCATATCCACCGCTTCCTGTACGCTGGCGGGAGCAAGCACAATCATGTGGTAATCACCATGACCACCACCGTGGACGATCTGGTTGTAGTCACCCTGTGCCGGGGCAATATTCCCTAATCCCGGACCGCCGCGCACCACATCCACAAGCACCGCTGGTATTTCTGTGCCTGCAATATAAGAAAGGCCTTCCATCATCAGGCTGACGCCCGGGCTGGAGGAAGAGGTCATCACACGCTTGCCGGTGCAGGCTGCACCATAGACCATATTGATAGCGCCGAGCTCACTTTCCGCCTGGACGAACGGGCGTCCCAATTCAGGCATTCGAGCTGAGAGGTGCTCCAGTAATTCGGTCTGGGGGGTGATGGGATAGCCAAAATAGGCTTCAAGTCCAGCGCGCAAGGCGGCTTCAGCAACCGCGGTATTCCCTTTGATCAGTTCTTTCGCCATGCTACGCCTCCGCCTTCTTTCTGTCATAACGATAAACGGTGATGGCTGCGTCCGGGCAAACCGTTGCACAAATACCGCAGCCTGTGCAGGCATCCGGATTGACCATATACGCCGGATGGTAGCCTTTGGGCGTTAAACGCTCCATATCCAAAGCCAGTACATCGAATGGGCAATCCGTTACGCATATTTCGCAAGCCTTGCAAAACAGCTCATTGACTTCGATATATCCCTTTGCGGGCATTAACGAACCTCCTTAATAGGTTAACGATAGAAATGTCCTGGATATTGTATTGGTGAGTACTTTCAGGACTTTGCGATAATAGTATACTCTAAAACCCCATAATGGAGACAAGAGAACTGCTGAGCGTGTCATGATTCTACTGTGAGGTTAATCATTCAAAATTTTTCAACACTTATACGATGGAAAGCATGGTTTGGAACAGCAAACTTAAATCTGATGCTATTGATTCATCCTGCAATGCCAGGAAGTTGATATAAACTTCTCCGCCAGCATAAAATAAAACACGGCTGTAAGGCTGTTCCAAACCCTTTCTGTTGTCTTGCATACCTAACTTTTGATTAACCCTGTTCTCAATCCACCGGGCAAAACCTTCCTTCCACTCCTGCCAGACCATGTATTCAAAATCATGCAGACCAAGGTAATTCTTCAACTCCTGCCTGGTATGCCGAACATCTTCCATTGAATTTTCTAAAGCTGCTGAGAGGAACTTCTGGTAAGGGCGGATGAAATCCAGTGCCTGGTAGGGAAAGGGGTGTTCAATCTCCCACATAAAATCCCCAACCTCCTGGGCTTTGCGGGCAACATCCAATGACATTTTCATCTCCTGTTCGCATGTCTCAAACTGGTAGCAGTGTACAAATTCATGCAGGATAGTCACATACCCTTCAGGCGTCTCAAAAACGTTGGGGGTTACAACACAGGCCATTCTTCCGCCATAATCATCAAGGGGAAAAGCTGCCCGAATTCCCTGAGGAATTGGCATCAGCAAAGGCAGATCTTTTCGGAAGGTGTATTGCCTTTCTTCTTGATCAATGTCATAGACATAAAAGCGCTCATCCTGAACTATCGCAATTGGATATAAACCATCTAAAGCTGGGTGAATACGCCTTGCTTTCTGGTGTAGATCGATCAATTGGCCACACTTGTTTGCAAAATCCTTGCTCATGAGCAGAATCTCTCCTGATGGTACATTACCTTCTCGAAATTGATTGGAACAAGCCAATTCAATGACTGCAACCTAATTGTAATCTGAGATTTTCTCTCAAATGTAAAAATCTCATACGCTCTTTGTTCAATGAATCAAGCTGTAAGAAAGAACAACTTGAATTCATAGTGGTAGAATCTAATCACTTTGATAAAAACAGGAGAAATTTATGCCCGAAGCTGTGATTGTTGATGCTATCCGAAGCCCGATTGGCAACCTGGGAGGCGCATTATCTTCCGTTCGTCCGGATGACCTGGCAGCGTTGGTCATCAAAGCAATTGCAGAGAGAAATGATCTCAACCCGTCCTTGATCGAAGAGGTTTATCTTGGCTGTGCAAACCAGGCGGGGGAGGACAACCGCAACATCGCCCGGATGGCCGCCTTATTGGCAGGACTGTCTGTGAATGTCCCTGGGGTTACGATCAACCGTTTGTGTGCGTCAGGACTAACAGCTATCAATACTGCAGCGCGTTCAATTCGTGCAGGAGATGGTGATGTTTTCATCGCGGGCGGTGTTGAAAGTATGAGCCGCGCCCCATATGCCATGCCCAAATCCAGTCGACCCGTTGGAAACCTCACCGCTTATGACACCACCCTGGGCTGGCGTTTCGTCAATCCACGGATGGAGGAATTGTACGGTACAGATCCCCTGGGGATCACCGCTGAGAACATCGCTGAGATGACGGGTATCACACGAGAAAGTCAAGATCAGTTTGCCCTCGTCAGCCACCAAAGGGCAGTTGCAGCCATTGATTCAGGAAAATTCGAGCAGGAAATTCTACCCATCCCTGTGAAACAGCGCAAAGGTGAGCCCATCATTTTTGATACAGATGAACGCCCTCGCAGGGATACGACAATTGAAGCCCTCAGCCGGCTGCGGCCTGCATTTAAAGAAAACGGTACTGTCACCGCCGGGAACAGCTCCGGCCTTAATGACGGCGCAGCCGCCTTATTGGTGATGAGCGAAGAAAAAGCCAGGGCGCTGGGGCTCAAGCCCATGGCACGGATTGTAAGCATGGCGTCTGCCGGCGTTCCCCCCCGCACAATGGGTCTGGGTCCCATCCCTGCCACAGAAAAAGCCCTGCAGCGGGCAGGGCTGGAAGTGAAAGACATTCAACTCGTTGAACTTAATGAGGCGTTTGCTGTCCAGGCGCTAGCCGCCATGGATGGTCTGGGGCTTGAGCATGAGATCTCGAATGTCAACGGCGGTGCGGTTGCTTTAGGACACCCGTTGGGCTGCTCCGGCGCCCGGATCATGACGACATTGTTATACGAAATGCGCCGAAGAGCAAAGAATGCTCATAAACCTTTTTACGGTCTGGCAACCCTCTGCGTAGGCGTCGGACAGGGTGAAAGCACCATCGTCCAGTGGATGGATTAATCCCCGTTTGAGTTTTGACCGCTCTTCACAACATCGATCATCAGTTCCTGGATTCGTCCAACCATACTGACCGGATCTGGATGTAAACCCTCGACCAACAGCGTATTCTCAAATACCTGTTCTGCAAGTAAATTGAACCTTGGGTCCTCCTGGTCTAGGTCGGCCATCCCTTTGATGATCGGGTGTTTAGGGTTGAGCTCAAGTACTTTCTTCGGCAGCTCAAATTTCTTATCCATCATCTGGTAAACCCGCTGGACGGATTGGTCCGGTGCACCTTCCGGATCCACCAGGCGGGCTGGTGAATCGGATAAGCGATTGGTGGTCCGGACATCACTCACCTTTTCCTCCAATATCGCCTTGAATTTCGTCACCAAATCTGTCACAACAGCCTGATCCAGGGCTTCAACATCCTCCTCCCCCGGTTCCGAAGTTTCGGTATCCGGCAGGTCTGCATCAGCAATGTTGACCAGGGAATGTTCATTGAATTCCTTCAGCTGAAGCAGCATGAAGGGATCGACGGTATCCGTCATCAGCAGCACATCGATATCAGCTTTGCGAAAGGCATCCATGTGGGGGCTGAAGCGGACAGCGCTGGGGTCATCGCCCAGGAAGTAATAAATTTGTTTTTGTTCTGATCCTGCCTGCTCAATGTAATCCTCCAGCGAAACCCAACCAGAAAGATCATTGCTGGTATGGAATCTCAGCAGGGGGAATAACTTGTCAGGGGAATCCTGTTCAACAGCCACACCTTCTTTTATCCGAGTGCCGTAGGTTTCCCAGAAAGTTTGGTATTTTTCTGGCGTCTCCTTACCGAGACTCTCAAGCATATCCAAAGCCTTGCCCGTCACCAGGCGTTCAAGCAGGGACATGATCCGGTTGGATTGGATGCTCTCACGGGAGACGTTCAAGGGCAGGTCCTCTGAATCCACCACGCCCTGGATAAAGTTCAGATACTGCGGTAAAAGATCTGTGCAGAACTCCTGGATCAGCACTTTTTTGGCATAAAGTTTCAACCCGGGTTCCTTACGCGGTGAAAAGACCAGCCGCTGCGGATCTTCCGGAACATACAGTACTGCGTACATCTGTGCCGGGGCATCAGCTACCATGTGGGTATGCACAAGGGGATCCGAAAAATCCAGGGTGAGCTGTTTATAGAATTCGTTGTACGCCTCTTCTTCAGTTTCACGCGGACTTAGCCGCCATAAAGCTGTCTGGCGGTTGACAGGTTCTTCAGAATCACCGACCAGGATTGGGTATTGGATAAAGTCCGAATGGCGTTTGATGACCTGGCGCAAGCGGGATTCATCCAGAAATTCCTTTGCGTCATCCTTAAGGGTGATGCGCACTTCTGTCCCACGCTGCTCGCGGTCTCCTTCTTCCAGTCGGTACGTATCCTCCCCGGTAGCAATCCAGGCAGCGGATTCTGCATCCGGATCGTAGGACCGGGACACAACCTTAATCGAGTCTGCAACCATAAAAGCAGAGTAAAAACCAACACCAAATTGACCAATAATATCGCCAAGGCTGCGGTCAGTGTTTTTTGAGGCCTCTACAAAAGCCCTGGCACCTGAGCGGGCAATCGTTCCCAGGTTATCGATTAATTCCTGGCGTGTCATGCCGAGACCAGTGTCTTCTATAACCAATAAATTGGCTTCCTTGTCCGTGTGGATCCGAATCTGAAGCGGCACTTCGGAGTCCAGGACCTCTCGCTCGGTCAGCATCACAAATGCCAGACGCGCCAGGGCATCAGATGCGTTAGAAATCAATTCTCGCAAAAAGATCTCTCGCTCGGTGTATAAAGAATGGATGAGAATATTTAATAATTGCTGAGTTTCCGCTTTGAAGGGGATAGCTTGCCCTTCGACTGGGGTGTTATTTTCAGACATAAGTCACTTCTCCCTGATCTGATGTGATTAAAATGCTTTTATTACTATAATGAATATCGATAAGAATTATATAAGAAGAATGAGTTTATCTGGAAACTCCTTGAGAAACGCGAGATGATTTTTTAATCCCTACAATTCCGTGATAAAATCCGATCACACCTCATCATCAAAGGGGTCTCCATGACAACTTCACTGCCCGAATCCGCATTGATCCTGGTCGCCATCCTCCCAAACCAACGGGATTTTGATATCGCCCGTCTGTTTGGCTGGTACCGCATTCCTCTGAAGAGCGCTCCTAAAGTCATCTCTGTGGACTATCTCGCTTTTTACCAGACCAAGTCCTTCGGCGAAGGGGAACGCTGGCAAATCGCTTATATCGCTGAGATCCTGGGCCACGAGCTCACCCGGCGCGGCGACCTGCTCCGCAGTGAAGCGGACCACCCGCGAGCCCACGAAGAGTACTTTAAACTCCAGATCGGCCCCATCCAGCGATTGGAAAAGCCTATCCCGGCGGGAGACTGGAAGCGGATCACATTCTTCTATACAACAGGCGAACAATTCATTGATGCAAAAACAGTCAATGACCTGGTGATCAAATCCCAGGATGAACGTGAGATCCTGTGGCATACCCTGCGTGAACGGGCACTTAAAGCAAACGAATATAAAGCGCAGGATTTGCCTGATTCGATCCTTGACCCCATTATCCTGGCCCTATTGGGAAAGCTGTAAAAAAGCTTCGTAAAGCGTGATCTAATAATGTTGTAAGTGTTCAGTACGCTGAAAACTTACAAGATATAGTTTAAATAAAAACCGGTCAGTTTGCGGAAACCTGACCGGCATTTTTCTAATTTATCAGTCTTAGGGGACTACAGGGGTTGAACGTCTTTTGCTTGGAGGCCCTTTGGACCTTGTTCCACGGAGAATTCGACCTGTTGTTCTTCGCGCAGTGATTTGAATCCTGAACCCAGGATTGCGGTGTGATGAACAAATACATCGTCACCAGACTCACGAGCGATAAAACCAAAACCTTTTGCATCATTGAACCATTTCACGGTTCCAATTTCTTTTTCTGCCATTCGTATTACTTCCTTTGTATGTTACTAAAAAATGTTAATTTTGGGAGTTAGCTCAGTAAAAACAAAAAAAGTCCAGCCTCCGCAAGTCTGGACGGTCATACCTTTACCAAAACTAACTTCACTTCATGCATAATAATACCATCTAAAATAAATTTGTCAAACGATTCATTATTTTTGATAGCAAACATTCCAAATATGGATAACAAGAAATCATAGACCCATATTAACCCGATATACATATTCACCTTTCTCGATATAATCTGCTAGAATTATTTTAATCTTTAGTCCTTTGTGATATCAAGGAGCGAGACTTATGGCTACCCTCATTAAGAACGGCATATTGATCACCGCCAGTGAAAGTTTTAAGGCGGATATCCTGATCGAGGGGGAGAAAATTAAATTAATTGGGCAGGATTTAACCTATCCCAATTCAGAAATAGTCGATGCTGAAGGCAAATACATCCTGCCCGGCGGGGTTGACGCGCATGTCCACTTGGACCTGCCGATGTTCAATACCATCTCTTCCGATGACCACTATACCGGCGGTAAAGCAGCGGCCTTTGGCGGCACCACCACGGTGATCGATTTCGTCCCTCAGGATGAAGGCACCCTGGAAGAGAATATCAACCGCTGGCATGCCAAAGCAGACCCCAACGCATCGATTGATTTTGGCTTCCACATGAATATCACCCGCTTTAATAAGGAAGTTGCTAAAGAGATCTTCAGCCTGCCCGACATGGGAATCACCAGCCTGAAAGTTTTCACAGCCTATAACGGGAGGCTGCGCTTATCCGATGGTGAGATCTTCCGCGTCATGCGCCTTGCCCGATCAGCAGGTTTGCTGACCCTGGTACATGCCGAGAACGGGGATGTAATCGATATCCTGGTCGAAGAGGCCCTCCAGGCCGGCAATAAAGACCCCTTCTTCCATGCTAAAACACGGCCAGCCTGGGGTACCGTCGAAGCCTCCTTGCGAGCCGCTGCCCTGGCAGCACAGGCTGGCGACGCACCGCTGTACCTCGTGCATATGAACACTGCCGGCGAGGTTGATCAGTTGACTTATGCGCGTGATCATGGGCTGAATATGATGGGTGAAACCTGCCCGCAGTACTTATTTTTTACGGAAAATGACCTGCGCAGAGAGGATGGCGCAAAGTGGATTTGTTCCCCGCCAATGCGCTCCGAAGCGGATAATGAGCGGATATGGGAAGGCGTCGCAAACAGTACTATCCAGGTCATGTCCACCGATCACTGCCCGTTCTTTTTTGATGGCACAAAACCGATTGAATATGAAGGCAAATTGGTTGCGATCCCTGGGAAAGAGCTGGGAAAAGATGACTTCACAAAAATCCCCAACGGCCTTCCTGGTGTGGGTGACCGGATGCCCGTCCTTTGGACAGAAGGTGTGGTAAGCGGCAGGATCACCCCCAACCAATTTGTTGCGATGCACTGTACCAATCCGGCCCGAATTTTCGGGTTGTATCCCCAAAAAGGTGCATTGATCCCTGACGCAGACGCGGATATTGCTGTTTGGGACCCTGAAAAAGAGGTCCATTACGGGGTAGGGGTCGCCCAGCATCGCACGGATTACAACCTTTACGAAGGTTGGCATCTCAAAGGCTTCCCGGTCATGGTCTTCCTGCGGGGTCAAAAAATCGTCGATGGCGAAAATTGGCTTGGAAAACCCGGGATGGGTCACTATTTGCACCGCCACGAAGGTGAGATCCTGGTTTGAAGCATAAGATTTTTCCATGATCATTTTCATTCCAATCGGATTGCTCCTGCTGGGAGCCCTGAGTATTCTCATCCTTGCCCGGATCCGGCCAAGATTTGGAACGAGCTGGTTGATCGCGGCGATATCCAGTGTATTTGCCTGGATAGCCATTTTCTTCTTTCGACTGCGTTTGCCAACATCCTTCGAGATCTTCTCCTGGCAGCCATCCAACCTGAACTTGCTTGGGCAATTCTCCCTCATCATGGATTATGATAATTGGCCGTACCTGCTGAGCTTGATCACGATTTGCCTGGCAGTTATTCTCTCTGATGCCGCCCGTACGCGCTATGAAACGACGTCTCAATCCTGGGTTGCCAGCCTGGTGATCACAGCCTTTGGATTGCTGGCGATCTTATCAGGCACAAGCCTGTCCTTGATGATGACCTGGATCATCGTCGATATTTACGAGCTTCTCTACCTGCTGCGTCTTCAGGATGACAGTCAATCCTTACAATGCATCATCCAATCTTATGCTGTACGAGTCGCATCTATCCTGCTGCTTGTGTTGGCCACACTCCAGGGATGGCGTGATGGTGGCACATTTGATCTCACGCAGATTCCCCAACGGGCCAGTTTCATATTCTTATTGGCTGCCGGCTTACGCTTAGGTGCCTTTCCCCTAAACCTGCCCTTTCTACAGGAACCTGCATTAAGACGTGGCGCTGGGAATATCATCCGCCTGGCACCTATCGCAGCCAGCTTAAGTCTGCTGTCTCGCCTTCCAGCCGATGTGCTTCCCGCTCAATTGATCCCCTGGAAGCCTTTTTTCATGGGTTTGCTGGCAGCAGCCGCGCTTTATGCTGCCGTTCGCTGGTTGTTATCATCGGACGAAATCGAAGGCCGGCCATTTTGGATCATCACCTGGGCTTCAATGGCAACTGCCTCTGTTCTCAACGGCGCGCCAGGGGCCAGCCTGGCATGGGGTGCTGCGTTACTCTTACCGGGGAGCCTTTTATTCCTTTATTTCCCGCGAATTCAGCGGATGAACTTCCTGCTTTATTTTGGTCTGATCGGGATCATCGGTTTGCCGTTCACACCTGCAGCTAGTGGATGGGTTGGCTTTGTTGCCAATGGTGTCACAATCTGGACAATTTTATTCATCCTGGCACACGCCATCATGGTTTTAGGATACCTGGATCGCATCATGCAGTCCGGTGGTGAAGCAGGTGCGCTTGAATCCTGGGCCAGACTGGTGTTCCCATTAGGTCTTATCATTATTATCCAGGCTGTCATTAGTTTGGGATTGGTTGGCTGGCCAGGCTCACTCACCCTTGGTGTATGGTGGCTGGGTGCTGCCAGCGGTGTTATCGTGATGGGTGCGGTGTTCCTCATTCGCCGTTTGGGATTGACCTCCCCATATTTCCAGTTTCCATCGTCCGGGAAAATCTCGGCAGCCCTCAACAAAATCCTGCCGATATTAGAGAAAGTTTTCCGCCTGGGCTGGTTATATCGTTTTCTTTGGCTGGTATTTCAGTTTCTGACAAGGATCTTAAAAGGGTTTTCATCAATCCTGGAAAGCGAAGGCGGTATCTTATGGACGATCCTCCTTCTTGTTTTACTCATTTCTGCGATATTAGGCGGTGGGTGAGTTAAATGGAAATATTATCCAACGTCTCATTTGTCATTATCGTCATCACTGCCATGATCATCCTCATTTTTCGGGATTGGCGGGTCAATGCCGTTGCACTTGGTCTGCAGTATCTGGCAGATTTCTTCCTGTTTAACTTATCATTTCCCATTGGAATTTCAGTTGTTAAATTAATTGTGGGTTGGATGGCCACTGCAGCAATTGGAATCACCTGCATCCGCCAAATGGAAATTAAAGATACTTCCGAACCCACCAGCAGTTTATTTTTCAGGGCAATGATTGGCCTGATGAGCATCATCGTCGTTTTCATCCTGGCACCTACCATACAGGAAAATATCTTTCCAGGGGTTACACTGGTCATTTTGCAAAGTGGCTTGATGTTAATGACTTTAGCTTTAATGCAGCTCGGAACCACAGCTGACCCATACCTGACCATCATCAGCTTGCTAAGCTTTATGGCAGGTTTTGAAATCATCCATGCTGCCCTCGAAATTTCCACCTTATTGAACAGCCTGCTGGTAGTAGTAAACCTTGGACTGGCACTGGTTGGGATTTATTTCATCGCCAAAGGTGGTGAAAGAGAACCTGCGGATGAGGGAGGACTGGAATGACTCTCAGTACACCGCTGATATGGGTTGTTGTACCCTTAATCATCGCTGCAATCTGCGGAATCCTTTTTAGTCGCGATAAAACAAATATCCTCCTGGCCGGGCTGACGGCCCTTGGGCTGGCTCTGCTTGCAGTTTTTTTCCCGGAAGATATGACCCTTCAAATCGGACCTCTTACCCTTGTCTTTGAAGAAAACCTGGGCATATTAGGCCGGCAGATATCCATCAGTTATGAAATCTTGCCATTCATTGCATTTGTCTTCGCCATGAACTGCCTGTGGATATTCAGCAGCGCAATACCCGGGGTTCCGTTGACGTTCAGGCCCAGCAGTTTGGTCATCACAGCCTTACTGACGGCATCCCTGGGAGTGGAACCCTTCCTGTATGCTGCATTATTGATCCAGGTCATCATTCTGGTTTCAATTCCGATGCTATCTCCACTGAAAACCAAGACCCACCCAGGCATCCTGCGTTACATCAGCCTCCAAACCCTGGCGCTTCCCCTGATCCTGCTGGCTGGTTGGCTGCTGTCAGGTGTGGAAACTTTGCCGGCAGACAGCCCATTGGTTGGGCAATCCATGATACTGCTGGGGTTAGGTTTTGCTATCTGGTTAAGCGTTTTTCCATTCCACAACTGGGTTCCCATGGTCAGCAAAAATAGCCAATCCACCGTGATCAGCTACCTGCTGTTCATCTTCCCCACCACAATCCTGATGTTCAGCCTGAATTTCCTTAACCGCTATGCCTTCCTGCGGACATCAGAAGATCTTTTTACAATCTTGAGGCTTTTTGGCACCGTGATGATCGTTGTCGGGGGCATATTAACCGCCATACAGAACGATATAAAACGTGCTTTCGGTTTTACCGTCCTGTCTGAAACGGGCTTCTCCCTCCTGTCCATCGGCATGGCATCAAGCGGCGGCATATCCTGGATGCTGGCGCTGCTCCCAGCTCGAGCGTTGGGGTTTCTATTATGGTCTTATACAATGTCCCTCATAGAACATCATGCTGTCTCTACGGATTTCAGCAAATTAAAAGGGCACGCTCATTTTTTTCCTTTCCTTTCCCTGGGACTGATCCTGGCACAATTCAGTATTGGTGGTCTGCCCCTCCTGGCATCCTTCCCGATTAAAGGAATCTTATTGGTTGAAACATTTAACGCCAGCTCTGCCCTCGGGGGCTGGAGTCTCGTTGGAAATCTTGGCATTTTCATCTTCTCCCTGCGGCTGATTATCGTGTTTGTGATGCCTAAGGATAAATCCATTCCCATTAAGTGGAATCATACTGAAAAAGTCTATGAATTCATTCCAACGCTGATCATTATCCTGGTCCTGATCCTAATGGGACTTTTCCCAAACACTTTCCTCACAGGAATTACACAGGCATTGAGCACATTCGGTCAATTACAATAAACTTTAAGTGGGCAGAATTTACCCTGATTCTAGTTGGTTAGGGTTAAAATGATTGTAATTATGTAGTATTCTTTCATAACGAAACAAAAGCCCCTGAATTGTGATCATAATTTCAGGAAAAACCTTAGTATCAAAAGGTAAATCAAATGGAAAACACAGTAGATTTCGACCAATTACAGAAACGCATTGAATGGCTGGATAATGAGAGACGGCATGACAAAACCATTATCGCAGCTTTACAAAGCAAAATTGATAATTCAGAAAATGAGAGTACGAAACTTAGAACCCGGCTGACAGAGATGGAAAGTGAGATCACCCATCTAAACACAATGATGGCACGCCTGGAGCAGTTTGAACAGGATATTACGTCGGTTAGAACAGAAACGATGCGCCAGGTTGATGATTTCAAGGGATCAGTCCAGGAAAAACACATCCAGACAGAACGCAACGCCAAAAAGCTGGAAGACATCAGTGAAGCACTGACAGGATTGCGAAAAAAGGTTCAAAATATTGAAGAAGTTGATATCGATAAGGTCCTCGAAGCGCGGAAAGAAGAGGACATCCGCCTGGCCCGGTTGATTGAGGAATTGAAAGCGAACGTAAGTGACATCACGCATTTCGATGAGGATTACAAACGCTCCTTAAAAATGGTTGAAGAGAACCGACGCCAGGACGTAAAACGATTAACCGATATTCAGGGTGAAATTGCCTCAATCCGGAAGCGCTCTGATGAGACACGCGGTAAGCAAGACCTGGTCAGTGATAATATGCGGAAATTAGAAGTGCGAATCAAAGAACTGATCGATGCAGAATCCGAAAGGCGGGAAGCGCAAATAGCGTTCATTGAAAAGATCAACTTAACCCAGATCACTCGTGACCGGACTTTTACAGAATGGGCAGATCGGTTTGATCGGATGGAAAAGATCACAGCCAATCTTGAAGAAGAAATATCAGGGTTAGAAGAAACGCATCGCTCAGTTAAACAATCCCAGGCAGCCCTGGATGACGTTACCCAACGTTTCGAACGCCGCATCAATGAGATCACCGAAGTTCAACGTCTGAGCGAGGATCGCTTCCGCCAGGAATGGACCACCTTCAAATCAGATGACCAGAAACGCTGGTCGAATTACATCATATCCCAGGATGAGCAGCATCGTGAAATGAACCGGAATCTTGATTCGCTCACTAACCGGATTGCCAACCTCGAAGACCATCTTGAAACGCTTCAAGATACCCTGCAGCAGCTTGGTAAAGAAGATATCAAGCGAATGCAAGCATCACTGGCAAGTTTCCGGGATTCCATCGATAAATATAACAATCTCTTCAAAGATTAATGCTCTGAAAGGTTCACTGCTTTGCAAGTCATAGGCACAGCGGGTCATGTAGACCATGGTAAATCAACCCTCATCAATCGCCTGACAGGTATAAACCCTGACAGGTTGAAGGTTGAGCAGGACCGGGAGATGAGCATTGAGCTTGGCTTTGCCTGGCTCACACTGCCAAACGGTGAAGATGTTGGCATTGTCGACGTCCCCGGGCATCGTGACTTCATTGAAAATATGCTTTCCGGTATCGGTGGGATTGATGCTGCATTGTTCGTTGTTGCAGCGGATGAAGGTGTCATGCCGCAAACACGCGAGCATCTCGCCATCCTTGACCTGCTCCAGGTACCGACTGGGATCATCGCACTCACAAAAATTGACCTGATCGAAGAACCGGAATGGCTTGACCTGGTGGAAGCAGAGTTGCGAGAAACGTTAGCGGGGACAGTCCTCGAAGATGCCCCCCTTATCAGGGTCAGCGCCCGATCCGGGGCTGGCATAGAGCAGCTAATATCAGCCCTCCAGGAAACACTTTCCAAACACCCCCATCGCCCAGATCTGAATCGCCCCCGCTTGCCGATCGACAGGGTGTTTACATTGCCTGGTTTTGGTACAATCGTAACTGGCACATTAATGGACGGTCAGCTTGCCGTTGGGGACGCGGTCGAAATCCTCCCATCCGGGATACCAAGCCGGGTCCGGGGACTGCAAACCCATAAGCAGGCTGAAAATAACGCACAGCCAGGAAGTCGAACAGCAGTTAATATCACAGGCGTCAGCGTCAACCAGGTTGAACGCGGCAATGTCCTTGTGCGTCCCAACACATTTATCCCCACAAAGATGATCGATATCTGGTGCACCCTGCTTTCAGATGTCGAAAATCCATTGAAACATAATACCGAGGTTAAATTCTTCCTTGGCGCGGCTGAAGTGATGGCGAGAGTTCGGGTGCTGGGTGCAACACAGCTGGAGCCAGGACGTGACGGTTTCTTGCAGCTCATGCTAAAAGATCCAGTCGTCGCCTTGCGCGGAGATCGTTTTATCCTCCGCCTGCCCTCTCCGGCTGCCACCATCGGCGGGGGACAAATTGTGGATCCCCATCCAAAACGCCGCCATAAACGCTTTAATACCCAAAGGTTGGACGAACTTGAGCAATTACTGGTAGGCACACCGGAAGAGATCATGCTTCAAGCCGCACAAAAGTTGGGCCCTGCCTCACAGGATGCTTTGGTTCATGAATCAGGGTTGGAGGCCGGACCTGCTCAAAATGCCATTGAGCAGTTGATCTCCCAGGGCGATCTTATTGAGTTGAAAGGGAGACGGTTGATCCTGAGCGCAGGTACTTATCATCTTTTGAAAGACCGCCTCGCAGAATCCCTGACCGCTTTTCACCAGCAGTTTCCGCTGCGCCCCGGTATGCCCCGGGAGAGCCTGAAGTCACAGCTTGGGTTGAGCAACGAAGTTTTTGATGCTGTTCTGCGAAGCTTGGCAGAAGAAAATAGTCTCGTCGAATCCGCTGCGCTCGTACATAAAACGGGTCATGAAGTCTCTTTCAGCGCCAGCCAGCAAAATCAGATCAATATGCTTCTAAAAAATATCAAAGATCAGCCCTACAGTCCGCCCTCGGTCAAGCAAGCTGAAGAAATCGTCGGGGAAGAATTATTAACCGCTCTGATTGAAACCGGGCAGCTTATCCGTTTAGGAGAAGATGTCCTGTTCACCATGGATATTTATCAGGAAATGAAGGACGCAGTTATCTCACACATTGAAGCGCATGGCAATATGACATTAGCTGAACTGCGTGATCAATTTAACACCAGCCGGAAATACGCGGTTGCCGTCCTTGAGCACCTGGACCAAACCGGCGTCACCATACGTAAAGGGGATGCGCGCCAGTTGAGACGCAGAGGATAAACCCTGGTGCCATCCTAAATTCCCCTTCTATCAAAAAACTTACAAAACTGGGGGCACATAAACCCACCTTATTGCTGGTCGAAAACAAAATTAAATTTACGGTAAAATTATCTGGCACTCACCTAATTTAACACCAAAAGGAGACATCCAATTTATGAAATGGAAAATTCTACTTACAGACGGTCTTGCACCAATCTCTGACCAGGAACTGCTTGATCGGGTCATCCTGGACGATAAGAAAGGTATTTCAGCAGAGGAACTGCTGGCGATCATTGGCGATTATGATGCCGTCATCGTTCGCGGCCGCACCAAGATATCCGACACCGTCCTTGAATCTGCCGGTGATCTGAAAGTCGTCGGCCGGATGGGCGTTGGGGTCGATAACATTGACCTCAAAGCCGCGAAAGCGCATGGGGTCACCGTTGTCAATGCACCGGTTGCCACAACCGTTTCCGTTGCGGAGCTAACCATGGGGCTCATGCTCAGCCTGGTCCGGGACATCGCCAAGGTCGATGCGGGGATGAAAAAGGGAGAATGGCTGAAGAAAGCGTGTGTGGGCACAGAGCTTTACCAAAAAACGCTGGGCGTGATTGGATATGGCCACATCGGCGAAGCCGTTGGAAAACGCGCCATGGCTTTTGGTATGCGAGTGATCGCCTACGATCCAATCCGTCCTCCTGAAGAGATCAAAGCTTCGGGCGCTGAACCCGTCAGTTTTGAAGAACTCATCAAGAGCGCGGATATCATCACCATGCACATCCCCCACATCGAAGCGACCCATTACCTGCTGAATGAAGAAGCTTTCTTGTTAATGAAAGACGGCGTACAAATCATCTGTGCCGCTCGTGGCGGTGTGATCGATGAGCAAGCACTCTTGGCAGCCCTTGAAAGTGGAAAAGTTGCTGGTGCAGCCCTGGATGTTTATGAGAAAGAGCCGCCGGTAGAATCAGCGCTTGCAATGCATCCCAACGTCGTCGGGACACCTCATGTTGGTGCGCAAACAAAAGAAGCCCAGTTGCGAGCCGGCCATGACATCCTTGAAGAAGTCATTGCTGCGCTGGATGGAAAGCCGCTTCGCTGGAAAATCGTCTAATCAAGGCTAAAAAAGACCTTCGATAATAAAAAAGGATAAATAATGACAGACAACCCCCAAGTTTCAGATAAAATGCAGCAATTGTTGGATCTGGCAGCAGAAATTGATGACCTCGGCCATATCCAGGCTTTGATGGGATGGGACCAGCAGGTTTATATGCCCCCCAACGGCGCAGAAGAACGTGGTCTGCAGTCCGCTGCCCTGGGCAAGATCGTGCATGAAAAATTCACATCGGATGAAGTCGGTCAATTGATCGCTGACCTCGAAGAAGAAGTCGGTGACCTGAACGCCGAGACTGATGAAGCACGTTCGGTCAAAGTCGCTAAAAGAGCGTATGAAAAGCAGACTAAAGTGCCGCTGCCCATGCTGATGGAGCGGATCAAAGCGACCACCATGGCACACGAAGCCTGGGTAGAAGCCAAAACCAAATCTGATTTCTCCATCTTCCAGCCGCACCTTGAAAAGATTGTGGACCTGACCAAACAATACGCTGACCTTTTCAAACCCTACGACCATGTCTATGATCCACTTTTGGATAATTTCGAGCCGGGGATGAAAACAGCTGATGTCAAGAAGATTTTTGAGGAACTTCGCCCGCAGCAGGTCACATTGCTCCAGGCGATAGCAGAAAAAGAAGCCCCTGATAACAGCTTCCTTAAACAGTACTATCCAGAAGCCGACCAGGAACGCTTTGGCCGGTATGTCATCTCCCAATTTGGGTATGATTTTAAGCGCGGCCGCTTGGATGTCACAGCCCATCCATTCACCACCAGCTTTGGCCAGGGCGATGTCCGCATCACCACCCGCTACCTGAAGGATGATGCAGGTTCTGCGTTGTTCAGCACCATGCATGAGGCCGGTCACGCCATGTACGAGCAAGGGGTGCCGCCCAAATACCGAAGGCATCCCCTCAGCGGCGCCGCCTCTCTTGCAATCCATGAATCCCAATCCCGTCTGTGGGAAAACCTGGTTGGGCGCAGCAAAGAATTCTGGACATTCTTCTATCCCTCACTGCAGATGCTCGTCCCGCAGTACTTAGGTGATGTCAGTCTTGAAACCTTTTACCGGGGAATCAACCGAGTTGAACCATCCATGATCCGCGTGGAAGCCGATGAAGCCACCTATAACATGCATATCATGCTCCGCTTGGAAATTGAGATCGGTTTGATGGAAGGGACAGTCGAGGTGAAAGACCTGCCGGAGATCTGGAACACCAATATGCGGGAATACCTGGGGATCACACCGCCCAATGATGCACAGGGTGTTTTGCAGGATGTCCACTGGTCCAGCGGCTTGATCGGTTACTTCCCGACCTATGCCCTGGGCAACCTGGCCTCCGTTCAATTGTGGGATAAGCTGCTGGAAGAAAACCCCAACGTACCTGATGAGATTGCGAAAGGTAACTTCGAAACGGTGCTGGGCTGGATGCGAGAAAATGTGCACCAGTACGGGGTCAAATTCGAACCCCAGGAGATCATGCTCAAAGCAACGGGCAGCAAGATCACCCCGGAACCCTATATGGCTTATCTGCAAAAGAAATACGGCGAGATTTACGATCTTTAAATAAAAAACTGATCACGACCAGGCTGTCCACTACCATGGGCAGCCTGTTTTGATTTAATACCCATTTTTCAACAAATCAATTCTACAACAATACTCAATTTTGATTTTTCAAATAAAATGAAGGAAGCGCTGTAATGAAACCCAGCTTTCCTCGTCTTATAAGGTAGAGATATGCAAAAACCGGATGAAAGTCCAGAAAATCGCTTGCTCAAATTAGCAGCACAAGGCGATAAACAAGCATTTGGCATCCTTTACACCCAATATCTGGATGAAATTTTCCGTTTTGTCTATTTCAAGGTTGGCAGGACGCTCACCGCAGAAGACCTCACAGAGGATTCTTTCATTAAAGCCTGGGAACACCTGCCAAGAATCTACAAGCGAGATGAAACTGTCAAGAATTTTCGTGCTTTGCTGTATCGGATTGCGAACAACCTGGTGATTGATCATTACCGAAAAAAGAAGCCTGTTGAAAACCTCACTGATGACAAGCCAGCGCATTCCCCAAAACCGGAAGCAATCGCGATTGAAAGCCAGGAAATTGAACAGATCACACAGGCTCTCAGGAAGTTAAAACCTGTTGAACAGCAGATCATCATCCTGCGTTTGATCAACGACCTGCCGCACAAAGAAGCAGCAACGATCATGAATATCAGTGAAAACCACGCCAGGGTGCTCCTGCACCGGTCGCTGAAAAAATTGAGAACAATTGTAATAAATGATGGAGGCATGAATGCCGAAGAAGTTTGATGAAGTATTTGAAATTTGTCTGGAAAAAATAAAAAATGGAAAAGGGACGATACAAACCTGCATTAAAGATTTCCCTGATTTTGCACACGAACTGCGTGAGACGCTCCCATTAGCTGTTAGGTTTAACAGCGCGCGGCAAGTCAAACCCTCCACCCAATTTATAAAGAACACAGGCTCCCGGATTTCGGCAAAATTACCAGAGCGTTCTGTAACATTTTGGGGATTCATCCGTCGTAGTTTTACAGAACCCAAATTATTCACGACCAGGAGGTTTGGTATGTCCCAGATCATCATAACTATAGTTTTAGCTATCGGGTTGCTGACAGGCGGATCCTTTGCCTTGCAGGCTGCCGGACCCGGTGATATGCTGTACGGCGTTGATTTAGCGGTAGAACAAGCCCGGCTCAAGCTGACAGCCAATCCCGAACAGCAGGCTGCACTTCAATTGAAATTCGCTTCGGAACGGTTGCTTGAAGCTGAGAAAAAATTGGCAGCCGGGAAATTAGAAAATGCTGAGCAGGCCTTAGCCGCTCACAACCAGCTGATGACGGAACTGGCAGCCTTCATCCAAAATGCAGGCGAGCTCGATCATATCGCCTTACGGACAATGCTCCAGGAAGAGCTTGCTTTCCAACAGGGTATTTTAGATCGGCTGCGGCTCAACTGGCCGGAAGACGCCCAGGCGCGGAATGCCTACCAAACCGCACTGGAGCGAGCAAATATGGGTGTGGAAATCCTTTTAGGACCACCAGAATCCGCACCGCAAGGCCCCGCGGAAGATGTACCGCAAGGGTCTGACTCAGAGAACGCCCAGGGGCCAGCGGAAGATGCCCCACAAGGGCCTGCTGAGGATGCACCCCAGGGACCGGATGAGATCGAACCAGGCGGCCCATCAGAAGAAGCACCCCAGGGACCAACAGAGGAAGCGCCTCAGGGATCAGAAGAGGCTCCAAACGGACCGGGAAACGGCAAGCCATAAATTAAACCATCGCTTATAGAACAAGGCATGACCGAATAGAAAACAAACAATTAACCAGGGATCATCTCCTGAAGATCCTTTCCTATAAAAAAGAGACTGCCCAACACAGCAGTCTCTTTGGTTTATTAAATTCATACTTCAAACTGAAGATTAATGATTTGGAAAGTCGTAAATCCTGAGGATGCAACCCTTGGCAGCAGATATTGGAAGCTCATTTCAGGCTGTTAATTTCCATTTAGATACAATATCAAACAAACGTCATTTCCCCAGGAAATAAGAACTCAGCGCCAGGCTTTATTCAGAATAGAACAATTTGATCAACTGTTGCGCTGTAGGTTCATCCACAATCAACTCTTTGATAAATCCCCCCTTGAGCGCAGAAAATAGCCCATTAACTTTTGCCAATCCAGAGACTACGCAGATTCCATATTTATTTTGAAAAAAGCTTAAATCAGGTCCACTCGCTCTTTTATTAAGAGGGATGTTCTTATAACTGCCGTTAGACCTAAAAAACACTGTCGCAATATCCCCGGCAATATCCATTTCTTTTAATTCGCGGTAATCTTGCTCGATCAAATAACCGCCGCTGTAAACATGGCTGGGGATGCCCGCATTGACCGCGCCAATGCTGTATAAAAGCAGATCAGCTTGTTCCTGGATTTTCAAGATCCTCTGGATGCTCTTTTCCTGCCAGAAGGCTCGCTTTGTCTCTGCATAATCAAAGAAGGTCGGCAGCGGGAAAAGATGGGCGCGCGCCTGGTAGTTTTCTGCAAATCTCATGATGATCTCGCTGGCATATTCATTGCCCAAGGAAAGCGTGTTGCCCGTCCCATTCAGTTGAACAATGTGGGAATTTTGTGTCGTTTTTTTGATCAGATGTTTCGATACAGCGGTTAAAGTTGTACCCCAGGCAATTCCCAAAGTCATTTCTGATTCAAAGACGGTGTTCAGATACCTGGCTGTATACTGCGCGACACGATTTAACCATTCCGCTTCACCGGCAATCTCAGGCACCTGGACCACATGAACCCGTTCAATATGGAATTGATCAATGATCTTCTTTTCCATCAAACGGGGTTCTTCAGCCGGGTCCACAATGCTGATATTGACCAACCCCTCTTCTCTTGCAAATTTAAGCAGCCGAGAGATCGTAGACCGTGATACATTCATTTCATTAGCAATGTCTTTGGTGCTTCTATCCTGGTAATAATAGAGACGTGCGGCCTTGATCGCCTCATTGATTTTGTTGTATACTGCCATCCTTACGTCTCCTTAAAAAATAATTCATCTCAATCGAAATTTTCATGCACAGTTGTTAAATAATTAGGTATGTCAATTATAATCTAACTGCACATTCGTGCAACTTGTCTGAAATTTTTCCAATTGCTATATTAATTCATATATAATCGACATTGTATAGACCTGTTTACATCGTAGCGATAATTTTACTGGTGGTTTTGCAATGATTTAAACAAAACGACAGGGGATGGGGGCTTCGATCGAAAATCTTATATTACTGGTATCTCTTTATTTGTATATTTAAAATTTACCTCTCTTTACCGATATCAAGGTTCGAGAAACACTTTGCTATTTTCTGAAATATTTCAATACCGACCATTAACCAATCAGAAGAGGTGAATAATTTAAACTAAATCAAACGAAATAAAAGCTTAATCCACCCAAAAAGGAGGTTAATCGGATTATTTGAAGTTTTTCAACGGTTTACCTTCTTAATATTGAAAGGAGAGATTATATAGTTATTTTTGTACAACAGTATTTCAAGTTTCTAATCAAATTCATCAATATTTATTTAGGAGAGAATGATCATGAAAAAATTAAGTAAGCCTGTACGTAATCTAATAATTGGATTGATATTAATATTGGTTGGCAGCATCTTTGCAAGTATGCTGCAGACAGATTTCTATAGAGTACGAGTTAAGGATTACACGATTGGAATAGAAAAGCAACAAACATTGCACGCGCTTGCCTTTATTCCTAAGGAATGTACTGCTGAAAATCAGTGTCCTGCAGTCGTCACCAGCCATGGATGGCTAAACAGTGGCGAAGTTCAGGATGCAGCCTCCATTGAGCTCTCACGTCGAGGCATCGTTGTAATAGCAATGGATGCAGTGGGCCATGGGATGTCAAGTAACAGCATAGGGGTTCCTTCATCTGTAGATGCAATGGGAATGATCCCTTGGGTTGAATACCTAACAAGTGGACTTGTTGACTATGTTGACACATCCAAGATTGGTGTGATGGGACACTCAATGGGAGGGTCTAACGCATGGCACACTCTCCGGCATTACGGTAACATGTATTATGCAGCCATCGAAGAAGCAAAACTACCTGACTCAGATGGTGGTGAAGAGGTCACCACAGAAGAGCAAGTATACGCTGATTCCCTCAACAAGGTTTTTGCCGGTCTCCCAACTGGATCCAGTCCATTGACAATTACTGAAGATACAAACCCCTATACAGAAATATATGCAAATCTAGGCGACCTTTACGGATACTACGAGGAAGGTGGCTATCGGATGTCAACAGGAACTGCGGTTATCATTGGGGAATCCAAAGAAGCTTACGGTTTGATTAACTATCCGTTTGGCGTGGAGAAAGAAAATCCAGTAACCTATGTTGAAGAGGGTGTTTTCTATGGAGATAAAGCAGATAGGAGCTTGCGCGTACTATATCAGCCGAAAACAACCCACCCTTTGATCCACTTCATGCCCAACGCAACCCGCGATGTAATCGAATTCTTCACACATGTATTCGATATCAATACCAGCCTATCTGCAGGAAACCAAACCTTCCTGATCAAGGAACTGCTGAACTTTGTCGCCATGATTGGTTTATTTGTCATCATGGTGCCCATTGCTCAGCTGGCAATGGCCTGCCCCGCTTTTGCAGACTTGAAGGGTGAAGAAGGTCCTAAAGTTCCAGCGATCACTAAAGAGTCAAGAAAGATGTGGGTCTTTGGTATCTTGCTAACAGGGCTACTTTCATTCCTGTCTGCGTTATTAACCTGGGTGATTTATGACAAAATATTTACTGTAAGTTTTGGTGCAGCAGGCCAATTTTGGTTCCCCTCTATTACAGCTAACAACGTGATGACGTGGACGGCGATTATGGCAGCATGGAGTATGTTCTGGTTCTGGTTCAACTTCAAACGGGATAAGAAAAAGGGTGTCCGCACAGATGCCATGATCGGTTGGAAATTAACTGTCAAACAATGGTGGAAAACTCTTGGATTAGCGGTTATTGTTATTGCTGGTGTTTACATCGTGGTTTGGTTTACAAAGTGGGCTTTCAATACGGATTTCCGGATATGGACTCCTGCCATCAAGACCTTCAACCCCGATAAACTGCTGTACTTTTTCCAATACCTACCGATATTCTTCCTGTTCTACCTTTCTAACTCACTCATCGTTAACGGCGCTATGCGGGTTGAAGGCATGAGTGAGAAGAAGAATCTCTTCATCTGCGGTATTGCAAACATCATTGGTGCTGGCACATTGGGGATTATCCAATACGGTAAACTGTTCTTCATCGACCATAATGTGATGTGGGGAAGCGGTCAGACATGGACCATGTGGATAGATCCCTTGGTGATCATATTTGCCGTTCCTGTTTTGTTCCTCGCCCCTTATATACTCAGGGCATTCTATAAAGCCACCGGAAAAGTTTGGCTAGGTGCTTGGGTATACTCCACGATGGCAGTGATGATGCTGGTCATGCACAACGCGATCTACGGATTGTTCTTCTAAAACCTAACAATAATGATTCACCTCCGATATCGGGGGTGAATCATTCAATTCAAAATTATTATTAAAACCTTTTACATTGGAGGTTAATATGCCAAATTATATCGCGTCCGTAGACCAGGGCACGACCAGCACACGCTGTATCTTATTCAACCACAGCGGCCAGATCGTCAGCAGCCATCAATTGGAACATGAACAAATCTATCCCAAACCCGGCTGGGTGGAGCACGATCCCTATGAGATCTGGGAGCGCACCCAGGTCGTGATCAAGGGGGCCATGCGCCAGGCCAACGCAAAAGCCGCAGATATTGCCGCTGTCGGCATCACCAACCAGCGCGAGACCACCATCGTCTGGGATAAATTCACGGGTGAAATTTACTATAATGCCATCGTCTGGCAGGACACCCGCACAGACAAGATCATCACTGAGCTGGCTAAAGAAGGCGGCCAGAACCGCTTCCAGGCGCGAGTTGGCCTGCCGCTGGCAACCTATTTTTCAGGCCCGAAGATCCGCTGGATCCTGGATAACGTGGAAGGCGTCCGAAAAGCCGCTGAGGGCGGCAGGGCTGTATTTGGCAACATTGATACCTGGGTCATCTGGAATCTGACGGGCGGCGTTGAGGGCGGCCTGCATATCACCGATGTGACCAACGCCAGCCGCACCATGCTGATGGAGCTCAAAACGCTGAAATGGGATCAGAACATCTGCAAGATCATGGGCATCCCGGTTAAAATGCTGCCTGAAATCAGGCCGTCATCCCAGGTTTACGGCTATACCCGGGCGAACGGTCCTTTTGGCGGCGTGATCCCTGTTGCCGGCGATCTGGGAGACCAGCAAGCCGCCACCGTGGGCCAGACATGTTTCGACCCCGGTGAAGCAAAGAACACCTACGGCACCGGCTGTTTTATGATCCTCAATACAGGGGGCGAGATCGTTATTTCTGAGAACGGCCTCCTGACGACCCTCTGCTACCAGTTTGAGGGTGAAAAACCCGCCTATGCCTTGGAAGGCTCCATCGCTATCACCGGCGCACTGGTGCAGTGGCTGCGGGATAACCTCGGCTTGATCGAAAAAGCACCACAAATTGAAGACCTGGCCAAGACGGTAGAAGACAACGGCGGGATCTATTTCGTGCCGGCTTTCTCCGGGCTGTTTGCACCCTACTGGCGTTCTGATGCACGCGGCGTGATCGTTGGGATGACCCGCTTTATCAACCGTGGCCACATCGCCCGGGCAGCCCTGGAAGCGACCGCTTTCCAAACCAGGGAAGTATTGGACGTGATGAATATCGATTCCGGTGTGGACCTAAAGGTCCTCAAGGTCGATGGCGGGATGGTCCAAAATGACCTGCTGATGCAGATCCAGTCGGATGTGCTACAGGTGCCCGTGATCCGGCCGAAAGTCGCTGAAACGACAGCATTAGGAGCTGCTTACGCCGCCGGGTATGCTGTTAAATTCTGGAGTGATAAAGCTGAAATGCGCGCCAACTGGCAGCAGGATAAATTATGGGAACCTGATAAGAACAGCCCCTTATTTGAGACCAGCTACAAGCAGTGGAAAAAAGCGGTTACCCGGACCTTCAATTGGATCGATTAGAGGTCATTAAAAGATCAAACTTTCAGTCTGATGCATTACTTGATGGGTACAATAAAAATAAGTTCTAACCAATTGATATTAGGGAATACCTGACCTGAGATCACCTGAAACCAGGGAAATTAATTAAATCTTAGCGATATAAAAATTGAAAATGGCTGCAATCAAACTGACATGGCAGATCTTATGGATATTATCCCTGCTGGCGATCCCAACAGCAGGACAGGGAGTAGCACAACCTGCTCCGATGATTGCTTTATTAACCCCCACCGAAGGCTCTATCATGATTTCGCCCATTGCAGTCAGCGCGGAAATGACCCTTGGGGAGGCTAGCCTCGTGCGTTTAGAGATGACCAACGGGCAGAACCAAACGATCGCTCGCCAGCTTCACCGGGTAAACGCTTCAACTGATGACTTGTTTGAGTACGCCGCTTCCTTGCCTTTTGAAATTCCAACAGAAAGCGCGCCTGCCCGGTTATCCCTGATGCTGATCGACAGTCAGAACCGCCCATTATGCCTGCGGTCTGCCGCGCTGACCTTACAATCCGATGGAAATGCTGTGTTCCAAACCCTCACCCCATCATCTCCCTGGCTGGTGATCACCTCCCCGGAACCAGATGATTTGATCTCGGGCGGGGAAATCGAGGTGACAGGGCAGGTCACGCCCCTGACAGATAACCCGGTATTTTTCGAGCTTTATTCTAACAGCGGACGGATCCTCATGACCATTCAACTGGCCGTAGAACAACCAGGCACGGCAGTGGATTTCACATTAACCATTCCCTATACAATCCCCGCTGAGCAGGCGGATGCCCTTTTGGTCATCCGTCAATCCACCAGTCCATATAACGAAACCATCATCCTGGATAGCCTTTCGTTCACAATTTCACCTTAGGAAATCAATAATCTTTGCAAATAATTTCAATATTACCAACGATGAATTTTCCTCAAGGGCTTAAGGGTATAATTTTTGGCGCTGACATGAAACATCTTAATTTAATTTGGAGCATTTCATGAAAAAACGATACGATGTCATCATCATCGGTGCCGGGATCATCGGCAGTATGGTGGCGCGTTTCCTCTCAAAATACAAACTAGATATCTTGCTGATCGATAAAGAAGTTGATGTGGGTATGGGCACCAGTTCTGCCAACTCAGCCGCGATCCATGCCGGCTATGATGCCATCCCTGGATCAAACAAAGCGCTGACCAATGTTATGGGTGTTGAAATGTGGCCGCAGGTATCCCGGGAACTGGGGATTAATTATGATCGCTGCGGAGACTACGTCGTCGCCGTGAACGATCAAGAACTGCTCGTATTGGAAGAGCTGCTGGCACGCGGTGTGGAGAATGGCGTGCCGGGTCTGCAAATCATCGACGGAGATGAAATGCGCCGCAGAGAGCCAAAGATCCGCCCGGACGTTGTGGGAGCTTTGTGGGCGCCCACCGGCGGCATCGGCGACCCCTTCGCTGCGACCATTGCAGCCGCAGAAAACGCTGTTATGAACGGTGTCGATTTAAAATTAAATACCGCTTTCGAAGAATTCCTAATTGAAGATAATAAAATAACAGGTGTCCGCACCAGCCAGGGTGACTTTGAATCCCGCTGGGTGGTCAACGCCGCTGGGCTGTATGCCGATGAGGTCATGCATAAAGCTGGCGTCCGACCCGAGTTCAATATCCAACCGCGCCGCGGTGAATACCTGATCCTGGACAAGGCTGACTTTCAATTGACCAGCACCACCATCCTGTTCCCCAGCCCATCGACCAAAGGCAAAGGTATCCTGGTGGCTTCAACCCTTCACGGTAACGTGATCGTTGGGCCCAATGCCAACTTCGTGGAGAGCAAACAGAATAAAGATGTCACAAAAGAGGGCATCGAAGAAATCTGGTCGGGCGGTCATAAACTCGTGCCGGGCATCAACCACCGCCACATCATCGCCGAGTTCGCCGGGCTGCGTGCCACAGGCAACGCACCAAGCCCAAATCCCGCTGTTGATTACAACCAGGACTTTATCATCGAAATTCCGGATGACGTTCAGGGTTTGGTCAACCTGGGCGGGATTGAATCCCCCGGTTTTACAGCCGCCCCGGCAATTGCTGTAAAAGTTATCGAACTGCTTGAAGAAGCGGGTGAAGCCCTTGAAGAAAGACCCGATTGGAACCCCATCCGTGTACCCAGGCCGGTCTTCAGACACCTGGACCGCGAAGAACAGGCCGCGCTGATCGCCAAGGACCCCGCCTACGGGCGGATCGTCTGCCGCTGTGAAACCGTCACAGAAGGCGAGATCCGGGCTGAAATTCACGCACCAATCCCTGCAGACACCTACGACGCCCTCAAACGCCGCACTTGGCTGGGCACGGGGCGCTGCCAGGGTGGGTTTGACATGCCGCGGGTCGTGGCAATCCTTTCTGAAGAGTTAGGCCTTCCATCCGAAGCGATCACCAAGAAAGGGCAGGGCTCAGAACTGCTTTTCCGCCGTACCAAGGATGTCGAACAGGATCATCTGACAGTGGAGGACCTGCTATGAAGCAGCAATATGATGTAATCGTGATTGGCAGCGGTCCGGGCGGGCTGGCAGCAGCGATTGCAGCCAAAGAAAACGGTGCTGATGATGTTCTGATCATCGAACGCGATATTGAACTGGGCGGGATCCTCCTGCAGTGCATCCACAACGGCTTTGGCCTTGAATTATTTGATGAGGATATGCCCGGGCCTGCTTACGCCCAGCATTTTATTGAAAAAGCAGCAGGGTTGGGGATTGAGACCCTGATGGATACGATGGTGCTGGATATTACACCGGATCGCAAAGTGTATGCCATCAACAAAGACCAGGGTTATATTGACCTGAAAGCTCGAGCGATCGTGCTGGCGATGGGCTGCCGGGAACGCACACGGGCGCAAATCCTGCTGCCGGGTGCTCGCCCTGCCGGGGTTTACACCGCCGGGACAGCCCAGCGCTTCGTGAACGTTGAAGGTCACATGCCGGGTGAGAATTTCGTGATCCTGGGTTCAGGGGATATCGGGATGATCATGGCGCGCCGCCTGACCATCGAAGGCGCGAAGGTCGAACGCGTGCTGGAGATCATGCCCTACCTGACCGGCCTGACCCGCAACTATGTCCAGTGTTTGCTCGATTACGGCATCACCCTCCAAAAGCAGCGCACGGTCAACCGCATCATCGGGCGTGACCGGGTTGAAGCTATCGAAGCCGTCAGCGTGGATGAAAAATGGAACCCGATCCCCGGATCAAAGGAGATCATTCCATGTGATGCGCTCTTATTATCCGTTGGATTGATCCCTGAAAATGAGCTTTCAAAGAAAGCCGGCGTTCTGCTGGATCCTGTGACCAACGGGCCTTTTGTCGACGACCGCTTCATGACCTCCGTCCCGGGGATCTTTGCAGCCGGCAACGTGGTGCATGTCTATGACCTGGTGGATTGGGTCACAGAGGCAGGTTATATGGCGGGGAAAGGGGCCGCTCAATATGCCCAGGCAGAAAAGGTCGCTGCGGGTGAACACATCCCCTTCAAAGCGGGTGAGAATATCCGCTATGTCGTGCCCCATAAACTGGATAAATCCCACCTGGCTGAGGACGTTGTGCGCTTACAAATGCGCGCCATCAATCCAATAGAGGATCGGGTATTGGTGACTGTTGAGGATCAAAACGGTGAGGTGATCGCGAAAAAAGCAGAACCTTATGCACGCCCTGGCGAGATCCTATCTCTGACCATCAAGCCGAAATCGTATGACGCAGTTCAGAATGCAACTGGATTAACGGTTCATGTGCGTAGAAGGTAAGATGATAAAAATAAACCAGAAGGAAACATAAATAATGGTTGAGACCAACGAAATCATCTGTGTTGCTTGCCCAAAGGGCTGCATGCTGCAAGTCAAGCACGATGGAAATGATGTGGTGGAGGTCATCGGCGCCGGATGCCAGCGCGGCAAAGATTATACGATCTGTGAACTGCAAGACCCCCGGCGGATGGTCGCTTCCACGGTAAAGGTTAAGGGTGGGTTACATCCCCTGGTCCCGGTCTATACCGACCAAGGCTTCCCCAAACCATTGATCCCCCAGCTTGCAAAGAAACTGCGCGAAGTGGAAGTGCCGGCGCCGGTGAAAATCAATCAGGTGGTTCTCGAGAATGCGTTAGGCACCGGGATTAATATTATCGCCAGCCGCGATATGCCAGAGGGAAATTAAGGGGAATCCGAGTTAATTCGATAAACGGTAGAGACGAGGCTCATCTTCGTAAACTCGATGCTACGTGCCCCGCATCTACGTATTAATAGGTTCGGGATGGGCACCATATACTATTGGATGCCCCGGGAAAACATTTTACGGCGCACCTGGCCCATAAAAATCCGCATCAGTCGGGGTTTGACCGCTGGGATCATGCACCCAGACAAAATCCCCTTCGTTTGCCCATTCAAACAACCAGCGCGCATCTCCGGGGGAGAGGTTGACACAACCGTGTGATTGGGGGTAGCCAAAATAAGTGCGCCAATAAGCCGCATGCAGGGCGCGGGCATTATCGAAATACATCGTCCAGGGAACATCCTGCAAATAATAAAAGTCTGACCGGTCTGCTTCAAAGGAACCCTGCATCAACTCCAATGGTTTTTTCTCATAAATCTTGAAAACCCCTGGTTGGGTGAAGAACGGCTCCAAACCGCTGGCGATCAAAGTCGCAAACCGCAATTTGCCATTCTCATAGACTGATAAAGTTTGCTCGAATAAATTCACCTCGATCCAACGGTCAGAATCGACACCTTCAGGCGGTGTTGTGTTCACATGAAGAACCCTGAACTTCAAACTGTTCACCCATGTGTCAGGGGCGATCAGATACCAGGTGACATTTTCAGCATCCACAGCATTGTAAACTTGATGCAGTTCTTCCCTGTAAAGGATTGCGCTGCTGGTTTGAGCACTAAAAGAAGGTGCAGCGTAGGTCGGCGTCTGATCCACCACCCATCCAAAATCATTGCGCGGATTATCAAAAAACAGCAGTCCCTGGTAAGTGGTGTAAGCCGCTGGTGCAGCGCGCATCCAACCACCGGAGGAGAGCTGAACATACGCATTGCCCTCATGGTCCATCCGGGTCACATAGCTGACCCAACGCATAGAACCCTGCGCGATCTGGCTAACCGGGTTGGTTCGCGCAACGGCATCTTCAAATGAACTGTAAATTGGCGCAGGTTCTGTTTCGTCCAGGTTGATCTTTGCCACATAAACAGGCATCAGGCTGTATGTCGGGGATGGAGATGCAGCAGGTAACTCCCGCGGTGGATAAGGGAAACCCGCTTCACGCATTTCTGCAACGGTTTCAGCCGACCCAAAGAACTGGCACTGGCTGTTCTCTGCCATACCAGGCAAGCAAAGCGGTTCCCCAAAATAGTCCTCGCCTTGGGTGTCTGTTGATTGTTCAATTTCCTGTGCGCCAACCCGGTTGATCGGTATCAGCACAAAACCCGCAAATAAGATCATTAATAGGATGCGTTTCATAACTGCCTTAATCTGAATCATCGTCGATTTGATTATACCCAACCCACTCTTTTTTACGATATGTCCTGCCGTCTTAAGATTTTCCGCAGGATTAAAGACTTATGACACAAGCAATTCTGCTTTAAAGATAAATGAGGCAGAGCCTTTGATCAACACCCTCTCCCCGACCCATTCCAACTCAAGGTGGCCGCCGCGCTCTGATGCCTGATAAGCTTTCAGACGCTTCTTCCCTAATTTTTCACCCCAGTAAGGCGCCAGCAAGCAGTGTGCTGAACCTGTCACAGGGTCTTCATCCACCCCGAGCTGCGGTGCAAAAAATCGTGAGATAAAATTATAATCTGGTGTCGAGCTTTTAGCTGTGATGATCACTTCCGGCATCGGCAGACGGGCAAGTTCATCCATATCTGGGTCGGCATCCAGGATTTGCTTCGGATCATGCCCCTCAAACAGGTAAAAATTCCCTGAGAACACAGCACCTACCGGGTTAAATCCCAATATCTCGACCACCTTGTGGGGTACGGTCAGTGGTTGCGGGTGCATCGCCGGGAAATCAAGTACAACCATGCCTTCCGCCCATTCTGCCAGCAGTTCACCGCTTTTCGTGAAGAATTTTATCTTTCCTTGCCGAAAATCCGGATGGATTGTAAAAAGAGCCATGGCACTTGCCAGGGTCGCATGCCCGCAGAGGTCCACTTCTGTTTTAGGCGTGAACCAGCGCAGCCGCCACCCATCGCCTTCGGGAAGCAGGAAAGCTGTCTCTGACAGGTTCATCTCCGATGCCAGGGACTGCATCCAAGCATCTGATTGTGAATCTTCCAGCAAACAAACCGCTGCTGGGTTGCCCTTAAATGGTTCGCGGGTAAATGCATCGATCTGGTAAAGCGTATGAGACATCAAAACCTCCTTATGGCCTGGATTGACATTAGCAATTGTACGCAATAATAAAAAACCGGTGGGGTGATGTACAAAACATATCTTGATTTTACAGGCCAGGCATTAATTTTACATGAATCGTACTATAATTCTCTCCAATAGCCTTGTTCATTGGAGTGAACCTGAATGAATAAAACCCCCACACAAAATAAATCCAAATATTCGATCAAAACCACTGAAAATCTCTCACCGCGCATCCAATGGCTGCGGGATTACTACTTCAGCGGTATCCAGCGCAAGTGGAACAACGAAGCCACCGCATGGACCACCGGTACGCCCTGGGATTTTCAGTATGAGGAGTTCAACTTTTACATTGTGCCGGAGACGTATGCCTTCTTCCCAACCTTTCGGGCAGCTTTCAAGCAATCCGCCCGTCCGGTGGATCTTCACCCGGATTTTTGGAAGTGGTCTATTCCAGAAAGAAAGGCCTGGTTCCTGAAGCAGGTCATGGTCGATTATCTCCCGCAGGAAATCCTGCCAGGAGATCTGATCGCTGGTGGGAGGTTCAATGTGCAAACTTCAACCTGCCTGGATCAGGCGCAAGCTAACAAGTACCTCGATTCGATTGAGGGAAAAGGTGGCATACGCCAAGCCCTCCTGGATTTTCACAACCATGGATATGGAAATGCAGGATGTACCAGCGGACATTTGATCCCGGACTACGCCCGGGTGATCCGTGAAGGGTTCTCAGGCATCCACCAGGAACTGCAGCGTTTCTATAACTCACTCAGCAAGTCCGAAAAATCCGGACCGAAAGGCGCTCAACTCAACGCCATGCTGACGGCAGCAACCACTCCCCGTGAGCTCGCAGAAAAATACAAAAATTTATGCCAGTCCCTGGCTGCAACTGAGCCGGATGTCGTTCGGAAGATGGAACTGGAACAGATGGCTGAAAACCTGGCTCATATCCCCTGGGAAGCCCCGACAAATTTTTGGGAAGCCGTTCAGGCACTCTGGCTTTCGCACATGCTGGTCATCGCTGATGAGAATTATCCCGGCCCCGGCACTTCCTTTGGGCGCATCGATCAATACTTATATCCCCTATGGCAGAAGTCCCTGGATGAAGGAATGGACCGTGAGTTCGGCAAAGAAATCTTAAAATGCTTCTGGATCCACGCGAATACAGCTTATGACTTCATGATCCGAACCGGCGGCAACCAGGGCATCACAGCAGGCTACGGACAGCTGCTGACCCTGGGCGGGTTGGGTCCAAACGGGCAGGATATGACCAACGACCTGACCTATGCCATGCTGGAAGTGATCGATGAGATGTCCCCGATCCTGGAACCCAAGCCGAATGTCCGTCTGCATCGCCATTCGCCTGAAGCCTTAATGGATAAAGTGGTGGATATGGTCGCTGAAAGCCAGGGCGCACCGTTCTTGTTGAATTTTGATGAACGCTCCATGGCAGGCATGCTGCTCCAGGCAAAAAAGGCAGCCGTTGAAAACCTGATAAACCCGGGAAATGTTCACGACTATGCACCTGTAGGCTGCCTTGAAAACACAATGTGCGGCAATGACCGCTCAGGCACCGTGGATAACAACCTCAACCTCTACAAAGCGGTCGAACTTGCCCTGACTGGTGGGTTTGATATGCATCCCTTTGTTGACCCGATGACCGGCAAAGCTGACCCCATCGTCAGGGTCGGACCGGACACCGGAAACCCCGCAGCTTTCGAAACTTTTGCAGCATTTTGGGCTGCCTATGTTGAACAAACCCGTTTTATCATCCAGCAAATCGTCAATCTTTACGACCGGACTGAGACCTTAAGAGCAACCTATTCCCCAACGCCCTATCTCTCCACATTGGTGGGCGGCTGTGCTGAAAGCGGGAAAGATGTGACCCAGGGCGGTCCGCAGTTACGTTTCGTCACGATCGAAGCGGTAACCTATGCCACAACAGTCGATTCACTTCTCGCCATTAAATACCTCCTCTATGACAAAAAGGTATGCACCATGGCTGAATTAATCCAGGCGCTGCGCGATAATTGGGAAGGGTACGAAGTTTTGCAGGCGATTGCCAAAAATAAAGCCCCAAAGTACGGACAGGACGACAATGAAGCGGATGCGATGGCGCTCAAAGTAATGGAAACCTGGACAGACCTGACCTGGGAGCACAAAACGACAGCTACAGACCGCCAATTCCGCCCCGGGATGTTAAGCTGGAATTACTGGATTGCCGACGCTGACATCCTGCCTGCCAGCCCGGATGGGCGCGAGAAAGGACAGTTTCTTTCGAATGCGATCTGCCCTGTGAACGGTGCAGATATCCACGGGCCGACAGCTAATGCCAATTCTGTGGGCAAAGCGCTGGGGGGCAAAGCCAACAATGGTGAAGGCGACTGGGAAGATTACCTTAACTTGCTGCCCAACGGGGCCAGCCATACCATGACCTTTAGCCCGGCATTGCTGCGCGACCCGGCACATAAAGCTAAATTCAAAGCATTCCTGAGAGGGTACGCTGAGAACGGCGGTACCGCCCTGCAGATCAATATTCTGGATGCCAAAATGCTGCAGGATGCCCAGGAGCACCCCGAGGACTACAAGCATTTGCTGGTGCGCGTGACAGGCTACAACGCCTATTTCACCAGCATCGGCAAGGAACTGCAGGACGAGATCATCGCCCGCGAGTCTCACAGGATGTGAGAAAAATGCCGGTTTTATATCAGGACAAATTTCGTACTGCCAGCACTCGCCTTCCAGAATGGGATTATGCCACGCCAAGCGCCTATTTTGTCACGATCTGTACGAAGGGGATGAGGTGTTGTTTTGGCAAAGTGAGGAATGGAGAAGTAATCCTTAATAAAGCTGGGATCACTGCACAAGAAAATTGGCTAGCAATTCCCTCTCATTATAACAATGTTGTATTAGATTCTTTTATCATCATGCCGAACCATATCCACGGCATTCTTATATTATCAGATCCTGACTTACCAACACATCAATCAGTAACCGTAGAGACGTTGCATGCAACGTCTCTACGGGCAGCCTCAAAGGAATTTGATTCCTCATTCTTCTCAAAAATTTCTCCCAAAAAAGGATCGCTTTCAGCAATCATTCGGAGTTATAAATCATCAACTACCCGCATGATTAGAAAACAACCTAATACTGACTTTGCCTGGCAGTCACGCTTTTACGATCACATCATCAGGACAGAGCGTGATTTAGAAAACCTTCGTCTTTACATTGCTCTCAACCCTGAGAACCGGCTCCTGGATAGCAACGAAACCCCCTCACTCGAGGTCCTCCTTCATGCCTGCTGACACCAACTCCGCGCTTATCCTGCACCTCCAGCGCCTCTCGACAGAAGACGGACCGGGCATCCGCACCACGATTTTTTTCAAGGGCTGCCCACTGCACTGCTTGGAAGGACCGTCACTCTGGATGATCTGACCCAGGAACTTCTCAAAGATAAAGCCTACTTTGGGACCGACGGCGGCGTAACAGCGTCGGGCGGCGAGCCCACACTGCAGCCGGCATTTGTCTCGGCTCTATTTCAACGCCTTCAAAGTGAAGGTGTCCATACCGCGCTGGATACCTGTGGCGCCTGCAGCCAATCTTGCCTATCCCAAATTCTCCCCCACACTGACCTGGTTTTATTTGACCTAAAGCTGATGGATAACAACCGCCATCGGCAGGAAACCGGACAGGAAAATCAACGGATCCTTAATAACCTCCTGGCATTAACCGAATTGATTAAGACAAGTCGCCAACAAACCGAATTATGGATCCGAACGCCCCTCATCCCTGGCGTCACGACCACTGAGAATAACCTGCACAATATCAGCACTTTCTTGTATGAGAACCTGAAGGGAACCGTTACGCGCTGGGAATTATGCGCGTTTAATAACCTATGCCGCGACAAATACCGCCGGCTGGGTATCCCCTGGCAGTTTGATGACACGCCATTAATGACCCAGGTCGAATTTGATCTTTGCGGGAGTTTAGCCAAATCTGGTCCATTCGATGCTTCGTGTATTTTTATCAGCGGTGCAGTGCAAACAGAACAAGGTAATTGAACCCATTTTCAATTGAAAGAAGGCCATCATGACAAAGTCCCAACCCCACCACACTTTCAGCCCTGAGGAAATACAAGCCTTCGAGCCCATTATGAAGATTGGACTGCTCGCTACCATCACGGCGGAAGGTTTCCCTCACCTGACCTTGCTCTCCAGCTTGAAGGCAAATAGTGATAAATCGCTGACATGGGGTCAATTTACCGAAGGAAAGAGTTTTTCAAATGTCCGTGAAAACCCGAAGATTGGCTGGCTGATCATGACGCTGGATAAAGACCTGTGGCGAGGCAAGGCCACCTTCACACACACCCAAAAATCGGGAGTAGATTTTGACTGGTACAACAACGTGCCCATGTTCCGCTACAATGCCTACTTTGGCATCCACACAGTTTATTATTTGGACCTGGTAGAACAGACCGGCAAACAACCGCTGCCCATGACGCTGGTAATCATGTCTGCTGTTAAAACCATGATCTCAAAATTTTTCTTCAGAAAACGAAAAGATCCTGTCCTGAATACCTGGACGCAATCTTTGTTCAATAAGTTGGATAATTTAAAATTTTTAGCTTATGTAGCTGACGACGGTTACCCGGTCATCATCCCGGTCATTCAAGCGCAAGCCGCTGGAAGCCAGCACCTGATCTTCAGCACTGGGGCTTTCTCTTCTGAACTGAAAAGGATTCCCAAGAATACCGCTATGGCGCTGTTTGGAATGTCGCTGGATATGACGGATGTCCTGACACGCGGCACCTACAAAGGATTAAGATGGATTGGACCCCACCGGTGCGGTGTGCTGGAAGTCGATTGGGTCTACAGCCCGATGCCCCCTGTCCCACAGCAAATTTATCCCCCCATCCCATTGGAACCCATCCGGGAGTTTTAATTTATTCAGATAAATTGGATCTAAAACTGTGAGCGTCAAAGTAGATCATTATCCCAATTTACAAACTGAAGATTTATTGCCTAGGGATGTGTGGGTGTGGAAACCGCAGGTCTATGATAAAGATCGAGACCAACATTTCCCGGTGATCTATATGCATGACGGCCAAAACTTGTTCTTCAGGGAGAGATCCTTTGCTAATTCCACCTGGGGTGTAGCCGAAGCGATCACCCGGTTATCCGTTTGGGGATTCATCGAACCGGCGATCATTGTAGGGATTGATAATACACAAAACCGGTATGGCGACTATCTCCCCATTAAACCCTATGAAACACCTGAAGGAAAAGCCTTTATTGCTAACCTGAAAGAAGCAACCGATACCTTTGAAGAAACCAGTTTTGATGCCGATCAATACCTGAGACTGATCATTGAAACCATCAAGCCAATCATCGATCAAAACTACCGGACAAGCCAAACTTATAAAGATACCTTCACCATGGGGTCCAGCATGGGAGGGCTGATTTCGCTGTACGCCCTCGTCGAATATCCCCAAATTTTCGGCGGGGCAGGATGCCTGTCTACCCATTGGCCGGCAGTCGAAGACTTCATCCCCCCTTATTTAACAACTTATCTCCCAACAAGCGGTCGACATAAAATTTACTTTGATCACGGGACGCAGGATATTGATGCAGACTATCACCCCCACCAAATCCTGGTAGATCAAATCATGATGGAAAAAGGTTATACACAGGGTAAGGATTGGATCACGCATGTTGCACCTGGCGCGATCCATCATGAAGATGCCTGGCGCACTCGCCTGCATCTCCCGTTGCGATTTTTCCTGGGTAATTAAAGTAAAAAAATCCCGATGACCAAAAGCGCCATCGGGATCGAGTTTGTCTATGTGCTGGGGGAGATTAATACCTCAAGATCGCCCCTATTTGACCTGCTTTTACAAGGTTTTCATTTTGAGTGATCACTTTAACATCGGCATTATTACGAAGGGTATCCTGAACACCCCTTTCAACCGCTGATTCAATCCGTTCAAATTTTCCACCGCAGAATGGGCAGTCAGACAACTCTTGCGTTGTAAGATAACCGCAGCCTTTACAACGGAATCCTTCCTGTTCAAAATCCTGCATGACTAAAAGTGTTTTAACACGTCCTTCATGGATGGCATGTAGTGTATCGTTCAAGCCAATGACCCCATTGCTTCCCTTGGCAGCCAAGGTAATTGCCTGGTCTACCAATCCATGATTCCTTCGTCGCTTAGCAGAGAAAGCCTCCTCCGTCGCTTGCTCCAATACTTCGGATTGACTGGCGTTCATGCTCATCGGGAATTCACCAATCACCAGGGATTGCCAAGTTTTCGGAAGTTCATCCTTGAACCGGGCAATATTATCATCCGTTCCACCGATCATGATCCTGCGAACATGATGCTTACCGAAGAAATCTATGGCAGAATCGATCACTTCTTTGATATTCCGATCAATGATGTTTTCAATATTTGCGCTGGCATTCCCGCCGCCCATTCGACCCGGCATCGCATTCCCCCCGCCGCGTTTGGTCTGTTTGACGTCATCACCTGCGACAGCGTCAATTTCACTGAGTTCGCCTAAATCGAATGAAAACAAACGGGCGCCTTGCTTATCGACAAGGACCACGCTCCAGCCTGTAAAAGCATCCAGCAATCGGACCAGCGGTCTCAATGTTGGTTTTTTGGCAACATAAACTTTATCCGGTACTGCTAAATTGAACTGGTAAGCTTGGAAAAAATCTGCATCCTGGTCTGAAAAGACAACCAAACCTCTGGCCGACCAATCATATTCAAGTGTGACGTAATCTTCCACAGCCTGAACGTCCTCTGGAAGATCGACCGCTTTTAAATGATTTCGAAGCTGGATCTTCGCGGATTCAGTGCTCATCTTAGTTGGGTCTGTGTTTAGATACACACTTAATACCTGACCCTCCGAGGAATAATCCAAAAGTGATTGCAGGTCTTTTTCGGAAAACATAGGTTGCCTCCATTTAAGGTTTTAGATTGTTAAGGTGAGTATTAGATCCGTAGATCTATACTGTTAATTCTATCTTAAAGTAAATTCATTTTCAAAAGTTCGTAATCATAATAAAAAACCGCTGTGGGAGGTCTCCCATAGCGGTTTGATTTTCTTATCCACCATTTGGCGGACGTTCACCCAGAATGACTGTGAAGTTCATTTCCTCTCCATTCCGCAGGACAGTCACCGTCATTTCATCACCCGGCTGCTTGTTGAGCATCATATAGCTCAACAACTGACTGAACTGCAGTACCTCCTCCCCATCAACACCGATGATCAGATCGCCACCAGCAAATAGCCCTGTAATCCCTGTTGTCTCGCTCCCTGCCTGCAAACCAGCCTGGTCAGCTGGGCCACCAGGAACGATCTCAAGGATGTAAGCACCCGTTGCTTGAGGAAGACCTAAAAGGTCAGCTTCAGTTAAAGTAAGGGATGGCAAACTGGATAATCCAAGATAGGGATATGAATAAGTTTCACCTCGGGTTAAAGCAGGGATCACCATACTCAGGATATTCGAGGATACGGCAAACCCAATGCCTGTATTGGAAACAGTCGCTGTCAGGGAGCCACCCGTTTGGATAGCGCGATTGATCCCAATCACTTCACCGCTCAAATTCAAAAGAGGACCACCTGAGTTGCCGGGATTAATAGTCGCATCCGTTTGGATCAGGTCACCGGCAGAAAAGAAATTTCCGGATCCTGTTTGGCGAATGGATTCCAGTGTACGTCCGCGAGCCGAAACGATCCCAACAGTCATGGTGCTGGTCAAGCCATAAGGATTGCCAATGGCAACAACCGTCTGACCAACACGGATCTGGTCTGAATCGCCAATGACTAATGGAACAAGTTCATCAGGGTCTACATCAACCTTGATCACTGCGATATCTGAATCCAGGTCCTGTCCAATGACCTGACCGTAAACTTTTAGCCCACTTTGAAAATGGACTTCAATATCTGTGGCATCCTGCACAACATGGTAGTTTGTGATAATATGACCTTCCTTATCAATCACAAATCCTGAACCAAGTCCTGATCCTGTTGTGTCGGAATAGACCTGGAGTGAAACCACGCCGGGGCTGATATTTTGATACAGTTGAACCAGGACATCTTGCAGCAACACTTCATCAGGGACGATAAAAGAGGTTGGCGGTGCAACCGTACTATCAGCGGTCTCAGCAACCTGGGTTTCTGACTCCCCGATGGTCGAGCTTGAAGCAATCAGACCAGGCAGCGAACAAGCCGTCATCGCTAAAATCAATACACTGGCTGCTAAAATTAAACGAGTATTTGTCTTTTTCATGATACTAATCCTTTCCAGATTATCCTATCCCTGATTCGTAAGATGAGTGTTAACAACAAAGTATTTTTGATAAATTTTTAATACTATATTTATTCTTGATTACTGACCCGAATATCGTTACTGTCACAGAAAACACATTGAAAATAGCTTGTAGTTAAAAGGTGGGAAATTTTTAATTTTCGAATTACGCCATATTTAGTCGCTGCTGATATGAAGCATTCAATCGCGATGAAATCCAATAGACTGGCAACACCTTGACGCTCAATTAGGATTATGCTACTATGTAAATATCATCATATTCAGATATTTATTATCTAATCAAACCAAATTATTCGCAGAAGGAGATATCTCAATGACAAAGAAAAAGGGAACGGTCATTGTTTTAATTACAGTTCTATTGATTCTTCTAACTGGCTGTAAATTGCCGGCATCCAAAGGCCCAGAGGAAACAACAGAACAATTGATGACAACGCCGATCGTCATCCAAACAGATTCACCCCTGCTGATCACACAAACAGAGGTCGCTAAAATTGTCACTACATCCATTCCCGTAGACACCGGGTACCCGGCAACTACACCAACACCAACTCTCGAACCCACTGTAGAAATCATCATCCCTACCATGACGGTACCAGAGCAATACACGATTCATTCGGGCGAAACAGTTCTGTGCCTTGCAAGGCGCTTTGATGTGGACCCCGATGATATTATTGCGTTGAACAATCTTTCTACAGATGGTTTCCTGAACGTTGGTGATGTCCTGCAGATACCGCAATCCGGTTCCTATCCGAATGATGACCGGGTCCGCAGGGATCACCCAACAACTTATACAGTCCAATCCGGAGATACGATCTACACCATCGCCTGCGCCTTTGGCGATGTCTATCCTGAGGAAATCATTGCAGCCAACCAGCTTGAAGAGCCATTCGACCTGACTTCAGGTGAAACACTTAATATTCCTTAAAATTATTCTCTAGAATGTCATTTGTCATTTACGCTGCGCCAAATTACTCAAGGCGCAGCGTTTTTCTGTGAAGTTACTTATTACTGGCAAGGAGATCCATGCCCTTTACAACCTTAAAACGCGAAAAAAAATATCAAGCCCATGTTTTTGATGTTGCAAAAATCCATGTTCGCCTGCCGGATGGACGAGAACGCAGCTATGACCTGGTAGAGCACGGGGATTCAGTCACAATCCTTCCCATCGATTCAGACGGAAATATTTACTTTGTCACACAGCATCGGGTAGGCGCAAATGGCGATCTGCTTGAGCTTCCTGCTGGGGTCATCAATGAAAACGAAGAACCGATAAAATGTGCTCAACGCGAATTACGGGAAGAAATAGGCATGGATGCCCATAAGATCCAACCTTTGGGGAATTTCTATCTTGCACCCGGCTATACGGATGAATATATGTATGTTTTCCTTGCATCCGGGCTATTCAGTGCACCGCTTGCCCCTGATGATGACGAATTCTTAGATGTGGTAAAGATCCCAACAACAGAAGTGCTAAGAAAAGCTTTTGCAGGGGAATTTCAGGATGGAAAAACCCTGGCTGCTTTGCTGCTGGCCTTACCGGTCATTAATGGCAATGCTGTTTTAGAAGCATAACTATCGGTTCTGTCCAAATTATTGAACCTGCATTGATCTTTGCATAGTTTATGACAGGTTGCAACCTCAATAGTGAAATTAATAACCTGTATGTTGGGCAGATTCGGGTTATACTTAACGTTTGGATTATTCCACAATAGCATTGTAATAATCCATAAGGATTTTATAACATCCTTGTTTTAAGTTCGAATTAGAAATTCGAAAATATCAATTAAAGGAGTATTGTTCATGAAACGTGAAATGGTAATGACGGATGCAAATGAAGCAACCGCATGGGTCTCTTACCGGTTAAATGAGATTATCGCAATTTTCCCAATTACACCTTCTTCACCGATGGGAGAATATGCAGATGCCTGGTCTGCAAAAGGGATTCCCAATATCTGGGGAACCGTCCCTGATGTAACAGAAATGCAAGCGGAAGGCGGCGCCGCAGGTGCTGTACACGGTGCTTTGCAAGCTGGTGGCTTAACAACCACTTTTACTGCCTCCCAGGGTCTGCTTCTGATGATCCCCAATATGTACAAAATTGCAGGAGAGCTCACGCCTACTGTGTTTAATGTAAGTGCGCGATCCCTTGCAGCTCAAGCGCTTTCAATTTTCGGCGATCACTCCGATGTGACGGCTGTTCGCGCGACGGGTTTCGCCCTTTTAGCCAGCGGTTCCGTTCAGGAGTCCCAGGATATGACATTGATCGCCCAGGCAGCAACGCTGCGAACCCGGGTGCCTTTCCTGCACTTCTTCGATGGTTTCAGAAGTTCACATGAAATTTCTAAGATCGAAAGGTTGGATGAGCAAGATTTACGGGCCCTGATTGACGATGATCTGGTTGCAGAACACCGCATGCGTGCCCTTTCACCCGACCATCCGGTTATCCGCGGCACCGCCCAGAACCCTGATGTATTCTTCCAGGGACGTGAGACGGTTAACCCCTTCTATGCAAAGACACCGGAAATCGTACAGCAGGTTATGGATGAATTTGCCAACCAGGTGGGTCGGAGTTACCACCTGTTTGACTATGTCGGTGCACCCGATGCTGAAAATGTGATCGTATTAATGGCTTCAGGCATTGAAACTGCCGAGGAAACGGCAGAAGTATTGGCCGCCAAAGGTGAAAAGGTTGGTGTGATCTCCGTTAGGTTATACCGTCCATTCTCTGTGACCCACTTGATGGAAGCCCTTCCCAGCACTGTTAAAACAATTGCCGTTCTCGACCGCACAAAGGAACCTGGTGCCGGCGGCGAACCCCTTTATTTGGATATCGTCAACGCCCTTAAAGAAGGCTTGGAATTAGGCCTCGCTCCCTTTGAAACTATGCCAAAAGTGATTGGCGGACGCTACGGCCTTTCTTCCAAAGAATTCACACCGGCAATGGTCAAGGGGGTCTTTGATGAGATGAAAAAGGATGACCCCAAGAATCACTTCACCGTTGGTATTTTTGACGATGTCAGCCATACCAACCTGGAATGGGATCCAACGTTTGAAATCCTCGGAGATGATGTTGTCCAGGCGATGTTCTTTGGTTTAGGCGCAGACGGCACCGTTGGTGCAAATAAAAACTCGATCAAAATTATTGGTGAGGAAACCGATAACTACGCCCAGGGCTATTTCCAATATGACTCCAAGAAATCCGGTGCAGTCACTGTATCCCACCTGCGTTTTGGCCCTACACCCATCCGAGCACCTTATTTGATTGCAGAAGATGAGGCAAACTTCCTGGCATGCCATCAATTTAATTTCCTTGAAAAATTTGACATGCTGAAATATGTCCGCCCCAACGGGATCTTCTTACTTAACAGTATCTATGGCCCGGATGAAGTTTGGGATCACCTGCCAACAAAGGTCCAGGAAGCCCTGATCAAGAAAAACCTGCAGTTCTACATCATCGATGGTTATGATGTTGCCGAGAAGACCAATATGGGTCAGCGCATCAACACCATCATGCAGACCTGTTTCTTCGCCATCAGCGGTATCCTGCCAAAAGACCAGGCCATCGAAGAGATCAAGAAATCGATTAAGAAAACTTACGGTAAACGCGGCGAAGCCGTGGTAAAACAAAACTTCGCTGCAGTTGATAATGCCCTTGAGAATATGTACAAAGTGGCAGTCCCCGAGAAAGTCACCAGCGATATTCCCATGATGCCCCCGGTACCTGCAGAAGCACCCGAATATGTTCGTGAGGTTCTTGGCAAGATCATTGACCGGCGCGGCGACGATGTCCTCGTCAGCGAAATGCCCGTAGACGGCACCTTCCCCAGCGGGACAACCCAATGGGAAAAGCGCAATGTGGCCCTGGAAATCCCCGTTTGGGATCCGGATATCTGTATCCAGTGCGGTAAATGTGCATTTGTCTGCCCGCATGCGACGATCCGCACCAAGGTCTATGAAGAATCATATCTCGAGAATGCCCCAGAGACATTCAAGTCAACGAATGCCAAGTTCCGGGAATTCCGTGATGGATGGGCATTCACAGTCCAGATCGCTCCTGAAGACTGCACCGGCTGTGGTATGTGTGTTGAAAACTGCCCGGCGAAGGACCGTGAAAACCCCAGCCACAAAGCCATCAATATGGCCCCACAACCACCAATTCGCGAGCAAGAAGCGGAAAACTGGGCATTCTTCAATGCTATCCCCTATCCGGACCGAAAGAGCTTCACCCCTAACACCGTTAAGAACTCCCAGCTCCTTGAGCCCCTGTTTGAGTTCTCGGGTGCATGTGCTGGCTGTGGTGAGACTCCTTACATCAAGCTGGCTACCCAGTTATTTGGTGACCGGATGGTCATCGCCAATGCAACCGGCTGTTCATCAATCTATGGCGGCAACCTGCCGACCACACCCTACACCTTCAACACTGCTGGACGTGGGCCTGCCTGGTCCAACTCCTTGTTTGAAGACAACGCTGAATTTGGCCTCGGCATGCGGCTGACCATCGATAAATTTGTTGAATATGCAAAAGAATTGCTGGGTAAGTTAAGAAAAGATGTCGGAGAAGACCTGGCAGATGCCATTCTCAACGCCAGCCAGAAATCCGATGAAGAATACGAGACTCAGCGAGAACGTGTTGAGCAGTTGAAGAAAAAACTGGAAACCCTCGACAGCGCTGGTGCCAAGAACTTGCTATCCATTGCTGATTACCTCGTCAAGAAGAGCGTCTGGATCATCGGTGGTGACGGTTGGGCTTACGATATCGGATACGGTGGTTTGGACCATGTACTTGCGTCAGGCCGAGATATTAACGTCCTGGTGCTCGACACTGAAGTTTATTCCAACACCGGCGGTCAATCCTCCAAAGCTACACCCCGGGCAGCCGTTGCAAAATTTGCTGCAAATGGTAAGGACCTGCCCAAGAAAGACCTGGGGATGATGGCGATGTCCTATGGTTATGTATATGTCGCTCGGGTAGCGATGGGTGCCAGTGATCGCCAGACCCTGCAGGCCTTCCGTGATGCGGAAGCCTACGATGGCCCATCCCTGATCATTGCCTATACACACTGTATTGCCCATGGCATCACGATGAAACTCGGGCTGAAGCAGCAAGAACTGGCTGTCAAATCCGGCGTGTGGCCGCTTTATCGCTACAATCCCGAATTGGCTGCACAGGGTGAGAACCCATTGTCAATCGATGCAAAAGAGCCTACAGTTTCTGTTGAGGAATATGCTTACAACGAAACACGCTACCGCATGCTCCTGCAAAGTAATGAGGAACGGGCAGAGATGTTGATGGCTAAAGCAAAGAAGGATGCCGCCAGCCGCTGGAATTTATACCAGCAAATGGCAGATATGCATTACACAAAACCTGAAGAGGTCGAATAAATTTGCAATCGACTAAATGAGGTAAGTATAATAATGGTGATGGAGTTTTCTTCATCACCATTTTTTATTCATTTACTGGTTAGCAAAACGAAATTAGGATGGAGGATAGATGATCGACTTACAAACCCAATACCTGGGATTAAACCTTAGTAACCCACTGGTCGCCGCTGCATCTGCGCTTTCCAAGCGAACATCCATTGTTAAACGCATGGAGGATGCTGGTATTAGCGCAGTGGTGATGTACTCGCTGTTTGAAGAACAAATAACACATGACAGCCTGGCCTTTAATTATTTTATGGAACGTGGTACAGAACGTTTTGCTGAATCATTGGATTATTTTCCCAACCTTGAACGTTATAACGTTGGGCCGGACGAATACCTTAACCAGATAAGAAAGAACAAAGAAGCAGTAGATATTCCTATTATCGGCAGCTTAAACGGTGTTTCAAATTCGGGCTGGATCAAATATGCCAAAGAAATGGAGCAGGCTGGTGCCGATGCGTTGGAACTGAACACCTACTACGTCACAACCAATCCGGATCTCGAGGCCTGCCAGGTGGAAGATAATTATTTCGAACTGGTCAAAGCGGTTTGTGACAATGTTGATATTCCCGTCGCTGTGAAATTGAGCCCATTCTTCACAGCGCTGCCAAATTTCATTAACCTGTTGATCGAAGCAGGAGCAGCCGGTTTCGTGCTTTTCAACCGCTTCATCCAGCCTGATATTGACGTCGAAAATATGGAAGTTGATACCACGCTGCACCTTTCGTCATCAGCGGAACTTCTGCTGCCGCTTCGCTGGATGGCGCTATTGTACGGCAGGATCGATGCAGACCTGGCTTTAACCAGCGGTGTACATACAGGTGTTGACCTCGTTAAAACCATTATGGCGGGTGCAAATGTCGCCATGGTAGCATCCGAATTTGTTGCCCAGGGCATCCAGCGAGCCACCGAGATGCTTTCAGAGATGGAAAACTGGATGATGGCCTATAATTACGAATCGGTCGGCAAGATGCGGGGAAGCATGAGCCAAAAAAATGTCGAGAATCCTGCAGCATACGAACGGGCGAATTACATGAAAGCCCTTCAGACTTACGATAATAAATTACCGTAAACTAAGTACAATCTTAAGAAGAGGTGCAATTCAAAACTGCACCTCTTTTTGTTTTCTGGAATGTTCTCCTATCTATAAATATGGAAAGTAATTTACTCACCAACATTCTTGGGTTTACTGGAATCTAACTCAACCTTTTGTTCTAATACTGTAATACGTGCAAGAAGACTGCTCTGACGTCTGATAATCCACCCTGCAGAAGCAAATACAACAGAAAGTACGAGTAAGATAATAAAAACTATAATACCCAGATTGATCAATCCTGCCTGTAATGGGCGCAAAATAACCTGGGCGAGTTCACCAATGCCTAACATCTGAAAATAGATATTCGAATTTACAACAGAATTTGCCATATTGATAAAAACAATCAAAAGCACTACACCAAACACAAAAATAACACCAGCAGCAATATAAAAGATTGTGCTAAATGCCGCGCCAAAACGGTTTGGATTTTTTACTTTATTCATAACAATTCACCTCATGATTTCTTAAATTAATTTAGTTCCTCGTTTTAATGATTCATCCACCATAAACCTCAACCTTGCAATATCCGGTTTATCGCTACCTGATTCTAAAATGCTTTGATCATTTCCACCAGTTTAGGTATTAAATTTGACAAAGTATCAACAGAGAAAAAATTTGCTTCAATCACCTCATCAGAAGGTTCATATTTTTTTATCACCAACCAGCTCACCAAAAAAGACCAAATCGACTCTTTCCATAATCATTGATGTATCAGCACAAAACAATTCTATGATTTTAACCTGAAATCCCGACTCCTCAAATATCTCCCTTTTGTTTGCTCCATCAGGCGGTTCACCTTTCTTGAGGTAACGCCCGGGAATCCCCAGGGAAATTACTTTCTCTTTTTCTGCCATCTTTAAACCCTCCAATCTTGATTGACATCATCTATTCGATCAAATAAACTATCCTTACTATACAATTCTATAACCCGGAAAATCTCGAAACACGCTTTTTATGCTTCGCCAGAACAATTATACTTAGCCAAATACAACCTCTGGAGTGGAACTGACAATGCAAATCAAAATGGATTATGGACGGAACGGTTTGATGATCAATGTGCCGGATACTGCAGATGTGTTCGTGAACAACCCTGTTCAAGGGGTCAATCACGAAACCGTTGCCATCCAGGAAGCATTGATCAATCCTATTGGCAGCCTCCCACTTTCTCAACGCATTAAGCCGGGGATGAAGGTCGTGATCGTCCATACAGATATCACCCGCGCCACACCCAACAAAAAGCTTCTGCCTGTAATCCTGACATTCCTTGAAGAAAATGGCATTAACCAGGAAGATATCACCCTGTTGAATGCTCTGGGAACCCATCGACCGCAAACCCGGGCTGAATTGCATCAGATGTTAGGGGAGGATGTCTTTACAAAGTACCGCTGCCTTCAGCATAATGCATTCGAAGATTCTCAGCTTGTTTCCCTCGGGCACAGCTCTTTCCATCACCCCATCACAATTAACCGCGCACTTTTAGAAGCCGACCTCAAGATTCTGACTGGTTTTATTGAACCGCATTTCTTTGCTGGTTTCAGCGGCGGACCAAAAGCGATATTGCCAGGTATCGCTGGCGCTGAGACGGTCTTTGGAAATCACAGCCCGGGCATGATCTCGCACCCCAACGCTGATTTCAATATCACCGATGGAAACCCCATTTGGGAAGAGATGAAAGAAGCAGCACTCAAGGTTGAAAATACTTTCCTCGTGAATGTGACCCTCAACCAGGCTAAGGAAATCACAGGGGTGTTTGCCGGTGATGTGATCGCCGCCCACCGGGAAGGCTGCCAATTTTTAAGGAAATCCAGCATCTTCCCCATATTGGAACCTTACGACCTGGTGATCACCTCGAACAGCGGCTACCCTCTCGATCAAAACCTCTACCAGTGTGTCAAGGGCTTGGCAGCAGCCAAACGAGCTGTGCGAAAAGGCGGTGCCATCCTGCTGGTGGCTGAATGCGAAGAGGGCTTACCTGATGACAGTACCTATGCCAAACTGCTGAAGGATGCAGGCACCCCTGAAGCTGTTATGAATCTTGTCTCCCAACCCGGCTATCACCAACAGGATGCCTGGCAGGTCCAAATCCAGGCCAAGGTTCAGATGCACGCGGATTGCTATGTCTTCAGCGAGGGGTTAAGCGACGATCAAATTAAGATGAGCCTTTTGAAACCCTGCAGAGATATTCCTTCAATGATTGAAAGGTTGGTTCATACGTATGGTGACCAACTTTGTGTTCTACCCCAGGGTCCCCTGACGATCCTGGAATGATCCGTAAAAAATGGATTTTTCATCAACGATTCTTAGAAAATCACAAAATAAAAGTCTATAAAAGATTATAATAAGACTGAAATTATTCCAATCAGATCATCCTTGCCGGAGGGAAAATGGAAAAATCATTCATCTTGGATCCAAAAGTACGGAAATTTGCAGTTTGGGGACTGGTTCTATGCGTACTCATCACCCTCGCAGCCCAAATCTTTGCCCATGCAGCGATGACAAATTGGTTCAGCGTGAAGGTCAGCAATATAACTATTTGGAATAAGAACGGCTTGATGGTCAGGGGCAAGCTTTTCCGACCAGAGAACGCCACTGAAAGCAACCCTGCGCCGGGGGTCGTCTACTTACATGGCTACCAGAACAACCGTGAGACTTCTGACCCTTATGGGATTGAACTTTCACGGCGAGGTTTTGTTGTCATCACCCTGGACACGCTTGGACGTGGCAATTCGGATAACCAGTTTTCGGAATCAGAGCCCGGGTTTGACCCAACCTATGGCGCTGAATCAGCTTTCGAGTATCTGCAGAATTTGCCTTTCGTTGACCCTGAAAGGTGCGGTTTAGGTGGTCACAGCCTGGGCGGTGAGATGAGCTATCTCGAGGCAATGCAAAATCCGGATGTGAAGGCAATCGTATTTTCTGGTTTTGCCTACCAGGATGATTCCACAACCGAAATACCCCAAAACATGTTGATGATCTTTGGAAAATATGATGAATACCGCCAGCGCATGACCGGCACCCGGGATTTTGAAGCAGAATGGTTGTCCAGTTCACAAACGCTGGCTGCCTTCGGCATTTCCAGCCCGGATTTTGATACCACTTATGGTGAGTTTGATCTGGGGACAGCACGCCGGGTGCATATGACCCGGACCACTCACGTCCCTGAATCTTTTAACAACGGCGCAATCGCCGAAGCCGTGACCTGGTACAGCCAGGCGCTTAATCCTGGGGAGGACTTATCCATTCCAGCGGTTGAACAGATCTGGCATTATAAGGAAGTAGGTTCCCTGGTCGCGATGATCTTTGGGATCTTCAGTGCAATGCCCCTGGGAGTTTTGCTGCTCGGCATCAAACCTTTCTCACCCCTGGCGGAAGCACCCAACACCGCATACAAATACGATAAGAAAACATTTTGGCGTTCATTCCTGATCAACGGGGGGCTAACCCTGCTCTACTTGGCGCTGGTTATGGTCATCTTCGGGATCCATGTCTATGTGGTGCCGATTGATAAAATCTTCCCTATGATGATGGTCAATGGTGTCATCTTTTGGTTCCTGGTGATCAATTTGATTGGTTTCGTCATCTTCAAGCGTTGGGTTAAGAAAACCAGGGTTGGCCGACCCGAAGTCAATTTCAAAGAATTAGGCGTCTCAGAAAAAGAAGACCGCATTAAACTCAACTGGTCGAAAGCTTGGCGGGGGCTCCTGTTCGCATTTGTGATATTCGGATTCCTGTACGCCCTGGAAGCCATCCCCGAAACCTTCTTATTAATTGATTACCGCTATAAATTCCCATACGCCAGCGACATGACAAGCTACCGCTGGTTGATGATGCTCGTATACTTCCCCTTGTTCCTCATCGGATTCATCCAGGTCAATATTTTACTGCAAGCCCAGCTGCGCCCAAAACCCGGTAAAACTTGGTGGCAAACCGTATTAAGGAAATCCGTGGTCGGCATTTTCGTGATGGTCGTCCCATTGCTGATCAATATGGCCATCCAATACATCCCTTTATTCACTACTGGGTTTGTACCCTTCGTTGGCCCGGGCGGTGCATTGGTTGGCTTTGTGATCAATATTGAACACATGATCATTCTTCTGGCGATGATGGTCCCCATCTCAAGCGTGCTGTATGAAGCAACTGGCAGTGTCTATCCTGGCGCCATCCTGAATGCCCTGATCGTCACCTGGATGTTCACCTCCTCATCCGTGATCGCACCATTGCCAATTTAAAGATATCGGTGTAACTAGAAAATTACTCATCTCGATATTAACTCGAGATATTCCGCCAATTTTGACTGAATATCTCATTGCTCTTTCTTCCTAATTGCCAGACTTCGAATCGGATTCTCGCAGACCATCCTGCGCCTCCTCCCTTTTGGAGAGGGCGGAGGATGGAGATTTGGGACGATCTTTCTTGATCATGCACTAGGTAAATGATTCTGAACCTTTGAACATCCAATGATTTGCTAATCCGATTGCTACGATTCCTGGTTATATATGACGGGCATTTGCCCCTTCCATTGCTGCCAGGTGTCATCTTCGGTGATCAGTTCAGCCATAAAGTGACCAACGTTGATTCTACTCGTGTGTCCGGGATTAAAGATAGTGCTCCGAATGGGTGAGGGAAGCACTTCATACGCTGTGACTTTGTGTTCATCCGTCAAACCATCCGGACGAACCGCCACCCACTCGATCAGGGTATCTCTAGGCCCAATTTTGCACCTCAGGTAATCCGCGGCCTGCTCATTGTCTGCCTGAGGTGGCAGCAGGAAGCGTAACAGTCCAAAAATGCATTTCTCAGCAAAAGAAATCGGTTCATTGAGATCACGATTCCTGTTCGCCGTTGTATTCATAAGTACAAATTTAATCGGCTTTTGAGACGTATTGGCCTTGATGGCATCACTTAACCGACGAGACGCATCGGTTACCAGTTTTCGCGGATGGCCAAAGAGACCTTTCAAGTTCAAATTGTGCCCCAGACACGAGGCCACCGCTTGGCACCCTTTAACGTGCTGGGCTAACTCTGCATCACTTAGGTCCAGAATGCTTGCCTGAATCACAGACAAATTATCATGATCCCTGATAGCTGCGGGCAGCTTTTCGGTTGATCGCACAATCACCTTGACAAATTCTCCACGATCAAGAAGTTCTTCAGTGAGCAGCCGCCCCGTCGCTCCAGTTGCTCCAACAACAAGTATGTTCATTTAATTTCTCCTTTTTTGAACATTACGAAATCCAACTTTTTATTTGCATAAAGGCAACATAACTTCGAAAGATAAGCTGCCAATGGTTTGAGTTACTTACGCCGTGGCGCTTGGGTTATTGCGCAAAAGCGTTATCCCGAGCCATAGAGACCACACCACCTTACCTAGTCCAAAAATGATCCCTAATACCCCGAAGAGAGCCGGAACAGCTGAGATGATACCCGCCAATCCGACTAATACACCAAGGTAGTTCAATGCCCTGGATAATCCTTTACCCCTCAAGGCTGCCCAACTCACCAGTATCATCCAAGAGCCGCCTAGAATTTCACCTCCAGCACTGCCTAATCCATTCGCAACAGAATCAATCGCCATCCAGACAGTAGAAGCTTGAGCTGGATCTTTGCCAAAGAGATCGATGACAGCGTTCATTCCAAAGTTGGATACCTGGCCGCTTGCAATGACAATGCAGGCCCAGATAAGTCCAATGGCAGTCGCTATCTGCATCAATCCAGGCGAGCTGGCCTTCAATCGTTCATAGAGTGCTAACACCAGAGGAACCATAACTATGCCCCATATCACATAGGCAATCAGGTTCAGTAGGTATAGGAAGGCCTGGTTGTCTCTGAGCTGAACCACCTTCTCTACAGGATCGACAACATCAAGGGTTCCAATTATCAAGAGATAACCCACCATGGCAAACAATAATGCTGATGCCAAGTACAGTGCGGCAATGCCGCCCATCTTCTGTAAATTCTTCATTTTTATTCTCCTTTTTCTTGCGGGTTGACCGAAATGATGGTCAATCCCAGATCGCGAATCTTTTTAAATACACTGTGCAAGGCGGCTTGATCGACAATAACACCGCTTAAAATGGTGTTGCCGTCGGCTGTCTTCGTGATGGTTAAGCCATCGAACCAATCTCCCCAATGGGTATTCAAATGATTCTTGATTTTGATTAGGTAATGGATATGTTCTTTCATCGTGCCTATACTATAGAACACATAGCACTTTAAATCCCCACAGTAAACTGTGGTTTTGAAATAAAAAAACTGTAGTTTAGGGTTTGAAGAGGGGATCTAAATGAGATTGATTTCTTTTGCTTTGGCGACGGCAAGGGTGCGTTTATTAACACCCAGTTTGCTGTAAATATTTTTATTGTGGTAAAGAACAGTATTAAGACTAATAACCAACTGCTCGGCGATTTCTTTATTTTTCAACCCAGAAGCGATGAGGTTAAGAATTTCTATCTCACGCTCGCTGAGGGGATCAACTAATTGTTGTGACGGGGATAGATCATCTTTTTGTGCCTCAGCTTCAAACACAGCCAATAGTTTACTTACATAATTGGGCATCGTCCCCTGAGCAGCAGCTTCGGATAATAAGTGCGCCATCGGTAATCCTTCATCAACAAATATGCGGATGAAACCATTTGGTTCTGCCAGCCCCATTGCTTCCCTGATCAGTTGGATGGCCTCGCTGGTTTCGCCATTCGTATGATGGGCACATGCCTGTAGAATTATAATCTTAAGATATTTGTCCGCTTCACCCTTTGCTTCTGCTTGCTTTCGCAGGGGACGCAACACTGTCAGAGCTGCCGATGGGTCTCTCTGCGCGAGATATACCCTAGCTTGGCTAAAAGGAAGTTCCTGTTTTTCAGCCAGATGAGCAGCTTCCGACAGATTATTCAGTTTAATCAAGGTCAGCACTTGTGCGGAAATTACTTCAGGAATTTGGTGCACTAGGTTATGCTGCTGCACAGACTGACGAACCTTTGTTAAAGTCGCAGCCGCACTTGCAACATCTCCTTGACTCAGTTTCAGTCGAGCGAGAAATACCTCACAGGCAGCGGATCTGTCAATATTTACTAATTGCTGCGCCATTTTGAGACTCTGTTGTGCGTGCTTTTGGGCGGTATCTACGTCGTTCCATTCGTAAAATATACGGGCTAGACCAAGATGTGCTTCGCACCCAGAGGGTTGCAGTTGTTCACCTATCAGTTGCAACACGCCGTGGTAGGTTTTGGCAGCGAGATGGAGCTGATTTTCTGTTTCCTGTACTTGGCCCAGACCGATTGAAGCTGTTATTTCAATGATAGTATTCCCTGATATCTGGCTGATAGAAATGGCTTCAGTAAAAGCACGGCTGGCTTCGGCAAGATCTCCCTGAAGCTGGTAAGCAAGTCCCAGTTTCCAGATCGTAGCGGTGCGGACAGGTAGGTTGTCGGGGTGCAGATACTCCAGAGCGCGCTGTGACTGCGCAATGATGGTTTTTGTCTGGTGCTGTGTAGCAGCTATCAAGGCTCGTATCGCAGCAATATGACCCATCGTATTTCGGGCTATTTCGTCTTGTTCAATACCATGCAGGGCCTTTTCAGCCGCTTGTAGTTTCTCTTCGACGCCGGACATTTGGCCTCTCATAGATAACGCCGAGGCATACATCACCCATAACGATGGCTTGGCATCCAATACCGTTGTTGGCAGCGACTCTAACCAGCGCAACACTGGGGTGGCTCCGCCACGAAAGTGCAGCGGCATTCCGCCTCCTTCCATCAAGCGTGTGGCGTGCTCAATATCATTGGAGGAAACAGCATGGAGAAAAGCTTCAATCTCCAACCCATTTTCCTCATACCATATGCTGGCACGGTTGTGCAATTCGGCCATCCTTATTCCATCATCCCCTGCAGACGAGGAGGCCTTCTGGTGCAGCCGTTGACCCAGCAAATCAGCAAAGAGACGATGATAACGATACCAACGCCGCTCGTTGTCTAGCGGAACGATGAAGAGATTTGTCTGTTCAAGATACGCCAGGGTTTCTTGCCCTGAATTTTCGGCGTCTGGCAAAAGTGCTTCGCAAAGTGAGGCACAAAAACGGTCGAGAATAGATGTGCGCAGCAAGAATTCCTGCACATTTTCAGGCTGCTGCATTAAGACTTCTTCAACCAGATAGTCCAACACAAAGCGATGACTGCCCGTAAAACTCTGGATGAAGCTGCTTGTATCTTGCCCCTGCATTGAAATTGCAGCTAATTGCAGGCCTGTAATCCAGCCTTCGGTGCGGGTTTCCAGAGCAGAGATATCTTCTATCGAGAGATTAAGCTTCATCCCGTGATTAAGAAATACGGCGGCTTCTGAAGGGGTAAACCGCAAATCGGCAGCACGAAGTTCGGTCAACTGGTCACGAGCACGCAGGCGGCCCAGGGGCAGGCCTGGATCCTGGCGAGTGGCAATCACCAGATGCATCTGGGGTGGCAGGTGTTCCAGGAGAAAGGCGAGAGCATCGTGAATGGGTTGGGTTTCAATCAGGTGGTAGTCGTCGAGGACGAGGACGATCCGATCGGGGATGGTAATAATATCGTTGATGAGTGCGGTCAGGACAGCCTCAGCTGGTAGGCGTTGTGGGGATTGGAGCATGCTCAGTGCCCCTTTTCCTAAGATAGCGTTTTTCCCTTCGGCCTGGTTCAGGGCAGCGATGACGTAGGAAAGGAAACGAACTGGGTCGTTGTCGCCTTCATCAAGGGAGAGCCAAGCGATGCTATTTGCGTTTTGATTTTCTTTGGAGGACGAAAATCGCAGTTTGACTATCCATTCAGTCAGGAGGGTGGTTTTACCAAAACCTGCAGGCGCGGAGATGAGGGTTAATTTTCGATGAAGCCCCTTGTTCAACTGCTCAACAAGGCGCAGACGGGGCACGAGTTCAGGTCGAGAAGCGGGGATAAATAATTTTGTAGCGAGGAGAGATGCAGGCAATTTAGAATCCTAGGGTAACAACAAGAGCAATGATAACCATGTTTAAATATTATATCAGTATTGATACCGGGAAACCTTTCCAAGCTAGTTTATGTTGCCAGTCTGTTGCCAAAATCTTGGAAACAATGGAAGGGAGAGACAGAATGGACGATTTTTTCTCGATATCTTAACCCTAAAGACATAATAGACCCAGCTATACACTATGGAAATTATTACCAGACATCTGATTACCTGATTCCTGATTTCCTGATTTCAAATCGCCTTTTTCCCGTATAATTCAGGTAGGATACACACCTATGACCGCTGTTGATGAAATCAAATCGCGCCTGGACATCGTCGATATCGTCTCCGAGACGGTAAAACTGCGCCATACCGGGAAAAACTACACGGGTTTCTGCCCATTCCACACCAACACGAAGACACCTGCCTTCGTTGTCTTCCCTGATACCCAAACCTGGCGCTGCTTCGGGCAGTGCAACGATGGCGGTGACCTGTTCAACTTTGTGATGAAGCGGGAGGGCTGGGACTTTCCCGAAGCCCTTCGCAGGCTAGCCGAACGCGCTGGGGTCACCCTGGAGGAATTCACCCCGGAACAGCAGGAAAAAGTAGAAGAAAACGAACACCTGCGCGAAATCCTGAGCATGGCTGTCACTTTCTTCCAGCATCAACTGCGTAACACACAGCAAGGCAAAAGTGCACTGGACTATCTCTACAACCGCAAGCTGACCGATGAAACCATTGATACCTTTGGATTGGGCTATGCCCCCGACTCGTGGGACAGCCTCGCGAACTATCTGAGGTCTCGTGAAATATCTGAGGAAGATCTTTTGGCGGCAGGTTTGGTCTCAACCCGAGATAGGGGCGGTATTTACGATCGCTTTCGGCACCGCCTGATGATCCCCATCCGGGATCCCCGTGGGCGGATGGTCGGTTTTGGTGGGCGGGTTCTTCGGGCAGATGACGTCCCAAAATACCTGAATTCGCCTAAAACCGAAATCTTTGACAAAGGCCGCTTGCTTTATGGGCTGGATATGGCCAAACGTGAAATCCGCAGCAAAGACCAGGTCGTGATCGTTGAAGGATACCTAGATGTGATCGGACCGTACCAGGCGGGTTTCCAGAACTGTGTTTCACCCATGGGTACAGCGCTAACAGAAGATCAATTTCGGCTGGTCAAACGCTATTCACGGAAGATTGTCCTGGCGCTTGACCCCGACGCTGCGGGTCAGAAGGCAACCCTGCGCGGCTTGCAAACAGCCCGTCAGACCATTGAAAGAGAAGGGGATGTGGTCTTCGATGCACGCGGTTTGATGCAGGTAGAGGGGCGCCTCAGGGCAGATATCCGGGTGACCACCCTGCCTGACGGTCTTGACCCGGACGAGATTGCGCTGGATGATCCCGATCGCTGGGCTGATCTGGTCGAACATGCCAAACCGGTTGTGATACACGTTATGGAAACATTGGCTGCCCGGGAGGATATCGATGACCCCAAGACCAAAGAGGAAATCGCCAACCAGGTCCTACCTTTAATTGAGGATATTAAAGGCAGCGTCGAAAGAGAGGCTTACCGGCAGCGGCTCGCCCGGATCCTAAAAGTAGATGAACGTGCTCTTGTACGCCGGTTTTCCGGTGAAGTTCCCCGGCGGCGGCGAAACTATCATCCAAAACCCGAAATACCACCAGCCTCATCGACATCGACGCCAACCAATCACCGCCGTTTAGAAGAAACCTGCATCAAAGCACTGGCTTATGACCCCACCCTGGTTTATTATATCGATAAAGCCTTCCGTGGCTTTGAGTTAGCCTGTCTGCATCCTGATGATTTCACCCATACGGATTTCAAAGAACTATTTAAATTGATCAAAGAAGGGTTGGAACAGGATTCGGAAGAACCGCTTGTTTTTATCCGGGAAAGAATGCCAGAGGCTTTGGTCGAGACCTTCCTTGACCAGCCCGTCAACGAGGATTACCCGGATTGGCGACTCCAGTCTAATTCACCCATCCTGGAGGCTCTGCTGAAGCAATTTATCCGTCTCCGGCGGGTTCGGATCGATGAAGGATTGGAACAAATCATCTTTCTTCAAACCCAGGGAGCTGAGCAGGGAGAAGAAACAGAAACACCGCTGGATTTCAATAAAATCGCTATGGAATATGCCCAGGTGCGTGCTAAATTAGACCATGCGTTAAGACAATCCTTTTTCCACGATAAGCCCAAATCGTGAATCCCGTGTTAAAATTAACCCCATCAAATAATAATGAGACTTATTTAATTTCTGGATATCGGGATGAGTGATAAGGAACAAGATCAAGAAAATCCAAAAGCTGAAACTGTCGATGAAAAGGCGGACGAGGAAGAAGAAAACGCTACCCAATCCTCACCATCGCCCTTTTCAACAGTAAATATGCCTGACGATCCCGTCAGGCTGTATTTACGCGAGATTGGACATATTGACCTCTTGGAATCCGACCATGAATTATGGCTTTCTGCCCGGATGAAAGCCCAGAAACTGGTTGAAGACCTGCGGATTGAAAGCCAGAAGACGGGGGAAAAGTGTGAAAACACCCTTATGCTCGCGATCATCGAGAAATGCCAGTCATCATATAATGACCTTCAAAACCTCCCAAAACGAGAACGATTGGAAGATATCAACCTTTCGAAAACACTGTCGGAAGCGCAGAAACTCCGGCTAACCTGGCAAATGCTTGAACCATCCTACCTGAGAAATTTCCTGGATCAGGCTGTTTGGAGCAAGAAAAAAAAGCCGGGTGAATTTGTTGATTTCCTTTTCACCTTGTACTTATGCTTCTATCTGTTCCCCAGCGAATTTGCCCAGCCGCTGCTGTCGGCTCTCGAAGAAACACCGTCTATCCCTCCACTGACGTTTTTTGAACAGCACTTGCCACCTCAGCAAGTCCTGCACGATAATTTCCTGGAAGTTGAGATATTGAATGCAGACGCAAACCAGTGCCTGATCCGCGCCAATTTACGCCTGGTGGTCAGCGTTGCTAAACGCTATATGAATCGCGGTATCACCTTCCTTGATCTGATCCAGGAAGGGAACATGGGGCTGCTGAGAGCCGTCAAGAAGTTTGACCCGACCCTGGGCTATAAATTCAGCACATATGCAACATGGTGGATCCGTCAATCCATCACCCGGTACATTGCTGAGCATGCACGTACCATCCGTATCCCGGTCCATATGTATGAATCGATCTCCCGCATTATCCGGATCCAGCGTGCGCTGACCCAGGCATTGGGCCGCGAGCCAACATTTGAAGAAATCGCCCTGGAATCGGATTTCATTGATGAACATGATGCTGAAGCGATCCAGATAGCCCGGGAAGCAGGGAAACCGATTGAACCACACCTGGCAATCGCCTGGGAAGCAGCCGCAGATAAAGTCCAGAATGTCCTGAAAGTTTCAGAGGAACCGATTTCTCTGGAGCTGCCTGTAGGTGATGAAGACAACAGCACCCTGGCTGATTTCATAGAAGACCAGGACGCTGCCGCCCCAATGGATGCTGCCTCAAAAGAGATGCTGCGTGAGCAAGTTCAGTCCTCATTAGCCTTGCTCAGTGAGCGTGAACGCCAGGTTCTTGAGCTCCGCTTTGGTCTTGTTGATGGCAAAGATCATACCCTTGAAGAGGTCAGCCAATTTTTCAATGTGACCCGTGAGCGCATCCGCCAGATCGAAGCAAAAGCGCTGCGCAAATTACGCCACCCCAGCCACAGCAGTGAGCTGCGTGAGTTCCTGGGTTAATCTATTATCACGCCCAGTTAGCGTTAGTGCGAGCCCAATGATTTTCAAATCAGGATGAAGTTTTACAGTGAACGAAAATCAAAACATCTACAATCGCATTTATAACATGGTTCGACTGGTGCCGCCCGGGAAAGTGAGCACCTACGGACAGATTGCAGAATTGGTGGGGCGGTGCACAGCGCGTATGGTTGGCTATGCGATGGCAGGATTGAAGCGAGGAACAGCACCGGATGTGCCCTGGCAGCGGGTCATCAATGCCCAGGGGAAGATCTCCGTGCATGGCGATGGGATTGGGAACGCTATTCAGCGCGTGATGCTGGAACAAGAGGGGGTTGAATTTGATGAGAAGGGGCGGGTAGATTTTATTCGTTTTGGCTGGCCCGGTCCGGATGAGCCTTATTAACATTGCCCTTGAAAAGCGCAGGTGAAAATGTCACTCAATTTACACGGTAAAACCCAGATCATTTTGTACGTCAGAGATATGGCAAAAGAAGTTAGGTTTTACCGGGATGTCCTTGGCTTAGCCATTCGCTATCCGCAGGGCTTAGAAGATTATTCTGAGGAAATGTGGGTGGAATTTGCCCTCGATGAACTTTCCCTGGCACTGCATGGCGGTGCAACGTCTGAGCCGGATAATCTGCATGAAGTTGTGTTTTGGGTTGGCGATGTTTTTAATGCCCGAAAAATGATCATCTCAGCAGGCATCCCAATGGGTGAGATCCGTGATTTGGAAGACGGAGCACCTATTGCTGAGGGGCTGGATCCCGACGGCCACCGGTTCGCTATCCGGTCTTGATAGGCGTTCTCATGCCAGACACAAAGCGTATTTATCAAAGCGAAGCTGACCGCTATCACAACCTCATAGAACGGGAGGACTACCAGGGAAACCTGCTGCCTGCCATCCTTGATGTTGACCCCTTGAAAGGTAAAGACTTGATCGAGTTGGGTGCTGGTACTGGGCGGTTGAGCTGTCTGATAGCACCCTTGGCGAAATCCCTGGTCATTTCTGATCTTTCTTATCCTATGCTCTCATTAGGGCTTAAATCGATGGCAAGGCAGGGATTAACGAATTGGCATGCCTGCCTTGAATCACATCACGCCCTGCCCTTTGTAGAGTGCAGTGCTGATATCATCATATCAGGCTGGAGTTTCTGCTATGCAGCGATCAATAACGGCGTCCAATGGGAAAAAGGGCTGGAACGGGCTTTATCTGAAGTAGCACGTGTGCTGCGTCCGGATGGAAAATTAATATTGATCGAATCATTGGGGACCGGTTACGAGACCCCGCATACGCCACCTGTTTTGGTGAATTACCTGGAATATCTGAACACTCATGAGTTCAAATCACGCTGGATTCGCACGGATTACTGCTTTCGAGATCGGTCTGAAGCTGAAGACCTGACAACCTTCTTTTTCGGTGACGACCCTATGCCAATGTGGGAGACCGAAGACGGGGTGATCGTTCCTGAGTGCACGGGGGTGTGGTGGAAGGATTTTCCGTAGGTTAGGTGATTAGGTAATCAGGTGATTAGTTTGGGGTGTGAAGCTACCCTGAAGCAAAGGGGAACACCTGCAGGTGCGTTGGAAAGGTGGCACGCAGCAGGCGTGATGGATGCGGGATTTGCCTTAAAATGCTGACTCCCGATGAGCTCAAGACAGGATAAACCATGCAACCCTTTTTTAAATTCTACGCCATTTCCCTCATCAGTCAGCGGACGCTGACAGCTTCTCCCAGGAGAAGCCTTAATAAATACCAACCCTTGAAGCACAGCGGAACACCTTAAGGTGTGGTGGAAAGCCAATTTATTACGCCTTCCCTGGAACACAGTGGAACACCTTCTGGTGCCGGGGGAAGATAGCACACCGCAGGCGTGACGGATGGAGGGAATTTCTCTTGTCCTCCGTCACCGGTCTCCGGTCTTAATCGATCATTCCATAGCGCCTGAGCGCCGTCTCGAGGATCATATTTACCAGCTCGGTGTGTCCTACACCTTCCGCGGCTGCCTCAATGACGATATCCGAAATGCCGGGTGAAAGGCCGGGCAAGGGGTTGATTTCCAGGATATACGGCTTCCAGTCTTCATTGGCATTCAACCTGAAATCCACACGCGCTACATCCAGCGCGCCGGTCACACGGAAAACCGCCGCTGCCAGCCAGTTGAGTTCATCAACCATATCATCATCCAACGGAGCAGGACACAGGTAATTCAACTGGTCTGCCAATGCCACTTTTAAGCGGTTAGCATAGACGGCATCTGTTTCAAGGTAGGGAGAAAGGTCCACTTCCATCGGCGGGAAAAATCGCAGTCCTGCTTCAATACGTGGCAGATCGTCGTTGTGCGGCATACGCCGGGCGACAGGCCCGACCAAGTTTCCAACCATCCCAACCGTCACTTCCCGTCCCTCAATAAAGGTTTCGACGAGTGCTGGCTGTTTGTAGCGATCAATCATGATCCCTAAACGCGCCCTCAATTCATCCTCATTATTGACGATCGATTTAGCCGTCACGCCCATGCCAGTGCCCTCCCGGCTGGGTTTAACAAACAGCGGGAACTTCATCTTTTCATCCAGTGGCTCATCCACGCGCTCAAATGACTGAAAATCTGGTGTGGGCAGTTCGTGATAGGTCAGAACGCGTTTTGTCATGGGCTTATCGAGGGCAAGTGCCAGGCTCAACACCTTAGAGCCCGTGTAGGGGATTTGCAGCTTCTCTAGAATCGCAGGCACTTGGGCTTCTCGTGCATCGCCAAAATGACTCTCACAAATATTGAAGCAAATATCCGGTTTAAGTTTTCGGACAGTGTCCACAATCGTGATATCACCTTCCAGGTATTCACAGGTGTGACCACCGGCACGGATGGCGTCCAATAAGGCATTGATAGTTTTTTCGCTGTCCAGGTCATCCCACTGGTCTTTCGGCATCCCCTCCCAGTGAGGGGCATTCTTCTTCAAGTTTGCTAACAATGCAACTCGAAATGATGTCATGATAATCTCAATCTCCTGGTGGTGGGTTATAGCTAAAATTATATCGCGTTTGAGCACCCTGTAAATACGATCAGCACACAATCTGATAATTCAAAATCTTTCCATAAAGATCAATTTTCACGCATTAAACCAAAGATTGCTTATATTATTCACAGTACTTTCTCAGATATCTCTCAGGTTTGGATTCTAAAATTTTATGCAAAGCAGATATCAACTCACGGTCCTGCCAGATTTACGGGTTGGAATTGAGAAAATTAAGGTAAAAATTATGAAAAAAACAATTTTCATCCTCTTATTATTTATAAGCATCTTTTCGCTGTCAGCCTGCCAATCAACGGTTCAGGAAATCATCGCTGATAATTCTTCAACTGCAACGACTGAACCCGTTGAAAGCACGATTTCTGAAAGCTGGTCTGAAGAAACCCACGGGAACGAAACGGACCCGGATTACGAAACCGTTTTCCCCCAGGATGAAGTCAACCGGATCAACATCACGATCGATCCCGAAAACTGGGATACCATGCTAGCGGATATGACCGAATTAATGGGAGAGTTTGGTGATGGAGGTGATATGGGTCCGAGTAACCTGCCTAATAATGCCCCCGAAGGTTTTGTGCCGGGAGGTCAACCGCCTGAAGGTGAGCGCCCTCAACGTCAGGGAGAGCTGGAAAACATGCCAGACCAGGCAGACCGGCCAGAAGGGGGGCAGATACCGCCTGAAGGTAATTTCGACCCTGGTGGACGAAACCAGGGCAACAACATGAATGTGACCGATGAAAACCCGGTTTGGGTCACGGCGACGATCGAATTTGAGGGAGATACCTGGGAGCACGTCGGCATCCGGTTCAAAGGCAACTCATCATTGAAAAGCGCTTGGTCATCCGGCAGCCTCAAGATCCCGTTCAGACTGGATTTCGATCAATTTGAAGACGACTACCCGGAAACCGAAGACCAGCGTTTCTATGGCTTCAAGCAGCTCTCCCTGGCAAACAATTTCAATGATGATTCCTTCTTGCGGGAGAAGGTCACAGCAGATATCTTCCGTGAATTCGGCGTCCCTTCCGCTCACACAGCATTCTATGAAGTATATGTCGATTATGGTGAAGGTCCAGAATATTTCGGGCTGTATACGATGGTCGAGATGGTGGAAGATACTGTGATCGAAGAACAATTCTCAAGCGATGAAGGTAACCTGTATAAGCCGGAAGGCACCGGGGCAACCTTTGCCGATGGAAGTTTTAACGAAGCTTCTTTTGATAAAGAAACCAACCAGGAAGAAGTTGACTACAGCGACATCATATCTCTGTATGATGCCCTGCACGCTGATAACCGCCTGTCAGAACCTGAAGCATGGCGTGATAGTCTGGAATCCGTGTTCGATGTGGATATCTTCCTGCGCTGGCTGGCTGTCAACACCGTGGTGCAGAACTGGGACACCTACGGGCTAATGAGCCACAACTATTTCCTGTATACCAACCCGGAAAACGGGCTGATCACCTGGATCCCGTGGGATAATAACCATGCTCTTTTTGGCGCAGGTCGACAAGAAGCACCGTCCCTCAGCCTGGGTGAGATCACCGACCGCTGGCCATTGATCCGCTTCCTGATGGACGACCCGATCTACGAAGCGCAGTACCAGGCCTACTGCCAGGAGGTTGTAGAAACGGTTTTTGTGCCTGAAGAAATGACGGAGATTTATACCACCTACCACGAACTGGTTGCGCCATCTGTTTTGGCAGAGACGTCTGAAGCTACCACCCTGAGTTCGGAACTCGCCTTCGATCGCAGCCTCAAGAACCTGATCGATCATATCAATGAGCGGTACGAGGCAGTAATGGATTATTTGGAAAATCAAAGTAATTAGAATAAATAAGAGTTAAATAAATAACTTTCCTGATATTATTATTTCTTTCAGGGTAGAGGCGAGGCATGCCTCGCCTCCACGAGTTATTAGTTATAAGTTTTAAACCTCAATAAATTGATTCCCTACCCCTCCAATGCTGTCGCTCTTACCAACCGGTCTTCCTCTTCCTTCGCCACCCGCATCCCTTCATTCTCATCCACCCGGGTCAGCAGGTAGCCGCCCACTATGAAGAAAACGATCAGGGATACGATCGAAAGCCGGCTGCCGCCCATCACCGTGCTGACCACACCAAACAGGAAAGGCCCAAAACTGCCAGCGACCTTTTCGCTTACGCTGAAGAAGCTGTAGAACTCAGCAGACTGGCTCTTGGGGAGCATACGGCTGAACAGCGATCTTGAAAGCGCCTGGCTGCCACCCTGCACCATTGCCACGCCGAAACCCAGGATCCAGAAATGGATCTCATCCATCATAAAGTAACCGCCAATGGCGATGATTGAGTAAACGCCCAGGCTGATCAGGATGGATTTCTTTGTCCCGATTTTCTTCCCAAGCCAACCAAACAAGAATGAAAAAGGGATCCCAACAAACTGCACCATCAGGAGCGTGCCAATGGTCGTGGTGGAGCTGAACTCAAGTTCTGTACCGTAAATGGTCGCCATCGTGATGATCGTCCCGATGCCGTTGTTATAAAGCCAGAACGCAATGATGAATTTGAAAAGCTCTTTATATTTCTTGATCTCCCCAAAGGTATGTGCTAACCGGCTGAAGCTGGCCTGAACAGGGTTAAAGTTCTCTTCACCCTTAAGAATGCGTCGGACAGGCTCTTTGACGAACTTCCATAAGGGGATCGTAAACACCAGCCACCAAACTGCCACCATCAAAAAGCTGATCCGGCTCATTAATGCGGTTGTCTCTGAATCCGGTGCGGTCATGATCATCACCAGGTTCACCGCCAGCAGGATCCCGCCGCCGAGGTACCCAAAAGCAAAGCCCTTGGATGAAAGCTGGTCACGCTCATCTTCATCAGAAACATGTGGCAGCAAGGAGTCATAGAAAACATTCGCACCTGAAAAACCAACACTGCCGAGGATGAAAAAGAATGAAGCCATCAACCAATCCCCCTCTTTAACAAGAAACAGGAGGGCAGCGCCAATCATACCCAATACGGCAAAACGCGTCAGGAACTTTTTCTTTGACCCGCTGAAGTCCGCCATGGCACCCAAAACCGGGCCGAGGAATGCCACCAGCAATAAAGCGATCGTGCTGGTATAGCCCCAATAGGCTGTCCGCAGGTTGGAAGGCAGTTCTGCTGCCGCCACGCTCGAATAATAGACCGGTAATACAGCGGCGGTGATTGTGGTAACAAAGGCGGAATTCGCCCAGTCATACATCACCCAGGCAAACTGGGCACGTTTTTTCTCTTTAGGTTCCATGCAAGTCTCCTTAAATCAGATGTCGAATGATTAATTATATAACCGTTTTATCAGGAATGAGTTATGGGTACTACAGAAGAAAGAAATTAAAAGTATCTCAGGAATCTATTTTTAATAATATTTTCACAAATTAGATATCTTTTCACTCACATCCATTTCGCTGAATAATACCATTCCCCTGTATTTCGCTGTAAATCAGACAAATTTCACATCCCCAACAACTCGTATTTAAATAATGGTTATTAAATTGAATTTATGTTATGATATTCCTGAGTCGTCTTTCCATTTTCCCTATGGGACCCATAAAATTGAATAGTGCGGAGGAAATGATGTTTGATAATAAGCCTTTATTCAGATTCTTATTTGCAGGTATTTTCCTTTTGATTCTTTTATTTATCCCTGGTGAACCATCCATCGCTGAAGATGTTAATCATGAAATACTGCCTGGGGACGGGTGGGAGTCATTATCCTTCGATGTAATTGATCCGGAGGGCGTTCTTTCCGGAGGCACCCCGATAACGGATGCACAAAGCTGTGATCCTGGTGGATGTGATATTCCTCTTGATGAGAAGACCTACCAGCAGTATCTCAAACCTGTTGAATACCCTGAAGGATTGTCAAGAGCCGTACTCCCTACATCTTATGACGCACGTGATGACGGCATTGTCACCTCTCCAAAGAACCAGGGGGCTTGCGGGGGCTGCTGGGCATTTGCCAGTGTCGGCGCAATGGAATCTCATTTGCTAGCGCTTGGTGTAGGCGGTACGCCAGACTATTCCGAGCAGCAGCTCATTTCCTGTCATTCGGGTATGTCCGGCTGCTGCGGCGGCAGCTTAACAGCGATGCAATATTGGGAAACTGCCGGACCAATCACTGAAGCTTGCCTTCCATTTGGAGAAGGAGGAACCTCCTGTCCAACTGAGTCCACCATACCCTGTTCAAACGGGAGCGGCTGCACACAGCTCAATTACAGAGTCACCAATTGGCACACCGTCGACCTAAGTGATTTTAAAGGCTCGCTGTATGTGGATGGCCCCAGCTACTGGCGGTTCACTGTGTATGATGACTTCAGTTCCTGGTACAACTCGGCGAGTTCCGGATCCGTTTATGTGAACGGTTCAGGGACAAGTTCTGTCGGCGGTCATGCTGTTCTTCTGATCGGTTGGGATGACAGCAAAAGTGCCTACTTGCTAAAAAATAGCTGGGGGTCTACATCAGGACCCCAAGGTGACGGCACCTTCTGGATGGCCTACAGCGGACATGCCCACGATCTTAGCTTCCAGATGTCCAATTTTGATTTATACCTGCCGGGCAGCGGCGATTCGTATGAGCCTGATAATACATCAGGCGAAGCAAATTGGATAACCAGCGGGTCACCCCAAACGCACAGTCTTGCACCGGCTGGCGACCAGGATTGGGTCAAGTTTACACTGACCTCAGAATCCGGGGTCACGCTGGAAACGTCTGGTGCCAGCGGTGATACCCGCATGTGGCTTTATGACAGCAGTCTGATCGAGGTTGAGTACGATGATGATGATGGGATCAATAGTTTCTCATTTATTGATAGGGAATGCGGATTGGATGCTTTGCCTGCAGGAACCTACTATGTCAAATTGGATGAATATTTCAGCCTTGAACTCCCATCGTATGAACTGTCATTCAATGCATCATCTTGCTTATCAGATTCCTACGAGCCAGATGATTCAGCTGGTGAAGCAAATTGGATCTACAGTGGTTCACCTCAAACACACAACATTATCCCGGCTGGTGACGAGGATTGGGTGAAATTTGCATTATCATTTGAATCTGGAGTCGCCCTGGAGACTTCTGGGATCAGCGGTGATACTCGTATGTGGCTTTACGACAGCGGTCTCACTGAGCTTGAATATAACGATGATGATGAGTACAGCCTGTTCTCTTATATTGACCGGGCGTGCGATGTGGACGCCTTACCTGCAGGAACCTACTATGTGAAAGTGGATGAGTTTGGAGATGATGAGGTTATATCATCCTATGACCTTTCATTAACTATTACTCCATGCTTGTTGTATAATTTTCTTCCCCTTGTGATAGGCGGAACCGGTTCCGCAAGTGATTTCAACGGTGACTTCGAACTCGGACACACAGGTTGGACGGAGTCTTCCAGCAGCACTGATGAGTTCATCACTAACAGCATGCCGGTTACACCGCACAGCGGCTCGTGGCTGGCAAGATTTGGCGTGAACAATTCCGAAACAGACCAGCTTTCGCAAGTGGTGACCATTCCCGTTGATGAAACAGTCCTGCACTATTGGTATTGGATACCATCAGCAGATTCTTTATGGGGTTGGGACTTTTTCCTTGTAAAAATCGATGGCACCGTCGTAGACACAATTGATCTTTTTAGCGATAATGTCACAACGGGTTGGACGGAACGTGTTTTGGATTTGGCTGCATACGCCGGTTCTACGGTTACCTTAATGTTTGAGGTCACAACGGATACTGTAGAACCCTCAATTTTGTATCTGGATGATGTTTCTCTTGAAAGCTATGGCTCAACAGGTTTCAACTCCCAGTTTAATGGGGATACTACCGGCTGGGAATCACATTCTGGCACCTGGTATGTCGACAGCGATTATTACTACTCAGCCGGATTGATTGGGGCATATTCTTCGGCAAGTTATTCTTCAAATTTCAATGACTTCGACTACCAGGTTCAAATGTGGCGTTATGGCAGCTCAAATAATACAAACAATATCATCATACGAGGAACGCCAAATCCATTAGATCCATCAAACCGTTGGGACAGTTATTACTCATTCCAATACTCAAGGGATGGGTTGTTCTCAGTTTGGAAAAAACTATCGGGCAATTCACCTGTCCCACTTCAAAGTTGGACATTAAGCTCTGCCATTCTAACCTATGATAACTGGAACACCTTGCGAGTTATTGCAAATGGCAGCGACTTGCAATTCTACATCAATGGAACGCTCGTCTGGTCCGGAACCGATACCTCCTTATCATCAGGTCGAGTAGGTGTTAGTATGTATCGAGATGATGATGGTGTAAATGATGATATTTTGTATATTAATTGGGCAACATTGACAATCCCCTCAGGGATTAGCACTTTTGAAATCAAAGATTCAGTAAGTGCTGAACAGCTACTCCTCAATGTGGCAGCAAATCAAAATCCGGTTGGAAATATTGACAGTTCTGATTAAGAGATAATCTTATTTTCAATAACTATTAAAAATGGTTTAGGAAGAGAGAAGATCTCTTTCTACCATAGATCAGCCAATGTTGGTCAGGTTTCCAACCTGACAATAAATCGGTTTTGTCACCTAAGTTGCCTTCGCAACCACCGATGACCTGCATGTTTATGTTTCTATCCCCTAAAATGCACGCGCCCTAACCCCGGCGGGTATAATTACAGGTTGCGCGTTCAGCCAAATAATAACTGCTTAAATATATAGTACGTTTGTGCTATACTAATTCGAATGAGTGAAAATATGATGATGGCAAGTGAAAACCTGCGCGTGGTGGGGGCACGCGAACATAACTTAAAAAACATTACCGTCGAGATCCCCCGCGATAAGCTGGTGGTGATCACCGGTCTCTCAGGCTCTGGCAAGAGCTCTTTGGCGTTTGATACGATCTTCGCAGAGGGTCAGCGTCGCTATGTCGAATCCCTTTCGGCGTATGCCCGGCAGTTCCTGGGGCAGATGAATAAACCCGATGTGGATGCCATTGAAGGCTTATCCCCGGCTGTTTCAATCGACCAGAAAGCCACTTCCCACAACCCACGCTCCACTGTGGGGACGGTCACCGAGGTATACGATTACCTGCGCCTCTTATACGCTCGGGTTGGCATTCCCCACTGCCCGATCTGTGGAAGGGTAGTTCAGAAGCAATCCGCCCAGGAGATCGTGGAAGATATCCAGAAACTCCCCGAGGACAGCCGCTTGCAGATCCTCTCTCCCCTGGTGCGTGAACGCAAAGGCACCTATCAAGCCGTATTTGAAGAAATCCGTAAGGCTGGTTTCGTGCGCGTGCGTGTCGACGGACAAACCCACACCCTTGATGAAGAGTTCGAGCTTGACCGTTATAAGAAGCATACCATTGAAGCCGTCGTCGACCGCCTGATCCTGCGGGAACCCGAGAGCGATGATGAGGCCAAAGCAGCCCGTTCTCGTCTGACAGATTCGATAGAGACTGCACTTAAATTTGGTGATGGCTACGTCACTATCCAGATCCTCTCGGAAGAACCCCCACGTGATATTCAGTTTTCAGAACACCTGGCCTGCCCAGAGCACGGCAGCGTGATCACGGAGATCGAACCGCGCACCTTTTCCTTCAACACCCCACACGGCGCATGTCCCACTTGCCAGGGATTGGGCAGCCGGCAGGAGATTGACCCAGACCTGCTGATCCCTGACCGCTCCATTTCACTTGTGGATGGCGCAATTGCCGAAACCTCCTGGGATGGACCTAAAGAGGATGGAGGTTACTACTGGCAGATGCTGGAAGCAGTGGCTGACCATTACCATATCGACCTGGAAGCACCGGTATCAGAGCTTTCTCAGGAAAAATTGGATAAGGTCTTCTTCGGCTCAGGCGGCAAGGAACTGACCGTCGAGTTCACAGGACGGAACGGACGAAAAAGTTCATTCCGTGCCTCCTTTGAAGGCGTGATCAACAACATGGAGCGCCGCTACCGGGAGACCAATTCAGAATATGTTAAAGGCAAGATCTCGGAGTTCATGAATGACCGCCCCTGCCAAACCTGCGGTGGCGACCGTCTGCGAAAAGAAGCTCTGGCGGTGACAGTTGACGACAAGAATATCGTGGAGGTCACGAACTGGCCGGTACACCGCAGCCTGGAGTGGATCGAGACATTATCCGGTGAATCCTCGCCCTTTGTTGAGCGAGAACGCTTGATCGCTGAACGCATCCTCAAAGAGATCAAAGCTCGCCTGGGGTTCCTGGTAAACGTCGGTCTCGATTACCTGACCCTGCAGCGCTCCGCAGGTTCGCTATCAGGTGGTGAAGCCCAACGCATTCGGTTGGCGACCCAGATCGGCTCACGCTTGATGGGCGTGCTATATGTCTTGGATGAACCCTCAATCGGCTTGCATCCCCGCGATAATGACCGCCTGCTGGTGACCCTGGAAGGTATGCGCGACCTCGGGAACACTGTATTGATCGTGGAACATGACGAAGAGACCATGCGCCGGGCAGATTGGATCGTGGATATGGGCCTGGGTGCCGGTGACCACGGCGGCGAAGTCGTTGTGGAGGGGCCACCCGAAGATGTCATCAACCACCCTGTTTCTCTGACCGGTGCCTATCTCTCGGGGCGCAAATTCGTGCCCATCCCGGATAGCCGCCGGAATGGAAGTGGAAACCACCTGGTTTTGAAAGGTGCCCGGGAAAACAATCTCAAGAACATCACCCTTGATCTTCCGCTGGGTAAATTTGTGTGCATCACCGGTGTATCCGGCTCCGGGAAATCTTCCCTGCTGATCGACACGCTCTACCGGACACTGGCTCGTCAGCTGCATGGCGCCCGTACCAACCCCGGTGATTTTGATTCGCTGGAAGGGGTAGAGCATATCGATAAGATCATCAATATCGATCAATCACCCATCGGCCGAACTCCCCGCTCAAACCCCGGCACTTATACCGGCGTATTCGACTACGTCCGGGACCTGTTTGCTGAATTGCCTGAAAGCAAGATGCGCGGCTACAAGAAAGGCCGTTTCAGCTTCAATGTCAAGGGCGGACGGTGCGAAGCCTGCGCCGGTCAGGGACAGCTAAAAATTGAGATGCAGTTCCTGCCGGATGTGTACGTGCCCTGCGACGTTTGCCACGGCTCACGCTACAACCGGGAAACCCTTCAAATCCTGTTCAAAGATAAAAGCATTGCCGACGTATTGGAAATGACCATCGATACTGCTGCTGAGTTCTTTGAAGCCTTCCCCAAGATCACCCGCAGGTTGGAAACCCTGCAAGATGTGGGCTTGGGCTATATCCGCCTGGGGCAATCTGCAACAACCCTTTCGGGAGGCGAGGCACAGCGCGTGAAACTATCCAAAGAGCTTTCCCGCCGCTCAACCGGCAGCACCCTGTACGTACTGGATGAACCCTCTGTTGGCCTGCATGCTGCGGATGTGCATCGCTTAATAGAAGTCTTACAGCGGCTGGTGGATGAAGGCAACACGGTCGTGATCATTGAGCATAACCTGGATATCATCAAGGTCTCAGATTGGGTGATTGACCTGGGTCCTGAAGGCGGTGACGCTGGCGGCGAGATCATCGCTGTAGGAAAACCCGAGGACATCTGCGAGATGCCCCACTCCTACACCGGGCAGTTCATGAAAAAGATCCTCAACTGCCAGAAATCTCAAAAACAGGCAACCTGATCGTTGATTTGAATATAAAACGATTTGTTTTGCATCTTTTGTCAATAATCCGTTAATCAGGGCGTGTAAGACTCGACCGTTCAATGATTATCGGTTAAAATGATGGCTAACAAACTTGAAAGTTTACGGACAATCCAGTAACATCATTCGGTTTGTTCACTTTTGAAAAGGAAATCTTATGAGCAAAAAAAATGCGAAGGATATCATCTCTTCTTATAGAAAAAAACAAAAACTCGGCCCCTACATCCTTGGTGGGGTCGCAATCCTTTTGGCGATTGCAGGCATTGTCCTGCTGGTGATCTACCTGGTCGGCGGCGGCAGCGGCGCTCAGATCTCGCTCTTCAAGAGCAAGACGCCTACCCCCACAGAAACACCAACACCCACACCGGTGACGCCCACAGCGACGGCAACCATGACCGCTACAGCCACCTTAACGCCCACGATCACCATGACACCCACGCCATCCGGACCATTTGAGTACGAAGTCCAGGAAGGCGATAACTGCTTTGACATCGCAGCAGAATTCGAGGTCGATATCGAGGTGCTGCTGGCACTTAATAACCTTGACGGCACCTGCCTGATCAACCCCGGTGATATCATCCTGATCCCCACAACCGATCAGGAACTGCCAACATCAACCCCGCTGCCAACAGACCTTGCCCCCGGCACCCTGATCCAATATACCGTCAGGGCGGGTGATACGCTGACAAACCTGGCAGAGCAGTTCTTCAGCACAATGGAGCGGATCATCCAGGAAACCAACAAATACAGGTTGACGAATGACTTGGATGAACTCGAAGATCAAAACGATATCAAAGTCGGGGATATCCTGATCATCCCTTACTACATCGCCACGCCGGCACCGACTGCCACCAACACACCTGCACCGACAGCGACACCGTAGTGCTGCTTCGCTATCGGGCAGAATAAACCTTTATCAAAAGCGGCGGGAAGTATTTATTATCTTGAGAAAATACTTCCCGCCGCAATCGGTTTTTAGATATTTAAATATTACACAAACCCCCTGTTTATCACATAACAAACATCATTCGATCTCAAATTCTTTTTTTAAAGCCTCAACATATCAGCATTGATTTCCCCTTAATGCATATTCCGGGTCTTGGAAAATTTATTAGGTTAGAGGCGCAAGTGCTTATTTTTTGACTGATTAATTGGCTAAAAGACCTCTTGATTTAATTCTTACAGCATATTAATTGAATGCCTCCACTGCAGTATGTTCGATGACCAACCCCTTCTTATAACGTTTCATAAAGACCTCAAACCCGGCAACATCGGCTTGATCAGGTTCAAGGGTAGCACCTTGTGCACTTGCGAAAACTTTATTCTCAAGATAGCTGGCAAAACGCTCACTGCCTGATCTCTGAACCAGGAAGGCTGCCAGCAAAGCCATCCCCCAGGCACCGCCCTCCCCCGCAGTTTCCATCACGGATACCGGCACTTTCATCGCAGCGGCCATCATGCGCTGCCCAACCTCTTCGGTTTTAAAGAAACCACCATGCCCGAGAATCTTATCAATTTCCACTTGCTCCTGGTCAAAAAGGATATCCAGACCGATGCGCATCGCCCCCAGGGAAGCGAACAGGTGTACGCGCATGAAGTTTGCGAGGGAAAATTTGCTGTTTGGTTTGCGGAGGAATAGCGGCCGGCCTTCCGCCAGGTGCGTAATGTGCTCCCCGGAGATGGTGTTGTAAGCCAACAGATCGCCGCCATCCGCATCCCCCTTCAGCGCTTGCTGGTAAAGGGTTTCAAACAGCCTGGACTGGCCGATTTTTACATCCAGCAACTCTGCAAATTCCCCAAACAGTTCCACCCAGGCATTCAAATCCGTGGTGCCGTTGTTGGTGTGCACCATTGCCACAGGCATGCCAGCCGGCGTGGTGACCATGTCAATTTCAGGATAAACTTTGGAAAGCGCTTTTTCCAAAACAATCATCGCAAAGATGGACGTCCCCGCTGAGACGTTCCCCGTTCGAGGTGCGATGGCATTGGTCGCCACCATTCCTGTCCCTGCGTCACCCTCCGGCGGGCATAAGGGTATTCCGGGTTCCAACTTACCAGTTGGGTCCAACAGATTTGCGCCTTCTTCACTCAGCACACCTCCAGGATCACCGGCAACCAGTACATTGGGCAATATATCACTGATCTTCCAGGGGAAGGCTTTCACCTCATCAAGCTGATCGAATTGAACAAGCATTTTTTCATCGTAATCATCGGTCTGGCTGTTGATCGGGAACATCCCGGAAGCCTCGCCAACCCCCATCACCTTCTGCCCGGTCAGCTTCCAATGGACGTAACCGGCAAGGGTCGTCAGGAAAGCGATGTCTTTTACATGCGGTTCTTCATTCAGAATTGCCTGGTAAAGGTGAGCAACGCTCCAACGCTGGGGAATATTGAACTGGAACAGCTCGGTCAGCTTCTCTGCGGCCTCGCCCGTGATGGTGTTGCGCCAGGTACGGAACGGTGCCAGCAGATTGCCATCACGATCTAGCGGCAAGTAACCGTGCATCATCCCACTGATCCCCAGCGCGCCAACCGTCCTTTGCAAAACCTGGTATTTGTCCTTAACATCGGCGCATAAATTCTGGAAACAGGCCTGCAAGCCCTGCCAGACCTCATCCATGCTGTAGGTCCAGATGCCGTCGATGAACTGGTTTTCCCAGTCATAGCCGCCGGCAGCGATGGGGGTATGGTGCTCATCGACCAGGACCGCCTTGATGCGGGTGGAGCCTAATTCGATGCCCAGAAAGGTTTTACTGTTTTCAATCATTTCTTTTATTTCACCAGCGCTGATACTCATAAAGCAACTCCAGTTAATACATTTTTTCTAACTATAACACGCATTTGATGAAAATTATGGGGGCAAAACGAGAAATTTTTAGTTAAATTTTCAATCCTGTCATTCTCTGCTGAATATCTGAGTTTTTTCCTCATCCTTGAATTAAACCATAATCTATGGTTAGATTTAGCAAAATGAAAAATATCAATTCACATTTTCGCATATTAATGCAAACGCTATTCCTTTGCATTTTTCCGGTTTTCCTTATATCGCTTGTGGGCTGCCAGGTTAACAAAACGGATGCACTCATTTCCCAAATTTTCCCCACCTCAGGCTCTGAACTCAGCGCTTGGGGATGGGTCGGGGTTCGTTTTTCAGAACCGGTAGATCAAGCCAGCGTTGAAGCCGCTTTCTCAATCACCCCTACCATCAAAGGGACATTCATCTGGGAAGAGAACACCTTCTGGTTTCGCCCGTTAGCGCCTTTTTCTACGGACATTACCTATCAAGCGCTTTTGTCCGGTGATCTCCTCACCGCAGAGCTTGTTTCTATCTCTGTGGATCAAACCTGGGATTTCAGCATCCGGAAGCCCTCATTGGTCTTCACAGCGAACGGAGAAGTCTGGCGCGCCAATCTAGATGGCGAAGACCAGATAAAATTGAGCCAATCAGATGGCCATGTGATCGAATTCAGCCTCGAGCGTTCTGGCGAATGGATCGCTTTCATCACCTCAAACATTTCCGGCGGTCATGACCTGTGGACTGTGGATCGAAATGGTGAGAACCAACGCCTGCTGGTCGACTGTGAACAAGACCAGTGCGCTGAACCGGCCTGGTCCATGGATCGCAAAACGATCGCCTACACCCGTGAAACCTTCCAAACCAGCACCAATGGCTACCGCCCAGCCCAAATCTGGACGGTTGATGTGGAGTCAGGGGAGACTTCCCAGCTTTATCAGAGCGATATCGCCTTCGGGCACGCCCCCTCATTTTCACCGGATGGGAAGAAATTTGCGTCCTACGACACGACCCAAAATGGGATTCGCATTTTAGATTTGGAAACATCACAGGAATCAATCGTGCCGCGTTTTCTACCCGGGGTTGGGGATTGGTCCCAGGACGGGAAGAAGATGCTTTTCACCGACGTCATCGCTGCTGAGAACGAACCTTTTGTCCAGGTTTATATTGTTGATCTGAATTCAAATGAGGTGGTCCCCGCTTTTGGAAAAGAAATTACAGATACTGATTTCAGCCAGCCGCGCTGGATGCCGGATGAAGAATGGATCGCTGCCAGCCTGCGCCCGGTGAACAGCAATGCTAACAAAGCCCTATGGGCCATCCGCCTGAAAGACGCTTTCAGCATCCCCATCAGCGACGATCTTTCCGCCACCTATTCCTCCTACCAGTGGGGGCCGTGGGGAAATCAGCTGGTACACCAGCGATTAGCGCTGACCAGCTCAGACCCATCAACATCCATCTGGCTGTGGGATTGGGAGACCCGGCAATCACGCCTGATCATAGAAAATGCCGCCAGACCAGCATGGCTGCCTTAATTCAGAAATCAGGAAATTTTTGAGAGTTAACCTGGCTTATATTGGGGGAAAGAAAACTAGGGTCGAAGCAAAACATGAAAGGATACGGACCCTATGAAGAATATGCAGTGTTCAAAATGCTACTCTACCAATGTCGTCCGGATACCGTGAGATATTCAGCCCCTAGCTAACCTCAGCGGGTCGAAACCCCCATCATCCCACAAATCTATGACCTCCACACGGTAATGCTGCGCAAACTGCGGCTATGCTGCATTTTGGATCGATGATCCTGATAATTTGAAAGATTTGTTGAAAAAATTCGGTTTCTAAAACAGGTTCGGCAAAGGTCAAACAAAAGTTCATAAACGCCAATAAAATGTTTATTCCTTTTCTCTTTAAAACGTTTGTGTGATAGATACGATTCCGGATTTATTTCGTAAATTCTGATTGCGTGCTATTCCTTTTGATCGTCAGTCTTGCGCAAAGCAACAATCAAGGTAGAAAGCGCCTGGTCCACATCTGAGAGTTCCTCGAGATCAAAGTGCCGCTGCAGATTTGGCAGGGAAGCTTGCCATTTCTCCAGCAGTGCTTTCAGATCATGGGATTGAGTGCGTATCGCTTCCGGAACTGGCGCTTTGATCTTTGGCTCAGGTCTCACATTGGGATGAATTGCACTCAGGTCATGCACTTCCAGGGCTTCCTGGACGAAGTCTGCTGTGTCCTCATCATTGGCCAGACGGATCAGTGCTGATTTGCCTGAAGGTGTCAAGTAATCAATTTCAGCAAAACTCTGGGCTACAGCCCTGCGCACATGCACATTGAGATCATCCGCAAGATCTTCCAAATCCGGCAAAGCTTCTTGCCCCAGTAACTTTGTCAGCGTGGTGACCGCCTGGGGACGTACAAAAGGATTGGGGTCGTTGAATGCGATATTGCGGACATCCGATACCGATACCCTGTCCTGCCATTTTGAGATAGCTGCCAGGGCGGTCTCGCGGACGGTGATGGCGCTGTCCCGCAGCAAAGGCCGCACCAAGGGCAGCGCAGTTTCGTAATCTGCCTGTATCATCATTTCGATCAGGTTTCGCCGCAGGCGGTTGCTGGGATCACTGAGCAGAGGCGATAGGATCGCGGCTGCTTCTTCAGCGTTCATTTCAACCAGCGCTTCAACCGCGACACCCCGCAGGCCAACTTCTTTCTCAGCGATCTCAACCAGCTCGGGAATGGACTCCTTGACATTCAGCCTCGCCAACACTTCGATGTACAGCTTGGGCAGTTTCAAATCCTGCTGGTCGTTTTCCGCCATAAAATCCTTGAGATACTTCAGGATAAATGGGCCGCATGCAGCATGCATAAGCCATCCGCAGACGCGAGTAGCAGCTAAATGGATCAGATATTCATCAGATTCCAGGTATTCAACCAGGTGCTCTTTGATCCGCTCTGGATCAATTCTCGCCATTGCCAGGATTGCTGCCTGAACCACAATCGGGTGTGAATCGTTCAAGCAAGCCTCAACCTCCGAAACCGCTTGCTTCGCATCCAACAAGCCCAACGAATTGACTGCCGCAGCACAAACATAATTATTGGGGTCGTCAATAGCAGCCAATAGATGTGAAATCACCTCAGGGGCGGGAAGTTCAACGGAACGTCCTAATGCTTCCGCTGCAGCCGAGCGGACAAAACCATTCGGATCATCCATTAAGGACATCAGAATATCTGGCCTTTCTTTTAATTCCCCCAAACGCTTCGCGGCGTATGATCTATCACGAGGATTTCTCGATTGTATCAGTTTTAAGGCACGTTCAATTTCTTCTTGCTTATTATTATTTCTTTTAAATTGTTCTACCATTGTTCACTAAGTTTACTACATTAACAAAGTGCTTATAAGGTGTAAACGAATCTAGGCAATGGGGTTTTTAGCAGGAATCCCCACCCGTCTCGGGTACTGGTCTGGCGTACGGGCAATTTTATTGACCACAACAATGAAGCGCTCTTCAACCACTCCGGGCAGTTCCAAAAGCACCAGCTTGTGGACTTTTCCTCCCAGGATCCGAATGGCGTTACCCGCATCCTGCGTTTCAGCCGGCGCTGTTTCGCCCTTCATCGCCATCACGATCCCATTGCGATGCACCAGCGGCAGCAAATATTCCATCAGGATGGGCATTCGGGCAACCGCCCGCGCTACCGCCAGGTCATACATATGACGATGTTCAGGATCTTGACCGATCGTTTCAGCCCTTTCGGAAATGACCGTGACGCCTTCTAATCCAAGCCGCTCAACAATGTGTCGGCAAAAATCTGCTTTCTTATGCACAGATTCGACCAGAGTAACCTGGGTGGATGGCCAGATCAATTTGAGAACCAGTCCCGGAAAACCTGCGCCTGTGCCGATATCGATCAGGTTTTGCGGCGGCGCATGACGCTCCCATGCCAGCAAAACCGTCAGCGAATCCAGGAAATGTTTGGCGCGGACGCCTTCGGAGTCCCGGATGGCTGTCAGGCTGATCTTCTCATTCCATTCCAGGAGTTCCTCTTCATATATTTTCAATGCTGAAAGCTGATCGTGCGTCATATCCAAACCCAGCAGGGATTTAACTGTCTCGTTGAAACCATTTAACTTTGCCATAAAAGTTCTGATTCGCTTCTTTCTTTCTTCTTAGTGACCCTATTATATTCAGAAAGATGGATTTATTTAAGCATGGGCTTTACATAATACGATCTTGGAAAGTAGAATTACATCCATGCCATGGCCTGCCGTCCACATCCTGATTGCCAACGAATTCCTTAATTCATCAAGTAAGAAATTTGATCGAAAGAAATTCATTATCGGGACGTCATTTCCGGATATCCGCTATCCTGCTAAATTAGATCGTGGTCAAACACATTTCAGTCAACCGACGGTTCAGGAAATCCTCTCGGAAGACGGGTTCAAAGCAGGCCTGCTCTTTCACAGCCTGGTCGACAGCTTATGGAATATTGAATTCCATCACCAAGCTTATTTGAAAACCCAAATACCCCATAACCCTGCGATGATGCACACGCTGAAAATTTTGCAGGATGTTTTTGTGTACAACCGGTTGGACAATTGGGAATCGATATCCGGTTATTTCAAAGAAACAATCCCCGAAGAAGATCAATATGGATCACCAAAATCGATGGTCAAACGCTGGCACCAGGTGATATCACACTACCTGAACAAGCCGCCGCAGTTTGAAGATATCAACATGCTGGAGATGAGCTTGCCAGCGGAGATGGTTGAGGAAATCAGATCCTATTACCAGACTTACCACGGTGATCCGTCCCTCAAGGAGGCATTAAATCATCACTTTGATATTGTCCAAAACAAAATATTCAGAGAAATGACCGGTCGGTCACATTCTGAGACTGGTGAACCCTCCAATTTTTCTCATATTTGAGCGGTTTTAATCTGTGAGCGGCCCAAAAATTGGGAAACCAGCGTCCCCCCCAGGATCAAACCGCATCCAATGATGCCTCTCAAAGGCAGAACTTCATCCAGCACCAGCCAACCGCCCAGGGCAGCAAAAACCCCCTCAAGGCTGAGGATGATCACGGCATGAGAAGGGTTTGCCGTCCGCTGGGCGACCACCTGCAGGGTATAAGCCAAACCCACTGACAGAAATGAGCCATAGATCAGCGGCCAGAGTCCATCCTGAATTCCAGCAAGCGTGATATCTTCGAAAAGCAATGCGCTAAGCAAACTGAGCACACCGCAAATCGCAAATTGAATGATGGAGAGCCGAATCGGCCCAATCAGACCTGAATACCGGGCGATCAGATGGACATGTACAGCCCAGGCAAAAGCACCAGCGAGCACGATCAAATCATAGGACGAAATAGAGAATCCACCCTTAACTGAGAGAAGATAAAGGCCAGTCACAGCTAAAACAGCCCCCACCCAATGCGCCAGTTTTGTACGTCCTCCCCAGGTCAGCGCCAACAAAGGCACCAAAATAACATACAGCCCGGTGATAAACCCGGCCTTACCGGCAGTCGTCCCCACCAATCCAACCTGCTGAAGGGAAGATCCTGCAAACAAAACCAAACCCGTTAAGACAACTGGTAATCCAAATTTCTTAATTGAAAATGAAGGATCAGTCGTCCCTTTTCTTCGGCGGACCAACCAAAACGGCACCAGTGAAAGCGCACCCAAACTGAAACGGATGGCATTAAACGTAAACGGCCCCATATGGGACATGCCTATGCGCTGAGCGACAAAGGCGAAGCCCCAAATGATGGCCGTTATCAATAATAACAGGTCTGCTCTCAAGCCGTTATGGTTTCCTTTTAATTTATTTCTGCCGGATGTGCCAGATCACTTTTCCGGTGATATGCCGCTTTGATACCGGACCAAAATTCCGGCTGTCTGTGCTGTCGATCTGGGTGCCGCGGACCTCAAACACTCGTCCGTCATCTAAAACATTCTGCACACGTTTGATCATGCGCTGGTAGCCGGGTTGGTCAAAGACGATCACATCACCCGCCCTGATTTTACCAGCAGGAAAAGGAAACCTCGCGATCACGACAAAATCACCCTCCCGGAAACCCGGGAAGAGGCTGTGACCGCGAATTTTAAGCAGCCTGAACATGCAGATTAAAGATCAGGAACGACAATTTCCTCAGTAACGGAATATGGTGCCTTCACCCGTTTGGTTTCCTTGCCTTTGATCTGCCAGAAAATTTCTGCGAATTCATTGACAGCATCCAGCAGCGCCAGAGCAGTTTCCCGATCTGCGGTCTGCCGTGCCTTGGAACCCAGTTGCATGATCTTATGCACCAGGCCGTGCAGTTGAGGATACTGCTCAACATGGGCTTCTTTGATGAAATCACCCCAGATCACGCGGATCTCGTGCTTGGTCAGTTCAGCATGTTCCTCTTTGACCGCGACATAGCGCGCCATGCTGTTGTGAAATTCAACTTTCTCACCGCTGTGGGTCTCAACGAGCTTCTCCATCAGGTCCACCATTCGGATCACCGTCAGGGCACCGATGATGGCCTGATGCGGGTCGTAGATCCCGCAGGGGATGTCGCAGTGGGCTTCGACAACTTCAACTGGATGACGCTGGTCAATTTTTTGCGCAAGTTTATGGAACATAAGTCTAACTCCTTTATTTTGATTGGTTTTTCGATATTGTTGATGTAATTTATTATAATTTCACAAACATTGATTTGCAAATTGAACGATTTTTGTAGGTTGTTTATTTAAGCCTAGTTGATCATAATCTCAGTTTTCAAGTGATTCTGCCAGGCGAACCATATTTTCACAACTTGGCATCTTGTCCAGGATCCAGGCCAGTACGTACAGCGCGAGTAGATTTACTGCCAGGTTCTCACCAGTCATATTAAATAAGTGGGCACAGCCAGGTGAGGACACCAGCCAGAACCTTTCTTTAGCTGTCAATCGCCCAGGCAGGTACCCACAGCGCGTGCGCTTTCCAACCATGGATGGTCTGAGGGGATAACCTTACGCTTGCCAGCCACCTCTTCCAGCGGAACAGCCATGATGCCATCCCCGCGCGAAGCAACCATAACCCCGTATTTTTCTTCATCCAACAAACGGGCACAGGCTGTGCCCAAACGTGTGGCCAGCAGCCGGTCTGCCGCAGAAGGTGCGCCGCCCCGCTGCAAGTAGCCCAGGATCGTCACCCTGGATTCCAATCCAGTTAATATTTCCAGCCGCTGTGTCAGCTTTGTTGTGCTGTCAGTTCGTTCCAATTCAAGGCTGAGAATTTTTTCTTTTTCAGCTTCACGATCTTTCTTGTTATCAGCTTTGCTAAGTTTCTCATGAGCCTTTTGCCAACGAGCAGCAATATCCACTGACATCGCACCTTCAGACACCGCCACGATACTGAACCGTTTACCGCCCCGGCTGCGCTGAAGAATGGCTTCGGCGATCTTCTCTTCATCATAAGGAATTTCAGGGATCAGGATCACGTCCGCACCACCCGCTACACCAGCGCCCAATGCCAGCCAGCCGGTATTATGCCCCATAATTTCAACAAGAATGATTCTGTGGTGGCTGTGCGCTGTGCTGTGGAGGCGGTCGATTGCCTCGGTGGCAATCCCTAAAGCGGTATCAAACCCAAAGGTCACATCGGTCATAGCCACATCATTGTCGATTGTCTTTGGCAGTGTGATGATATTCATCCCTTTATTTTTCAAACGCAGAGCGCTTTTTTGCGTGCCGCCGCCGCCCAAACACACCAGCGCGTCCAGGTGATGGTTTTGATAGGTGTCCAGCATGGCATCGGTCATATCAAGATATTCCCCGCCAACGGGCATCTTATGGGGCTTATCTCGGCTTGTGCCCAAAATCGTACCGCCGCGAGTGAGAATGCCGGAAAGTTGTTTCTCGTCCAACCGGATGGTCCGGTTCTGCATCAACCCCCGGTACCCATCCAGGAAACCGACAAGTTTCATATCGTACTGCCCCAACCCTGCTTTTCCAATGCCGCGCAACGCTGCATTCAATCCTGGGCTGTCACCACCTGCTGTCAATACGCCTACTAATCTTCCAGTCTTCATCATTTGCTCCTGATCCGGTAATATTGTCCATTTAGTTTAAAGTATATATTTACCAATTTCTATTTGCAAATTAATGATAGAAAATCAGAAAAGCACGGAAATAAAAACAACTTCTAATTGAAGTTGCTTTTTCAAGAATAATCTTATTGTTTGCACCGGTCTTATTGTCCGCGCCCATCATGTGTTCGCGCCGGTCTCCTGACCGAGCGCAACTTGTTACTTTCATTTGGAAATGCTAGCAGGTGAGGACACCTGCTAGAACAAAGGATACCTGACAGAGCAAATTTCAGGGTGTCACACCCAGGTTCTGCAGTTCGGTCTCTGCCACCCACCACCCCGGGTGCCACTCCAACGCAGCCTGGAAGTCCTCGATCGCACCTTCAATATCACCAAGCGCTACCCTGGCTCGTCCTCGCCAAACCCAGGTTTCTTCGATCGCAGGCTGAACGGAAGAGTAGCTCAGTGTAATATCTGCCAGGTCAATCACATCCTGGTAGCGCGCTGTGTAATAATAAGCAAAATAGGCATCGGTCCGGTACCAGGTGATGCGCCAGGGTTTGGATACCAGGTCTGCATAAATTTCATAGGCTTCATCAAAAGCCTGGGCAGCGCCGTAATAATCCCCAAGAAAACGCAAACTGGTGCCGTAGTTGTACCAGGCAAAGAACAGTTCCCTTCCATCGAGGGCGTTGATCTCATCCAGGGCTTTTTGAGCGGTATATTGATGGTTATAGGTCTCATCTAGCTGTTCACCGAGGATATTAAAAACTTCTGTCTCCCGATCAGGGGGGTAAACGATCAAATAAACATAATTGAATGCACGCCAATGGCGCTCAACTTTGTCGTAGCTGTTAGGATAATTCGCCATCACATACGAATCCTGGATCAGGAATGTTTGCTTAGCATCATCATAAGCCGTGATCACGCCATAATGCCCCATCCAGGCTTTTTGCTCAACCTCTTCTTCAAAGCCTTTTTCGATCAGAACAGGGAACCCGTTTGCGACGAATTCTTTGATCAACTCAATATCGCCGCCCCAACGCATGATGGCTTTGAAGCTGGTCTGGGTATTGACATAATCCATCATCTCATAAGGCATCACGTTCCGGTCTTCCTGGCGGGGTTTCAGCCAGGCAGCGGTGACCGTCTGGTCGCCCTCCCAGTCCCAGAATGAGAGCGCCATTGAAAGATTTGCCGGCCCGCAGTTGTTGAATTTTTGGAATTCATGCACAACCCCATCCAGCCGTGCGCTATCAGGCAAGGGGGTGGGACTTGGCGTGGGTGATGCCGTTTGGGTTGGGGTCGGGCTGATGTAGTTCGTAGGGGTTAGTGTCGGTATCGTGGAGGGCGTTGTGGTTGGCACCAAAGCCGTTTGGGTGCCGCTGACGATCGCTTCCATTTCAGATTGCTGGCCCGGCGAGAAAGAGACCTCCTCTGGGGGGTTGAAGAAATAGTAGATATCAGCCCTCAAGGTATCCACCCGCCAGGATAAGCGGTCATGTACAGGCGGGATGAAGTACACTGCAATAGCCAGGACCAACAGGCCAATCAGTACAAGTAAAACCACAAGGATCTTCTTCGGTTTCTTTTTAGGTGGTTCCCATTGTGTTCTTGACATAGGAAAATTTTACCTTTAATGCTCTCAAAGGATATGAACGTCTCTTGAAATATTTTGAGGACTGCTCATCATTCTGTATAGGTGTTTAACCCTAAGGCATAGGGTTGTTCACAGCCCAATCATCACCCAAAATCAAAATAATATCCAGCGTCGCACCCGGGGAATAAGTATGGGTGATACGGCCTGCCGTCAGGCCAAACGACTCGGTGATGAATTTAAGCGAATAGGCCGTTGATCCCTGGAGTGTGACTGAAGAATAGGTGGTATATTGGGCATTGCCTTCTTCAACAACATCAAAACCTTGCTCTCGCAGCCAGGATGCAGTCCTTGTTCCCAGGTCGGCCTGGTAGGTGCCGTTCAAAACGGAAATACGCGCATTTTCCTGGGCAACCAGGTCTGTCAATTCTCCCGTTGTAACCGGTCCAATCACGCCACCTGTTCCCAATACCTCATCACGCAGCAAACGGATCTTATCGGGAATAGGCCTGAGAATATCCAGACCATCCGGTGACTTTTCAATGGTCACATATTGAGGACCAATCACAACCATTTTGATGTTCTCAGCAGGAATCTCCCGGGCTTTCCATGCAAACTGGATCATCTGATCCAAACTCATATTGGTTCGGATACCCGTGGAAAGATCGGAGTAGATCGCGGGGGCATTGGCTACCAGAATAGGCAGTTGGTTTAGCTCCAATATCCGGTCGCGAATTTTGAGAATGACTTCCATCTGCCGGCTGGACCGGTCAAAGTCATCCCCTTCTGATTTACGGTCACGAGCATAAGCCAGGACAAGCTCCCCATCCAATACATATTCACCCGGTTCAATAAATTCTGTATTACCCTCACCGCGGGGGTCTAATTTATAGGGTTCAGTGAATGTGAATCGAAGCCCATGAATATGTTCTATGAAGTCAACAAATGCCTGGAAATCAATCTGGATATAAAAATCAATCGGCACGCCTAAAACCTGCTCCACCGTTTGGGATGCCAGCGCTGGCCCCCCGCCGGGAAGGTTATAAAGCTCACCAAACCGGTATGCCGTGTTTATCTTATAGAAGTCAACAAAACCTGGAATGGAAACCCACAGGTCCCGGGGGATAGCAATTGCGGAAGCAGTATTATTGAGCGGATCCATCGAAAGCAGGATCATGGTATCAGAACGTGGTGCGGAATCCTGGTTTTCTGTATCTCGCAAGTCCAACCCCATCATCAGTAAATTCACCCGGCTGGTGCCGTCCCACGGATCCGGATCCGGCAAATCGGCGCGCGGTCTGCGCGTGCTTTCAGTTTCCGGATCGCTTTCGGGATCTATACTGTCACTATTTTCATCCGGTTCTGCCACAACAGGATCACCCGGCAGCGTAAAAGCTGTGGTCTGCGCAATAGCTTTTCTAACATATCGACCAGTGAAGACCGTTCCGACCAGGGCAAGTAAAACCAAGACAAGAAGGAAAATACGGGTAAACCAATCCTTCGGGAAATTCTCTTTTATATTCTTAAATAACTTCATCAAATTGCTCCATAGTGACGCCAATTACATTCAATGATTCTAACACCCCTGCACAAAAGTGGTAAGATGGCGGGGAAAATAGTAAGTAATTCTTTGATAAAGGCAATGGATTATTTCATTATTATTAAATAGATCAGGGGTAATTATCTATCATAACACCGCCTTGAGGATATACGCTTGACTTCCAGCTTCATTTAGATTAATATCTAATTAATTAGGCAATCATCTAACTAGCAGTATTTTACGGATGAGAGCAACGTCGCTTGTTTTTCAACGACTTTTTTCAGCATTTAATATTTAATAATAAGATCAATCAATCGTTATAAGGATTTCTAATGGAACAACAACCAAGCATCATTTGGGATAAAGGCAGTGCCTACGATTTATTTACCAGCCTGCTCATCATCCATCAACCGGAAGAGTTTGGATTAAGGGCTTCATGGGCTGCAGGTGTTCGTTCCCGCCTGCCAATCGTCTTGCGAGACACGCTTGATCTTTCGCAAAAGTTCATGAACGTCCCCTTAAACTTTATTTATCACCTGCCGGAACCAAAAAGAGCCCATTCAGCAATCAACGCACTTGAGGATTTATCTCCTGAAGATCGCCTTCCGGCCTTATTCTTCTCATCAAGAACTGACAGGGGCATCCAGGATTTTCAACACTTCCTGCTCGATCTGGAGGGCAAGCAGCGGCTGACGGCGAGTATTGAGTCAAAAATAAAAGAACGCTACAAAAACTCCAATCGCATGGAAAAAGGTTTTTCAAGGGCATTATTTGAAGGGTGGTCAGATCGGAAAGCATTTGGCGAAATTTATCTTGAAGCGCTAAAAGCATATGCTAAAAACTTTTTTGAGGAAGAGGAACCACGGATCCTCCCGGCTCAAACGGAGGCTTTAGAAACTGCAAAAGCAATGGCAGAACAGAAAGATCTCATTTCCTTAGTTGAAGAACTATCAGAAGGCGTTCGGTTGGATTGGGTTTCAGAAGTTTCACAAGTCGTCATGGCACCCTCTTTCTGGGCATCACCTTTTGTTATTTTTAACCGCATTGATGACAGCACCGGAGTCATTGTTTTTGGTGCTCGCCCCAAGGGAACCACGCTGGTTCCCGGCGAATTGGTGCCCGAAGACCTTCTTAATGCTCTGAAATCCCTTGCAGATCCAACGCGGTTACGTATTCTGCGTTATTTACAGGATGACCCTGCCACAACCAATGATCTCGCCAAGTTCCTGCGCCTACGCCCGCCAACGATGAACCATCACTTACACATTTTACGTCTTGCAGGACTGGTACAGGTGACCATATCTCCCTCAGCTGAAAGGCAGTACACAATTCGGAAAGAAGGTCTCGATTTAACTATCACGGCTTTGCGGGAATTTCTGCCAGGAGACTAATTTTTGTGACAGTTGAAAAAGACGAGAAAAGCCCTGTGAAACAAGGGGTGATCAGGACATACATCGAACGCGTAAGCGCATTCAGCCCTAACGCCCGGAAATATTTGATCAGCATCATGGTCTATGGAGCTGGATTTGGCATCCATAGAATCCTTTTTAATTTCTTCTTACGCAGCCTGGGATATGACGAAACCCTGATGGGCTTACTGTCGACGGTCAGCAGCATGACCGTATTGATATCCGCCCTTCCAATGGGTTATGTTGCAGATATCCTGGGTCGAAAATTATCGCTGGTGGTATCAGGATTGGTGATCGGCCCATCCATATTGCTGATGGTGATTTTCCCTTCGGTTCCCATGATGATCATCATGAATATCCTGATGGGGATCGGTTCCAGCCTGGGCAGTATCTCCAGTGGTCCCTTCCTGATGGAAAACAGCGGAGAAGTTGAGCGAACTTATCTTTTCAGCATCAGTTCGGGATTACGCATGGCGGCTTTTTCCGTCGGCGATTGGATTGGGGGCTACTTGCCAACCTGGTTTGGCAGGGTTTTTGATGTTAGCGCTGTCAGCAGCACAGCTTATGCCTGGGCGATTGGCATAGCGGGCATCCTGGTCATCGTTGCTGTGATTCCTCGCCTGATGCTTAAAAGAAGAAAACTGGCTTCTGACGAAATTACCATATTTGCCCCACTGAAATATGCCAAAGAACATCCCGGCATGCTCACCAAGTTACTATTACCGATGCTGATTACGTCCATCGGTGCCGGGCTGATCATGCCGTTCATGAACATCTTCTTCAGCAATGTCCACCACCAGCCCGATCCTGTGATCGGTGTCATGTTCGCCTGGGGGTCGTTAGCCATGGGCATTGGATTGATCCTCGCCCCCGCATTGGCAGATCGTTTTGGGAAGATCAAGGTGATCGTTTTCACCCAAGCCTTATCCATTCCCTTCCTGATCCTGCTTGGTTTTTCGCCCCTGTTCAGCCTCAGCGCGCTGGCATACTATATCAGGTTAACCTTGATGAATATGAGCTCACCTGTCTACCAGACTTTTGTGATGGAACAGGTTGATTCAGACTCGCGCGCGATGGTGGCCAGCCTGAACAGCATGGTGTCAAGCTTCGGCCGGGCTTTCAGCCCCACCATCAGCGGATGGCTGCAGGTGAGCTATGGCTTTGGTCCACCTTTCATCGGGACGATCATTCTGTATACCATTTCGATCTTTTTGTACTACTTTTTTTTCATCCGGGGACGCAGTCGGAAGCTCAGGCAAGCTGGCTGAGTATATCCAAAGCAATACTTGAATAACTAATCCAGGAAATTTAAAACAAACTGCCAGCTGACCCTCTCTCAAAACCGCAGTAAGGCCATCGCCATGATCGTCTGCCATGGCAGAACCTTGAATGCGCCCCTGGCGACCGCTGCTTCAACCTCTGCCCGAGAAAGCTTCAGCAACTGCTGCTCTTCCAGATCGTCCGCATCTCGCTCCGCTGTTTTATACGCACCTCTGGCCAGGAAAAAGTGGGCGGTACCATTCCCCCGGTTACCGTCTACTGAAAATTGCCCTAATTTCTCCCAACGTTTTGCTTTATAACCTGTCTCCTCCAGGAGTTCGCGCTGCGCAGCTAATAATGGATCTTCCCCCGGTTCAATATACCCCCCTGTCGGTGCCAGGCTTGTGCCATCGACAGCATATTTCGTTTGTCGAAAGCAGAGATATTCATCCTCATCCGTAACAGCCACAATATTGACAAAATCCGGCGTCACCAACCAGAGCCAATCCTCAATCACCTTTTTATCAGGCAGTTCAACGGTATGCGATTCCACCGTCAGGTAAGGCGGCATTTTGAAAACAAGCTCCCGCTTCAATGTTTTCCAGGTTTCCATGTCTATACTCCTATTCATGTGTCATTATGAAGATTGTGCTCGTTGGATATACGGCAGGTGGAATTTGTACTCATGGATCATGGCCTTTACCCAGGTCATTAATCCCGCTTCCGTTGAAAAACGTGATTCTGGAATTTCTTCCAATTCTTCTATAAATGCCTTGAAAGACCTCTCAAAAGCGTTAAGACTTTCCTGCCACTTCAAAACATGCCGGTCATCAACAGAAATTTGGTTAAAAGCATCAATGTCCAGGTCAAAGTCCGTCTTATCTTCAGCAAGCAGCGTACGTATGATTGGAAGGGATTGGACCTGCCAACCAGTCAAATGATCAACCACGGCTTTCACAGACCACTCTCCACAAACACCTGGCTCCAGGGCCTGCGCTTCGGTTAGCGTTTGGCAAACTGTGAAGAAGGTTTTGTAATCTTTCTTCATTTCCGAGACATATTCATTAGGGTTTGTTGGTGACATACGGCCTTTATTCAAGAAATATCTCTTTTATACATCTGCAGGTTCAACCTCAAGGTCAGCTGGTGTGATTTCTACATTTTCAAGGTTCTTGAACGTAAGGTCTCTCACTCCCAACCCAATGTTTTTCTTTACAATTGCCCATAAGCCAAGGTAATTGGTATTGATCGCTCTTGACATGTTCAAGCCCAACATTTGTGTCATACCTTCAATCAAGATATTATTCGATGCTTCTATTTCAACAAAATCACCGAAAGGCAGCTCATCCAGCATCACTTTCACGTCCCCCAGTTGATATGTTCGCCGGTATTTTTCATAGCCCACAACAACCTGGTACCCCAAGGATTCAAATAATTTTTGAACTGCTTCCAAATTATCGGCCGTGAATTCGATTTCAGTTCGAGAGATAATTCCGCCCTCATTTCGGGCATTTTCCTTGAATGTCACCCGGACGTGATAATCTTCTCTCAATCTGAGCAGCCTCCCAGATTGCTGAAGGGCCTGGTCTGCCGTGTCGAGGCGGAAATTCTTCTCCAGGACACGCGGTTGGATCAATTCGCCGCCGGATAATCGCAAGCGGTCCGCTAAAGCTTCAAGATTTTGAATATAGAGTTTGATTTCTCTTTCTTGATATTCCATTTTCATTCCTCAGATTTTCTTGTTTTCAAAAAAGCGTTTGGTCTGTTTTGAAGTGTTTGCCCAAACGATAGAAGCAATCCACAATCCAGTCAGGAGCAGCATAAAGGGCCAATTATTCTTTGCATCTGAAGGTGCCCACAGAAAAAGCCGTTCGACCCAATATTGTATAGGGTAAAATAGCCCGATGATCCAGATGCTTACAGGCGTCCATGAAGCACGTCTCAAAATTCCCCAGATAGCCGGCAAACCCACCAGACCCCAGCTTAATCCCGCCAGAACGAAATACCATAAATACCATCCCGGCAGCAGCTCTGTGATCACGGAGTGATCGATCAAAGCGCGGGTAAATCGCAGCCATCCCAACAGGATCCATAAGACAAGGACCCAGAAAACGATAGATAAAACAATGGGCCGGCGCGGCTTTATAGGATGGGTGGGATTTCGCTTAGGATCAGATCGTATATTCATCCTTTAATTATAATTCCTGTGCGGCATTTTCATCCCCGTCCTGCACGACCAAATCCACCTGGCTCAAATATCCCAACCGCACCAGCGCAGATTTCACTTTCTCTATTGCCCCAGGTTTGATGATGGCCGATGTCGGGCCAAGTGCATCTCCTAAGAATCGTCCTGCCGGGGAATCCCGCAGCGCACCCAGAATTTTCGGCGTATCGACTCGCAGGATCACTGCAGAATATATGGAAACCTGTTCCCCTTTTTGGTCCCATTGGCGTAATGCCTGCAGTAAATTCGGAGGTAGTGCTTCCCCATGTTTGCTTAATAATGTTTCCAAATGGGTAATCTTTAATCCCTGCGCTCCAGCAACTGCCAATGATCGGGGTGATAAAAGATATGTGTATTTCTTATCTGACTCCCTGATCCATTCGCCAAAGCGGGAGACCTGGTACCTGGTTAACCTTGGTGTGAGCGAGCTCGCTACCAGCTTGCCATCGGAAAAAATTTCGATGGGATCTTTTTCTTCAGGTAATTCTTCAATTGGCTGACCCATCAACAGCCTGCCTGCCCAATTTGAAAGCCGGAACGCATCAGCCTCCTCCCCTTGCCGGCTGGAGGCCAGGTCTACCAGACCAAGCCAATGCATTGGCCCCGTGATCAAAAATCGCGCCAATGCCCCATCCACTTCATCCCAGTGATCAACGCCAGCCAAAGATTCCCCCGTCGCAGTATCCCGAACCAGCCACAAATCAAAATCGCCAGCAGAACGCTGAAAATATGGATGCTGTTGATGAAGCGCCTCAATGAAAGATTTGAGGTTCCACCAGGAACCTTCCGGAATCTCACTCAGGAATGCGATCACTGCCTCACGCGCTGCCCGAGGATCGTTTTGCCAGGTACCTTCGCACACCAAACCTGGCAGAAGATGCAGTTCGTTGAATAAAACCGAGTCCCGCCAACCTTTTACCAGCCAGGCAAGTGCTTCTCCCCGGGACATTTCCAGGAAAGGACGGGCATCCTCTGGCACAGGCTGTTCACTGGAGGTGATCAATTTCATTGCCCCCAGCAGCGCATGTGTGACCTTGAATGGCGGCTGCCAGTTTTCCAGATCCGGAGACCGTTTGGGATCTTCCATGCGCAGAGAAGCCAGTAAAGTACAGGCATGATCCAGGATGCGGTCATTGGTCATAGTTGTGAACTTCCGTTCACCTGGTGATGCAGGGCGGCCTGGACGTTCCGGCTTTGGTTGTTTGACATTTGGCATCAAGGCTAAGAGATCATCTGGAATATACGCACATTCCTGCAGCTCGCCGCTTTTCCTCAAAAAATCACGCCCAATTAATGCCCGATACCAGAGCATTTCGGCAGGGGACACCGGGGCAAGATATGGTTTCTCCCGATCCCGCCGTCCGGGACCCATCTCGCGCAGCGGTCCGAAATCCCTGATCAAGCGCGGCCATGCTATCCATCCATCACTTTGAATGATCGAATCAAGTGCCTGACGAGCCTCAATGGGTAGCGCTTCAATAACTTCCATGGCCGGTGCTGGCTTCAACATTTTTCTGGATAAGTCCGGTACAGCGCTCTTGGCATCCGGTGCAGTTAAGGAAAAGCCCCACAAATCTGCAACAATTTGTAGAAATCCCAGGTCATGTTTGTTTAATCGATAGTTCAGGTTTGGCATAACAATTCGAGTATACATCAAAATGTATCAAAGGTGAATTTCTTCTTAGCTTTCGACAACCTTATACAGTCATTTTGATTCCATTCTTAATTGCCCTAAACTGGAAATATGAAAAATAAAAATGATCTTCATCAATGATGCATGGCTGAATCTAAATCGAAAGGGAAGAAACTAAAACAAACCTTATACAAGCGATTGTGGTGAACCACAACATGATCTAAAATAAAAATTAAGTTATACAAAGAATATACAAACAAATAATTAATAAAGGAGTTTGAAAAAATGTTTTACAAGAAATCTGTACTATCACTATCCATCATTGTTGTTCTGGCGCTGGTGCTTGCCGCCTGTGCCCCCGCAGCAACCGTAGAACCCACAGCAGAACCAACTGAAGAGCCGGTGGTTGAAGAACCAACGGAAGAACCAATGCCTGATCCACAGACCATTGTGGACATTGCTGTTGCAGACGGACGCTTCACCACCCTGGTTGCCGCTTTAACAGCTGCTGACCTGGCTGGAACACTCGCCGGCGAAGGACCCTTCACAGTCTTCGCACCCACGGATGATGCCTTTGCAAAACTGCCTGAAGGTACCGTCGAAGCCCTCTTAGGCGACATCCCAGCGCTGACCGACATACTGCTCTACCACGTCGTTTCCGGCGAAGTTCTGGCTGAAGATGTTGTCATGCTCGAAGAAGCCGAAACCCTCCTGGGTGAAAACGTAATGATCAAAGTTGAAGATGGCAATGTATTCATCAACGATGCTCAGGTCATTATCACCGACATCATGGCATCTAACGGCATGATCCATGTCATCGACAGTGTATTGCTGCCAGCTGAAGAAGAATCCCTCGGCTCCATTGTTGATATCGCCGTCGCAGATGGCCGCTTCACTACACTGGTTGCTGCGTTACAGGCTGCAGAGCTCGCTGAAACACTGGCTGGTGAAGGTCCTTTCACAGTCTTCGCTCCCACAGATGATGCTTTCGCAAAATTACCTGAAGGTACCGTCGAAGCCCTATTAGCAGATATTCCTGCCCTGACCGACATACTGCTCTACCACGTCGTTTCCGGTGAAGTATTAGCTGAACAGGTTGTGTCATTGAACAGCGCCAAAGCCCTCAATGAGAAATTCCTTGAGATCAAAGTCATAGAAGGCATGGTCTACATCAATGATGCACAGGTTGTGATCACTGACATCATGGCAGATAACGGCGTGATCCATGTTATCGACACCGTGTTGGTTCCCTCAGAATCGGTCGGATCCATCGTCGATATCGCAGTCGCTGACGGACGTTTCACAACCCTGGCTGCTGCCCTGGAAGCTGCTGACTTAGTGGAAACCCTCTCAAACGAAGGTTTATTCACAGTCTTCGCCCCCACGGACGACGCCTTTGCAAAATTACCCGAAGGCACAATTGAAGCCCTCCTGGCTGATATTCCTGCCCTGACCGACATTCTTCTTTACCATGTTGTTTCCGGTAAAGTCCTGGCAGAAGAAGTTCTGATGCTCGAAGAAGCCGAAACCTTGTTAGGTGAGAATGTCACCATCCGTGTCGAGGATGGCAATGTCTTCATCAACGACGCCCAGGTGATTATCACCGATATCGTAGCAGATAATGGTGTGATCCACGTGATCGATACCGTTCTCCTGCCCCCCGCAAACTAAATGACTGAATAAGTTTCTCTCCTACTCCCAAACAAGAGCGGCTGGATAATGAAGTCCAGCCGCTCTTCGTTTACCTCGATGGCCATTTCGGGATTCCACCCAACGGGTAATGGTGTCCAACTTTTGTGAGACCCGGACTAATTTGGAATCAAAAGAATTCATGGAGGATATTACAAAATTCACATCATTGATAATAAAAATTTTTTGTAGGGTGCGGTCCGTTTTTGACCGCACCTTTTTAGATCCCTAAGTGAATTCGAGACGTTTGTTTCAATAACAATTTCTCAATAAAGGAATATTAATATGACATCATTCCCCAAAAAGATGAGGATCTAATATTTTTGGCTCACTTTGTCCCCAATTAACATCATAAAATCCTTGTTTTACAAAATCAAAGAAACTTGACCCACGCCATTGGTTAACTCGCATGACCAAGCCATGTTTGACCGGATTGTAATGAATATAATCGATATGGTTATTTAGATCTTCTTCATCACGTACATAGTGCTCCCAGAATCTTCTCTGCCATATACCTGTTTCTCCACGTCTTTGTTGTGATGTATTCGGTAAGTTTGGGTTACCAAATTCTTCAATAAATCCTTTTGAAAACCTTTTCTTTATTTCACTGATCCTCATTGAGTAATCTACATCATCGATAGGCATTTCCCATAACAGATGAATGTGATCAGGTAGAATGCAAAAAGCTAACGTAGAAAAAGGGTGAAAATTTTTTACGTGATTAATAGCTTCTAGGAACAGGTTAGCTGCTTTATCAACTGAGAAAATTGGTTTTCGATAATGGGTAACAAGGGTAAAAAAGTATATTCCACCTTCGATTTTTACACGTCGATAATTTGCCATGTCGCTATTATAAAGCTAATAGAAAAAATGATAAAAAGACGGTGAGGTGAAAACCGCACCTCACCCTACATAAATAGAAATTAATAATCTTTTGTAGGGTGCGGTCTGTCTTTGACCGCACCAACAATTACTTTGTAATCTGGATAGTTTAATTCGTGAAAGCAGCGGTCCGGTTCTGACTGCACCAGATCACTATATTGAAATCACCTGCATGATATGATCACATTCCCAATCACGAGCAATTAGCCATAAAATCAAAGGACGGTGAGGGGAGAACCGCACCTCACCCTACATGAATAGAAATTAATAATCTTTTGTAGGGTGCGGTCTGTTTTTGACCGCACCGATAATCACAAAATACATGGTACTATTTTATTTTTGACCAGATCATTAAATTAAAATATCGGTGAAGTAAAAATCACACCCTAACCTGAATAATAAGCTACTCTAACAAATAAGCCAGGCACCATCGGGTAGTCGCCAACAATGCCTCGGTATGGGTACGCTCATAATTATGGGATGCATCCACCCCAGGTCCGATTAACGCAACAGCGACATCACCGCCTGCCCGCCAGAAGGCTTCACCATCAGAACCGTAATGGGGGTAAATATCAACCTTGTAGGGAATATCATACTTCTCTGCCAGTTCCCGCATGCGCTGGTTCAAACCATAATGATAGGGTCCGCCAGAATCTTTGACGCACAATGTCGCATGAAATTCATCAGATTCCTGGCCGTCACCCACCGCCGCCATGTCAACCGAGATCAACTCCGAGACTTCCGGCGTGATCCCGGCGGCTGCACCATGTCCAACTTCCTCGTAGTTGCTGATATGGAAGAGCGTCGTCTGTTTTGGCTCCAGCCCGGCATCCACCAGGGCTTTGGCGGCGAAGATCATACAGGCCACACAAGCTTTATCATCTAAATGACGTGAACGCACAAAACCATGGGTCACCTCAACGCGCGGATCAAACACTACAAAATCGCCAACCTGAATGCCTAACGCTTTGGTTTCGTCTGCGTTGGTTGTTCTTGCATCTAAACGGACTTCCATTGTGTCTGCATTGCGTTCTGTTTTGCTGACTTCCCCACCATGAACATGGCTTGACGCCTTATTCAGCAGGAAAGAGCCACGCACCGTTTGATTGTTGGAGGCAAAAACGGTCACGCCTTCCCCCTCAACCGTATTCCAGGCATATCCTCCCAGCATACTCAATTTCAAGCGCCCATTTGATTTGATTTCTTTTACCATCGCACCGAGGGTATCTACGTGCCCCGTCAAAGCCCGCCAGAGACCCTCCGATTTCCCGGGAAATTTTGCCACCAGCGCACCCTTATTTGTTCGGCTTAGTGAGAGGGGTGATAGCGTCAAAATGAAGTCTTCACAAAGCTGTATTGCGCCTTCTGTGAAGCCCGTAGGGCTGGGTGTGTTGAGGAGCTTGACCAAAAATTCGAGCAGCTCATCCGTTTTTATCTCAGGTAAGTTCATGTGGGTTGATTTCCTTTTTCATAATGATTGATTTTTTCTCGCCAGTCTTCCGGTATGGGAATGCTTTTTTCAGCCTGGTTATCAAAAGCCACCATGACAGATTGTCCCTTTGCGAATACTCTGCCATCACCTTTCGATTCAATCTGGAATTCAAATGTCAGGCTTTTCGTGCCTAGTTTTGCCAGTTCTATCCCGACCTGAACATCATCACCCAGGAAAACAGGTTCCAAATAATCGATATCGTTATGCACCACAACCATACCAGTTGACAGCCCTGAATCCTTGCGCCAGATGCCCACGGCCTCATAATAGCCCAGCCGTGCGCTTTCCAGGTAAGTCAGATAAACTGTATTGTTGACATGCCCCTGGGGGTCAAGGTCTCGATATCGGACAGTAATAGGATGATAATATGTAAGCATGGGGTAATTATAATTTAAAACGAGGAATGAGATTCAAGATATCAGGTACCGGGATCAGGTACCAGGCGACCAGGAATCAGGTATCAGAATACCCTAATTGCCTGATTGCCTAATTACCTGATATCCTAACGCCCAACCTTCCCGCCGCTTTACAAACTATCCTTAATTGGATAAAATAGGTAATAACACTATTTTCTATCTTTTAGGTAGTAAATAAAAAATTATTGGTCGTCAGATCTCGAGCAGACCCTTTCCTTTAGCGATCAATGAAAAACAAGAAGAGAGTTAATTTTATGCAGATTACACGTCAAGCAGATTATGCACTACGGGCAATGCTTTACCTGGCGCAGTTGGAGGATGGTAAGAAGGCTGCAACCAGTAAGATTGCAGAAGATAAGGATATCCCACCATCTTTCCTGGCGAAGATCATTTCTCAATTATCCATTGCCGGTTTGATCCGTACCTCCCGCGGCGCACACGGCGGTGTGGAACTGGCAGGAAAACCAGAAGACATCTCATTATTAGATGTGGTCGAAGCCATTGATGGACCAATAACCTTAAATGAATGCACCAGCGATCCTTCAGTATGCGATTTTGGCGATCACTGCCCTATACATGAAGTCTGGTGTGAGGTGAAAGCAGACCTGGTTAGAAAGCTGCGAGCGTCAACTTTCGATCAATTGCTCGAAAGGGAAAAAACCTTAGCAAGATAGTTTGTTATTAAAATTCAATTTAGATCGTTAACCTGACAGGCAATTCCCAAGTATTTTCCGACTGGGGTTGCCTGTTTTTTTACTGACAGCAACGGCATCTTTATCTGAATATAAGGGGGGGTTAGACCCGTTTTTGAAACCCAATAAATTAGTTAAATAAAATTCAGTTTCAATTCTTTGAGCCCAAAAACAGTTTTTATGAGCCTGCTTTGAAACTTTATGTTGATATACTCAAGCTGTAGAAAATTAAAATAAGGTGAGTTGCCGATTTACCTGTTTAATTATCTGCTAAATGGCACGGTTTTTGCATCGTTGTAACTAATCTATTGTTAATTTTGAGACATTGTAAATATGATCATCGTTTATATCATCTTCACTTCTCTACTAGCAGCATCTATCATCTTCCTGAACAAGGGGAGAATTTCGTTTGCGGCGATATCATCATTTTCGACAATCATTAAATCTCAAACCCTGAACACCTATTCTCAAAGTCCGAAACAAGAACATGTGCTGAAAATTAACATGCACCACCCGTCGCAATTCAACCACAACCCCACAGGACGCGGGAGAATTGAGGAAAAAAGAATGAATTGGTTAGATACCCCCTGGAAAATTGATATGAGACCACAAATTTTCATTCCCGAAACACCTGCGATGACACACCCCTTTGAACAAGATAACCTTGAAACAGAATGCTGCCACAACTGCGGCAATCATGTACATGAGAGTGACAAGTTTTGCATTTTCTGTGGTTCTCGCCTAAGCCATTAGAAATTTCCCACACAAATACAATATAATACTCCTATATGAGCGAACGTTTTCCGTCTGAACCTTTTTCGATTGAAATATCGAATCTGGTTAAGCATTATCACCACCAAAATGTATTGGACCATCTACAACTGACCATAAAAAGAGGTGACCTGTGTGTTTTGGTGGGTGATAATGGTGCAGGGAAAACCACATTGCTGCGGATACTTGCGTCGCTTATCCGCCCCGATCAGGGTGAAATTCGCCTTATCAACAATACCGAAAACGAAAATTCATCCTACAGGGGAAAAATTGGTTATCTCGGCCACCAATCAATGTTCTACAACGACCTGACAGCAGCAGAGAATTTACGCCATTACGCTGAACTTTACCAAATCCCAAATGCCCAAGAGGCAGCAGAAGCCAGCATCCAATCTGTTGAATTAACAGGTTTTAAAGACAATCTGGTTCGCACATTTTCACGGGGCATGCAGCAGCGACTTTCCATTGCCCGCGCCCTTCTGCACCATCCCAGTATCCTGCTCTTCGATGAACCCTATACCGGTCTGGATCAAAAAGCCGCAAACTTTCTCGATGCGCAGTTGCGAAACCTTCACCAACCCGACAAAATCATCCTGGTCGCAGCCCACCGCCCGCAGCGGATGCTTTCTTTTGCCACACACATCGCCTGGCTTCAGAAGGGAAAGATCAGCCACCATATCCCCATCGATCAAATATCCGATTTCCCCGATCTTGAAGATTATTTGCGGGGCACAGTATGAACCCCTTCAACCGTTATTTAAAAACGATTTGGCAAATCTTTAAAAAAGATATCCGGGTTGAGTGGCGCGGCAGGCAGGGCATCCCGGTGATGCTTGTGTTCGCATTGCTGATCGTTTTCCTGTTTAACTTTGCCCTGCAGTTATCACCAGACCTCCAGGCAGAACTGGCGGCGGGATTGCTCTGGGTAGCCCTGGCGTTCGCATCAACGCTTGGTTTGAACCGAAGCATTGCATCAGAGCGGGAAAACAATGCGCTTGATGGGCTTTTGCTTGCCCCAGTTGACCGGTCAGCCATTTTTTTTGGAAAATCCCTCAGCAATTTTGTCTTCACATTCCTCGTTGCACTCATCCTGCTGCCTGTTTTCAGTGTTTTTTACAACCAAAATATGCTCAACCTCCGGTTAATCTTTATTATTCTGCTGGGTTTAGGTTCTTACACAAGTTTGGGCACCTTGCTGGCCGTGTTGAGCATCCAAACCCGTGCTCGCGATGTACTGCTGCCTGTTCTGCTTTTCCCCCTGGCATTACCCATCCTGATCGCCGCAGTTGAATCCAGCCGGTTGGTGCTTGGATCACACCCGGTTAGCGACTATCAAAGCTGGTTGTTCTTGTTAATTGCCGGTAATATTCTCTTTATTGGCGTTGGACTGTTATTTTTTGAGACGATCCTGGAGGAATAAGATTGATCAATAAACCCAAACTGTTGACCGTCTTTGATATTCTCACGGCGCTTACCCTTTTGGGCGCGCTGGCACTGATCCTGTTCTGGACGCCTGTCGAAATCACCATGGGGCCTGTTCAGAAAGTCTTTTACTTCCATGTTTCCGCAGCCTGGGCAGGTATGCTTGCTTTCGTTGCAGCAGGCGCAGCCGGCGCCGGATATCTTATTACCAGAAAACTCCACTGGGATTGGGTGTCATTATCCGCGGTGGAGGTGGGGTTGGTCTTTGGGTTGATCGCTATCCTCAGCGGGATGATCTGGGCACAGCCCATCTGGAATACCTGGTGGGTGTGGGAGCCACGCCTAACGACAACCGCTATCATGGAATTGATCTACCTCGCTTATTTTATTTTGCGAAGCAGCCTGGAAACACCGGAGAAAAGAGCCCGGCTGAGTGCTGTTTTTGCGATCATCAGCGTCATTACTGTGCCTCTGACCTTTTTTTCCATCCGATTGTTCCGCACCATCCATCCTGTTGTCATCGCACCTGGTGGAGGTGATTCAGCATTCAGCATGACACCCTGCATGCTGCGAGCCTTCCTGATCAGCCTTGGAGTATTTACGATCTTGTTGGTCGACCTTTTCTGGCACCGATACCGGTTGGCGAAACTAAACTATAAAAACCAAACTGGGGAGAATTAAATGCCCGCAAACACACTCACTGACATGATCTTAGGTTTTTCAGTCATAATCGGCATCCTTTTCCTTTATATTCTTTCGTTAACCTTGCGGTTCAAGCAAGAAAAAAGAAAAGCTAGCCTGAAAAATAGGCGGAACATAGCCTAAATTACGATCCTTCCTCACCTGCTAATAATTCTCCAATAGATCGTTAACGATCTTCTATGAATCACTCAGTATCCTCAAATTTAGTAATGAAAGCAACATTTTTGAGGAGGTTTAAGTATGTCAAAAATTATTGGAATAGATTTAGGAACAACAAACAGCGTCGTTTCTGTCGTTGAAGGTGGCACAGCAACTGTTATCCCGACAGCTGAGGGCTCACGCTTACTGCCTTCTGTCGTAGCCTTTAATAAAAACGGTGAGCGTTTGGTCGGCATTCCGGCTAAACGTCAGGCGGTGGTTAATTCGGAGAATACCATATTCTCCATTAAACGCTTTATGGGGCGACATTATGATGAAGTAGAGGCAGAGCGCAAGATGGTGCCCTATGAGGTTGTGAAAGGTGATGCCGGTGATGCACGCGTGCATATCCCGGTGAACAATAAGACCTACACCCCACAGGAAATTTCCGCAATGATCCTTGAAAAGCTTAAGAAGGATGCGGAAGCCTACCTTGGCCAGCCTGTCACCCGTGCAGTTATCACCGTTCCAGCATACTTTAATGACAGCCAGCGTCAGGCAACCAAAGACGCCGGGAAAATTGCTGGTTTAGAGGTGATGCGGATCATCAATGAGCCAACAGCCTCTGCGTTAGCCTATGGCCTGGATAAAAAGAAAAGCGAAGTTATCCTGGTCTTCGACTTAGGTGGCGGCACGTTTGATGTCAGCCTTCTGGAGGTCGGAGACGGTGTGATCGAGGTTAAAGCAACCAACGGCGACACCCACCTCGGCGGAGATGACTGGGACGAAGTGATTGTCAATTGGGCAGCAGATGAATTTAAGAAACAGCAGGGTATTGACCTGCGTCAGGATCGACAGGCTTTACAGCGCTTACGCGAAGCCGCTGAGAAAGCAAAGATCGAATTAAGCTCCGTCATGGAGACAGAGATCAACCTGCCCTATGTGACCGCCGATGCCAGCGGACCGAAGCACCTCCAGCTCAAATTGAACCGTGCGACGTTCGATAAGATGACGTCTCACCTGGTTGAGAGAGCGCGTGGACCGTTCAATGCAGCCATTAAAGATGCAAAAATGACTGTTGAAGATATTGACGAAGTCGTTATGGTGGGCGGCGCAACCCGTATGCCCATGATACAGGACCTGGTCCGTGATTTGACGGGCGGCAAAGAACCCAACAAGGGCGTCAACCCTGATGAAGTCGTATCCATTGGCGCAGCGATCCAGGGCGGTGTTCTGGCAGGCGATGTCAAAGACGTTTTACTGCTGGATGTGACCCCCCTCTCATTGGGTATCGAAACCCTGGGCGGCGTGATGACAACCCTGATCGAGCGGAATACAACCATACCTGTCAAGAAAACAGAGGTGTTTTCAACGGCTGACGATAACCAAACATCAGTCGATGTGCATGTACTGCAGGGTGAGCGCTCAATGGCTTCTGATAACATGAGCCTAGGCCGCTTCCGCTTGGACGGAATTCCGCCGGCCCCACGCGGTGTACCGCAGGTCGAAGTCACATTCGACATTGATGCAAACGGCATCCTGGATGTCGCCGCGAAGGATAAAGCTACCGGGAAAGAACAAAAAATTACCATTACTGCGTCCACCAACCTCGATAAAAGCGATATTGAAAAAATGGTTGAAGAGGCCGCAAAGAACCGCACAGCAGATGAACAACGTAAATCATTGATCGAACTCAAGAACCAGGCTGACACCCTGGCTTACCAGGCAGAAAAGCTGCTCAGTGATTTGGGTGAGAAAGTCTCCTCCGAACAGCGCGGCAGCATTGAAAACAAGGTTAGCGACCTGCGAGAAGCTATCCAGAGCGATGATCAAAACCGGATAAAGAAACTGATGGAATCCCTGCAATCGGATATGCAAGCCATCGGGCAGGCAGCCTACCAGCAGCCGGGCGGAACACCCGGGACTGATGGCAGCGCCGAGACCCCTGAAGGAGAACCTGGCGAAGATGAAGATGTCGTCGAGGGCGAGTTCAGAGAAGCGTAAAAAGCCTGTGAATGACAATTTGTGAATCGTGAATAAGTGAATATGAAAGAGGCTGTCCTTTTGGCAGCCTCAAAATATTTAAATAAGAATATAATATTATAATCTAAAAGGAGGTAATCATGAACTTTATTGACGGAATTGCTATATCTAATTATAGAAGTTTTGGCCCGGAAATACAAAAAATCGGGCCTTGTTCAAAATTGAATATTATTATTGGAAAGAACAATTGCGGGAAATCTAACATTTTAAGGTTTTTAAAAGAATATTATAAAGATTTATTGAACTACATAAATAGAAAAAGAGTGTTTGAATTTAAGGATCAGGACGATATTCATATAGGACTGACACAAAATAATATAAATTTAGGAGCAGGGGTAATTATAAATGATGAAGTTAAGCTCGAAAACTATTTTTCTTCACTGAACACCAGGGGATTTTCAATAGGACAACTAAACTTACTAAAAGACTTATTTACAAAATTAGGGCGGAACAATTATGAAATGATTTGGGCGATATTTCAAGGACAAGGTGAAAACCAAATTGATAGTGTAACAAAAAATTTAATTGGGGAAATATCACAAATTCTTCGGGCAGAAGGTGCAAAGTACATATCTGAGGCATTTGGAGGAACAATTTATAACCGTGGGGAGGAAAACATTGTAAAAATACTCAGAAAATTATCTTTTGAAAATAATGAACTTAAACAAGTAAGCTCAATATCAGCTTTGCGTGAAATAAAAAATAATAACAATGACAATATTAATTTATCAGAGTTCAACGGTGGTGGCCTAATATTAGAACTAGCTAAGTATCAAGATCCGGAACATACAGAAAGATCTAAAAGAGAAACATTCGATAAAATTCAAGGTTTTTTACAAGAGGTAACTGATGCCCCAAGCGCATTAATAAATATACCTTTTTCAAGAAATCATATTCTCGTTGATATGACTGGAAATGGAAATTTCTTGCCTTTAGATTCGTTGGGTACAGGCATTCATGAAGTCATAATGCTCGCAGCAGCTTGTACATTACTTGAGGATCAAATTATTTGTATTGAGGAACCAGAACTTCATTTACATCCGCTTCTTCAGAAAAAATTTATAAAATATATAGATGCTCAAACAAGAAATCAATATTTCATATCAACTCATTCTGCTCATCTTCTAGATACTCCAGGAGCATCAATTTTCCATGTAAGATTGATTAATGGAAGTTCGTTTGTTAGTCCAGCCTATAAAGTACAGGAGAAATCTTTTATATGCGATGATTTGGGCTATAAGCCTTCTGATCTTTTTCAAACAAATTGCATTATTTGGGTCGAAGGTCCATCTGATCGGATCTATTTAAAATATTGGATAAACGCTATGGATAATAGCCTTCAAGAAGGTATTCATTATTCAGTTATGTTTTATGGCGGAAAATTATTAAGTCACCTAACATCTGAAGATGACTCTGAAATTACTGATTTTATTTCGTTAAGAAAATTAAATAGAAAATTATCTATAGTCATCGATTCCGACAAAAAACTTTCAGCTCGCAGTCAAATTAACAAAACCAAGAAACGTATAAAAGATGAAATGTCAAAGAATAATGGTTTTGTTTGGATTACAAAAGGAAGGGAAATTGAAAATTATCTATCAAGTAATATACTCTTAGATGCAATAAAGTCAGTACATAGTAATAAGATTATTTATAAACTTTCTGGCGAAGGTTCCTATGGTTGCCTAACAAAATTTGTTGACAAAACAGGAGCAGAACATCCAATTGACAAGGTTAAGGTTGCAAAGGAATATATCAACATGGAAAATAATCAAATCATTTGGGAATTAGATCTTGAAGAAAAAATTAATGATTTAATTACTTTTATTCATGAAGCAAATCATGATACAACTTAAAGTCTACTTCTTGCGTTGGCGATCCATTCAATTTCATAGATTGAGTTTCGCCCATTTTGAATAACCCCGGTCGATCTCAACTATCTGAAAGCAGCCCGTCTTATGGTCATTATATAAGATTAATTTAAGATTAATATGATTAAAAAGGGAAGACAGTGCGCAGGATGAGGGGGGCATCCTTACAGCACTGCCTTCGCCAATAGTATATCATACCTTCTATCAAATATAAAATTAAAATAAGATTAGAGTATTGAAAATTCAGGAATACATTTAAAGATTCACGGAAATTGCTGGCCAGATTCATGTTCCCATTGGAAAATTTGATCTTATGGTTTACTTTGGAAGCTTTTATTATCTTGCTCACTTCTCGCGCTTTGGGATCGGGAACAGCATCCGGGTTTTCCGCTGGTATGTCGCATAATCCTTTTTGTAGGTCTTCAGGTGGTTCTCAGCCATCGGTATGCTGATGAACAGGAACAAGGCAGTATTGATCAATGCACCTAATCCCAGGAACCAGAGATCCGGAAAAACGGAAAGCATCACAAGGTACACACCCCACCAGACAGTAATTTCTCCCAGGTAATTAGGATGGCGTGAGTATTTCCATAGACCGCTGCACAGCAAACAGGATCTATCCGCACGTTTTTGCTTAAATAGCTGCATCTGGTAATCGGCAACCAGCTCCAAAACCGCACCGCCAACAATTAACAATAAACCTATGACCGTCCCAATATTCAAACCACCGCCCCGTAAAATGTAATAAAACCCGGGCAGGACACAAGCATAGACGATCAATGTCGGCATGATCTGGATCCCAAAAAGGTTTACCAGTGGGAAAAACTTTTTACTTTTCCTTTCCAAAAGATCATAGCGCCAGTCCTGATGATGGAGACCTGGGAAAGTGATCATCCAGTTCACTGATAATCGAGCGCCCCAAAAAGTTAACGCCACCAACAATAAGATTGAACTCAGGTTCATCGTTCCCAGGAAAATGAGTGCCAAACCTAAAATAATGGGGGGTTGAACACTCCAATACGGGTCGTAGACCGAGGCGTTTTTCAGGATAATGCTGGTTAACCAGATGAAAAACGTGGCGAGTAGATCTGCTGCAAGGAGTGCAAGCCAGGGAGATGTTTCAAGGGCGTGATAGACCCAAATACCGAGGACTGCAGCGCCTATATAGCAAACCGTAATGACCAAATAACTTTGAAGGCGGCTGGTTCTTTTCATGATTGGATAATTTTATCACAGCTCGTGCAGCGGATTTTGTTAAAATGATTGCAATCACTTATATCACAATTGCGAAATGTGTCTGAATAACTAAAACTCCCTGGCAGCATATGCCAGGGAGTATCATTTGCTTCCAAAAAAGTTGAACGGGTTAGAACCAACCCCTCAATTCCATCGCTTTTACAACACGATGGATCGCAACCATGTATGCCGCATCCCGCATGAACACATTCTGAGAGAGGGACATCTCGTACACACCCTCAAATGCTGAAGTCATCTTATCATCCAGCTTTTCGAGGACCTCTTTCTTGGTCCAGTAGAAATTCATGTCATTCTGGACACCCTCAAAATAAGAGGTCGTAACGCCACCGGCATTACACAGGAAGTCTGGTATCACGAAAATGCCGCGTGCTTTCAACACATCGTCTGCTTCGGGTGTCGTTGGACCATTCGCACCTTCTGCCAGGATCTTCACACGGTCATGGATGTTCTGAACCGTATCTGCATTGATTTGTCCTTCCAGGGCTGCCGGAAGGAGGACATCTGCCTCCTTGGTGATCCACTGGTCTCCACCTTCAATCTGGTACCCTGCCTTGGTAGCTTCATCTTTGCTGATAGTCCCGTACTGATCCGTAATGCTCATCAAGAAATCAGGGTCAATGCCATCAGCTTTGCTGCAAGTATAGGCAGTACGGTCCTCGCGATCCCAGTAGCTGACGCATACGACTTTTCCGCCCAACTGCTCAATAAAACCTTTTGCTGCATACTGTGCGACATTACCAAAACCCTGAATCGCCGCAACAGCATTGGATGAATCCAACTTTAGCCGCCGCATTGCTTCCCGTACCGTGTAGATCACGCCAAAGCCAGTAGCTTCAGTTCGACCTAATGAGCCGCCGCCACCGACTGGTTTTCCCGTGATCATGCCTGGTGTGTACTGCCCGGTAATGCGGGAATATTCATCCATCATCCATCCCATCATCTGGGGCGTTGTCCCTACATCCGGGGCAGGAACATCCTGCCGGGGTCCAACAACACGCCACAGGTTCCGAATGAACGCACGGCATAGCCGTTCTTTTTCATCTGCTGAAAGTGTCGCCGGATCCAGGACAATGCCGCCTTTTCCGCCGCCCAGAGGAATATCTGCAACAGCGCATTTCCAGGTCATCCACATCGCTAATGCACGAACAGTATCAATGGTTTCAGCCGGATGGAACCGCAAGCCGCCCTTATTGGGACCGCGGGCATCATTATGCTGCACCCTGTACCCCTGGAACACGCGCATCGTGCCATCATCCATACGGATGGGGATCCGCAGGTGATATTCACGCATTGGCCAGCGGAGCATCTCTCGTACTTGATGATCAAGCCCCAACAGATCAGCAACGTGGTCAAATTGCTGCTGAGCCATCGCAAATGCATTTGTCATTTCTGCCATATTTTATACTCTCCTATTGGTTATGAAATTTGGTGAGGTGTGATTTTGAAGTGTGGTTAACCCCGGAAGACAATGTTCTTCTGGATTTAAAAATAAAATAAGCATGCACCTCGGTCCAGTATCCGCATGAGTTCTCGCTCAGTTGTCCCTGGATGAAGAACATGCCCGCTCCACACTTGGTTTAATCCTCTTAACAATAGTCGAGAATTCTGTAATCGTCAATAGGATGGCGTAAAATAAACAGTATGACGTTTATCACTAGAAACAGAATCGAAAGCGAATTTTTTCTTCCAGTTTGGGGGCCATAAGTATTAATTGGGTATAGTGAAATTAGATTGGATTCTCCGTAAGTGGAACTTTCTTTGCTGATATTGCGTCTGAATAGTGAAAGTCTTACAAAAAAATCTATCAATATTTGGAGGATCAAAATTATGAAGAAAAAATTTAGTCTTATATTCGTCAGCATGGTCATTATTGGCCTTCTGGCAGCTTGTTCTCCCGATGTGGATTCATCTTCAGCAAAAAGCACACGCTCGATGAATGTCTCAGGCACCGGGCGAGTTTCTGTTGTACCCGATATTGCAACAATAAATATTGGTGTACGTACCGAAGCGGAAGAAGTCAATGATGCCCTTGACGGCAACACAAGACAGGCAAATGCCATCGCGGATGCCTTACAGGTTTTGGGCATTGCTGAAGAAGATATCCAGACATCAAACTTTAATGTCTACCCTTCAGAACGCTATAACCCCATGACCGGTGAGGTTGAAGGACGCTATTTCGTTGTTGAGAATACTGTCAATGTGAACGTTCATGATCTCGGCAGTCTGGGTGAAGTTCTCACCGCCGTCGTTGATGCTGGCGCAAACAATATCTACGGTATCAGTTTCAGTGTTGAAGACCGAGAAGCTGCAGTTGCTGAAGCACGAGAATTAGCTATCGCTGATGCGAAAGCCAAGGCTGAAGCGATTGCTGAAGCAGCCGGGGTCGAACTGGGCGATCTGCTGAGCATCAATATCTACGAAGGCAGTTCACCCATCACATATTATGATGCCAAGGGCGGTGCGTATTCAGAAGCTGCAGTGCCGATCTCTGCCGGTACCCTTTCCATCATCATTGAATGCAACCTGACCTATGAACTAAAATAAAAAACAAAAACCCTTCCCCTGAAGAGAGAGGTGTCCAAAATGGATGCCTCTCTACAAGGAAACCATTTGAATATTTGTAAGGAGGATATTAATGAAAAAAACAATTTTAATGGTAGTTTTCACCCTTTTAATCGCTGCTTTCGCGGCAGGCTGTTCTCCCCAAAGCAATTTATCAACCACAGAACAAACCAGAACATTGGACGTCACCGGTACAGGTACCGTTGATCTGGAACCGGATATTGCTCATATCAATATCGGTGTACGATCAGAAGCACCAGATGCTGCACAGGCACTGGCAGAAAACAATGATAACATCCAGGCTGTTGTGGATCGCATGATGGAACTGGGTGTCACTGCAGAAGATATTCAAACCCGAAATTTCAACATCTACCCACAGCAAAACAACCGGCCTCTATCTGAAGGTGAAGAACCCACTTTGCAACCTGCTCAATCATTCGTGGTTGAAAATACTGTCTCAGTCACCGTCAGAGATCTGGATTCCCTGGGGGAAATTTTATCAGCCGTTGTAGCAGAAGGTGCTAACTCAATTTACGGCGTTTCATTTGATGTCGAAGATAGAGAAGCAGCGGTTGAACAAGCCAGGCAGATGGCCATAGAGGATGCCCAAGCCAAAGCTCAATCCATCGCCCGAGATGCAGGTGTATCTCTCGGCTCAATTCAATCAATCAGTATCAACGAAAACGGTGGAGCGCCGGTTTTCCGTGAAGAAGCCGCCGTAGAAATGGCTCAAGGTGGTTCTGTACCAATTTCCAGTGGGTCCTTAACCATCCGAATTACAGCCAGTCTAACTTACAATTTTGATTAATCGTTAGGCTCTTTCACCGAGCATTGATTAAAACATATAACCCCACTGGCACACATAAACCCAGCGGGGTTTTTCCATATTGACCGTTTTCATACCTTGAGGGTATACTCATCATTAATACCGGAATTGTTCAGTTTTTTCTTCTGGTTAAGGTATTTTATTTTATAGTTCGTACAGGAGAAAATCTGATGCAAATTATAACCGACAGCGGTTTTGACCTTTCACCCGCGCAGCAAAATAAGGTCAACTTAAACACCCTCCCCCTTAAAATTACGTTATCTGGCGTCAGCTATCTCAGCGGAATTGATATCCAACCTGAGGAATTTTATCAGCTGCTGTCCGAAACCAAAGATATGCCGACCACATCCGTGCCTTCGCCGGGTGAATTCCTCGAAATTTACCAGAGGATTGCGCCTGATGACCCGGATATCCTTTCAATTCACATCTCTTCGGGTCTCAGCGGAACCTTCAATTCAGCGAGGAATGCAGCGGAAGAGATGGGAAATGAAGCAAATATCACCCTGGTTGATACACGCTCCCTATCGGTGGAGATGGGATGGCAAATTGAAGCAGCAATCCGTGGGATAAAAGCTGGGTGGTCCAAAGAGAAAATCATCGACTTGATGGCTCGCGTGCGGGAATGGAGCGAAATCATATTCACCTTACCCGACCTATCCTATCTAATTCATGGCGGCCGCATCAGCCACCTCAAAGGACTTCTGGCTTCTCTACTTGGGATCAAACCATTGATCAAGGTCGATAAATCTCATGGAAAGTACCAGGATATCGATAAAGCACGGACATTCAAACGGGCAGTTGAAGCCATCCCTGCAAATATCGCCAAAAAGTTTAAGGAAGGTACACACCTTCGTGTCCAAATTGGACATGCAGGCAATCCAGAAGCAGCAGACCAACTGCGCACAGCAACAGAAAAATTGTTTAAGTGCGAATGGCTGCCAGATTGTTCGATTTCCCCCATCTTAGGCGCTCACACAGGGCGTGGGTTAGTGGGCCTGGTTTTTGCTCCTATCGAATCGATGCCGACCTTCCCTTGATCTTAGCTGATAAAAAGAACAACCCCGAACATATTTACAATTCGGGGTGGGTAAGCGGTGACAATTAATCGAAAAATATCAATCCATGGGCGGTGGAGGGACAGGTAAATCTTCTTTTCCCGTTTCAATCCACTTATCACCTTCATCGATCAACATGACCGGTATATCATCGACGATGGGATACTTCCGGTCGCAATCCTGGCAGATCAGCCATGAGTCTTTATAATATTCCAGCAGTCCATCACTTTCCTGCACACAGTGTGGGCAACGAAGCATATCAAGTAATTCTTTATTGACCATCAAACCTCCAAAGATAGATCAGATCGAGCCTGGGCTGTCGAAATTTGTTCGTAATCTCTCGGCAAATAATCTGCCCAAGCAGATTAATTTTACCACAGCGATATCAATCATCACCCGAGTCTGGAATATCTGTCCCTGGACCATATTCGTAGATCGCCTGCCAGGGGCGGAACTGGGTATAGAAAGAATCTGAGAAAAGGATCGTTTCACCTTTGATCACAGTCCGTGTGACATAAATATTTGCACCATCAGCAGCATAGTCCACTTGCTTGATATCCCCTTTATCAAGATCCGGGTTTTCCCTGTAAAGCGGTTTGGGTGCGGGAACGATATCCGTCGGACCGGTCGTTTCCCAGTCAACTGCCCGCCCATCGCTGGTGGAGTAGAACTTCCATGTCAAGGAATAGCTTCCCAAATAGGTTTCCATCAACAGCCATGAATCTGTATCATTGATAAATTTCATGTCCACAATGGGGACATAAACAGTTGCATCAAGACCAGCCAGGTTGGGATCCCTTGTGCCATTGGAACGCATTTCATAATAACCAACACGGTAGGCATGTGCATGACGTTCTGTAATCGGGAACCCTGCAAAAAAGGCTGCCCGGAAAAGCGTGGTACTGACCTGGCAGACACCACCGCCAACGCCCTGGATCGTTTGATCGCCGTAAATGATCAGGGCTTCAGCATATCCGTTTTCAAGACTGATATTTCCCAAAGCATCCGACATTGAAAAAGTTGCACCCGGCGGAATCAAAAGCCCATGGAATTGTCCGGCTGCCGTTCGAATGTTCTGAATTCGGGCTGAATCTGACCCATAAAAATACGAGGTTTCCTGATGAACTAATTCAGTAATTCCCAGTTCCTCGCCAGTTGAATTATCCGTCACAGCGGGTTCGAGTGTTTCAAACACCAGCGAAACTGAATGTCCTCCGCTGTTGAGCTGCTCATTGATCCGGGTAATAGTGGCTTCAATATCCAGATTTCTGCCGATCACCGCCGGTTCAATGACTTCCAGCAAGCGGGTATCGTCGTTAAAAATGAACCGGGAATTAATGGGCTTGATCTGCAGCCCAGGCGCTAATCCATTCAGGTAAATCCTGAATAGATCTTCGTTTAATGTGATCTCATAATTTGAATTATCAGCCTCACCTTCTGCACCGTGGGTGATCATGAGCATTGGCGCTAAGTCAGAAGGTGATATTGTCCATGGTCCTTCTCCACTGCTGGTATCAGGGTCATTTAGAACCAGGGGAGCACTGAGCATTTCTCTGGCCAGTTCCGCTTGCGTGCCAACATCTGAGATGACAGGCGGTGTTTCTTTCACGACCAGGGGTAATTCAACATTTTGCATATAATTTAAGGCTGTATCGGCCAATGTGAGCATGGCTGGAATATCAAGTTCTCGCCCAATTTGACCAGGTGCTACCACAACCTCCGTGCCCTCCAGGCTCAGTCTGGCCTCCTGGACAGGCTGGTCAATAGCTCCTGCAATATTTTGGAAGAAACTGAGCGCCATACGCTGATCATAATAAACCATCGGTGGTAGAGCAACACCCGTAAACCAGGCCCGAACTTTTTCGATCAGGTTAGTCGGGAACCATCCATTTCGACCAACTTCCAATGCCTGCTGGGTGCTGCTTGCTGGGTCCATCAAATAACCCAGATCAACCGGTCTGGCGTTCCAAACCTGATCCTGGTAAGTAAAAACCAGCTGCCCTTCGTAGGTGTACATCAGAGCTTCTGCTAAATGCTGGTTAGCTTCTTCCCGACTAAACCCGGAGAGGTCAACATCAAGGATGTGAACCCCGGGATAGATCCGGTCAGCGTAGACCACATTGAAGGTGATCAGCAGCATAATCACAATCACCAGGAAAACCAACAGGCTGATAGGGATCGCCCGGATGATCCGCAGGAAAACTTGTTTTTGATTTTTAGATTGCATTTCTTTTTTGTCCATTGTTAAAAATTATACTTCACGCAACTTAAAAGCGCGTAGTATCAAACCTGGGTATCTTGTAGACGCATAAATCATGCTTATCGTTCCAATTTATACCATGGGGAGTATTTTCCCATGAATTTACCAAAAATAACCGTATAATTATTATTACCACTAACAAATAAGGATAGGTTCATGACCTTATCAATGATCTTGCTGATAATCATAATTATTGCGGCGCTTGTACTATTTTCAATAGAAACCTTGCCGGCCGACGTTGTTGCCCTGGGCATTATGCTCGCCCTGATCCTGACCGGCATCATCCCGGGATCCACTGCCTTTGAAGGATTCGGCAGCGATACAGCCATCATGATCCTCGGGTTGTTGATCCTGACAACCGCGCTTGTTCGTACAGGTATTGTCCAAATCTTTTCCCGTCAAATCTTACGCCGGATTGGTAATAACAAAAATCATCTCTACTGGGTCATCACAGGGGCAGCCGGGATATTGAGCTCACTCATGTCAAATACGGCAACAGCTGCATTTTTCACACCAATGACGATCGGTTTATCAAGACGATTCAAGACCCACCCATCAAAACTGCTCATGCCGATGGCGTTTGCCACCATCCTCTCAAGCTCGATAACCCTCATCAGTACATCAACCAACATCGTTGTCAGCGGTTTGATAGCAGACTATGGAATGCCGCCTTTGGGCATGTTTGAGCTAACGCCTGTGGGTATTCCCATCTTGATTGTTGGCCTTTTGTACATGTTTTTCATTGGACGCCATTTGATCCCCATAAGGGATTCAAAACAGGAGGATTTGCAGGAAGAGATCCTTTCATACTGCTCTGAGTTTGAAGTCACAGATGAATCCCCCTGGAAGGGGAAATCGCTGAAGGAAATTGGCTTTGGTAAGGAGTTCAACCTGAACGTGCTACGCATTTTAAAATCAGCCGGGTATTATGTCGAACCCCGCGCCGGCACCGTTCTCCAGGTTGGCGATCAAGTCCTGGTTGAGGGGAATCGGAACGATCTTGTTGCGCTGGAAGACCAGGATATTGTTGAATTTACCGGGGAATTTCATCAGAAGGAACCTGAACTTATACAAAACTTGCACATGGCAGAGGTCATCATCCTGCCCGGCTCTCCAATGATTGGTAGAACCCTGCAGGGACTCAACTTCAGGGATCGTTTTGGTCTGCAGGTTCTTGGGATCAATCGCAAAGGTGAAACCATCCGGCACCGCATCAGCCGAACGCGACTGCAAGTCGGTGACCAACTGCTGCTGCAAGGTGACCCGGATACGATTGGGAGTTTGGGTAGAAATGCCAACTTCAGGGTTGTATCCAGTAAATTGGATATCATGCCTGAAACGGATAAAGCACCAATTGCCCTCTTCATTTTTGCTGGTGTGATCCTGTTGGTGTCATTCAATGTTTTATCACTGCCAGTGGCGGTGATGGTCGGTTCATTGCTCGCCTTCATCACCCGCTGTATCACACCGGCAGAAGCTTACCGGAAAGTCAACTGGCATGTTTGGCTGCTGATCGCCTCAATGCTGGCGCTTGGTCAGGCTATGGAAATTTCAGGGCTGGCAGAACTGCTGGCAAACCAGATTACTGCGCTCGTTGGGATATCTCATCCCCGTATGCTTTTGGGGGCATTCTTTATTCTATCGCTGCTACTCACTCAGCCGATGTCAAACCAGGCTGCAGCGGTCGTGGTCATCCCGATTGCCATCCAAACTGCCACGCAGCTTAACCTTAATCCACGAACATTTGCAGTGATGATTGCTGTAGGAGCGAGCTGTTCTTTTATCACACCGCTCGAACCCGCCTGCTTAATGGTTTATGGGCCTGGAAATTACCGGTTCTATGACTTTATTAAGGTTGGGTCAATCCTGACCATCCTGATCTTCCTGATCGCCTATTTCATGGTGCCATGGTTGTGGCCGCTGTGAGGCAGCAATCAGCTTAATAAACGAGTGTTTTATTTTTTCCCTTCAATAAATTTTGCATTAAAAGTCATCATTGATCACTTTCGATCTCTGTTTATTTAACGCCGCCACCAGAAAATGGATCCAGCGAAGGTTCTTACTGATCATCCAAATAGGTATAATGCCAATATCAGGCATATTGAGTAATGCCTGTTTGATTGGCTTGAGGATTGAATCATGGGTTCACGTCAAGAAGTTCAGAGGATCATCGGTACCATTATTGCTATACTGATCGGTATATGGCTGATCGGTCAGCCTGTCTTCGATCCGCAGATTAATTCTCAAATTTCGTCCTCGCCGATCTTAAGCACAAACAAGCCTTCCGAGCAAGCTGTAGAAAAAGAACTGACGGCTTTGCCACCCGCTGCTGCACCTGAGCCAACCCATTCCCAAACGGTCACGGAACTGACAAGAAATCCTCAGTCCTTGCGTCCTGAACCTGGGACTGTTTGTGGGTTTGATCCTGCAATAGTCAAATTAATGAGTGCCTTCCCGCAAGAACAATGGCTGGATTGGATTGAAATTCTCTCAGGTGAGGAACCTGTCACTATCAATGGGGAAACTTTTACCATCTTGACTCGCTATTCAGAAAGCATGTTCAATGGTGACCCGGATGCTCGTGCTTATGAATTCATGATCAGCCAGCTTCGCCAATGGGGGTATGTAGATAATGTGACTCTATTTGAACAGGAATTTACGCCATCTATCGGAGAGGAAACATCAATCTGGAAGAATATCATCGTCGTCATTCCCGGTTCTGACCCGGAATTAAGGCATGAACAGGTGCTGCTGACCGCACATCTGGACAGCACATCCAAGGCGAACCCCGAAGAACGTGCCCCAGGTGCAGACGACAATGGCAGCGGGGTAGCTACCCTGTTGGAAGCCGCAAGAGTCTTTCGTGATCACACTTTTCGACGGACAATAAAGATCGTCTTTTTTACAGGTGAAGAACAAGGCCTACACGGCAGCCAGGCATATGTTAACGAATATCGGGATGACTTAGGTGATATTTTAGGCATATTCAACACAGATATGTTTGGTTACGACGGAGATAATGACCGCTGTTTTGAAATCCATGTCGGAAGGCTGGAAGACTCAAACCAGGTTGGCGGGTGTCTTGCGGATATCGCTGAATGGTATGCCCTTGATCTGAAATTCGACTATCTTGTATCAGAGGCTATTGGCGCATCCGATCATTCCACTTTCTGGAATGCAGGGGTCGGTGCTATCGAGGTTCTTGAGAATTTTAATACGCATGGTTTTCAGGGCGGCTGCAGCAGTGCTGATAAAAACCCCAATTATCATTCGGAAATGGATCTCATCAAGACGATGAATATTGATACCAGTCATTCCATTGCCAAAGCTGTGATCGCGGCTGTTGCAAGTTTTGCAGGAATTGTGGAAAATTAATTCCATGAACGGCGTCTACCGCATTCTTTCTATAGGCTGGGTGATGATCCAATTATTAATATCTCCTTTCCTTTCACCGCCAGCCAGTGAACAAGATCCAATAATCAGCAATATCCTTTCGGAAAGCAGCCAAACTCGCTGGCTGGATTGGATTGCAGCGCTTTCAGGTGAGGTGCCAATTCAAACGGCAGAGGGGGAAGAAAGAATCCTGTCAAGAAGCAGTTTTGTTTTATTTGAACCCAACTATTCCCCAAGTGCATTTGACTACCTTGAACAGGAATTGATTGCGTTGGGATTTCGCGAGGGGATTGATTATGAAATCCACACCTACGACTTCCCTTATAGCGAGCGATACGCCGAACGAAATTGGATGAATATGGTTCTCACCTTCCAGGGAAGTGATCCTTTATTGAAAGATGAAAAGGTTCTGATGGTAGCCCATCTGGACAGCACTTCAGATCAGGAAACCACGCTTGCCCCCGGGGCGGATGATAATGCCAGCGGCTCAGCCGGTTTAATGGAAGCGGCTGCAATCTTCCGCTATTACAATTTCAAACGTACGATTCACCTGGTTTGGTTTTCAGGCGAGGAACAATCCCGGCAAGGCAGTGAACACTTTGTAACGGATTATGCTGAGTGGATCCCAGATATCAAAGCCGTCATCAACCTGGATATGTTTGCGTTCGATTGGGATAACGACCGCTGTTTTGAGATTCACACGGGTGTGCTTCCTGGTTCGCAGGAAATTGCTGAAACCTTCAAAGAGATCATCGACCTTTATAACCTCGATTTACGATTCGACCTGATAGACGATGAAAGCGCTTATATGCTTTCAGATCACAAGCCTTTTTGGGATCAAGGTGTTGCATCCGTATTCATCTTTGAAAACGGTTTCTACCAGCCAGAGGGCGTTTGCGGGGTATCCGAACGAAATACCACTTATCATTCCACCGCTGACACTTTAACCTATATCAACCCAGAAACCGGATTTTCAATTTTACAGGCAGCCATAGGAACTGCCTCCTTTATTGCTATGCCTGAAAGTGCATGTTTTTCCGAATCACTTTCGGTTCAGGGATTTTCCATCTTGGAGGACTATTATCTAAGCTGGGAACCCCTTGAAGGGGCTGTCTCTTATCAAATATGGAGATTCGATGAGCAAAATTGGAATTTACTGGATCAGACAGAAGATATTTCCTGGCAGATTCCGGGTACAAGTACTGAAATATCGACCTTATTCCGCATCATTGCCCTGCCAGATGGTGGCTGCCAATCCAATCCCAATCAAATTTCATCTGCTGATTTCCTCATTTTTTCAAAAGAAATGCAACCTAACAACAAACTCCCGGAAAAGCTTCCACTTAAACAATAATGGGCATTAAGGTGCCTCTTCATATTTTGAAGGACATTTTAACAGCAGTTCTTCTGCCATAAATAAGCCTGTTTCGTCCAGCGTACCGGTCACGATGGCTTGTGCTTCATCCTTGAGCATTTCTGGTTTTGCCCCATCATATAAGACATCTAACCGCGGGCTTTCGGGGTTATTGGCTGCTTCGTGCAGGATCATACCGGGATTTTCCTGGGCATTCAGCGTTTCCTCATCGGGGATATTAGCAATCGCAAAATGTAACCGGTCAGATGCTGAATCATAATAAATACTGTCCCCCAATACCGCACCTGAAACCCGGAGCCGTTCACCGACGTATTGGTCACCTGAAACCTGCAACTCTTCAACGGTCATGAAGAATTCCGCGGTATTCCTGGTGGCACTGATGATCATGATTATCACCGCAATCAAAATTAATCCCCCGCCAATGATAAATTTCAAGTGGTTTTGTTTTGACCTTTGACCTGGTTCAATCATAATTGAAAGTGCTTCCTCATACCATTATTTAATATGTATTATTATATCGGTTGAAACAAGGAATAGGGAAATCCCTCTTAATCCTATTTCGGTTATTCATCATCAGTTTTATTTGCTTGTTGAAAATGCATGATTCAGGATCGTACTCATATGGTATATTTTAACCATTCTTAATGCAATCGGGAGTGTTTATGTACATAGCAATCGAGGGCGTGATCGGTGTGGGAAAAACAACCCTGGCTCGTCTCCTGCAGCCATCCTATAAAGCAGAAGTTCTGCTGGAAATTTTTGAAGAAAACCCTTTTTTGAGTGATTTCTACAGTGACAGAGAACGGTATGCATTCCAAACACAGATATTCTTTTTGCTCAGCCGCTATCATCAGCAGCGGCGCGGCGTCAGGGACTCGCTTCAAATCAATCCATGGCTGCTTTCCGATTACACCTTTGAAAAAGACCGGCTGTTTGCGGAAGTAAACCTGGGGGGGGATGAGTTAGAAATGTACTACAAAGTTCATGAAGCCCTGGCAGAAAAAATCGCCAAACCAGACCTGGTGGTGTACCTGCGTGCTGATACAGACGTCCTCATGCAGCGGATCGCCCAGCGCGACCGTCCTTACGAACGCCGGATGGATAGCCAGTATATTGATACCCTGAATAAAACTTATGACTCAAGATTTGCGGGACGATCAGACTATAACGTGCTCATTATTAACACCAATGATCTTGATTTTGTGAGACGCAAAGAAGACCTGGAACATGTTGACCAATCAATCCGGCGAACGCTTAAATTGACACCGTTCCAGGAAAGCCTTCCGATTGATTTATAGTTAAGATTTGAGGGGTGTAAGTATGCGAATAACAAAAGAACTGCTCCATAAATACGCCCAGGAAACGGTGAAAAACCGCATAAGGCGCGAACCTGACCTGCATGCTGCTTACGTCACCGGTTCCCTGCTGAGAGATGAGCCATTACTGGGTGGAACGACAGATATCGACCTGGTTTTTATCCATAAATATCAAGTACCTGTGGAACGAGAAATTGCTCCCCTTACACAGGAAATATCGCTGGATATCTTTCATACTGTAAAAGATGATTACAATCAACACCGTCAGCTCCGCCAGGATCCCTGGTTAGGCTATCCGCTGACACATTACCATATCCTTTTATTTGACACCGACCACTGGCTGGAATTTATCCAGGCATCTATCAACGCGGAGTTTCATCGACCTGATAATGTTTTAGCCAGAGTGAACGGGCTACTAAACAAAGCCCGCGAAAACTGGTTTTCGTTAATTCAGTCTCCTCCATTGAGCCATCCTGAGTGGCTGCATCAATATCTCTCAACTTTAACCCTGGCAGCGAACGCTGTGATTGGTTTGATTGCCCCACCACTAACCACCCGCCGTTTCATGATGGATTTAGAAGGGCAGACCTCAGCTCTTGGTGCGCCAAGTCTTTATTTAGGTGTTAAGCATCTGATTGGGCTATCAGAGGAGCTATCCTACCAATTCAATGATTGGCTCTCATCTCTTGAAAAAGATTTTGATCACCTCTTAAAGTATCCTGAAGCACCTGTTCATTTATCACCCTGCCGGAAAGATTATTACCTCAAAGCAATCCAATCCCTGGCAGAAAGCGGCAAGCCGGAACATGCAATGTGGCCATTATTACGAACCTGGCTTGATATTCAACTGGCTTCACCCAAGCCCGCTCCCTCTTGGGACGATTTTAATCTCCTTTTGGATTCACTTCACCTGGCGGAGCAGGATGCAGCCCAAAAGACTGAAGCATTGGACGCTTATCTCGACAACATAGAAATATTGGTAGAAGATTGGACTGAAAATTACGGTACGTAGAGAAAAATTTATCAAAGACAATCCCAATGCAAAACCATTTTCTAGCCAAAAACTGTGGATAACCAGCCATTTTCTGTGGATAACTTATACGAAATGTGGATAACTCACATTTTTATCTGAATAAGTTATAGCCAATCTTTGGATTATTTTGGAGAAATCCAGCCATTTAATTTGGTAAAAACATAATGACCCTTTTAACCCAATTTACTCAACAGGGTTTTCACAACCTGGTGTGGAGAAATTTACGAGGTTGAATACCAAAAATAACTGACCTATTATTCGAATGCCCCTAGATATAGCGATAAAAACCTCAATAAATATCAAAACGCGTTGGTTATCCACTTTTCAACAGCCCCTACTACGAATACTATTTAAATATTAAAAACATAAATTGTGGATATGAGATTATCTTATTCCATTCTCAATAACACAAATGTAACCTTTTTTTGATTCCTTCATCCAAATAATAAAGAAAATTAAATAAGATTTTGGAGGAGTATTTTTAATTATGGATATGATTATTGATTTCCCAGGTGGTGCACGAGTTGACGCACATTATGGCCCATACACGATCATGACAGACCAACCGCCTGCTGGTGGCGGTAGAGCTGAAGCCCCAACACCTTTTGCCCTCTTCCTGGCATCAATGGGGACCTGTGCTGGCATATATGTCCTTGGTTTTTGCCAGCAGCGAAACCTGCCCACCGAGGGAATCCAAATTGTTCAGCGGATGCACCGGTCATTTGAAACGGGATTGATCGGCCAGGTCGATCTTGAAATTCAAGTTCCACCGACATTCCCTGAAAAATATAAAGATTCATTGATCCGGTCAGCCCAATTATGTGCCGTAAAGAAACATCTTGAAACGCCTCCCCATTTTGAAATTACAACAAAGGTTGTTGAAACAAATTTAGCTTAGTTAGTTCGCCATCATCAACACACTTAGATCAGCACACCATTATTTATGGCTAAAGAAGGTGTGCTGTTTTATTTTAATAAACAAAGTCCGAAGGTATAATTTCGGAATAGGTCTCAAGCGACCAGGCATCTCTTGACCTGAGAAGTCAATCTGAGCGTGGCGATCTCAAAGAAAGGTTTGAAAATGATGGATGTAGTTTCAGCAATTCAACAGCGGCAGAGTATTCGTAAATTCAAAGAAGATATGATTCCCCAGGAACTGCTGGATAAGATCCTTGAATCTGCCACATTGGCGCCCTCCGGGAAAAATAAACAGCCCTGGAAGTTTTACATCGTTCGCGGTGAAAAGCGGGCAGTAATGGTTGCGGAAATGAAAAAAGGAATGCGCCGTTTGGATGAATTAGGTGTCAAAACCGGTAGCGCCCGGTACACCCTCAGGGTACTGGAACAAGCACCGGTGACAATCTTTGTTTTCAATCCAACCAGCAAACATCCCCTTAAAAAGAGGGACACGCTCGAGGTTTATCAGGATCTCGTTGATATTCAAGCCATCGGTGCTGCTATCCAAAACATGTGCCTGACAGCGGTCTCATTAGGCTTGGGGTCGTTATGGATATGTGATGTGTTCTTTGGCTATGAAGAATTATGTGAATGGTTGGGTGAAAAGGGGGAGATGGTTGCCGCATTGTCTTTGGGGTATCCGGACCATTCGCCAGTAAAACGTCCTAGAAAACCGGTTTCTGATATCTCTGAATATATTGAGTAACGCCTCAAATTTCAATGCGATAAAATGAGCTTCTTACAAAAACAAAAAATTTAGAAACTTAAATTAGTTGACTTTATTATACCGAACGGTATAATGGGTTAATGAATAATCAAGATGTATTGATGGATTGTGCCCTGACGCTCTTCAGCCAGCGTGGTTATGATGCTGTAGGAGTCCAGGAAATTGTTGAAACAGCGGGGGTTACAAAGCCCACACTTTATCATTATTTTGATAGTAAGCGGGGTCTTTTAGATGCTCTTTTACGTCGTGAAGCATCACAGCTTTTAGCAGCAATTAAGAAGGCATCAATTTACGAGGGCAATTTGGTGCTGACGCTTGAAAAAACATGCAAAGCCTATTTTGCGTTCGCTTCGCAGCACACTAATTTTTATCAAATGCATTTATCGATGTATTTCTCTCCCCCAAAAAGTGAAGCTAATCTGGCGATCCGTCCTTATGGGAAGGAACAATTCAAAATTTTATCGAGCCTCTTCATCCAGGCAGCTGAAGATCATGGAAACTTAAGGGGCCGACATGACCGGTACGCCGCTGGATTTCTCGGGTCTATCAATGCCATGATCGGTTTATATCTGAATAATAAGTTCGAATTATCAGATGAAGTTGTATTTAATACGGTTCATCAATTTATGCATGGCATATTTAGTTGAGGTTCCATGCAAAAGAGGGACATCGGCGAGACAACCATAGGAAATCAAATAGCATGACTGTATGCTGGGCACGGGACGCATTTTTCTACCATATATATCCCCTGGGGTTATGTGGGGCACCATTTCGCAATGATTTTTCAGGACCCATTAATCACCGGTTGGATTCTCTTCTCACGTGGGTGGATCATATCCAATCAATGGGAGTCAATGCCGTTTATCTCGGCCCCGTATTCCAATCTTCCAGCCACGGCTATGATACCGTTGATTATTATCGTGTGGATCAGCGGTTGGGTGATCAAGAGACATTGGCTCGACTGTCCAGAGCTTTTCATGAGCGTGGCATCCGACTGGTGCTGGATGCTGTTTTCAATCATGTGGGACGGGACTTTTGGGCATTCCAGGATGTGTTGAAACACGGCAAGAATTCGGCTTACAGGGATTGGTTTGCAAATTTGAACTTTGATGGACAAAGTCCCCTCGGCGACCCGTTTCAGTACGAAAGCTGGGAGGGGCATTACAGTCTGGTCAAATTAAATCTCTTAAATGCGGACGTCAGAAAACACCTTTTTGATGTCGTACGCATGTGGATGGACACCTTTGAGATTGATGGGCTGCGTTTGGATGCTGCAGATTGCGTGGATATGGATTTCATGAAAGCGCTCCATGATGACACAAAACAGCGAAAAACTGATTTTTGGTTGATGGGTGAGGTTGTTCATGGAGACTATCGAGAATGGGCTAACCCCCAAGCGCTTGATTCCGTTACCAATTATGAAGGTTATAAAGGTTTGTATTCCAGCTTGAATGATGCCAACTACCATGAAATTGCTTACAGCTTGACGCGTCAATTTGGGGCAGGTGGTTTATATCAGAACCTGGCTCTGTATAATTTTGTGGATAATCATGATGTAACACGGATTGCCAGTCAATTGAAAGATCCTTCTCATTTATATCCACTGCATATTTTGCTTTTTACGATGCCGGGTATTCCATCGATATATTATGGCAGTGAGTGGGGAATCCTGGGCGAGAAAAACCGCCGATCCGATGAGGTTTTACGTCCAGTACTGGACCTTTGGGAAATGCAGTCAAAAGCCCCGCATCCAAATCTCGTCCCGGTAATCCGGCGTTTAGCGATGATGAGGCAGCAGATAGGTGCATTGCGTTACGGCAGCTACCAAACTATCCTTATATCCAATAAGCAGATGGCATTTCTCAGGCAATTCGCAGATGAACAAGCCCTGGTGATATTGAATAGTGATGCAAAGCCTGTAACCCTCGATATTAATTTGCCATTTTCAACCACCAGGTTCAAGGATGTGCTAAACGATCAGGGGACATTTCCTCTACAAAATGGGCGTTTGAAAATTGACCTGCCGCCAACCTGGGGAAGAATTTTAATCCCAGCTTAGTCTACTGATTTAAAATTAAAGGGGAAATTACATTATTCAAACGGTGTTAGATGCTGCTGGGGAAGCAGCCGCTGCGTTCCACGACCTGGGCACCTGTGTTGGCATTGCGAAACCGGCGAATCGGGTCAATCGTCAGCACATAGCCCGATTCTAAAGCCCATTCACCTAATCGACATAACGCCAATAATGATTCCTTGACAGCGATGCCTTCGTCCATTCCAAAGCGATAGGTGAAAAAGCCGGGATTGGTTTGGAGATAGTTGAGGATTGAAGTCCAGGCTTCTAAAAGTGAAGAAATTGAATTTTTATGATAAGTTCGCTTGAGGGGTTTGATGGGAAGTTTCAGGTTCCTGTAAAGGACATCGAGGAGCCTGGGCGTAAATAATAGATGAGCATAGGCAGGTCCATGATGAATTTCGAGGGTGTTGGGTATCAGAATGGGGGTGTCATTTGAGCATACCTGGATATCAAGGTCGTATTCTTCATCCACGTGACGCTGGTAGATATGTAAATCTTCTTGCGGGATTAACGCATTGATTTCTGTCATGACGTTATTTGCGGCAGATTCCAGGTTTGCTTTCATTGAAAGGGTGGTGTCTTTCAATGTTACTGGCGGAATGAGGGTTCCCACGTTCATGGTGAGTTTTGGCCGTTTCAGGTTAAGGGCATTCTTCAGACCGCCATCAACACCGCCAAACCCGATTGGCAGGATGGGGGCATTGGCTTTATAGCTAATCCAAGCCACGCCGGTTTGAGCTTCCATCTGGGTGGGATCCCAGGTACCGCCTTCTGGGAAAATACCCAGGATGCCATTCTGTTCAAGGATATCAACGGCTGCATTCAGCCCTTTGCGATCCAGGTTGCCCCGGTTGATGGGAATCAACCCGTAGCTTTTAGCTATGAAAGCGTAGTTGGGATCAAAGGGGATATCTCCTGTACCGAAAAATTCGACGATGCCAGGCGTGTAAGCGGCCATCATGACCGATTCAAGAACAGCAACGTGGTTTCCAGCCAGGATGATTGGCCCCTTATGGGGGAGCTTTTCTTTTCCGTTAATCTCGACCTGTGTCAGTAACCCCAATAGTAATCTTGCGATGAAAGTCATTGATTTGCGAAGCAAGACTTTGCGCGGGTATTTCAAACGGAAGGAAGAATTATTTTCAAATTTTTCCAAAATAAAAGTCACTTTTCCCAGATCAGATGAAAAGAGGGGCCTAGGATTATGGTGTTATAACAAATCCAAACACAAAGTATAATACCTTTGCTTTTCTAAAATATCTATTCAGTAAGGTTAATTTCTTGTTATTAACCACCAAGAATGAGAATAAAACATGAACTTTTCAAAAATTCATTACCGCAGCTTTATCGGGAAGCTGATTCGTTTACCCCTTCGATTGATACCCAAAAAAATGGCTTTACCAATTTTACAGGGCCGCTTGCTCGGGAAAAAGTGGATTGTGGGCTCTGGCGAGCATGGTTATTGGTTAGGTAGCTATGAGTTTAATAAAAGGCTGGCATTCGAAACGGAAATCAAGCCAAATTCGGTGGTCTATGATATTGGCGCAAATGTTGGCTTTTTCAGCCTTTTAGCCTCAGTACTGGCGGGTGATGATGGACACGTTTATGCTTTTGAACCCCTACCAAGAAACATTAATTTTCTCCGAAAACATATCGCGATCAATCAGCGAAAGAATATCGATGTCTTTGAAGTAGCTGTGTCTGACCACAACGGGCAAGCATTTTTTGATCTTGGTGCAAGTACCGCTATGGGGCATCTGGCGGAGAGCGGAGAAATCCAGGTGGAAATGGTCAGCCTGGATGAAATGATAGCCGAAGGCAATATTAAACCACCGGATTACATCAAGCTTGATGTCGAAGGGGCTGAGTTTGGAGCATTGCGCGGCGCACAGAAATTATTAGCGCAATTTCACCCCGTACTTTTTATTGACACCCATCATCGTGAAGCGCACGAAAAATCAATTGAGCTATTGAAAGGGTTGGGATATGACTTCCAGTGCCTGGATGGGAAAAATTTAGTCGAAACAAAAGAAGTCTTGGCAACATATCGTCCCACTGTTGGCAATTAAGCCATGCAAATAAGTTCTCCTCAATAAGCTGTATGATTGAATTTAATAAAAGAATTTATGGTTATATAACGAATTATCTGATCAAGTGTCACTAAGTTAGTTTGAAATCTTGAAATAAATAATATATTCGCTGAAATGAATTCTGTTAAATTTACACCCTGTTTCATGAGCGATATTAAGAGGATTTTTGATCAGGGGCGATTACAGGGAAACCGGAATTTAGATGAATTGTTTCACGTGAAACAATTTGGTGCCTGAAATCCCAATATTGGCGTGTGTTAGGCTATACTAATATCGATGAATTATGTTTCACGTGAAACATTAAATGAATTTCAGGCAGCAAATGGATAGTGACAAATTGTATTCAATCAAGATCTTTCCCCAACGTAACATTGCAAAAACCTCACTGTGCCAATTAAAAGCCGCCCTAGAAAAGGTGAGCTATCTGACACTCTGCCGCCAGTATGGGTTAGATAGTGGTTTAATCGATCAAACGTTACAGAACCTGGAAGTTGTTTTATCTGGAGAAGATGTTTCGCCCTATTTCATCGTCCACTATCTGCCACCTGGTGGAAGGCCAATAATTGTCTATCGTTGGGATCCTTCAAGCAAAGTTGGCAGCCAAATTTTGGTGGGGGCGCTGGGTACAATCTCTGAAAAGATATTAACTGAAAGCTTGTCCAACTGCGCCGCGATTTACAGCGTTAGCCTTCACGCTTCGCAGTTAAAGGATATAGGGCTGCTGCTTGGCTATGAGATCGCACGCTGGATTGGGTTCCATGGGGGTGGGCTGGTGTGTGATTTACACGGGGATTGGTATACCTTAAATCAACATCAAGCATTTATTCCGATTTCGCGAATACGCCGAAAACACTAAATTAGCGGTTGCTTTAGCTTACTGCAGCCGGCCGTCACGCCCGCGAGGCGACTCGGATAAAAAGGCCACTGCCCGGCCTTCTTCACCGTTCATGACCAATTCCATGTGGTGATTTTCCTTAAAGTCGCTGATTTTGATCAAGCGCAGCCACTTATACAAATCCGGATCAGATTTGATCCATTCCGAAATACGGTTGGGAGTCTCATCGAAAAAGGCTTGATTAAATTCATCTTTACCGATATAGGTTGCAAGGGGGAATATTTGACCCTCCAGGAGATCCTGGAAGAAATGTGTCCCTAGAGATGGTTCTGGGGCAGGGCCGATCCCTTCGCCTGAGAGTTCAATCAGGGCTTTGGTGTTGAAAATATCCGCATAATCGACATGCACTCCCAAGTCAGGGTTGGATGTGCCCCACCGGCCAGGACCGACACAAATGAACTTCTCACCGCCCAGGGCAGCGTTTATCCTGCCAATCGCCCTTTCTAATTTGTTTCGGGCTGATTGGGTAGATAAGGAGAAATAACTTTCGGGGGGAACATATAGTACGTAATTGATCTCATCCAGCCATCCGCCTGTCACCATGATTTCGGATGTGAAAATTATTTGCTCAGGATCGAGGTTTACTGGCAGGCTAACCCTGTTTTCTTCTTTCATGTAGCTTAGAGGCCGGCATTGGATGATGCTGAAAATAATCTCCGGTTGTCCTTTATTATCAAGAATGTCGGCCGTAAATTCGACATCCACGGGAGAGCCATACTCGTTTTCAAGCATGTTCAATAAGACCCGCATCCTTTCTGCAAACGGTGTTCGTCTGAGCAGTTCTTCAAAAGTCAGGATTAACTGCGATGGGTCCGCATCTACCAGACGGGAGCGGATTGATCGGAAATACCCCTCCTGATCCACCTGCGCTATATAGCGTAAAGGTGGATAATCGCCTGTCAAGGCATTTTCAATAGGAAGGGTTTTCATCAGGTTGTCCTTGAGGTCGATCAGGTCAACATACTGTTGGGAATATCGCCGAATGGATTTCACTGTATTGGATGGCCGCAGTGTTGGATGGCTCAAGGCGACCAGTCGGGGGTAATCATTGCCGACCCGGTCAACAGCGCGTGTTCCCAGGCCGCAAACCAGCCTGATAAAGCCATCCTCCGCTCGGATCTGGGGAGACCAGCGGTACTGATTGTGGCTAAAAGCGACGCCGGAGATATCCGGCAGGTAATAATGCCCGAACTGGTTGCCTTCTACCTCCTGGATCAGCACAGCCATCCGCTCATCATAATCCTGCAAGCCCCGACTGCGGCGGTAAAGTAACGCTGTTGGGTTGAGCGTTGAGGCATAAACACGTGCGATAGCTCGCGTCAATGCCGTTAAGTTTTGGTCAATGCCATCCTGGTTAGGGAGGAATATACTTTCATATTTCCCTGCAAAGGCAGTTCCGAAGTTATCTTCCAGCAAGCTGGATGAACGGACGATCAGCGGTTTCTGTCCCACGGTAGTCAGAAGCGTTTCGAGTCGCTGGACAATCGAGGGGGGAAATTCGCATTGATCATAATCCGCTAAGATCTTGGGAAAATCCTGGCGCATTTCTTCTTCAAGCTTGTATTTTTGATCGTTCCAATGATGCAAGTTGTTGACGGAAATAAAGGTATAGTAGAAGTCAGATCCAAGGAAATAAGATACAGGTGTTCGGAGATTATTGCGAACATCTTCGCGCGGGCAGTCCTTAAGGATCCGGGCCGCCAGCAGCATACCCGCTGCTTTGCCACCAATTCTGCCCTGCCCAATTTTGTGGCGCCGGATTTCCGCCAGGTCAGAAATCGAGAACCATTCGCGGGCAATGTTGATATAGCGCAGCTGATCGCTGATCATGTTTCGGATCAAGACGACTTTGATTTCCCTCAATCGGGGTTCCATGTGTTTACGCGTATCTGGCGGCATTTTTTCGATCATCATGCCCTGGTTGAAAAGCAGATCCTCTGGTGCAACTTCGGGGTTGAATTCAAAAAGTGCCTCGTGGGTTGACACCCCTCTTTCATGAAGAACTTCTTCGATCAGGTCTTCGATCAGTTCAAAGCTGAGGTGGTGGCTGAAGTAAAAGTCAGTCAGCTGATCACGCACGAGCGCTTTTCGCCGCTCCCAGACGCCTACCGGTTCTTCAATTTGGGGATGTTGTAATCCCTCTCGCTCCTGTGACTGGATAGCTTTTTGGGTCACTTCCTGTTCGAATTCTTTTTGACTAAGAAATCCTTGCTTGAAAAGCTCTCTTCGCATCAGGTCGCGGATGCGGGAGGATAGGACAGGGTACTGCGAAAGGACCAGGTAAACGCTGAGTAAACGGTCAGTTGCGCTCGGAGGAAGAGTCATAATTAGTAAGCTTTCAATCGTTGGACAGCTACTTAATTCTAATTGAAATTAGCAAAATTGGCGTTCGAAAATAAAAGCGCCTGCATGGCAGGCGCTGAGTTGATATCGCAGATCATTTAAGTTTAGCTGATGTGCATGGGCATGATGATATGTTTGAAGTGGTCATCGCCTTGAGGACGAATTAAGCCGGGTGTGTTGGCGGCATTTGTCTCTAACCAAACATTATCGGCTTTGACAACTTCCAGGACTTCCCTTAGAAATCGAACGTTGAATGCGACTAATAATGGGACACCGTCAACCGAAGCGTCCACCATGACCTCGGAGGACCCGGTCTGTTCTGAGTGGGCTGAAATTTCCATGGTGCCAGGTGATGATTCATCGGTATCCGGGATGATGTTCAGACGGGCAACGTTGGTGCCTTCACGTGCGATGATTTCCGCTTGCTTGCAAGCTTTCAATAAACTAGATGTTGAGAGCAGCGTGTGAGTTTTGAAATTCTGGGGGACGATGGCTCGGTAATCAGGGAAGCTGCCCTCAATTAACTGTGATGCCAATTCAATGCTGTCGACGTGAAAGATAACCTGACCCCGATCAGGTGGGAAGGTCATGATCAAAGGTTCGTCGCCAGAACCAATGATCCTGGCCAGTTCAATCAATGCTCGTCCTGGGATAATGGCCTCGACGGGTTTTGAAACAGCATGGGGGATGACATCTTCACGGATGGAGATTCTGAATCCGTCTGTTGCTGCCATGGTGATACGGTCCCCTTCCATTTTCAGCAGCACACCGGTCAGAACCGGGCGCGCCTCATCCGTGGAGGCCGCAAACGCGACTTGCTGAACCATCTCTTTGAAATTCGTGATGTTCAAGGGAATGCCCTCGTCCAGGTTGGGCTCAGGAATAGGAGGGAATTCTTCTGCATCAATGCCCTTGATGTTGGAGTCTGAGCTGCCGCATTTGACGTTCAGGGTTTGTGTGCTGTTGTCCAGTGTCAAAACCACTTGCTCACTGGGCAGGTTGCTTACAAGGTCTGTGAAGATTCTGGAAGGGACTGTGATAGCGCCTTCACCTTCCACACGTGCACCGATCCAGCAGGTGATTCCCAATTCGAGGTTTGTTGCTGATAGGCGCAGTCGACCATTATCTGTTTTAACCAGAATATTCGAGAGGACAGGCAGTGTGCTGCGAGGTGAAACAGCCCTCGAAACCATGCTGACACAATGGGTAAGTTGTTGTTGTTTTACATTAACTTTCATCGAATACGTACCTCTCCTGTCTCCTGGTGGTGTTCTTATGTTCGAGTTAAAGTATACATCGAAGGTGGTTTTTTTACCAGTTGCATCTGGGCGAAGTCATCTGAGGTAGAGGGTGTTTTGATTGACAGCAATAGGGGGGTGAAGTATTCTTAAGAACGTCCGGGTGGGACCGGCGCGGCGGAGCCCTACGAACCCCGTCAGGTCCGAGAGGAAGCAGCGGTAAGGAGGTATCTCCGGGTGCCGTCGGGAATCCTGCCCGGGCATATTTATTATAAGCGAAAATTTTCATTAAATTGAATTGATCATTAAACGGATTTTACGAAGTTATGGGTAAACAAACACCCCCGGTCTGTAGTTATGAAGGCTCTGATTACCAGCAGCGTTTTTGGGAAGCTGGAGGGCGCGATTATGAAGATGCGGTTGAGGCAATCGCATTGAAACGCCTGCTGCCATCCGATGGAAAATTTATGCTGGAATTAGGTGCAGGTGCGGGACGAAATACGCCGCGTTACCAGGGCTATGATCGTGTTGCTTTGCTGGATTATTCCCGCACACAATTAGAGCAAGCTCGTGACAGGCTCGGTTTGTCAGACCGGTATTTATATGTCGCAGCAGACGCATATCACCTGCCGTTTAGAGAGAGTTTGTTCGATGGCGCCACCATGATCCGCACTCTCCATCACATGGCAGATCCGGTCTTGGCCCTTTCAGAGGTACGGCGTGTTATGAATCTGGGTGGGGTATTTATTTTAGAGTTTGCAAATAAGCGGAATTTCAAATCTATCCTTCGATATTGGTTGGGTAAACAAAAGTGGAATCCTTTCTCCAAAGAACCAGTTGAATTTGCTGAATTGAACTTTGATTTCCATCCCAAATCCATTAGAGGTTATCTGCAGGAAAATCAGTTTACAATTAAAAAACAGTTAACCGTCTCTCATTTTAGAGTTGGTTTTCTTAAGAAAAATATCCCCACAGCGTTGCTTTCGAAATTGGATTCGCTCCTGCAATGGACAGGGTCATTTGCGCAATATAGTCCGAGTGTGTTTACACGCGCTCAAGCTGCTGGCGAATCTGAAAAGGGATTACCTGTCGACGATATTTTCAGGTGCGTATCTTGTGGTACAGATTTGGAAGGTTTCGGTCACGACCTGACATGTCCTTCTTGCGGGACAATCTGGGAATACCGTGATGGAATTTATGATTTTAGAATAAAGAGTAATTTGTAGCTTGTATGTACTTGCAAAATTGATCCTGAAAGACACTTCCCCGATTCTAAAATTGTCCAGAATTAACCATTCTTAGTCGTGTCAAAATATTCATTAAAACGGCTTTTTGTAGGAACGATACTCGAACATGACCACCCGGTCATTTTATTAACTTACGAAAAATTTTTCGTAAGTTCATCACAGTTCTCGTATTGCTTTACGAATAATTCTCCCAGATCTTCAAAACCAGGTCGGCATAGTGATAGCCAATATCCATGGGGCCATATCGGAACAGAGCCTCCCGATAACTGCCGTGTTTTATCGCAAGATCTGCCAGCATTTGGCTGCCGTATGCGATATTGAAACCAGGATCTTTAAGTTCTTCAATGGTGGGGCGTGACGCAAAGCATGGACCGTTGATACACATAAATTCTGAGGCAATACCGTCCCTAGGCATGACCTGCATTAACCCAACGGCTCCGCTGCTGGAATAGCTGTCGGGATCGCCGCCGCTTTCCTGGAGCATTACTGCAGCAATCAGTCCGGCTGGCAGCCCATGATCTGCTGCGGATTGCTCGATCAGTGCGCACCAGCGCAAAACTTCTGGGGGATAGCGATCTGATATTGAACAGGCGGGAGTGATACTGGATTTGAGTGCATTTTCCTGATTGCCCGCTGATGAGGTTGCTTCAGCGACAGCGGTTAATGTGGGTGACAGGGATTCTTCTGAAGGCATACTCGCCGCGGCTACGGTTCCGACCCAGATCACGATTAAACAACCTATGACAACAGCTGGGATAACAACCACTTTTCGCATGATGACCTGCCTTTGCAAAACTAGAATAAGCGTTCTATTTCTAATAGTATAGCACAAAAGTTCTAAATTACAAGGGCTGACACAAATTGATATTTCTATTGTTTATAAAGAAAATGGATTAACATTCGGATACAATCAGTATTAGGTCGTTGACAACTGTTTGGTGTAGATTGTTTTTAGATTTGAATGAGGAACTTTTATATGGAAGTTCATTGGTTATATCCGAGCTTGGTTTTTATTGCAATGGCTTCTTGCGGTGTTTTTCATTCCTGGTTGGCGGCATTATCAACAAAAGAGATGGTCAGGAAAATTTTTGGAAAAAGGATTGACCAATATTACAGGTTGATTTTTATTGGCATAGCTATCGTAAGCCTTCTGCCTATCTTGGCGATGGTGGTTTTTCTGACTTCTAATGTTTTGTGGGTCATTCCAGCTCCATGGCGATACCTGACAATGCCTCTCCAGCTTTTGGCTGGTTTTGGTATTTTTGTCACTGTTATACAGACAGATACAATGGCTTTTTTGGGAATTAAGCAGTTAATCAAACCGGACCAAGACCATGAGAACGAGCTGGTGATTAAAGGTTTTTATAAGTTCACTCGCCATCCGATGTATTTGTTCAGTATTATCTTGCTTTGGTTAATCCCCTGGATGACTGATTTGATCCTGGCGTGGGTGATAGCCAGCACCTTATATTTTATGATCGGTTCAATCCCTGAAGAGCATAAGTTGATGGTCAAATTTGGCGATGAATACCGGTCATACCGCGAAGAAGTCCCCTGGCTGATCCCCGGAATTAAGATCCGAAAAAAATAAAGATGGGTTTTATGTTTTCGGCCTGAGGTCGAAAGGCACACCGACCTTCTCTCCAGCAGATTTGAGGGCATCAACAGCTTCTTTCAGCAGGGGAATGCCCGTTCTTAATGATTTTTCAGCCATTTCAAATTCCTTCTCCCCGTGGATGAATATCCGGTTCTGACCGGGAAGTTTGGGCGATTTTTTCAATGCCTGTATATAATCATCCATATCGGCTTTGAACATATCCACCGGCCTGAAATTCTCAATTTTTATGGCTGCAAAGAAATGCCCTACGTCAGAATTTCGGTTTTTTGTAGGCCGGCCAACATTCTGGCTAAAGGCAGCACCTGCCAACACCCCGGAGAGCAAATCAACCAGCAGAGATAATCCATAACCTTTATATCCCCGCAGTTCAGCAGGTCCGCCTAAAGGCAGGAGCGCACCGCCATCGATGACCTCGCCGGGGTCGTTGGTGAGCGCACCGTTTTTATTGATCCCCCATCCCTTGGGAATTGCAAACTTTGCCTTTTCATGGATCTGGATTTTGCCAAATGGGACGATACTCGTGGCCATATCCAGCACATATGGTTTTTCTTTTCCAGCAGGCACTGTCACAGCGATTGGATTGGTACCGATCACGGGTCTGAAACCATAGGTTGGCGCGACAAGGGCTTGGGAGTTGGTCAGGCTGATGCCGATCATATCTTCAGGAAGCGCCATCATGGCATAATAGCCAGCAATCCCAAAGTGGTTGCTGTTCCGAACAGTTGTTATGGCAAGTCCTGCTTCCTCCGCTTTTTTAATGCACTGGGACATTGCCCGGTAAGCCACAACCTGTCCCAGTCCGTTCCCGCCATCGAGTGCAAGGGTTGCCGGGTTTTCATTGATGGTCTTGATTGGCGAAGAAGGATCAATTTGACCTTTAAGCAGGCGTTCCCCATAGTAGCTGTGCAGTCTGATCACGCCATGGGTATTGATCCCGCGAAGATCGGCAGAAACGAGAACGTCTGCAGCAATCCGGGCATCAATTTCAGGTACATTTAACGCTTCGAAGAATTTGATGACGTAATTTTTTAACGCATCATGATCAAAATTGACCGTATTTAACATACATTCTCCTCGTGAACTTTTTATTAACCCCTATGATTATAGTCTATCAGAAGAGGCTTTTTGGAAATCGATCAATGACTGGAGAAGGATGCCATGAAGGATTGGACGTGCTATAATAACGCCATACAAGGAGAAGAACGCGTATGACGCCGAAAATATACGCACATCGCGGTGCCAGTGGAAACACACCGGAAAATACCATTGCAGCATTCCAGCTTGCATTGGAACAAGGTGCAGATGGTATTGAATTGGATGTGACCCTCTCAAAGGATGGTGAGGTTGTTGTGATCCACGATGATACCGTGGATCGTACGACCACAGGAAAAGGATCTGTCAGGGATTTAACCCTTGCAGAGCTGAAATCCTTTGATGCCGGTCAGGGAGAACATATCCCGACACTGGAAGAAGTTCTTGAGGGGTTAGGTGGAAAGTTATTGATCAACATTGAATTAAAGAGTATCATGAATATCTTCAATCCACTTCCGATTAAAACGGCTCAGCTGGTTAATGCCTATGGATTGATTGACTCTGTTCTGATTTCTTCTTTTAATCCCCTTAACTTGATCCGATTTCATCGCCATTGCCCTGCGGCGAAGATTGCTCTCTTGACCCTTCCAAAAATGGCTAAAAATTTTATTTGGCGGGTCTTCTCTTATGATGCACTGCATCCTTTCCACACTGACGTTGATCAGCCCCTTGTTGAGCGCATCCACAAAGGCCATAAAGAGATCAATGTTTGGACTGCCGATGATCCTGAAGAAATCAACCGGTTAGCTGCCATTCATGTTGACGGTATCATCACGAATTATCCGCTGCGCACTCGGAAGATCCTGGAGTCAGGCTTGTGAGCAAGATTCACGCGTTATGGCGTATCCCTCTGATCCTTATATTGGTACTGGCAGGTTTGGGGTCATTTCCCAACCAGGTTGCTGCAGTTGATCCTGCCGCAGTCTTGTTACAGACCCTCTCAGCTGAGGAAAAAGTGGGGCAGCTGTTCCTGGTGACGTTTGATGGAACAGATGTGGACGAAGAATCGGAAATATATGATTTAATTGCCAATCACCACATTGGTGGGGTTGTATTGCTTGCTGAAAATAATAATTTCACCTCCCAGGACACGGTCAGCCAAGCCCAGGCGATGATTCGTTCCCTTCAAGAGATCGAGTGGGAAACTTCGACGGAAGAATTAACAAATCGGGCTTCGGACTCATTTGTTCCATTGTTTGTTGGGGTGAAGCAAATTGGAAATGGATATCCATCGGACCAGATCTTATCCGGTTTGACACCGCTACCTTCGCAGATGGCGATTGGTGCAACCTGGGATTTGGGGTTAGCAAGCCAGGTTGGGCAAGTGCTTGGCAGAGAATTAAGTTCGCTCGGGGTCAATCTTTTGCTAGGGCCGAACCTGGATGTCCTTGAAACTGAAAATAGCGAAGCTGCTGCATCTTTGGGAGTTAATACTTACGGTGGCGACCCGTTTTGGGTCGGTGAAATGGGGAAATCCTTTATCTCCGGTTTGCATACCGGCAGTGATGATCGGGTTTTGGTGGTTGCTCAAAATTTCCCGGGTACAGGAAATTCTGATCGCTCACCAGAATCTGAGGTGGCCACTGTTAGAAAATCTTTGGAACAACTCAAACAAATTGAATTAGCGCCTTACTTTGCAGTAACTGATTTAAATGTTGATGATCCAGCCAGGGTTGATGCCGTGATGGTCTCTCACATTCGATACCAGGGTTTCCAGGGAAATATTCGCGCGACAACGAGGCCGATCAGTTTTGACTCTACCGCTTTCCAACAGCTTATGGCGCTTTCCCAGTTTGATACCTGGCGGCAGAACGGCGGGTTGGTCATCAGTGACAATCTTGGGAGTGGTTCAGTAAGGCGATTCTTTGATCCAAACGAGCAAAATTTCGATGCGCTGCAGGTAGCCCGAAGTGCTTTCTTAGCAGGCAATGATATTTTATATTTAGATGATTTTATTGCATCAGGTGATCCAGATGCTTATTCGACACTGATTGACACCCTGGATTTCTTTGTGCAGAAATACCGTGAAGACTCTGCCTTTGCCCAAAGGGTTGATACTTCTGTTTTGCGCATTTTGTCAGCCAAGTTGAATATCTATGGTGAGTTCTCTCCGGATGTCGTCTACCCATCCACAGATGACCTGACCCAATTAGGCCAATCTGAAAATATCACCTTTAGTGTTGCCCAAAATTCCGTGACCTTGATCAACCCGAATGCACTTGAATTGGATACGATCCTTCCTTCAGCGCCATCTCGATATGAGGATATTGTTATTTTCACGGATATCAGACGGGTGAGGCAGTGTGATACCTGTCCACTTACAACAGAGGTCAACACAACCGGCCTTGCGAATGCATTGATCCGGATCTATGGACCACAAGCAAGCAATCAACTGATTCAAGAGAGTATCACATCGTATAGTTTTTTTCAACTTTCAGATCTGCTGGATAATGTTGATGACGATACTACGAATACCCTTGCAGAGAACTTACAGGCTGCGGACTGGGTCATATTCAACACGCTCGACATAGATCCTGATTATCCGGAATCTGATGCACTTCAAATGGTTTTGGAAGATCGGGTTGATCTGGTTTCCGGGAAGAATGTGATTGTGTTTGCGATGGGTTCACCAACCTATCTGGATGCCACGAATATATCGAAGGTGACAGCTTATTATGGACTGTACAGCAAAACATCAGCTTTCCTGGATGTTGCCGCTCGAGTTCTAATGAAGGAAATTGATCCGCCCGGCGCGCTACCCGTTTCTTTAAATGCAATTGGTTATGATTTGATTTCTATAACTGCCCCCAATCCTTCCCAGGTGATTGGGTTGGACCTGGTCCTTCCCGAAGCAACACAGGAGGAAGAACAGGAAGAAACACAGTTTGTAACAGGGACCCCCGAACCCATCATGATGCCCAGCTATAATATCGGCGATACGCTGACTGTCAGGACGACCCAAATCCTGGATCACAATAACAATATCGTCCCGGATGGAACTATCGTGCGCTTCAATTTTAGAATTTCTGGTGATCCCGGGATTACCCAGCAATTTGAAACAACCACATCTGGTGGCATTGCTTATTTTAATTATCGTATTGAGGCGGCTGGGGGGTTAGAAATCACTGCAACCAGTGAACCAGCGATGCAATCTGAGACATTACAGATTAATATCTCACCGGGGGGATTGACGTCTGTGATCCAGATTTCCCCAACCCCGCTTGCTACCGAGATGCCAACCATAACCCCAACACTGGAACCAACAACTGAACCTACCCCGACCAGTACGCCTGAACCGGTAACGAAGAGCTATCCATCCGTCGGAGATTGGGCGTTGGGTGTGATTATATTGATCGCGGGGGGTGGAGCAACTTTCTTAATTGGTTATCTCTGGTGGGGATCCACACGATGGGGCTTGCGCTCTTCCATGTGCGCTTTAATAGGTGGTCTTCTTTTCTATACCTATCTCAATCTTGGCGTTGACAGCGCAAAAGAATGGATGGCGGCGTCGGGGAGTGTATTTGTGGTGGAAATGATCGTCGTTGGATTATTGATTGGTTGGATTGCTGCATTGGTTTGGTGGATGCGAACAGATGGTCGTTATCCATCACGAAAACGAAAATAGATTAGCTTCAATTGATCGAGTTGGGGGAATGATGGCGCAATTAAGAAAAGCAGGGTTAAAAATTTCTCAATAAGGTCAGTAAAAAACTGGCAACAAGCAATGAGCTGGCGAGGAATATCAGGATCCTCTCAGGCTTGCGCACGGCGACGGGTTTTACGTGCGTCCCATTATAGGGCCTCGTGATTGGGGCATCTTCAACAAACAAAGCCTTAACAAATGCATCGATATCCCTGGGCCGATCTTCAGGGTGTAGTTGAAGTGCCCAATGGATGGCGCGTTCTGTTCGATAACTGACATTTGGGTTGATGCTCCGTACCTTGGGCAGACTGCCGGGACTGAGAAAACGGTCACGGACATTAACGGGAGGCTCATTGGTAAGGAGGTGGTAAAGAGTCCCGCCGAAAGCATAGATATCACTTCGAGAGTCGGTATGCCCCGAATCACCGCCATATTGTTCCAGCGGCGTATACAGGGCTGTTCCCTGTCCTTGAAGGATGGTGATTGTGACTTCGCCTGGTGCCAGCATCTTGACCAATCCAAAATCTACCAGTTTGACCAGTCCGTTTGGGGTGAGTTTAAGGTTGCTAGGTTTAATGTCCCGGTGCAGGATTGGGGTTTCCTGGGTGTGGAGATATTTCAATGCTCCTGCAAGCTGGTTTGCCCAATCTAAAACGTCTTCTTCGGGGAGGAAGGTGTCATTTTGTTTTGCTTCCAGCATCAGCTGGCGCAGGTCTTTACCGGGGACATAATCCATGACAAGGTAATCCCGGTCTTCAATTGAAAAGAAATCTGAAACTTTTGGCAAATTGGGATGGTCCAAACGTCCTAAAACAGTTGCTTCGCGTTCAAACTGCGCTCGTGCTTCATTGAGCATGTCCTCTGGCATGGCGCGATCATACTCCACCTCTTTTACTGCACAAAGGCGGCCTTCCAGACGCAGGTCGTCAGCCAGGTATATACACCCCATTCCCCCCTGGCCTAAAATCTTCTTGACCTGGTACCGGTCATGTAGAACCTTACCAGTCTGGATTGGGACTGGCATCGTATCAAACCTCAATAAACGCTTTCCGGTCCATCAAAGATGGATACCTTTCGTGGATTTTTTCGGCGGTCTCAATTTTTTCGGCGTGTGACCGTTTTCAACCCGAAAGTTGAAGATGTTTTCGCCCTCATTTTACCAGAGAAGAGAGGTTTTTGTTATGGGGAACCAGCTGGTTAATATCCCGACGAAAGCAGACTTATTAATTGACTCGGAGAGGGAATGTCATCAATAGGGTCACATTCAAATCCGCGATCAAGGTAAAATCATCCTATGCTCACTTATGTGGAAGTTGCAATCAACCTCACACAGATATCCGGCTGTTTTCATTATCATCTGCCCCCGGAATTGGATGAATTGGTCGCACCTGGATCGTTGGTGATCGTTCCGTTTGGAAGCCAACGGGTTCAGGGTGTTGTATTAAGGTTTGTTGAGACGCCTGAAGTCACGGAAACAAAACCTGTTGAAGAACTGGTTGATGATAAACCCGTTCTGACACCAATACAAATTGAAATGGCACGTTGGATGGCTGAAGAAACGCTATCTCCGTTAGGGGCATGTATTAATTTGATGCTGCCGGTGGGGATAAGTCGCCAAACAGACACTTTAAACAGACTTAACCCGGATCATGAGGAAGACGAAGAAGACCTCTCACCATTAGAAAAACGAATCGTCAGTCTCTTGAAAAATAAAGGAGAGATGCGGGGAAGGCAGCTCGATCATGCCCTTCGTCATGTGGAATGGCGCGGCACATTGCGTAAACTGGTACGAAAAAATATTGTTTTTTCAAGGGCATTTCTGCCGCCATCACGCGTGAGCATCAAGACCACACGGAAAGTGGCATTGGCTGTATCACCTGAGGTTATCGAAGGATTAGAGGAGCCGCTCAGCCGGCTCCAACATGTCCACGATCGACGGTTAGCTGTACTGAAGTTTTTAGCGCTTGAAGACAGTTTAATGGAGCCCAATTGGATCTACGCCGAGACAGGTGGAAACAAGGGAGACCTGGATGCTCTTGAAAAAGCGGGGCTGATCAATTATCGGGAAGTGCAGACCTGGCGGGATCCGTTGGAGGATTTCAATTTCATTCCATCCCTTCCACCCCAGCTGACCGGAGACCAGGAAAAAGCGTGGGGAATCATCAAGAAAGGTTTGGATGATGTTAAATCCGGGCAGCCTGTAAAACCATATCTCTTACATGGGGTGACAGGTTCCGGCAAAACGGAAATCTATCTGCGGGCAGTGAAAGAAACACTCGCTGCAGGGAAACGTGCCCTTGTCCTTGTACCTGAAATCTCGTTGACACCCCAGACCATCAAGCGTTTTCTGGGGCGTTTCCCCGGGCAGGTTGGCGTGGTTCATTCTCAGCTTTCAGTCGGTGAAAGATACGATACCTGGCGACGGATTCGGAATGGCGACCTGACGGTAGTTGTTGGTCCGCGCAGTGCGCTGTTTATGCCTATTGATGACCTTGGCTTAATCGTGATGGATGAATGTCACCATGAATCATACGATCAGCAGGAGAGTCAGCCCAACTACCAGGGTGCAGCAGCAGCTGTTGCTTGTGCTCGGCTGGCTGGTGCTGTTATCATCCTAGGTTCTGCTACGCCGCGTATCACTCAGTATTACCTGGCAGACAGGGGAAATTGGACGATGATCTCTTTGCCCAAACGGATCCTGGCGCACCGGGATGTGATTGCACACCATGTCAAAAAGCTGGGTCTTAATATCTCGCTCCCTGTGGGTGAGGGTGAAACAGCAGATCTCGGTTTACCTGAAGTTTCAGTTGTGGATATGCGCCAGGAACTGCATCAGGGGAATCGCAGCATCTTTAGCCGCGAGCTTCAATATTCGATTGAACATGTCCTGGAAACCCACCAGCAAGCAATCTTATTCCTTAACCGGCGCGGGTCAGCGACATATGTTTTTTGTCGTGATTGTGGTTATGTGCTTGAATGCCCGCGCTGCGATAAACCGCTGACTTTTCATCGATCGAAGGGTGCTCTCATTTGCCATACCTGCGGCTACCAACGGAAGGTTCCTCAGGTCTGTCCGGAATGCGGTGGTTCGCAAATTAGACAGTTAGGGACCGGTACAGAAAAAGTTCAGCAATTAGTCGAGGAGCGTTTCCCGGGGGTTCGAACCCTGCGTTGGGATTCTGAAACCACCCGCAATAAGAATGCACACGAACAGATCCTTTCAATGTTTACCAATCAAGCAGCTGATATACTGATCGGTACACAAATGTTGGCGAAGGGGCTGGACCTTCCCCTGGTTACCCTGGTTGGCGTGATCCTGGCTGAAGTGGGTCTGACCCTCCCGGATTACCGGGCTGCGGAAAGAACGTTCCAACTGCTCACACAGGTTGCCGGTCGGGCTGGTCGAAGCCCTTTAGGTGGCAAGGTGGTTTTCCAGACTTACGATCCGGAGAATTATGCCATTCAAAATGCAGCCAGGCATGATTATCAGGGATTTTATCACCAGGAGTTAACCAATCGTAAGTTGTTAGGCAATCCACCCTTCATGCGGTTAGTTCGTCTCGAATACCGTCATTATGATGCCCGTAAGGCAGAAGAAGCATCTCAGGCTATGGCTGAACAGCTCCGAATGTGGATTTCCCAAACACAGCCTCGGATTGAGATGATCGGGCCGGCACCATGCTTCTTTTCAAAAGTCTCAGGAAAATACCGCTGGCATATCATATTACGCGGGGCTGATCCCCGGGCAATCCTTAGAGATCGAAATTTCAATGATTGGAATGTTGAAGTCGACCCATCCAGTCTGCTTTGACGCTTTTTGTTAATGAAAAAACTGGCAACATTGATTTACACCTCAAGTTATAATTATAAATAGTAACTTAACCTAAAGGAATAATCTTGTGTCTCGATTAAAAAGAGCGATTCGATTCATTCATGCAAGCTATCTATTGGTCAAGGATGATCCGCTATTTCTTAAGGTCATGGTCCGTTTTGGATTGGGTGGGCTGATCTTGCTGTTTGTGTGGTTTATTCCCTTAGCGGTTGTCATCGGTTTGATCGGTCTGACCTCAGTTGGGTTGATCCTGATAGGGCTGATCATGCTGCTTGCCCTTTTCAGTTTGATCATTTGGGGGAGGATTACGATGATCCAAGTGATACCCATTTTTGATGGAACGATTAACTCTGATGATGACGCAGTTCAGGAACCACCACAGCAGTTGTCCTTGACTGCGCCCCAAATAAGGGATGCTGCCTTATTTGCATTTTCCTTGCCGGGACTGAATTTTGGAAATATCGTAAAGGAAATATTTGCTTCTCCAAAACAGGAAGAGGATCAATGGATGGGTGCAGCATATTTAATTTGGCCGCTGATGGCGATTGAATCACTGTCTCTTGATCAGGCTGTTAGCAAGCTGCAACAAATCAAACGAGAGAATTTAATCAGATTTCAGCCCGGTTTGATCCCTGTTAAAAAGTTGACAGGCATTCTTCAATGGATATTGATCTTACTGGGTGTGTGGATTGGTTTTGTGGTTGGGATGAATACAGCTGATCCGTTAACCACCACCGGGATTGTTCCATTTCTGGGAGCATTGATTGGCCTGCTGCTGGGTGGTGTTTTTGCTATTATGGGTGTGCATCTTAACACATTCTCACAAGCTTGCTATTATACAGCCATTTATCGCTGGGTCAAAAATGTAGAAACAGCTGTGTTAACCGGATTACCCGAAAATTCTGCGCCGCCGCTGATATTAGGACAGGTCCTTGGGAGGATCTCTAAAAGTAAAAAGGAACGATAAAATGCAAAAAAGAAGAGAAGTTCTCACTTGGAATGAAGTGGATCAGTTGATTGACCACCTTATGCCGCAGTTTGATATAAGCTTTGATGGAATCTTGATGATCTCCCGAGGGGGCATCGTCCCCGGGGGATTGTTGGCAGAGGCAATGGATATTCAGAAATTGTTGATTGCTTCGGTTGATTTCCCGTCTGAACTTGAAGAAATGCAGCGCCCACGCTTGTTAGCCTGGCCGAATTTTCTGATGTTCCCTGAAGATGACCTTCTCAGCGGTGAGAGGATCCTGATCATAGACGATGTCTGGGGGTCAGGCAGGACCATTACATCAGTAAAAAACCGTGTTACAGCAGGCGGGGGATTTCCGTACACAAGTGTTTTGCATTTCAATCCTTATCGCAACCTGTTTGGTACCAACCGCCCGGATTATTTCGCCGCAATCACAGATGCCTTTATCGTCTACCCCTGGGAAATTGACCGTGATGCCAAGGGTTCACTGCTGCGTGATTTTTAAGCTGAATGAATGCAATCTCATCAGAGAATCAAATGTGTTTAATGAATCAACTGACTGCGGAACAGGGTTGGATCGTTTTAATCTTGTGAGGCAGACGCTCAACATCTTCAGGTGTTTTAAAAGATATTGATAACACAATAATGCATATCTACAATCGATTAGCTGGGTTAACATTTGAGGAAGTCGTTATTAATCTGAATTAAGGTCTTAACGGAGGTCAGTTCATGGAAAGAAAGATTCACTGGTATGATGCCATCACGGTAAATATCTATTATTTTGCGCTCACAACACGGTCGCAAACCCTGGCATTAATTGTCCCTCTGCTGGTTCAATCTTTTGTGGGGGAAGGGACGAAAGGCGAAGCTCTGGGAACAATCCGCTTATGGGGTCTGATGATTGCGCTGTTGTTCCAGGCTTTTGCTGGGATCCTTTCGGATCGGAGTACCTCTCGCTGGGGACGCCGACGACCTTTCATATTGATTGGTGCGGTGACTGAGTCCATTGTGTTTATCTTGATAGGTGTGATTGCTGCAACCATGGCAGACTCAGGGATGACGGGATACTGGGTCCTGTTTGGCGCTTACATCCTTTCTATGTTGGCCTCCAATACCGGGCATGCTGCTGCACAGGGGTTGATCCCGGACCTCATTCCTGAATCGAAACATGGCATTTTTTCAGGCTTTAAAGCTTTCTTTGAACTCCCTGCGCCATTGATTTTTGTTTCTTTTGTGATTTCAAAACTGGTTGGCAATGAAAATATCTGGCTCGCACTGATTGTCCTGTGTGGGGTCGTGTTGATCAGTGCGGCAATTACGATGTTCGTGCCAGAAAAACCGATCAAACAACCGCCCAGCAAGATGAACTGGGTTCCAATTCTGCGGCTCTTGGCGATGACGGCTGTTTTCACCGTTGTGATCCTTGGTACTGGTGCTTTAGTGAGATACATCAGCGGCCTGACGGATTCCCTTTCGGATACTATGAGAATAATTATCCTCTCTGTAACAGCCGTCATAGGGATGGCGTTGGCAGTGGTTGTAGGGGTTTGGGCTAGCGTCAGGATCAGCCTGGGGGGCAAAACTCAGGAGGACCATCAATCATTTACCTGGTGGGTGGTCAACCGGCTGGCATTCCTGGTCGGCTCAACCAACCTGTCGGTATTTGCTGTCTATTTTCTGCAGGAACGGTTCATGGACATGGGAGATACGGTGATTGAAGAATCCTTCGGGATGTTGATGCTGGTGGTTGGCCTGGCAATCTTCATCTCGAGCATTCCTGCCGGTTGGTTGAGCGATAAGTTTGGGCGAAAACGCGTTTGTGCTTTCAGCGGTGGGTTAGCCCTGGTGGGGACAGTCATTGTGATAACTTCGGTGAATTTGACCATGTTGTATGTGGGCGGAATCATCATTGGCGTTGCGATCGGGTTCTTCTATTCTGCAAGCTGGGCTCTGGGCACGACCCTCGTCCCCAGGGAGGAAGCTGGACGTTATCTCGGGATCCAGAACCTGGCTGGGGCGGGTGCTGGTGCCGTCGGTGCATATATCGGTGGGTCAATTGGCGATAATATTGGGTTTACGATCTTGATGGGCATCTTCGGTTTTCTCTTCCTGATATCTGCTCTTGCTTTATTCGGCGTCAAGGAGCCTGTCAAGCATGGCAAAACCAAGGAACCAGCAGCGATTTAAGGTGACCTAAGGTATTATCGATCCCCGACTTAATCAGAGCATGAAAGTTCGGGGATCTTTTTCTATCTCGAAGCGGCCTGGTTTAACGGGTAGCCGCAGATTTGATACAATAAATAAGTGTTATTAATATCAGATCAGGACAAGCATAAATGTCGAAAATGTGTGAAAAGCGAATTCCAATTCCCTTTGAAAATGTCAAAATTGAGGATGAATTTTGGGGGCTGCGCCAGGCTGCTAACCGGGAAAGAGGTTTAACAGCAGTCTATGATCAGCTAGTCCAAACCGGGCGGCTTGATGCATATCAACTCGACTGGCGACCGGAAAGCGGGAAGCCCAAACCGCATGTCTTTTGGGATTCCGATGTTGCCAAATGGCTGGAGGGAGCTTGCAGCAGCCTGATCACGCACCCCGACCCCGATCTGCGTGCAAAGGTGGAAGATGTCGTTGACCGGATACTATCTGCCCAACAGGATGATGGTTATATCAACCCCTATTTCACCGTGGTGGAGCCTGAAAACCGTTGGAAAAACCTGCGCGATAAGCATGAACTGTACTGCGCTGGTCACCTTGTTGAAGCGGCGATTGCGCATCATAAAGCAACTGGGAACCGCCGGTTCCTGGATGGGATAGAACGCTATGCGCGGTTGATCGGGGAAACGTTCGGGCGTGAAAAAGGACAGATCCTGGGTTATCCGGGACATGAAGAAATTGAACTGGCACTGCTCAAGCTTTACAGGCATACCGGGGAAGAGCATTACTTTGAGCTTGCAAGATATTTTATCGAGGAACGCGGGCGTTCTCCCCATTATTTTGATATTGAAGCCCTGCAGCGGGGGGAGACCCCTGAAGACTATTGGGCTCAAACCCACGCATACACCCAATCACATGTTCCATTACATCAGCAAAGGGAAGTGGTTGGCCATGCAGTCCGGGCGATGGTTCTTTACAGCGCCGCCACAGACCTTGCGTCTGAAACGGGGGATGAGGAACTTATTAATACCTTAATAGGGCTGTGGGATGACCTGACCGCTCACAAAATGTATCTCACGGGCGGGATTGGGTCGTCCAGTACCAATGAGGGTTTTACGCTGCCATTTGACTTACCCAACCCAACAGACTATGCGGAAACCTGCGCATCTATTGGGCTGGTTTTCTGGGCGCACCGGATGCTTCAACTTGATCTCGACAATCAAGTTGGTGATGTATTAGAACGTGTCTTGTATAACAGTTTTCTAAGCAGTGTCTCTTTTGAAGGCGATAAATTCTTTTACACAAACCCGTTGGCCAGTGATGGGAGCCATCATCGCCAACCAGCATTCAACTGCTTCTGCTGTCCGCCTAACGTTAACCGATTTCTACCCACCCTGGGTTCCTATATCTACAGCCAAATGGAAAACGAGATTGATGTGCACCTTTATTTACAAAGTAAAGCGCAGATTAATCTGGGCGGTGAAGAAATTACAATTGAGCAGGAAACTGATTATCCCTGGGATGGGATTGTCTGTATTCGTTTTGAGATGGAACAGCCAACGTTTTTCAAAGTAAAACTTCGCCAGCCTGGGTGGTGCTGGGAAGCGCGGCTGTACCTCAATGGCGAGCAGCTCCCGTTAGCGGCAAATCTTGATAAAGGATATATAACTGTAGAAAGAGAATGGCAGCCCGATGATCAATTGAGGCTGCAATTGCTGATGCGGGTTAAGAGGGTCTATGCTCATCCTGAGGTAAAAGCGAATGCCATGCGGGTAGCCTTGATGCGTGGTCCGCTGGTGTATTGTTTGGAGGCTGTAGATCAAACCGATGCAAACATCGACCGCCTTAGGCTCAGAAGGGATAAGGGATTTGATTGCAATTTTGAGCCAAATCTACTGGGTGGTGTGGTGACGATTACGGGGGCAGCAGGGTTAATATCTTTTCAGGAATGGGGCGGGGATTTATATGGGGAAAAACCGCCACTCATGCAGGATGTTTCATTTAAGGCAGTGCCGTATTATGCCTGGGATCATCGAGCGCCGGGTGCGATGCGGGTTTGGATTCCTGAAGTCGGCTAAAATAACAACCTGGCCATCGGTACAGGCGGTTTTTATCCGACGGTCCGGTGTGCGAGTGTTTGAATATCCAGTATAATCCTATCAATTCAACCAATCAGGAGTTTTTTGTGATTCGCATTAACCTGTAACAAGTAACGTTCTTACGGAAAGTCTGCCGAGTTTGGATTAATTTAACCGAGGGCTTTCCCTTGGTTTTTTGTTTTAAGAAAGCAGGTTAATGTGTTTGTTGTTCATTCTCTCTCAAAATCATACGGTTTGAATACCGTTTTCAAGAATTTATGCTTCAGCCTAAAACGGGGGGAACGCGCGGCGCTGATTGGGCCAAATGGCTGCGGAAAATCCACTCTGATGAATATCATTTCCGAGGAAGAAGTTCCCGATTCAGGGTATGTGGCGTTCACCCCTACCGGGCTTTGTGTTGGTTACCTTCACCAGGGGATCACATTTAATATTAATGAGACCATGGGAAGTTATCTCAACCGGCATGCAATCAATTTGGATGAGACGCTGGCCTCATTGGAAGAGGTTTGTGGAAAACTATCTCTAGCCCCTGATGAACCCGGGCTGGTGGCTGTATATAACCAAACCATTAAAGATTTGCAGCGCGCCCAGGAGATAGAAGGCGCGAGAGTCAGCATCCTATCCGGGTTTGACCTGATGGATATTCCCCAAGATACCCTGATTGATGTACTCAGCGGGGGGCAAAAGATGCGCCTGGCATTGGCAGGGGTCCTGCTGGAAAATCCTGATCTGTTACTGCTGGATGAGCCTACCAACCATCTGGACATTGAGATGAGAGAATGGCTCAGGGATTGGGTACTTTCCTATGCCGGGTCAATTTTACTGGTCTCACATGACCGGGCTTTCCTGGATGCGGTGATCCACAAAGTGATCGCTTTCCCGCCTGCGGCTGAAGGCGTAGTGGAATACCCGGGCAATTATTCCGATTATTTAGCCATCAGGGAGGCTGAATATGAGACCGCTGTTCAGGCTTATGTGGATCAGCAGGATGAGATCAAGCGGTTGAAAAAAGCAGCACGCAGCGTTCGTGACCAGGCAAAACCCCATAAAGGGGGTAAGGCTGACCCACAGAACACCGATGGTTTTTCTGCAGGCTTTTTTGCAAACCGCTCCTTGGAAACCATCCGGCGTGCGAAGCAGATCGAGAAACGGGTTGATTTCCTTGAAGGGGAAGGAAAACTTGCTAAGCCCAACCAGCCATGGGAACTCCGAATGCAGTTTTCTGAAACACCGGAGAGTGGAAAAATCGCTTTATCAATGGACAAATTGTCGATTGGCTATGATGGTGTGCCGCTCTTGCCGCCTATCACCAGGATAGTAACCCAGGGACAGCGGATTGCCCTGGTTGGTCCGAACGGCATTGGAAAAACGACTTTATTTAAAACACTGCTGAAGGAGGTTGAGCCCCTTTCCGGTTCATTTGATTTTGGAACGGGTGTACACGTGGGATATTTATCACAGGAACAGGAAATGCTTGACCCATCCCTGACCGTTTTGGAAACTGTCAGCCGAATGTCGGGAATGGGCAGCCAAACCTCAGCACGCACATATTTACACCGCTTTCTATTCAAAGGCGATGAGGTTTTCCAAAAGGTATCGACGCTATCCTTTGGGCAGCGTTCCCGGTTGATGCTGGCGTTACTGGTGGGAGAAAACTGCAACTTCCTCCTGCTTGATGAACCGCTGAACCACCTGGATATTCCATCTCAGGAGGCCTTTGAGTTATCGCTTAAGAATTTTGAAGGAACGATCCTGGCTATCCTCCACGATCAGTATTTCATTAACCGGTTTGCCCAAACCGTGTGGCGATTTTCAGTGGATGGTATCGCAGTGCATCTTACGGATGAATGGGTTGACCGGATCATGCAAACCTAAGAATTGCAGGTAGATATTATTTCTACTGGAAGAACATAGGATACTAAACTTGAAAAATTTGCAAAAACTTTGATGGATGTGTTATGATTTTGACAGGCACAATCTTAGAGGAGCATCCGGTAATGACTGATCAGGAATATACTTTTGAAGAAAAAATTATGGGGTTGATTGACCAATTAAATGCTTATATCGAGCAGTACCACGGCGGATCGGTTGAACTGGATCATATTGAGGGACGTACGGTTTATGTCCGGTTGGGTGGCGCATGCGAGGACTGCCCTCTCTCAAATGCGACGCTCCAGGGATGGGTTGCCGGCACCCTCCGCCAATTTTTCAACGATGTGCAGGTCATCCAGGCTGACTGAAATTTACACTAAGTAACACAAAACCCACCCTCATCGATACCGGGTGGGTTTTTATTTTTCTTGTATTGCCTTATTTTTTTGCGTTTTGTGCGCCCTGACCAGGTCCAAGATAAATTTCTTTCTGGACCGCACGGTAAAGCGTCTCACTGCGCAGTTCTGCCAGCGTATAGCAGGGGGCTTCCAGGTGTTCAGCGAGTCCTTGTGCCAGACCCTGGTCAAAAGCTTCGTGTTCCATGTTGATCACAACCGAGCGAATATCTTCCAGGGCAACTTGTTCAGCGAGTTGATGGGCTTCTTTTTGTGGTGACCCTTTACCCATTGCCACGTTCCCTGCCCCATCAGTGAGGATGATCAGCAGGGGCAAGATATCCGGGTGCAGCACTTTTTCACGTTTAAGGACTTCATAAGCCATGGAGAGTCCCGCGCTGAGGGGTGTTTTACCGCCGACAGGAATATCTGCCAGGGCTCGCTGTGCCAGGAGCACGGAGTTTGTTGGTGGCAGCACCAGGGTGGCCCGGTCTTTTTGAAAGACGATCAGACCGACACGATCCCGTCTTTGGTAGGCATCTGTTAGCAGTGAAAGGATTGCGCCTTTTGTGGCAGACATGCGTTCAGCCACTGCCATTGACCAGGAAGCATCCACCAGGAACAGGATCAGGTTGGATGCTCGCCGGACGCGCACTTTCCGCTGGTAATCTTCCCTCCGAACCGCAAAGGCGACATTTTTCCTCAGATCCTCCCGGGCTTTTTGAAAAGGTGCAGCGGCTCGGATGGTCGCATCAAAAGCAAGATCACCTGGCTTTCCATGGGCTGGGCGTGATTGTACATAGCGCCCGCGCTTCCGGTCAGTTTCGGTTTGCGAGCGGCGGCCGCCGTGTTTGCGCATCATGTCATCCAGGGGGGTATCTAACCGGCGCGGTTCGAATGTCTCACCGGGTTCAATCTTTTTACCGCCGTCCCACCAGTGTGCGGTGGCATCCTGAAAAATATCCTGCCGTGCAGGTTCTAGGGGCTCGGATCCAGCGGGTTCGTTGCTAAGTTGGAGATAGGGGTCTGTGGACTTTTTTTTTGACTGTTTTCAGAATCGGACGCTTCTTTTTCGTCCTGCTGCTGTGATCCGGAAGATGCCGCGCCCTTAAGCTGTTCAATTTGCTCTTCAAGCTGTGTCACGCCCATTTCGGATTGCCGGAATGGACCGGCTTTAACCCGGTGCGGGAGAGCTAACTCTGCTGCCAGGGCAATATCGTGGGGGGTGATCGCATCCCGGCCTTCGAAGGCAGCATGAGCCCGTGACGCTTTCAGGATCACGAGGTCTGCACGGTGACCATCAACCTGCATCTTGGCAGTCAGGTCAGCAATGATGAGCAGGTCTCGGCTGCTGTATCGTACCCGACTGACTAACTTTCGGGCTCGAGCGATTTTTTCAGAAAGTTCATTTTCCCTTGGCAGCCATTCCTTGCGGAAAGCCTCAGGGTCTGACTCGAAAGCAATGTTTCGCTCCATGATCTGCACTCGCTGGCGAGGTTCGAGAATCCCGCGGATTTCAACAGATAAAGCAAACCGGTCGAGCAACTGCGGTCGCAGATCGCCTTCCTCCGGGTTCATCGTACCGACCAGGATAAAACGGGCAGGGTGGGCGAAGGAAATTCCTTCGCGTTCGATGATATTCATCCCCATGGCAGCGGAATCCAATAAGACATCCACAACATGGTCATCAAGCAGGTTGACCTCATCGATATACAGCAGACCTCTATTGGCGGATGCCAAAACACCCGGTTCGAAATGACGCTCACCTTTTTGAATGGCTTTCTCGATATCCAGGGTGCCAACAACCCGGTCTTCTGTGGCGGAAATGGGGAGGTTAATAAAGGGGGTTTGACGGGTTTCGGAAGGTGGATTTTCCTCACCCTGGAAGCGTTCCCGGCATTCTGTACACCAGGTGATTGGCTTTTGGGGATCGCATCCAAAGCGGCATTCTTCCACAACCTCCACAGGCGGCAGAAGGGCTGCCAGAGCTCTGGCAGCTGTTGATTTAGCTGTTCCGCGCTCACCGCGGATTAAAACACCGCCGATTCGTGTGTCTATGGCGTTCAGGATCAGTGCACGGCGCATCCGCTTTTGGCCGACAATTGCTGTAAATGGATAAATAACTCGCATCATATGTTCATTCCAAAATTTGTCTCTCGAAAATCAAGTTTACCACGTCAGATATCAAATGAGCAATCTTGTAGAAGGATTGAAACTTACCGATAAGGCATTATTAGGCTAAAATACAGTCATGGATTGGCATTTATTTGGACATGATTGGGCAGTCAACCTGCTTCAAAACCACGCAGCTGGTGGTAAGCGGCGTCATGCCTACCTTTTTATTGGACCGGAAGGCGTTGGACGTCAGACCTTAGCCATCAAATTTGCACAAGCGTTGAACTGCCGGGAAGCCCCTTCACCGGGTCAATTCTGTGGAACCTGCAGGGATTGCCGCCAATTAGAAGGAATGCAGCATCCTGATTTAAGCTTGCTGATACCAGAAGAGGGACATCGGGATATCTTGATTGACCAGGTTCGATCTCTGCAGCATACCCTGGCATTGGCGCCCTACTCAGCTTCATATCGCATTGCATTATTGCCTGATTTTCAACGAGCGACGATAGAAGCCTCGAATGCAATGCTGAAAACGCTGGAAGAGCCATCCGATAAGGTTGTGCTGCTGCTGACAGCCAATGACCTGGAAAGCCTTTTGCCAACGATAGTGTCACGTTGTGAGGTGATCCGTCTCCGGCCAGCTTCGATTGAATCGACCGAAGCATATCTTCAATCAACTCAGGGGATTGATCCTGAAAAAGCAAAGCTATTTGCCCATTTGTCTTCCGGACGGATTGGTGCTGCCATTAAATTATCGGATGACCAGGAGCACCTGGGTCAAAGAGATGAAGTTCTTCAGACGCTATTAGCATTGATACCAGCAAATAGAGTTGAACGGTTTAAAACGGCAGAGAATTTGGCAAAGCCTTACGACAAAGCCCGTGAGAAGGCCAGTGAAATTCTGCCCATCTGGCTGTCATTCTGGCATGATGTTTTTGTTAAAGCATCAGGCGCAGATGTGCCCCTGGTGAATATTGACCTGGATGAACAAATTGGGGAAATTGCTGGACTACTTTCTATTGAAAGCGCCAGAAATCTGGTCGTTGTGCATGAGAAAGCGCTTCAGAAGCTGGATTTATACGCTAATGTCCGGCTGCTTTTGGAAACGCTGATGCTCCAATGGCCGTATTTCATTGCACAACCCTCGCAGTCCTGACGCCGAATATTCAAAGATAATCCGCTTCTTTTTATTCCACCCGGAAAATTTTTAGATCTGAAAATTGGATGGTCATCGCGCTGCTGTTGATGGCTTTGGCAAACACCCCTAAATCCCCGCTCATGTTGCTGGATATCCGTTCCTCGAATTGGAATGTATCGTTGATGAAGAGCTGGAATTGACCGTCGAGAACCCAGATTCCTAGATTGTTTACTGCAGGTGAGCCAACCATGACCCTTGATCCGGTTTCCCAATCATGCAAAACGATGGACCGGCCGCCCTGGACGAGTTCAAGTCTGTATTGACCGCTGCAGTTCATCAGCAGACGATGGTAATCGTTTGGGGATTGGTGCCAGAAATCGATCCCAAATTCATCTTGTGATCGGCACAGGGCATTTTCAATGGTTATTTCCAAATAGAAATTAGTGGGTATCGGATGCTGGCTGAGGCTTGTCAGGAAAGCATTTTGATTGGATACGGCTAACGTCAGATTCTCATTCCCGAAGGCAGTGTTCCCAGCGCTGTTTTGGGTCAATAACCATTGCCTTGGGTCGGTGAAATCATCCGCGATCAATAATTCCGTGACGCCAGGGCGTTCAACCGAAAGCGTTGGCTGGGGGAGTGGAGAGTTCATTGGGAGAAAAGTAGGCGTAGGCGTAGCGGGGAACCAATCTATCGTTGGAGAAGGGATTACTGTCAGCGTTGGACTGGCTGTCATCAAAGAGGCTTCGGTGGCCTCCGGTACAGAACAGCTAACGATTATTAGGGTAGAGAAAAGCAGGATGATGGCAGTTAACACCCTGTTTTCCACGAGTTTTTGTATTAGGTTTCTCATCATGCGGTCATAATTATATAATTAATATGTGAGTTGTCAAAATCATACAAGCTAGCTAATTTTTCAAAGGATGTTATAATCCTTGCCTAGGAAGATAAAAATCATGAAGAAAAATCGAATTTTTCTATCAATTCTCATATTCTCCCTGTTAGCGGCTGGTTTCTTATTGATCTACGAGCCGGTTGATGCAGGTGTTCCGCACCAAAGCTCTTTCAACACGCCAACACCGAATGCGGAAGGGCAAATCATCTACACAGTGAGAGAAGGCGATACCTGCTTCAGCATTTACCTGTTGTTCCAGAATCAAATTCCGATTGAAGAGATCATTGCCCTTAACGGGCTGGACTCGGAATGCACCATTAACACATCACAGCAGTTGGTGCTGGCAACCGTTGAACCTTACACAGCTACCCCGGAAGGTCCCCAACCAACAGCGACGCTGGGCCAGCCAACGCCCACACCTTTTGATGGGAACGCTCAGGTTTGTGTTGCCCTTTATGAAGACCTGGATGGCAACCAGAAGCGCTCGGAGACAGAGTTCTATCTGGAAGGCGGCGTTGTAAGCATTAATAACCGGGCTGGAAGCTTTTCTGAAACCCTGGAAACGGTTGGGGGAGACCCGGAACTCGTCGATACGGTATGTTTTGAGGATGTCCCCGAAGGTGATTACAACTTGAGTATGGGCATTCCCGAGGGATATGTTCCAACGACGAGCTTAAACATTGCCATTGAGGTCAATGCTGGGGATACTATTGTGATCGACTTTGCTGCTCAGCCCGGCTCGACGGTGATTGAATCAGATGAGGAGATTGAATCCGGGGGCCGGTCACCGCTTTTCCTTGCTGTTGGCATCCTGCTGCTGGCAGGCGGTGCAGCGCTTGCGTTCTTCTTCATCCGTTCACGCATGAAATCCTGATCATCCTGCGAAACGCTGCTCTTTCCAAACATCTCCTTCATTGTGGTAACCATTTGCTTCCCAAAATCCTAACCTGTCGTTTGTCAGGAATTCCAGGCCGCGCAGCCATTTTGCGCCTTTCCAGAGGTATACATCTTTCATAGGTTTGCTGCCCAAGATGGCACCTACCACCGCGCGTAAGGGATAGCCATGCTCGGGTGTCAGCGGGCTGCCGTTGAAATGGGTTGCAATTAGAAAATTAGGCTGCAAGGCCACTTCTAGGGGCAGGTTGGTGGTATAGCCATATTCAGCGTGCTGCATCACGAACTTCGCTTCTGGCTTGGGCTTCACAAACTCTTCATCTACAAGCTGTTTTAAAGAGATTCCTTCCCAGCTGGTGTCCAGCAAACTCCAGGTTGTCACGCAGTGCAAATCCAATTGAACTTTTATTCGGGGAAGGTTGAGAATATCATCCCATGTCCAGGTGGTGGATTCTTCAACTGCGCCCCAAATCCGAAAATCCCATGTTGCAGGGTTGAATGCAGGTATGGGCCCTTGATGCAAGGTTGGAAAGTGGGTAGTGACGTGCTGTCCCGGGGGAAGTCTTTTTTCGTCAGACATGCTCACCTCTTAAGGATAAACAAACTTTTCACCGGGTGCTAAGACATGCACCTTGGCATCAGTCTCCGACTGAACTTCTTTTGCCCAGGCATTGGCATCTTGCTTGATCAGGTCAAATGTATTGTAATGGATTGGGATGACGTGTTCAGGCGTCAGCAGTTTGACGGCGCGCAGGGCATCGGCTGGCCCCATGGTGTAGTTATCACCAATTGGAATAACAGCCAGGTTAACCCCTTCATCCCCAATCAGCCGCATATCGCCAAATAAACCGGTATCACCCGCCATATATATTTTTTCACCATCGTTCGTGGTCAGCAAGAAACCAGCTGGGTTGCCGCCGTAGCTGCCGTCCGGCAGGATTGATCCATGCAGTGCCAGGGTCAGTTTCAGGTAGCCAAAGGGGAAGGTGTGCCCGCCGCCCAGGTGCTGTGGGTGGACTTTCAGATCTTTCTTCCGCAGCCAGCCGCAGATTTCAGCATTGGAAATGATGGTTGCCCCAGTTCTTTTAGCGATTTCTACAGCATCGCCGATATGGTCGCCATGGCCATGTGAAATGAGGATATAGTCAGCCTCTACTGAATCGGGGGAAAGGTTTGCTGTGGGATTGTTATGTAAATATGGATCGATCAAAAGTTCGCACCCGCCCGTTGTGAGTCCTAACGCAGCATGACCGATGAACGTAAGTTCAAAAGACATTCATTTCTCCTCTCTCATTTTATTAAATTATACAACCTATCATAACTTAAAAAATAAAGGCGGTCTTTACAACCGCCAGATGATCATTGAATTTAATATTTTACTAATCCATAATATTCCACTTCAGATCAAAGCCGCCTTGCGTATTGTCTCCAAGGATATTGAGGGTATAACGGCCGCTTTCTTCAGGCGAGAAGGAAAAAATGTCTGCATTATCCTGTAAAAATGCGGCTTCCCAAACAACTTCCTTTTCAGGAGTGACCATTTGAAGGGTGAGAGCACCATCATCAACATCAACTTCATAGCTTAATGAGAATTTATCACCGGCATCGATTTTAATAGACTCGGTTTGTTTTCCATCAAAAAGTTGATAGGTTGCGCTGTATGTATTGTCATAATTCATACCAACCCATCCGACCTGCCGTGTACAGGCAGATAATAGGGCAAAAAGTGCGATTGTTGTTATAATAATTGATTTTTTCATTGATTGATTCTCCATTATTTTCATTTGTAAAGCGATTTTACGCGTTTGTTTCCGAAGAAGCATCCGCCGATATGGCAAATATCCACTGTCATGTAGTGAGTGCTGGTATCCCCCAAATGGCCAGGTTATGGATAAATACTGGTACAAATTTGCCTAATTACTTCCTTGTTGTGTGATTGTGCTAAAATACGGCTAGCATCAAACACAATTTACAATTTTCAACGATGTATTGATGCGAAGTAATATTTGTATTTTTAGTAAACGAGGAGATACTTTTGAAACCACTACCGGGCCAGTTTGCGGGATTAACAACGTTTCTTACCCATTACACGGAGTTTGAAAATGCTGAAAACGCACATATTACACCCATTTATCAGAATTCTGTGTTCACCTTTGAAGATGCTGACTCCGGTGCAGCTATTGCGGCCGGCGAAGGATCAGGTTTTTATTACACCCGGTTGGGCAATCCTAACCACCAGCAGTTGGCTAAAAAATTGGCAGCCCTTGAAGCCTGGGATCTTCTAAAACAAAAACCAGATGTCCCGCCTGATGAGATCGTGGGAGGATTGGTGTTCGCGTCCGGAATGGCGGCTGTCACTGCTTCGATCCTTGCCTGTGTTGGCGCTGGTGATACGATGCTCACCCAATGCGCACTCTATGATGGCACATACCTTTTCCTGCATAACCTAGCGCCCAGGTATGGTATCAATGTCGTCTGGGTTTCAGATAACACGCCTGAGGGATGGGAATTAGCTTTCAAAGCGCATCCTGAAGCAAAGCTGGCCTATATTGAAACGCCGGTCAACCCAACGCTGCGGTTAACGGATATTCGGGCTGTGTCTGTTCTGGCTCACCGGTATGGGGCGCGCGTGATCGTGGACAATACTTTCGCTACGCCCTACTGCCAGCGACCGCTGACATTGGGTGCCGATATTGTCGTTCATTCAACCACGAAATTTCTTTCAGGACATGGCCAGGTTTTGGGCGGGGCGCTGTTAACCACTGATCTTGCCCTGTTGAATGGTCCGGTTTACCAAATTTTCAAGATACTTGGTGCGACGCCCAGCCCGATAGATACATGGATGGCAAACATAGGGCTGAAAACCTTTGAACTTCGCATGGCGCGTCACTGCCAGAATGCTTTACGTGTGGCTAAAAGGCTGGAGGGACATCCTGCTGTTAATACCGTTTATTATCCGGGTTTACCCAGCCATCCCGACCACTTTCTCGCACGGACACAGATGATGGATTACGGCGGTATGATTGCTTTTGACCTTAAAGGGGGTGTTGAGGCTGGGAAAAAGATGATGGATCGGGTAAAAGTGGCAACCCTTGCCGTGAGTCTTGGGAACCTGGATACTTTGGTGCAGCACCCGGCCAGCATGACGCATCGTAACACGCCAAGTGAAAAACGATTGGTTGCCGGGATCACGGATGGATTGGTACGCCTCTCAGTGGGTATTGAAGACCCGGCTGATATTGTCAGGGATTTGTTCCAGGCAATGGCGGGATGAAATTTATTTGAAGCCTAAAATCATTTTTGAGATAAACAACAAAACGCCCCATGAGGGCGTTTTGTTTCTTGTGGGCGAACATGACATTCATTTAATATTCATAGATGCTGCCGCCGATGAACTCACGGATCACTGAATTTTCAGGCACAATCGAATCATCCTCAATCGGTTCAATGGTTTTCATCAGTTCATAAACCCGGCTGGCACGCTCAAAAGCATCTGCTCGTAAGGGGTCGTCAGCATAGTCTTCCGTCCAACGCTCGAACTCATTAAACAGTTTTGCTTTGTACATCGGCAGTTCATAGGGCATACCACTGTTGACGATATAATCGGTTGTATTGACGTACGGGATGATATTTCGAAGCTCGCTGGCACGAACATAATGCCAGTGGAGGAGGGTTTTTGTTGGATCATATGCCCGGTGGGTGGCATCTCGCAGCATCCGGCGGATAAGACGGATATCCGTCCAACGAACGTAGCGTCCATCGGGGTCTTTTAACTGCAGCAGCGGTTCGATATACAGTTTGAACTTGTTTTCAGAAGGAATATCCCTGGTCATATCCGGATAGAGCCCGTGTAAACTATCGATCAGAATGACCTCATTCGAAGCCAGTTTCATCGGTGTTTGATCAAGGTGGCGAGTCCCGGATTTGAAATCATAGAATGGGATTTTTACTTCTTCACCAGCAAACATTCGCGTGAGGTGCTCATTGATCAGTTCGAGATCAAGCGCCTGCGGTGTTTCAAAGTCGTAATCGCCAAACTCATCCTTTGGATGCATTGACAGGTCAAAGAAGTAATGATCGACGTTCAATGTGACCAGCTTCATATGATGGCGCGCCAGGCGTTCACCCAGTTTGATGGTTGTAGTCGTCTTCCCGGACGACGACGGGCCTGCAATGATAACCATTCTCAGCGTATCTTTTCGTTCAGCAACATGATTTGCTGCGTTTTCGACGTCCTCATTGTAAAAAGCCTCTGAGGCGCCAACGATCTCCGAAAGGTCTCCCTTTCGTATCTTTTCATTGAGAAGTTCTACGGTGTGCAATTTATGATCAACTGCCCAATCAAGGGTTCGCCACAATTTTGACCATGGTATATTGCTGGAGGGTTCTGCCCGTCTTTCAGCACGCTGCTCCCTGAGCCGGGCGCGTTCAGCCCGGTAGAGGATATAGGCCTTGGCAACTTTTGCATGCCCTTCTTCGATCAGGACTTTTTCCACAAGATCCTGAATTTGTTCAACGGTCGGGTTTTCCCCAACGGGTGTTTGTCCTTCCAACAGGTTTACGACCTTTTCAGACAGCTTTTCGGCGGTACGTTTATCGCGCCCACCAACCGCCACAGCTGCCCGATAGATGGCATTTGTGATGCGCTGCGGGGTGAAATCGACGGTTGACCCGTCACGTTTAATGACTGATTTTATCCTGGACATTTCGGCTCCTTTTGAAATTATCCATATTATTATAATTTAATTGTAAAATATTTTGATGAAGGATGCAAATGAGTTGAACGCAGTAGGACGATAGGTGGGATAATTGAACCAATAAGGATATTGAGATCATTCTACATGCTGCCATCACCCACAACAGAAGATGAGAGTGGTTGACTCCCATCTGTTCAATATGATATGCTCAGGGTAGAGATATCATTAATCAATAGTATTTTTCTATTCTCCCAACATCGCCAGCAATACAGTCTGTTAATCAAGGTTGATCACGTTTCTTAAGGAGGAAGAAATGCATAAAAACGCAAAACTTTATTTAGCTGTTTTAGTTCTGATGTTGAGCTTGCTGTCGTGCCAGCTGCCGTGGGAGACGGGTTCTACAGAAACGCCAACGACTGAAATCCCAACCACCGAAGAACCGCCAACAGATTTGCCAGGATCCACAGCCACGATGACGGAAGCACTTGTACCGGTTGAGACGGAAACAGCCACATCGACCTTAACCCCGACAGAAGAATTAGCTCTGCCAGTGTTTTCCAGCCCGGTCATTTTTACTTTCCATATGTTCACACCCCTGGCAGGATGGGCGGTTACCCAGTACGGGGATAATCTCCTGGCGACACGGGATGGCGGTCAGACTTGGTTGGATGCAACACCGTCTGGTTTAACCGATGAAAATATTCGCCCATTTTTCCTGGATGAAAACACAGCCTGGTTCACACCTGGAATCAGCGGGATGCTTTATCGAACCCAGGATGGGGGTGTTAATTGGGCGACCAATACCTTGCCTTTTGATAACGCCGGCTATTTCTTTTTGGATGTTAACAATGGGTACGCCGTGGTTTCCCTGGGGGCTGGCGCAGGCTCTCATTATATGGCTATCTACGCAACCACGGACAGCGGTTTAAGCTGGACCCAGGTTTTCTCACACGTACCTGGGGAATCCAAATCCTTGCCGGAAAGCGGAACAAAAAATGGGATCACCTACCTGGACGCGAACCATGCCTGGGTTGGTGGCTCAATACCCATGGAGGATTATTTTTACCTGCATTATTCGGAGGATGGCGGGTCCAATTGGTTCCGCGATGTGGGTATTTCTTTGCCGGCCACCTACGCTGGAAGCTGGTTGGACGTCTGGCAGCCGTTTTTCCCCAGCAGTACCGTCGGCTACCTGCCTGTGCGGGCGCTTTCATCTGATAGCACCCAATACTTACTGATCTATCGCAGCGATGATTCTGGGTTGACATGGTTCTTCAGGAACAGCGTTGAGGATGGTAGGGCAGTAGATTTTATCTCCGTTGATGAAGGATGGATTGCTTCAGGTATTGGTTTATTCCATACGATCGATGGCGGTTCGAACTGGAGCGCTGTTTCTGGTTCGGGAATACCTTCGGGTGAGTTTTTCCTCAGGGTAGATTTCGTCGATGCTCAGAATGGTTGGGTTTTAACCACACCAGATGATTCCACGTGGTCGCCGCTGAATCTTTTCAGAACCACAGATGGTGGTGCGAGTTGGACGCAGCTTTTGCCGTAACGTAACTTTGAACCGTTGAACTATAATCGAAAACTTTTCTTGAGTTTCATTTGTGAATAGCGTATGATTTGGTTTGGTTTGATTATTAAGACTGGATGATATGCTTAGCAAATCACTGAAGGAAAAAATGAAACGACGGATGATTCTTATGGTTTTAGTGCTGGGTTTGTTATCTGCCTGCACTGATCCAGTGGAAGAATATTTAACAGGAAAATCAACGCCTGCTGCTGATTTAGAAATGCTTTCCCCGGATGTAACAGGAACAGCAACCTTATTTCCTTCCGCAACGCCGACTGCAACAGCCTCGCCCACATCCACACCTTCTCCAACTCCGGTGCCTAGCTTTAGCTTTGTAGTCACCTCAGATATGTCTTACTATGGGGCACCTGAATATTTTGATTACCCTAATTTCTTTGCAGCGCTCTTGGGTTATGTCAAACAGTTTGGTCAGGGTGATTTCATGATCAGCACGGGAGATGTCCTGCCTGCCGAAGAGACTTATGGAACGATCAAGCAGGTTCTGGGTGAGGACTATCTCTGGTTCCCCATTCCCGGAAATCATGATTTCGGTGCGGCTGATTATTCCTTTCTTAAAAATTTCGATTACGACCCCAACGGCAGTGCAGAACCGAATATTGTCAATTGGGGACCGGAATCCTGCCCGCACACGACTTACAGTTTTGATTATCAGAACACCCATTTTGTTGGGCTGAATGTTTATTGCGATGAAGATGTGCCCTGGGGGATTGACGGAAGCATCACGGATACCCTCTATGATTGGCTGGCCGATGACCTGGCTGGCACGGATAAAGAAAATATTTTTGTTTTCGGACATGAGCCTGCGTTTCCCCAGCCCGATGATCAAACAGGCTATAAGAGCCATATTTATGAAAGCCTGGACCAATATCCCGAAGCCAGGGACCGATTCTGGGCGCTGCTGCAGGAACATCAAGTTGTTGCCTACATAAATGGGCATACCCATGGATATAATGCAGCACAATTTGCCGGTGTTTGGCAATTGGATGCTGGTCAGGCAATGGGTGTTCGTGCCGCACCATCCCCCGGCACTTTCCTGATCATTACAGTTGCAGGTGAGACGATCAATCTTAAAACCTACCGGGGCGAAGAGGGCCCGGGATTTGCGTACCTGCTATGGGAGGAAATTATATTAAAGCCTTAATGGTGGGAAGCGATAAAGGTCGTTGGTTTTCGGAGTTCTGTTCCGCAGTTGCTGCAGTAGCTATCACCTGGACTGGACCGCATGCCGCATTCATGGCAGAAAACAGCCAATTTCTCTGGGTTCATGATCCCCACCCCCTGAACCATCCGTCCTTGCTGCTGTGACGTTCTCCGCTTAAACCATATGAAATAGGACCCAACAAGAATCAGAATGGATAGCGCAATTGAGGAAAGCCAGAGCACCAGGCTCATTGGCTGTGGGACTCTACCCGGGGTATTCTCTGTGATTGCTTCCCCAGCCTCAACCTTGAGGTTAGGGTAGATAATGTCACCCGTCCTGATGTATGAGAAAGATAATTCAAAAAGGTGTTCCGATGGCAACGGGCTTTGTTTTAGGGTGGATACCTGTAAACTGCTGCCTTCAATGCCTGTTTCTTCAAGCGCCCGGTTTGATTCAAATTGACTGATCCCTGCTGGCTGGAACACATTAACTGTGAAATGGAAAACCGGATAGTCGGATGCCCAGTGAAAATCATAGGCCATTATATTTCCCTGCTGCACCAGGTTTGGATCATTGTATTCAACCCGGATCGTGGGTGATGGTGATGAAAACCGGATGTAATTCCAGCGGTAATCTCTGGAAACAGTCACATCAGGTGATTTATAAAAGCCGTCTTCATCAAGATAGGTAACCAAGAAGTCGTTGATTGCTGCAGGGATTTGTAGGTTCAGCGTCTGTGGGAGGCTTATATTGTCGACCAGGCTGAGATCAGATGAGACGTACACGGAAAGTTGATTGAACTCAGGGAACAGGTTGACTTCCACGGTTTCAAATTGAATGCTCCCCTGGGATTGAGCCTCAGCTTTCGGTATAGAAAAGCTAATAATGAGGGCAATAGAAATCAGAATGGTGATTAGTTTATTCTTATTCACAATAGGTCTTGGTCTGTCTAAATGGTCCATTGAATCATACCATGATAATAATAGATGAGCGTTTGCTGTTTTGATGGTTCCGTTTATGTCTTTCTAAGAAAATCTGGGTATGATGGTCAAATATCGATGTAAAACCATGCTAATCAGTGATGGTATAATGCATTCCTTTAGAAATTTAATAAGAGATAAGAAAGTGAGAATATGGCAAAAACGACCACAACTTGCCCGCAGTGCAAACAACCAGTTGCAGCCGAAATAACCAGGCTGTTTGATGTCAGCCAGGAACCCCAGGCGAAACAAATTTTACTTTCAGGCGCATATAACTTAATTCAATGCCCTAATTGTGGCTTTCGCGGCCAGGTGCCAACACCAATCGTTTACCATGATCCTGAAAAACAATTGCTGTTAACATTTTTCCCACCCGAATTGCATGTTCCAGTCAACCAGCAGGAACAAATGGTTGGCCCAATGATCAAACGAGTGATGGATGACCTACCGATGGAACAGCGTAAGGCTTATTTGTTCAAACCGGAAACCATGTTAACCCGTCAGCGTATGGTAGAACGAATCCTTGAAGAAGACGGCATTACGCCTGAGATGTTGAAAGCGCAGCAGGATAGATTAAATCTATTGCAGCGTCTGGCAAGTACCTCACCTGAATCACGAGCAGATGTGATCGAGCAAGAATCGGCATTAATTGATGAACAACTGTTGATGATTCTACAGCGCTTGATCCAGAGCGCATCAGCAGCTGGCGAAAAAGAGAGCACAGAGGTTTTAGCGAACCTTCAGCAGGATATCCTGGAAAATTCGGAATACGGCCAAAAGGTTCTGAAGCAAGCGCAAGAACAGCAGGAAGCGATGCATGCCTTAGAAGAAGCCAGCAAGAAAGGGCTGACGCGAGAATCACTGCTTGAATTGATCGTTGATGCTGCAGATAGTGAGGTCAAGCTAGCTACCCTGGTCAGTGTTGCCCGTGGGGGGCTTGATTACGGGTTCTTCGAGATGTTAACGGAACGGATTCAAAAATTCACAGGTGAGAAGCAAAGTCAACTAACTGAACTTCGCGAAAAACTGCTTGAGATGACCCATGAAATAGATGAGGCCATCAAAGAACAGAAAGGTTTAGCAAACCAGTTAATAGATGAAATTCTCAATCAAGAGGATATTGAAGAAACAACCTTACAGGCATTGCCTTCAATCAATGAGATTTTCCTTGAGGTTTTGCGGAGCCGAATCCAAAAAGCGCGTTCAGCGGATAACGAAACAGAATTGAAAAAACTCCAGAAAATCGCTGCTGCTATCCAAAAAGTCAGCGCGCCCGGAGCGAATATTGAATTAATTGAGGCATTGATCCAGGCAGAGGATGATGATGGGATTAATGCCCTTCTGAATGAAAACCAGGAAGAAATCACGGATGAATTTGTCCAGTTCCTGATGAACCTGCTCAATCAGACCCAGCAGCAGGAAGGTCAGGATGCGACCACCCAAAAATTGAAGCAAGTTTACCGGCAGGCTTTACGGTTTACTATGAAACGTAATTTGGAGAAGGAAAGCTAATTCAGTCGTTTGAAGGCGAAACGATTGGATTATCCAACCTTAAGCCATGTCCTCGAACTGTGATGATATATTCATGTATTGGGTCGGCTTCGACAATCCGGTCCCGCAGCCGGCGCACCAACGCGTCCAAAGCCTGTTCGGAGACACCTCCGGCAGCCCGACCCCAGACAGCCTCTATGACTTCAGGGCGCGTGACAACTTCGCCACTCTGTTCGTAAAGGATCTGAAGTAAGTTGAATTGAGACGCAGAGAGCGGGGGGTCAAGCTCTTCATCCATAACCCACACACGGCGCGCTCCGACATCTACACGGAGGCGCCGTTTTTGTAATTCCAGGGGCAGCCCGTCGAGAGGCATGGTAGCATCTGAACTGAGGTAAATGAAGTGTTGAGCAAGGGAAATCTGAAGTTCATCGCCATCTTCCAGGCTCACGGGTGAATGAATGAGGGTTCCGTTCACGAATGTACCATTCTTGCTGCCAAGATCTTCTGCCATCGTGCTGTCAGGGCTCATGAAAACCCGGCTGTGGTGACGGGAGACCTGCCGCATGGGGATGACCACATCACAATCGGGTTCGCGTCCGATTAAAAGCTCCGTTTTTATTTTCCAGCGCTGACCTTCCAGCGGACCAGATTGTGCGATCAGTAAGGGGTACTCTTTATTGTTTAAAGTCATTTTTCTACATTTTCATGCGTTATAAAATTTGTTGGATCATATCTTACCCTTATTATATTATATTCAAGGATGCAATAAAGAATAAATCCGTAGGTGGGGTGTGGTTTTGCACCCCACCATGGAAAAAGAAATTGGTCAACCATGGGTTGAGGGCTTTAGCCCTATTGGTTGGATTGAAGAGAGATTCTGCTTGAAGGATCAACGCCTTGGTTGTTTTTAAATAGAACTTACTGGTTCTTGCTAAACAACAATATTGGTGTGGTCAAAAGCACCTCACCATTGAAAAAGTAATGGGTCAATCATGGAATGAGGGCTTTAGCCCGATTGATTAATGTGAAAGCGGATTTGGTCGGCCTTAAGGCCTCAATCCGATAGTAAACAAGCACTGATTACCACGAAAACCCAATTTACCTGGCCTCCCATCTTTATTAACGTTCTATTATAAAGCTTGTACAGATGTTCCGTTTTATATGATTCTTGGTAAAATGAAAGCAGACCTTAAGAATAGCAGTTTTTAGAGAAAATGTTATTTTGTACTGTTACGAAGTTGTAAAGGTCTTCAACTTCTCCCCCTGGATTCGATTGCAGCATCAAGACTTGACAAATCTAGGCATATATTTAATCGTTGTAATAACAAAGTTTACAGAAGGAGGTAAGCCGTGGCTGGAATAGATAATTTCACACCTAAAGCACGTCATGTACTCAGCCTGGCTCAAAAGCAAGCAGAATACTTTCGCAAGCCCCAAATCAGTACTGAGCATCTGCTGATCGCACTGATTGAAATGGAGGGCAGCGTTGCCAGCCGTGTATTAAAAGAATTAGGTCTGGAGGCAGACCGCGTTAAAACCATGGTAGAAGAGGAGATCGGATTTGGAGATCATACCGGTCAGATCACACTTTCACCTGGCATGCAGCAAGTAATACCCTTTGCGATTGATGAAGCAAAGAAAAAGAATCAGGCGTCTGTTGGTACAGAACACCTGCTGCTGGGATTGATCCGGTTAAGCAGTTGTGAGGCGATGAACATTCTCGGCAAGCTTGGATTTAATGCTGAACAAATCCGAAGGCAAACAGAACGCGTCCTGAAAGAATCACAAAGTGAAGCCCGTCCGGCTTTGACTGGTCGCTCAAGCAGTTCCCGAAGGCGAACAGAAAAAAAGGATACGGAGAAAACCCCATTGGTTGATCAGCTGGCAACAGACCTGACAGCCCTGGCAGAGCAAGGTAAATTAGACCCCGTTATCGGCCGCCAAATAGAGATCGAAAGGGTCATCCAGATCCTGGCGCGCCGCACAAAGAACAACCCGGCGTTGATTGGTGAACCTGGTGTGGGAAAAACCGCAATTGTTGAAGGCTTAGCCCAGCGCATCATCGAAGGTGATGTCCCTGCCCCGCTGTTGGACCGGCGTCTGCTTCAACTTGACGTTGGTTCCCTTGTTGCGGGAACGATGTATCGCGGTCAGTTTGAGGAACGCCTCAAACGTGTGATTGATGAATTAAAATCTTCCGATGCCATCCTCTTTATTGATGAGGTGCATATGCTGGTTGGTGCTGGTTCTGCTGGTTCATCAGTGGATGCAGCCAATATCCTGAAGCCTGCCCTTTCACGGGGTGAGCTGCAGGTGATCGGCGCAACCACATTGGATGAATACCGCAAGAACATTGAAAGTGATGCGGCATTGGAACGCAGGTTCCAGCCGATCGTTGTGAGTGAACCATCCGTTGAGGAGACAATTGAGATCCTGCATGGTGTGCGTTCCGCTTATGAAGATCACCACCGCCTGACGATTGAGGATGATGCGTTAGAATCTGCCGCGAAGCTTTCTGCCCGTTACGTCAGCGACCGGTTCCTGCCTGATAAAGCGATCGATCTGATCGACGAATCAGCATCCCGCGTAAGGATGTATAAAAGCCCCGCTGAAGTCGATACCAAGGCGGTGATCACAGACTTGCGAGAGCGGCGAAAATCCATCGAAAAGGCAAAAGAGGAAGAGAATTATGACCTGGTGGAGGATTTACAAAGCCAGATCGATGACCTCGAAGGAAAATTAGAGGATTTGCGCACAGGTTGGGACCGTGAAAACAGCCCACACGTGACAACGGAAGACATAGCTGAAGTGATCTCAATGTGGACGGGTGTTCCCCTGATGCAGCTTGAGACTGAAGAATCAGCACGTTTGCTCAACATGGAAGCGAATCTGGCAGAACATATTATCGGCCAGGACGAAGCGATTGAAAAAATTTCCAAAGCAATCCGACGTGCCAGGGCAGGGTTGAAAGACCCCACACGCCCGGTTGGTTCTTTCATCTTCCTGGGCCCCACAGGTGTGGGTAAAACAGAACTGACGAAAGCCCTGGCCGAGTTCATGTTCGGCAGCGAGGATGCTTTGATCCAGTTGGATATGTCTGAATTCATGGAACGCCATTCGGTAAGCCGCCTGGTGGGTGCGCCTCCAGGATATGTTGGCTATGATGATGCCGGCCAGCTCACTGAAGCAATTCGGCGCCGGCCATATTCGATTGTGGTCTTTGATGAAATAGAAAAAGCCCACCCCGAAGCACACAATATGCTCCTGCAAATCATGGAAGAAGGCCATCTATCGGATGCCCGCGGTCATAAGATTGACTTCCGTAATGCGATCATTATCATGACCACTAATGTGGGTGCAGATATGATCCAGCGCCAGTCAACATTTGGATTTTCCCTGGCATTGGATGAGGATCAGGAAGAAAAACAAGCCTACAAGGATATGCAGAAAAAGCTGATGGATGCCTTAAAGCGAACCTTCCGACCCGAGTTCATCAACAGGTTGGATTCCGTGATCGTATTCCGCTCACTGAGCAAGGATGATATCCGGAAGATTGTCCAGCTGGAGCTGAACAAAGTGAATGATCGATTGGCAGAGAATGATATCCACCTGCGTGGCACAGAAAAAGCACTCGAATTTCTGGCTGAAGAAGGTTATAATCCTGAAATGGGTGCAAGGCCGCTACGGCGAGTGATCCAACAAAGAATAGAGGATACACTCTCCGATGCCCTGCTAGCAAAAGAGTTTGAAGAGGGTCAGGATATCCTCATTGACGTTGAAACTGTCGAAGAAGATGGCGCTGATGTGACGAAAGTTGTGTTCAAGAAGGACACAGAAGCTCATCCGAAAGAAGAACCAGCTCTCGCTGCTGTAGGAATGTAATTTATGGCTAAAACCAAGACACGTTATGTCTGCCAGGAATGCGGTCGGAGTTCACCGAAAGCCCTGGGTCGCTGTCCCCAATGTGGTGCCTGGGATAGCATGGTTGAAGAGATCGTAGAAGCAAACACATCCGCTCAGAGCCGTGGAAGTTTTCACGGCCTGGGCGGTTTTTCGACTCCAAAACGTCTCAGTGAAATAGAAGGCGATAGTGATGAACGTATCCACGTCCCAATGATGGAATTCTCGCGTGTTTTGGGTGGGGGTGTTGTACCAGGCTCGATCGTTTTGATCGGCGGTGACCCGGGGATTGGTAAATCGACATTAATGCTGCAGATGACCATGAAGATGGCTGGCAGCAACCGTGTATTGTATGTTTCAGGTGAGGAATCAGAGCGTCAGATCAAGATGCGAGCATTGAGGCTCCTGCGAGGGGCGGATGGGGAGCTGGACAGCTTGCCAGACGAACTCTATCTCGTTACCGAAACCAACCTCGATGCTATTATTGAGCACATCCATGCTGTCAAACCTGATTTGCTGGTCGTTGATTCGATCCAAACGGTTTACCGGCCTGATCTGGAATCCAGCGCCGGATCGGTTACCCAGGTGCGTGAGAGTGCCTCGAAATTGCGAGAACTGGCCAAGACATCCGGGATTGCAGTTTTCGTGATCGGGCATGTTACCAAGAAAGGGACGATCGCCGGGCCGCGTGTGCTGGAACATATCGTGGATACCGTCCTTTACCTCGAAGGCGACCGTTTCCAGGCTTACCGCTTGCTTCGTTCAGTGAAGAACCGCTTTGGCGCTACATCTGAAGTAGGTGTATTTGAGATGCAGGAGCGGGGAATGGTCGAGATCAGCAACCCCTCCGAGGCCTTCCTGGCTGAAAGAATGGTGAATGCGCCAGGCTCCGCCATTGCCGTCACCATGGAAGGTACCCGCCCTCTTCTGGTTGAGATCCAGGGTCTGACCACCCACACCAATTTTGGGAATCCCCGCCGGACACCCAATGGGATCGATTTTAACCGTTTACTTTTGATCACTGCTGTGCTTACCCGCCGTTTGAATGTTCGACTCTCGGAGCAAGATGTGTTTGTGAACGTGGTGGGGGGATTGCGGGTTGATGAGCCTGCTGCGGATTTAGCAGTTGCTGCCGCAATCACTTCGTCCATGCGCGACCAACCCATTCGGGCAGACCTGGCATTGATCGGCGAGCTGGGGCTTTCAGGTGAACTGCGAATGGTTGGGCAGATCGATGCCCGTCTGCGTGAGGCTGCCAGCCTTGGCTTTAAAAAGGTGATCGTGCCGCGCCGTTTACAGCGCAAAGAAGGTTGGCCGAGCGGCATTGAAATCCAGGAAGCTCGTTCACTTCAAGAAGCTTTAAAATTTGCATTGATCGAGTGACCCGATAATATTAAACAAGGTTTTGTTCATCATCAATCGTTTTTGATGAAAAATAGAAAACAGGATGTTCTATGAGTAATTCAATTTGCAAAGATAATCCAATCTCTCGAATCAAGCGTAACCATGGGTTGGAGCATGCCACACTGCATGTGTTGGGAAGGAAGTTCCCCAAAACATCTTTTGGTGGGATTTCCACGCCGCTTGGATTTACGATCATTGGCGATGTCTCCACAGAAGATGTGGCTGAGGCTGCCATTGAAGCCCTGAAAAGGCTGCGGGCTGGCGAAGCGGATCTTGCCATGCATGACAATTGTGGAACGAACTATGCGGTGATTGGTGCTTTTGTTGGGATGTTTGCCTGGTTAGGTACGATTGGCTCCGATAAGAAATTCTCAAAGAAGTTGGAGCGTCTCCCACTGGTCATGTTATTGGCAGTGATTGGATTCATCCTCGCAAGACCGCTGGGTCCCATGGTTCAAAAACAACTCACCACCTCCGGTCAACCTGGGGCACTAGAACTAGAAAAAGTGGAAACTTCTGTTCGCGCTGGGCTGCACTTACATCGTGTGATTACCAGGGGCTAAATAGCTTATGCCTGAAGAAAAGCCGATTGTTTACATCCTGCGCGGTGATGACCAAGAGGCCATAGAGGGTCATATCCAGACTTTTTACGAAAGCCTGGGTTCCCCGGATATGGCAGATATGAACACATCCCATCTGGAGGGGAATTCGTATTCGCTTAATGACCTGCGGTCAGCAGCTTTGGCGCTGCCATTTTTAACCGAGCGTCGCCTGGTGATCGTTGAGGACGCAATAAAACCCTATGCCGGTAATGGGAAACAAAAAATACGCCAGGAGTTTCTAACATTATTAGACTCCTTACCCCCCTCAACAGGTCTTGTTTTAGTTGTCCAGGATTTTATGAAATACAACAGCAAGACAAAAGGATGGGATTGGTCTTCAGTGCACGACCAGCACTGGCTGATCAAGTGGTCAAAAAATGCGGGCACCCGTGCAATTGTGATCGATTGTCCATTACCTCGCGGTCGAGATATGGAAAATTGGATCAAAAATAAGACGGTAGATCTGGGTGGCGCAATCTCGCCGCAAGCCGCAAATAAGCTGTCTGACTTCGTTGGCAGCAATACCTTGCGCGCATCACAGGAGATCACCAAGCTCCTGACCTACGTCAATTTTGCGCGTCCAATTGAGCATGATGATGTGGAGCAGTTGACGACAGAAGACAGGGAAAGCGATATTTTTGAACTGGTAGATGCGATCGGCCGTCGCGATGGCGCGAAAGCGCTCGAAATGCTGCATTTACTGCTCGAGGTCAGTGATGTGATCCCGATTTTCTCGATGATTACCCGTCAGTTCCGCCTGCTGCTGCAGACAAAAGAGATCACCGTCGGCGGTGGGAATGAGCACAATGTGGCCCAACGCCTCCATCTTCACCCTTTTGTCGCTCGCAAATTGGTTGAGCAAGGAAATAAATTTGACCTGGCTGGTTTAGAGACGATCTATCATCGCTTATTGGAGATCGATGTTGATCATAAAACAGGGGGGATGCCGGGGGATATGGCTTTAGATGTGTTAATCGCCCAACTGACGGAAGGTCTCGTTTACTAAAACACGGCCACAAAATAACCCATTTTGTCCTTAGTCTGGTCATCATTTCATTTCGATCTGTTTCTAAATCCTTTCAGAAGAAAGCGCAAATATCGAGATTTTCGATTCTCCGTAATTGCCACTGCGAAGCAAAGTTCCAGGGTTTAACATGCTGCCAAATTGAAAAGATTATAGGTGGAATTGGTATAATAAAAAAGAAGAGACAATAAAAAATAAGTCAGAAAACTTTAAGAAAGGTGAAAGGTTGCATCAATGGACCTCCGGGTTGGAACCATAAATATCGGTGGGGGAGAGAAATCCTTCGAGGAGTTTCCCCAGGCTACCCAAAAAACTCGCCAGGAAGCTTTAGCAATGCTGGTTAACAGGATAGATGCGACCCTGTTATGCCTCCAGGAGGTTTCTAAATACATCGATTCAGATGGGCTGACACATAACTTAATGGACGGCATAACTCAGGGGGGAAAATACAATTATTCTTTTTATGGAAAAACAGTTTCAATGGAAACCCACATGCAGGTCAAAAAAGATGTGATGGTGAAAGGAGTTTTCAATGATTGGTGGGATTGGTCCAAGGGAAACGCCATCCACGCTAAAATCCCCTTTTCGCGCTTGAGCGATCCCTCGCAACCGGGAACGCCACGGAATATCCCCATTTATCAACCCCCGGTTTACGAAGGGACACGCAATACGGAGCCGCGCTATGTACTTCTGAGCCGGCTCAAACAAGCCCCGTATCCATTTATTGCAACACTGCACCTGACTACACTGGTGGATGAACGCCATCCGCAAGCACAACCCGACCAGGTTGAGAAGGCCAGAGACCTGCGTCGACAGCAGCTGGAAAAATTTATTAATCTGGTAAAAGTCAATATCCTTGACAAGGGATTGCCCCTGATCCTGACTGGTGATTTCAACGCATCTTCAGATGAGGCATGTATCAAAGAAATGCTGGTATCAAAAAATGGGTTCAAACGCTTAGTTCCGGAGGAAGATGGTCCCAGTCATGCTGAATCCAAGAATCCAATTGATCATATTTTGTTTTTCCCCGAAAAACGTCTATTACAGTATCATTGCTGGATTGAAACGAATGGGCTCAGCCGGAAAGCTTCAGATCATTTGCCTGTTGTCGCGGATCTGACGATAGAATAATAAAATTGGATTGGTCACATTATAATATTTGGATGAGAAACGATAATATCTGATATCGGATCATTCAACTGAAATTTTAGATGGGAGCATCGAAATTAATGTCTGAAAAGAATAAAAGGCAATATTTTGGAACAGATGGCGTTAGAGGGCATGTCGGAAATTCACCCCTTGTACCGGAGTTTGTTCTTAAATTAGGTTATGCAGCAGGCCAGGTCCTCTCCAAAACGGCTTTGCATCCCACTTTTGTGATTGGCCGTGACACACGCCAATCAGGCCAGATGCTGCAAAGTGCCCTGACGGCAGGAATGCTGGCCAGTGGTGCAAGTGTTGTTGACCTGGGCGTAATGACCACTCCGGGTGTGGCTTTTATGGTGCAGCAGATGGGGGCACAAGCTGGGGTGGTGATCTCCGCTTCGCATAACCCGGTGGATGAAAATGGCATCAAATTTTTCAATTCAAGTGCAATGAAGTTAGGTGATGATATCGAGCTTGAGATTGAATCCTTGTTGAATGAACGGATTGATTTGCAGGGTGCCAACGCGGGTCAATTTGGGCGTCATATCAATGGCACAGAACTGCGAGAGCAATATGTTCAAAGCCTGGTTGATGAACACCAGGATTTGACTTTAAAAGGTTTGAAATTTGTCCTGGACTGCGCCAACGGTGCAGCCTCATGGTATGCACCGGAAGTCTTTTCCAGGTTGGGCGCTGAGGTGGTTGTGATCCACGCCTCTCCCACGGGGCGAAATATCAATGAGTTTGCCGGTTCGGAACACGTCCGGCGGGAACCTGGTGATCTGCATGCCTTGATCCAGAAATATGACGCTAATTTCGGGATCGTTTTTGATGGCGATGCCGACCGTGTCATTTTCGTGGATGAGAACGGCAATCTGGTGGATGGCGACCACATGCTTGCTATCCTTGCGGATGATCTTATCTCACAGGATAGGCTGTTGGGAAATACGGTCGTCAGTACATCCATGCGAAATGGGGCATTAGTGAAATATTTTGCTGACCGGCAGATTCACTTCACTGAAACCCCTGTTGGCGATAAGTATGTCCTGGCAGAACTTTTAGCACTCATGGATCAGAAGCCGAGCAGCGGCCGGATGGGGCTGGGCGGTGAGCAATCTGGCCATATTATTTTGATGGATCAAGCACATAAAACCGGTGATGGGATACGCTCAGCGATATACATGATCCGTGCATTTTTGAACAGTAAGCGTGAAACATTATCTTCGCTGGCGGAAAGCATTCATAAGTATCCACAAGTGATCGCTTCCGCACGGGTTGCCGAAAAGAAAGATCTGGATCAGCTTGAAAGCGTTAACGCATTAAAAGAGTCGTTGAAAGATTCGCTGCCTGGATTGACTCGCTTGAACCTGCGTTATTCAGGGACTGAACCGAAGGTCCGTTTGATGCTGGAAGCGGATAACCGTCATACCGAAGCGGCGTTGGCTGAACAGGCATTTTTGCTTTGCGAGGCTGTTCAAAAAGCCACCGGTACACCCGAGGGAAGTTTCCTCGAGGTGCTGAACGTGACCCGGGGAGGTTTGGTAGAACGGGATCAATAAATTTTAACCAATTCCCAGAAACTCGCTGGGGTAGAATTTTTAAATCAATAGTATTTGCGACGTGATTTGGAGGCTGGAATGGAAAATATTAAGGTTAACCATGACCTTATTGACGTATCACAATTTGGCGCCGTATTTAATGACTTGAACAGAGCTTTGATTACAGCAGAGCGTGAAGAAGCGTGGGATTCGGCTGTCGCGGCAATGGATAAATTCCTAGATCAATTGGATGACAAATTTCTTAGCCATTCCGAATTAATTGCGAATGATCTCAATGAATCTTCCCGGGTTTTCAGTATATTATTGACCCTGATTGCTGTTGGGACCCAATATCGTTTGGAACAATTCATTCCGAAGGATGAGACGGGAAAGCAGTTCAGGAAGAAAATTGATGAAATTTATATTCCAACCACAGGCGAGTTGCGGATCAAAGCGATCACTTTAGCAAAGAAATACCTGGGCGCACCGGTATTCGACAGCCTCCGGGCTGGGATTGACCAGGAGATACTTCCCCTGCTGGACAGCATGAATTACAAACTGGACCCTGATCGTTGGATACCGTTTAGAGTCATCCAAATAGGAAATATTTATGAGCGGATGTATGGGTTCAGGCTCCGCACAACAAATCGATCACTGCTCGGGGATGACCAGCGTCTGGGCCTGCTGCGTTTGATCTATGATCGAAAATACCTCCGTTTTGGGACGTCTGGGGTCAGGGCACGATGGGGGGCTGACTTCACGGAAAGACGTGCCAGGCAGGTCGTGCAAGCAGTTTGTGATTTCCTGAACGATGATGATATCCCGGCTTATGCGGGTGCTGAGAACTTAGCCGGTAAAAAGATCGTTGTGGGATATGACACCCGTCGAAATGCTGACCGCGTCGCAGAATGGGCCGCGGAAGTCTGCCTGGCGAACGGGTTTGAGGTCGAGTTATCGGACCGGGACACCCCGACCCCGGCCCTGGTGTATTACCAGACGGATTACCTCCAACCTGATGAGGTGGCAGGGCTGTTAATTTGCACTGCCAGTCACAACCCACCGGAATGGCAGGGGATCAAGTTCAACCCCCGCCTTGGGTACCCCGCGCCAACCGGCGTCACGGATTTCCTTGCCCATCATATTAACGAGCTGCAGTTGGTGGATGCCAACGGAAGGTCCACCAGTCTTGATGATGCGCGTCAACGCGGACGTTTACGCGGCTTTGACCCATTGGATGATTATGTGAAATGGATCAAGAATAATGGCAAAGGGAATGCCCGTATTCCGATTGATTTTGACCGGATTCGAACGTTTTTCAGCGACAAGAGTGTGGTGATTGATGAGTTTCACGGTTCCGGCCGCGGCTATTTAACCCGTTTGGTAGGTGAAGCAGGTGTACGTTATACTGTGATCCATGCACAACGGGACCCTGAACTGACTGGACTGGACTACGCAAACCCGGAGGAACCCTTCATCAACCCCCTGAAAGAAAAGGTTACTGAAACAGGTGCGCACCTTGGAATGGGGATGGATACCGATGCGGACCGGTACGGGATTGTGGATAAAGGCGGTATATATTTCCGCCCTAACCAGATATTGCCGATCCTGATTCGTTATTTGGGCATCGAACGCGGGCTGACTGGCCGGGTGATCGCAACCCAAACTGGCTCACCGTTGAATGAGGTATTGGCAGGAATGATCCTCGGAAATGAAGAAAATGAACCGGCTGAAGGCGCACTCCCTGGATATGTCAGTCACCCGTTTTATCATATACGGATGGGCACCCGCGAAGACCGGGTTCTAAAACACGCTTTCATGGTACCGGTCGGGATCAAATATATCGAAGAGATCCGGCGGGTCGACCCGGCTTATCAGGCGCTTAAACCCTTACCTGAAGATTGGCGAGATCGCATTTTGATTGGTGGTGAGGAATCGTCAGGGCTGACGAGCCGTGGGCATGTGACGGATAAGGACGGCCCGTGGGCGAATATCCTGGTGATGGATATGCTGGCCTATTTCGGTACACGTCCTGAGAACCCGCTGACCACGATTGCAGAGATCTGGAAGGATACGGTTCAAATGGAAGGTTTATGGGAGTCCTTTGGAATTGCCCCGGATGACGACACTTCCAATACTGGCAGAATGGACGTGGATGCACCCCTGGAAGCGAAGGAAGCATTTATCAACTATTACCTCGACTTACCCCAGCATTCAAACCACCCAACGGTAGCCGGGATGGACGTCGCATTCCTGGGTGGGATCCGGTATGAAGTTGCAGAAATGCAGTTAAAGGATGAAGCAGGAGATAACCGCTACCAACTGCGGGTACGGGCTTCGGGTACGGAACCGATCAACCGGATCTATGTTGAAAGCAAGGATACCAGCCAGGGTAAGGTTATCATGGAAGCAGCATTGGCTAAGCTGGAGGAATTGACCATCGAGGAAATCCGCAAAGCCTACAGCCAATGGCGGTTGGTGGATATGCTTTCACAAACGCGTTTGTTAGATAAAACCAGGGCGGCTGTGGTTGAAACCATAACAGCCAATGACTGGCATAAGCTGGATGTGACCGATAAACTACAGGAGAGCATGCAGGTATTGGAGAACCGCAACCGCAAAATTGCCGCCAAATGGTTGGAGGCGCTATCCTGATCTAACATTTTTCTCGCAATAACGACTGTTGTAAAAAAATTGGCTTTCGTGCAGGGGTGGAGATCTGTCTCCATCCTTTGTAACACCCTTAAAGATATAAGCTTCTCAACAATTTCGATAGCATCCCACGTGAGGCATATTTGGGATGATGTGTTCATGATCCTATCCGCTCTGATACAACGCAATAATTTGCTGAGCGTAATCCAGCACGCTCATCTTCAATGCTTGGGGCGCTATCACTCTGACAACTCTGCCGAAACTTAAGATCTGATCCCTTGCAGATTCAAACGTCTCAAACGCTAACCTCAGATGAACCCAGCTATCTCCGGTTTGTGGCTCAGAGACCTCAATCTGACCTTCAACCTGAGACCCAAACCTGCTTTGCAGCAAAGGTAAAGAATTGGGGGCTGCCTGGATAATCACCTTTAAATCTGTCAGGAAGCGTTCATATTCCCGGCACCACCCCGCCCAGAACGCAGCCAGATCAAAATCAGCGGGACGAATAAAATGCTCCTCTACAAGCTGCACATCCAGCAGTTCTGACAGGCGGTGAACAAATATGGATCCGTTCCTGGCATAGACCAGATACCAGCGACCTGCCTTGACCACCAGGCCGTAGGGAGAAACAAGATGTTTTACTTCGAGGGGCTGCGGTACCCGGTAAAGGATTTGAAGTTTTCGTTGCTCCCAGAGTGCTTTTTGAACCTTTTGCAAGTGAGGCATCCACGTGCTGGCTTGCTGCCACCAGGTTTGATCAATATGGAAACAACCCTGAATTCTCTCATCATCCAGCCGGCTGTTCTCCGGTAATTCTGCCGAAATTTTTAGCAGAGCTGCACGCAGCTCATCGCGCATTCCGAGATCGGATAACGGGGCCAGGCTGCCCAGCATCATTAGCGCCCGCAGTTCGTTCTTGCTTAATCCAGTTAACTGGGTGCGGTAATCTTCCAGCAGGCCATATCCGCCGCCGTGACCCGATTCACTGTAAACCGGTACCCCGGCGATGCAAAGTGCATTGATATCGCGGTAGATGGTGCGCTCTGAAACTTCCAACGCTTCCGAGAGATCTCGCGCTGTCATTTTCTTGCGGCTTTGGAGAAGAATCAGGATGGATAGCAGACGGTCTGCTCGCATATCAACCTCCGTCAGTCATGTTTCTTCTACTATAGCATACTTTACTGACAATAGATGTCAGTGAATCTATGCTAACCTATGATTATAGGCAAATGAAAATGTATCTTACAGAATAAATTAAGGAGAACAATAATGAGTGATTTAGATGTTCGTATTGTGAATCTGGAACCGATGTACGTGGCGAGCTTCCTGGGTTTCGGTGAAAGCCCTGAAGAGATAGCCTTTGAGAAGCTTAATGCTTGGGCTAGTCCAAAAGGGTTATTAAAGGACCGTGAAAATCACCGCCTCTTTGGATTCAACAACCCGAACCCTTCAGCAGGCAGCCCGAATTATGGCTATGAAGTTTGGATCGTGATTGACCCGGATGAAGTTGAATCAGGCGAGGATGTGGATATCAAGGAATTCCAAGGGGGTTTATATGCGGTCACGGAATGCGTGGTGCCCAAGGGATTCTTTGATGTGATCGGTCAAACCTGGAAGGCATTGGTGGCATGGCGTGAAGAAAGCAAATACCGCTGCGGGAATTACCAGTGGCTGGAGGAAAGTTTGCCCATCAGCCCACCAGATACTGAGTTTGTGCTGGACCTGTACCTGCCGATTACCGAATAAAATGATTAACTGGGAAATTAGCGTAGTGACGCCCCGCCGGGGCGTCACTACGGTGAATTCAATCATTGAATTCTCTATCTGCAAATCGAAAACAGCTCCGGAATTCTCAGGGGCTGTAATAACTTAATCATTATCCAATCTCATTCCTTTACGGCTCTGGCGAGCTGTACGCCCAATTCACGGGCACGATCCAGGTCTGCTCCTTTTGGCCCGCCAATGAAACCAAAGCTGTTAAGAACGTCCCACTCCATTTTTTCTGCAAACCGTTCAAACTCTTTTTCAGCGCCACCGCTCCAGGCAAAGCTGCCCAGGTAAGCCGCCTTTTTATTTTTCACGCGCTTGCGGTCTGCCATGGTGAGCGCATCTGCCATACTGGGGAACATCCCGCCTTCGTAGGTTGGGGCTGCCACAAGCACACCGCGCTGAGTCCAAAGATCAGGCAGGATGTGGCTGATGTGTGCCTTACGCACGTCATGAACTTTGACCGGAACGCTTTCAGAGGCGATCCCATCTAAAGCCGCACTGAGGGCATGTTCGGTGTTGCGATACATTGTGCCAAATAAGGCCGTGATCCCGACCTCTGCCGGGGATTGATAGTGCCCAGACCACTTCTGGTAAAGTTCAATGATTCGCTCCGGGTGCTTGCGCCAAATTAAACCATGGGATGGCGCCACCATTTCAATGGAAACACCTTCAAAATTAGAGATAGCCCGCAGCACTGATTTACTGAAAGATGCAACAATATTTGTGAAATATCGCAGGGATTCTGCTTCGTAATATTCCAGGTCAGCGCATGTGTCATCAAAGATCGCCCCATCTAAAGCACCATACCCGCCAAAACCGTCACAGGAAAACAGCACCTTTTGTTCCACCAGATAAGTCATCATAGTTTCAGGCCAGTGAACAAAGGGAGTGTACACAAACCGCAGGGTATTCCTCCCCAATGAAAGTTCCTGTCCGTTTGAGAGGTGTTCAACATTTTCCGTCAGGCCGTAGAAATCATTTAGCATTTTGACTGCTTTAGGCATACCCAGGATAACAGCCTGAGGAGCTAATTCCAGCAAGCGCTTCAAAGCACCGCTGTGGTCAGGTTCCATGTGGTTAATGATGATATAGTCCAGGCTGGCAATATCAAAAACCTCGTTAATCTGTGCCAGGTAATCATCGCTGAGCATCTCTTTCGAGAGGTCAACAAGTGCGGATTTCTCGTCCTTGATTAGGTATGAATTGTACGAGACACCTACCTGGCTGATAGGCCACAGGCCTTCAAAAAGTTCGGTGACACGATCGTTAACGCCGACCCACCATACGCCTGGGCGGATTTCTTGGGGTTTCATCAATCCTCCTATTTGGAGAGAATCTCGCGGACTTTTTCCAACTGCCCTTCACTGCCCAGGTAACCGTTCTTTTCTGCGATGAAATCAGCATAAGCCTGCATGAAGATCTCGCCGGGTTTACGGAGGTCAAAGACTTCAGGCTGGTCGCGGAATACTTCACGATGGACACGCGTCCAAACCAGGCGCCCGTCGGTATCGATATTGATCTTGGTCACGCCCAACTCTGACGCACGTTTGAACTGGCCTGCATCCACGCCCTTTGCGCCTTCCAGTTTACCGCCGGCGGCGTTGATCCGCTTCACTTCTTCCTGTGGGACGGAGCTTGAGCCGTGCATAACCAGAGGGAAGCCGGGGAGTACTTTTTGAATTTCTGCTAAAACGTCAAAATGCAGGGACTGTGAACCGGAGAATTTGAATGCCCCATGGCTTGTGCCAATCGCAACCGCTAACGAGTCGACACCCGTACGGTCCACAAATTCCTTGGCTTGTTTGGGGTCTGTCAGCTTGGCGTCCGCCTCATCGACCTTGACATGCTCTTCCACGCCGCCCAACTGTCCCAATTCAGCTTCCACCACGATCCCCTTGGCGTGGGCAGCATCCACCACACGCTTGGTGATGGCGATGTTGGTCTCGAAATCCTTATGGCTGGCGTCGATCATCACCGAACTGTAGGAGCCGGATTCAATGCAGTCATAGCAGGTTTCTTCATCGCCATGGTCGAGGTGCACTGCAAAAATTGCCTTTGGGAAGACCTCATCTGCACTGCGGATCAGCCCCTCGAGAAAAAGTTTGTCTGTATAAGCTCGAGCGCCCTTGCTGATCTGGATGATGAAGGGTGCTTCGGATTGCAGGTTGCCGCGGAATAAACCCACGGTTTGCTCCAGGTTATTGATATTGTAAGCGCCGATAGCGTATTTCCCGTAAGCGGCTTCAAATAACTTCTTGGTCGTAACAATCATATCTACTCCTTAATAATCTTTTATTTGATTTTCTATAATGTCTAAATCAATATCGCTGCATGATAATGCCAACATTAAATTATACCCATAAAACCTGCATGATGAAGTTTATCGTTTTCGTAAATCCCCATTACAGCTATCTTGCTTTTGTTTTCTGCGAATTTTCTGTTAAAATAGAATTAACATCGAATGACCCATCGGAGAAAAAATGCTGCCTGAAACCCTCCACATCCGTAAAACCCCCGTTACCCTGATCCACCACGCCGCCAACTGTGGACATCAGGAACCTTCCACATCCCTGGCGGCACTCATGTGCTGTCTTGAATCGGGCGCTGCCAAAATTGAGATAGACGTCATCCCACTTGGGGATGGCAGCTTTGCATTACTGCATGACCCTAACCTCGAGGTGGATACCGACGGTAAGGGTAACGCGACGCGAATGAAACGGGCTGAGATCGAGAGATTGCACTACACAAAAGATGGGGAGGTTACCGCGGAGAAGGTCGGTTTCCTTGAAGGTGCAGTCGACCTGCTGTTGCCACATCCGGATACAAAATTGCTGCAGCTTGACCTCAAGCCTTTCACCCCGCTTACACGAGGGGTTCTTAAGGAATTTGTGACCATTATTGAGCCCGTAAAAGGCCGCATCCAGGTCACCTCAGTGGCCGATTGGGCTGTCAGGGCGCTTTCCAGGTTTGCTCCCGATTTAGCACTGGGGTACGATCCTCTCCTGTACCTGGACAAGGTCGATGACGAACCGCGTCCGGACACGATCCCACCCTTCAGGGTAGGCGCTTATGGTTTGTTGGACGACCATCCCCTTTCGGCGTACCAATGGGGACCTTTGGGCGATTATTTTGCTGCCCGGGCAGGGGCTTTATTTGCACAGGTCCCCTCGGGCTGTGAGTGGTTCATCCGGGCTGAGATCTTGAAGATGGCGTTTGATGCCGGCTTTAATTGGATCAACTTTCTGCACGAAAACGGCTCAAGGGTTGATGGCTGGACGATCGACGCCGCAAAACCCGAACAAATCCAACTGGCGCAGTTCCTGGTGGAGCATAATATCGATGAGCTTACAACAGATACACCCACCAGGCTGGCTGCAAATCTCCATTCTGACGCGATCATCTACTAACTTCCATCTTGACCGTGTTTGTGCTATTATTCTTTTCTTTTGAGGAATAGGTGTAGATAATGAATTTCTTAATCACAGGCGGTGCTGGTTTTTTGGGGGCTGCGCTAAGTAATCGATTTGTTCAGCAGGGGCATCATGTTCGGGTATTGGACGATCTTTCCACCGGCAATCCTGATGCACTTTCTCCGGATGTTCATTTCACCCGGGGAGATATCAATGACCGTCCAAAATTATGGACACTGCTGCAGGATATCGATTGTGTCTATCATATGGCAGCAAGGGTGTCAGTCCCGGAATCGATCCTTTTCCCCCGTGATTACAGTCAAGTTAATGTATGCGGCACGGTTACCCTGATGGAAGCTATCCGGGATGCTGGTACACCGCGTGTGGTACTGGCTTCCTCCGGTGCGATCTATGGCGACCAGACTGGGGCGATGATGTCAGAATCCATGCCGCCTAATCCCTTTTCACCTTACGCAGTATCCAAACTTTCGGCAGAATGGTATGTGCGCACGATAGGTAAGCTTGCAGGAATTGAGACCCTTTGCCTCCGGATATTCAACGCTTACGGCCCAGGTCAGCGCATCCCGCCTTCTCACCCCCCCGTTATCCCAAACCTGATCCGCCAATCGATGCAAAATGGCACCCTTATTTTTCACGGTGATGGCAACCAGACCCGGGATTATGTGTATGTGGATGATGTTGTTAATGCCCTGGCATCGGCATCCGCAGTCCAGGGCGTGAATGGGCAGGTGATCAATATAGGCAGCGGCACGGAAACCAGTGTGCGTGACCTGGCGCGGCTGGTAATTGATATTACCGGCGGTGATCCGGAAGAGGTCTTCAACCCCCGCATTAGCGGCGGTGTCTCACGGATGTGCGCCGATATCTCCCTGGCGCAGGAAAAACTGAATTATGTCCCCCTCATTCCCCTGGAAATGGGGATTAGATTGACACTTGAACGCGACCCTCAGTTCAAGAATGGGGATTGAGATCGGTCTTTACTGTTTTCATAACGGATGATCTTGCAGTTGGCTGCCCTTTTTAGGGATAACGCCCGCTTCCTCAAGAGAGGAATGAGGGGATGGGACGATACTCAAAGTTTACGGCTTCTCTGGTCTACCAACACTTCGAAACACCATTAATCTAGTAAAATAACAGCATGTCTGTGATCAAACGTCCATTTTATGATCGCCCTGCGCTGGAAGTCGCACGGGATTTATTAGGCTGCCGGTTGGTGCGAATGCAGAACGGTTCACGGCTCGCTGGGTTGATCACGGAAACAGAAGCCTACCAGGGAGAAGAAGATCTTGGCTGCCATGCCTCAGCTGGGAAGACCTCACGCACATCGGTAATGTACGGTCCACCCGGGCACGCTTATGTTTATTTTACATACGGGATGCACTGGCTCCTGAATGTTGTTACCAGTCCTGAAGAAACCCCTGCTGCGGTTTTGATCCGCGGCATCTTCCCGGTTGAGGGATTCCCCTTGTTGGTTCAAAACCGCCCTACCAACGCACAAAAGAAAGGTTGGACAGACGGTCCGGCGAAATTAACTCAGGCGCTCAAGGTCAATGGAGATTTCAATCAGGTTGATATGTGCAATACTGAAAACCAGTTGTGGATCGAAGCGGGAAAGAAGATTATTGATGAGCAGGTTGAGCAGACCGCGCGGGTTGGATTGAATTCAGTACCGGAGCCCTGGCGCTCAGTGCCGTGGCGTTTTGTGGTACATCCGGAGGTGTTCAATGCATAAGAATGCCTCAATGTATGAAAAGCTTTATACCATCCGGCAGTTTGAAATCTTGCTGATTGAGAAATTCCCCACGGGAATATTTCCCGGCACCACCCATACCAGTTTGGGGCAGGAAGCCAACGCAGTTGGTGTTCTCTCACATTTGGATGCAGGCGATATCGTCGTCAGCAACCACCGTGGGCATGGGCATTTCCTGGCGTATGGAGGTGATCCCCGGGCGCTTTTCGCAGAGCTCATGGGCAAACCCAGCGGGGTTTGTGGTGGGATTGGCGGCTCGCAGCACCTTCACTGGCGCAACTTTTACTCAAGCGGCATCCAGGGCGGAACTCTCGCGATGGCATCCGGGATGGCATTGGCCGAGAAGGAAGCTGGCTCACAAAATATTGTGGTGGACTTCATGGGAGATGGCACCCTGGGTGAGGGGATCGTGTACGAGTGTTTGAACATCATCTCGTTATGGGGTTTGCCAATCCTGATCGTGTTGGAAAATAATCACATTGCTCAAACCACACAAGTTGAGAAAGCGGTTGCCGGGAGCATTCCGGAACGCTTTGAGGCATTTGGATTGCCCGTAGAACATATCGATAGCAGTGATATCCTCGAGATTTCACCCCGGGCTGGACGGTTGATGGGTGAAGTCAGGGCACAAAAAGAGCCACGTGTTTTAATCATTGAGACCGCTCGTTTAGGCACACATTCCAAGGGGGATGACACACGCACACCGCAGGAAATTGAGCTCTTGTGGCAGGCGCGTGACCCGGTCGCTATCCAAGGAGCACGCCTGCTGAAGGAAGAGCGGGATAGGATCAATCTTCAGGTTGAAGAAAAACTGCAAAGCGCCTTAAAGTACGCCATGGAAAATGAGGAAGCAGCATGAAAAGCGAAAAATCGCTCACCGTCCTCGATTCCCTTAACCTGGGGTTACAGCGCGCCTTCCAGGATGACATGCGGGCGATTCTTTTAGGAGAAGATATCCTGGATCCGTACGGCGGCGCGTTCAAAGTGACCAAAGGGCTTTCCACCCAATTTCCAGACCGTGTACTGACCACTCCAATCTCTGAAGCGGCGATCGCCGGGATTGCCGGTGGATTGGCACTGCGGGGCATGCATCCCGTGGCGGAGATCATGTTCGGTGATTTTAGCACCCTGATCGCTGACCAGGTCATCAATCATATCGCCAAGTTCAGCGAGGTCTATCAAACCGATACCCCCGTCGTGATCCGGACGCCGATGGGCGGCAGGCGCGGTTATGGACCAACCCACAGCCAGACCCTGGAAAAGCTCTTCCTTGGCATACCCGGGCTGACAGTGCTAGCACCATCCCACATTTTGGGAGAAAACGAGCTGGGTGGACCCGGCAAGCTCTTGTATGATGCGATTACAGACTTTAGCACTCCGGTGTTCTTTGTCGAGAATAAACTGCAGTACCTGTTGAAATTGCTAACGCTTGCTGATCTTGAGGAATTCGATGTCAGAACCTATGATATCCCTGGCAATTTGCGGTCTCCTATCACCCATTTTGCGATCCAATCCGCACCGAAAGCATCGCTGACCGTTACGGCATATGGTTATATGGCCCACCTGGCGCTGGAGGCCATGCATCAATTGGCTTATGAACATGAAATTTTCTGTGAACTTTTGGTTCCCACACGATTAGCGCCATTTGAACTTGAACCGCTGTTTGATTCTGTCAGCCGAACATCAAAGTTGCTGGCAGTGGAAGAAGGTACGCTCTCAATGGGATGGGGGGCAGAGGTGCTGGCCAGGACATCTGAAGCTCTGGGTGCTGGTTTGAAGATGACTTCACGCCTGGGGGCCAGGGAATCGGTCATCCCAGCAGCCCCTGACCTGGAATCCGGTTGTCTGCCCGGTGTGAAGGATATCATCACCCGGGTCAAGGAAATGGTAGGAAAATAATGGCAAAACTCTTCCCGATAAAAGTACCCTTGCTTAATCCCAACGAACCGGAAGCGCTGCTTTCCTCGCTGGAAGTGTTGGAAGGTGAAAAGGTGGATCAGGACCAGGGTATTGCAGTGATTGAGACGACCAAGTCGACAGGCGAAGTTTTAGCGCCAGATGAAGGTTTCCTGGTTGGGCTTCGTTTTAAAGTTGGGGATACGCTGCATGCTGGGGATGTTTTGGCTTATATTGGCGATACACCCGATGCGAAGGATCACACCCTTCCACCCTGGGCAAAAGTTGAAAAGCAATTACAGGAAAATCTTCAGCCTGAAGGGCTGCGGATCACTGCACCAGCCCGGGCATTGGCTGAAGAATTAGGCCTGAACCTGGATGACCTGCCGCGCGGTCCAATGGTCACCTCTGACATGGTGCGTGAGCAGCTTTCGAAGAAAACCGCTCGCAAAATCGCGCCGCCTCCTGCAGGAGAGAACCGCCTCGTGATCTACGGTGTGGGCGGTCACGGCCGTTCCATCGCTGCCCTGGTTGAAAAACTGGGAAAGTATGATATTCACGGTTACCTGGATGACGGTTTTCGGGCTGGCGATGAAGTGATGGGGATGAAGGTCCTGGGCGGGCTCGAATACCTGCCAGACCTGGCTGAAAAAGGTATCAGGCTCGCAATCAACGGGATCGGTGGGATCAGCGATCCTTCTTCCCGATTAAATGTTTACGAACGCTTAGCATCTGCTGGATTTTACTGTCCATCAGTTATCCATCCAACAGCTTTCCTGGAAGACAGTGCTGAATTGGATGATGCGGTTCAGGTATTCCCATTTACCTACGTTGGCACCCATGTACAGGTAAGCTTTGGCTGCATTATCAACACAGGTGTGATCATCTCACATGACTGCCAGCTTGCCCCGTATGTTAACCTTTCACCCGGTGCCACATTGGCAGGCGGTGTATCGGTGGGGGAAGGGACCTTGATCGGTATGCGTGCCACGGTCAACCTCGGTGTGCAGGTAGGTCAGCAGGTGCGCATCGGGAACGGTGCAACCGTCAAATCGGATGTTCCTGATGGGGGTGTGGTTCCCGCAGGGACGATCTGGCCGCCCAGGTATTAAAGTCAATAACTGCCAGGGGGATTACCCTGGATAGAAAAAAGAAAGGCAAATTTCCATGTTATTCGGAAAGAAGAAATCTACCGCATCATTTACTCCCTCTGCCGCTGTTGAACGCGTGACGACCGTTTTGGGGCCTGGTATTAGCTGGAAGGGTGACCTGCGCGGCAAAGGCGGCGTCAGGATCGAAGGAGCTCTGGAAGGTGAAATTGCCGTCCGGGGGATGGTGATCGTAGGGGAAACAGGCCGGGTGACATGCGAAGTTGTCAAAGCCGATAGCGTTATTGTCGCTGGGGCAGTCAATGGCAAGATCCAGGCGGTGAAATTGGAGATCCGGTCGACGGGACGCGTCTACGGCGATGTGACCGTGCAGTCATTTGCTACTGAAGAAGGCGCATACTTGAGAGGACAGGTCACCATGGAAGAGCGCGTGGATCTTTCTGATCTACCGAGCCCCGCTAAAGAAAAGAATGTGGAAGCGCTGCAAGTGCAAAAGAGCGAGGAATAATCTATGCGGATGTCACGGTTATTTTCCACAACACTCAGGGAAGAACCTACCGAAGCGGAGATTTCAAGCCACCAACTGCTGCTCAGGGCGGGTTTTATCCGCCAGTTAGGGGCTGGGATATTCACATATCTGCCGCTGGCGCGGCGGGCTATGAATCACATCGAAGACATCATGCGGGAGGAGATCAACGCGATCGGCGGACAGGAGCTGACCATGCCGGTCGTACATCCGGCGGATGTTTGGCAGGAAACAGGGCGCTGGTCGCAGATTGGCCAGGAGATGGCGCGCTTCAAAGACCGGACTGGGCATGAGATGGTGCTGGCTATGACCCATGAAGAAGTGGTGACAGACCTTGCCCGGCGAGAGATCCAGTCTTACAGGCAGCTGCCCCAATTGATCTACCATATCCAGACCAAATTTCGTGATGACCCGCGACCGCGCGCTGGTTTGATCCGTGTGCGGGAGTTCACCATGCTGGACAGCTACAGCCTGGACCGAGACTGGGCAGGACTGGACGAGCAGTACGATGCGCATTACAAATCTTATTTCCGGATCTTCAATCGCTGCGGGCTGCCGGTGAGTGCGGTTGGATCGGATACCGGCATGATGGGGGGCAAAGAAGCCCATGAATTCATGGTCCTGACACCGGTTGGGGAAGATACGCTGATGTTCTGCGAATCCTGTGATTATGCTGCCAACCGCCAGGTTGCAGCATTTCAAAAACCCGAACCAGCACAAGAAACTCAAAAACCGGTCGTGAAAGTTGCAACGCCCGGTGTCTCAACCATTGCGGATTTATCCGCTTTCCTGAACATCCCTGCATCAAAAACAGCTAAAGCTGTTTTCTACATCGCTGAGCTTTCCAACTCCGAGCAGACCTTACTGGTCTTTGCTGTCTTGCAGGGAGATATGACACTCAATGAAACCAAGCTGGTAAATGCCGTTGGAACAGCCGGCAGAGGGACGGTTTCCAATTTACGCCCCGCACGGGATGATGAAATCCTTGCGGTTGGAGCAACCCCGGGCTATGCCTCACCCATCGGGATTGACCGCAAAGCTGTGCTGGTCATAGTTGATGACCTGCTGCCAAAATCGACAAATTTAGTGGCTGGTGCAAACGAGGTGGGTTACCACTTGATGAACACCAACGTCGGGCGTGATTATGAGCCGGATGTTGTGGCCGATATTGTTCTGGTGGAAGACGGTATGCCCTGTCCTAAATGCGGTGGAAAATTAGAATCCAAACGCGGAGTGGAAGTCGGTAACATCTTTAAACTGGGCACACGTTATACCGAAGCCCTGGGCGCAACCTACCTGGATGAAGAAGGCAAATCTCAACCGATCGTAATGGGATCCTACGGGATTGGTGTGGGCCGTTTGCTGGCATGTGTTGCAGAAGAATATCATGATGATTATGGGTTGATCTGGCCGGTCAGCCTGGCACCTTACCCGGTGCATCTGGTTGTGTTACCAGGCAAGGATGGAACAGCGGAAGAAGCTGCAGAAAAGCTTTACGCTGATTTGAAGAATGCCGGGTTGGAACCGCTGTATGATGACCGTGATGAGCGGGCAGGGGTTAAATTCAACGATGCTGACCTGATCGGCCTGCCGTTGAGGGTGACGGTGTCAGCCCGTTCGCTGCAGAACGGCGGGTTTGAATTCAAACGCCGGGATGAAACGGAAAGGCAAATCGTCCCCCAGGAAGATGCCATCCCAACGATTTCAAGGATTCTTGCGGAACTGGAGCAGGAATTAGAGAGTCGGTTTAGTTTGTAAGTCTTTGACACCCCAAAATCATGAGATAGCATGAATACGAAATTTAATCAATTACGAAAGTCCATTCGATTAGAAAATTATAATTATTCGTGGGCGGGTTATTATTTTGTGACGGTTGTCAGCCATCAGAGGAAGAATATTTTCGGAAAAATTGGTGAAGGGAATGTGGAATTATTTCCAGCCGGGATGATTGTTGAAGAAGTACGGCAAGAAATTCCCTTACATTTTCCATATGTTGATGTTGATGCCTACGTCGTGATGCCTAACCATTTTCACGGCATCATAGTTATTCAAGATATCGTTGGTGATATCGTAGAGGCAAGGCACGAAGTGTCGAGGTCACCAAGACAAGCTGAGCCCCTACCCCCTGAGCCAACAAAAATTCAACCTATAGGCACCATTGTCGGTTCTTTCAAATCTGCTGTCACAAAACGAGTCCATGATTCAGGTCTGTATCTACAAGAAAAGATCTGGCAGCGGAATTATTACGAGCACGTCATCCATGATGAATGTGATTACCAAAAGGTGCACGAATATATTGAGGCAAACCCAATTAACTGGTCTCTTGATGAAGAAAATACCGAATTAAGAAAATGATCTCAAGACTTCTTGAACTCACCCAAATTGGACCCATCCGGGCAGGGATAATCAATATCCCCGAAAAACATTGGCCCCAACCGGGACAATACCTCCCTTGCCAAAGGAGCTCGGATAAGCCGGATATCCTGGTAACCAACCTTTTCCCTGTCTTGGGTGATGATGGCGTTTTGACTCTTACACCCATTCCCGGTGACTGGTACCCCGGTGACAGGATTCAATACTTACCCCCTCAGGGACGCGGCTTTGAACTGCCGTCAACGGTTCGGCGGATTGGATTACTCCCATTTGGAGTGTCTCCCCTTCGTTTGCTCACGGTTGTCAATGACACCCTGACACAGAATGCTTCCCTGACCCTTTTCCTCGATTCTGAACAAAGAGATGCATACCTCGATTTTATACCCTCATGGGTTGAAATTGTCCCTCAATCTGCTTTGGAAGAAAACTTCGATTGGTTGGATTTCCTGGCGGTTGATATCGAGCGTGAGGCTCTTGATGAATTATTTGAAAGGATCGGCCAGCCTGGTTTAGCTTTTGAGGGGCAGGTATTGATCCGGAGTGGCATGCCCTGCCGCGGTTTGGGAACATGTGGGGTTTGTGGGGTTAAAACCACGAAAGGCTGGCGGCTGGTATGCAAGGATGGTCCAGAATTTGACCTGGCGGAGGTGCTGAATGTGGCTTGATGATGCGGCATCCCTCCGAAAGCGAGACCTTTTCCTGGAAAAACCTTTTGTGAATGCCAGCGGGGTGCTGGGATTCTATCCAGACCCGCATACCATGCCTTACCTGGACCAACTGGGAGCATTCATTACCAATCCCTTCAGCCGCCTGCCAAGAACGCCTGCCGGGAATCGTGCCTGCATCCCCTTCAGCGGCGGCTTCCTGATGCACACCGGTTTGGGGAACCCCGGTATCAGCCGGGTCATTCGCCAGTTACGACATCGCTGGGCCGGTGCACCGCTGCCGGTTATTGTCCATTTATTGGTGGAAAGCCCCGGGTCGCTGGCAGAAATGATCCGTAAGCTTGAAGAGCTGGAAAATATCATGGCGGTGGAACTAGGGCTGCCCCCGGGCTGCACCCCCGATGAAATTCCGCCTATCCTGGAAGCTGCTTTTGGTGAACTGCCCGTGGTTGTGTGCCTCAGTCCGGAGCAGGTACCCGTACTGGGAGAAGCGCTGCTCGAGCAAGCCCCAGCAGCAGTGCACCTGGTTGAGCCGCGCGGTACACTGCCCAATCGGGATGGCAGCCTTGTCACCGGCAGGCTTTACGGACCTGCGATCTTTCCACAATTGTTGAGCGCAGCGCAAAAATTGGTTAGCAGGAGGATTCCTGTGATCGCCAACGGTGGTATCTATGAAAACTGGCAAGTGACCACCATGATGGAAGTTGGTGTGATCGCGGTTGGGTTAGGAAGTGCCTTGTGGCACGTGAACCCGGTGGATGTGTTTCCGGATTTAGATGAAGATCATTAATCCTGCTATATAGTTTCATCCACAATGACTTTCAACATGATTCCCAATCCCAGGATCAAACAGAACACCAGCAAGCTTGAAAATTTCCCATCTGGTCAGGTTTAAATCTACAATAATTCCTACCGATAAAATATTTATTTTGAGTAAAACCTATTCAATTTTTACTTAAGACATTTTAAGTTTGCCCAGACAACTTTCAACTTGCCACTATCCAAAATCGATCCAGTCGGATAGGATTATATCCCTGCAGGATAGCGTCGGCCTGATTGGCCGGTGCTTTTTTATGTAACAAACCAATATTCTCATGAACTGGAACTTTCAGACTTATGCTTACAGAACGAACGGATCTAAGAAATATAGCCATCATCGCTCACGTCGACCATGGCAAAACCACACTGGTAGATGGCTTGCTCAAGCAGGCCAATGTTTTTCGCGCGAATCAACACGTGGCTGAACGTGTAATGGACTCGAATGATTTAGAGCGTGAACGCGGCATCACTATTTTAGCCAAGAACACCGCTATCGAAATATGGGATCAAGAAAAGGAACAAAAAGTAAAAATCAACATCGTCGATACACCCGGGCATGCTGATTTTGGCGGAGAAGTGGAACGGGTCATGAATATGGTCGATGGCGTGCTGTTGTTAGTGGATGCAGCCGAAGGCCCGATGCCACAGACGCGTTTTGTGCTCAAGAAAGCCCTCGAAATGAATCACCGCGCGATTGTCGTTATTAATAAAGTTGATCGCAATGGCGCCGATCCGGAGCGAGTGCTCAACCAAACCTTTGATTTATTTATCGAGTTGGGTGCCAGTGAGCAGCAGGCTTATTTCCCGGTGGTTTACACCAATGCCGTCAGCGCCCAGGCCAGTCGAAATCCGGATTTGGGTCCAGATCTGCAGCCTCTCTTTGAAGCCATCTTAACGCATATTCCCTGTCCCCAAGTGGAACTAGATGCGCCTCTGAAAATGTTGGTTACCAATCTGGGTTACGATAAATACCGCGGCGTTACAGCGATTGGTCGAATCCATGCCGGTCAAATGCAAGTCGGAATGCCATTGGCCCGCATCCGCGTTAATGGTGAAATTTTGCCTGAAAGTGTCCGTTACCTAAACATCTTTGAAGGACTGGCCCAAGTCGAAGTTGATTCGGCTCGGGCAGGGGATATCGTCGCCCTGGCAGGGTTGGAAGGGATTGCCATTGGCGAGACGCTGGCCGATCCGGAGCACCCTCAAGCTTTACCAACCATCCACGTTGAAGAACCTACCGTTCATATGACATTTGGCGTCAATACGTCACCTTTTTCCGGGCGAGAGGGCCAATGGAGCACCTCCCGAAAATTACGCCAGCGTCTCTTCGATGAACTGCGCACCAACGTCGCCTTAAAAGTGGCTGAAGGCGATAGCCCCGACACTTTCCTGGTTTCCGGCAGGGGAGAGCTGCATCTGGCTATCCTGATTGAAACCTTACGTCGGGAAGGATATGAATTCCAGGTGTCGAGGCCAGATGTGATCCTGAAGCAGGATGATAAGGGTAAAACGTTGGAGCCTTTCGAGGATGTGTACATTGAGACCAGCCCGGACACAGTTGGCGTGGTCATTGAGATGTTGGGTTCACGCTATGGTGTCATGAAGAACATGGTTAACACCACTGAAAACAATGTGCGTTTAGAATTCCTGGTGCCAACTCGTGGTTTACTGGGCTTTCGATCACACTTTCTTTCTGCCACGCGCGGCGATGGTGTCATTCATACACTCTTTCATGGCTATTTACCGCATGCAGGGGAAATTGGTGAACGCGGATTCGGCTCACTTGTAGCTTTTGAGACCGGTCCAACAACCACATTTGGCTTGAAGAATGCTGAAGAACGGGGGACTTTGTTCTTTGGGGCAGGCACACCTGTTTATGCCGGTATGGTGGTCGGGCAACATCAGCGTCCCGGGGATCTGGATATTAATGTCTGCAAGAAAAAAGAGCTCACCAATATGCGAGCAGCCAATGCAGATAAAGAAATACGACTGACGACCCCCAGGCATATGAGCCTTGAAGAAGCCATTGAGTATCTGGGCAAGGATGAGCTCCTGGAAGTTACGCCGCTCAATTATCGTATCCGCAAACAATTGCTTTCCGCTAACGAACGCGGGCGGCGAAACAAGGCAGCCAGAAAAGCGGGGGTTGAGTTTGATGGATTAAGCAACACCGCTCAAGTTTGAACAAACTTCTCCGTAAAAAGGGTCATTTATCGTTTTGCGTAAATTAATTTCAATTCGATTGGAAGTATAGCCCTTTTACGTTTGTCAGACAATTGACAGTTAATGCATTTGCAGATAAACTTAATATGTCTGACAAACTCACCATCAGGCGGAGCGCAATGACTTCCTTACTTCTCAAAAATATATCTGTGCTGGTCACCATGGACGGTCAGCGCCTGGAACTTCAGGACACCAACCTGCTGATCAAGAATGGCATGATTGAAGCGATCGGCGATCGTGAAAGTATGCCCTTTGAAGCAGATGAAGTCCTGGATCTCAAGGATCACATCGTCTTCCCCGGTTTGATCAACACCCACCATCATTTTTACCAAACCCTGACACGTGCAGTCCCCAAAGCGCAGAACGCTAACCTGTTCAACTGGCTTGTGACGTTGTACCCGATCTGGGCACGGCTAACGCCAGAAGACATCCGCATCTCAACCCAGACGGCGCTGTCGGAACTGGCCCTTTCAGGCTGCACAACAGCCTCGGACCACCTGTACCTGTTCCCCAACGGCTCCCGGCTGGATGACGAGATCGAAGCGGCGTCCCAGGTTGGGCTGCGCTTACATGCTTCGCGCGGATCGATGAGTCTGGGTGAATCCAAGGGTGGTCTGCCGCCGGACAGTGTGGTGGACTCCGAAGAAGAGATCCTCAAAGACAGCCAGCGCCTGATCGAAACGTATCACGACCCGGCACCGGGTTCTATGGTGCAGATCGTGCTGGCGCCGTGCTCCCCCTTTAGTGTCACAACCGAACTGATGCGCCAATCCGCTGTTTTAGCTCGTGAATATGGTGTGCAATTACATACGCACCTGGCAGAAACCCAGGATGAGGAAGATTTTTGCCTGGAGATGTTTGGGCATAAACCCGTAGCTTATATGCAGGAAGTGGATTGGATTGGAGATGATGTCTGGTTTGCGCACAGCGTGCATGTCAAACATGACGAGATTGAACTCTATGCCCATACCGGCTGCGGTGTGGCGCACTGTCCAAGTTCCAACATGCGCCTTGCTTCCGGTATTGCGCCTATCCTGGAAATGCTCACAATGGGTGTCAATGTTGGGATCGGCGTGGACGGTTCCGCCAGTAATGATAGCTCCCACCTGCTGGCTGAAGCACGGCAGGCGATGTTGATATCAAGGCTTGGCGCTGGGATAAAAGGGGCATCTCGTTCTGGCGAAGACGCGCCCCCATTGATGAGTGCCCGTCAAGCCCTTGAGATGGCAACACGGGGTGGCGCTGCTGTTTTAGGGCGGGAGGATATTGGCTCCCTTGAAGTAGGCAAATGCGCAGATTTGTTTGCGATCAATCTCAACCGGTTGGATTACGCCGGTGCCCTGCATGACCCGGTCGCAGCCGCGTTATTTTGTGCACCACAAAAGGTGGACCTGAATATTGTTGGCGGTAATGTCGTCGTCAAAGATGGCCAAATGGCAGCAGTAAATGTTCCAGACCTTGTCAGGGTTCACAACCAGGCAGCGAAACGTTTACTCAATGGATAAAAAGGCAGACAAATCAACATCTTTTTTTATTCTGCCTAAAGAGGAAAGTTTGAATGACAGAGAATGACCTCTCAACCTATCAAAGATTACAAAGCGACCTAAGCGATCTGATCCAAAACGCACCTAAGGGTACAAAACTGCCATCTGAACCAAAGCTGGCGGAAGAATTAGGCGTGTCCCGGGCAACGTTACGGGAAGCGATGCGGACGTTTGAAAGCCAGGGCTTGCTTAAACGACAGCAGGGGTTGGGGACTTTTATTGTTGGGCCGACACAGCTAATCGAATCCGGATTGGAAGTATTGGAGAGTATTGAAACACAGGCAGAGAAGGCAGGACTGCAGGTTACCATGGGCGATTTTCAAGTCTCCCATCTTGAAGCCAATGAAAAAATTGCCGCGAAATTGAACCTGACACAAGGTGACCCCATCCTCGATATCCGGCGGGTTATCCTTACGCAAGATGCACCGGTGGCATACCTTGTTGATATCTTGCCCGAAAATATCCTGGATCCACAAGATCTTGATCAGCAGTTCAGTGGATCAGTCCTTGATTTATTGATCAATACGGGTAAACCAGCGCTATCTCTTTCCAAAACCGAGATCAGCGCCATCAATGCCCCGGTTGATGTTGCTAAAGCGCTCAATGTTCAGCGCGGTGATACCATGCTGCTCTTGAATGCGTTACTGTTTAACGAGGAAGGAAAGCCCATCGATTATTCCCACAGCTATTTCCTGCCAGGCTACTTCCGCCTGCACATTATTCGGAAAATAGGCGGTGTCAGCTCATGACACCCCATTTGAAAAATCAAATTACTTATTAAAAGGAGTAAATGAACATGCGTAGCTTTTTAGGTCGTGACATTCTTTCACTGAAAGACTTCGAGCGGAACGAATTTTTCCGCGTATTTGAAATTGCTGAGGAACTGGAGCCGATTGCTCGGAACCGCCAGAATACCGATCTCTTAAAAGAGAAGACCCTGGTGACTGCTTTCTATCAGCCCAGCACTCGCACCCGTTTGGCGCACGAAGCCGCCATGATCCGCCTGGGTGGGCAGGTGACAGGTTTTGCTGATGCCAAGATGACCCGCGCTGGCGATTTCTACCAGGAATCGATCAAAGACACCGTCAAAATGCTGGAATTCTACGGCGATGCGATCGTCATGCGCCACTTTCAGCAAGGCGCGCCCCACGAGGCTGCTAAATGGGCCAGCATCCCCGTGATCAACGGCGGTGACGGTTGGGGTGAACACCCAACTCAAATCCTGACTGATCTTTACACCGTCCTGCGTGAGAAAGGTCATATTGACGGCTTGAAGTGGCTGGCGGTTGGGGACATGCGCATGCGCACCATGCATTCCCTGGCCTATGGTCTGACTCAGTTTGACTGCCCCATCACCTTTGTTTCCCCACCCGATCTTTCCCTGACCGATGAAATGAAAAAGGAACTCGATCAATACAGCCTCGATTATAAAGAAGTAGAACATGTCGAACAGGCAATTACTGAAGCGGATGTGATCCTGGTTGAACCGGTTGTTCAGCCTGACTATACCAAATCGCGAGATGAGCGTTCCGGTGATGTGGGCTTGACACCCTCCAACTACAAGATCACACGTGAACTTCTGGCGAACAAAGCGAAGTCCGATGCGATCCTGCTGCATTCGCTGCCCCGCATGGATGAGATTCCGCCAGATGTCGATATCACCAAGTGGTCCCGCTACTGGCAGGAAGCCTTCAATGGTGTTGTGATGCGCATGGCACTTCTGGCGCTGATCCTGGGTGCTATGGAATAGGTATGATGAATTTTTCCAAGGATGCTGTTGATTTTGATAAATGAGCAGCATCCTGGAATTCAAAAGGAGATTAATGATGATTACAGATTTACGTGGACGAGATTTAATCAGCGATTTGGACTTCAGCAAGGAAGAAGTTGAAACCGTACTGGATGTAGCGTTTGATCTCAAGATGAAGCGTGCCCTGGGGCAACCCCATGCTTACCTGCGGGACAAGGTCCTCGGGATGCTGTTCTTCTTCTCGAGCACCCGCACCCGCTGCAGTTTTGAAGCAGGTATGGCGCAGCTTGGCGGGCATGCGGCTTTTATCGAATCAAAATCAACCCAGATTTCCCACGGTGATACCGAAAAAGAGATCGGCGAGATTCTCGGCCGGTACTTCGATGGGATTGCCATCCGTCACTGTGACTGGGGAGTCGGCAACCGCTACCTGAACCTGGTTGCTGGCGCATCCCGGTCGCCTGTCCTGAACATGCAGTGCGATATCTACCATCCTCACCAGTGTTTAGCAGACCTGATGACCATCTGGGAGAAGAAAGGCCGGGACCTCCGACGTAAAAAGATCGTTGTTTCCTGGGCTTATGCTGCTTCTTATGCCAAACCCATTTCTGTGCCCCAGTCCCTGATCCTGCAGATGCCCCGCTTTGGTCTGGATGTCACATTGGCACATCCCCCAGAATTCGAATTAATGCCAGAGATCATGGATCAAGCTCGTGAACAGGCTCGAAAATACAAAACCGGTTTTGAGGTCGTGAACAGCATGGAAGAGGGTTTCAAAGATGCCGATATCGTTTATGCAAAATCCTGGGGACCGTTGGTGACAACCAGCGATCCTGATGAGATCAAGAAAGTGACCCAGAAGTACGAAAGCTGGATCACGGACGAACGCAAGATGGCGCTGGCAAAAGATGATGCCCTTTACATGCACCCGCTGCCGGCCGATCGGAACATTGAAGTGACCGATGCCGTTATCGACGGACATCATTCCGTTGTTTATGATGAAGCCGAGAACCGGCTGCACGCTCAAAAAGCCGTCATGGCACTGACCATGGCCTAAATCAAGAATAAAACTAAAAGGAGTATTTACTCGTATGGAAAAGAAAGGTACTGCGGTCGTTGCCGTGGGCGGCAACGCATTAATTAAAGATAAAGCCCATCAAACTGTACAGGATCAATACAACTGTGCTAAGGATACGATGTCCCACATTGTTGATATGATCGAAATGGGCTGGGATGTGGTTGTCACCCATGGGAATGGTCCCCAGGTGGGTTTCATTCTGAGGCGGTCGGAACTTGCCAAAGATGTTCTTCACGAAGTACCCCTGGATTTCTGCGGTGCTGACACCCAGGGAGCTATCGGTTATATGTTCCAGATGGCGCTTCATAATGAATTCAAAAAACGTGGGATCAGGAAAGACGCCGCGACCGTTGTGACACAGACCATTGTGGATAAAAATGACCCCGCTTTTGAGCATCCAACAAAACCAATCGGATCATTCATGGACGAACCCGAAGCCAAAACACGCCAGGATCGTGACGGTTGGACAGTGGTTGAAGATGCCGGTCGTGGTTGGCGACGTGTCGTGCCTTCACCTTTACCGGTTGATATCGTTGAAGCAAATGCCATGCGTGCATTGATCGATGCCGGAATGACGGTGGTTGGTGTCGGCGGGGGCGGAATTCCCGTGATCCAACTTGAAGATGGCACCCTGACAGGTGTGGAAGCTGTGATCGATAAAGATTTTGGTTCTTCACTGCTGGCCAAGGAGATCGATGCCGATCTATTCGTGATCAGCACGGCCGTTGAAAAAGTTGCAATCAATTTCAATAAGCCAGATCAAAAATGGCTGGATCAAATGACTGTGGCGGAAGCCAAACAGTACATTGCTGAAGGCCACTTTGCTCCCGGCAGCATGCTGCCCAAAGTCCAGGCGATCATTAAATTCCTGGAAAATGGTGGTAAGAAAGCCTTGATTACTGACCCCGAGCATATCGGTGATGCCCTTAAAGGCGAAACCGGCACCTGGATCGTACCTTAGTCAATTTATAAAGGGCTGTTATTTTGTAATAGCAGCCCTTTCTTCAATAATTATCCTTTCGTTATGACTGGATTGATCTATGAAACATTATTTTTCACACTTTACCTGTTCGCTCTGCGGTTCTGAATATGGACCCGAAGATGTTACCTATACTTGCCCAAAAGATGGCGGCAATCTGAATGTGATCCTTGATTATGAATCACTCAAGAAAGAACTTTCACCGGATAAATTTACGGAACTGCCTGAGGCAAGCCTGTGGCGATATATCAACCTTCTGCCTGTCAAAGCGCCGGGTGGTTTTGGAACACCCCTGCATCGTGCGGGATGGACGCCTGTTTATAAACCCACACGCTTAGCACAAAAATTAGGCATTCAGGATTTATGGGTTAAGGATGAAAGCCCCAACCCAACGGCATCATTTAAAGACAGGGCCAGTGCGATTGTTGTGGCTCGCGCCCTGCAAATTGGCGCAGAGGTGACCGTGGCAGCGTCGACAGGCAACGCCGGCGCTGCCCTGGCAGGCATGGCCGCGGCAGTGGGTGCGAAAGCAGTGATCTTTGCACCTAAAACAGCGCCGCCAGCCAAGATTGCTCAGCTGATCGTTTTTGGGGCGACCGTCCTGCTGGTCGACGGCAACTATGACCAGGCTTTTGACCTGAGCATCGAAGCGACCCATAATTTTGGCTGGTACAACCGCAATACCGGTTTCAACCCGTTCACGGCAGAAGGGAAGAAAACCGCTGCCTTTGAGATTTGGGAGCAGGTCATTCGGCGCATGCCTGAGGGAAATAAACCGTTAACGGTCTTCATCTCTGTGGGTGACGGCAATATCATTTCAGGCGTCCATAAAGGATTTAAAGACCTGGCGGCGTTAGGTTGGCTTTCGAAGATGCCGCGTATCATCGGTGTTCAATCCGAGGGTTCGGCTGCAATTGCCAACACTTTTCACCAGGGCGGTGAGGAAATCAAACCCGTCCAGGCGACCACGCTTGCGGACAGCATTTCGGTGGATTTGCCCCGGGATGGGGTGCGCGCGGTGCGTGCTGCCCGCGAAACAGGCGGCACCTATATTACGGTGCCCGATGAGAATATCCTCAATGCCATTGCTGAGCTGGGCAGAGTGGGTATCTTTGCCGAACCTGCTGCAGCAACCGCTTACGCGGGTTTGGTCAAAGCTGTCGAAGAAGACATCATTAAACCGGATGACCCGGTGTTGGTCCTATCTACCGGCAGCGGTCTGAAGGATGTCAAGGCGGCCATGCAAGCCGTCCCGCAAGCGCCCATCATTGAACCGACCCTGGCTGCTGTAAAGAAGGTGCTTAAATGAAAAATCCAACCTTTTCCATCATCGCGCCAATTTTTAATGAATTTGAGAATATTCCCGAACTTTACCCGCGGGTGATGGAGGTGATGGAGCAAACCGGAGAACCCTGGGAATTGATCCTGGTTGATGACGGCTCAACGGATGGTTCAACAGACGGCATTCGCGAGCTTGCTGAGTCCGATGAAAGAGTCCGCCCGGTTATTTTTGCCCGTAATTTTGGGCATCAAATCGCAGTCACAGCGGGAATAGACTACAGCCGTGGGGACGCCGTTGTGATCATCGACGCTGACCTTCAGGATCCGCCTGAAGTGATCCTCGACCTGATTGCAAAATGGCGGGAAGGCTATGAAGTTGTATACGCTGTGCGGGAAGAGCGAGCTGGTGAATCCTGGTTCAAGAAAACGACCGCTTCACTCTTCTACCGTTTTATCTACCGTATCACCGATGTGGATATCCCCCTGGATACGGGTGATTTTCGACTGATGGATAAAAAAGTTGTGGCTGTCATGAAGCAAATGCGGGAAAAACACCGCTTTTTGCGCGGCATGTCTGCCTGGGTCGGGTACAAGCAAATTGGTGTTAACTATAGGCGTAAACCACGTTTTGCCGGTGAGACCAAGTATCCCCTCAAGAAGATGATCAAGCTTGCCCTGAACGCGGTTACCAGTTTTTCTTATTTTCCGCTTCAGCTTGCAACATTCATTGGTTTTATTGCTGCCGGTCTGAGCGTGATCGCCATCCCGGTGGTTGCCATTTTACGGTTAACCACCGGAACAGCCCTGCTTGGCCAGGCGACAACCATCATTATTGTTTTGTTCCTGGGCGGCGTGCAGTTGATCAGCCTGGGTATCATTGGCGAATACATCGGACGAATTTATGATGAAGCCAAGGGACGTCCGCTGTATATTGTGGCTGAGAGCCCGCAAGATCCTGAGAATGCTGGATAACCCGGGACCATTTATTTATCAAACCCGTAACAGGGATATCACTCATGAATTATTGTCTGTCAATTAATAAGGAGACTACAAAATAATGGCTAATATTGATTTAACAGTTTATCCAGATCGCCTGGAACGCACAATCAAACGCGTGCGAGAGCGCAATATCATCATCCCCACCTTTGAGCAAATGCTTGACCCAAGCCGGGTGCCGGACAAGATCAAAGAAGAGTTGAAAGGTATCGGCTTGTGGGACCTGCATCCCCGAAACCTGTTCAGGATCACTTGGCATAATGAACCCAAACCCAGCGGCGGTTTATTTGGCGGGTTGAACTATATGGAATTTCCCCAAAGCCTGACGGGAACACCTGCCCGGATCATTGCCCTGGTCGGGAAATGGTTCCCAACGGGTGCGCATAAAGTTGGTGCGGCCTTTGGCTGCCTGGCACCGAGATTGGTGACAGGCCAGTTTGACCCCACCCAGCAAAAAGCGGTTTGGCCATCAACCGGCAACTACTGCCGGGGTGGTGCATATGACTCAGCCCTGCTGGCCTGTGAATCCATCGCCATTTTGCCAGAAGAAATGAGCCAGGAAAGATTTGATTGGCTTGCCAGCATTGCTGGTGAAACCATCAAAACACCGGGCTCTGAATCCAATGTCAAAGAAATCTTTGATAAGTGCTGGGAACTGCGCAAATCCGGTGAGGATTTGATGATCTTCAACCAGTTTGACGAGTTCGGGAATTACCTCTGGCATTACTACCTGACCGGGCATGCTTTTGAATCCCTTGTCAAGCAATTAGCAGGACCTAAAGACACCTATTGGGGGATGGCTTCTGCAACGGGATCTGCTGGCACCATCGCCAGCGGTGATTATATGAAACAAGCCTTCCCGGGAAGTCACGTGATCGCTTCTGAGGCTGTCCAGTGCCCGACTTTACTGCTGAATGGCTTTGGTGCGCACCGGATTGAGGGGATTGGCGATAAACATGTGCCATGGATTCACCATGCTAGCAATACAGATTTCATCGTGGGTATTGATGACAACGCTGTGGTTAACCTGGCTCGGCTTTTCAATGAGCCTGAAGGCCATGCACACCTTGTTAAATCAGGCGTACCGGTTGAAGTTGTGGAAAACCTGAATTTGCTCGGTTTCTCCGGAATCTCCAACGTACTCTCCGCCATTAAAGTTGCCAAGTACCAGGAGCTCTCCGAAAATGATATTGTCCTGACCGTCCTGACGGATTCAATGGAGCTGTACCAGAGCCGCTTGCGCGAGATGCATGCTGAGATGGGTGCCTATTCAGAAAAAGCAGCGGCAGTGGACGATGCTCGCTGGCTCAAAGGGCTTGCAACCGACTACCTTGAAGACCTGACCTATGAAGGCAAGAAACGCATTCATAACCTCAAGTACTTCACCTGGGTTGAACAGCAGGGCAAGACCTATGAAGAGATCCAGGCGCAGTGGTACCAGCGGGATTACTGGACGGAACTCCAGGGGCAGATCCCGGAAATAGATGCCAAGATCGAAGAATTCAACGAACGGGTTGGATTGCTCTAATTTATTGAAGCATAAAGGTGCGTGAAAAACCTCACGCACCTTCTTTTTTATTGCGCTGGGGTTTAAGAACTGAATCGAACGACAAAGCAGCTAAAAGGATAATAAAGGGGATAATCGGACGCTGATACCTCGGCTGCACCTCAAAAAATGAATAAACGAAGAGCGCAGAAGCGATAACTGTAATACTTAAAATAATCCCCAGCTTATGATCAGGTTTGAGGGGTTTTAACAGCAATAAGCATGCAAAACCCAGGGTGATCAAATAAGCAAATTGGCTCAATTGCCCATAAGCCGTCCGGACAGCATAAGTCTCGTAAGGCCACCGGGTTGTGAACGTCTCGTAGTCATGCTCAAGATCCAGAAACGCAATATTCGACCCATAGGTACCATCGCCAAATTGATAGGCAAATTTTTGCTTAAGCACCGATAGGAAACCAAGCGGGTCATCAACCAGGCGATTAATTACTAGTTTGATCCCATTCCGGGTGACGTCGTCCGCATCCCAACTCAACACCAGGACCTGGTCTGCCCTGTTGTTACGCCCAAGCGCCTCAATGTTTGAGCCATTGATGAGTGTCCAAATCACATTCCGGCCCTCATCAATCACCATGTCCTCTACTTTTACCGTACTGGTGATTCCGCGAACAAGATAAAAACCGCCAACGGTTCCGGTCAGGATCAATAGGATCTTAAGCAGTAAGACTTTATTCCATTGGAACTTCTGATGATTAATAAAGGCTATGACAAATATCAATCCATACATCAGCATGGGTAAACGCAGCGCTGCGCTGAAGCCAAAAGCTAATCCACTAAAAATGAGATATTTGTACCTGGACGTTTTATTAGAATAGACGAGCAGAAAAGCGCTCAAACTCAATAGACCAACAGCGATGATATCCGTGCAGACAAACCCCATCAGGCTGATTTGTGATGGGAAAATGGCAAAGAGGTAGGCGCCAATGATGCCAGCATGCTCTGCTTTCAGTGCTTTGCCAATGCCCCAAATGGATGCCATGGTCACTAATGAAAAGAGAATGTTCAGACCTTCAATGATTTCAGCGCCCGGGTAAATTTTATACATTAACCCAATAAACCGCGTAAAAACAGAATAGCGGTCAATTAGAAGTCCGGGCTCACCCTGTGCTAACTGCAAGCCCCAGCGGTGAAAGCGACCAAAATCCGAAATTTGACCGGATGGGACCATCACCAACCAGTAGACGCCCAGCCCGATGGCCAGCAGCAAAATGATTACAAGAATGGGGAGCTTTCCTTTGGGATATTTTTTCAACAACCAGCTCAGAAGAAATGGGACCAATATGAAACCGGCGATTGCCAGGGCGAACCATTGGATTTTGAATGTATAGAAATTGAGGAACTCATTTTGGAACAGGAGGACCGTGATCAACATGAAGCTCATAACAAAGTGAGCAATATGATAGATGATGAGGTTTCCTTTTTGGTTGGAATTAGCGCTGATCAATAGGGATGAAATAAAGAAGTAGATTAATAGAAAAAGCCAATGTAAAAATGGAAATGCAGCCAGCCAAATCCGCCAGAACAAGGAAGCGGCAGGTTGTGAATTGACAGGGATTTTGGGGGCGACTGGCTCCGGATCTGTTTCTGACGAGGGTATTTCAATTTCATGAATGACCCCATTGATTTCAATGCTTCCAGATGTGGGGGAAGGCTGTGGATAGAACAAGAACGAATAGGATGTGTTCTCTAAAACATACCCAAACCCCTCATATTCAAGACGTCCGACCCCCGATCCCTGATGGATAAAAATGCCGTTGACGTTGTTCCATTCGCCAAACGCGTCCGAACGTAAGTTTAGATAATCCGGCTTATCGTTGGATAAAATCCGTTTCGTGCTGACATACCCTAACCGGGAATCCGTCAGGATGCTGATATCAACTTTAGATAAATAAAGGGGGCCATGGTTAAATGTAAATGCAAAAGTGATCAAGCTAAAAACAATCCCAATCAGCCCGCTGATCCACACTCGCTTACCAAGCAATTGAATTCTCTTTTGCAGGAACCGTTGGTAGAACAATAAAAATAAGGTGAAGGCAGCCGAAAAGGCAGCCAGAAATGAAATGGTCTTGGTCAACCTGGAATATGCGGCAAACGGGGTGAATAAGCTTACAAAGTTGAATGAAAAAACCAACGCCACAAATCCGCTGATAGTTGTTAAAACCAGTAAGCGTGATAATGAGCGCTTTTGCTCCTTTGGGGATTTTGATTTGAAAAGGTTAAGTCGTTTTAACATATATTTATCACGATCATTAATTGTTCTTTTGAGCAACACTGTTCTGTACGAAAAAGTAATATCTTCAGCTTTGATGACGATCCACCCAATAAAATGTGTACTGATATTATAAGTTAAATTTTGTTTCAGCCTTGCATGTGTTGTTTGTGATTAATCAGTAGGTCATAAGTCTGAGACGGACAAAGGGATTATTTTAGTCTATAATATATTAAAGCCGATATATAAAAGGAACGATACGCATGAGTATTTTGGAAGCAATTTTTGGATACCCCGCCATTCGCCAGCTCCCGCCACAAAAGAAAAAAGAAGTGAATAAACTGCTGGATGAACTGGTCAAAATAGGCAAACTGGATGATTATCTATCCCTTCAGCCCGGGGGTCCGTTCAACGTGCGCTGCCATCACACAGGCGCCCGAAAGATCGGTGAACGGTTGAACGAGATCGGTGGGCTTGAATTAATGGAAGCGGCACGTTCCCATGTTAAACGAAAGCTCAAACCGGTTATAGCAGAGCATCTGGATTACTGCTGGCAAAACATTGGCGAGTGGAAGCCTTAATTTAAGCGCTTTACAGGTAAATATCCTGGCAGCAGCGGAAAAAGGCTTGAGCAGGTGGTTGAAATCCAATGAGCGTATAATAAAAAAACCACAGAAAATCTCTTGTTGCAACGGATTGTTTAATGATATATTCTTTTTATGAAAATAATTAATTCTAAGAAAGAGGAATGTAAAGATGACAGACCAAGAAAATAAACCGCAAGAAGAACCAATAGAACAACCAAAAGAACAACCGCCGCGCCAACCCTATTACTACGAGGAAAAGAATGAAGAAAAGTACGAAAAAGAAGATGAAAAGCACGAGGAAAAACACACCAGCGATCCCTTAAGTTCACTGATGTGGGCTTTGATACTGATCTGGGCAGGCGTTGCTTTTCTTGCTGAAAATCTCGGTTGGTTATCCAATCTGGAAACCCAACTTCGCACTGCATGGAACACAACGCAGGTGGATTTAAGCACCTGGTGGATCATCTTCCTGGGGGCTGGGGTGCTCGTTTTTATTGAAGCCCTCATCCGGTCATTTGTGCCGGCTTATCGCTCCTCTACCGGTGGAAATTTTTTCCTGTCCGCCATATTCCTGGGGATTGGCCTGGGCGGGATCTTCGGTTGGGGCCTCACCTGGCCGTTCGTCTTAATTGGGATCGGCTTGGCCTCCCTTGTGAGTGCCCTGGTGCGGCGTCGAAGGTAATTCTACAATCCGCCGAAATCCAAAGTCTTTGCCATCCGCCAGGTATGGGCGAGGGGTGTGGTCCATTTATCACGCCCAATACAGCGGAAGTAAGGCGGATGGTAAGCTCGGATCAGGTCACCAATTTTATAGCGTGCTAAAACAGGCGTCGAGACGATCAGGCTGCCGGTTTCTCCCGGCTGCATTTCATGAAGCATCTTGACGCCTTTTGATGTCTCAACCTCAAAGAAAAACAGGTCGTAGTTCGGTACCCAGGCACGCTTCTCGTCCATTTGTTGGCCGAACATCCCTTCGGTTGCACCATAAATCTCACGGATTGCGGCCTGGCCTCCATATAAAGCCTTCAAGGTGCCAGTGCGGTAGGTATTGATGCCGGGGGTGCTCCCTAAGGTCATCACCTGCACATTCCAGTATTTTTTTGGATAGGATTTTGTTTTCTTGTATAAATAGCGGCCAAATTCGATCGCCGTTGGTGCGACACCGCCTACGAGGGTCACATTTTGATCTTTGCATTGCTCGAATGCCAGGTCAAACCGTTTTTTCCAAACATCCCAGGACTTTCCACCACCCAGGGCGTCAATCGCTTCTTGAGCCGGTACAGAACGCACAGGTGTTTTATGAGAAACAAATTTGGTGTAGATGCCAGAGCTGTAGCCATATTCAATTTCCCGTTCACCCGCTTTTATTTTTCCCACAACCGATGGGAAGTTTAAGTTCAGGTTTACCCCGGCAAAGACCTGCGGAGAACGGCTTTGGACGGCATACATCATCACAGCCCGCCCAGCCGAAACCCGCATTTCAATATCAGTTGGCGTCATGGGGATGAACTTGTTTTCACCCTTCGTTGTTCCGCGTGTGATCGCCCAGCCCAGGACGGGTTCATTCAGCAGAAGTTCACTTTCCCCCGCCATCACGCGCCGGATGATCGGTTCATAATCGTCATAGGTCGCAACCGGGAACTTGGCGCGATAGTCCGCTAAAGAGCCAACATCTGCTGCGCCATATTTTTGGCCGTAGGCTGTTTGAGCATAAATAGCTAATAATCGCTGCAGTACATCTTCCTGGGCCTGGGCAGGGTTTGCCAGTGATTCCTGCCAGGGCTGAAGCATTTTTGCAACCATCTGCATCGCGTTTTGGGGATCGTGATTTTCCATTTTTTCTCCTTTGACATGGGTCAATGAAATACGGGCACCAGAAGCGGGTTACCGGCGCACAAATTCTATTTTAACCGAAGAAGTCTGAGTACGCAGAATGATCTGCACGGGATATGAATACAACCGGATTTGGGCCAACCCCCGGCAGCCAGAAGCGCCACGCCTTGCGAAAGTCAGCATCCGTCATCCAGAAAAGAGCATCTACATTGGACCGCCAGGAATTGATGAAACCCCAGGGGGTGAGTAACTGCCCGCCAGCACGATGGGTGGAATCATAGGCAGCCAGCACCATTGTGTGTCCGCCTGCACGGCGGGTCTTGTTCATATTATGTTTGGAATCACCATAATAAATGGGTGGCGCTTGATGCCACAGCCAGGTTAGGGTGATGATGGGAATAGCGTCGTGTTTTGGGTTTAGCAGGTGCCCGAGTAATGCGTTGGGCTCACTGCTTTGATATTTGGCCACCACCGGCAGATGATATTTTTTTGCCAGGAAGTGCACAATCCGTTTCTGCATGCGAGGTGTAACTGCCCAATTTGGTGCGATCCGCATGAATTGACCCCGCCACCATCTCTGGTTAACCACTTGAGATAAGTGCTGTGGGTCAAAAGTCCGGTTAACCAGAAGTTGTGTTGCTGCTGATATCGCATGAAAACTGCAGGCGTTCCCGACTTGCTCGGTTTGAAGGCTTGCCAGCTCAAGCTCTGTTTTTCCTAGCAGGGTATTTCGTGACATGGAGCCTCTCAGGAAGGTGTGAAAATACGTTGATACTTATATAATCTATGATCACTAAATTAATAACACGTTCACTTAGGCGCGCTCATCCGCAGTTTTTTGCGATTGCTTCCGAATTTCCGATAAGCCAAACGCCACCAATATGCTCACTGAGATCACAAAATATGCGCTGAAAAGTGCGGCTTCCGCTAAATAACCCAAAACAGGAACGATCAATAATGCCAGCACCACCTTCGCCAGCATGGTGAAGAAACTTACTTTTAAGGGTAAGCCCGCTTTCCCAAAACCAAGTAAGAGAGACCGGTCCCAGAAGAAGATATTTGCGAATCCATACCCGATCAGGATCACCAGCAGCACGATATAGGCTGGGGCGTAACCTGCTTCATAAATATAAATAGTCCGTCCAAAAAGGGACCAGGGAGAAAATAGAACCTGCCGTCCAAGCAGCAGCAGGCCGCCTGCGACCAAACCTGTCCAGGTGCCCGAGATGATCGTCACACGAGTGATCAGGATTTTTAGCTTTTGCCATTCCCTTTTTGCAATATGGCGGGTGATTTCGGGGAACGTTGTGCTGATAAACGGTGTGATCGGCATCACGACCAGGTTGATCACAGCCAGGGCGACTTTGAAGTAGCCTGCAACGGTTGTGTCGAAGAAGTAGCTGGCCCACAATACTTCGCTGTCACGTGCCAGGGTGGTGATCGTGCCGCTGAAGTTTGAATTGAAAGCAAAACGCCACATTGGCTTGCGGTCAGGTAAATTCCCGCGCAGCGGTGTTCGCCACCAGCCTTCCCCGAGATTTTTGGGAAGCCAATACATTGCTAAGATCACCGGTCCAATTCCCAGGACCAGTTTCCCGGCGAGGTATACAAGCATCACTGCAAAGATGCCCCCCTGGTTTAATATCACAGCAGCAAACAAACCTGCTGTAAGCAGGCTTTGCAGTAAATTTAGAAGCGCCTGGGATTTAAAATGCCCGGTGACCTGCAGTGCGCCAGTCGCTGTTTCTGTCATAACATTTCCAAGGATGGCAAGCCCATAAACCAGGAACAAGGATTGGGTTGCAGGATCTTTCGCGAAGCTTTCTGCGCCCCATTTTGACAGAATAACCAGGATAAGGTAAGCAACCACTGACGTGACAATTTCTGTTAATGCTGCCACCTTTAAAACGGCAGACGCCTTCTTTTGATCTTCCTCTGCGAGTGCCCCGCCCACATAGCGGACGACAAAGTCCCCCATCCTGAAAGACAGCAGCCGGTTGATATTGGTGACAAATGAGATCACCACACCAAGCGCGCCAAAACTGGCAACCCCCAGCAGGTTCGCTGTCAGGATACTGAGAACAGCGCCAATCGCCTGGCTGGTGAACAAATAGGTTGAATTACCGATGACTTTTTTGAGGATGACATCCTTCCCCCAGGATTTCATGCCGGAGAAAAGACGTCTCATGGGGTTTCGATCTGGCTCGCCCATTGACGTTCTTTCATATACCAATCCACCAGGCTTGTAATGCCCTCCTCGAGACCCACGCGCGGCGCCCAACCCAATATCTGCCGGGCACGCTCTGTATCCGCTTTATTGGTCAGGACATCAGCTTTATGTAACGGCTGGTAGGTGACCTGCGCTTTTTCCCCAATCCGCTCTTCCAGCATTTTAACAAGCTGGTTGATCGTGATCACTTCGTGACCGCCAAGGTTGATGATCTCAAAGCCCACGGGTTTCAACGCCTGGATGGTGCCGCGGGCGATGTCGTCAAGGTAAGTGAACCCACGGGATTGTTCGCCATCCCCGTTGATGATGACCGGCTTTCCTTCTGCGATCCACTGGCAAAAGCGGAACATGACCATATCCGGGCGCCCAGCAGGACCGTAGACGGTGAAATACCGCAGCACGGTCACATCAATATCATAAAGATAGTGGTAGGCATGTACCATAGCCTCCGCGCCTTTTTTGCTGGCGGCATAAGGCTGGAGGGGATGATCGGTGTCATACGTTTCACGGAATGGCGGTTCGGATTCCTCAGCGTAAAGGCTGGAGGTGGATGCCAGGATGAACTTCCCGATATGCTGACGCCGGCACAGCTCTAACAGGTTCAGGGTACCGGTCATGTTGGTATCCACATAGACCCAGGGGTCACTCAAACTCGTCCGAACACCTGCACGTGCTGCCAGGTTGATCACCCCGGCAGCATCTTCAGGAAGCCAGCCGGATAGGGCATCAATGGATGCCCGGTCGGAGATATCCATTTTTTTAAAGCAGAAATTTGGTCGGTCCAGCAAACGGCATAGGCGGTATTCTTTCAGACGGATATCATAAGCGTCGTTCAGATTATCAACGCCATAGACGGTGTGACCGGCATCCAGCAAGAGTTCAGCAACACGGAAGGCAATAAACCCTGCACTTCCAGTGAGCAGATAAGCCGCCATTAAAGCCTCACAACCTTTGGACTGTCCTTGCCCATCTTTCCGAGTGCATTTCGGGTGTCGACGATCAGGGACGCAGATTCAAGGATTGCAGGGTAATCATAACTGCTGTGGTTGGTGATGATTGCGACACAGTCAGCTTTTTGGACTGCAGCCAACAAATCCACCTCTGAATCCATGCATAAATTGTCATGATCAAGGTGCGGGATGTAAGGATCATGATAGCTGACAACTGCGCCTTTTTCTTTCAATAAATGGATCACGTCCAGCGCAGGTGATTCCCGCAGATCGTCAATATCAGGCTTATAGGCGATACCCAACACCAGAACCTGGCTGCCGTTCAACGGTTTCTTGTGCAGGTTCAGGGCATCCTGGATCTTCCCGAGCGTATAGCGGGGCATATTGGTGTTGATTTCAGAGGCGAGTTCGATAAAACGGGCGTTGTAATTCAGTGATTTGAGCTTCCATGAAAGGTACAGCGGGTCGATCGGGATGCAGTGACCGCCAAGCCCTGGCCCGGGGGTGAATTTCATAAAACCAAAGGGTTTGGTCGCAGCGGCATCGATCACTTCCCAAACATCAATTTTAAGGCGGTCGCACATGATGGCCAGTTCATTCACCAGGCCGATGTTGATCATCCGGAAGGTGTTTTCGAGAAGCTTGGCCATTTCAGCAACTTCGCAGGTTGAAACCGGGACGATCCTCTCAAGTGCTTGTGCGTACCAGGCAGCGGCAACCTCACCGCAGTCTTTTGTAATGCCGCCAATCACTTTAGGCGTGTTGATCGTGGTCCAATCCTCCCGGCCCGGGTCCACACGTTCAGGTGAGAAGGCTAAGAAGAAATCTTTTCCAACAGAAAGCCGGCTGAGGGATTCCATTTCCGGCAGCACCATTTCGCGGGTCGTGCCGGGGTAGGTGCTTGATTCGAGCACGACAACCATGCCGGGATGTAAATGAGGCGCAAGCGATTTACTGGCAGAAGCGATAAATGATAGGTCAGGGTCACCCGTCTTGCGAAGCGGTGTTGGGACGCAAATCGAGACGGCATCCACACGGGATAAAACCTCGTAATCGGTGCTTGCAGAAAGCTTACCGGCATCTACCAGGGCTTTAACCCGCTCTGTGGAAATATCGAGAATATAACTCTCTCCCCGCAGGATGGACTTCACTTTTTCTTCAGAAGGATCAACGCCGACAACCTCAAAGCCAGCTTCAGCGAAAACAACGGCCAGCGGTAAACCAACATACCCGATGCCAACCACGCCAATTTTTGCGGATTTGTTCTTCAATTTTTGTAAAAGAATTGATTTGATACTGTCCATTCATTTATCCTTCGCGTGTCATGAAATCAAAAAACAATTTTATCATACTCCAATTAATCTGGAATTTAACCATTAGAACAAGCTGAGCTGTTCAGCGCCTTTATCATCAATGGGTGCTTCCTCTGCCACCACTTCTTCGATCTCATCCACTACCCGGGGTTCATGCCGGTTTTCTTTTGATTTCTCAATCAGCTCAGGGATTTTCAGGAAATCGGCCTGGACCACACTGCGCAGTGAAGGTTGGTGCAGGGCTGCGGCAGGGTGATACATTGGAATCACCATCCTGCCATTGGATTGGTAGGATCTGCCGTGGATGCTGCTGATTTTTCCGTTAGAGATAAAATATCCCATCGAAAACCGGCCCAGAGTAACGATGACAGCAGGGTTGATGGCTGCAATCTGGCGTTCCAAATACGGGCGGCAGGCCTCCAGTTCTTCCGGTTCCGGATCCCGGTTTGAGGGCGGACGGCATTTAACGACATTGGTAATAAACACATCTTCCCGCGTGAAGTTGATACTGGCAAGAAGCTCATCGAGAAATTTTCCCGCCTGTCCCACAAAGGGCAGTCCCTGCTGGTTTTCATGGAACCCCGGGCCTTCACCGATGAACAGGATCTCTGAATGCGGGTTACCTGACCCCGGCACAGCCTTCTTTCGAGAAAAATGCAGTTTGCAGCGGGTGCAGGCTGCGGTTTGTTCCGCTACTTCTCCAAGAACAGCTTCGGGTTTCAAAATAGACCTCCAATGACAACTTTTAAAAAGGTTATTTTATGTTATCTAATCTGCCCAATTCCGGCAAGTTTTTCTTCGTCAATCTGAGATAAGCTCATCACAAAGGCATCTTCATGAGTGTCCGCATAATATCCAATGCGCACATCCGTGAGCGAAAATCCAAATTTGGAGTACAGGTTCTGTGCGATTTTGTTGCCCTCGCGAACTTCAAGAGAGGCAGACTTGATACCTTGCTTTTGACATTCAAGCAGCCCCTGCATCAGTAAATACTGGGCTATTCCCTGGCGGCGATACCTGGGATGAACGGACAAAGTCGCGATGTGCGCATTCGCATTGACGAGCCAGATCACAATCGTTCCTGCAATGATGGTTTCGCCTTCCTCTCCGGGGACTTCAGCGACCCAACAAATCGCACCTCTTTTATGATGAATTTCGTAGCGATATGCCTGAACAGGCCATGGGGTCGGGAAAGATGCTTTTTCAATCGCCATAACCTGGCCAAGATCCATCAGTGTCATCGGGCGGTGACTGACCTGCGCTTTCCCCTTATTGGGTTTCATGATCAAGCCGGCAGAGGGTTGGTTGTGCTCAAATAAATGGGTGCCAGGTTGAGGGCATCCCCAGCGTGACCTTCCGCCAGTTTCTCCCATGCCATTTCAGCCAGGAAACCAGCACGCCGCAAGCTGTGCGCCGGCGAGGCTAGCCGTGCGTTTTTCCAACGGCGCCCGATGATGGATCGGGCATCTTCTGAAAGTTCACCGCAAATCAGGGTGGGTTCGGTGATGGTCTTGACCAGCTCTTTAGGGTCGATGATGGCAGGTTCACCCTGGGCAGTCCAGGCACCATCCTCAGCGGCATAATGGGCATACGCAAGCCGGGTACGCCCGGCATGCAGCACGGCAATCATCGGCAGGTCCTCGACCGGCTGCGCTTTCGCAATCACGTCCAGTGATGGCACGCCAACCACCGGGAGTTTCAAAGCCAACGCCAGTCCTTTAATGAAGGCAGCGCCGATTCTCAAGCTGGTGAAAGAGCCAGGCCCTGTGGCAACTGCCAGGCCGGTCAGCATTTTGCTGCTCGTCCCGGTTTGCTCAAAGAGCTGTTGGACGGCCGGTGCTAATTCAACCGTATGATGATGCTGGCTTTCCCAGGTGGTTTCATATCGGATCAGGCTGCCATCATATAAAGCGAGGCTGATCCAGGATGTGGAGGTATCAATCGCTAACAGCATCAGTAATCTCCATATAATTTTCTGCGTAATTTCTCAACCATTTTAATGTACTGCTTTCCCATGGGTTTGAACATCATCGCCCGATGCTCCACCCCGGAATATTTCAGGTTGATCCAGAGATGGTTTTCAGGGATCGCGTTTTCAATCCGCTCCGGCCATTCAATCACCAGCGGGCCTTTTTCCAGCATCCGGTCGATATCCAAAAAGTCAACTTCTAGCGAATTTTGCAGGCGGTAAGCATCCAGGTGAACCATGCGTTCTTCATCTGCACGGCGGTATTCATTCACGATAATATAGGTTGGGCTCGATACCGGGTCGAGCGCACCCCAGCCCTGTGCGATCCCCTGGACGAGCGTGGTTTTGCCGGATCCCAAATTTCCTTCAAGGCAGATCACATCCCCGGTGTGGAGATGACTGCCGAGGTGAATACCCAGCCTGCGGGTCTGGTCAGGGCTGTGGCTGAAAAACTCGAAGTGACGGTCGTCTAAAATTGGCATAGTTGATTATTATTATGATATCAGATTTTTGTCTATATAGGGTGGTGTGCCTTCCTGTCCTGAAGCGTAGCGGAACCCCCCTTCAGGGGGCAGAAGCGAAGCGGAATGGGTTCATCCCACCGTTAAGAATCCCTCTCCCTCGAGCTGAGTGGAACCAATCCACATCAGCGAAGTGTTAGGGCTCACGGGAGCCTTACCAGGGAGAGGCTAGGTGAGGGTTCCCATCAGAATATCGTTTCTATAAAACGGATTCCCTCATCCGTCACCCCTCAGGCGTGCCACCTTTCCCCAGGGGAAGGCTCTTGAGCCATGTAGGTCAGGTTTCCAACGTGACGAAAAAAAATATTGTCACGTAGGTTGCTTGCGCAACCATACGTGACCTACATCGATTCTCCTACTTCGCGCTAGTCCGGGCTGCTATCCTCTGCGCTGCCTTTGCTGATGACTTTCTTCAGCCTGTTCTTTAATGCCCGCCGCTCCAGCAAGATGCGGTGCCCGCATCCCAGGCATTCCAGGCCGATATCAGCGCCCAAACGAGTGACCCGCCATTCAGTGCTTCCGCAAGGGTGCGGCTTTCTCATTTGAATAATATCGTCTAATTCCAAATCCTGAAGCATGTTTCGATTATACCTCGATGCGCTCTTCTAGCTGAAAGCTCAAAGGTGAAAGCTTAAAGCAAGTAGCAGGTAGCAGAGCCGCGCCCTGCTTGCCTTCTAAAAGGCCTTCCGATTCCCGGCTACGGGTTCTCTCAGGTGCAATGCCAACAAAAAACCCCATGGCGCAAATAATCCAGGGCTTCTCGCAAGGCGCTGAAATTCGCGGCATCGCGATCCATCCAGACCATGGTGCCAAACTTTCCGAGGATCCATTTAAAGAAGGGTTTCTCCTGAACCTTTTTCGCTACGATGGCAACCTGTTTGCAGCGGGACATTGATGCGGTGATGACTGCTGGCGTCCATTCAAAATCGTTAACCTTAAAATTTCCCAGATTTCATGAAACTGATTTATAATAGTGCACACGTGTAAAATGAATAAGAAAAATGTGACGATCAAGGACATCGCAAGAGCTGCCGGGGTAACTCATCCGACTGTTTCGCGCGCCTTGAACAATCATCCGGCAATTTCTGAAACCACGCGAAAACAAATTGTTGCATTAGCCCATGACATGGGGTACGTACCGAATGCCACTGCGCGCGGGTTGAAGACGAACCGAACACGCGCTTTGGGTGCGATCCTCCAACGGATTGATGATCCTTTCTGGAGTGAGGTTCTGGATGGTGTGGAGAGCGTTTTGCATTCTGAGGGTTACAGCCTGATCATCGCCTCTACACACAGTGAAAAGAAGCGCGAAAAAGAACTTTTACCGGCAATGGTTGAGCGTGGGGTGGATGGGGTTCTATTGATGTCACCACGCTTCAGAGAGGAACAATGCCGTTTTCTTGATTCCTATAACCTTCCCATGGTGATGGTCAACAATGAAGGTGTCGGTGAGAGCCGATTTGTTATTTTAACCGATGATGAGTATGGCATCACGCTGCTTACCAGACATTTAATTGATATGGGTCACACTCGGATTGCTTACCTGGGCAAGCGTAACAGCGCATCCAGCCGAAACCGTTTGGCAGGATTTCGTGCAGAAATGCAAAGCGCCAGGCTGCCGGTTGATAAAAAATATTTCTATCACGCTTCAGCCGGGAATCCCATTGGGGGCAGGGAAGGGGCTGAATACCTGTTTTCATTAGATAAGCCCCCCACCGCGATTGTGTGTTACAACGATTTTATGGCGGTGGGTGTTTATAATTTTTTGCAGGAGAATGGGTTGCGTATCCCCGAGGATGTTTCTGTTACCGGTTTTGACAATATCCTCATTTCGTCATACCTCTACCCGCCCTTGACCACCTTCCATCAGTATAAGTTCGAGTTGGGAGAAGGAGCGGGGCGGATGATGATGGAAGTCCTTTCAGACCAGCAGAAAAACCTGGAAAGCCCGCCTGCAAAGAAGGTCATCCTTAAAGGCATTTTGAAGATTCGGTCTTCCACCACTTCACCCGGATCGTGAATGTCTTCTCAAAAGTAAGTACTGAGTAAAAATTTAGTTTATCTGGCTTGACACCACAGGAAATTCATGTATACTGGACACGTGTGCATAAAATAATAAGCAGAAGCAGTTGTGTTTTATCTGACCCAGCCCATACGCTTCTTGAAATCCAATTCACCTCAAAGATTTGGGAGTAATAAATGTCTCATCAAGAACTGTCAGTCAAAGAATATATTACAGGATTAATGGCACGCGCGAGAAAAGCACAGAAATTAGCGGAGCAATTAACCCAACAGGATGTGGATGAACTGGCAGCTGCGATCGCATGGGAGTTTGTTAGTAATGAAGCGCTCGTAGAAGAACTGGCAGAATTTTCTTTTAAAGAGTGCGGCATGGGGGATGTGCCGTCAAAAATACTTAAGACCGTCAGCAAATGCCGCGGAATTTATTACGATGTCAAGCATGAGAAAACGGTGGGCATTGTTGAAGAGATTCCTGAAAAGGGTCTCGTCCGGATTGCCAAGCCAGCTGGCGTGATCGGGTCGCTTGTCCCGGGCACACAGGGTGAAATGCACCCGATTGTGCAGGCGATCAACGTTGTTAAAGCGCGCGATGCAATCATATTCTCTCCCCACCCAAGAGCAAAAAAGACGACGGCTAAAGTCGTTGGCATATTACACGAGATCATGAAACGATATGATGTGCCAGAAGACATATTTCTGTGCATTGAAGAACCAAGCATTGCGAAGACAGAAGAACTGATGCGGCAGTGTGATCTTGTCATGGCCACAGGCGGCCATGGGATGGTTGTGGCTGCGTACAGTTCTGGTACGCCGGCGTATGGTGTGGGCGCAGGCAACGCGATTATTGTGATTGATAAGACTGCAGACCTTGCAGATGCAGCAGAAAAAATAAAACTGAGTAAAACCTTCGATTTAGCAGCAGGCTGCTCGTGTGATAACAGCCTGGTCATCGATGAATCAGTTTATGATGAGATGCTCGCAGAACTGAAAAAAGTAGGCGCTTATTTGGCGACACCTGAAGAGAAAACAAGGCTCAGAAAGGCGATTTGGCCCAACTGGCCAGATAACCTGGCTTTGAACCGCGATATTGTCGCTTCACCTGTTGAGAATATCGCAAAGATCGCCGGAATCAAGATTCCGAGTGGAACCAAGATGATCCTGGTGGAAGAAGACCAGACCGGTGCAGAGACGCCATGGGCAGGCGAAAAACTTTCTCTTGTCACAGCCGTTTATCGAAGCACAGATCTTGATGATGCCATTCGGATTGTAAACGAGAACCAGGCGTATTCAGGCGCCGGTCATTCGTGCGGTGTATTCACAAAAGACGATGCTGTGGTTGATGAAGTGTCACTTCGGACATACACCACACGGGTTGTCGTCAATCAACCTCAATCTTACACAAATACAGGCAATTGGATCAGCGGTATGCCGTTCACCAGCTCTCTTGGCTGCGGGACATGGGGCGGGAACATTGCTTCTGAGAATATCACATTGAAGCATTATCTGAACAACACCTGGGTGATTCGCGAGATTCCCAATAGAAACCCCACGGATGAAGAACTTTTTGCGGGCTTCACGCCTAAAAAATAGGCACTCTTGAGGAAAAGTTTAACCCAATATGATAGATAGGATTTGCGCACCCCTTAAAAACAAGGTTACTACAGCAGCAAAGGCTTCTGAATTAATCATGGATGGCATGACAATTGCGATGAGCGGTTATGCCATGGCGGGGTATCCGAAAGCGATTCCTGAAGAACTGGTGAGACGTAAGGCTGAGGGGCAGCCATTAAAAATCAATCTGATTACCGGTGCGAATGTTCCATGGCTTGACGATTTGTTGGGATCCTCGGAAATCATTGCAAGCAGGGTACCCATGTGTGCCAGCAAGGTGCTCTCTTCCCAGGTGAATTCAGGCACAGTTCGCTATGTTGAACAACAGATGTGTAAAATGCCACGCCTGCTGCGCAGTCAGAGTTTTGGCAAAATTGATGTTCTGGTTGTGGAGGCGCTTGCTGTTACCGAAGAGGGACTTATTCCAACAACATCTGTGGGTTTTACGAATTATCTGATGGACGCAGCGAGCGAGATCATTGTTGAAATAAACAGGGCACAGCCTGAAATTCTATTTGGTATGCATGACATCTATATTCCACAGCCGCCGCCTGATGCTGAGCCAATACCGCTGAAAAACTGCACAGATCGGATCGGCTCATTGGCCCTACCTGTTGACCTTTCGAAAATAAAATATATTGTCGAAACGGATGAGCCTGAGAATATTGTCGAGCAAACCACCACAACTGATGAATCCAGAAAAATTGCGGAATATTTGTTCAGGTGTTTAAAATTAGAATATGGTTCGAGAAGCGGCGGCAGCATTCCGCCCATTCAGTTAGGATTTGGCAATATTGCCAATGCCATTGCTGATTTGTTCCAAACATCTGAATTCAAGGATCTTCAATTTTTTTGTGGGGGCGTGTCGGAGAATGTTTTGAGGTTGCTGCAAAGTGGTAAAGCGTCTGCGATTTCGACCGGTGCGATTTCGATGAACGAAAATGCCGCCAGGATACTTGACCAGATTCCTGAAGTGCATAAAAAAATCATCCTCAGAAATGGCGAGTTGATGAACAATGCAGAGATTGTTGGCAGGCTGGGTGTGGTGGCGTTAAATACGGGCATTGAGATTGATATTTACGGCAATGTCAATTCAAGTCACATCGCAGGGAATCGTGTTGTGTATGGTATTGGCGGCGGTGCTAATTTCGCCCAGAATGCGGGCTTATCAGTGCTGCTTATTCCATCCATGAGCAAAGGCGGTGCTATTTCAAACATCGTGCCGATGGTTTCACATCAGGACATTTGTGAACATGATATCGATATTGTCATCACTGAAAACGGTGCTGCAGATTTACGGGGTTTAGACGATCTTCAGCGAGCGGAGGCGATTATTGAAAACTGTGCCGCAGAAGAATATCAACAGCAGTTATTTGCTTACTTCGCCGCAGCGAAAGAACTGGGTGGGCATCATCCTCAAAATCCGCAAATGGCATTTGCGTGGTATTCCAGATTGAAAGAAACAGGGACGATGCATGACGAACAATAAGACGATTGAAGTATACGAAATAGGGCCGCGCGATGGTTTTCAAAGCGTTCGCGACTATATTCCCCTGCAAACAAAATTGTCCATCATTGAGAAAATTGTTGAAGCAGGCTTAAAGAAAATCCAAATCACGTCGTTCGTCAGCCCAAAAGCGATCCCGCAAATGAAAGACGCCCAGGAATTAACAGTCTACTGCCTGGAGCATTATCCCGGGGTTGAACTTTCTGCGCTTGTACCCAACTTGTTCGGTGCGAAAAAAGCTGCAGAAACGGGATTGAAAAATATATCTTATGTTGTGTCTTTGAGCGAAAGCCATAATCGTGCCAATACCAGAAGATCGCATGAGGAATCCTTTGAGGAATTGAGAAAGATATTGGATGAACTTTCGGAGATGGAAGTTTGTTTAGATCTGGCCACAGCTTTCGGATGTCCTTTCGAGGGTAAAAAGATGCCTGAAGAGGGCGCTGCTTTTTTACGGCCTTATGTTGAGTTAGGCATAAAAACCGTCAACTTGTGTGACACGATTGGCGTCGCTAATCCCGCCCAGGTCCGTGAAACCATTGCGGTGATCAATAAAAAATATCCTGACCTCACACTGGAAATCCATATTCACGATACACGAAATATGGGCATGGTGAATACGCTTGCAGCAATCGAGTGCGGCATTAAGACAGTACAATCCACATTGGGTGGTTTGGGGGGGTGTCCGTTTGCGCCTGGCGCATCGGGCAATCTTGCAACAGAAGACTTGGTCCATATGCTGTGTGAGATGGGCTACAAATTGGGCATCGATGAACAAAAACTTATCGAAGCAGCAAGGTATGAGAGTCATCTAATTGATGGTATCTATAGCGGCCATATTTATAAAATTGACGACCCAAGTGTAAAGCAAATAAAAGATTAGAATTAGAAAGTAAGTTTTGGTAGACGACAGGTTAAATATGGAAAAGAATTTACTGGTCGAAGAGATAAAAGATAAAACTGAGCGGATGCGACGTGATGCCATTGAAATGGGTTTTTCGGCAGGGAGCGAGGGGGCTCATTTTGGGCCTGCTTTGTCCTGTATGGATATGGTCGCAACATTGTTTTTTGGGGTGATGAATTATGACCCTGATAACCCTGAAATGCCCGAAAGAGACCGATTTGTTTTGAGCAAAGGGCATGCTTGCCTGGCGTATTATGCAGCACTGATAGAAGCTGGCTATATCCCAAGGGAAATGATTCCGCAGTTTAAAGGCAATAACAGTATTCTATGCGGACACCCGAGCAAGAATGTGCAATATGGTATTGAGGTTTCATCAGGTAGCCTTGGAAATGGATTTCCTGTAGCTTGTGGCATGGCTAAAGCAGCCAAGTTCAAGGGTGAAGCGCATCAGGTTTATTGCATCGTCGGTGATGGAGAATGTAATGAGGGCATTATCTGGGAAGCGGCATTAAATGCAGCCAAAAATAAATTGGATAATCTTATTGTGCTTGTTGACATAAACAATTTTCAACTCTCAGGGACGACATCCGAAGTGATGCCAATCAACCTGGATGCATTATGGCGGGCTGCCGGATGGGAAGTCTTGCATATAGAAGATGGAAACAACGTGGAAGAAGTGCTGCAGATCCTTAATGAAGTGAAAGAGTCAGACATCGAAAAACCGCATGTTATCCTGACAAAAACGGTTAAGGGAAAAGGCATTTCATATATGGAGAATAACCTTAAATTTCATGCAACATCCATAAATGAAGAACAATATCGGCAAGCTATTGCGGATTTGGACAAGGCTGAAGCGGAAAGAAAAGAACAATGACCAATATATCGTTAGAGACATTGAAGGAATGGTCGAAGTTGGGTCATCGAAATTCCTTTGGGGAATCAATCATTCACCTTGCGAGGGAGCGAGAGGATGTTGTTGTTGTGAATGCTGATATCACCACAACGGCTCGCTTGGTTAATTTTAAAAATGAATTTCCTGATCGCATTTTCAATGTTGGCATTGCCGAACAGAATTTGATCGGGTTTTCTGCAGGCCTGGCAAGGGAAGGTTTGATGCCCTTTGCGGTAACTGTCGCAGCCTTTGTACCAATGCGCTGTGCTGAACAGATGCGGATGATGCTGGGTTACATGAACCTTAATGGAAGGGTTGTTGGGATTGAGTCTGGCTGCAGGTTCGGTCCACTGGGCAACACGCATTTTGCGATGGACGACATCGCGGTCACACGCACAATCCCAAATTTTACAGTGATCAGTCCGTCAGACCCGCATCAGATCTACAAAACGGTCTTTGCTGTGGCAGAACACCAAGGCCCTGTGCATATACGATTAACCGGTGCGCCTGGCTTTCCGCTCCTTTATCCCGATGATTTTGATTTCGAGATCGGCAAAGCGATTGAATACCGTCCTGGGAAAGATGTTGCGATAATCACCACGGGGTCGGTCTTATCGGAGGGCATACGCGCTGCCGAGATCCTTGAGAAGAAGGGCATTTCTACCCGTGTGATCGACATGCACACGCTTAAACCCCTGGATCTTAATATGCTGGACAGCGTCTTTGCAGAGAATAGCCTTGTTGTCACAGTTGAAGAGCACAGCATTATCGGCGGGCTTGGTTCTGCAGTGGCGTCCTACAAAGCAGGATTCGCAAATTCACCTAAACAGGTGATGTGCAGTTTAGGAGACAGCTTTAAAAAAATCGGTAATTATGCTTTCCACATGAAGAATGCTGGGCTTGTTGCCGAGGATATCGCTGAAAAAGTGCTTCAAAATGTAGATTGATCAAGATTAGGAGAAATTATCGATTTTCAAAGAATAAAGGAAAAATATGAGAATAAATTATGATTAATTCTCACCTGAATTCGATCATTTATTAAAAACAAACCAGGTCTACAGAAAAAACCACGATGAGACTGCAGGCCTCGCTCAGTAGACTGAAACTCAGGACCCTTTATTAACTTGGAATACCCGGCTCTGCAGTCTGAGAAAAGGAGAGCTCTATTGATAAATTACTAAAAAAGTAAGATTCGGAAGTTTTTCAACCTATAAATTTGGTGTAAATGAATTTACCCCAAAAAAGAAATGGAGAATGAAATGAAGAAAAAGTTTATGTTTTTGATGGCATTGGTTTTAGTTGCCGCTTTGGTGATTGGCTGTACGCCTGAACCTGAAGAAGCAGCACCAACAGAAGAAGCAGCACCCGAAGAAGAAGCAGCACCCGAAGAAGCCGACGAAATTGTGGTTGGATTCGTGAGCGCGAATTTTAACGATACCGGCCAGGTCTTTATTAAAGACGGCGCAAAAGCCAAAGCTGAAGAGCTTGGCATGGTATTCCGAGAAGCTGATGCTCAGGAAGACGTGATTAAACAGCAAGATCTCGTGCAGGCCTTCATTGCAGAAGAAGTTGACGTCTTGATTGTTGTTCCTGTCAGCACTGACGCTATGGACCCAATTATTGCAGCAGGTAAAGATGCTGGCATTCCGGTCGTGTTTGTTAACAGAAACCCGTTCGGTGAAGGACAGCCGCCAGAGGGAACTTACTATGTTGGCTCAGAAGAAGTTGTTGCTGGACAAAAACAAGCACAGTATCTGGGTGAACTGATGGGCGAAGAAGGCGGACAGGTCTTCATTCTTCAGGGCAAATTGGATAACGAAGCAGCTATCAAGCGCACATCTGGTTTTGTTGACATGATTGAAGCTGATTACCCCAATATTGAAATCGTGGCTATTGAGGTAGGTAACTGGCAGCGTGACCAGGGCGTATCAATTACAGAAAACTGGTTGACAGCTTATGGCGAGGACATCGACGCTATTGTTGCAAACAATGACGAAATGGCCCTTGGTGCTATTGAAGCACTTCAGCGAGCAGGCCGAGAAGATGTTATCGTGCTTGGCGTTGACTTCACCCCAGATGCCAAGGCTGCAATCGAAGAAGGTAAGATGGTTGGTTCGGTTCGTCAGGACCTGGCTGGTCAAGGTGCAGGCGGCGTTCAGATCGCCTTTGATCTTTTCAACGGTGGTGTATCAGAAGCCCGTGTAATGATCCCCTTTGTGCTGATTACAGCCGAAGATGTTGGTGAGTATTAAAATTAAATTTGGGTTTGCACGCCTGATTGTTGGATGCAACCAATAATTTAAATTTCTAACACTGGCAGCCATGGGAAATCAAAAATTTCTTTTCCATGGCTGCCTAAATAAAATCATCACCTTGATTTTTGGTAAGCCTAAGGACCTTGAAAGAGGTGTAATTATATGTCTGATATAGAATATATCCTCGAAGCAACGAATATTGTCAAGAAATTCCCGGGGGTTGATGCGCTCAAGGGTGTAGATTTGAGGGTTAAAAAAGGAGAAATTCTTGGCCTTGTGGGTGAAAACGGCGCTGGTAAATCGACTTTGATGAAGTGCATTATTGGAATTCATCCGCCTACTTCAGGGGAGATAAAATTTGATGGTCGCCAGTTAAATAAGTTCTCAACAAGTGATGCTTTGAGTATGGGCATCTCTTATATTCAACAGGAATTAAGCCCGATCGAATATCGACCTATTATGGAAAACATATGGGTTGGGAGGGAGCCGAGGAATCGATTTGGCTTGGTTGACCATAAGCAAATGTATGAGGATACAAAAGAGCTTTTATTAAGTATTGGCATGGATGAAGATCCAAAAATGCTGGTAAGAGATTTAACGGTAGCCAAACAGCAGATGATTGAGATTGCAAAAGCCGTATCCTATGACGCAAAACTGATCATTATGGATGAACCCACTTCTGCGCTCAGTGGTAGTGAAATCACCGAATTATTCTCAATTATGAGGAAAATAAAGCAGGAAGGCAAATCGATCATTTATATTTCTCATAAGTTGGATGAAATTTATACCATTACGGATCGGGTTGTCGTTCTCCGGGATGGTGAATTTATTGGTGCTAAAGCAATTGACGAAATTGATGTTAACCAAATGATCGAAATGATGGTTGGCCGTAAGGTTACTGATCTTTTCCCAAAGGTCAAATGTGAAATCTGCGACGTGAAGTTAGAGGTTCAAAATCTCAGCAGCGGGAAAGAATTTCAGGACGTTTCATTTGATGTCAGAGAAGGAGAAATTCTTGGCATCGCCGGGCTTGTTGGCTCAGGGCGAACAGCCCTGATTGAAACGATCTTTGGGATCAGAAAAAGAACAGCGGGCCATGTGTTTATTGATGGTCAAGAAGTCAACATTAAATCTCCTGCGGATGCGATTGCGAATGGAATGGCGTTTTTAACAGAGGATCGAAGATTAAATGGGATTTTCCCAATGTTATCTGTTAAGACAAATATCATTGTTGCTAACTTGAATAATCTGATCAACAAAACAGGTCTTCTAAACACAAAATTGGTGAATATGAAGAGCCTTGAATACATTGATGCGATCCAGATTAAAACCCCCAGCCAGGATCAATTGGTTATGAACCTCTCAGGCGGAAACCAACAAAAAGTGCTGGTTGGAAGATGGCTTATGACAGAGCCTGAGATATTATTTTTAGATGAGCCAACTAGAGGAATCGATGTTGGCACAAAATCTGAGATTCATAGGCTCATTTCGCAACTTGCAGGGCAAGGGAAGAGTATTGTTATGGTTTCCTCAGAGCTTCCAGAAATCCTTGGTATGAGTGATCGGGTTGTTGTCTTATCTCAAGGAAAATTAACTGGGATTTTAGAGAATAGCGATGAACTGACTCAAGAAATTGTAATGCAGTACGCGACGAATAATATGAGCTAAGGAGATTCTTATGAATTCAAAAAATTCGGAAAAATTAAGTAAGATAAAGCAATTGGTTTCGAAGTATGGGATCGCACTGATTCTAGTTGGTATGGTCATTTTAATGACGATCCTAAAGCCTCAATCATTTCCATCAGCAAAGAACATCCTGAATATCTTAAATCAAAGTGCGATTGTTGGAATAATGGCTCTTGGTATGACGATTGTGATTATATCGAAAGGCATTGATCTTTCTGTTGGCTCAGTTCTGGCTCTGGCTGGAGTTGTCGCAGCAAGTCTATCCCAAACATCTGCGGCAAGCATCAAGGTTTTTGAGAGTTTAGGGCAGCAGCCGATTTTCGTTGCAATTCTGGCAGCATTAGCCGTTGGGGCGGCCGCCGGTGCGATAAGCGGCGGATTAATCGCTTTTACAGGCATTCCAGCTTTTATATCTACACTGGGTATGATGACGATTGCAAGGGGTATCGTTTTTCTTTACACACAAGGGCAACCCGTCAGTAAATTATCCGATGGTATGCTATTCTTTGGCTCGAATGTTTTTGAGGTAATCCCTGTCCCTGTGATTGTTTATGGGATCATGATCATTATCACCGCCATTATTTTAGGCTATACGAGATTTGGAAAAAGCGTCTATGCCATTGGCGGTAATATCAATGCTGCTGAAGTATCTGGCATCAAGGTCAAAAGAAATATCGTATTAATTTACATTTTTGCTGGCGTAACCGCTGCCCTTGCATCTATTTTATTCACGGGCCGTGTCGCAAGCGTTCACCCTGGGTCTGCCACTGGCTATGAACTTACAGTGATTGCAGCCACAACCATTGGTGGCACAAGTCACTCTGGCGGAATTGGAACAGTGTGGGGCGCTGTGGTCGGCACACTTATTCTTAGCGTCCTGACAAATGGATTCACGCTATTAGGTATCGACCCTTATTGGCAGCAGATCGTTCAAGGCATGATCATCGTTGGTGCGGTTGTTCTTGACATGAGAAAGAATGCTAAAAAAGCTTAATTGATTATCAGAAAAGGATTGTTAAAATGAGAAAAATTGGGATAATTGGTTTTGGCAGAATTGGAAGGATACATTTTAATACGGCCCAGAAACTAAAAAACGTAGAAATTGTCGCTGTTGCAGATCCTTTTGCTAATAAAATGAAAGACGTTTTTGACCAATATGGTGTTGATCATTATAGCGATGATTTTAATGAAATCATAAACAACCCGGAAATCGATACGGTCTTTATCTGCTCACCAACGGATACACACGCAAATATAGCCATAGCATCGGCTAAGGCTGGCAAAGACATTTTCTGTGAAAAACCAATCGACTTGGATATTAATCGCGTTGAGGAAGTTTTGGCAGAAGTTAATCAAGCAGGCGTTGCTTTCCAGGTTGGTTTCAACAGAAGGTTTGATCCTAACTTTTTCAAGGCAAAAGAAGCAGTTCTCGCAGGTGATATTGGGGATGTTCAAGTGATAAAAATCACCTCACGTGACCCGGAAGCGCCACCTCTGAGCTATGTAAAATCATCCGGCGGGATTTTTGTTGATATGACGATCCATGACTTTGATATGGCGAGATTTTTAGCAGGCAGTGAACCTGTTGAGGTCTTTGCAGTGGGTGATGCCCTGATCAACAAGGATATTAAGCAGTACGATGATATTGACACTGCCATCATAACGATCAAATTTGCAAACGGTGCAATGGCTGTCATTGATAATTCACGACAGGCAGCCTATGGTTATGACCAACGCGTTGAGGTTTTTGGGAACAAGGGCATGGTTAAGTGTGAGAATAACACCCCGACACAAACAACTCTCTTTACCAATGATGGGGTCGTATTTGACAAACCGCTCTATTTCTTTTTAGAAAGATACCAAGCCTCATTTGAAGAAGAGCTTGTGCAATTCTTCAATGCTCTCGAAACAGGTCAGGAAACACCAGTCGTGGGTCAAGATGGTCTTGGTGCGCTCTTGATGGCCATCGCTGCAAAAAAATCACTTAAAGAAAACCGACCTGTTTGCATCTCGGAAATCTCATAACAAGATGTCCTATTCGAAATACCTATTCACCTGGGAAATAGGAGAATATTAAATTGGTTAGCGCATTTAGCAGCTGTCCGGGCTCATGGGGCATTGAGGATTCAAGTAATCCTGAAAATACACCTTGGAAGACCGTCTTGGATCAAATCGGGGCGATTGGTTTCAATGCATTAGAATTGGGGCCTTATGGCTATCTGCCTTCCGAAGCTGCCATGCTGACCGAAGAATTAAACAAACGAGATCTAAAAATTGTTGCTGGAACATTGTATGATGATTTGGTTTCAAAGGAGTCGTTTCATCGTATTGTAAATAAAACCCATGAAATTTGCCGTGTTCTATCGACCGTTCCGACTGCTGCCCCTTTAGTGAATCAGAAACAGGTTCCCCCATATTATGTGATCATCGACGCAGTCAAACCCGAAAGAGAGACGCTGCCCCGTTTCACAAAAGCGCCAATGGTTTCAGCAGACTTGTGGGCACAAATGGTCTCTCACATTAAGGAGATAGCGAAGATCTCCTTAGAAGAGTACGGCGTTCGGTCTGTGATCCATCATCACGCCGGCGGCTATATGGATTATATGGATGAAATCGATTTGATTCTCTCCGACATTTCTGCAGATCTTGTAGGCCTTTGTTTTGATACCGGGCATGCATACTACGCCGGCATTGATCCAGAACAAGGTATCCGAAAATACGCTTCCCGCATCGAATATGTGCATTTTAAAGATATCGATAAATCTGTTTATGATGTTGTCATTCATGAAAACATCGGTTTTTATGAAGCTTGTTTTAAGAAGCTCATGTGTCCAATTGGTGAAGGCGTCTTAGATTACGGTTCAATCCGGAAAGCGCTCACCGATATTGAATATGATGGTTGGATCACGATCGAGCAGGATAGACATCCAAACGATACAAGCGATGTACAGGCTTGTATTCAAAAGAGTGTGAAGTATCTCAAGGATCTTGGCTTTTAATTTCACCTAATTTATACAAAGGATATTTGATCATGTTTAATGAAGAACAAAGGTTTGAGAAGCCGATCAGGTGGGCAATGGTAGGGGGAGGGCGTGGAAGTCAAATTGGCTCCATTCACCGCGCGTCTGCCTTGCGCGATGGTTTATTTCAGCTTGTGGCTGGCGCTTTTGATATTAATCCTGAACGCGGCAAGGAATTTGGCACAAACCTGGGCGTTGACCCACACAGATGCTATGCGGATTATCAGGAAATGTTTGCAGAAGAATCTAAATGTGAAGATGGCATCCAGGCCGTTTCGATTGCTACACCCAATAAATTTCATTACGAGATAGCAAAAGCAGCGCTCTTATCAGGCTTGCACATCGTTTGTGAGAAGCCGCTTTGTTTTAAATCAAGCGAAGCTGAAGAACTAAAGACCATTGCCGAACAAAACAATTTGGTGATTGGTGTGACCTATGGTTACACGGGCTTCCCAATGGTACATCAGGCGCAAGAAATGATCAAAAATGGGGACTTGGGTGAAATTAGAATTATTAATACACAATTCGCCCATGGTTTTCATTCTGAAGAAGTCGAAAAGAACGATCCTGGCACAAAATGGCGTGTGTCTCCGGAAGTTGCTGGTCCGACTTATGTCCTGGGGGATATTGGAACCCATGCATATTATTTGGCTGAATTGATGATTCCTGATCTCGAGATCAAGTCGCTTCTTTGCACTCGCCAGAGTTTTGTTGCCAGTCGTGCGCCCCTTGAAGACAATGCCACAGTGTTGATGAACTTTACAAACAATGCTGTAGGTACCTTGTGGTGCAGCGCGGTTAATGCCGGTGCTATGCACCAGCAGAAAATCCGCATCATTGGCGAAAAGGCCAGCATCGAATGGTGGGATGAGCATCCAAATCAGCTCAAGTACGAAATTCAGGGTAAACCGGCCCAGGTACTCGATCGTGGCATGGGCTATCTGCACAATGAAAACCTTGCTGTTGCCGCTAACCGTATCGGCGGAGGACACGCAGAAGGCTTGTTTGAATCTTGGGCAAACCTTTATCATCGCTTTGGTTTAGCTATGAATGCAAAAATTGTTGGCGATGAATCTTTAGCAGAAAATCTTTGGTTCCCGGGAATTGATGCTGGGATCAGCGGCGTAAAATTCCTGGAAAAATGTGTTGAATCAGCGGACAACGGCAGCATTTGGGTCGATTATTAGTAGGATTGCGACAATAATCTGCACGATCCAGCGGTGGTGCAAAACCCGATTTACAGAAGGTAAGTGTAGAGAAAGAGGAGATCATGAAAGTTAAAAAGTTGACAATGGCGCAAGCGCTCATTGAATTTTTGATTAACCAGTATATCGAAGTGGATGGGACGGAGAAAAAGTTCGTGAAGGGGGTTATGGGCATTTTTGGGCATGGCAATGTTGTTGGTTTGGGCCAGGCCTTGGAGCAGTACAAGGATGAAATAAGGTTTTATCAGGGCAAAAATGAGCAGGAAATTGCACACGCCGCTATTGCATACAGCAAACAGAAAGACCGGCAAGAAATCTTTGCCTGCACAGCGTCCATTGGGCCAGGTTCCCTCAATATGGTGACAGCGGCAGGCACAGCGACTGTGAACAGGATTCCAGTTTTGCTATTGCCGTCCGATTCCTTCGCTTGCCGCCAGCCAGATCCGGTATTGCAGCAAATTGAAGATCCAACAGATTACACGATTACGGCAAATGATGCCTTTAAACCCATCAGCAAATATTGGGATCGGGTATCCAGGCCTGAGCAGTTGATGACGGCCATGATCAATGCATTTCGTGTGTTGACGGATCCGGCGAACGCAGGTGCGGTCACTGTCTGCATTCCCCAAGATGTTCAGGGCGAAGCCTATGAGTATCCAGTAGAATTTTTAGAAAAGCGTGTATGGCACCTGGAAAGACGGCCGATTTCAGATCAGGCAGCGCAAAGAGCAGTTGAGCTCATCAAAAGCAAGAAAAAACCGCTCCTCATTTGCGGTGGCGGTGCCAGGTACAGCCAGGCAGAAGAAGAACTTGTGGCCTTTGCCGAAAAGTTTAACATCCCCTTTGCTGAGACACAAGCCGGTAAAGGGATCATTCCTTTTGATCATCCGCTGAACCTGGGGGCGGGAGGCGTTTGCGGCACATATTCAGCAAATATCATTGCAAAAGAAAGCGACCTTATTATCGCGGTCGGCACCCGGTTAAACGACTTTGTTACATCGTCAAAAACAGCCTACACAAACGAAGATGTTGACATCCTTTCGATTAATGTTGCCCCGATGGATGCGCATAAGATGAACAGCATTGCCCTGGTGGGAGATGCAAAATCTGTGCTCAGCACACTAACTGAGCGATTGAGCGAATCTGGATACCAGAGTGGTTACGGCGATGAAATCAAAATGGCCAAAGGGCACTGGGCAGAAGTCATGCAGGATCTAGGTGAAATCGAACTCGAGGAAGGTTTATCGCAAACCAGGGTCCTAATTGAATTAAACAAGATCCTGGAGGATGACGATATCATCCTTTCCGCATCAGGCAGTTTGCCATCAGACCTTGAAAGGGTCTGGCAGACGAAAGTTCGCGGCACATACCACCTTGAATATGGGTTTTCTTGTATGGGCTATGAAGTCCCCGGTGCATTGGGGGTTAAGATGGCAGAGCCTCAACGAGAGGTCTATGCCTTCGTAGGCGATGGCGGTTTCCTTATGTCGCATGCCGAACTTTATACCAGCATCCAGGAAGGTCAAAAGATCAACATTTTGCTTTTTGACAACCATGGACATCAGTGCATCCATAATCTGCAAAGATCCCAGGGCATCGATACATTTGGCACCGTGTTCAGGCATCGAGAAGCCAGAACGGGTGGGCTCACGGGTCAATATGCCCCCATTGATTTTGCAAGCCTTGCAAAAAGCTATGGTGCAAAAGTTTATCAAGTTGAAACCTTAGAACAATTAAAAGCAGCCGTTGAGCAATCCAAGAAGGATCAAGTCTCGACACTGATTGATATAAAAGTATTGCCAGGCACCATGACCGATGGCTATGAGAGTTTTTGGCGAGTGGGCACAGCGCAGGTCGCAAAGGACCCCAGGGTTTCACAAGCAGCCGAATCGATGCGTGAGTCTGTTAAAAAAGCAAAATCATTCTAAATCAAAATTTAAGGAGAGCAAAGCATTATGTTAGATAGCCGTAAAGTCAAGCTGGGATGTGCACCGATCAATTGGACCAATGACGATCTGCCTTCACTGGGTGGAGAACTGACCTACCAGCAGTGCCTGAGTGAAATGGCATTGGCAGGATATAAAGGCAGTGAGATTGGAACGAAGTACCCAAAGGATAAGGATGTATTGAAAAAGGCGTTGGATTTGCGAGGTTTGCAAATCTGTAATGGTTGGTTCAGTAGCTTTTTTACCTCTGATAAACCGATCGATTATACATTGGATTTATTTGAGAAACATGCGGATTTTACATACTTTCTCGGTGCCCGGGTCATCGGCATTGGCGAATGCGGGGTGACCATTCATGGCGACGAGAGTTGCCCGCTGAGTAAAGCGCCCGTTCTTTCCGATGCGCAGTTTGAAAAATTAGCACAAGGCCTCAATGAAATTGCCAAACTGGCCAAGGCCAAGGGCATGAAAACCGCTTTTCACTATCACATCGGCACAGGCGTGCAAACCATGGAAGAAACCGAAAGGCTCTTGGCCATGACCGACCCAGAGCTGGTTGGCATCGTTTTTGACACAGGCCACTCTACCTTGGCTGGCGATGATCCTGTAAAACTGCTTGAAAAATACATGGATCGGGTCAACCACATTCACTTTAAAGATTTGCGCAGCGACGTCTATCAACAACTCAAAGAAAATGACTGGAGCTTTTTAACCGGTGTTAAGGAAGGCCTCTTCACTGTGCCGGGCGATGGCGACATGGTCGATTGGGATGGGATCTTCGCCATTTTAAACAAAAGCAATTACGAGGGTTGGATTGTCGTCGAAGCAGAGCAGGACCCAGCCAAAGCCGACCCATTGGAATATGCGATCAAAGCCAGGAAGTTTCTTGCGGAAAAAACTGGACTTTAGTCAGAAGGGAATACACATATGATCATTAAGAACAAGGATGGCTTTAAACAAGGCTATAACAGCATCACGGATATGGACGGAAAAGACAAAGATATCATGATGGATTTTGGTATCCTCAAGCTGTCCAGTGGTGCAGCTTATTCTGAAAATGCACAAAAAGAGAAAGCTGTTTTGCTGCTCTATGGGGAAGTTGAATTGGCGTGGGACGACCAAAAAACCGTCATTAAAAGAGGCTCTTATTTAGATGATAACCCCTGGACGCTGAATGTTCCGAGTAGCACCGGCGTGAAAATAACCGGCATCGCAGAAGATTCTGAATTGGCAATCATGAAAACCACGAACCCGAAACAGTTCGAACCTAAACTCTACACCGACCAGGAGTGTCGCATTGAGCTTCGCGGCCAGGGGCAGATGAATGATACCGGGACGAGAATTGTAAAGACCATCATGGATGTATCCATCACCACGGATTCAAAATTCATGTTGGGTGAAGATGTGCATTACCCCGGTAAGTGGGCTGGCTTCCCCTCCCATTCCCATGACCAACCGGAGATCTATTATTACAAGCTCAGCCCCGAGAACGGTTTTGGCTTGCTCAAGTTGGGGGATGAAGGCGTTGTTTTAGAACATAACGACACCGTCAAAATATACCCAAACGTGGTTCATCCCCAGGTGGCAGCCCCCGGCTATGCCATGTATTTTCTGTGGGTCATTCGCCACCTCGATGGTAACCCCTATGTGACCCCCACATTTGAAGAAGAGCATTTGTGGGTTGAAGCGCCAGATGCTGTTATCTGGCCGGATAAGAAATAAAGGAGACAGATGATCAAAAAAGCGATCCACGGGAAAACCATATTTAAAAGTAATTTAGCAACGGACATTCGAGTCGCACACGAATGTGGATTTTCAGGCATTGAAATCGTTGATTCGAAGCTTTACTCCTATTTAGAGCAGGGCAATTCAACGGATGATCTGAACAAGATCCTTAAGAAATATGACGTTCAACCGGTTTGTATCAACGATATTTGCCATGTTGAAACCGATGATCCGCATCATCTGGATGAGATCCTGAAGGCCACCGAATACTTATCGAAAGTTGCCAAAGAAATCGGCTGCCCGACGATTCAGCTTGTCCCGCTGCTGGCCTTGGAAGGCAGGCCGTGGGAAGAGATAGTCTATATCACCGGCCGTAATGTGGGCCAGATCGGTGCGATCGGCAAACAATACGGCGTCCGTTTCCAGATGGAACCCGTCGCGTGGTCCCCGATCAATTCCCTCTCCAAATGTCTTGAGATGATTGATGTGGCCGGCGAAGAAAACGTTGCCATGGTCGTTGATTTCTGGCACCTTTGGGCGGGGGGCGAAACATCGCCCGATGAGGTGGCCAATTTAGATTCGTCGATGATCTACAACATCCATTTTTGCGATGGAAAACGGCAGCCCAGGGATACCCAATGGGATGAAACCATATTACGAGGTTATTATCCTGGTGAGGGTGACATTCCGCTGGCGGCTTGGGTGGACGCTGTAAAAGCCACTGGCTATGACGGATTTTGGTCTTGCGAACTTGTCAGCGCAAAACACTGGGAAGATGATGTGTTTGAGGTGGCATCAAAGATGAGCAAGGCCATGGATGCATATATTGGCAGCAATTAATTTCGCAGTGGAATGGTCGCCGATAAGGGTTGTGGTTAGCGAAAACAGATTACCACAACAGTAAATCTATTGCCCGATCAAAAACCACCGGGAAATCCACGGTAAAATATTAACACGTGAGTGGATTTCCTCTTAAAATGAAAGAATGTAATTGTTGAAAAAGAAATAAGACCAAGGAGGTTATAATGGCAAGTAAATTTAAAAGCCCGCTTCATCAAATGGTGAGCACCACGCCAACGGATTTGTGGAACGATTCCTGTTCTATCAAAGAACTGACCTATGCCATAGATCATGGCGCTGTAGGCGCAACATCCAATCCAACCATTGTCTACAATGTCCTCAAGCAGGAACTTGGATTATGGGAAGATCGAATTCACCAATTAATCGATCAAAAACCCGATTGGTCTGAGGTAGAAATCACCTGGAAGATATTTGAAGAAATCGGGTTAAAAGGCGCGGAATTAATGCTGCCCGTTTTTGAGCGTGAAGGTGGCAAAAAAGGCCGGCTGTCGATCCAAACCAACCCGGCCAATTACCGCAATGCTGAAGCAGTTGCAGAACAGGCTGTGTATTTCAATTCACTTGCGCCCAACATTCAGGTCAAAGCGCCCGTCACCCAGGCCGGCGTCAAAGCCATTGAAGAAGCCACATACCAGGGCGTCAATATCAACGCTACGGTGTGTTTCACAGTGCCGCAGTCGCTGGCCGTGGCTGATGCTGTTGAGCGCGGGCTCAAACGTCGTGAAGCCGAGGGCAAATCCGTTGCCGATATGTCGCCGGTCTGCACCATCATGGTCGGTCGCGTGGATGACTGGCTGAAAGTGGTCGCAAAGAAGGAAGGCATCATCACCACCCCCGGTTATATAGATTGGGCGGGCGTGGCTGTGATGAAAAAAGCATACGGCATCTACCAGAAGCGCGGCTACCGTACGCGTCTCCTCGCCGCAGCTTACCGCAACCATTTACACTGGTCGGAGTTCATCGGCGGCGATGTTGTCCTGACCATCCCGTATAAATGGCAGCTGCTGTTCAATCAATCGGACGTCGAGGTCAAGAACCGTATTCAGGATCCCGTGCCGGCTGAAATTGTCGATTCACTGTACGAACAATTTGAAGAATTCCGCAAGGCATACGATGAAGATGGCTTAACCGAAGCTGAATTTGATACCTACGGCGCTACAGTACGCACATTGCGTGGTTTTATCAATTCCTATCATGAGCTGCAGGGTTTCATCAGAGATTTCATGCTGCCTGATCCGGATAAATAGGAAGGTTGATTTTTATGTCTGAATACATTGATGGATTATTACAAAAAGCGCGTGCAGCCCAGGAGCAAATTGAATTTTGGTCCCAGGAACAGGTCGATATGATGGTTGCGGCCGTCGGGTGGGAAACCTACAAGCGCGCAGACGAAATCGCGCGTCTCGCAATCGATGAAACCAAAATGGGCGTGTATGAGCACAAACTCCTCAAACATCAGAAAAAAACACTGGGCGTCCTCCGTGATATGCAGGGCGTGAAAACCGTGGGCGTGATCGAGGATGATCCGGCGAAGGGCTTGATCAAGATCGCCAAACCGATCGGTGTGATTGGTGCGCTGACGCCGGTCACCAACTGCGAGGCTACCCTACCCGCCAAAGCGCTGCCGGCTTTAAAGGGGCGCAATGCCATCATTTATGCGCCTCATCCCAAAGCCAAGAAGACGGCTATGCTGGTCTGCGAAAGTATGCGTAAAGGTTTGCAGAAAATTGGGGCACCGCTGGACCTGATCCAGGTGATTGAAGAACCCTCCATAGAGAAAGCCCAGGAATTAATGGCGGCCGTAGACCTGGTGGTGGCGACGGGCGGCGGCGCCATGGTTAAAGCCGCCTATTCCAGCGGCACGCCGGCCTATGGCGTCGGCGCTGGCAATGCGGTGGTCATTGTCGATGAGACAGCCAATTTGGCGGAAGCTGCTGAGAAGATCTTCCAGGGCAAGACCTTTGATAATGCCACCAGCTGCTCGTCTGAAAACTCGCTGGTGATACAGTCGTCCATTTATGATCAGATGGTCAAAGAACTGGAAAAGCAGGGTGGATATTTCTGCAGTGATGAGGAACGCGCCAAACTTAAAACCCTAATGTGGCCGGATGGCGTGCACCTTAATGGAGCTATTGTCGCGCAGCCTGTTGACAAGCTGGCTTCGATGGCCGGGATGAAAATCCCCAAAGGAACCACCTTCCTCATGGTCGAGGGCACGCAAGTCGGCAGGGATGACCCGTTCTGCAAGGAAAAGTTATCCCTCGTTCTCACAATTTGGCAGTATGAGCAGTTTGAGGATGCGGTCAAAATGGTGGAAGATATCACAGCCCTCAATGGCAGCGGCCACTCCTGCGGCATCCATACGTCCAGTGAAGCGCATATCCTCCAGTTAGGTATGCGCGCCAAGGCCAGCCGTATCATGGTCAACCAGGCCCACAGCTACGGCAACAGCGGCAACTATAATAATGGTATGCCCTTCACGCTGACACTTGGCTGCGGGACTTGGGGCGGCAATATCACCACCGAAAACATCCACTGGAAGCATTATTTCAACACAACCTGGATCTCAAAACCCATCCCGCCGGTCGTGCCGGATGAAGAGGATATTTTTGCTGAGTACTGGCAGAAATTTGGCAAGTAGATTTTACTGATAAATTGAACCCCGATCCTATCGGTCGGGGTTTTTATGATTATTAGTTGATAAAAAATAGCAGTGAAGAATATCAGCATGACGATCATCGAAAAATATCCAACGCAAAACGTTTTTGCACTGGCAATTCAATCGATTTTTTTGGAACAACCGCCAAGCCTGGCTCAAATTTACTGAAAAAGGTTGCAGGATCTGTATTTTTCATGGTTGATCATTCCAAAATGATTATGATGTATAATATAAAATCTATATTTGTACGGTGCAAAGTATCACCGGTAATCCTTGATCAAGCCATCTTGGATTAATGCTTCAATCATCAGCAATTACAGTAAAAACAACGGAGTTTTCATGTCCGAGTTCTTGTTGGAAATGAGAAACATCGATAAGAGTTTCTTTCAAGTAAAAATTCTAGATGATATCAATTTTGATCTTCTTCCTGGCGAGGTCCATGCGCTGGTAGGGGAAAATGGAGCGGGAAAATCTTCCCTGATGAAGATATTGATGGGAATCTATAGCCGGGATGCCGGAACGATTTTGTTGGATGGTGAGGAAGTCAACTTTCATACACCGCGAGAAGCTTTGAGTGCAGGTATCGCCATGATTCCTCAGGAATTAAACCCGATCCTCGATATGCAGGTAGCAGAATACTTATTTATCGGCAGAGAGATTACGCATACAAACATGGGGCCTGTCAGCATTGTTGATCATAAAGCGCAAATTGAACAGGCGAAGAATTTATTCGAAGATACGGGTGTAGATATCAATCCCAGACACCTGATGCGAAATTTAAGTGTGGCTCAGATCCAATTGATCGAGATTATCAAGGCGATTTCTCTGGATTCTAAGGTCATTATTATGGATGAACCGACCTCAGCGATCACATTTAAAGAGGTCGATACATTATTCGAACAAATCCGTAAATTAAAAACAAAAGGTGTGGGGATTATCTATATCTCCCATAAAATGGAGGAGATTTCAGAAATTGCTGACCGTATTACAGTCTTGCGAGATGGAAAATGGATCGGCACGGATACCGCCCAGAACTTGAGCAAAGAAAAGATTATCAAGATGATGGTTGGTCGGGAAATCAAAGAGGTCTATCCCAAGGTCAAAGTGGAACTCGGTGATGTGGCTTTAGAGGTTCGTGATTTGCTGCTCAAAGATAAATTCCAAAAGATCAGTTTTTCCCTCCGGAATGGCGAAGTGCTTGGGATCGCAGGCCTTGTTGGCGCAGGACGCAGCGAACTGGTGGAGACGATTTTTGGAATTAGTAAACCGGAATTCGGTGAGGTGCTGGTGCATGGTAAACCTATTAAAATTCAACATCCAATGGTTGCCATCCGCAACAAGATCGCTTTGATCACAGAAGACCGTAGTGCAACAGGCCTGAATCTGAAAACAACAGTCGAACACAATATTTCTTTTGTTCAACTCAGTAAGTTGGCCAGGTTTGGCTTCATCAATAATAAATTGGAACGAAAAAAGGTTGAGCAAATGGTTGGGAAACTGCGAATTAAAGCATTTTCCCTCAAAAGTATGGTCAATTCATTGAGCGGCGGAAATCAACAAAAAGTGGTCCTGGCAAAGTGGCTCCTTTCAGAACCTGAGATCATTATCATGGATGAACCAACTCGGGGAATTGATGTCGGCGCAAAGCGGGATATTTATCTCCTGATTGGTGAGTTAGCGAAGGCTGGCAAAGCGGTTCTGATGATATCCTCAGAAATTCCGGAACTGATCGGGCTCTGCGATCGAATTATAACAATGGCTGGAGGACGATTAACGGGTGAGATTCCGAGAGATCGTTTTTCACAGGAAGAAATTATGCACTATGCATCAAAGTTTGAGGTAAGAGAATGAAAACATCCGCAAAGAAGAAAACGCTGAAATGGAATTCACTCAGAGAGCTGGGAATATTACTGGCTTTCATTGTGGTGCTGGTAACCTTAATGATTTTGTCACCGACGGCATTTGCCAAACCCGCAAACCTTCTCAATATTGTCAAACAAGCATCGATTAATGGGATTTTAGCGACAGGGATGATGTTCGTGATTATTTCCGGGGGGATTGACCTGTCTGTGGGGTCCATCGTTGCCCTATCAGGTGTGATTGCAGCCAGTTTTGCACACCCTGGAGAGTACCCTTTGATTGTGCCCATTGTTCTCTCAGCGTTAGCCGGGCTTGCAGCAGGAGTGCTAAATGGCGTCGGTGTCGCGTATGGTAACATACCATCGTTTATTGTCACCCTGGGTTCAATGACGATTATTCGCGGCCTGGCCTTGATCTATAGCAAAGGGCAGCCGATATTTGGTGTAACAGACGAATTTGAAGCGCTTGCCAGTGGCTTTGCTTTTGGCAGCATTCCTATCCTTGTCATCTATTTCCTGATCATCACGGCTATCAGTGCGTTTGTGCTCACAAAAACGGTCTATGGGCGACGCGTATATGCGGTTGGTGGCAACGAGATCACCGCAAAAGTGTCCGGGGTCAGTGTTAAAAGGATTAAGATCGCCGTTTATTCAATCTCTGGATTGCTGGCAGGCGTTGCAGGGCTTTTGCTTGCATCCCGTATCGTTTCAGGTCAGCCAACATCAGGCCAGTCTTACGAATTGGACGCGATTGCGGCAGTGATCATTGGTGGCGTAAGCATGAGCGGTGGATCTGGAAAGTGGTATGGTACCGTTATCGGCGCCTTGATGATCGCTGTGATTGGCAATGGCCTTGATATCCTGAATGTGTCATCGCACTTTCAGCTGCTGATCAAAGGCTCCATTATCATTGTTGCTGTGCTGTTAGATGTAAAGGGCAAGCGTAACCAATAATAAAAAAATTTTCCAGGGTCAACTGGTTTATGATCAAAAAAATTCAATATACTTAGGAGAAAAAATGAAAAAATATCTTAGCTTAACAATTGTATCGATAATGCTTCTCTTCCTGATTGTAGGTTGCGCTAAAGATGCATCCGAAGAAAAAACATTCGGTTTCTTTATCAGCCACCAAACGAATGCGTTTACATCCGAACTTACGGCAGCAGTAACTGGAAAAGCCGAAGAGTTGGGTGTGAAGGTGACCGTCTATGATGCTGAAAAAGACCCGGCGAAGCAGATCTCCCAAATCGAGAATGCGGTCAACCAGGGTATTGCCGGCATTTTGATCGAACCTGTTTCAGTTGATGGTCTCGTGCCAGCTCTGGCAGCCGCCAAAGAAGCCGGTGTTCCGGTTGTGGTTGTCAACCAGCGCATTAGCGATGAATCAGCTGCAGACTCTTTCGTGGGCGTTGAGCATTATACAAGTGGTTTCATGGAGATGACAGCAGCGGCTGGAGACCTCGGTGGCGAAGGTAATGTTGCTTTCCTGCTGGGGCCTCTTGGTTCAGATGGACAGATTGGTAGAACAACTGCTTACTATGATGTCCTTAAAGATTATCCTGATATAAACGTTGTATTCGAACAGACAGCAAACTGGGTAACCGAAGAAGCCCTTGCAGTTACGGAAAACTGGCTACAGACGGGTACCGAGATCGACGCAATCGTTGCCAACAATGATGGTATGGCAATGGGCGCATTGAAAGCAGTTGAAGATGCCCAAATGCTCGATAAGATCCTCATTTATGGTGTTGATGCGACACCGGATGCCCTTGCAGCAGTTAAGGATGGTCGCCTGAAAGTCACCATTTCGCAAAACACAACCACCCAAGGACAGGTTGGTTTGGAAACGCTGGTTAAATTAGCCAATGGTGAAGAAGTAGAATCTGAAATTCTGGTGGATTTCGTGCTGATCGATATCAACAATGTGGACGAATACCTCCCATAGAATCTAAAAACCCCAAAATTTTCAAACCCCTCTAATTAAACCTGTTGACCCAAAGAGGCGGTGGCAAGTACGAATGCCACCGCCTTATTTCTTGGATGGATCCCACTCTGCTGCGCTTCAGCCCCCCATAGAGAGGTTCCGCTTCGCTTCAGGACTTCGTCCTTACAGGAGGCGGTGCACTCCTTACAGGACGCTTCGCAGTCGCATAGCTCCTCGAACTGAAGAAAAGTGGCTGGTAGCCAGTAGCTGGTAGCGATTAAGAGGGCTTAGGGTGCGCTCTTTCTTTTGAGAGCACTAAATTTGGGTTGCATATTTATTGGTGTATAAAAACAATTGCGCACCTTACTGTCACGTAGGTTGGCCTGTCCCCCGTCATTGCATTTGGGGGACAGGCCAACTTACGTGACCTACGCCTCGCTACTCGTTATCAGCAAGCAACTCTTTCAGTCGTGGATGGTCTGCATAGAACCCCCGGTATTCCGGGGGAAGTACGGCAGCGATCCGGCACATGATCTCGTCGGTGCTCCGTATGAGCCATCCCTGGCGGTCATCCTGATCCATTTCAGGGAGGAAGTATGGCTTCCCAACACGGATCGTGACCGGCGGCCGGCGTAATTTTGAAAAGTGCTGATTAATTTTCTCCGACCCGGCGATCCCAACCGGTAAAATCGGTACGGTTGACCGAGCAGCCAGCAGCGCGGCACCCTGTTTGCCTTCTAAAAGGCCTTCCGCTTCCCGGCTGCGGGTTCCCTCAGGTGCAATGCCAACAACAACACCCTGGCGCAAATAATCTAGGGCTTCCCGCAAAGCGCTAAAATCCGCGGCATCGCGATCCATCCAGACCATGGTGCCAAACTTCCCGAGGATCCATTTAAAGAAAGGTTTCTCCTGATACTTTTTCGCTACGATGGCAACCAGGTCATTCCGGTCTGTGATCGTCATCAGTAAAGGCGTATCCAGCCGGCTGAGATGGTTGCTCGTCATAAGCAGGGGACCTGTTTTGGGGATATAGTCCTGATTGACAACATTGAATTTCATCAATGTCTTGATCAAAAATCGAATGACAGAAAGGAGCGGTTTTTTTTCCATGACTGGGTTCTCCATTAAGCAAAAGGTGCTCGGAAGTGTCTCGCAATAAAAAATATTACCCGTTGATTAAGATAAAGAGTCTTCTTTGTTTTCGATAGCATTCTTTTTTCGGAAATGGCGATTGATCAAACAGATGCCAAGGGCCGAAAGGATCATCAGGAAGATCAGGGGTGCGTTGAACAGGATGTCCTGATGCAGGGTCGTTTCTTCAATTTCCATAATAACCGGTATGAAACCGGATGCGAGTGCCAGGCCATTCCAGAGGCCATGCAGAACGATCGCAGCAAGGGTTGATAATACCAGAGACCCCCACTTCCGATCTCGCCAGGTCCTGGCTAAACCCCAACCGGCTATACCTGATGCCAGCATGTGTAAGATGCCGGTTCCAGCCCGGCCCACGGCAACAACAATCCAATCGTCCGCAGTGATGACGTTCGTAAAATAAAGCACATTTTCTATCAGGGCAAAACCTGCGCCAGCGATCAACCCACCCACAAATCCTTCCTGGGGAGATATCTTTTTCCTGGCTAACGCCCATAAAGCCAGGGGCTTAAGCAGCTCTTCAATGGCCGGTATGATCCCTGCAATCAAAGCAAATGCACCAAAGATCACGATGGGTTGGCGCAGATAGGGCTCAATAATCCGCATGACCTCGTCGAGGTTCTCACCGCTCGCTTGCAGCCTTTCGAGGGTACCCATTAATACCTGCCCGAATTGAGGGTTAACAACCTGAATTCCAATAACGAGAAGAATAAGCAGGCCTATGACCGCCAGCACTTCAACAACGATCACGACCACCGGCATCACGGTCAGGCTGAACCCGAAGATTCGCCACTTCCTGATTTCAGAACCGCCGTCTAATTTTGTTTGCGCTTTGTGATAGATCCACAGGACCGGTATCCCCGCTGTCAGGAGATTAACCGGTCCGATCAGGAAAGCAGCGATATTGGGCCTGTTGGAAATCAGCCAGCCGACAAAAACGATCACGGGCCAAACTAAAATGACCCAACTGGTTATTTTTGAATAAATTGGGCGACTGGTATCCAGCCAAGCCGGGATGGGGCGTCCCCGGAGTTGGAAAAAACTAATAAGAATTGTTGGTGTTAGGAGAACCGCAGAAAGGATGGATGACCATAGAATGATGCTCAGCGGGATATTCTGCGCCATCCCTGTTTGTGGGGTGACGAATGAGACCAACCAGACCAACCCCAGCACCAGGGACTGCCCCAGGAAATATAAGAATCCCAGGGCACTGATCACAAGGGTCAGAATGATCTGCCATTTTTTTTCTGAGGGCCGTTCTCCCATAAGGTCTTTTAAGTTCCTCTCAGCTAGTTTTCGATAATTTCAATGCCGTAGATGATTGTTGCACTATTGAACCCAACGGCTGTTTGTGGGTCTCGCCGAGCGATATCATCCAGTGCTGCTAAGGTCGCTTCCGTGACCTGTCCGAAAATGGTGTAACTGCCATCCAGCTGTTGGGCAGGACCTAGCGTGATAAAGAATTGGCTGCCGTTGGTGTCTGGACCAGAGTTTGCCATCCCAACGACGCCAACCTGATCGTAAGAAAGGTCAGGATCAATTTCGTTGACAAAGGTGTAGCCAGGTCCGACATATCCCATACCGGATGGGTCGCCAGCCTGGGCTACAAAGTCTTCAAGAACCCGGTGGAAATAGATATCATCAAACCAGCCATCCCGGGCCAGGAAAACAAATGAGTTGACGGCTAACGGTGCAGCGTCTGCAAACAGTTCAATTTCAATTTCACCTGCGCTGGTATCCAGCTTGGCTGTGTATGACTTCTCAGGATCAATGACCCAGTTCGGGCATTGTTCATAACCGCCAAACTCGTAGATGCTGAGCAGCCCAAAAATATCAGAGTAGTTACTCTGAGCAATGCGGCCATTGACAATTTTGAATGGTGTGTAATTCACACCCATTGAGAGTCGTTCATTGGTGTTTTCTTCCAGTTCCTGCCGAACATCTTCATCATATAAACCGGTCTCAAACTGATCTGTATCCAAGCCAATAGCCTCCGCTTGAACAACGACCCAACTTACAAACTCCTCTTCTGAATAATAAGTCCAGAGCTGTTGATTGATGTACAACAGGTCGTGCATTTCCCAGAACTTATCCTTATCCTGGGCACCTGCGGCCTCAGCCGCCATGGATGACAAATAAGCTTTGTCATGGATGGAATAGAGGGGTAAATGTCTGAAGACAAACCGCATTGACTCGGGATACTGGTCGACCAGGTTTTTTATCCCCAGGGAAAAACTTGGGCAGGCCGGGCACTGGAAATCCGCATATTCCAAGATAGTGATGGGCGCATCGGGATTGCCATAGATCCAGTCGGTTTCTTTTGAGACCGGGTCCAACTGATCGACAACTGCCTGGTAGGCATCCGTGTCTGCGGTCGTGGCATAATCGAAAATGGTTGAGCAGGGCATTTGACCTGAAGAAAAAATATTATCCTCATCCAAATCGGTTTCTTCTGTGGGGCTTTCTGTTATTTCCGGATTCGACGTTTCAGTCGGAAGAGGTGTTTCTTGATTCTCGATTTGAATAACTTCTTCTGTCATTTCCTCAGTTTTATCAGTTTCGTTATTATCTGATAATTGGTTTTGGGTATTCTCAGATTGCCGTCCCAGGAAATAGAATCCGCCAGCAGTAATAGAGATCACAACTGCACCAATTAAAATAACGATGAGCCCTATACCTGCCCACAATAGCCATTTTGGAAAACTCTTTTTTTTGTTCATTTTATCCAAACACCCTTATCATGTATTATTGTTCGATAATTTCAATGCCATAGATGATTGTTGCATCGTCAAAGCCAACAGCTGTATCCGGGTCTCGCAGCGCGATACTATCCAGTGCTGCTAAGGTCGCTTCCGTGACCTGGCCGAAAATGGTGTAACTGCCATCCAGTTGTTGGGCAGGGCCTAATGTAATGAAGAATTGGCTGCCGTTGGTATCGGCGCCGGAATTGGCCATTCCAACGACGCCAACCTGATCGTAAGAAAGGTCAGGATCAATTTCGTTGATAAATTTGTAGCCAGGTCCGACATACCCCATACCGGATGGGTCACCAGCCTGAGCTATAAAGCCCTCAAGAACCCGGTGGAAATAGAGATCATCAAACCAGCCTTCCCGGGCCAGGAAAACAAACGAGTTGACAGCTAAAGGCGCTGCGTCTGTAAACAGTTCGATTTCGATTTCACCTGCGCTGGTATCTAACTTGGCAGTATATGATTTTTCAGGGTCAATGACCCAGTCAGGGCATTCCTCATAGCCACCAAACTTGTGAATGCTCAGCAATCCAAAAATATCAGGCAGGTTATTCTGATAGATGCGCCCGTTGACGATCTTGAAGGGTGTGTAATTCACACCCATTGACAGTCGTTCATTGGTCTTTTCTTCCAGTTCCTTGCGAACGTCTTTGTCATAAAGATCGGTTTCAAACTGATCTGTGTCCAAGCCGATAGCCTCTGCTTGCGCAAGGAGCCAACTGACAAACTCTGGCTCTGAATAATTGGTCCAGAGTTGTTGATTGATGTACAACAGGTCGTGCATTTCCCAGAATTTATCTTTGTCCTGGGCACCCGCTGCCTCAGCCGCCATGGATGACAAATAAGCTTTGTCATGGATGGTATACAGGGGTAAATGTCTGAATACAAACCGCATCGACTCAGGATACTGGTCGACCAGGTTTTTTATCCCCAGGGAAAAACTTGGGCAGGCCGGGCACTGGAAATCAGCATATTCCATGATGGTGATGGGGGCATCGGGATTGCCATAGATCCAGTCGGTTTCTTTTGAGACCGGGTCCAGCTGATCCACAACTGCCTGGTAGGAATCCGTTTCTGCGGTGGTTTCATAATCATAAATGGTTGAACAGGGCATTTCCCCTTCACCAATCCTTGCAGAATTGGATTTTGAACATCCAGCAATGAGTAACACACCAATAATCAAAAACAAAAATGCTCTTTTCTTCATTCGTAAACCTCTCTAATATTAATAGTCAATCACCTGATGGTCAAAATTCGCTGCTACAGGTGAAAGCTGCTATGGCGAAAGCCGCTGCATCACGGCTTGCCGCATGGATTCTTGTACTTTTTCTTTATCGTGGGCAGCGTTAATTATCACCCAACGGTCAGGCTCTTCATTTGCCAGTTTCAAATAGCCCTGACGGACACGTTCGTGGAATGCAACGGCATAGGCATCCAGACGGTTCCATTCAGAACAGTTATCCTGCTTCCGTTCGATTCCTTTACTAACCGGGATATCCAAAAGCAAGGTCAAATCCGGTTTTAGACCACCGGTTGAGAAATCAAGCAGGGACCGCAATGTTGTTAAATCCGTATTATGCCCGTATCCCTGGTAAGCCAGGGTGGAATCTCCAAAGCGGTCACACAGGACAACTTTTCCCAGTTCCAAGGCAGGCCGGATGACGCTCTCTACATGCTGGGCGCGGGCAGCTAAAAATAACAGGATCTCAGTTCGGGGAACAATGGAGACATTCTTGAGGTTCATCAACACTTCCCGGATTTGGTCACCAACGGGGGTGCCGCCAGGTTCCCGGGTAACAACGATCTCATAACCAGCATCTTTAATGAATTCTGCCAGTGCCGGGATCTGGGAGGTCTTCCCGCTGCCTTCAGGGCCTTCTAGGGTGATGAACATGATTACTCTCTAAATATCCTGACATGCCTGTTGGGTTCTTTCCCATAAGAGTGGGAAATCAGATCTGCCTGGCGGGCCATCTCATGCTGAAGACGGCGAATCGTCGCAGATGCTGGGTTTAGGTCCACATAGCGTTCGCCATTGAGGACAGATTGGATTGCAGCCTGGGTCTGGTCTACCATTGCATTTTCATCCAGGCGTGGTTTGCTGGTAGTCGATAGATTGAATAAATCGACCAGGAACTGCTCCATTTGCTGGCTGGTGTTTGACCGCAAAACAAAAATTGGCATCCCGCGCTGTTCAGCTTCGACAACAGGCTGCTGTCTTTCGCGATAGTAGCGACGCAGCGTCAGCAGTGAATCGGCATCTTTGAGGTTCCGGACAATCTTTGCAGGCACATTCAACTGCTGTGCTGCCTGCAGCAGCCGGTTTCGAGCGACGCCGTAAGGATAAATACTAACAGGATTTAATGCAGCCCGTTCCTGCTCGACCATTTCCATCGATTGTTCCAGTGTTTCCACCTGCTTGTTTTGAGCCTGCTGGCGCTGGCTGGTTGTCGACCTGGAAAATGGTGTGGTGTCACGGCTGCTTGTATGGTTTAATGCCTGGGCTGCCGTGCTTATTTTTGCAGGCGCAGGTTTCTGGATATGGATTTTATTCTCGTCATCCCTGTAGCGGATTTCAGGGGGCAGCGGATAGCCTCGTAACAGCGCGTCAACTGCAGCCGCAACATCACTCTGCACTGCGATCCGGTTACGGTCCTGGATTTCAACCAGCAAATCAAAGGTTGGCGGAGAGCGCCGTTCAAGGACGGTTTTCTGTGTTCCACGCCGACGGGCTTCATCATCTGATAGGGTAACGGATTCGATTCCACCGACCAGGTCGGACAGGGTTGGGTTAAGCAGCAGGTTTTCCAGGGTGTTTCCGTGGGCTGTACCAATCAACTGGACACCCCGCTCAGCGATCGTGCGGGCTGCTGTTGCTTCCAGCTCACGTCCAATTTCATCGATGACAATGACTTCGGGATTGTGGTTCTCGACCGCTTCAATCATAACCTCATGCTGGAGGGAAGGTTGTGCAACCTGCATCCGTCGTGCAAGGCCAATTGCAGGGTGGGGCACATCGCCATCACCGCCGATCTCATTGCTGGTGTCAACGATGATCACCCGGGCGGATTCGGCCAGGATCCTGGCCGCTTCCCGCAGGATGGTTGTCTTGCCAACGCCGGGCCGTCCAAGGATGAGGATGCTGGCACCTGATTCAATTAAGTCCTGGATGATATCGCTCGTGCCGTACACAGCACGACCAATGCGGAACGTGAGGCCAATCACCTCTCGATGGCGGTTTCGGATGGCTGAAATCCTGTGCAGGGTGCGTTCAATCCCGGCGCGGTTGTCATCATCAAACTCGCTGATGCCACTGGTGACACCGTTGATGTCTTCGTAGGTCACCTCTTTTTCGCTGAGGATGGCTTCGCGATTCACGAAACGCGCTTTAGGACGGCGTCCCAAATCCATGACAATCTCTAGCAGGTTTTCGCTATCATTTAATTCCCGGACGACCTTGGAAATGTGAGGCGGTAAAACATCCAGCATCAAATCCAGATCGTCGGTTATTTTTTGATGTTCTTGCATATAATTATTCAAAATCTTGTTCCTAAATTTTATTAATCTACTAATATCCTATATTTTAGCGTGATGCAAAAAATAATTGTATCCCATTTTTATTAACAACATCTAAAATATCATTTAGAGACTCAACTGCCCGAATTCAATCCTGATGGTTCTGAATGGGGGCTAAAGGAATGGTAGGTTCCGTTTTCCCATTTTCGATGCTGGCGAAAGGATAGGCTTCTTCAGCTTTCTGCCTTAATGCCAGGTAGCGAACCATGAGTGCTTGTTCAGGCCCCGGGGATACAGGTAAATTCTCTAACGCCTGGTCGATCCATGGCTGGTAGGAACGGCTGGTGATGTAAACAGGACGTCCATTACGTTCGGGTAGATTGGTGACCATTTGAAGCAGCAAATCAGAACTATCTGCCTGCACCTTCGGGTGGATCACCGGCAGAACCCAGGCGCCTGCAGGGCCATAAACCAGGTCTGCATAAGCCTGCAAATTGCCGTGTGCGTCAATGTAGACCAACCCCAACCTTTCACGGCGAGTCAGCGGCTCAATTGGTTGAATGAGCGGCGGCACCAGCGTCAGGTAAAGGCTTTGCATGCTTGAGACATCTTCACAGTTCCAAATGCGCCAACTTCCTTCAAGCGCAGATTTTGGGGCTTTTTGAACGCCATTCCACCTGTAAATTTGCTGTTTTGCCAGGACAGAAAAGCCTGCTTTCCGGAAATGGGTAAAGAGTTCAGAGGTCAATGGAATTTCAGCGACTAATTGTTTTGCTCCCCACTTCCCTGCACGCCTGATCAATCCCTCAAGCAGGAAAACCAGGTCCCCAGGGTCACTTTCAGGCGGGAGGAGCAAATAACTTAAATGCGTTGTTTCTAATTTTATTGATTGATGGATCTGGCCAATGATTTTTATACTTGATTCTTCAGACTCGTAAACCCCAGTGAATTTATGCTCCAAAGGGAATACAGAAGAAAGCAGGTTTGTCAGTGAAAAGGGTGTGCCGCGCGTTAAAGATTTGATATTATCCAGGCTGTGTAGTTGGCGGCGGTGGCGGAAGATGAATGGATAGTCGTACCACAGGATCGGTCGGACTTTTATGATTTTGTTAACTCCACAAAGTATTGGTGAAAACGGGTATCTGAAGTCAGCTCTGGGTGGAAGGATGTCGCCAGGCATTTTCCTTGCTGCGCAGCGACAATTCGACCATCAGGGATCGTTAACAAGACACTTGCTTCACCAGAGACGGATTTAATGATGGGTGCGCGGATAAAAACCGCATGGAAGGGATGTTCTTCACCTCTCTCAAGGAAGGGCGCTGGCAGATCGATTTCGAAACTATCCACCTGGCGTCCAAATGCATTCCTTTCGACCTGGATATCCATCAGGTTTAAGAGCGGTTGGTCCCGCATTGCATCTTTGGAAAGGAAAATTGCACCTGCACAGGTGCCCCAGATGGCATGCTCTTTTCCGAATTCACGGAGGGGTTCGATCAGATGATATGCCACAGCCAATTTCCCAATGGTCGTTGATTCACCACCCGGGATGATCAAACCGTCAAGGTTTTCTAATTCTTTTGGCAGCCTGACCAGGCTTGGAACGACCCCGATCGATTGCATGATGACGAAATGTTCTAGAAAATCACCTTGCAGGGCTAGAATGCCGATATTCATGCCTGGTTCTTTCAGGAAAGTGGTTACCAACCCCTGGAAGCAATCAGCTCAGCTTCAGGGATATCCGTGATTTGCCGCCCAACCATTGCCTCACCCAGGTTGCGGGAAACCTCTGCCAGGATCTCGGGGTTGTTGAAGTGTGTGGTTGCCTTAACAATGGCATTGGCACGTTTAGCGGGATCACCGGATTTGAAGATACCGGAGCCGACAAACACGCCGTCAACACCCAACTGCATCATCAGCGCCGCATCTGCTGGGGTTGCAATACCGCCGGCCGCAAAATTGACCACGGGCATCCGTCCCAGCTCACGAGTCTCCAATACCAATGCGTAAGGTGCGCCAATTTCTTTGGCAAAGGCCATCAGCTCTTCTTCAGGCAAATTCTGCAACCGCCTGATCTCACCCAAGACCGTACGCGCATGACGCACAGCTTCTACGACGTCACCGGTTCCAGCTTCACCTTTTGTCCGGATCATGGCTGCACCCTCGCCAACACGGCGAAGGGCTTCACCCAGGTTGCGGCATCCGCAAACGAATGGAATCTTGAAATCGTGTTTATAGATATGGTTGGCTTCATCGGCAGGAGTCAGGACTTCGGATTCGTCGATATAATCAACACCCAGGGATTCAAGAATTTGGGCTTCAACAAAATGACCAATGCGGCATTTAGCCATCACCGGGATGGAGACCGCATCCATAATTTGTAATATCAGCTCAGGATCGCTCATACGGGCAACCCCACCATCGGCTCGAATATCAGCCGGGACTCGCTCCAAAGCCATCACTGCGACCGCACCGGAATCTTCTGCGATCTTGGCGTGGTCAGGTGTGACCACATCCATGATCACGCCGCCTTTTAACATTTGGGCTAAACCCTTTTTAATTTTGAAAGTTGCGACCTGCTGTTCCATAGTACCTCCAAGTAATTTTACTCACGCATTTTACCACGCAGAGAGGATAGCGACAATAAAGGAGACTTTCCTCAATGGACGGCAAGAGATCATGAGGTATTTATCCTGTTTATAAGTCATCGAAAAACCGGGTGTCCTCCAAATTATCACGTTCTTTGGCAGGACGAATGGTTTCAGTTTCATCCGCTTTTACCGCCTCAAGTTCTGCTTCTTCAGCCATTCGAAGGACTTCGGGTGTTGCGCGGACCGTCATGACCCATTTCCCGCAGTTATCACAGCGGTCCAGGCGGCCCACCACGAGGTTCATGCCATAGATATGCCTGGGGAACGGTCGCCCGCATTTTGGGCAGATCGTCCCACCCATTAAGCCGTACGAGCGGGGTGCACCAGGTTCTCGGGTGCCCTGTTTTTTCCCTTTCAGGAAAACGGTTTGCACGAATGTTACGATTGCTATCACACCTAAAAGTATCCCGCCAATGATAAGAAATATCTTCTTAATCTGCTGGCTGGATGTTTCACGAGCGAGGAAATCATAGATCAACGCTGGTGTTAATTGGGAAGAGCCATCTTTTAAGAAAACCTCCCCATAAAGCTGGTGAGCGCCCGGGTTGAAATCTTCGGTGTTGAATTGATAGCGAAAAGGTGAAGAATCAAGAGTCGCTAAGATTTCATCATCGATGAAGAAATTTACACTTTTGACGTTTTCCTCGTCCCCTATCAAGGCGATGGAGAAACTTCCCTGGATATCATTTGCCCAGCTATAGCCAAAATCCTTTCGAACATGAACGGTATATTCATAATCCTGGGCTAAGGCTGGTTGCGCAGAAAACAGCAGCGAAGTAAGAACTAAGATGATAATTGCGATGTATTTTGTTTTCATCATGGTGTAATGATAAGAATTTCCTTTCAAAGAGATTTTACCCCCATTGACAACACTTCTTGCACTAAACTATTTTAAAAGACCGCGAGTCAAAATTGGTGTGCTCTTCGATCAGGTCTTGAATGTCCGCCCAGGGGACTTCATTATTATGCTTAAGCCGGATGTATCGCATTGCTTTCCCCGACCCTTGTAATAATTTTTTGGGATCAGGGATGAATGCACCATGTGTGAAATACAGGCGAATATGGTCCGGTTTGATTGCAATCCCGCAGATCCCGGCGCTTACCGGACCACCGGAATCACCGAAGTAGTAAACAATTCCCCCAGGACGGATATCTTCGGTTGCATTCAGGGTGATATCTGCGATAAGATTCCGCAGTTCAAATACGATCTCACATAAAGGGGATGGTGTAACTTCAAGGAATTGCTTGATCCGGGTAAAAGGCAGCATGTGATTGTTATTTTTCTACGCCGAAGTCAGAAACCGAAGCGCACGTAACGTTACCCATTTATTCGGTTCACCCTTGTTCCCGAAATTTCCCCATGTTTTTGCATTATACTCATTCTCCAATTTCCACCGCCCTTGAGCATCCGCTTTGTCTTGAATAAACTGGCGTAAAGGCTTCATGCGGGGGTCTTCCCCGTAACCCAGGGCGACCATGGCTTCGGCAATTTGCAGCAGATCAGTCACATAATAAACCGGGAAGCCAAATTTCCACCATCCCCGGTTGGTCTCTTTGCGATAGGGCCAGCTTGCTGATGTCAGGTCCACACTAAATGTGAAGTCAGCCCCTGTCTCAATGGCATGCTGAATGGGTGCGCTGACCCGATCTTTTGGCAAAAGGCTGAATGCCAGCATCACCTTGGCAGCCCCCCAGGCGCACGGCAGGTCATCATTCGCAGCGCACCGGAAAACAGGACCGCAGTTAAGATCATAGTACCGAAGCGCTGCAGTGGTATCAGATTTTGGGGCGACACCTTCACCCGTCACGCTGCGTGCCATCCATTCAAATGCTCGTGTCAACCGCAGATCGTCAACACCTAAAGCCGTTAATGCCCAGCACAGGTTGCCCTGCAGGCAGTCGAATGTGCGATGCGCCTGTCCGTTATGTGAAAAATAGCCGCCTTCTGAATAAGCATGATCCAGCAAGTAACCGCAAGCCTGGGCGATGCGTTCATCCTGGCTGGCGGATGCCCCTAACTGCCCCAAAAGAATCAAAGCCCAGACTGTAGACCGGTATTTTGGGGAGTAACCGGGACCGGGTTTGCTCCAGTATCCATCAGGCTGCATATATTTCAGAACATGGGAAATTGGGCCTTCCTCGTGAGCTTTTCTTTGGGTTTCGAGATATTGAGGATCATCCTTTGGGACCTTCACAAGATCCCGCAGCGCCAGGTGCCGGACCCCGGGATCTTCACCTTCCAATAACCAATTAAGGGTTGTTTGATACTTTTCCTGATCAAGGTTCAAAGCAAGCCTCCTTACTGTGAGACGACCTCAGAATCCCATTAACTATTAAATTATCTTTTCGGTTTTTCCAGCCAGGTTGCGAAGCTGCTCTAACTGGCCGATATGGTAGGTGTTGTGAAAGAAATAGAAGAAAGCCACATACCCACGGCGTTTTTTCCCCTGCCAGAAATCGATCTCATCATCAAAATCTGCATCATTCATCTGCGCCAAACGATTTATGATGATTTCCGTTAACTGATGGTAGCTTTCAATCAAAGTCTTCATCTGGTGGACACCTTCTGCTTCCCCCCGGATCGGTTCTGAATTTATCCTGTAACGTTTGAGGTCTGGCAGATTTGAGGGCAGTTCGCCATTGATTATATTAAGAATTTCAACCAGGTTGACAACCAGGTGCCCTAATACCCAATTCAGGCAGTTTCCTCCCGGATGGGGTTGGCGCAGACTGTCGGCATGGCTGAGACCCGCAGTCTGTTCACTTAAGATTTCTGCTTCCCCTTGTAACATTTTTGAAAAATCATCAATGTGGATCATTCATTCTCCGATACAACTTGGTTTTTCAAAGCACGCACACGCTATTATCCGTTGATTGCAGTTTCCATTATACGATCAAGCTGCCATCCTCATTAAACTGCCAGAATTCCGCCCAGGCAACTTCCCAGTAGTAGCCATCGGGATCGGTAAAATAACCACTGTACCCACCCCAGAACACCGCTTGAGCAGGCTTGACGATTTTGGCACCTGCTTTTTCAGCTAGCTTCAGGATTGTGTCTACTTCATCTTTTCGATGGGTATTGTGCGCCAGGGTGATTCCGTGAAAGACTGGTGAACCAGGGGTTAAACCAGGGGACACATCCTCTGCCAGTTTATCCAGGGGATACAGCCCAAGGCGGGTGCCGGATGTTTGAAAGAAAATGATCCCGTCTTCCAGTTTACTGTCAGTTGGGAACCCCAAGCCCTCATGGTAGAAGCGATAAGACCTTTCCAGGTCTTTGACCCCTAACGTGATGATGCTCATCCGAGGTTCCATTTTTGCTCCTTAATGGATTGTCATTGGGCAAATGACGGTATGATAATTATAAGAGGTTTTTAAATGCCCGGATCATTTCTTCACTTGAAACAGCCATCCATGGGATAACCTCGACTGTGAGGTAACCCTCTACCACTTTGGGGTCTGCTTCTGCCAGCTCTCTGGCTTCTTCGACTGAGGCTGCATATATACTGACCCCCAAAATTTCATGCTCCTGTAATACTGGACCGTTCAGGATCAGCTTACCACTGAGCTGAAGTTTTGCCAGATGCTGAAGATGGGCAAGCTGAAGGCATTCATTTCGTTCTTTATCTTCCCGTGATGCAGGCCCTTTCCGCAAGATCACCATGGCATACTCCTCAGCCAAACCTATCATCTTATGGATCGCTTCGGGATCCAATGTTGGTAATTTATCTAAAAATCCTGTTGAAGCCATATCTACTATCCCAGACGGTGTTGGATGGGTAAAAGGTATTCTTTTGTTGTTTCCTGTTATTTCCAGCGGGTCAGGATCGTCTCGCGTTGAAAAATGGTAGCACCTAAATAAATCATCCCGATATCCAGCAGGATCATTGACCCGATAAAACTCAGCATGACCATGACGTTGATGATGATCACGCCGGCCAGCTGGGCAAACAGCAAACCTAAAATTGGGAGAATGAACAGTGATGAAATCTGTTCTGCCACACGGGGGTCATTCACCCGGGAGGAGACAAAGATCGCAAAGTTGACCGATGCAATCGACATCAACGGTCCGACGACCAGGATCGCAAGCAGTCAGGTCGGGCCGGCGATATAACCAATCACAGCCTGGCTGACCCCGATCAGCGGTAAGGCTGCCAGGAACAACCCGAAAGATGCCCATCCAACGAGGATGGCCGGCAGTGCAGCAGCAAGGCTTTTCCCAGCAAGGAGTTCAATTGTGGTGATCGGTGTTGCCAGTAAGGGCTCAAGGCTGTGGGTCGCTTTTTCACCCACAATACTGTAAGAAGCGATCGTAACCGGAATGATCACAGGGATCATCATGAAAAGCAGCAAGAACTGGTTCATAACGTAAATTTGCATACAATCCCCGCCTGACATTCCATCACTGCACGCCGGGAGGAATCCGGCCGGTACATCAGCGGTGGCCGCGCTTGTAAAGTCATCCATTCCCTGGTTGGTGATATACAACATAACCAGGGGTAAAACGATGAATATCAGGGGTATGAAGATCGTAGCAAACAGCACCATACGGTTCTTAAAAACCTCTGCCCACTCCTTGTCAATAATCGTTCGGATATGTTTCATGATTTCACCTTCTCTGTCTCTGATTCCCGTATGGTCTGAAGATAGATTTCCTCAAGAGAGTGGCGCAGCTCCCCGACAAATAGGATATCAGCACCAGCATTAACAAGGTCACGGATTATAACGGGATTGATGGATTCAGGATCCTCTAAAGAGACGACCAATTTTTCTTCAACGTTTTTTACTTCTATGACACCCGGTATTTTCTCAACCACACCTATCCATTTGGGATCAACCGCTCGCAGATGGAAAACCACTTTTCGTCCATAGATCTTCTGGCGTAAATTGGCAGGGGTATCTACTTCGATCAAGCTGGTATTAAAAATCCCGATCCGGTTGCAGAGATGGTCTGCTTCGTTCAGGTTATGGGTGCACATGAATATGGTGCGACCTTGTACACTTAACTCTTCAATGAAAGATCTCACAAGACTGGCTGCTTCGGGGTCCAGGCCGCTGGTTGGCTCGTCCAGGAAAAGGATGTGCGGTTCATGCAGAAGCGTACGGGCTATGGCCAATTTCTGGCGCATACCTTTTGAGAACCCCCCAACAGCGTCATCCCTGCGGGACCAAAGGCCCAGCATTTGAAGATATTTCTGGACCTGGCCATCAACATCGTTCACATCATACAAATTGGCATAAATTGACAGGTTCTTGAAGGCACTCAGCCGCTCGTACATCCCCGGGCTCTCAGTCAGGATGCCCACAGAACGACGGATCTCCTGGTCATTTTCCCCGAGTTTAAACCCGTTTATCCAGGCTGTACCTTCAGTTGGAGCAATCAGGCTGGTCAGCATTCGCACTGTTGTGGTCTTCCCGGCACCGTTCGGACCCAGGAAGCCGAACACTTCACCTTCAGCGACGGATAGCGAGAGGTCTACAACAGCGTGTATATCTTCACTCTTTTTGATCTTAAATATCTTGGTCAGGTTTTTTATTTCAATCATAATTCTCTCGATGTCATTTCAATGGTTTACTTATTGTAACTTGCAGGAAGCAATTCTACATTAGAACTGTAATAAGGGGAAGGTTCTCCATGGATTAGGCAATGAACTGGGAAGAGTAGAAGATAGACAGGGATTCTTGGTGTGAAGAAATCAACACCCCTTATCTCATCTGTGAGATAAACAATTCTTGAAAATAACCACAGAAGGTTGTTTAGTTGTGATCGAATGACAACCAATAGGCCGCTGCACCGAAGGCAACGGCGACATTCAAAGAGCGTTTCTCACCAAGCATTGGGAGGGCGACAACAGATTCGCAAATCTCGATGATATCAGGGTCAACACCGGCTTGTTCATTCCCAAGGATAAGTGCTACCGGCCGCTCATCTTTTGGATCGAGATGAAATTGAAACATGGGTACAGCTTGAGGTGTAAATTCCAGCGCAATCAGATGGTATCCCTGTTCATGAAGGGCTATGGATACATCCAGTGCGTTGGTGTGGTACTGCCAGGGCACGCTCAGTTCTGAACCCAGGGCTGTCTTTTGAATGTCGGCATGGTCTGCCGGTGTGGGCGTGATCCCGCACAGATAAAGTTGGCTTGCGCCAACAGCATCAGCAGTGCGAAAGATAGAACCGACATTAAATACACTGCGGATGTTATCAAGGATAACTTCAATGGATATTCTTGCTTTTTGGAATTCTGCTTTATTCGGTTCATACGAGATACTTTTTCGCATGAAATTCAGCGGAGAACCGCAGCGTGGACAGAATGCTCCTTTGTGGCGTGCAGGATCGATTGGAAAACGAAACCGGCAGTCGGGATTGGTGCAACCCCTGATTTCAAATTCAGCCATTCTGAAAATCCTATTGGATAAAAAAGATTGACGTAACTAACCTATTAATTGTACATCTATAAAATAAACCCCGTATACTTACCTAGATATCCATTAAATGCCAAACGCCTGGGTGAGGGGGGCACCCAAGCGTTTGACGCTATAAATATATCATAAAGAGTGAGAGAATACAAGCCTCTGAAGATTAGAATTATATTAGAAATTAAGGTTATTTTCAGAGTTTGCTGATTCCACGGGAGGATTACTTGTGGTGTAAGCTAATGGCTGTTGAATCGTTCAAACTTTCAATAAAATATTTGTTTTCACTTGAAAATCTGTGATAATTAATATGATGAAGCACAGCCTCAGATGATAGCCATTTTCCGCTGTGGTAAAATTCATTTATTAATACAAATAATAGTATATTAGTCATATTTATTGGGAGGAAAAATGCCGCTTTCTAAAGAACTGAAGAAAGAAATGTTCTGGATGATGCTGCTTTCCAGGCGGCTGGATGAGCGAGCCTGGGTGCTTCATCGCCAGGGCAAAATCGCATTTCATATTTCCGGGATTGGCCAGGAGGCGGCGCAGGTCGGTGCCGTTTATGCGCTTAATAAGGGAAAGGATTGGCTAGTTCCCTATTACCGTGACCTGGCGATGATGATCGCGATGGGGATGACCCCAACCGAATTTGTGATGAGCCTGATGGGCAAAGCTGCTGAGCCAACCTCAGGCGCAAGGCAGATGCCGAGCCATTTCAGCTTACGCCAGGCGAATATCGTCAGCCACTCAGCACCTGTAGCGACACAGTCCCCCCATGCATCGGGGATTGGACTTGGGATCAAGCTGGATGGTAAAGATGAGGTTGTGCTTACCACAGTCGGTGAGGGTTCCACATCACAGGGAGAGTGGTATGAAGCTGTTAATTTTGCGGCTATTCACACCCTGCCGGTGGTATTCATCGTAGAGAATAACCAGTATGCAATATCCGTTCCCCAGGAAAAGCAAATGGCCGTCAGCAACGCTGCAGATAAAGCCTGCGGCTTAGGTTTGGATGGCTTCCAGGTGGACGGAACGAAGGTTTTTGAGGTCTACGAAGCAGTCGAAAGAGCGGTTGAAAAGGCCCGGAATGGCGGCGGCGCAACGGTGATCGAAGCAAAAATGTACCGCCTCACGCCCCATTCTTCGGACGATGACGACCGCAGCTATCGCACCCGTGAGGAGGTTGAGGAACATAAGAAGCGGGATCCTATTCTTTTAGCCAGGGAACAGCTGATTGAAGAAGGCTTAATGACAGAAGAGGAATACCAGGAATGGGAAGAAAAAGCGAAAGCTGAGGTGGACCGGGCTGTTGATGAAGCAACAAAGGCACCTTATCCAAAACCTGAAGATGCTGCCTTCCCGGTTTATGCGGAGGTGAAACATGGCTGAAATCACACTTGTTGAAGCCATCCGCCAGGCAATGGATGAAGAACTGGCACATGACGAAAACGTGTTTATTATTGGCGAAGATGTCGGCGTGCGCGGTGGTGTTTTTCGTGCGACTGTCGGTTTATTCGATAAATATGGCGGAGACCGGGTGATCGATTCACCCCTGGCAGAGCTGACCATTGTGGGAGTGGGTGTTGGTGCTGCCCTTTATGGCAAACGTCCGATCTGCGAAATCCAGTTTGCTGATTTTATCTACCCGGCTTTCAACCAGATCGTGAGCGAAGCAGCCAAGATGTATTATCGCTCAAACGGTGAATGGTCTGTTCCGATGGTGATCCGTGCCCCTTACGGTGGTGGGATTGGCGGCGGGCTGTACCACTCCCAGAGCGTGGAAGCATTCTTCACCCATGTGCCGGGGTTGAAAGTGGTGATCCCATCCAACCCCTATGATGCTAAGGGGCTGCTGAAATCAGCCGTGCGCGACCCGAATCCTGTGATGTTCTTTGAACCCAAGAAAGGCTACCGGCTGATCAAAGGTGACGTACCGGATGATGAGGAATATACCGTCCCGATCGGACCAGCCAAGGTGGCACGAAAAGGCAGTGACCTGAGCCTGTTTGCTTACGGCATGATGCACCATTATGCATTGAAGGCAGCGCAGATGGTTGCGGATGAAGGGATCGATGTTGAGGTGATTGACCTGCGCACGCTCTACCCGGTTGACCGGGAAACCATTCTTTCTTCGATTCGAAAGACCAGCAAAGCCCTGATCGTCCATGAAGACAACCTGACCGGTGGGTATGGCGCTGAAATAGCTGCGACGATTGCGGAATGGAGCTTCATGGACCTTGATGCGCCGGTTAAGCGTTTGGGAGGGCCGGATGTCCCGGCAGTACCTTTCAGCCACCCGATGCAGGAGTGGTTTATGGTCAATACAGACAAGATTGCTGATGCCATCCGGGAGCTGGCTTCATTTTAAGGTGGTCTACGTCCATACTACCTCGGGGCAAAGGTTTACAATGATAGGGAGAATATTCAAGGAGGATTTGCTATGCCAACCAAAGTGATTATGCCCAAACTGGGCGAGTCGGTGGTGGAGGGAACCGTTACCGCCTGGCTTAAGAAGGAAGGGGAGCAGGTTGAGGAATATGAATCGCTGCTGGAAGTCAACACGGATAAAGTAGACACCGAAGTTCCCAGCCCGGCCAGTGGAACAATCCTGAAAATTATTGTTGGTGAAGATACAACTGTTGAAGCAGGCACCATATTGGCCTGGATTGGTGACCCGGGTGAGGAAATTCCTGAGGGTGGCGGAAAAGTCGAACAAGGGGAAGAACCATTGCCAGAGCCCGAAGCGGATTTAACTGGAAAAGAGCAGAATGGCCAGCAGCCTTCTGGTCGTAATGAAGATCTGGGCTATATTTCCCCCGTGGTCGCCAGGTTGGCCAGTGAAAAGAATGTGAAACTGCAGAATGTCAAAGGCACTGGCATGGATGGGCGGATCACCAAAAAAGATGTGTTGAACTACCTCGAAAGCGAACAGGGTGCAGAAGACGTAGAGGTTCCCATCTGGGAGACGCCTGCTGATGGTGATCTTTTCCGCCCAACGGAAATGGTGTTTGCAAAGCTGGATCAGGCGCAGTCTGATGCGAACCAGGAGAAAATGCAGGCTATTCCGGGTGAAACAATGAAGTTGAGTCCCATGCGAAAGCGGATTGCTGAACACATGGTGATGAGCAAGCACACTGCACCCCATGTGACGACGGTGATGGAAGCGGATATGAGCCGCGTGGCAGCGCACCGCCAGGCTAACCAGTTTGAAGGCGCAAGAGTAACGTACACGGCTTATTTCCTGGCGGCAATCACTGCCGGCTTGAAGGCTGTCCCCCTGGCGAATTCGTCCTGGACAGATGAAGGTATTCGAATTCACCAGCAAATAAACCTGGGAATGGCAGTAGCTTTGCCTTCGGGCGGTTTAATCGTGCCGGTGATCCAACATGCTGATGAGCTTTCGTTGACCGGGATTGCCAAAAAAGTTAATGACCTGGCCGAACGCGCCCGAGTTGGCAAACTGGAACCGAATGAGGTTCAGGGAGGGACGTTTACGCTGACAAATCATGGGACAAAAGGATCATTGTTTGCGACCCCGGTCATCAACCAGCCACAAAGCGGTATCCTGGGGACAGGTATCATCCAGAAACGTGCGGTGGTCATTGCGGATGCGATCGCGATCCGGCCGATGGTTTACCTGAGCTACGCTTTTGACCATCGGATACTGGATGGGCAGTCCGCAGACACATTTTTGGCTCACGTTGTTCAAGCTCTCGAAAATTGGATTGGGGCTTAGCGGACGTTTATTAGCAGGTGAATTTCGGTATAATAAAAGACTGGATGTTACTTATATATGATTGTGATCATCATAAATGATGATATTAAAAATGAAAGAGAGATGACCTTAAAATGAAAGAATATGATGTTGTTGTAATTGGTGCCGGCCCAGGCGGATACGTTGCTGCTATTCGCAGTTCCCAGCTTGGCTTGAAGACAGCCATTGTTGAGAAACGCTGGTTGGGCGGTGTTTGTTTAAATGTAGGCTGCATTCCCTCAAAAGCACTCATAAAAAACGCAGAGGTGGCACATACCCTTCGTGAGCGCGGCAGGGAATTTGGCTTCAGTTTTGATAACCTTGAACTGGATTATAAGGTTGCTTATGAACGCAGCCGAAAAGTTTCAGACCGTTTGGTACGCGGTGTGGGATTCTTAATGAAGAAAAACAACATCGATGTTCATATGGGGGCCGCTAAGCTCACTGCTAAGGATACGGTTGAGGTTACTCCTGAAGAAGGTGAAAAAGAAACCCTTAAAGCCAAGAACATCATCATTGCTACCGGTTCCCATCCTTTCACTGTGCCTGGCGTTGACCTGGATGGTGAAAAAGTTGTGGATTATGAAGATGCGATCCTCCGCAAAGAACTGCCTGAATCCGTCGTGATTATTGGCGGCGGCGCGATTGGTGTGGAGTTCGCCACCATTTGGAATGGTTACGGGGTGGATGTGACCATTGTTGAAATGTTGGATCACCTCTTACCCACTGAGGACGAATCTGTTGCGGCTGAGATTGAAAAGGCTTATAAAAAACGCAAAATCAACGTCATGACCAAATCAAAGGTCAAAATTGTTGAAACCAATGATAAAGGTACAAAGGTCACTGTAGAAACCAAAGATGGCGAAGAAGTGATTGAAGCGGAGCTAACCCTGGCGGCGATTGGGTTCAAACCCAACAGTAATGGCCTGGGATTGGAAGAAATTGGCGTCACATTGGATAAGCGCGGCTTCATTGAGATCGATGAGAAAATGGCGACCAGCGTAAAAGGCATTTACGCCATCGGTGATGTGACCGGCAAGCTCCTTCTTGCACATGTTGCCCAAGCCATGGGCGTGGTTGCAGCAGAAAACATTGCAGGCGTTGAAACCGTCACGCTCGATTACAACATGATGCCAAGGGCAACCTACAGCTACCCACAGACGGCATCTTTTGGTTACACTGAAGCAAAAGCCAAAGAACAGGGCTACGATGTGGCGGTGGGAGAGTTCCCCTTCCAGCCTAATGGCAAGGCCCTGGGTCTTGGAGATTACCAGGGGTTCGTGAAGGTCGTTACGGACAAGAAATACGGCGAGCTGTTAGGTGCGCAAATGGTAGGACCTGAAGTTTCTGAACTGCTCCCCGAATTAACCCTGGCGCAGCGCTTTGAACTGACTGCCCATGAGATCGGTCGCAACGTGCACGCCCACCCAACCCTGACGGAAGCTATCATGGAAGCAGCTGAACAGGCTTTGGGCAAGGCAATTCACATCTGATCAAAAATTTGCTAAAATTGAGTTAACAGGCGGACCATTTCCCCTAGAAAGCCATTCCCCGGAACCATCTTTGTGTTGGGGAATGGTTTTTGATTAATAACGAATTTTGGGGTTGTTTTTAGATGTCATGTTTCCAATATCACAAAAAACGGTGGAGCTGGCCTTGATGGGGGCATCCGCAAAGCTTAACGGCACCCCGAGATTAAGGGGTCATGATTTCAACGTGATGAAAAAGGATGCCTTAAGCCATATTCGCCAGCGCAAATGTCCACATATCTGAGAATTCTTCAATTAACTTGGCGGTGGGTTTGCCGGCTCCGTGTCCAGCCCGGGTCTCGATCCGGATCAGGACGGGTGCATTCCCAGCCTGGGCAGCCTGTAACGCAGCAGCAAACTTAAAACTGTGTGCAGGAAAAACCCTATCGTCATGATCGCCTGTCATTACCATGGTTGGGGGATATGCAACCCCAGGTTGGATGTTGTGATATGGTGAATATGCTTTTAGAAACGCAAACTCCTCCGGGTTGTCGGGCGAGCCATAATCCGAAACCCATGCCCATCCAATGGTAAATTTATGGAAGCGAAGCATGTCCATCACCCCCACGTTCGGCAGGCAGACACCAAACAGGTCAGGCCGCTGGGTCATACAGGCACCGATCAGCAGGCCGCCGTTGCTTCGGCCGCCGATCGTTAGCTTCGCTTTGCGGGTATAGCCCTCCTCGACCAGGACTTCCGCAGCCGAGATGAAATCATCAAATACATTCTGTTTATTGGTTTTCATTCCGCCTTCATGCCATTCTCTTCCGTATTCCCCGCCGCCGCGAAGATGTGCCTGGGCATAGATTCCGCCCATCTCCATCCACACCAGGTTGGGCACGCTGAAACTGACCGGGATGGAAATATCGAACCCGCCGTAGCCGTATAAATAGGTTGGGACATCACCATTTACTTCGAGGTCTTTGCGGTGGCTGATGAACAGCGGTATCCGGGTGCCGTCCTTGCTCTTATAAAAAACCTGTTCAGTAGCATAATCTTCAGGGTTGAAAGCCAGGACAGGAGATCGGAAGATTTCACTTTTCCGGGTTTCGAGATCAATGTGATAAACTGTTCCGGGGGTTGTGAAGTTGGAGAATTTATAGAAGGTTTCAGGGTCGTCGCTGCGACCGCTGAAACCAATGACAGTCCCCGGTCCAGGCAGCTCGAGATCACCATCCGGCGAACCGTCTGTTTTAAAAAACCGAACCTGGTGCGCTGCGTGATGCAAATAGGTGCAGACGAATCGGCCACCTACATAATCAATAAATTCCAATTTGTCGTCACCTTCTGGAATTAATGTTTCCCAATCGCCTGCCTTGGGCTGGCTGATATCCATCGCGATCAATTGATGCTGGGGGGCCTGGTAATCCGTCTTGAAGAAGAATCGCCCTTCCTGATTGCCTACCAGGATGTATTCCGCATCAAAATCCCGCAGCAGTTCGCCTACCTCAGCATCCGAGTCTGACAGGTCCCGGTAGAATACACCGTTTTCAGAAGCTGTTCCATGGGAGACATAAATGATCAGGAAGTTTCCATCTTCGGTCACGACACCATTGAAAAGCCATTCCTTTTGGTCAGGACGTTCGTAGATCAGCTTGTCGTCCGATTGGGGGGTTCCTAATTTGTGATAATAAAGTTTATGAAAATAATTTGACTGCTTGAGGGCTGCCCCTTCCGGTTCTTCATAGCGGCTGTAGAAGAATCCCTGGCTGTCTTTGTCCCAGCTGGCACCCGAGAATTTAACCCAATCAACCCTATCTTCCAGATCCTGACAGTCGTCTACCCGCCGGACATGCCAGGTTTGCCAATCGGAACCAGCCTCAGACAACCCATAAGCCAGGTATTGACCATCCCTGCTGACAGCAGCGCCGCTCAGGGCAACGGTGCCATCTTCAGAGAGGGTGTTCGGGTCAATCAACAGCCGGGGTTCAGCTTCCAAATTTTTCATCCAATACAGCACATCCTGGTTTTGAAGCCCGTTATTGAACATGAAAAAATAGCGACCTGCACGTTTGAACGGTGCGGAATACTTCTCGTAATTCCACAGTTCTGTCATCCGGTTTTGGATCTTTTTTCGCAGCGGTGACTGCTTCAGAAAGTCAAATGTGACCTCATTTTGGGCATCGATCCAATCTTTGATCTCGTCGCTGTCAAGGTCTTCCATCCAGCGGTAGGGGTCCGGCACATCCTGCCCGTGAAGCTTCTCCACCAGATCTTGCTTTCTCGTTTGGGGATATTTGAAGGACATCACATTCTCCTGTTACCAAAAGTTAATTGTAATTGGCAATATATTTGAAAAGTTCCGCTGTTAACAGCGCGTCGTCAACAGCCCGGTGAGCGTTGGGCAGCGGTATGCCGCAAGCGGCACCGGCAGCTTCCAATTTATGATAGCGGAAACTGCGTCCAAACCGTCCGGTCTCACCGTAGAAAGCGGCATAGAGCTTCATCACGCAGAAAAAGTATTGGTCATCCATTGACCAATCCAGCCAGTAGCGGCTGTGGGTTTGCTTCATCAACCGCAAATCAAAGTCAGCATTGTACATCCCCACAAAGCGACCTTCCATGACTGATTGCAGTTCCTCCCAAATATCCTTCCAAACGGGAGCGTCCGCGACCATATCATCGGTGATATGGTGAATGGTCGTGGAATCGGGTGGGATGGGGATGGCGGGTTTGATGAATGATTCGAAAAGTGTCTGACCGGAGAGGTCCACCACACCGACCTCGATCACCACGTCATTTGGTGAAAAACCGGTGGTTTCGGTATCGATAAAAATTGGGTCATACGCCAGGATTTTTTTAGCTCGAGCGATGACCTTCGGGTGTGCAGTAGGAAACATATTAATTCCTTTATTTGGTTTAGATCCAGTTTGGCAAGTTTACCATATTTGGGTTTGTAAGTTTTACATTACCTGGAATCCCTGCAGAAGCTGGTAGATGGCAAAACCAGCCAGCGCTAAAGCAGCGATCAACAGCAGAACCTTGCGCACCTTTTCGCCCATTTTCCCCATGACGGAAAATAAAATGATCAGGGCGATGTTCGTGAGGATGAACACGCCATAGAAACTGGCCAGGTAGGATGCACCCCACCAGGGTGAAATCTCCCAGGTTTGGAGCAGGTTGGGGCCGTTGATCAGGCTCCAGAACAACCAGGGACCAGGCGCTAGCAGATTCATCAGGGTTGCTTTCCACAAAACGCTCCAACTGTTTGTGGTTTGCTGTTCTTCTTCTATCATCTTGAAATGGCGAAAAGATTGGAAAGAGTCCCAGGCCAGGAAAAGCAAAAATAAACCCCCACCGATCTGCAGGATGCGGATAAACGAATCAGGCAGGTTGTTCAGTACCAGCAGGACGATCAGGATGACCGGCCCGTCAGTGACGAGCGGTGCGAATGCCGCAGGCAGGGCTTTCTTCCAGCCGCCTTTGATGGCAAAGGAGAGGAATGCCGCCTGAAGGGGCCCGGGGGTCACACCGGCGGAAAAGCCGATGGTGATGGCTTTGAGGAAGAAAGTGAAAAGCATGGGGATTATTATACAACAAGCACTAGGGATGGTTTGTATTTAGACAATTTCCCAAAAAAATCATTTTTATGTGGACGTTCAGACGCCCCGCCGAGGCGTCTGAACGGCTGTCAGTAAATTTTAAAATTATCAAGAACCATTCTGCTTAATCCACCGCCTTGGTAAATCTGATGCTCACTCGTTAAAATACTCCTCAAGTGCTGACTTCAACTGCGCCTTTTCCTGTTCACCCAAAAAAGATGCCTGAATGGCATTCAGACTGATTTTGTAAAGGTCTTCTTTTGATAAATTTAACCCCGCCTGTGTTGCAAGGAAGTTTTCGTTCATATAGCCGCCGAAATAAGCCGGGTCATCCGAGTTGATCGTGACGCAAACCCCCAAATCCAGAAGCTGTTTGATATTATGTTCCGCCATATCTTCGAAAACATGCAGTTTAATGTTGGATAATGGGCAAACCGTCAAGGGGATTTGGTTTTTTACCAAAAAATCAACCAGATTTGGGTCATCAATCGAGCGCACGCCGTGATCAATGCGTTTGACATCCAGCAAATCGATCGCTTCCCACACATACTCCGCGGGACCTTCTTCGCCGGCATGCGCGACAGGAATATAGCCCTCATCCATAGCCCGGTGGAAAACATCTTTGAACAAAACAGGCGGGCGATCCATCTCTGAGGAGTCCAATCCAACGCCAAAGATCAATTCCCTGAAGGGACGAGCTTCATCCAGGGCTTTCTGTGCGGCTTCGGGGCTCAGATGGCGCAAAAAGCACATGATCAACGCTGAACTTACACCCAGCTTGTGTTGGGCATCCTGTTTGGCATGAGAAAGACCGTTGATCACCGTCTCAAATGAGATTCCTCGACCGGTGTGGGTCTGTGGATCAAAGAAAATTTCAGCGTGGCGAACATTTTGCTCACTTGCTTTATTTAAGTAAGCCCACATCAGGTCATAGAAATCCTGTTCCGTTTGCAGCACATTCGCGCCCTGGTAGTAAATATCTAAAAACGACTGCAGGTTCGTGAAATGATACGCGTCTTCAACTTCCCGGATGGTTTTATAGGGGAGTGCCAGGTGGTTGCGTTGTGCCAGGGCAAACATCATTTCAGGTTCAAGGGTACCTTCGATGTGAAGGTGGAGTTCAACTTTGGGACAATTTTCAATGAATTTTTTCATTAATTTCCTCTGGATTCAACTGCCAAACTTTTTCAGTGCCACTATTTTGAATGTTTATTATCCTTTACGATTAATTGTAGCGTGCTGCGCCCGTTGAACGCATTGAGTTTAAGGAAGTAGGAGAAGTCGACCATCCATTGCCCTGGTGGAAGCAAATCATGATTGCTTTGAGCATCTCAGAGAGCAGCATTTGAATTATTATACGATAAGGTAAAAGAATTAAATTGGTCAATTAACTTTTAATGAAAAAGCAGGCATTCTGATAGAACCCGTAGAGCCGTCACGTGGGGACGGCTCTAGCATCTAAATTCGAATGTGTTGTATTTACAAGTCGTATTGATCCAGCCAGGCATCCAGGTCCTCCACCAGGACTTCTGAAAAAGGCTCATTCAACCTTTCTTCATAAGGCTGGCAAAGGGATTCTGTTGTTCGGAAATGGTGATCACCCTCCGGGATGCTGATGGCCGTCAGGTTTTCCGAACCCTCCGGGAAGATTTCAGCGAATTGCTTAATATTTTGATCTGCTGGCACATAGGGATCGTGTTCGCCGTAAACGAACAGGCCTGGATTTGTTGTGCTGAGGATCACATCCCTGGGATCATAGTGGATGATCCCTGAATCAAAGCCGATTACCCCGACATGGATGACGCGGCCGATAGCTGCGCCGAACCGGGCTAAACCTAACTGGCGAACCACCTTTTTAGCCAGTTCATCCCCAGCAAACCCCTGGCAGCGGAAGTCGTTCTCGTAAATATCCGCCATTTGTTCCTGGACAGAGGTTACAGGCCCTGCCAAGCTGATAAAAAAGGCAACTGAAGGATCTTGTGATGCTGCCAGGTTTGCGATCCACCCTCCCTGGCTGTGCCCAATGAGTCCAATTTGGTTTGTATCAATACCTGGATGGTCTCGGAAAAAATCTACCACAGCCAGAACGTCTTCAGCCCTGCCCGGGAAATCATTCTTCATCCAATTTCCTTCCGACTGCCCCATCCCGCGCTTATTGAAGAATATGACCGCGTAGTCACGGGGAAGAAAGACATTCAGGATATATTTTTCGATCAATCCAGGCGCATATGCCTGGTAGGTTGTGCTGCCTGATCCGGGGATGAAGATCACAGCGGGTTTCTCACTCGAACCCATTGGAGATTGGATCAGCTCTACCTCCAAGGCGATTTTTCCACTCTCAACAAAATACGATTCGTGCTCCATGCTGTGCCCATTGATGAGACTTGCCCAATCCGTCATGGGTTCAGGCTGTACGGGTTGATCCGCCCTGTAGATGATGACTGCCAGGATCACAATAACGACAAACCCAGCGATCAAAAATATTCTTTTATTCATTTTGTACTCCGTTAATTTTGTTTGACTTACAGCTTTCAATGCAATTAGAGAAATTCCTCTCTTTTTTTCAATGAATGCGTAATTCAGTATATCCTTGTCGAAGTCCCAACGCCAAATTTGACAAATACCAGTTCAGACCATTCAAAATTTTCTCAATGATGTTTATGCTCACTTTCAAAAGAATATGTGATAAAAAAAGAGCAGTCTTTTTTAACTGCTCTTTTCGAAAAATGTTGGTGATTGGTATTAATCGTGAAATCAGGAATGTCAGGTTGAAGCTTTGATGTCCTTCACATTCAACTGCACCGAACGGCGACCATTAAAGTCATTGATCTCGATCCGGTACGCCAGGTCGATCAGGTCAGGCATATCCGCCATCCAGTGCCCCTGACGGAAGGCAATTGCATCGAAGGTGTGCACCCCGGCTTGCAGGGTCAATTTGAGGTGTTTCCCCTCTTTTCCAACAAGCCTGGCATATCGAACATTCACCCCAAACGAGGCAAAAACGGGTTCAGGATTCTCTCGACCGGTTGGTTCAAGCTGGTGCAGGTCGTCCAGGATACCTGGGATATAACGAGGATTGAGTTGATCTAACTTGATTTCACGGTCTATCATCAGAACAGGGAGCGGCTCAGAATCGCCAAGCTGTTTTGTGGCAATTTCCTGCAGGCGCGCCAGGAGCGCAGCCCGGTTTTCGTTACGGATAGTGAAACCCGCTGCCGCAGAATGGCCGCCGTGCCTGACCAATAAATCCGAGCATTCGTCCAAGGCCTGGGTGATGTGGAATTCAGGGATGGAGCGGCAGGAGGCAACTGTAAATTCAGCACCTTCATGACCAACAATTGACGGGCGGTAGAAAGACTCCACTAAACGCGAGGCTGCCAATCCGACCACACCTTCGCTGAACTGCGGGTCAGCAGCAAAGAACAGAACGGCATTGGGGTCTTCTCCCAGAACCATCTGGGCGGCTTTCTCCCGGATAAAGCTGGTCATTTCCTGGCGCTCATTGTTGTAAGAATCCAACTGCTGTGCGAGCTGCCCTGTTTTGAGCAGGTCTTTTGAGGTTAACAGTTCAAGGGCTGTCAGGGCTGATTCCAATCGCCCGGCAGCGTTCAAGCGCGGTCCGATCCTGAACCCGAGGTCCGATGTACTGCACTTCGTCAGGTCCACCCCCGCTACTTTTGCCAATGAAAAAATACCCTGCCGCTGGGTGTGACGCAGCTGCTCCAGGCCTTTAGATACCAGCATTCGGTTTTCACCCTTCAGTGGGGCCATGTCCACCACTGTGCCAATTGCCACCAGGCCAAGCCATTGATCAGCGGAAACGTCTTCCTGGGGAAAATCGTGCAGATAAGCCTGGGCGAGCTTGTAGGCTAACCCAACGCCCGCCAGGTATTTTTCAGGATAAGGGTCACCCTTTTGCTTGGGGTCGATCACTGCAAGGGCAGGTGGTAGTTCAGGTCCCGGGTGATGGTGGTCGGTGACGATCACATCCATCCCCAGCTCATTTGCAAGGGTGATCTCTTCTATCGCTCGTACACCGCAATCCACGGTGATGATCAAAGCTGTTTCCTCGTTGGCAAGCAGCCGGATGGCATCCTTGTTCAAACCGTATCCTTCATCATAACGATCCGGGATATAGGCATGGGGGGTAACGCCAAGTGCGGACAAGAATTCAACCAATAAAGCCGTCGAGGTGACGCCGTCTGCATCGTAATCGCCATAGATGACGATTTTCTCACCGTTTTCGATGGCTTTGTGCAAACGATCAACAGCCTGGGACATTGATTTCAGTAAAAGAGGATTTGTGGGAAAGTCAACGGTGCAGGAAACAAATGCAGCTGCTGATTCAGCATCTTCATAACCGCGGTTAAACAAAAGTTGGCGCATAAAGGGTGAAAAATCACTTAATGCTTTGGATGCATATTCCGGGACCTCAGGAAGGATTTGCCAATGTTTTGGGAGGGGGGTCAGGTCGATTTCTTCGGATGTCATAAATTCGTTTCTACTAGGATAAAAATAAGCTCAATTAGAAGATTATAACCGATGATAGGTGCCGGTCAGGGATTTTAATGCAGAAAGGAGGATGGGTGCAAACGATATGATTGTCCCCCTCACCTCACTCCTCTCCCTCCACAGGGCGAGGAAGCTAAATTTTTCATTCATATTGTTTTGTTAAGCCACTCTGAAGACTTATCCCCAAAGCTGGAAAAAGCCGTTAAAATAAGAAGACTGATGACAAACAATAATGGAAAACTTCCCCTTGACCATGTACTGATTGGCGACTGCTGCGATATGCTGGCGTCGCTCCCAGAAGATTCGGTCGACTTGATCTTTGCTGATCCGCCTTACAACCTGCAGCTTGAAGGGGAGTTATGGCGGCCAAACCTGACCAAGGTTGACGCGGTGGATGATGACTGGGACCAGTTTGACAGCTTTACCCAGTATGATCACTTTACCCGTAACTGGTTGACTGCCTGCCGGCGAGTGCTTAAACCCAATGGTACGCTGTGGGTGATCGGTTCCTACCACAATATCTACCGTGTTGGGAAAATTTTACAGGACCTTGACTTCTGGGTTCTGAACGATGTGGTGTGGGTTAAAGCCAACCCCATGCCCAACTTCCGCGGTGTGCGCTACACCAACGCCCATGAGACGTTACTGTGGGTGCAAAAGCAAAAGGGAGCGAAATATACTTTCAATTACCATGCCATGAAGGGCTTGAACGATGGGCTTCAAATGCGCAGCGATTGGTACCTCCCGATCTGTACGGGCAAGGAGCGTTTGAGGGATGATGCCGGTGATAAGGCGCATCCCACACAGAAACCGGAAGCCCTGCTGTACCGGGTGATCCTTTCAAGTTCCAACCCTGGAGATGTTGTATTGGACCCGTTTTTTGGAACCGGTACCACAGGGGCGGTTGCCAGGAAGCTTCACCGTCATTTCATCGGTGTGGAGATCGACTCGAACTATGCCGACCTTGCGATGGCCAGGGTCAGGGAAGTTGTCCAGCTCGAATTTGACCCGCCGATTTTTGTGACCCCCAACCCCCGCAGGAAAAAGCGGGTGGCATTTAGCACATTGGTTGAGAGCGGATTGTTGGAACCGGGGCAGACGCTTTATTTTGGCATCGAAGGTGAACTGACAGCTAAAGTCCTGGCAGACGGGCAGATTGTTTTTAATGGGCAGAGAGGGTCAATCCATCAAATCGCCAAAGAAATCCGCAGCGGTCCAAGTAATGGATGGCACTTATGGTACTATTGGGATGAAAAATTGCAAAACAGGGAAGAAATCGATAAACTGAGGGAGATTGTCCGTTCAGGATCATCATAAGTATACAAACCGGTGGCAAAATCTCACCAGCCACCGGAATTAATATAAAAGGAAACAAAATGACAGAAAAAACCTATTCTCAAGGACCGTGGAGTCTGCAAGACCTGTTTACAGGTTTCGACGACCCAAGCTATCAAGCAACCTTTGATGAGATTGAAAAAGGTGTGCAGGATTTCCAGGCTTATCGTGACCAATTGAGCCCGGATCTCAGCGAAGACCTGTTCATCAGCATCATCACGGATTATGAACATATTTTCCGAAGGGTCAGCCGAATTGGTGGATTTGCCGAATTGTCTTTTACGACAAATACACAGGACCAGCAAGCCCAAGCCGAAATGGCAAAAGTCGACCAATTCCAGGCTGAGATCAGCAACCAATCGCTGTTTTTTAACCTCTGGTGGAAGGCATTGGATGATGAAAATGCAAAGCGTCTTTTAGCCGCTTCAGGAGATTATCGCTACTGGCTGGAAGCCATGCGTAACTTCAAGGACTTCACCCTCACTGAACCCGAAGAAAAACTGATCAATATCAAGGATGTGACCGGTGTTCGAGCGCTTAATATGCTGTACGATTCGATCACCAACCGTTACGTTTTCAAGCTTGAAGTCGATGGCGAAGAAAAGGAAATGACCCGCGGTGAAATTGCTGCGATGGTCAGAGAGTCCGATCCGGACCTGCGTGCCCGGGCTTACCAGGAAATGTTCCGGGTTTATGAGGAAGATGCACCTGTTCTCGGTCAGATTTACCAGGCGATTGCCCGTGATTGGCGTAATGAGAATGTTAAACTGCGTGGATTCAAATCTCCTATTTCCGTGCGCAACCTGGTCAATGATATCCCGGATACGGTCATTGAGACCTTGCTGGATGTGACCCGTAAAAATGCAAAGCACTTCCACCGATTCTTTAGATTGAAAGCAAAACTGATTGGGATGGACAAATTGCGACGTTACGATGTCTATGCTCCCGTTGAAAAATCGGATAAGAAATATGACTTCAGCGAAGCCTCAGACATTGTCCTGGATTCCTTCAATGAATTTGAACCCCGGTTTGCGGCTATGGCAAAACAGATCCTGGATGCCAGCCATGTGGATAGTGAAATCCGCAAGGGCAAGATGAGCGGCGCTTTCTGTGCAACGATCTCACCAGACCTAACACCCTGGGTTCTGCTCAATTACCAGGGGAAACCGGACGATGTTGCCACGATGGCGCATGAATTGGGACATGGTATCCATTCTTTGATGGCCCAGGAGCATACGGCGATGACCCAACATGCGTGCCTCCCTCTGGCTGAAACAGCCTCAACTTTTGGGGAAATGATGTTGATCGACAAACTCCTTGCCAACGAGACTGATAAAGGCGTCCGGCGAGATCTTCTTTTCCGGCAGGTAGATGATGCCTTCGCGACGATCCTGCGCCAAAACTATTTTTCAATGTTCGAGCAAACCGCGCATGACATGATTGCGGAAGGCGCACAGGTGAACGAACTGGCGGATGCTTATATGAAGAACCTGGAAAGTGAATTTGGCGATTCTGTGATCCTCCCGGATGAGTTCCGCTGGGAGTGGGTCATGATCCCGCATTTTTATAATGTGCCTTTCTATGTCTACGCTTATGCTTTCGGGCAGTTATTGGTCTTCTCGCTTTACAAGCAGTACCAGGCTGAGGGTGAATCTTTCAAACCACGCTATCTAAAGATATTGTCTTCAGGGGGGTCAATCGCCCCGATGGAACTGCTGAGCAATGCGGGTATGGATGTTTCCAAGGCTGAGTTCTGGCAGGGTGGCTATGATGTGATCGAAGAAATGATCAGCCGGTTGGAGAAATTGACCTAAATATTACACTTTTTTGAGTAGTAGGGAGGCTGTCCCAAAAGGAAGGGATGGCCTCTCTACTTTGCTTGCATAATATAAGATCATTCGCGTTGCCAAAATGACAAAAGCATGTCAGTCACGGATGGTTGCGTCAGCAACCTACGTGACAGAATCATTTTCGTCACGTTGAAAACGGGACTTACATTGTCTAGGACGCAAGCGGTAATTAATGTATAGACGCACCGCTGGGGCGTTTATCCGAATCAAATGACATCCCGAGGCGTGTCTCGCTTCGGGATATTTTTTGACTTGAGGTTAAATCTTATCGAAAACGCGTTACAATTTTGAGAAGAAATAAACAAAGGAGCAGGAAATATGGCTGAAAACCTCATCCGAAAGCTAGAAGACGGTTTGATCATCCGGCATTCGACGAAAGATGATGAAGAGGCGCTGGTTGCGTTCAATAATGAAATACATTCTGAAGGCGCATGGGATAAAAAAGGGCTCGAAGCCTGGACCCGGGACTTGATCAGCGGTGAAGGGCCGACTTTTGATCCGGGTGATTTTACCATCGTGGAAGACATGAATACCCATGAGATCGTCTCGACCTGCTGCACAATATCTCAAACGTGGTCATATGAAGAGATTCCTTTTAAAGTCGGACGTCCGGAGCTGGTGGGAACCAAGAAGAAATACCGGAGACGGGGTTTGATAAGGGAACAGTTTGAAATCCTCCACGAAAGGAGCGCTGAGCGTGGCGAACTGGTTCAGGTTATCACGGGGATCCCTTATTATTACCGCCAATTTGGCTATGAAATGACCATGAACCTGGGTGGCGGACGCGCAGGCTACGAGCTTCACGTTCCTGAATTGAAAGAGGATGATAAAGAGCCTTATTCATTCCGCCCCGCAGGTGAAGCCGATATCCCATTTCTGAGATCAATGTACGAGCTGGAATGCAAGCGCAGCATGGTCAATGCCGTATGGGATGAGGATCAGTGGCGTTATGAACTGACCGGCAAGCGCAAGCTGAACATCAACCGCCGTGAAATTTATATTATCTTGGATGAAAATGAAAATCCTGCTGGCTTTATCAGTACCCCACCTATTAAGTGGGAAAATATCCTGGTCGCTGAAAATTTTGAGATCACACAGGAGCAGTCCTGGAGCGAGGTTACGCCCAGTGTGATTCGCTTTTTATGGAAAACCGGCTTGCGGCTGGGGGAAGAACAAGGAAAAGAGCAGAAGATGTTCGGCTTCTGGCTGGGAGAGGAGCATCCCGTGTACCAGGTGGCTGAGACAAAACTTCCGCGAATCAGAAAACCATACACCTTCTTTGTTCGGGTACCGGACCTGGTAGCTTTTCTTGAAGTGATCAAACCAGTTCTGGAAAAAAGGTTATTAGGATCAGCTTTTGCTAACTACAACGGCCTTGTGAAATTTAACTTTTATAAAGATGGCCTCTCATTGGATTTTAAAAACGGGCAGATTAAAGCCATTCAAAACTTATCCCATGATGCACTGGATGATCCCGCTGCAACATTCCCACCGCTGACCTTCCTTCACCTGGTCTTTGGTTACCGGACGATGGCGGAATTGGATCATACCTACACCGACTGCTCTGTAAAGGATGCCGAGATGGGCAACCTGGTCAACGCACTGTTTCCCAAGAAATCATCATTAGTTTGGCCAATTTCGTGAGATAGGCGATCAAGAATAAGGCGATTAGGAATTAGGTGATCAGGAATTAGGCACGTTGCAAGGTGTGATGAATGAGGGAGTATGAGTCTACCAATAAATAAAAATCTTACAAAAAACGCGCAAACCCTTCGCCGTACTATGACCAAAGAAGAACGTCACTTATGGTATGACTTTCTGAAGAATTACCCGGTTCATTTCAACCGACAAAAAGTGATAGGCGACTATATTGTCGATTTCTATTGCACCAAAGCTAGGCTGGTTGTGGAGCTGGATGGGTCACAGCATTATGAAGATGATCAGATTGCAAATGATGAGAAGAGAACAGAATACCTGATGAGCCTTGGCCTGGAAGTCCTGAGGGTGCCTAATAATGAGATATGGGATAATTTTGAGGGCGTGTGTGAAGGAATTGATTTTGCAGTAAAGAGAAGAACTAATCATGAAAAGATGGCGTGAGAAATTGAGCGTTTAAAGAAGTAAAAAATACCCTCATCAGTCAGCTGCGCTGACAGCTTCCCCCGAGGGAAGCCTTTTTATTAAGCCTTCCCTTAGAGCGCAACGGAACAACTTCAGGTGCTTGGGGAAGCCTTTTCACTCCTTATCCGTATGATGTCGATGATAGATATCTTTGAGAGAAACCAAATACCCTCATCAGTCAGCTGCGCTGACAGCTTCCCCCAGGGGAAGCCTTAAACAATTATCCACCTTCGCCCACGGTTGAAAGTGTTTCGCTTTGCTTCAAGGGAAGCCTTTTTATTAAGCCTTCCCCAACGGGGAAGGTGGCACGCCGTTAGGCGTGACGGATGAGGGGCATTTAGGTAACAGGCAACCAGGAATTAGGCAATCAGGAAATTGCCGAGCCTTCAAGCGTGACGGAGGAGGGGCATTTAGGTAACAGTCCATCAGGAATTAGGTGATCAGGAATTAGGCATGACTTTAGGCGTGTCGGATGAAGGACGTTTTTAACTTTTATCCTTTGGTTTGAGCCAGGGCCAGCGTTCTTCCGGGGGCAGTTCAGGTTTTGTCTCAACAACTGGTTCTATTGGGTGTACAACCGGCGTTGACGTCCGCGGTGCAGAGCGTTTCGCAGTCCCGCGGATATTGCGGTTCACGCCAGCCTGCATCTGCTGGTACTCCGTCGTACGCACATACTCTTTAAGCTTGTTGATCCGCCGGATGATCATCGGATGCGTTTGAAAGATTTCCGCCAGGCGGTTGGATGCCTGGTCATCTTCTGCGTCGATCATCGCCAGGGCCTGGTTGAATTCTGACTGGCTGCGGATAGTTGGGGCAACCAGTTTGACCATGGCTGACACGGCGCTGTTTAGATTTCCACAAGCTAGGAGGCCAGCGCGATCAGCTGAGAATTCGCACATCCGGTTCCACCAGCGAAAAGCAGCATACAGAATGATTGCTGCCCCAAAAGGCGCTGGGATTCCTGCTAACCCGCCCACAATCGTATTCAGCCAGGTGTGTCCCAGTGCAACATGCCCCATCTCGTGGCCGATGATGAACTTTAATTCCCCGGCATTCATGACTTTGAGCAGAGGTTTATATAAAACCAGCGCTTTTGGGCTGCCAAGACCGAAAGTATATGCGTTCATCTCGTTTTTCCCGGCAAGGAAAACATTCACCGGACCTGGCAGTAGTTTTGCTTCACACTCGCTAACCAATGCAGATAATTCAGGTGTATTGTTATCATTGATAGATAATGTTTGCCGCAGTAATGTTTGATGGTGTGAGCGGATCATCAATGCACTGATCACGAACATCCCCAGAATAAAAACCCCGCTCAAGCAAAACGTGGCTGTTGATGTTATCACAATGACCGCAAGTACTAAAAGAATGGTCAGGACCAGTACTATAGTCTCGTTATCAACCCTGTATCGGCGGGATCTAAACATGGTTTCTCTCTAATGCGCTAAACTCAGAAAATCTCTAACGGGGTTGATCTGTTCAATGGGCAGGCGGCCCGTTATCTCCCAATAGTTCATGAGCTGTGTCAGGGTGAATAGGGCATGAAGCCGAAGGCCAGCATCTTCAAGGGCTTTCCTTGCCCCTGTTTCCTGATCGATAAAGACAACCACATCTTGAATTTTCAACCCGGCATGGTGGAAGCACTCAATCGCATCTAAAATACTGCCTCCTGTGATGGTCAGGTCGTTGATGACGACAGCAGTTTCACCCGGATTATATAACCCCTCAATAGTTGAAGATTTGCTGAACCTGCTGCTGGTTTTCCGGGGATAAACAAATGGCCAGTTTCCCTGCAAGCTGATGGCAGTTGTAATCGGCAGGGCAGCGTACGGAATGCCAGCCAAACGGTCAAAGGTCAGGGTTTTTAAGGTCCTGATATATGCAGATGACACCTGGGTCATCCATCCGGGGAAAGAGACAAGCCGGCGAAGGTCAATTTGTAATGGAGAGGTCTTGCCTGATTTAAGCTGGAACTCACCAAAGCGGATACAACCCATTGAAAGCATTCCTTCCACCAGAGGCAGCATAGAGATCAAAGGAGGTTTATCCGGTGTTTCAGGTTGGGGCCGTGTGTCCTGTTGGGCATCCCTGATTTGCATGACCAGATCGCGTGCAACTGCACCCGGGTCATCCGCCGTAAAAAGACAATTTCCAGAGTCTATCAGCAAGCCTAATCCATCTGGTCGGAGGCTGGCTTGAATGGTGCTTTTTAAGTTCTCCTGGCCAGTGCAAAGTCCTGAGGCCAGGATCCACTGCTGAGGTGCCATCTCACGGACTCGCCTGAGAGAATCCGGAAAATCTGCTTCAACAACAAGGCCCAAATTGCTGGAAGTTCCCCATTCCGTCGCTAAACCAGCAACCTTTTCGTAGACCATCGTCAACCGGTAATGCCCACCTAAAGGCAAATCCTGAAGGTCGACCGATCCCGGATTTGAGGTCTTGCACAACAAGAATACACCCTTATCAGGTTCCTCTAAGAAAGGTGTGACAGAATCGTAACCGAGGTAAGGACTCAGGGTGATAGCGTCTGCACCAAAGGCGTCAAACGCGCCCATGGCACAAGCACGTGCCGCATCCCCGGTGTCTCCCCGTTTTGCATCAAGGATAATGGGGACCTCTTTTGGAATCATCTGGATGAGCGTTTGCAAGGTTTCAAATCCCGATGCGCCAAACGCTTCGAAATAAGCGGTGTTTAATTTAAAAACGAGGGCAACCTCACTGGTGGCATTCACCAATCTCAGGCAATGCGTTTTGATAGCCTCAGTAGTTTGCTCGGGGAGATCATCGACAGGGCAATCAAGGCTGACACACAGCAGTGAGTTGATTTTTTTGGCACGCCGCTCTAGTTTATTAAAAAAATTTGGCATTCTTGCCCTCCCAAAAAGTAGATCGTAACTATCACTATTGTAATGCGATTTTCTGATAATTTGCTGAATAATATTAAATGCTGATTATCAACAGCGAGGAATGACAAGATTGACAAATGGGTTGGACCATCAAGAATAAGACGCGTGATGGCATATGTAATTCAATCCCGTCTCAAAACGCCATAAAATACAATTAAATCCTTTTTCAATTTCGTTGAATCATCACCCTGTCGAAAATTCTTGAGCCAAATTATCGCAAATATCTTTGATCACATCACGCCCGGAGGCACATGATAGTTCAACATTGCCGCCAGGCTCAACCCACTGCCCAATCATATAGAAATTTGATAAGCCTGGCAAGGTCTTATCCATCCCAATGCCCATCATCAAACTCATCTTTCGCGTGGTCAACGCCCAGCCAGCAAAGGCACCTCTCCAGTTGCCGGTATAGCGTTCATAAGTGACCGGTGTGGCAACATCCACCACTTCGACCGAATCTCGAAGGCCAGGATAACGTCTATCAAGAGCATTGATAACCACATCAGCAACTTCGTCTTTGTGCTGGTTATAGCGATCTTTGTTTGCGCTAAGCCATTTCCAATAGCCATAATCGGCTTCGCACCACAACGTCAGCACGGACTTCCCCTGAGGTGCCATCGTGGGGTCAAAACAATAATGTTTGATGACCAGGCGGTCATGGTATATATTTCCCAGCCAAACGGGTTCCTCAAGCGGGAAATTGACCATTGGCGGCTGTTCAGAGAAATCCATGTCAACACCCAATGAGATCTGGAGGATTGATTTGCTGGCGGTCATACCCCCGCTGTAACGTTGAATGATCCTATCATTTGTGTAATGCCCATCAAGCAAATCAAATATTGCTGCACGGCCATCCGACGCGGAGATGACCAGGTCGCCTGTCACTTTTGTTTCCCCGTTAAGCTCCAAACCGACAGCTCGATCATCCCGCACGAGAATATCCGTCACCCGGGTGCGGTAAAGGATCTTGCCGCCGAGTTCGAGATAGTGAGCCTCAAGGGACTCTGCGATAGGTAGTGAGCCGCCTATTGGATAGCCGGCTTCTTCATCGTTCATCATTCCCAGGGTGGAAAGATATAACATCATCGGAAAATCAGCGCCTGAAAATTGGAAGAACAAGGGCAGCCCTTCCCGAAGGACCGGGTCTTTGAAACGCTGTGCGAATTCAGGAAGGGTCACGTTCAACCACCGCAGGGTTGGCATCAAAACCGGCAGCATCTCCCTTCCCATCTTCGCAAATTCCTGTGCGCTGGACGCGGTCAGGTTAACCGGCAGGTCCAGGCGGCTGAAATCACGGATGCCTTCGACAAGATCATGAATCGGTCGTTTATCCTGTGGCGAGAGCTCTAACAGGTGGGCTTCCAGCTTGTCTGTGTTGGTATAAAGATGTAATTTCTGCCCATCTTTGCCTTCAATGCATGTAAATTCGTCATAATAGTGAAAGGTTGTATTCTTGAAAATATCCAATTCCTGCCAGAGTTGGTACCCTTTAACCTCGGGATGGATACCGGCGAGATAGCGAACTGCGCCATCAAAAACGTATCCCCGGCGCTTCCAGGAGGTACACAAACCGCCGGGAATGCTGTGCATTTCAAAGATGGTCGAATCAAAGCCATTCATTTGGGCATAAATGCCAGCAGACAATCCCGCTGGACCTGCGCCAATGATCAATATCTTTTTGTTGTGATTCATCGTCATTATTTCCTTTCCATTTTTTACATTATTGGATTATACAATTATTTTTGATTCCTCTAAAGCTAAACTGTTAAAAAAAGTAGAAGGGTTGGTTAATGATGAATGTTAAGTTTCACCAATCCTTTAGGTATTATTAAATTGTGACTGACAAACATTGGTAAGGTATCTACTCTTTGAGGTTTAAAAGATGACGGAAAACAAGAAAAAATGGAGCTCACAAGAAACTCTGGCACTGGCCTGGCTGGTAGCTGCTATAGTCCTTGTGGTGCTATTCTCAATCTGGCAAAGGATCAGTTTGCCATTGTTTACACTGATATTCCTGGGTGTTCCTTTGATCATCCTGATCATTCGAAAAGATGCAAAGAAGATCGGTATGGGGAAAATCTCATTCCTGCAAATCTTGAGATGGACCGGTATTAATTTTGGTGCGTTAGTGTTGATATACGCGGCTTTTGAGCCCTGGTCAGGTGCTTATGCATTCTTACTGGAAGAAGCAACCGCAACCGGTACCAGCGACCCAACCTTTCTATGGCTTAAGTTGTTCGATGGTTTTGGCGGTTGGTTAGGGATGTTCTTATTCTCGGGGTTAATCTCGATTTTTGCGGAGGAATTGTTTTTCAGGGGATGGATATTACGGGCATTTGAACCCAAGGTTGGATCGGTTTGGGCAAACCTGATCCAGGCGGCCTTGTTCAAACTGCCGCAACTCTTGGTGGCCAGTTTGATGCCGAACCTGGGGATGGGATTGGTTTACGGGTTGGTTTATGCGTTCGCAGGGATTGGCTTCATCAATGGATGGGTCTCTCACCGGGCAGGGGCAATTTGGCCTAACCTGATCGCTGCGACAGTTATGAACCTTGTCTTAAGCTTGATCATCCTGTTGTAACGCAGCAAATAAAAAACCGCTCTGCTTATTTTGATTAGCCAGAGCGGTGTAAGCCTCCAGATAAAAAGAGAAGTTAGCAGAAACAGTGAACCTTACTCGGAATACGATTTGTCGCCATTCCAGATGATATTCTCAGCCAATTGGTCTTCCCAGGCTTTCAGTGTTGCCCTGTAAAGGGCACGCTCAAAATAATCCCCTTCCAGTGAGAGACCATCATAGCCTTTACCAAAAAGGATCGGCATCATGGGGTCCAATTGCTGGGCGTAGTGGATCATACACGCTTCGGGGTGAAACCCAGGCCAGGAATAGCAGGTGACGGCGGTCCGCCTGTGTTTTGTGGGAACGCCAGGCGCGATCGTTTTTTCCCAGTCAGGGTCATCGGGATGAAAGACGAATTTGTCCAGGTCACCCTTTGGCAACCCTTCAATCCCACGCACGACCGGTGGGTCCGCCTCAGGAATGTAAGGATCCACAGATAGGTCCAGTAAGATAGCGTGGTCAGGTAGATGCTTGATCCATTTGTTTGGGATGACGGGTTCGGAAGGTTTTCGGCGCTGTGTGGCATCAATCAGGATGTCTGTATCCTTTAACAGAGCTATCATTTCTTCCTTATGTCCTGTCAGGTTACGCCCCACGGCCTTGCAGGTCGCACCTGGACCACCTTGCTCGATATGCTTGTTGTTGCGTTCAATATTGCCCAGGTGAACGGCAGCATCCACCGCGTGCCTGCCGACCATTCCTGTTCCAAGCAATAAGGCCTGGATCGGCTGCTGATCCGGACGGACCAGCCCTGGCCAGATCTCTTCCAATAAGCCGAAAGCGACCTCCAATCCGTTCCAGGCGACAGCTTTCATATTTTCCACCAGGCGGATGTCGTTATCTTTCACGATACTGTCCAAAGAGATCGTCTTCAGGCCTAAATCCTGGAATAATGGAACACGGGTGGGGTGGGTGGGGTAATGGAGCATGGAGATCAGGATGGTGCCAGGTTTCATGCGCTGAAAATCGTCATCGGGCGAGCGCAAGATCAAAACGACATCCTGGTCAAATGCATCCTGACGGCTTCCGAAAGAAACCCTGATATTCCCCTGGCGGTAATCTGCTTTATCAAACCCCGAGCGAGATCCATATCCCTCTTCAATCACGACACGTACATCTAATGCAGCCATTCTTTGGATGAAGTCCGGTAAAAAGACGCGTTTCTCACCGGCTTCCAGCAGCATTCGTGGAAATCCGATTGATTTAGGGAGGGACATAGAAATATTCCTTTCTGGTATTAAGGGTTGTTAAGGTGGTTGCTTTTAGATAGCGAGTCAACTGCAGGATCTATCAATTTGTAGAGGCCTCAGTGTACCTGTTTTTTAGGGTTATTCTGGAAACAATCCCATTTCTGAGTAATCGTCAGGGATGGTCCTGAGAGATTGGTAAAACCAAGATTTATTATACTGGATGGCGCAAATGAATATCATATTTTCCTTTTGACATAAAACAGTTAAGAATGCTTTTCGGTGTGAAGTATTAAGCAAATGATTTTACCGATGGGGTTATAATGAAAAATATATTGGATCATCGATGAAATAATCCAATTGCTTTCACTTACCGAGGGAAGCTATGGATATGAACAAGAAATCTCAAGCGGATGAAGAGACCATGAAGGAAAAGCGGTTAGCTGGTTGGGTCCGCTTAACGGCCGTATTATTTCGGGTTTTGATCATGCTGGGTTTGGTTTCCCTGGCAATCCTTATCATTCTCCTGATCTTTACAAATATTTTTGTTATTTGGATACTGGCAATACCTTTAGCTCTGATTTTGATCGGGATTGGCCTTGCCCGACTGGAATTCACTCTTCATGACCGCTTGTATGCTGCTGGACACAAGAAAACAAATCAGATAGATAAAGAAAAATAAACCAGAAATATTCTTGATAAATTTAAAACACAAGCCCATGAAAGCAAAATTTGATTCAACAAAAATATTTTTTTTGTGTATACTTAAGATAAGATGAACGATGACGATTTTGTAGGTGATAGATATTTTCAAGGTTTTAAAGGTATGCAATTTATGAAAGGATGCCGAATGCTTTCATAATTTTGCATTACCTTTTCGGGTTTGCGATTAAGACCTTCACAATATCTACACTGTGAAGGTCTTTTGTATTAATCCTATTTATTTTGGAGGTTATCATGGCAATGGAAGATGTCATCAGTGTTGATGAAATCATTGAAAAGGTCCGCTTAGCGCTTTCAGAAGGCCATTGGGATGAGGCTATCGCTGTTCTTGAACCCTTAAGACGTTCAGATCAAGCAGAGGTATTTTCGGACCTGCCTCCAGCCCAGCAGCAAGAAATCCTGCCTTTTTTGACACCTGAAAATTCAGCCGATATCTTCGAAGAGATGGAAGATGAAGATGTTGTTGATATCGCCAACCGGATGCGTACAGACTCTTTGGTTGAGATCGTCAATGAAATGGAACCTGATGAAGCCGCAGACTTATTAGGGGATATTCCCTCTGCGCAAGCTGAAGAAGTCCTGGCAAAAATCGACGAATCTGAAGACGTCCGGGCCTTACTTTCCCATGCAGATGAGTCCGCAGGCGGCGTTATGACCGCCCTGGATGTTCGCATTAGCAAGGACATGACCGTGGATGAGGCGATCTGGCATCTCCGGCATATGACACCAGAATCTGAGCAAATTTATTACCTGTTTGTAGAAGATAAAGGCAGTCACCTGGTTGGAGTGGTCTCACTCCGTGATCTTGTAATTGCTAAACCCGGTACGCTGATCTCGTCGATTATGGACCCCGATCCGCTGTATTCTGAGGTTGGCGCCGATCAGGAAGAAGCCGCCAAACTGATGCAGCGCTATGACTTGCTAGCTCTGCCAGTTGTGGATGAAGAGCATCAATTGGTTGGTATGATCACCTACGATGACTTACTGGACGTTTTAGAAGACGAGGCGACGGAGGATATCTACCGCTTAGGTGGTGTTCCCCGCGAGCAGCCAGCAGATATTGGCGTTGCGTCAGCTATGAAAACACGATTACCGTGGTTGGTCTTGAATTTACTGACGGCACTCATTTCAGCAGCCGTAATGAGCCTCTTTGAGAATACCATCGCACAAGTCGCGGTTTTAGCAGCATTTTTCCCTATTGTGGCTGGCGTGAGCGGCAGCGCAGCTACCCAAACCCTGACCGTCACTGTTCGCGGTCTCGCTTTGGGTGATATTTCACCCAAGGAAGGGATTAAAGCGCTTGGTAGGGAACTTCTGATTGGACTGATCAATGGGATTTCAATTGGCGTGATCGTTGCGCTGATCGCCCTGGCATGGAAAGGGACGCCATTGTTAGGGTTGGTTACCGGGGCTGCGGTCTTCCTTAACCTGATCTGTGCCGGGATTGCCGGCGTGATCATGCCATTGTTGATGCACCGGTTGAAACTTGACCCAGCATTAGCCTCTCCCATCCTCGTAACGACCACAACAGACACGCTTGGCTATTTTTTCTATTTGGGTTTAGCGACGCTTCTCATCGTGGGATTAACTTAATGGCATCCAGGGAGACATACCTTGTAGATTTAATAGGATAATCGCTTATCTGATGTCAGCAGGTCTTGGTAGAGGGGGCTTAATCATAGCATTCTTATCAATGTATAAGGTTATCATTGACATTTTTTGGGGTTAGATTATAATAAATATATGAACATATGCTCATATATTCAAGGATAAGATGTGATAGAAACAAAGGGATTAATCCAAATTTTTGATCAGGATATTGCTTCAGAAGCGGTTTTCCATGATATGGCAGAAATTTTCAAGGCACTGGGTGACCCCACGCGCCTGACCATTCTGGCGCTGCTCTCTACAGGAGAGAAGTGTGTGAATGAATTGGCGGATAATCTCGAGGTATCGCAAAGTGGGGTATCACATCAACTGCGGATCCTGCGCAGCATGGACATTGTCCGCTATCGGAAGGAAGGCCGTGAAGTCTTTTATTCCCTGGCTGATGAGCATGTACAGGATATACTAATCAGGACGGTTGAACACATTTTACATGAATGAGGTGTCATTTTATTGATGGTTGAAAAAACGATAAAAATAACAGGGTTGGATTGTTTGGAGTGCGCCAGGGGGTTGGAGGGTTCGGTCGCTTCATTAACGATGGTTGACGAAGCCAAATTGAATTTTTATGACGGGACTTTGACATTCAGAGGAGAAATAGAGGAACGAGAGGTCCTGAAGTTGATCAATAGTTTGGGTTATGGGGTCGCGGACCGGGAAGAAAATGCGCTCCTACCAGAAGAAGAGCCAAATGCTTTGCTTGGATTCTGGCGGTATATTATCCAAAGAATAGAAACCCAAATGGCATTGGGGGCGGGTGGGATCGTCCTTCTGTCGCTTTTATTTAACCAGCTTGGCTTTCCGGGTTGGTTGACCATCAGCATGCAGATTGGCGCGCTGGTGCTGGCCGGATGGCCAATTGCCCGCAGCGGCATGGTTAACTTATGGGTCAACCATACCTTCAATATCAATTTCTTAATGACCGTTGCTGGGATTGGTGCGGTAGTGATAGGGGAATATGCAGAAGCGGCAGCGTTGATCCTTCTGTTTGACCTGGCGGAAGCCCTTGAAGGCTTCACGAATGCTCGCGCCCGTGGTGCACTTTCAAAATTGACATCGCTTACACCAACCCAAGCCATCAGGCTAGTGAATGGCCAGGAGGAACTGGTGCCGGTTGAGAACCTGGCTATCGGCGACCAAATCCTGGTCCGTTCTGGTGAACGTATCCCGATAGATGGTGAGATCATTGAAGGACAGAGCGATATCAACCAGGCACCGATCACAGGAGAATCTATCCCGGTTTGGAAAGAACCCGGGAATGAGGTGTTCAGCGGTACTGTGAACGGCAGCGGCAAGTTGATCATCAGTGTAACTCGCCTGGTGGCAGACAGCACCCTGCACCGTATCATCCAGATGGTAACGGAAGCACAATCCCGCCAATCCCGCAGCCAGAAATTCATTGATAAATTTGCACAGTATTACACACCAGCCATGGTGCTTCTGGCGGTCTTAGTGGCTGCATTGCCGCCTTTATTATTTGGTGAACCCTTTTTGAACCCGGGTACCGGCAACAATGGATGGTTATATCGTGCGCTGGCATTATTGGTGATCAGCTGTCCGTGTGCCCTGGTCATTTCTACACCCGTCACAATGGTTGCCAGCCTGACCAAAGCAGCCCGGGAGGGAATCTTGTTCAAAGGCGGTATTTTTGTTGAGAGCTTATCCAAGGTGAGCGCTTTTGCATTTGATAAAACAGGTACGCTGACACATGGTGAACCCGAAGTGGTCGCTTGCAGAGACCTGGATCACAATGCAAGTGAATCGTGTGAATCCTGTAAAGATATGCTGGCGCTGGCATATGCCCTGGAACGGCACAGCACCCATCCCCTTGCGCAGGCGATCATCGCTGAAGCAGAACGGTGCGGTGTCATTGACCGGTACCCAGCAGCTAAAAACTTGAAGACCCGCGGCGGTTTGGGATTGGAAGGACTGATCGACGGGCGATTGACGACCATTGGCAGCAGGCGGTTGTTCAGGGAAGAGCATGATGTTCCCCAAATTATTGATCAATGGGTGGATGAGGCAGAGTCTGAAGGAAAGACCGCGATGCTGCTTTGCGATGGTGATCATGTGCGCGGATTTATTGCCGTGGCGGATACCCCGCGTCAGACGGCTGTAGAAGTGATACGCAATTTGAAGGCGATGGATAAACATACGGTCATGCTGACGGGTGATAATCATACCGTTGCTGGTGCCGTGAGTCATTCACTGGGGATAGATGACGTTCGTTCTGACCTTTTGCCCGAAGATAAACAAGCAGCCGTCACTAAATTGAAAGAAGTATTCGGCTCGGTTGCTATGGTTGGGGATGGGATCAACGATGCACCTGCTCTAGCCAGCGCTGACCTGGGGATTGCGATGGGCGGCAGCGGCAGTGCCCAGGCGATGGAAACTGCCGATATTGTTTTGATGGCAGATGATATCCATAAGCTGCCTTTTGCGGTGAAGCTATCGAAATTTGCTAACCGCTTGATCAAGCAGAACATCATTTTCAGCATTAGCAGCAAACTGGCGGTTGCCGTTCTGGCTGTGCTGGGTTATGCGCCCCTCTGGTTAGCTGTTTTGGCGGATATGGGTGTGTCTTTATTGGTGACGCTGAACGGCATGCGAGCATTGAGGTACCAGGGCGGAAATTGATGGTCGTGTTTCGGAAAAAAATTTAATTATTCCCCAAGTTAACCTAATCACCTGTGATAATGACCAGGGTCTGACTGCTGAAAGCATAATACCCTTCCGGCATTTGAGCGCCGTCCAGGATGTGATCTCTGAGGTTATAAGCAAAACCACTCTGATCAACCAGGCGATCATACGGGTCAATTTCAAAAAAGGGTTGATACCTTGCTGCAAAATAGCTTACTCGTCCCATATCGAGTTTAATTTGCGGCCAATCATCAAAAGGGAAAAGGATGGGGTGATCAGCCAGCAGGATGATCTCATCCGGCAGGGTAGGCAGCAGGGTTTGAAAATCCTTTATAAACAGCAGCGGATAGTCAGATTCCCTGAGCTCGTAATCCCGGTTAGCATCTCGATGGATACCGTAGGGATAAAACGCTTCAGAATCATCCTGAATCCTGACCTGAAAATAAGCTGAACCGTCCGCAGGGATATCTTCAATCGCGATATTTTTGCCTGCTGTTCCACCTAAGACCAGCTGCATTGGCAGCATGACGCCATCGAATTCATGGGCAACATTCAGATAATAAACGGTAATTGTCTCACCCAGGAATTCGAAGTTCCGCTGGTGGATTCCCCGGTCGAGGAGTTGAAAGCTCATGAACGCCCAAAGCTCGTTGACCTCATTCAAGCGGTCAAATCCAATTTGTGTGACATGGCTATAAGACCAATCAACCGGCCTGCCATTGGCATCCTGGTAATCGAAAAGCACCGCAGGCTCAAGAGGTGCTGTTGTCGGGCTGGGGGTGGGGCTCATGGACGGATAGGGGGATGGTGTGATGGTGGGGGTTTGGGAGGGACGTGGTGTGATGGTATTGGCAGGTGTTGAGGTAAGGGTCACTGTTGGGGTTAACGTTTGGGTGGCTGTTGGCGAAATTGTTGCTGTTCGTGTAATGGTTGTGGTCGGTGTGATTTCTTGTTCAGAGCTCGACACGCATCCGCATGCATTAAATAACATGAACATCCCTGCAATGATCAGATAAAATTTCGATCGTAAGCTCGTCATGTCTTTAAATTGTCCCAAATTTTTTATTCCGGGCGAGTGATGGCTGCTGCGCCGTAACCAACCACAGAAGTATGGTCACCCGTTGAGGATCCGGAAGTATCATAATTGAGAATTGTAACATCTTCAGCCCCCAAAGTTTTGGCTGCCCAAAGACTGGCAGCAATTGGCGCCAAACCGCAAGCCTGTCCCTGTCCCCTTTCTTGGATCTCATAAAGCCCTTCAGGAGAAAAGTCGGCAATTTGGCGGAGCACATTCTGATCCAGCTGGTTAGCCTGTGTTTCATGATAAAAATGGGAAAGATCGCTGCTAGCCACTATCAAACAAGATTTATCTCTGAGGACATCTCCCAAAATCTCACCCAATGTTTTTGACACCTCCCGGTTTTGTGAACGCAGCATGATTGGGATAAGGTGAAATGGATTTTTCAGAGAACGCTGCAGAAATGGGAGTTCAATTTCCAGGGAATGTTCCTGGTCATATTTAACCGGTGTCAAGGATAAGTCGGTGCGGATTCTTAATTGTTGATCGATTTCAGAGATAGCTTCGACCGCGAGTGGGATGGTGCCTAAAGGGGTCTGGTAAGCATCATGCCCAGTCGTTAATAATGGCTGTGGGTAGTACTGGTGCATGGGCGAGATCACCACAACTTGATCGAAGGATTTACCTTTGACGGTTTTAAAGGCATGGCCAGCAACCGGACCGGAATAGCGGAAGCCGGCATGAGGAGCAACCAGTGCAATGACCTCCCCAGGGAGTTCGGGCAGGTCTGCGTTTTCGATGTATCCGTCCACCTCTTCTGCGAGCCGCACAGGATTTGAATCGTACCAGGTGCCTGCTATCGGAGAAGGACGTACATCAAGGGTTTTATTCTGCATAATTAAATTTTAGCATATCCCTTTATCCAATTCCATGGTTAAAATATCGATAAGATGAGGGTTTAACGTAAAGCTTTAAGTGGGTTGAATTATAATGATGTCATCATGAATCAATTTTGGTCAAACCTTTTTTGTTTAGATCAGTACAAACGAGCGTCGCGATGAAGAAACCATCAGTACGATTCGGCGCAATTCTTCTGGCTTTATTTGTGACAATCTTGTGGTCAAGTTCCTGGGTTTTAGTCAAAATCAATTTGCAGGATATCCCACCGCTGACCTTTGCTGGCCTCCGTTACACCCTGGCGGCTTTGATATTGCTGCCTGGCTTGGTCAAGCACAAGGCCCAGGTTAAATCGTTGACTAAAAAAGACTGGACACGGCTGGTCATTTTGGGCCTGGTGTTCTATGCCCTGACCCAAGGCGGCATGTTCCTGGCGTTGGACCACCTGGAAACAGTGACATTAAGTTTGCTGCTGAATTTCACTTCTGTTCTTGTCGCCATAATTGGTATCTTCACCATCCGGGAAATACCGAAATTCCTCCAATGGTTGGGTATTGTGATCTTTATTGCGGGGGCATTAGTCTATTTTTATCCCATAACGGCGTTGACGGGGGAGGTTTGGGGATATGCGTTCGCAGGGATCACAGTTGTTGGGAACGCTGTTGCTGCGCTGCTGGGACGTTCGATCAACCGGGATAAGCTTGCCCATCCAGTTGTTGTCACGGCTGTCAGTATGGCAGTTGGCGCTCTGGTGATGCTGGGGGTTGGTTTGATGGTTGAAGATTTTCCTGCTTTGAACGTCACAAATATTTTAGTTATCATCTGGTTGGGGGTGGTCAATACAGCCTTTGCTTTCTCCCTTTGGAACCGCAGCCTGCAAACCCTGACTGCTGTTGAGAGCAGTATTATCAATAACACAATGCTGATCCAGATTGCGGTGTTGGCATGGATTTTCCTTGACGAACGGCTTTCATGGATGGATATTGTCGGTTTGAGTCTGGCAGCTGTGGGTGTCCTTCTGGCACACATTCGTCCCAGGCCAAGTAACATCGCGCCTGAATGAAATTATCATTTTTAGAAAAAAGCGAAACCTAAAAATTCCGGTGCGCACCGGTCTGAGTGTATAATTCCAACATAAAGAAAATTTAAAATCAATTCTGTGTTTTGGAGGGTTCAATACCATGCGGTATGGCTATTTTGATGAACAAAACCGGGAATATGTGATCACGCAGCCGGACACGCCGCTGCCCTGGATCAATTACCTGGGGATGCAGGATTATTTTGGGTTGATCTCCAATACGGCGGGAGGCTATTCCTTCTACCAGGACGCCCGCTTGCGCCGGCTGACTCGTTACCGTTATAACAATGTCCCGCTGGATATGGGTGGCCGTTATATCTATATCCGGGATGATCAGGACGGTACATTTTGGTCACCGACCTGGATGCCAACCCGAAACCCAATAGAAGACTATTCCTGCCGGCATGGTTTGGGATATACCCTTATCGGATCAAACTATAAAAATATTAGAGCTGATATCCGCTATTTTGTCCCATTGGACCAGACGTTGGAAGTTTGGGATTTGACTGTCAAGAATGAGTCTAACAATCAACAGGAACTGTCACTCTTCTCATCGGTTGAATTTTGTTTGTGGGAAGCTATGGATGATGCCACGAATTTCCAGCGCAACTTGAATACTGGTGAACTGGAAGTGGAAAACTCGGTGATATTCCACAAAACCGAATATCGCGAGCGGCGGAATCATTTTGCATATTTTGCCTGTTCTGAACCCCTCGCAGGTTTTGAGACCCAAAGGGAAGCCTTCTTGGGCTCATATCGTGGTTGGGAAAGTCCCCAGGTCATTGAGAAGGGGCAAACATCGAATTCACTGCGAGTCGGCTGGTCACCGGTGGGCGTTCACCATGTTCGTCTCTCGCTGCTGCCGGGTGAGAGCAAACGTGTTATTTACCTGCTGGGATACCATGAAAACCCGGCGGATGAAAAATTCTTTTCCAACGGATCGCAGATTTTGAATAAGCAATTTGTTTCACCTATTATTGACAAATTCCTGCAGACGGAAGCGGTTGATTCTGCATTTGATCTTCTGAAATCCTCCTGGGATAACTTATTAGCTGTTGCCCATGTGGATTCTCCTAATCCGCATGTCAACCGGATGGTCAATACCTGGAACGCCTACCAATGTATGGTTACCTTCAACCTTTCACGATCAGCATCTTATTTTGAGTCAGGGATTGGGCGCGGCATGGGTTTTCGCGATTCAAACCAGGACTTGCTTGGCTTTGTCCATATGGTACCGGACCGGGCGCGACAGCGGATCTTAGACCTTGCTGCAACGCAGTTTGAAGACGGGGGCGCCTACCACCAGTATCAACCGCTGACCAAGCGCGGTAATGATGCGGTGGGCAGCCACTTTAATGATGATCCTGCCTGGCTGGTTTTGGGGGTCGCCGCTTATCTCAAAGAAACCGCGGATTGGTCAATATTGAAAGAACTGGTACCCTTTGAGAATAAACCGGGGACTGAAGCATCCTTGCTAAGCCATCTTGAGCGCGGCATCGAGTACACGGTTGAGCGGACAGGTCCTCATAGGCTGCCTTTGATCGGCAGGGCGGATTGGAATGATTGTTTAAACCTCAATACCTTCTCTGAGAAACCTGGCGAATCCTTCCAAACCACGACCAATCGAGATGGTAAGGTTGCGGAGTCAATTGTGATCGGTGCATTATTTACCATGGCAGCCAGGGAATTGAGCGCTATTACAAAACACCTTGGAATGAATGATGAAGCAGCAAAGTATCTGGGTCTTGCGGATATGATGCACAAGATAATCCTGGACCAAGGTTGGGATGGCGAATGGTTCATGCGGGCTTATGATGACTTCAGCCAGCCGGTTGGTTCTGATGCCTGCGCGGAAGGCAAGATTTTCATCGAACCACAGGGTTTATGTGTGATGGCAGGGATTGGGCTTGAAAACGGTTTTGCTCAGAAAGCGCTTGATTCCATCAAGCGACTATTGGCGACAGAGAATGGGATCGTCCTCCTCCAGCCCCCTTACAGCCAGTATTACCTGCATTTAGGGGAGATTTCTTCCTACCCACCCGGGTATAAGGAGAACGCGAGCATCTTCTGTCATACCAATCCCTGGGTGATGATTTCGGAGACGCGTTTGGGTAATGGCGAAAGAGCGTTTGATTATTACCTGAGGATCAACCCCTCAAACAGGGAGGCGATCAGCGACCTCCACCGGTGTGAACCCTATGTTTATGCCCAGATGATCGCAGGTAAAGACGCTGATCATTTTGGGGAAGCCAAGAATTCCTGGCTGACCGGGACAGCTGCCTGGAATTATGTGGCTATCACCCAGTGGATACTGGGTATCCGACCGGATTATGAGGGCTTGCTTGTTGATCCCTGTATCCCGGCGGATTGGAATGGGTTTACATTCGAACGAAAGTTTAGAGGTACGACTTATTTAATACACGTCAGCAACCCTGATGGGGTCAATAAGGGGATTAAAGCGATTAGCGTTGATGGGGAGAATATTGTGGGGAATGTTTTACCAGTTTTCAATGATAACGACGTCCACGATGTTGATGTGATCATGGGTTAATTATTTCTGTAAGAAATTGCGCTTTGCCATTGGGGCTGTTTCTATTCTGTGTGCGGGCTGACACGGAGGTCAGCCCCTACGCGAACAACTGTGGGAAAAAAATATCATTACTTCATTCACCCATGAATTTCCGGCAGGTGTGCTCCACCCTTGTTTTTAGGTTATTTTAGTGTCTGTAGAAGTTAAAGTTTCCCCGCATTTAAGCGCAGTATTATTGCAAGAAATCCCAGGGGTTGACGCGGCCGTAATCATCGCTGCGCATTTCAAAATGTAAATGTGGCCCGGTGGATTGGCCCGTACTTCCCATCAGACCGATGGTGTCACCCTGGTAGACTTCCTGCCCACAGCCCACATTGATCTGGCTGAGGTGAGCGTAGAGTGTTTGCCAACCATAACCGTGATCGATGACGATCATTTCACCGTAGCCATAATCATTCCATCCTGCATAGACAACAACGCCACTGTCGGCTGCATAGATGGGGTTTCCAAGCCGGCCGGCGATATCAATCCCAAAATGATTTGTCTCGGGACTGTATTCGTAGCCAGAAAGGTAGCGTTCGGATGATGGCCAGATGAAACTCAGGGTGCCGGTGATACCGTCAAAACTGCCAACGCATGCCCCTGGTCCAAGATTTTTTGCCGTCGCCGGTTCATCACGAGTGATACGAGGTGTCCGGAAATCGGGATAGGTACCCCTGCCACCTGGAATGACCAGCATTTTGTCCGCTGGAATATTGGGATTGGCATAATCACCAATTTCATCCGCATTCAGGTCATTTCCCGGCCAATTAATAATATCTTCCGGCGTGACGCCGTACACCGATGCGACACCGTTCAATCCCTCACCTGCGCCCCAGCGATGATAAACACCGTTAACCGGGAGGATATTCAAAACCTGACCGGGCACGATGAAATGTGGGTCATCACCCAATGTGTAGCGGTTTCCCCAAAGGATCGTTTCAGGCAGCAGGTTGAACCTTTCAGCAATAGAGAAGATATTATCGCCATACTCAACCGTGTATTGGGTGACTTCGTACCTTGATCTTCTATCCGGCAGGATCGTATGCAAATCCGCTGAACGATCAATGCCATCAGTGTCACTGCCGCCGCCAAAAAATGATGGCGCTGGAGCCGTGAGTGTCTGCGTTGGCAGTGTTTCAGCATTAGCGACAAAGGATGAAGCGTTTTCATCAGCGGGAGTGGTTTTGATGTAGAACGTATCCGTTACCCAAACGATCAGCAGGATCAACGTGATGGTCAGAACAGCGGTAGAAAAACGTAGTGCATGCGCGTCAAATCCCCAACGTCGAATACTTCGCCAAAAATTCGCAATTTTAGGCTCAGATTTTTCAACTATGGTTTCGATTTCTGGATCGTTAGCAGCAGGGTGTGTTTGCGGTCGCTGCCAGGGATTGGGCTTTTCTGTCATAAATTCTCTGCCAAGAGTCTAACATGTTTTGTTGAAGAAGGCGAATCGATGTTTTAAGTGAATATCCATTAAAAATCGTTACTTATTGATCTTAGAATACAACCGATATGACACCAAAAGATAATTGCGTGACTAATAAGATCTCTTCTGCAATCTACGAATAATAAAAGAACCTCATTGCTTTATACCTTAAACTTGGGGAAAGATTAACCCTTTAGATAAAATCCTGCCGCTGAAAGTTGGGTGTCAAATCAGCGGCAAGGATCCAATTATTTAGAAAACAACTATGTTTTGCGGCTTGCCTAACCCTTTTCCAGATGAAAGTCCTTCAACTGGTTGGATAAATCTACAATTCTTTTCTCAAGTTCCTGCTGCCTGTAGCTGATGGTGATATCGGCTTGTGTCCGTTCGATGATGCTGCGGGCAATATCTGTTCTGCGGCGCAAGCCGTAGGTCAGCGCATCAGGAAAATCCATTGTGACCAGTTGGGCGTAAACGTCATCCATAACATCGAGGAGGCGTTCCACTTCTGGAGAATGCCCTTCCCGGATGATATCCATGATCCGCCGGCGCAGTTCTCCGACCAGTTCAGACATCCCGTTAAGATAGGTCGCGAATTCGACCTTGAGATCTTCCGGTGAGGGCCAATCCAGGTTAAGGATGGTTGATACGGTCAGGTGCGCTTCACAATATTCCTTTAACGCATCCTGTGCATACCCGGAGTAATACAGGTCAGGGTCGTTTGATAGGCCTTTTCGCAGGGATTCTGCCAGTTGATCGGCATCTGCAAGATGCTTGCGTGCTTCCTCTGCATCTTCACGGTGGATGGCGCGGATGGCCAGGGCTGAGTGACGCGTCAGATTTCGGCTCTGTGAGAGGGCTTCATCCCTGATTTTATTTTGTCGTTCAAAATGATCTCTTACACGGTCCGCAATTGCTTCTATCTTTTTATCCATAGCCACTACTCCTCTTCCGGATTCGAGTTTGGGCGGAAAAGATCATCTGCCAATGTTTGCGAACGCGGCAGGGTGATCTCTCCGAATTTGGACTCGTATCGTTTGAGGTTTTCACTCATAGCACCCAGGTAGAGCTTTGCTGCCGTTGGGGACATGACCAGCCTTGAATTAATGGTTGGTTTGGTTACACCGGGCAGCAACAATGAAAAATCGAAAACAAATTCAGATGCCGTATGCGATATCCGAACAAAATTGGCATATTGTGCTTCAAGATCATCCGGTAGTTCAAAATTTGGGATAGGTTTATTTGCCACGAGGTCTCCAATCTAGAATGGGATTTCGTCGTCTTCAGCGCCTCCTGCTTCGTCACCCATATCAGCTTCATAGCTAACTGTTCCACCACCGCTGGGAAGGAAGCGAACATTTTGTGCGTTGACTTCAAATGAGGCACCCATTGAGCCGTCTTTTCTTTGGAAAGTCCTGGGGTTGCCTGATTGTGGATCTGGCTTTAGACGACCAACGACCAGAACTGGACGTCCTTTGCTGAGGTACTGGCTGCAGGATTCTGCCTGTGCTCCCCAAACAGATACCCTGAACCAGGTGGTTTCATCAACCTTTTGCCCGGCATTATTGGTGTATGAGTTTGATGTTGCGACGCTGAAGCTGGTCACAGCCGTGCCGCTGGGGGTATACCGCATGACGGGATCGTTCCCCAAATATCCTACGATGGTAAGTTGTTGAAACATTCGATCTCCCTTTCTAATGGTTTGGAATACTTTTATTTTACATCATTTATTCGCAATTTTATTTACCAATCACGAGTATACCAGCGAAGGTATTGCTCCAAATGTGAGCGCCAGTAGTTTTCAGTGTGACCGCCTGTAAATAAATACCATTCATGGGGAATATTTGCTTCATCAAGCTGATTTGCAAAGGTTTGAGCAGTTTGCCATTCCTGATCATCCCTCCCGATATCGATAAACACTTCCGGGAGATCTTCTTTTGGGGTTTGGATCAGCCAAGCGGTGATTTTTCCGCCGTCCGCTTCAAACAGCGGCAGGCTGTGAGCACCGACCTTGGTGAAAAGTCCGATGTTTTCAAACCCAATCCGAACAGCCCAACCCGCGCCGCGTGAAACCCCGCCGATGGCACGAAATGCTTTCTCAGGACGTGTATCATAGACGGAATCGATCCACGGGATGAGTTCCTGCGTGACCATATCATCAAATTGTGATCTCTGTGGGGGCAGGTTATGCGTTTCCTGCGGCATCACAAGAATAGTGGGCGGTATTACCCCATCTGCAATCAAAGCATCCATGGTTTCAGTCACGCCGATGCGGATCCATTGATCGCTATCAAACAATAAGCCGTGCAGCAGGTAAATCACGGGGTACCCCGTGGGTTCATTAAGTGAACCATAACAGGGGGGGAGATAAACCTGGTAGGACAGCAATTCTTCATTAATCTGGCTGGTAAAGCTGGATCTCTCAAGCTGGCCACCGTCAAAAATGCAGTTGGCCGTCGGTGTGGGGGACGGTGGAAGGGATGTTGGTTGTGCTGCAGATGCGGTTGGGGATGGTGTTCTCGTCAGCGGAATTGTTGTGGATGCGGAGGTGAAGACGGGAAAAGCAGTTAGCGTGGGATTGCGGGTTTCAACGGGCTTACATGCGGGCAAAAAGCATAAAACTGTTGTCAGTACGATCAGTGAAATGCCCAATCCGATGTTGAATTTTGAGGTTGGAGATGCTTGACGTTTGACCATACTTCGGATTATACTCTTATCTGCCGGGGTGTAGCGCAGTCGGCCAGCGCGCCGCGTTTGGGACGCGGAGGTCGGCGGTTCAAGTCCGCCCACCCCGACCTGACATTAATGGGGAGGTGAACCGGATGGCTGCCGCGTTCTCCTCCCTTTTTTAGTTCATAGATGGGTTATCTGAAAACGAGTTAAATTTGAGTAAACCATATCTTTCCATCATTATTCCTGCTCATAATGAAGCTGAACGTTTGCCCCCTTCGCTGGCGCGGATTGATGCATTCCTAAGCCAGCAAGATTATGATGCTGAGGTGATTGTGGTCGAAAATGGCAGTTCGGATAACACCCTTGAAATCGTTAAGGCTTGCACTAAAAAAATGCCAAACCTGGTAGTAGAACAGGTCAATTCACGGGGGAAAGGGTTAGCTGTCAGGCACGGCATGCTGGCGGCTGAGGGTCAATATCGCTTTATGTGTGATGCTGATCTTTCAATGCCGGTTGAGCAGATCAACCGATTTTTACCATCTGCCTCTGGCTCGATGGATGTTGTGATTGGCTCTCGAGAAGTTGAAGGGTCGAACCGCTATGACGAGCCCAAATACCGCCACCGGATCGGCAGGATTTTCAATGCCATGGTCCGCTGGCTCGTGCTGCCGGGCTTACAGGACACACAGTGCGGGTTCAAGTGTTTCCCTGGGGAAGTTGCTGAAGCAGTATTCCCGCTGCAAACACTGAGGGGCATGTCATTTGATGCCGAGGTGCTCTTCATCGCACGTCAAAAAGGATATCACGTGCAGGAAGTGCCTATCGATTGGACTTTTAACCCAGACAGCCGAGTAAGAATATTCAAAGATTCCCTGCGGATGGGTTTGGACCTCCTGACCATCCGCTGGCGGTCAATTCAAGGAAAATATGGCACCCAGGAAAAAGTTTGACCTGAGCATCCTCCCGGAGCGACCAGATCTTTCCTTCGAAATTGAAATGTGGGAAAAGGGCTTTCGCTTTGTTGCCGGAATTGATGAGGCCGGCAGGGGGGCTTTAGCCGGTCCAGTTGCAGCAGGGGCTGTTGTACTGCCCGAAAAACGAATAGATCTTTACGAAAAACTGAATGGGGTCCGGGATTCAAAGGTGATGACACCGGAAGATCGAGCGTTCTGGGCTTTGGAGATAAAAGCAACCGCTGTTGCTTGGGGTGTTGGGTTTGTGTCTTGCACCGAAATTGATGAGGTGGGAATTGTTCCAGCCACGTACCTGGCAGCAACACGGGCGCTGGCAAAATTAAAATGTCCTGTTGAGCACCTCCTGGTGGATTTTATCCACCTACCAGATGTAGAAATCCTCCAAACGTCCCTTGTAAAAGGGGATGCGCGTGCGTTATCCATTGCAGCGGCATCGATCCTGGCCAAGACAGCCCGGGATGCCCTATTGGTCGCAATGGACAATGACTTCCCCGGATATTGTTTTGCTCAAAATAAAGGTTATGCCACTGAAGCGCACCGGAAGGCCATTGCAGATTTGGGCCCCTGTGAGCAGCACCGCCGATCTTTTTCACCTATTAAGGAATATTTTTCGCTTTTCCCACCTGTTGCCGGAGAATAATATGTACGGTGCGGTCTGATTTTGACCGCACCGGTTACCTGGAAATCGTTATGTTCCCCAATCCCGAAGATACAAAAAGTCATACCCAACCGTGCGCTGCGAGAGCTTGGCAATCGGCGGCATGACCCGTTTATAGTGATTCTGGCGCACCAATTTAATGACGCGTTCAACAAAGGTTTTCTCAAATCCCTTTTCAATGCAGGCTTCAGGGCTGAAGCGCTGATCGATCAGCAAATACAACAGCTGGTCGACATCTGCATAAGTAAACCCCAGCTCACCCTCATCCGTCTGCCCCTGCCAAAGGTCGGCAGAGGGAGCTTTATTGATGACCGTCTCTGGAACACCCATGGCTTTGGCAAGCTGGCGCACCTGGGTTTTGTACAGGTCACCAATTGGCTGGATCGCCGCGGCTGAATCGCCGAAGACTGTGCTGTATCCAAGCAGAATCTCGGTTTTATTGCTGGTGCCCATCACCAGCCCGTTAAAAGCGACCGACTGGTCATATAAAACGATCATTCGCATCCGGGCCATGATGTTCCCGGCACGTAATTTGGTCATATCCTTGTAATGGTTAATCAGCGGGTCCACCATCTCCGTGATCTCGACTGTCATCGATTGGACGCCGAGATCATCGATCATAGTTTGAGCATCTTCCAGCGTGTCCGGAGAGGAAGTTTTGTAGGGCATCCGAAGCGCAAGCACGTTCTCAGGTCCCAATGCTTTAGCTGAAAGGTAAAGGCTCAGGGCGGAATCAATGCCGCCGGATACCCCCAAGAGCGCTTTTTTGAAGCCTACCCGGTGGAGTTCAGTCCGGATAAAGCCCGTGAGAATTTTTTCTGCCAGTTCTGTTTTAATCGTCAGGTCGTTCATTTTTCACCCAAGATTCTTTCCAGCTCACGCTGTACAAATTGGATTCGCTCATCCCGAAGCAGGGGGAGCCGGGCGCGTGTCCGGCTTAATTGATCAAGATCAATCTCTGCGACGGTCAAAGACTCTTCAAAATCAGGTGCACGGACCACCAGGTCACCGTTTGGGTCATAGATGGTCGAACCCCCCCAAAAATTCAGGCCGTCTTCGTAGCCCACACGGTTAGCATGCGCAACAAAATTTGTAAACATACCGGCATACGCACGATTGGTGTGTTCCACCCATTCGGAGCTGCTCAGCCGGGGTTTTTCATTGAGCCCCCGTCCCGGTGACGCAGATTGAAATAACAGGATGTCTGCCCCATCCAACCATAACAGGTAAGGTGATGAAGCATGCCAGAAATCCTCGCAGATCAGCATCCCAACCCGTCCGAAACGGGTGTTGAAGGCTTGAACGGAATCGCCAGGTGCAAAAAACCGTCCCTCATCGAACATGCCGTAGGTCGGGAGGTAGACTTTATCGTGAATATGGAGGATTTTGCCCCCTGATAAATAGGCTGAGGCAATATAAAACCGGTGACGGCGGTCTTCATGAACAAATCCAACCATCAGGTCCAATTGTTTACTGGCTTTGAGCAGATCTTCGAAAATGGGGTCGTCCTGGTGAGGTCGCAAGGCTGAAGCCGATGCAAGGTCCTGCAGGGCGTAACCGGTCAGGGAGAGTTCTGGGAAGATCAATAAATCTGCGCTTTGACCCTGAGCCTGTTCGATTAATGCCAGGTGCTTATTGAGATTCGCCTGGTTATCACCGAGTTTTGTATTAAATTGCGCAAGTCCGATTTTTATTTTCATCTACCAACCCAATCTTTGTCTTTAGATCCATTTGTATTCTATTTTACTTGTTTTATTTCAATACTGTATGAAGGGTCCGGGGCAATCGTAAAGCTATCTAAGGGTCACCTAAAGAATCAGCTCTATGGGTTGCGAGTATAATCTCGATATCGTTTGTTGTGCGGCGTTGTAATAAAGGTGTAACTAAATGTTGAATCTGAATTTCTCAATCCAGAAAGCCACCTGGCGTGACTACTCGCAGTTGAACGACCTTGATCGTCAGTGTTTTTCGAAGCAAGATCAATGGCCTTTTTGGGATGTTATTGGCATCCTCACGTTTCCCGGTTATGTTCGTTTGAAAGCCGTTTACGATGATCAGATGATTGGATTTATAGGTGGTGAACGAAATACTCCTGAACGAACAGGCTGGGTCACAACCCTGTCGACTGCGCCAGATTTTCGGCGCAGCCAGGTAGCATTGCGTTTGCTGGATGCCTGTGAAAAGGAACTGGATATGCCTATCATCCGGCTAGCGGTACGCGCATCGAACGAGCCCGCCATTCACCTTTATGAGAAAGCTGGTTACCTGATGGTGAATCGTTGGAAGAAGTATTATGCAGGGGGTGAAGACGCCCTGGTTTACGAGAAAAGGCGTTGACATAGCAAGGAAGTCGGTTTATACTGAATTTAACAATGCATCAAAAACGGATCAATATGCATCGAGTAAGAGAACAATTAAATATCACTCAGCACGCCGGGCTTCCCCGCGCGTGCTGTTTTTATATCCCTTCCCATTAGAAAGGAAAAGTGTCCCATGGACTACGGATTGATCGGCAAAATTGAGAAAGCCAAACGTTATGCACAGGAACGCGACCGGATTGAATTCAAGATGTTCAACGTTGTTTTCAAAGGAGAAAACAACCAGCATACAGTGACCTACGACCAGGGTGACTGGCACTGCACCTGTGATTTTTTTCAAACACGCGGCCGCTGCAGTCATACGATGGCACTTGAAACAGTTTTAGAAGATATGGTAGATATCTCTGGAACCGACTGATCTCAAATTGCTTTGATCATGACAAAAACAACAGGCCGCGCTGATCTGCGGCCTGATTTGTTTATCGATGGGAAAATGTTTGCTATTAAAACGCTGCTATTGATTGATTACCACGCATCGGGTGCTTTGGCTGGGTGAATGAGCCTGAAATCTTCATCCATCGCATCCATCGCTTCGATCTCACACTCATTTAAAGAATAATCAAATATGTCGATATTCTCCATCATGTGCTGCCGGGTGGAGGAGCGTGGGATGGGGATGGTTCCATGTTCAATATGCCAACGCAAAATAATTTGGACGGGGGTTTTGCTGTATTTTTTTGCCAGTGTCTGCAGGGGTTGATCCTCGGTGCGTTTGGCACGAAGAATTGGGCTGTACGCCTGGATCCTGATTCCCTTGGATTTGCAGTAGCTCAACAGGTCCTCCTGATAAAGAAAAGGGTGAAATTCAACCTGGTTGATGCTGGGAATCACCCCGCTTGCGTCAATCGTTTTTTGGATGACATCCTGTGTATAGTTGCTGACACCGATAGCTCTGGTTTTGCCTTGATGCTTTAATTCAATCAAAGTTTGCCAGGTCTCAAGTGAAAGATCAAATTTTTCCATGTTTGGCCAATGGATCAACAGCAGGTCAACATAGTCCATTTTTAATTTTGACAGACTATCATTTAAGGACTCAATTGTGGAAGCGCGTCCCTGGTGTTTATCCTGTATTTTGGTGGTGATGAATAAGCCCTCGCGTGGAATACTGCTTTCATGTGCCGCTTCCCCAACTATTTTCTCGTTATCATAACTTTGGGCAGTATCGATCAACCTGTAGCCGGATTCAATTGCTGTAAGTATGGCTTGCTTTCAGGATGATCCCACTAGGAGGGTCGTGCCGAAGCCCATCACAGGTATCAACGTGCCATCATTCAGAGTGACCCTGGTAAATTTATCCATGAGATTCTCCTGACCACCCGGGCAAGACTGCCCAGGTGATAAAGTTCAACAAATGTCTGATTAAAATCTGATTAAGCATTGCTTTCGAAGTGTTTCTTATTTTTTTTCGATCTTAACTTAACCATACCCAGTCTTGGACCATGAACAAAATTTTGGGCGCGAAAATAAGGTAAATTAATGCAAACTTTGGGTGTTATGACTGTTCAATCAACCGCAAAAATCAAGATGTATAGGTATACTTAATTTACCAACTTCGGAAAAGAACATGAAAAAAAGATTAATTTGGCTTGACCTGTTCACCCTGTTTTGTTTGCTGGTTCTGAGTGCATGTCATGAAACAGAAGTGACCTCAGAGCGATCTGCAGACCAAAGTGAAACACCCTTCGTGACAACCAGGGATGCAAGCATCACCAGTCTTGACACCACAGTAGAAAACACCCTTCGAATCTATCCCCTAAGGGTTGGCAGCTCGTGGGTCTATGAATACCTGGGATACGACGAAACACAAGAGGTCATCTGGCGTGTGACTGAAACGGTTATGGACGCTGAGATGGTGGATGGATATTATGTGGCTGAGATGGAACGGGTTGCTGAGCTTTTGGAAGGGACTCCGGATGACGACTTTAAACACACACCAGTAACTGGGGTTTTCTGGTATATCATTGATGGTGGAAAGATCTACCGTTCTGGATCGGACCCAGGCATAAGGCTGTCGGATGCCCGCTTGGAGTTGATCATCCCTTTTCCGGATCCTGACGAAGGTTGGTATCCTGACCCCGGCAAACGCGCCAGCCTTGAACCGGGAGGAAATGGGTTCCGGCACGCTTCAGAACCTTATAAAGAAAGCTTTGCCATGGACGGTTCATTGATCTGTTACAATATCGTCACGGAGGTCTTTGAGGGTAAAGATGAAGGAACCTTCTGTGAGACCGTTGGATTTTTCTATTTTGAGCAGGTTGACTTTGATCAACCCGTAGGGTTTCGTGTTGAACTTAAGGGGTTTTCACTCCAAAATTAAGGAACAATGTTAAAGAAACTTCGCCGCTTCCTTCGTTATAACCTGAAATACCTTGGAAATCCCCCATGGGATACTGGCATTTCCCCACCCGAACTGATTAATTTTCTTGAAAACCATGAAAGCGGTCGTGCATTGGATGTGGGATGTGGTACTGGAACGAACCTGCTGACCATGGCTGGTTATGGGTGGCGTGTTGCAGGAATGGATATCGCACTGCTGCCTGTTTTGAAAGCTCGCAAGAGACTTCATGCCTCTGGTTATCCAGACGATGTCTTCCTGGGAAGTGTCACCAGCAGACAACTCGAAAACAGAAGGTTTGAACTCGTTTTGGATATTGGATGTTTTCACAGTTTGAATGAAGAGGGCAGGAAATTGTATCGACAGAACCTGCGGGAGTGGTTGGTCCATGGCGGACATTTTTTGATCTATGCGCATTGCCGCCCCACACCATCAGCACCGTATGGGGTTTCCGATCAGGATTTTGAGGCGTTTGAGACTTCCCTTAAATTAGAATGGCGAACGGAGCAGAAAGAGAAGCGCCCGAACGTCTCCCGTCAGCGGACAACAGTTTGGGCACAGTTCCAAAAACCTGGGTAAAGAACAGTCCTGAATCAGCCCACTCTCTCACAGCATTAAAAAACAATTCAAAAGGATCGGATACGACCTAACCGATTGACCAGTCCAGGAACGAACCATTTGGCGGATGGCATTCACCGGTATTTCGTGGATAATATCTCCACATCAGACAGGTTTTTTATCGACTGATCCACAACGATTGGTCAGACTAAGGCAAATGATTTCTCGAAAACTGAACGCCAATAAATGGAAGAAAACAATTTTATCTGCCTTAGTGGGCACACTTTTGAGTGCCATCCTAGCCATCGTACTCTACCAAATGAGCGGCCAGGGGTTATATCTGGCGATCATCGGTTTGGGTGCAGGTATGGGTTTTGTCCTTGGAAGTTGATTGGGTCCAAAAAAATACTGGATGATTAATATGGAAAGTTGACCAAGCTTACCAAATTGAACAATATTTTCTCCTCTGACCGTACCGGAAGACAAAATCTTCCGGTACGGTCTTTTAACACAAAGTCAGTATTAACCATCTATAATGGGTCCTGAGTTTATCGTTTATAGAATAGAATATAGACTATGATCAGCAGAAGGATTCAATCTTTCCTACCCCACTACCGGATCGTAATGTTTGTGATCCTGATTTCAGGAATCGCCTTAACCACTGCCAGTCCGGGAAACGCCAATTTCTATCCTTTATCACAATCAAATGCCAGTTTCCAGTCGAGCTGGCCAGCGGTTGGCTATGGGGTTGGTTCAATGCGGTTTGAGCGGTTTGGAACCGATGAAGGCCTCTCGGAAAATACTGTGCTCACGATCTTACAGGATTCCCAAGGCTTCATGTGGTTTGGTACCCAGGAGGGATTAAATAAATTCGATGGGTATGTATTTACGGTTTATCAAGCTGATCCCGTTAACGCTGATTCACTGACTGATGATTATATAACTGTCTTGTTGGAAGCAGGGGATGGTGCGATATGGGTTGGCACATATTATGGTGGCCTAAATCGCTTTGATCAAAACAAAAATTCGTTCACCCATTTTACACCTGATGCTTTAGATCCCGGTTCGCTTCCGGATGACCGAGTTAACGCATTGTATGAAGATTCCAATGGGAGAATATGGGTTGGAACCCGCGGTGGTTTGAGCCGATTCAACCCGAACAGCCAGGACTTCGATCATTTTCAGCATGATTCTGCAGATGAAGCCAGTATCAGCAGCAACGTTGTGCAGGTAATCTTTCAGGACAGAGATCAAAATATATGGGTTGGCACACCACACGGACTGAACTTATTTGAGGAATCGACCGGTTCATTTAAACGGTTCCTGACAGATTTTGAAACTGGCATCGAAAATGTGGTGTCAATTTGCAATGGAGAGGGAAATAATATTTGGCTGGGGACAAATGGCGGATTGGTAAATTTCAACACAAAAAATTTTACATACAATGTTTTCCTTCATGTTGAGGGGAACCCAAAATCTTTGGGAAGCAACCAGATCAATATTGTTTATCGAGATCCATCAGGCAACCTATGGGTTGGATTTAAGGATGACGGCATCAGCCTGGTGTCCGATTGGGAAGGGAAGCAGGGTCAGATCATTTCATTTTCCAACCAACCCTCTGATGAAAACAGCCTGAGCAATGATGATGTCAGAACAATTTTCCAGGACCGATCCGGGGTTATGTGGTTTGGGACCTTCGGCGGTGGCGTTAACCGGGCTAATCCTGCCACCAGAGCATTTGGAAGGCTCAAACACAACCCGGAAGATCTCAACACGATCGCCAGTGATCAAATTGTGTCCCTTGCCTTTGATCCGGTTAGAAAAAGTTTGTGGATTGGGACGTTGAATGCAGGTTTGGATCAAATGAACCTGGAAACGGGGGAATTTACCCATTTTCGCCACATCCCGGGGGACGATACCAGCCTCAACGGGGATAATGTCAACTTGTTGTATGTGAGCATCCGAGGGGATTTGTATGTTGGTACACAAGGTGGCTTTTTACAGACGTATGATGAAGATCTACTGGGATTTGTACCGGCAAAAAGTATGCCGGATACGGTAGAAGATGTGCGTACCACAACCGCAATTACCGAGGATTCAAATGGCGTGCTGTGGTTGAGCCAGGAATACGGAGAACTGGTCCGAATTGACCCAGAGAGCAACCAGATGGGTCGTTTTTCACTTGGAACGGGTCTCCCTGATTACATCCAGGACGACATGGTTTTGGCTATCCATGCTGATGACTCTGGTCATATCTGGATGGGAACAGAAAACCAGGGCCTGGTTATGTTTGATCCCGGTATGGGCACCTTCTTAATCCTTAATAAAGATGGTACTTCAAAGGGTCCGAGTCACAACAGCATAACAGATATCCATGCTGATCACGCTGGTATGATATGGCTTGGTACAGGCGGTGGGGGGCTTAACCGTTTCGAGCTAGGGACAGGTGAATTTACTTATTACACAACCAGTGATGGGATCCCATCCAATCGGATTCTCGGCATTGAGGAAGATTTGGATGGAAATTTATGGCTGAGTACAGCCAATGGGCTTGTCAGATTTGATCCGACATCCGGGGAAGTTCGCCGTTACGACACAAGGGACGGCTTACAGGAAAACGCGTTTAACCAAGATGCCCATACCTCCTCTAGCGATGGTGCATTATTCTTTGGTGGCATGAATGGATTAAACGCTTTTTACCCGGAAATGATCGAGGAGAATCAGGTCATTCCTGCGGTGGTGATCACAAAAGTTTCCCTGTTTTCTGAGATTTTAGTCAGGGACATTGATGGTTGTACTGCCTCATTGACGTTTACACATGATCAAAATTTCATCTCATTTGAATTTGCCGCCCTGGATTTCACTGCACCCGAGGATAACCAGTTCGCGTATATGATGGAGGGTGTTGATGAGGACTATATCTTAACCAGTGACAAACACAACGCAGACTATCCAGACCTGCGCCCGGGGCGATATCGATTTAAAGTATTGGGTTCCAATAATGATGGTGTTTGGAACACAGCCCCTACCTGCATCGAGATCAAAATTAAGCAGCCTTTCTGGGCAACCTGGTGGTTCATCGGGTTGGTTGGTTTATTCCTTGCAGGCAGTGTTGTCGGTGGGTATCGTTGGCGATTGAGCACGATTGAAAAACAGCGGCAGGAACTGGCGCTTGATGTTTTTGAAAGGACCACAGAGATTGAACGTCGCCGTCAAATGGCTTCAGGATTGAGTGAGGTGGTGCGATTACTCAATACCAACCAACCGCTGGAAAAAAGCCTTGATTTCATTGTTCAACAATCGATTGGATTAACTGCAGCCAGTAAAGCTGTGATTTTTGAACGCCAGGATAACCATGTGGTTGCCAGGTCATGCTATCCTGAGGGGGAAACCTATTCGCTGGATTTGTCCGATCCCAACTCCAACACGGCCAGCTGCCTTTTAGAGAGTGTGTTCCTGAACCGGCTTCTGATCTATTCAAGGTTAAACCCTGCGACACTTAAGTCGGATTCAAAATGGGAATTGGTCAGCGGTGAGTACCGGACAGCGCTCTGTACACCGTTATTGGTTGATGAAGAGGTTTACGGCGGGTTGGTTTTATATTACGGCGAAGACCGGACTTTCACACCTGAGGAGATCAACCTGGCGCATGCCCTTGCCGACCAGGCATCACTTGCTATTGCAAATGACCGCTTGAAAGGAAAAGCACAAGATGCTGCGGTTACAGCCGAACGCAACCGCTTGGCTCGTGACCTGCATGATGCTGTAACCCAGACTTTGTTTTCAACCAGCCTGATAGCTGAAGTGATGCCGAAGATCTGGAAAAAGAACCCGGATACAGTGGAACAGAGGTTGGAAGAACTACGCCAATTGACGCGCGGCGCGCTGGGGGAAATGCGGACGTTGTTGATGGAGCTTCGGCCGTCATCATTGGATGAAGCACAACCCAGGGAGTTATTCAAGCACCTTGCGGACGCCTTCACAGGACGGTCCGGTGTGCCGGTAGAACTTAATGTTGAACCATCGATCGATTGCATAATACCGGTAGAGGTGAAGAATGTGTTCTACCGGATTGCCCAGGAGGGGTTGAATAATATTTTTAAACATGCTGAAGCAACCCGGGTGTGGTTCCGCTATACTTGCGGGGAAGAGGCGATAACATTGACGATCATAGATGATGGTTTGGGCTTCGATCAAAAGGATATTCCGCCAGGCCACATGGGTTTGGGGATCATGTCTGAACGCGCAAAGAGCATCCAGGCTGATCTAAATGTGGTCAGCCGTCCAGGAGAGGGGACGACACTGCGATTGGTATGGCGTTTTGATAGAAATCCGATAAAATAGAGAAACCCAAGAGGAAACGATCTCGGAAGGATGGTATTGAGATGGCAGGCGATAAACAAATTCGTGTCATGATCGTTGATGATCATAAGGTTGTCAGGAGCGGTTTGAGTGCCTTTTTAATGGCATATGATGATTTAATGCTTGTCGCTGAAGCCGATAGCGGTGAGAAAGCGTTAGCGCTTTGCCAGGAAAGCAGTCCGGATGTTGTCTTGATGGACCTGGTGATGCCAAAAATGAACGGCGCAGAAGCGACCGAAGCACTGCTGCAAAAGTGTCCAAGTCTTAAAGTGATCGCTCTGACTAGTTTTAAAGAAAAGGATTTAGTGGAGAGCGTTCTGAAAGCAGGTGCGATTGGCTATTTATTAAAAGATGTTGATGCCGAAGAACTCGCTGAAGCCATCCGTCAGGCATATGATGGAAAGCCAACATTAGCGCCAGAAGCAGCCCAGATTTTAATTCAGGCCAGCAGGCAGCCCTATAAGCCGGGTATCGATCTGACGGACCGTGAAAAAGAAGTCCTTCAGTTATTAGTTGAGGGGTTGACCAACCCTGAAATTGCCAAAAAATTGTTTGTTAGCAAATCCACTGTTAAATTTCATGTCAGCAGTATTTTAAACAAATTGCATGTATCGAGCCGTACGGAGGCTGTTGCCAAAGCGCTTAAAGAGAATTTGCTCTCCTGATAGACTAATTGGTGTGTCATCCATCCATTTCATTAAAAGTTCACTGTTGTATTAAGATTATTATCTATTGTGATATTTTCAATTTATTATAGTTAATTAAGAAAATGGATTCGGTAATTTTTCACTCGCCCATGAAAAATTATCATGATTTCGTTTCCCGATAAGAGTTCCGGTAGAATCATTATCCACAGCTGATTTCTTTACAATTAATTGAGAAAAACCAGATTATTGAATGATATGTCATTAACGAATGTAAGTGATAAACAAAAGCTTTTAACCCTCTACCGCGAGGAACCCTGCTATACCTTGCCCAATGCATTTTGGAAGTCGGAATTTAATACTGGCTCCACCAAGCTGGAAGTCAAACGTGACCGGTCAGGAGGCAATCAATCATTGGCGTTTTGGCATGATGAGCGCTTGATGTCACTGTGGTTTGATGACCCGCGTCATTCACCGCTTACAAAACAGCAAATAAACACCCTGCATTTCGCACTGGTTCACAGCCATGCACTCCCAATCTTTGATCCTCAAAGGTTTGCTGAAAAAACAGCATATTTTCGACTGAAATATGCGGGAACACCCCCAGTCGATGATCCCCCCGCCGGTTTTGTGTTCGAGACCTTCGACACCCAAAAGGATATATTAACGAGTACTTTCCTTATCTCTGCTTGCTATCCGAACATGAAGATCAGTGAAGAAGTTGTTCAGGGTTGGATGAAGCACCCGGTTTATGATCACAAGCTGTGGGTTTGGGTCAAGGAATCCCGGACAGGAAGATACGCTGCCCTGGGTATCGCAGAAGTAGATCACCAGGTCCCTGAGGCATCCCTGGAGTGGATCCAGGTCCATCCCGCATATCAAAGAAAAGGGTTGGGGAGAGCGATTGTAGGTGAACTTTTGCGCCGGGTTTCAGATGAGGTTAAATTCACCACAGTGTCGGGAGAAATGGATAATCCCTCACATCCCGAAAAACTTTACCGTCAGTGCGGTTTTACCGGCTCAGATGTTTGGTGGCTGCTCAAAGATTGAAAGCACATTAATGTTAATTTGACAGAGATTGAGTGTGTTTATGGCAAAAAAACAAAAAAATAAAAATAAAAAAATAAAAGAGAAAAACCATCAAAAATCACAGAAAACTCAAAAAAAACCGCGATGGGTGTTATATGCAATCGTTTCTCTCCTGACCTTACTGTTTTCAGTTTTCGGCTATTTCTGGTTCCCAGGTGACGTTTATTATGAGATCACGGAGACCTATACTTTTGAAGGGGATGAACCAGGCGACATAAATCTGATATTGCTTCTGCCGACAAGCGGCGCTAACCAGGAGGTGTTGGAGCCTGATATCACCTGGCCGGGGGAGTGGGAACAGAGGCATGAGGGCCGCCTGGAAATTTTAACGTTCAATGCACAGTATTTGCCAGGTGAGACAGTAGAAGCCGCCGTTAGGTACAGGGTGCACCTTTGGCAGGGGAGCGCAGATCGTGGGTTAACTCCGGTTACGGATGCTGACCTATTGCCCTCAGAGAACATACAATCTGATCATCCGGATATCATCACCCAGGCTAACGATTTGATCGAGCCAGATGATGAAAGGCGAACGGTAAGAAATATCTTCGTTTTCACGATCAACCACCTGGAAAGGCCTAACGAGACGCAGGCTGACACTGACTCGAGTGCTCTTGCAGCGTACCAATCAGGGATTGGGGGATCCGAGGCACAGACTCACCTGATGACGGCGCTCAGCCGGGCGGCGGGTATCCCGGCCCATACCGTCAACGGGTTAGCTATGCCTGAAAGTTTCCCCTTTGTCCCTGTAATGAAGACCTGGGATCACCCCGCCAGTTCGCACACTTGGGCGGAGGTTTTGGTGGAGGGGGTTTGGATTATGGCAGACCCAAGCTTGTCCGGTGCTTTTTATAAACATGATTTGCTGGGTTGGACGGATGCAAGGCACCTGGTGTATGACGAATCAGAACAATTTTCGACAATTTATGGACAAATTCTTGCCGAAGCTGAAAAAGAAGGTTCGTGGGTTGCGGCAATGCCTGATCCCATGAAATTTGTCGCCTGGTCAGATCTTGATGATGAAGGGATGACTTTCACTCCCCAGGTGACCCTCCGCAAAGTTTGGGATGCTCGCTGGATGATGGTTTTTTCCGGGGTTGTTATTCTTGTTCTCTTAAGCTGGGTGAGCGGCGGCAAACGGAAGTCGAAAGTACAAATATAGGTCAAACGTTTTTTAATACAGATTTTTTGGTAAACTTGAGATGTTGAAGTGCGATCGACAAATCGGTGCAATAAAGACCAATTTGTCAAAGATCTTATTAATAACAGATTGATTAACAATAATTAGCTAAAAAGGTAGATATTATCGGAGCTGCCCAATTTTTAGATCGAAATAATCCGCCAGATCAAGAGCTGATTCAGAAAACAATCGGCAGGGAAGTGCTGCCTGTGTGGGAAAGCCTTTTGTCCTATCTTGAGAGCCAATTTCCTGAGTATGAATCTGAGCTGATCTTTTATAACCCGCAGCATGGGTGGGGATTTCGTTACCGTAGAGAGGCACAGCAGTTGTGTGTCCTTTTCCCGGAACGCGGGGCTTTCAAAGCATTGGTAATCCTTAGCCCGGAGGAAGAAGAAGCAGCCCAAGAAAAAATCAATTTCTTCAATATGCGAATTCGTGAATTGCTGAACCAGCCCTCCACATTGCCCCAAGGCCGCTGGATGTGGATAAGGCTGGAAGATCATACGGATTTTGTGGGGTTAAGATTATTGCTTGAAATTAAGGTTCCATAAGCTCGTTTCTCCATTACATCATTCTTGATTAGTTATCTGGGGTTTATCAAATCACTGAATTTGGGGTTTTTATGTCTCTTCTGTTATCCTTAATACAGTGAGGAAATAAAGGAGGAAATTTCTAATATGAAAAAATTAACTATCTTATCAATATTGGCTGTTATGGTGCTTTCAGCTTGCGGGTCTATGAACCAAACCAATACTCCAGAATTGAGGTTTGCCCCCAAGTTAACAATGTATGAGGAAGGCGTTGTCCATTTTGAGGTTGGCGTTTTGAACCAGTCATCCCAGAAGTTTACAGGAAAGAAAGATGTAAATATTCAGGTTATTGTTACCGATGATGACGGGAAAATCCGAAACCAGATGCAGATTCATGATTTAGGAGCCATTGCAGAGAATGATAAAATTGTTCCATTTACGAGTGATGCCGAATACGAGACAGGTCAATATATTGCTTCCCTGACAGGCGAGGGGATTCCTTCACTCTCTGTTCCATTCGAGATCAAGGTAGATGCAGGGGTTAGAAGTCTTGCTGCACCGCCTGATTTTATTGATCCGCACACCGAATATACAAGCATTGATCCAAATTTATGATTAAACTTCTAACTCAAGTTGTTTAATCATTGAGAATATTTCAATAAATTAAAATATTTTGAGTTTAGTTTCCATTTAACGCGTATTGGTCAGACCAATCTGTAAAAAAATTCCTGTATGTGCTAAAATTTAAGTCCACTGAGTTATATTTGATGATGGGTCAGGGAAAAATGTAAACCGTCCAAAGATGGTGCATTTTGCAGACCTTTTGCAAAGCCTCTCATGGGTGGTTGCAATAGTCAAATTTTATTGTTCTCATTTTTTATCCTCAGCATAGTCATTTTTCTCGTTGACGAGGATAGAAATTACGGAACCTTGTTTTGTGATTGTGCTGAAGATGAACTTTAGTTTCAATATCAAAACAGCAGGCTCAGGGAATATATAGGAGAGTTTTTATGCTTTCAGAAATCTCAGAAGTCCAGATCATCTTGAGGGTGCTGGTTGGGGCAGTCTTGGGTGCAGCAGTTGGGTTGGAAAGAGAACGCCAGGATCAGCCTGCCGGTTTGCGGACACACATGATCCTGGTGATTGGTGCAACATTAGCGATGGTGTTATCTGTGAACCTGGGATTTCTATATGCCCGTCCCGGAACACCTGCAGACCCTGCCCGTTTAGCTGCACAGGTCATTTCAGGCATTGGCTTTTTAGGCGCCGGCGCGATATTACGGTATGGATTCACGGTCAAAGGGTTAACCACAGCGACTTCCTTGTGGACTATGGCGATCGTGGGTATGACAGTGGGGGCTGGCTATTACCTGATTGGGGTGTTTACAACAGCTTTAATGCTGGTTGTATTAGCATTGCTGAATACTATCGAAAATCGTTTTCTACGTACCTCTGTCTCCCGCTTTATCACAATTGAGACAGATTATCACAAGGGGACCGTCAAGGATATCCGGAAAATTGTACAGGATTTTTCTGATGAGCTGGCAAGTTTTAATATTCAGAAACATATTAAGAACAAACGCCTAAGAATTCAGATCGTTGCCAGGATCTCCCGGGATCAGACGCTGGAAGACCTGGTGGATGCGCTTTCGGACATCGAAGGGGTGAGAAACCTGAAGGTTGAGTAAAGTATCATATCGAGTGCAAAATTTAACCCACGGCAGATGCCGTGGGTTTTTAATTTTGGTTGAAATTGTACTAAGGTGAATTATTAAGTGATCAGCGATCCGCTTTGAAATTCTGAAAGAGAACCGAAATCAGGCTGATCACCACTCTCCCGCGTATTCGACGCAGTAAGGGGGAAGGGTTTGTGTGGTTAGTGCATAGCGCAGTTCAACCAGCTGGCGCAAGTGTAAAAGGTCGTGTGCCTGCCAGGAGACCAAAAAATCACCGGCCTTCAAGCTGCCCCATGGGAAGGTGATTTCCTGATCCCAGTCCTGATTTTCAAGTCCTCGCAGCCATGCCATGGATCTATCCCGCTCAGTAGAAAATAAGCCTACCAGGTCTTCAAGCGGCTGCCCTTTTCGGGCATCATCTTCCGTCCAGGTGCTGCGTGTCTCTTCAAGTCCGGGGGCCGCACTGCTGTTGAAAATCTGCCCAATATATTTTCGAAAATCGAAGATCTCTTCAAAAGCGAGGTGATAGACTACTTCTTTAATTGACCAGTTCTCGGCATCCGGTTTCCAGCTTACTGCTTCTTCTTCCAGCCCAACAGTTAATGCTATGATTGCTTCAGCGGTGTATTGTAATTTTTTAATAAATCGGTCCAGATCCATCGCACCTCCTTAATTCCTGTAAACAAGGTTTTACACTTCATATTGTTGTATCTTCTTGATGAGGTCCGGCAGCAACCCGATATGTTCAATTGAATAATAGCCTTCCTGAGAGGTATCAAACCCTGGCACGGTTTCGTGTTCCCAGGTTGTGTCCGCCTGGATGTGAACAGATTTTCCGCCCAATGCAAGGATCGGGACAACATCAGAGCGGAGCGAGTTGCCTACCATCAGTATTGAATTTTGATCGATATTGTATTTTTCAAAAACAGATTGGTATGATTGGGGCGTTTTTTCATTCACAACTTCAACCAGGGGGAAATATCTCTCAAGCCCAGACCGTGAAAGCTTCCCCGTCTGGTCCAGGAGATCACCTTTGGTAATGACCATCAGCGGGAAAGAGCCTGCTAATACTTCGAGGGTTTCTTTGACGTGGGGGTATAAAACGATCTCAGTTTCAAGCATTGATCGACCCAAGGATAGGATATCCGCAACTTCTTTTCCAGAAACATTGCTTTCTGAGATCTTAACAGCTGCCTCGAGCATCGAAAGGGTAAACGCTTTGACCCCGTAACCGTAAAGCGGAAGGTTCTTCATTTCGATCTCGTACAGGGTCTCATCAATCGTTTGTGGCTCTCCCCAGGTTGATAAGATCTTTTTGAAATCTTCCAGGGCGTCACGGTAGTGCACTTCTCCATGCCAGAGGGTGTCATCTGCGTCAAATGCAATCATTTCAATTTTCATTGGTCTACCTTATCTTGTGGTCAATACTGAGAATTATACTGTTTCTTTTTCTTACTCAGCGAGGCGTTTATCCGATGTTATTTGGAAGGAGTTAATATCTTTCTTAGGTTTAGTGGTTACTTTTAAATTGTATTCAAATATCTACCAGGAGGTTGGTATGTCTTTAGCCGAAAAATCGAAAGGTTTTATTGATTACCTTGAAAATTGGGTCAAAAATTTGGCTTCCATAACCATTAATGATGCTATCTCTGAGCCTGCTAAATCAGCGATCATCTCCGTTGACGTGATCAATGGGTTTTTATATGAAGGTCCATTGAGCAGCCCAAGGGTCGCTAAGATTGATGCGCCGATCACACATCTCATGAAATCTGCGTGGGAGAGAGGTTTAAAGGATATTCTCCTGGTGCAAGAAGGGCACCGGGAAGACTCGTTGGAATTTGACGCCTTTGGAGAGCATGCCATCAAAGGGAGCCATCAGGCAGAAGCTATTGATAAGATCAAATCCCTTCCTTTCTACAGCCAATTAACCACCATTTATAAAGATTCAATTCACCCTGCTCTCAATAATGGTTTTGATGAATGGGTTGAAGAACGCGGCGATCTTGATACTTTCATCGCTGTTGGTGATGTAACGGATCTTTGTGTCTATCAATTAACAACATACCTACGTTTGAAGGCGAACGCGCATCACAAAAAGGGGCGCGTGATCGTTCCGGCAAACTGTGTGCAGACCTGGCACCTTTCCGTAGATGATGCCCGTAATCTCCCTGCTATGCCCCACCATGGTGATATGCTTCATGCGATCTTCCTGTATCACATGGCGTTGAACGGAATTGAAGTTGTCAAAGAAATCACAACCGATTAGTCATCAGGACTAATAACTATCCATTTACGTGCCGTAAAACCGGTTTGTCAAAAGATAGCCAGAGGGTAAAATAATGACCTTTGAAGAGTCCTGCATGGGCTTTGTGGTATGATTAATGGCTGGAAAGATGAGAATTGCGAACGAAAAAGAGATCAGTTTTTTGAAAAAACCGGATTCCTGCGGAAGTAACCACGTGTTATTTCAGCAGGTATTCCATTTAAAATGAGGACATTAAACGATGGCGAAAATTAAAAGAGAAGAACCGATAAAATTCAGTCTTCCTCGGCGCATCAAGCGTTTGGAAGACCTGGCATATAATCTTTGGTGGGTTTGGAATCCTGAAGCACAGCGGTTATTTAAAGAAATAGACGCCTTGCTCTGGGAGAGCAGCTATCATAACCCGGTCGCATTCCTGAGAGACGTGGAGCGTGCCCTGTTGAACGCCGCCACGAACGACCGCTATTTCCTGGATATTTATGATCGGGTCATGCGAGAGTTTGACCGCTATATGGGAGAAAAGGACACCTGGTTTTCCGAAACCTATCCGGACTTCAGCGATGAACTGATGGCATATTTTTCCTTCGAATTCGGCTTACATGAGTCGCTGATGGTTTATGCCGGTGGGTTGGGTATTCTTTCCGGGGACCACCTCAAAGAGTCGAGCGATCTTGGGATCCCCCTGGTGGGTGTCGGCTTTGTATATACCTACGGTTATTTTTCTCAGCGAATCAGCGAAGATGGCTGGCAGCAAGCCGACAATGTCCCGATCGATTTTGACGCACTGCCCCTGATCCGAATATTGGATGAGAATGACGAACCGGTCAAAATCCGGATCGATTTGCCCGGCCGAAAGGTCTTTGCCCGGATTTACCAGCTGAATGTTGGCAGGGTTAAGCTTTATTTGCTGCATACGAATATTCCTGAAAATGATCCCAACGACCGCCATTTGACTGATCGCTTATACATCAGCGACCTGGAACTGCGAATATCACAGGAGATCCTTTTGGGGATGGGTGGGGTTCGTGCCCTGCGTGCACTCGGTCATGAACCCACTGCCTGGCATATGAACGAAGGCCATTCTGCATTCCTGACCCTTGAACGTGCACTGGAATATGTGGAAAGCGGGAAGACATTTGAGCAAGCCGTCGATATTATCAAAAAGACCAATATCTTCACAACGCATACCCCCGTACCTGCCGGCAATGATGAGTTCCCCTTGTGGTTAGTTGACAAGTATTTTGTCCAGGTTTGGTCAGATCTTGGGCTTTCCAGGGATGATTTTATAAATATTGCCAAGATCAAGCAGTCCTGGGGCGGAGATGCTTTCAGTATGCCGATCCTGGCCTTCAAACTTTCTGAACACAAAAATGCTGTTTCGGAACTGCATGGACAGGTTGCCCGTCAGATGTGGAACTTCCTGTGGCCTGATAAAGAAGAGGACGATATTCCTATTGGCTATATCACCAACGGGATCCACACGGAAACCTGGTTGGCGCGGCGGACAGGCCTGCTGTTCTCGCGGTACATGGGCGCGGATTGGCAGGATCACCTGGATGAGCCGGAGTTCTGGGCACAGATCGAGAATATCCCGGATGAAGCCTTTTGGCAGGTCAGGCAGCATTGTAAGCGCAGATTAGTGGCTTACATCATCAACCGCGGCAGGCAAAAATGGCAAACCGCGAATGTACACCCCGTACAGACCATTGCCAGCGGTGTTTTATTAGACCCCTATGCTCTGACGATCGGTTTTGCACGCCGTTTTGCGACCTATAAGCGAGGGAACCTGATCCTGCGTGACTATGATCGCCTTCTCAAACTTGTGACGGATGCCCGCAAGCCTGTCCAGTTCATTTTTGCCGGTAAAGCGCACCCTGCAGATGAACCCGGCAAGCAGATGATCCAGGAAGTTTACCGGGCGGTGAAAGATGCACGATTTGGCGGACGATTGGCGTTTCTTGAAGATTACGACATGAACATCGCACGGTACATGGTTCAGGGTGTGGATGTATGGTTGAATACACCCCGCCGGACCCGGGAAGCATCGGGAACGTCTGGCATGAAAGCTGCCCTGAACGGTGTCCTCAATTTCTCGGTTTTGGATGGTTGGTGGCGTGAAGGCTATAATGGGTCAAATGGGTGGGCGATCGGACAAGATGTTGACCTGTATGCAGACCCTCAGGTCCAGGATGAGGCCGATGCGTTAAGCCTGTACGATATAATTGAAAACGAGATTGTACCCCTGTATTATGACCAGCGTTCCGGGGATAACCTTCCCTGTGATTGGATTGCCAGGATGAAGGAAAGCATTCGTACACTGGGAGGGCAGTTCAGCACCCGGCGTATGTTAAAAGAATATATGACTTCCTACTACGATTCTGCGATGCACAGCGGTATTGAGGAGAGGAACGGGAAGGAAAAAGCCGGATAATGGATGTTTTCTTATCCCCCCAGGCGTGGCTAGTTGCTTTTGGTATTTTTACCGCTCGTTTGGTAAATATTGCAATTGATACCTTAAGATTCATGTTTACCTTGCGCGGCAAATCAGCAGTTTCTTGGGTCTTAGGATTTGTTGAGTCGGTTATATTTGTGCTCGTGATCGGCTCAGTTTTAACCAACCTCGAAAACCCGTTGAATATCATCGGCTACTCCGCAGGTTTTGCAACCGGCAACGTGATCGGGATGGCAATTGAAAAACGGCTAGCAATAGGTTATACGCATTTCAGCATCATCAGCCCCAACCACAGCACTGAGATCGCTGATATATTGCGGTTGGAAGGTTACGGTGTGACGGAGATACCAGCACGGGGACGAGAGAGTAATTTCATGCTGGTTGACTGCCATGTACGCCGGAAGCAAGCCGATGAAGTTGAATCGCATGTTTTGAAGGTAGACCCGAACGCGTTCATTACGACGGAAGACGTAACCCCGCGTCGCAGCGGGATCTGGCGGCTCTAAGCTATTAAATAGGAAGCAGGCTGTGACTGAAAGGTCGCAGCCTTTTTTAATAATGCATGAACGCTAATTGAGACTCATACAAATAAAGGTAATAGCGAACAAAAACAAGAAATTTCTAAATGACAGCTAGGTTGATGTATACTAATAATTGTCAATGAATAATAGGAGGCGCTATGTCGGAAAAAATGTACCTCGGCAATGGGTATAACCTTGAAAAAAGTGAGATGGGTGACCAGCCTGTCCATTATGATCCAGATGACCTGACCACCCATGCTGTGATCACAGGTATGACCGGCTCCGGTAAAACCGGTCTGGGTGTGATCATGCTGGAAGAGGGCGCACTCCAGGGCATCCCGGCGATTGTAGTCGACCCAAAGGGTGACCTCACCAACCTCCTGCTGCACTTTCCGGATCTCCTTGCCGAAGATTTTAAACCCTGGGTTGATCAGGGTGCTGCCCGGCGTGAAGGTATCAGCGTGGAAGAAGCAGCAGAGAAAGCAGCCGCTTTATGGAAAAAAGGGTTGGCCTCCTTTGGATTTGGGAAAGCTCAATTAGAAGCCCTGGAGGATTCTGTTGATTTTTCTGTGTACACCCCGGGATCGGATGCCGGATTTTCCGTGAGCATTTTGGCTTCTTTTGCTGCACCTGCCATCCCCTGGGAAGGGAACAAAGAAATTTTAAGAGAAAAAATCTCCAGCACGGTGACGGCTGTTTTGGGTTTGGTCGGCTTGAGGGATATTGATCCGGTGCGCTCCAAGGAACATATCTTGCTTGCCAATATTTTTGAAGATGCCTGGCAAAATGAGAGAGACCTTGACCTGGCAACTTTGATTAGCCAGGTGGCAACGCCACCGTTTGATAAATTGGGGGTCTTTCCCCTGGAACAGTTCTACCCGGAAAAAGAGCGCTTTGAGCTGGCGATGCTGCTGAATAACTTTCTGGCAGCACCTGCTTTTCATACCTGGCTGGAGGGTCAGCCTTTAGATATTGGTCAATTATTATATACGCCCTCGGGAAAGCCCCGCCACAGCGTGTTTTACCTGGCGCACCTGAACGATGAGGAGCGCATGTTCTTTATCACCCTGCTCTACACCGCCATTGAAACCTGGATGCGGACCCAAAAAGGATCTAGCAGCTTAAGAGCGATGGTGTATTTTGATGAGATAGCCGGTTACCTGCCGCCTGTTTCTAACCCACCCAGCAAGAACATCATTCTGCGGATGCTTAAGCAAGCCCGGGCGTTTGGTGTCGGTTTGATCCTTTCAACCCAGAACCCTGTGGATCTCGATTATAAAGCGCTTTCCAACGCCGGCACCTGGATGGTGGGGCGCTTACAGACGGATCAGGATAAGGCCAGGTTATTGGATGGTTTGGAAGGCGCAGCCCCGGGGTTGGACCGGAAAAAGTTTGATAAGATGATCTCTTTATTGGATAAGCGAGTTTTCTTACTGCATAACGTCCATGAGGATGCTCCCGAAGTGTTCCATACCCGCTGGGCAATGAATTACCTGCCTGGTCCGCTGACCCGCGCCCAAATCCCTGCTGTCAATGAACTTGTAAATGCGAAAATCCATGGTCAGAAAAGTGAAGAGGCTGGTAAGACCGAGGCAGTAAAAGCAGATAAAAGTTCTGATGGTCTCGGTCAATCCGTACAGCCTGCAATTCCGGGTGCCATCCCGGTTCAGTACCTGCCTGCTGATCGTGGTTTATCGGATGCGATGGCTGAAGCGCAAAAGATTCATCCTGGCGGGTTGGGGCAGCCCCAAACCTTTTACCATCCCGTGATTGCCGGGCAAGTCAGGGTGGCTTATTTGGACCGAAGCACCAACATCAGTCATGAGTCAGTGTTTGCAATTCGGATTGACCAGCTTAAACGAAAGGGTTTGGTCCAATGGGAAGAGTTCCTGGTTGACCCGGTTGAGATGCGCACCTTATCATCTTCTCCCATGCCAAATGTCAGTTTTGAATCATTGGACGAACTGACAGCGCTTGATAGTGCTTACCTCAAATCTTTACAGACTGAATTTGAAGATTGGCTTTACCGCACCCAATCCATGAAATTGAAAGTCAATGAAACCCTGGGCGTTGTGGCAGGGCCTGATACTTCCGAAGATGAATTTCGCAAATTATGCGAAGCAGCGCTTGAGGAAAAGAAGGAAGAAGCACTTGACGCTGTAAAAGAGAAGTACCAGAAAAAAGTGAAATCACTGAAAGATAAGCTTGAAACTGAGGAGTATGCGCTGGCTGATGATAAGCAGGAGCTCAGCCACCGCCGGTTGGAAGAGGGCGGAAAAGCCTTAGAAAATATTGTTGGGCTCCTCGGTGGGAGAAAGCGGAGTCTTTCCACATCCCTCACCAAAAGGCGAATGACAGCCAAAGCGAAAGCAGATGTCGAAGAAAGCGAAGAACAAATAGAAGCCCTTCAAAAAGAAATCGCTGAAATGGAGACGGAACTTGAAGCCGAACTTAAGGCTGTACAAGATCAGCTTTCCAAGGCGCTGGATGATGTGAGCGAAAAGCCGGTCGCGCCCTATAAGAAGAATATTTTCACCGAAATGTTTGGGCTATTATGGGTTCCTAATTACGCCTTCAAACAGGATACAGACTGGGTGATTGTATCTGCGACGGACTGGGAGGGCAGCTAAATCCCAGAAAATCTACGAGATGTGGTTTAACTGCGAGCGTCAAAAAATCGAGTAAGAAACCGGAGGCGAAATGTGTATCTTGAGATTAATTATCGTTTCAGTGTGTGGTCTCAACGAGGCCGCACCAATTGTTGTTTTCAATAAAACCTGCTGATAAGAAGTGCTCCTGTTCCATTGGGTAGGGCTTGATTCATACCTTTGCATAGAGGTGTAAAAAAATTTTGCAGTATACTTAAAACCTGTGATAATTTTCATTCTAATAATCTATAGTAGTATATTTTGATATTATTTACTCAATAAATTTACTTTCAGCTCAGGTTATACAATGCATAAAAATGATGGACAAATGATTGAATACATCTGGTCTACCAGGTAGCTTACCAAATGAAGGAGTGCTCCCGTGTTAAACAATGCAATTAAGGTTCAAAATCTTGATAAGAAATTTGACGAGATCCATGCTGTTGATGATGTCAGCTTTGAGATAAAAAAGGGTGAGATTTTTAGCCTATTGGGGCCCAATGGTGCCGGGAAAACAACCACGATTGGGATGATCTCCGGGCTGCGGACCCCGGATGCCGGGGAAGTCTGGCTGATGGGGTATTCTGTGCAATCAGAACCCAAGAAAGCCAAAGCCGAATTAGGCGTTGTTCCCCAAGAGATTGCGCTTTATGATGATATTTCTGCACGGGCTAATCTCAATTTTTGGGGGAAAATGTATGGCCTGCGAGGTGAGCCCCTCAACACGCGAGTGTATGAAGTGCTGAAGCTGATTGGCCTGGAAGATCGCCAAAAGGGAACGGTTTCAAAATTTTCGGGCGGGATGCAGCGCCGTTTGAATGTTGGGATTGCCTTACTGCACCAGCCTAAGGTGATCATCATGGACGAACCCACGGTTGGGATTGACCCCCAGAGCCGCCGTCAAATTCTTGATTCGGTGAAGCACCTGCGAGACCAGGGGGTAACCATCCTTTACACCACACACTATATGGAGGAAGCACAGGAGCTTTCTGACCGGATCGCCATTATGGATCATGGCAAAATCATAGCCATGGGCACCCACGATGAGCTGATCGATATTGTCGGAGAACTGGACCGGATCACGCTTACTATCAGCGGCGAATCAAGTGATGTCCTCCCGGTCTGGCAGAAATTAGAAGGCGTTCAGCAGATCACTTCAGAAGACGGTACCCTGCACCTCCTTGTGAAGGACAGCAACCAGGTCCTGCCCGGTGTGTTTGAGGCAGCGGCAGGGGTGGGCGTACGTATCAACTCGGTTGATATCCAGGAACCTAACCTGGAAGCGGTCTTTTTGCACCTAACCGGCCGCGCCCTGCGGGATTGAAAGGCAGACCACTATGAAAATGCTATCGATCGCACTTAAAGACATCTGGCGCTCGTTTCGGAGCTTCTTTGCTCTGGCGTTTATGTTTGGCGTTCCCATCCTGATGACTTTGATTTTCTCGTTCTTGTTTGGCGGTATTGGGAGCGAAGACGGCTTTGAGATACCAACCACGGATGTGGTCATCGTCAATCTGGATGAGGGCAGTCCCTATGTTTCGAATTTTGATCATGAGGGTGGTGTTGTCAATTCAATGGGTGAAATGCTTATAAACACCTTAGAAGAAGACACATTTAAAGATTTAATGAAAATCTCAACTGGTACAGAATCAGAAGCCCGTTTGGCAGTGGATGAACAGGATGCTGGGCTGGCTATGATCATTCCCGCTAATTTCACCAATGCCCTGATCGGACAATCGTCCAGCGATGCAGAGATCGAATTTTATAAAGATCCCGCACTGACCTTAGGACCTGACATCGTTAAATCCCTTGTGATGGGTATTGTGGATGGATTTTCGTCTACGACGCTATCCATAGATACAGTTCTTTCGGTACTCAGCGACCAGGGGATCTCATTGACCCAACAAGAACAGATGGCCTTGGTTGACAGCCTCACATCGGAATCGGAAAACCAAATGCAAGATCGTGGTGTTGGTTTAGAGGTCATTCCACCTTCTACGACAGAAAGTTCAGGTGATGACCCGATTAAGGCGATCCTTCGGAGCATTATGGGTGGGATGATGATTTTCTATGCCTTTTACACAGGCACAGCCACAGCACAAACAATCCTCCAGGAAGAAGAGAATGGCACGCTGGCTCGCCTTTTCACATCACCGACCGATATGGTCACCATTCTCAATGGCAAATTCCTGGCTGGTTTCTTGTTGATCATTGTTCAGGTTGTTGTGCTTTTGGCATTTGCTAACCTTGCCTTTGGGGTTTCCTGGGGACCTGTTCTGCCTTTGGGATTATTTTCGATCGCCCTGGTGATTTTGGCAAACAGTTTTGGTATTTTCATAATGTCATTGGTCAAAAGCACCAAGCAAGCCGGGATCATGTATGGAGCGGTGTTGACCTTCACAGGTATGCTTGGGATCTCAAGTGTATTCGTGATGGGATCCCCAATTGAAAAAGCATTTAATTTCATCCCTCTGTTGGTACCCCAAGGGTGGGCAATGGAAGCGCTCGAAGCCTCCTGGCAAGGCAACCTTGGAAGAACCCTGCTGATGTCTGCCGGTATGGTTGGATGGGCGGTTGTATTCTTCTTCATTGGAAACCTGCGTTTCAGGAAACGTTTCGGATGAGAGGTGTTTTATGAAGTTTTTAGATATTGCCGTCAAAGATCTGTATCAAATTTTTAAGGATTGGAAGCCCGCCATTTTCCTCGTAGTCGCACCCATTGCGTTTACATTGATGTTTGGGTTTATGTTCGGCGGTTTCAGCGGCCCGAACCAGGGAAATGAAGACAATCGTCTGCCAGTCACTCTGGTCAGCAGCGAACAAACACCGATCACTGAGAGTATCCGTTCATACCTGGAAAAATCGGAAGTTATTAAGGTTGAAATCGCAGATTCTCAAATTTCCATAGCAGACCTCGAGCAATTAGTTGTTGATGGAGACAGTGCTGCAGCGCTCATTCTGCCTGAGGGGTTCAGTCAGGTTGTCCGTCAAGAGGGAAAAGTACACCTCCAATTGATCGGTGATGAAAGTTCAACAGCAGGTATTGCTGTGAAGCAGGAGATTGAAGCGGCATCGACCCGGCTGCGAACAGCGGCGGACACAGGCAGCCAGGCCGTACAAACCTTTGAAGAAAAATCGGAGGGTGCAGATCCTTCCGAAAGAGATACCGTATATGATCAAGCCTTCACAATGGCTCTTGAAGCCTGGAACGCACCGCCAGTAACAAGCATAGAAACACAGACAAGTTCTGAAGATGACCCAACCAATTCGGATGACAATGCCTTCGCACAGTCGCTGCCGGGTATGATGGCGCAATTTGCCATCGCCGGTTTGATTGGCGCAGCAGAGATCATCGTTCAGGAGCGCAAATCTGGTGCATTGGAACGTCTGCGGGGTACAGCCGTTTCTAATTCAGCGATTCTTGTAGGGCATTGGTTGGCGATGTTCATCATGATATTCCTGCAATTCATCATTATGATCATTTTTGGTCAGCTGTTTTTACGCCTTAATTTCTTTGCTGCTCCGGTTGCAACATTCCTGCTCTCGATCGGAAGCTGTGCTTTTGTCGCCAGCCTCGGGCTGCTGATCGGTATCCTGGCGAAAATGCCGGAACAAACCGCAGTATTTGCATTAATACCAATGTTTATCTTTTCAGGGTTGGGAGGTGCCTGGATGCCGCTGGAAATGTTAGGAGAAACCGTTCAGAAAGTGGCTCAATTCATACCCCTGTCTTATATTATCCTCGGCTACAAAGATATTTTGCTGCGAGGTGCGGGATTGACCCAAACCGTGATACCAATCCTGGTCCTGTTTGGTTTCTCAGCTTTGTTTTTCTTGCCAGCTGCTTTGATATTCAAGGGCCAGAATAAATAGCGAATGGGAGATTCAAAAAATTACCCCGGACAGCTCATTCTTCAATAATGGATCTCCGGGGTCTTTCTCTTAATTTCCCATTATTATTCCGCTTAATATAAATCCTGGATAGGTTTTTCGAGGGAGGGGGGAGAACAATCATCTTATTCAGTAGAATTGTGATTTGAATAGAACGCAAGAAATCCCTGGACAGCCTGGCGGAAGATATCCGGTTTGCTCCACATTAATGGATGTCCACCATGAGGGCTAATGTATAGCCTGCCGTCTTTCAAGGCGTTGAGCATTTCCAATGAATATTCAAGCGGATGCTGAAGCATCTGATCTTCAAGGCTGGTGGTGATTAAAACGGCGCAGCGGACTTCCTGGGTGGTGTTTTCCAGCCAGTTTCCGCCTTCTTCAACCATGGAGGTTAGCATGGCTGTATCAGCCTTAACCACTCTTTCCCAGTCTTCACCGTGCGCATTGCGCCAGAACCCAATTTGACCTTCAGAGCGAACCGACCTGTCTTCAAGGACATTTTTTTCAAGCATCTCTCTGGTAACTCTGGGAGTGAAGCTGTCTGCAACCACTGCTGTCACGAGATCCGTATGTCTTGCTGCCGTGTGCAGCGCAACGACCGCACCGCCGCTGGTGCCAATCAGAACTGCCGGTTTACCGATATGCTAGATCAGCGCAGCAGCCTGGTCTGCACATGAGCGAAACCAATCCTTACCGAATTGGGCGAGTCGGTCAGACATGCCCACCCCCAAATAGTCGATGGCTGCTGCGGTGAACGTCTGAGAAAAATAAGCCAAATCATCGCAATGACATTTCGACGAGGCTGTATTGCCGGGCAGGATGAGAAGCAGTGGGCCGTTTCCCTCGATCCGGTAATGAATTCTTTGATCTGAATACTTGAAATAAGGCATTGATTTTTTCTGAATCAAAAATAAATTAATACATCATGGTAGTTCACGATCTAATGAATCTCTAACAGATAATGGGTATATTATAAATGTAGATAGATATTAATTATAAAAATTAAAAGGAGTTTTACATGATCAAGCGAAAAGCAAACGCAGTTTGGGAAGGCGACCTGATGAAGGGGAAGGGTTCTTTTTCTGTTGATAGTGGTGCTTTTTCAGGAAAGTATTCTTTTTCAACCCGTTTTGAGGATGAAAAAGGAACCAATCCCGAAGAACTGATTGGCGCAGCCCATGCAGGCTGTTTTTCAATGGCGTTCAGCGGGGATTTAAGCAAAGCCGGGTATACCGTTGATCAAATTGAAACAGAAGCCCAGGTTTCCATGGAGAAAAAAGATACAGGTTTTGAAATCACCGGGATCAAGCTGGTCACAAAGGCCAGAGTCCGGGATATCGATATGGAAACCTTCAGAAAGATCGCTTCAGGGGCAAAAGAAAATTGCCCGGTTTCGAAAGCGCTAAAAGCTGTTCCCATTCAACTGGAAGCACATTTGCTGAAAGCAAATAGTTAGAGATAATCTTAAGTGTGACGAATGAGAAGAGGCGAGGTTTTCCTCGCCTCTAAGTTCTTAAGGGTATAGAGAACGTTCATTGATGGAAAAGTTTATGGGGATACGATCCGGTATACTATTCCCGTATCACCGGATGGCCCGGTGGAAAGTGATGTCAGGACATAAACTTCTCCCGCCATATCCTGGCCAAAGCCCAACAGGTAAGCATTTAGCTTGCTGCCCTCATGGTTGGCGATCTGTACCATCTCAAAATCCCATAAGCCTTGTTCAGCCATTTCTGCTACAAATAATCCCCCTTGGGGTGAACGAAAGCTGGTGCTCCACTGGCCAAAGATATAACGCCCATCCCATGCGGGTAGTGCGTCACCGCGGTACACCACACCACCCACAACTGATGTCCCTAAACCGCCGTCGGGGTGGCTTGTATTTCGGAACTCGATGATGGGGTCGATCAATAGGTCTCCATCGGGACCTTCAGTTGGGCAATCCAGGATGGCTTGCGGATTGCCCGGGTTGGACGTACTGAAGCAATGGGTGCCCTCGCGCACGTTCCAGCCATAGTTGCCGCCAGCGGAAACAATTGAAACCTCTTCCCACAGATTCTGTCCGGCATCGCCCAGGAAGAGTTCCTGATCACCTTCGGGATCAAATGCCATCCGGTAGGGGTTGCGGAAGCCATAAGCCCAGATCTCAGGAAAGGTTTCGCTGATGGGTGGGTTATCCATGGGAACGGCATAAGGATCTCCGTTATTAATATCGATCCGTAATACACTTCCAAGCATATTTTCTTCGACATCCTGGCCATTGCCGCCAGCACTGATATCGTACCAGTCATCCCCATGACCTTCGCCGGTATCGTTGGCACCACCGCCATCGCCCAAGGGCACATATAAGTAACCGTCTGGCCCAAAAGCAATAGCGCCCGCATTGTGATTGCCCTGGGGCTGGTCCACCTGGAGGATCACTCGTTCTGAATCAGGGTCAGCAATATTTTCATTATCTGGTGAAATTGTATATTCTGAGAGGATGCTAGTGTGATCATATCCTGAGGGTGCTCCCGACTGGAGAGGGGCACTGTAGTACACGTAGATCCGCCCATTATTTTCGAAATCAGGATGGATTGCTAATCCCAGTAAGCCGCGTTCATCGTAATTCGACCTCAAATTCACCATGCTGTCCCGCAGGTCCAGCAAAGGTTCGTCCAGTAAATTGTCTTTGCTGTCGACGACTCGAACAAGCCCGATTTGGTCTGTGACAAACAACCGTCCGCTCCCATCGTTTGGGGCGTCCAGGTCCACCGGTGCTGACAAACCTGTCGCAACTTCTTCTAAACGGATAAGCGGCTCAAATTCTACAGGTTCCGTGCTGGGTTCCTCAGTTTCGGTCGAAGGCTCTTCCTGCGTTGGATCTTCGGTAATCATCTCTGTTTCATCAGGCGTTTCCTGAGTAGTGGTATCCGTTGGCATAGGAGAAGCCGCCTGTTGGCAAGCTGTTAGCAGGAAAAGGGTAATGAGTAATAAGGTATAAATTTTTTTTAGCATTTTTCTCAACCTCTCTCCAGGAAGAAAGCTCTACCTGGACCTATTGATCTGAAATTATTGAAATCTAAGAATCTGCTTCTTTTATTCATCTTACCTTTCAAGGAGCGAAGATGAATGCGCTTATGGTTTTAACTGGTTTTGTGGAGGGTTGGAAATTCGTTTGCAGCGTATTATGGCAATAGAATCAAAGATTGTGAATGAATACAATGAAATACATTCAGAACAAATAAATACTTCCCCTTAAGTTTTAATCACCGTCATTTTACAACTGTAAAATTTTAGTATCTGCATCAAGAGGGTGTTTTCGAGGCTAAGATGCTCTTGATCATCTTAAAATGCTCCACCATGTGGTCGGTCAGCATGGTCACCATTTTCCTGACGGTGCTCTCGCTGAGTTTTTTACCGGATTGATCAAAAAATTGAATTTCATTATCCCAGCGATCCGGGAAATGGTTGATGAGCTCCGCGTAATACGCCCTCTGGGCGCGCATGAGCGCCAGGGCATTGGAAACAGGCCGTTGATCAAATGCCAGGCTGTCTGCCCAGGCTTCGTTCCCGGGGAATTCACCAAAGAAGACCTTATTACCAGGCATGGCCAGCGCTTGTTCGATAAAGAAACCATATACGGTTAAATCCTCCGCCACATGATGAACGACCTGGCGTACTGTCCATTCGCCTTCTTTCGCTGACCAATCCAGGCCGTCTTCAGGCACTTTGGCGAAGACAGTTTCAAATAAATCCAGAGAAGAAGTAAAATTTTCTACCAGTGTATTTTTATTATCAGACATCAATTTTTTCTTCCTTCCATTTTTTGAACATCATTGCTTCATGGTATTATAAACCGAAACCATCAAATTTCTCTATTATTGTGCCCTGGAGATGAGCATTGATTATTGAAGAAATGAACGACGTTACAAAAGAAATATCTAAAGCATTCCAACGCCTGATCCCCCAACTGACGCAAAATACCAACCCCCCGACTTTCGACGAATTGGTTTCAATGGGGAAATCTCCCAATAGCTATGTTTTCCTGGCTTTTGAAAGTGATTCGGAAAAACGGATCATCGGTTCGGCGACGCTGGCTGTTTTCCAAACACCGACCGGATGGCATGGTTGGATTGAGGATGTCATCGTTGATCAAGATGCCCGCCGGCAGGGGGTTGGGCAGGCGCTAACCCGGGCGTGTATTGAGAAAGCGGAAGGATTGGGACTGAAAGAAGTCAATTTGACCTCTCGGCCCACAAGAAAAGCAGCAAACGCACTTTATCAGGCTATGGGATTCGAAAAAAGGCAGACCAATGTCTACCGTTTTCCGATTGAAAAATCAGGTTAATTCAGGGCAGGGGCGTCAGTGCAGGCAGCGTTTGGGTTGGGACCAGGTTTTCTGCAGGCGCTTCCGTCATTTCAGGAGAAGATTGTGGGACAGACTCTCCCAACTGGAGCGCAGATGCCAATAATGCCAGTGCTTGCGCATCTGATTGTTGACCGTTTGCCAGGGCGCGCTGTGCTTGCGCACCCAGTGTATAAGCTGCATCTTCATCCCCTAGCAGTTCCAAACGCAGCGCTGCACGGTCCAGGTCTCCCGTTGCGGCAAAGACCTGGGCAATCACCAAGCGGTATGACTCTTTGTAATTATCCTTGAGAGTTGAGGGATCGGAAGAGGCATAGCTCACAGGATAAACCAGCCAGGCGAAGATCAGCCCGGCGATCACACCAATCACCAGCCCGGTCAGCAGGTACCACGGACCCCTGCGGGTTCGAGGTTCTTCAGAAGGAAATCTTTCAGTTTTGTTATGGTTCATTTCTGTTCATTCCGAAAGGGATAAGGATTCGACGGCGAGCTTTAGATTGTTCATTAACTGGAGATCACGGGCATCATACTGAACTGTATTTGCATAATTGATGGCAGTATCGAGATAACTTGTGGGGGACTGATCACCTAAAAAGGACAGCCGGGCAATCGCCATAGCGACATCCCCTTCCGACTGGAAAAGTTCAGCCGTCATCAGTACATAATCAGCTTTGTAATCCTCCCGAAGGGTGTGCGGACCCGTGTCGCGGGTTTGGCGGGGGCTGATCGCCCATCCATAACCGGTACCCGCGGCGGTCCCGACCGCAATTGCCAGCAGGAAGAAAATGAAACGCCTAAGCCTGACACTCACTGCATCACTCCTTTAGCATGGGAATATGAATATTGTGCTTTTTCGCAAAGCGGATTGCTTCTTCATACCCGGCATCGGCATGGCGTACAACACCCAGGCCGGGGTCCACCGTCAGCACGCGTTCGAGTCGTTTGGCTGCTGCCGCGGTGCCATCTGCCACGATCACCTGCCCGGCATGCTGGCTGAATCCGATCCCGACACCGCCGCCGTGATGGAAAGAAACCCATGTTGCGCCATTGACAGCATTTAACAGGGCGTTTAGAATGGGCCAATCGCTGACCGCATCGGTGCCGTCCTTCATGCTTTCCGTCTCACGGTTAGGTGATGCGACGGAACCTGAATCGAGATGGTCACGCCCGATCACGATCGGTGCGGAGACGATGCCTTCTGCCACAAGGTTGTTGAAAGCCAACCCAGCCAGGGCACGCTCGCCGTAACCCAGCCAGCAGATCCGGGAGGGCAGCCCCTGGAACGGCACTTTTTCACGTGCCATATCCAGCCAGCGATGCAGGTGGTCATCATCCGGGAACAATTCTTTGATCACACGGTCTGTTTCATAGATATCCTGCGGATCGCCTGAGAGTGCAACCCAGCGGAAGGGGCCTTTGCCTTCGCAGAACAGGGGGCGGATATATGCGGGAACAAAACCCGGGAAGTTGAAAGCATCTTTGACGCCGTAGTCATAGGCTCGCTGGCGGATGTTGTTGCCGTAATCAAAGACTTCAGAACCTTTATTTTGGAAGGCCAGCATGGCCTGGACGTGTTTGGCGATGGCAGCCTGGGATTGTTCAGCGTAAGCTTCAGGGTCTTTCTGAAGCAGGTCCTGGGCTTGGGCCATCGTCATTCCGGTTGGTACGTAATTGTGCAGGTCATGAGCAGGCGTCTGATCGGTGACCACATCCGGTACCACGCCGCGGATCACCAGCTCAGGGTAGACATCAGCGGCATTCCCGATCAGCCCGATGGATTTCGGGGTGCCCTCATCAATGGCTTCTTCAACCAGGGTCATGGCTTCTTCCAGGTCGTCCACCACAGCATCGACATAACCGATGTCCAGGCGGCGTTTGGCGCGCTCCGGGTCAACCTCTACGATCAGCCCGACGCCTTCATTCATGGTAATTGCCAGCGGTTGTGCGCCGCCCATGCCGCCTAAGCCCGCGGTGAGGACGAATTTGCCTTTTAGGGATGGCCAGCCTTTGAGATGTGCCAGGGAGCCCAGGGTTTCATAGGTGCCCTGCAGGATGCCCTGGGTGCCAATGTAGATCCAGGAACCGGCCGTCATCTGGCCGTACATGATCAGACCCTTGGCGAAGAGGTCGTCGAAATGTTCCTGTGTCGCCCAATGGGGGACGAGGTTGGAGTTAGCGATCATCACCCGTGGGGCATCCGGGTGGGTCTTGAAAACACCCACCGGTTTACCGGACTGCACCAGCATGGTCTCATCATCTTCAAGTTCTTTCAGGGTTTCGAGGATCGCGTCAAAAGCCTCCCAGCTCCGGGCCGCGCGTCCGCTGCCGCCGTACACCACCAGGTCGTCCGGGCGTTCCGCGACTTCTGGATCGAGGTTGTTCTGGATCATGCGGAATGGGGCTTCTGTCAGCCAGGATTTACAGGTGAGTTGTGATCCTCGCGGGGCTTTGACGGGACGTGGTTTTGACATGGGAGGTCCTCCTTTTTGATGGGTGAGCTACTTATTTATTATAAGGCTTTCTGGGAAAAGTGAATGGAGAGTTGTGAATGGTGAATGGGGGGGATCTGGTAATCAGGCGATCAGGTAGTGGGCAATCAGGTAGTGGGCAATCAGGTAGTAGGCTACCAGGTCTATTATAGTAAAGTTGTCTTTTCCTATAGTTGGTAGGGGCTCGGCATGTCGAGCCCTTTTTGTGTTATTTTATGGTCGATGGATATTGAAGGAAATCAATCGCCTACGACAAAAAATTCTGTTCATGCTGGTGTCATCACCAGCATTTTTACATCAGGCGCTCGGTCAGGAGACCGGCGCCAACGGAGGGGGAAAGCGGTGCGAACGGAAAAAATGATTCTGTCACGTAGGTTGCTGACGCAGCCAACCGTGACCTACATGCTACACGAAATCTGTCCCATATATTAATCAATTGCGAACCGCCAACCAAATGTACTATAATAAACCTTCAATACCTCGAAAACAGAAATTATCCATAAAAAATCTTGGAGAACGATCATGAGTGACGAAACCAGCGCAACCCTTTCAAACTTTATCACCGACATCATCGATGAACACCTCGAAAACGGCCGTTTTGACCATGTGCACACCCGCTTCCCCCCGGAGCCCAACGGCTATCTGCACATCGGCCACGCCAAGTCGATCTGCCTGAACTTCGGCACCGCCCAGCAGTACGGCGGCCTGACCAACCTACGCTTTGACGACACCAACCCGACCAAGGAAGAGGTGGAGTACGTTGAATCGATCAAAGCGGATGTTAAATGGCTGGGGTTTGACTGGGATGACCGGCTTTATTTTGCCTCGGATTATTTTGGTGTGCTGTACGAATACGCCATCCAGCTGATCAAGCAGGGCAATGCCTTCGTGTGTGACCTTTCAGCGGAAGAACTGCGCCAATACCGCGGCACCCTGACCGAACCCGGCAAAAACAGCCCCTACCGTGACCGTTCGGTTGAGGAAAACCTGGACCTGTTCAAGAGGATGAAAGCCGGCGAGTTCGCGGATGGCTCACGCACCCTGCGCGCCAAGATCGACATGAGCTCCCCCAACCTGAACATGCGCGACCCCGTCATGTACCGCATTTTGCACGAAGAACATCACCGCACCGGTGACGAATGGTGCATCTATCCCATGTACGACTACGCCCACTGCGTCTCCGACTCGCAGGAGCACATCACCCACTCCATCTGCACCCTGGAATTTGAGGACCACCGCCCGCTGTATGACTGGTACCTGGACCAGCTCGGGATCTTCCATTCCCAGCAGATCGAGTTCGCCAGGCTGAACCTGACCTACACCGTGATGAGCAAGCGCAAGCTCCTGCAGCTCGTGAAAGAAGGCACTGTCAGCGGCTGGGACGACCCCCGTATGCCAACCCTCTCAGGGATGCGCCGCCGGGGCTACACCCCGGAAGCCATCCGGACTTTTGCTGAAACGATTGGCGTCTCCAAGGCTAACAGCGTGGTGGATGTGGAACTGCTGGAGCATGTTTTGCGGGATGACCTCAACAACCGTGCCCGGCGTGTGATGGCGGTGGTTGAACCCTTGAAAGTCATTATCGATAACTACCCCGAAAACGGGGAAGAGTTCTTTGATGTCGCTTACTTCCCCTATGACCGAGAGAACAGCCCCACCCGGCCGGTGCCCTTCAGCAAAGAAATTTATATTGAGCGCTCTGATTTCATGGAGGAACCGGTCAAGAAGTTCTATCGGCTGGCACCCGGGCAGGAAGTCCGGCTGATGAACGCTTACTACATCACCTGCACCGGTGTGGTTAAGGATGCGGATGGGGAGGTGGTCGAACTGCATTGCACGTATGACCCCGAATCGAAGGGCGGCATGTCCCCCGATGGGCGCAAGGTGCGCGGTACGATGCACTGGGTTTCCGCCCGGCACGCATTGGATGCTGAACTTAGATTGTACGATTATTTACTGACCAAGGCTGATCCCTATGACATTCCCGAAGGCGGCGACTTCACCGACAATATCAACCCCGATTCGCTGCAGGTGCTGACCGGTGCCAAACTGGAGCCCAGCCTGAAGGACGCTAAAGTGCTGGAACCCTTCCAGTTCATGCGCCAGGGATTCTTCTGCGCCGATTATGATTCAAAAGAAGGCGCGCTGGTCTTCAATCGCACGATCTCCCTGGTGGATACCTGGGCGAAGATGCAGAAGTAATTTTTGTCAGAGCGAGCCTCCGCAGGGGGAGCGGCGATCTCATCTTTTGGGCAATGGTGAATTGTGAATGGTGAATCGGAAAACAGGCATCCATCGGTTTTTACCAATTGCACGGGCGTAGGGTAACAATGCTGTCAGATCCGGTGTATATGTCATTTTCCCCGGAGAGGCGAGGCACGCCTCGCCCTTTAAAGAAAGAGAATTTATTCAACATCAGTAAATTAATCGGGGCAAAAATTAATAACGGGCTCAGCACAAAGGGTCGAGATGACGAAGACAGGCCGAACCCCTACGAATTACGGAAACACTACCGCTTTCCAACTGCTCTCTTTCAGCTATAAGCTGCCAACTTTTCTTCAAAAAGCTCCCTGAATTTTAATAGCATTATTCCGCGTTCATCACGCCCCACTGAATACCTTCCAGGTTAGAAATCGTACCCTCAGAGAGGTATTCCTGATAATTTTCATAGCCTTGCAGATGATACCCGAAAAAGGCAGTGGCAAAATAGGCGAGCTGAGCCACGATATCAGGATCATAGATCATCATGTGATCTTCGTTAAGAATGGTAATGAACGTCTTATCCTCGGAAGGAAGGTCCTCAAAAATCAGCACATTCTCCCTGTAGAGGGAGTCTTCTGAACTATCAATCATTAATATAGGCTGATCAATTAAACTGAGATCAAAAAGCCAGTACCCCTCTGTCGCCAGGGGCATAAAAGCTTTTATGCGTTGATCCGTGATGGCCTGCCAAATGCCATCGTCATCGATTGTGAGGACCTGCTCCGCATCTGCTTTAAATGTTTCCCAATCTTGCGCAACGCTGCATGAAAAACATGACATGTCTCCCCAATCCGGAATATTATCGGGATCAGCACAGTTGGATAGATAAAGCGATGAGTCAATCCGTGCACCGCTTAAAGTGAGGGCATTATTGCCATCAAACGAATACCCGATGGAGCCGACAACATCCGTGTTGATCAAGCCCTCCAGGCCTGCCGGGGGATTCTCGGCGACCTGGTCCAGGGCAAACAGCAAGTCTAAAGGTTGCTGATAAATTTCAGCATTCAATTTCATGTAGGTGTCGATGCCGTTCACGCCAATCCAGGTAAACCCGTGGCTGACGAGGTACGGCGCTAACTGGTTCGCCATTTTGGTGCTGGAAAGAATTGCCGGGTAAGGTGCGGCACTGAAATCGGGTTCAGCATCTTTGGCGATATACATATAACTACCTTCCCGCTCAGTTAATGCAGGGTAGAAAACAGTGATATTGACACTTCTATCATCGCGGGAGGTATCGATAAACTCAAAAGTTGATTTTCCAGCATAATATGGACCAAATTGAAGCAATTCTTGATTTGATGGATTGGGGGTTGGCTCAGGTATTGATGTCGGGGTTTCTGAGGCTTCCACGATTGATACCGTGTAGATCGGCTCAAGCGTTATTGTTGGTACCGCTGTTTCTAGAGCTTCTGAACAGCTGGTCAGCATGAACAGTAATAAAAATGCCAAAACAAGAAATCGTGATGCTGCATTTTGGATTAAGCGCGACATATTTTCCATTCGAGAACCTCCATTCTTAAATCGTCCTGATTACAGTATAAGAAATCTCGTTTTTCAAAGCAAGTGCGAAGAAAAAACGGAGTGCGAGTCACTTTAACTCAAATTTTGCACCAATATTCCAGTTAAATGGGAAAAAATATTGGTGAATGGTGAATGTTGAATTGGAAAGCTGGCATCCGTCCGTTTTTTCCATTGCTCGGGTATAGGGCAATCAATGCTATCTGATCCCGTGGGTAAATCATATATCCCCGTAGGGGAGAGGCACGCCTCGGCCTGAGAAACATAAGAGTTTGTGATAACTTCAGTATGCTTATGAAAAGTTCAATTGAAGTCGGGTTCGGTATGCCGATTTTGACTGTTAAATAGGGCAATCACGGAGGATTGCCCCTACGCGCGGGTTGAAAGGACCTGCAAATTTCTTCTCTGGTGAAAATCTGGTTAGCTGGTGCCCAGTATCTTATTGCTGAACCTTCCCCACTAAAAACCGCCACCTCCTATCAGCTTTGAGCTGCTCCTACCAGCTACAAGCTACTAACGCCTAACTATCCTGTATGGTATAATTTTTCCCAACCAACTGGGGCCCGTAGCTCAGCGGCAGAGCAGGCGGCTCATAACCGCTCGGTCGTAGGTTCGAATCCTACCGGGCCCATGTTTCTTATCAGACGCTTAAGGGTGGTAATAAAAATTCTAATTTGTAAATTAGTAAGCTGCTAAAACTAGAACTGAGATGCAAAAATTGTGTGGAACTCAATATCCAGAGCATTATTCGTGTAAATCCGATTATTTTTCGGATATCTACTAGTTAGTCACACATATTAAAAAGCGTACCAATAAGCCAAGCAACTGCTGCTTTACCAAATTCAACCGCAGTATTTGTAAATCTACCTTAGGAAGAGCGCATCTGGATATGGCCAGTGATCATCAAATTTGTTTGATGTTTTCTAACAGTTAGTGTACACAGGTTTATACCAATTACTGACATTCTAGGTTGTCCAAATTGAAAACAAATTTTAGTTAGAGGAGATTGAAAAAATGAAAGTATTAGTAACAGGTGGTACCAATGGAATGGGAAAAGGCGTTGCAAAAGTTTTAGCCGGAAGTGACAATCAAATTCATGAAATTATTATTTTGTGCAGATCTGAAGAGCGTGGTAAAGCCACGATCAAAGAACTTGAAGCCAGCACTAAAAATAATAAGATTTCTTTGATTTTATGTGACCTCACTAAACTCAGTGATGTCCAAAAAGCAATCAAAGAGATCCACAGCCAGCATGATTTTTTGGATGGCTTATTTATCAATGCCGGTTTAGGTTACGCCCCTGAACGTGTCGAAACTGAAGATGGCATGGATTCGCATTTCCAGGTAAATTATTTGTCTCAATTTATGCTGACTTTGAATCTATTGGACTTATTGGAAAAATCCGAGAATGGCGGAAGAGTCATTTTCAATGTAACTGAAGGTGGCGAAATATTTTGGGACGATATGCAGATGAAGAAAAAATGGGGTTATGAAAGTGGGATCCATCAAGCAATGGTCGCTAAAAGAATGTTTTGTGATCGTCTGCATAATTATTATAGGAATAATGAAGGTTCGGGGTTGTCCTTTATTGGATTTCAAATCGCGAAAACGGTGTGGTCCAATCAAATAAATATTATTCCACTACCCATGAAAATAATGGCTACGGTGATGAAGATTTTTGGCACCTTTATCTCAATTGAGGAATGCGGGATGATTATGTCCCCTTTGTTCACTGAAAACCAGGAAGAGAGTCTGAAGAGGTCTGGAAAATTTATCACATGGAAAAAGAATAAGTTCACTGAAATTGCGCAAGATAATAGCGTGTATGATAAAAAAATGCAGGATAAACTGTGGAACATTAGTTTGGATTTGTGCAAAGACAAAAAAACAACTCAAATCGCTGAGAAATTTATTTAAATATGACGTTGAGAAAAAATCGAACCAGGGAAATACCGAACATCTGAAGGAGCCTGCCTTGCATCGCTCACTGTTATGCAAACGGTTTGGGAAAAGAATTCTCTGAAAATTTATAGAGAATAACCCAAAAGGAATAAATCCTTTATCTGCTCGGTCGTAGGTTAGAACTACCCACAGGTCGTACCGGGCCCAGGTTTTTCCCATATTTCCTCCAAGGCATATCCCGATTTTAATGCCGAACGGGATATGTGCTTTTATCCCGGGGATCACAAGTTCATATTCTAATTGGAATATGAAGAACAACCTATTAAACACCTCCCTTTGTCTAGGATAGCTTGTGGTTCCTAATTAGGCTGATCTCCAGATTCGATTTTGGATTAAGATGAGAGGGGTTCCTGATAAATGGCTAATAATTCTTTGACTGATATTTGGTGATTGAAAGAAAATTAACCATAGGCCTCAATGTGAACAAGGCTATTATAGAGGAAAAATAACAAACAAGGATTAGTATTTACGTTCCAAGTAATTATACAGTATTTCCACAAGATGATTGGCTAGTCCAAAAACAAGGAGAAAAAATGTCGCAACGTAAACAAGTTAATGAAACCAATGCTAGAGATTCTCGCTTGCATTGGCTCTATAAAGTGGCTGGCATGTCAGCCCTAGTCACAGCCTTGCTTATCGTGGTCCAAATGATCGTCTTTATCATCTGGCCACCACCCAGCACCGCCATCGATACCTTTAAGTTGTTTCAAGAAAATACGCTTTTGGGATTCCTAGCGCTTGATATCTTGTATGTTATCGACAATGTTCTCCTTATCCCGATTTTACTAGCTCTTTATTTCTCCCTCCGCAAGACAAATGAATCATTCATGCTAATCGGTGTAGCTCTTGGTTTTATTGGGATTGCCTCCTTATTCGCATCCAACCCGGCTGCTAACATGAACTTCCTCAGCGGGCAATACGCGGCTGCGGCCACGGATGCGCAGCGAACGCTCTTTCTTGCAGCAGGGGAAGCGATGCTGGCTATCTTCTCCGGCACAGCTTACCATATATCATTGATCGTTGGATCCGTTGCATTGGTGATAATCCCCATCGTCATGCTGCAAAGTAAAATCTTTGACAAAGCAACCGCTTATATGGGAATTCTGGCTAATGTACTCGCACTTGGCTTTTATGTGCCCAAGATAGGAATCTACATATTACTCTTTTCCGTCATATTCTTGTTCGTGTGGTATATCTTGATTACCCGAAGGCTGTTCCAGCTAGGGCGGGACATACCGAATGAAGAGTAGCAATGAAACTTTCGAGGAGGGTTGAAAGAAAAGCCGCCAATCACCGGCTCCACCTGGCCTCCTTCGGCGTGCAACAGCGATGGCCAATCGGCAGAAAAAGTGATTTTATGCAGTCTTGTCTTGTTCAAATCGCTGGCAGGTGAGCAAAGCTATTAATTCAACAGATTAATTTTATAGCCGAGCATGATTAAAACCATCATCCGCTCGGTCGTAGGTTAGAACTGACCCCTGTGGGGGCGTACCGGGCCCACCTTATAAGTATTTAGGATTTGGTTCTCATGAGGAATTAGCAAAATCTATATTGAAATTTAAGAATTTGAGGAAAAAGCACATTCGATTCAAAAGTGAGTCTGAGATCTGCGCTGATATAGATATATCATTTTTCTTTACAAAATTCGTTCACAAGATTCTTAAAACTTTTATCGTCTCTTATTTTGTCGAAATCATTATCATCAATTAATAATCTACAAAATTGTTGAGAATCTATTTCTAACGCTTTCTTTAAGCAAATTAATACTTCTTCAACTTCTCCCTGGAGCGCATTTATACATGCTGCATTATAATAACCGCTTCCGAAATCAGGGTCCAGTTCGATAGCTCTGCTGTAATCTTTGATCGCTTTTTCATACTGCTGTAGATCTGCGTAGCTATTCCCGCGATTATAGTAGGCTGCCGTGTCCCCAGGATCAAGTTCAATGGCTTTCGTGTAATCTGCGATCGCGTTTTGATACTGCTGCAGGGCTGCGCAGCTATTACCACGATTATAATAGGCTGTCGAGAATTCGGGATTCAGCGCAATGGCGCTATTGTAATCTTCAATTGATTTTTCATACTGCTGCAGGGCTGCCCAACTGTTCCCGCGATTATAGTAGGCAGTCGCGTGGGCAGGATTTAACTCAATGGCTTTATTTAAATCTTCAATCGCGTTTTCGTGCTGCTGTAACTCAGCATAGCTAGTCCCGCGATTATAATAGACTGCCGAATCTTCAGGATTCAGTTCAATAGCTTTGTTGTAATCCTGGATAGCGCTTTCATGTTGATCTAAATCTGCATAACAAGCCCCGCGATCATTATAGGCAACATATGAATTTGGGTCGAGATCAAGCGCTTTTGTGAAGAGCCGAATTTTCTCTTGAGAGTTCTTTGCGATTAAAGCTTTTTCGAACCATGTTTGAGCCGTCAAAATATTTGCCTCCACTGGTTATTGCTTTGTTCCCCCGCGTTCCCTATTTCTGAAAAATCATGAAATTTACAGGACCTTCCATTTGGCAAACCCGGACGTAAGAATAAATACCAGTCACTAAAAAAACTTAATTCCATTATATATCCACTTTAGCATTGAGTTGTTATCCGCTTAAATTCCCAAGTAATACAAGACGCGATTTTCCTTTATAATCTCTTATTGGCAAGACACCTGATACCGCATAATTAATCCAAACCATCATGCGTTTTCGTGATGCCAAAGCAATGGATAAAAAGTGATAGAGCTTTGCAATGAATACCAACCTGATCATTATTGATGGACATTCATCCGTCGGTAAAACCAGCATATCCAAGCTTGTCGCAAAACAGGTCAGCCTGGCGCATGATGCCTATTGGCTGCATGAAGAATGCGAAAATCATCCCATACGGCATAACGAGTTCAGCTTTGGGGAATTGGGGACTGCCGCGGGTATGGAGCGAAACAGAACCGGGATGTTAAAGAAGTGGGGGGCATTTCGGGATTCAATCACCGCATCCGGGAAAGTCTGTGTGACGGAAGGATGCTTTTTACATGCCTATGACCGGTATTTTATTCACAGCGCCTGGGATGAAAATGATATTGTTGCGTATTGCTCACAGGTGCTGGATGTGATTGATGCATTGAATCCTGTCATTGTCTTTCTGCATCGCCCTGACCTGCGGAAAAGCCTGGAAAAAGCATTCATTGCGCGGGGGCAATGGTGGCGGGATCTGATGCTGAGAAGAGACGATGCGCATGTTTATGTCAACGAAAACAGCATGTTTGACGCGATTGAATTTGAGCAAACAAAAATGATGGCGATATTTGACCAATTGCCGTGTTCAAAGATCAAAATGGATACCACCGATGAGCAATGGGCGCAGTATGTTCAGGAAATCATCGCCTTTATTGGTTTAAAGTATAAAAAAGAAGAGCCTTACGCGTGTAATTTGCAACAATACATCGGCACGTATCAGTGCCAGGGTGGAGGAGGGGATGCTGAGTGGGTGATTGATTATGACGAGACAAAACAATGCTTATATACCACTTTATTTTGGCCTTACATGCCCATGAGATGTATGGGAGATAATGTGTTTGAGTTAATCTCTTTTCCTGTAGAATTACATTTCCAAAAAGATTTGGATCGTTTACAGTTTCGTGTCCACGGAAATTATGATTGGGACTTAAACGATCAGCTGTTTGTCAAGGTCTAAAAAGCAAAAACAAAGCGCGCAGTCGACGTGTGGGAGTCAGCAGTAATTTCAGTTAATATATTCCTGCTGAGATGTAATTTTATTCACTGTATCGCAGATCCGAACTGGTCGAATGGTGTACAGGTCAGATTTCTAAAACAATTTTTCAAACAAAGTAAACAAGTTGTGTCAGGGTAATTATGCCTTTAAAATGATCTTTACATCCCTGCGCTGCTTCGCTCAGCATTCCTGGTAATAATCTTTCTCTCAATCGTCTAAATTTTCTCTTTACATCTCTTGACAGGAAATTTTATTTCAATTATAGTTCAATGGTTGTTGAACTAATTTATTGACCACAGTACCTAATCATGAAAGAATCTGATCAAATTCAAAAACCAAGGGAAGGAACGCTTTCCCAATTAGCCGCGCTCCTGAAGATTCTTGCCGAGCCGAACCGCCTGCTGCTGCTTGAGAGGATCATGGCAGGTGTCCAGTGCAACTGCGACCTTGGGAACGCCTTGTCGCTGGCACCCAACCTGGTTTCCCATCACCTGTCCGTCCTGTGCGATTCGGGGCTGGTGGATGCCAGGCGCAGCGAAGATGACGGCCGCTGGATATTTTATTCCATCAACGAAAGCAAACTGAAAGCCTTGAACGAATTATTGGCAGGTTTTTTTGATGTCTCGCGGATTCAAAGCGGTTCAACCTGCTGCGGCAAAAAGCTCACGGGTGAATAACGATTCCACCACAAAATAAAAAAAGGAAATAAACATGGATGAAATTAAGATCAAAGAGGTAGTCCGAAAGCGATATGCGGAAACGGTCAAAACAGGCGGATGCTGCTGTTCACCTGCCGCGCCGGGTGCTGTATCGGATTGCTGCGGCAGCGGCCCGGTGGGTGCTATTTCCCCGGCAGATGAGGTCATTGCCAGCGCAGACCTTGGGTTAAGCTGCGGCCTGCCGGTGAATGACGCCGGGATCAAAGAGGGGGATAAGGTCCTCGATCTTGGCAGCGGTGCCGGTGTGGATGTTTTTCGTGCGGCAAAGGTTGTTGGCAGGGATGGGCTGGTGACCGGTGTGGACATGACCCCGGAAATGATCGCAAAGGCGCGTGAGAATGCCCGGAAGGGCGGCTATCAAAACACAGCATTCAAATTAGGTGAGATTGAAGCACTGCCTGTGCCCGATGCCAGCCAGGACGTGGTCATCTCTAACTGCGTGATCAACCTGGTGCCCAATAAAAAACGCGCCTTCCAGGAGATCTACCGTGTGCTGAAACCCGGCGGCCATTTCTGCATTTCGGATATTGTCACCCAAGGGCAGGTCCCCGAATCATACCGGAAAGATCTGGATGCCTGGGCAGCCTGTTTATCGGGTGCCGTTGAGAAAGAGGCCTACCTGGGGTTGCTCGCTGAAGCAGGCTTTCAGGAGGTCGAGATCTTGCGCGCCAGCCCTTATGGACCCGAACCTGAGGATGGGTTTGGTTTTGAGAGCATTACAGTGATTGGATATAAATATCTCCCCTGATCAAGCGGTTCCAGGATCACTGAGCCTTCCAACATAAAAATACAGGCTCAGGTTGATTTTAAAAAGAAGTATTTATATAATAAATAAGTGTTTAATTTAATGGATTGAACCATGATGGCAGCCAGGCGGATTGACCCCGTTTCATTTCGCGTTGAAAGGACCCGGAACCATGAAGACAAAGGTGATTTCTTATTCATTTACAGGCAATAATGATGCGCTCGCAGCAGGGTTTGCCCGGGAAGTGGGGGCTGAACACATCCGGATCACTGAACCCAAAAAACGAACCGCTGGAAAGATCCTCAAAGAAAATATTTTCAAAAAAGACCCCAAAATCAACCTTTCAGGGGATGAAATTTCAGAAGATGATTTTATTGTCTTTTTCAGCCCCTTCTGGTTTGGTAAGGTTGCGTCTCCATTAAGATCTTATCTCAAACAGCTAAGTGGTAAGGCTTTCAAATACGGGTTCATTTCTTTATGTGTTGGTTTCGAACACCCGGACGGCTTAGACCAATTCAAGACTGAGCTGGGCGCCATGCTCAGGCGCGAACCTGAATTTGTGATCATCAAAAAAGTTGCTGACCTGCTGCCTTCTGATCCCCCACCAACACAAACGATGCTTAATGACTTCCGGGTCAGCCCGGAGGATTTGGAAAGCCTTCTCCCTTCGTTGATCGAAGGCGCCGGGGGCAAGTTCCCCCGATAGTGCAATTATTATCCCCATTATCACTAAAATTTGGAACAGAAAGGAATAGCATGGCTGAAGACGGAAAATTTTTTAAGAAGAATGCGGTTTTATTTTATTTTGCATTATCCCTGATCATTACCTGGGGCGGCATATTCCTGGCGGTCGGATGGGATGGGGTGCTCGGGAATACTGAAATTCCGGATGCACAGATGCCGATTTTATATGCGGTCACACTGCTCGGCCCGAGCATTGCGGGGATGGTTTCGATTGCCGTGTTCGATGGCAAAGCAGGGCTCCGCTCGCTGTTTGCCCGCTTGGGCAAAGGGCGGATCAGCTTCCGCTGGTACCTGGTGGCATTGCTGACGGCACCCATCGTTATCATGTCCTTACTGCTGATTTTCTCCCAATTTTCAGACGCTTTCCTCCCCGCGATATTCACGGAAACCAACAAGGCAACCCTGCTCCTGACCGGGATTTTCATGGGGCTCGTGGTAGGCTTTTTCGAAGAACTGGGCTGGTCAGGGTTCGCGCTGCCCAGGCTGCGGCGGAAGTTCAGTGTTTTTGAGTCGGGGCTGCTCCTGGGTTTGTTCTGGGGGTTGTGGCATATGCCGCTGTTCGTCGCCAGCACAAAAATGTCAGGCTCTGTACAGCCTGTGCTGTACCTGCTGATCCTGCTGTTCTCCTTCCTCCCGGCCTACCGGGTGTTGATGGTCTGGGTTTATGAACGCACTGAGAGCTTGCTGATCATGGTTTTGATGCACGCGCCCCTCTCCGCCAGCCAGCTATTGCTGATTCCCCCTGATATTTCAGGGGTCCAGCTTGTGCTCTATGATCTTGCTTTTGCGGGCGTCCTGTGGTTGGCGGCGGCGGTGGTGCTGCTTTCTTCGAAGAAGAAGCGTGTTCCAGCTGACAAAGGCGTGTGACCCGGGAATTTTCAAAGGTTTCATAAAACAACCCAATATTTTCGTATTACTCACAGGTTTTAAGAATGGGACTATCACTTAAAACCTGTGTCTTTTTTAAGCACAATGTCATTGAAGCCCTTCACGGGTAGAATCAGACCAGCCATGACCAAACCAGAGAATGCAGCGCGCCAGGCCTATCAGAAATATTACATCGGCCGGGATTATGAGCAGGTGGATCTGTTTCGCCTGCTTAAGAACCGGTACGGGATATCGAGTGCCATCTATCCCGGGTGCTACATCCAAATCTCACCATCTTTTATTTTCCCCGATGTGGCCTATATTGATTCCGATAAGTATGCGAAAAAATATTTCAAAAGTGACTCGCTGGTCGAGATCGTCAGAGAACGGAAGGAATATCCGGAGGAGCCAAAGGTCGCTTTTCACGGGATTGATTACAGGGAGATCATTGATGGCTACCAATCCAAGTTTGATCTGCTCATCTCCAAATATGCGGGGTTCATTTCGGAACCCTGCAAGCCTTATTTGAGAGCCGGCGGCTATCTGCTGGTCAATAACAGCCATGGGGATGCCGGGATGGCATCCATCGACCCCGATTATCAGTTCATTGCGGTCGTGCACCGCACAAAGGGGAAATACCGGATTTCAACCGCTTCGCTTGAGGCGTACTTTGTACCGAAGAAGGACATCACGGTGACGAGAGAATTGCTGTTAGACAGACAAAAGGGGGTTGGGTACACTAAAACCGCAGCGCTGTACCTGTTCCAAAAAGTTTTATAAATTTAAGGGGGCCTTTCCGACAGCGTTATAAGGCGTGGTAATCATATCTTTGATTTTTACTGAGCCGCTAACTCGGGTCTTTCCCAAAACATTTGAAGCTTCTGTCTTTCGAATCGTATCCCGGATGTATGGTAAACTCAGGTTTCACTCATTTAGACATTTTTCACAGGAGAATATTTTGGATGATCAGAAGCAAGACAAAAAACCGTTCCTTTTTCTAATCTTTACATTCCTTTTGACATGGGGGCTTTGGCTGCCATCGATACTGACAGGGCTGGGTATGGATCTTGGGATCAATGCGGAAGCCTACACCGGCGTCACTGTCCCAATCGGCGCGTTCATGCCGCTGCTCGTTGCCCTGGCTTTAGTGATCAAACAAAAAGGGTGGAAAGGGGGGTGGGACTTCTTTCGGCAGGCATTTGACCTGAAAGTAAAACCCATTTTCCTGGCTGCTGCGTTTGCCATTCCGCTGATCATCCACATCCTGGCGCATTACCTGGCACCGCTGCTGGGCTTCCCTGTTGCCAAGACGCTCTTTCCGGCGGGTTTAGGGTTACCCTCTATCATCATCGCGATCCCTTATTTCTTCCTGATGCTGATCATTGGCGGCGGGCAGGAAGAATTTGGATGGCGCGGCTATGCGCAGGCGCCATTGCAGAAACGCATGGGCGTGATCCCTGCCAGCTTATTCATTGGCCTGGTCTGGGGGATCTGGCATCTACCGCTGTGGGTCATGCCGGGCGATGGCCATTCAACCTACCCCTATATTGCCTTTGTGATCATGACAACCAGCATTTCGGTTGTTTATGGTTGGCTGTATAATGCGAGCAACCGGAAATTAGCCACCGTGATCATATTTCACGCCATGAGTAATACTGCAGCCCCCTTGCTGCCCTTCTTAATTCAGCAGGAAGGAATGCCAGAAAATGCTTACTGGGTCTATGCAGCGATTAATGTCCTAGCCGCTGTGATTGTGGGTTTTGTGGTCTTAAGGGCAGAGAAAAAACGATTGCTTGAAGCGCCTGCTTTATAAAACACTCGGTAATTTTTTCGCCCGAAGTTCAGCGCATCTTGAGCCGTTACCTGAAAACAGGTGATGAACGAACCGCCCGGTTGAATTTTGATTGATATCCAACCGGGCGTAATTTCATTCTGACTGTGAGGTGGATTGAGACTTTTCAGGCTTATACAAAAGACTTTAGCGGAATACCCAACAGATATAATTGATTTGGTAAGCAATATAAGAGCAGAAAAGATTGCAATAATAGAACGGAGCAGATATGAACAAGCTTGGCGTCATATATTACACACGGTCAGATAACAGCAAGCGGGTCGCCGAAAAGATTGCCACAAAACTTTCCTGTGAATTGATCCAAATTACGGATGAAATTAATTGGAAGGGGCTGATTGGTTATCTAAAAGCCGGCTTTTATTCGATGACCAAAAGGCATGTGGATATCCAATTAAGCGGTGATCTCGATGGCTTTGATGAATTCGTGGTGGTAGGTCCTTTATGGGCCGGGGGATTGGCGCCATCCTTGATCGCGATGCTCGACCGTCTGCCGAGGGAAAAAGTGCGCCTGGTTGTGAACTCCATTGGCAGCCATGTTGAAGACCGCTCGGGGTATCTGTCCGTTCATGATATTACGAGGAATACCGGTAATGAGGATGCGGTGATCGAAGGGCTGGTGCAAAGCCTGCTGGGTGCCTGAGAAATACGGTGCGCCGGTGGGGCAACCTTCCGCAAGGAAGCAGGTTCGAACTGACCTCAGGGATATCAACGGCGCTCAGAATTGCAGACTTAGGAGAAATTTAGTACATTTAAAGCAGCTCATCACAAGATAACAATAGTAATTTTTATATGGCATGAGATGGGAGGCAGCCAGTGAAAGCAATCATGTACACAAGGTATGGATCGCCAGAGGTGCTTGAACTCAGGGATGTGCCGCAGCCTATCCCACTTGAGGATGAAGTCTTAGTAGAAGTCCACGCGGCATCCGTCAACGCCTACGATTGGCACTTCCTGACCGCAGATGTATTCCTGATCCGTTTGATGGGAGGGGGATTATTTAAACCGTCCAAACACACCCTGGGCGCAGACATCGCCGGGAAGGTTATCGCTGTGGGCAAAAACATCACGCAATTAAAACCGGGGGATGAGGTGTTTGGGACAGCGAGGAGCGGCAGAGGTGCTTTTGCAGAATATGCTTGTGCGTATGAAAAATCGCTGCAGTTAAAGCCACCCAACGTTTCTTTTGAAGAAGCCTGCACGGCATCTTTGGCGGCATTGACGGCTCTTCAGGGGCTGCGCGATCACGGGGGAATCCAGCCTGGACATAAGGTCCTGATATATGGCGCGTCCGGGGGCGTCGGTACATTTGCTATCCAGATTGCCAAATCATTTGATGCAGAAGTGACCGCGGTATGCAGTACAAGAAATGCGGATATCGCCGAATCCATTGGCGCAGACCATGTGATCGATTACAAGCAGGAAGATTTCTCGAAGAATGGCGAAAGCTATGACCTGATCCTGATCGCAAATGGCGACCTTTCGATTTCAAAAATAAAGAGTGCATTAAAACCAAACGGTATTTGTGTGATGTCTGGCGGAGGAAGCAGCACCATCCCAAAGTTACTGGTTGGCATGTTCCAGGCTTGGTGGATTTCGAAAACCGGGAATATCAAAATGAATTCATTCATGACAAAGATGAGCCAGGTAGATCTGGGGATTATGAGAGAACTGCTTGCTTCAGGCAAAGTCAAACCGGTGATTGAAAAACGGTATGTACTGAAAGACACGGCCGACGCGCTTCGCTATCTTGGGGAAGGCCATGCCCAGGGGAAAGTTGTGATTGTAATAAATCGCTCAAGTTAATCTTTAAATTCGTAAGCCTTTCACTTGAGGGTGTTAGGGTTTTCTACGATGGATAAAGGGAGAAAGTATTGATAGTGGGGATTGTTTTAGTTCCGTTGGAATGGCGCATGCCTTGCGGAACATAAATGCCAGGTCCTCGCCTTTTCTTGAAGCATGAAATTCTCAATATATAGAGTAAAGATTTCTTCCTTCAAGTTTCGCAAATCTATGTTTTTAGTAGCTTGAGTTTTTATGAAAGGAGACTTATGGAATCGATGAGACATTGAAATTGGCTTTATAATCTAATATCAGGTGAATCTGATTAACAAATTAGCTATCCTCACTAATAGATTTTTGTCAGTATTGTCACTGGTTTACAGGCTGCTATTCAGTAAAGCACATTCAATCAATGGAGGAGAACAGTGAATAAGTTAAGAAATTTTGCTTTAAGTCGGCCTTTTCTTTTTGGTTTGATCCTTGTATTTCTGAAACCTTTTAACGTGCAAAATTAATAAGATATGGATTAATACGGTCTTTATCCGCTTTGCCCGAAACAATGAAGGTGAAAATTCTTCCCAAAATTCGATGTTGCCTTTGTGGAATTTTCCAGCTGAAACAAAGCATAATGCCTGATGTCACGCCTGATAGTAGCTTATGCCCCAAAGCAAAATTGGAAAAGTTTGTTAGCGATTGAATCCATGTTTTTCTGTCATCCTACTCCAGATTTGCAAACACCAGAGAAGGAATCAGGGATTTTGAAATATTCAGACCGATCATTTTCATGTGGTCAGAGGATTAAAGCAAAGGTTATTTTGTTTTTTCCACAATGAGCAGAAATTTAACTTTGGATGTAGCGCCCATGCCTTGGAAAGCCGGTTTTGAATATGGAATTATCGCAAGAGCTTCTCCCTCCAATTGATTTAAGAACCGCTCTAACTTCTCTTGAGCCGTATCAATTTCTACTTCTAGGTGATGAACTCGGTATTTCATTTTTTTCCTATTTTGTTAAACTATGGAGTATCTGCGTGGAATGAATTATCCTTCGATCAGATCTTTTTTCCATCATTGCCTGGGTTTTGCTGATCAAATGTATCTGCATCACTAAAAATAATTTGTTTTAGGTTTGCTGTGTGATTTACCAATATTTTGCTGCTAGAATTATCGGTTTCTGTCAGATTTGACGCCCCGCAAAAAGAATATCATGGGAATAAAGCAAATAAATCCCATTACAAAGACGATTGCTATATCAAGCAGAGGAAAAGGTTCTGAGGAGATGAAGGGTTGGACAATTAAGACAAAAATCAAACCAATGAACGACATACTTGCCTGAAAAAGCATCCCAAGACCGGTTATATACCCAAAAGCTTTCCGCTTCCATAGTAATATTCCACAGGCAATCCAGACGGGAGAAATTAAAAAGTCTGAAGTGTTTAGGGCAATGGCAGTGTCTGAAATAGAGGTTTGATTTATTAGAAAACTGATTAATTCCGCCGCACTTCGCATAAAAAACAGCAGCCCCAATCCTGCCAGGATAATCCCGGTCATGCGTTCCGGGACAGCATTGGTTAATTTTTCCTTTAACTTGTTCCCATCAATATTTGGAACAAGGCTAATGAGGTTATAGGCACTTAACCCCGCCAGGGTAAGTTGTAATAGATAGCCCAAATTGAAAGGAACGGCTAACACATAAATAAGGTAATTGTAGAATACAAATAACAGAACCCCCGGCCACAAGAGCAACCCAGTCAATACGCCTCGCTTGGTAAGGGATATTGAAACAAGCAATGTTGGCAGACCAATAATCAGCATCGCTGCATCACTGGGGAGAAATGAAATTAACAGCTCGTTTGATGGATAGATGGTTGATTTAAAGATAAAGGAGATGACAGTGGTCCCCGCGATAAAAGCTGCGATAAGATAAGAGAGTGTATAGTTCAACTTGAGATCATGCTTCAATGGCAGACTTGGATGTGAATATGGTTCACTTTCAATTTGTTTTTTTCTCATGTGTGTGATCCTTTATAGGATTATTTTTGACTGCATCTTGTCACCTGGTATCTGGAGATTTCCAGCGCCCCTCTTTCAGAGTACTTCAATGACTTCTAGCCGAATTAATTCATCTACGATATCCTGGATTTCTGTGGAATAATCTGGTTCTACACCGGCTTTCTCCATGATATCAGCAATTGTCATCGGTCTTGCCTTGGGAAAAGGCAAGTGGAATAGAAATTTTCCCTGGGGAGTGGTTAGGCTGATTTTGTGTTCTTTCCGTTCCCGCCCTGCTCCTTCCCAGATCGTGATGCCGCTGAAACTATCACCAGAACGGGCTACAGAAAAGTTCGCGCCAGTGTCATTTTTCTCACGCACCAGGCGGGTTAAACCTTCCCCTGGATTATCCTTTTCGAATTCAGTCAGATCCAGTTCGAGATAAATTTTTGGTTTGATCAGTGTGAAGCGAAAGTAAGGTCTCTTCTTTTCAAAAACTTCAGTCTTCTTAACGATCTCAAGGTCTGTTAGAGCTTCCAGGAAATCCTGGGCTGTCTGGATATGTAAATTGAGCCTGGAGGCAGCTTCGGAGGCTGAAATATCCTGATAGTTCACCAATAGCTTAAAAAAGTCCTCAGCGTACTCTTTTGAAAGGGAAGCTCCCAATTTTGCGGCAGTTTGATAATCCATCGAGCACCTCATATTACATGAAAGGGTTTAAACGCAGGGCATTCATTTTGTCAATGATTTGAGATTCCCGTCCGTTTTTGGATAATTCCAGAAATTCACTGATCAGATCTCCTAAGGATTGGCAGAGTTGATCGAAGTCCAAATCCATTTTGAAGAGCAAATAATCTTTTTCAGTTATATTTACAGATATATTGCCGTCAAAATCTATTGCGACCCAGGTATCCTCCAGATAATCCTTTTTTAAACCAAGCAAATATCGGGTTTCCTTTCCAGGTAAAGCCAACACAAAAATGACCCGGTTGTCTTCTCGAAATGAAAAGGCAAGTAAATTTTTGGTCATAAAATCAACAAACCTGATCATTTCGGTTTTACTGATGGGTACCTGTCCGGTTGGGCGGGGACGGGCAGAGAAGCTATCCCCAGTATCCTCTATGGGAAGTGCAGCGAGTTCAAAGATCTCCTGTCCTCTCCAGCGGAGTTTCCTGTTGAAGGTCAGGTAAGCGACCACCAAAATGGAGATATACATGCCAACCAGGAAGATGGGGATTAGACCTATCTGGCTTTTATCTATAATTGCAGGAGGAACGCTGACACAAACCAGAAACGCGAAAATCAAAAATAAGGTCACTGCCAGAAACCCGGCATTCCCTGTCCTCCAGAAGGTGATGAAAGGCATCACTGATAAGAAAAAGTAAATCAATCCAAGCATATAAAAGGCGGGGCCAAATCCAGCCAGCGAGGCTACCGTAAAAAATAAAGCGAGCACTCCAATCGGGATCAAGATGGTTTTCAGCATGCTGGAATCTTTGGTTTTTCTTTCAAAAAACATGGGTTACCTCTCTTTATCAATATGTATACTTCAATTTGAATAAAGTATAGCATATAAATACTATATATCAATAGTACTTGAGTAGTGTTTTATGAGCTGGTTTCAGGGAAATCCCTAATGTGTGATTGGCTATCACGTTTTAGAGGGAAAAAAAGAATCCGTAACCGATTTATTAATTGGAACCCAAATTCCACATCAACATAATATTATCTACATTACTTGACGAAACCCATGCGTTTTCAGGCTGAAAAGGTTGTATTTTAGTGCTTTTTGATTGATAAACGTAGAATGTGGGTAGCGAATAATAGCCCTATGGGATTTGAACGTTTTTCCGCTCGGTCAAAAACCCTTTTCTTGCAGTATAAAATCGTTAAAATGCAAGAGTAAAGATTTCTTCAGCAAGGTTTCGAAAACTAAGTTTTCAGAGGCCTAACCATATTTCTAATTACGAGAAGTATTGAATCGGAGAGATGATATAATTATTTGTTTACTCTAACGTTAAATGATGCCATATAAGATTCTAATTTTTCTTGTTTCCAAATAATTTACAGTTATCTACTAGGTAGGCAGAATTATCATCATTCGGTACTAGGAGCGGGTAAATGGAAGAACATAATCCAGAGATTTCAGAAGATCGCCTTTTTTTCTTTGAGCAGGAAGAAGTGATTATTGAAGAGATCCATGAATCTGACTTTATCTTGGATATTGGAGGCGGTGGCGAAGGCATTATTGGAAAACTCAAAGGGAGACAAGTAATCGCCATTGATTCCAATAAGCGTGAACTAGAGGATGCCGAACCAGGTCCATTAAAGATTGTTATGGATGCAGCTGATTTGCAGTTCCTGGATGCGAGCTTTAACACAGTAACGTCATTCTATACCCTGATGTACATCAAGGACATAGAAACACACCGAAAGGTGTTCTTCGAGGTATATCGAGTATTGAAAGAGGGTGGGCGATTCTTGATCTGGGATGTGATATTGCCCCATCGAGAAACGGGGGACAAGGATGTGGCGGTGTTAATGCTTGCAGTCAAGCTTGGTGAAGGGGAGGTGGTCGAAACGGGATATGGGGCGCTGTGGCCAGAAGAGGGGATAACGCCATCGTACTACGTTAAATTAGCAAAGAATGCGGGGTTCGAGGTGATTTCAAAAGAGGAAGATGGCCGGAAGCTGTTCCTGGAGTTGAGAAAGCAATAGGAAGTGGCAAGGGGGTTCTCCCAAACACAGGCTCCAGGTGACCACCTTCGGTGTGGTACAATTGCGGCCATTCGGCAGAAAGAGGGTTTTTATACAGTTTGTCATGGTCAAATCGCCGGCAGGTGAGCCAAGCTGTTCATTCGCAAATTAATTTTTTGCTGAGGTGGAATAAGCCTTTTATCCGCTTGGTCACACACCCTTTTCTGGCAGCATGAAATTCTCTCTATACACAGAGATTTCTTCCTCCAAGTTTCTCAAGTCTATGGTTTCAGAAGACAAAAATTTTTCTGAAACCAGGCTAATTGAATCGATGAAACATTGAAATTGGCTTTATAATCTAATATCAGGTGAATCTGATTATCCAATTAGCTACCCTCACTAACAGATTATTTACAGTATTGTTACTGGTTTACAGGCTGCTATTCAGAAAAGCACATTCAATCAATGGAGGAGAACAGTGAATAAGTTAAGGAATTTTGCTCTAAGTCGACCTTTTCTTTTTGGTTTGGCCCTTATATTTACTCATACTATCCTCGGGGCATTGACTTTTCCAGTTCATTTCTTGTTTCCAGAAAATGAAGTGGGACAAATATATGGGGATGCATTATCCAAGTTCATCATATTCCTGTTTTTCTTGTTCATTCTGTGGCGCTTTCGTTGGATAAAAGCATCAAGGATCAACAGGTTAGGTAATATCCTTACCTGGCTCATTGTTCTAATTATAGTTAGCTACAAAATCATTGCTGAATTGTATGCGTTTACGGGTGATATTGCATTTGTTTTTCCAAACTCGCCACTTGCTGTTGCTAATCTTGTTTACCCTTTACAAACTAGTTTGCTCGAAGAAACCATGTTTCGCGGTTTATTGCTTGTGGCAATGATCTCAGCGTGGGGTGATACAAAAAAAGGACAAATCAAGGCGATTATTCTTTCATCGGTGATGTTCGGTATTATCCACTTGTTCAATATTGTTTCTAGGCCAATAGGTGTCGTCTTATTCCAAGCGATCGTAGTCTCACTACCAGGGATCTTGTATGCTGCGATTGTTTTGGCACGAAAAAGTCTATGGCCTGCGATTGTGCTTCACTGGTTAACGAACGCGGCTGTCAACATTAAGCTCATTGGCAATGAGGCATACCAAGAAACACTTTCTATGTGGATCATCTTTGCAATTGCACTAATTCCTTTGATGGCTTATAGCGCTTTCTTAATCAGGAAACTGCCAGAATCTTATCACTACGAAGAAGAACCAGGCTAACAACGCGTGCAGCAGACGGCTGAGATTCGGAGCGATTTAAAGGCATTATCCTGAAATCGAGCTATGACCACTCCCATGTAGTTTTTTCTCCAGACGCCGCTAACGTATCCCCATCATTCAATAGATTAATCTTAGAGCTGATTTAGATTAAAACCTTTTTACGTCCAGCCTTAGGTTACGGTAACTAAAAAGAGACAAGGAGGGAACAATTATGTCGTCCAGCACTGAGCCGTCATCGCTAAGCAAATTCAATGGGCGAAGAATCGCATTAGTGCTTTGATCAGCAGCAGTGGCGAGAGGGGGGCCGCATTATTCATGGAAAAATCCTGGACAGAATCTGCTTAAACCGCTTTTCAATTAAAATCGAGATTAATTTGATAATGCTGAAGTTCATCAAATTAACAACTCCCTCGGAAACCCGGTCAGGTAGCAGGTTTTGAATTCCTCGTATAATGGTTAAAAATTAATCTCATTTCTTTGCCTGTCATGGAGGTTGAGATGAACGAAGAAATAACCAGCTTGATACCCTGGTTAATGGACAGTGAGCCCTGGATTGAATATCGCACGCGTATTGACTTGCTGGGTCAACCAGAGGATCACCCCGAAGTCGAGAAGGCATATCACGCGCTATTGTCTTTTCCTCCGATCAGCAGCCTGATCAGCGAATTGTCTGAATGGCCTGGCCCGATACTGAAATCACACAAGAAGGCTGGACACTTCTTACATAAACTGGGATTCCTGGCAGATATCGGGCTGCGAAGCGATCATCCGGGTGTTGAGGAGATCGTCCGTCGTATCAGCGAACACCGTTCTCCTGAAGGCGTTTTCCAGGTATTGGTCAACATCAACCCCCGGTATGGGGGGAGCGGCGAAGATGAATTTGTCTGGATGTTGTGTGATGCCCCTTTAGTCACCTATGCATTGGTGAAGTTCGGCGTTGGCGAAAAGCAAGAGATACAAGAATCGCTTGAATTTTTGATCGAATTACAAAGAGAAAACGGGTGGCCGTGTGCAGTATCCTCTCAGCTGGGGAAATTCAGAGGACCAGGCAGTAAAGCAGATCCATGCCCTTATGCAAACCTGGTCATGCTGCAATTATTGGCACAATTCCCGTCGAAGCACAACGATCCTGAAGTCAGGCGGGGCGTTGAAACAATGCTTTCCCTGTGGGATCAACGGCATGAAAAACGCCCATATCTTTTTGCGATGGGAACTGACTTTGCCAAACTCAAAGCCCCCTTGATTTGGTACGATATCCTGCATGTTGCGGATGTGCTGACCCAGTTTCCCTGGGTGCTGCGAGACCAGCGGTTACAGCAGATGATTGGGGTGTTGAGGGGTAAGGCAGGACAAGACGGGAAATACACACCCGAATCGGTTTGGATGGATTGGAAGGGGTGGGAATTCGGGCAGAAAAAAGTGCCCTCAAAATGGATCACATTAATGGTCCAACGAATTCTCAAGCGCTCAGAAGCGGCGATTTAGGCGGGTTTGATCCTTGATCGCTATTATCGCGATGCGCACCCCGAATACATCAAATACCTGACGGAAAGATATTTCTGAAGCCAGGGAGAATCCAATCGATTCTCACTCTGCAACCTAACTTCACCCCAGTTGAACTTCCCATTGGTGCTCATTTCCTTTTAAATTACTGCGCTGATCTCCTTTAGCGCAACCCCGGTTCTATTTTCAATTAAATGTTTAATTCGTTTGACATCGATATCTGATATTTGGTATAGTCCATTATATATAGGATATAAATTATCCTAATAATCAAATTAATAAATACTGATTTGGAGGTTATATATGTTCAAAACAAAGCGAATGCTTGGACTAATGGCAGCTGTGTTCCTGCTGGCGCTAAATGTGTCAGCTGTTTTTGCTGCGGCGCCTGAGCCGGTCCATATTGTCGTGGAAGAATTCCCCGGCTCCGCCATCCCTGAACCGTTTACGGCTTCGGGTGCGGCTGTGGACAGCGGATTGTTCTGTGCATCCGGCCTGGTTGAAGACCTGGAGATCACATACAATGATCCGGGCGGACCATACCAGATGATTTGGGCGCTGAAGCGGTTCACCTGCGGCGACGGCACGATTGATTTGCGGATGGTGGTTCAACTGGATTTGGTCACCCTGGATACGACCGCGCACTGGCGGATCCTTGGCGGCACAGGCGCGTATGAAGGCTTGAAAGGCCACGGCTCACTGGTCGGCATTTCGAACAATCCCGATCCCGGTATCCTGGATATCTATGATGGCGTACTGCACTAGCCATTCAATTTGATTTGAAATCAGAATAATAAATAGCAGAGGTTACTCGCCTCTGCTATTTTTTGATTAAGCCTGTATTCCCTGGCTGTTTGGATATATCGCAGGGGCCCTCCGCCGGGGCATCCCACCGTGTTAACACCGGCATGCCGTTTGCAGGTAACCGGAAAAGGTTTTACGGAAACGATTTGACAGCGGGTAATCCGGTTTTGACTGGGTGATGTGTTGGATGATTAATTCTGCCTTGCTGCAACCCGCGGATCCACCAACAGCAGTCCATTGATGCTTGGGTCGCCGGGCATGTACTTGATATCCACCTCGCTGCCGACCTCGATCTTATTGCGGATCACCAGTTCGGAATTCACATTGTCCTTGCGCCCGGTAAACAAGTTCCCCTTGTCATCGCGGAATTCAAATTCCACGATCGAATAGATTGGTGCCTGGTTCACCAGTAAGCGAAAATTCTTATCCACAAAGGTCACCCGGGCTTTGGCACCAACACCGTATTTGACCAGGTCTTCAACAGCATCCTTCTTTTTCCTGCTCCTAACCAGGCCAAAAATCACCAGGAAAGTACCGATAGGCAGTGTCACAACGCCAGGGCCGATCCATAAGACTAGCATATACCACGGCAAGCTGACGTCCGGCGGGGTATTCACACCAAAGATATACATCCCGCCCATCACGATCAGCCAGCCCAGGCCAAACAGGATAAAAAATCCACCCACAAGAATATCCATCACGACCTCCGTAAACTAAAATATCCTGGATTGAAACGGGGCGACACTATGATCTTATCGCTTGATTTGGCGATGGGGATTTCAAAGAAGTTAATTGGAGCTTTTACAATTTTAGCACTTATTTCAATTTACAAAGACTTTCTTGTGGCATGTCTTGAAAGGCGAAAGCTTCAGGCATCTCATCTCGAGAATGAGATTTAACTCAGCATAACAGTCTGATAAAATTATGACATCGTTTAATAGACCACAGGATATAAGGAGCAGGAGATATGCAAAAAACAATTAAGGACCGCACCGCACTCTGGGCTGGGGTTGCCTTCAGCCTGGTTTTCACGCTCATCATCTGGTGGACGGCGGATTTCCTGGATACCAGCAGCTTCACCCCCGACCAGGGCGCAAGCTGGTACTTCTGGAAGCGGCCTGATCCGACCTTCTGGTCGCGCTTCACGGCCTGGGGTCTGTACCTGGCGCACCAAATCTCCTTTTGGGTTGTTTTCTACCTCGCCCAGAAAAACAAAACCAAGTTCTCGGGCGGCTTGAACAAATATGCCCTTGCCGCGCTGGGGATCAACGCCTTTTTCATCGTGGCGCACCTCGTCCAGACACAGATCTGGTACGACGGGATCGCGCAGGACGTCTCGATCTGGAGCTCGCAGGTCTCGGTGATCATCATGCTTGTGCTGATCCTGCTGATGGAGATCCCACGGCGGGGCCTGTTCTGGGGCAAGAAAATCCCCTTCTCAAAATCCATTACTTCGTTTGTTCGCCGCTACCACGGTTACTACATCGCCTGGGCGGTGATTTACACCTTCTGGTATCACCCGATGGAGAATACCAGCGGTCACCTGATCGGTTTTTTCTACATGTTCCTGCTGATCCTGCAGGGCAGCCTGCTGTATACCAAGGTGCATAACAGCCGCGCCTGGACGGTCTTCCTGGAATCTTTTGTGACCCTGCACGGCACCCTCGTGGCGATCTACCAGGGCAACGGGCTGTGGCCGATGTTCTTCTTTGGCTTTTTAGGCGTCTTCGTGCTAACGCAGCAGCATGGGCTGAAAGTTCCCAAATGGGTGCACTGGCTGATCCTGGGCGGGTATACCGCAGGTGTGGTCGTAGTCTACAGCCAGCGCGGCGTCGGGAAGCTGTATGAGCTGATCTCTATCCCGCTGATCGAGTATGCCGGCGTCTTTGTGGCCGCCCTTTTGGTCTGGCTGATATTGTGGCTGATCGGGCAGAAAACGCCGCTGTTCAAAGCAAAGAAAACCGGGAAAGAAGAGCTTGAATAGCATTTGTTGGTTTTATGTGTCTTTAAGTAATCAATGAAATGAGGAGGATTCATGTCTGTAAAAAGCGTGATCAAATCCCAATACCGTGCATCCCTGGCGATGCTAAGGCAGGCCATTGAAAAATGCCCCGAGTCGATGTGGTTGTACACTAGCTACAAGAATCCTTTCTGGCGGGTGGCATACCATACCATCATCTATACCCATTTCTACCTGCATCCAAAGGAAGCTGATTTTGTCCCGTGGAAGAAGCATATCGATGAATTCCAGGGGTTCAACCCCCTGCCTGAAGGCCAGCAGCCCTACACGAAAGCGGAAGTGCTGGAATACCTGGAGCTTTGCCTGGACCAGGTGGATGAAAAGGTGGATGCGCTGGATTTGGAAGGGGAATCGGGCTTTTACTGGCTGCCGTTAAACAAGCTTGAGCTGCAGTTCTATAACATCCGCCACGTCATGCAGCACACCGGGGAGCTTTGTGAGCGCTTAGGCGCGCATGGCGAGATTGAGGTGGGTTGGGTGGGCATGGGGAAATAGGCAGCCCTGTAAACCCGGATGAAAAAGGGTTGGATGGTGTGAAAGCAACCTAACCTCTATGTTAAAGCTGGTCTCTCGCTGGTGAGGTCACCAGCGAAAACCATGGGACACCAGCAAAAGCGTAGGGAGCAGAGGAATACCCTGTCCTTTAGGTGTGAAGGTGTGTTGTCTGTTATAATCACCCTCAGTAAGGGAAAGTAAAAAAAACGTGAATTGCGATAAGAACATCTTATTGATTGTATAAATACACAATGAAAAATCCCGAATTGAGCGGTGGTCAAATTAAGAAATGGGCTGGCAGAGGTTTGGTAAGCATCTCAGACCAGGTCATCTATTCCGGGGCGAATTTTCTTTTATTAATTTTCCTGGCAAGATGGCTTGACCCGGCTGATTTCGGGGCTTTTTCGGTGACCTATGCGCTTATGTCCTTTTTTTACCAGCTCCACAACGGCTTGATCTGCGAACCCATGAACGTGCTGGGGCCTGCGAATTATCCTGAATTTAAAACAGATTATGTCCGTGTCCAAACGAAGCTCCATTTTTTATTGACTGCAGCCATTGGATTAACGCTCATCACGGTCATCCTCATTTTTCACAACCTGATTCAACCGGCCACATTGAATATCCTATTTGTTTTCCTGGGTGCGGCCACGCCTTTCTTGCTGCTGCCCTGGCTGATCAGGCGGTCGTTTTATTTCCTGAAGAAACCCTTGTTGGCGGCGCTGACCAGCCTTCAATACGCGATTTTCCTCCTGGTGATCCTGTTCATTGCCCGGCAGGTCTTCGAGCTTGGATCGACCAGTGTGTATATCATCATGGTCGGGGCAGCAGCCCTTTCATCAGCCATGTTTTTCATTTTTACCCAGCGCCATAAAGGGAGAGAAAAACACAACCTGTGGGAGGTGCTGACACACAACTGGCAGTATGGCAAATGGATCATGCTCAACGGCTTGCTGGTATCGCTGGCCATTCAAATCCAGCTCTTTATCACTGGCTCGTTCCTGGGGTTGGAAGAAGCCGCTGCCTTCAAAGTCCTGCAGAACTTCAACCAGCCGATGGTTGTTATCATTTCCGGGCTTTCGTTTTTGTTTTTACCGTCCTTTGCATCCCAAATACAATCCAACCAGGTTGAAACGATCCGTAAAAGGGGACGATGGATCACGCTGGTGACGGCTGCACTGGCAGCAGGGTATTTTGGAATGTTATGGTTCCTAAGAGGTCCGCTGGAATTACTGCTTTACGACGGAAAGTACCAGGCATACATTGACCTGATTCCCTTATTGGGCATTGTTCCGATGATTTCGGCTTTATCCCTCGGACCGTCTATTTTGATCCGGGTTTATCAAAAGCCCCAGGCATTGCTGATTGTTGGGATTGTTTGGTCAATCACGAACATCCTGACCTCTTTCCTGTTCATTCATTCCTGGGGAATCCTTGGGGCTGTTTGGAGTGTGATCATCGGGCAAACGGTAGCAACTGTGATGTTATTCTGGTTAGCCCGAAGGAGGATCGCGTAATGAAATCGACTTCCGAAAAGGTTCTTGAAAAATACAATACCATTTTACAACGCCCAACAGTACAGGATGCCAATGCACGGAAGGTAATGTTTAAATCTTTTGAACGTACCCTGGGGAAATGGCTGCCTGATAACAAGGATGCTGCGATCCTCGATATTGGGTGTGGCGAAGGCTCACTCCTCATGTTCTTGAAAGAGAAGGGTTATCAAAACCTTTCAGGATTTGATCTTTCAGAAGAAAATGTCAGCATTGCGCACCAGCTGTCACTGGATTTTGTAATCCGATTCAATGCATTGGACATCGTCGATTATATGCCAGGAAAATCGTTTGATTTTATTTTTGTGATGGATTTGATAGAGCATGTTCCAAAAGAATTTGCTGTGGATTTTCTATCAAACGTATTAACCCGATTAAAGAGTGGTGGGACAATGGTCATCCAAACGCCCAATATGGGGTCGATTTATGGGAACTATCATCGTTACAATGATCTAACCCATGAATTCGGATTGACAGAACAATCAGCAATAGACTTGCTTTCAGCATCTGATCTCAGCATGGATGAAATAACAATCTATCCCGCCTGGAACGCTACCACGCTGTTAGGTTATGGCAGAGAAATTTATTTAAGGATACTTCATTGGCTGTTTGCGTTGGGCGAAGGTGCAACTCGGCCAAAAATTCCTACCAAGAATCTTCTGATCAGGGTTCAAAAGAAATGAAGATCCTGATGGTTGCCCTGGGAATTTATCACGCGAAGGGGGGGATTGAGAAATTTAACCAGCGGGTACTCCGGGTGCTCTCCCACCTTGTTGATTCCGGTAGTGTGGAAAAGGTTACCGTGATCTCATTATGGGACCATCAAAACGAATTAGAGCAGCATTTTCCTAACATTAACATGCTGGGCTTTAGCAGAAGCAAACTCAGAACATTTATGACTTTTATTCGTGAGATCCTCAGCCAGCACTATGATCGGATTTTGTTGGATCACGTATTGTTGTACCCGTTATTACTTATCAGTGCGCTAATTTCAAGGAAATCCAAAACAATAATATGTGTATATGGTTATGAAGTGTGGGACAAACCTTCAATGATAAAAAAATGGGTTGTTACCCATCTAGCTGACAAAATTATTAGCATCAGCGACTTTACTACTCGTAAAATGCTTGAGACTTATGGAATAATTAATGAAAAATTTTCAACACTTCCCCCTGCAATCAATTTAAAAAGATTGTTTACAAGACAAACAGCTGATGATTCTCATTGCATTTTTCGACTTTTATCGGTCTCCAGGCTGAGCACTGCCGCACGATACAAAAATATTGATAAAGTAATCTTGGCTCTACCGGATGTTATAAAGTCCTTTCCGATGGCCAGGTACACTATCGTCGGCGATGGCGACTTAAAGACGGAACTTGAAGAATTGAGCAAAAGCCTTGGTTTGGAGGCTGTTGTCACTTTTACAGGGGGAGTCAGCGAGCAGGTTCTGTGCGAGAATTATCAGGCTTCAGACCTGTTTATTTTACCTTCGGATGAGGAAGGGTTCGGGATTGTCTATCTTGAAGCATGGCACTATCATCTGCCTGTGATTGCCAGCAAGTATGGTGCTGCACCCGAAGTTGTACGGGATGGACTGGATGGCTACTGCGTGAAACCAACCCCAGCCGAGATTACCATAGCGATAACTGATTTGTTATCCAACCGGGACCGTGCAAGGGAAATGGGGGAATCGGGATATCTGCGAATGAAAACACATTTTACTCATGAGCAATTTGAGACTCGTCTATCACAAATTCTTCTTGATCAGGTGAGATCATGAAAATCCTGGTGGCGCATAATTTTTATCAGATCACTGGCGGGGAGGATGTTTGCTTTAAAGCGGAATCAGATCTGCTGGAATGTCATGGGCAAACTGTGATCCGGTATACGCGGAACAATGCAGAAATCAGAAATTACAATCTTTGGCAAAAAATCAACCTGGGAATGAACACGATCTGGTCAAAACGGTCTTTTCGAGATGTTGAGGTACTCCTGCAAAATGAAAAACCAGACATTGTTCATTTTCAAAATACCTTCCCGTTAATTTCTCCATCTGTCTTTTATGCATGCAAAAGTCGGAACATCCCAGTCGTTTTAACCTTGCATAATTACCGGATGATGTGTCTCAATGGTTTGTTTCTGCGGGATAGTCAAATCTGTGAAGACTGTCGAAGTAAAGCTTTTGCATGGCCAGGGATAGTGCATGCTTGCTACCGAGGTTCCCATCTGGAAAGTTCAGCAGTTGCGATGATGAATGCCTACCACCGGATGCGAAAAACCTGGGTTGACTGCGTTGATACTTGTATCTGCCTTTCTGAATTCTCGAAAAGGAAGTATGTCCAGGCAGGTCTCCCTGAAGAGAAAATCCGGGTGGTGCCAAATTTTTTACCCGACCCAGGAGAAGATAAAAATGCCGGAGACTATGCCGTCTTTGTTGGGCGGTTGTCCCCTGAAAAGGGTGTTCAACATCTCCTCGAAGCTGCTGCCGACAATACGGCTGTCCCTCTCAAAATCATTGGATCGGGTCCACTGGATGCAGAGGTCAAACGCGACTCTGAAGAGCTTGAGAATGTCAGTGCACCTGGATGGCTTGAACACCATGAAATGCTTTCTATGTTGCAAAAAGCCAGATTCTTGATAAATCCCACATTATGCTATGAGACTTTCAGCCGGACAGTTATGGAAGCCTATGCCTGCGGGGTGCCGGTTATTGCCTCTCGCATTGGTGCTGTCGAGGAGCTGGTTCAGGATGGTGTCACCGGACTGCTGGTGACCCCAGGTGATGTGGAAGACCTTGCTGAAAAAATGAGATGGCTATGGACTCGACCAGAGGAAGCACGCCGGATGGGGAAGAATGCTCGCAAGTATTATTTGGAGCACCTGACACCGGATGCCCATTATGAGACTTTGATGCAGATCTATACTTCTGTCCTGGAGGGCAAGAAATGAAAGTACCTATCCTGGGGACGAATGTATCCTGCACAGATTATCAAAGTTCGACTGCCCGGATCATCCGGTGGGCTGAGATGGGAGAAAGCCGGGTCGTTTGCGCAGCCAACGTCCATGTGATCATGGAAGCCCACGATCACTCCGAATTCCAACAAATGCTGAACAGCGCGGATATGGTCACGTCCGATGGGATGCCGCTAGTCTGGACGATGCGCTTGAAGGGAATTAATGGTCAGGAACGGGTTTACGGACCAGACCTGATGTTGGCAGTGCTGGCGGCAGCGAGCGAGCAAGCAATTTCCGTTGGTTTTCTGGGTTCAACGGAAGAGGTACTTCGAAAACTCGCCGAAAACATGACCGCCCGGTTTCCAGGTTTACAAATCGGCGTGAAGATTTCCCCACCTTTCCGAACGCTGACATCGGAGGAGGACGATCAAATTACGCAGCAGATCAACGCGTCAGGTGTTAGGATCCTGTTTGTCGGGTTGGGCTGCCCGAAGCAGGAAAGATGGATGGCAGAGCACAAGGAAAGGGTCAACGCGGTGTTGATTGGGGTCGGCGCAGCGTATGACTTTCATGCCGGGATGGTTCGGCAGGCACCGCACTGGATGCAGCAATTGGGATTGGAATGGCTCTTCCGCCTTATCCAGGAGCCCAGGCGCTTATGGCGGCGCTACCTTTGGAACAACCCGCGTTTTGTGGTTTTGATCCTCGGTGAGCTCATCCGTGAAAGACTTATTCTAAAGTGTCATAAGAGGGGATAAAAGTGATTTCAAGACGATTTTCAGCGAAATAATTCACCTAACCGGTTTATCAAAACATTAAGATTCCTCTTAACCAACACAAGTGGTTTTACTGCTATACTAATAATTAAAGTGGTAAGTATCTTGAGATATAAATCAATAGATACAAATCTGCCAACCAAGGATGAATTTATTATTCGAAAAGGGAGTAAACAGATGAAAAAATCGAGTATTATTTTATTTGTTGTCATACTTTCAGCTGTGACTGTCACACCAGCTTTCGCCCTGGATACCCGTGCAAATATCCGGGCTGATTTTTATGTATACGAAGGCAGAAATTACCCGGATGCGGCAGGTTATGCGATCTTCAACTATGTAAAGGGTCAGGATTCCTGGAACATCACCGGTGAAGTCTCCGGTATGCGCCCGGATACTTATACGCTGTCTGTTGGTGTTGAAGGCACCTGTGCAGGCAATGTAGAACTCCTTGATTTCACGGTTGGCGAGGATGGATCTGCCACCTTCCATTTATCAGGCACAGCTTTACCCGAAGATATTGATATTGCAAGGATTTACAAAGCAGGCAATACTTGTAATACCGAGTTGACTGCACCCTTGGCAGATAGCAGCTTGACTTTTCGCGGCAGCGGTCGGAGTAATGGCAATGAGAAATAACATGATTTGCGTCCCATAGGTAAGATTCTGTTGGAATTGACCCCACAATCTATTAAGAATTGTGGGGTTTTTCATTTACAAGTAGAAGGCGTTTATATGACGAAATTTGGCCGGGTTGATCTTGAGGAAATCACGATCAACCGCATCTATGCAGCAGTAAAAACACGTTTTTTGGACATCCCGCATTCACTTTATTGGCAATATAGCCGGACTGCAAAAACCAATCGGTTGAGAATCAGGTCCTATAAAAATATCCATCGAGGCAAAAGATGCTTCATCATTGCCAATGGTCCAAGCCTGGCAAAGACAAACCTGGATTTATTAACCGATGAAGTTACTTTTGGCATGAACCGGATCTATTTAAATTTTCCAGAATCAGCTTTCCGGCCTAATTATTATGTTGCCGTTAATGGATTGGTTCTTGACCAGTTTTCTGAAGATATTTCTAATCTGCCTATGCCAAAATTTCTCAACTGGAATCAACGAAAGCATTTTGAAAAATACCGTGGAGAGATCATTTATCTAAAGCCAAGAAATGTCTTAAGTGATTTTTTTCAAACTGATTTGACAAAGCCGATGGTATTTGGGGCTACAGTGACATTTGTTGCCTTACAATTAGCTTACACCATGGGTTTTAAGAAAGTTGTTCTGGTCGGTCTTGATCATGATTATGCAGAGACCGGGACACCCAATAAGACGGAGATAAGGATGTATGAAGAGGATAAAAGTCATTTTCACCCGAACTATTTTCCTAAAGGCATTAAATGGCAGCTTCCTGATTTAATTCGATCTGAGATTGAATTTGAGATAGCAAGAAAATTGTTTTATGATGACAATAGGGAAATTGTTGATGCTACAATTGGCGGAAAATGTACCGTCTTTGAAAAAGTCAATTATGAATCGCTTTTTTAATTTTCTTCTCTAAATTGGATTCATAAAGACTTATAATATCACTATGATGATTAGGAAGTCAGAAGTTATTAGGGCAATCGCAGCCTTTGATTTTCAGGCCAGGTTTGTTCACCGGATTCTATGCTGGATACAGGTATTGGGTTTTAAAGGGTCTTTCCGCCTGGCCTGTGACATGCTGAACCCAACTGGAAGAGAGAGGGGATAAGCACGATGTTAAGACGGTTTTCAACAAACTTTGTGATTTTTTCCATCCTGGTGGATGGTGCGGCAGTGTTTGCCGCGCTGAAGCTGATGTCCCGCTTTCGGATCCTGATGAACCAACTGCCGTTCATTGCCACGATCCCCGGGGCCGTGCAGTATCCGCTGTGGCTGGATATTGTATTCCCTTTGGTTTGGGTCGCCATATTGGCTGCTTTTTCGATCTATGATGCGAAAAGGAATTTCAAAGCTGTTGATGAACTGACGGCGCTTAGCAATGCAGCCTTTGTTGCCGCCATCAGCCAGGCTGGGATCCTTTTCCTCACATTCCGGGAGTTTTCAAGAGCGCTTTTCCTGCTGGTGGTGTTATGTGCTTATGTACTGTGCATCCTCTGGCGGCTGGTATTCCGGCTGATCTTCCGGATGCGCAAAGAAACCCTCAACCAACGCCAGAGAGTCCTCGTTGTGGGTTTCAGCCCCGAGATCGTAATTATTGAAAAGAAACTTTTGGCCAGCCTTTCTACAAACCTTGAGCAGGTTGAACTCCTGGATATGAATTCACAGGATGGTTTCCATGAGGAAAGGCCGGAAGGTGCCAAAAAAGTAGGTGAGTTGGTGCGGGATGAGGTCAGGCGGGTTAACGCGACCGATGTTATTATTGCTTTTCCGCGCCGGGAATCAGGGTGGATCGGGGCAATCGCTTCCTGCCTGGAGGATTTGCCCCTGGGCGTTTGGGTGGCGATGGACTATGTCGACCTGTCTTTGGGCAGAACTTATGTTGAAAACATGGCTGGCATACCATTGGTCGGCTTACGTGCACCGGCACTTGATGATTACTCACGGGTCATAAAACGCGGCCTGGATATTATCCTATCCCTTTTTGCACTCTTATTGTTTTCACCCCTGTTATTATTAGCTGGGCTGCTGGTTCTGGTTGACAGCGGCAAACCAGTATTTTTCAGGCAAAAACGCGTGGGCGAGAACGGTCGCATTTTCTCCATGCTCAAATTCCGCACGATGGTTAAGGAGGCGGAGACCTTGCGCGGGCAGGTTGAGCGAGTGGACGAAAACGGGAACCTGATCCACAAAACCCGGAATGACCCGCGGGTCACAACGGTGGGGCGTTTTCTCAGGCGTTTCAGCTTGGATGAGCTCCCACAGTTGATCAACGTCATCAAAGGGGAAATGAGCCTGGTTGGGCCAAGGCCGGAACTCCCCTACCTGGTTGAAAATTATGAACACTGGCAGCGCAAGCGACTGGCGGTGCCGCCCGGCATCACCGGCTGGTGGCAGGTTAAGGGGCGCAGCGACCGGATGATGCACCTGCACACAGAAGATGACATCTATTACGTGGAAAACTATTCAATCTGGTTGGATTTCCGGATCTTGATCCGGACCATATGGGTGGTTATTTTTGGTAAGGGAGCCTATTAATGTATTCAGTGAATAAAACAGCTTTAGTTCGAAAAAGTGTATTAATCGGTTTGTTCTTGCTGATGACGCTTTACCATGCGATTTCTATTTTCAGCATCCATGGCGTCAACTGCAGTTCTGATTGGCTCACCCCGAACCTTCCCTGCGACTGGTTCTTTGCAATCCTGGAGATGTCAGTATGGGGATATATTTTATTCTTGTTCATTTTGGAATTGGTTTGGGCGCATGATTTCAAAACTCTTCTAAAGGCAGGCAAGTCGGTTTGGCCTGTTTTCTTATTTGTCACTCTGGCAGGCCTGTCCTCGCTCTGGTCGATTGAATATCGAATTACCTTATACCAGGCAGCCGTCCTTTTGATGACCACCTTGTTAGCGGTCTACACCGGTGCGGTATTGGGTACCAAACGGCTGCTGGATATGCTGGTATGGTTCTTTGCTGCTCTGTGCATCATGAATTTTGGCAGCCTGCTGCTCTTCCCGCAGCGCAGCCTGATGCCGGAATACTTTTATCACCGTGCCTGGAATGGCATTTTCTGGCATCGCAACTATTTAGGGTGTTTCATGGCACTGGGAATACCCGTTTTCTTGCTGAAACTCCTAGACTGGAAAAATATTGGTTTAGGTTATAAGCTTGTTTGTCCCTCAATGATGGTTGCTGGCGTATTTCTGCTGGTGAAAACCGATTCAGCGACGGGGATCTTAACAGCCGCTGTTTTAGCCGGCGTTTGCCTGGTGATGGCTGCCTGGCTGCGCTGGGGAAAGCATCTAAAACGGGTTCATTATTACCTATTGTTGGGTGTTTTTCTTGCTGCTCTGGCACTCATTTTATTCAAACTGGATTACATCTTTGGGCTGTTGGGCAGGAACACCAGTTTAACCGGTCGAATACCGATGTGGCAGTATCTTTTTGAGAATATTGTCATGAAACGACCTGTTCTGGGATATGGTTGCGGCGTGGTCTGGAGCTTGCAAGGTTTCCGTGAGGGTTTGAGAGATATCCTGGGCTGGGCGTACCCGGTCATGATTGGCGATAATGGATTTGTGGATATTACGCTCCACCTGGGGTTCCTGGGTATGGCGATCCTGGTCGGGTTGATCGTGTTGGGGTTCGTTCGCGCGGTGAGGCATTTTCTGAAGGTGCGCACCTTGGCGTCGGCTTTACCGGTTGTGCTGCTGGTGTTCACGCTGGTTGCCAATATCGCGCTGAGCCTGATCCTGGAATCGGAGTCATTTGTTTGGGCGATGACCGTCGCCAGCCAGGCTGCGATTGGGGTGGCAAAGAATCAAGATCCAGATTATTTATAGAGAATCACAACAAGTATTGGAGATGAGCTTGGTCCGGTCGCCAGTTCCTTATGCCATCTTTCTGCAGGGCAAGCCTTCTCCTGATTCTGACTGGTCAAATATTGTAAGTTGAACTATTATAAAGATTGGCATATATTTTGGGGTCAAATCATCAATCCTCACATCCTCTTGACCACTTATGAAGTATAAGAAATATTTAATTTGATTTTTCTTTAAATGGGTGAAACGTGATAAAGAAATTCAGAAAAACTGGGAAAAAAATAATTAACCAATTATTTGATCCAAATTCCATCATACCAAATCTTATTTTACCGGTATTATATTTAGCCCTTTGTTGTTTTTCTTTTGGTTTAATTTTATTGGAACTTGAATTAGTGGGCAAATCATTTTATTTTGCCATCAAAATGTCCTTCTACCTGATGATCTTTATTGGATGTCTATCCATATTTTATGTGATAAGACAATTCATCACTAAGAAACAAGGTCATAAGGGAATTTCACCCAGGATCAATCATCGGAATTTAAGGAAGGTTGATCTTATTTTTCTTTTATTGCCTTTAACGCCTGTTACGCAGTACATTATCAACAATCTAAATATTTTGACTGTTTTTGAAATAGTAAAGATTTACGCCTTCTTCTTAATCCTTTCATCAGTCTTTGCCTTTGGTTTACCCCTTTTATTCAGCCGGATAAGTTCTAAGCACACATTATTTGCTCTAGGCATAGCTTTTTCTTTTACGATAACAAATATCGCAGTATTAAGTCATAATTTGCCGTGGTTTATCCATGTAAGAGTATTTTTACCTGCATCAATCCTTGTAGGAATATTTATTATATTGAAATTTCTCCATACTGATAAATATAAAAAAATACTTTATGCAATTATTTTGATCAATTTTCTTTTCACCGGCATTTCTCAATTCATATCCCTTAAAGCCGAAGCCCAAAAAACTGAAACCGGCCAAATCAACGAGAGAGAAAAAGTAATTGCCTATTTATCCGATAAGGATCCGGTTACCTTACCCAACATTTATTTATTGATATATGAGTCTTACGTCCCCAAAGAAACAATGATCAGTTATGGTATTGATAATTCCGCCCAGGAAGAATATCTGGTGGATCAAGGTTTCGTCATATATCCCGGTATTTACTCGATTGGTTCCCCTACTATCGAATCCATCAGCAGAGTTTTGAACATCTCAACCCAGTTTTTTGGCAATCCAAGAAGAGCAGTCTCTGGCGATGGGGTCGTCCATGAGATATTTAAGAAATATGGATATCAAACCTATGGGATTTTTACTTATGATTGGTTCTTTCGAAATATAAATTCAAGCTATGATAATTCATTTCCAGCGGGATATCAGAAAAAAACTGGTTCCGATAATATCATAATCAGATCAATCCTGAAAGGTGATTTTAGTCCCGAGATTATCTTTGAAAATCATCCAAAAGAAGAATATTTAAAAGCCAAGCGATCCGTTCTGGGAGATACTTCTAAAGGGAAAGTTTTCTTTTACTCACATTCCGATTTGCCAGATCATGCGCGGGCGATGGAGCCAGGTTGCAGTTCTGATGCGATTCGAACCTATCAAGAAAATCTTCCGAATGCTAATAATGAAATGAAACTGGATATTGAACTGATACTCAAGACGAACCCAGATGCAATCATTATCATTGCCGGTGACCATGGACCTTATCTAACAAAAAATTGTTTTGGTGACCTAACCGGATATCCCATTTCAGAAATTACAAGACTAGATATTCAGGACCGGTTTGCAACATTTCTTGCTATCAGGTGGCCAACCGAGGACTACGAGCAGTATGATGACATTAGCATTTTGCAAGATTTATTTCCAGCGATATTAGCCTATATGTATGAGGATGAGTCAATCCTGGATTTTAAAATTAATTCAGACATCATAAACACATCAAAAATAAATGAGGTTACAGTGAAGGATGGAATCATCTATGGAGGTGCAAATGACGGTGAGCCTTTGTTTCTAATAAATGAATAATTCAAGGGAAATATTTTATAAAAATGTTTATTGAATAATTACATGTTCTTAGATTTTTCTCTGGTATGATTACCCAAAATAACAAAACACAAGGAGGTTCAATGGAACTTTCTCCCGAAATCCGGCAGGAATTGCTCACAGCCCAAAAGAACGAGATCACGGAATACCACGTTTATCACAACATCGCCAAAATCCTCAAGGACCCGGAAAATCGCAGGATCGTGGAAGAGATCGGTGATGATGAAAAGCGTCACTACGAGATCTGGAAGGGCTATACGGGCAAAGCTGTCAAGCCGAACCGCTTTAATATCTGGCTGTACACGACCATCAGCCGGCTGTTTGGATTCACGTTTGGCTTCAAGCTGATGGAGTTGGGCGAGGAGAAAGCCCAGGTGAATTACGAAAAGATCGCAGATGAGATCCCTGAAGCCCGGGAGGTGATCCAGGATGAAAACACCCACGAGAACAAACTACTGGACATGCTGGATGAGGAAACCCTGCTGTATGCTGGCTCTGTCGTGCTGGGACTGAACGACGCCCTGGTGGAACTGACAGGTGCCCTGGCCGGGCTGACCCTGGCTTTCCGGGATGTAAAAGCCATCGCCCTTTCAGGCTTGATCACCGGCATTGCCGCATCGCTGTCAATGGCCGCCTCTGAATACCTCTCCACTAGTTCGGAGAAAACCGAAAAGAATCCCATCCGGGCTGCAATCTACACAGGCATTGCATACATCCTGACGGTGGCAGTTTTGATCCTGCCTTATTTGCTCCTGGATAATAAATTCATCGCCCTGGGAATCGCGCTTGTATCATCTGTTGTGATCATTGCGCTGTTTAATTTTTATATCTCGGTGGCAAAGACGGAGCCTTTCGGAAAGCGATTTCTTGAGATGGCCGGTATCAGCCTGGGTGTGGCAGCCCTGAGCTTTTTGATCGGTTCGCTGCTGAATAACTGGCTGGGCGTTGATATGTAGGAAAGGTGAATAGTCAATGGGGGGCAAGCAGGTATTCGGTAACAGGATGTAGTTAGCAGGTATAAGGTAGACGGTAACAGAAATCGAGCTTGTTGCTCGTAGCTTATCGCCGGTCATTTATCTTCAATTTTTTCCATATGTTTTTCAGCTTTCAGATTAATTTTGTCAGGTTGGAAACCTGACCTACGAGCTATTGTCCGGTTGGAAATCTGCCACCTATCCTTTCTCTGTCTTCCGTCTTCTGTCATCTGTCTGAAACCAACCGCACAAATGTTCCATTTTTAGAGCCTGCATGGTAGAATCTTTTGCATGGACTTGTTTGACCACAACATGCAGGAAGATTTGCGACAATCCGCTCCCCTGGCAGACCGGATGCGCCCTAAAACCCTGGACGAAATTATTGGGCAGGACCACATCATCGGTGAAGGAAGGCTGCTGCGGCGTGCTATCCAGGCAGACCGGCTGTTTTCATCAATTATCCTTTACGGCCCGCCCGGTACTGGTAAGACCACCCTGGCACGAGTCATCTCGAACCTGACCAAGGCACATTTTGAGAGTCTTTCCGCTGTATTGGCTGGGGTTGGCGATCTTCGAAAGGTCATTGCAGGCGCTGTCGAACGCCGCCGGTTGTACCGGCGCAGGACGATCCTGTTCATCGATGAAGTCCACCGCTGGAACAAGTCCCAGCAGGATGCCTTACTGCCCCATGTGGAAACCGGTTTGCTGACCCTGATCGGGGCAACAACACAAAATCCCTATTTTGATGTGATCAAAGCCCTCGTCTCGCGCTCACGTATTTTTGAAATGCATTCCTTAACAAAGGAGGATATTCAAAAAATTCTTCTGAATGCATTATCGGACCTGGAAAACGGCTACGGCAAGCGGGACGTGAAACTTGCGGAAGATGCATTAGCTCACCTTACGCACATGGCAGGCGGTGATGCCCGCAACGCATTGAATGCCCTTGAACTGGCTGTGGAAACGACACCACCGGACAGCAACGGGACGATCCAGATCAACCTCGACACAGCGCAGGAGTCCATCCAGAAGCGCGCCCTGATGTACGATAAAAATGATGATGCCCACTATGACACCATCTCCGCCTTCATTAAATCTGTACGGGGTTCTGATCCGGATGCTGCACTTTACTGGCTGGCGAAAATGCTGTATGCAGGAGAAGACCCACGTTTCATCCTCCGCAGGTTGATCATCCTGGCCGGAGAGGATATTGGCCTGGCTGACCCGATGGGGCTGGTTGTGGCAAACGCTGCCGCCCAGGCTTTTGAATACATTGGGCTACCAGAGGGAGTCTTTCCCATCACCGAAGCGACCCTGTACCTGGCTACGGCTCCCAAATCGAACTCTGCCCTGGCTTATTTTAAGGCAATTGAGGAAATCGAGGCTAATGGCGTTGGACCTGTTCCAATCCATTTGATGGATTCCAGCCGGGATGCCAAAGGGTTGGGACATGGGCAGGGATATGATTACCCTCACAGCCACGACGGTCACTGGACCCCCCAGCATTATCTCCCTGGATCACAGTTGGGCAAAGTGTTTTTTGAGCCATCTGATCAGGGTTATGAAGCCCAGGTTAAAGAGCGAGTCGAACGCTGGCGAGCGGCGCAAGCCAAAGCACTGGCCGACCTCAATAAAGAGGCAGGAGAAGCACAACATGGTTGATATTCTATTAATTCGCCACGGCGAAAATGATATGCTGCGCAATAAATTGGCTGGGCGGCTGGCTAATGTGCATCTGAATGAAAACGGTCAAGCCCAGGCTCGCAGATTGGCAGAAGAATTCTCGACAATGCCCGTCAAAGCGGTATTTTCCAGCCCTCTCGAACGGGCGCAGGAAACAGCACAGCCCATTGCCCAAAGCCATCATTTAGAAGTGGAAATTTTACCGGCACTGATCGAAATTGATTTTGGCAAGTGGGCTGGGAAGAACATCAAACAGCTTAAACGCGGGCGATTTTGGAATACTGTCCAGGAAAAACCGAGCGAATTCCAATTCCCGGATGGCGAACGATTTGTAGATGCACAGGAGCGAGTTGTGAATGGGCTGATTTCATTAAGTGAACGGTTTGCCGAAAAGGACCTGGTGGTTTGTGTATCGCACAGCGATGTGATCCGCCTGGCTGTGGCATATTTCCTGGGGATGTCCCTGGATCATTTCCAGCGATTGCGGATCAGACCGGCATCCGTCACAGCACTCACTTTAAACGGGGGCAAGGGTTATTTCGGACCCATCAACCAATCTTTCAGCGAACTCAAAATATAAAATAAGTTTTGATAATTTGGGGAGAAAAGCGGGTGTTTTTAGTGCGCTAAGCTATAATAAGATCAATTCACCAATGAAAGGGATGCGTCATGGAACGATACCGGATTTTACCTGATATGACAGTTGATTTGGATCATTTCGAAACCCGTTACGAAGGCGAAATGGACAAAAAGGACGGCAAGAAGTTACTCAAGGAACATAATAAAACCCTGCGTGATCTTCAGGAAGTTATGTTTGCAGAGCATAAACAGAAGCTGATGGTCGTCCTGCAGGGGATTGATACAGCTGGCAAAGATGGCACGATTGAACATGTTTTCGGTGATGTTAATCCACAGGGCACCAAGGTTGCGAATTTCAAGGTGCCAACGCCCCGTGAGCTCGATCATGATTACCTTTGGCGGGTTCATCCCCATACTCCCGGAAGCGGTGAAATTGTGATCTTCAACCGCTCACACTATGAGGATGTGTTGGTGGTGCGTGTTCATGAGCTCGTTCCAAAACCCGTTTGGGAAAAACGATATGATCATATCAATGCCTTTGAAAAATTGCTGGCTGATGAGGGGACGACGATCTTAAAATTCTTCCTGTATATCAGCAAAAACGAGCAGGCAGAGCGCTTCTTGGCACGGATTGAAGAGCCACACAAACGCTGGAAGTTCAACCCGGGAGATTTGGAAGAACGCAGTCACTGGGGAAAATATCAACACGCCTATGAAGCTATGCTCAGCAAAACCAGCACGCCCTGGGCCCCCTGGTACATTGTCCCCAGCGACCGGAAATGGTACCGCAACCTGGTCGTTGCATCAGTCATTGTTGAAAAACTGCAGAGCCTGGATATGCAGCCTCCTGAAGAACTGCCCGACATTGATTCCTACCGCAAGCAGCTAATTGAGATGATTGGTAAGGCTGCGGAATGATCCCGGACTTGTCTGATGATTTTCCCCGATTTGTGATCGCTGGCTGCCTTAACCGGGATACCATCCTGCCCATCGCCGGACCAGCCCGGGTGGATGTTTTAGGTGGGAACCTGGCGTATGCAGCAGTGGGTTTGTCTGTTTGGGGGGAGACCGCAGGCCTATTAACCAAAGTGAATCGCGAATTTCCTTTTGATTGGCTTGAACCTTTCAAGCAATTGGAATTCGATCTGTCTGGTGTTGTCAAATCACCTGAACCGGTTGATATGCGGCGTTTTTTAGCCCATAAAGACGCCACAACAACCCATACCCAGAATCCGGTTCAGCACTTTGCAGACCGGGGCTTGCCGTATCCGTTGGACTTGCTGGGCTATAATGGCGAAAAACCAAACCGCAGCAGCCGTTCAGAACCCTCAGACCAAACGATTAAGATATCCGACATCCCCCGGCACTTCCTCGAGGCCAGTGCTGTGCATATTTGCCCGATTGATTTTATTTCTCATTCGATCTTACCTTCCATTTTCCACCAGGGTCAGGCAACCACGATCACTCTCTCACCCGTTCCTGGCGTCATGACGCCATCATTTTGGGAGGAGATTCCAAATTTGCTATCAGGACTTACAGCATTTATTGTTGGGGAGATGGATCTGCGCCGGCTGTTCCAGGGCCGCCAGACTGACTTGTGGGAGATGATGGGGGTCCTGGGGGATTTCGGCCCGGAATTTATCCTGGTTCAGACCGAAAACTGGGGATACTACCTGTACGACCGGATTGAAGCAAAGCGATGGATTGTTCCCAATTACCCGGTCGCAATTACTGACCCCACTGGCGCTGAGGATGCATTCGCCGGGGGATTCCTGACGGGTTACCGCCAGAAATATGATCCATTGGAAGCTGCATTGCATGGCAGCGTTTCCGCTTCTCTTGTGATGGAAGGCAGCGGCGTAACCTATGCTATGCATGCTATGCCTGGCCTGACGGATGTTCGCTTGGAGGCATTAAGAGAACGGGTTAATCAGGTTTAAATCCCACTAAAAACGCCAGTCAGTTAATATTGAGAGAACCGGAAAATTTTTGGATCCTGTCCTGTCAGATCAAACGGGGGATATGTTGTGCTTTTTTATGTGATATCTTTAAAATGAATCATCAGACGGACTCACTTATTGATAAAAACCGGTTGAGCCAGCGTTTGTCAGTCGGGGTTGAATTTATACTTTCAGGTTCTCATCCAGGATTTTCCGGATAACGATTGGGTCTGCACGGCCCCCGCTTTCCTGCATCACCCGTCCGAAGAACCAATGATATAAGCCGGTTTTACCATTTTGAAATGCACTTACCTGTTCGGGGTGGTCAGTTAGTACGCGTTTTACCAGTTTTTCAAGGTCGTCTTGATCAGTGACCTGCTGCAGGTGCTCATCTCGAATGATCTCGCTGGCTTCTTTTCCTGTTTGCAGCATCTCGTTGAACACGATTTTCGCGGTGGCGGCATTGATAACATTCCCCTGTAAGTGGTCCAGCAAACCAGCCAGGGACCTGGGTGAAACCGGGATCTCTTCAATTGACTGACCGCTGAGGTTCATCCACCCAAAAAGTTCTCCGAGTATCCAGTTTGCCCCAAGGGTGGGATCGGGCTGTGCCATCGACGTGAGGGTCAACTCAAAGAAATCAGCCACTGCTTTTTCATCGGTTAACAGGTCTGCCTGGTAAGCATCTAAACCAAAATCCGTCACATAGCGCCTGAAGCGGCGGTCGGGTCTTTCAGGGAGGTTCTCACGGGCTTCTGACATCATCCCGGGAGTGATCACCAGGGGAGGGAGGTCGGGTTCCGGAAAATAGCGGTAGTCGTGGGCTTCTTCTTTGCTGCGTTGGGAAAGGGTGACCTGGTTTGCTTCATCCCAGCCCAGGGTTTCCTGTTGGACGACGCCCCCGGCGTCCAACAATATACTCTGGCGTTCCAATTCATAAGCAATCGCACCGGTCATAATGCGGAAACTATTGAGGTTCTTGATCTCTACCCGGGTGCCCAGATCAGGGCAGCCTACAGGGCGAAGGGAGACATTTGCTTCAAAGCGGATCACACCTTTTTCAAGATCTCCGGAGTTCACCCCAAGATACTGCAGCAAGGTGCGTAAACTCCGGGTATAGGCGCGCACCTGGTTGATGGTGTGCATGTCGGGTTCTGAAACGATTTCCAGCAAGGGGATACCCGCGCGGTTCAAGTCAACCAGGGAATGGGATTCGCCGTTGGGTGCCTGGATATGGGTTAATTTCGCAGTATCTTCCTCAAGATGCACGCGACGGATGCGTACATTGATCCAGCCTTCATCCGTCCGGACAGGCAAGTGACCTGTAATGGCCAGTGGGTATTCATACTGGGAGATTTGATAGCCTTTGGGCAGGTCAGGATAAAAATAATTCTTCCTGGCAAACTGGCTGGTACCCATCACTTCACATTCGAGGGAGAGTGCCACTCGCAGGCCAGCCATCACGGCCTGCTGGTTCACCACCGGAAGGGAGCCCGGCATCCCGGCGCAAACCGGGCAGACCGCAGTGTTCGGCTCAGCCTGGGTCAGGTCAACGATCGGACAGGCACAAAACATTTTTGATTTTGTTTGAAGTTCTGCATGAACTTCAAGGCCGATATCAGCTGTATAACCGGTTTTCATTCGAACCTTCAGTGTATGGATAAATAGACACGATAAATTTGATTTGCGGCGCTTTTTGAGCGTCTTTTCCCTATGATCATAATTGCTTCAGGAAATGACCAATTTTCTCCAACGCCTGTTCAATCTTTTCATGGCTGGTGGCATAGGAACAGCGCACAAAACCAAGCCCAGCATCGCCAAATGAGGAACCCGGCACAACTGCCACCCGTTCTTCCATTAACAGCCTTTCAGCGAATTCAGCGTCAGATAACCCGGTGTTGTGGATGCTGGGGAAGACATAGAAAGCGCCATGTGGTTCAAATGTGGGTAAGCCGAGGTCGTTCAACCCCTGGTGGATCAACTTGCGGCGGCGGTCATACTCTGACAGCATATCCTGCACGTAGGGTTCACCAACTTTTAGCGCTTCCAATGCAGCGTATTGTGAAATGGTCGGTGCTGACATGACAGAATACTGGTGGATTCGCACCAGCCCGTTGATCAGGCTTGCTGGTCCGGCAGCAAAACCAATCCGCCAGCCCGTCATGGCATAGTCTTTTGAGAAGCCACCCAGTAAGATGGTGCGGTCCTGCATCCCTGGCAGTGCAGGGAAGCAAACATGCTCATGCCCATAAACTAAGCGGTCATAGATCTCGTCGGAGATCACCACGATATCATGTTTCTCGGCAATTTTCCCGATCGCCTCGAGCTTTTCACGGCTGACCACAGCCCCAGTTGGATTATTGGGGTAGCCCAAGAGAATCGCCTTGGTTTTTGGTGTGATCGCTTTTTCGATAACATCCGGATTGGGCTCGAAATCGTCTTCCATTGTGGTGTAGATCTCGACTGGTTTACCGCCAGCCAGGATGACCTCCGCCTGGTAGGAAACAAAACAGGGGGTGGGAATGATCACTTCATCGCCAGGGTCAAGCAGCGCTGTAAACGTCAGGTATAAGGCTTCGGATACACCAACCGTGGCGATAATTTCATCGACCGGGTTGTACTGGATACCATAAAGCTTTTCTAAATGCTCAGAAATCGCCTGCCGCAAGGGTAAAATGCCGTGATTGGAGGTGTAATGGGTTTCTCCTGATTGCAGGGAGCGGATACCGGCATCGATAACCGGTTGGGGGGTGGTGAAATCGGGTTCCCCAATCCCCAGGGAGATCACATCCTCCATGGTTGCGGCAATATCAAAGAATTTCCGGATTCCTGAAGGGCGCAGGCCGGATACTTTTTGAGACAAGTAATTCTTGGGCATTTATTCTCCTTGATGTCTAATTTTGGTGAGATTCTTCACTAATCATAACCGAACTTTCAGGTCGTATCTGCCATACTTCTTCCGAGATTTCGTAGAACAGGGTGAATATTGACTCGCCCGGTCTGCAGCGGACCACGAAACCAATACCTTCAGGTGTTCGATATTGGTTCAGGATTTCTTCTACGATGTAATGCTGGCCATCCCAATCGAAGGCTCGGGGTTTTTCCGGATAGGATGACCCAGCATAACATTCTACTTTACATGTCATTTAACCGCCCAAGAATTATCTCCTAAATTGAGCTTCCCTGTTTGACCGGAGACGGTCACATTATGACCTATGATGGAAGTCTCCAGCATGCTGTTCGTGATATGGGTGCCTTCCCCAATGATCGAATTCTTAATAATGCTGCTCTGAATGACCGCACCATCACCCAAAGACACATGCGGGCCTAACAGGGACTGACTCACCCTGGCATTTGGGTGAATGTTCACGGGCGGGATAATGATCGTATTAACGTAATCGTTGATCATATCCATATTATCTCGGCCGTGTTCCAGCAGGAATTGGTTGGTTTCCAGGAGCGCTTCAGGCGTGCCAGCGTCGAGCCAGACATCGACCTTCTCAGTTCTCATTTTCTTGCCGCGATCCAGCAGGATGTTAATGGCATCAGCCATGTAATATTCATTCCCGAGCGAGATCTTACGCTCAATCTGTTCCTCGATGGCTGAGATCAAATCTTCGCCCTCTTTGAAGTAATAGCATCCTACGACTGCCAGGTTATTGCTCATGTCTTTTGGCTTTTCCGTCAGTTTGGTGACCTCACCTGATGCATTCACTTCTGCCACACCGAAGCGGCGCGGGTCTGGCACAGGCTTGACCCATGCAACAGCGTCTTTCTCTTCCATGTCAAGGAAAGAGAAATCATTTTCAATCAGGGTATCTGAAAATGCCATCAACATTGGCCCATGGATGTACTCCCGCGCCTGCCAGAAGGCATCGGATTGGCCTTTCATCTCCGGCTGAACAGCGTAGTCGACATGCCAATCGGGGTAGTTCTTGGCGATATGCTCCCGGATTTGATCACCCATCATTGGGCCCAGGATGAACACGAATTCTGCCCTGCCGAAGTGGGGGACAGAACGGAACATGTCCAAGACGTAATCCAGAACGGTTTTCCCGGCCAGCGATACCAGGGGTTTGGGCTTGCTCCAGGTGAGGGGACGCAAGCGGGTACCAAAACCTGCCATGGGGATCACGATTTTTAAGGGTTTATCCACAGAAGTATCTCCTTTGCTGGTGATATCTATTATTTTAGTTGATTGTCCATCGTCGGTAATGAGGGCTTTTTATTATGCCATTCTGTTGCCAGTTGATAGGCATGACCCACCCGAAACAGCAGGTCTTCCTTAAAGGGGGGTGCCATCAACTGCATGCCAATTGGCAATCCATTTTTATCATACCCTACCGGGAAAGCCAGCCCGGGGATGCCTGCTAGGTTTGCCGGCAGCGTGAAGATATCCTCCAGGTACATGGCCAGGGGATCATCGCTATGCTGCCCAAACTTAAATGCCGTGGTCGGGGCAACCGGTGCAGCAATCACGTCCACATCTTCGAATGCCCGGATAAAATCCTCTTTGATGAGGGTGCGTACTTTTTGGGCTTTACCATAAAAAGCCTCGTAATACCCGGCAGAGAGGGCATATGTGCCCAGCATGATTCGGCGCTTCACTTCCGATCCGAACAACTGCCCGCGGGTTTGCTTGAACATCTCCTGCAGTCCCTCTTCTGTCCCCAGGCGGGGGCCGAACCGCACACCGTCATAGCGCGCCAGGTTGGCTGAAGCTTCTGCGGGTGCAATGATGTAGTAGACCGGCAGGGCATATTCAGTGTAGGGCAGGCTGATCGGTACGGGCACAGCACCCTGAGATTCCAACTGTGTTACCGCCGCTTTAACAAAACTTTCGACTTCAGGTTGAATCCCTTGTAAAAAGTATTCATCCGGAACGCCGATTCGTAATCCATGAAGATCAGGAGAGTCCGGTAGTTGATAAGTCGGGACGGGGGTGTTAACGCTGGTAGCATCCAATGGATCAAACCCTGCCATATGTTGGAAGAGCAGCGCTGTATCCGCCGCGTTCCGGGCAATGACCCCTGCCGTGTCCAATGAAGAGCCATAAGCGATCAAGCCGTACCGGGAGACACGTCCATAGGTTGGTTTAATGCCGGTTGTCCCGCAGAACGCGCAAGGCTGGCGAACGCTCCCGCCGGTGTCAGTCCCCAGGGCAGCCGGTGCCATACCACCTGCAACCGCTGCCGCGCTGCCTCCGCTGGAACCTCCCGGGACATGCTCAAAATTCCAGGGGTTACGGGTTGGACCATAAGCTGAGTTTTCTGTGGAAGAGCCCATCGCAAATTCATCGGTATTGGTCTTGCCCAGCGGTACGACCCCCGCATCCAGCAATCGACTCACACTGCTTGCTGTATAAGGCGGGATGAAATTTTCCAGGATTTTTGAACCGCAGGTGCAGCGAACATTTGCCAGGCATAAAACATCTTTGACTGCAATTGGCAGCCCTAATAATGGGGGAAGCTCCCTGTCTTCTGCGGCAAGCATTTGATCGGCAATACCAGCTTTCTCAAATGCCAGCTCTGGTGTAAGCGTGATGAAGGCATGAATCTTGGGATCGAGTTCTTCAATCCGCTGTATATAAGCAGCGGTCAGCTCCTGGCTGGAAAAATCCCTGCTGCGAAGACCTGTAAGGGCTTCACTGATCGTTAGCTGTGTTAGATCTGGCATTCTATTCACCAAAAACCGGCGGGACTTTGAATTGGTTTTCCTTTGTTGCAGGCGCATTCTCTAAAACCTGGTCTCGGGATAACCCGGGTTGGGATTCATCCTCACGCAGGCGCAGGTAGATATCCAGCACGCTTGCTGTAGGTGGGATGTGACTGGTATCCAGGCTGTCGAGCCTTGATGCATAATCCAGGATATCAGATAGCTGCTCCGCGAATTTTCGCTTTTCGTCTTCCGTCAGATTCAGGCGTGCCAGCTCAGCGATATGTTCTACTTCTTCATAAGAAAGCCTCATAATGGCTAATTATAATATGGAAGAGGGTTGCAGGTCATGGATTGATTCGAGGTAACCGATGTGACAATACAACAAGCAATATCTGTCCCGATGGAAATTAATATCCGAAGCGTGCAGTTAGGGGTGGAGCCCCGTCTCCACCCTAGCAGAAGGCTGACCTGATTCCTACGGAGTATAGATGCGCAGGTCAGCCTTTACGACAAATCAAATTGGGTTCTTAAATTGTCATCAATATCTCCATTTCTTCTTTTCTTTCGATGAAATCCGAACCAAATAACCTGGAATGAACCAACCATCGATCGCCGGTTTGGAGAATGTGAATATTCTCACGCTCACACCGCATGATGAAACCCCGCATTTCCCCAAGTCCTTTCTCGAACATTTCCAGAACCTTTTTGGGGTCATCATCTGCAGCAATGCGATTGATCGAAATCCGTTCACATCCGCTGCATAGATGCACCAGCATCAGCTCGCCTCCGGATTGTTTCGCATATTTATCCCGGCTTTTCTTCAGGGTCAGTCCAACTGGCGCCATCAGGGCTTTGCAGGCACTCAACCGGTCACCAGCCTCAAACAGATCCAGGTGGCGTGAATGCAGGCAGTAAGGGCAGTGGTTTCGGTTAACGACACCTGAAAGACCTTGCCGGGCACTCACGACAGCACCACAGTGCTTGCAGGTGAAATCTGCGTTGATATTTTCAAAATAGGTCCGCATCTTCCGCCTCACAGATCCGCTTTCAATCGAAGGTAGCTCTTATAGCGGTAAGGGTTGATTTTGCCATCCATCACGCCCTGCCGGACGGCGCACCCGGGTTCGTCTTCGTGCTGGCAGCTCATGCCGAACTTACAATGACCAATGAACGGCTTTATCTCCGGATAGAAATAAGCGAGATCCTCCGGTTCAAGGTCATATAGACCAAATTCACGGACACCTGGCGTATCTATGATCCCACCGCCAATGGCCAGCGGGAATAACTCCAGGTGCGTGGTAGTATGGCGGCCTTTCCCGGTCGTTTGATTAACAGCCTTCACCCGCAGCCCTAAACCGGGTTCCAGGGTGTTGAGGAGCGTGGTCTTACCCACACCCGATTTACCTACCAGGACAGACTGTTTACCCTTCAGAGCTGCCTTAAGATCATCCAAACCATCTTTTTCTTTTGCGCTGGTCAGGATCACCTCGTAACCAATCTGCCTGTACCGCTCGACAGCTATCATCAGCTCAGAATAGGCATCATTTTTGTTGAGCAGATCCACTTTCGTGATCACAACCAGCGATGGAATGTCGTAGGATTCTGCAGAAACAATGTAGCGGTCCAGCAAATGCCATTTGGGTTCAGGATTGGCAGCGGCAAAAACAGGTACAACCTGGTCGATATTAGCCGCAATGACCTGCTCGAAGGCATGTGCACCGGGCATTGGTTTAGCCGAAGCTCGAGCCAGGTAATTCCGCCGAGGCAGTATGTCCTGGATCATCCCAGTGCCGTCAGGCGCAGGGATAAAGGACACAATATCACCCACAGCAACAGGATCCATATGGACCTTATTGACCTTCACCACACTTTGGCGGCTATAGCCGGGTGAATGTGATGTCTCAAATGCTTTCCACAGGTTAGCGGAGAGCACACAGGTGGTATTTTTATCCTCATAATTCACTTCGTAGTGACCTAAATTTTTCTTTACAACGATACCTTCCAATTGGGTATCGGGATTTTGAGTTTGCATTGTAAAACTTCCTTATGTTTACATTTATGACTTCTTTTTGTGATCATGCGTCCTGACCCTATGGTCAGACAAAAGCAATTCGTTAAAGCAATATTGGCTCTCATCAATTTCTCTTTCTTCAGGATGATTTCTCATCCATGTCTTTGTATTGAATTAAATAAAAAACGGCCACGAACAATCCGTGACCGGTTAGGGTTATGCTCAGTTGGTTTCCATCTCGTTGTACTTGTTCACAGCGCGGGATTAAATACGCGCCATGGATACAGCCAGTGATACCAATGATGATTTAGAATTAAATCAAAAAGGCCACGGGTATGAACACACCCGCGGCCGTTAGATCAAAAAGGGAACCTTAACTCATCGAGCTCCAGAGGCGCGTTCATACAGAACTTCATTCACAAGTACAACAACTTTAGCCAAAAAACGTGCCTCCTTTTTCCTTTGAATTCCAGTGATTTTACACCCTGAATTTTATATTAAAACAATCTGGTGTCAAGTGGACGGCTGACTATTTCCCACCTGACCAGGCGGACAGGTCGGCAAGGATTTATCCGTTTGATGCTTCAATTTCTTCACGGAGGTGATCGCGCAGGGTATGGGTCAGCTGGCTGAATTTGGGCATATAGCGCATTTCAGCGATTCGAGGTCGCTGCAGGTCCACCGGCAGGTCCAGCACGATCATTCCCGGGCGAGGTGAGAGGACAAGTACACGGTCTGAAAGGTAGATCGCTTCTGAGATTGAATGGGTCACCATCAAAACGGTTTTCCGGCGCGCCTGCCAGATGTGCAGCAGTTCGTCCCCCATCCGCTCCCGGGTGAGGGCATCCAGCGATCCAAAAGGCTCATCCAGTAAAAGGATATCCGGATCGTGCATTAATGACCGGGCAATCGAAACTCGCTGCGCCATCCCACCGGACAAATCACGAGGGTAAGCCTGTTCGAAACCATCCAGCCCGACCAGGTGGATCAGTTCCTGCGCTCGCCGCCTGACAGAATCCCTGGGAATTCCCTGCAGTTCCAGGGGCAAACAGATGTTATCCAGCACCCTGCGCCAGGGCATGAGGTTAGCTTTTTGGAAGACCAAACCAACCTTGGGTTGAATTGTATTGAATTGATAGGCACCGTGCGTGGGAGGCACCAACCCGGCAAGGACGCGCAGGAGGGTGCTTTTGCCGCTGCCTGAGGGCCCAATCAGGGAAACAAACGCGTTGGGCGGCAGTGTAAAGGATAGATCATCCAGGGCATGCACCACGCCGCTGGCATCGTTGAAGATGACCCCAAGGTTTTCGACCTGAAGGGCATTTTCAGGGGATGAGATCATTGGTGAAAGATCCTTCCAAATCCATCAGTCCGGTTAACAAGCCCATATCCATTAACACCTCATTCATGTTCTCCCACCCAGAAGGTCTGCTGAAGCCGAGGTGATCCGTCTGCCAGAGCTTGATTGATTCGGTGAGGACTGTAAATTGCAGGTCGCGGTCGGCATTCTCCAGATTTTCCACGTATTTCTTGCTGATCTCGTAGGCTTCGTCAGGATCATCAATGGTATCCGCAATCCCTTTCAAAAATGCTTCAATGAAAGCGCTGACGGCTTCAGGGTCGTTATTAAGCATTTCTTCGTTGGTCACCAAACCATTGGAAACCAGCTGAAGGTAATCGGCTACCCGGATGATGTTGACCTCATATCCTTGCTGTTTTAGCACCACGGGTTCGTTTGCCAGGTAGATCACAACCGCGTCAACTTGATCTGCTACCAGCGCTTCCACCTGGTTGAAACCAATCGATAGGAGTGAGACATCTTCTTCTGTCAGGCCGCCAGAATTCAAAAGTGCTTTAAAACCGATATAACTTGCGCCAAACAACCCCGGGATACCAATATCCAGGCCCTCAAGATCTTCAGGATTTTTGATCCCTGCTGCTGCGATGGATGCCACCCCCACCGGAAATTCCTGGTACCAGGCAGCAACATACGTGACGGGTAGCCCCTGTGCGCGTGCCAACAGCACCTGCTCACCGCTGGCCACACAAAAGCTCTGGTCTCCCGCGCCTACCAGGGCAACCGCATCCGCTTCATTGCCATACTCAAGGGTCACGTCAAATCCAGCCTCCTGGAAGTAGCCCTTTTCGAGTGCCACATAAACAGGCGCGAACTGGATATTGGGAATGTAGCCCATCGTCAACCGTGTTGAAACCAGTTCAATGGGTTCTTGCGTATCATTGATCTGTTCCGTTACTGATTCTGTGATTTCAACCGGGGTGTCCTCCCCAGGGTTGAGTAGATCTAAAAATGTACAGCTGCTCATGACCCCAGCAACCAGGAGTAACAAAACAATTCTTATGTACCACTGCGTTTTATTCATCATTAACTTTCCTCCATAATTTCCATTACCTTGCATCTTGACGCCAGGACTGCCATGCTAAAACCCGGCTTTCCACCAGGACAACCAAACCGTACAGGGTCACCGCCAGAATAACTAAAGTTATCACAGCCACAAAAACGAGGGATGTATCGTACTGTCCCCTGCCGATATTGATCAGGAATCCCAACCCCCGGTCCGAACCGACCAGCTCACCCACCACCGCACCAATCACAGAGAGGGTTGCACCAACCCGCAAACCGCCCAGGAAAATGGGCAGGGCTGCAGGGACCTCCAGCTTAATGAGGGTCTGCAAGCGGCTAGCTTTGAGAGAACACATCAGGTCATGCAGGTCTTTCGGTACTTCGCGTAATCCAACAACTGTATTGATCAGGATCGGGAAGAATACCGTCAGGCTGCAGATTAGGATTTTTGAGAATATCCCCGGACCAAACCAGATCACCAGCAGGGGGGCAATTGCGACCACCGGGATCGATTGGCTGGCGACGAGGTAAGGTGAGATCAACTTCTCGAGGGGTGCAGATTTAGCCACGAGGTAGCCGATCACCGTGGCAGAGATTCCGCCGATCAGCAATCCAGCCATAACTTCCAATAATGTGGCCAGTGTGTGGCGTAACAGTTGGCCGCTTGCCGCTGACAGTATGAAGCGCTGCCATACCATCGCAGGTCCCGGAAGAATGAAAGCCGGCAGGGATAACATCCTCGCAACCACTGCCCAGATGGCCAATCCCCCAGCGAGGGAGATCACCAGGAAAACCAACCTTTTCAGCAGGTTCTTCGATTTGGGTGGATTTGAATTAATCGCTTTGGTCATAAAAAAATGCCCCAGAAATAGATTCGGGGCATTCATGCTTCCATTGTATGGATGCAATTACCTTCTTTCATTCGGACTGTAACCGCCGGCACCGGCTTCTCACCGGTTCATGCGCAAAGGCTGCGCTCGTGGGCTTCCCATTTTCTGGGTTTACCACCGGTCGGGAATTGGGTCAGCAGACCCGCACCCTGCCCCGAAGGTCAATAGTTTTCAGATAAAAGTATATCCGCTGTGATGAGGGCTGTCAAATATTAGGTGAGTAGTAAATCAGGTATTAGGAATCAGGTTTTCTGATTGTTGGGCGTAGTAAGTTGTTTGGAGCCACTAGTTTAAAGCTGAAAGGTATATGATGAAAGGAAAGAGTAAGTTTTTATTAGCGATATCCAGTATGTTTCAGGATTTAGCTGATAAGTGATAGGAAAAAAGGCTCTGGATGTATTTCATTTATTTTGATGGATAAGAGAAAGAAACACAGGATAATAGAAGATCTAAGTGCCTAGTACCTGGTTTCCTGCTATCTGATTGCCTGTTACCTGATTGCCTGCTTCCTGATTGCATTCTTCCCTGAAACACAATATACTCAATCTCGATTAATGCCATTAAATGTCTTGCTGACTCATTTTGTGCGTGGTATAATCTCTCTTCGCGTCCGGATGGGCGTGGCACTAATTTTTGAAAGGTTAGGAACGAAAATGAATCATACTGAACTCTTACAATCAGTTCAAGCACCTATTAATGAGAGCATTCCTGAATTAAGCCCGGGTGACGCTGTTAGCGTCCACCTCAAGATCAAAGAAGGCGATCGGGAACGGATCCAGATTTTTAAAGGCACATTGCTCTATGTTCGCGGCAGTGGAAATGATGCTTCCTTTACGGTTCGCCGAACCGCCAGCAATGGTATTGGTGTTGAACGAACCTTCTTGATGCGTTCACCACGCATTGAAAAAGTTGATGTTGAGCGCCATACAAAGGTTCGCCGCAGCCGGCTTTACTTCCTCCGTGAGCTGACCGGCAAGCGAGCACGCCTAAAACAGCGTTTCTAAATCGACAATTTTCCAGCCGTAAAGAGCAGTTTGATCTAACGGCTATACACCTCATCAGGGCTTAACTTCGTGATCGATCTCACGGTAAAGCTGATTCTTGATGAGGTGTTTTTCTATGGGAGCACCAATGCAAGGTAAGAAGAAACCATTGATTGGAATTACCAGCGGTATTACTACAAACAGCCAGGGTTCTTTGATTAACCAGGTTGGGCAGGCTTATGTCCAGGCAGTCGAATCTGCAGGGGGAATTCCTTGGGTTATCCCTGTATACAAGAATGCGTCGAATAACCTTGATTCCCTCCTCTCACATTTGGATGGTGTGTTATTCTCGGGTGGTGGTGATATCGAGCTGAAACGCTTCAATGGCAGACCCCATCCAAGGGTTTATGGGATCTCACCTGAAAGGGATTCTCTTGAATTTAGTTTGATGGGAAAAGTTATTGAAGCCGATTTACCGATGCTGGCCATCTGCCGCGGTATACAGGTGCTGAATGTTGCATTTGGTGGGGATCTGTATACACACATTCAGGACCAGCTTTCATTTTTACTCAAGCATGACTGGTTTCCCGGTCATCCCCGGGATAAGTTTGCCCACACGGTCAGCATTAAATGCGGCAGCTTATTGGATAAAATTTTCGAGGCGGATGAGATCAAAGTTAACAGCCTGCACCATCAGGGTGTATCACGCGTTGGTGATGGTCTGGAAGCAACTGCCTTCGCGCCGGATGGATTGGTCGAGGGCCTGGAAGTACAGGGTGCTCGATTCGCTGTTGGGGTTCAGTGGCACCCGGAGTGTTTACCTACAGATCCACAGGCGAAAAAACTATTCAGGTTGTTTATTGCAGCCTGTTCATCGTAATAGAACGCGCCTTGATCCCTATTCTTTAATTTATAATCAACAGCATCATATTTGATAGGTTTTGCATGGAAGCGATGCCAAAAGAGAGAGTTGAAAAGTTACAGGCATTGAGCACCAAACAGCTCTTAATAAAGTATTTGAGTCCTCAAAAAGGACGAGTGATACTCCTGGCTTTATTCATCTTCATTAATTTAGGACTGCAGCTATTGACCCCCCAAATTATTGGGCAGTTTATTGATTCAGTCACCCAGAAAGAAACGCTGAGTAAGCTTGTTCGATTGGGCGTTTTGTTTGTGGGGGTTGCATTCTTACAGCAGATTTTTGCGATCATCTCAGCTTATTTCACCCAAAATGTGGGCTGGAGTGCAACCAATGCCCTGAGAGAAGATCTGACACAGCATGCACTCAACCTGGATATGCGATTCCACAAAACCCATCCGCCGGGGGAAATGATCAGCAGGATTGACTCAGATATCAACACCTTAAATGATTTCTTTTCTCAATTCCTGCTGCAATTGGTTGGCAATATCTTACTGGTCGCTGCAATATTGATAATATTATTTTTTGAGGATTGGCGAATCGGTTTGGTTTTAACAGGGTTCAGCGTGATTGCGATGCTGTTTCTGACCCGCTTCCGTAATATTGCTGTTCCGCATTGGGAAGCGGAACGAAAAGCAGAAGCGGATTTTTATAGTTTTCTTGAAGAACGGCTGGCCGGCACAGCAGATATCCGTGCGAATGGGGGCAGGTCATACACGATCCGCCGGTTCTTTGGATTGATCCAATCCATGTTCAAGCGTTCGGTCAAAGCTGCGTTTATGGTCAACATCTTGATCAATTCGATGTTCCTGATTTTTGCTGTTGGTAATGCGGTCTCCCTGGGGGTTGGCGGTGCGCTGTATTTTAATGGGATCATCACCATAGGAACAGTTTATATCGTTTTTCAATACAGCCGTTTATTGGAAAGACCTTTGGATCAAATTTCAAGGCAGCTCTCCAATGTGCAAAAATCGCTTGCCAGCCTCAAGCGGGTGATTAATTTGCTTTCAACGGAAAGCAAGATTGTTGACCCACACCAACTCAGAGAGAAGTCACTCTCCGATGGGCTAACTGCATTGGGGCAAGAGGTCAGCTTGTGTTTTGACCACGTTTCATTCTATTATGATGACCAACCAGAGCAGGCTTTAGTGGAAAATAGCTCTCCAGAACCTGTTGGCCAGGTCCTGACTGATATCAACTTCTCTCTGGCTCCAGGGGAAATCCTGGGGTTGCTCGGTCGGACGGGCAGCGGGAAAACCACCCTGACCAGGCTTCTTTTTCGCCTGTATGACCCCCAGGCTGGGACAATTTATATTTCTCCGCACCCATCCCAAAGCCAGGCGGTGGATATCCGGCAGATTCCTTTATCAACCCTGCGCAGCAAGGTTGGGATCGTCACGCAGAATATTGAACTCTTTCACGCCTCGGTGCGCGATAACCTTACATTTTTTGACAGCAGCATCAACGATTCCCGGATCCTGGAGGTTCTCCATGGGCTGGGGTTATCACACTGGTTCAACAGCATGAAAAATGGATTGGACTCTGATCTCGAATCAGGCGGCGGGGGACTTTCAGCCGGCGAAGCCCAGCTGTTGGCTTTTGCACGCATTTTTCTCAAAGACCCCGGGATTGTTATTTTGGATGAAGCCTCATCCCGGCTGGACCCGGCGACCGAACACCTGATCGAGAAGGCAGTTGACCGATTGATTAAGGGAAGGACTGCGCTGATCATCGCACACAGGCTCACGACGGTTCAACGGGCAGATAAGATCATGATCCTTGAGAGCGGCCATATTGAAGAGTTTGGTGACAGGCAGGCGCTTACCCTCAATCCTGATTCTCGCTTCAATCAACTGCTGAGAACCGGGTTGGATGAGGTGCTGGCATGAAAGAAATGAAGAATACAACGAAAAAAGAACGCCCAAGCACCTGGTGGTATATCTGGCAGTTGACCAAGTATAAACCATGGGTTTACGGTACATTTGGCCTGATGGAAATCCTGATCTTTGGCGTTTTCCCACAGTTAAGCGGATTTGTTATTCAGGGGATTTTTAACCGGCTGACAGGAGAGGCAGCTGTCAGTTTGAATTTGACAACCCTGGCAATCTTACTGGTTGCTGTTGCCGTTGGGCGGGGGATTGCCTTCTTTACAGATGTCTGGTTGTATTTTAACTTCCAATACACCGTCACAGCCTTATTGCGGGTGAATATCTTCGATACCATCCTCCGCCGCCCTGGCGCAAAGGCAGTGCCCGAGTCTCCTGGCGATGCCGTCAGTCGTTTCAGAGATGATGCCCAGGAAATTGCCTGGTTCATGTCAGAAATGCTGATCGTCCTGGGCTTTGGAGTCTTTGCCGTGGTTGCATTGATCGTTATGCTTCGAATAAACGTCCGAATTACCCTGATCGTTTTTATTCCACTGGTGATCGTGATCTTCATCGCGAATTTTGCGAACAATAAGATCACAGAGTATCGCCAGGCAAGCCGAAATGCGACCAGCAAGGTCACCGATTTTGTCGGTGAGCTCTTCGGGGCTGTCCAGGCCGTGAAAGTTGCTGGCGCTGAGGAGCGGAGCGTTGACCACCTTAAGGCACTCAATGTGACTCGCCGGAAGGCGACTTTAAAGGATGTATTGTTCTCACAGGTGTTGAACTCTGCATTTCATAACACGTCCAACCTGTTCACAGGTCTGATACTGCTTTCCGTGGGTTCTGTGATGCAGGCCGGGGATTTTACTGTTGGAGACCTTGCTTTATTTGTTTACTACCTTTCATGGGTGACAGATTTTTCTGCCATCATTGGCGATAAGATAGCCTGGTTCAAACGCCTGGGTGTCTCGATTGACCGGATGATTTATCTTTTACAGGGAACGCCGGCTCGCAAACTGGTTGAATATGCACCGGTTTATCTGCGCGGTGATCTACCCGAAGTAGCATATCCGAAAAAGACCGAGGGGGATCAGCTGGAAACATTGGAAGTGCATAATCTCACTTATCGCTTCCCGGATACCGGCCGGGGAATTGAAAACATTGATCTGCACCTGACAAAAGGGACATTTACTGTCATCACGGGGCGTGTGGGCTCCGGAAAATCGACCTTGCTCCAGGCGTTGTTGGGGCTCTTACCGCTTCAATCCGGCGGTATTTATTGGAATGGCAAGCGGGTTGAGGAACCCGGAGAATTTTTTGTGCCGCCCAGAAGTGCTTACACCTCACAGGTGCCGCTCCTGTTCAGCGAGAGTTTGAAAGATAATATCCTGATGGGCTATCCAGTGGATGAAGCGGCGATGGAAGCCGCTGTGCATGCAGCAGTTCTGGATGATGACATTGCGGAAATGTCCAAGGGATTAGCAACCGTTGTGGGTCCGAAAGGTGTCAAACTTTCGGGCGGACAGCGACAAAGAGCCGCAGCAGCGCGGATGTTTGTTCGCCAGGCGTCGCTGCTGGTGTTTGATGATATCTCCAGCGCGCTGGATGTGGAGACCGAACAAGCGCTTTGGAAACGGATCTTCACAACGCAGAAAGATGCGACCTGCCTTGTGGTCAGCCACCGGAAGCCTGCCCTGCAAAGAGCTGACCAGATCATATTGTTGAAGGATGGGCAGATTGAAGCCGTTGGCCGGTTATCAGATTTGCTGCAGAATAATAAAGAGATGCAGCGGCTTTGGCATGGGGAAGAAAAGGTATCATAAAATACTTAAGATTTTATCGGACCTGATGACTTTGGCCATTCTTGAGTATAATAACGCAGGCAATCAACGATTAAAGAACGGATTTTATGTCTGAAAAAGCAACCTCTGGACGTGAAGTTAGGCTGACAACCCTTTCAAGCTGTGCGGGTTGAGCGTCCAAACTACGCGCGGAAGCGCTGGCGCAGGTTCTGCAGCCAATCTCAGAAATCTACCGTGACCTGGAAGCCCCAGACCTGATCATCGGGATGGAAAAGCCCGATGATGCTGCCGTGTGGCGGTTGGGTGATGGCCGTGCTTTGGTCATGACCACTGACTTTTTCACACCGGTTGTTGATGATGCATATGACTACGGCGCGATTGCGGCTGCGAATAGCCTTTCAGACGTTTATGCCATGGGCGCCACGCCGTTTATGGCATTGACAGTCGCCGCGCTGCCCCCTGACCTGGACACCAATATCTCACAGAAGATCATCCGCGGGCTGACTGAGAAAGCACTCGAAGCGAATACGATCATTGCAGGGGGCCATACCATCCAGGATAAGGAACCCAAAATTGGCCTGGTTGCCATCGGTTTTGCGGACGAGAATGCCTTACTGCGTAAGGATGGATTGAAGCCAGGTGACCGGTTGGTCATCACCAAACCCCTTGGTTTCGGCGTGACCACCACTGCTCTAAAACAACAGAAAGCACCTCCTGAGGATATCAGGGAGGTCGTGGACTGGATGAAACGTCTTAACAAGGGCAGTGCAGAACTGGCCATCCAGTTCCATCTACAAGCCGCTACGGATATAACCGGGTTCAGCTTGTTAGGGCATGCCTGGGAGATGGCGGTGGGTGCAAAACTTGGGATGAAAATTTCCTTTAAGGATATCCCGCTGGTTTCATGCGCAAAAAAGCATGCTGAGGCCTGGCGGTTTCCAGGCGGTGCCTTCGATAATAAGCTCTATTACAGTCAATTTGTCGATTTTGATGAGTCGATCCGCGAAGAATACCAGATGCTGCTTTTTGACCCCCAGACCAGCGGCGGGCTGCTACTGGGTGTTCCGGAAGCTGATCTGGATCCCTTCTTGGCTGAAGCGAAAAGACGAAACGAACCTGCCTGGGTGATTGGTGAGGTGATCGAGGATGAAAAGATCCTCATTACCCCATGATATTGAATGCATGACCCAATTTGATTATTTTTCCAGACTTGAGTAGAATCGTCCCACTATTAGTTTCCATATATAAATCTTCAGGAATGTCCTGATTTTCGATAACTCAGATAATATTTTAATGAAACCCCTAAACTTACTGCGCAGACTTATTTTTCCAGGTTTACTCGTTGTTTTTACATTGTTTTTAGCTACCCCAAATTCTGCTACAGCACAAGCTGGGACGGCAGCCCAGGTGCTAGCAGAGATCAATGGGGTGCGTTCTGCTAACGGGTTAGCTCCCCTGGTTGAGAATATTTACCTGAACATTGCCGCTCAAACCCAGGCAGATTATATTGCGGCAACCGGGATAGGCAGCCATATTGGGGAGGGGGGGAGTACCTCCGCTGACCGGGCTTTGGCAGCAGGTTATGGTGAAGGTGCGACAGTTTGGGTGACTGAGAACTGGGCACGAGGCCCGGGACTGACAGCATATGAATGTGTTTATAATATGTGGGTACCCTCAACAGACCACCTCAATAACATCCTGACAACCTGGCACAACGAATTTGGCGCGGGAGTCGCCCTGGATTCGAATGGATTTACCGTTTATGTTGCTGTTTTCGGGCATACCAGCGGCAGCGTTGTTGTGCAGCCCACGATCGACCCCAATGCACCAACCACTACTCAGGCACCTTATATTCAGCCGGTGACAACGTCTACCCCCAACCCGGATGGTTCTGTAATCCATGTTGTTCAACCGGGGCAGTCCTTATGGGCTATTGTGGATGCCTACGGGATTGCAATGGCGGATCTTTTGGCCTTGAACGGGCTAACTGAGGATGATGCGATCTTTCCGGACCAGGAACTGATCATCGTTGCGGCATCTATTCAAGAGACGGTGCCGCCAACGGATACGCCTGAAGTCGAAGAACCGACACCGACTCTGACGCCAACCCCAGCACCTACGAAAACACCTGCGGCAACCCAGGTGACGATGACGCCCGAACCAACGGAAGCAGAACGGAGCAATTTCCTGGTAAATATCTTCAGCGGGGATTCATTATGGATAGGGATTGGATTGGTGGTTGTGAGCCTTTTTGGGATTGCGCTGCTGCTGTTCACTTCCTCAAGGTTGAAATAAAAAAAACCGAAAACCGGAGATGGGGTGACAGAATCACCAAACACTCAAGAGGCAGAACCTATGCCTCTTTTCCCTCAATATACCCCTGCAATGTCTTGCCAGGATAGTAATGCTCAAATGCTGATTGGACATTGCCTTTTGTGACTGCCATGTTGGCATAGAACACCACACCAGGAATTTTTGCGCCATTGAGCAGGTTGACCATCTGGCTCAGGCACCATTTTGCTGGTGTAATGGAGGAATAGGCTGCAGTCCCTACAATGTCACCATCATAAATACCTCTAAGGACAGGTTTGTCCTGGTCTATTGAAGTAAGGAGGATATCGCGTCTATCCTTTTCAACTTTTGATTGCAGCATGCCGAGTGTTGCTGCAGAATACAAACCCCAAGCCCCAAGCATATCAGGATGATCTTTGATCGCACCATTAAAGACCTCAAAATGTTCTTCTGTAGATACCCCGGTTAGCGCAACGATCTCTATATCAGGGTATTTCTTGAACACATCAATGAAACCTTTTGCCCTTGTTACTGCGTTGGGGTGCATAAATGGCAGGGTCTGATAAATAATAACGCCTTTCATTTTCTTGCCTTCTGCTAATATTGCTTCTTCAAGCAGTTCGGCTGCGATTTTTCCTTGCTCGACAGTATCCGAAATGACAACAGCATCAACATTTCCAGCAAGCGGTGCGTTGAGCGTGACCACCGGTATGTTAGCTTCCTCAAGTGCATCCAGGGCTGTTTTGACACCTGTAAAATCACACGGTCCGAGGATCACCCCATCGACACCTTGGTGGATCCACTGAACAACCGCCTGATCTTGAGCTTCCTGGTCGTAGTTTGCGTTATGGACAAGGAGTTCGACACCCGCTTCTTCCGCTGCGTTTTTCATGCTCTCCAGCATCATGGTGCCAACTTCATCCAGTGTGCAGTAGAGTGAAAAACCAAGCGTGTATTTATGGTTTGCCCTGGGTATTTCTGTCGTCATGTCGTCAGGGACTTTCACAGCCCCGACTGATCTGATGGTCACATCGCATTCAACGCCGGTTTTTTTATACCAGCTATTCAAGTCAAATTTCTTATCCTGATCCCCTACATAAATAAAATCTGCCTGATTTGCATTCATAACAGGTTTGTCATCTGAGTTTTTCATGTCTTGCTCCTCGTTTATCCAATTCAATAACATGATTTTTGGTCACCATGGTTGCGTTAACAACACAGGTGACAGGGCGGCGGTGTTTTAAATCACCTGCAGTACTGACCCCTCGAGCGTCTTTTCAACCTCGATCCGTGTAGGAAAGGCTTCTTTGAGCTCCTCAAGGTGAGTGATCACCAGGATCTTCTCGAAGTCACCTCTGACCAGGTTGATCGCTTCCACCAACCGCTGGCGTCCCTGGGCATCCTGACTGCCAAATCCCTCATCGATCACCAGGGTTTGCAACCGGGCACCGGCGCGCCTGGCTAAAATTTCTGAGAGCGCCAAACGGATAGCAAAATTGACCCGGAAAGCTTCGCCGCCGGAGTACATCTCATAATCCCTTACCCCTACACTGTCGCTGATCACCAGGTCAAGGGTTTCTTTCTGATCTTCCCGGCTGGCGTCTTTATACTCACGCTGGGTTTCGAAACGTAAAGACATCCTCCCGTTCGTCAGGCGGGAGAGCAGGTTGTTGGCGGTCTCTTCAATCTCCGGGAGGGCTTGCTCGATCAATAAAGCTGGAATGCCGTCTTTGCCAAAGGCACGTTCAAGCTGCTTGAGATCGGCAATATGAAGCGTCAGGTTTTCCCGTTCTTCAAGCAGTTCCGCTTTACGTTTTTCTTGATCCCTCAGCGCATTTACTTGCTGTTCGGCACCGCCCACTTCCCTACGGAGGATGTTCTCTTTCTCCTGGATGTCATAGAAATCATTTTCTTCTTTTTTCAGGTCAGGGAATTCAACTTCTGTAGCGGCCATTTTTGCCGCAGCGTCTTCAAAAGCGTTTGACTGCTTCTTGATGAGTCCTGATTTTTCGGATTCCTGGTTAATTAGATCATCGATCTCGCGTTCAACTGGTACCAGTGAAGCCCGGGCTTGTTTTATCTCCAACAAATCCTGTTCAGCCTTGCGGCCTTCTTTTTCAGCTTGGCGCAGTTTCTCGTGAGCTTTCAGGTCATACCCAAGGGATTCCATGTCCAGCTTAATCGCATCCAACTGCTGGCGCGCTTCAAGAGCGAACAACGCTTTTGCCAGGACCTCGGAGACCTCTTCTAACCGGGGTGCACCTTCTGACTCCCATGATTTTCTGTTCTCTTCAAGAGAAGCCAATTTATTGCTGATCTGGTCGACTTTTTGGTTGGCCTCTCGCAGTTCCCGATCAGCGCTTTTGAGATTAGCCAGTTCTGCGCCGAGCTTCTGAAGTTCGGTTTCAAAGTTCTGCAGCAGATCGCTGTTGACCCTGTATTTTTCGCGCATTGACTCAAGCTCATCGTTCAATTGGTCAAGTAACCCCGCTCTGTGTTCCTGGGTTAATGGTTGGCCGCAAACCGGGCATTCCGCTTCTTCAGTGCCTTTGAGCTGGTCAATTCGATTGGTGAGCTTCTTGCCCTCATCAGCCAAGCGAGGATTTTCCGCTTTGGCGTTTGCGAACATCTCCTGGCGCTGACGGATTTCTTCGTCTAATGCTTCACGTCGTTCAATTTTTCTTTGGGCATTTTTGATGGCTGCCTGGGCATCCGAAATTTGTGCTTGAAGCCCCTCTACCTCAGCAAGAGCCTGGGTGATTTCAGATTTTTGTGCTTCCAGCGTTTTCTTTTCCTGCTGCAATCGTGCTTCTTCTGCATGGATGGTTTGCAAAGGCCCCTGGCGCAGTGCTTCATGTTGGCGGTAGGCTTCTGCCAATTCCTCCATATTGCTGAGCTCTTCGCGAGCCTGCTGCCAATCCTGGTAAGCTTTTTCAACCGCATCGGCCTCTGCCAGGGTTTCTAAATAACCGGATTTTTCTTTTTGGCGTTCTTCAAGGGTCTCAAGGATGCGGTTTTGATCCTGCCGAGTGCTTTCCAGCTGTGAACGGAGGGTTTCCACCAATTTTCGCTGTTCTTCAAGGGACGCATGCAAGCGCTGTACGGACTCAAGGATCTTTGCCTGTGATTTTCGCTGTTCCTCCAGGCCTTCTAAACGTTCTTTCAATGCGGCCAGGTGTTTTTTGCGTTCCGGGCCCTCATCCAGCTCAGCCTGGATCTCTGCCAGGCGGCCATCCAATGCTTTGACATCTTTTTCGACCTCTCGCCGGCGCATGCCCGCGGTTTCACGGTAGCTTTCCCATACTTCAAGCCCCAGGATGTTGCTCAGGATGCGCTTGCGTTCAGCAGGACGAGCTGTTGCAAATTGATCAGCCTTGCCCTGCAGGAAAAACGAGGCATTGGTGAAGGTTTCAAAATCCATCCGCAGAGTGTTTTCGATCTTACTATCCGTTTCCCGCAGGGTTCTTTCCGTGAGGGGCTTCCAGCGGCCTTCTTCCCCGGGGATATTGGCGCGAATAAAGAATTCTACAGAGGACGTTTTGCCGCGCGGGTTGGTGCGCATGACGCGGTAGCGGTTGCCTTCGTAATCAAAGTCGAGCGTTACTTCTGCGGCTTCAACCTGCGGATTATTATTGATGACTGATTCATCCCGCTTGCGTGCCTGGCCAAATAAAGCCCAGGTTATCGCGTCCAAAACAGAGGATTTGCCAGCCCCGTTCTGCCCGGAGATACAGGCCAGGTCAAAGCCGGTGAAATCCAGTTCGACTGGCTTGCGGTAGGAGAGAAAGCCTTCGATCTTAAGTTTGACAGGGATCATATTAGAATCCTAATTCATCCATGATTTGATCATTGCTGCGTTTTGGCTTATCTGCCTGGAGTTCTTCCCAAAAAGCGTCATCATAACGTCGGGAGCGAACCAATATCGGAATGGGAACACCCCAGCCCAGCATCAGGACTTCTTCCTTGGGCTGAAGGCGTGCCAGCATCCCGCGCAGGGCATCTCGTCCTGCCAGCCCGGTCAGCACTGATTGGATATCATCAGCGTCACCCAACCAGCCGGTGATGCGCGTTCCCAGCTGCGACATGACTTCATCGTAGATTTGGGAGGGGCGCTGGTCGATGATCAGCAGGGTCACGTAATACTTGCGCATCTCGCGTGCGATGGTGCTGAAGGTGGTTTGGGAAGCCATCTCCCGGTTGAGGAGCTTATGGGCTTCTTCCACCACGATCACCAGTGGACGGGGTTCTTCCGCACCCTGGTGTCCGCTGCGGAAGTTGTTGGTTCGCCGCTCCCAAACGTCGCGGATGCGGCGAGTGAGCAGGTTGGAGACGAACAGGTAGTCCAGGTCGCTCTCGTGCTTACCGAAGGAGAGCACCACGTGCTGTCCGTTGTCAAGATTATTGATCATTTCCTGCAGGGCATTGCCGGCTGCTTCTTCTACGATATATGGGGCATTGAAAAGCCGGCGCAGCTTGGAATGTAAGGCTTCTGCGGCTGCTGGATGCACGCCGGCACCATCTGCCCAGGCAGCCACGCTGTCCGGTGCGGGTGAGCGTTTGCCTTCATCATCGAAGATATAAGCGTTGACCCGCATGTGTTTGAATTCATGAAACCAATCATTGTGGAAGGTATTCCGCAGGGCTTCAAGCGTGGTGGGTGTGGTCTCCCGCAAGTTGAGCTCCTGTGAAAGCATGAGCACATCCTCGGGGGTGATATCCGATTCAGCGATCTCGAGGGTGTAATCGGGGGTTGCACCACGAATGGTCGCACCCCGCCCCAAACCGACCATGCGCACTTTGGAGGCGAACTTACCTTTCAAGCCGGGTACCCGTAAGCCGGTATCAGAGGCGGTGTCATCAGGCCCGTATTCGTTGTGCATGTCAAAGATCAGAACGGAGGTTTTTCCTCGCTGGATCAGCCCAGCCAGGATCACGCGGGTCAGGAAGGATTTGCCGGTGCCGGTTGCACCGAAGATGCCTGCTGAGCGCTGGACCAGTTTATCGAGATCGACGCACACCGGGTGTCTGCCTTCGATGGTATTGCCAATCCTGAAGAAGCCTCTCTCCCCTTCCTTCCCGAAGATCTCTGCGATATCACCGGCATTTGCCAAACGTACCTGGGCGTGGTGTTGGGGTACCGTCTTGACCGGTTCTGGGCGGATTTGCTCTTCAAGCACTTTCTGGAACCAGGCATTATAAGCCGGATCATCCGGTTCAGGACCGCGCTCCATCATCAGCGCGGTTAAGATCTCAAGGTTGGTATAGAGGGTTTGCCCATGCAGCAGCTTGGAGAGGTGCACTGGCAGGCGGATTTCACTTTGCTCATCGGCGAAGCGCGGGTCAGTTGACCCTAAAAACAGGTCAGTGACAAGGCCGTAAAACAGCCAGCCCCCGCTCTCTACCACCACAAAAGCACCTTCCTGGACGGTTTGAGCCGGGACGGACAGCCGGGCTTGCAGGTTGGCTTTGAGCCCGCCGCCCACAATATAGCCGATGGGGCCTGTGTTACTTTGAGGGTTATGATTGGTTTGTTCACTCATGATTTTCGCCGTCTCTTATAATGTAGGGTTATATCTCACTGACTGCGCCGAGAATGTCCATCAGTTGCTGGTAGTCATCCCGCATGAGGATGATCAGCTCCTGCAGGGCACGTTCAACCCAATCCGAGTTTCCTGCCTCATCCTGTGCTTTTTTAGCCTGGATCAGGTGGGCAGCCAGGAGTTCCTCGACCGGTTTATCCCGATCCCTCAGGATTTGCCTGAAGTAGCCAAACCTTCCGCCGCTGGTAAAGCGCACCACTTCCTCAGATGTGCACAGGAAGATCGCGTCCAGGCTGAGGGGCGGCCGGGGCGGCAGCAGGTGTGTGATCTGCCCGTCCTGTTCATACCCTAACGCCAGCACGCCGATTTCAACCGGCACATTGCGGTTTTGGCGGTTATCCTGCAGCACTTCCTCCGGCACTTCGGCCGCGGTGATCAGCTGTCGTACCAGCCCGTCATCATCAATGTGGATATCATAGATCAGCCCGTAGACCTGGGTGTTATCTGCCAGCGGCACACGCACCAGCGCGCCAAAACTGGGCGCGTCGAGCTGGTTCACCCGGCAGCCGACCACAAAACCTGTGGTTCCGGAGCGTAATAAGCGTCCCATTGCTATTTCGTTCATCCCTCATACCTCGTTTTCCCGGTGGGTAAGTCTTTATGATACTGCTTATTTGATTTTTCATCGACGGGGATCCCCCGGCGTTCGAATTCTGTCATGATCATCGCCTCCACATGTTCGTGCTCAGCCAGGCTCACGACAGCAACCTCATGTGCCCTGTGGAGGATATAGGGGTAGGGGCGTGTCCCCATGATGCGAGCTTGTTCCAGAAGAGCGCTTTGTATAAAACCCAGTTTTTCCTTATCCTTCGCGACCCATTTCGGCACCTCCACCCGCGCCAGGTGAGGTTTCCCCGCCAGGCCGGCGTTGATGTAGAAGAAATGCAAGCCCAGGTCGCCACGGAAGCGCAGCCCGATCTGAGAAAAGATGCTGAACACCGCTGAACGGTCGCCTGGATTTTGCAGGTGGTCAATAAAAAGCTGAGTGTCTTTGATCCCCGCCAGGCGCCGCTGATGGGACGGGGTTTCCAGCTCGATATCGCTCAACTGCACCAGCTCTAACATTCGCCCGACCAGGTCAGAACCGGGTTTGTCGACATAGCCCAGGGTTATCAGGTTTTGAGCTTGAAGCTGCTCCAAAACGGTGATGTATTGATCGAGGGATTTGTTGAAGCCTTCGCTTTCCTGGGGCTCTCTGTAGAGTTCGAGCGGGCCGTCCGTCATCGAAATGGCGGGTTGGATCAGATCCTCAGCAAAATCTACCAGGGCTTGCCGTTCAAGGAGGTCACGCTTGAGAGCGACTGCACCTTCTGAGATCAGCCTGCCGCCGGATGTGTAGAGCAACTCCAGGTCCAGAAGCTGGCTCTGGGTCAGGATTTGCGGCGCTTCCCCGGAACCGCGCACCATTTTCACCAAGCCGATGTTGATCACCCCAAAGGCGACCCTGGTATGACGGCTGGGGTTGATCTGAGAGCCGTCCGCCGCCAGCAGGGTGAAGGTTTCAGGCAGGGCAGGGGCTGGAATGGCGGCATCCAGAGCTTCATCCGTGGGTACGGCACAGCGCAGGTGGGGATTGAGGTCTGCTGCCCGGCTGATCCGGTTCTTGAGCTCATCCAGGCGGTTGGCAAAGCCAGAAAGCAGGTCAGAAGCTTCACACTGGCGTGAGGTGAGCTTTTCATGCCGGGCTTTGGCCTGGGCGCCAAAGTCCCTGAGTTTTTGCTGGATGTCAATCAGGTTAATGGGCATTTATTCCTCGAGAAAATCGAACAAGTGTTTTGATATTGTAAGGTTAATTTGCTGGGATGACAAGAGAAGGATGGTGAATGGTGAGTGGTGAGTGGTGAATGGTCAATTAGGAACCAGGAATCAGGATTTAAGCCGGTAGATGGTAGCTTGTACCAGTTAGAATGAATCAGGTAGAAGGTAGCAGGATTTAAGCTAGTAGCTGGTAGCTGGTGGTTTGTAGTTGGTCATCCTTCAACGGTCATCTGTCTTTGGTCATTTCCTTTCAGCTTTCACCTTTAAGCTTTTAGCTTTCACCTGTCACCTCAATGATTGCAGCGCGGTGGGATCAGCTTTACGTTTACAAATTAAGCCCTTCACCTCACACAACCTTAATATATTTTTAATCTTCCTTGATAGAATCGTTGGATTAATTTATAATGTAGTAGTCCGAAGATATCTTATGGCTTTGGTAATCGCTTTACAATGCATCATAATCGATCAGTGGGATGACCAAAGATTGGGCATTACAACTTACCAGAATGAAACCTGGAAGGGGAGCGTTTGGATTGAACCATAAACACAAAACTGTTCAAATTGTGATTAATGATGACAGAATAATTACTACTGCACTCGGCCGGATTAAATATTGCCGGCTGTTTTGATCTATTGGGGCTGAAGTGTCAATAATTTCAAACATCAAAGGGATGAACATTGATTTTTAAATGAACAACCATTGCGAATGTGTGACGAAAACCTTGTCATTATATTGTTTCATCCAGAATGAGAGAAGGAGGTTGTTATTAGGGTAAGTTTTGGAGGTATAAAGCTTCTCGAGGGGCGTAAAGAGAACCTCGTGTGAATGATGCACTATTGTGCAGAAAACCAGACTATTTGTGGAGGAATAGATAAAATGAAAATTCATAAAAAATTATTTAAGGCTTTTGGCGCATTACTGGTTACAGCGCTGCTGTTTGCAGCGGTGCCAATGAACGAGGTTGAAGCGGCAACGCTTTGTGTCAATCCTGGTGGCACGGATGGCTGTTATGCGTCTATCCAGGCAGCTGAAGGTGCTGCAAGCGTGGGGGATATCATCGTCGTTGCCGATGGCACCTATGATATGACATCCGAAGGGGCAACAGCCGGCCAGCAAGGTTTGATCAATATTTATACACAGGTCACCATCATGGCAGAAGAAGATGGTAATGGCGTGCGGCCAGTAATTGATGCCACGGGCGTTGACGGTGTATTCAAGATCCATCATTCCGAATTCTTTGGAGGCCAGGTGGTCATTGAAGGTTTCGAAATCACCGGCGATCCGAGTGCAGGAATTGCCATCACATCAGCCATGTGTGACTCGGCTGATCCTGCAGCCGTGATCATTCAGGATAATGTTTTCCATGGGATGATCGGCGGGATTGATGCCTGGGGTACTGGCTTTTGTAATATTGGCGAAGGTGAAGAACCCCGCGTGGAAAACCTTGTAATTTCTGGCAATGAATTCTATGATCTGGGTCTTGATGGAGTCCAGGAAGGTTTTGGGATTTTGCTGGAAGGGCTCAGCGATTGGACGGAGGCCGGGAGTACTTTTGCCGCCGTGGTTGAAAACAACATCTTCCACGATTTACAAAATAACGGAGCTAATCCAAGCGGCGGTATTGTCCTGGAAGAACCAGGGGCAGCGACGCCCAAACCCGGCAATGTCTTAATTTCAGGGAATGTGTTTAATTCTGGTGTGGGCATGAATATCGCGATTTTTACCAGTGATGTTGCGACAACGGATATTTCATTGAACAATTTCAACAATTCTGGATACGATGTTTATAATACGACCGCCGGGGTGGTTGATGCTTCTCCCAACTGGTGGGGCAGTGTTGAAGGACCTGGTAGCGGTTTGATTTTGGGTGATGCTGAAACCAATCCCTGGTGCGGCGAATCAGCCTGCAGCTTCCTGATCCACGATGTCGTGCCGGAAGGGGCAGAAACCCCCGGTGAGGCCCTTGTAAGGGTTCTTGGGAGCACAGCAGAAGGCGATGAGGTTCAAGTTCCTGCAGGCACCTATGCTGTACCTGGCGGTTTTACGCTGGATGTCCCTGGCGTGCAAGTTTTTCTGGCTGATGGTGTGGTGATTGAAAACGAATCACCCTGTTTTACCGTCACAGCGAATAATACGAAAATCACTGCTGAGAGCCTTGGCGGGGCAGTCTGTACGCCGACTGCGACCTCAAATGGTATTGATGTTAATGCAGGCCTGACGGGTGTGACGATCGAAGGGATTGAGATCAGCGGTGAAACCGGCACACATGGAATTTACTTTGCTGGCGCCGTCACGGATGTGATCATCCGGGATATGTATATCCATGATATGGCGGCAGGCGATGGCGTTCATTTCACGGCAGAACCCGGTGGGTATGTTGAGATCAAAGGAAACCTCTTTGAAAATAACTTTGGTTTTGGTGTGAATAACGCGGCTGGTACGACAGATATCGACGCGACCTACAATGCCTGGGGTGATTATGCTGGACCTGCTGGCCCAAGCGGCGACGGTGTGAGCACTTTTGTGGATGCTGACCCATGGACGCATGTGGATGTTTTCACGGGTTGGGTTGATGCTTCATCCCGCTATGAAGACGAGTTGGCCTATAACGATGGCAAGACCATCACTTACGAGGTGAAAGCGAACCTGCAAAATGCGATTGGCGCTGAATTCACCCTGAATTTCGATCCAGCGTATTTGCAGGTTGTAAGTGTCACAAATGGATCTGTCTTTACCCTGGCAGAAAACCTGGTCGCTGTGGATTATGATAACGTGGCTGGAACGGTCACCTTTAATGCCGCTGCAACATCTGCACAAAACGGGGCAGGCCTGGTGCTGTATACGGTTGAGTTTGAGGATGTGGCGGTTACAACCGCTGCGAACGCGTTAACCTTTGGTGGAGAGGAACATTTTGCAATGAACCCTGGTATGGGTTCATCATTAAATATTTATGCCTCAGCATTGACCGGTACAACAGATGTGAATATTTACGACCTGCCGACCCTTTCGATTAACCCGCTGGCGACCTTTGCCGTGGGAAATGCCAAGGAATTTACGCTCACGGTTACCAATCCGGCGACCGGGCGTGCCTACACTGATTTGAATGTTGACCTGGGTGTTCCTGCAGGCGCTGTCCTCGAATATTGGAATGTTGGTGCCTGGAGTGCTTATGTGGATGGTGTCGATATTGGTGCTTTGGAGGTCGATGATACTGCGGATGTGCTGTTCCGCATTACATTTGCTGACCCGGGTGCAAATCTCGTATCGGTTGATCTGAATGATGGCAGCATCTTCCTCGTAACAGATGACTTTTCTTTCACTGTACTGGATTCCTATACGGTGACCGGTTCAGTTCAACTGCAAGGACGATCGGTACGTGAAGGCGTGATTTTAAAGCTGTTCAACCTGGATTACCCTGAATACACCTATGAAACAACCTCGGTCGAGCTGATCTCCGGAAACTTTGAATTTACAGATGTAGCTTATGGGAATTACCGGATCGAAGTGGTGCAGGACCGCTACCTGGATATTGTCCAAACCAGTGCGGTTACCTTCCTCATCAATGGGGACCTCGCCCTAGAACGCCTCGAACTTCGAGGTGGTGACGTGGATAACAGCGAAAAGGTTGATATCGCCGATGCTTCAATCGTCGGTACGAATTATGGGAGCACCGGCAGTAATGCTGCGGATGCGAACTTCGATGAAAAAGTAAATATCTTTGACCTGGCTATGGTCGGAGGGAACTATAATTTGCAATCCGATGGGGTACAGGCAGGCACATATGCTTACCTGGCCTGGACACCGCTCGGAGACTAAACAGAGATCATGCCAGGCTGTGACTTTGCCCAGCCTGGCAGCAGATCGGTCAATTGACTGTTGTAAAAAAAGGAAAATAGGGCAGCTTCCCAGTTGAATAAGCAACTGGGAAGCACCTCAGGACTTATTCTATGAAGCGCTCATCTTTGCTCCTGACAATGGCAGTTTTAATGGCAGGGCTATTTATCATTTCGACAGCCTCAGCCCAATCAGGAGTTGGCCTCTATTTAACTCCCGAACAGGTCAGTGTTCTTCAAGGAAGCATGGTGACGCTTGAATTAAAGGTGATGGACGGACTCGATGTGAATGCATTTGATGTTGTAATCAACTATGACCAGGACCGTTTGCTGCTAACAGATTGGCAGCACGGTGAATATCTGACAGGACTCTTTTGTGTGCATGTGGTTGAAGAAATCGGCCACCTGGAACTGGGCTGCACCCAGGTTGCACAGCCTGCGGTTAGCGGCAGCGGGACACTGCTGAGCCTGACATTTGAGACACTGGTAGAAGGTGAAGCAGCGGTTGAAATTGCCAGCGCTGAATTGGCTGACCCCAATGGTTCGAAATCAACCCCCTGGCTGGGAGATAGCCTGATTATTGTTGAGATACCGACATCTATCCCCACAACAACATTCACACCAACGATCACCGCTACCTGCACAGATTTGCCGACATCTACGAAAAAACCAAAGCCAACCGCCAGTTCGACGGCTCGGGTGATGCCAGCAATACCATCAACAGGAACACCAACAATAACATTGACGCCAACTTCAACCCTCAGCCCAACATGGATTGAGACGGAACAATGGGTGACAACATCCGAACCTTACAACGGCAGCGTTGGCTTGACCGAAACAGCCGCGCCAGGTGTTAGCACAACACCACTGCCATCCTTTGACCAGGAAACGGGTGTGGATATCAGAAATGTTTTTGCTGAAGAAGAGAATGAGCCTCAAAATACGGAATCGGGGAAGGAACAAGGCCAAAATGTTTTCCCGTTATCCAAGTACTGGTGGGCTTTCCTTATCGCCGTCATTTTAACAACAGGTTTGGGTGTTTATGCAAAAATCAGGCATCATTAAATGTGGAAGTGAGGATAACTCTCGTGAATAGACGAAACCAAATTCGGGTTTGGGTGATATTCTTAATTTCTATCTGCTTAATTGTCATGCCACATTCCGTTTTATCCCAGGGGTTAACAGCGCGGGTTTATATCGATCCGAGTCAATCATCAGCAGCCACCTGCGGCACACATCAAATAGCAGTCAATGTGGAAGATGTTGCAAACCTGACAGCTTATCATCTTGAGATCAGCTTTGACCCCACTGTGGTTGAAGTGTTGGATGTTGAAAATGGTGCGTTCTTGAGTGAGCCGGCGGATGTTGCATATTTTTATGAGCCAACCAACGAGATCGATAATGAGAATGGAAAGATCATTTTTGGGATGGCGCAGCAAGGGGTTGAAGATAACCCATTGGTAGAACCGCAGTCGGGTTCAGGCAGCCTGATCGTGATCACGCTTCAGGCATTGGTCCCCAATGACAGCACGCTGTTCGTCATTGATGATGTAGCGAGCCACATGGTGGAATGGCCAAGCGTATTACCCATTGAATTCACCACCACAGACGGCGAGGTTAGCACTGAATCCTGTGCACCAACGGATATTGCCCTCTCGAATGCGACAATCCCAGAAAATGAACCTGTTAGCACGCTTGTCGGTAATTTTTCAGCCACCGATGCTGATACGGGCGATACCCTGGTTTATACCCTGGTGGACACAACCACCTACCCGGATAATGCGCGCTTTACGATTGATGGTACGGCACTCAGATCTGCAATCGTCTTTGATTTTGAAGACCGGGACCCCTCAGACTATACGATCTTTGTCCGGGTGACCGATTTTGGCGGGAAATTCTTCGAAGAAGCTTTTGTAATTTCGGTGACGGATGTCAACGAAGCCCCTGAAGCGGTAAATGATACCTACAGCACACTGAAGAATGAGCCTTTAATAGTCGACGCCCCGGGTGTACTTTCAAATGATACTGATGTGGATTTGGATTCATTATCAGCTATTAAGGTGAGCAATCCGCCCTCCGGAGAGGGTACGGTTGTGTTGGCGGCTGATGGCGAATTTTCCTATTTTCCGCCTGCAGGCTGGACCGGCAGTACCAGCTTCACCTATTATGCCAGTGACGGCAGTTTGCCTTCGAACACAGCGACTGTGACGATCAACGTCAACGAAACCAATGACCCGCCGACCGATATCACCCTCACCCCGACCAGCCTGGCAGAGAACCTCCCAATAGGATCTGCAGTGGGTACATTTGGCACGGTGGACCCTGACAACCCGGGTGATTCTTTTGTTTATACACTGGTGTCCGGTGCTGGCAATGATGATAACGCCCAGTTTTCTATCAGCGGGGGTACGCTGGTTTCGGGTGCGGTGTTTGACTATGAGACGAAAAACACCTACAGCATCCGTGTTCGCAGTACTGACCAGGGGAGCTTGTGGACAGAAAAAAGCTTCACGATTAACATCACAGATGCTAACGACGCCCCTGTGGCTTATGATCAAAACCTTGAAACTGACCAGGGCACACCCATTGAGATCACCCTCGAAGGCTATGACCAGGACGGCGATACTTTTGACTTTGCCCTCGTAGGTGCATCGCCACTGCACGGATCGATGCCTTGGACTCCGCCTGTACTGACCTATTCACCTGAAGTTTCTTTTAAAGGCGTTGATTCCTTCAAGTATCGGGTGATTGATGAGCACGGCGCAAGCAGCAACACTGCCACGATCACGATCAAGGTGATTGGGGACTTCTGCCTGGAAGTGGAGCCCGTGAGCCTTTCGCAGACATTGGAAGTGGGAACGACAGACTCCCAGACATTGACATTGACGAACACTTGCGGTTATGACGTGCCATTTTCAACGGACAAGATCGGGATATTTGATTTCGAAGAAGGTTTTGAGGAAGGCCTGATGCCCCCCTCTGGTGGATGGGAGACGGTCCATAATGGAACTACTGGTAACGTATGGGGAATTACAACGATTCCAGCGGCTGTTTATGAAGGGAATTATGCTGCTTTTATTAATTGGGATGCAACCAACCCGTCTGATGAATGGCTTTTGACACCTGTAATCAATGCAACAGATGCTGCGAATTTGGAACTGTCTTTCTGGGCATATTCAAATATAAATTATCCTACGGCGACAATGCAGGTTTGGGTAGCAGATGAAAATGGAAATGTAATCACAGATTTTTCAACAGAACCTTTGTGGGATATGGTCCGTGACGAATCCTGGGCAGCTAATGCACTTAGAGAAGTGAATGTTGATTTGAGTGATTTCGATGGCTACGGCCTTATAAGAATTGTATGGCGATATGTTGGTGTCAATGGTACAGGTTTTGCTTTAGATAATGTTAATATAACCAGTACTTTACCTGCGTTATGGCTCTCAATTGATCCAAGTGGAGCGACTATCAATAGTTTTGAAACACTACCAATAAATGTAATATTCGATGCGAATAGCTTGGATGTTGGTGAATATCTGGCAGGTGTTTCAATAATCAATGAACCTTATCCGATTCTCTCTGTTCAAGTCACTTTAGATGTGAATGCCAGTGGAACCAACTATTTTTATTTACCATTGGTAATAAAGTAAAAGAATATCGGACTGGACTGGTTACCAATTCGATATTCTTAATAACGTAATTCTTAATTTTGAAATCATAGCTTGGGAATATTGAAAAGCTATGAAATGGTCCAATTTACATTTCTAAACTTAGCGATTTAATAAAATACAGTTGTAGCTGATGGTATTTGTGAAATAGATTATCTCAAGCGTTAATTCAATGTGAATAAATTTTTGAGATATTCTAAGTGATTAAGGTCTAAATGGGTCGTCTGTCGCCGTTGGTGGTGGTGGATCGGTTGGGTTTGGCGGCTTAGATGTTGCTGTCGGCGGCACATAGGTGTAAACAGGGTAGGTATTGGTCAGGGTGGGTGTTGGCGTGGGGGTTTCCGTGGGCGTTTCCGTGACCGTTGGGGTCTCGGTGGTGGTTGCGGTAGGGCTGGGTGTTTCTGTGTGTGTGGCTGTTGGCGTCAGGCTGGGGGTTTCTGTCGGGGTGCTGGTCGGCGCTTCGGTTGGGGTCAGGGTTCCCGTGGGCGAGGCAGCGGCAGTCCGTTCATCCCGACGGGCCAGGAGGCCCTGCGCGAAGCCAGCGATCTGCTCTGAGAAGGCGAACCCGAGCGCGATCACGATGATCCCTGCCAGAACAGCCCAAACCCATTTCTTGTAAAAGATATCCAGCCGCCTTGTCCGATTTGCACGGAGCGACCTTGGAACGCCTTTTTTCCACCCGTCGACATAACCCGGGCAGTTGGTATGATTGATGTGGAGGCAGTGATTTTGCTGGTAGGACTGCAGGATCGGTTCAGGTTTATCCGACGCGTAGCAACTATTCCCCTCATGGGGGAAGTTTGCCCTGGACATTTGATCATTGATCAGACCGAGGTGGGGGCAGATGAATTCGTTGGGTTCCATAAGGTCAATCCTACAAGCTTTCCGCCATACTTTTCATCCCTAATCTGCAGAAACACAATCTAAACGGATTAAGATTGTTTTAATCCAGATGATGTACGCCTATTATACTATCAGACTCGCAGATTCCGTGTTAAAGATGATGAATTTCTTAAAATTCAATGAGAAAAGGGATGAAGAAGTTGTTTTGGATGAGGATATTGGTGAATTGTGAGTGGTGAATGGTGGATCAGGTATCGGGAATCATGTATCAGGATTAAAGTTGGGAGGTGGCAGTCAGTAGCTGGTAGCTGGTGTTTTGTAACTGGTAATCCTTCATCGGTCATCTGTCTTTGGTTCTATTCTTTCTCTTTCAGTTATGAGCTATGAGATTGACTCGTCCCTGGTCCTCTGTCTCGGGTCATTTCCTTTCAGCTTTCAGCTATCCCCTCATCTTATGACAAACATAACCCTCAAACTCAACGATCACCCTTGCTGGAATATCCAGATTAATTTATAATAAGAACGTTCCAAGTTATATCAACTGCTTGGACGCTCACTACAGAACCCATGCAAAATCGAGCTGGGGATTGATAACGATTGAACACAACACATAAACAATAGAAAAAATCTGGAAGGGGAGGGTTTGGTTTGACGTCGCAAAGGGAAGCATCGTCGATCACGATTACTTATCATGAAAAGAAATTACCGCTGAATGCCGGTTCCTTAAAGGCCGGCTGTTTTGTTTAATTAGAGAAAATCTATCTAAAAAGTTGACTGTCACCGGGATGCGACCACTTTTTCGAGGCGCACTGCATGATGCAGGGGGAAAAAGACCCTTGTCATTATCCATCCTCATCCATGGTGAGGAAAGGAGGGCGATATCGGGAGTGGCTTTATGAAATCTATTGAGCCTGCTCGAGGGGTGAAAGGGGAACCTCGGGGGGAATGATAAAAACCAACTATTTTTTGGAGGAAAAATCAAAATGAAAGTTCAAAGTAAATTTATTAAGGCCTTTGGCGCACTGCTGGTGGTGGCGATGTTGTTCGCAGCGCTGCCGGCGGGTAATGCCAAAGCACAGACGACACCAACCATAAGTCATGGAACATTTGGGGGTGCACCATATGCCCTGGTCGATCCAAATGTGGTGAATGATTTCAAGAATGAGTCTCTTGCAATCGAATTAGGTGGTTATTCTTCGGACACCGAGTACCTTACAATGGAGGCTACGCTTATATCATTTGATGGGCATTCCACATATGTGACTGATAGGGGCGGATGTATTTATATTCTTACAGTCATAAATGGGTTAGAAGCTGGCGATATTGTAGAAATAGATAATAACTCCTTATATAATGATGGTAGCGGTTACTATTCCTTTTGGGATCAATCACCATATTGGCTGCAAATAGGTGATTATACTCACACGCCAGGTGATAAAATCCTTGATTGGTTAATCTATAGTGAAAAAGTTAGTGACACTGAATATCGATTGGTCATTGGATCTGGGGAATACAATCTTGCTGAAAATACCGATGACTTGACTTCGTTTATAGACGATTCATTTAAGCTTACACGCGATATTAAAGTTTATCGAGGTGAAACACTTTCCAACCCAACAACAAGTTCGCGGGGATACATCACTTCGTCTTCAGAGGATACGAGTTCATGGAGCTCTCCAATTTCAGCAGACAATCTGGATACAGGTGATATGACCTATAGTGGTGTGCAAAATTCCTATGTTGATGATGACTGGGCTGGCAGTTCTAACGGAGATATTGTTGGTGGACATATCTTTGGTCAGGATGCTTTTGCAACAATTCAACAAGCTATTGATGGAACAACTCCAGGAGGTACGGTCAATGTTTCGGCTGGGACATACTATCCTTCCTCTACAATTCTGGTTGATAAGCCGGTTTCAATTATTGGACCCACAACAGATGTAGCTGAGGTGAGAGGGGTTGGTGGAGGTGTTGATATTGTATTTCAAATTACTTCTAGTGATGTGACTTTAGAATATTTATCCATCACGCTAGATTCTGCACCAACAACCTATGATGCGTTAATAGATATTCCTGATAATGTGATTTCAAATATCAATATCCTTGACAATGAAATTTATGTTGCTGATCAAGGCACTGATATGAGCACTTATTGGGCAAGGGCAATCCAAATTGGTCGCTATGTAACCAATGCAGTTGTTTCTAGAAATGAAATGTACAACACTCGTAGTGGACTGGTTGTAAGATATAACGCTGCTGTAAGCATTACTGATAATATCATTTACAACACCAAGGGTGGCATCATGAACTATACTGGCAGTGTCGCAGATGCTGATAACCGTGTAATGACTGGTAATAGTTGGGGCATCGTTCATAATGAGTGGGATATTGTTTGGAACTCCGGTGGCGGACCTTATGTAATGGATATGGGTGTTTATGTCCTTGGCGTTTCCCAAGCGAATAATGATGCTTACGTTGTTAGCCAGATGACCACCTTGCCTGACAAGAACGATATGACAGGAAATCGAAGCCATGTCTTTGTGAATGCAACAACTGGAACCACTATATTGGATTCTGATAATGGCAACATGAATCTGCCTTACGCGAAAATACAGGATGGCATAGACGCTGCAGTTCCTGGTGGTACGGTTTATGTTGCGGCTGGGACATATGTTGAAAATGTTGTTGTTAATAAATCTGTAGAAATCGCAGGGGCTGGTCAATCAGTAGTAACTGTGATGCCAGCTCTATCCGCAGCTAATCCTTGTACCAATTCCTCACTTTGTGGCGGCGCTGCAAGTAATGTATTCCTTATAGATGCAGATAATGTGACGATCCATGACCTTACTATTGATGGTGATAACCCAGGTTTGATATCTGGTATTGTGCGGGGAGAGGCTGATGTTGATGCCCGAAATGGTATCATCAAAAATGGTACATATGACGTTTTAGAGGTCTATAATACTACTGTAAAGAATATTTTTCTCCGTGGAATATATTCAACAGGTGGGAGTTTTAATTTCCATGATAACACGGTCACAAACATTCAAGGAGATTATGCGTCGATTGCTATGTTCGCATGGGGCGGACCTGGAACCATGCAAAACAACGTTGTCTCTTACGCCAATGATGCCATATCTGCCAACCATTCCAAGGGAATTAATTTCCTTAACAATACAGTTACCTTTTCTGCGAGCGGTATCCACACAGATAATAGCAATGATGGGGGTGGTGTCGCAGACCTGATACAGGGAAACAATGTTGATTGCACAGGTGTTGCAGGGGCGTATGGAGTTTGGACATTTGTGCCTTATGCTGCTCCGACAGTTAATAACAATACTGTCACTAATTGTTCTGTAGGGCTCTCCGCATGGGGAGAGGGTGCACCTGTCACAACAAACTTTACTAATAATACTGTGACTGGCGATGGATCAGCTGAAAGCGTTGGGGCTTACATTACAACTGATTTAATCGGTTGGGGATATACCGATGTATCAGTTAATTTTACTGGTAATCAGATCAATGGCTTTGAAACGGGATTGTATTTTACAGCTGATGAACAAAGCTGGAATTCGTATCCCTATGAAGCAAAGACAATTAATGCCACATTTGAGAATAACAAGATAATTAACAATTCAATTGATGCAGAAGCAGGATCCTCAGGAACTTTAAATATTGATGCCTCTCCTAACTGGTGGGGTTCACCCTGCGGACCTTCGGTAGTTATTGGTGATGTAGCCTACGCCCCATGGTACATTGATGAGACTATGATTCCCACAACAAGTATTGAACCTGTCACCGGTTCATTCACCATCCCGACCACGATGAGTATGCTTGAAAGGAATGCCGTCATCGAATGTGCGGCACCTGATACGGTCTTTACGTTCGAAACAGGGGCACACATTGGTGGGATTGTTGTCAATAATGATGACCTCATCTTTGAGCTCAACGGCGCAACACTTGGTGCTGGCTCACCCGCATTCACCATTTTGGGCGATGGCATCACCATCAACGGCCCTGGTGTGCTGGATGGCGATGGGATTGACGATGCTGTTCTGGTTGCAGATGGTGTTTATGACTTCACGATCGACGAAGTCGAAATCACGGACTGGGCGAATGGTGTTCACTTTGATGGCATCGTCAATAACACATTGATTGTTGATAACTACATGCACGGCCTGACAGGTGACGGTGTTCTCTTTGATTCGGAACCCGTTGCTGAAACCGAAGTCAGCCTGTTTATCCAGGGCAACCTATTTGATATGGCGACGATTGGTGGTTTTGGCGTGAACGCCCCCGCAGATCTCGACGTAACCTACAACTCATGGGGCGTGATTACTGGCCCTGCTCCAGAAACAGATCTTCCCGCAGAAATTACGACATTTGATCCCTGGACGCATGCTGATCTGGAAGTCTACCAGGCTGGTGGCGGCACATCCTATCCTGACCAGGTAGTACAGGGTAACACGATCACCTATACCGTGAGAGGTAATTTTGCGAACGTGATGGGTGCTGATTTCGTGCTCAAATATCCTTCCAATGTTTCTGTTGACTCAAAGGCACTGCTTGATTTGTTTGACCTTGAGATACTGGAGGACTCCGGCACTGAACTGCACTTCTATGGTTCGATGATCCAGACCGATCCGGGTACCGGGGTTATTGCTCCGAGTGCGCAGTTGAATGGCACGTATGATCTGTTCACGGTGACCTTCACCGGTGATGTACTGGGTAAGGATCTCGTCCTCGATGTTGATGAGACCACGGACTTCTTCTCTATGTCACCCGCTGAAGGCCCTTCGAATTATGTTTACGGCACAGACTGCTTGGATGTGACCACCCTTGAGGTGATCGCGCTGCCCACGATTGATATCATCCCGGTTCCCAACCAGGATTACGTGGCTGGCTTACCGATTGAATTCACGGTGCTGGTCAATAATGATGACGGGGGCGCTTACGGTCCTGTCCATCTGGACTTTGACTTACCTGCAGATGCGATTTTAGAATACTGGGACGGTGATAGCTTTGAGCTCGTTGCTGATCCTAACACCTTTGATTTCGGTACTTTAGGCGTTGGTGATGATGTGGTTGACCTGTTCCATGTGACCTTTGTGGCTGATGGCAGTAATGTGGTTACTGTAGATCTGGTGGATACAACATATGCCGTTGATTTAGCTACGACAGATGAAACATTCATAACCGCAGGCGTGGAATTACTGGGTACGATTGCCATGCAAGGCCGCACGATGCGCTCCGGTGTGCCGCTGACCCTTACGGATATGAATGGTGACCCGGTTTATGGGCCATTCGATGTACTCTCGACCTCTGAACTGGCGTACAACGTGCTCTTTGCTGGTGTGGATAGCAGCATATTTGAGATCACGACGAACCAGGCTCGGTACCTGAACGTGACCGCTGATTTGGATAAGCACATTTACGTTCATAGTGCTTACACCATCCCGGCGCTGGAGCTGAAAGGCGGCAACGCCATTTGGACAGACAACGTCATAAATATTGACGACGCTTCTGAAGTTGGTACCAATTATGGTGCCACGGTTGATCAGGATGCGGATGTGAACTTTGACGGCAAAGTCAACATTCAAGACCTGGCGCTGGTCGGCGGTAACTATGACCTGACTTCAGCGGATGCCTATGCTGACTGGTTAGCCCCTGGCTTCCCCACGGAAGGTGCGATCGTCTCAGGTCAAATTCAAAATTATTCTGCGACTGAATTTGCCGGTGATTTGGATGGGGATTATGCCCTCCATATTGAAGGAGCTTTCACAGGTGCATTCACGGGCTTTGAAGTTCCCTTCGCAGGTACTGTTTCCGGTGATATCAACGGTACAGTCACCGGAACAATGAATATCAATGGTGTCGATACGCTGTTTGGTACGATCATTGTTGACGGCACGGGTGAAGAGCTGGCTATTGTTGGTATATTCGCCAAGTCAGGCTTAGGCGGCCATTTCTACGGTCAGATCATTGCGGATTACAACCCGACCTTCGTCACATCGATAACAGTTAGTGGCGATGGTGGAGAAATTGTCGCAATTGGTAACACACTGCAAATGTTAGCGCATGTTTTACCAGTAGATGCTTCTGATGATGTGGTTTGGTCAGTCTGGCAGAACCCGGCAACGGCAGGTGAAACCTCACTGGCAACCATTGATCCGAATACCGGTTTATTGACGACCTTTGGTTCCGGTGATGTGGTAGTGATTGCAAAAGCACTGGATGGCTCTCATGTCTCCGGGCAGGTTGTCGTTACGATCACAAATCCCTAACAAACATTTAGACTTCATGCAGGCTGGGCACGATCAGCCTGCATGATTTGACAAATAGAAAATCGGGACTCTGCCGGTGCGAAAGTGCCGGCAGGGTTCCTGTGAATGGCATTATGAAGAAATTATTACTTTTATTGTATGTTTTAATGGCATTGGTTTTAACCTGTCCAACCCCGGCATTGGCTCAAACCGGGACGGTGGTGCGCGTGAGCCCGTCGCTGATCAACCTGCAGCCCGGTGATACAGCAACGGTTGAAATTTGGGTTGATGATGTAGAGGCATTATATGGTTTTGCGGTAGAAATTCACTTTGACCCGGCAAAACTCTCAGCAGGGTCGACCGCACTGGGTGATTTTTTAGATGAGGGATGGACAGCTTTTGATAGCGTTGACATTGTTAATGGCATTATTCAGTACGACATGGTCCAGGTTAATCCCAGCGAACCGAAATCGGGTTCGGGCGTATTGATGACCTTTACAATAACGCTGCTTGAATCGGTGAGCGAAACCAACCTGACGATCGATTCGATTTTACTCACCGACCGAAATGGCACCGAGATACCTTGTGGTGTTGAAAATGGGGTCGTTCGGATGTATGAGAACGCTGTTTTTCTACCGCTGGTCATGCGCTAATAAGCGCAAACATCATTTTTTACAGGTACAGGAATGGTAATTTGAAGGCACGTTTGAAGTTCAGGCATTATTTTTTATTTTTTATTCTGGCTATTGCGCTGTTATTTGCTGGGTTTGAGAACCGGCACCCAGTGCAGGCACAAACGGAGACGGTTTTGGCGGTTTCACCATCAGTGACAAATTTTTTTATCAACGGCGCCAGCACCGCGCAGGTGCAGGTCGTGATCAACGATGTGACACTGCTGAACGCTTTTGATATCACCCTCACTTATGATCCGGATGTGGCTCTTGTGACTTCCTGGTCAGCCGGCGGCTTTTTAAGCAACCTGTTTTACCTGATGAAGGTCAATAACCCCGGGTATTTAAGGATTGCCTGCACCCAGTTAGCGACCCCGGGCGTCAGTGGGAGCGGGGTACTGCTCAACCTGACGTTCAGCGCCGTTGGGTCGGGTTCGACGCCGCTGACGTTCAGTTCTGTGGCGCTTTCGAACTCTTCCAGCCAGTCGATTCCCGCAACGCTGCAAGATGGGACGGTCAATGCTGGTTTTATCGCTTTTGAACTTTCAGGTGCGATTTACGCCCAGGGGCAGGCGGACCGTTCGGGTATCCCGGTGGGCTTGGGTGTGGGACCCATCTACAGGCAGGGGCCTTTAGCTGCTTCGAGCACACCGGATTACGGGCTGAATCTTAGCTTTTCATCGATTCCGAGCGGTGACAGCTATCTTTTCACTACAACCATGCCCCGCTATTTGAATATCGATGCCGCCCAGGGGAAAACGGTGACCGTCTCCGGCGGGGATGTCGGATTATCTCCCCTTGAGCTGCTGGCGGGGGATGCGGTCGTCGATAACGCCATTACAACCGCTGACCTGGACGCCATCCGGGATGTGTTTGAGACGGTTGGGGCTGGCTTGAATGCTGATGTGAATTTTGACGGCCTGGTCAATATCCAGGATTTGGCGCTGGCTGGCGGCAACCTCGGCCTGACCGGGGCAGATGCTTATGCCGGCTGGCAGCCCTGATGGAAGATGGGCGCGATCGGCTGATATATGGTGAATCCGTTACCTTTCGCAGCGGTTGCGGTGACGGCAAGGGTGTAAAATTATAGGATGATGCGATGGCAGAAAAAATCTTTCAAATGGGGTTGGATTTTAGCGCTGGTACTTTTCGCAGTGCTGGTGACCCCGTCGCGTGCCTCGGCGCAGGACGCCTTTCAGCTGGCTGTCGTTCCAACCTATTCAGAACTGCCGGTGGGGACGGATTTTGTCCTCGAGGTGCAGATTGAGAACGGCTTGAATTTGAACGCGTTTGATGTGACGTTGACCTATGATCTGGAGGTTTTAAGCTTGTTAGATTGGGAGCATGGCGATTATTTTTCGAACCTGGCGGTGGTGAGCGAGGTGAACCAGCCCGGATCGCTGCGCGTGGCAGCCACACAGCTCGCGACCGCGCCCGTTTCCGGGGATGGAGTTTTGCTCACGCTGACATTCGATGCCAAAGCCCTGGGTTCCACGCCAGTGGAGATCACCGATATTCAATTTGCAGATTCGGGGAATAATAGCCCGCAACCGGACCTGGTGCACGGCGCTGTGACGGTCGTCCAGATCCCAACTTATACGCAGACTCCCTCTCTGACCCCCACACCGACACCCACCCTGACGGTGACGCCTACATCGACACCGACCATGACCCCAACGCCCACCATCACACCGACCCACACAACCACCTTCACGGCGACGATCACGGAAACGCCTTCCGCCACGCCTTCAAACACAGCCATTATGAGCGCTACACCGGAGGGGTCAATGGGGCAGCAGGTGACATCAACATCGCTGCCCGGGGACAGCGGCCCTGGGACACCCATACCAGGTGAAACAATAAGTGATGGAGATACCCAGCCTGAACAGCCCGGGGAAGCAGAGGACGTGCCATCACAGGATGACAGTGAGCGCAATTTGCTGAAATGGCTGTTATGGAGTATCCTTGGGATTGGATTGATTGCCCTGGCGGGAATGGTAATAGTGATTATTCAACGCAGTAAGAAAGAAAAAAAAGAGGATTATCTTTTATGAGATTATTGAAGAATCGTCATCTTCTTAGTGTAATTTTATTATTGGGATTATTGTGCGGCGTGACGAACACAGCCGCAGCACAGGATACGGCTGAGATTGGCTTTTTCGAGGCTATCGAGGTGCAGCCTGAACAGGCGTTTGAAGTGCCCGTGATCGTGGGAAATGTGGCAGACCTTTACGCCGTTGATGTTGAAATCCGGTTTGACCCGGCCGTTTTGCAGGTGGAAGATGCCTCACCTAACCAGGAGGGTACCCAGGTGGGGTTGGGGACTTTCCTGGACGCAGGCTTGATCTTGTATAACCAGGTTGATAATGACCAGGGCTTGATCCGGTTTGCGATGACCCAGGTGAACCCCAGCGAACCGAAATCCGGTGAGGGTGTGCTGCTGGTGCTGTATTTCGTTGCCCAGTCTGAAGGAGACTCCACTTTGGAAGTTTCTTTTGCTGAAGCCTCGACACGGTTGGGCGAAGCCATCGCGCTGGAGGGCGTGGATGGTCTGGTGACCGTTTCGAGCGGGGCACCAGAGCGACAGGCTACCGAGATCCCGGTGCAGGATGTTGGGCAGGTAACGGTCATCCCGACCTCAGCGCCAACCGCCACGCCGACCATCACCCCCACTTTTGATCCGACGCCAACATTGGAAATGAGCGAAGGTGAAGCGGTGTCGGAATTGCCCGGTGAAGGATCAGCTGGAGAAGAACCTGGCGAGGTTGAGAAAAACCAGGCGGAAGGAATTCGGGATGAAGACAATGCAGAAGCAGGTGCCAGCATCCTGGATTACTGGTGGGTTGTCCTGATCGTGGTCCTGGCGGCGGGTGGGGCAGGGGCTTACCTGATGTTGAGTAAAAAGAAATCATAGCAGGAAATCATTGAATAATTGGGGAGGGAGCTTAGGTAGATGAAAAAAAGATTAAACATCGTGATCAGCATTCTTGTCTTTTTCCTGGCTGCTGGGGGTATTGTTTCAAGCCGTGTTTTGGCTTCGGATGGGGAGAGTGGGGTTCCGGCGGGTGTGCTGTCCGTAGATGCGGGTACGCTCACGCTGAAGGAATCGGAGGATGGGTCCACCTGGACATCGATCATCGGAAACCTGACAGCGGGTTATTCCATGGTCCTGGACCTGGTTAACACGTATGAATACCTGGACATCGCCACAATGACTGCGACGCCTGCCCTGGCAGATGGCATGCATGCGTTTTATTTTGATGCTTTTCGGGCACCGGATGGGTTCTGGGATTACTGGGCAGTCAAAGGTGTGGTTGATGGTGCGACAGGCTGGCAGGGGCTGATGTGGTCGATCATCAGTGGTGATGCGCCGATGTTCTATTTGAATGCTGCCAGCGGGGTTTATTCCCTGGTGGACGGCTTTCAATACCAGTTTGACAGCACCATTGCGCCTTTACGGGTGAATGGGGATTACCCGCTGGGCACCTATCACTTTGGCGGGTATGTCAACGAAAGCATCGCAGATGAGGAATATTTAAACATCCAGATCACATTTACCAAGGAAGCGACCGTTTCGATTACACCTCAAACCAGCACGATCGATGGCTGCGGGTTTGTGGATGTTTACCTCCATCTCGAGGATGTCCATGACCTTTACGCCGTGGATATTGAACTGTCATTTGAGCCGACTGTGCTCGAAGTGGTTGATTTAAAAGCAGGTGAACCGGGGGTCAATTTTGAACCGATCAATACCTGGTTCGAAGTTGGCTATTGGGTTCATAACGAGGCCGATAATGGGACGGGAAAAATCCGCTATTCCGCCACGCAAACGAACACGACCGCACCGGTGGATGGCAGCGGGGACATTGCCAGGATCCGCTTTATTACCAAATCGATCGGCAGTAGTGACATCACCATCTCTAAAGCGGAGCTTTCAGACCGGGATGGCTACCTAGTGGGGCGGCCGGTCAATGAACTGGGTGCTTCCATCACGACGGACTTTTCAGCAGCAGCAGGAGTGGATCTGTATATCATCCGGTTGGATGCCTCAACCGTGCAGTTGAGCTGGCCGGAGCAAACGGTGGATACAGGCGCAGGCTATCTCCTGCACCGGTCAACCCTGCCGTATTTTGATATTACAGATCCAGAAGTTGTCACTTACGACACGGGATTTACAGTGGATGCGGGCAGCGTCACCTATAACGATGCTGTCCTGGGGGATGTGGTCAATAACTTCTTTTATGGTCTGCAGGTGACCTGCTCAAACGGCTTCACCAGTCCGCTCTCGGACCAGGTGGGGAAGTTTGAATTTGAGCTCTTTGAATCCAATGCGACGGACTTTGGATGGATTGGTATGGTCTTAGAAAATGATAGCATTGTCAATTCACAGGACCTCGGGGATGATATTGAAAGTCATATTTATTCAGGTACTATAACGGTTAAGACCATCAGCCGGTGGAACGCGAGTGGGCAGGTCTACACAACTTATGACCATAATACAGGCGGTGGGAAATTTGATGTATTTGTCAAGCAACCTTACCGGGTTGAGATAGATATTGTTGGAGCAACATTTGGTAGTGTCGTTTGGGCTCAGGTCGGTCAATTGCCTGCAATTACTGAGGATACTTATACCTTATTTGAGACATCCACAACAGATTTTAGCTGGATTCTCCAACCGCTTGATAAAGTTGATATCTCCAATACAACTCAGCTCGCACAAGAAATTGAGGCCACTTCAAGTGATGCGGTCACCGTACTTGCAATTGCCCGATGGAATGGAACTGGACAGACATTTTCAAGCTACGCAAGGCCAGCTGAATCAACAACCAGGTTTGGTTACCCCTATCGGATTGAGGTAAATGTGCTTTCGGGAACAAGTGTGACATGGCCTTAATCATTTTTTGCTTGTCTAGGATGAATGAGGGACCTAATGAGGGAAAAATATGAAAAAGAAATTGGCTGTTTCAATGATAATCGCAGGAGCGCTGCTTTTGTTAACCGTAATTCAAGTCATTGCAGGTGCAACGTTTGACTACGGAACACTCGCGGGGGAACCTCCTGCCGGTCAGGCAAATTGGGTTGCTTGGTGGTCAGAATATCCAAATGGTACACCTTATGAAATTATGACTGAGGATAATACGAATGCTGACGATGGTGTGAATAATGGATATTCCAATTTTTTCAGCGAAACAACCTTTAATTGGGTTCTTCAAATTGAGAATTTCTTATATGATCCCGACCCAAATCAACCACCAAACTTTGATCCGGACCAAATTTATATGATGTTTGGAGGCTTGGGAGAGACGCATTCTGGTACCTTGTGGAAAACGACGATTTCAGAATGGGCCTTAACAGAGTCATCAACGAATCATGGTGAGATTCCAGTATTGACTACAGATGGAGATGCTTGCCCACTATTGTACGACCCAATAGTTGTATCCAGTGATACAACCCATATATTCTACGGCGCTCTTGGAACCTATCATGTTTACCGCAGTCAGAATGCATCAGGTGCTGGTAATGGCGCCAACAACGGGCAGTACTTCTATATTGATACTGTCACAACGGATGCTTACGGAATCGGCAGTTTTGTGGATAATACGACCGAACAAAGCTGGTATATTGTGATCCAGGCGGATCCAGGCACGAACGAAATCATTGGCTGTCACAGCGAACCCGCGGGACCTACAGACGTCACAATCTTCGGGTTTGAGGCGACGTATAACACATCAACCAAAGCCGTTGACCTGGTCTGGCAGACCACAGATGAGGTGGATATCCTGGGGTACAACGTTTTACGTAGCACGAGCGAGGCAGGTGTGAAAACCCAGGTGAATACAGCGCTGATCAACCTCGACCCCGATCATGCTTATGACTTTACAGATGACACCGTTGAAATGGGCATGACCTATTATTACTGGATTGAATATGTTGAAACAGACGACGATCGAGGGACGGTTGGTCCGGAAGAGGTCCAGACCTGGTTTGAATATTTTAATCCTCTTTTTAATCTGTAAATTATTAAATAAAGTGTTATAATATTAACAACAATAAATTTAAATACCGGGGGTGAATGGGAAATCCGGCATTCCGGACTTCTCAATCACCCATCCCTCCCACCAAAGGCTGTTCCATACCAGGACAGCCTTTTTTTATCCGCATTTCTGCAATAATATTAGCATGCCGGGGTCTCGAACCAGGCTCATTAAACCGGGGAAATAATACGAATGCCGAATATTTATAGATGTGACTAGATTCAGCTGTCAGTTAATATAACCTGCTGGGAGGTCCAGGTATTTAGTATCTATGAGGGTTTTTGTGCTGAGATGAGTGATTTTATTTCTTAAACAAGTCTTTTAGTGTTGAACTGCGGGTTAAGGATTTGGGAATACCATCGATCCAGCCGCTGATATAACCGGGGCAGTCTGTGTGGGCGTTCGTCAAACAAAATTCGAGCTGGTACGATTGAATGATTCGTGCGGGTGATTTTTGAGCATGACAGGCATTAGCATCTGATGGATTGGAGTCCCTCTCGCAAGGCTCCTTTATCAGACCCAGGTGAGGGCAGATAAAGAGATTTTGTTCCATGGATTCTTTTTCTGGTGGACAATCTTCAGATCTTTTATGTTCCATTGCTTTTTAACAAATCCTGAATGGTTCTATATTGAAATAAGTATTAACAGAGTTTATTATACTATTAGATTGCCCTTAGTCGCATTAAATCGTTCCGAATTATTACGCAGATCGTTAATCTGTTATCCATCCAACTTGCTTTGGCTAAATCTACATTATGATCATCTTGGGTCATTGCAGATTGATGATATATTTTAGGTGGTGCTACCTGGTCTGGATTGGATAATTTTTAAAGATGCTCAAGGAACGTCAGTGTCCTCTGGCACCGGCTACGCTGGAAATATTTTTCGAGGACTTGATCGAAAACAGAGCCAGGCTCAGTGAGACTTGCAAACAACGTCATGGCGGATCGGAGTTTGAGATCATCTGGTGTCACCAACTCCTTGATGAGTGTTAGTCTCCTGATGGGAATTATAATGTGGAAATGAGAGAGTGGGTGAATGGTGAATGGTGATCCCACTCCGCTGTGCTTCAGGGACTTCGTCCTTACAGGACGCTTCGCAGTCGCTTCGCTCCTTGTGGTGAAAGGGTTAAGTCGGTGGGGTTAACCCTATTCGCCTCGCTCAAGGGCTGGAGAGGCACCCCAGACTACGTGGATTGACGAGTTCCGGCAATCAGTCTTCGTTCTCCATTCCCCATGACCTATGTTAAATGATTGTTGTATAATGACTTTGAGCTTTGAGCTTTGAGCTTTGAGCTTTTACCTTTCAGCTATCACCTCCCTTATTCCCTTTTCACTTCTAATATGCTATACTAATTCCGCTGTCAGAATGATCTGGCGGCACTATCACACACGCCCCCTGATTTGACCTGCGTGCCCATATGATGGGTGAGGGTCGAGCGAAAGGGTGGCGGAGGACATAAAACGCAAAGGAGTTTATATAATGTCACCCGTAGTTACAATGAAAGCGCTCCTCGAGAGCGGCGTCCACTTTGGTCACCGCACCAACAAGTGGAACCCCAAGATGCGAAAGTATATCTTTACTGAACGCAACGGTATCCATATCATCGACCTTCAGCAAACCGCAAAACTGCTCGATGATGCTTATGATTTCATCCGCGATATTGTGACCAATAAAGGCACAGTCTTGTTCGTCGGTACAAAACGACAGGCGCAGGAAACCATCCGTGATGAGGCAGAGCGCTGTGGGATGCCCTATGTGAATGAACGCTGGCTGGGCGGAACGATCACAAACTGGTCCACCATCCAGAAGCGGATCTTCGAGCTTGAAAGGCTTGAACGCATGCGTGATAGCGGCGAAATTGACCTTCTCACGAAAAAAGAAGGTTTGATGATTGAGCGCGAAATTGAACGGCTCGACACCCGCCTGCATGGTATCCGCATCATGAAGCGCCAACCCGACGTGCTGTTTGTGGTTGATGTCAACCGTGAAGAAACAGCCGTCCACGAAGCCAATCTCAAAACGATCCCGGTAGTTGCTATGATCGATACCAACTGTGATCCTAAAAACATCGATTATCCAATACCATCAAACGATGATGCGATCCGCGCCATCAAATTGCTGGTCGGGAAAATGGCCGATGCCGTCATGGAAGGCAAAGCGATCCGCAGTAAAGAAGATGATGAAGAAGAACAAGTAGAAAAAGCCATGCCCGCCGAGATTTCCCGTTTTGTCGAAGATGAAGAGCTTGAAGATGAAGAACTGCTGGGTAAATCAACCCTCAAACACCTGGGTACTACCGTGCAGAAATCAAAACCCAAGAAGCAAATTCTTGAAGATGAGGATGAAGCAGAAATCGAAAAAGAAGCTGATGCTGCATTAGCTGAAGTTGATGCAGAAATCGAAGAAGAAGCCGTGGAAGAAGCTGCGGAAGAAGAAGCAAAAGAAGAAACAGAAGAAAAAGAAGAAACAGAAGAAAAAGAAGAAACAGAAGAAAAAGAAGACTGAACTTCAAAGAAATTAAAGGAAGATAGGACATAAATAATGGAAGTTACCACCGAGATGATCAAAGAATTACGAGAGGCTACTGGTTGTGGCATTCTCGACTGCCGTGCAGCCTTGCGTGATGCTGACGGCAATTTCGAAAAAGCAACGGATATCCTTCGGGAAAAGGGTCTAGCAAAAGCAGCCAAACGGGCTTCCCGTGAAGCTTCTGAAGGCGTCATTGAAGTTTATTCACACGGCGAAGGCCGCCTGGCAGTGATGGTGGAAGTCAACTGCGAGACGGATTTCGTGGGTCGCTCACCAGATTTCCTGAACCTTGCGCATGAATTGGCACTGCAGATTGCAGCTGCCAACCCACTCTACCTCACTGAAGAGGATATTCCACAATCAGCCCTGGACCATGAAGGGAAGATTGCTGAAGCCCGTGCCAAAGATGAAGGCAAACCTGAGAAAATCGTCCCGATGATCGTTGAAGGATACATCAAGAAATTTAAAGAAGAAACCGTACTGATGAACCAGGCTTACGTTCGTGATGGCAGCAAGACCGTCAAAAGCATGATCGATGAACTGGTCGCGAAGATGGGCGAGAAAATCGTCGTCCGGCGGTTTGCCCGATGGGAATTAGGCGCCGAATCAGGCGTTGAAGAAGAGACTGAAGAAGAAGCATAATAATACTGAGGCTAACCGAGAGGTTAGCCTTCTTTTTAGCACAATGTCGAACTAGTTTTCTGGAGGCTCAATGACAGAACACCAGAACGGATTGAAATATCAAAGGATCTTGCTCAAGCTGAGCGGTGAAGCCCTGGCAGGTGAGGGTGGATTTGGCATCGACCCCGATAAGGCCACCAACATTGCACAGCGCGTCAAAGAAGTGTATGAGCTGGGCGTGGATGTGGCGATTGTGATTGGCGCTGGCAACCTCTGGCGAGGTGCACGCGGCAACAATGCGGGGATGGATCGGGCGACAGCGGATTATATGGGCATGCTTGCGACCGTGATGAACGCCCTGGCGCTGATGGATGCGTTTGAACGAATTGGCGTCTTCACCCGGGTTCAATCTGCGATTGAAATGCGCTCCGTTGCTGAGCCCTACATCCGGCGGCGTGCTATTCGCCACCTTGAGAAGAAGCGCGTGGTGATATTTGGTGGTGGGACCGGCAATCCCTACTTCTCAACGGATACCGCAGCAGCCCTGCGTGCGATGGAAATTGATGCGGACGTTCTGATCAAAGCTACCAAGGTGGATGGGGTCTATGATAAGGATCCCAACCAGTACCCGGATGCCAAGAAGTTTGATTTCCTGACCTATATTGACACGCTAAACCGCCGCCTGGAGGTGATGGACAGCACAGCAGTCTCTCTGTGTATGGAAAACAAGCTGCCGATATTGGTGCTGAACTTGTGGGATGAAGAGGCGCTTCCGAAAGCCCTGAAGAGCGGCGGCGTTGGCACGTTGGTTGGAGAAAAGCGATCCTAAAGGCTTGGCGTTGGTTGGCGGAATATGGTGCTCTTGACCAGCCGCTGATAATGGAATAGAATTTACACGCTTTCAAGCCCTCGTAGCTTAATGGATAGAGCAACTGCTTGCGGAGCAGTAGGTTGTGCGTTCGAATCGCACCGAGGGTATCTGAACCGTTCGAGAAGTTTCTCGGGCGGTTTTAATTTAACCAGAACTAGAAAAGAACAAACCCAGACCATTACGTTTAAAAAAACAGAAAAGCACATCCTTGACGTATATATAACACTATGTTATATTCGTGTAACACAGTGTTATATGGACATTGGAGAAATACATGCCGATACAAATATCAAATTTAGAAAAAATCCGAAGAAACGGTGAAACCCAGGTTGATTCACAGCGTAAGAATATCCTGGACTCCGCTGAAAAACTTTTCCTTAAAAAAGGTCTTGAAGATACAAGCATGAGTGACATTGCTGCTGAAGCGGGCATTACCCGCGTGTCCCTTTATCGTTATTTTCCTGATCAACCGACGATCATCTTTGAAATAGCGGTAAGGATGCTCAAGAAAATTACGCTGGTTTCAGATGTTATTGAAGGTAGTGAGATTATCGTCATGATTAAAAATGTAATCCTCAGAATGATCGACCAATTTTATCTTCTGGAAGACGCTTTTCGATATATGGGCATGTTTGACCATTTGTACGGCAGCAGCTACCCCAATGAACGGCTCTCAGCCTGGTACAAAGCAGAAATCTATAAAATGGGGTGGGGTTTTACGCTTGCTCAGATTGGGGAATTAGGGATCGATGCAGGAAAGATCGCCATGATCAGCAACAATACTTTAAGCTTTCTGGAAAAAATGGCAGCAAGGGGAAGCTTGATTGCGAACGAACAAGATGTGTCAATGGATCAAGAATTATTCTTTTTTAAAGAAATGGTGAGTGATTACTTCGACAAGATAAAAATAAACAATAAAGAGCAGTCAGGGAAAATCACATGAAGATTAAACTTCTGTCTATGAAGAAAGAGTTATGATGCGTTTTGATGAAAAAATAAAAGAATTAATTGGGTTAATGACCCTGGAAGAGAAAATTGCGCTCTGCTCCGGTGCGGATTTTTTCCATACCAAGGCCTACAGTAAATATGATATCCCGTCCATCGCAATGGCGGATGGTCCGCATGGAATCAGGAAACAAAAGGATGCCGCAGATGTACTGGGTTTTACGACAAGTCTTCCTTCAACCTGCTTCCCAACAGCAAGCCTGACGGGTTGTTCCTGGGACCGAGCGCTGTTATATGAGATGGGTGAAGCCATCGCTGAGGAAGCACTGCAGGAGGGTCTATCCATTGTTCTTGGCCCTGGGGTGAATATCAAACGTAACCCATTATGCGGGCGGAATTTTGAATATTTTTCTGAAGATCCTTACCTTTCGGGTGCCCTGGCCAGCGGATGGATACAAGGTGCGAAATCAAAAGGTGTTGGTGCATCGCTCAAGCATTTTGCAGCGAATAACCAGGAAAATGAACGGATGTCGTCTGACAGTATCGTCGATGAGCGTGCCTTGCGAGAGATTTACCTGGCAGCATTTGAACAAGCGGTCAAGGCCGCAAAACCAGCAACAGTGATGTGTGCGTATAACAAGTTGAACGGTATTTACTGCAGCGATAACCAATTCCTGCTGAGAGATATTTTAAGAGAGGCGTGGGGTTTTGATGGCGTGGTCGTCACGGATTGGGGCGCGATGAATGATCGAGTCAAAGCTTTTGAGGCTGGCCTTGATCTGGAGATGCCCGGCAGCGGCGGATATTTTGATCAAGAGGTGATTGAAGCTGTACGCAGTGGAGAATTGGCAGAAGCGCGGATTGATGAGAGCGCAGCACGGATGTTGGAATTGATTTTTACATCCGCAGCTAACCTTAAGCCCGGTTACAGCTACGATGTAGAAAAGCATCACCTCCTGGCAAAGAAGATCGCTGCGAATTCAGCGGTGTTACTCAAGAATGAGGAAAACATCCTACCTCTTCAAAACGGGAAAAAGGTTGCTTTGATCGGAGCACTTGCGGAAACCCCTCGCTATCAAGGGGCAGGAAGTTCCCATATTACCCCAACAAAATTATCCAGCCTGGTTGACGGATTTGATCAGGTTGGCCTTAAATATGAATATTTTGAAGGTTATTCGCTCACAGGCGCCAGCGATGAAACGCTGCGTGTGAATGCGGTTGCTGGCGCAAGCCAGAGCGACATTGTTGTGATTGTTGCTGGCTTACCCGAGGAATATGAATCTGAAGGTTTTGACCGCGACAGCCTGGCAATGCCTGAAAATCAGAACTTGCTGATTGCTGAAACTGCCGAAGCCAACCCGAATACGGTTGTTGTGCTGGTCGGTGGCGCGCCGGTTGAGATGCCCTGGCTTTCAAAGGTCAAAGCTGTCCTTAACATGTATCTTCCTGGTCAGGCGGGTGGTTTAGCCGCGGCGGAACTGCTCGCAGGTATCGTCAATCCCAGCGGCAAGCTGGCAGAGAGCTACCCGCTTGCCTATGCTGATGTTCCGTCCGCAGACTTTTATGAAACAGGCGGTAAGCAAGCGCAGTACCGGGAGAGTATTTATGTGGGGTACCGCTACTATGATGCGGCTCAGCAGGAAGTTCTGTTCCCCTTTGGGCATGGCTTATCGTACACAGCTTTTGAGTACAGCGATCTGGAAATCTCTTCATCGGAATTAACCCCTCCCTATACTTTGAATATCTCCTTTTCAGTTAAAAACACAGGTGCGGTGGATGGCGCAGAAGTCCTCCAGGTATATGTCGGTGCGGTGGATTCACCCGTATTTCGCCCGGAAAAGGAACTCAAGGAATTCACAAAAATCCATCTAAAAGCAGGGGAATCCAAACTTGTAAACCTTTCGCTGGATGCCCGCGCCTTTTCGATCTATGATGGTAAAGCAGGCGATTGGGTAGTTCCGAGTGGGAAGTATCAAATTCTTGTGGGTGCTTCAAGCAGGGATATTCGATTGCAAAGTGAGATCAAAATTCAGGGCAGAGAGGTTGAAGCAAACCCTGGAATTTCTGACTGGTATGCTCACCCAACCTGGACACCAACCCAGTCAGATTTTGAATCGCTCCTTGGCAGGAAAATCCAACCAGTTATTCCCTGGATTAAAGGCAAATATACGCTGGCAAGCTCTTTCAATGATATGAAAGATAGTTTTGTGATCCGCCGGCTGATTAAAAGCATCGAAAAAAGGGTGGGGAAGGCATTTGGTGGCGCGGATTATCGTAATCCAACGTTTAAGATGATGGTATCCAGTTCAACCAATACACCAGTAAAGAATATTACGCAGCTCAGCCCTGAAAGTATGCCAAAGCACATAGCCGTGGGATTGGTTCATCTTGCTAATGGCAGGTATTTGAAGGGAATCTTAGCATTTATCCAGAGGAATAAAGAGTAAAAAACTTGCAGTCATTAAGGACTCAAAAATCACTTACCTCCTTTTCGAAAGAAGGTAACTGAAGTCTGTCTGCAATTCCAGAGTATTCTAAACTGGGAACATAAAACCGGAATCAGTAATACCGAATGGGGAATTATTAGATTTATCAAGGTAATACTTCTTAGAGATCACGAATTATTTAGAAAAAGAAAAAAACCTTTAGAAATATTATGTGAATGGATAATTAAGAAAGAACAAACATTTAAATTGATGGAGAGGGAATATAGACCTTTGTTATAATTAAAGATGGTGACAAGACTTGAAGGAAGGATTAAGCAATGTTTTCCAAAAAAAGCTCACTGATTTCATACAGACATTTTTTTCGAAGTGTAATCATTGCAGTCCTTATCCTCTCCATCCTGGCCTCGTGTGATTCGTCTGTTAATATAGATGGCAACCACTCTAGTGAGGAATTCGAGGCGTTTGATTACAGCCCACTCCAGCGGGAAGATTGGGAAACTTCCACCCCTCAGGAACAGGGATTGGAAGCCGACCTGGTCACAGCGTTATATGAGGATGCGGATCAACTTGATACTTTATACAGTGTATTAGTGATCAAGAATGGTTATTTGATCGCAGAAGAATACTTCAATGGAGGATCAGTTGACCAGAAAACCCTATTACAGTCCGTCTCAAAGAGCTATATCTCAGCCTTGATATGGCTGACGATGGATCAAGGATGCATATCAGGTGTCGATGCCAGGCTTGTCGATTTCTTCCCGGAGATCGCTGGTCAATTAACAGACCCTCGGAAAAACCAGATTACGATTGAAGATATGTTGCAGATGCGCTCTGGATATCCTGATGAGGAAACACGCAAGGCGTATATGGATGCCCTATATTGGGGAGTGTATCCCCCGCTCATCGAGGATTTCCCCCTCGTTTGCGATCCTGGAACTTGTTTCAATTACAGCAACCTGACTTACAGCTGGCTGGCAATCCTGCTCAGCCGGTCCTGCGAGACAGATCTCAGATCTTTTGCGCAGGAAAATCTGTTCGGACCGCTGGATACAGAAGTGGGGGATTGGCTGCAGGATCGGGAGGGAAACAGGATAGGCAGCGGAGGCATTCATGCCACATCGCGAGACGTAGCCAAATTCGGGCAACTGTATCTTAATAACGGCATATACCAGGGAACTCAAATCATTCCTTCTGAATGGGTTCAGGATTCTTTGCACTCATATACAGAAGAAGCCAAAGATTACGGCAGGAGCCTGGTTTTTAAAGACCTCGGGTATGGCTATGGTTGGTGGACTGCCACGGTGGGAGAGCATGAGTTTAGCTTCGCCTGGGGGCATGGTGGCCAGTTGATCGTTTTGCTGGACGAGCTGGATATGGTGATTGTCACAACGGCTGATCCGTTTTTCGGTGAGCACAGCGGTGATTCATGGACACATGAAAAAGCCATCATGAACCTGATTGGAAGATTTGTTGAATCATTGCCTGATGAGTGATTCCATCTGCTTGCGGGGCAATAAATTATGTGTTCGAGACATACCGAGGGCATAATTAACCACTCGAGATTGATCTTAGTTTTTCTATTTGTTTGGATTGAGAATTATCAGGTGTTACAAACGCCTTGTGACTGACTCCCGGATCACCAATTTGGATTCATGTTCAGGAAGTTCAAATGGCTTATTGTGGATCAGGTTCAACAAAGCCTGGCAAGCTTTCTCACCAATTTCAAGGGGGGATCGCTGCATGGTGGTCAGCGGCGGGATCATATAAGAAGATGGCACCTGGTCGTCAAATCCTACAATGGAGACATCCTCAGGTACGCGCAGGCCTCTTCTGTAAAGTGCTAGCCTGGCGCCTAAAGCCATCTGGTCATTTGCAGCAAAAACGGCGCTGAAAATTTGCCCTTGCATTAAGAGCATTTCGGTTGCCATCATACCCGAAGGTTCTGTGAAATCACCCTCGATGATCAGGTCTGGGTCAGGAGAGATGCCGCTGTCTTTGAGGGCTTTGAGATATCCTTCCCGTCGATCAATTGCGTCATTGTGGTTGAGGAGACCGGTGATATGTGCGATCCGCCGGTGTCCAGAGTCAACCAGGTGTTTTGTGGCTTTATATGCCGCATCAAAGTCATCAAAGGGGATGCATTGCTCTTCCAGGCCTGGGATATTCCGCCCAATGATGATCATCGGCAATTCTTTTGATATGGTTACAATATCTTCTGCTGCTACATGACCATCCAGGAGGATCAAGCCATCGACCTGCCGCTGGATGAACATGTTCAATGCAATCCGGTCTTTTTTCGCATCCCAGCTGCCGTCCGCAAAAAGGGTCGAGTAACTTGTCCCTTCAATTCCCCGGAGGATACCACGCAGCATAACATCGTAAAATGGGCTACCGATCAGTTGGGTAAGTACACCGATCGTCCTGGATTGGCCGCTGGCAAGCCCCTGTGCGAACAGATTAGGTTTATAACCCAAGTTTTCAATGATCTCAAGAACCCTGGCCTTCGTTTTAGTCGCAACGGGGGCAGTATTATTGATCACTCTAGAAACAGTACTGATCGAGACCCCTGCTTGAGATGCAATATCTTCGATTGTAATATGATGGTTCAACTTCATAGTGTATCCTTACTTAAATAACATTATAACCGAAAACGCTTTCATTTGCACGAAATTTCCTGGGAAAATTTCTTCTTACCCGATTAAAAAATGGATTGATTGGCACAATTTGTTAATAAAACGTTGACAAACTCTAAAAATAATGATAATATAGATGCAAGCGCTTTCATAAATTGACTTGAAATACAGTAAATATAATGCAAGCGATTTCATTAACAAGACAATCATCAAACTCAGGAACGCAGTAATTTACAAATGGAGTCAATTTTAGAATATAAGGAGGTCGTTTAGGAGATAATTCTTGTAGATTTGACACTTCATCTGTTTGTTGAGACACAAATATTCTATTGAAAGGAAGAAAAGGAAATGAAGAAGTATTTTAAGCCCTTTATGCTGGTCCTAATGCTCGTGGTGGTTCTTCTGAGCGCATGTGCTGGTGGTGCGGAAGAAGAGGTAACTACTGACGATAGTACAGACGCAGTGGCTGAAGATGTGACATTGAGGGTCCTGGTTCATCAGAATCCACCCATGGTGGAATTTATTGAAGCATTCAATGATCAATTTTCTGAAGAGTACCCCAACGTAACCATTGATTTGTCAGTAGTGAACGCGAATGACCTGAGCACGGTTACCCAAACACGCTTGACGGCAAATGATGTTGATGTGATCGATATGTTTGCATTCACAAACGCGGCCGAGCCTTACATGGTCAATGTCGAACCACCTAACTGGCAAACTCTGATTGAGGCTGGTTATTTGCTCGATCTTACTGGGCAGCCGTTTGTTGACAACTATTTCCCATCCGCTATTGAAGATGCTGGCACCTATAATGGTAAGGTTTATCAGGTTAACCTGGGTACTGTGTCCTACAGCGGTATTTATTACAACAAAGACATGTTCACTGAGTACGGCGTTGAAGTTCCCACAACCTGGGACGGTTTGGTGACAGCATGTGAAACATTTGCTGCAGAAGATATTCCCTGCATGACCGCCGGTGGGAAAGATGGTTGGCCAATTTTCGTGGGTGCATACGGATTGATTGGATCCATTTATCCAGACCAGGCCGCATTGGTTGAAGGCCTCTGGACGGGCGATATTAAATGGAATGACGAAAAATCCATTGAAATGTGGGAGAAGATGAAAGTCTATGCCCAGGATATGATGGAAGAAGGCGCGAGCGGGATCGCTGGTGACGCAGCCCCTGGGCGATTTGCTTCAGGTGCAGTTGCCATGTTCCCTGGTGGCACCTGGTATGCTTCAGCAATTGAAGCTTCAGAACCGGAATTTGAATGGGGTTACATTCCCTTCCCGGGTAGCGACGATCCTGAGAATAACAAGTACTTGTTTGGTAAGTACGATCAGGGCTGGGTTATTAATGCTAACTCACCTCACACAGAAACCGCTCTCCTGTATTTGGAAGAATTTTCTGATCCTGCGAATTATGAAGCATTTGTGAATGCGGTTGGTTTCTTCCCAACCCAACCCGGTGCGACACTTGATACGCAAATCGGACAGGAAGTCGCCCCTTACTTGGAAAACTTCCGTGTGGGCTTTGAGCAGTATTGGGTCGCCCCCAAAGGCGCAGGGCAATATGCAAACCCCTGGGCTTCATACTTCCAGCCTTTTGGTACATTCGATGATGTACAGGAATTGGCAGATAAAGCTCAGGAAGATCTACAATCAGGTCTCGATGCAAATCAGTAAGTAAAAATTATGCAAAAAGCTTCTTGGAGATAATCCAAGAAGCTTTTTGCCAATAATGGGAAAAGGAGGTAAAAATGCAAGCTTACCATTTTGGTGGGGGCAAAGCACGATGGGTACCCTATCTATTGCTTTTACCGGGCATGCTTTTGTATGTTTTGATAGCACTGGGTCCTTCCATTGGAACGACCTTTTTCTCGTTTACAAATGCAACCGGTATCAGGGGAGCGCCAGTCGATTGGGTTGGTTTGGATAACTATAATGAGTTTTTATTGATGGGGCAGGCCTCACGCGATAACCTTGCAGCGTTGGGCCGCACATTAATTTTCTGTTTTTTCGTGACAACAATTCAATTTGCCTTAGGCCTCCTGATTGCTGTTTTGGTCAATAAACGGGTAAAAGGAACGAACTTCTTTCGAACCTTGTACTTCATGCCTGTCATCTTAGGGGCAGTTATCCAGGGATTAATCTGGTCGCTTTTCCTTTATCCATTAGGCGGTCCAATGGCCAAAATTCTAGAATTTTTTGGCACGAGCTCCGAATTTTTCGGGGGACAGCCTTCAGAAGCGTTTGCTTGGGTGATAGCGGTTCAGATCTGGGCGAATATGGGCACCACGATGATCATTTTTCTGGCTGGTTTGCAAACCATTCCCAAAGAAATGTACGAAGCAGCAGAAATGGACGGTGCCAGCGGCTGGCAAACCTTTAAGAATGTTACCTGGCCTTTGCTGACTCCTAGTGTCAACACTAACTTGCTGTTGAACATCATTGGTTCTTTGCAGGCCTGGCAGTTGTTCCTGGTTTTGCTCGGATATCGGAATGGCACCCAGGTTTTAGGCTACCTCATTTATGCGGTGGGCTTTGGTCAAACTTCCGGGAGTGTCACCAGTTCCTTCCGCCAGGGTTATGCTGCAGCAGCATCAATCGTTCTTTTCCTTTTGGTACTCCTTTTAGGTTCGATAGCCCAATTCTTTCTGAACCGTAGAGAAAGAAGGATACTCGGATGAACATTAATAAACAAACCAAACTAATTGTTGATTTGGATAAAAAGCCTCAGAGTGTTATGAAGACCAGGGGAAAGATAAATTGGGGAAAGATCGGCATTTATGCCGTGCTAATAATCTTTGCGATCATCTATGCTGGTCCGCTTCTGATGTTGATCAATACATCCTTGAAATCCCTGCCCGAATTTATGAAGAGTGCGACTTCTGTTACAACAAAGTTGAATTTTGATAATTTTGTTGATGCCTGGGAAAAAGCAAATTTTCCCCGCTATTTAACCAACACAATTATTTACACAGTTTCAGCGACGTTGGTGTTCATTGTTACAGCGGTATTCCTTGCTTTCCCTATCTCACGAGGATATGTTAAAGGTTCGAAAATCATCTTAAGCCTTTTCCTGATTGCACTATTCTTGCCGCCAGCGCTGATTCCGCAATTTCAGTTAATGTTGCGGTTAGGCCTTTATAACAATCCTATTGGGTACATTTTGTTATTTACGATCAATCCTATCGGCATAACAATTTTGGTCAATTATATAAAGACGATCCCCAGGGAACTTGATGAAGCTGCCGCATTGGATGGGTGTGGGTATTTCCGGTTTGTCACAAAAATCATATTTCCTTTGATCCGGCCGGCAATTGCAACAGTCGCTGTACTGCACGCCATAGGGATTTGGAATGAGCTGATCTTGCCAACCATTTACCTGACAAATAAAGATTATTATCCAATCACGCGCGGCATGATTGTTTTCCAGGGCGTTTACGGAAGTAACTGGCCAACCCTGGCTGCGGCGGTATTGATTATGATTATGCCCATGCTGATCATCTTTTTGTTCTTGCAGCGCTACATCATCTCTGGTTTGACGCAAGGGGCTGTGAAAGGGTAAATCGGCGAGTAACGGATTTTTAAGAATCTTTGGCGTAATTTCAACCAGGAGGACCCCGGCGTGGGGACCCGAGTTGACTAAACCAGCATTGGCAGAGGAAACCATTATGATGCTGACAGGTACAGCACTGTGGTACCGCTAGCATAAGATCATTGTAAAAATATTTTTCTAAAACTTAACAAACCGGTCTTTGATGCTTATGATAAAACTTATTCATCAGTGTGGTTAAAAACCTTCAAAGACCGGTCTGGCTATCTAAGTTTGAGGCGTAAATGAAAAAGAAATATTTAATTTTATTATTTCCAATTCTTATAATAGTTTCTCTTGTAACTGGCTGTGGGGCAGGGGGTTCCATTTTTGGTGCAAAACCTACGCCGATTCCTGATATTCCGGGCTACGAACTGATCTGGCACGATGAGTTCGATGGAAAATCGATCAATGAAGAAAATTGGACGTATGATATTGGCGGTTGGGGTTGGGGAAATGGTGAAGCGCAGTATTATACTTCTCGCGAAGAAAATGCTCGGCTTGAAGATGGTTTCTTGGTAATTGAAGCACATCAGGAGAAGTATGAGAACTCTTATTACACCTCGGCACGTTTGAAGACTCAGGGCTTACAGGAATTTCAATATGGAAGGATCGAGGCTCGTATCAAAGTGCCGGAGGGGCAGGGGTTCTGGCCGGCATTTTGGATGTTAGGAGCAGGTTTTGATGGCAACAATTGGCCTGACTGCGGTGAGATTGATATTATGGAATTTGTTGGCCGTGAACCCGATCTTGTGATCGGCACCTTGCATGGTCCAGGTTATGCCGGTGCACTTGGATTAAGCCAGTGGAATCGCCAGACATTTAATGTTCCAGATGAATTTCACACCTATGCCATTGAGTGGGAAGAAGACACCATTAGGTGGTATTTTGATGGCGAACACTATTTCACTGTCAACCGCGAGGATGTCGGTAACCGGGAATGGGTATTTGAGCAGCCTTTCTTTATCATTTTAAACCTGGCAATTGGTGGTACTTTAGGAGGGATGATCGGATTGGATACTGAGTTTCCTTCCCAATTATTGGTAGATTATGTGCGTGTCTACCAGTGACAGGTTGAGTTATTTCTGTAATATTGGAACTTTGTTGTTCCTAACATCTTTTAGCTAATCGTACATTTTTTTGAAAATAAAAACAAAATCACTGGAAAATAATCATGCCACCATATGATTTCGATGAACACAACCATTTCATAATTCGGGATTATCAGAATCAAAATCCTTTTTCGAGTACGCTTCCCGGCATTGCTGGACGAATGGGTATTCCCATTTGGGTTTTCTATGTTAATCGGGGGCAGGGAATTGCCAGTTTTGGTACAAAAAATAAAGATCATCCGATCATGGAATTCCAGCCGGCAAATAAAGCTTATCAAAGTACTTCAACGCTTGGATTTCGAACATTTATTAAGCTGCTGGATGAAAAGGAACCTGTAATTTATGAGCCTTTTTCTGTAAATGCCAAACAATCTGATCATGAGATGATTGTTAGCCTGAACGAACTGGAGCTTCACGAAAACTCAAAACGACATGGTCTGAAGGTAGAAGTTGTCTATTTTGTCTTGCCTTATGAAGAAATTTCCGGTCTTGTTAGGCAAGTCCGAATCACAAATATTTCTCAAGTTCCAAACAAGCTGGAAATCCTGGATGGTTTACCGATCATGATCCCTTATGGTGTTTCTAATTATGACCTAAAGGAATACCATCGCACGATAGAAGCCTGGATGGAAGTCTGTAATCTTGAAAATCATACCCCCTTCTTTCACTGCCGCTCTCTCCCGGTTGATCAGGCTGAGGTCAAGTCTTTTACTTCAGGAAATTTTGCGAATGCTATGGTTGTCCAAGATGGGATACCCCAAAAGCTTAAGGTGATTGTTAATCCGGAAATTTTATTTGGGCAGGATACTGCCTTTAAATTTCCGGGTCCTTTTAAGGAACGCTCAATTGCTGAGTTGAACCAACAATCCTATTATCCTAATGGCAGAACACCCTGCGCATTTTTTGGTTATCCGACGAACTTAGCCCCTGGTGAAAGTGTCACAATTTATTCTGTTTATGGGAATGCCAGGAATTTAGATTTATTGAAAGATATGTCGCATAAACTTGCAACAGAATCCTTTTATACCCAAAAGCGAAAAGAAGCAAATGCGTTGATTGAAGAGCTCATCAATCCCATTAAAACCAAATCCGGAAAGCCTTTATTTGATGCATATTGTCAACAGACATATCTGGATAACAATCTTCGAGGTGGGTGGCCATTCCAGTTAGGAGAGGACCACAAAAAAGTCATTTATCATATGTATTCGCGCAAGCATGGTGATCCGGAGCGTGATTACAACGCCTTTTATCTTGCTTCGGAATTTTACTCACAGGGGAATGGCAATTACCGCGATGTTTGCCAAAACCGGCGCTCGGAGGTCTGGTTTGCGCCGTTTGTGAGGGATACCAATATCTGCAATTTTACAAGCCTTATTCAAACGGATGGATATAACCCATTAACTGTAAAGGGCAGTAAATTTTATCTTTCTTCTTCAAAAAGGGGAGAATTTCTTGAATATACTGAACAAAAGAGTGATCTTGCAGACCTCCTGGAAAAAGTGTTTACACCTGGTGGGCTGCTGAAACAAATCACTGATAAAAATATCCATCTGGCAATCCCGCTTGAATTATTTGTTAGCCGTGTGATGAGTAATGCCCATCAATATTATGATGCGGATTTCGGAGAAGGTTACTGGACAGATCATTGGATTTATATCCTGGATTTAATCACTGGATACTTCTCCATATTTCCGGAAGAAAAACACACATTAATGTTTGAAAAAAGGGCATTGCCATTTTTTGAGAGTTCCGTTTTTGTGCAGCCGCGCAGCCAGAAATATGTGTTAGCCAATGGGCGTGCTCGTCAGTTTGGGGCTGTCATTCATGATAAAGGAAAAGCAAAGCAGATTGAAGGGAGAAATGTATTTCCCAATTATGTCAGATCAAAATACGGTAAAGGCGAAATTTATCGGACAAATTTGTTTTCTAAATTGCTGGCACTTGCGGCAATCAAATTTTCTACACTGGATCCAATGGGAATGGGAATTGAAATGGAGGCGGATAAGCCAAGCTGGTGCGACGCACTAAACGGGCTGCCGGGTCTGTTTGGTTCTTCAATGGCGGAATCCTTTGACCTTCTGCGTTTGTTAAAATTCCTGCAAGAAACGCTTTCAACAGGATTTGTGGAAAATCTGCCGTTACCCGTAGAAATATCTGCCTTAATTAAAGAGGTTGACTCAGCATTGATGGATTACGGGAAGGAAAAATCAGAAGATCCGGATTTTGTCTATTGGGATCGAGTTTCCTTAGCGAGAGAAAGCTATCGAGAGAAAACACGGCTGGGACTTGACGGATCAGAAACGATGATGGGGGTCGATGACATCAAAGCTTTAATCAATCAGATGCTGAATAAGGTGCAAGTTGGCATAAACCGGGCGATAAACACCAATGACGGTATTCCTCCGACCTACTTTGTCTATAAAGTTGAGGCGTTTGAACACTTACTGGATTCGGACGGGCAAAAGCTAACGGACCCGAAAGGCCGTCCATTGATCCGTGTCCTCCGCTTTATTCAGAAACCCTTGCCCATATTCATTGAGGGCGCTGTCCGCTACTTGAAAACTGTCAATGATCTCCACACAGCTCGCGAGTTGTATCATAAGGTGAAGGAAAGCTCTCTTTACGATCAAAAATTAAAGATGTACAAGACCAATGTTTCTTTAGAAAAGGAGTCAATGGACATCGGTCGGTTAAGAGCATTTACCCCAGGATGGCTGGAGAACGAATCGATCTTCTTGCATATGGAATATAAATATCTGCTGGAAATCCTGCGAGCAGGTCTTTATGATGAGTTCTATGAGGATATCCAAACAGCATTGATTGCTTTCCAGGCCCCAGCGCGTTATAGACGCAGTCCATTGGAAAACTCTTCTTTCCTGGTAAGCAGTGCTCATCCTGATGAAAAGCTGCATGGTGCGGGTTTTGTTGCCAGGTTGACTGGTGCGACTGCTGAATTCCTGAGCATGTACACGATCATGATGACAGGACCTTGCCCTTTTCGGTTGCAGAATGAGCAACTCCAGCTCTGGTTGGAACCGAAATTGCCAGATTGGCTATTTGATGAGGAAGGGAAAATCCGGTTTACATTCCTTGGGACGTGCGATGTGACTTACTTCAATCCCTCTGGTAAAAAGACATATCGGCAAGATTCTAAGATCCGGAGAATCCAATTGCATATGGAAAATGAAGTCGTTGATATTCAAGGGCCTGTTATTGAATCCCCTTATGCTTCAATGGTTAGAGACGGACATATTAAAAAGATCGATGTTTATTTTTTCGAATGAGCATAGATGAGGATATCCAATGACAAATCGCTGGCGTTTTATAAATGATGAAGGCACTTTCAGTTTAAGCGATCCTCACCAAACAAGTCATTTATATTTTCCTCTTGTCAATGAAGCTGGCATGATGTCCGTGGTCACCCCAAATCTACACGGAGATATCAAAGCCGGTCAGCACCAGTTCCTGACACCGCCTGAATCAGTATTTGATCTTCATAATTCACGTTCCGGACGGAACTTCTGGTTAACATTTCCGAATAAGCTTGTTTGGTCAGCAACTGGCAACGCTGCATCGCAGATCGCTCAGAAATTCACTCAGCAGGAAGAAGATGATGTTGTATTAACGGCTGGGCTTTTATGGCATAAATTATCGTGGGCCAATAATAATCTTGGCATTAACGCTGAAATTATCAATTTTGTGCCTGAAACGCCTGATCTTGTGGAGCTGATGCTCGTAGAGGTCACCAATATTTCTGAGGAACCCATCCACTTTACACCAACAGCCGCCATCCCCATTTACGGGCGGTCGGCGGATAACCTCCGGGATCACCGGCATGTGACTTCCCTGTTAAACCGGATCAGGTGCCACCAGTATGGTGTTGTTGTTGAACCGACACTAACGTTTGACGAGCGAGGTCATCAAAAGAATGATCTGATATATGGGGTATTGGGTATAGATGGAGATAAGAATGCGCCATCGGGCTTTTTCCCATTGATTGATGATTTTATCGGTGAAGGTGGGAATTTATCCTGGCCGGAAGCAGTGGTTAAACCGCTGAAGCCAAAGCGTGAAGCAGGCGATGCCGATGAGGGCTATGAAGCAATCGCGGGGCTCAGGTTTGCAGATAAAATTCTAAAGCCTGGTGAGAGCTGTTGCTATCTTCTAATTCTTGGTATTCTACAAAAGGAATCGGATATTGACCGGTTGATCCAGACGTATGGAACCCGGGAAAAATTTAGTGTTTGGCTGAGTAAAACAAATTCGTACTGGTCAGAGCGCCAAAAACATTTTGGTGTCCAAACCATGGATAGAGAATATGACCGGTGGTTGCAATGGGTCAGTCTACAACCTACCTTTCGTCGTCTGTTTGGCAACTCCTTTCTACCCTACCATGATTATGGCAGGGGTGGGCGTGGCTGGCGTGATCTTTGGCAGGATATCCTGGCTCTGATGATAACCGATCAAGGATCCGTTGATAATGTGTTGTTCAACAACTTTGCAGGGGTCCGGATGGACGGCAGCAATGCCACGATCATTGGGAACCGGCCAGGGGAATTCAAGGCAGATCGGAATAATATCCCGCGTGTCTGGATGGATCATGGGGCGTGGCCTTGGTTGACAGTCAAATATTATATTGGTCAAACGGGGGATTTATCTTTCCTCTTACGGGAACAGACCTATTTTAAGGACAATTTCATTCATCGGGCGCAAAACATCGACGATCAGTGGGATCCATCCCTCGGGACAATGCAGCATTCAATGCGCGGTCAAATTTACAAGGGCACTCTTTTGGAGCATATTCTTATTCAACATCTGACCGCATTTTTTAATGTGGGTGAACATAATCTCATTCGGTTGGAAGGGGCGGACTGGAATGATGGTATGGATATGGCGGAGGAGCGCGGGGAAAGTGTTGCCTTTAGTGCGCTATATGCCGGGAATCTTCAGCAAATAAGCGATTGCATTCAGCAATTACGATTGCTTGGGGTCACTGATGTTAGATTAGCAGCGGAATTGAGCCCGTTATTAGATACGCTGGGAGAGAAAATTGACTATTCTTCAGCTTCCCAAAAACAAGGCCGTTTAGAAGAATACTTCGCTGACGTGGGACATTCTGTGACCGGAGAACAAATTTCAATTCCTTTGGACGACCTAGCGAAGGACATCAATAGAAAAGCATTCTGGTTGATTGACCATATCCGAGAGGGTGAATGGATCTTAAATCGAGAAGGCTTTGGTTGGTTCAATGGCTATTATGATAATGACGGCAACCGGTTGGAGGGAGATCATCACAACGGGGTTCGAATGACCCTCACCGGCCAGGTTTTCACGATGTTATGCGGGATTGCGGATGAAAATCAAGCAAATCAGATCGTGCAATCCGTTGATCATTACCTGTTTGATCCCGCTATCGGCGGTCCTCGTTTGAATACCAATTTCAATGAAATACTCATGAACATGGGACGCTGCTTTGGATTTGCATTTGGCCATAAAGAAAACGGGTCAATGTTCAGCCATATGGCCGTAATGTATGCCTATGCCCTGTATGAACGAGGTTTTGTTCCTCAGGCTTATAAAATCTTGATGGATATCTACCGGCAGAGCATCAATTTTGAGGTCAGCCGGATGTACCCCGGGATCCCGGAATACTTTGACAGTCGGGGGCGAGGAGTTTATCCCTACCTGACCGGTTCAGCAAGCTGGTACCTTTTTACTCTTCTGACCCAATCCTTTGGGGTCAGGGGCAATTTGGGTGATCTGGAAATCGACCCGAAATTGGTGTTGAGCCAGTTTGATGAAGATGGAAAGGCGAGCATCCACACACGTTTTACGGATCGTGATTTGCTCATTACTTACAACAATCCCAACAAGAAAGATTTTCATCATTATCAAATTAAGCAGATCGCTTTGGCTGGTGAAACGTTATCGGAACAATATGGCAAACTCGACTGTAAGATCCCCCGTGAGTGCATCGCTTCGCTACCAGCAGGGGAGACACATCAAATAGAAATTTGGTTGGCGTGAAAAGGGTAACGGTCTGCAAGTTGTAATACGAAAGCAAAAAGTGATCGCCAAAAGAGAATCACTTTCGATTGTTATTACCCTAACCCCATTTTTTCCTTGAAAAACCTCGCAATACCGTCCAGCGATTGGGTTGCTTGGGGCAGTGAGAGGAATATCTGCCAGACATGCCACATGCGCGGGTAAATTTCCAATTGCACATCGACACCTGCGGATTTAGCACGATTGGTGAGCCTTATGGCCTCTTCGCGCAGTATCTCGTCTTCACCAACATGGATCAGAAGGGGTGATAAATTATCCAAATTGCCAAAAATGGGTGAAATCAGCGGGTTGTGAGGATCATCTTTTCCGATATATGATTCACGGTAGAATTTCATGGCTTTGGGCGGCAGCAGCTTATCCTTGAAGTCTTTATCTGAATTGTTCTTGGGTGTCAGGTCAACAGCTGGCGAGAGGCACGCCGCTGCTGCAGGCAACGGGCTGCCAGTGTCACGCAATTTCATCATCAGGGCAACTGATAAGTTTCCACCTGCCGAATCGCCTGCGACCACAATGTCCTTTGCCGAAATACCCTGGTTCAACAGCCAATGATAGGCGGTCAGGCAGTCATCCAGCGGTGCAGGAAAAGGATGTGCTGGGGCGGTACGATAATCCACCATCAGGATACGGAACCCTAATGCTTGCGCTAAATACGCCCCCATCTTGATATGTTGGGGAGTCAATCTAAAAACAAATCCGCCGCCGTGCAAATAGAGCAGCACCTGACCGGTATGGCTGCCTTTTGGAATGATCCATTCACAGTGCACACCGTCTGCGTTGACAGCTTCATGCATGACCTCAGCGCCAGGCCGGATATGAGCCACACTTCGTTTAAGAAACCGGTTTGCAGTCCTAAGCGGCATGACTCTTTGCAAAAGACGGATGAGCGGCAAACTTGCCCGGACCATGCGTTCAGCCAATGGAATCGACATTTACTTACCCTTTCATTGAACGGAAGCATAAGCATTTGATAACTTGCTTACCAATATGAGTGGAATGAACATCACCTTAGTCCATTATATGCTGAAATCAGATCATTCATCTGCTTTCGTAGAGATGATACTGCTTTTATAAGTGCAAATTCGTGGAAATAGTCATGGAAATTCGGTTGTAGGCTTCATCCCTGCGATACACACTGAGGAAGTTGGTTTGTTCCATTCTTCTCGGGTCATCCATCGTCCATATATCACTAATACTATGTTATTTATCGTGTAATCATGGTATTCTTTTATATGTGAATTAAAATAATAAAAAAATAAAAGGAGCAGTTATGAAAGCAGTCGTATGTAAAAAGTACGGTCCCCCTGATGTTCTTGAGCTAAGGGAGGTCCAAAAGCCAATCCCAGGTGATAAAGAAATTTTGATCAAAGTTCATGCGGCGACTGTTACGAGGGGTGATGTGATCTTGCGGAAATTGCACCCGCTTTTGGCTGTGTTGTTGTCCGTGTTTGGTGTGAAAAAGATGAAGATACCAGGGGTAGAATTTGCTGGGGATGTTGAAGAAATAGGAAAAGACGTAACGCAGTTTAAGGTTGGTGATAAGGTATTTGGGACGACCACCGGATTGCGTTTTGGTGCCAATGCCGAGTATGTATGCGTTCCTGAAAAATCAAAACAGGGTGTATTGGGGTTGATGCCAGCCAATGCAACTTACGCAGAGGCAGCTGCCCTTCCGGTTGGCGGAATGACAGCGCTGTACATTCTTGAAAACGCTGATCTGCAGGCAGGGGATAAGGTTCTGGTTTATGGCGCGTCAGGAAGTGTGGGAACCTTTGCCGTCCAGATTGCAAAGCAGGTCTATGATGCAGCGATAACAGGGATTTGTAGTACGAGGAACCTTGAACTGGTTAGATCTATTGGTGCTGATCAAGTCATCGACTACACAGAGCAAGATATTCATGAAGATGGCATAACCTATGATGTTGTTTTTGACGCAGTGGGAAAGCTGACTGCATCAGAAGCAAAAACTTTATTGAGTGAAAATGGCTCTTTTCTGACAGTGAAAAAGCCAACCCGCGAAACATTAGAAAATCTATCAGCACTTAAAAGTTTATTTGAAGCAGGAAAACTCAAGCCGGTGATCGATCGAAGCTTCCTGTTGGAAGAGATCGTAGAGGCACATCGTTATGTTGAAACCGGGCGCAAGCGGGGAAATGTTGTTGTCCCAGTAACAGAACGGGGAGGTTTGTAATGAAGGCGGTTGTTTGGACAAAGTATGGTTCACCTGATGGGCTTAAGCTTGCAGAAATCGAGAAACCCATTCCCGAAGCAGATGAGATCCTGGTAAAGGTCCACGCGACAACAGTCACGGCTGGGGATTGTGAGATGCGGCGACTGCAGCTGCCTCTGATGTTATCTTTTCCCATGCGAGCTTTTACAGGGTTGATTCGACCAAAGCGGATTAGCATCCTGGGTCAGGAACTAGCCGGTGAGGTCGTGGCTATAGGTGACAAAGTGACTTCCTATAAAGTTGGCGATCAGGTGTTTGGCACCACAGGCTTCAAGTTTGGCGCTTATGCGGAATATATCTGCTTGCCAGCTGAGCCGGGGGATGCGCAGGGGGTATCAGCGGCAAAGCCAGAGAACCTGACTTATGAGGAAGCGGCTGCTGTTCCGACTGGCGGCCTTGAAGCGATGCATTATATGCAACGTGCAGATATAAAGCCTGGAAAAAAAGTTTTGATCATTGGGGGTGGCGGCAGCATCGGCACATATTCAATCCAATTAGCCAAGACGTTCGGGGCAGAAGTAACCGCTGTAGACAGCACAGAGAAACTGGCGTTGATGCGGTCCCTGGGGGCAGCTCATGTCATTGACTACACCATTGAGGATTACACTAAAAATGATGAAACCTATGACCTGATCATAGATGTCGTCGGGAAGCACTCGGTTGTACGGCGTTTGAAATTGCTCAAAGAAAACGGGCTGTATTTTTTGGCTTTTGCAAGACCATCGCATATCCTCCTCAGCATTTGGACATCATTGACAAGCCAAAAACGTGTCAAAATTGAGTCGGCGAGTCAACAGAAAGATGATTTACTCAAACTTAATGACCTGATTGTATCAGGGAAAGTAAAATCAATCATTGACCGGGTTTTTCCGCTCGATCAGGTCCCGGAAGCACATAAGTATGTTGAATCGGGCGGGAAAATGGGGAATGTGTGTATAAAAGTAGAATCTGCCGAGGAAGTGGCGTAAATCCGATCCTAAAAGTGAAAAATGGGTGATTAGATATATCTACCTATTCTAAACTTTTATAAGCATTTGTAGCGTTCTAAAATAGATCTTTTTCTTAATAATCTTTCACCGAATTTTGAGTAGATCTCTGTTCCTGCCCTGATGTGGAAATATGTCAAGCGAGGGAGAAAATGCGTTGATGTTAATGGGTATTTTATCTTTGGACCCATAGGACTAAGTAAGATTGGCTTATTGTCATTGGCCTTCAACAAGAAAACACCTTCGCATTTGTCTTTTTTTTCCAAACCGATTATATTTGGGCTATGAAAAAAATAGATCCTAAAGAACTGATCAATTCACGTTTTGCTGCACCGTTGATCCTCCTGGTGATTTGCATTATGGCCTATGGTCTATTAATTCCCACACTCGGCTATTACTGGGATGACTGGCCATATGCCTGGTCCAATCATGTATTTGGCCCCGGTGGTTACCCGGATTATGTCGCCCTGGATCGCCCTTACTCAGCCTGGATCTTTATGGGGTTGGCTGCTCTTTTGGGTGAGCAGCCATTAGGCTATCATATCAGTGCGCTGCTGCTGTATTGGGCTTGTGCGGTCTTGTTCTGGTGGTTGATCAGGCTCGTTTGGCCAGACCATGAGCGAGAAGCTTTTTGGGCGGGGCTGCTTTTTGCAATTTATCCGGGGTTTTTAGGTCACCCGCAGGGAATCATCTACAATCACCATTTTGCAGCGATGGCATTTTATTTGTTTTCGCTGGTTGGGATGGTGAAATCCCTGCGAAGTTCACGAGAGCGTCCATTGTGGCAGATCGTTTCATTTTGGACCATCCCTTCGATCATAGCTTTATTAATCAGCCAGTTTACGATTGAATACTTCATTGGGTGGGAGGTTGTGAGAGTTGGATTGACATGGATCGTGATCAGGGATCTTAAATCACAAGAACCAGGATCATCCTGGCGCAGGTGGCTGATCCTGCTGCCTTATTGGTTGGTCACCATCGGTTTTCTTTATTGGCGAGTTTTTGTTTTCCAATTCCCAACTTATCAGCCTTTTTTTTGGGAGCAGGATTTTGTTCTAAAGGATTGGTTAGCTCAATTCCTGACCCAAATCCTTGATGCTGATCTTTTTGCATGGCGATATGCTATCCCAAAATTATCTAACGGATCGTTCAGACTCTGGTTCTGGGGAGCCTACCTGATCTTGTGGTTCGTATCCTCCGCTCTTGCTTTCTGGATTCTCAGATTGAGAAATGAGAATAAGCAATTCCGGGAAGAAAACAAACCAAAAAACGCTGGTTGTTTTGGCATTCAAACCCTGGGGATGGCGTTACTTGGAAGCATGTTCGCAGGTATTCCCTTCTGGTTGACCGGGTTGACCCTGGATACTGGCAGCCAGTTTTCCAGCCGCTTTTCACTGCCTTTTATTCCTTGGGCTGTTTTATTGTTAATATCAGGATTACATTTCATCTCAAAGATCCGTTTAAAGATTGTTAAAATGATGATCACTGGTGTGATGGCATTGTTGGTAGGTGGTTCAACAGCCTGGCATTTTTGGAACGCGAATGTCTATCGGAATGACTGGATTGAGGTCCAGGGCTATTTCCAGCAGTTGGTGCAGCGTATCCCCGGTCTTGAGCCGGGACCCTCATTGGTGATCAATGATATGCGGTCCATCAGTCTTTATCAGGATGATTCTCTGACAGCGATCTTGAACTGGACTTACGCACCTGATTTTTCAGGGGGAGAGATGCCATATATTATGCAGTATTTGAGCGTCAGGATAGGGGATGAAATTCCCGCCCTGCAGCCAGGGCTGCCGATCGAGCACGACTACCGGTCGCTGAACTTCTCGGGATCAACAGATAAGATTATTGCTGTCTATTACCAACCGGGCGGATGCGTGCGGGTGCTGGATGAATCAGACCTTTTATTCCTGCCCAATGGATTTCCTGAAGAAATGAGAGCAGTTCTTTCGCTTTCCAATTTATCCTTGATCCAGTCACAAACGGACTCTCCAGCAACGCCGCCTCTGCATCTTTTTGATCTTGAAGGTCCCGATACGTGGTGCCTGACTTTCGAAAAAGCGGATCTGGCTTCACAAATGGGGGATTGGGAGCAGGTTATCACACTTGGTGATGAAGCTTCAAAGCAATCATTGAAGGCAGGCGAGCCCAGTGAGATGTTTGTTTTCCTTGAAGGCTATTTACGAGCTGGTCGGATTGAAACAGCGTTGGAGGTCAGCCAGGAAATGAGCATAGAATCCAATGGTTTGCTGGATGATGAAATCTGTACATTATGGTGGCATGTCCAGGTGGAAACTGGAATGGACATGAGCCCAGGGTTTGAGATTTACTGTGAGCTTCAGTCTTAAACTTAGTTCACAATGCGGGTGACTTTATATCGGGATAATTCTGTTTTTTAACCTTGAATTGTCGAGAAAATAGAACGACTACAAGGGCAATCACTAATTGGATACCAAAGCTGACCCACCGCCCCCAATTGGTTGTCCAGTATGGGATTGCAGCCCCCGTGATATTGCCGAAAGCATGGAATAAAGCGGCAATAAAAACACTGCCGCCAGCGCCTTTATGTAACCATGTGTATAAAATGGATAACAAAACCGTTTGCAGGAAGTATTGCCAGAAGGGGATGACATACTGGGTGGTTCCCGGGATAAAATGCAAAGGTAGATGCCAGAGACCCCAAATTACGCCTAAAATTAAACTGGCGGATAGAGGTGTAAATTTTTTTAATAGTCGAGGCAGGGCGTATCCGCGCCAGCCATATTCTTCAGGATAAGCATTCAATAGCCAGATCAAAAGACCAATTGGAACAATCATTGCCAGGGGTGCGCCGTACTGCCATTCGATAGGTTTATTAAGAATTGTGAGAATACCCCAGGTTAACACCCCGGATAGAGGGATCAATAGGATAGCGGGGACCAGCCATTTCTTCTTGAATGGCGTTCGCCAGCCGTTTCGCCATAATGCCATGGCACCTTCCTTGCCGGATTGAATCCTTGTGAGAATAAATGCAGCTACTGCAGGGCCAAATAATGAGACATAACCCATGATGGTGGAAAGCAGCTCAGGGATTTCAAACCACCCAAAGGCTGCCATTACCCGTGGGATGTTGATCAACCACATCCAACCAAAGGCGATCAGAAAAAAGCTGACCAGTTCGCTTCTCTTTTGAGATTTCATTAATATTTCCTTTCAAATTTTTCGCATTCTGAAGAGGGACGACTTCATTTGATAATTTAATTCTCAGTCTACTTATTCTATCTGAAAGAGAATGAATTTCAAATTTTTAATATTCTTCCCACAAGAACACAGTTCGATATTTGATGTTTAATCTTCTGTATGAAGAAATCAGCAACTTTAGATAAAAAATATTTAGATCCTCCTCATTATTAATCTTCCTCCTTAATGATAGAATCGAAACATGTTCAAACGACGGTTGATTATTTTTTTATTGCTGGCCTTGCTGGCTGCCTGCACAACTGTGGGCCCTCAGCATTCAGAAGCGATTGTTAACTCGCAAGACTTTTCACCTCAAGTTGAAGAAAGTGAACTGAAGAAGGCAACTGAAAATCCGGTAACCTATGCGCCAACTGGAACGGAAACTATTGAGCCAACAATAACGCCTACGCCAACGATCACGCCTATTCCGGCGACCTACTACAATTTTCCTCCGGGAATAAACCCGCTGACAGGTTTGGAGGTTACTGATCCCACGCTCCTGGACCGCCGGCCTGTGATGGTCAAGGTTTCAAACTGGCCGCGCCTTGGCAGGCCGCATGCCGGGTTAACAAGCGCAGATATTGTCTTTGAATATTATATTGGCTACCAGATGAACCGGTTCCTGGCGGTTTATTATGGGGATAATGCTGATGTTATCGGTCCGGTTCGCTCAGGCCGCTTTGTCGATGCGCAGCTTGTGAGCCTGTACCAGGGATTGTTGGCCTATGGTGATGCCGATCCCCAGGTAGACCAGGTGCTGGTTGATGTGCTGGGAGATCGCACCCTGGCTTTCTCTGAACTGCCCTGTCCTCCCATGTGCGGGCAGGCCACCCATTCGGCCACCGGGGTTTTTGCGAACTCAGGGGCAATGACGGATTACGCTGTGAGATCTGGTGTTGATAACACCACGCCTGATCTGCGCGGGATGTTCTTCCAGGAGGAAGGGCTAGATGGAAACGCAAAGGGTGAATTGCTGCGGATAGAGTATGCCAATTTCAGCATCATGGAATGGCATTTCCATCCGGAAACCAGCAAATACCGCCTTTGGGAGGAAATGGATACTGCCACAGGTTTGGACCTTCTCCCGATGACCGACCGCAACAACGGGCGAGCCGTGGCTTTTGATAATTTGATCGTGATGTATGCCGAATATATTGAGTATGCCCCCAGTCTGCATGATATTGTCGTACAAAATGTCGTTACCGCTCAACCAGCGCTTTTCTTCCGAGATGGGGTTCTGACCTACGGCACCTGGCGTACACCGGACCCTGAACGCCCGATCATATTTGAGACCTATGAAGGGGATACAATGCCCCTTAAACCCGGTCAGACGTGGATTGTGATCGTTGGGTTGAATTCAAACACCGTGCAGTCAGCAGGGGGAGAGTGGGAGATTGAGTTTGGGCTTCCGTGAGGCGGTGAATGGTGAATTGTGAATGGTGGGAGATTGGTAAATTCGGTATTAGGTGATCAGGCAATCAGGCAATAGGTAACCAGGGATTGAACTTGACCCATCCTGCTACCTGATTCCTGATACCTGATGAAACCTATCCCCTAAATACCATCACCAAGTAATACCCTATCATTGCTGCCCAGATCCAGGTGTCGATGCGGTCCAGGATGCCGCCGTGACCTGGGATGATATTGCTGGTGTCTTTAACACCGACTGTTCGCTTGAAAAGGCTGATGATCAGATCGCCCATGGGAGTCAGGACAGCCAAGACCAGTCCCATCACCGCGCCCTGCCAGGGGGGCGTTGATTGAGGCAGCCATCCAACAGCACGCCAAAGATAAACAAGTAAAAATCCACTTATGACGCCCGCCAGGATACCGCCGATGAAACCTGCCCAGGTTTTCCCGGGGCTAAGCCGGGGTGCCATTTTGGTTTTACCCAGCCAGCGGCCCAGGAAATAAGCGCCTGAATCAGCCAACCAGGTTGCCGGCAGTGCGGTTAGCATCCACCCCCTGCCGTCAGGAATAGCCCTTAGAACAATCATAAATGCGCCTATCCAACCGATATAGAGGATACCGCTTAAGTGCAGGGCAAAATTGAGAGCGGCATTACTATTGCCGAGTTCATATTGGATGAGGGCGGTCAGAACAGCCAGGAAAATAAGAATGGTTAATAAATATTCGGTATATTGGTGGATGAAAAACCAGCGTTGAACGACCAGGAGTAAAACTCCAACCAGGATAAGGGGCAGGAATAATTGATATCCCTTAATGCGGAAAAGCCTGGCAAACTCAAAGCCAGCCACCAAAAGCACGGCTGTAATGAACAGGTTAAATGCCCAACCGCCAAAATACATCAGGATTAACACAAGCGGCACAAAGATCAGTGCCGCTTTAACTCGTTGAGATAACATTTACGCTCTCCTGGAAGGTTCAGGATTCTTTCAGGCCGCCAAAGCGTCTTTCACGGCTTTGAAAATCCTCGATTGCTTTTCGCAGTTCTTCCTCGTTGAAATCTGGCCAATAAACTTCCGGAAAATACCACTCTGAATAAACGCTCTGCCAGGTCAGGAAATTGCTTGTGCGCAGCTCACCTGAAGTACGGATGACCAGATCGGGGTCGGGGATATCTTTGGTGAACATGTACTGGCTGACCAGGGCATCATCAACATTTTCTGGTTTTACACCATCCCTGAGCATCTTCTTGATCGCAAAGACGATTTCATCTCGCCCACCGTAGTTGAACGCCAGAACGATCGTGATTCGATCGTTATCTTTAGTTAGCTCAACGGCATGCTGAACTTTTTTCTGGAGCACTTTTGAAAGCCCCTCAAGGTGGCCGATATGGACCAGACGAGCGCCTTCCTGGTTCAGTTCCTCAAGCTCCCGGTCAATGACCTCGGAAAGGATGCGCATCAGGCCGGTTACCTCAGCTTTGGGACGGGACCAATTCTCGGTGGAGAAGGCATAGAATGTCAGATACTTGATACCCAGATTTGCACCAGCACGGATGATGCGGCGTAGATTTTCTGTACCCGCGCGATGGCCTGCCACGCGGGGTAAGCCGCGTTCTTTTGCCCATCGTCCGTTGCCGTCCATGATGATAGCGACATGACGGGGAGCGTTTTTAAGTTCTTGTTTGTGCTGATCAGAAGTCATTAACGATCACACTTCCATGATTTCTTTTTCTTTTTTAGTACCGACCTCTTCAACTTTATCATTGATCTTATCTGTGATGTCCTGGAGTTCTTTTTCACCACGCTCCTGGTTGTCTTCGGATATGAGGCCTTCTTTTTCGAAATCCCTCAGGTCACGAATGAGATCACGGCGGATATTGCGGATCTTCACCCGGGTTTCTTCCATCCGGTTGTGGACGACCTTGACGAGTTCATGCCGGCGCTCTTCAGTGAGCTGGGGCAGAGAAAGTCGGATGGTCTTGCCATCGCTGTTGGGTGTTAATCCCAGGTCAGATACCAGGATTGCCCGTTCGATGTCCTTGAGAGATGCCGGATCGAAGGGACGAATCAGCAGTTGGCGCGGTTCAGGCACGCTGATAGAAGCCAGCTGGATCATCGGGGTATGGGTGCCGTAGTAGTCCACAGGCAGTTTTTCGACCAGGCCAGGTGAGGCTCGCCCTGTGCGGATGGCGGAGAGGTCTTCTTCCAGTGAATCCAAAGCCGACTGCATCCGTTCAACAGCTTCGCGTAGTATATCTTTGATCATATCTTCCTCCTTCGAGATTCGTCAATTGAGGGTGTTAACCGTACAATATTTAGTTGGAAAATCCAACAGGTCACCTTATTAGCTGTAAATTTTGAAGAATGGGTTCTTTCCTAACGGGAGATAAGCCACTCGATCATCAGTGCCTTCTCTTCTTCAGTGACCTCTGCGCCTTTACGGATCATATCATCAATCTCATCTGACCAGCCTTGTTTATCGTAGTCAGCCTGAAAGACTCTGTCAGCGGAATGGCACTTGCTGCAGCGCTCAATGATCAGTGCTTCAACCTCATCTACGTCGGGTACTTCCTCTGCAGTTGTGGGTTCGGTTTGTTCATCGGTAACCTCTGGTTCTTCAGTTAGGGTTTCTTCCAGTTCAACTGTGGTTGCCTGTTCAGTGGGGGCGGTTGTTGATTGTGCACATGCGGCGATGAAAATAACGATTGCGACCATTAATAGGCTAAGCCATAACCATTTGTTTCGCATTTTCTTCCTCCTTTTGCAAACTGTAAAATTAATTTTTGTCTATTTTATTATAATCGGAGATTATTATTTCTGGAAAATTTATTTATAGAAGAAATCGGTCAATCCGGACAGCGGTTACAATTCCGATGTACTACCATCGCGGTAAGATACGCTATCCCGGAGACAAGGATAATGGTTGCACTTGACGTTAAATTAAAGAAATAAGCCAGCAACAACCCCCCTATTGTAAAGATTAGACTCAAGCCAGTTGCCAGCAGCATGATATGTTTCATATGCTTCAGAAATAATGAACTGATCGCTGCAGGGATGGTCAGTAAGGCGATGATCAAGATCAAACCGACTACCCGCATCAGTATCACAACGGCTAAACCGATCATGGCGATCAGGAGGACATAGAGTATATCAACAGGGAGGTTGCGGACCCTGGCGAAAGTTTCATCAAATGCGGTCGCCTGTAATTCTTTGTAGAACAGGGTTACGACGCCAATCACAAGCAGGTTCACGGCAAGCATCAACCAGAGATCGCCTTGTGTGACAGCCAGGATACTGCCAAACAGGTAGCTCATCAGGTCCGCTTTATATCCAGGCGTCAGATCCGCGAAAAGGATCCCGATCGCCATCCCGATAGCCCACATTACACCGATCAGTGTATCCTGCCGTTGGCGGGTTTGTCGCTGGACATATCCCATTAAGAATGACGCCAGTAGGCTGAAGGCGACCGCGCCCAGAACCGGGTTGACTCCAAGATAAAATGCCAGACCGACACCGCCATAAGCCGTATGAGCGACACCACCGGAGATGAATACCATCCGTTTCAGCACGACCAGGGTGCCGATCACACCGCATGTCAGGCTGACCAGTACACCAGCCAGGAGAGCGTTTTGCATAAAGCTGAAGCTGAGAAGTTCGCGCATTTTTATCCTTCGTGTTCTGCCAGCACCCTGTGGGGCAAGCCGTGGGCAATCAGGTCTACCGGGCAGTTGTAACCCGATTTGAGCATCTCGTTCGTGATCTCTTTTTCGCCGTGATAATGCAATGTCCTGTTTAAGCAGCCGATTGTTTTAACATAGCTGGAGATGACATTCAAGTCATGAGAGACCATCAAGATGGTTACACCTTTTTGGTTGATGTTGTGGAGCAGTTCATAGATACTTGTGCGAGATTCATAATCCACGCTGACGGTTGGCTCATCCAATAACAGGATATCAGGGTTGGTTGCCAGGGCGCGGGCGATATAGACACGCTGGCGCTGACCACCTGACAGCTCCCGCAGAGATCGATTTTTATTGTCGAGCATTTTCACCCATTCCAGGCGTTCATCGACGATTGATTCATCTTCATTTGTATAAGGTCGGAAGAGACGTTTCGGGCTCAACCGCCCCATCCTGACGACATCACGCACACTGATGGGAAAATCATTGTCAAAGACAGCAAACTGGGGAACATATCCAATATGCTGACGGCCTTGTTGAGGTGATTGCCCAAAGATCTTGACCGATCCGCTTTTAGGTTCGATCAATCCCAGGATAACTTTCAGCAAGGTGGTTTTCCCGCCCCCGTTCGGTCCGATCAGCCCAAGAAAATCGTCTTTGTGAATAGATAAATTGATATCTTTGAGAACATTTTCATTCTTATAACCTGCAACCAGGTGGGAAATTTCAATGTGAGGGATTTGACCGGTTTTGGGGTTTGTCATCGTTTTAACAACTCTTTTCTCAAAAAATGATGAAGACACTTATTGGGTTAAGGCGGCTGCAAAAGCAGCGGCAACGTGTTCGAGATTTTCAAGCCAATCCCTGGCGAGCGGATCAACAAGCACAATTTCAGCATCCAATTCTTTTGATAGTGCCTCTACGCTTGCGGTACTGAAAGTGGGCTGGATAAAAATGACGCGAATATCTTCCTCTCGTGCGATTTTGATGAGGTCTACCATCTCAGCAGGGCTTGGGTCCTGTCCACCGACCTGCACTGGGATCTGTTCCAGGTTGTATTGGTCTGCAAAATAACCCCAGGCAGGATGGAAGACCATAAAGGACCGGTGTTCATACTGGGAAAGCGTATCCTTTATGCTGGCATCCAATTGATCAATATCATTGAATAAGTCATTGTAATTTTGCTGAAAATATTGGGTGTCTTCAGGCCTTAATAGGATTAGCGCTGTTAATATATTTCCCGCAATCAATTTGCCATTAGCGGGTGCTAACCAGATATGCGGGTCTGTCCCAATCGTATGTGCTTCGAGAGCTTCATCTTCATTATCCTCATCGCCATCATGATCATGAGCGTCGGAAATTGAGATCCGCTGGACACCCTCAGAGCTGTCAATGATCAATAATTCGGGGTTGATATCCTGGAAGCGGGGAATCCAGGTTTCTTCATATTCAACACCAATACTGAAGAAAACCGCTGATCCACTCATGGCCTTCATCTGCTCTGGTTTGGGTTCGTAGGTATGTGCTTCTTCACCCGGGCCGACCATCACATTGACGGTCACTCTCTCACCCCCAATGCGTTCTACAAAATAGGCCTGGGGAAGAATGCTAACCGTCACAGTCAGGGTCCCATTTTCCTGATCAGCATTTTGCATAACGGGTTCACAGGAAGAAAGCAAGATCAATAGCATTGCCACGATCAGTGTTTTATGAATTGTTTTTCTGTGCATTTGAAGTCTATCCATTTTGGCATTCCGGGCAAATCCCTTGCAGCTGCAGAAGGTGCCCATCAATAATAAAATGTGTTTGTTTTTTTATCCTGTTCAGAAGATCTGAAAGGTCCTGTGCGCCATCAAACTCTACTGCTTTACCGCACTCGCGGCAAACGATATGGTGGTAGTGTCCGGGTGAAGCGCTTACATAGCCGTGACATCCTCCCTGTCCATGAACGCGCCGGACCAGGTCAAGCGCCATCAACAGGTCAAGCGTGCGGTAGACGGTGACCAGGCCAATTTCCTCCCCTCTTTCCTGGGAGGTTCGGTAGATGAATTGCGGAGAAATGGGGGCTGAAGTTGATTCGAGAATCTCCATCACTACCCGGCGGGGTTGGGTGAGCCTGAGACCTTTTTGATTGAGTACAGATTGCAGTTCCATTGAAATTCCCTTATTGAAAATAATTTTCAATAAGGATTATAGCCCGAGGGATTATGAAAAGTCAACTTAAGGGGGAGATATTAGGTAATAGGTATCAGGTATTAGGGGCTCATAGCTGGTAGCTGGTGGTTGGTAGTTTGTAGAAAAATAAAAAACTTGATCTCCTTAATTCTGATTAATGGGTTCCTGACCCGTTGACCCCTGATTTCCTAATCCCTGATATCCTAATCCCTGATTACCTAATTACCTGATCCCTGATATCCTAATTGCCTGATTGCCCAATCCCTAATTCCCTGCTCTCCCATAAAAAAACCCCCGGCCGGCGTTAACCAGGGGTGGGGGGAGGGGGAATTCAAATTATTGTTTAGAGGCTTCGATAGAATTCGATAATGATTATAACATATCTTTAATTGATAGCAGAAAAAATGATACGAAATTGGTTATTTTGGTTCTAAATCTGCTTCAATTACACTTCCCAATCAGGGAGAATTCTTTCGCTTTTATCTTTTGTTTATGACCAGTGTTTGATGGTCTTGATCAGATTTACTGATTCCGCTATAAATATTTTGTGCACGGGTTAGAAGAATTATTTACGTTTTTAAAACCAAAGCTCCTCGACCTGGACTCGAACCAGGAACCTAGCGGTTAACAGCCGCTCGCTCTGCCAATTGAGCTATCGAGGAATGCGTATGGAATTATACGGAATACTTTTGTAAGTGTCAAGCAATAAATTTTAGAAAATAGAGATCAAAGAAAGTGGCGAGAATGGATCAAATTTCCGTGTCATTGGACTGGACTTCATCGACGATGGATTTGCCGATCTGGTTCAGCCTTTCCTTTTTCTCAGCGTTTAGGTCAAGGTTGCTGTTACCCCAATAGATGTTCAGCAGTTCAATCACGCTCATACTGCTGCCTGCTTGTCCAGTAGGAAGGCGGCCGCGTGCTGATGTGTGGGGACGTTTCACCAGGTGGAGCTCAAATGCTGATTCAGTCATTTTCCGGATGGTCGCTTCGTCGATCAGTGATTCCCAATCCCTCTGGTATTCAATGATGAGTCGGACAATAGCGCCATCCAATGCTTCTGTTGGTGGAATTTTTTCCTGGATTTTTTGGTTGATCCCCACTTCTGATTCGAGGACAACAGAAATATCAATAAATGGCCGGATGTGCTTCAATTCTTTCCAGGTAACGTCTGTTTTGCCTTTTGTGATCTCTGCCAGGATGTAATACTTTTTATCATTGATCTCCCCAAAATCGACTCGTTCGATGGACCCAGGATAGATTGCAGGCGGATGTGAACCTTCGTTCAGGTTTTGTGGTTTGTGAATATGGCCCAGGGCTACATAATCCATGCGTGGATCCTTGACGAGGGCAGGCGGCAAGGTCAGATCGCTCCCCAGCATGACCAACCGCTCTGTACCGTATTGAGCGCCTTCCACTGATGCATGTGCCGTCAGGATGATGGGTAGGTCAGGGTCTGCTGTATCAAGCCAGTTATGGACCATCTCATTCAATCGCTCACCAAGCTGTTCGTAGATCTCTATTGGGTCTGATCCGCTGAGTTCTGTTGAGGCCATCAAGCCCGAACGAGAGATCCAGGGCAGGGCTAAAACCTGGATAGGCAGATTTTCCAAATCTGAAGGTGACAAAAACTGAGGTTTGTTCAGCACACGCACATGAGGCACTTCCAGGGTGTCGAATTCCTGGATGGCATGAGCTCTGCCGGTTGCCGGAGAAATGTCGTGGTTGCCGGTTAACAAGAGGGTCAGGATGCCGGCGTGAGACAGGCGCATGATTCGCTTGTCCCATTCGCGCTGGAAAGTTGGCGCAGGTGAGCGGTCTTTATAGGTGTCACCTGCAAAGATCACCATCTCCACTTGATTATCGATAGCAGATTGCACGATTTCATCAAGGGAAGCCAGGAAATCCATGACCCGCATGGGAAGCCCCGATTCAGGGTCATGCCGACCGTAATTTGCCATATCAATATGTGCATCCGCAAAGTGAAGAATTTTTACCATGATCCAATTATAACCCCAGGTTTTGTCATCGTGGGATAGCCATGATACGCCAATGCTTTGTTATTCTATTTTACCGTCAAGCTCATTAAGCTTCGGCTTACATCTCCGGATCATCCGGTACAGCGGTTTCTTTGGCTTCAACAACTAACCGTTCTTTTTCCAATCGTCTATCAAGACGCTTTTGATCTAACAAAGCCAGCTTCCGAGATTGGATCCCGGTATTCACGAGGAAATAGATAAATCCCAGTAATGCAATAAAAGCGACAGCCAGTGTGTAAAAAGTGGTCTCGCCAACGTAGGGGAGATTAAGGGTCAGGTTTCCGGTAAAAAACAGGGCGGTATTGAGGATCACTGCCAGGGCTCGTGCTTCAGTTGGCCCAAACTTTGTATTGGTGATCACGAAAACTCCGGTAACGAAGGTGATCAGGTAAACCATGATTGAAATTAAAAGGTAAACAATGATTCCTATCAGGGCAACCGGAAAATCGACGTAGGGTGAAATGCCCAATCCCATGAAGATCAAAACAACACTGATGGCATCTACCCAATGGTCCACCAGGAATCCATAGCGAGGCCTCTCGATATGGCGGTACCTTGCCAGGGTGCCGTCCAGGCTGTCACCGAACCAGTTGAGGATAAAACCGATACTAGCAAGCCACAGGAAGTGGGGGCTGATGTGCGTGAGTACATAACTGATAAAGACCAGGATCGAAGCTAGAATACCGATCCAGGTGAGCACATCAGGTGTGACCCAGGATGGCATATGTTCAGACAGCCATTTTAGAGCTGGTCTTTCAAGGAAACCTAATAAGATTTTATTTTCTCTGGTGTGTTTTTCGACTTTTGGCATTTTATCCTTCTTCGAGTTATTTTCCTAAAAACTGCGGCCAAACGGGATAGAACATTGCCCATTGGTCTGAATATTGTTTGATCAAATCTTCCGCTTCTTTCAGTACGCGGGTGGCATTATATGAAATTTCATCCTCAAGAGTTTCTCCGCTTTCCATCCAGATAGGTGCTGAGCCTACCAATCGATATTGCCCGCCTGGCTGGGATGTGGCAGCCAGGATGATCACTGGGGCGTTTGCATCGATTGCCAAGCGAACATACGCTGCAGGAAGGTTGGCTGGATGACCAAAGAAAACCGGTTGGTGGTTTACGGGCTGCTTCTCCATGGGACGGTCGAGCCCGGTCAGGACACTTTTCCCTTCACGCAACCTGGTTTTTGCCAACCTGAAAGCGCTCAGGCTCATTGGTGTGACAATGATGCCAAGATTTTCACGGATCTTGTTTTGCAATTTATAGGATTCGTTTGGGTCTGGATAGGAAAGAACTTGCATTTCCAATCCCTGGGCTGCCAAGGCATATCCCATCAAATCAAAATTGCTGATGTGGGGGCAAACGCAGACGCAGGGCTGGTCATTCCTGATACGGTCGCAAGCCTCTTTGCCTTCAGGACTAAAATCGATAATATCCTGTAGCCTTTCTCTTCGAGAAAGATAATAAAAGAAATCAAACATGCATCTGGCGGCCGATCCAAATATGATCTTTGGTTTTTCATTTAGTACTTCTTCAGAAATCGATCCATCATGGATGACCCATTGGTTAGCTCGGATGGCCTGGATCTTTGGGTTTGTTTTATTACGTCCATAAAATCTACCGACCCATGTTGCGACTTTTCTCCCCCACATTCTGGGTAGAACCCTACCGATCAGGATAGCAAAACGTACGATAGCATTTTGTATCAAACGATTCATAACTGGTTCGATTCTATTTATCCAACCCGATAGCTAGATTCCTATGAGAAAAATAATTCCTAAGTCCTACCCAACTTGAACATTAATTTTACATCAAAAATGGAAATTTTGATAAGGATAATTAATATTTATTATACTTGTTGGGAGAAGTGATAAATTATTTGATTTTGGGTTATATGCTGATCTTCTTTCAGGCTGACCAAAGAGGTCACATGTGGTATAAATTCAATCATTAGTGCGTCAATAAAATTTGAAAATTCAGGTTATCAAATGAAAATCGTCAGTATTGCAGCTTCATTTATTCCGTCAAATACAGCAAACAGCATCCAGGTCGTCAAAGCATGCCATGCGCTGGCTCAATTGGGACATGACCTGACGTTAATCGCTCCTGGGGAAACGAGAACGGAATGGGAAAAGCTCCAAACCCACTATGGGTTGAAAACTGCATTTAAAATACTATGGATTCGGGAAAACCTCTTCTTCCGGCGTTACGATTTCGCAATCAAAGCCATTCAACAGGCTGCGAAGCTGAATCCCGACCTTATTTATACATGGGTGCTTCAGGCAGGTGTGCTTGCATTGTGGCGAGGAATCCCGACGATCCTTGAATTGCATGACCGTATTACCGGGCGGTTGGGGCCATGGTTGTTTCGAAGGTTCTGGGCTTCAAAAACACGGAAACGCCTGCTGACAAATTCAAAGGCTTTGCAAAGATTGCTGATCGAACGTTTCGATCTAGACACCACAGAGAACGAGATAATTACTGCTCCCAACGGGGTTGAGCTTGAACGATACGATCATCTGCCGGCACCTGAAAAAGCACGCGAAATTTTGGGTTTACAAAAAGGTTTTACGGCTGGATATACCGGTCACTTTTATGCAGGACGTGGAATGTCATTGATGGTTGAAATGGCAAAAGCCCTGCCAGAGATCAACTTTTTATGGGTTGGCGGCGAGCAGCGAGAAGTGATTGCCTGGCAAGAGGAAGCCGCCAAGGCAGGTCTTAGCAACCTGAAATTAACGGGATTTGTTGATAATGCTGTTTTAGCGCAGTATCAGGCAGCCTCCGATGTCCTGCTGATGCCTTATGGGACATCCATCGCCGGCAGCGGCGGGGGAGATTCCGCACAGGTTGCCAGCCCAATGAAAATGTTTGAGTATATGGCCGCAGGCCGGGCAATCCTGAGCAGCGACTTGCCTGTGATCCACGAAGTCCTGGATGATGAGACGGCTTATTTCTGCCCGCCTGAAGATTTACAAGCCTGGATAGCGGCTCTGGTCTCACTCAAAGAAAACCCCGTAAAATGCCAAATGCTGGGGAAATCAGCAAAGGCTATGGTGAAAAATTACACCTGGAAGGCACGTGCAGAAAAGGCTTTGGATGGTTTCAAAGGAAAGGCTGCCTGATGATCCAGATAAAATTGGACAAAAATGACTGAGCAGAGGAAAAGAAATTATAAATTATGGTTGGGGATCGTTTTGGCTGCGGCTGTGTTGGTTCGCCTGGTTCTATTCCTGACCTATTCCCCGGTTTCTTATAGTGACACGGCCAGCTACCGCAGGTCAGCTAATGCGATCCTTGAGGGTTTGGATGACTACGACGCCACGCGCACGCCAGGGTATCCGGCTTTTCTGGCAATCATAGGACCGGATCGATCCGTTTATGCTGTTCAACTATTCCTGGGCTTATGTATCACAATAGCCTGGTTCACTATTGGATATCAATCAACTGGTAAACCGGTGGTTGGCGCGCTGGCGGCCATGCTTTATACACTCAACCCTGCTCAGTTTTTTTTCGAAGCAAATCTTCTGACGGAGACCCTGACCACCTTTTGGTTGGCTTTATCGTTTTTAGGCGCTTTCATCTGGTTAAAGCACCCTAAATTTCATTCAATTTGGCTTGCCCTGGGGATTGGCCTGGCATCAGCCCTGGCTGCACTGACAAGGCCCCTTTTCATTTTTATGCCGGTATGGTTGGTCTTGTTCCTCGCAGTTTCATTTGAACAAAGAAAGCTGAAAATTGATTGGAAGCCGATCCTTGGGGTCATGCTGCCAGCCGTCCTGTTGATTGGGGGTTGGATGGGGTGGGTCAACTCTCGCTACCAGGTATTCAGTTTAACGACCATGACTGGCTACCACCTTGTGCAGCATACAGGATATTATTTTGAGGACGTTCCTGATGAATATGCTGACCTGCGTGATGTGTACCTTGAATACCGGCAAGCTCGGGTTGACCAGTACGGCACCCAGGGGAATACCATTTGGGGTGCGATCCCGGCCATGAAAGAAGTCAGCGGATTGGGCTTTTATGAACTTTCAAAGACCCTGCAAGGTATCTCTATTCAGTTGATCCTGACACATCCTTGGGCGTACATTTCACGGGTCCTCAAGGGGTGGTGGCTCTTCTGGCGTGCGCCGGTTTATTGGCGCAGCACCTCAATCGGGATACCTTTATTAAAGAAGACTATTGAGCTCCTCATTTTAGGTTCCAGGGGGCTGGTTATAGCATCAAATATGATCTTTATCCTTTCAAGCTTGGCGGCTGTTGTTTCCAAGGAACTTCGGAAAATATGGGCTATCGACCCATTCTTATGGCTGTTGGCCGGCTCGGTTTGGGTGACATCGATCCTCTCTTCCCTACTCGACCATGGTGATAACCCGAGATTCCTGATTCCCCTGCAAATCGTTGTTTTATTTTGGGTTTTGTGGCTTGGGTTTCAGACCTGGCAGCATCGTAAAAACAAATTAGACGTTGTGGAGGCTCAGAACTCATGAGTAAGAAAATAAGAACCGGGAAATTGATCTTTCAAATTGCCGGTCTTGCTGTGATTAGCCTGGGATTGGGGGCACTGCTCCAAGGCATTCTGCCAAGAGGTATTTTCTGGCGGGGATTTATCACCGGTTCGCTGCTGATCTTTGTTTGCGGATTGATCCTCTACACTGCTTGGCGGATGGCAGGCAGAGGAAAGGTGTTGGCCTGGATGCTCCTGGCTGCATTTCTTCTGAGGCTCGCCCTGGGGGTGTTTTTCGCCTGGGGGTTACCCCGCTATGGATATGAAGAAGAACCACAGCAGGCTGGTTTTGTATTTTTTGATGCATACCGGCGCGAAACCAGCGCCTGGGAACTGGCGAATTCAGACGAACCCCTCAGGATGGCGTTTAGTGATCAATATAATACTGACCAGTACGGCGGGATTTTAGCCATCAGTGCGGCTGTATACCGTTATTTGAGCCCGGATGCCTTTCGACCGGTGCTGATATCAATCCTGGCGGCTGGTGCCATGACAATGAGCTTGCCATTCCTTATGGATGTGATGAAGCGGTTTTTCAGTGAAAAGGCTGCACTTGTGACGGGCGTTATATTTGTCTTTTTCCCGGAAGGGCTGCTTTTAAGCGCATCACAGATGCGGGAGCCTTTCCTGATCTTGTTCATCAGCATGGGTTTATGTTCATCAGCATCTTTGTTGAACGGAAAGAAGAAATGGCCGCCAATCATCCTTGGTGTCATCAGCCTTTTGGGGTTATTCTTTTTCTCTTTTCGGGTTGCTGTTCCCGTTGTTGGCGCGACCCTGTTATGGATGTGGGCAGTTGAGTCGACGCGGATCAAGAAGGGTTGGATCAGGATTGTCGGATGGCTGACCATTTTCATGGCGGGGTTTGTTATCCTGCTTTTCTTCCGAGGTTGGATCGATGAGGTTTTCAGGTGGGATACCCTGGTAACCTTCAGAGCCTCCGGGATGATCCAATACCAGTTAGAAAATTTACCCAGGTCGCTGCGGTTTCCATTTATCCTGGTGTACGGGATGTTTCAGCCCCTATTACCAGCCGCAATCGTTGATCCTGCACCCTGGATTTGGCGCGGGCTGGGCATCTTCCGTGCGCTTGGATGGTACACATTACTTCCCTTATTGATTTTCGCAGTTATCAGGACATGGAAGGCAGAGCCAACCTACAAGCGGAACTGGCTGGTTATTTTTACGGTTGTGATCTGGGCATGGGTCCTGATTTCCTCAGCAAGAGCGGGTGGCGACCAATGGGATAACCCCCGCTACAGGACGATTTTCTTGCCCTGGATGGCACTTGTGGCGGGATGGGTGTTCCAATATGCCTTAAAATACAAAGATAAGTGGTTGGCTCGCATCCTGTTAATCGAAGGTGTCTTTTTATCTTTCTTCACACTCTGGTATGTTGACCGGTATTATTTTCCGAACATCCGAATTGACTTGCCTTGGATCATCCTGCTTATCGTCTTATTCAGCGGATTTATCCTGGTTTGGGGTCTGATGCGTGACCGCAAGCGAAAGAAGGGTTCCTTGACTGAACAGAACGAAAAGTTATAATTCATTTGTGAAAAAAATATGAATTGCGAAGCATTGGAAATATTTGTGCTTGAGCGGTTCGAAAAAAAATGTGTCCTATCGTCTTTTAGCTGGCGTCATTGTCGGAAGGTAGCCAGCCATTTTGTTAATATGCGCTTTTGATCCAGTGGATACCTGGCTTTGCCAAGAATTTAAAGGAAGATCACGACTTATGTTAAATTGGGAAGAAAAACAAATTTGTGTCACCGGAGGGGCAGGCTTTCTTGGTAAGCACCTGATCAAGCAGCTTTCAGAACGAGGGGCTAAAAATATTTTTATTCCCACCATTCAAGAGTACGATCTCGTCGATGGTTTAGCTATCCAGCGGATGTTGAACGACTCGAAGCCTGATGTGATCATTCACCTGGCTGCCCATGTGGGTGGTATTGGCGCCAACCGGGAGCATCCTGCTGAGTTTTTCTATGATAATTTAATGATGGGCGTTCAGCTGATGCATGAGGCTTATAATTTTGGCGTTGAGAAATTTGTCGCCATCGGTACGGTGTGCGCATATCCAAAATTCACGCCAGTCCCCTTCAGGGAAGAGAACCTTTGGATGGGATATCCTGAAGAAACGAATGCGCCTTACGGCCTGGCGAAAAAGATGCTGCTGGTGCAATCCCAGGCATACCGTGACCAGTATGGTTTTAACAGCATATTCCTGCTGCCTGTCAACCTTTACGGCCCCGGGGATAATTTTAACCCCCGAAGTTCGCATGTGATCCCGGCGTTGATCCGAAAATGTATCGAAGCGAAGGAAAATGGTGAAGATCATATCATCGTTTGGGGTGACGGCTCACCGACCCGGGAATTCATCTATGTTGAAGATGCCGCAAAGGCAATCGCATTAGCGACGGAGCGATATAATAAATCAGACCCAGTCAATATTGGCTCCGGATTTGAAATCAGCATCAAAGACCTCGTTAAGAAGATTGCACGCATGACAGGCTTTGAGGGTGAGCTTGTGTGGGATACCACCAAACCCAATGGCCAACCCCGTAGGGCATTGGATACGAACCGCGCCAACAAGGAATTTGGGTTTGAAGCGAAGACCGATTTCGAGGAAGGTCTGGCAAGAACAATTGCGTGGTATAAGGAAAACAGGAAATAAAGATAGCGCTATGGATTCAACCCGTCAGAAGAACGCCCAGGCACCGATCACTTACCTTCGCCCGTCCAAAGGCTGGCTTTCGATTGATTTTAAAGAACTTTGGCGGTACCGGGAATTAATTTTCTTCCTGACCTGGCGGGACATTAAAGTCCGATATAAACAAGCTGTCCTGGGTGTTGCCTGGGCTATCCTCCAACCCTTGCTGACGATGGTCATTTTTTCTGTTATTTTTGGCAATCTTTTACGAACGCCATCTGAAGGAATCCCTTACCCGTTGTTTTCACTGACGGCATTATTACCATGGCAGTTATTTGCATCTGCCCTGCAGCGGACGAGTATCAGCCTGGTCGGTAATTCGAACCTGATCACCAAAGTTTATTTCCCCCGTTTAGCTATTCCACTGTCTTCAATATTTGCGGCGCTGGTGGATTTTGGTGTTTCATTTGTCGTTTTATTGGGTGTGATGATTTATTATCAATACTGGCCGACGTGGAATACACTGTGGCTGATCCCCATGGTCTTGTTAACCCTGCTGACCGCCCTGGCTGTGGGATTATGGTTTTCAGCATTAAATGTTCAGTATCGTGATGTTCAGCAGATGGTGCCGTTCATCATCCAGGCATGGATGTATGCTTCACCTATCGTTTATTCAATCAGTATCATCCCCGAAGGAATCTGGCGATTATTGTATGGGCTCAACCCGATGGTTGGCGTTATTCAGGGTTTTCGATGGGTGTTATTGGGCACAGAACAGCCAGATATAACCATGCTCATTTCCAGTGGCGTGGTATTGATTCTTCTTATCAGTGGATTGTATTATTTCAGGCGGATGGAAAAAACTTTTGCCGATATTGTGTAGGATCTTATGACAGATTTAGCGATACGAGTTGAGAATTTATCCAAGCGTTACCGGATTGACCTGGTGCAGGAACGGCCGGACACATTTCGGGATATGATTGTGTCCAAATTCCAGCAGATCCGGAACAGGTTGAGCCATCAGGAAAAATCCCGTTATGATAACCCATCATTCATATGGGCGCTAAATGACGTCTCATTTACTGTAGAACGCGGCCAGGTTCTGGGTATTGTTGGCCGGAACGGCGCCGGGAAGAGCACGCTGCTAAAGATCCTCTCACGCGTCACAAACCCAACCGAGGGATTAGGCGAAATACACGGACGTGTCGGTTCTCTTCTTGAGGTGGGGACAGGTTTTCATCCCGAACTTTCTGGCCGTGAGAATATTTACCTGAATGGTGCCATCCTGGGCATGCGCCGTGAAGAGATCGACCGGAAATTTGACGAAATCGTCGATTTTTCGGAAGTTGGCAAGTTTATCGATACGCCGGTCAAACGCTTTTCAAGCGGGATGTACCTGCGGCTGGCTTTCGCCGTGGCTGCGCATTTGGAACCGGAAATCCTGGTTGTCGATGAGGTCCTGGCGGTTGGTGATGCTGAATTCCAACGTAAATGCCTGGGAAAGATGAATGATGTTGCCCAGGAAGGACGGACAGTTTTGTTTGTTAGTCATAATATGTCTGCGATTTTACGTCTGACCCAGGAGACGATCGTGCTTGACCAGGGGAAAATTGCCCTGCGCGCCCCAACACCGGAAGCTGTGGACTACTACCTCAATTTAGGGTTGAGCAAAGAAGGTGAACGCACCTGGGCACCTGAGGAAATTGTAGATAAAAACAGATCTTTCCAGCCAATAGCATTGCGCGTCCTCAACAATCAGGGGAAAGTTGTGGATACCGTAAACGCCTCAGAAGGGTTCTCAATTGAATTCGAATATGGATTGAGTGAAGCCATCAGCGGATTACGGGTTGGGCTTTATATGATGACCACCCGGGGCGAGTTTGTTTTTACAACATTTGATACTGATGATCCACAAATGTATGAGGCGTACTCAGTTCGCCCGGCAGGCCGCTATATCAGCCGCTGCAAAATTCCCCCGGATTTGTTAAATGAAGGTCGATTTGTCCTGGGCGTTAACGCATCGACCTACCGCATCAAACGTTATTTTCAGGATGATAAGGTGCTGACATTTAATGTAGATGCAACAGGGGCTCCCGGGACTCACTGGCCGGAGCAACGTTTAGGTGCTATTCGGCCCAGCCTGGATTGGGCCATCAAGAAAACAAAATAATCGTATGAATAAACAAACGATCAAAAAAATTCTGGGCAAACTTCCTTTTACAGTGGACCTGTACTGGCAGCTTGTGCAGCGGCACAAGCCATGGAAAGCGCATTATAACCTGGACTTTATCGATTCCGTTCTCTTGGATGCTGTTCAGCAGGCTGCATCCTTTTCCACTTCAGCAAGCCCCAACCAGAACAAAAATATTTTTGTATTCAGTACGCTTCATTATTGGATAGAATATGCAGCATTGCTATCTGCGGCATTAGCGGGAAAGGGACATGATGTCACTATGTCCTTTTTGCCTTATGCCAGTTGGACGAAACCCATTGATGATTTTGATCTCAGGCGGCAAAATTTATATACCCGCCAGGTCCTGAAACCAGCCAATTCACTGCTCAGGGTGCAGTCTTTATTGGATGTTCGGCCGATATCACGCAGCTTACCACAGCCAATTTTGGATATTGTAGAAGAGGTCAGCACTTTTGATACCCAGTATACGCTGCAGGTCGAGGACATCACGAAAGAAGAAGATATCTATAAGCTCAGGTATGAGCGCAACCTCTTAGCCGCGCAAAATTCACGTGCCTGGCTGGCGGCTCATAAACCGGATGTGGTCATTGTGCCAAACGGTACCATCCAGGAGATGGGGATTGTTTACCGGGTAGCGCAGTATTTAAATATCCCTACAGTGACTTTTGAATTCAGCGACCAGCGCGAGCATATTTGGCTGGCACAAAATTCAGAGATCATGCGGCATGATACCAGCGGTCTTTGGACTGCAAAGGGTGAAAAACCTTTGGATGACGCCCAACTGCAGAGGCTTCAGGAATTGTTTTCAGCACGAGAAGACGCCAGGACATGGAAGAATTTTGCTCGAAAATGGCAGGATACGCCATCAGAAGGCGGCGCTGCTGTGCGTGAAAAATTGATGCTGGATGACCGTCCGGTCATATTGTTAGCGACCAATGTGCTGGGAGACAGCCTGACACTTGACCGCCAGACATTCAGTAAGACCATGGCGGAATGGATTGAAAAGACCGTCCTTTTCTTTGCGGAGAGGGATGATATTCAGCTGATCATCCGTGTGCATCCTGGGGAGGTCCTGGTACATGGCACATCTATGGTTGATGTGGTCAATAACACATTGGGTGAGATCCCGCCCCATATCCATATGGTTGAACCTGAGGAGAAACTCAACACCTACGATATTCTGGAAGTTACAGACCTGGGGTTGGTCTACACAACTACGGTTGGCCTGGAAATGGCAATGCGTGGGATCCCTGTTGTTGTTGCAGGGAAAACCCATTACCGCGGTAAGGGATTTACCTATGATCCTTCAAGCTGGGAAACTTATTTTGATAAGCTGAATGCGATGCTGGAAGGGTTGGACGCTTACCGCCTGACAGATGAGCAGATTGAACTTGCCTGGCGATACGCTTATCTGTTCTTTTTCGAGTTTTCCAAGCCGTTCCCATGGCATTTATTGGATTTGAAAAAAGACTACAAATCACGGCCGATGTCGTTCGTGTTAGGAAAGGACGGCCGAGAGCGGTATGGCCAGACTTTCGAGTACATAGCGGGCAAGCCGTTGGAATGGTGATTAGTTGAGAATATGAGTGATAAAAGTGTAAAAAAGAATGTGCGGGAATTCTACGACCGGGTAGGATGGCAGTTGACCGGTGATGAGCTTTATCAAAATGCTCAATATGAAGACCTGCGCCCGGTATCCAAGGAGTATATTCACCGCTGTCATATGCGGGTAAACCGGCACATAGCACCGGAAGGACGCTACCTGCTGGATGCCGGTTCGGGACCGGTTCAGTACCCTGAGTATGTAACCTATTCGGAAGGCTATCACGCCAGGGTTTGTATGGATATTTCCATTGTGGCATTACGTGAAGCACGAAAGCGGTTAGGGGACCATGGTTTATATGTTGTGGCAGATGTTGCCAGGCTTCCTTTTAAATCCGAGGTATTTGACGGGATCGTATCGCTGCACACCATTCATCACGTGCCCACAGAAGATAAAATCCCCGCTTATGAAGGGCTTTACCGGACATTAGCACCAGGGAGAAAGATGGTGGTGGTCAACGGCTGGACCCGGTCACCGCTTATGCTGCGTCTTGCTAGGTTCATGAACTTAATGAAACGCTTACATGACTGGTGGATTCGGAAGATTAAACATCAAGAACCCGAAGTAAGTTTGGAAACAGAAACACGATCTCCTAAAACAAGGGCGGCTGAAAAAGATGCTGAAATCCCATCAGGGACATATGTTCAAAAGCATGATGCCGAGTGGCTGACCAACACGCTTAAGGGCAGAATGGCGTACCAGATCCTGGTCTGGCGCAGCGTAAGTGTTAACTTCCTGAGGTCCGTGATCTACCCGGAATGGGGCGGTCGTTTCTGGCTGAAGGTGATCTACTGGTTTGAAGAGCGATTTCCCAGGTATTTGGGGCGAGTTGGACAGTATCCGCTGCTTGTCGTGAGCAAACCTTTAAATGATCGTCAATCGCTTGATGAACCAAGTAAAGTATAATTCTGAAAAATGGCAGGAGATCAATAATGGATTGGACGAATAAGAACATTTTAGTGACCGGTGGGACCGGTTCATTTGGCAAGAAATTTGTTGAAGTCATGATGAAAGAATATCATCCTGCCAGGCTGATCATCTACAGTCGTGATGAGTTGAAGCAGCACGAAATGCGTATGTCAGGCTTCAATCAACCTAACCTGCGATACTTTATTGGCGACGTCAGGGACCTGCCAAGACTGAAACGTGCCTTCAATGGTGTGGATATTGTCGTGCACGCAGCAGCGCTAAAGCAAGTTCCCGCTTGCGAATATAACCCAATGGAAGCCATTAAAACCAATATCCTCGGGAGCAGCAACGTTGTGGATGCGGCGCTGGATGCGGGTGTGAAGAAAGTCCTGGCGCTCAGTACCGATAAGGCTGTAAACCCGGTCAATTTATACGGCGCAACGAAATTAGCGGCTGAAAAACTGCTGGTGCAGAGCAATGCCTATGCTGGTGGCACCAACACCCGTTACAGCTGTGTACGCTATGGCAATGTGGTTGGTTCTCGGGGAAGCGTGGTGCCTTTGTTCATCAAGCAGCGCGAGTCCGGGATGGTGACCCTGACTGACGACCGGATGACACGATTCTGGATTTCATTGGACCAGGGTGTCCGGTTTGTGATCCGCTGTATTGAAGAAATGCGTGGGGGCGAAGTGTTTGTACCCAAAATTCCCAGTATGAGCATGGTGGACCTTGCAAAGGTGATTGCACCGGACGCTGAAATTAAAATTATCGGGATCAGGCCGGGAGAAAAATTGCATGAAGTCCTGATCTCTGAAGATGAGTCCCGTACTACCGTTGAACTGGAAGACATGTACGTGGTCCAGCCCGGCGGTGCATTATGGTTCGGCCATTATTGGTCGGATGTTGGCAAGCCGCTGCCGGATGGCTACCATTATGCCAGTGATAACAATACCCAATGGCTGTCGGTTGAAGAGATTAAGGCTATGGTCACGCCCATTGAGGAAGAACTGGAGAGAGGTCTCCAATAAGATGCACTTGCTCGTGACCGGTGCCAGCGGGCTGTTGGGTCTCAATTTATGCCTGCTGGCGGTTGATAAAGGTAATACCGTGACTGGTCTTGTGAACACACACCCATTAACCGGTATTCCTTTTCATCAAGAACAGGTTGATTTATCTCAAACCCCAAAAGCCCTGAATACAATTCTGTCGATAAAGCCGGACGCCATCATCCATTGTGCTGCGGTTGCGGACCTGAACCTGGCTGAACGAAAACCCGAGCTGGCTCAACAGCTTAACAGCGAGCTCCCGGGACTTCTGGCGGACGCTGCATACCGGGAGAGTATCCCATTCATTCATATTTCAACAGATGCAGTCTTTGATGGAGAAACAGGTGGATATGATGAGACTGACCTGCCAAACCCTTTGAGTGTCTATGCCCAAACGAAATTGGCAGGAGAACAAGCGGTGCTGGATGCCAACCCTGAAGCCCTGGTGGCCAGGGTTGTGTTTTATGGTTGGAGTTCATCCGGGAAGCGCAGTTTGGGGGAGTTCTTTTATAACCATCTTAGAGAGGGCGAACCAATCAATGGGTTCACAGATACCTATTTCTGTCCCCTTTATGTGGAGGATTTATCTTTAGTGCTTTTGGAAATGTTAACAACTGGATTGAACGGCATATACCATGTGGTCAGCCCTGAAGCCATCAGTAAATATCAGTTCGGACTTCGAATTGCCCGGGCGTTTGGGTTTGATGAAGGTTTGATCAAACCGATTGCGGCAAGCGATATCCATCGCAACGCACCGCGATCGCTGAATTTATCTTTAAATGCACGAAAAATCCAATTTGCGCTTGGGAAGGTATTGCCTTCCGTGGATGAAGGAATCCAGCATTTTTACCAGCGATGGAAGCAGGGATATCCGCAAAAATTGCAAAGTTATTCTTATCCTGAGTGATAATTATTGGATGGTAATTGAGGAGGATTGATGATCATTAATATCGGTAATCGAGCTGTTGGACCAGATGAACCCACATATTTTATCGCAGATATTGCCGCCAACCACGATGGCAGCCTGGAACGGGCAAAACTGCTGATCAAACTGGCTAAAGAATCCGGTGCAGATGCTGCAAAATTCCAGAACTTCCGTGCACCGAAGATTGTCTCTGATTATGGATTCTCCCATATGAACGCCCAGGTTTCACACCAGGCGAAATGGAAGCAGTCTGTCTCTGAAGTTTACGCTGCGGCTTCGGTCCCATTTGACTGGACACCCGTGCTTAAAGAGACGTGTGATGAAGTTGGTATTCACTATTTCTCATCCCCCTATGATTTTGAAGCCATAGATATGCTGGAGTCTTATGTGCCGGCTTATAAGATCGGTTCCGGGGACATCACCTGGATTGAAGCCTGTGAACGGATGGCTGAAAAAGGAAAACCGGTACTCCTTGCAACGGGGGCTTCCGAAATTGGTGACGTGCAAAGAGCTGTTCATGCGATCCTGGCGATCAACCCCCAACTGGTGCTGATGCAGTGCAATACCAATTACACAGCTGAAGATGGCAACTTCGATAATATCCATCTGAATGCGCTCAAGACTTACGAGATGATGTTCCCTGATGTCGTAATGGGTTTGTCGGATCATACCCATGGGCATGCGACGGTGCTGGGCGCAGTCGCTTTAGGCGCAAGGGTCATTGAAAAACATTTCACCGATGACAACGACCGTGTCGGTCCGGACCATCCATTTGCGATGAACCCTGGGACCTGGTCTGCGATGGTCAGGGCGACCCGCCAATTAGAACGGGCTTTGGGTTCCGGTGATAAATTTGTAGCGGAAAACGAACATGAAACCGTGGTGATCCAACGCCGCTGCTTGAGGGCAGGGCGGGACATAAAGCCAGGAGAAGTAATCACTCGGGAAATGGTTGATGTTCTCCGCCCAGCAGCACCAGGTGCGATCATGCCTTACGAGTTACAGGCAGTTATTGGATTAAGGGCATTGGAGCGCATCCCCCAAGGCCAGGAACTGCGCTGGGTGCATCTTGGGAACCCCTAACTAACATCCAATCAGTGAATTGAGACTTGATGCGAATACTATATTTCACAGAAAGGGATACGCCGCATGACCAGCGTTTTCTTAAGACCCTAGCTGGGACGAAGCATCAAGTTTTTGCATTAAGACAATTTGCCTGCGCCCCTAAAACACCTGAAAACATTACTGAATGTTCGTGGCCGTTCGCTCAGCCTGATTGGTCTCAGTGGCAGGGTTGGGAAGCTGGGCGGGCCCAATTCCAATCCATTTTAGCGGATATCCAGCCCGACCTTATTCATGCCGGTCCGGTACAGGGGCCAGCCTTCCTGGCAGCACTGGTAGAATTCCAGCCTTTATTGACCATGTCCTGGGGATCCGATTTGCTGGTGAAAGCGAAGCGCAGCCCCTGGATGCGTTACGCCACCCGGTTTACACTATCCCGCACCAAACTTTTGTTGGCAGACTGTCAAACAGTAGCAAAAGAGGCGGTGGGGTATGGTTTTCCTGAAGAGAGAATCATTCTCTTTCCATGGGGTGTGGACCTGGACCATTTTTCACCTGAGAAAGGAAATAAACCGGGAAAGGACCTCCGGCATGCCCTGGGTTGGGAATACAAATTTGTCGTGATGTGCAACCGGACTTGGTCACCCTTATATGGCGTGGATGTGCTGGCGAGTGCATTTACGGCAGCAGCCCAAGAAAATGAAAATTTAAGGCTTTTACTCATCGGAGATGGCCCGCAATCTCATTTGATTCGGGATATTCTTGCCCCAGTGGGAGATAAAATTAGCTTTCCAGGATGGGTTAACCGGGGCGATCTGCCTGCTGCTTATTGTGCATCGGATCTGTTTGTGAGCCCATCCCACAGCGACGGGTCTTCAATTTCGCTCCTTGAAGCGCTGGCTTGCGGTCGCCCGGTATTGGCTTCTGATATTCCCAGTAACCAGGAATGGGTTCAGTCCAGAGTGACTGGACAATTGTTCAAGGACGGGCAGGTTAATGACCTCAAGAAAAAAATACTGCAATTGGCAGACGATCACCGTTTGACCCAATATGGCTCAGAAGCACGGAAGTTAGCTGAAAATAGGGCGGATTGGACGAAAAATTTCCAGGTACTTTTAGCGGGCTATCAGCAAGCTAAGGAATAGTATAAATACATTTACCCATCGTCGGAACCTTACGGTGTATTCGTTTTTTATTGCTTAATTGGAATATCTCGAAATTTCGTTATATAATTGCAGTAGAAAATTAATCTGATATTTATTTATATTCATTATAAAATTTTGAATCGCTATGTTATACTAAGTCTTTGCTGCACTTAATGGATATGGAGAATACGTGATCGAAATCAACGCCATCACCAAGTCATTCAATCATACAAAGGTCCTTGAAAATATCTCCTTCCATCTGGATGAGGGTAAAGTTTTGGGTATTTTAGGGCCTAATGGTTCTGGCAAAACAACATTACTGAAGATCCTTGCGCTTGTATTAAAGCCAGACCAGGGGGCTTACACCATAAAGGGGGATGATGCTTTTAAGGCCTCACAAAAATTCAGGTCGATGATTGGTTATGTCCCGCAAGATGTCGCTTTGTTTGATGAATTATCTGTTATGGATAATCTGATTTATTGGTCTCGACCGGGCGGTAACCACAATAAAGGGAAATACCACAAGTTGTTGGAAATCTTCGAGATTGATCAGTATTCCCGGAAGAAAGTATTCATACTTTCCGGAGGTATGAAACGCCGGTTGAACCTGGCCGTTGCACTGCTGAACGAGCCTAAAATTTTGATCATGGATGAACCCATGGTGGGGGTTGATATCCTGCAGTTAAAGCATTTGCAGGAACACCTAGAATATTTAGCAACCACTGGGATCACTCAAATCGTGACGTCCCATAATGCCAGTGCAGTGATAAATATTGTTGATCAAATTTTGTTACTGTATGACGGAAAAATGCGGTATTTCCAGGAAAAATCCGAATTCCTGGCACTCTGTAACCATAATTTTGGTAATTTAGATGAAACGATTCTAAAACTCATTTATTTAAAAGGAGAGTAAAGATGAAAAGGATAAAAAGGTTTGTTTTTGGGATCATGATCTTTGTGTTTATCTTTGGGATGACAGGATGCATTCCCCAACAGAGTAAGTCGGAGCAGTTCACCCAGGGTTTTGTGGATATACTGACCAAACCGCTCGATAAAATGGAAGAAGCAGAAGAAATCGAGTATCCAGATAACTTGACCGGAGAACTGAGTGAACTGATCAATACCCGGTCCCATGAAATGTCCACCATTATTGAAATTAATAACCTGGGGGGGCTTGATAGTATGGGCTTAGAGATTGGGCGAGGGTCCCGTCTCGAACTTGATACTGCATATGATGTGAACACCGGGGATGGTATGGCGGAGGTTAATGTCGTCAATCTGGCGAATGTGCAGTTAGGTTTGCAGAACGAAGAAATAGCTGTGGACCTCTCATCACCGTTTATGCAGCAAATATTCATCCTGGATTATGCCTCAGAACTGGATTTTGGCGATGAAATCCTACTAACAGATCGAGTATCGGATTTAATGAATGCGCTTGATGTTTCCAATACATCCAGTGAAGATGTGTTTTCAGATCTGCAAACGGATCTTCAGACCCTGCTAGATCGATACGCGATTGTGATTGAAGGTGTTTTACAAGAAGATCAGATAGCCAGCGAGTCCCAGGAGATGGAAGTCCTGGGGAAGGATACCAAAGTCCAGGTCTTGACATTAGAAATGGATGAACGCGATTTGGAAGATATCCTGGCTGCCGTTTTAGAATATGCTGAAGATGATGATGAATTGACTGACGTGGTGATGAAGTATGTTGAAAAGATTTACCCACTCCTTGGGGGCTATGAACCCGATTCATCTGAACTGGGGGATATCGAGGATGATTTACAGGATTCTATTTCTTACGCAGCAAATGACTTGAGCGATATGGCGGATTATTGGGAGGGTATGGATATTACTGTCGATATCTACTATACCTATAAGGGCTTTTTGTCGGGTTTAATCCAGGGGATTCCCTTCCTGCAATCAAAGCAGCCGTTTGCCGTTGGATTTTCATTTGAGGACGACTATAGTGAGTTGAGTATGTTCCTTAAATTTGCTGAGGATGACGATCAGCGAGATCTTGCTCTGGATATTTCGTACGATGACGGCTACAGCAGCGTTGAAGCAAAGGTTGAAATGCTGTCGGACGGCCAGGAATTCATTCTTTCTGCTGATGCTGACATGAATGGTGAGTTAAGTATTACTGTAGATATGACCAATACAAAAGACGGCAGTGAATACACACTGGAAGGTGAGATTGAGGTCGAATCCTACGACATTACTTTGAACGCAGACATCAGCGGGGTCACCCAGGTTGAAGGGGATACGGAATCAGGCGAATATGAAATCTCAGGTTCCTTAGTAGACTACTGGGGTGACACATATGAAGCAAATGTTATGTTTTCAACCGAACTGACCCAGATTAGAAGCGGATCAAGCTATGAGAGCGTCTCTGATATTTCTGCGGATGTTACTTTTTATGGCGAGACCCTCTCAGCAGATCTGACCGTGGAAACTTCCTGGAATTTCTCAGATGACATTGAGGTAAGTCTTCCTGATTTCGATGACCCTGATGCTGAGTATTATGATATTGAGGAACTGTTTGAGGAAATCCCAAACCTTCTCTATTATTTTTGGTAAACCCAGGAGATATTTTCAAATAGGATAAATGCTTAGAATCATCCGAATTGAACTGAAGCGCTTGTTTTCGAACAAACTATCACTGGCGCTGGCTGTATTAGCGCCAGTGATCAGTTTATTATTCCTTGCCTCCTTAATTGCACCCCTGTTTTTTGCCAATCAACGGCTGGCACGGATGCAAGTGGTTGTTTTTCAGGAAGAGATCCATCCTGATGCGCAAGTTGTTATTGATGATGTCATTTCAAGCGAGTATGTTTTGTCGCTGGTGGATATAAAATTTGTCAGCTCAGTTTCCGAGGGCATTTCCATGACTGAAAACGGAGAAGCCGCAATTTTCATTTATATTCCCGCTGGCTTGATTGATCAACTTTACAACCGGGAACAAGCCACGATCAGTTTGTGGGTCAGTCCCGACTATTATTTTGAGGCTGCGCTATTCCTGCCGATAACCAATAGTATTGTTGATGGGTTCAATCGGATTCAATTTGCGCTGGATACACTATATTTCAGGGCAATGGATGAGTTTCCTAATAATTTTGTCTGGGAGCATTATTATGATTTGACACTATTGATCGGACTCAGGGTAATGAACCGCCCAGTCCTTTTCGATATTGAAGGGATTAACCCATTGGGAAGATTCTTACCCATTGAGTACTATACTTCTGCCATTTTCGCATTTTTTACGGGTTTGGGTCTCATCCCCCTTTGTGGATACAATGCCAAAGATTTTACCAGTGCTACCATTAGCCGCGGGTTAGCTGTCACTCGCTGCCGTTACCAATATCTCTTCGCCAGAATTATTTCTGGTGCACTTTACATCCTCCTGGTGGCTTTACCAATGCTGATCGTTGGTATTTTAATCGTTGGCATGGATATAGCCTTTGGGGGCAGCTTGATGGCGTTGTTTGGCGTGACGATCATTTCAGCATTATGTTTTTCTAGCCTTGCTGTTTTATTTGGATTGATCCTGCCGAAGGGTGATAATGCTGTCTGGTTGGGATTCTATTTCATTCTTTTCATGGCTCTGCTGGGCGGGATCATTTTCCCGGATGATTATATTCCCAAGGCATTTCTGATCCTGGGACGGTTTTCACCATTAAGAGCGGGGATGAACAGCTTTGCTGTCTCTTTATTTAATTATGCATTTCGAAAATTGCAATTTCCTTTATTGATTCAATTCATCTGGTTTATTCTGGCTTTTTTGATCTCGCTGCCATTGTTTAATCGGAGAGTGCGGTCATGAAGTGGTTTTTCCATTTGTTCGCGATGCGAATCAGAGCTACCTGGAAAATGCCTTTATTGTGGTGTTTATTGATTTTAAGTGGTTTGTTATCGGTGGTTCCAGTTAACGCCTATTTAAACCAGACGGTTGATACGATTCCTATTGCACTTATTAATTTAGATCAGGGGCCTTACGCTGAGGAATTTATCCGGGAGATATCATCCTTTGATAAAATAACCTTTATTAATGAAGTACAGCTTGATGAGGCACAGCGAAGATTATCTACCGGGAAATATGAGGGTATTGTTGTCATCCTTGATAACTTCTCTGAAGATATCAGTAACGCTGAATTCAGGCAAATGCTCACAATTTATATTTCTCCTTCCTCCTCTGTGACCTCATTTTTATCCGAAGTTATGTCAGAGAAAGTGCTTGAAATCTGGGCGCAAGAGTATATGATCCAGGATTACCAGGCATTAAAACAAGAAGCTGGGACACCATTAGGTGAATCAGCCATCCAGCAATTAAGAATGGAGATCGATCAAGGCATTCAAAAAGAGGAGTACATGGTATTGGATATCCACACCGGGTCTGTTGATTTAACGCAAACTGATTCGGGGCAATTAGGATCTGCAAAAGATGTCTTGAAGCAAAGTGTTCTTTATTATGCCTCCATGACGATCATCTTTGTGTTTATCAGCGGCCGCTGGGTGATTGATCTGCGGCAAAATAGCATTGGATTACGGATGCACTCATTGGGAATAACGCCAGCCCTGTCTGTTTTAGCCTCCAGCACAGCCATGGCCATTTTTTGCACGGGCTTTCTGACGCTGATCATTACACTCTTTGGGATCATGCTCAAAATCCCAAGTGGTATCGTACTCGGATTGATTGGTACTGCCTTTTTATACTTCGTATCAATCATTGGTCTGGCTTTGATTTTCACTTCATTTGTAAAGGAGAGCACCAGCCTGCTCCTGGTTTCGCCTTTAGCTATTCTGATCAATTCCTTACTTGGAGGAATGTTTTATCCCCTGCCTGAGTGGGCGATCACCTGGCAGAAGATATCCGTTATCCTCCCGGGGCGGATGCTGAAATTAGCCATTTTTTCTGGCCAGTACTTGCCTTTGGTCCTGGGTGCTGCCATCTATCTTTCGGTCGGTGTATTGCTCGCCAGCAGGATCCGGGAGTAGATTTGCCTCCATCAATAAACAATGGGTCCTTACCGTGATGAAAGAGATTTGGATCTTTGATTGAAAATGGATGCTATCGATTTATCCCCTTTGGCGAAATTGAGTTCATCGGATAAAATTAATTTTCCAAGATCTAGTGTGACCCATTAATTCGTCCAAAAAAAAGAAAAAATACGGAAGATTTTAAAATAAGGCATGCATTTAGAAAAAAACACATTGAGGAACCCTGCTATTGTCGCAATTATCCAGGCACGCATGGGCTCGAGCCGATTACCCGGGAAAGTATTAAAGGATATCGGCGGCGAACCGATGCTGTACCGTGTGGTGACCCGCGTCCGCCGCTCGCAGTGGATAGGGCAGGTCATCATAGCGACAACAGTCGACGTCAGTGATGATCCGGTGGCAGATTTTTGCCTATCGCGGGGTATTCCTTGCTATCGCGGGCATCTCCAGGATGTGCTGGATCGCTACTACCAGGCGGCGGGTTTATTCAATGCGCAAACCGTTGTCCGTCTGACGGGTGATTGCCCTTTAATTGACCCAAAGGAGATTGATCGAACAATCACTGCATATATTGAAGCAGGAGTCGATTTCGCGGCTAACCGGTTACCCCCTCCCTGGGCGCGTACAACGCCGATTGGCATGGATACAGAGGTTATATCCATGGAAGCGCTTTCTCGGGCATGGCGTGAGGCTAAAGCGCCTCATGAACGCGAGCATGTGATGCCGTACCTCTATGACACACCCGGACGGTTTAATACCCTGCTTGTGGATCACGTCCCCAACCTCGGTCATTTGCGCTTAACCGTGGACACAGCAGAAGACCTGGCATTGATCCGGCAGATTTATAGGCACTTTGGAAACAGGGATGATTTTTCGTTGGATGATATCCTGGACGCCTTAAGGGCACATCCTGATTGGCTTTCTATTAATTCTGATGTCGTTCATAAGTCATTTACAGATGTTGACCAACGTCAGCAAAATGAATTGAATTAGGACCAATATGAATGAGATTAATGCCTGACCCGGATCATTAGCAAACATTCGATGGTATCCTTAATCCTCGCATCAATGGATTGCATTGTTTTGTTCAACTGGATGACTGATCAAAAATTATGAAATGTTTATTATGTAAATCAGAAGAAAAAAAGATATTCGAAAAGGTAAAGTCTTTTGGGTATCCGCTAACCTATTATCAGTGCACGAACTGCGGCCTGATCTATCAAAATGTTGAAGAAAGTGTCGCCTCGGATCCGGCATTTTATCAGGATACCTACCGTAAAATTTACCAGGCAGACGTCAACCCGACAGCCAAAGACATCTGGGTACAGCAAAAACGGGCAGAATTTCTCGTCAACTTACTGCATTCTTATAAGTTGGAGCGTATCAATGAGATACTTGATATCGGGGCTTCGACCGGTTTGTTGTTGAAAGGCTTTCAGCAGGCATTAAGCTGTGATGTGATGGGTGTAGAGCCTGGAGATGCTTACCGTCAGTATGCTGAAAAACAGGGCATCAAGATGTACTCTTCGATTGATGACCTTACCAAGAACAGCAATCGGAAATTTGACCTGGTCAGTATGAGCCATGTCCTTGAGCATTTACCCAATCCAACTGCCACCCTGACGGACATTCGCGAAAAACTATTGGCTGAGAAGGGTCATTTGCTGATCGAGGTGCCGAATTTTTATGGCCATGATAGTTTTGAGCTGGCGCACCTGACCTGCTTCACACCACACACTTTACAGGAAACATTGAACCACGCCGGTTACCGAGTTGTTACCATGGTCCGGCATGGAATGCCCAGGTCATCCTTGCTGAATCTCTACATCACCGTTCTGGCTGCCCCAGTACCGGACCAGGAAAAGATCCTGGAATTTACTCCTGACCGATTTGTGAGATTCAAACGGCGGCTATCGATGTTTTACCGGCGAATCGTGCAAAAATTTCTCCCCAAAAAAGCATGGCTGCCTTTACCAACCGAAGGTAAGTCTTAGTTCATGAAACGTCTCACACTGTTTACTGCGCCGAAGCCCTTCACTGACCCGCATATCAACATCATCCAGCGCAACACATTGCAAAATTGGCTGGTGCTTGGCGATGATGTCGAAGTCGTCGTGATCGGTGATGATCCGGGGATTGCAGAGGCATGCCATAATTTAGGCCTTCTTCATATCCCGAATGTGAAGTGTAATGAGTTGGGTACGCCCCTGATCAGTTCCATTTTTGATCTTGCCCGTCAAGTCAATGGCTCACCGTACCTGGCGTATGCGAATGCGGACATCCTTTTTATGCCCGAATTAACTTCGGCTTTGACCGCGTTAGGTCAACATAAAGAGAGATTTCTTGCAGTCGGTCAGCGTTGGGACCTGGAAATCAACCAGCACATCGAATTTTCAGCGCATTGGGAAAAATATCTAGAAGATCAAATTCAAAGAAGTGGCAAATTACACGGGCAAACCGGCAGTGATTATTTTATCTACCCCCGCGCGTGTTTTCAGGATATCCCGAATTTCGCCGTTGGTAGAGCAGGTTGGGATAATTGGATGATCTACTGGGCGCGCAAGCAGCACTGGGCACTAGTGGACACAACGAAAGCCATCCGTGTTATCCATCAAAATCATGATTACAGCCATCTGCCAGGAGGTGCCCGGCACTACCGCCTACCTGAAACAGGTGATAATATTAAACTGGCTGGTGGAAGACGGACTATTTTCAGGCTCACGGATGCCGTTTTTGACTTTGATGGTCGGAAATTAAAACGAAAGCCATTGACCTGGAAAAAATTCTGGCGTGAAGTTGAGATCTTCCCCTTAGTCTCTTTGCATTCGCGCAGTTTAGGATGGCTTTTCTTCGCCATCTTCCACCCGATTAAAGCCTATAAAGAAGCCAGGCGATGGCTTGCCAACCGAGGTGGAAAACAACCTCTAAATGAAGACCAGGAATAATCTTTCGGGATAAACCAATGCCAAGACTTGGAATGAACCCATCCAGGGGAAAATCTCTTGATTATCAGCCTGCCCGGACAACTGTGGCAGTACTGGTATACGCGCCGCATAAGATCGGATATTTTAAAGACCGTTTTGACGTTACCCGGCTCACCATTGAAAGCATTTTACAGAATACGCATGAACCGTTTGATCTGCTTGTTTTTGACAACGGCAGCAGCCCGGAAATGGTGAATTATCTTGGATCCCTCTATGATGACGGAAAAATTGACACCCTGATCCTCTCAAAACACAATATTGGGAAGTTGAATGCCCTGAATGTTATTTTTAATACGGCACCCGGTGAGATTGTGGCATACACCGACGATGATGTTTTTCATCTCCCAGGTTGGTTAAAAGCCCACCTGGAAATCATCGATGCCCTGCCAAATGTTGGCGCAGTGACCGGATTTTACATCAAGCAGCGGGTCGCTATGAGTTCTGAGAGTTCACTGGCGTTTGTGGATCAACCAGGGATGGAAACAGACAGGGGTCAACTGATCCCCAAAAAATGGGAAGAAGAGTACATCCTCAACAGTGGTCGGACATGGGAACGATATGAGGCAGAAATCGCGGGGATTGAGGATATCATCCTCAAATATAAGGGTATCGAGGCATGGGTCTCTGCACATCATTTCCAGATGGTTTGCCCTAAGTCAGTCGTCCTTGACGTTCTTTCTGAAATGATTCCCCAAGGGTGGAGTGACCAATTGATGGGGCGGATGGTGGAATTGGATGACAGGATGGATGCAAAAGGTTACCTCCGCTTTTGCACGCGGGAGCAAACGATGCGGCTGATGGGTAATGCCATCTCTGAAGAGGTCGAAGAACTGGCCAGGGCTTCCGGGATCACAGTCCAAGCAGCGGAAGTGGTCAAAGAATCGCGGGGATTGATGCATAAGATCGCCCAAACCAAAGGGATTCGCACTGTTTTAGAGTGGGTTGTCAATAAAATCTACAGGTGGCTAAATAAGAAGTAAGGCGAGGATTTCCCTCTTTCCTTATCAAGAATTGTTAAACAAATGGGTTAAGGATTGAATGATGATCGACGCACAAAAGCAATTAGGGTCATTTCGAGACCCCAGCGGTTTTCTGTTTTATAAAAATGGTAGTTTATATCGACAGGTGAACCTTGTCTATCAAAAACATTTTGATTGGTTGATGGATTCAGGCCTTTACGAGAATTTGGTCGCACAAAACCTGTTGGTTTCCCACGAAGAAGTCACACCGATAGACTTCCAACAGCCTCAGTTTGCTAATAAAACAATTCAGCCAGAAGTCGTTGATTTCATTTCATATCCCTATGAATGGACTTTCCATCAATTGCGAAGCGCAGCGCTTACCACGCTGCGGATCGCCCGTATTGCCCTTGAACATGGCATGATCCTGAAGGATGCCAGTGCCTACAACCTGCAGTTTCACCGGGGACATTGGACTTTGATCGATACGCTTTCCTTTGAGATTTACAAGGAGGGTGAACCGTGGATCGCATACCGGCAATTTTGCCAGCATTTCCTTGCACCCCTTGCGCTGATGGCGTATAGGGATACAAGAATGGGGTTGTCCAGCCGGCTGTTCATTGATGGAATCCCTTTGGATTTAGCCGCTTCTCTGCTTCCGTTCCGTTCGAAATTACAATTGGGACTGCTGACACATATTCATTTACATTCCCGCAGCCAAAAGCAATATGCGGATAAAGCGCAATTTGCAGCAAAGGGAAAGGGTGAATTCAGCCGGAAAGATTTGGTCAATCTTTTTGAATCCCTTCGAAATTCGGTCAAAAGTCTCTCGATGCCGGTCCCAAAAACAGAGTGGGCACATTATTACGAGGATACGAATTACTCCGAAACGGCGTTTGAAGAAAAGAAAAATGCTGTCAGGGAGTTTATTGAGCAGGTTAACCCTAACAGCGTTTGGGATCTGGGTGCCAATACAGGCCAATTCAGCAGGCTGGCCAGTGAAAAAGGGATTTTTACTGTTGCATTTGACGTTGACCCGGGCGCTGTTTCACAGAATTATTTTCGTGTCCGCAAGGAACGTGAGGAAAGGCTTTTACCTCTTGTGATGGACCTGACCAATCCCTCCCCCGGATTGGGATGGGGGCACCAGGAAAGGCAATCAATGATTGACCGTGGTCCGGTCGATTTGGTTTTGGCCTTAGCACTGGTCCATCATCTGGCGATCTCGAACAATGTTCCTTTGGGTAAAATCTCAAAATTTCTGAAAAAGATAAGCCATCATTTGATCATTGAATTCGTGCCAAAATCCGATTCCCAGGTGCAAAGACTTCTGCGCTCAAGAAAAGATATTTTCGAGAATTACACAGTGGAGGGATTTGAGGAAGCATTCGGGTATGATTATGATATTATCCAGAAGCGGTCTATCACCGGTTCTGACAGAACCCTTTATTTGATGAAAGCAATCGGACAGTAACAACAACTGGAAATGAGGATTCGAGGTAATAATGAATCACAACATATTTCTAAAACCCTTGATGTATCTAGATCCTGGATCCGGAAGTTTTATCATCCAGATGCTGTTGGCAGGGGTGTTGGGGATTGCTGTAGCAGTCCGCATTTACTGGAAGAAGATCATCGCTTTCTTCAAAAGGAACAAAACAGGAAATATCCAGGACCAGGTCGATGAAATGGATGAATACGGTGAGCACGAGGTTGATCAACCCGATGAAAAAATGTGAAAATCCCATCCTGGAAAATAAATAATCTTAAATAGGAACAATACGATGAAGTGGTTAATTGCTGGATTGGGTTCAATTGGCAGGCGGCATTTGAGGAATTTGCTGACCCTAGGTGAGAAGGACATTTTACTTTACCGAACGCATCACAGCACGCTGCCTGACGATGAAATTTCCCATTTCCCGGTGGAGACGGATTTGACAGCAGCGCTAAGCCACAAACCAGACGCTGTCATTATTGCGAACCCCACATCAGAGCATATGCATACCGCCCATGCAGCCGCAAATGCCGGCTGCCATCTTTTTATTGAGAAACCCCTGGCTGATCGTATGAGCGAAGATGTTGAAAAACTTGAAGAGGCCATTCGATCCGCAGAGTTAAAAACATTGGTCGGATTTCAATTTCGATTTCATCCTGTTTTGATGCGCCTTAAAACGGTTTTATCAGAGAATTGTCTCGGGCGGGTTTATTCCTTTCGAGTGCATTGGGGGGAATACCTGCCAGGTTGGCATCCGTGGGAGGATTACCGGATCAGCTACGCAGCGCGGAAAGACCTTGGCGGGGGCGTGGTGAATACACTCTGCCACCCGGTCGATTATGTCCGGTGGTTGTTCGGTGAGGTTGAGTCACTTTCAGCGGTTACAGGACATGTTTCGGACCTGGAGATCGATGTTGAAGACCTGGCTGAAATCACGCTTAAATTTCAAAATGGATGTGTTGGTTCAATCCACCTGGATTATTACCAGCGTCCTCCTTCACACTGGATTGAAATTATCGCTGAACGCGGCCATGTTCGCTGGGACAATGAGACCGGTGCGGCAAAGATTTACCGCGCAGAAGATCAAAGTTGGGAGTTGGTTCATCCACCAGAAGGATTTGAGCGCAACGACCTTTTCTTAGCTGAATTGCGTCATTTTATTGAATTGATCACCAATGGGGGTGAGCCACGCTGCAGTCTGACGGACGGTATCAGAGCCCTGGAATTAACTGAAGCCATTCATGCATCAGCTAAATAAGAATTCAATCCTTCTCACGCACTGTAAGAAACAATAAAGAAGCAACATTGCCTCTCACTGGTATAATATTTCTTATTAAGGTTGTGTTCATAAGGATAAATTAATGTCAGATATAATGGAAAAGTTTTCCCTTAAAGGGCAGACTGCGCTGGTAACCGGCGGTGCTGGTCTTCTTGGAAAACAGTTTACTCTTGCATTGGGTCAGGCTGGGGCAAATGTGGTAGTGGCAGATTTTGATCTGGATGCCGCTCAACGCCACGCGCAAACCCTCCTTGACGAAAATATTCCCACTCAAGCTGTTCAAGTGGATGTAACGGGACCAGGGTCCGCGGCTAAAATGGTTGAACAGGTTGTTTCAAAGTTTGGTCGTCTGGATATTTTGGTCAACAGCGCAGCACTCGACCCGAAATTTGATCCAGAGAATATCAGTGATCAATCATCGAACGCATTTGAAACGTATCCGTTGGAATCATGGCAGAAGGCTATTGATGTGAACCTGACGGGGATGTTCCTGGCTTGCCAGGCATCCGCACGCCAGATGGTTGCGCAAAACTACGGCGTTATCATCAATATTTGTTCTACCTATGGTTTGGTAGGGCCAGATCAGCGCCTGTATGAACGTGTAGATGGACCACCACAATTTAAACCGGTGTATTACTCTGTCAGCAAAGCTGGTGTATTGGGGCTGACACGTTACCTGTCGACATATTACGCTGGCAAACCGATTCGCGTGAATGCATTAACACCGGGTGGGGTGTACAACCAGCATGATGAGGTATTTCTGAAAGCCTATTCCGCCAGGACAGTCATGGGCAGGATGGCAGAACAGGACGAGATGAGCGGTGCAGTTGTTTTCCTGGCATCTAAGGCGTCTTCATATATGACCGGCGCTAATCTTGTTGTGGATGGAGGTTGGACTGCATGGTAGAAAAACCGGAAGTACTTGCGATCATCCCTGCCCGCGGGGGCTCAAAAGGTATCCCGGGTAAAAATATCCGAGATTTTGCGGGGTTTCCATTGATTGCTTACAGCATTGTTGCTGCCAGGCAATCAGAGGGTGTGACCCGCGTGATCGTTTCAACGGATTCCCCTGAGATTTCTGATGTTGCGAAAAAATTCGGCGCAGAAGTACCATTTATCCGTCCTGCGTCATTAGCTGAAGATACGACACCGGATCAGCCTGTCTTTTTGCATGCATTAAACTGGCTTGCAGAAAATGAGGACTACCGGCCTGATTTAGTCGTGCAATTACGCCCTACCTCTCCAATTCGCCCCCTGGATCTCATTGACCGTGCCGTCGAGATCATGAGCGAGAACCCTGATGCTGATTCCGTACGTGGGGTTGTCCCGGCTGGGCAAAATCCACACAAAATGTGGCGGATAGCAGCAGATGGCAAACTGATCCCCCTCTTGACGGTTGCGGGGATTGACGAACCTTATAATGCACCGCGTCAGAGCCTGCCGCCTGTTTACTGGCAGACCGGCCATATTGATGTTATCCGACCGGAAGTGATCCTTAAGAAAGGATCAATGAGTGGCGATGTTATTTTGCCGGTGTTGATCGACCCGGATTACATGGTTGATATTGATAATCTGGGGGATTGGGCTCGTTACGAGTGGGTCGTCCGGGAGAAGAACCTGGAGATGGTTTGGCCGGGGTCGAAAAAGCGGCACTGGCCGGAGAAGATCTCGCTGGTTGTCTTCGATTTTGACGGTGTTTTGACGGATGATCGCGTGTGGGTTAACCAGGATGGCGAAGAATTTGTTGCAGCGAACAGATCGGACGGCGCTGGTATTCGACTGCTTCTGAATGGAGGCGTCAAAGCTGTTATCATCTCAACAGAGGTGAACCCGGTGGTTGCTTCTCGGGCAAAAAAGATCGGTTTACCTTACTTTCAGGGGATTGGTGATAAGCGGCGTACGCTCTTATCTTATCTTGAGACAGAAGGCTGCCTTGCTGAGGAAACGGTTTATGTGGGAAATGATCTGAATGACCTACCCTGTTTCCCGATTGTGGCTTTTACTTTTGCTGTTGCGGATGCCCATGAAGAAGTTCTTCGACAGGCGGACCACGTGCTTATGAAAAAAGGTGGATATGGTGCCGTGCGAGAAGTCTGTGATATGATTTTGAGAAAGTACGAACAAAGTTAATACGTATCCATGGTTTCAAACTTTACGGTTTATTAAAGGAGTACCTAATGACTCGAGAAGTAAATATCGCTGGACGGATGGTTGGAGATGGACATCCAACATATATCATTGCTGAGATCGGAATCAACCATAACGGCAGCGTTCAGACTGCCAAGGATTTGATCAAATCTTCCTACGATGCAGGTGTAGATGCGGTTAAGTTCCAGAAGCGAACCCCTGAAATCTGTGTGCCTGATCATCAGAAAGACCAAATGCGCGACACACCCTGGGGCTATATTTCCTACCTCGATTACCGCTACAAAGTGGAATTCGGTCAGGATGATTATAAAGAGATTGACGACTATTGCAAATCGCTGGGGATCCATTGGCTGGCCAGTTCATGGGATTTGCCATCTTTGGCATTCATTGATGCTTTCAATCCACCTGCACATAAGGTTCCTTCCGCATTATTAACTGACCATGAACTCTTGAGGGGGATGAAAGCCACAGGAAAACCCATCATTCTTTCGACCGGTATGTCAACCATGGAAGAAATTAGAAAATCGGTTGACATCGTTGGCGAGGAAAATTTATTGTTATGTCATACGACCAGCAGTTATCCCTGCCCGCCTGAAGAGCTCAACTTGAAAATGGTTCAAACGCTTAAAGATAACTTCGACTGTCCGGTTGGTTACTCTGGACATGAGGTTGGCCTGGTACCCTCCGCGTTAGCGGTTGCTCTTGGCGCTTGTTTGGTCGAGCGGCATGTTACCCTCGACCGGGCTATGTGGGGGTCTGACCAATCCGCATCTGTCGAGCCCCACGGCTTGCGGACACTGGTGAAATATATCCGGGTAACGGAAAAATCAATGGGTGATGGGGAGAAGAAAGTCTATGACAGCGAACAATCTTCACTCAAGAAACTGCGGCGCTACAGCCGCTAAATGCCGGGATAAGTATGCAGATCATCAAGCGAGCCAGGAGATATTTACGATATCAGCCCCTAAGGCAAAGGATTAACAACGATATCCGGAAAATGGGGAAGATTGTGGCAAAAGCCGCACCTGAACCGGACGATGAGCGGATTGTTGTTTCGTTCAATGCCTCCACCCGCATCTCCGGAATGAGTTTGAATGCTGCATTTGCCATGATGACTGGGTGGTCACTGCGCTTAGAGGGTGTACGTGTGGTTAATTTTGTTTGCCAGCAGGGAATGAGCCGCTGCGTATTGGGTACGGATAATAACGATATCAACCGCAAGCCTCCCTGCCAGAAATGCTTATTGCAATCATCGTCGATCTACACCCGCACTGATGTCCTGTGGATGCCGTCCAATGACTCCCCAGATATCGAAAAAAACCTTCAAAACACGGATCTTGCAGCCCTCATAAAATTTAAATATGAGGGAATCCCTTTAGGTGAATTGTGCCTGCCTTCCATGCGCTGGATTTTGCGGCGCCATCACCTGGTGAATGATGAGCCGACCCGGATTCTTTACCGCCACTATATCCTTTCGGGTTATAAAGTTGCCAAGCACTTTGACACACTCTTGTCTGAAACGAACCCGTTATCTGTGATGGTATTTAACGGGATGCAGTTCCCCGAAGCTGCAGCCAGGTGGGTTGCCCGGGGAAGGAATATCCCTGTTTATACCCATGAGGTTGGACTGCGCCCGTTATCCGCATTTTTCACTGAGGGTGACGCTACCGCTTACCCGGTAGATATTCCTGATGATTTCCAATTAACCCCCGAACAGGACTGGCAGCTGGACGATTACCTTTCAAAACGGTTTAAGGGTGATTTCAGCATGGCGGGGGTCGCTTTCTGGCCGGAAATGCAGGGCCTGGACCAGGACCTGATTGATAAAATTAAAAATTTTAATCAGGTTGTGCCAATTTTTACAAATGTGATCTTTGATACCAGCCAACCCCATGCCAATACCCTCTTTTCGGATATGTTTACCTGGTTGGATGATGTGCTGCAGGTCATAAACAAACACCCGGAGACCCTGTTTGTGATCCGGGCACATCCAGATGAATCGCGCCCCGGGAAAGCCAGCCGGGAGAGCGTGACGGCGTGGGTGAAATTGCGAGAGGTTGAATCGCTGCCGAATGTGGTCTTTATCGGTCCCGATTCTTACTTCAGCTCATATGAAATGATCCAGCGCGCAAAATTTGTGATGATCTACAACTCTACGATTGGGATGGAAGCCTCGATTATGGGTGCACCGGTGTTATGTGCCGGAAAGGCACGGTTTACCCAGTTGGAAACGGTATTCTATCCAAAATCACGAATGGAATACCTCGATCAGTTACACCTGTTCCTTTCGGCAGATGAGGTTGAAGCTCCCCAAATCCACAGATTGAACGCAAGGCGATTTCTTTATTACCAGCTTTTCCGTACTTCAATTCCATTTGATCAATTTATAGAACCGGATGGGATCTTGCCGGGTTTTGTCAGGCTGAAGGAATTCGGATGGCAGGATTTGCTGCCTGAAAATTCGGAAACCCTGCGGGTGATCAGTGAAGGACTGTTGGAAGGAAAAGGGTTTCTACTTCCTTAACATCAGGCAATCGGTTTATTGTGAACCGTTTGGTTCGTCTGACATTAATCTTCTATTTTTACGAATAATTTTCGGTATTATTTTCATATTTCATCTTATAAATTTTGTCGAATTGTCATAGGGCGTTGACTTTTGTGAGTCGTTTTCCAATAATTTATGGCTGGCATCAGAAAAATGAGTTGGGAGAAGTCGTTTTCCCGGTTTATAATTTATAATGGACAATGGAAACTAAACGGATTGATGAAGGTAATAATAATCCTCTCAAAAATCGGTTAATGATTTGGATATGATATTATGACGATGAAAATTGTTGGATTGGTACCGATGCGCCACGTTTCTGTGCGGGTTCCGGGTAAGAATTATCGCCCATTAGCTGGAAAACCGCTATATCATCATATATTATCAACCCTGCAGGCTGTGCCTGAAATCGATACCGTGTTGGTGGATACGGATAGCCCTAAAATATTAGAGGGCCTTGCCCAAAGCTTCCCGGGAGTTCAAGGAGTATCTCGCCCGGAAAACCTGCGAGGGGATATGGTTCCCATGAATGAGATCCTGATCCATGATACTTCCTTGATCGAAGCGGATTACTACCTTCAAACCCACTCTACGAACCCATTACTCAGGCCTGAAACGATATCTTCTGCGATCAAAGCATTCCTGGGAAATTTAGCGGAATATGATTCGCTTTTCGGCGTGACGCGGCTGCAAACCCGGCTCTGGGATTCGCTGGGAAGACCGATTAATCACGACCCCAAAGTGCTGCTCCGCACGCAAGATCTGCCGCCGGTTTATGAAGAAAATTCCTGCATTTATATTTTCAAAAGGGATATGCTTGTTCAGAGGCGAAACCGGCTAGGTGAACGTCCGATGATGTTCGAAATTCCGGCGGTGGAAGCCTGGGATATTGACGAGGAACTTGATTTTGTCGTGGCGGATTCATTGATGAAGTATTTTTTCAGCCTTTCAAAGTGATGTGTATCGCCTAACCACCAGTATTCAGGAGTAGTTGATGAAGACAATTTTGATATCTGCGCCTTATATCTTGCCTGAAATGGATCGCTTCCGCCCTGTACTGGAAGCGTTTAATTTGGAGCTGATCCTGCCGGAGGTCAATGAAAGGCTTTCCGAGGAAGAAATATTAAAATATGCTGGTGGTTTTGATGGCACCCTATGTGGTGATGACCGATACACCAGGCAGGTCATTGAAGCCTGCGCCCCACGCTTGAAAGTGATCTCGAAATGGGGGACCGGTATTGATTCAATCGATCAGGATGCAGCATCAGATTTTGGGATCATGGTCGGGAATACACCCAATGCTTTCACTGTCCCTGTCTCGGAAAGTGTTCTGGGCTACATGCTCGCATTTGCCAGGCAGATACCCTGGTTGGACGCAAAAGTGAAAAAAGGGGAATGGGAGAAGTTGATTGGCAAAACCCTTAGCGAGTGCACCCTGGGAGTCATAGGTGTTGGAAATGTCGGGAAGGCGGTACTGCGGCGAGCGCGCAGTTTTGGAATGAAATTATTGGGAAATGATATCGTTGAGATCCCTCCGGATTTCCTGGTTGAGTTTGGTGTCGAGATGACAGACCTGGATGATCTTCTGAGGCGATCTGACTTTATCAGCATCAACTGTACCTTGAACCCGACCAGCCATCACCTGATCAACAAAGAACGGCTGGCCCTTTGCCAGCCGGAAGCGGTTTTGATTAATACCGCACGCGGACCGGTTGTGGACCAGGATGCCCTGGTGGAAGCCCTTGAAGGGAAAGTTATCCGGGGGGCGGCAATGGATGTTTTTGAGGATGAACCTCTGCCAGCGAACAGCCCCCTCCTTACGATGGCGCATGTTTTACTTGCTCCTCATAATTCTAATTCCAGCCCTGGGTATTGGGAGCGCGTGCACTGGAACACCATCAACAACTTGCTAATTGGGCTGGGGATATCGACTGAGCCTCTTTCTGAAATGAAAAAACGTTACAGCAAAGGGTTGGTTTAGGCACTTCAGGTATGGTAGAAATATGCGGACAAAATATGATGACCAAACGGTGGAAGGAACCCAGGAAATGACTGATAAGGCCAAAAGAATTTTGTTGATCACCGGTGCTGCCGGCGGTATAGGACGGGCAACTGTCAAAGTGTTTGCTGAAAAAGGCTGGCAGGTGATCGGTGTGGACCGAAGTCCAAAATATGAAGAATTCCCGGAAAATGGGGTCTACATCCAGGCTGATATTTCGCTGCCTGAGAAAATTGAAGAGATCTATGAAAAAGTCGCAGCGATCACGTCCACGCTGGATGCGGTTGTGAATAATGCGGCCATTCAGATCGCCAAACCGCTCGTCGACACAACAGCCGCTGAATGGGATATGGTGATGGCCTCCAATTTACGGTCCGTATTTTTAGGCGCAAAATTAGCTTTCCCCTTACTCAAAGCTGAGGGCGGCGGCGCGATTGTGAACGTCTCTTCCGTGCATGCGGTGGCGACTTCTGCCAATATTGCGGCGTATGCCGCCAGCAAGGGCGGTTTACTGGCACTCACTCGGGCGATGGCGATCGAGTTTGCCCAGGATGAGATCCGGGTCAACGCCATATTGCCTGGCGCAGTCGATACCCCGATGCTCCGGGCTGGGTTCAACCGGGGGCATGTGGGTGAGGGTGATGTGCTGGAAAGGCTGGAAAACCTGGCACGCAAAACGGTCAACGGACGTGTGGGGCAGCCTGAAGAAATTGCCCGATCCATTTACTTCCTGGCGGACAACGATCAATCTTCATTTATGACCGGGCAGGCATTGATTGTTGATGGCGGTGCGACCTGCCGTTTGAGCACTGAATAGCAATGAAAAAGAGACTTAAAAAGGTTCTTCCTGAATCGGTCTGGCAATTTGGCCGGCAAAGTTGGGATGGGATCAAACGCATTCCCAAAAGTATTGAAGCCAATCTGCATCCCTGGCGGCGTGAGAGCATCAGGAAGCTGAGGGCTTTGAAGGACAGCTATAAGGGGAAGCGCTGTGTGATCATTGGCAATGGGCCAAGTCTGAATAAAACGGATGTCAATCGAATTCAATATGAATTTACGTTCGGTTTGAACCGGATCTATCTGGCTTGGGAAGATTGGGGATTTAAGACATCATTCTTGCTTTCCGTTAACGATCTTGTGATCGAACAGTGTGCTGAAGATTTCCGCTCTCTATCTATCCCAATGTTCATGGCTTGGCGAGCTCACCAATGGCTTGAACCGCGAGAGAACCTGCACTTTCTTTACACAACCTACACCGGGCCTAAATTTGCCAAAGATGCCAGTACACGGTTGTGGGAAGGTGCGACGGTAACCTATACAGCGCTGCAGTTGGCTTACCATATGGGGTTTTCGACCGTGGTTCTGATCGGTGTGGACCACAGCTTTGTCTCGAAAGGAAAACCAAACCAGACCGTTGTCTCAGAAGGTGACGACCCCAACCACTTCAACCCGAAATATTTTGGCAAAGGCTTTCGCTGGCAGCTTCCGGATCTGGATACCTCGGAAACTGCATATAGAATGGCTCACCGGGCCTTTCTGGATGATAACAGGCAAGTGTTGGATGCAACCGTTGGCGGCCAGCTGGATGTTTTCCCCAAAGTGGATTACGATCGGTACTTCAGTTAATCATTATGTCTGACTTTCCTCTTGTTTCTATCATTACCCCTTCTTACAACCAGGCAGATTTCCTGGAATATACAATCCTATCGGTTCTCTCACAGGATTATCCCAGGATTGAGTACTGGGTTATGGACGGTGGGTCAACGGATGGCAGCATCGAGATCATCAAGAAATATGAAGACCGTTTGGCGGATTGGGTTTCGGAACCCGATAAAGGTCAGGCGGATGCGATCAATAAAGGGTTCTCAAAGGCAAATGGTGAGATCATTGCCTGGTTGAATTCAGATGACATTTACCGGCCAAATGCCATCAAGCATGCCGTGGCAATTTTCCGGCAATCGCCTGAGGTAGGGCTGGTATACAGTGATGTTGATTCGATTGATGCTGATGGCGAGGTTTTCAACCGGATGACCTATGAACAATGGGCGCTGCCGGATTTGATGATGTTCAAGATCCTGGGGCAGGCAAGCGTTTTCTTTCGCAGGCAGGTTTTAGGTCAAGCGGGTTTTCTTGACCCAAATTTTCACTATATGCTGGACCATCACTTGTGGCTGCGGATGGCCTCGATCACAAAACTGCAATACGCAGCCGGCCAGGTATGGGCCGCTGCCCGGATGCATGGTGGTGCGAAAAACATTGCCCAGGCTGAAGGCTTTGGACGGGAGGCTATCCAGCTTGCGCAGTGGATGGCGGAAGATGAACGGTTTTCACCCTATTACCAGTCAAATAATCATCGGATTTGGGCAGGTGCGCACCGGTTGAATGCTTTTTACTTGTTGAATGAGGGGAAACCCGGTGCCGCACTCAAGGCTTACTGGAGCGCGTTTTGGCAGTGCCCGCAGACTGTGCTCAAAGATTGGCGGCGGATTTGCTATGCTTTATTAAGTCCTTTCAAACCAGAAAAATACCGGGATAGGTACCTGGCAAGAAAGAAAGATCGGATCATCGAGGGTTAGGATGAAATTTTTAAAACTCAAATCAATAATGAAGTTAAAATTCTTCACTGAGCACGAATACTGGGTTTGGATCATGCTGGCCCTGGTTTTATTTTTTGGATTGGTTGGGCGCTTCTATGATTTTGACGACCCACCGCTGGATTTCCATGCATCCCGCCAGCTCCACTCGATGTTGATTACCAGGGGTATGTATTATGAGAGCCTGGAAGATGCCCCACAGGAGCAGAGGACATTGGCTGTCAACCAATGGAAAGCAGAAGGGGAGATTGAACCCCCAGTGATGGAGCGTCTTTCTGCCTGGGGATACCGGTTGATTGGTGAAGATGATCTGCGGGTTCCCCGTTTCTTATCGATATTCTTTTGGACATTGGGAGGCGTGGGTTTGTTCCTGGTCTCCCGAGATTTGATTAGCGCGAAAGGTGCAGTGGTTGGTTTGGCTTTCTATATGATTCTGCCATATACACTTTTTGCCAGCCGTTCTTTTCAACCTGAGCCATTGATGACCGCGGCCATCATCTGGTCCTGGTGGGCGATGGTCGCTTGGGCAAAGAAAAAAACATGGCTTTCTGCTGTCGCGGCTGGTTTGATCTCCGGTTTAGCGATTTATATCAAACTACCTGCTGCCTTCTTTGTTCTTCCCGCTTTTGTTGGGCTGGTGCTGTCGACCGGCAAATTCAAGAAGATCCTGACCAATTCCCAGGTGATTGTGATTGCAGTCCTGAGTGTATTACCTGCCCTGGTCTACCATATTGATGGTTTTTTTATTTCCGGCTTTCTGCAAGCACAAACAAGTTTCCGGTTCTTCCCTGAATTATTAGTTGATCCGTTCCATTACCTTAGCTGGAAGGATATGATCGATTCCACTATCGGGATCGAATTTTTCTTGGTTGGCCTGGTTGGTGTATTGCTGATCAAAGAAAAATCCTACAGGGTGATGATACTCAGTCTTTTGATTGGCTATTTTCTGTATGGCACGGTATTTGATTATCATATCGTGACTCACTCCTATTACCAAATCCCGCTGACGCCAATCGTTGCTGTTGGGTTGGCGGCCTGGGCTGGCGCTTTGGTTGAACGGGTAAAAGGCAGACAATTTTTTGCACTGATAGTTTTAAGCGCCGTGTTATTTTTCTGGATGGCTTATAATTTTTGGGATGCCCGGATGACGTTGAAACATGCTGATTACCGGGAAGAGGCAAATTTCTATGCTGAATTGGGGTCAGAACTGAAGGACTATTCGGTTGTCGCCATAACACCGAATTATGGCTACCGGCTTGGCTATTGGGGATGGAAGCAGGCCACCAACTGGAAGTCTGTGGGTGATTTTGTCATGCGGGAAATGGCGGGTTTGGAAATTGACAGGGAAGAAATGTTAATGGATGCTATCGAAGACCAGGACTTATTCCTGGTTACGGATTTTGAGGAATTTGAGAGCCAACCTGAAGTTAGAGAATTCTTGTGGGGTACATACCCTGTTTTTGATGAAGGTGATGGCTATCTGATCTTTGATTTACAGGATGTCAATTAGAGCGAACTTTGGTCTTGAAAGGCAATTTACCCGGTTACCGCTGCTTCAGTATTTGCTTCTTCCGTAAGCTCCTTTTGGACAATGAGCCTGCTGGCTGTGATCAGCCCGGCGATGATCCATTGGTAAGGCAGTGCAAATGAATCAACGCTGAACCCTTCAACGAGGAAGGTTAGGATAAAGAATTTTCCTGCCAGACCGACAATCTTCATAAGCGGATCATGGCATTTTTGAATGAAGGAACTGCTGCGCCATAGCAGATAGATCCAGGTCATAAATAAGGCAAAACCGATCAATCCTGTTTCAGCAAGCAGCCGGAACCATAAAGATTTGATATTGATGATGACATTTGTTTGGAACAGCAGGTTTCGAATTTCGTAAGATTCATAACCCAGGCTGTTCATATTGTCCACAAAATAGAAACCCGCATTTCCCAACCCTACGCCAAAAGGATGGTCATTGAAGATGTTCCATCCGCCAAACCAGTAAATGGTGCGCTCATAGAATGCCAGCCGGCGAGCCAGGATGATAAAACCGGTTTCAGTGATCGAAAGGTCATCGAAATTTGCTGCGGTGATCTGGTCCAGGATCAGTTGGTAGCGGCCGTCAGTTCGGCTGGCAACTTTAAGGAAAGCAAGCACCCCACCAAAAACAACGGTAATGATAAAAAGGATCAGCAGGAGGGCGAGAAGAACCCTTACAAGCTTTGGCCGTTTGATCCTGACCTTTTTTTGTTTTAAAAACGCTGAAAGCATGATCTTATACAGTCGGTTCACGCCCAGGATGCACACATAGCCAAGGAGAACCACCAAAGCAAGCAAGCCGATCCGCGGGAAACTGAAAATGAAGGCGGTCAATCCAAGAACCAGCAGCAAATCTTCAATTTGGAAGCGCCAGACTCTGACCTTGAACAAAGATTTGCGCTGAAAGACCGCAGAAAACCAGATGGGGAAGAGTACCAGATCGAAAAACAAAACAAACCAGGAGGGTTCGTAGGCAAATCCACTCAGGCGGTCGGTATACTGCAGACCTGATTTTTGGTAAACCAGAGAAGACCTGAAATTTGTTATCCATCCCGGGAAATTGGCCGTGCTTCCAAATGTCCGAAGCAGGATAATTTCAATGGCTGACCAGATAATGATCAGGACACCGCCGATATAAAGAAAGAGGAAAAACTGTTTGACAATGGATTTGTTTTGAATGTATACGGATAAGGTGATGTAAAAACTAAGGCCAAGCCCCAGTGTGATCAGGGCTCGAAAACCCTCATCAAAAAAAGTCCTGTCCCGGATGTAAAAGCCATCCAGGAAAAACGCACCTGCTGTTACAACAATGGAAAACAGTGTAAAATAAACCAGCGGTTGGATTTCTTTGGGAAATGGTCCTTTTCGTATCACGAAGGGGATCAGCCAAACCAGCATTAAAAGGGCCAGCGGAATGGCTGAAAAAGGGGCGACTAAAGAACTGGTCACACGCCTGATCAGGGGAAATGTGGTCAGTGGTAGACCAATCAGGATCAGAGCAAATAAGATCGTTTGGACAAGTTCATAGATCGATTTTCTCGATGTTTTTGACAGCATCAGGATCTACCCCTTTTTGCGGTTCGAAAGATAGCGATGCTGAAAATCAACAAATGCGATTCCAACGATGAAACCGATCACAAAACCTGCCATCATCAGGATGTTCCTGTTTTGGTAGATCGGTGTACCTGGCAAGCTGGCTTCTGAAAGGAAATCTACGAGAACGTAAGATTCAAGTATGCTTTCAGCTTGATCCTCTTCTAACTGCTGAATTGCCAGTTCTGCCCAATAATTAGTGACATCTTGCGCAATTTCAGGGTTCACATGCCGGAAGCGAAGGTACCATTCGGAATGCAACCGTTCGATCAGGCTGTCTTTCATGAACTGCTCATCGCTCAGGGAAGGATCAAGGGATTGTGCAAATGCCATTGCTTCATCCCGAACCTTTAATAAACTGCGTTGAACGACAGAAAGCGCTAGGTCAACCTCATATTGTGCGAATGTCACGGGTTGGTGATCTTCATCGACGAGGTTCTCAAAATTGATCTCACTGTAGTCCAGTGAGGTTGAAAAGATCGCTTCTGCTTGATATTTTGGTGGTCGGAGGTAGGAAAATCCTAATCCCAATAAACCGAAGATGATGGCAAACAAAGCAATCTTCCACCAGTTATTGAGCAGATGCTGGAATGTCGTTATCAATGGTAAAGGTTCTTGTTTGGATGTATTGTCCATAAAATTGAAATCCTTAATTCCCTGCCTCCAAAATTATAACATAGAGAAGCAAATCAAATATTCCAGGGTTTCCTGCCGCATTCTTTATTTGATAAACATCTTACTTCTTATTCATCTTAAGTACAGTATAATAATGGCGCTTTTCACCCGGGTTCATTGCCAGGAAGGATTGTACCCGCAATAATAAGGTTTAGAATGTCACAACCTCCTCTATTTTCTATCATTACGCCGTCGTTTAACCAGGCAAAATTCCTGCGCCGGACAATAGAATCTGTATTAATGCAAGACATCCCCAATGTGGAATATATCATTATGGATGGCGGTTCAACAGATGGCAGCCAGGCGATCATTAAGGAATATGAAGATCAACTGGCTTATTGGGAATCTGCCCCTGATAAGGGACAAACAGATGCACTCAATAAGGGCTTCAATCGAGCCCGAGGCAAATATCTTGCCTGGATAAATTCAGATGATGTCTACCACCCCGGGGCCTTTGCGGAAGCAGCGAAATATCTTGATGCGCACCCTGAGGTTGGGATGGTGTACAGCGACTGCACATTTATTGATGCGGAAGGCCGGGAGATCGGCCAATTCCCAGCCGCCCAAACGAATTATGAGCGGCTCAGGCGCGGTTATGTGCACATACCGCAGCAGGCTTCTTTCTTCCGGGCAGACCTATGGCAAAAAGTTGGTCCCCTTGACCCCAGTTTTTATTTTGCGATGGATTATGACCTATGGGTCAGGCTGGCAAAGGAAGCCCCCCTTGTTTACCTGCCTGGATGGACCTGGGCAAGTTTCCGCCTGCACGGCGCTGCTAAAACGATTGAGGCAGATTCCCGCTGCTGGCCAGAGATGCTGCGGGTGCACTACCGTGAGGGTGGTCACTGGTATGAACCGATTATTTGGAAGTACCTGGTGAGAAAAATCGCTGCGCCGATCATCCAATGGCGCAGGCGCAGGATGTTTCGCTCCTGAACCAACGGGCAGTTAACAATTTGTTAATTTTTCTCATTGTGCTATAATAAATTTGTGTAGATTATTGGTAGGTATGCGAGAGTTTTTGGAGGTTAAGCTGTGGCTTATCGAAATTGGGAAGTTATAAAGATATCTTATTGTGAACAAGCGGGTGAGGAAGTTGCCCTTGAGGCGGAGATTGTCTATCCGGCTACCTTTCTGCCGGAGCAAGCCCCCCGGATCATCGCGCACCGTTGCTCACGAGGCCTGGCATGCAACAGCTTCAAGCAGGGAGGATGCTGCTGGTCAGGGACAAATCCCGGTTATGATCCGTTCAAAGAGCCTCAGGTCGAAAAACCTGCTTAATTAAAAACTTATTTGTTATAAATAAACCGTAGAGGCGCTGCTTGAAGCGCCTCTACGTGGTTTCTATATGGCGATAAACTATAGTAATTGATTTTAGATAACGCCCAGTGCTTTACCAACTTTAGTAAAAGCACTCAGAGTCTGTTCAATATCTGCTTCGGAGTGTGCCGCGGAGATCATCACCCTGATCCGGGCTTTGCCTTCCGGGACGGTTGGGAAACCTAAGGCCATGGCAAATACGCCCTGGTCATATAGCATGCGGCTGAATTCCCGTGCAAGTTTCGCTTCACCCAGCATGACGGGTGTGATGGGGGTCATGCTTTTGCCGGTGTCAAAACCAAGCTTACCCATCTCCCTCTTGAAAATTTCAGCGTTTTTCCATAAGCGATCTACCAGTTCGGTCGATTCTTCCAACACGTTAATTGCTGCAATGGTGGCGGCTACATCCGGGATGGTCACTGCAGAAGAGAACAGGAATGGGCGCCCACGCTGGCGCAGCCATTCAATGATCCTGGGGTTGCCGGCCACAACGCCGCCCATAACGCCAAAAGCTTTTGAGAACGTACCGACTTCTACATCAACCCGCCCATGTAAGCCGAAGTGATCTACAATACCGCGGCCGCCTTCACCCAATACACCTTCACCATGGGCGTCATCAACCATCATTATCAGTTCGTGTTTTTCAGCAATTTCCGTGATCTTATCCAGGGGTGGGAAGTCGCCGTCCATTGAGAAAACACCATCCGTCACGACCAATCCGCGCCGGTATTTGCCTTCATTTTCTTTAATGACTTTCTCCAATGAATTGGGGTCTGCGTGATCATAGCGGATGATATCCGCACGGGACAGCCTGCAGCCGTCGATGATCGAAGCATGGTTGAGCTCATCAGAGAAAATGGCGTCCCCTTTTCCGACGAGCGCAGGGATTGTTCCCAGGTTAGCCGTAAATCCGGACTGGAAGGTGATTGCATCTTCCACACGCTTGAATTTAGCTATCCTCTTTTCAAGCTCCAGGTGCAGGTCCAGCGTGCCAGCAATGGTCCGCACAGCACCCGGACCGACGCCGAAATCCGACATGGCATCCTTTGCAGCTTGGATGAGCCGTGGGTGATTGGCAAGCCCCAGGTAGTTATTTGAGCAAAAATTGAGGACTTTCTTGCCGTCAACGACAAGCCAGGCGCCCTGGGGTGAGCTCAGGGTGCGGATCTTGTTGTACAGTCCTGATTCCTTGAGGTTTTGAAGTTCCTCATCGATCCAATTAAGTTTGTTTGACATGGTTCCCTCTATAAGTGGTGAGTAGGTTAACGATTACGTCCACAATTATACCTGTCCTTTAATTGCATTTCCTGATAATGAAATGATCTCAATGATATTTTTCATCACTTAAAAGAAACTTCCCAAAGGTGAACATGTGCGATTTCACCATCATAGATATTGAGGATTTCTAACCTGAGTTCATCGGCCAAATAAGATTGCGTGAAATTAAGCAGAACATTACGAGTCGTGATCGCGCCTTCCACGTCACTGGATATTGTTTCAATTTCTTCTCCCCTGTAATATACGGAGGCAGATACCCTGGTTGGGGTACCGCCGATCATCGCTGTGATTTCGCTGATTTGAATGGGCTCAGGAAAATTGAGGATTAGCTTGAGCGGGTTGGCTTCAAGGGTGCGGATCAAAGTTGTCGAGTCGCCATCAAAGGCATGTTTGATCTCGTTTATATCGAGGATCGGATACTGCACGAGGACGGACTGGTCTTCGATGGTTATGCTGTCGGTGATCAGTTGTTGACGCTCAGCCCGTTCTTCTGCCAGGATTTCTTCTATATTATTGACGTAATCCAACCGGGCGAAATAGAATCCTTTTTGCCCATCCGGGTAGTCCAGGGTTTCCTCTACCGTCAGATTCGTGAATTTCCCGGATTCATTAATGAAATCAAGGTCATCCTGGGTCATCACGAAGAGCAGGTCATTGCTCAATGACTGGAAGCTGTATCCCCAGGCATTGATGTTTCCCATCATAATGTTGGGATGATCATCCGTGAAATAGCGCATTAAGACATCTGATCCGTTTGCCCAGGTCGAACTCACAATGATCTTTGTACCAGGCTTTTCTTTGGCAATTTCAACGGCACGGCTGAAGACCTGCTGACCACCGTACTGCATCCCACTCAGCCCGTAGTCGTCGTACCAAGTCGGTCCTTTGAAAAGGGCTTCTCCCAGCATCCAGAAACTGACTAAACTAAAAGCTAAAAATAAGCCAATCGAAATATGCCACTGGCGAATTTTAGGCCATTTTATTCGCATCCAGTTGAAGGAGATTTCAAGACCCAATGCTGTGAACAGGACAGCGGGAATGATGAAGGCCATGCCGCGCGTGATACCCCAATCCACAACCGCAGCGCCTGTCGGTGCAGCCAGTGCTGCAAGGATCAGGGTTCGATACCTGTTATCCTTAAATCGCCTTATGCATTGGATAAAACCGATCAGCCAGAAGGGGAAGGTGACCCAGAGGAGATGACCATAGCCCTGCATGGTGTGGCGAGCAAGATCATTCTGGTAGGAGAACAACCAGGTTGGCAAGCTCAGGCCTGGCCAAAGAGCATCAAGGAATGAGGGATCAGGCCAGAACCAGTAGATTGGATTGAGCCCCTTAAGATAGTTAAGAATGTAAGTCAGCACTTTCTGGGAAAATGGGATGGGTTTTACCCAGTAGGAATTCAGCACGGTGAGATGCTGCAAGGTCTCGCTGCTCCGGGTCAGGATGTGGCGAAAATAGGGTAAGAAAAGCAGGATCAACAGACCTAATCCGATCAAAGCCATTTTACGGTTTTGCCAGTGATATTTTGCATCAAAAACCAGCAGCAGAAGCCCGGTGATAACGATGATCACCTGGCCAGGGCTGTAGGCGTAGAACGCTAGTGCACCGAACAGCAGTGCCAGCAGGAGCGACCCGGGATAACCATCCCGGTAGCGCAGGTAGAAGAAAAGAAATCCTGCAAACATGGACGCCATGATCACCGTTTCGAAAGCGGTGCGGGAATGTAGAAACCAGGTTGGGGTTGCCGCTATCAGCAGGGTTCCCAGCCACCAATTGCGGCTTTTGAAGGTGTTACGCAAGATCAATCCCAGGCTGATAGCTGCTGCTAATGTCAGCAAGACTGAGACACCCCGCGTGATCCAAACGGATTTGCCAAATACCAGCATTGGGATGATTTGGGCGTAAACGGAAAGGCTCAGGTTGAATTGGCCCCCGTTCTCAAAATAGGTTGGGAGCAGAACGCCATCGGGGCTTCGAAAACTATTATTAATCAGATCGACAGCGTGCTGGGATTGAATGGCTTCATCGGTGAAAAAATAGATCGGGAAGTCTGGTAACCGGACAAAACGGGTTGACAGGTAGACAAGGAGTGAAAGGAGAAAGAGAAATAAAGCCAGTCGTGGATGAGATCGTTTTGTGTTTTTAGGTGGGGATTTCGTATCAGTTTCTGGGGAACCAGCCTGAGCCATAACCGTACTCCATTGGTATCTATGACAAGATTATAGCATTTATTCCAACGGCTTGAATAAAACAGGTAGTTATGAAAAATGGACGCTCCAACGATTGACTTCAGTTTTTTCCTAAATTTCCAAAGTAGTCCTTATTATTAAAGACTTATTTAAATGTGGATGGAAAGTAAACCTGGTGATCATATGCTTCGTGAACCAGCGTGAAACGCAGCGCGCTGCTTGAAACGGTGGTTGTTTGAAATGTTTCACCGGTGACATCTGACAGTGTGATGGAAACCGACGTATCCCCTGTAAAATTAAAGAATCCAAGGTTAACCCATTCATTAATGAATTGGGCTTGATTAACCGGTATTGCAGATAAGCCATCTGCGTGAGAAATTTCATAAATGGCGTTTTGGGTATCTTCGTTGATGGACATTTCAGGGCAAATCCATCCGAGTGGTTCATGATCCGGGATAAATACTTCCACCTGGTATTCACCGCTCAGCGGAAGAACCGTTTGCCATAAAGCCAGATGGGTGCTTTGTTCCTGATTGTTGACATTGAGGGATAGATAAGCCGGTTGATCGCGCTGGTTGGTAAAACTGTGCCATCCGGTATCACACATTCCCTCTCCATATTCCGGATTTAGAAATGGTGTTTCCAGGACCTGCGAGAGAGGACTGGGAGATTCCTCGCAAGTGACGCCCCAATAATCACAGATGCCCTGCGTGATGGCATTGGCTGCCAGCATCTTGAATGCTTCATCGTGCAGGTAGCTGTTATCGATGGGGTTATCCATGAAGGCCAGTTCGAGCAATATTGCAGGCATATCGGCAAAATAGATCTCACCGTAACTCCAATCTGTTGCGCGCACATTGCGGTTTATCCAGTTTGGATCATATTCCGCTCGAATGGTGCTGATGATGCTGTTGTGGACGGCATTTGCCAACGCATTTGATTGGGCAGGGTTGTTATTGATATCCCAGTAGGTTTCTGTGCCTCTGAGATTGCCGTCCCAGCCGTTGTTGTGGAGACTGATCAGGATATCTGCGTCGTAGTAATTTGCCATGTAGGGCCTGGCACGGATGTCGCTGTTGTAGTTGGTGTCGCTGCCGTCATAGATCGAGGATGGGAGACCTAGAGCAATGGCATACTGCCGGGCGCATTCATACCATGTCGGGTATCCTGTGACACCGGTGCCGGCAGTGAAGTCCAACTCCCGCAGTTGAATAACTGTTGCGCCCTGGTTCAATAAAGCGGTCTGTACGTAAGCCATGATTTCGGCATTAACGATATCTTCTCGGATCCCGTAGAATTCAGCGCGCTGGTAGTACCAGCCTAAATAAGTTTCATGCCAATATAAGCCGTGACCGGGGCTGAGGGCGATCCTGACACCTGACAAGGGGCCGGAGCGGAGATTTTGCTCGATCTCAGGCAGGTCAGCGCCAGGTTCAATCTTGGGCTCTGGCCGTCCCCAGGATTCAAGCGGCAAGCCTTCCACTTTGAAAGTGGTCATATAGAAGCTGTTGATTCCTAAATCCCGGTCTAAATCGGTTTGGAGCTGAGTGAAAACCCCTTCATCGTAAGTGCTGGCGGGTAGGATTTCTTCCGAAAGATCAATCACCAGCGCTTCACCCTGGATTGTGGCCGATATCACCTCGGCACCTGATCCCGTGATAAGACTGTGTCTCTCCAGGGCGGCAGTAATTTGAGCCTCATCCGGGCGCTCGGACTGTGATATACCGGTGCTGGTTGAGCTGACCATTGTGAGCATGAATGCCATAACGATCAGCAGAGATTTTAGAAATCTTTTCACTCAGTGGCTTCTTTCCAAGTTAATCATATTAATAAAAGTGTGTTGCAAGTAAAATACCATAGCTGTATCACTTAATGGATTAGAGGATTTTAATCATTTAGTGTTTGTTGGCGGGTGAGCTTGTCGCAAGAATTATATCTATTTTTAACCCTTAATCCGCTTCATCTTTGTTTGACCCGTTGCTGAAACATAAGTGGCTGAATTGATTGAAAAAGAGGACAAGTTGAAATATGCTAAAGTTATATCAGGATCATGAGGTGAAAAATGGAAAATGAAGCATCTGGTCATCAGGTATTAGAATTGCGCGTCGCCCTTACAACCAATGAATATGAGGCATTGGTTGATTTCTACCGGGTTGGTCTTGGGCTTGAACCCGATCAGGTATGGCCTGAGGATCAAGGCAGGGCTTTTGTCCTTGACATGGGTAGAGCCACTCTCGAGATCTTTGATGAAAAGCAGGCTCAAACAGTGGATCAAATTGAAGTAGGTCGCAGGATCAGCGGAAAGATACGCTTTGCCCTGCAGGTACCGGACCTGGATGCCGCCATGGCACGTTTGATTTCCCATGGGGCTTTTTTGGTTAGTCCACCGGTTGATACACCCTGGGGAGATCGCACGGTCCGTTTCCGGGATCCCGATGGCATGCAAATCACGTTATACCAGGCTGCCTGATCAACCTGGACTCAGCTGCAGCCCCGCTGATTCCTCTTTTGACTCCTCCATTTCGCCACATAGAATGACTTTAAGGTATCATATAACATCAATATTTGATGTGATAATTTTGAATTGAAGGTTGACCGATGACAGATGAAATCACCCCTGAATTATTTGAACACCTAGTAGATCTGGCGGCTTTTGCTTTTTACCCGACAGAAGCTGAGTATCTCCGTAAAGAGCTGAATAACCAGCTCAAGGCGATCCACCTGCTTGAGGCTGTCCCATTGGACAGCAATATCCCCCCGGCTTCCCACGGTGTACCCTATACCGCTCAAATCCGATCTGGTCTGCGGGAAGATACCTGGGAACCTTGCGATAACCCGGATGAGATTTTGGCGCAGGCACCACAGATTGAAGATCGCTATATCATTGTGCCGGATATTCCCCATACAGAGTTGGAATAAAAATGACATTAATGGATTTTTCTGCATTTATAGTTGCACAGAAAGTGCAAAATGGTGAGCTGACTGCTGTTGAGGTGCTTGAAGCCGCCCTGGAACGGATCAAAGCTGTTGATGGGGTACCGGGTGAACTGGATTATGGGGAGCTAACAGAAGAGGACAGGCAAAAGGTTCATGCCTTCATCACCCTGACAGCTGACCGGGCTTACGAACAGGCGCGAAAGGTTGATCATCAGGTTAAATCTGGTGAAACGGTTGGCCCATTGGCTGGTGTTCCGGTTTCAATAAAAGATATTTTTTGCGTCAAGGGCACACCATCTACAGCGGCATCTCGCATGCTGGCAAACTTTATTGCACCTTACACCGCAACGCCGGTTGAAAGGCTCGAGGCTGCCGGTGCGCTGACCCTCGGAAAGGTCAACCTGGACGAGTATACCTACGGCTCTTCCACCGAATCCTCCGCATTTCAACCCTCCACTCGCAATCCCTGGGATCCAGGGCGTGTCCCGGGCGGCTCATCAGGCGGTTCAGCAGCCTCTGTAGCCGCCGGTGAAGCCTTATTATCTCTGGGTACCGATACGGCTGGCTCCATCCGACAGCCTGCTGCTTTCTGCGGGGTAGTGGGCATGAAACCGACTTATGGACGGGTATCGCGTTACGGCTTGATTGCGTTTGGCTCCTCGCTGGACTGCCCCGGTCCTGTGGCTCGCGACGTGCGAGATGCTGCCCTGATGCTGTCCGTGATGGCAGGCGGGGATCAGCGGGACAGTACCGCTGCTGCTATCCCGGTGCCGGATTACCTGGCATCCCTTGAGGGTGGTGTTAAAGGGATGCGGATCGGACTCTCACCCGAGTACATGCAGATCACGATCCCAAATCCTGAGACTGGTGAGGTGGATATTCAGCCCCTGCCTGAAGAAATCCGCCGGGCGACTTTGCATGCCGCAGAAGCCCTGGCGAAGAAAGGGGCGGAGATTGTTGAGAACGTCCCGATGCCCAACACGATCTACGGCATCCCGGCATACTTTGTGATCAGCCGGGTGGAAGCCGCTTCGAATTTGCACCGCTTTGATGGTGTCAAATATGGCTACCGCACGGATTCTGATTTTGAAGACTTGAAGGAGATGTACCGGAAGACACGGGCGGAAGGATTCGGCTTGCAGCCCAAACTGCGCATCCTGATGGGAATGTACGTGAGCGCAGCCCAGTATAGCGAGCAGTATTACCAGCGCGCTTTGCGGGTAAGGAGCCTGATCCGCTCTGATTTTGAAGCAGCTTTTGATCCAAAGGGAGCAACCCATTTGGATGCGCTGCTGACGCCCACCACACCGACCACAGCCTTCAGGATGGTAGACATCTACGGGGATACGGTACTGATGCAGTATGCTGACCAGCTGACCGTACCGGCAAACCATGCCGGCATTCCGGGTATTTCAGTCCCTGGCGGTTTAGATTCCGATGGATTACCGATCGGGATCCAGCTTCTCGCGCCGGATTATCATGAAACGACCCTGTTCCAGGCAGGTTATGCTTTTGAGCAGGCGACGTTGAATGCGGACTGGCGAAAAGTAAAGCCCGAAGTACTGCGGTAAGCGACTGAATATGCGAGGGAGTTTATGGACGTGGTGATGATCTCCAAAGAAAAAGTCTTAGCGGGGCTGGCTTATGTATTTGGCAAGCTGCCTGCGCTGACCATCTGGTTGGTCAAGAAGGATGAATCGCGAGTGGTGGGTTTTCATGCCATGCAAGCTTTTCTGTATAGCGTATTTGCCGACTTGCTGGTTCTGGTCCTGCTGACTGTGCAATTGTTTTTTCTCCCATTCTTAGCGGGATTGACCTGGCTTTTGACGAATTTAGTTGCTGATGGGTTTGCCCCTGAATCACCGGTGATTTTTCTGATCCTTTCCATGTTAATGGTTTTGGTCTTCATGGCAGGGATTGCCCTGGTGGGTGTAGTTGCTTTTGGCGTAAATATTTTCAATATTGTTGGTGCAATTATTGTGTTTTCGGGAAAGGATTGGCGGTATCCTGTTTTGGCAGCATGGGCTGAAAAATCTATCACCGTGCGCCATCGGGATCATGAGGAATAAACTATGACGGAATATGAACTTATCATCGGGCTGGAAACGCATATCCAGCTTAACACCAACACCAAGATCTTCTGCGGATGCAAGGCTGATTCGTGGGAGCAGCCGCCCAACACGAATATCTGCCCGGTTTGCACGGGGCTGCCGGGGGTGCTGCCGGTCCTGAATGAAGAAGTGGTGAAAAAAGGTGCGTTGCTGGCGGCAGCGATGCATTCCGATATCCGGCTGACCTCACACTTCGACCGGAAAAACTATTTTTACCCGGACCTGCCAAAGGGATACCAGATCTCACAGTTTGATATGGCTTTGGGCAAAGGCGGTCACCTGGATTTGCCGATGCCGGATGGCAGCATGCGCAAGGTAACGATCACCAAGCTGCACCTGGAAGAGGATGCTGGAAAGACCAAGTATGAGCATGGGCAGCGTTATGTGGACTTCAACCGCTGCGGCGTACCCCTGGTAGAGATGGTGACCGGGCCGGACTTGCGTTCAGCGGATGAGGCCGCACAATACCTGATCCGCTTGCGCCAACTCCTGCGCTGGCTGGGTGTTTCGGAAGCCAATATGGAAAAGGGACACTTGCGCTGTGACGCGAATGTGTCCATCAGACTAATGGGAGAGACGATCCTCAACCCAAAGACAGAAATCAAGAATGTCAACTCGATTGAATCTGTTCGGACAGCGATCAACAAGGAATTTGAACGGCAGGTTGAGGTCGTTGAAGGCGGCGGACGGGTGGAGGCCTGGACCCTTGATTGGGATGAAGCGGCGAACCGCCTGACGAAGATGCGCTCCAAGGAGACCGAGGCGGACTATCGCTACTTCCGTGAGCCTGACCTGCTGCCCCTGGAACTGACGGAAGAATGGCGGGAGGATGTTCTTTCTGGACTGCCGGAACTGCCACTGGAAAGGCGCACACGGTTCATGGCGGATTACAGCCTGCCGGAATATGATGCAGATATCCTCACGAGTGACCGGCCGCTCTCTGAATATTTCGAAGCCGCGGTGAGTGCTTACAAGGGTGACCCCAAGGTGGTTTCCAATTGGATGATGAACGAGATCCTGCGTATGCTGAATGATTTATGCCTCAGCGCAGATGAGCTGGTGCTTGCTCCGGAGCACCTGGCGGCGGTGATCAAAATGGTGGACGCGGGAACGATCAATAATGCGACCGGGAAGTCACTTTTAGTTAAGGTACAGCAGAGTGGAAAAACCCCGGAAACTATTGTGAAAGAAGAGGGCCTGGCGCAGGTCAGTGATGATTCGGCACTCCTGGCGGTGATCGATCACCTGATTGCAGATAACCCGGATGAGGTCAGCAGCTACAGGGGCGGCAAAGAAGGGCTGTTTGGCTGGTTCATGGGCCAGGTCATGCGGGAGACGCGCGGCAAAGCAGACCCGCAGCTCACACGGGAACTGCTGCAAAAAGCGCTCAAAGGAGGGTAGGACGTCCCTTTATTTCAGCGAAGATTCTCTTGTGGGGATGTATCAAGTTTCTTTGCTGCCAATGTCTTAGGTCCATTGATCAGGATGACGATCACGGCTGTGATGATCAATAATATATTGAGAATCCAGGCTGGGCGTGATGAGTCCCCATCTGTTTCGGGCAGCATGGGTAACACACCAAATGCAGTATTGCTTGAGGTATGCAGCAGCAGGATCAACAGCAAGTTTCCACCCGTTGAATTGAAAACCCAGGTGTACAGGATGGTGATAGAAACTGTCTGAAGGATGAACCAGACTATTGAAAGCTGCTGGTGAAAGTCACCGGGGATCCAGAACAACGGCAGGTGCCAGACTGCCCAAATCAGTCCTAAGATCAAGCTGCTGGACAACGCGTTGAACCGTTTTTGAAGCCAGGGCAGCGCAAATCCGCGCCAACCGATCTCTTCCCCCAGCACGCTGAAAAAGAAAACCAGCAGGAATACCGGGATAACGCGGTAAAGCTCAGCAGGATCATTGAACATTAAACCCTTGCCGCCGAACAGGATGTGGATCCCCAGGGATGCCAGCATCAGGGCAGGTGGGGCAGCCAGACTGATCAGATACCATTGCCAGTGAACCCGGAAGTGGGTGAGGCTTTGCCAGAGTTTACGCAGACCCTTTTTCCCGCTGTGTATGGAAATGACGAAAAGTCCTGCCAGGCTGGGGCCAAAAGCTGCGAATAGTTTCCAGGGATTGAAAAAGCCCGGTTCAGTATTCGTGAAGACCAGGACCAACCAGCCACTCCACGAAATCAGAAAAGCAAATAATAGATAAACTAAGAAAGAATGTTTTTTTAGAAGTTGTTTCATCGGACACCTCAACTCGATAAATAATCTTAACGCATTAATCCAGGCAGTGGATTTTTATTTGGGATTGACCATACCGGTTGATTCGCGTAAAATATAGAGGCTTAATTGCGGGCGTCGCCAAGTGGTAAGGCATCAGCCTTCCAAGCTGACATTCGCCGGTTCGAATCCGGTCGCCCGCTTTTTTCTTTTTAATTAACACGGAACGAGTTTGAATACCCATTTCCCAACTTCGTTATCTCTCAGGGGGTTCCGATGCCCTCAAGGGGATTTTTTTGCATCATTTTTACGTTGAACGAATTTTTATATCAAAATTTTAATATTTTCGTCGATAATTTTGGGTATTACTGCTCTTTGAAGTTCTAAATTTACTCGAAAATGCGATAATCGATAGCATGGTGTGAAAAAGGATATTTCATGAGATAATATCTTATGAAAATGCATATAAAGTTAATCGAATTAACCATCTTGTACTTTTATATGAATGTTCAAAAATCTTTTATTGATGGTGTCAGCCATTTTAATGGATTTTATAATTGTATAATTTAGTAAATGCTGTAGATAATCACATTGTTTATTGTCATAAAAAAGTAGTGAATATAAAATGTCTAATAAAAACCAGGAAAACTTAGATAAAAGAGAACCATATTGGGATAATGTCAAAGGTTTACTAATTATCCTGGTTGTTTTAGGCCATTTTCTTTGGGATTTCAGAGATCAAGGTTTTGCCAGATATTTAGTTGATTTTATTTATGTTTTTCATATGCCTGCATTTGTTTTTGTGGCTGGTTATTTAAGTAAAAGCAAGCGTTCTAAATCTAATCATGCCATACAAAGATTGTTTGTCATCTATTTTATTTTTAATACCGCATTAATGCTTTTTGGTTATCTATCAGAAGGAACGCCTTTAGTATTATTTACACCCTACTATTCCTCTTGGTTTATCATCTCATTATTAACTTGGCGATTGATAATAAAACTCATAGAAAAATTTCCATATTTACTTTTCTTAAGTATTATTGCGGCGATATTGGTGGGATTTTGGGGTGATATTTCAAATATACTATCTATTTCAAGGACAGTTGCTTTTTTCCCGTTCTTCGTTTTCGGATATAAATTTTCTGGAAAAAAGTTAACCGACGTTATCTCTAATCGAACACTAAAGGATTATTTTTTGGGGGTTTTGTTATTTATTCTTGGCATTATCCTTTCTAGTTTGTTTTTTAATAACTATCCTGAATTATCTGATTTGAATTTCTCAATGTCTGTTTATTTATCCTGGTTTGATGTTTATGCTAGGATCATTGTTTTTTGCATCGCTGGATTAATGATAAGAAGTATCTTACTATTTACCCCCAAAAAATCTATCCCCCTTTTAACGAAATGGGGAAAAAACTCATTAAGCATATATATTATTCATCGTTTTGTCACACTATTTTTTTCTAAAATCTTCATTCCAATTAAGTACGTTGACTATTACATCCTTTATGCGTGTTTAGCTACTTTACTAACTGTTTTATTATTAGGATCTGATTTTATATCGGCGAAATTCAATGTCTTTATCGATTTTATTCAAAATAAAATAATCGATATTACTACCAGGCAGTCATTGATAAATCAATCGAAAAAATCGGGTTTCTTGCTTGTTGTTATCCTAATTGCTATTTTAATGACCCCAATGTTGGTTAGTTTATTCCCTTCTTCTGAAAGAGTGACGTCAAATAATTTACCAGAAGATATCATCCACCAAATCATATCCGAAGAACAAAGTGATGATATCGAAAATGCATTTTCTATTGCATTTGTGGGGGATTTAATCTTATTGGAAGATCAGGTAAAAAGTGCATACTCAGATTCTCGAGCCGAATATGATTTTAATCCTATGTTTGAATATGCAAAGGATTACTTGAGTGAAGCTGATTTAGCAATTGGTGTTCTTGAAGGTCCTATAGCAGGAAAAGAGGAAGGATTCTCTTCGGGCAATTATGATGATAACATCCCCCTGTACTTAAATTTCCCTGATGAATTTCCCAGAGCTATAAAGAATTCAGGCATTGATCTTGTGACGACTGCGAATAACCATGTCCTTGATAAAGGCGTAAAAGGAGCTGTTCGAACGCTTGATGTGTTGGATGAAATAGGAATGTTACATGTGGGTTCTTATAGAAATATAAATGAGAAAGAGTCAGTTTTTATAATTGAGGAAAAAGGCTTACGCATTGCTTTCTTGGCTTACACATTTGGCAGCAACTATTATTCGGAGGATTATTTTATTAATGAAAAACCATATATCACCTCAATTTTAGTTGATCCAAAAAGCAAGAATTTTGATTTGGTCAAGAAAATGGTGCTGTCGGATTTTCAAAGAATAAAACAGTTAAATGATCCCCCTGACTTAATCGTGGTTTTACCCCACATAGGAACACAGTTCTCACATGAAACAGATGACTTCCAGGAAACCTGGAATAGAATATTTATGGATGCGGGAGCGGATATTATCTTAGGCGATCACTCTCATGCTGTTCAACCGATAGAATTTCAAAATGCTGTTGACATCTACGGCCAAGAAAAAACTGTTCTCGTTGTCAATAGCCCTGGAAATTTCGCCAATTCATATGTGGAACACAATGGAGATGCAACGGCAATTATTGAAGTTTATATAGATTTGCAAAAGAAAGAAATTGTTTCTGCTGGTGTCATACCCATGTACACATACTCATCAGCTAATGGGAGTTATCTAGCTTTGCCTATTTATGATATCCTGAATGATTCTTCTTTGAGCAATCTGGTTAGTGTTTATGAGATGGATAGAATAGCTGAAGTACAGAATATCGTTACATCAGTAATGCTACAAACAGAATTAACCTTGGATCAGGTACAAGATAGATATTATTTATTTGCTGATGGTTATTTCAGACAGCCTGTTAAACCAATTGAAATTACACCGGATATGACAGAATCTAAATTCTATGAGGTGATTTCACAATCTCAAAATATTTGTTTTATTGGGGACAGTATAACGGCAGGAACAAAAAATGGGGGTTATGGATGGTTTGAACCATTTATGGCTGCATTCCCAGATAAAACCTTCAGCAGACAAGCCTGGGGATCTGCAACAACCATAACTTTATTAGAAAATATAGACTCTATAAAAGAACAGTTTGCTGATTTGTATGTTATTGCAATTGGCACGAATGATGTTAGGTATAGAGATGAAAAAATCTGTGCGATGGATTCAGCAACCTTTGTTGATAATATTGATCATTTGATAAGAAAAATTGCGGGAAAAAATCCAAATGCAGAATTTGTCTTGATCAGTCCCTGGTTTGCATTGGATAATGATCCATTAACTAAAATTCCTCCGGATGAGAGAGATTATTTGTTAAATGAATATGGAAAAGAACTTGAAACATACAGCCTAAGTAACGGATATCTTTATGTAAATCCGAATAAAGCTATCAAGCAGGAATTGTCAGCAGAAGTTGTTTCGAAATACCTGCTCGATTATATTCATCCCAATGCGAACAATGGAATTGCATTATATAGTCAAGCGGCGCTTGAATATTTAGGAGAGCAATGATTGTAAATATATTGTACAAAGCCTTTGTTAATTAAGATTCTGATGTTGCGAATTAAATTATGTGAATACCTATTATGCAAAGCATCATGCATAGTTTATTTTAGTATTCGCATTAAGAAATTTTATTAATAAATGCTGATTTATAAGTGGTCATTTTCTAAAGGGAAGTTTTTTGAACTTGGATGTGTATCAAACTCCCAATTCTTAAAAATAAAAAACAGCAATCACACCAAGGATTAAGAAGGGCGTAAAGGGCTGGGGGTTTGCAAAAGCGCGGTACCGCTTTGAGGATATCAGCACAACCAGGAATACCAGTGAATACGCACTGAAAGCCAGAATGCCTGCAATGATGCCCCCGATGATGGCTGGCCACCCTGCAAAGAACCCTAGAAAGACTCCTGCAAAAACATCTCCAAGACCAAAAGCAACTTGATTGACCGATTTCCCCCGCAGTTTTCCAAGAAATTTCGTAAAAACGATCCCCAACACAAAAAATCCCAAAGTAACAGCCAATCCCGCTAGCCCACCATAGAGTGCTTTCGAAAAGCCATGCATCAGTGATCCATAGATTATGAGCAGGATGAAACCAACAAGACTGGTCTGGATCAGAACAATGTGATGCTCAATATCGATCACAATGATCACACCCAGGAACAGGAGAATGGGGAGTGTTTCCCAATAGCCAAGATTGTAAAAGGGGAAGAACCTGAGAAGAACGGAACAGGCCGCAGCGGCGAACAGAACAATATAAGTCCTGAGGGACCGCTTTTGTCCGCAGTTAGGGCACTTTTTGAATAGTAAATACGTTTTGAAGTTGTAAGGCTGATCACAATTGGTGCACATCGGGTAGGCCAGCCGCCGGTTCGCAGGCAGCACATCGGCAAAGTAGTTGATCAGAATCCCGATGAATATACCAGTAATTGCTGAAATACCGAGTGTTAAAACCTTCAATAGGGAGAAATCAAAAGATTGTGCTGCAACCAATGAGAGGTATTGCGTATAAATTTCAGTCGCCATATTCACCACTTGATCCAAAATCGATAAGTCTACAGATTTACAATATTCACCAAGTATACCATTGCTGAAGTTAGAAGCTTATTATCGACCGGATTGAACCCCGTTTTCTAAGCAGTACTTATATTTCTTATGTTTATTTCGAATCACTCTGTGCTGCTTCTCCCAAGATGAAAATGTCGGATATGTAGTATCATTTCAGCTAGATAGAAATGTTTTGTGTTTGAAAATCTGCTGGAGGTCACTGATGCTTGTGAAATTAAGGTCACGTTTGAATACACTTCAACCATCGATCTTATTCTTGACCCTGGCTATCTTGCTTGGCGGGTTCATACGGTTGGCCCCTGTATTAAATTCGACTTTTCCCCTGAATGATGGCGGTCTATTCTATGCCATGACACAGGAGCTGGTTGAAAATGGATTCAAACTGCCTCAGTTCTCAACTTTTAACAACCTGCAGATCCCTTTCGCTTACCCGCCGCTTGGTTTCTATCTTTCAGGAGGTTTGTATAAAATAACAGGTTGGGAATTACTCGATATCTTCCGCTTACTCCCTGCAATCTTTTCAATATTAACTATTCCAGCTTTTTACTTAATCGCTAAAGCTTTGTTAGATGAGGATGTTGCTGTTGGTCTTTCCGTATTGATCTTTTCTTTTATCCCAATTGACTTCGAATGGTTTCTAATGGGTGGTGGCATCACAAGGGCACCTGGGTTCTTGTTTTCACTCCTTGCCCTTTATTTTGGTTATAAAAGCTTCGTCCATGGGAGATGGTTTAATATATTGCTTACGGCTGTATTTTCATCGACAGCGGTGCTGCTGCACCCTGAAGCTGCAGCCCATACAGCAATCGGCCTATTAATTTTTTTTATATTCAAAGGTCGGACCAAAAAAGGTTTGCTATCCGCTGTTGTGATTGTTCTGGGCGTGCTCTTGATGACCTGCCCATGGTGGATCAATGTATTCCGGGATCATGGGGTGTCGCCCATTTTTGCTGCAAGCAGAGTGGGTGTTGATGGTATCATTAAATACTTAAACCTAATATTGTTTAATTTCACGGGTGAATATGGGTTGACATCGATCGCTCTTTTGGCTTTTGCTGGGATTTTTTATTGCATTCATAAAAAACAAAACCTGTTACCCGTGTGGTTGCTTGCGACTTTTTTAATTGCACAACGTGGTGAGATCATTGCTTTGCTAGCTGGTATTACATTATCAGCTGCTCTGATGAAATTGGGCCAGACAAATTTTGGAAAAGGAAGGGGGGAGAACCCAAAAATACTTTCAGGTATTTTACCCAAAATATTATTCACGATATTATTATTTCAATGGATGTTTTCTGGAATTACAATAATCAATGAAGTGTCATCCAGGTATACACTTACCACTTCAGAGATTTCGGCAATGGCTTGGGTAAAAGAGAACACCCCTGTTGATAGTAAATTCATCATCCTGAGTGGCACTCATCCATTATTTGACCCCAACTCTGAATGGTTCCCAGCTTTAACAAATCGCCAGTCTATTTCCACCATCCAGGGAAATGAATGGATTTCTCAAGTTGACTTTGATGAATTAAGGAATAATTCATTGAGCTTACAAGCGTGCATATTACAAGACTTGGACTGCTTGGATGAATGGGATAATTATTTTGGATGGGAGTACGATTATATTTTTCTTAGAAAATTCACTTTAATTCAGAATTATGGCAAAATCCCAACGGTCGGCCTTTCTAATGATCTTTCAACATCCTCTCGTTTTTATCTGGTCCATGAAACGGAAACGATCCTCATTTATAAAGTGGATGAGACCTACTGAGATAAATTTGGATTTCGGCCGATTTCTTATAATATTATGGTGCATGAGCTGCTGGTTGCGTGACACCTGCAGACCTGACAACAAATAACTTTTCTTATATTTGTTGAATGGGCAGAAATTGTAAATTATTGGATTAATTGTAAACATCAGATCCCTAAAGATTAATTTAACCTAAAATAGCCGGGAATAAATTTAATACAACACTTATAAGACTATAAATATTTTAATCTTGGTAAAAAAATGAACTTGACAAATGGAAAAGATTCGTTTATGATGGTATTACTTATTCACTATTCCTTTTGGGAGGGATGTAATGATTGATAAAATTAAGTTTTTCATGTGGCGTTTGTGGACAGGTCAGGAAGAAGGACAGGGTCTGATTGAATATGCCTTAATCGTTCTTTTGATCGCTATTGCAGTGATCTTGATCCTCCAGGCAGTTGGCGTCCAGATCTTTAATGTTTTTGATAACATTAGAGGTGAGTTAGAGGTTCAAGGGACAAAGATTCCATTAACCTAGAATTAGCTTCACAAAAATAAATCATTATAAAGCCTCTGCTTGCAGAGGCTTTATACGCGCAATAGTAGTTTTCACATATAATCCAAACCATGCGTTATTATAATTAATTAACAGAATCCTATGTGATTATTTTTTGGATATATTTTGACGCGAGTAAAGGGCATTTGGATGATTTAGTCGAAGAGGGTTTAATCTTGGGAAATATTATGGTTGGAATTGTTGTATAGGGGAATTGGTATTGAGTTTGTAAAAAGTCGAATTTTTATGATGTGACCAATGATACCTCGACTTAGACAGGTTAACTTTTACCGGGAGATGTTCACAAATATCTTTTGATCTGATCTGACTAGTTCTCTTGAGCTTTTTACATTATGTAACCCAATGAACGGGAATGACGTGTAACTTCTATCTTGATTTGCCGAACATATCCGATAAGGAAATTTGGTCTTCAGTAAAAATTCCGATGTTTTTCGCATGTAAATCAACCTACTGGATCATTGTGTGGTCTGGCAAGTGATCTTCTGGGTTTTCGGAAGCGTCCTGATCAGCAGACTAGTCAGGAACATTAGCGCATGCGGTGTGGCATGCTTATTGCACCAAGATGGTATGTTCGACAACCGCATATGAGCTAGATATGAGCCTGCTGGTTGCTATAATGCCTAATATATCGTATCACGGTTATGAATGGCACATCCCGATTCAGTGCCACAAGTAATGACCTTTATTAGATGTAAGGTCAAAATAATGGTTATCGTCTGTTGGATGGTATCACAAGCGGTTATTTATATGTCAGATCAGATAGAAGGTTGCTATGGATAAAAATGAAAATCATACTTTCGTTAGAAACGGGAAGGTAAAAGCCCAGGCCATCGTTGAGTTTATGCTGCTGCTGCCGGTCTTGTTGCTACTTGTTTTAGGCGCGATTGACTTCGGCCGTTTGTTCTACGTCAAAATAGTGCTCACAAATGCTGCCCGCGAAGGCGCAAATTACCTTGCCTTTCACTCATTCGACCAGGATGATGGCTTTGTTCAAACCTGTGGAGTGGTCCAGGCGGAAGCCAACAGCTCCGGTGTGCAGGTCTACCCGGAAGAAGTTCAATATCTTAACTGCTGCACGCAGGGATCAAAAGTGGGCGTGCAGATTACAAAATCGGTCAATTTGGTCTTTGATGGACTGCTGCAATCCCTGGGATTGCTGAATGGGCCAATCGTTTTAGATAATGTGGTTTATATGGTGGTGCAATGAATAAAAAACATCGTTATTCCGGTCAGTCAATAATTGAATTTATGTTGATCTTTCCCATGGCTTTCCTGCTGTTAACCGGATTGCTTGATTTGGGCAGGGGAATCTTCTATTATTCGTCTTTGTCCAATGCTGTGAGGGAAGCAGCCCGTTATACCACCACGCATAAAGACCTCACGGATGATGAGATCAAAGATAAAGTGCTGGAATATGCGTTCGGATTAACTAACACATCTAACCCCCTGGAGAAAGAGGATATCGTTGTTACTTATCCTGAGATCGTGAATGATTACAAGATCACCGTATCGATTGCTGCAACTTATGCCTTTGATCCTGTTACCCCCGGGATGGACGTATTTTGGGGAGGAGAAGATGGTATTCCTCTTTCGGTGCGATCTATAATGCGCATCTCTGGGGCTGCAAGGTGATGGAGAGTGAGGTTGAATCATGAAAAATTTTCTGAAACATCATAAATTAGAAAAAGCGCAGATCATACCCGTTGTGGTGTTTGCCATGCTGGCATTGATCGGTATGGCAGCCCTGCTCCTGGATGGCGGCAATATTATGCTGAATCGACGCGAAGCCCAGAATGCTGCGGATGCCGGCGCGCTGGCAGGTGCGAGGGTCATGTGCAGGGATGATGATGCCACCCAGGCTGATATCTTCAATGCGGTCTACCAGTACACCACCGTTGAAAATAATGCTACACTCGTCTCCTGGGAAATAACCGATGAGAATGTCGGTCTGGTGAATGATTTGCGATTGGGTGAGGTGCTTGTCACTGCTGAGATTCAAAACGATTCATTCTTTGCCAGGATCTTCAACCAGGATACTTTGACCGCACAAGCGAGTGCAGGGGCGGGGTGCTTCACTTACGGGCCAGAGGTGGTGCTGCCCATCGCTTATCCTTGCTATACCCCCCTCTATTTTGGGGAGTCTGAGTACTACATTAAGAGCGAAGACTGCGATTATGCCATGCTCGATTGGGATTATTTTGACAGCGTCGCGAGGGATACTTGCGGGATGGCATATAACCCGCTGCTTGAAGGCGTGAAACCAACAGAAACTGAGGCCGAATGCATTAGGACATACCTCTACCAGCACCACCCTGACATGATCTATGTGGTTGTGAACGAAGAAAAAATGTGTGCAAAAGATCCTGAAAACTATGATCCGGTAAATGAGCTTATTTGCGATCAATTTGTTGGGGGGGGTGAAGGGCACTACCAGCTTGCGTCAAGCTCGCGCGGCTGGCTCAACCTGGATGTCGGAAGCGCTGGTACCAGCGTACTGAGGAATTGGATCATGGCAGTAAACAACCCGACACTGCACTCGCATATGTGGCTCAGCTTCATTGGCGGCACTCGGGCAGAGCCCGTTTTCACCGATCTGGAAAAGCGGCTTTTTGATGTGGTTTATATCCCGGTGTTTAACCATGTTTGTGATCACGAACCAGTAGACGGTGATATCTGCTACCAGGAAGCACATGCAGAGATTCCTGATAGTGAAGGTGTCTGCGAGGTGATTGCCGGCAGCCCGGGCAACGATTTTGGCCATGTGGTCGCTTTTGCGCCTTATTTCACCACCTGCGTCCGGCAAAAAGGGGAGCCCCAATGTGATGGCTTTGACCGAGCATTAGAATTGAACCCGCTGGCACTAGATAAAACAGAGTATTCTTTTGAAGGGTATTTCGTGGCCCCGCAGTACCTGGAGAACCCGGAGGATGTGAGCCTGGGTGGCGCAGACCTTGGCTTGTACACGGCTTCTTTGACCCGGTAATTTATGATTCAGAACATAATTCGATAAATATATTTGAAGCCTTACTGATCAACTTTAATTAAATGATCCTGGTAAGGTTTCTTTTTGCCAGCTATGGTTTGATCCAACGGTAACTGATTCAGTAATTTTCGTTTCTGCCTACGATCAATCTTAGCCGATTGCTTTCATAGAAGAGAGGATGCGCTGAAGGTTAAGGTTGATATGATGCCTCCCCGAGAGAAACATAACAGCACGAAAGAAGCCGCCGGAGTTAAGTAAATTAAATAATTTTACACAAACTAAGGTATAATTGAGCTGGTTTCAATGCCCATTCCCAACATCGCTGCCAAGGCACAAACAATTGAAGTTATTATGAGTCCAGGAATTATTGGGATTTAATTTTCTTCAAAGAGAAGTTTTATTACTGTTAGATCGGTTTTAACATTAATTTAATATGCATGGACACAAGTTGGGGTTTGTGTTAAAATTAGTAAATTAATATAAGTACTAGCTGTGAGCATGTGGCATTAAAAGAAAATAAATTGCAACAGGATTATAAATGAGGAAACCCATTTTGAAACGTAAAGGGGAAGATGTGAAAAGGATTGGAAAGATATTATTTTTTGTTATTTGCCTGCTCCTTGCTGTTGGGGTGGGTTCCTCTGTCATTAATCATCAGTCTGTACAAGCCCAAACAGATCATACCTGCTTAGCCCGTGTGGATATTCCATTAGAAGACCTTCATTGGGTTTATGTTCCCGAATCTTCGGATGAGCTTTACACAGAAGAGCAGTTCTTTTTCCTGGCAGGAGAACTCATCTCCAATAATGTTGTGGATGCCAGCATCTGCCCTTCAGGCGGATTGCAAACTAACGGGTATGCCAATGCATGCGGTATGGCACAGGCTTTGCCAACGGTTGTTGCCGTTCAGAATTTGCTCAACGAACCCATCCTGCAAGCTTATGATGATGTTGGGGTACCGCCAGTTCTGCTAAAAAACTTGATCCGTTTTGAAAGCCAGTTCTGGCCTTCACAAAACGATTTGACCCATTATGGGTTTGGGCATTTGACCAATATCGGGATTCGCAACGCGATGCAGTGGAACCCTGACCTCTATGATAAAGTTTGCCCAAGTGGGGCTGGTGACTGTGTGACCAATATCAGTGCTGCAGAAACAATCCTTGCTTCCCTTGTTGACACCTGCGAAACCTGTGAATATGGGATTGACCTGGTACAGGCTTTTGAAAGTGTGGATATTTTAGCAGAAGCGCTGTTAGGATACTGCTTCCAAGCTGAACGCTTGGTTTTCAATGCGACCAGCTGGCATTCCAGCCTGGCGGTTGATTATGCCACGATCTGGAAGCTAACCCTGATGAATTACAACGTTGGGTCTGTTTGCGTTTACAACGCACTGGAAGCGACGTTTGAACGAACCCAGGGCCCAATGGACTGGTCGGATATATCGGCGAGTGTCTCCAGCGGTTTTTGTGAACGCGGCGTCCTCTATGTTAACCAGATCACGGAAGATTACTTCGGTTTCCCGCCATCGGGACAGTAATTTACGCCTAAGTCGCGATCTTAATTGATGGGGAATTAGAAAGCATTAAGATAAAGCCATTTGTTTTTAATTTAAATTTCACTTTTGAGGATTAAAGGTGTATAATTTAAAAGGATAAACGCTAGGCAATGGATAATGCACCCATTCGTTTGTCTATTTTTTTCCATGCAGGGGTGTGACCATCGAAGTTTTCAACATTGTCTAGATCACATCAAAGAAAAGCGATTCATCTTTTGCAAAGAGAATAGGGGCTTTTGTGATTATCCAAAAAAATAAAAAACCATCGAAAAAATATCACTTAAAAGGTCAATCGATGATTGAAATGGCGTTAATGCTGCCATTTCTTCTGATGCTGGTCATTACGAGCATCGAACTGGCGCGTGTATTTTACACGAAAATTGTCATCACCAATGCGGCACGGGAGGGGGCATATTATTTGTCCACACATCCAACCGATTATAATATGGGGACGGGTGCAGCGCCTGGAACGCTGCTTGCAATTCAACGTGAAGCCAGCAATTCAGGTATTGGCGATGTTTCGATGTTGGTTACGCCAATAAATTGCTGCAACCTCGGAAATTACAGTGTTGAGGTCACTGTTACCACCCAGGTGAATGATTTAATCATCGTGGGCCTGCTGGGCAATGCCTATACCGTTTCTGTGACGGAAAATGATGCACTTCCAGTCAGTGCCACCGTTGAAATGTTGGTACAGCCATGATGGAGCAGCGAAAAGTCAGAGCGCAGTCACTGATTGAATTTGCGCTGCTGCTGCCGTTATTATTTATATTGATCATGGGTTTGTTTGATGTCGGCCGGGCGGTTTTATATTACGCAGTCCTAAATACGGCTGCCAGGGAGGGAACACGTTTTGCGATTGTCCAATCCGGGTGTGACTATTTTGCGGATCCACTATCATGCTCCGGGGGTGAGTTGGATACATATCCTGTCGATTGCAGGGATGTAACTTCAAATGCAAATATAAATATCTGCAATGAAATTACTCAAAAATATTTTCGAATCAATGCGTTATATGAAAGCATTATCACGATTGACCACCTTCTGTATCCTTTAGAAGATCCTAATTTACCGCCTGATAAGGCGGTCAGCATAACTATTCAATATCCATATGAACCAATTACACCTGGCTTGGGTTTGATCAGCAATTTTACCATTAGCGCTAACTCAGAAATGCTGTTGACGCCATTGTCCAGACATTAAAAGGGGCTTGATATGAAAAATAGACTAGCAAAAACAACATTTGAAAAAGGTCAGGCACTAATCCTGGTTGTCCTGGTCATATTCGCTTTGATAGGCATGGTTGCTCTCATTTTGGATGGGGGAGATATCATGTCCAACCGGCGGACAGCGCAGGCTGCTGCTGATGCAGGGGCTTTAGCGGGTGCTCAAACCATTTGCATGGGCAACCCCAATCCTGTAGGGATGGCTGAAACATATGCGGTCAGGAACGGTGCCAGCAAGGCGGTCGCGACCCAAAATGGAAAAGAGATCACTGTCCTGGCAACGGTGGAAAACGCGTCATTTTTTGCGAAGATCTTTAATGAAGACAACCTAATCGCTAAAGCGGATGCGACTGCCGCGTGTTTTTATCCATCAATAGCAGAGCGTGTCCTCCCCCTTGCTTTTTATTACGAGGGAGCACCAACGAATTCAGACGATATTTCATGCACCGATGATGGGTTGTGTAATCTGGTCAACTGGCATTTTGATGAGTTGATGGAAGAGCTTGATACGACACCCATTGTTGATATTCCTACTGAAAAAGCAAATCATCCCCTGGATGATATCTATGTCATTTCTGATTCCATCAAAGTCTGCGAAAAGTCAAATACGGGTGTGGTGGTTTGTTCGGATATGTCCGCACATGCGGCCGGTGGAGCTAGAACCTTTGTTGATCTAACAGAATTAAAAGCACCCCCAGCTAACCTGTCCAATATTATTGAAGATGGTCTGGATGACCCATTGTTTATACCGGCGTGGGTGAACACCCAGGGTGCTGTAAACGCTGATGTTTATAACGCAAGTAATTATGTGGATATCGATCCAATTGTGGGCTATGAAAGCATGGAAGCCCGGCTGTTTTTTGTCCCGGTTTTTGATGAATTCTGTTCTGGAGATCCACGTGTTGTAACCGAATGCGTTTATGATGCGACGGATAACTTTGATTACCTGGTCAATACAAATACTGCTGCTTACCGGTTAGTGGGATTTGCCCCATTCGTTTTAACAGGTGTGACAAAGAACGAGGTCTGTACTTTTGGAGCACCCAATATAATTCCGTATGATCCTTTAGATGGCACCTGGATATTAGGAACAGGTACTATTACTTTTGGAAAGAATGCAGAACCTTGTCCTGGATGGGCAAACCTAAAAGTGCAGTTGGAAAACGCGGGAGAGGAAGCATCAAAGGATGCTATTGAAGGGTATTTTGTGGACGAATTTCCCGCAAATCAATATATCTGGGGCACCGGAGGGGTCGATGTGGGTGTTTATTTAATTTCTTTATCGGATTGATCCACGATTTGAGCCACTTTTAATATATAATAGTAGGGGAAATAATCCAATTAATGATGGAGGCCTGATTTGTCTAATAAAACGAAAGCTGTACTTGTTATTGTCGCTGGCCTTATTCTTGTAGGCGTGGGTGTTTTTGCGAGCTATTACTTGATCCAGCGCTACCGAGCGGACCAGATTCCAGAAGTATTGGAAGAAGAAACGGTAACAACAACCGTGGTGGTGTTAACGCGCGATTTATCACTGGGTGATCGCATCAACGATACGGATGTCACATTATCCGTTGTACCCGTAGAGATTGCGCCGCGTAATGCGCTTGGGAGCCTTGAGGATGCTGTTGGCAAAATCGTGAAGACCGATCTTATCCAGGGAGAAATGGTCCTATCCCATAACCTTGCTGATCCAACAAATAACAATAACGATCTCAGCTTTATTCTTAGTGAAGATCATGTTATGCTGGCATTTCCGGCAAATGACCTGATGAGCCAGGAGAGCATGGTACAGCGAGGGGATATTGTGGACATCTTCGCAACTTTTTCCGTAGAAGTTGAAACAGAAGGTGAGACAACCACAACAACTGAGGAAGAAGCAGAGCCTGTCACCAGGACATTCACACTGGATATGATGCAAAAAGTGAGCGTAACTGCCCTGGTCTTGGAAGTGATTGGGGAGGAGCCTCAACAAAACAATAACTTGCTTGAGGGTGAAACAGCCCAACCCGAACCGGAAACGAGGATCAGAGCTTACTTGTTTGCACTGGATCCACAGGACGCATTGATACTTAAGCATCTTAAAGACACCGGTGCAATTTTTGATATGGTTTTACGAGCGCCTACATCCACCGTTGAATTTGAACTGACGCCTGTCACTGAGGATTTTATCGTTGAGTTCTATGGTTTGGAAATCTTACCTTAAAAGCAGAGGAAATATTAAACATGGCAGAAACCTCACAAATAATTAATATTCTAATTGTCTCAGAAAATGAGAGGATGATTGCATTAACGCGTTCAATCCTTTCAAGGGAAGAATCACTTCAGCTGGCTGATGAAATGGTAACACTGAGGAATCTCTATTCAACGATCGATAAGACCCGGCCGGATATTATCCTTTTAGATTTTGATTTCAATGACCATCCATTTGACATGCTTGATAATTTAACTTCTCAATTTCCCTGGTGCGCCGTGGTGGCTATCCTATCGGAAGCAGAGATGGTTAATTTAGAGCGAGTTGTTCTATCTGGTGCAAGGGCTTTTATACAGTATCCATACCAAAAGGAAAAACTGGTCATCACCATTAAACGCGTGGTACAGCTTATTGAACGCAATCAAGTCCCAGTTCAACAAGAACCCGAACAAGAAATGCCGGAAACCCAAAAACACACCTTCACCATTTTTAGCCCCAAGGGCGGTGTTGGCACAACAACTATAGCCACAAACCTCGCGATCAGTTTGCAAAACACATTAAAAGAAGAAGTTTTATTGCTGGACGGAAAGCAGCTTTTTGGGCATGTACCGCTGCACCTCAATTTGCTGACAGGGAATTCGCTTACAGATCTCATTGCACATGCAGGGATGTTGGACGAGCAGTTAATCCATCAAGTGGCTGTGAAACACAGCTCTGGCATTCGGGTACTACCGAGCCCATCTTCTGTGGCAGAAGCACAAGGAATACGTCCTGAAAGTCTTTATAAAGTCCTTCAAAACTTACAGCAGGTTTTCCCTGTTATGGTTATTGATGGCGGAAATAACTTAAATGATAATACCGTAACCTACATGGATTCGTCCGATAAAGTCATACTGGTGCTTAACCCTGATCTGGCTTCCATGCGGGATATCCGGCAGTTTATCGAAATCTCAGCAACGCTCTCATATCCAAGGGAAAAATTATTATTTATTCTGAATGCGAGCGGACGTAAAGCAGATATCCGTAAGCAGGAGATTGAAAATACGCTCAATATTAAGTTTTTTGGTGAGATTCCCGCCGACGAAGATTTTGCTTTGAGCTGCCTGAATGAGGGAATTCCGATAATGTTAAAGAAGAATCGCCATCCCATCAGCAGAGCAATTTCCCAGATCGCTAAAAAATTGGTGAAATTAATCAAAGCATCAGAGGAAGAGTAACACGTTTATTGCCGATGGAATTCTGTCCGATAATCTAATTTGTAGAAAAACAGGACATCCCAGAAATGACAATTTTTAATCAAGATTCAACCACGCTAATTCTTTTCTTAGTCATCCTTCTAAGTGCTCTTGGTTTACTCTTTGTTGGTATCTGGATTTTCAGGGCACGAAAATCAACCAAGGAACAAGGGCGGGTATCACGGTTTGTCACTTTGGAGTTCGAAGAGGAACAAAAGGTCGAAACAGAAAAACAACCATTCTGGAAAGGAAGGGATGTCACAAAATTCAGGGATTGGATCAATGATGCGCTCAAATCTCTTTCGTCCGTTAAATTGCAGAAAAAAATCTCGAGTGCTTACTGGCAGATCACGGATACCGAATTCATCCTGATTCGGTTCGCCATAACGGTTTTATCTTTTGCATTGTTCTGGTACATTTTTAACAGCATCCTGGCAGGTATATTTATCGGAGTGATAGCGGTGATGGTACCCTCAATTGTTTTGGATTGGGCTATTGCACAACGCCAGAAAAAATTTCACAAACAGCTTTTAGATGTTCTGGTCCTCATTAAAGGGGCTGTGCAGGCGGGGTATGGTTTGATGCAAGGTCTGGATTTAGCTATTCAGGAGATCCCGGAGCCCGCAGCGGTAGAATTTGGTCGTGTACTGAGGGAAGTCCGGCTTGGGTTAACATTAGAACAAGCACTGACAAATTTATCGGATCGAATGGAAAGTGATGACCTTCAGATTGTTGTTACTGCTATTATCATCAATGCCCAGGTTGGTGGAAACCTCTCAACGGTTCTTGAGGCTACTATTTCAACCATCCGTGATCGGATCCAGCTGCAGGCAGAAATCCTTTCTCTTACGTCCTACTCTCGCTATGTGGGTAATTTTCTTACATTATTGCCATTTATTGCCGGTGTGGTCATATTCATAATAATGCCAGATTATTTCGAAACCGTTAAGACATCATTATTAACGCAGATTATTTTCCTGATGGCATTATTAGGTGTGATCATTGGCAATATCTGGATCAGGCGCCTTGTCCGGATCAAGGTTTAGTATCAATATCAAGGAAGGACACGCTAAATGATTAATGTTTTGCTTAACACGAATCCCACCATTTTAATTTTAGGTGCTTTGGTTGCCGTTCTCGGTCTTGTTTTCGCCATCATTGGCGTCATGAGATATTTTAAGGCGGGGGGAAAGTACGCGGAACGTGTGGACCATTTTGTGCTTACCGAAGTTCAAACTGCAGTTCCAACTACTGAAGGTCCTAAAATCATTCAGCGGGAATTGGAAGGCTCGCTGTTCAGAAGGACAGTGATAAATTGGTTTAGAAAAATTCTTAAATTTTTGGGAAGGTTCGCCCCATCTCAGATGGCTGAGTCAATTGAACACAAACTTGTTGTCGCTGATAATCCCGGGAACTTGCATGCTGCGGAATTTATTGCGCTTCGATTCTTGTTATTTATTGTCGCTCTGGGTTTAGCAGTAATGACCAACAGGGAAGTTGAAAACCTCAATATGACGTCGTTGATAATGGGGTTGGCGATCACGATTATCGGGTTGGTCTACCCGACAGTCTGGCTCAACGGACGAATGCGTAAACGGCAGGATGAAATCAGGCGCGGGCTGCCGGATGCATTAGATATGCTTTCAGTATGTGCTAGCGCCGGGTTGGGTTTTGATCAATCCTTGCAAAAAATCAGTGGGTATTGGGATACAGAACTTGGACGAGAATTCAAGAAAGTCACGCAAGAGATGGAAATGGGAATCTCGAGGGGAGAAGCGCTGAAGAGCATGAGCGATCGACTTGATGTGGACGATCTTTCTTCGTTCATTGCAATTCTTGTGCAGGCTGAGAGAATTGGCATGAGTTATGCAGACGTACTTCATAGCCAGGCAATACAGATGCGCGTCCAGCGGCAGTACCGCGCTCGAGAGATTGTGAACAGGCTGCCAGGGAAAATAATCATTCCTGTGGCATTATTCATCTTTCCGGCTATGATCGCTGTGATTCTTGGACCTGCAATCCCAACATTATTAGGAGCTTTTTCCAATTTATAGCAATTAAAGGTGCTTATGACAGATCAATCCACTCCTGACCCCAATAGATTTGACAATCCACGTGCTGAGGAAAACCGGAAAACAACACCCATTAAATCCGGCTTAGCCAACGATCCGGATTATTTAAAATTGTTGGACCTTTATCAAAACGCGGAATTTAAACGATGTCAGAATTTTGTCAATGAATTGGAGAGGCGATATCCAGGCCACCCGGATGTTAAGAAGATTAAAGAGGATCTGGAATTTAAACTTACCTTAAGCCAAATGAATGCCAAAAATAGAAGTACAGAGAAGCGGCAGAAGGTAAAAGCTACCTTAAAATTGGTGGTTTTTGGAATCCTTGGTGTTCTTGTCGTTGCCACTGCTTTGTTTATTTCCTTTTCCCTTTTTAGTGGACAGGTTGCCGTAGATGAGTATGCCCAGCAAACCGCACAAGCCAATTCGCTGAAGAAACTTTATGCACAGGCAGAAGAACTGCTATTATTTGGGCAGCCCCAACCAGCTTTAGAGATTATTGATAGGATCAAAGCTATTGATCCAACCTTCGAAAACCTGGCGGTTATGGAAGCACGGGCGGAATATCTTATAACCTTAGAAGCAAAATATCAGAAGGGTGTAGATTTTCAGAATGAAGGTAAATTAGATGAAGCCTTATTAGTATTCACTGAAATAGAAGGTGAAGAGGCGGGATTGTGGGATATCAGCCAAAGAATTAATCAAATTATGACCACGATGGACGTTGAAAGCTTATTGATAGAGGGGAATAATGCTTACCAGGCAGGAAACTGGGAAAAGGTTATAAGTTCATACGAAACTGCAATGTTACTTGATTCAAGTGTTGGCAATCAAACAATTGATGATCAATTAGTGCAAGCATACTTAAATAAAATTATTAATATGATGCAAAATGAAACAACTTCAGTAGAGGATATTGAGGATGCAGAACAATATTTTCGGAAAGTCATTGCATTGATACCACAAAATGCGAATTATTCTGATGAGAGGGGCAACCTGCAAGAACTCAGTACCCAGCTGCTTAAAGCAAAGTATGCACAGACGGCCAATGCAATGCTTGCCGATAAAATGCAAACCACGTCATCTATTTCGAAAGCTGTTTCCTATTTAACAAAGGCAGTTAATTATGACCCATCTGACTCAGATCTGCAGGAGGATCTAAAGAACGCTAAGTATTACGAGGCTGCTTTTCAACAATTTATTGACATGAATTGGGAATCTTCAATTAGTAACCTGAACACAATCATGTCATCAGATCTCACTTTTGCAGGTGGGAACGCAAATTTTTTACTTTATGAAGCTTACTACTTCCTGGGTGAACAATACTATTTCGCCAGGGTATATGAGGATGCTCTCGAGATCCTTGAGCAGGCTGAAATAGTTGTATGGAATGATACGGATAACCTGTTCAGATTATTCAAACTTCAAACATTACTTGGTGATGTCTATGTTCAATTAGATAATTACGAAAATGCAGCTTCATATTACCAATATGCTTTATACGCAATAAACTTTGGAACCCGATTAACGCGTTATCCTGACATCACCGTGAAATATGTCGAGGCTGTCAATGCATTTGAAGATGGGGAATATAGAAATGCATACAGGGGTTTCGCTGAAATATTTGAGGAGATCGATTTTATTTACCAAATGGAAAATATTGAGATTGAAAAAGGGGTTTGTCTGGCGCTTATAGCAGGAGAATATCATTCCACAGTTGCTGCGATTATAGATGCTAATAATTTACCCAATAGCATGGTCACTACAGCCAAGCAAACCCTGATTATTCCTACAATCACAGAATAACGAACAAGATTTAAAGATTATTGTTAATCGAAGGAGGTTTGGATGTTCACAAACAGACCAGCATTGAATAGAGACACGGACGTTGTTAAACAAAAAGCTAAATTAAGAAGTCGTGAGCTTGATCGGGATTTCCTCATCATTCGCGACGCTGTTCAAAAGAATCTATTGGCAAATAATAATAATAAAACATTAGATACTGCCAATGTTAAGACTATGATAAAAGAAAACTTTTCTCATATCCTGGAAGAGAAAAATTTTCTCTATAATGTGGCAACTCGAAACCAGATGCTGGAATGGGTAATTGCCGATATAGTTGGATATGGGCCCATTGAACCTTTATTGAAAGACCCCGATATCACGGAAATTATGGTTAACGGGCACGACCAAATCTATATTGAGCGGTTTGGTTTGATAGAAGAAACCAATGTCGCATTTGATGATGAAGCTCACCTCATGCGAGTTATTGATCGGATTGTTTCGCCGATTGGACGTCGAGTGGATGAGGCATCTCCCATGGTTGATGCGCGTTTACCTAATGGCTACCGTGTAAATGCCACCATCCCGCCGCTTTCATTGGTAGGACCTGTGCTCACCATTCGTAAGTTTGCCACCAAACCATTCACAGTTCAGGACCTGATCGCCAATGGCACAATAACAGTCAGGTTAGCGAATTTCCTGAAATCCTGCGTGCAGGCAAGGGTGAACATTGTAAACTCGGGTGGTACTGGTACTGGAAAGACTACTTTCCTGAATGTGCTCTCATCGTTCATCCCGCTCAATGAACGTGTGATAACTATTGAGGATACAGCTGAGCTTCAGCTTAAACAACCACATGTTGTTCGTTTAGAGAAGCGACCTCCCAATATTGAAGGCAGAGGCGAGGTCACCATCAGGCAATTGGTTGTGAACGCCCTGCGCATGCGCCCCGACCGGATTATCGTCGGTGAGTGCCGCTCAAGCGAAGCACTAGATATGCTCCAGGCAATGAACACCGGCCATGATGGGTCCATGACAACCATCCACTCCAACGGCCCGCGCGACGCCCTCCGCAGGATCGAAACGATGGTTTTAATGGCTGGTATGGAGCTGCCACTTAAAGCGATACGAGAGCAGGTTGCTTCTTCAATTGAACTTGTTGTCCACCTTGAACGTTTGAAAGACGGTTCACGTAAGATTGTTCGTGTAGCTGAAGTACAGGGTATGGAAAACGATACGATCGTGATGCAGGATATATTTGTATTTGAACAAGGCGGAATGAAGAATGGCATTGTCCAGGGACGATTGGTACCAACAGGACTGCGCCCCCAATTCCTGGATAAGTTCACAGCCAATAATGTTGAGATCCCTGAAACAGTTTTTGTAAAAGATCAATAATACTTGTATGTGAATGAAGAGGCTATAATGCCTCTTCATTTCCGTTTAATAAAAACTTGCTAAGTTGGTTTTTTGGCGCTATGGATGAGATTGGCTGTAAGGAAGATTCCCGATCATGAAATTAATTGAAATTGACCATTCACAAAAGCCTTCCTGTCCGGTTTTGGTGAAGTACTGTAATAATTTCTGTAGTAAGGCTTTGGGTTTGATGTTCAGGAAGGACCTTGCTAAAAATTCAGGGGCTTTACTGGTTGAGAGATCTGAAAGTAAAATCAACACCTCAATTCACATGTTATTTGTGAATTTTGATCTCACTGTACTGTGGTTGGATAAAAACAGGGTGGTTGTTGATAAGGTATTGGCTAAAAAGTGGTTACCGTTCTATTTTCCTAAAAAACCAGCCCAGTATGTATTAGAACTTCATCAATCGAAGTTTCCAGATTATGAAATAGGTGATGTTTTGGAATTCGAAGAGTGATTAATTAATTTAAGCTTGTAAAGAATCAAGAATTAAACTACAATGGCACTAATAATCAATCTCGAATGAGGATTTTTCAATGGAGCGATCATCTGAAATCGAATATAAACAGGAACTGGTGAAACATTACCTGGAGAGCCATCAATTGGATGGCTTATACTTTACCAGTGTACCGAATTTTGCTTGGTTTTCTGCAGGTGGAGACTCGCATGTTGAGAACCACAGCAAGTATGGCGTGGCTTCTTTTTTGATCACAAAAAGCAAACGTTTTCTTTTAACCAACAATATTGAAATGCGGCGGATCCAATCTGAACAATTGGAAGGTGTTAGCAATCTGTTTGAAACTGTTGAATACGATTGGTATGACCCGAATGGTGAAAACAAGGCAGTGACTCGATTAACAAAAGGCTTAAGGATCGGTTCTGACGTTACGAAAGATGGTTTCTACGCACTCCCATCAGATTTTGTTCAACTGCGATATCCATTAACGCCTTCTGAAGTTGACCGTTGTCGCTGGTTAGGCTGGTATACCGCTGAGGCGGTTGAAACTGCGGCTCGTGGGCTTCAACCCGGTATGACAGAATTTGATATTGAAGCGCTGATAGCATCAGAGATCACACAGCGAGGAATCCAGCCTGTGGTCTTGCTTGTGGCAGGAGATGAGCGTAATGAAAAATATCGACATCCGTTGCCCTCAACGAACTTATTTACAAAATTTGGAAAGCTGGTCTGCTGTGCAAGAAAATGGGGTTTGATCACTGCACTGACCCGATGTGTTTACGCCGGTGATATCCCAGAGATATTGGTTGAACGACAAAAGGCTGTTGCTTTTGTGGATGCTACTTTTGTCCATCACACAAAGCCAGGTCAGGTTGTCGGGAAGATTTTTAAGGCTGCAATGGCGGCTTATGAACAAGTTGGATACCCGGGTGAATGGCAAAACCATCACCAGGGTGGCGCGATTGGTTATGAAGCAAGGGAATACATCGGGTATGCAGGATCGAAGGAGGTTGTCATATCACCTCAGACCTTTGCTTGGAATCCCAGTATTTTCGGAAATAAATCTGAAGATACCATACTGGTTTCTGATGATGGGTTTCAGGTCATGACCCAGACAGACCATTGGCCACAAATTCAGGTCGAGGTTGATGGAATGTGTTATCAACGGCCCGATATTTTAGTGATATGAAAATTCAGGAGTGATCGAGGAAAAAATTATGACAACAACAGAAAAAAATACAGGCGAGATTGTTCAATCAGCATTTAACCAAAATATCCCTGTACCAGCTTTTAATATTCCATATCTTCCCATGATGGAACCTGTAACTAAAGCGATTGTTGACTCAAAGTGTTTTGCGCTCATAGAAGTGGCACGATTGGAGTGGGAGAAATTCGAGAGTAAGAGTTCAAAAGCCGTGAAAGATGAATATGATTTATGGTGTGATCCCGCTTACATGCGCCTTCACCTTGACCATATTCCAGTGATCGATGAGGATGGACTGGAGGTCGATTATCTCAAGATCATACGAGAAGCAATTGATCTGGGATATGAATCGGTTATGCTCGATGGTTCCCGCCTGGATTTGGACGAGAACATATCAGCAACCCGAAAAGTGGTCGAACTAGCTCACGCCGCAGGTGTTGCCTGCGAAGCGGAGTTAGGTGCCGTCTTAGGTCATGAGAGCGGACCGCTCCCGCCATATGAGATCCTTTTTAAGACGCGGCGAGGTTTTACGGATGTGGATGAAGCCAGGCGTTTTGTCGAAGAAACGGGTGTCGATTGGCTTTCAGTTGCGATAGGCAATATCCACGGAAATATCTCAAAATCCTTAAAAGATAAAAAGAAAATCGAGGCAAAACTTCATATCGGTCATTTACAGGAATTGGCCGCGGCTACGTGTATTCCGCTCGTTTTACATGGTGGTTCGGGAGTGAGACAAGAATATATTCATCAAGCCATCAAGAACGGGATGACCAAGATCAATATCGGTACAGATATCCGCCAGCCATACGAGATCGCATTGAAAGAGACTGGCGATATTGATAAAGCAAAAGAAGCAGCCTATAACCAGACTTGCTGGATTATTCGAGATAATTTGATAATCGAGGGTTCTCAACTTCGATTGTGAGATGAAATTTTATGAGCCTACTTGGGATTGATATCGGTACAACGGGATGTAAATCTGCCGTCTTTTCTGAAGAAGGCGAGCTGTTAGCTCTTGCCTACGAGGAATATGATCATCACAGCCCCCAGCCCGGTTGGGCAGAACTGGACTCAGTTGAAGTTTGGGAAAAAACCAAATCCACGATAACTCAAGTGACACACACGCCGGGAATTGGCAGTATCGATGCCCTTGCTGTAACTTCTCTGGGAGAAGCAATGGTACCCGTGACCAAAGAGCGGGAAATCTTAGGCTCTTCGATTTTAAATTATGATATTCGCGGTCAGGATTATGCCAATGCGCTAAAAGATTTGCTTCCCAACGAAACAGTTTACCCAATAACCGGTGTAAATTTCAGCTATCTGTTCAGTATGACAAAGATGATGTGGATCAAAAACCATCAACCTGACCTTTATGAAAAGGCAGACTTCTTTTTGCCATGGTCTGCATTTATTTCCTTCATGCTGGGCGGTGATCCGGTTGTCGACTTCTCTACAGCCAGCCGGACATATTTGTTTGATATCAACAAAGAAGACTGGTCAGATGATTTGCTCGCGTTATCAGGTTTGGATCGGGCTAAACTCCCTCTGACAGTCCAGGCCGGCAGGATCATTGGACAGGTTTCAGATTCTATATCAGCCCTGTTGAACCTGCCGAAGGGGCTTCCGATTGTGATCGGCGCCCACGATCAATGTGCGAATGCTGTGGGGAGTGGTGTTATTAATGATGGGCAGGTGATGCTGGGAATGGGAACATTCACCTGCGCTGTCCCTGTTTTCTCACAAAGGTATCAAACAGCAAAAGCCATCCAGCTTGGTGTGAACACAGAGCATCATGCCGTGCCGAGGCATTTCGTGTCCTTCATATATAACCAGGGCGGATCAGTTGTAAAATGGTTCCGGGACACTTTTGCTGGTCTTGATGCGAGGAATTGCCAGGCACAGGGTGATGAAATCTACGAACATCTATTCAATGAAATGCCTTCTGAACCTGGCAATTTAGTCATGCTGCCATATTTTTCAATCTCGGGATTGCCGGAATTGACAGGTGAGACCTCCGGTATCATAGCTGGCTTACGGCTGACGACTCAGCGCGGAGAGATCCTGAAAGGCATTGTTGAAAGTATCATTTTGGATTTACGTATGACCCTCGGGTCACTTTCCGAGGTTGGCTTAGGTATGGAGGAGGTTGTGACAGTAGGGGGTGGGAGCAAATCTGATGCCTGGATGCAAATTTGTGCCGACATTCTAGGGTGTCCCATGCGACGGACCCGTGTTGTCGAAAGCGGCACTCTCGGTTCAGCAATCACAGCGGGGGTTGGCAGTGGTATCTATTCTGATTATCACGAAGCTGTGAGGAGAACAGTGGCAATGGGTGAGTATTTTGAACCGATCAATGCGAACCAGGCAGTTTATGATCAAAAGTTTGGTCAATTCATCATTCTCCGTGAAAGGATGATGAATTATTTGGGTGAACTTACAATCCAAACCATGGATAAGAAAAATTAATGCGAGCAAGGATCGTTGGTCCTAAATGGATAGCTGTAATAATAATACAAAGTACCTTACTGCATTCTGGATAGTATTAATAAAAAGGAGAGCGGAATGGATGGCAAGATGAAAGCGCAGATGTTTTATAAACCTCTTGATATGTCCTTGATCGAAGTTGATATCCCTCAAGTTGCGATGGATGAGGTGCTGCTCAAGGTCAAGGCATGCGGGATTTGCGGCTCGGATGTCGCATATTTCTTCGGGAGAAGCCCGTTAGAGACCAAAAATGGGTTAGGACCATTGGTGTTGGGACATGAGTTTTCCGGCGAAATCGTTGAAATGGGCGCTTTAGCCCAGGCAAACAGCAGCTTTAAGCTGGGGGATCACGTCATGGGAAACCCCGTCAGGGAGTGCATGGCCTGTAAGTACTGCGCCCGGACGGCGGTGAACCTGTGTGAAAACAAGCGTGTTAAAGGTGTCAGCGTGGATGGCGCTTTTGCAGAATTTGTGACCATGCCCTATACGCATATTTACAAAGTCCCGGATGGCATCACTTACGCTGAAGCTGCTTTATGCGAACCATTGGCGTGCGGGACGAATGGCGTAAAGACCCTAGATGTTAAATTGGGAGACTTTGTTGTTGTTTTTGGACCAGGTGCGATTGGATTGATGCAGCTGCAGCTTATCAAAGCGTGTGGTGCAGGCAAAGTGGCAATGGTCGGGATCCTGGATTATGGTTTGGAAAAAGCCCTGGCATTGGGTGCAGATTATGTTTTCAATACCACTGATCCAAACTCCCCGTACTATTGTGAAGATCTTACCGCAGAAATCCACAAATTGACGGATGGGGAAATGGCAAACAAAGTGATCGTGCCGACTTCAGCAAAACCTGCACTGCAAAGTGCGTTAAAGGTATCTGGAAACAGGGCAAACATCGTGTATTTTGGGCTGCCATCTGACACAGAAGTTCTGGAAGTTCCCTTACTGGATTTCCTGACAAAGGATAAATCGATCCTTTCTTCCTGGCTGGCACCCTTCACCTGGGACACTGCCCAGGCAGCCATGCGCAGTGGAAAAATCCAGATCGGCCAATTGATTACCCACACATTCCCGTTGGAAGAATTAGAAGAAGGCATCCGGTTTATGGATGATAAAAGCCAAACAGACAAGATAAAATCTGTTATCGTGTTTGATTAATGAATATCGAGACAATTGGAGAGTATGAAAATGGAAAAAATGACTTTTGCTTTATTCTTTGGTAATAGAGGGTTTTTCCCGGGCGACCTGGTAGCATCAGCCCGGGAAGAAGTCAGGGAAGCTGTGCAGAGCGCTGGGTGTGATACCCTTGAATTGCCGGCAGACCTGACCCGTTTTGGGGCGGTTGAATCGATTGATGAGGGGTTGAAGTATGCTAAATTCCTGGAAGAACATCGCGGTGAATATGATGGTGTCATCCTATCGCTGCCCAATTTTGGTGATGAAAGCGGCGCAGCAACTGCTCTTAAGGATTGCGGTGTGCCTATCCTGATCCAGGCTTACCCTGACGAAGCAGGAAAGATGAATGTCAGCCAGCGGCGGGATGCATTTTGCGGCAAAATCTCAATCGCGGATGTGTTTGGTCAAAGCGGCATCAAATTTACTGTTTTTGAACCGCATACCTGCCATCCGAACAGCCCAGAGTTCAGTGAACAACTGGTAACTTTTGCGCAAGTCTGCAATATCGTCAAGAAAATGAAACGCTTGAATGTGGGTTCCATAGGTATCCGCCCGACCGCTTTTAAGACCATTCGATATGATGAGGTTGCATTGCAAAAACAGGGGATAAATGTTGAAGCTTTTGACCTTTACCAGCTTTTTGACCTGTACCACAAAGTAGACAGCCAATCAGCAGCCTTTGCAGAGGCTCAGGTAAAGATCCGAAAATCATCAGATGTGAGCCGTGTTCCGCAAGACCGGATGGAAAAAATCACAAGGCTATATCTGGCTATCAAAGAGCTGGTCAGGCAGTATCATTTAGATGCTGTTGGGATCAGGTGCTGGAGTGATATGCAGGAAGTGATCGGTATTACCCCTTGCCTGGTCAACGGCATATTAAGCATGGAGGGTATCCCTGTAGCCTGCGAAACAGATATTTGCAATGCCATTGCTATGGTTGCCTTACAAGCAGCGGCTGGTGAATCCGCGTTGATCATGGATTGGAACAACAACTTCGGAAACGATCCAAATAAATGTATCCTCTTCCATTGCGGCAATGTGCCCCCGAGTCAGATGGCAGGCTCAGGAACGGTGACTTCACATGCCCTGATTGATAAAGGAAGAGATATTGAAGTGGGATGGGGATGCAACCAGGGACGAGTCAGGCAGGGACCATTGACTTACCTCAGCAGCAAGACCTCTGATGGCAAGCTCAGTTTTTATATCGGAGAAGGGCGAGTGACAGACGACCCCATCGAAGATGCATTCTTTGGGTGTGCTGGGGTAGTTGAAATCCCGAACCTCCAAAAAGTGCTGCTGGGAGTCTGCAAGAACGGATACCGCCATCATGTCAGCCTGACAATTGCTCCAGTTGAAAAAGCATTAAGGGAAGCCCTTACGAACTATCTTGGATACGAAGTTGAAGAATTTTAAATCAATTCAATAAGGGAAGCAGGTTGAGGCGGCACAAGGTCACCTCAACCTGCTTGTTAAAAGATATTTCCTTGCGGTTTTGTTAAACATTCAAAAATTCATCGTTAAAATACTTGACAATTTGTTAATTGTTTTATAGAATCAAATTAGATACGAAAACGATTGCGCAAATGTTTTACATGGTATATTTTAAATATTTTAGTGTATATAAAAATTCTCTGTAACGGAATTTAGTCCAAAATTAATAAAAGGAGGAAGAAAATCATGATGCACTTTGAGCAGGATCTATCTGTGCAAGGCAGGAAAGCTGAAATTGATGGAAAAATTATTGCGCTCCGTCAACATATGATCACCCATGATCTCAAAGGGATTTATATCTCAAAGCAAGAACACTTTGCCTGGATAACTGCGGGTGGAGATAATATTGTTACGCGATTTGTTGAGGATGGTGTCTGTGCGATCTTCATCACATTGGAGGGGCAGTACTTTATCTGCAATAATATTGAAACTCAACGTTTTAAGGATGAGGAATTGCTTGATCAGCTTGGTTTTGAGGAGCGGTCAATGTGGTGGTTTGAGAACCGCACAATGGAATTCATCAACGACCTGATTGGTGAGGATAGCCCATTTGCTGCTGATATTCCATTAGACCGTGCGAGCGATGCAAACGAAGTATTACGCTCAATGGAAATGGTCCTGACGGATAATGAAATTGGCCGATATCTCCATCTTGGAAAAGTTTATTCAAAAACCATCGAAAGCTTTATGGAAACGATTAAACCTGGTGATTCTGAAATTGAGGTTGCTGGCAGATTGGGTGCGAAGATGTGGGAAAATGGCTTGGATCCGGTTCTTTTCCTGGTTGTAGCCGATGACCGGATCTACAAATATCGCCATCCTATCCCAACAGAGAAAAAACTCGAAAAATATCTAATGATCTCCTGCAATGCCCGATATAAAGGGCTGATCACAAAGATAACTCGGTTTGTCCATTTTGGTAAAATTCCAGCAGATCTCCAAGAGCAGTATAAAAAGACGGTAGCAATTGAGAATGCGATGGCAGCTGTTACCAAACCGGGGGTTGATGATATTGTTCCCTACAACCTGGCAAAGAAAATGTATGCCGATTTCGGGTATCCGGACATGTGGAAAGTTCATCATCAGGGTGGTCCTCAGAGCTACACCAATGGTTTCTATCTGATTAATGATGACAACCATAGAATCATCCAGCTCCATCAATGCTACGGTTATAACCCAAGCATCACAGGAACGAAGACAGAAGACGGTTTTATCGTTACAGAGGAAGGTCCGCTCTTCATCACTTATCCTGTATCTTTCCCAGCGATCAAGGATACGATTGACGGTGTGGATTACCTGCGACCCGGTATTCTGGAAATTGTTTGATGAAGAAATGAGGGTCTGATCCTTAATCATATCCTCATTTCTCACTCAATCCCCTGGAGGAATTTGTGTCCGATACAATACTATCTCTGGAAAATATCACCAAAGCATTTCCTGGTGTGGTTGCGCTAGATGATGTATCATTTGATCTAAAAAAGAATGAAGTCCATGTCCTGATTGGAGAAAATGGTGCAGGAAAATCTACGTTAATGAAAGTTTTGACCGGGGTTTACCAACCGGATGATGGGAAAATCATCCTGCATGGCGAAGAAGTAAAAATTAGTAACACAAAACAAGCGCAGGAACGTGGCATCGCAATCATTTTCCAGGAATTCAACCTGGTACCCAATCTGACTGTAGCCCAGAATATTTTCCTGGGTCGAGAACCGCGAAACAAATTTGGTCTGATCGATATGCGCAAGCTGATAAAAGAATCAAAGCGTTTGCTGGATTTCTTACATTCAGATATTGATCCGAATGCGAAGGTCAGCTCATTGGGAGTTGCGCATCAACAACTGGTTGAGGTTGTGAAAGCGTTATCCGTTAACGCTGAAATATTGGTGATGGACGAGCCGACAGCCGCGCTGAGTGAACACGAAATTGAAACCCTCTTCAGTATTATCAAGAGCCTTCAAGAGAACGGTGTATCCATCATTTACATTTCTCATCGAATGCAAGAATTAAAAGAGGTTGGTGACCGGATCACCGTTCTTCGAGATGGACAAACCATTGGTACTCGTGCTGCTGAAGAGGCTGAACTTGACGAACTGATCAGGATGATGGTGGGACGGGAGATCAGTAAGGTGCGTATCCGTGAAAAAAACACGGCTACTGAGAAAGTTGTTCTTGAAGTCAAAAATGTTTCACATGGCGACATCTTAAGAAATATCAATCTAAAAGTTCATGAAGGGGAGATTGTTGGCCTTGCCGGCCTGGTTGGGTCGGGGCGGACTGAACTTGCACAGGTCATCTATGGGATCTCGAAAAAAGACTCTGGCGAAATCTTAATCTCAGGGCAGAGAGCAGGTGTGTCACCTATAAAGAGTATCAAACGAAAAATGGGATTTTTGTCTGAGGATCGTAAGCGGTATGGATTATCTTCAGACTTGCCCGTTAAAGTAAATATTACACATGCAAGTCTCAAGCAGTTGTTCCCATCGGGGATCGTCAATGAAAAGAAGGAACACACGATAGCAATGGATTACCGTGACCAGCTTCGAATTGCGACACCGGACGTAACCCGAAACGTTGTCGCTCTCTCAGGTGGCAATCAGCAGAAGGTAATTCTTGCGAAGTGGTTATGTACAAATTCACGTTTCATCATCTTTGATGAACCTACACGCGGGATTGATGTCGGTGCGAAAGAGGAAATTCATAATATGATCAATGAATTGGCATCACAGGGAGTAGGAATTTTGATGATCTCCTCTGACCTTCCTGAGATCATGACGATGTCTGATAGAGTATATGTCATGCGGGATGGACATATCGTCAAGGAATTGGATGGATACACCACAAGCCAGGAAGAGGTTATCGCTTATGCGGTCGGAGGGAGAGAATAATGATAGAGGCTCAAAACGCCAATAAAAAGACCTCTTATCGAGAGGTTATTTCGAAACTTCCAATCACGATTATCCTGTGGGTCGTCATCCTTGTGCTCTTTTCACTCCTGACGGATAAGTTCATGACTGTTTCCAATATGATGAATATCATCGTCCAGGTTTCTTCGGGTGTGGGTATTGTTGCCCTGGCTTCGTTCCTGGCGATCTGTTCCACGGGTGTTGACCTGTCTTTAGGGGGTACGGTAGCAGCTGCAGGTATGGTGGCTGGTAAGGTACTGATCTGGGATTTGCCTGTATTAAATGCGATCCGGGATTCCAATCCTGTTTTATTGATCATCATCGCGATAGTTGCTGCGCTCATCATGGGTTTAATTATCGGGGCAATTAATGGCCTGATTCTTTCAAAAACGAAGATCCCGGCATTTATTATTACCCTGGCAATGATGCGGGTAGGTGAAACCCTGGCCCGAGTGATTGGTTCAGGAACCTCGATCCGGGTAAAGGATGACATGTTCAAGTTTATTGGGGGCGGCTCTCTTCTAAATGTCACGATAAACGAACGTTCGATTGGCATCCTGCCGATTTCCATGTTAATTCTTATTCCGCTTTATATCATTTTCCAGATATTAATGAAGCATACGCGATTTGGTACATATATCTATGCCATTGGCGGCAATAATGAGGCAGCTGTACTTTCTGGGATCAATGTTGACCGGACCCGTTTCTTAGTTTTCCTGATCAATGGATTTTTAGCAGCAATTGCAGGTGTGGTTTTGGCATCCCGGTTGGCCTCATCCATTGCTTCAACAGGGTTAGGTATGGAGTTTGATGGGATTGCAGCCGCGGTTGTAGGAGGCGCAGCCCTAGAAGGTGGGAAGAGCACACCCTTACATACACTGGTGGGTGCATTTATGATTGGTGCACTGCGAAACGGTCTCAACTTGATCGGCATGCAGAACTCTATCCAAATGATCACGATAGGCCTGGTGATGGCAGCCATTGTCGCAATCGATGCCCTACGTTCTGAGGAAAAATAATTATGGATAAAAACCCAAACACGGATTTCACACCTGGTGAAGTTGCGGGTCAAAAAATACCACTTCAAAAGTTTAAGGACTTGTCATCTTCGGTTGGGAAATTTTTTCGTGAACACATTGAAGAGCTTTCTCGGGTTTTCGTTTTGCTGATCATTTTTCTTGTGCTTATTATCCTGTCTCCGAATTTTGTTAAAGTTGCAAATTTACTTAATGTCCTTCGGGTGGCATCCCTTAATCTGATCCTGGCGACAGGTATGGCATTGACAATGCTTGTTTCGGGGATTGATCTCTCGATTGGGTCAGTCATAGCCCTATCTACAATGATGTTTGGTCAGTTCTTTCAGGAGGGAAGGTCTATTCCTGAGATGGTCATCGGGATTGTTGGGATCTTGGTTATCAGTGCTGTGGTTGGTTCCATTAATGGACTGAGCGTAGCCTATGTGGGTTTACCTGCTTTCATTGCGACCTTTGCCATGGACCAAATCACGCGTGGGTACTCCTATTATTTGTCAAAAGGCATTGTTTTTGCAAGGTTCACCGAAGTTTTCCAGTTCATCGGTGGAGGGTACTTATTTGGCATCCCAATGCCTGTTATTTTTGCTGCGTTGTTGCTGCTGGTCGTTGGATTTATGTTGAATAAAACCACTTTTGGCCGGCGCATCTATGCGGTTGGTTCAAACAAAGAAGCTGCGAAGTATTCCGGTATTAATGTAAAACAGACGATGGTGATTACTTACATGCTCTCTGCATTGATCGCTGGTTTTGGCGGCATTATCTACCTCTCACGGTTGAATGCCGCTGAAGCAAATATCGGATTAGATTTCCCCTTACAGGCAATTTCAGCTGCAGCCATTGGCGGCATTTCCTTTAATGGGGGAAAGGGCAATGTGTTTGGGATAATTGCCGGAGCGTTGCTGCTGACACTGGTCACAAATGGTATGAATTTGCTAGGAATTGATTCCGACTGGCAGATGGGATTTACGGGTTTGATCATCATTATTGGTGTTCTGGTTGACCGAAGCTATGCTAAGAAGAAAAATTAGGAAATCTCAATATCCTTAGATCATGAATAAGAAGGAGGCCCAATCGAATATTAACTGTTTCAAAAAGAAAACGTTTTGCCAAATCAATAAACTAGGAGATTTAAAGAAATGAAAAAGAAAATTTGGATATTAGCAATATTTTTATTGACCCTGAGCCTTGTGCTTGGTGCATGCGCAAAAGAAGAACCTGCTGATGTGACAGAGGTAACTGAAGAACCGGAAGTTGTAACAGAACCGGAAGGTGAGACATATGATGTCGCTCTCATCCTTAAGGATTCAACGTCTGCAGGCTGGCGCTATCTTTCTGCATCAGCGATTGAAACTGGTAAAGAAATTGGTGTCAATGTGACTGAGATCTCTCCCCTGAACACCCAGGACGCTGAAGAGCAATATCAGATCTTTGAAGACCAGATTGAAAAGGGTGTGGACGCGATCGTTGTCGCACCGGTGGATTCTGCTGGGATTGTGCCCGCAATTGAGAAAGCCAACGAAGCAGGTATCCCGGTGTTCTTCACCAACACCCGAGCCTTTGTCGAAAGCGAAGAGGACTACGTGTCCTTCATCGGAGTTGAGAATGAAGCAGGCGGCGCAGTGGTTGCGCAGTACATGCTGGATCAGTTCCCAGCTGGCGATCCGATCAATGTCGTTGTGATGAATGGTAATATGGCTGGACAGACTTCCATTGACCGTATTGCAGGTATGTACTCGGTGCTGGACAACGATGACCGCGTGACGGTATTAGCGGACCAGGAAGCCAAATTCTCCCGGGCTCAGGCTCAGGAAACTATGGAGAACTTCTTGGTTCAATTCGATGAAATCGACCTGGTGCTTGCCCTGAATGACGAAATGGCGATTGGTGCCTATAATGCTATTGAAGCTGCCGGCCGGGCAGATGAGATCCTGATCTCCGGCTTCGATGGTGCACCTGAAGGCTTGCAGGCGATCTTAGACGGTCAAATACTGGCGACCCTCTCGCAAGATCTACCAGCTCAGGGTTCTGAAGCAGTTAAAGCTGTCAAAACATATTTGGATGGCGGCACCGTTGACAAGTGGATCAAGACTGGTGGCGTTGCAGTTACAGCTGAAAATGCCCAGGAATACCTTGATAAATTCATCAGCGGCGAAACTGAAGAAGTGGAAGAACCTGAAGCGGTTGTTGAACCCTATGAAGTAACCCTGATCCTCAAGGACAACACCTCAGCGGGTTGGCGCTACCTTTCAGCGTCAGCTATTGCTATGGGTGAAGAAATCGGCGTTAATGTGACTGAGATCTCCCCCCTGAACACCCAGGATGCTGAAGAGCAGTTCCAGATCTTTGAAGACCAGATTGAAAAAGGTGTGGACGCAATCATCGTTGCCCCGGTGGATTCAGCTGGTATTGTCCCAGCGATTGAGAAAGCCAACGAAGCAGGCATCCCTGTGTTCTTCACCAATACCCGTGCATTTGTTGAAAATGAAGATGACTATGTGTCCTTCATCGGCGTTGAGAATGAGGCTGGCGGTGCAGTGGTTGCGGAGTACATGCTGGAACAGTTCCCAGCTGGCGAACCCATCAATGTGATCGTCATGAATGGTAACATGGCTGGACAGACCTCAATTGATCGCATCGCCGGCATCTACTCAGTTCTGGATGGTGATGACCGAGTGACGGTGTTGGCAGACCAGGAAGCCAAGTTCTCACGAGCACAGGCTCAGGAGACAATGGAAAATTTCCTGGTTCAATTTGATGATATTGACCTTGTGATCGCCCTAAACGATGAAATGGCGATTGGTGCCTATAATGCTATTGAAGCTGCCGGTCGAGCAGATGAGATTCTGATTTCCGGTTTCGATGGTGCACCTGAAGGCCTTCAGGCGATCTTAGACGGCCAAATCCTGGCGACCCTCTCACAGGACCTGCCAGCCCAGGGCTCCGAAGCTGTTAAAGCTGTCAAGACCTATTTAGATGGCGGCACTGTTGACAAGTGGATTAAAACCGGTGGTGTTGCAGTCACCATCGAAAATGCACAAGAATACCTCGATAAATTCATTACCGCAGAGTAAACCTATCTACGAAAAGCCTGCCCTGCATCTATTTGCAGGGCAGGTAAGAAAAAACATTGAATTATTCTTACTTTATAGAAAGAGACTGATAAGGAGTTGGTGATGAAGTTTTCGGTATGCCTCGAATGTATTTTTGAAAATTATGAATTTTGTGATCGAATAAAACTAGCCAAAGAATGCGGAGCTGATGCAATAGAGCTCTGGGATCCTTCAGTCTATGATTCAAAAAAAATAGCTAAAATTGCTCAGGAAAACAGTTTACCTGTGGCAGCTTGCGGACTTAAAGAAAGCTGGGCTTACCGCTTGAATTCCCCATATGAAATCGTTGAAAAGAATATTCAGGAATCGATCCCATTTGGAAAGGATATGGGATGTTCAACATTCATCGGGTTATCCGGCGAATTGGAATGTAAGGCTGACAGTCAGAAATCATTACTCATTGAAAATCTTAAAAGGATTGCGGAGATTTGCGAAAGAGAAGAAGTTGTGATTGTAATTGAACCACTTAATTCTTTGTATGATCATAAAGGCTATTATCTTGATTCCTCCTATATTGGCTTTGAGATTGTTAAAGCGGTCAACAGTCCTTCGATCAAAGTGCTTTATGACTGTTATCATATGCAGATCATGGAAGGCAATTTGGTGAACAATGTCACCAATAATATTGGTTTTATTGGTCATTTCCACAGTGCTGGCGTTCCCGGGAGGCATGAGCTGCATAAAGGTGAGACAAATTACCCCTTTGTTCTAAATGCGATAGAAGAATCTGGATACAACAAATTTTTTGGTTTTGAATACTGGCCAACATATGATGATAAAAAATCATTAATAGATGTACTGCGGTATGTTAGAGGATAGGAGAAAAATAATGAAGTCACTTAAAGTTGGGCTCATTGGATTGGGTTTTATTGGGGTGGCGCATATAGATGCCATCAGGCGCATCGGCGGGGTCGAATTGAGCGCGGTTTCCGATGTCAATTTTGACCAGGCAAAACAAAGGGCTGGTCAATTTGGTGTTGAAAAATGCTATGAAGATTTCAACGATCTAATTAATGATCCTGAAATTGATGCGATCCATAACTGCACACCCAACCATCTTCACCTGGAAGTCAATCAGAAGATTATCCGGGCTGGAAAACATGTTTTTTCTGAGAAGCCTCTAGGGTTGGACGCCGATGAATCCGCTCAAATGATGGCAACCTTAAGTGAATATCCCGAGATCGTTGCCGGGATCAATTTCTGCTACCGAATGACACCCTTGGTGCAGGATATGAAGCACCGGATCAAGAACGGCGAGATTGGCGATATTTATCTTGTCCATGGATCATATCTTCAGGATTGGCTGCTGTATGACACAGATTACAACTGGCGGGTTGTGAAAGAGTTTGCTGGTCCCTCCCGGTGTGTTGCTGACATAGGTTCCCACTGGATTGATACCGCACAAACCGTGCTGGGATCAAGAATATGCGAAGTTTGTGCTGATGTTGTGACCGTTTTGCCGACCAGGAAGAAACCCGTTATGGAAGTTGAAACCTATGCGATTGTAGAAGATATGGAATACGAGGATGTGGCAGTCACAACCGAGGATTATGCGGGTGTGCTGGTAAAATTCGAGAACGGTGTGACTGGCCTTTTTCACTGCAGCCAGGTTTGCGCTGGACGAAAATGTCACCTTAACCTGGAGGTTAATGGCTCTAAGGCATCTTATTATTGGAACCAGGAGACATCCGACAGGATGTGGAAAGGAAACCGGGACATTAATAATGAATTGGTCATCCGGAATCCACATTTCATGGCACAGCAAGTTCATGATTATACCTATATGCCAGCAGGACATCCGGAAGGGTGGAATGATGCGATGCGGAATACAGTTTTTGCATTTTACCAATTTATTAAACAAGGAAAAAAACTCCACAGTCATAAACCCGATTTTGCCACTTTTGAAGAAGGACACTATATAGCCCGAGTGATAGAGGCGATATTGTTGAGCGGTAAAGAACGGCGCTGGGTACGTTTAGACGAAATAAAATAAAAACCTATTGAAACAACGAGGAAATAAAATAGAAGATGAAAAAAAAGGGCATACTCAATCAACCAATCTCGTCAGTGATTTCAGGCATGGGACATTTGGACCGGTTAACTATTTGTGATGCAGGATTGCCGATCCCAAGCTCCGTACAAAGAATCGATCTTGCGGTTGTGCCCGGCATTCCCAATTTTCGCCAGGTTTTAACAGCTTTAGCAAATGAAATGGAAATCGAGGGTATTATATTAGCAGAAGAAATCAAGGAAATGAATCCCGAGATGAACGCATTTTTACTGGATCTCTTTCATGACGTAGATGTAGAATATAAACCCCATCCAGAATTCAAAAACCTGACCGGGACCTGTCGCGCAGTAATTAGGACGGGTGAATGTACACCATATGCAAACATTATTCTTGTCTCGGGTGTAATCTTCTAAATCTGAAAAATAATCTTTCGTAAAGGGAGGTTAGATGGCAACAATCAAAGATGTGGCTAGACATGCTGGTGTATCTATCACTACAGTTTCTCATGTCATCAATGGAACCCGATTTGTCAGCGAAAAACTGACCCAAAGGGTTTTTGATGCGATGAAAGACCTGAAATACAGCCCGAATATCATCGCGCGCAGTTTGCGGAGTGGAAAAACAAAAACAATCGGGTTGGTGGTACCGGATATTCTGAACCCTTATTTTGCAGAATTTTCACGGGAGATTGAAGATAAGGGATTTGAACATGGCTACAACGTCATTCTTTGTAACACTGATGAAAATTTAGCAAAAGAGGAACAGTATGTGAACGGATTGATTTCCAAACAAGTGGATGGTTTGATATTCTTTTCATCTGGTGTGTATAAAAGCTTTAAGGATAATCCGAATAAAGATGATATACCCATTGTGGTCACAGACCGGGAATCAGAGGGCGTAACTTCTGATGTTGTTCTCATTGACAACTTTAAGGGGGGTTATGAGGCTACGCGCTACCTGATCTCAATTGGACATAGACGTATTGCTTGTATTTCAGGGCCATCTTTGATCCGGCCCAGTGCCCAGAGGGTGGATGGGTATCTGCAGGCTTTGGATGAAGCAGGTATACCCTTTGATGAAGAGCTATTAATGATGGGTGATTTTCGCTATAACGGCGGAGAAGAACAAATGGCAGCTTTGTTGGAGTTACCTGAACAGCCAACAGCTATATTCGCTTGCAATGACATGATGGCAATTGGTGCGACACGAGCAATCAGAGATGCTGGGTTCAATGTTCCGGATGATTACTCAGTCGTCGGTTTTGATAACACACCCTTATCCAGGTATGTTTTTCCTCAATTAACGACGATCGGACAACCAGTAAAAGAAATGGCGGATCTGGCGATAGAACTGCTTATTGAAAAAATTAAGATAAAGGAAGATCAGAAACGTAAGAAAGATCTTCAACCTGAGTATAAACGGATTGTGCTGGATACGACGTTGATCATTCGGGAATCATGTACACCATACACGAGCTAAAGAAATAGAGAAAAATTGCGAAAGGAATTTGCGATGACAAAGAAATTTAAAGTTGGTATTGTGGGATGTGGAGAAATAGCGCAGATCAGTCACATTCCCTTCTTGTTGGAATCACCCAAATTCGATATTGAATCCATTTGTGATCTATCCCCGACGGTAGTTGATCGACTGGGAGAAAAATATCACATCTCAAAGCGGTTTACCGATGTGGGGGATTTGGTTAAAGATGATTCCATTGACATTGTTTTAGTGACCAATAAGAACCATGCGGCGCCAGCACTGGCGGCTATGGAAAATGGGAAACACGTCTTCGTGGAAAAACCGATTGCATTGAACCTGCGTCAGGCTGATGCAATGGCACATTCAGCCAAAGTGAATAATGTCAAGCTGATGGTAGGCTACATGAAACGTTATGACCCGGCATATGAAGTGATGCAGCAGATGGTCACTGAAATAGAAAAAGTTCATATGATTCGTGTTCATGAATTTGCCGGAACCTATAAGATCAACCGGGATATTTATGACCTTGTTAAAGCAGCTGATCTTGACCCGGAAAGTTTGAAAGATTCAATAAAAGAGATCCAGATGGATATGCTTGAGGATATCGGACAGGACCGAATGGATTTATTGGATGCACATGATATCATGATCCACCTCTGTATCCATGATATTAATGCCTTGCGTGGTCTATATGGCCTGCCTGAAAGGATCTTAACCGCGGATTTATTTGACAGCAATTTTGTTACCGGGTTGATGCAGTACAGAAACGGGGTTCATCTTGTTTGGGAATCAGGTAACCTGGTGACCTTGAACGATTGGGATGAGCAGATTACATTTTATGGATCCAACCGCTCTCTCGAGTTGAGTTTCCCATTCCCATATCTCAAGAATGCTGCGACAACCTTGAATATCCGTAAAAATAAAGGCAAGGCAGCTGTTCGAAAGCAGGTTGTATCCTCCTATGATGAAGCATTCCGCCGGGAATGGCAGCATTTTTATGAATGCCTCCTGACTGGTTCAGAACCCCGAACAAGTGCTCAGGAAGCGCGAGATGATCTGGCGTTTGCTGTAGAACTGACCAAAACTGCTGCACACATAGCGTGATCTTATGGAGAAAAAGATGAAAGTATCCGTTTGTATTGAAATGATTTACACAGAAGTTCCTTTCCTGGATCGGATTAGACTTGCTGCAGAACAGGAATTTGATGGGATCGAGTTTTGGAATTGGGACAACAAGGATATTCCTTCACTCATAAAAGTGGTCGAAGAAACAGGCCTTGAGATTGCTGCTTTCCAATCCAACCGTGGTGGGACCCTGATCAATCCTGCTCATCGCAAAGATTTCATCAGCGGGATAAAAGAATCGCTCGATTTAGCACAAGAATTGAATTGCAAAGCGATGTTCCTGCTGACCGACGAGTTAGGTGATGATCGCAGTGTAAAGTATCAGTTCCCCGAACTTTCAGAAGAAGAAAAATACAACAGCGTTTTAGAGGGTCTGACCGAGATCGCGCCTCATGCCGAAAAAGCAGGTGTAACTCTCGTGATGGAACCCTTGAATACACAGGTTGATCATGCCGGCTACTGGCTTGAACATTCCCAACAGGGGATCGAATTGGTTCGGAAAATTAACAGCCCGAACATCCGCCTACTTTTTGACATTTACCACCAGCAGGTGACAGAGGGTAATATCATCCAACGGCTGACCAAGGACATCGACGCCGTTGGTCATGTGCATGTGGCGGATGTCCCTGGTCGGCACCAACCGGGCACTGGCGAGCTGAATTATGAGAATATTATCAAAGCATTGAAGGCAAGCGGATATGACAAGTTTGTTGGTTTGGAATATGAGCCCACCATTGGTTCCAAGGACGCTGCTGCAAGCACGCTTAAATTAATTAAAGCGGCATAAGAGACGTTGTTTCTTTTTGTATTAATTGAGCAGATGATAAACACCTCCAACCTGGGGAGGTGTTTGTTTAATTGAATTATAAAAAATGTGGAAATTCATGCCTAAGTCATTTGTAGTAAAATAGGGCTGTATTACTGCTAGTTTTATCAAGCATAACTACACTTACTTATTCATTAATGAGAGGTTTTCTATGAGTCGCCGTTCTCTAAAATTTGTTTTATTGGTTATCATTTTATTCATGTCAGCTTGCCAGCCCCAGCCAACGGCAGAAATATCACAAGTAGAGGTTGAGGAAGAAGAACAAACACAACCTCCTGAAGCAGATTCCCCTACGGCTTTTCCAACCGAAACAGAGAAACCTGTTGAAACAAGCACGAATACACCCAACCCCACCCCGACAAACACCCTGATTGCGACCATTGCACCCACGATGCTGCCCACGCAGTTCATGGGTTTTGATCTGGCCCGGGTTTTCAAAGCTTTAGCTTATAAAGATGAAACGATTTTCTATTTCATTGTGCCAGGGGTAGCAGCATCTTACTATGGGACAGTGGATGGTGTTGAACTGGCATGTGAAACTGAACCAGAACAGGAAAATTTACTGGTATGTCGGGCAGAAGAGGATTTATTTGGAACAGATTGGAAGTCTTTTGAATTCTTCGCTGATGAAGGCAAAACAGTGCTTGTTTATGAGGGTGATTTTTCAACCACACTGGATAAACTCCCACCCACGCCCACACCTGCTGGTTTCATCTGGCCGAGAGCTGATTTTACAGCAAACGATATCACATGGGCAGCCACCCCACCAGGGTGTACCACTCGGGGTGTAGGGTTGAATTGCGAAACTGAATACCGTGAATATTCTGATGGCTCTTGTGTTGTGGGGATGAGCTGCTTTGATTCTTGTGGTTATTATTATTCGGTTAATACCATCGATGGAAAAACCGGCCCCTGGGTAGGCAGAGGTCCCTGCTGGTAGGTTAAAACAAGGGCATAGGCGACCTCGATAGGGGGCAAATGCACAGCTTAGCCCCTACGGAAAATGCCGTTTCGTAATAAAACTGAAAGGGTAAAGGGGGTTGTTCACCGAAACAGATAATCTCTTGTTGGGGTCGATCTCTGTTTCGACCCGATGGCTCATGGTTACGGGCGGACACTGAGGTCCGCTCGTGCATCCAATGATTTAATCGTATTCCCCGTTGGCGAATTCCAATCCACAGATCTCAACGTTTGCCATTTTTAAAAATTCCAATGCATTTTCATCCACGCGGTAGGCAACATGGTAAACCAAACGTGAGATACCGGCATTGATCAGTACTTTTGTGCAGTTGATGCATGGGAAATGGGTCACGTAGCAGGTGCAGCCTTTGGTTGAAACGCCGTGCAAGGCAGCCTGGATGATGGCATTGGTTTCGGCATGGATCGTGCGGATGCAGTGCCCTTCCACCAGCAAATGCCCGACTTCATCGCAATGGGGCTGCCCGGAGGGGGAACCGTTAAAGCCCGTGGTCAGGATGCGCTTGTCACGTACCAGTACACAGCCCACAAAAGCCCGGTCGCAGGTGCTGCGCTCAGACACTGAATAAGCAATTTTCATGAAGTATGAATCCCAGTCAGGTCGCATAATATCCTCCAAGAAAATATCATATCATAAAAAATCAAATGGTTACTTGTCTGCGCTTTTACACAGAAAACACGGAAGGTAAATAGGTTGCTTTATGAGCTGTTTTTATCCCATTCGCCAATCGTGCTCAATTTCCACCCAGCCCTGGCGTTCTTTAAGGATGTGTTCTCGCAGGTGTCCGCCGCGATCCACTTCGCCCACAAATACATCTTCAATCATCTCCAGCACTTCTCCCTTTCGCTCAACAACCAGGGACATCGTGATCGTCCCAGGAGCAAGCGGAAGATGCTCAATCGCACAGCATGCCTGACCGCTCGGGTTGGAGATTCCAAAAGTTCTCATTTCTTTGAAGCTGCTGAGGTTGGCGATCACATCACCATTCAGGGTTTTGATCAGGATGGTGAAGCCGATGTCTTCCAAGTTGACTGCAGGGTCAATGCTGTAATCGATCATGAAGTCAACAGGTGCTCCGCTCGTGAGGGTATCCAGCGTAATGCCATTCGCGTCGATCAGGTTGAAGTCGTTGATCTTTACAAGGGTCGATTTTTGAGTGAATTTGGATTCAGCTTTATGTTTGAGCTGGGCTTGCTTGGCGAAATTGAGATAGTATTCAATCGCACCCGGGACATTCCCAAGCTCATAGATCACGTTGCCGTGGTCCAGGACGATAGCTTTTGTGCATAAAGAGGCAATGGTGGTCATGTTGTGGCTGACAAAAAGGATCACACCGCCGTTTTCAGAAACCTCTTTGATCTTTGCCAGGCTTTTCTGCTGGAATGCAGCATCCCCGACTGACAGCACCTCATCCACCAGCAGCAATTCCGGATGCAGGTGGGCTGCCACAGAGAAAGCAAGCCGTACTTCCATCCCCGAGGAAAAACGTTTGACAGGAGTATCTAAAAACTTTTCAACACCCGAAAAGGCGACAATTTCGTCAAATTTGTTCTTGATCTCAGCCCGAGACATGCCGATAATAGCACCGCTGATGAAGATGTTTTCACGCCCGGTCAGCTCGGAATGAAAGCCAGTCCCCACTTCTAACAAAGAACCAACACGGCCATTGATGATGGCTCGCCCATGGGACGGTTCCGTCACCCGGCTGAGGAGTTTCAGTAATGTGCTTTTCCCGGCCCCGTTGGAACCAATTACACCGAGGATGTCCCCGCGGCGGGCTTCAAAAGAAACATCTTTCAATGCCCAAAATGAGACTTTATGATTGTTGCGTTTTTTGCCCCGGAATAAGTTCGTAAATTGGGCAATGTCATCCACTAAAACGCGCTGGTTTCGGCGCCACCCCATGCCTTTGGTTGGACGGATGCGGTATTGTTTGGATAAATTTTCACATTTCAAGATAAGTTCGGTCATTAAATCACATCCGCAAAACTGCGTTCCAGTCGACGAAAGATAAACATACCCAGGAAAAAGATCACCAGGGAGGTCACGAAGGAGTAGATCAGGGCGTTCATGGGGAAAGTGATTGTCCCAAATATTGCCCAACGGAAACCATCGATGATGCCAACCATGGGATTGAGATCGTAAATCCAATTCAGAGATTCCGGGATCAGGTTTGAAGAATAAGCCAGGGGAGAGGCATACATCCAGACCTGGATCAAGAACGGTAACACATAAGTGAAATCCCGATAATAGACATTCAAGGAAGCGAAGATCACGCCTACACCAATGGATAACATCAGGGTTAAAACCAGCAGTAGTGGCAGGCTCAGGATGGATATGGAAAGTGGAACCTGGTAAACCAGCAATAGAACAATCAGGATGATGAAAGAAACACCAAAATCAACCAGGGTGGAAATGGCGTTGGCAATCGGGATGATCACACGCGGGAAGAAAATTTTGGTGATCAAGCGGATATCCCGTGTCAGGCTGACCCCGCCCCTTTGAAGGGATTGGGAAAAAACATTCCATGGGATCAAACCAGCGAAGGCAAAAAGCTCGTATTGGATGTCATCTGATCCAGCGCCCAGCAGCCTGCCAAAGATAAATGTAAAAATTACGGTCGTCACAAGAGGCTGTAGTATTACCCAGGCAACCCCCAGGAAAGTTTGGCGGTAGCGGAGCTGTACTTCCCGCAATGCCAGCATGAACAGCAGCTCACGGTATTCCCATAATTCTCTAAAGTCGATCAAACGCCATTTTGGTGAAGGTTCAATGACTGTTTGCCGCAAATGATCTGTTTTTGATTTGTTTTCCGTCAATTCCCTATAACTCCATCGATTTTAGTTTCAGCCAATTGATTCTTTATTATAACAATTATAGATTGAATATTAAAGTTTGATAATGCCATACAATCATACCCCTAAAATCCTTTCAGGGTTTGAAGATACCACTTGCTTATCGATATCTTCATTCTCAGGAATAGTATACTTATATGCTCAAAGATTTAGGATTGAAGACGCATGGATGAGTTCTTCAAAATCGGTTCTTGAAAGAATTTTTATTTTTCTCCTAATCAATAATAGGATTAGATTATAATTAAATTCTTTACTAAAGGAGATTCCAGGATAAGATGGACAAAGTCTGCAAATTTATTAAAAAGTTCACCCTGATTTTCTATCTCGTATTGGGGCTGCCGCTTTTAGCATCGTTGTTTTGGCTGATTGCTGGAAAATACTTCTCTTTCCCAATTTATATCTCGGATTCACGCCTTCACCTGATTATTGTTCCATTAATTGAACTTTTGTTAACCACATTTTCTTTACAGATCTTGTGTATTGTCTCAGAAAGAAACCGCCGGGGTGCTATCTGGTTTGTTGTTTTTTTACTTGCGTTTGCTAACCTGATCCTGGTCATCCTCCTTCGCAGCTATTACCTTGAGCTAGCAGACATCAATAATTTAAAAATTCAAATTGTTGTGAAAGGAGCTCTTGCAGCGATTGTGTTCCTGTCCCTGATCGCTGTAATCTCCATCATAAAGATCATCCCATATTTGAGTGGGTTAGAACCTGGCAAGAGCGAGCAAGAAGAGGCCTTACCTATAATGATGCTATACTGGGTGAAAGAAACCTGGAATCGATTTTGGGATGATCCAGCAGCACCAAGCAGGAAGTTCACAATCATTTTCTTAGGAATTTGTTTCGTCCTTGGGTTAACGCTGCGTTTGATCAATATCGGTCAGCTCCCACCTTATGTTGATGAATATGCCCATACCCATTCCGCTTACAGATTATTAACCGAAGGCGCTTTTGGTTATTCAAGGGCATTTTTGACAGTCACACTGCCGGTGTTCTTGAGCATCAAAATCTTTGGACAAAGCTTGTGGGCCGCCCGATTCCCGATGGTGCTTCTGAATATTGCAGCGATGTTCCCGCTGTATGCCCTGACCAAAAAGATGAACAAGAAAGTCGGGTATATCTCAGTGTTTTTATTCATCTTGAGCCCGTGGATCATAGGTGTCTCAAAAAGCATCCGGGAATATGCAATTGCACCATTGTTTTTCTATACGATCAGTTGGCTGCTGGCTGATCTCCTTGATTGGGAGAAATACAGCGCAAAACAGTACATAAAGAAAAATTGGCTGCGAGCAGCCATTTTACTGCTTATTTTGATCTATACAATTTATGACCGGCGTTCAGTTCTAATTATTAATTTAGCCATCTTTGCTGTTTTTGGTTTGTTTGCTATTTTGAAGATATTAAAACAAAAAACGTCTAAATGGCTCAATGTGGTTGTGATCCTTGGCGGACTGATTTCGTTTGCTTTAGTGTTATATCGGAGTGGTTTCCTCCGGCGGATCTTGACAGACCCTTCTAATTTTTTCCGTTGGAATAACCGGTATGTAAGTGTTATTTTTGATGGGGCCAATCAGCAGTGGTACTACTTAGGCTTTTGGGGCTATATTATCGTTGGCTTTGGTGCTTTGATTGCTTTTCGAGTTCTATTTAAGAAATATAACAAAGCGGATACCATTGCCAGCTTCTCTTTCCTGACATTTGTGACTTTTGTTGTTGGTTTAGCCATTCGTATCCCGCGAGGTGGGTTTCGATATGGCGTCCTTCCTCATTACTGGTATGTGATTGTTATGGCTGTCTTTTTGTATGGACTATACACCTTCTTCCAAAAAGTGATTAACCGGAGGTGGGTGGGAAACTTACTTTGGATTGTAATCGTATTGGGATTTTTTACAAATTATCAGGCAATTTATCAAGCGGTTGCTTATACTGGTGGGCCAAGCTCACCGGTAACCGGAGAAACCCATTCCATCGTTGAACCTGCTTTAGATTTTCTTCATGAAAATATATCTGAGGGAGATATTCTGCTGACAGATACGATTCAAAATTATGGTGAGATTGTTGATAAAACATTGTCAGGTGTAAAGATCATCAATGTGAACAGTATTAATACGGATGATACGATTTCAGCAATGGATTATGTGAAAGATAATCCTTCAGGATGGATTGTAATTGCACCCCATGCCAAACCCTGGCTTTCAGATGTCCCAGAGGAAGACATCCTGGTATATGGACGTTCAATCTCCTACCTGGGAACTAAAGGAAATATGTTTATATGGCATTGGACAACACATGAACCTTAATCCCAATAATTATTCATGAGCAGAACATTTTTACTTCATGCTATCTATAAATGAGAAAATTTATTAAGGTTTAGAATTTAGTTTTTATGATATAAATTATAGTGAAATTAAGATAGAAAAAGTTTTTGTTACTTCAATTTTTTTCTGGAACTATTCATAAAATATTTTCTATAGTCTTGGAGGTTAATTATGTGCACGAAAAAAGCCTTAATGGTTTCCTTAGTCCTAATTATACTTCTGATCAGTGGGTGTCAATCAAAGCAAAGTGAGACAACCGCTAATGTGCCAGAAGCAGACGCGGCTGAACAGGAAGCCGCGGAATCCTATGAAATGACGACAGTCACCATTAATAGTTCAAACCAGGTTACTTTTGCGCCAATTTATTTTGCGCAATCAGAAGGTTATTTTGATGAATTTGGTATTGATCTTGAGATTGTAGAATTCAGCATATCACCAGATGCTGTACCATTGCTGGCTACGGGTGATTTGGATGTTTATGCTGGCCCGATATCGTCGGGTATATTAAACGTTTTCAGACAAGATCCAAATGTAAAAACGGTAGCAGATCGCGGGAAAATCTCTGAGGATGATTCCTGTACATTCTCGGCGATTCTTGTTCAAAAGGATCTCTATGAAAGCGGACAAGTACGCGGCCCAGAAGACATGGCAGGTTTAAAGGTTGCAGCTGCGACCTATTCAATTAAAGGTTACGAGCTTGATAAATATCTCGCTTTGGCAGGATTAACCTTCGATGATGTAGAGATTGTGACTCTTCCAACTTCTGCTTTGGTCGATGCATTGAATAATAAAGCTGTTGATGCTATCGTGACGCCTGAATTTACCCTAACACGCCTGATGATGACCGGGAATGCTGCCATTCTTTCCAGATTTGAGGAAGATGCAGGACCAATGCAAACCTCCATATTGGCCTTTGGCCCTCGCTTAATTAAGGATGATCCGGAACTGGGGATTCGTTTTTTGGCCGCATATCTAAAAGGTGTTCGGAAATATAATGAAGGAAAGACAGAAGAAAATTTGCAAGCGATTGCTGGCTTGACAGGTGAAGATATTGACCTGCTGGAGCAAGCTTGTTGGCCGTCAATTCGGAATGATGGTTGGATTGACTTTTCTGCTTTAGAACCTTACTTGCAGTGGAATATTGAAACTGGCCAGATGGATTTTACAATAACAGAAGAGCAGTTTTGGGATCCAAGTATATTAGTAGCTGCATTGGAATTGCTTGATAATGAGTAGAGCCCTCAAAGGGGTCGAAGTCGTTAATCAATAAAAGAGGTTGGTTGGGAAAATTTAGGACACCCCGATGATTAATCAATAATCAGGTAGAAAATATGGACTGAGTACTGAATTGAACAGCGCTCAGTCTTTTTACTTCACTTATAATTCTTCAATGGTTTTCTTTTTGATTTGGTTTACATGTTCAATCATGAGGTTTCCAAGGGGTTGATAAAACCTGATCCTTGTAAAACTCAGTCTCAAGGATGCCAAGAAATTTTTCGATCACAGCATTGTCATCAAAGTATGTGCCTCATATAGGATTTTGAGAGTCCCCGTGGAAGACACATGGGTGGATGGACGTTTTATTACCTATCTTGGGACGATGGGAAACAAGTTCGTCTGGCGTTGGACGACACCTTGGGTTAGAAATAATCAATATAAATCAAATTTATGTCAATCTGGTAAAGTTGGGAAATATAAGATACCGTTTTGTTTGAAAGAGTTACAATTTTGATGGTATAAATATATGCGATCTATGATAGATTTAATGAGGGTCCTTAATTGGCAATCCTATTTATAATAAATTAGTTCAGGAGGTTTTATGTTTTCGAAGAAAAGTTTGATGGTCATACTGGTTCTTATCTTGATCGTTTTAAGTGGATGCCAATCTCAAAGTGATATGGAATCTACTGATGAGCAAGAGACAGTTGCTGCTCAAGAAACTGAAAGATCTTATGAAATGACCACTGTAACCATTAATAATTCAGCACAGGTAAATTATGCACCCATTTACTTTGCGCAATCAGAAGGTTATTTTGAGGAATTTGGTATTGAGCTTGAGATTTTAACTTTTACAAAGGTGACTGATGCACCTCCTTTGCTTGTTTCTGGTGATTTGGACGTCTACGCGGGATCAATATCAGCGGGTTTATTAAATATCTTTAGGCAGGAGCCAAATGTTAAGGCTGTGGCAGATCGTGGGAAAATGATCGAGGGGGCCTGTACCTTCCAGGCCATTATTGTTCAAAAAGATCTCTATGAAAGTGGCGAAATTCGCGGGGCAGCAGATCTAGCAGGTAGGAAGGTCGCAGCAACGGCATCGGCTATGAAAGGGTATGAGTTAGGTGTGTACCTTGCAACTGCTGGGTTGACTTTTGATGATGTTGAATTGGTTGATATTCCATCGTCTGCATTGGTGGATGCACTAAATAATAAAGCCGTTGATGCTATTGTGACACCTGAATCTGTCCTGACACGCTTGATGATGACCGGGAATGCCGTAATTTTATCCAAAGGTGAGGATGATGTAGGACCATTACAGACTTCAGTTTTAGCTTTTGGCTCTCGGTTAGTTAAAGATGATCCTGATTTAGGTGCTCGTTTTTTGGCGGCATATCTCAAAGGCGTTCAGAAATATAATGAAGGAAAGACAGAAGAAAACCTGCAAGCAATTGCAGGATTTACGGGGGAGAGTATTGACCTGCTAGAGCAAGCCTGTTGGCCGCCAATGCGTGAAGATGGTTGGATTGATTTTTCGTATGTGGAACCTTTCATTCGATGGAATGTAGAAATGGGTCACCTTGATGCAACTGTCACAGAAGAGCAATTTTGGGACCCAAGTATTCTCGAAGCGGCGTTAGCTTTGCTGAATAATGAGTAGCTTATAAAAGTAGATCAGTAAATAAAATTTCGATATTAGAGGCTGCCTTTGATTTTAGGGCAGCCTCTATTTTATATAAAATCTTAAATTGATTAACAACAAAATCCCATCTTATATTGTGAGATAAATAACAATTATCTGAACCCACGCCTTATATTCTCCGAGTTTATGTTTGGAATTATAAATTCTTCCTTCTGATAGGATCAATATCACCTCAGGAAATTAACCTGACAGGGGATGTGGTTCGTGAAAAATTACAGGTTGGCGAAGGCCTGGTTACCGTCCTTGAGACAATGAAATGTTGATCTTGCCTTGGATCGCGCTCATTATTTATATAAAAAATCCAATCTAAGTAGAAAATCAAACGAAAACAATATCAATTTTGTATGCATAATTAATAGAGTGAAATATGATAGAATGAAAATTCGAGAAGATTAAAAAAAGCGTTCTGAATTTAAAGTCAATACGGGGCTTTGCTTTCTTTCTTAGGTACACTTATTATGTAAAAGTCTTTAGTTGTGGAGGTTGTGATGGATAAAAGAAAAGTTTTGATGATTCCGTTAATCGTTATTGTGTTTTTGATGAATGCCTGTCAACCCAAAAACGAAGCCCAGGCTCCTGATGGGGATTATGAAATGACCACGGTGACGATTAATGATTCCGTCCAGATCAACTATGCACCGATCTACTTTGCCCAAACTGAAGGCTATTTTGAAGAATATGGCATTCAGCTTGAGTTCTTGAATTTTAACAGTGTTACTGAAGCTGTTCCGCTGCTCGTTTCAGGTGATCTGGATGTTTATGCGGGGTCAATCACAACGGGGTTGATGAATATATTGGCTCAAGAACCAAACGTAAAAGTAGTTGCAGATCGCGGGAAAGTCATTGAGGATTCTTGTACTTTTCAGGCGATCCTTGTCCGAAAAGATCTCTATGATAGCGGTGCGGTTCGCAACGCTGCAGACCTTGAAGGGATACGGGTTCGAGCTACAACTGCTGGTATGACTGGCTACCAACTCCGCGCTTATTTGGCAAAGGCGGGATTAACCTTTGATGATGTCGAATTAACCAATATACCAAGCTCTTCTTATATTGATGCCTTCAATAATAAGTCCGTCGATGCGATCGTAACGCCTGAATTCAATCTTACACGACTGTTGATGAATGGAAATGCTGTTATTTTATCAAAAGCCGAGGAAGATATTGGTCCCTTGCAGGCCTCCGTTTTAGCCTTTGGCCCCAGGTTATTAGATGAAGATCCAGAATTAGGGACTCGCTTTATGGCGGCTTACCTAAAAGGGGTAAAGAAATATAACGAAGGAAAAACCGAGGAGAATTTGCAGGCGGCTGTTGAAAAAACAGGCCAGGATATTGAGTTGGTGAGAGCAGCCTGCTGGCCGCCGATCAGGGAAGATGGTTGGATAAACTTCTCATATTTAGATAAATACCAAGAATGGAATGTTGAAACCGGGCAGCTTGAGGAGATGCTTACTGAAGAACAGTTTTGGGATCAAAGTATTCTTGAAGCAGGGTTAGCTTTGCTCAATAATGATTAAGGCTTGTAATTATTGGTCTGAATGTTATTTGGGTATATTCAATATATTGCTTGATCATGAAGCTGGATAATAACCGAAGATTAATAATAAAAGAGTCAATATAGTCGAATTAGGTGAATTTGTCTACTGAAAAAAGGAGTTCTATTATGAAATATAAGCTTTCAATTTCACTTCTACTTCTCATAATATTCCTGGGAGGATGCGGAAAGCCTCAGCCTGGCCAAGATTCACCGGATGAAATCATTACCCTGAGAATGACCATTTCGGATAATTTAAGTTATGCCCCTCTCTTCATTGCTGAAGAAGAGGGATACTTCACGAAATATGGGATCCAGATTGAATATGTAACCACAAAAAAAGCAGCAGATTCAATCGCGATGTTGTCTTCAGGGAAGATCGATATTTATGCGGGTACGCTTAATGCCGGTTTGATCAATGCAATCCAGGTAGATGATAATATCAAAGTCGTCGCGGACCGCGGCCATACAGAACCGGGAACCTGCACTTACCAGGCAATCGTTGTCAGGAAGGACCTGTATGACAGCGGACAGGTTACTGCCCCAGAAGATTTGAATGGATTAACTTTTTCTGCGTCTACTGCTGGCCCTGCTGCTTTCCTGTTAAGTTCCTATATCAGCCAGGGAGGATTAACTTTTGAAGATCTTGATATCATCGATTTGCCGACAGCATCAGAAATGGATGGGTTTGATACCGGGTCCCTGGACGGAAGTATTGCCCCTGATCCAGATCTGACCCGCTTGCTCAGGACAGGAGATGTTTCAATCCTGGCAACCGCTGAGGATGTCCTTGGCACATTTCAATCAGGCATCATCGCTTTCAACAACCAATTGTTGGAAAAAACCCCGGATGTCGGTGTCCGGTTTATGGCAGCTTATCTCGAGGGCGTACGCCAATATAACCTGGGTAAGACGGACAGGAATATTGAGATCATCGCAGCGGCAACCGGTGAAACGGCTGAAGATGTCAAGGAATTTTGCTGGGTTCCCGTGAGTGAAAATGGCACCATCAACTTCCCAAGCGTTGATAAATTTCAGCAGTGGTCTATTGAACAAGATCAGCTTGCAGAAGCAGTGAGTGAGGAGCAATTCTGGGATTCCAGCGTTGTTGAAAGCGCCATATTGCTTCTAACAAACGATTAAGATTTAAAGATCATCACCTAATAGAAATGTTTGAGAGTTTTCAATGGGTTGCTTAAGAAAAGGATGGAAAGAATGAAAAAAATTTTGCTGGTGTTGAGCCTTGTGATTTTGTTGTTGAGCGGGTGTTCTCAATCAGAACCCCAGAAACCAGGCTCATATGAATCGGTAACCTTGAAAATGAATTATGCCCTGGTCATTAGCTATGCGCCTATCATTCTTGCTGAAGCAGAAGGTTATTTTGAGGACTATGGCATCGAGATTGAAAAGGTAACATTTAACAGCTCAGTAGAGGCGGTACCCCTTGTTGTCAGCGGTGAACTGGATGTCTTTGCTGGTGCGAGTACGGCAGGTATCCTCAATGTACTTGGTCAGGAAGATAACATCAAAGTCGTTGCTGACCGAGGGCATATTGAGCCGGGCGGGTGCACATTCCAGGCGATTGTTGTCCGAAAAGATCTTTATGACTCCGGTGAAATTACAACGGGTGAGGATTTAGCAGGTCACAGTGTGTCGACGCCGCCAACGGGGCCTGGCATGTATTTTCTCAGCACGTATCTTGATCAAATTGGTCTGACCGTTGAAGATGTTGAGGTTGTTGATATTCCCACGTCATCTTATGTGGATGCCTTCAGGAATAAAGCCGTCGATGCAGTTGTTCCCACAGAACTTCATCTAAGTCGATTGATGGCTGATGGCAACGCGGTGATCCTTGTACGCAGCGAAGACGTGGTGGGTTACTACCAGACGAGCCTATTGGCATTTGGGAAGAACTTGCTCAAAGATGATCCCGATTTAGGCGTGCGGTTCCTGGCAGCTTACTTGAAGGGTGTTGAAAAATATAATGAGGGTAAGACAGAGGAAAATTTAAAGGTACTCTCTGAAGCCACAGATATAGATATTGATATGCTTGAGAACTCATGCTGGTTATCCATAAGCCCTGATGGCATGATTGATTTCGATGGCGTTGAGAAGTTCCAAACGTGGTCTCTTGATCAAGAATTTATGGAAAGGATGATCACGGAACAAGAGTTTATGGATACCAGTTTTCTTGTCAAGGCAAAAGCGTTATTAGAGGAAGAAAGTAATCAATAACGCTAAAATTTGGATTTTGAAATAAACACCCTCGGTACGACTATCTTGGTTAAGAATTAAACACTGTATATATGAAAGGTGAGTGAGGTGTATGAATATAAAAGCGATTGTTTTTTCCATTCTAATAATAGTGATGGTTTTTTTGGCTGCCTGTCAGCAAGACGCAGCGCCAGAGTCATACGAGATGACAACAGTGACCATCAATAATTCAACACACATGAGTTATGCGCCGATCTACATCGCAGAGGCTGAAGGTTATTTTGAGGAATTTGGCATCCAGCTTGAAAAAGTCACTTTTAATCAGACGGTTGAAGGGATTCCGTTGCTGCTATCCGGCCAACTGGATGTCTATGCGGGTGCCAACAACCCGGGATTGATCAATATTTTCCGTGACGAACCAAGCGTCAAAGCGGTTGCGCAGAGAGGCGCGGTATTATCAGGTTCCTGTACGTATTTAGGGGTCCTGGTTCGCAAAGATTTATATGATAGCGGGATAGTCACCAGCCTGGAGGACCTGAAAGGGTTAAAGGTTATTGTTACTGAGACGGGAACGACAGGATATGCCTTCAGCCAGATGATTGGAGAAGTTGGCCTGACATTTGCAGATGTTGAGACACATACGATGCCGCCCTCGGCTTATGTTGATGCCTTCAGGAATCAGACGGTTGATGCGATCGTTACACCGGAGTTGAATCTGACAAGACTTCTATTGGATGGCCATGCCGTTTTGCTGGGCAAGGCTGAGGACTCTGTAAGTCCATTTCTTACTTCTGTGTTAGCTTTCGGAAAAAGGCTCATTGTTGATGATCGGGACCTCGGTGTAAGGTTTATGGCAGCATATGTCAAGGGTGTTGAGAAATACAACGAAGGCGCGACCGAGGAGAATCTCACGATCATTAACCAGGTATCAGGTGATGAAATTGATATCCTGGAAACTGCTTGCTGGATTCCAATACCTGTAGATCCACAAATTGATTTTACAGGTGTTGAAGGATTCCAGCAGTGGCTATTTGATGAGGGACATATTGATGCCCTTATTACAGAAGAACAGTTTTGGGATCCAAGTTTTATCGAGGAAGCCCACAAATTACTTGGAGATTAAGGTCTCTGTTTTGGCTGTTTGAGATTAAACCAGGCTGCTCGAATGCAAGGATGTCAGGAAGGCAGGATTTTGTTCCAATTCACGCGAATTAAATTTCTTTCTGTTAAGCGCGCTAGATATTTATATGAGACATGAAAATAAGATCATCGGCTATTGCTGGAATTGAGATAATTTAAAAGAGGTAGGATGCAGGTTTATCAATCCAATAAAATTACCAAAGAAAATTTGCTTGAGCGTTTTTGGCTCTATCTAAAATGTGCGGCAGATCATTTTGGGAATAAGCATTATGTCGAAACAAAGCACGGCTCGCTAACTTTTAATCAGAATTACCACAACGGAAAAGTCATTTCGAAAGTGATTCCCAATCATGTTGATGCACAGCGCTTTGGTATCGGGCTGTACCTGAAAGACCCACTAAAAATAATCCCTGCGATGTTGGGGTCTTTAATGGCTGGGCACTATTTTATTCCCCTTGATACTTCGTACCCACCGTCGACATTAAACCAAATTTCAGAAATTGGCGATATTCGGTTTATTATCTCAGATCGGCAGAATATTCGTGAAGCGGGAGACATATTCTCGAACATCAAAGAAATCCTCAATATCGATGAATTGGATTTTGGTAAAGCGGTGGATGATTTTGATATTCTCTATTCACCGGATGACATCATGCAAATTCTATTTACCTCAGGTTCCACAGGAGAGCCAAAGGGGGCTGTTGAAGATTTCAGGTACCTGATCCGTACGATAAGTACTAAATTGGCAACCAACACCTATACAGAAGATGACAAGGTCCTGCAGCTTTCCACTTTTTCATACTCGGCCCCCCATCTGACCACGTTTTATGCAATGTTCTCAGGATCAACGCTTTATTACCATGACCTGTTGGAGGATGGATTTTTATCTCTCCCAGAGGTGATCGATAAAGAGGAAATAAACGTTTACACTTCAACGGTCACAGTATTCCGCAACTTCTTGCGTACGCTTGATAAGGGGCGTACATTTCCGGGCGTGCGTTGGTTTCATTTTGGGGGAGAAAAGAAGTTATTAGCTGATATCAGGGCGGGGCGAGAGCACTTTCCAAATGCAACAATCCTTGATCTTGGTTTTGCCTCGACTGAAACTTGGTCCGTTTCAAAAGCAGTTTTCCCTGTGGATCATCCTTTTGAAGAAGATGCCATTCCATCTGGTTTTCCCTATGATGATATTAAGTTGATGATTTGGGATGAAGATGGGAATGAAGTGCCAGATGGTGAAGAAGGCGAAATTGTTGTTTATGGCGAGGCTTTCGCCCGCGGTTATCTCAATAATCCGGAATTAACACGTAAGCAATTCATATCGGATCCACTAAATCCTTTGGGACAGTATTTTAAAACCGGAGACCAGGGGAAGATCTTACCAGACGGCCAACTCCTGCATTTGGGTCGAATCGATAATATGGTGAAGATAAAAGGGGTTCGGATTGAGTTGAGCACGCTTGAGAATCACATTCTACAGTATCCTGGTGTGGTTCAGGTCGCATCACGTGCCGTTGAAGATCAACGGGGAGATAAGAAGTTGGCTTCATATTTTATTGCTGAAGAAGGTATCCGGATCCCGGTTTCCGACCTCAGGCATTACCTGGCTGAGAGATTACCCAAACATCAGCTCCCGCATTACCTGGTGGAAATGAATGAATTTCCACTGACAGCCAGTGGAAAAGTTGCCCTGGCAAAACTGCCTGTTCCCAGAACAACCCGGCCGGATTTGCCCAACGCCTGTGTAGCACCATCGGACGAACTTGAAGAATCATTGCATCAGATTTGGGAAGAACAGCTCGGTGTAAAGGGTGTAGGTGTAACGGATGATTTCTTCGATGTAGGTGGTGATTCATTGCTTGGGGTTTTACTTGTTTCAGCGATTGAGGAGACCCTGGGGTACAAGTTCCCGGTCTCGGTTTTAATAGAAGCCCCGACGATCAGGGGTCAGGCAGCATTAATTCGATCTGGTGAAGAAGAGAACGCTAATAAGATAATCTATCGGATTCGCCCTGACGGGAAAAATGCCCCAATATTTTTCATCCCTGGAAGAGGTGTTTACCCGACACGAATAAAATACCTTGCAAACAAAATTGACCCTGAAACACCGGTTTATGCACTGCAGGATATTGCAAGCCGGTCGAAAGCGTATCATTCTATTGAGGATAAGGCGCGTATTTTCTTAAGTGAAATTAGAAAGTCGTCCCCACGTCATCCCATCATTTTGATCGGCGAATCAATGGGCGGGAAGATCGCTTATGAAATGGCACAGCAGATGGTTGCAAAAGATGAACCGGAACCCATATTGATCATGCTGGATACTTATAACTTCGAGCGTTCAGCGAAAGGCAATTGGAGACATCGAAATAGAGTGAAATACTATTGGGGATTATTACAAAAACACATATCACATCTCATTAAATCTGATTGGCATGGTAAAGTTGATTACCTGAAATATTACATTGAATTCATCAAACGCGGGGGGCGCAAAGGTGTGAGGCAAGGCCAAAATCCACAAGGGGATAACAATAACACTTATCTTGATGATGTTGAAATGCAAGAACAATCTACAGCAAAAGCTGTCAGGGATTATGAGGTGAAACCCTATCCCGGGCAACTAATCATGATAAAAGCTTTAAGAGGCATCCATCAAGAAGACGAAACAAACGGATGGAATGATGTGTCGCTTGGGAAACTGATCGTTCACAAACTGGATTGCTATCACGGTGCAATCTTGTTTGAGCCAGCTGTGGATCACCTCAGTAAGATCATAAATCAATATATACGGGAATCAAAACCGCTAGTACCTTGCAGGCATAATGAATGATCAGATGATTCAATAAAAAAAACCAGGAGATTGAGGATTATTAAATTTTTTCGTTAATGAACCCAACTAGCAGTGAAAGGTACGATCCAATGAAATTTAGGAAATTCAACTTAATTTTTATTCTTATGCTCTTGTTCCCTATTCTGGCAGGCTGCTCGCAAGGTGCAGATGAACCACAAACGCAAGTATCTCAAGAGATTCTGGCAGAAGAACAGAAGCACACGCCTTTTGAGCCTGCAACAGAAGAGCAGTTACAAAAGGCTTATGAGACTGTGACAGTAACAATTAACGACTCAGTCAATATTAATTACGGGCCAATTATCCTGGCTGAAAAATTGGGATATTTTGCTGAATATGGTATTGAGCTTGAAAAAGTTCAGTTTTCACATGTGGCAGATGGCATTCCTTTGCTGGGCAGCGGTCATCTCGATGTATATGCTGGCTCAATCACTGCTGGCTTTCTGAATATCTTAGGACAAGATCCAAATATCAAGGTTGTTGCTGATCGCGGTCTGATTACACCGGATCGGTGCACTTTCCTTGCGCTGTTGATGAGGAAGGATCTTGTGGAAAGTGGCAAGGTAGACGGCCCTGAGGATTTGGCTGGACTTGAGATCAATGCTGTTAAATCCAGTCCTACCGGTTATTTGTTGAGTGAATTCATCAAAGGAAGTGGCGTGACTATTGATGATATTTCATTCAATAATTTACCTGCGACTACGTATATTGACGCTTTTGCCAACAAAACCCTGGATGGGATCATTACGCCCGAGATTAAAATTTCACGAACTTTGAGTGCCGGCGATGCTGTAATATTTGCCGCTATGGAGGATGTTGTTGGTAATTACCAATCCTCAGCGCTTGCTTTTGGAAAGAACTTAATTACAGATACTCCGGATATCGGCGTTCGATTTATGGCAGCGTATTTAAAGGGTTTGGAAGAGTACAACAAAGGCAAAACGGAAGAGAACCTTCGCCTGCTTAATGAATACCTAAATGAGGATCCGGAACTTCTTAAACAAGCCTGCTGGGTGTACATTAATCCTGAAGGTACGATTGATTTTCAGAATGTTGTACCCTTCATGACCTGGGCTGTTGAAAATGGTCACCTTGATAACCTTATCACTGAAGAGCAGTTCTGGGATTCAAGTTTTATTGAAAGAGCAAATGAATTATTAGGTGATTGATCATTACCCAAATGAAAATTTACCCAATTCCTTCAGACGCTTGATACGGAAATGGGAGACCCTCAGGTAAGTGAGAAGAGCTCCCATTTTTATTAAGAATTATTCACATTTCTCTTTCAAAAAAGCATTTATAATGGTATTCTAATGTTCTGCAATTTACTAAGATGAGGATTTATGCAAGGTAACCAACTAATTTATTCAAGTAAGCAGGATTTGTTAGAAAATTTCTGGACTCATATCAGGCAGGTTGTTGAGCAAAATAGTACGAAACCTTATATCATGACCAATAGGGGAACGCTGACCTACAGCCAGCATAATCATCATGCTAATGTGATTGCTGATAAGATATCCCCACATTTTACTCAAGAACGATTTGGTGTTGGCCTTTTCATGAAGGATCCGTTGTGGATCATCCCTGCGATGTTCGGCGTCATGAAAACCGGGTTGTATTTTATCCCACTTGACGTGACTTTTCCTAAAAAAACTCTGCATCAGATGTTTGAGATTAGCAATATTAAATATGTGCTAACTGATAATGCGAATGTTCACGAGGCAGAGAAGATCCTGAAACCAGGTATGACCCTCGTCAACCTGGAAGAGCTTGATTACTCACGTGAAATACCTGAGCCTGATGTTCCGTTTTCACCGGATGATATCGTGCAGATCCTGTTCACATCGGGTTCTACCGGGATGCCAAAAGGTGCGGTTGAGGATTACCGGTATCTGGTCCGCTCGATTGTTGTGAAATTAGACCGGGGTGTTTACGAAAAGGGTGATAAATCACTCCAAATTTCCACATTCACATATTCAGCGCCTCATTCGCATACTTTTGCCATGTTGCTCGTCGGCGGGACACTCTATTACCACAGTGTTAAAGATGAAGGATTACTGGCTGTCCCGGATATCATTCGCCAGGAACAAATTACAACAACGTCTGCTACACCGACCGTGTTTCGGTCATTTGTCAGCATGTTAAGCCCCTCGGATACTTTTCCTTCGATCAAGAAAATGAGTTTGGGCGGTGAAAAAAAACTCCTGGAGGATATCAAAGCAATTCGCAGGCTGTTTCCCAATGTAGAAACCATTGGCCTTGGCTTTGCGTCCACGGAGACCCAGATGGTCTCGACCCATGAGTTCCCCATTGACCACCCATTTGAAGATAATGCGATTCCTTCTGGCAAGCCTTATAAGGATATTCAATTATTGATTTGGGATGAGGAAGGCAATCCGCTACCCGATGGAGAAGAGGGTGAGATCGTTGTTTATGGCGATGCGCTTGTGCGTGGTTATATTAATAACCCCGAATTGACAAATGCACAATTCATCCCTGACCCGGATAATCCTTTGGGGCAGTATTTTAAAACAGGAGACCTGGGGAAGGTCTTACCGGATGGCCAGTTGCTGCATCTGGGACGGATTGACAGCATGGTCAAAATTAAAGGCGTGCGGATTGAATTGGAAACAGTGGAAAATTATATCCTTGGTTATCCGGGTATTATCCAGGTCGCCTCCCGTGCGATCGATGACCATAATGGCGGAAAAAAACTTGTTTCATACTTTGTCGCCGCTGATGGATTGGAAATACCTGTTTCTGATTTGCGCAAATTTCTTGCGGAGAGGCTGCCTCCGCAGCACCTACCTCATTTCTTGATCCAGCTTGAAAAAATTCCGATGACACGCAATGGAAAAGTTTCTCTCACTCAACTGCCAATGCCCCTTATGGTTCGTCCTGATTTAGCTTATCCATTTGAGCCGCCTGCGGATGCATTGGAGCAGTCATTGGTCGGAATATGGGAAGAACAGTTGGGAATCGCTGGCATTGGGGTCAACGATGACTTTTTCGATGTGGGTGGCGATTCGCTTCTGGGCGTTGTTTTGGTAGTCGCGATCGAGGAGAAGCTGGGAACGGAACTGCCCGTTTCCGTATTGCTGCAAGCGCCAACCATTCGCCGCCAGGCGGATATGATCCGAAATAAGCAAACCGACCAGGCGTTTTCCACTGTTATCCCCATTCGCACTGAAGGATCCCTGCCACCGTTGATCTTTATTCCCGGCAAAGGCGGCTACCCAACCCGTATCAGGCACCTCTCAAAAGCCCTTGATCCTGAAATTCCCGTGTATGCAATGCAGGATTTACTTGGAAGCTCAAGGGTTGCTAACGGTGAAAAACAAATCAAATCAACAGCAAGTTTATATTTGAGTGAGATCAGAAACATTGCGCCTCGTGGTCCCTATGTCCTTGTGGGTGAATCTTTGGGCGGAAAAATTTGCTATGAGATCGCTCAACAGCTGCTGGCACAAGGTGACCCGGACCCCCTTGTGTTCATGCTCGACACATATAACTTAGATCACTCAGTTATCGATGATTACAGGGAAGATCGTGATATTCCCTATTATAAAATGCTGGTGGGAAAGCATCTCAGTATTTGGTTGAAGTCAGATTGGGAAGGCAAGAAAGAATACCTGCGTTTTTATCGCGATACGATCGGTGATAAGCTCCGTCGTTTTGTGAAGGGAAAGTTATTTGCTGAACGGCATTCTCATAAGGAATCAAAAGCGTCTTTGCTGCCAGAGAATGTCAGACAAATGGAGCGTCAATTAAAAGACGCGGTCACAAATTATGAGGTGAAACCTTATCCCGGAAGGATCATTTATATTAAAGCCCTGCGCGGGCCATATGCCTATGATAAAACGAATGGCTGGGATACGGTGGATATTGGGAAGCTTGTAGTTCACCAGCTTGATTGCTACCATGGGAGTATTCTGTTTGAGCCGGCTGTCACTGAACTGGCAGATATAATTCAAAAATACATTCGTGGTTCTTATAAAGAAAATTCAACGATAACTTTCGAAGATATCAGTAAGCGTTATGCAAAAGATACAAATAGAGAGGTATCTGCGCTCGACCACATCACTTTTTCCGTCAAAGAAAACGAGTTTGTTTCGATCGTGGGCCCAAGTGGATGTGGGAAAACAACATTTCTTAAGATCGTGGCCAACCTGATCAAGTCAGATACCGGGATGATAAAATATGAAGGTTTTGATAACCCCAGTGCAGCATTGGTTTTTCAAGACCAGGGCGTGCTGCCATGGATGACGGTGCTTGATAATGTGGGGTTGGGTTTGGAATTAAAGGGGATCCCTAAAAAGCAGCGTCAGGAACAGGCTTTGGATTTCATGAAAGTTGTCCGGTTGGAGGGTTTTGAAAAATACTACCCGCATGAACTTTCCGGGGGTATGCGCCAGAGGGTTGCCCTTGCCCGAGCATTCTTAACCAACCCGGATCTTCTCCTGATGGATGAGCCTTTTGGCGCTCTGGATGCCCAGACCAGGATCGTCCTACAGGAGGAATTGTTGGATATCTGGCGAGAACATCCGAAGACAGTGTTATTTGTAACCCATGACATTGATGAGGCTATTCTACTCAGCGACCGGGTGCTCGTGATGAGCGACCGGCCGGGCAGGATCCAGGCTTCGATCGATATTCCCATCCCGCGCCCAAGGGACCTGACTCAAAAAGATGATCATAGATTTTTGGAGATAAGATGGAAAATTTGGAATCTACTCGAAAAGGAAGTGCGAGAAGACATAAAAATCGTTCAGGAGAAGTATCCGTTTCCAAAGTAAGAGGAAAACCTCGTGAAAGCCTGATCACAATCAGCGCTGTTTTTTTGGTACTGATCATTTGGGAAGTCCTGGCGAGATTCAAAGTAATATCGGCTATTATTTTCCCCGCGCCTACACTGATCATTCAAACCTTAATCACCGGCATTATCGGTGGTGAATATACCATGGATCTTTATTACACCTTTACGCGGATCATTGGTGGGTTCTTTATTGGTGGTTCAGCAGGATTGGTCCTCGGTTTGATTATGGGATGGTCTCGCCCAATCCGAAAAATATTGGATCCTATCGTGGCAGCCCTTCATCCGCTCCCAAAGTTTTCCCTGCTGCCAATGATCATCATCATTTTTGGTATTGGTGAATCTTCGCGAATTGCGATGGTGACTCTTGCGACCTTTTTTCCGATGCTGATCACGACAATGGCTGGGGTGATGGAGATCAACCCAACGTATTATGAGGTTGTGGATAACTATGGCGGTAATACTTTCGATGCTTTCAGAAAAGTTGTGCTGCCTGGCAGCTTGCCGTTTGTGATGAGCGGTGCACGTCTTTCTTTGAGAAGCGCGCTGACGATAACAATTGGTGTCGAGATGATCTTCTCCAATACCGGTCTCGGCTCAATTTTATGGTTGGCGTGGGAGACCATGCGGTTGACACATATGTGGTCCGTCCTGATCATTGTTTCAATCATCGGGATGGGATTGACCTGGGTGTTGGAAAAAGCCAAACAGAAATTAACCCCCTGGCACCAGGAAGGTCGAACTACGTAGGATATTCCTCGTAAGATTTATACAATTTAGGATTTTATCTCTATGATTTCCTGGATTTCATAGATTGTTTTGCCTTGTGACTCATGATAGGTCCGCATGAGAAGTTCCGCAATTAACCCCAATAATATTGACTGAAAACCCAAGACAAACATCATAATGCTGATCTGGAAAAATGGCGATCCAAGGACGGAGACGCTGGTGATGATCCGCCTGATTGCCAACCAGATCAATATACCGGCGCTGACCCCCATTAACCCCAACCCGACCCCACCGAATAAGTAGATGGGTTTATCGTTGTAATGCATTAAGAACTGGAGGGTGAAAAGATCCAGGACTACTTTGAAAATACGGTTTAATCCGTAATTAGTATGGCCGTGTTTTCGAGGGTGATGGTGGACAACTATTTCAGAGATCCTTGCGCCAACTTTGCTGGCATATACGGGTATGAAGCGGTGCATCTCGCCATACAGGTTAATGCGATCGAGGACATCTCGCCGGTATGCCTTTAGCGTGCAGCCATAATCATGAAGGTGAACTCTGGTGACCCGTGAGATAAGAAGGTTAGCAAGGAAAGAGGGAATCTTTCGAATAAAGAGTTTGTCTTTTCGCTTTTTCCGCCATCCGCTGACGACATCGTAGCCTTTGTCAAGCTCGGCCAATAAAGCAGGAATATCTGCAGGGTCGTTTTGCAGGTCAGCATCCATAAGGATGACAATATCGCCATTTGAATGCTTGATTCCAGCCGTTATCGCCGCTGTTTGACCGCATTGTCTTTTAAATGCAATAACCCTGACATTTTTCGGATTTGATTCAGCGAATTTTGATAATAATTCGAAACTTCGGTCAAGACTGCCGTCATCCACAAATGTTGCTTCCCAATTGTATTGGTGGGTTTGCATGACAGTTAATATCGATGAGAATAGTTCTTCAAGATTCCCATCTTCATTATGAACCGGAATGACAATTGATAATTTCATGTTTTTGCCTGATTAAATGTTTTTCTTGTAATGTTATTCTTGTAATGTTATTCTTGGGATAAACGCCTGCTCCCAATAGACCTATTATATAATAAAATCTAATTTCTGGATTAAAATCTTACCATGCCGATGTTTTTACTGAGAATTTCATTGTCTATCTTTGATTGGGAATGGTAATGATTGAATTCTTGGAAAAAAAGGTGTTAATCGCAAGGCCCCCCATAATTAAGGGGGTAATAAACGGCATCAAACTATTTTTGAGATTTTACATATCATTTATGCCGTATTAAAATGATTTAACGCCATGTACTTTTGGTTTGGTTATCATTTGCGATATAATGGATTGTCAGCATGTAATAAGTTATTATATGAATCTTGGCAAATAAACGTCTTAGGGTCGATGGGGTAACATAAGACGTAAATGCTATGCAGGTAACCTTATGCATAAAAAAATGAAGAAGCAACAACTCATTGAGAAACTACCCTTAATCCTAGCCCTGGTTGGTATTGTAATATATGCTGCACAATCAACTTATTACGCGCTTTACCAAATTCCAGTGATGGATGAGGGCGCTTATTTGATCAAAGGGTATCAATTTGCATTAGGAAACTATAAACCATTTCAGCCTTATGGTTTTTGGACCAACAAAATGGTCCTGGGGTTTTATATCTGGGGCTGGATCCAGGTTATTTTTTCTCCCGGTCTGCTCGCGCCAAGATTGTTTGCTGTTGTTTTTGGTGTGGCCACAGTCGTTGGCACATGGCTAACGATTAAGCGAGTTGGCAACAAGTGGTTTGGCATGATCTCTGTTTGGACCTTTGCTTTGAATCCATACCTGGTGGGCAATTACAGTTGGGCGGTATCCCAAATCCTTGTTATAACCATGCTGACATGGATCCTGTTCCTCATTTTGGATCGAAATTTGCCCACCTGGAGAATTATTGCTGCGTCCATTCTGTCAGTGGTTTTAGTTTTCACCAGGGAAAATATGGTTTTCTTCCTCCCCCTGTTTCTTTTATATGTTTTTTGGCAGCATGGAAAGAAAAAGGGGTTCTATGCTCTGGGCGTTGTTTTGGCATTATTCATCATCGGACATCTCCTTTTCTGGCCGGGTATCCTCTATCTTTGGGAAAGATGGATCCCTGATTTTGGTTCTATAACCACCGAATCAGATGGCCCGTCATTTGGGGCCGATATTGGTGGGAATTCATTGTATCAAAGGGTTTTGAGCTTAACCACCGCGTTAAGAGTCTTTCTTGTACCGCTGCTGGGATCTTTGCTTGTGTTAATCTTTTTCCCCATAAAGAAAGCCTGGAAGTCCGATTTTCATCGAAAATCAACGGTATTTCTGCTGGTCACATTTGCAATTTTTCTTGCTGCTCATACCTACGCATCAGCCGGTCTGGACTACTGTGTTTTTTGCACAGCACAATATTTTGCGTTCTTTGGCAGTATCGGTTTGATCCTTTTCGCGGCGAGTTATGAATCTTTGAAGAAATCGGATTCACCTCTGCGCAAGATTCTTTCGGCAGTATTGCTCATAATAATTTTCAGCCTTGTTGGGTTTTCATTATTTGAATTGATTGGCAATCCGCTTAACAATATTTCATTTCCAAGAATTGCGGATGGGAAAATCCTTCCGGGGTCAGCTAGGTTATGGCAAATCCTGGCAAATAAATTTGGGCTTTCATTCGAAACGTCTCGACGGCTGCTGCCAACGCTGTTGGGATTATTGATTGGAATCGTAGGAATGTTGCTCATCCTGATTTTTTCAAAGAGATTAGCCCTCCGGCATAATAAAACCTTCTTTAATTACTTTATTATTTTGCTCTTCATCCCAATTCTACTTTTCCTTCCTCTGATAAACCAACTCCCGAAAGGATCATTGTGTTCGGCAAGTGTCCCGCGGATCTACCAATCTATGGCAAACCGCATCCTTTCGCGGATTGATCCTGGCGAAAAGGTTTTTACTTTCAGTAACATTTCCAATGTCCCTTTGATCTATTTACCGATTGAGCATATCTATCCTCCGCAAGTCAACGGAGATTTTGGTTTAAGAACATCTGATAATACGGATGAATTGCTTGAAGCAGGCTATTGGAGCCTGGAAGCAAAAGAACGGTGGATAAACGAAGCGGAATTTTTCATTGTAGGCGTGGGTGAGTTGGGTCCCTGGGAAGATGAGGAGATTGAAAGCCGTCGAATATTCTCGATGGGGAGTTCTCTTTTTTCAGGGGCATGCCCGGCTGATGAAAATATCTATATTTTTATGAGAGAAGATTAACAATTTGCGTCCCAGATTTGATTACGCGTAAAAGACTATCTGAGAACATAAAGGATGATCAGCTACATTATTTTCGCAGGAAGAAGTTATGAACATTCTTGTCCTTAATTATGAGTTTCCGCCATTGGGGGGTGGTGCTTCGCAGGTTTCTTTTGAGATCGCAAAACGCTATGTCGGAAAAGGGCATAATGTTGATGTGATCACAATGGGGTTCAAGGGGTTGCCGGATTTCGAGGTAATTGATGGGGTCAGAGTCTTCAGGGTGAAAGCGCTGCGGGAAAAGGAAGCGACCTGCGAAACACATGAGATGCTTTCTTACGTCATCAGTGCCATCTTTTTCATCCGTAAAAATATTGATATCCAAAAGTATGACGCCTGCCACTGTCATTTTTTAATCCCAACCGGGTTGGTCGCTTTATATCTCAAAAATAGATTTGATTTAGACTATATTGTGACAATCCACGGCAGCGACATCCCAGGATTTAATCCTGACCGGTTTAAGCTTGAACACGTTTTTACAAAGCCACTGCTTAAGAAGGTCGCTCATCAAGCTAAGGCGGTTTGTTCACCTTCTCATTATCTCAAGGATTTGGCGGAACAGAATATCGGAATTGCTGAAATCGTCCATGTTCCCAATGCGATTGATTTGGGAGAATTTAAATTGGATTATAGCAAGCCCAAGGAAGATATTATTCTATCCACGGGGAGGCTTTTGGAACGAAAGGGCTTTCAGACCCTGATCAGAGCAGTAAAGGATATTACACTGCCTTGTGAAGTTCATATTGTCGGTGATGGACCTTACCGGTCAGTGCTTGAATCCATGGCCGTTGGTTCGGAAACCAAAATTCATTTTGATGGGTGGATTGAAAAAGGCTCAGAACCCCTGAAGGACCTTTATGAAAGAGCATCTATCTATGTTTTGGCATCAGCCAGGGAAAATGCCAGCATCGCGCTATTAGAAGGTATGGCGGCTAAGTGCGTGATGATCACGACCAATGTTTCCGGCTGCCCGGAAACGGTCGGTGATGCAGGCTTTCTAATCGATTATGATGATGATCAAGCATTACAAGGAATCCTGATTAAGTTATGTCAGGATAGAGAAAAAATCGACAATTACTCCCAAAAAAGCTACCAAAGGTTGATCGAAAATTTTTTGTGGGATAAGAGCATTGGGAAGTATTTGACCCTTCTACATAAATCAAAAAAAGTAAAACCTTCAATTAATCCGGTTATTGAATAGCTATCCATCACGAACCGATTAATAATTTATTGAAACTTGTAGGACGGGACTAATATGAGACCTCATGCCTTTGAAAAGACGATGTTTGGCTAGTTCAGTCGCTCGTGGCGAATCTTTAGCAGAACCCAAAACAGCAACGCCAGGTTTACGCCCCAAATTGCTGCGAAACCTGAAATGGCTTGTGGAATATCAATCTCACGGAAGACACTCATCTGGAGTAGATCTGCTAATTTTCCGCTGGGAAGCCAGTTGATCAACACTTCAACAGCGCTGGGAAAGTTAACCGTCAGAATGAGTTTTATAAAAGCAGGTGCTATTGCCAGGATCACGATGATCGAAAAAGCCAATGTGGCTTGCTGAAAATTATCAAAAAGGAGCCCCATTAACAACCCAAGTAAGACAGCAAATACGACACCGCTGATCACTGCCAGGATTAAAAGCCCCCAATGTGCGATCAAGCGGGTATTTAACAGGATGACAATAAGGGCTGCTGTCAGCCCATAGAAACATCCAGCCAACCCTTTTCCAAGAACAATATCATTGAAATTTGCAGGCGATGTCATCAATGCATCGAGTGTATGTGATTCCTTTTCAACCATGAAGAGCTGCGGTACAAGGACTAAAGAAATGGTAATAATGGCATTGATCATTTGCAGGATGAACATCACTTCAGATCCGCGGGAGTCTTCATCAGGGTGAACCTGGTCGTCAGCAATTTGGATTTCAACTTCTCTTTGGGTAACTGAATAGATCAAACTTTCAAAATGCTTGATCAAAGTTGGAAAGTTCTCCGCTTTAGTCCAGTGGGGGAAGTATGCATCGACGGATATTTTTGAATAATCATCCGTGTCCGAAAATTCTTCAGAGAAAACGAGTCCGATCGCCATTTGCCGGCCGCTCACGATCTCATCTTTCATTTCTTCAATACTTCTAACCTGGTAGATCCGGGTATTGGGATCCTCAGCTATTTCTTTAATAAACGATATTTTTTTAGGTGAGAACACAACGGCGGTGGGCGTACTTTCGTTTTGCAGAATTAGCGGGATCATTTGGGAAGGCAAAATGAGGAGAAAAACGCCAATGATCACACCAAGAACGGTTTTGTTCTTCATGGATTGCGAAATATCTTTTAATGCAATCATTCCTATGATCTTTAAATGGTTAGGTGTTTTATGATTCATATTACTTGCCTCTGAGAGTTTTCCTGCGAATAACCCAGGTTGTCAAAAGGATGAGGACAGATGAAAACAGGATCATGTATAAGCCCTCTTTCCAGAAACTTAAAATAGGCGGATTGAGGGTGAACCCGGTTTTGAGCAATCGGAATAAGACAACTATTGGCCACCAATCGATGATCAACAATACTCCTTTGGGTAAGATTCTCACAATTGAGAGGAATAAAGGAAGCATTGTTGGGATAAACATGACCCAAATCCAAATTGATATTTGCTGTTTTGACTGCAGTAGAACGCCCAGTAAGATTCCAGGTGTGATGACGGCAAACATCCCGATGATCAGCGTTGAAATTGCGAGTCCCCAATGGATGATTAACGGGCTTAAGAAGATCAATCCAATTGCGGTTGTGAGAATGCTGTAAAAGAACACGGCAAGGGTCTTTCCTAAGATGAAATGGTGAAGATTAGCAGGAGAAACGACCACAGCTTGCAGTGTTTTTGCTTCTTTTTCTTCAACAATAAGCTGAGGGGCCATTGATAATCCCATCACGGTGATCTGAATCAATAATCCTGCTATGGCGATGAAGGATTTACCATTTGCGGCGGAATCCATTACAGGGTATACAGTTGAAATTGCTGGTTTGATGACAATATCTCTTTGAAAATATGTCGATAGAACTGATTCTGTATTGATTATGATTTCTGAGATCTCCCCTGCTTTCATCCAATATGGCGCGTATCCTTGTATTGTGATTGGCTGGCCGATGGTTGATTGATCCAAAAAGTCTGATCCTAGAACGATTCCCAAAGTTGGAATGTCCATATCCCTGATTATCTCCAGAAATGCACCCTGATCTTTAACCCAACTTGTGGAAAACTCTGATAGGTCCATAAGCTCTTCTATAGTGGGATCGTCCGTTTGATCTAAAATGACCAGCCGATCAAGTTCATCGCCGTTGGTTAAATCTGGGAGGTAGCTGTAAAATATCACCAGGAATAAAGACGTAATAATGCTCGTCAGGACGATTTTATTTTTTAACCCATCCAGAATATCTTTCCATGCGATGGCTAATGTGATCCTGAAGTGATTAATGAAACTTGTGGGTTGTTTGTTCATAATACACCTGCGTTTTCTTGCTCCGTCAAATTGATGAAAACGTCTTCTAAAGTCGGGCCGTACAGTTCTTTCAGTTGGTTCGGTGATCCTATTGATATGATCTTGCCATGATTAATGATCGCAACCTTATCACACAAACGGTCTGCTTCTTCCATGTAGTGCGTTGTTAGGAAAATTGTGCATTTTTGATTTGCTAATTTTCCAATAAGCTGCCGAATAGACCGGGCGATTGATGGGTCAAGTCCTTTGGTTGGTTCATCCAGAAATAATATTGAGGGTTCATGTAATAAACCCCTGGCAATCAGCAGCCTTTGCTTCATGCCATTCGACAAGGTTTTTAGCGGAGCCTTAGCTTGATGGGATAATCCAACAATATTCAAGACCTCATCGACCCTTGAACGATTGATCCCGTAAAGGTTCCTCATGAAATTCAGGTTGTCCCGTGCGGAGAGCCTTTCGTACAGGTTCTGAAACTCAAAGACGACACCGATCTCCATTTTTAATTGTTCCCGCTCTAAAATAATATCATATCCAGCGACGGTTGCCTGACCTGATGTGGGCAAAAGCTGGCCGGTCAGCATTCGGATGGTTGTTGTTTTCCCCGCACCATTGGGGCCCAGGAAACCAAAGACTTCTCCAGGATCCACATCAAAATGTATGTGGTCAACCGCAGTGATGGATTTAAACACTTTCGTTAGATCTTTAACACGGATCGCTTTCATCTCAAGTTACTTTCTACTTGTTTTTATTTCTTGTTTCAGGAGAACCGAGGACTATACCCATTGTGAGCCCTATGGTGATCAGAACAATCATCAGAACGATTTGTCCAGTTAATAGGAAAACAGTGAATCCTGAAGCCATGCCGATCAGTCCGCCAATCAGAGGATACAAAATATTGGTGTTTACTTTTTCTTTCATTGCTACCTTTTCGATTGATCAATTTTCTAACTTTAGTATAAATAAAGAAGGAAATGAATTCAATAAAAAAGCGCCAGGAGGAGTACAGGCGCTGTGAATGGTTGAATACCTGGGTTGAATGGAGCGGTTTTATGGTGAAATTAATAATCCAGAAGATCCCTTAATTCAGCAGCAGCGTTTTTACTTAACGGTATCTCAGTTCTTTTGGGATCAGAAAAGCGAAGGCTAAAGCTGTTCCGGCTGTAGGGGATGACTTCCTGAACGTGCTGAAGATTAACCAAGAAAGACCGATGAGCACGGAAAAAACCAGAGCGCTGTAACCGTTTTTCAAGTTCAGAAAGTGTGAATTGAGATATGAGTTGAGATTCAAGCGTGTGCAGGACGGTGCGCCCTTGTACAGCTTCGATATAGAGGATTTCTCCTGGGTTTAGTAAAGCAACACGACCCTCCAGTTTGACTGGGATTTTAAAAGGCAATTCTGTGGATGCTTTTTGGGGATTATCTATAACCTCCGCAATATGTCCGTCTTTTACCAGCACGATACGATTGCAGAGGTCTTCTAAATTCGCGATATCCTCATTCAAGATAAAAATGGTTGTTCCATTTTTTGCCTCATGTTTTATGATCTCCTTGAGGATGAAAATTGATTTTTCATCGCACTGCTCAAGGGGATGTTCGAGAATTAGCGTGGAGGGGTGATTAATGATTGATCTTCCAAATGCCAGCCGCCTGGATAAACCTGAAGGCAATTCCTTAACTTGAACCCTGGCTTGGTCTGCTAACCCGATTATATTGAGCACATCTTCCACTCGTGATTTAGGTAATCGATAAAGTTTGGTAAAAAACGCTAGATTTTTCTTCGCTGTTTGGTTGACGTAAAGACCATTTTCTTTAAACAGAAATCCGACCTCTGTGCAGAATTGGCTTTTATCTTTCGTTGGTTCAAGTCCATTGATGTTAATGATCCCAGCTGAGGGCTGTAAATTTCCCGTGAGAAGCTTCATCAGGGTATCCAAGCCACTTTCCGCCGCACCGACCACCCCCACAATCTCACCGGGCTCAACCTGAATTTGATCAATATCAACAACTGTGATCCCGTTCTCAATTTTTTGAAGGTTTTTTATCTGGATCATGAATCACCTTTCATTTTATGATCCTTATTGGTTTAGCTTTCAAAGTGAGCTTCCAGAAATAAAGACAAAAATTAATCAAACCAGAAATGCTTTGCAGGTTATTGTTAGCAATCAAGCCTTAAGTATGAAATATTATATTCGTAATTATAGGTTATATTAGAAAAAGAGTTTTCTATAATTTAGGTCAATCAACCAGAGAAAAAACAAATATTTCATTTTTCAATAATCTGAGGTAATTTTAATAACTATGTTACTGAACTATTTACCGTTAATCATTTATATCCTTCTATTCAGCGGTTTGAAGATCAGCGAAAGGATTGTGCTGACCAGACCGGAGAACCACATCCGGAGAGGGTGGGGAGACTGGACTGTCTGGTTGATTCTGATCCCATTGTGGTTGGTACTGATTGGGCCTGTTGTTGAATTTTTCCTGCAGGGAAATCAGCCAGAGTTGTGGGAGATGCTGCTGGGAAGTCTCCTTTTTATTGCAGCTGGCTTCTTTTCAATCAAAGGGTATGTTGATTTACAGCGAGGTTTTACGAAAGGCATTGAGCTAGAAGACATAAGTCTAGTTGTAACTGGGTTGTATCACCGAATTCGGCATCCCATTTCATTTGGTAATATCCTATTTTGTTTTGCCTGCCCTGTTTTCATGGGCGCCGGGCCGTCCTGGATCCCAGCATTGGTGGGTGTGTTAGGAATTATGCTGCGGATCTCGATTGAAGAAAGCTTCCTGCAGCAGCATGTTCCGGATTATGAATCTTATAAGGATCGCACTTGGGCTATGATCCCATTTATTTATTAAATTTTCCAATAACGTACTGTGATTAAAATACAATGTCAAATCCTGATTTTATATTTAAGGGGGCGCTGTAGTTAATTGATAAGAAAAAGGTTGCTGGGAACCCTCAACAAAAAATAGAGCAATTCCCTCGCGATTTTGTGAAAATTTGATCCACTTTGTTCTTTGGTAGACTAATTTTCAATCCCCAACAATCGTAATTCAATTTTTCGGATCTGTCCCCCAAGGCGATGTTCCGCTAAAAAGATACCCTGCCACGAACCCAAATTCATCTGTCCGCCATCGACAGGAACCGATAGATCAGTATGGGTGATCATCGTCCTCAAATGTGCCGGAGTATCATCTTTACCTTCAATGGTGTGTTCATACCAGCTTTCACCTTCTGGGGCAAGATGTTTCAAGAAATTCTCCATGTCACGACGGGCTAAATCAGAATAATCTTCATCAATAATCAAGGAAGCACTTGTGTGCTGAATAAATATGAATAGAATGCCCTCCCTGATACTCCACTCTCGCAACTGGGTATTTATTTTTGCCGTGATGTCATGTAATCCCTGATCTTCTGTTTGAATTTTTAGCGTTGATTTAAGCCATTTCATGAAAAACCGCCATTGTATTAATTTTTTCAATTATACCAAGGTTTGAATAGAATAATTATTAAGAAATTAGATTTTCATAAGAACCTTTCACAGGTCTGATGGGATACAAAGTTCTTTATTATCAAAACGCCAGTGATTACCCCAAGAATTTAATAACAGTTCAAATTAATCATTATTAATCATTGGAAGTCTGTTATTATTACTTGTGAGAAGAAGACGTCGACGATTATATATAAAGTGACTACTACCCTTAGAAAATTGATTATTGATTGTGGCGAGCAATTATCCATTAACACTGACTAAATTAATCATTCCAAGCAGGCGTGATGAGATCCTGACACGCCAGCGGTTGTTAGATGTTCTTAATGACTTGCTTGAGCTTAAACTTGTCATTATTGCTGCACCGGCTGGGTACGGGAAGACTTCATTATTAATTGATTTCGCAGATCGTTCCAATTGGCCGATTGGATGGTTTTCAATCGACAATCTTGACAACGATCCGTTACGATTTGTCGCACACCTTATAGCAGGTATCAACAATCGCTTTCCGAATTTTGGTCAAGCATCGTTTTCATATATTGATCATGCCGAGCAAGAGCAGTTTGATATTAATACGATGGTTATGGTGCTCGTCAATGATATTTATGAGAACATCACAGAACATTTCATTCTAATTTTGGATGATTATCAATTTGTTGAAGAAAGTGAGATCATTAACCAATTTATAAATCAATTTTTATTAGCGGTTGGTGAAAACTGTCATTTATTTATTTCTTCACGACGGCTGCTAACTTTACAGGATATGCCCCTGATGGTTGCCCGAAACCAGGTTGGTGGTATCTCTTATGAAGATATTGCCTTTTCAGCCAAAGAAATCCAGGAATTGTTACTGCGAAATTACCAGGTTACTATTTCTGATCGCTCTGCAGATGAGATCATCAGAGAGACCGAAGGCTGGGTTACAGGATTGCTGCTATCGACCCAGTTGGTTGGGGCGGAGATCAGTAAACGCATTCATATCGCTCGGGTCTCCGGGGTTGGCCTTTTTGATTATTTGGCCCAACAGGTTTTTGACCAGCAACCTCAAAGAATTCAGGATTTCTTGCTGCGCACATCACTGTTGGAAGACTTCAATGCTGAGCGATGTGAGCGGGTTATCGATGAAAGTCTGAATATTAATGCGCCTTGGCATTCACTTATCGAAGAAATCATTAAAAGGAATCTTTTTATTTCGCAGGTTGGTCAAGATGATCAGTTTTGGCTGAGATATCATCACCTATTTCGAGATTTTTTACATAATAAAATGCGGCGTGAGCGTGAGGAAGAATCAAGAAAGATCCTTACGGCACTGGCTGATGAATATCAGATGAATAAGGATTGGGATCTCGCTTTTGATCTTTATCAGCAAATTGGCGTAACTGAAAAGATGATCAGTCTTGTTGCTAATTGCGGGTCAATGTTGGTGACTGCGGGAAAGTTCCTGACACTAAAAAAGTGGTTGGACGCATTACCACCAGAGATTGTCACAGTGGAGCCGGTTTTTGTGTCCTTAAAAGGTGCAATTTTAGTGAATCTGGGCGAAGTAACCCAGGGTATTTTACTTTTTTCTGAAGTGGTGGAACGATTAATTGGGACTGAAGAAGACATTGAAATATTATTGTTAAGTATCATTCGACGAGCTGTCTCCCACCGAATTGTTGGAAATTATCCGCGTTCTCACGAAGATAGCTGTACAGCATTGGAGATTTTAGAGAACTATCCTCAATACAGCCAGTTACGAGCTGAGGCTTTAAGGAACCTTGGATTGACCTATTATTATCAAGGTGATTTTAAAGAAGCTCTGAAAGTCTTAAAGCAATCACTTCACATTTTCGAAAGCTTTAAAGATCAGGAAAATATTCCGATTATTTTATTTAATATCGCTCTACTCCATAAGGTTTTGGGGGATTATGATCTCGCTGAAACGATGTACCAAAAGGCAAATGATTATTGGCACTCCGGAGCAAACCTGGCCTGGTTAGCAGATAATACTAATAATCTAGGAATGCTTCAGCAGTTGAGAGGGGATTTTTGTTCAGCCGCCGCAAATTTCGAAAAAGCAATTGAATACTCACAGATCAGTAATTCTCGCCGGGCTGAAGGGATCAGCATGACAAGCTTGGGAGATTTGTATCGTGATCTTGATGCATACAATGAAGCCCTGGATGTTTATAAGAAAGCGCGTCTAATCGGCGAGCAGTTCAATGATGGATTTCTATTATTTTATTTGGATTTAGCGGAAGGTGTTTTGTATAATATTTCAGGTGATTTGAAGAAATCGACGAATTTCTTTAATTTGGCATCAAAGAAAGCTAAAGAATCAGGTTCGCTATATAATTTCAACTTGCTTGAAACTGAATTGGCGATGAGCCACCTATTAGCCGGAAAATATGAGCAGGCACTAAAATCTGCGAAGACAGCCTATGAGTATTTTGAGAAGGAGGGACAGAAAAACGAATCACTGCGGGCTGCATTTTGCTGCGCGCTCGCTCTCATTGGATCAGGTGAAGCGAGCAGCGCCCTCAGCTACTTAAGGAAGATCAGCCCGGTTTTATTGGAAGATAAATATGCAACACCGCTTACATTACAGGCAAGGTATGTCAAAGATATCTTGAATGTAACCAAGGGGAACCGGGAAGCAAAAAATATAGCTGCACACATCCTGGAGAGGGTAAATATTTTTGAAAACAATTTGATTATTAACCGCAAAAGAATCAGGCAGCAAGCGAAAATAATTCCATTTGAACCGCCAAGATTGATCATTCAATCTTTTGGGAAATCCCAAGTATTTTTGCGTGACAACTTGGTCACAAATAGTGATTGGCAAACCCAAAACGCCAGGGAATTGTTTTATCTTTTCCTGGCTCATCCTGGTGGGTTGACGAAAGAACAGGTGGGTTTGTTCTTTTGGCCTGACGCCTCACCTGATGAATTAAAATTGCGTTTTAAGAACGCTTTGTACCGCTTACGGCGAGCTTTGGGGGGTGAAACAATCATGTTAGAAGAAGATTATTACAAATTTAATCTGGCATTGGATTACGATTATGATGTCGAACATTTCCAGCGGAATATTGACAGCGCCAACAAAATTAATGATATTCCGGGAAAATTGGATTATTATCAAAAAGCGGTGAATGTTTATCAGGGGGAATATTTACCAGAGTTTGATTGTACGTGGGTGATTGCACCTCGGATGCGTTACCAGCAAATGTACATTGACGCCCTGATGCAAATGGCAAATTTAGCGATGGATGAAATGGATTACAAAACCGCTTTAATGCATTGTAATAAGGCTTTATCTGAGGACGCGTGTCTTGAAGCCGCTCACCGCTTGGCAATGCAGATCCATTCTGTCAATGGGAACAGGGTTGCTATCGTACGGCAATTTGAAAATTGTGTAGCAGCTCTTTCCAGAGAAATAAATGTACCACCTTCAAGGCAAACCTCAGAATTATATGAAAAACTTATTCGTTAGCAGGACTGCTGATGTTTATTGCTTTTATCAAAACCATTCATTAATTTTCACTAATCATTTTAGTAAACTATCAAAAATCTTATATTACTTTCTGTTTTTGAGCTTTTATTGAAGATAGGTTTGAAGCCTTAAATATTAGATAATGATATAACTAAATCATCGCAAATTTTATCCGGCGTTGATTATTATTCTATTTAATTAGTTAAGAAAGGATTTATCATGAAAAAGTTATTTGCAATACTCAATTCAAACCTCAGCCGGGTTGATAGCAGGCTCATCCGCTTGCTGATCACATTGGGCAGTCTTGCGCTGTTTGTGATTGCGGCTGGTGCACCTGATTCCACCGGTGGTATCGGCATGTAATGAAAATTGTTTTCAACTCAATTAATTCAACTCATTTTGAAAGGATTTAACATGAAAAAGCTATTTGCAAAACTCAATTCGCACCTCAGCCGTGTTGATAGCCGGCTCGTCCGCTTGCTGATCACATTGGGTAGTTTAGCGCTGTTTGTGATTGCGGCTGGTGCACCTGATTCCACTGGTGGAATCGGTATGCAATAATATTCGTTTTCAACTCAATCAATTCAACTCATTTTGAAAGGATTTACCATGAAAAAGCTATTTACAAAACTTAATTCTAACTTCAGCCGTGTTGATAGCCGGCTCATCCGCTTGCTGATCACATTGGGTAGTTTAGCGCTGTTTGTGATTGCGGCTGGTGCACCTGATTCCACTGGTGGAATCGGCATGCAATGAAATTCGTTTTTAACAAAATAAATTCAACTCATTTTGAAAGGATTTAACATGAAAAAGCTAGTTAGAAAACTCAATTTTAACCTCAGCCGTGTTGATAGCCGGCTCGTCCGCTTGCTTATCACATTGGGTAGTTTAGCGCTGTTTGTGATTGCGGCTGGCGCACCTGATTCCACTGGTGGAATTGGAATGCAATGATATTAGTCTACGCTGTATTCATTGGTTTGGCGATTGGGTTTCTAAAGGCAAGGGTTAAGGGCTTGAACTATCAGCCCGTCGACTTCAAGCATGTTTGGCTGCTGCTGGCAGCTACACTGCCCCAGTTGGTTACCTTTTTCCTTCCGGCTACCCGCCAATGGATCCCTGATCGATGGGTTCCGTACATCTTGATCAGCACACAATTAATTCTGATGTTGTTTGTTTGGTTGAACCGGGAATTCCCCTTTATTTGGATCATGGGAATTGGTTTGATGTTCAACTTCCTGGTCATAGTCAGCAACCACGGATGGATGCCGATTGCCCCGGAAATGCTGGCTATCCCTGGTACACCCTATGGCAATTGGGAGATTGGAACCAGGCATAACTACAGTAAAGATTTAGTCCTGCTCAAAGAACAAACACGATTTTGGCTTCTTTCAGATATTCTCACACTTCCCAATTGGGTACCGTATCGAATTGCTTTCAGCGTTGGGGACGTCGTTATTTCAGTTGGGACAGTTATCGTGCTGCTTAAGAATTACAGTCAGAAAACAATACAATCAAAATTTGGATTTGGAAATATTAGGAGAATTAAAAATTATGACTAAGAATGCTTATATTGAACAAGAAGTTAGCCGATTATTAACAGCCGCAGTGATTAGCGGTTCATTTCGCCAGGCTCTATTAAAGGATCCTGTTGGAGCAATCTCAATGGGATTTGGCGGTGAAGCATTTGACCTCAGCGCAGATATTGTAAAATGGATTTCTTCAATTAAAGCTAATTCACTTTCTGAATTTGCATCACAATTAGCGAATTTGTAGAATTACGTTTATAACAATATAATCGAAGATTATTGGTCTTGCCCATAACTCATTCGAGGTATGGTCAATGACTTATAACCTACAAGGCTGTCAATGAGTCTGATGTGGGTATTTACAACATATTTAACCTTTGAATTGATATTTTATTGATTCTGGTTCAGAATGCACTTTGTATTTTTTGGGACAAGGCAATTAATGCTTTTAGTTAGGGTGCATATTAAGCTATAATTAGATCCAGGCGAAAATATCTCAGGATTGGAGTGGTTGATATGCGTAAATTAGGGAATTTGATGTTTGGTGCGTTACTGGGTGGTTTGGTAGGCGGCACGTTGGCATTATTGTTTGCCCCGGCCTCTGGAGAACAGACCAGGGAGAATATACAGGTGTATTTTGAAAACCTAAAGGAAGAAATTAACCGGGCAGCAGATGAGAAGCGCACAGAGCTTGAGAATCAATTAAAAGCCCTGCGATCTGGAGAAAGTGTGAAGCTTGAAGGAAAGTAATTAAAACTTACATTTTTATTTTAAGAATTTCATCGTCCTCAACAGTCGTTGGGGGCGATGTTTTATTTTAAAATTGGGCTTTTCGATTTTATGGATAAGCCTGTGTGGGCGTGGTTTGGACAGGAGGGTTGACCTCTGTTGGTGTAGGGGTCACCTGAACTGTGGGAGTCGTCTGAGGTGTTGGTGTTTGCATGATTGTGGTTGGCTGTATACTTGGACTTGCGGGGGTCTGGGTTAGCACTGGCATAAAAGTGATGTCGTCTACGTAATCGATGCTTGCCTGGCAGCCACCTGGTTCAAGGAAAAGCTGAACGCTGTCCCAGGTCAGCGGGTAATTGCTTGAGATTGCTTGTTGGATGGCACTGCTCAAGCAGCCTGGACCAGCATTATAATTGACCAGCGTGAACTTCCAAAGGTCTTCGTAAAAGCTAACTTCGCCAGCGGTTCTCCCCGTCTGGTTAAATAAAATTTGGTTAACTTGCTCACAGCTGGCCAAAAGGCTTCGGGCAAAAATACCTATGCTGAAGTTTGCCTTGCTCAGGTCAATACCTTCCGGACATTCAGGGCATGCTGCATTGACCTTTTGAACCAGGGCGCCACGCAGCATTTCCTGATCTCCAATATCAAGATTGCCAAAACCCCGTTGGCAGACCGTTGTATCAAGGATAAGCGGACAAAACTGGCTGAAGAAACTCGGATTCCAGAGCAAAACGGTATCTGCCCCTAGATCGCTGAGATGGCCTAACCCGGCTTCCTGGTAGGAGGCAGAGAAACCTGGCCAGAACTGGCTTTCTCGGCTGAAGATGTTTTTCATAAGCTGTGCAGGGATGCCTGTGTCGTTTGCAACCTGGATGATCTCGCTGTTAAACTGGTTTTGCCAGTCGCTTATCAATTCACGGGCTATTTCCAACCCACATTGATTAGCCGCGCCATTTGCCTGTATACCACCATCCGCGCATGTGCCTGCATCAACTAGTCCCTGGCTGATCATTGAACCTGCCAGATAGTAATAGGGTTGGTTCGAAATCAGTCCATCCGGGTATAGTGGGGAGGATAGCCAAGCTGGTGGTCCGCCGATTGGTGGAAAAGCTGACCAAATTTCTGAACAAGAAGAATCAATATTGCCCAGGTATTGCGAGCTTAAGATATCAACATACCATTGCTGTTCATCCGTTGTTTGACCGTCAGGTGCGCCAAAATCCCCCCAAGGGATGATACGGATTTGGGCTGTAAAAGTTTCGGATGAATCACCGTAGGTTGAATCTGCCCAAAATACAGCTTGAACGCCGTTGACCCCTGTTGCAGGAAGTGGGATAAAGCACTCCCCGCCCTGGCAAGTAAAAGGTGAATTTCCGATATAACCCTGGATGTTAATAATTTGCTCATTTGGAAGTGGTTCTTCAGCGATAAGGTGGAGTGAGGGTAAGGTTTCGCACCTGTTCTCAGGGGGTTGGGGATTGCAGTCAGCAATATCAACGTAAACTGAGGCTGGCATCAAGGAGACTTCAATCTGCCGCTCACCAGGAGTCACACTGGCCAGATGTAAATATAGCCCCGGACATTCGGCTGTATTTGTGATTTCATCTGTGAATACACAGGCAGATGTACTCAACCAATCATTGAGCACCTGCTGCCCACAGTAATATTCGATTTCACTGTTAGCAGGTAGACCTTCGTGTTCAGCATAAATTTGACACACCAATTGGGAGTTGTTCCAGGTTAACAGCCACCATTCATAAGTTGTGTACGATGCTGTGATAACGGCTTTTCTGTCAGTCCCTTCGCCATTCAGGGGATATGCCTGTGTCTGTTTTGGTTTGACAAAGGCAGTAACCGCCATCGCACACACCACAAGAATTGTGGTGAAGAGCCATATCCATTTGTGCTTTAGCGGTCCCTTTTTATTCATTTGGTTAATTCTCTTATGGATACCCCGGTGGCGTAGGTGTTTTTGTTGGTGTAGGTGCGGCCGGCGAGGGCGTCATGGTGGCATTCTCTACAAAGGCTGCTGTCGCCGTGACCTGGTAAGCTGCGGTGAGCTGGGCTTCCAGGGTCTGCACCTGATTGGTTAAAGGTTCTGGTTTCATGATATCATCTATTGCTTGCTGTAGCAATGTTTTAACTTTATCCCGGATGGGCAGGAAGACCTGAGCCTGACTATAACCAGGTATTTCCCATAAAGTTGTCTGATCCCATCCGATCATGTAATAGCTAACCCTGTTAACGTCAGCCAGACGCAGCGCTAACGGAATATATCCAATAAGTTCATCCAGAGAAAAATCTGTTTCAACCCAACCCTCATAACTGGCATACAAAATCGGCAGCATTAAAAGGTTGCCATCATTGGCAAATTTCCGGAAGATGACCCGCATGAGCTGCTGTTGGCGCTGCATACGGTCTGCCTCGTCCATGCCCTGGCGGTACGAAGCATAACAAAGCGCCAGTGCGCCATCCATCTGAACTAATCCCGCCCGTACACCGCCACAGGCCTGGGGCATGGGATAGAACACGGTCACTTCTATTGTGCGAATGTCATCGACCAGCCATTGAAAATCACCTGGGTGCGCCAGAACGAACCGACTGGGTTCAACGCCAAAATTGTACGCCAAGGTTTGGCGGAGTAAACCGATCCCGCCCAGGGCGTACGCTGTGCTGATTCGCTGCATGGTGTAACCCGGGATGTAGACATACAAGTCACCGGGGATGGAAACCACGCTGGCTTTTGAAAAACGTGGGTGAATGAAAAGCAAGTGAATAGCAGGTGTTTGCCCAATAAAAGGAGGTTCTATGTCCGATCCTAATAAGATCCAGACCAATACTTCTTCCGATAGTGTTAACCCCGCCATAGGTTCTGGAATTGGTGTCGCCGGGTCGATGCTGGGTGGGTCGAAATTTACAGCATTGGAAGGTTTAACATCCACTGTTTCAGGCGTCGCGGAAATATTCACAGTTTCGGTCGGTGAATTGGTTAACTGCACTAAAGATGATCCGGTGTTCGTGTGTGTCGCTTCGATAACCCCCTCCTGCAGCTCCCCAGGCTGGCATCCCATTAAAGAAGAAGTAAACAAAAAAACTCCAAGCGTTATCAGCGAACCCAGAAAATAAAATCGTCTTTTTCGCCGTATTTCACTCATATTTTCCTGACTTACGATTATAGCATGAAACACCTATGGAGATTCTACCCTGAATGAATGTAAAAAAAGTCACAACAGTTGTGTTTTGTTGACCTGAGATCCTGGCCAAATGCGCAGTGACCCCGCCTTGTAAATCAATTATAATTAATTGAAAAACCCTTTGTAAAGTATTGAAGGAGGCAAGTTATGAAAAAATCTCAAGCAGGTATTTTAGTTCCGGTCATTGGTGGGATACTCCTGATTGCAGCCGGTGTTATTTTCTTATTGACAAACCTTGGCGTTATTCAACTCCCATGGGAATTTCTTGTTGGTCCGCTTTTTGGACTTGGGGGAATCGTTTTTCTTCTGGTGTTCATTTTGAACAACAAGGAATGGTGGGCACTGATCCCTGCATTTGTCTTGATTGCCATCGGTACGATCATCTTCATGGATCACAGCCTCAGCGGTTTTTCGGATCAATGGGGCGGTTTGATTTTCCTCGGATTATTGGGATGTGCCTTTTTGCTGATCTATATCCTCCATCCTCAAAATTGGTGGAGTATTATCCCGGCGGGTGTGTTAGTGACCCTGGGAGGTGTCAGCCTGATACCAGAGGAAAACGAGTGGTTGATCGGCGGTGTATTCTTTATTGGTCTGGCACTCACATTTGGATTGGTTTATATTCTTCCAAAACCTGCCGGAAAATTAAAATGGGCGTTGTACCCTGCTGGCATATTACTTATTCTCGGTATTGCGTCGCTGCTTGGTGTCGAACGATTAATCAATTTTGTCGGTCCGTTTGTACTGCTCGCAGTTGGCGGTTATTTTGTATACCGTGCGCTGCGTAAAGGGAAATAATAATGCATGGAGTGAACTTCAAAACCCTGGAAGGGTTCCCTTTTCAGGGTTTTGATTTTTACCTTTGTTGATCAATACAAGCTTGCTGCAGGGAAATGATCTCATTGATCCCTGCCGAAGCAAGCTTCAGCATTTTGTCCAGGGTTGTCCTGGGGAAAGGCTGGTGTTCAGCTGTCCCCTGGATTTCGATCAGGTGATCGTCGGATGTCATGACAACATTCAAGTCGACATCAGCGTGGCTGTCTTCCATGTAGTCAAGATCCAGCATGGGCTGGCTTTCTATCACACCAACGCTAACTGCCGCGACCGGGGGATGAAGCGCTGCCTCAGGGATCTCTCCTGCGGAGATCAATGGGGTCAGCCCCAATGCTAGTGCGATATAACCGCCAGTAACTGAAGCGACCCGGGTTCCCCCATCCGCCTGGATGACATCACAATCCAATAGCAACGTCCGCTCCCCAATCATTGAAAGGTCAACAGCCATCCGCAAAGAACGCCCAATCAGGCGGCGGATCTCTTGGGTTCGTCCTTTCAGGCCGTGGGTTTCCCGAGATGTTCTGGTGTGTGTGCTTCGGGGCAGCAAAGCATACTCCGCAGTCATCCAGCCCTTCCCTTGCCCAGTCAGCCAGGCAGGTACGCCATCCTGAATCGTGAGGTTGCAAATGACGCGGGTGCTTCCCCAAGTGACTAAAACGGAGCCTTCAGGATATTTCACAAAATCGGGAATGAAGGAAATTGGGCGAAGCTGATCTAATTTGCGTCCATCGTGTCGAGTAAAAGTGTTTTGTGTCATATATGAATTATAACAATGAAAATACGATCTTAAGGAAACATTCTGGAATAGGAACCACTTCAAGAGGTTTGTGTTTAATGTAATGGTGGTTATGATAAACTACTATTGTATTTATTTTATTTTGAAAGGCCTTATTTATGAATCATCCATCCTCCGCCCAGCGGAGAGATCATCGCGTTGTGCTGCTTAAATGCAGTCAGTACGAAAATGCACAGCAAAAGCTTTTAGAAGGCATTAACCTTCTCGGGGGATTACAGAATTTTGCAGCCAAAGGTGAGCACATTGTCCTGAAGCCCAACCTCCTTTTAGGTGATAAACCAGAGAGAGGGTCAACGACACACCCTGAATTTTTCCGCGCAGTTGCTGCTTTATTAAAATCAGAGGGATACCATTTATCCTACGGTGATTCGCCCGGGTTTGGCGCTCCGCACAGCGCAGTTAAAGCATCAGGGTTGCTGGCGGTTGCTGATACATTGGGCATTGCACTGGCAGATTTTGTTGGCGAGCAGGAAGTTCTCTACCCGGATGGGATATTGTTGAAGCAGTTTCTTGTGGCAAATGGCATCATGGAGGCGGATGCCGTGATTAGCCTTCCGAAATTTAAAACACACGGGCTTACCCGGTTAACGGGTGCTGTTAAGAACCTGTTTGGCTGTTTGCCAGGGGTGCAGAAAGCTGGTTTCCATGCGAGGCTCAGTGATGAGACCCGGTTCAGTGAAATGCTGCTGGATTTGGCGGAATTGATCTCGCCGCGCCTGCATATCATGGATGGCATCCTTGGAATGGAGGGCAACGGTCCTCGAAACGGCACTGTTCGACAAGTTGGCTTGATTTTAATATCTGCAAACCCGCATGCCCTGGATCATTGTGTGGCAAAGTTGATGAACCTTGACCCGGAATTGGTCCCAACATTGCGCGCTGCGAAAAAATATGATCGCTACCAACCTGATTTGATCGAGGTGCTGGGAGAATCGCTTGAGGCGCTGGTAATGACGGATTATGACGTAAACCGGTCACGGATCAGCACTACCGGCCCTGAACGTTTCTATATGGATTTGTTTAAGAATTGGGTGACCCCCCGCCCGGTTATCGATCCTGAAAATTGTTCGAAGTGCGGCCGCTGTGTCCAGGTTTGCCCGGTAGCACCTAAAGCGATAGGTTTTCAGGATGGGCGCAAAGAACCTCCTCAATATAATTATCATCAATGTATCCGGTGTTACTGCTGTCAGGAGATGTGCCCGGATGAGGCGATATCGATAGAAACGCCAATAATTGGGAGGATTTTTAATAAGATCAATCTTTAGAAGCAGCTTGTGGAGTGAGGGCTTTAGCCGGATGAATTGATTGGGAAAGTAGATGGGTCGGCCTGAAGGCCTCATTCCGGGACGAGGGGTATGGCTCAGGATTCCAATCATTTATTTTGTTGCTCGTAAATCAAATAAACGTTATTCATGGCGAAACATGGTCATCATTATTTATTCACCATTTCCGATTCACTATTCACAAATAATATGATTGCTTCGCTTCTCTCGCAATGACAGTTGGGGACCCTCAATGGGTGTAGAGAGGGCAAAGTGTTAGTCATCAGGTTAAATGAAAAATGCCCCCACGGGAATACCCGAAGGGCACGCTGTTCGAATCCCGGTTTTGGCACCCGCACCCTCAATGGGTGTAGAGAGGGCAAAACGTTGGTTATCAGGTTAAATGAAAAATGCCCCCACGGGAATTCGAATCCCGGTTTTGGCCTTGAGAGGGCCACGTCCTAGGCCACTAGACGATGGGGGCAAGTGAACGGAATTTTAGCACACTCTATATGCAACGTCAATCAACAGGGTATCCATCAATGACGTTGGTTTTTGCTATTTTATTGCAGTATTAGGGCATTTCAATTTGATCTAATGTGTCCTGAAAAAGATTCTCAATTGAAGGTCCTAAAAGAGACAGGTTGATGATTAATCCAATAAGAAGGTTTACAAAACCAAATATGCTGCCAACGATTCCCAGGATAAAAGCTGCTGTAGCCATTTTTAACTGCGACTGTTGACCTCCCTGGTCTTTGATTTTCTTGCGTGCCACTAAACCCATGATAAATGCAACAACCCCGAGAATTGTACCAATCCCTCCGCCGACAAGTCGAAATACGCAGCAGCCCACGATCCCAATTAATACGCTGATGATGCCCAGTACCAATGCTATGATTGCCGAGGTATTGGATTTTGGTTGTGGGGTATAGCCCTGATCGTACATTGTGATTTCCTTTCTTTGTGTGTGGAATGCGATTTCTACTTCTCTATCATAGTAAAAATTTTCGAGTATGTCAACAACACCTTTTAGCTCGTTAAAAAAATTAGCTGGTGAATCTTCACCAGCTAATAAAATCATTTTACATTGTAAAAACAGGATCAGCAGTCGCCGCAGTCACCTGATGAGCATCCGCTGCAAGAATGCGCTAATTGGCCGCGTTCGATTTCTTCTTCAGTCGCCGGGCGTAATTCAGTCACTTTTGTCTTAAACAGGAGGTCTTTTCCTGCCAGGGGATGGTTCAGGTTGAGCTTGACGGATTCGTCAGTGATGGCAACCGCCACACCAGTAAAAATGTGTCCCTCACCGTCCTGAATGCGCATGGGTTGGCCTAGCTTGATCTCAAAATCTTCCGGGAAGCTGCTCAGGGAAACATCGAACTCCATCTCCGGGTCATAAGAGCCATAGGCATTTTCTGCTTTCACCAATACCTCTTTCTCTTCACCGAGTTTCATCCCTTCAACCTCAACTTCAAGTCCCTGGATGATGTTCCCGTGACCCTGGATGAACTGGATCGGGCCATTATCAATCTCCTGACCATTGACCTCTAAACTGTATTCCAACGTCACAACGACATTCTTTTCGATTGTGCTAATTTCATTATTTTCCATAATCACTCCATTTGTGCTGGGTGGATCATCCTTCCCAGGTTAGTTTTTTTGTAGACGCCTTATTATACTGTATCGACCTAAATTATCCAGTTATTGCAGAATTTTCTTATAGATAATTAATATCAAGGCAGGTATGGAAAAAATTCAGCAGATATGAGTCAATTCCCACGAAAACTTGATCAATCCAGGGTGGGGTCACGGTATAATTAAATGTAAATTGGCCAATCATTCTGATTAAGGGAGAAGTGATGAAGAAAAGCTCACTTGCAGGGAAAAAAGCGCCGCGTGAACTACTGGTTGATATTCCGAAACTAGTGTCATCCTATTACACGGAAAAACCGGATCCGCTGGAGAAATCACAGCAGGTCTCATTTGGTACATCCGGTCATCGCGGCTCTTCCTTTGACCGTGCTTTTAATGAAGATCATATTTTAGCTATTAGCCAGGCAATCGTGGAGTATCGCACCAGCCAAAAAATCACTGGACCAATGTATATTGGTAAAGATACCCACGCGCTCTCCGAACCTGCCTTGAGGACAGCCGTTGAGGTTTTCTCGGCAAATGGCTTGGAAATCATGCTGCAGGATGGCATGGGTTATACGCCAACACCAGTGATTTCTTATTCAATCCTGACCTATAACCGGGCACGGCCACGCGGACATGCTGATGGTGTGGTGATCACCCCCTCTCACAATCCACCGAAGGATGGTGGGTTCAAATATAATCCTCCCAATGGCGGTCCTGCTGATAAGGAAATCACAACTATCATTCAGGACCGAGCAAACGAAATCATGCGAGATGGTCTGAAAGATGTAAAACGAATCCCCTGGGAAAGAGCGCTTAAGGCAAGCACGACAAACTTTTACGACTATATCACCCCTTATGTGAATGATCTGGAAAATGTCGTTAACATGACTGCGATTGGTGCTGCTGGTATCAAAATTGGTGTTGACCCATTGGGCGGTGCTGGAATAGCATATTGGGAACCCATTTCTGAAACTTATGGGCTGGATCTCGAAGTGGTGAATCAGGCGGTTGATCCTACCTTCAGTTTCATGACGGTTGATCATGATGGACAGATCAGGATGGATTGCTCTTCACGTTATGCGATGGCGGGCTTGATTGATATGAAGGATAAATTTGATATCGCATTTGGGAACGATCCTGATTTTGACCGCCACGGGATTGTTACACCCTTATTAGGGTTGATGAATCCAAATCATTTCTTGTCCGTCGCCGTTTGGTTCTTGATACAGAGCCGTCATCATTGGATGGAAGACATAACAATCGGAAAGACGGTGGTTACCAGTGCAATGATTGACCGTGTGGTGAAATCGCTGGGGAAAACGGTGACAGAAGTACCCGTTGGCTTCAAATGGTTTGTCCCCGGGCTGTTGCGCAGTGAATTAGGCTTTGGCGGTGAGGAAAGCGCAGGTGCATCGTTCTTAAGGAAAAACGGCACAACCTGGACGACAGATAAGGACGGCTTTATTCTTGATCTACTTTCAGCAGAAATTCTTGCGGTCACCGGAAAAGATCCATCCGTCCATTATCAAAATCTAAAAGGAGAATTCGGCGAACCGTTTTATGGGCGTTCAGAATCTCCAGCGACAAGGGAACAGAGAGCCGTCTTTAATAAACTAACACCCGAGATGGTTGAAGCGGACTCGTTAGCCGGTGAGAAAATCGAGGCAAAACTCACCAAAGCGCCAGGCAACCATGCAGATATCGGTGGGCTGAAGATCGTGACTGAAAATGGATGGGTAGCTGTCAGACCTTCTGGCACGGAAGATATTTATAAAGTCTATGCTGAAAGCTTTAAGAGCCAGGCGCATTTGGAGGATATTCTTAATGAAGGTCAGAACATCGTCCAAACACTTTTTGACGAAAAGTTGTAGATGATTTAGAAAGACAATACCAAGGTAATCGTTTAATCACAGGTCACAGACAATTGTGACCTGTTTTATATAAGAAGCGGCGAGACGTAGCAACCATCGTCTCGACATGAATCGAATATCTGTTAAAATATCGATGTCATCATGATTATTTAGAAAGGAAAGAATCATGGAGCAGATTAATGAGATCGAGATTGTTGTCAATACGTTTTTACAGAACCTGGGGATATGGCTTAAGCTGCCGATGCAGGCTATTACTGCGCTGGGATATGAGGAATTCTTTGTTTTGCTGCTGCCAACACTTTATTGGTGCTTTGACCAGATGGTCGGGCTGCGGCTGGGATTGGTGCTGCTGCTTGGAAACGTGACCAATACCTTCTTTAAATTCTTGTTTCACAACGCACGGCCTTATTGGATCAGTGCAACAGTTGAGAATTATACACACGAGCGTTCGTTTGGCCTCCCATCAGGGCATGCACAGATTGCAGCATCCGTTTGGGGATGGCTGGCGGTTGAAGTTAAGAGAAAATGGTTTACAGCGATCGCGACATTAATTATCTTCCTGATCGGTTTATCACTGCTTTATCTTGGGGTTCACTTCCTCAGTGATGTTTTGTTAGGGTGGGTACTGGGCGGTCTCTTGGTGTGGGCTTTTTCTGCCTGGCATAAACCGATTGGTGATTGGTTGAGGCAACGGTCACTTACCATTAAGCTTTTTCTGGTCCTGCTGAGCACTGCCATCATGATTGGGTTGGTGTTAGGGATTTGGTGGGCGAATATTTCCTGGGAAATGCCTCAGGAATGGGCAGCACTGGCTGGCGATGCAGACCCCTATAATTTGAAAGGAATATTCACACTGGGCGGCACGTGGATGGGTATGCTGAGCGGATTTGTGCTATTGTCATTTTCTCGAGGGCATTTTTTGGCAGGCCAGGGCGGATGGCGGCGGATTGTAAGGTTTCTCGTCGGTATGGTTGGGGTTATGATTTTTTATTTGGGGTTGGGGCAAGTTTTCCCAGATCAAGCGAATTTTATCAGCTATGTACTCAGGTTCGTCCGCTATACACTGATTGGTTTATGGATATCATGGATTGGGCCTCTGCTGTTTGAGAAAATGAGTTTACTAAAATTTAAGGAACAAGAGGCGTAACCAGGATCTTTCATAAATAAGCAGGAAGATCTATTTATAATGGGCTGCTATTATTTGGCAGATAAGTTTCGTATAGATTATTTCAGTTAATCAATTGAGAATAGAACTGGTCGATTTTTGGTTGGGTTGAGTCTTGAGCCGCCCGCGCCTGGATGATCGATAGATTTAATTTGGCTGCTTTTTCCCTGAGGTCCTTGTTATCAAGCGCTTCAACGACTGCTTTGGCTATAGCGCTGGGGTCTCTTGGATCGATCAAACTGCCGTTCTTTTCCCCATCAATCCATTCCCGCAGGGACTCAATATCACCGACAACCGGGTAGCATCCGCAAGCCATTGATTCCAATAATGAGTTGGGGGTGCCATCATGGGTGCTGGGGGAGACGAAAACCTGTGAGGCCTTAAACAGCGACCATAATTCAGTTTGGGGGAGGTTTGGCATGAGAAAGGTGTGCTGTTCAATATCGAACTTTGCTACCCAATCATGAGCTTGTGTGACGTCACCAAGACCTGGGCAGACAAAGGAACAACCAGGATATTTTTCCAGAATTTTTGGGATGGCAGCGAAGAATACATCCTGGTGCACAGAACCCGGGCGAATACCCCGTGGGTTAACAACGATGGGCTGACCATCCGGAATATCGTAATGTGCAGGAGAAAAACGGGGTGCTTTTTGGATGCCTTCAATGTTGATGCCTCCAGAGCCAGGAACGACCAGTGCTGGAGAACCCTCCTTAAGCCCCCACTGATGAGCCAGGCGCACATCCCGATAGGTGTCTGATGTAAGGCCGTTGGCACGCTGCAAACAGCGATGGGTAGAAGAACGCATTAATGGAGAGCCCTTTGCATGCAGGGTCAGGTCGTTCCCCCAGGTTCCAACTATGAAGGGAACCTCCTTGGGTGTATAGCTTCCCAGCATTCCTTCGAATGGGATCCTTAATGCATGAACCAGATCTGGCTGTATTCGGTTAACCAGGACCTGGTAGATTGATGTGTGCTTGGGAAGTGTCAGCGGCCCAATCCAGTAGCGAAGACCCTGAAATATTGGCGAAAATCGTTTGATGAAACGTCTTAATCCTGTTTGCTGTGACTTTTTGTCGTGACCACCTCCCGCACTGAACTGGCTAAAAGCGAGGGGTATGTGGTGGTAGTGGATCATTTTTGGAGGTGGTTGGCAGGCAAAACTTGAGATCAGGCTGACTTTATAACCAATGGCTTGAATGTTGGCGATCCAACTCCTTGCGGTAGGGCTTCGTCCATCTGCGATAAGCAGGATATGACCCTTCATAAAACACTCCTGTTGAGCGCATTGATGAAAACCGCGACCATTTGCTCGAGGTTGATCTCATCAGACACGATGCGGTAGCTCTGTTGACCTTTTTTACGAAGTTCCTCAATGTCTGAAAGAGCTGCTTTGAGGGTATCGGTTAACGCTTTGACGTCGTTTGGGGGTATTTGCCAACCATTTTCAGGGCGTACCAGGTCCTGCTGGGTACCATCCGCTTCTGCGGCGATCACCGGCAGCCCATAGCTCATTGCTTGCTGGATGGCTAAACCCCCGGTTCCGGGAAGTACAAAAAGATCTGCGTTGATAAATTGTTCAGCCAGGGCGTCACCATAAAGTGCACCTGTGAAAGTGGTGCCAGGGTAATGCTGCCCAGCTAATGCTGCTAATGAATCTCGGGCAGGACCGTCACCGACGATAACCAGTTCCGGTTGAAGCGCATCTGGGAGATCTGCACAAGCATGGATCAGGTTGTTAATATTCTTTCGCTCCTGAAGCCGGCCGACAAATAGTACACGAACTTTTTCATCCGGCTGGACATCTCGCCTGACCGGTATGGGATGCCCAGGGCGGGGTGCGACTGCATTGGCCGCAACTAAGATGCGATCCTCTGGAAAACCCATCTGCGCGTATTCAGCGGCGCCGGTCTGGCTGTAGGTGATCAAACTGTCAAACTGGTGTAGAAAATGCTTGCGCTGTCGTTGGCGGATACGAGCCAGCAGTCCACCGGGAATTGGCGGTGCACCTAAGCCCCAGCCAATCACGGGGCGGTATTTTTTATGCATCCAGTGAATTGCTGATGATGAAGATAAATACCGCGGATTGGCTTCCATAATCAGGACATCGGGGTTCCATTCCGAAAGCCAATTCAGCAAACCAGGTTGAAGGCAAACATAAAAACGCCCTTGAAAAAGGTGAATATTACGGCTCAAAGTGAGGTGGGCGTTATTCAGGTTTTCTGGTGGATGGATCATTTCAGACGGTCTCGCCTGGCCTGCAAAGACTGCCAACCCTTGAGCACAGGCGACCCCGAGGGCGTTGAAGAAGGGTGCCCGATAACTGGGCAGCACCCTTTGAACCAGACCGACTTTTCCTTTAAAGCTATCCATTATTGGCGCAGCACTTCCAGGTAGGCATCCACCATTTGATCGAGCGCAAATCCCTGCTCTGCTCTTTCACGGGCAGACTGACGGTAAGCAGGGTTTTTCTCAAGGATCCGGATGCAAGCTTCAGCGATAGGCTGGATCAACGGATCTTCAAGCTGCCAGTAATTGCTGCCGTACGGGACAATTTCGCCCGCGCCGTCTCGCACCAATTCTGATAACGCACCTGTGTCGTAGGCCACCACGGGACAGCCGCAAGCCATGGCTTCGATCACACTGTTGGGGCAGGCTGCATTAAGATCAGCACTGAAAAGCACATGACTTGACCGGTCAATCCCTGGAATGGATGCTCGGGGGACAATGTCCTGCCAGGTGATCCACAGATTTGGTGCTATTTCATGCATCTGCGCTTTGACAGCATTGTTCACATCTCCCACAACCATCAATTCAATGGTAGCTGACGACATCTCTTTGACCGCATTTGCCAATTTGACGGCTGTTTCCAACCCTTGTGCGTTGGCACCGCTCAGGTGCCCTTCAACGAGTAAAATGCGAAAATGATCAGCAGGGGGTGTCTCGGGACCTCGTGGATGGTATGTTTGAAGGTCAATACCATTATGGACAACGTAATCAGGCCCTCGGCGGTTTCCAAATTCCTTGTTCCACCACTGACGGCTGAATTCGCTTTGGTAGATGATCCGGTCTGTCAGAAACCTGCGTATAAATGCCAGCAAAAGATTATTAAATGCTGACCGGAGATAGGCTTTAATCGGTGTTTTCTGAACTTTATGCATCCAGTTCAACCCATTTAAACGCTGGACGATCCGGACACCGCGAGCTTTTGCACGCCACAATTTCCAAAGATAACGCGTCCCACCGTTCAAAAGGATAGCCTGGTTGTCCGGGTGGCTGATGTCAAAGGTCCATGCGATTTGTCTTTCTTTGAACCATTCAATCAGCTTGGCTTGAAAGGAGACCGGTCCCCCTACGCCTTTAAGTTCTGGAACCAGGCAAATTTGGTTTTTCATGACCAATCCAAATCCATTCGAGGTCCTTCACTTAGCCTTCGTTCATGCCCCTGAGTCTTTATCAGGCGGGCACGGGTTGGATGCTGGAGAACTGGAAATTGGACATTCGACTCTGCTGAAAACATTATGCAGGATCCCTCGAAGCTAGTAAGGCTGAAACAATCCGTTCTGCCGCATGACCGTCACCATAGGGATTGACTGCCCTGGCCATCGCAGCATGGGCATCCGGGTCATCTAAAAGTTGCTGGGCTTCACTCAGGATCAATTTGGGATCTGTGCCGACCAATTTTAATGTCCCTGCTGTAATACCCTCCTGCCGTTCAGTCCTTTCACGCAGGACCAGTGTCGGTACGCCTAATGATGGTGCTTCCTCCTGGATGCCACCGGAATCAGTCAGGATGAGTGAAGCGTGCTTCATTAAATGGACCAGTGGGCGGTAATCCAGGGGAGGAAGGAGGAAGATGTTCTCCACATCGGACAAGTTTTGGTAAACAGGTTCCTGGATATTTGGATTAAGGTGGACGGGATAAATGATTGTGATATCGTGGCTGTTATTTTTGGCTAAGGTGAGCAGTGCCTGGCAGATATCTTGTATCGGTTGGCCAAAATTCTCGCGCCGGTGTGCGGTCACCAGTACCAACCGGCGTTCACCATTTAGAATCCCGGCTTTTTTCAATAGATCAGATGCTTCAGGTGGGGCAGGCTGCCGGGTGATCATCTTGAGGGCATCAATTGCGGTGTTGCCCGTGATAATAATGCCATCTTCATAGATGCCTTCATTTAAGAGGTTTTCCCTGTTATTTTTTGTTGGTGCGAAATGAAGGTCTGCAACGACGCCGGCTATCCGGCGGTTGATTTCCTCTGGGAAAGGCTGCCATTTATCAAAAGAGCGCAGACCTGCTTCAACATGCCCGATCTTGATGCGATTGTAGTAACCCAGTAATGAAGCTGCCATGACGGTTGTGGTATCGCCCTGGACCAGGAGCCAGTCAGGTTTCTGCTCCTTCAGGATGGGATCGAGATTGGTGAAAATTCGAGCTGCCAATTGAGCCAGATTCTGGTCAGGCTGCATCAAGTCCAGGTCAATATCAGGGATGATATCAAAGGCAGCGAGGACCTGGTCAAGCATTTCCCTGTGTTGGGCGGTGACGGTTACAACCGTTTCGATATCCGGGGAATGCTTTTGCAGCGCCTTAATAACTGGTGCCATTTTAACAGCTTCTGGACGTGTCCCAAAGACGACCATGACGCGCAAAGGTTGTTTCATGGACATTATTATACTTTAAGTGTAAGTCTTGTATCATGTGACTGGTTGGTCATTACATGGTAAAAGTTTTTGAACATTCCTGTATATTTTTTTCTACCTTATGCTATACTTTTAACATGCAGGAAAGCAATTGGTCTGAATGGGAACGATTTTTATCGCGTTGGGGATTAAAAACCACAACCAGTGTTCTGTTGGAACATGCTCGCCCATTGCTTCCACTGATGGCTCAATTTATGTTCCTGGGACTTCCAGTATTTCGAAGCATATCGTTTGGAAACCAATATTCAGCGATATTGAATACATTGGGTGATGAGGAGCAGATTAACCGGTTTTCCATTTATTTAGCGGGACACGTGAAATGACCTGGTCATTTATTGGATGGATACTCATTGGTCTCTCAGCCGTTTTGTTAATAGGTTTTTCCTTCTTTTTCAAAAATAGAGGGCGTTATACGGTTCGAGAGGTGCCTGGTATTCAGCAGTTATTATCAGCCAGAGCTGCCGCTTTGGAAAAAGGGAATAAATTGCACCTGGGAATAGGTCAACGGATGTGGTCTGGGTTATACCCCGGATCGGGTCTCTACAGCCTTTCAATTCTTCCCAAATACCTTGATGGCGAGATCAGGAATTCCGGTGCAATGCGTGTTTCATCGGGCGATGGTGTGCTGACAGTCCTTGCACGCCAGATCATTCAAAATCAATATGGTGATAGATACTCGTTTTTACTCGATCAAAATCCAGTTAAGTCCGATTTACCTGCTCCAACCCCAGCTTCATCAACAGCAGGGCTATTAAATCTGCTCAGCTTTGAAAAGGTTTCATCGTTAACCCTGGTTGGTAATTACGGGTTGGAATCTGTGTTGTTCTCAGAAGCGCTCCATACAAATGCCGGTGCATTTTTCTCAGCGGTTGGAAACCTGACATCACAAGCAGCTCTCTATCCCAGTAAAAAAGATTTACTGATAGGCGAGAATATTTTCTTGCTGCCTGTCGCATTTTCCGGAAAAGATAGTGCCCAGCCAGCGTGGACCACCGAAGATATTCTTCGAATTGTTGTCATTTTTATTATGGTTGCCGCCGTTGTGCTGAAATTGGTGGGGTTGCTATGAAAAAGATCCTATCCGCGATCATTATTATAGCGACAGGATTGCTCACACTGGCAGGATATCTCTTCCGAGAAGCCCTTTCACCTGTGCTTGCTCTTTTCACTGATTGGGCAATCCTTTTAATTGGTATAGCTGGGATTTTGGGTATTGGCTATCTGCTTCGAATGCACATCTTACGTGTCGCAAAAAAGCAAAAAGGTAATTTTTACAGTATTTTTCTAATCATAGTTTTCCTATTAACCGTTATCTCAGGAATTACACTTTCACCCCAGAGTGAATATTTTAAGGATATGATCCTCAATGTCCAGATACCCGTTGAGGCTAGTTTGCTGGGCGTTGTAGCGATCACTTTGCTTTACACCAGCTTGCGTGTGGTTCGAATTCAAGGGTGGACGCCCTTATCCATTGGGTTTTTATCAAGTGCGCTGATCATGCTTATCCTGAACTCGGGTTTGATTGGATTCAAACCGGATTCGCTGGCTGGCAGGATTGCTGGTTTTATACAGCGTATGCCGGTTGTTGGCGCACGCGGCATTTTGATTGGAATGGCTCTGGGTGGATTAATTGTTGGACTGCGGGTCTTATTGTTACTGGATAGACCATTAGGTGAGGATTAATGCCTGTACTGATTTGTCCTGTCTGTGGTGCGGAGAACCCAATTTCAGGTGAGAAGTGCCTGAAATGTGATGCCACTCTGGATGGGGTTACCCCTTTGGATGCCCCAGTTGAGGGCTTATCAGGGGATGAATCATTGGGCTCTCCGACCAAAGATGAGCAAGATCTGCCGGGATTGCTCCAGTCTTTAAAGGATGAAGGCGATATTGGCGAAGTTGAAGAATCATTACAGAATGGTCTGGCATCAAATGATGACCTCAGTGACATCTTTGCTGAGAAAGAAGCATCTGATGAAGAAGTGGTTCCTGATTGGTTGGAACGAATTCGGCAGCGGGCTAAAGAAGAACCCGATGCTATTGGGGATGTTACACAGAAGATTTCTGCCGCATTGGAAACCATTGCGGATGATAAGGATGAAAATAAGCATGATGATTTCCAGTCATGGATTGAAAACATTCGCAAACCAGGCAGCGCACATTCAGAAGATCAACCTGCCAATGAATTAAAAAAGGAAAATCTACCTTCAAGGTTATCTGATGAAGATTGGCTGATGAGGATCAGAAAAGCTGAGGGAAAACTGCCGGAAGGCCCAGATCCTACAGAGCAAAAAGGTAACAGCCTTCTGCAATGGCTGATCGCATTAGAAGAGGGAAGGGAGACTCCTTCGAAACTTGGTGATGAGACTTCTGCAGCAGATGAAGAAGGTGATGAGTTTTCATCCCCAATAACATCCGGTGATTACCAGGTCGTGAATGAACAGACACAGAAAATTGCCACACCCTTTAAGGATGTTTTGGATATTGATCGCTTAATGGTCGATATCAGTGATGAAGAACAAGAACAGGTAAATTTATTTGAGACGGTGGTAACCCAGGAGAATCAAGCTGGGCAACAGCATAGACCGCTTAGAAAAATAAAGCATTGGATCTGGCGGTTGGTTATCAGCCTGATATTGATCAGCGGTCTGACAGCATCATTGCTGGTATGGGATAATGCTGATATTTCAGGTGCTTTCCTCTCTCCCCAAAATGCTGCGTTCTTATCCTGGAGTGAGGCGCGTCAACCTGGTGGTTCATTATTATTCATTGTTGATTTTCAACCCGGTTATTTCAGTGAGATCATGCAGATCTCAAAGCCGATATTGGGAATGATGCTTGAGAAGGATATGGAGATATCACTTCTTTCAACTACCCCTTCAGGTGAGCTGCTTTTTGAAAATTTACTGGCGGAATCTACCGGAGAAGAACTTGCCTTTACTGATTTGGGTTACCTCCCAATGAGTTCGCTGGCAGCATATGGTATTGCAAATCATGTTGAAAATGAACTCCTCCAAACCCCGGAATCGCCGATCGTACTGCCAGCAGAAGGCTATGATGGTATTTTACTTTTATCGGACCAGGCAGAAGATGTGCAAATATGGGTAGAGCAGTTAACTGCTTTGATGCCAGAAACACAGGTGCTGCTGCTGCTAACCTCCCAGGCTGGCCCTCTATCGCTGCCATACTGGGAATCAGGGCAGGTTGATGGGATGATATCGGGCGTGGTAGAAGCTGCTGCGTTCGAATCCGCAGTATCTGGACAAACCGTATCACCTGTTGGAATGCGAGCTTATCAATTAGGATCAGGGCTGATGGTCCTGATGCTTCTATTGGGATTGACGTTGAAGAATAGGCCTGACAAAGATGACATTGGTGAGGGTGCACAATGAACTTGAGCGATTTAGCCTGGGGAATCATTGGTTTGATACTGACCGTGATGGTATTGAGCTATGCCATTGGTGACAATTTCTTGTTCCGCCTCGCATCTCATATCTTTATTGGACTCACAGCAGGATATTTTTTAGTTGTCATCATTCATCAAATTGTCTGGCCTTATTGGGTCACGCCTCTAGCGGTGGGATCCTGGGGTCAGCGGGCATGGATGATCATCCCTTCCGCACTGGTACTGCTGCTAATCATCAGTCAGTTTCAGAAATTTTCCAAACTGGGGATTATCCCGGTTTCCTTTCTGATCGGTGTTACGACTGCCATTGTGATCGGCGGGGCCGTATTTGGGACGTTGATCCCTCAGATCTCGACCATTGTTGAACGTTTTGAACCTTCAGCATGGGCTGCGGCTCCGGAGCAAACCGGGTTCCTGGTTTTGGATGCAGTTGTGATGCTGGTAGGTGTGATCGGTGTACTTAGTTTCTTCTATTTTGGCCGAAGGAAAATAGAATTTCCAGATGATGATCAAACAAAACGTCCCCGGTTTTTTGAAGGATTGGGTAAGATTGGGCAGGTGTTCATCGGTGTGACATTGGGTGCGATTTTTGCTGGCATTTTTTCAAGCACACTCTGGGCGTTAATCGACCGGCTTTCATTCGCCAGTGACCTGATCAAAGGCTTGTTTGGGGGAACATGATGGTAAAGCAGAAACGAGCTTCCATTTTCCTGGGAATTGATATCGGGGCAATCCATTCACGAGCTGCACTTTTTAATGTGGATAAAGGGAAATACCGGTTGATGGGCTGCGAAACAGCGCAAACCTCAACGGGCATGCACTTGGCTGGTGGCGCCGGTCATGCTATGCGCGGTTTACAAACAGGTACGGCACACAGCTTATTGAACCAGGCTGGCGGACTCATCATGCCTCCTGTTCGATTGAATGAAGGTGTCGATCATATGGCGCTGGTTGCATCGGTTGGTGAATGGGTGCGCTGTGCATTGATTGGGCTTACAGAGGATGGATCGATGGCCGCAGGGAAAGCCTTGCTGGATTCGCTTCCGGTTAAAACGGTTGCAGAATTTGGCTTAGCTGAATTATCAGAACAGCCAGATGTGATTGAGGCTCTGGTCCGGGCACAGCCTGAGATCGTGCTCATGGTAGGGGGAGTGGACGCAGGTCCTTCGAACACGATGACCCCTTGGATTGATGCTGTAAAGCTCATGCTGCGGTTAACTCCCCCTTCAAAGAAGCCCGTTGTTGTTTTTGCAGGCAATACCTCTCAGGTTGAAGAGATAAAGCGCCGATTGGAACCCCTGGTGACCCTTTACACATTGCCAAATCTACTGCCAAGCTTTGAGGTCAGGAATCAAACGCCAACCCAATCACTGCTCAATCAGCTGATCTTACAAATCTGGGAGAAAAAGCTGACGGGTTTATCAGAGCTGGGCAAATTATCAAAAGGGTTAAAATCTACATCGGCTTTTGCACATGACCGAATCATTCGGTATATTGGCTACCCCGATGATACGTTTGAAAAAACAGCTCAATCCAGAGGTGTGATGGCGATCAACCTGGGCGCGGGCAGTAGCCTGCTTTCCGCAAGATTTGGAAATCAATCCGGAACGGTCGTTCAGCCAGCCTGGCCGGGCCTATCAGGGTCTGAACTGGGTGATTTCCTGGATTTTGTCTTCCAATGGACAGCTTCTAAAGTCTCCCGCTTGGAAACTGAACATTATGTCAGTCATCATATTTTGCACCCTACGCTGGTTCCTGAAACCGTCTCAGAGCTTGCCGTATCACAAGCAGTAGCCCGTTATCGTATGACAAAAGCTCTCGGAAAATTTTCTGAGGGGCATGGCTGGCTAGAATATGATCCTGGAATTTGCCTAAATAACCATTTTGAACCGATCATTCTTGGTGGCGATGCTTTTACAAATGCCTCCCAGCCAGGCCAGATCATGTTGATGGTCCTGGATGGACTGCAAATTCGTGGGATCTCGACCATCGTTTTGGATCAATATCAAATTTTGCCATTATTGGGCGTCCTTGGTGGTATGGAGCCGATCGTGCCGATACAGGTGCTGGCTTCCCAGTCATTCGTCAACCTTGGAACAGTCATTGTTCCTATCAGCCGCTTGAGTGAGGGCAAAAGAATATTAACCATCCATGTCAGTATCGAAGACGGAAAGAGCTATGACGTGGAAATTTACCAAGGAACCCTCCGGCGTTTGGTGATCCCTGCTGGGGCAACAGCAATTCTTGATATTGAACCTGATCAAAAAACTGATGTTGGATTTGGCGGAATGGGGCGGGGTAGACAATTGAAAGTGACCAGCGGACTAACAGGCGTTGTGATTGATGCGCGCGGCCGACCAATTCGACTTCCTGAAAATGATGATGATAGGGTCGCATTTTTACGGCAGTGGCACGGCGTGCTTGGTGGATGATTTAGAGGATTAATACAGCAATGATTGTTGACGTTATTCATAGATTAAAATTTACAAAAATCCAGAGGACGCGTGAACTGCCTTTTCCCGGGCAGGTGCTGATTGGCGAAGGAAAAGATGTCCAACCGGACGACATCATCGCTGAGGCAAGTACGCCGTCTGGTCTTCAAACTGTGGATGTGGCAAGAGGATTGGGTGTACCAGTTAGTGAGGCTCGGCAGTACCTTACCCGGCAGCCGGGGGAATCTCTTGATGACGGCGATATTATTGCCCAACATGAGGGTCGAATTTCTCGTTTGGTGAGAGCGCCTGAAAAAGGAAAGTTCCTGGATTTTATCAATGGAAAAGCTGTCATTGCAACAGGGCGTTCAATCGTTCATCTAAAAGCGGCGATGAGGGGAGTCGTGGAAACTGTGATCCCGGAACGGGGTGTTACGATTTCGGTGGAGGGCAGCTTGCTGCAGGGTGTTTGGGGCAATGGAAAGAGCGGTGAAGGCAAGATAAAAATTCTTGATAGTAGACCTGAAGATCCTTTATTTGCCCAATTAGCAGAAGAAGTCGAACCCGACCAGGTATTAGCGGCCGGTGTGTGTTCAGAAGAAACAACATTAATGAACCTGGCTAACAGCGGTGCATCCGGGCTGATATTATCTGCTATGGCACCCAGGCTGATCCCCTTGGCAGAAGGACTACCAATTCCTGTTATCCTCTTGCAGGGTTTTGGTGATCTCCAACCTGATCCTGAGACGTTATCGATCTTCAAATCTCGGGAAGGGGAGAATACAATCGTGATCGCCGTCCATCCTGATGAGATACCCGGACAAAAACCGGAAGTAATCATCCCGGGTGGGTCTGGCGAAATCGGAGAAGAGATGGAAAGCAGGGAGGAATTAAGTGCAGGCAGCAGGGTCTTGGTATTTAGCGGAAAGAATCGGGGGAAAACAGGCGAAGTTAGTGATGTTAGCGAAAAACAAATGACATTCGAAAGCGGCATCACGGGGTTTGTTGCTGACATTCGAACTGATGAATATCAGATGATACAAGTCCCTTGTCAGAACCTGGTGATCATAAAACATTCACGTTAACAAATTTTGCCCGCAAAAAACCTGATTTTTGGGGTATCACTGCGATGAAGAAGTTCTTTTTCGCCTTTTATCTCCAATTTAATTCACGTCTATCAATGCTGGTGAAATTTTAAATCAAACTTTCTGATTTTTATTTTTTCGTGATGAAGGTAAAATACCGTTATGAAAAATGATAAGCTACGATACGGTTTATTGGGAGTAATTGTTTTAATCCTGGTGATTGGATTGGCGGCGTGTTCTCAAGAAACATCGCCAACTATCCCTGAGATGACAGAAGTGCCGGGTTCAACGGATGCGAGCACAGAAGAACCCGAAACACCGGTAGTCGAAACAAGTATCTCCGAGGCAACCGTGATCCTGACTTCCAGCTCGGAAGCAGATCAGGGATTAGTTATGTCTGTCAGTAATGCGCTTGAGGCATTAACCCAGGCCAGCGGTTTAAAGTTTGAAACCGTTGAAAATCTGACACCCGAAAGCATAACAACGAATGTCAAAGTTGTGGTAGGCATAGGCGAAGATTTAGATATTGCTGGATGGGCATTAGGATCACCAAACACTCAATTTATAGCTGTGAACATGCCGGGTATTGACCCAAGCAACAATATCAGCGTGATTGGCGATCCAGTTCTTGATGAAAACCGGACTGCGTTTATGGCAGGTTACCTGGCAGCCCTTATCTCAGAGGATTACAAGGTATCTGCATTGATCCCATCGGACATTGATACAAATGAGAAAATAATTGATTCCTTTCTTGTTGGGGCACGCTTTTTCTGCGGGATCTGCCAGCCGAAATATCCACCTTATAATCAATTTCCACAATGGCAAACGCTGCCTGTGGAGAACGCAAGCAGCGGATTTGAAGGCGTTGTGGATTTAATAGCTTCCAACGGCACTGAAATTCTGTTTCTTCATGAATCATTGCTGTCACCTGAAATTTTGGACTATCTTGCAGGATATGGATTAGTGGTGATCAGTAATGGCGTTCAAAAGTACCCTTATGCGTATTGGGCAGGTACGTTGGAAACTGATCTGGTTACAGGATTGAATACAATCTGGTCAAACGTGGTCGCTGGTAATGGCGGTTTTAAGGTTCCGGGCTCATTAATCCTGACGGATATGGATGCTGAGCTAATTTCAGAGGGGCGCTATCGGCTGTTTGAAGAGATGGCTGATGATCTTGAAAACGGGATGATCTCTATTGATCCAACACCGTGATCAGGTTATTAATGCTCATCTGGGGTGTCCTCGGCGTCAGGATTTCCTGTAAAAAGTTCGGCAGTTGCCTGTCCGGGCTGTGATATCCCCTCCCGTTTGAGGACCTTAATGATTGTTTGAAAGATGATCTTGATGTCCAACCAGAAAGACCAGTGCTGGACGTACCAAACATCCAGATCAAATTTTTCTTGCCAGGTCAAGGCATTCCTTCCGTGAATTTGTGCCCAACCGGTCAAGCCCGGCAAGACGTCATGGCGTTTTGATTGGGTTTTGCTGTAAAGCGGTAAATAAGCAATCAACAAAGGGCGCGGCCCAACCAGGCTCATTTCCCCTTTTATGACATTGAAAAGCTCAGGTAATTCATCGAGGCTTGTGCTGCGCAAGAAACATCCAAATTTTGTGATCCGTTCCTCGTCAGGGAGAAGATGCCCATGTTTGTCTTCCGGGGCAGTCATCGTTCGGAATTTATATATGGTGAAGATCTCTGCCTGGTACCCAGGACGTTTTTGCCTGAAGAGAATCGGAAAACCTTGACGAAGGGCAATAAGAATACTGATAATTAACATTAAAGGTGATAAGATTAAAAGAGTTGTGATCGATGCGAAGAGATCGAACAAGCGTTTATGAAGAGGTATGTTTTTTGGCAGTAATTGAAAGACCATCATTACCAACATTGTACCAAAGTTAGTGTAAAATAATATTCAAATTGCGTATCTGATATATTACCGGCAAAACAGAGAGGATAGAATGGACGAGCGAATATTAATCATAGAAGATGATGAAGAAATACTACGATTGCTCAAACGAGTTCTTAATTATGAGGGGTATATCGTTGACACGGCTTTAACTGGAAAGGCTGGCTTAACCCTTGCCGGTGAGCAGCGGCCTGATCTAGTTATCTTGGATTTAATGCTGCCAAAGATGGATGGCCTGGAAGTCAGCCGTCGTTTGCAGAAGTTGGGGAACCAACCGATCATGATGTTAACCGCGAAAGACACTGTAGCTGACCGTGTGAAGGGTTTGGATGCAGGCGCGGATGATTACCTTGTGAAACCCTTTGAGGTTGATGAATTGCTGGCAAGGGTTCGTGCTCTCCTGCGCCGGACGGCTGCTGAAAGAGTGAAAATTCTTGAATTTGAAGATTTGATCCTCGACAGCAGTTCGCGAAAGGCACGCCGTGGTGACCGAGAGATTGAGCTTACGGCAAAAGAATATGACCTGCTTGATCTTTTTATGCGCCATCCCAGGCAGGTTATGACACGTGAAGTCATATTTGATCGTGTGTGGGATTATGATTTTGGTGGTGAGAGCAATGTTTTGGATGTATATATCCGGTACTTGCGACAGAAGTTGGAAGAAAATAACGAATCCCGGTTGATCTATACAGTTCGTGGTGTGGGTTATGTGTTAAGGGAACCCGAAGCGTAAGCTCTCAATGTCACTCCGTCTACGTTTGACCATTATTTATACTGCCCTACTGAGCGCAGTGATTTTGCTTCTCAGCATTGTGATGTATTCCATGATCAGCGTGGTGATGGTCAACCAGCGTGACAGCCGGCTGGAACGGGTGGCAAACACGATCATCGATAATCTGTGGGTTGATGTGAACGGAGATTTTCAGCTTAACAGAAGTGCCCTGGAGATTGATGCGGGTTATAAATACCAGATTTGGTCTACAGAAGGTCAGCTCCAAATTAATTCAGAGGGAGGTGATCAGTTTAACGCATCCTTGGATCCAAACGCCTTCGAACAGGGTCAGACCTTATACAGCGAGGTTAACCACGAAGAATCCGAGTACCGGGTCCTGACCGTGCCTTTAGATCGTGGGTCAGAAAGAATCGGTTGGCTGCAAGTTGGTCTCATTATGTCAGCCATTCAATATACACAGCAACTAATGATCGCGGTTTTTACCGCCGCATCAGCGTTTTCAATTGTTGTTGTAGCACTTGTTGGGTGGTTGATCACCGGTCAGGCGCTTGAACCTCTTTCGGAAATTGCAAGAATTACCAGAAAAATTACCAATTCAAACGACCTTTCCAGACGGATCCCTGTTAAATCAGCGCAGAATGATGAGATCAGCGATTTGATTCTAACCTTTAATCAAACATTGGTGCGGTTGGAGCGGTTGTTCAATACCCAGCAAAGATTCCTTGCGGATGTGAGTCACGAACTTCGTACACCCCTGACCGTCATCAAAGGGAACGTCGGCTTGATGCGCATTATGCATACTTTTGATGAAGAATCGCTGAAGAGTATTGAATCAGAAGTCGATCGACTGACCCGGCTGGTTGGAGATCTCTTATTGATATCACAGGCGGAAACGGGCCAGCTCCCGATGATGATGAAGCCGGTTTATGTGGATGATCTCCTTTTTGAAATTTCCGAAGAATTGAAAATTCTTTCAGAAGGTGAACACCGGATCATTATTGAAGATATTAAACCCATGATCATACTGGGAGACCGTGATCGACTCAAACAAGTCCTGCTTAATCTTGGGAGCAACGCGGTTAAGTATTCCCCTGAAGGCTCAGTTATCAGGCTCAGTTTGAAAGAGAAGGGGCATTGGCTGCAAATAAAAATTCAGGATGAGGGGTATGGAATCCCTCAGGAAGATCTAAAATTTATCTTCGAGCGATTTTATAGAGCTGATAAATCACGAACGCGAACCAAGGAAAATGGTGGGTTTGGTTTGGGGCTTGCGATTTCCTACTGGATTGTTCGGAACCATGGTGGCCGAATTGAAGTTGAGAGTGAAGAGAATGTGGGGACGATCTTCAGAGTATGGCTTCCTGTGTCTCAATCAGAGATCGTGACAACACCCTTACCCTGAAATACTTTATAAGCCAGACATTCCAGATGGTATCAGTAAAACCCAGGATTAGATTTCACCTGCCGGAAGATAGGTCCGATAGCGTGAGACAAACCGGGAAGATCTGAAGGCATTCTTCCAAAGTAGAATTATGTAAGGAAATTAGCGCATCTGGACCGAAAATATTGAATTTGTTTGTCATTAAAATGTGGGGTTTCAAAGATGGCTGAAAGACCCAGGCATGGTTTATTTTCATGTTTTTAGCATCCCTCATCTTGACCTTTCCTTATAAATCGGATAGACTCTTTAATCGCACTAAAACAGAATAATGTGTGATTAAAATGCCTTGCGTTTGGTTATAGGCTTTGGTATAATCGTGCAGTCTTAAGGCGTTTTGCAGTTTAACATTCGAGTGAACTTGCCGATGTAGCTCAACGGTAGAGCAATCGCCTTGTAAGTGATAGGTTATGGGTTCGATTCCCATCATCGGCTCAGGTTGCACGTTTGCGACCGGGATTGATTCGAATGGAACGATCCCGATCTCGAGCGGGTAACATACTCGCTTGATCCAGGACGGTTACCCAAGCGGACAAAGGGGACTGACTGTAAATCAGTTGGCACAGGCCTTCGTTGGTTCGAATCCAACACCGTCCACTTCTGGCAGCCCTGGCTTCCAGTCGGATCGGCTGCCCTCATAGCTCAGTCGGTAGAGCGCATTCTTGGTAAGAATGAGGTCATGGGTTCAAATCCCATTGAGGGCTTTCTGCCGAAATATGATTGAAATATAAAAACGAGGTTTGATTAAGGAGAATTGTAAATATGGCCAAGGAGAAATTTGATCGCTCAAAGCCGCACTTGAACGTGGGGACGATGGGGCACATTGACCATGGGAAGACCACGCTAACAGCGGCGATCACAAAAGTGC
>JAENZD010000005.1 GCA_016841445.1 Anaerolineaceae bacterium
TCCACAGTTTATGATACTCCCTTTTAACTGTGTCCAATATTTCAACCGCACTACACTCTAATCACCAATCCCCATTCACCATTCTTCCAATTAATCGTATAATAACAAACCAATAAAGGAACAGGTTGGCTGGATGGACGCGGGTGCCTCAGGCGTCCGAGGAAAGTCCGCACACCAAAAGGGCAGCATGCCGGGTAACACCCGGAAGCGTGTAAGCGCTTGGATCAGGGCCACAGAAAGGATACCGCCCTGCAACATTGCAGGGTAAGGGTGAAAAGGTGGTGTAAGAGACCACCGGCGGGTGCAGTAATACATCCGGACCGGTAACCCCCATGCGGTGCAAGGTCAAGCAGGAGAGAAGTCTCGAAAGAGACGGGAATCGCCCTCTTCCTAACCATCTCCGGGTAGACCGCTTGAGCTAGCAAGTAATTGTTAGCCTAGATAGATGGCCATCCAGGTGGTAAATCCACCAGACAGAATGCGGCTTATAGGCTGACCTGTTTTCTTATTGCTGCACAATCCAATGTTGTTCTGAAAGTATTTTTTTGGATTCTAATTTCCCTTCTTCTCTCCATTTCCCTGATGACATTTGGCAAGAATTGATGCTTTTTAATTAATACACTCAAGATGGGCTCATGCTTTTTAATAACTCGTTACTAGTTATTGATTTTCTTAAGGGATTTTTATTATAATGAAGTATGTCGAAGAAAATATATACCATTGGACACGGCAACCATCATTTTTTAAGTTTCATCACATTGATCCAGGATAACAATATCAACCACATCATCGACATCCGGAGCATTCCTTACAGCCGCCGGGCACCCTGGAGTAATAAGTCGCGCTTGTCAGAATTATTGAAAGCTTTCCGGATCCGCTACACCTATTTAGGGCATAAACTGGGGGGTAAGCAGCAATCAGTCCAAACGATCTCAAAACAGCAAGATGTAACACCCGAAGAAATCTATGACAAAGCCATTCAAACCCTCATTCAGCTTTCAGAGCGCGATCATCTCACCCTTTTATGTGCAGAAGAAGACCCCGCCCACTGCCATCGCCAGCATATCATTGCACAATCCTTGCTTGAGGCAGGTATAGATGTTATCCATATCCTCAAGGATGGAACCCTGAAAAAAGCATGGAAGGAAGATCTCCCGACAAAACAACCTAACCTTTTTTAATCAAAAATTAATTTATTTTATCTATTGAATCGGGTAATTTTAATTAATCAACATACGCATGAGGTAAAAAATGAAAAATAAAATCAAAACATTAAAATTTTTGTTCATCTTACTTGTCGTCTGCGCATTATTTCTCTCAAGCTGCAACCTGCCACTGCGGGCAAGAAACAATATTGTCATCACAAGCCCCGAGGAGGGACAATCCGTTGTTTTAAACCAGGAAGCAAGGGTTGTTTCTTTCAGTGAATCTTCTGTCGGTGTTGAAAGCGTACAGTTATTCATCAACGGCAGTCTGATTCATACGGCATATCCGCCGGTAGGGGCACCTGAAGAGTTCTTAGCGGATCAACCCTGGGTGCCCACAATTGAGGGGAACAACGTGATTTCGGTGATCGTGACTGATGCAAAAGGTAATATTTCTGAGCCTGTCAACATCCTCGTACAGGTAGTCCCAGCCGTAGCCCAGGCAGATGTAACACCAACGCCCACATTGACCAGCACCCCTGAAGGTCTCCCGCTGACCCAAACAGCACAATCCGGTTGTACGAATAATGCTTCCTTCATCAATCATATAACATTCCCGCCAGGCACAAATGTCTCAGCAGGTTCCAATTTCACGAAAGTTTGGCAGGTGAACAACAACGGCACCTGTGATTGGATCGGGTACGAACTCATTCTTACCAGTGGTGATTTGTTAGGGGCAGGTTCACCCCAGGCTTTGCCCGTGATCAGCATGGGGAACAACGCTAATATCTCAGTCGATATGGCCGCGCCAGCATCTCCCGGAACATATAATTCGATCTGGCGTATTCGGTCAGATGAGGGAGAATTTTTTGGGCCGGAACTGATGTTGTCGATTACCGTTCCACAACTGCCAACAGAAACTCCATCACCTACCCCAACGTCAACACTGACGCCTACACCGACCTTCACAGCCACCACACCAGCCGTGTCTGTTGAGTTGTACTACGATCTAACATCCATTGCTGCGGGTGCTATCGGCAGCACAACAGTTAACTGCCCTGCAGGATCCGTTGTCACCTCAGGCGGATTTGCAGGTGCAAATGGTGTCCGGATTTACAATTCAACAATGAACGGGAATGGCTGGCGAGTTTACGGGTTCAATAACACTGGCTCATCCAGAAATATTACGGTGTATGCAACCTGTTTGTTTAATACCGGTGGTACCACTGATTTTGTCCTTGAACAACAGAATGTTGCCGCTAATGATTACACTCACTTTGAAATGAGCTGCCCAGGAGGCACAATCGTCACCGGGGGTGGTTGGGTGATTGGTTCGACAACCTCCGTTGAAATCTATAACTCGACTCGCTCAGGAAACGGCTGGCAAATCTATGTCAATAACACCAGCGGAGATACACCCCTTGTTAATGCCTATGCAATATGTCTCTCCGGTGCTTCAGGTTCAACGGCACAGGTCTCACAATCCGGTGTATCAGTGCCGGCAGGTGATATTGCGCATGGCGAAAAAGCTTGCCCCGGCGGGACATACGCAACAGGTGGTGGTTTTGCCACAAACCTTGGCGTGATCATTTACAATACATCCTTCTCTGACAACGGCTGGCAGAACTACGCCAGGAATACTACAGGCAGCAATCTGACCTTGAACACATACGCAACCTGTTATTCCCCGTAAGATATACCGAGATTTCTATAACAGAATGTAATGCAGCGATCCTGAGGATCGCTGCATTTTCATTAATCAGGAGCGGATATGGGTATAATAATCCCATCAATTTAAGAAGAGGTGACCGTGACAGAACAAAGTTTATTTTCCAATGACATTGTGAGTAAGATCAAAACAACCCAATCCGCAGAAATTATCCAATCTGTCCAGGTTGGGGAATCAGATTATAAAAACGAGTTAGTCTTTTTCGTCAAACCAGAGATATTTGACGTGGGGAGTGAAGGAAAGATTTCCAATGCCCTGATGATGTTCAAGCAGAAATTCCAATCCTTTGATGTTCATGTCCAGGGTGCTGCGATCATCCCGGGTTCAGCCTTAGAAAAACACGAAATCATGAACCGGCATTACGGCTTTATCAACCAGCTTTCACGCAAAGCCTCTGTAATAGTTGATCCAGAGACGCGTGCTCGACTATTTGAGACGCTTGACCTAAAAGATACAGGCAAACACCTCATCCTTGGCGGGCATGAATTCTTAAAAGCCTTTGATTCGGATATTGATACCCTTTCTGAGGTTTGGTTTGGAAAAGGTGCACAAAAACTCCGCAGTGGTTTCTATTTTGTCGAGGAAACATTCAAGGGCGAGCAGGTTATCCTGGTCAACGGTTTCCATCCCTCACAGCTGGAACATTTCACCCGGCCTGACCACCGGATCTACCTGATGCTGCTCCATACCGATACAGATTGGGAAGTCATGAAATTTGACCTGGTTGGCGATACTTTCCCTGAAAGGGCAAAACCGGGTTCCATTCGTGGAGAACTATTTGAGAATCCGGATCGCTACGGTCAGAATGAGGTCAGCATCAACACAAACGGCGTGCATCTTTCCGCCGGACCTTTTGAGGCGGCCTTTGAAGTTGTCAACTTTTTTGGGCCGCTCCTCAACCTGGACCCACAGAAGACACCACCCCTGGTCATTACCCAAGCTGTCCAGGCTGGCTTTTCATTGGAACAGGCCATTGGATTGTTGGACAATCCGACAATTGGTGAAAGCGATTTGTTTTCGATGACTGAGAATATGAATACTGCCCAGGCTGTGGCTTTGGCGAAGGAGTCCCTGCTTTAGCAAGAATTGCCAAAACTGTTTGCGAGGATCGGATGAGAACGCTTCAAAAAACACATCTATATTCAGAGATTCACGAACAACCTGGAATCATTCAGAACCTGGCCAGCCGGACCCACGAAGAGATCAATGGCCTTGCAAAGCAAATAATCAAACGTGGTATCAAACACGTTCATATCGCTGCTCGGGGCACCAGCGATAATGCAGGTAGATATGCCAATTACCTGCTTGGTGCCCACAACAAACTGGTGGTCAGCCTGGCAACGCCCAGCCTTTTTACAATTTACAACCAGCCGCCAGACTTATCCAACGCCCTCGTCCTGGGGATCAGCCAATCAGGGAAAAGCCCGGATATTGTGTCAGTTGTGAAAGAAGGAAAAAAGCAGGGCGCACTAACCGCTGCCATCACAAACGTTCCGGATTCTGATTTAGGAAAGACCTCGGACACTGTACTTGAGCTGGCAGCAGGCCAGGAGATTTCCCTGGCAGCCACCAAAACCTATACCGCCCAGCTGACCCTTCTAGCCGCTCTTTCGTCTGCCCTTGATCAGGAACAAACCAATATCCAGGACCTCCATGCGCTGCCCCAGTTTATTGAGAAAGTTTTTGAAATTGAGAGCGCCGTTGCCAACCTGGCTGAACGCTACCGCACCATGGAACACTGTGTCGTGATTGGCAGGGGCTACAACTACGCCTCCGCTTTCGAATTTTCGTTGAAGTTGAAGGAGCTCACCTACACCATCGCTGAACCCTATTCCAGCGCAGATTTCCTTCACGGTCCGGTCGCATTGGTAGAGCGGGGTTTCCCGGTATTTGTGATCGCCCCGGACGGAAAGATGGTTCCCGAAATGATCTCGCTGGTCGAGCGGGTTAAAAACCAGCAGGCAGAAGTTCTGATGATCTCCAACCACACGGAATTATTAGCAATGGCTGACCACAAAATTGAAATCCCTCGCGGGGTCCCTGAATGGCTCTCCCCAATTCCAGCCATCATCCCAGCTCAATTGTTTGCAATGTACCTGGCAAAATCCCGCGGCATTGATGTCGATAATCCCCGCGGTCTGAACAAAGTCACCAAGACCTGGTAGTACAGGCGTTGGGCGCAGTCCGATTTTGACCGCGCTGTAATTTCACAATGAAAAAATAATGGCGGGATGAAAACCGCATCCCGCCCTACAATAAGCTACGATGGCGATCACCATTCACCATTCACCTTTCACCAATCACCTTTCACCTAATATCAACTCCTCCAAACTTCGCTTCGGCACATGATGCACCTGTTCGGCATCGCGATAATACTTGACTGAGCCATCCTCCCCAACAGGTTCAGCCACCACGGATTCGACCGGTTTTCCCAATGCCAGCACCAACAATATCCGGTACCGATCCGGGATACCCAGCGCTTCCTGAAGTCTTTCACGGTGTACAGAAGCGATCATACATCCGCCCAATCCCTTCTCTACCGCGCCCAGCATGATGCTCTGGGCTGCGATCCCAAAATCCACACCGAAATTGACCTGGATATCCGTATCGCCAAGAATAATAATATAGGCACTGGGACACTCTCCTTCTTTCGGTCCGCGCCAATTCTTCAATGATGCTGCCCAGCCCAGATGCGGAAAGATGCCGTCGTTCATTTCCGGGGTATGGCTCAGCCAGAACTTCAATGGCTGCATATTGTTCCCGGTCGGGGAATACTGCGCCAACCAGATAAGATCCCTCAGTGTCTCTGCTTCGATTTTATAAGATCCATCAAACCGCCGGTAGCTGCGGTTTTTCATCACCAAAGTCAGTAAATCCATTGAATTTTGTCTCCTTTTGCTAATATGAGCTCAATATTAAGTATACATCGTGAATCACAATCTGAAAATCATACTTTTGACCTCGTTTGATTAAATTATAAATGAGAATTTCCTCCTGTGCTTGCCAGGACAGAATTTTTTATATATAATAAAAATTAGATCCTGCTTTACCCACCGCAATCTCATCATAAACTGCATCCCGAATCCACGACGTAATGTAAAGATTTGAGATCTTCATTTCTGTTCACACTGTCAAAAAATACTATTTAAAGGAGGATCTTGATGAAAAAATGCCATCTTACCATATTAAGCATGCTGGTAATACTAGGAACGATGATGTCTGGTTGCGGCTTGATCACAACATCGGACACTGATCAGGACCAAAATCTGGTGAACACCCAGGTCGCAATGGCGTTCACCCAGACTGCGATGGCTCAGCCGCTGGCACAACCAGAACAAGCCGTCGAAACCGCTGAGAACACTCCGGAACCTGCAGTTGTCGAGGAAGTCATCGAACAGGTGGAAGAAGAGACAGCCGAACCAACAGAAATCACCCACACACTGATCCCGGGAGAGCCAGGTTGGATCAATAAATGGTTCTACGATACCGATGCCAGCAAAACAGCATCGAACAGCTATGTGACCGGTGGGGATGATTTTGTCGCCAACCTCTGGGAACGTCCTTTCACTGAAAGTGAAATGGAATACCGGCCTGATCTAGATATCAACAAGACGGAGATGTCCGAAGACAGTAACTTCTACTATGTCACGGTCTACCCCCACGCTGTCCATCCCGACGGCGGTCTCCCCGGCATTTACGGCATCGAGATTGATATCGATAAGGACGGCCGCGGAGACCTGCTGGTCACAGCCCAAAATCCCACCGCTGATTCCTGGGATATCGCCGGTGTAGGCGTCTATCAGGATGACAACAATGATGTCGGTGGCTCCGCCATCATGCGCCCCGACACCAGCTACGGCGGCGATGGCTATGAAACCGTTGTATTCTCAGCAAACGTCCTGGATGATCCGGATGCCGCCTGGGCACGAGCTGACCTGGGTGCACCTTCCGTGACCTTAGCCTTCAAAAAGAGCTTACTCGGTAGCCCGACGACATTCGTGTGGGGTGTCTGGGCAGCGGATAACCTGCTGGACCCAACCATGCTGGACCTGCACGACCACTTCACGCAAGAAGAAGCCGGATCACCTTACCAGGCCCATTCCACCTACCCGGTCAAAGCCATCAACCTGGTGGATAATACCTGCCGCGAGACTTACGGGTTTGACGCAACTGTTGCTATTCCAGGGCTGTGCCAGATCCCTGAGCAGCCAACACCAACATTTACTCCTCAACCGACTGCAACCAATACGCCGACCCAGCCGCCTACTGGGAACATCCAGGTTTTAGCTTTTGATGATTATAACAATAATGGAGTATACAATTCCGGCGAACCCTACACAATTTATAGCGTAACGATGTCCCTCCATATTGGCTCTTGCAGTGCCAGTACATACCGTTCAACATCCATTAAAGCATATAACTTCACCGGGCTAACTGCCGGAACGTACTGCGTAAAAATCACTGGCGGTGGAGGATTGACCACACCCAGCCAGTATCTTGTATCGTTACCAGCAGGTGGCTCCATTTTTCGGGCATTTGGTTTCTACGTTATTCAGTAGAAAACAACAAACCCAAAGCCTCCTAAATGACTATTGAAATAACTTAAGAACCACTAAATAGCCAGCCTCTGATGCGAAAGTAATGAGAGGCTGGTTTTAAATTCACTCCTCAGATAATAAAATCAAAATAATCTCAAATTTAGTTGTTTAGACCAGCAAATTTAGTATATAATAAATTAATTTAATTTTACTCACTTACTAAAAACTCTTCGAAACCATAATTAATTAACATTCAGTAGTTCTTAATTACTTTTTGCTGTTAATTCTACTTACTCTCACAATCGAATATTGGAGGATACCTATGAAAAAGAAAACGCTTCAAGTGATTTGCCTAATTGTCATAATGGGAATAAGCCTCAGCGCATGCAATACAGGTGGGGATGGGGAAGGAGATGTTACTGCCAAACAGACCCTGACAGCGCTCTCCCACACCCAGACAGCTTTCGCACAGGAATCCCAAGCCCGGGAACAGGAACCAGTTGAAACAGAAGTACCTGCAGAAACAGAGGAAATCATAGCGACTGAACCTGGTGTGGAAGAGGAAGAGGAGGTTGAGGAAACAGAATCCCCAACCGAAGCTCTGACAGAGATTGCCCATACGATGACGCCAGGCGAGCCTGGATGGGTCTATAAATGGTTCTACGACACAGATGCCAGCAAAACCGCTGAGAACAAATACGTCTCAGGCGGCGATGATTTTGTCGCCAACCTTTTCGAACGCCCCTTCACAGAAGATGAGATGGTTTACCGGCCTGATATCGACATCAACAAAACAGAGATCTCATCGGACGATAACTTTTTCTATGTAACCCTGTACCTCAACCGTGAAAACCCTGATGGCGGCTTGCATGGGATCTATGGGGTCGAGCTCGATTTCGACCTTGACGGTCGGGGTGATATGCTGATCCTTGCTGACCACCCCAGCGCAGCAGATTGGGATATTGCCGGCGTCAGCGTCCACAGCGACCCCAACGGGGATGTCGGTGGCAGTACAATCATGCGCCCTGACTCAAATTACACCGGGGACGGTTATGAGCAGGTGGATTTCTCTATCAATGTCCTGGATGACCCCGATGCTGCCTGGGCTAGAGTTGATCTTGATGAACCTTCGGTCACATTGGCATTTAAGAAATCTTTGTTTGCTGGGGAAAGCACCTTTGTTTGGGGCGTTTGGGCAGCCGACAGCCTGCTGGACTCTGCCATGCTCGACCTGCATGACCATTATACTCAAGCTGAAGCCGGTTCACCCTATCAATCTAATACTGAATATCCAATCGCAGCTATAAATCTTGTCGACAACACATGCCGGGAGACTTACGGGTTTGATGCCACCGCACCCATACCTGGGCTTTGCTACAAACCACAGCAGGAGCCTACTTCCAAACCACCCTCAGGACCAGACCTGGGAAGCATCAGCTATGTTGTATTCTATGATTCGAATTACAATGGCAGAAGGGATGCTGGTGAATCACTTTTTGTGGGGGGGACTTATACAATTCGGTTGCTTGAAGGCTCCTGCAGCGGGTCTACAATCGGATCCTCCACATCAAATTCCTACACATTCGGCAATCTTGAAGCTGGAAATTACTGCGTCGTATTCAGCTCGGGCACGCTTGGTCTCTCTAACTCTCCACAACAACCAATCAACCTATCAGCAGGCGGTTCAGGATATGCAGAATTTGGGATTGTCTTTAACTAACCAGTTTAGTAATAACTATTAAGGGGTTGTTCCCCAATAATTGTGGTGAGCACCAATTGTTGGACAGAAATCAAGCAGGAATTAAGGACTGAGTTCTAAATTGTACTGGGCTCAGTCCTGTAAGTTTACAAACCATTCTTCGATGATTGTAGTGTTCGAAGTAGATAAAAAGTTCGGACTTGATGTTATCAATTTAGTAAAAGAACTGGTTAAGGAAAACTCGGTTTTGAGGATGCCAAATATGTTCTTGATCACAGCATTATCTTAACAAATGCCTTTCTAGACATGCTCAGTTTGATCTCCTTTTCCCTATGCAGTCTCTGATAGTTTAGCTTTTGGTAATGCCATTCCAGGTCAGGATGAAGGATTAAAGTTGTATCATTTCTTAGAAACGCAATCTCAGCTATTAGTTCCTCCTCGCGTTTAAGATGCTGCTTTGACTTTTTCTCTTTCAGGGCCTAACTTTCCTCTTTGGCACTTATCAACTAATCCCATATATCATGTATTGTTGCTCCTATCTCTATGCGGTTTCTGATCCCCATATTTTAAATTTATTTTAAATTTAATAGTAGTCTGTTTGCAGGATTATTGGTTCTGATGCCTTTATTCATTAAGCTTTTTTTTCATTAGCTATCCATCTCTTGTGTTTCTTCACCAAACCCTTCACCCCAAGTTCCCTATACAACCCCATGTCACGGCAAAGAACCTATCTGTTAATTTGCAAACATTTATCTACGCTCTTTATCCTTTCACCCGATTCAACTTGAGGTATATATGTTTATATTTCTTCTCTTGAATATTTAGTCGTAAAACCTGCTCATCCAATTATTAGTTTATAAAATAACATTGGAGTTTAGTTCAAATTTTGGCTGTCCCAAAATTTTTTAATTATCTTGCTTAGTCATAAAATCAATACCCTTTATCCAATTTAAAATATGACTCCTTATCAAATTTCTATTTAATATCAATTTACCCTTGCGCAATTTGAATTAATTCATGTATAATCAACCAGCAGAACTCCCAGGTTCGTTAGCCAGGTCATTTAAATAAAGCTTTCCTTAGGGTGAATTCAGCCCTGCTTTGGCAGGTGCTGTCCTGGTTAACAATATCGAACATCAAAATGATTATTTAAAGGAGCATGATGAAAAAGCCATTAATGTTTGCCGTTTCCCTGATGACTGTGATTGCAATGGTATTAAGCGCATGCAGTATATTAAGTTCCTCGGATGCCACACTGGATGAGCCTTCTGACCAGGTTTTGGTGGAAGAGGAAACAGAGGAACCACCAGCCAGCGAGAAACCCGAGGCAGAACCGGTTAAAGTTGAAACAGAAGCCCCCAACGCAGAGCCCGAAGTCGTCGAAGTGGTAGCTGAAGAAGCGACCGAAGCAGTGCAGATAACCGATGCGCCAGTTGAAATCGTCCACACGATGACCCCGGGCGAACCCGGTGCGGTGATCAAATCCTTTGCTGACACCAACTCCGCCCTGACCGCCAGCGGTGGCTATGTGACTGCCGGTGACGATTTTACAGCCAACCTGTTTGAACGCCCCTTCAGCGAAAATGAGATGTTCTATTTCTCGGATTTGGATATCCAGAAGGCAGAGATCTCAGAAGACGATACCTTTTATTATGTCACGATCACCGTCGACAGCTATAACCCCGATGGCGGCTTACAGGCAGGCTACGGCGTTGAAATTGATGAAGACCAGGACGGGCGCGGTGACCTGCTGATCGTGGTCGACCGGCCGTTTTCAACCGAATGGGATATCGCTGGCGTGACCGTCCGGCGTGATGCCAATAACGATGTTGGCGGTTCAAAGATCATGCGCCCCGATACCGGTTATGCCGGCGACAGCTACGAGCAGGTGCTTTTCTCCGTGGATGTCCTCGATGATCCGGATATGGCCTGGGCGCGGGTTACCGATGCACAGCATCCCCAGGTTACTATTGCCTTTATGAAATCCATCGTGTCCAACAGTACCTTCCTGTGGGGCGTGTGGGCAGCCGATTCCCTGCTGGAACTGGTTCAATTGGATATCCAGGATTTTTACACAGCGGAAGAAGCCGGCTCGCCCAACCCATCGATGAGCTCCTTCCCCCTCAAAGCCGTCAACCTAGTGGATAACACCTGCCGTGAAACCTTTGGCTTTACAGCAACATCACCCATACCTGGATTATGCTATATCCCGCAGGAGCCCACCTCCAAACCACCAACGACCTCTGAAAAACTTGGCAGCTTATCCGGGATTGTTTTCTATGACGGTAATAACAACGGCTCATACGAATTATCTGCGGATCTCTTAAGAAGTAGCGGATTCACAGTGACACTTCACAGCGGTTCATGCAGTGGGGGTCAAATAGCCTCCTCTGGAAGCAGTAACTTCAATTTCTCAAATTTAGCTGCAGGATCTTATTGTGTCAAGATTTCTCCAACTGGAGATATGAACACATCCAGCTCCTATTCTGTAAACCTTTCAGCAGGGCAATCAATCGGAAATTTGCTGTTTGGTTACAAGGTGAATTAATCAACTATTCTTAAACGAAAACGAGACGCTACTAAATGGGCGTCTCGTTTTTTTTAATTTTATGCCGATTTCTGATATTAGTTAATCGAAAGACTTCTCATGGTCGTTCATCCTGGAATATTGTATCAACCACGCCCCCGCCCACATGCCAGACTTTATGCGCTTCAACAAAGCCGGGATCAAACATCTCGATATCCGTTGATGTCAGGATCGCCTGGTCAACTTCGCGCAAACCCGCCAGCAAATCTTCCCGGCGCTGAGTATCCAGTTCCGAGAGCGTCTCATCCAGAAGTAATACCGGCCACTCCCCCGTCCGCTTTTTCAACCAGTTGACCTCTGCCAGTTTCATCGCTAAAAGTGCTGTCCGTCCCTGGCCGCGTGAGCCGAACTCCCCTAGATCCACCTGGTTGCTCAAGAACCGCATCTCGTCCCGGTGCGGTCCAATCGTGGTCACACCGCGGGCGATCTCTTCCCGCTGCAGCTTCTTGAACGCAGCCAGCATGCCTTTTTCGATCTCTTCGAGGGTCAGCCCTGAGCGGTCAGCCACGGAATTTACCGGCAGCATCATCTGCCCCTGCGGAATGGCGAGGGGTTCGAAGGCAGGCTGGTAATCCAACCTGAGCACCTCCTGGCCGTGTGTCAGGTCAAAGTGGATGCGCTTCGCTTCTTCTTCAAGTTCCCGGATCACCTTGATCCTTTCAAGCATCAGGAAAGCCCCGTGCCTTGCCAACATTCCATCCCACACCGCAAGCTCCTGCAGGTCGCCATGCCGCTCACTGAGCAGCTTGAGGAGTGCATTCCGCTGGGAGAGGGTACCCCCATAATCGCTGAGGTGCTGCACATAACGGGGTGACACCTGTGCAATCAGCATGTCCAGGTAGCGCCGCCGCTCTGATGGACCTTCTTCGACAATGCGCGCCATTTGGGGTAAGAAGATCACGGCGTTAAACTGCCCGATTACTTCATTAATTTTCCGTTTGACGCCATCCAAAAGGACTTCTTTTCGGAAACGGGTATTGCCATTCCCCCCGTTGGGTTCCCGTATCAATCGGACTTCAATTCGATGGGTGCTGTTCTCCCGCTCAAATTCACCAACAATCCTGCCTACAGTGAGCTGGTTTTCCGGCAGGTTGAAATTAATTAACTGGCGGTCTGAACTGGCATGAAAAGATGTGAAAGTTGAAAGGAAATAAACAGATTCTAAAAGGGTGGTTTTCCCCTGTGCATTCTCCCCAACCAATAATAAGATTTCCCGGGGGATATCCAAATCCAACCGGGAAAATGCTCTGAAGTTAGTGAGTGAGAGATGCTTTAAGAACATTCGTTAATTAGATAGATTCCTCTTCATCATCTTCCGGCTGCCACAGGTTCTCCGCCCGGTCTGTATATAGTACACCGTTGACATGATCGATTTCATGCTGGAAGATGCGTGCCAGCCAACCCGAGGCTCTGATCTTGAATTTCTTACCGTATGCGTCCTGCCCTTTGACGGTCACCACCGAGGCGCGATCAACTTCACCAACCACGCCCGGAACAGATAAGCATCCTTCAATGCCGCTCGCAGTTTCAGCAGACTGGCTTGTAATTTCAGGATTCGCGACAACATAAAGCTGTTTTGGGATTGCCTCATCCTCTTCATCGCCAAATTCGACCACGATCAGCTGCTTTGAGATCCCAATCTGTGGGGCTGCCAGGCCAACGCCCGGTGCCTCGCGCATGGTTTCGACCATATCGTCCACTAAGGACCGTAAGTCATCATCAAAATTTTCTACCGGTTTTGCTTTCCGGCGCAGAACATCATTTGGGAAGGTTTTTATTTCTCTTAATGTCATATTTTTTCTCCACAAGGGATTTTACCCGCAACTCTGGGCTTAAGGAAATAATGTTAGTTCTTTTTAGTCGTATCGCCCTGATCCCCGCCTTCCTTGCTGTATAAATGCCGCATTTTCTTATGATAGCTGGCGATCCATTCAGACATCCGTTCCCGCTCCGAGTTGATCTCAAATTGGCGGATGGATTCCAGCCGTTCCCCCATGCGGTAGAAGATATCCTGCTGGACTTCCGATGGGTTGAAGACATAATCAAAGGTTAGTTTCATATTTCCAACGGAGATGAACACTGTGCCAAAATTGAACAGAAAACCCCAAAATCCAAGGCGTTTGTATTCAATGCTGAGGACGTTCTCTAACGGAGCAGAACGCTGGCGAATCATTCCCAGGGGCTTACGATCAATGTCGATGATCTGGTCCAACGTGACCCTGAATTGGTCATTGCGCCAGTCTGCATACTGGTAAACGAACCATACAAAAAAAATGAAAACCAGCAGGAAAAAGACCGCAATCCCCGTTGTCATGGGGATGAACGCAAGCCTGCCGCCCATCCTGGCAGCTAAACCCGCCAAGCCCAACAGCATCAGGACAAAGGGCAGCCAGGTCTTTTTGATCAGGATGAACCAGTGCTTCCGGTAGGTGATCACACCGTCCGCTTCATACCGCAGGCGGATGAAATCTGAAAACAACCAGCTTAAGAATCCCGGTTCTTTCTTTTTCGTTGTGGGTTTTTCAGCCACCGGCTCGGGGATTCGCACCTGGTTTTCCGCCACCTCGTTCCATGGGAGGTCTAATTTTTCATTCAGTTTCAGGTCAATCGCCTGTGCCTCATCCTTCCGGCTCTGATTTTCAGCCTGATGCCAGTAAGATTCAACCAGTTGGGCAACCGTTTCAGCATGTCGCAAGTCTTGAAGGCGGATGGTCCCTACGTATGTGTTCACGACCACGTCCGCCAGGTCCAACACGGACCCGATCCGTGAACGCTGCATGCCCACCGACATAATGGTGCGCAGGGGAGCTTCCTGGCGGCTTTCATAAACCAGCGCGACTTTTTCAATCCAAACCACACGTTTATTCGTGACAATGAAATAATCATTTCGCCAATCAAAAACATTCCAGATTGTCCACCCCACGCCAATCAGGATCGAGAGGATCATCAAAATCCAGCCGTAAGGTTTTCCCGGCAGCCAGAACCAATTCAAAAAAGCAGCAATAATAAAAGAGCCCAACCCAACGATCAGTGGTGTGACCAACCGCTTCCAAAGGATGGCTGAGTGCCGGCGGGTCATCACATGCACGTACTCATCACCCTGCAGCCATGGCAATTTGACCTTTGATGACAATTCCCGGCTCTTGATCATCACTTCCAGCCGTTCATCCAACCCATCAAATTCATCGTGATGTTCGAAATAGGTCTGCACCGTCCACCTTATCAGAACCACATCCCCCACAGCAGCAGCCTGGTAAAAGCGCGGGTCATCAAACAGCAGTGCTTCCTCACCAAACACATCCCCCCTTTTGAGGTCAGCGCATAATGTTGTTTTTTCTTTTCTGACTGCTTCCAGGTGAACTCTCCCCTCAAATATGAGATATGCCACTTCTGAGGGTTCATCCATATCAAAAACAATATCCCCATCATGAAATACCTCAAACTGGCACAGTCCGGAAAGGCTATTCAGTTCAGGCTCTCCGAGATGACAGAACAGCGGCACCTGCCGGAGCAGTTCAACAACATCTTTTCGTTCAATTTTCATACTACAAGTATAAAACAAGTTTTAAGTTTGATAAATATCTGTATGGTAATAAAAAATACAAATAAGAATTACCTCCTTCACCATACACCACGGATTAGCATGTTGAATAGTGCTGTAAGGTTTCCAATTCTTTCATTTATGGGAATGAACATCCATTTACGCTGCCAAAACACTTTTGAAATAAAACAAATCTTCTTTGAACCCTCTCCCTTTTTTGAAAGGGAGAGGGCAGGGTGAGGGTTCCCATCAATTCCTATGAGTAAGACTTCCCCCGTTAGCGCCGGTCTCCTGACCGTGCACCTCGTTAGCGCAGGTCTCCTGACCGTGCGCTGAATAGGCCTTCAGCCATACTGCTTCGCTGGTGCGAACATCAGCGAAAACAGAAACCATTCAATGATAAAATTCAAAGATTGATCGAGTGTTTTTATCTGTTTGGAAATTTATCCCAAATATGATAAAATATATCCAGTTAGCCAAACCAGATCATTTTAAGGACATCCATGAAATGCGAGTTTTGTCAAGCTGATCTTCAAGCTGGAAGCCGCATCTGTAATGCCTGCGGTCACCCGTTGAGCGTCAATCCCGCTCTCGAAGATCTTTATTTTTCCCGCCTGGCAGCTAATGCCCCCCAGGAACTCATCCAAAAAATCCGCACTGCCCCTTACCTGTCAAAAGAACGACGAATGATCACTGCGATCCTGTTAACCATCGCCAACGTCGAAGAATTCACTGGGCGCATACCGGAGGAGGAAAGAACCCGTTTCCTCAATCAGGCACTTGATCGCTTCGCGAAGATCATTTTCGATTTCGAAGGGTCCATCGCAAAATTATGGGAAAACAGCATTTTAGCTTTCTTTGGCGCTCCAATCTCCCATGAAGACGACCCCCTGAGAGCTGTGCACGCGGCATCTGCGATCCTGGAAGAGAACCGGGTCTTAAGTGATGTCATTTCAGTTGAATATCAAATCCCACTGCAGTTGAATCTGGTCATGAACACCGGCCCGGTTCTGATCGGGGAAATTAAATCCAACCTGAAATATGATTTCCAATCATTGGAGAACACCCTTGAATGCATGGATAATGCTCTTCGAGCTGGGGTACCGCATTGTGAAGTGGTCCTTTTCGAAGACACTTTCCGTTTCATTAAACCGTTTATCGAATGCCAGAAATTAGATGAGATCTATTGTGAGGATATCAATGAAACATTAAATCTCTGGCAGCTCATAAAAATCTTAAATGGCGAGAAAAACCTCCAGCGGCTGCCTGTTTCACAGCAAACCCCGTTGATTGGCAGAGAAAGAGAGCTGGACCTCTTGATGGAACTCAGCGAGACCGTCCTTGCGGGCTTAGGCCGAGTGGGAATCATCACAGGCGATCCCGGTATCGGGAAGTCAAGACTCGTCATGGAGTGGAAGCGCAATTTAAGGACGCTGCATCAACCTACCCGGATCCAATGGATTGAAACCCAGGGATTTGCCTTTGGACGCGAGCTTGCTTACCATTTATTGAAAGGCTTATTACGGAGTACGCTTGAAATACCTTACGGTGCTTCTCAACAGCAGTCGGGTATCAGTTTATCAAAAGCACTTGATAACTTGATAGGGGCTGATAATGAAAACCTTTACCTGTATCTGGCCCATCTCCTGGAAATTCCGCTTTCGGATGAACAAGAATCCCGAGTCCACCAATTAAATGCAATTGAACTGCGCAGCCAGTATCAACAGGCACTGGTTAAGCTGTTCAAACAGCTTTCTGTTGAACGTCCTCTGATCATCGTTTTGGAAGATCTTCATTGGGCAGATGCTTCCTCGATTGACTTGCTGATCGATCTACTGCCAATCACTGCTTCAGCACCGATTTTATTTTGCCTGGTATCCCGCCAAGATCGTGATTCTCACGGTTGGCGCTTGATCAGGGCTGGACGAGAAAAAATTGGCCCTCGCTTGAGAAGGATTGATTTATCGAACCTGAATGAAGAAAACAGTCAGGCAATGGTCCGGAACCTGATTGATATCGATGAAATACCTGCTATCATCCGAGATGTTGTCCTGGCAAAGTCCGAAGGCAATCCTTATTTCATTGAAGAGCTTGTCCGCATGCTGATCAATGAAGGTGTCCTGATCAAACGAAATGAGCGCTGGATCGTTTCACCAAAGGTTGACCCAAAGAAAATCCCAGGCAGCTTGCAGGGTTTACTGAATGCGAGTATCGACCGTTTACCACCAGAGGCTCGTGTAACGCTGCGCATTGCCAGTGTGATTGGTCGAACATTTCCAGAAAGTGTGATCGAAAATGTGATGAAAACGCATGCACCCAGCCTGGCCCTGATGGAGCAATTAAGCACTTTGGAATCCATTGGCATGGTTCAGGTTGCACAGGTTAAACCGGAGTTAATTTATCAATTCCAGCACATCCTGCTGCATGAAGCTGCTTATCATTCCATCATCGAGACGGATAGGCAGGATTTGCATTTAAGCGTTGGGCAAGCCTTGGAAAACCTTTACCCGGACCAGAAAGAACGCCTGGCTTCCCAATTAGCGCACCATTTTTTGGAAGCAAAAGACCAGGAAAAAGCACGCCGCTACCTTGATTTGGCAGGCCATGTTGCCATGGATGCATTCGCTAATGCTGAATCAGAAACATATTTCAGCCAGGCAATATCAATCACAAAGGATACATCAGACCTGGCACACCTTTATTCAGATCTTGGGGAATCGCTGGCGCAGCAAGCAAAACATCGGGAAGCAGTACAGGCATGGAATAATGCCATCAATCATCTCAAAGGCTTAGACAAACCAGATCAGCTTGCCAGGGTTTATGCCAGGTCAGCTCGCTCGGCATGGTGGGGGTACGATCCGAAAAGGAGCCTTGAAATTTGTCTTGAGGGGTTAAAAGCTGTTGAAGGTGCTGTCGAAAGTCCTGATATTGCATACCTCATCCACGAGACTGGTCGTGCGTACTTATTTAACGACCTGCCGGAAAAAGCCCGGGCTTACAGCGAACAAGCCCTTGAAATGGCCAAGCGTTTGGATGCATTTGATGTTCAGGCAGAATCCCTCGCGACCATCGGGATATTACCAACCGTCAAATCAAAACAGGCAATTGCGGCATTGGAAATGGCCGTCAGGATCAGCGAATCCCATCATTTGTTTGGATCGGCTTCCAGGGCGTATATTAATCTGGCAGCCGTCATCGACAACCTGGGTGAGGCCCGGTTAGCCCGTGATTACCGGTTGCGCGCTATTGAAATGGGCAACCGGGCTGGGGGTGTTTCAGATGAGATCCTGGTCAACCAGGCTATCGTGAACGCCTCGCTTTGGTTAGCAGATTTCCAGGATGCTGAGAAACGGATCAACCAAATGCGGCAAGTTTCACAGCAGAGGGATGCTTATTTAGATGAAAACACCTTGAACTTGCTTTATCTACAAGGGAACCTCCACCGCCTGCGGGGTAATTTCTCAATGGCTGTAGAAATATTCAATGATCTGATCGACCGCAGCCGTCAAATCCACGACGCTGAAAGGAGTTTACAGGCAAACCGCGCCATAGCTGAGGTGACCCTGGAAACTTACCTGCTGACTGAAGATAAAGATTCTCGTTCAAATATTGATGTTGCATTGAACATGATCACAGATGCCTTTCATTCCGGGGAAAGAAAATCACATCCTAAGGACGTTTCCACCTGCGCACTTTTCAGCGATATTTACGCTGTCAAAGGTGATTTTTCAGCTGCAGAAGAAGCTCTTGAAGCTGCGAACGAGTATTACCGGGGCCAACCTGTGATGCATGACCGCGTCAGGATCATAACATCCCAGAGTCGCTTGGAAGCAGCCCAAAACAATATCCAGGACGCAATTGATCACCTCTCTGAAAGTGCGGAAATGCTGGGGAAAATGGAAGGTCGTTGGTGGCGTGCCCGAATCTGGTTGGAAATGGGCAATCTGTATTTACAACGCAATGACCCGGAAGATGTAGACCAGGCGCAATCATTATTCCGTGAAGCCCTGGCCGAATTCAAAGACATGAATGTTGATTACTATCCTGATCTGATCATTGAAAAATTGCGCCAGGTTAAACATCACTCCCGAGCCCAGGCTATCGCACATCGGAAGCTAAACCAGGAATTGGCAGAAGCAGGTCGCGTCCAACATACCTTCATCCCAACCCATTCTCCGGAAGTCCCTGGTTATGATATTTCAGGTGTTCTTCTGCCTGCCAGAGAAACTTCCGGTGATTTTTTTGATTTTATAGATCTGGACGATGGCAAATTAGGGATTGCTGTCGCCGATGTTGGGGATAAGGGGGCTGGTGCTGCCCTTTACATGGCAATGAGCCGCACCCTGATCCGTACTTACGCCGGGGAATATCGCTTGAGTCCGGAGGAAGTCATCCACCAGGTCAACCGGCGCATCTTATCGGACACCCAGCGCGGCATTTTCCTGACAGCTGTATATGCGGTTTTGGACTTCAACCAAAACACCCTGACGTATGTCAACGCTGGACATAACCCACCTATTTTGATAAAGCCCCTGGAAAAAGGGGTTAACCTGACTTCGCTGCTGCGAACCGGGACATTGCTCGGCATATTTCAGGAAAATACATGGGAATCAAAGATGATTGATTTGAATCCCGGAGAAACCCTTGTATTCTACACCGATGGGATCACTGAGGCACAAAATGAAGATGGGGAATTCTTTGACAGCATAAGGTTAGCTAAAGTTCTTGGTGAAGCTTATAACCCCTCAGCGGAGATACTCAGAAATGCCATCCTGGAATCCTTACAGGCTTTCACAGGAACGGCTCCCCGGTTGGATGATATCACCCTGATCGTGGTCACCTGCAAAGCGGATGGAGAAAAAGAGTCCCAACAGAAAAACCAATAAAAACACCCATGACGATCTCAGACATGGTATTCCCCACACTATGCGACTGACCTGTGCGCCCGCCATCCTTTTGGAGCCATGTCAGCCCAGCCATTCGGGTGTCGGCAAAGCCCCACCTCCGCCTGTCAACATACCATTGGTAGGTCTCATTTCCAACGTGACAATCAAAAAATCTTCTCTACGATTTTTCAGGGTGAAATCAATAAAAAAAGTCTGACACCGAAATGCCAGACTTTCAATTGATCGTTACTAATCCTTAGCTATCGACTTCAGCTTTCTTCATATTGGAAACCTCTACGGATTTCTTTTTCGTGAACACAACTTCATTCTCTTCGATGTCAACCAGGACCGTTTCACCTTTTGAAAATTCACCGGAAAGCAAGCTGACAGATAACGGGCTTTCCACATGCTTCTGCAGTGCTCGTTTCAAGGGCCTTGCACCAAATGCTGGGTCATAACCCTCATTTGCCAGCCACTCCACAGCCTCGGGGGTTAACTCGACATTCAATCCATGATCAGATAAGCGTGACCGGATATCTTCCATTTGCAGCTCAACAATCCTGTGCATATGCTCAATCGTTAGCGGGGAGAAGAGGATAATCTCATCAATCCGGTTCAGGAACTCAGGCCGGAAAGCATCCTTCAGTGCTTTTTCAATCTTCTCCCGGTTTCCCTGGTCACCTTCTTGAACAGAACCCAGGAACCCAAGTGTACCGCTCTTGGTGACATACTCCGTCCCAAGGTTGCTGGTCATGATCAACACAGTATTACGGAAGTCCACAACACGCCCCTGGCCGTCAGTCAGCCGTCCGTCATCCAGAATCTGGAGCAACGCGTTCCATACTTCAGGGTGCGCCTTTTCGATCTCGTCAAACAGTACCACACGATAAGGACGCCTGCGTACTGCTTCTGTCAGCTGGCCGCCCTCTTCGTAACCCACATAGCCAGGAGGGGCGCCAAACAAGCGGGCCACACTGTGCTGCTCACGGTATTCACTCATATCGATTCGGACCATGGCTTCTTCATCATCAAACATGAAAGCCGCCAATGCTTTTGCCAGCTCAGTTTTTCCAACACCGGAAGGTCCAATAAAAATAAAGGAACCGATCGGACGCCGGGGATCTTTCAATCCGCTCCTGGCTCGCCTGATCGCATCTGCGACTGCTGCCACGGCTTCAGATTGCCCAATCAGGCGTTCGTGGATGCGCTCTTCCATCTGGAGCAGCTTATCTTTTTCATCCTCCATCATTTGGGAAACGGGGATACCCGTCCACTGGTTGATGACTTCAGCGATATCATTAATATCGACAATCTCATCCAGCTTGTGATCCTGCTCCCAAATGTCACGCTCGGCGTTGAATTTTTCTTCAATCCGCAGGCGTTCTGATTTCATCTGGGCGGCGCGTTCGTAATCCCGCTCGACACCAGCCTGTTCTTCCTCTTTAAGCAGCCGGTCTATCTCGGTTTTCAGATCTTTGAGATCATCCGGAAGAGAATATAAAGCCACGCGTAATTTCGCAGCTGCCTCGTCCATCAGGTCAATCGCTTTATCGGGCAGTCTGCGGTCTGTGACATATCGGGCTGAAAGCTTTGCGGCTTCAACCAGGGCAGCATCTGAGAAGGTCACTTTATGGTGTGCCTCATACCGGTCCCGTAAACCTCGCAGCATGGCAATCGTTGCGTCTACTGAAGGTTCTTCCACGTAAATCGGGGCGAAACGTCGTTCAAGGGCAGCATCTTTTTCAATGTGCTTATGATACTCATCCAGGGTGGTTGCGCCGACGCACTGCAGTTCGCCTCTCGCCAGGGCAGGCTTCAGCATGCTGGAAGCATCCATAGCGCCCTGCGCAGCACCTGCGCCGACGACAGTATGGAGCTCATCAATGAACAGAATGATCTCACCCTCCGAGCGCTGGATTTCTTCAATTGCTGCTTTCAAACGTTCTTCAAACTCACCGCGAAACCGTGAACCGGCAATCATCGCGCCCAGGTCAAGGGAAATCACCCTCCGTCCCATCAAAATCTCAGGCACGTCATTTGTTGCGATTTTCTGGCTCAAGCCTTCAACAATTGCTGTCTTGCCTACGCCGGCCTCACCAATCAGCACCGGGTTATTTTTCGTGCGCCGGCAGAGGATCTGGATCAGCCGGAGAATTTCTGTATCTCTTCCAATAACCGGATCCAGCTTGCCCTCATGGGCAAGGGTGGTCAGGTCACGGGAATACTTCTCAAGGGTACGGTAGCGGGATTCAGCTTTCGGATCAGTCACCTTTTGCCCGCCGCGCAATTCTTCAATGGCATCCAGGACACGCTGGCGTGTAATACCCAGGTCTTCCAGGAGACGGGCTGAAGGGGTATTCCGCTCGCCTAAAATCGCCAGGAAGATATGCTCTGTCGAGATATATTCATCCTTCAAGCGGTTTGCTTCTTCATTCGCCTGGTCGATGATCCTTTTAACGCGAGGCGTGATAAAAACTTGCCCGGCTCCGCCGCCAAAGATGTTGGCTTTGGGGCTGGTACGCAGGATATAATCCAGTCGTTCTTTGAAATTCTCAGGATCCACTTTGAGGATTTCCAACAATTGTGAAATCACACCCTGCGGCTGTTCAATCAATGCCAGCAGGATATGTTCTGTATCTATTTGGTTGTGCCCGTAGCGTTGTATGATCTCAGCTGCACGCTGCGCCGCTTCCTGGGCACGCTCTGTAAAACGGTCAAATCGCATCATAATTTATAACATCCTTGGTTAATTTTCAATGTTACGCATTCTTTTTAGAACATTTGAATTATAACATTTTAAGGATCCAATATAAACCAATTTTTATAAGAAATTTATAAAATATTATGGTTATTAACATTCAATTGCAATTATTACGCCAAATAGCAGCTTAGAGGATCAGCATTGCATCACCAAAGGAGAAGAAGCGGTATCCCTTTTCAACAGCAGTCTGATAAGTATCCAGGATCAATTCTCGGCCTGCAAACGCGCTGACAAGCATCAGTAAAGTGGATTTTGGCAGGTGGAAATTGGTGACCAGAGCATCCACAACCCTGAATTGATAACCCGGCAGGATAAACAAGTCAGTGGGACCTGAAAAAGCTTTAACCACATCCGCCCCCTCAGCAAATTTGGCCGCTGTTTCCAGGGTTCGAACGCTGGTTGTTCCGATCGCGATGACCCTACCGCCCTCATTTTTGGCTTTGTTGATCAGATTTGCCGTTTCCTCGGGAAGATCGCACCACTCGGTGTGGATCTTATGCTCGCTGGGGACTGCTTCGGTCACTGGTGCGAATGTGTCCAGACCCACATGCAGTGTCAGCCGGGCAAAGAGTATACCTTTATCTTCCAATTTTTGGATGAGTTCGGGGGTGAAATGCAGCCCAGCCGTCGGAGCAGCGGCTGACCCGGGATCCTTGGCATACACAGTCTGATACCTTTCCGGATCATCCAGTTGGGTATGGATATACGGCGGAAGCGGTACATGACCCACTTGTGTCAAATAGGGCTCAATGGGTTCGCTGAACTGGATCAGTCGCTCAGGGCCTTCTAAAACCTCGAGGATCGTGACATCCGGGCCGTTTTCAATCGTCAGACCTCGCCCTTCCTTCAAACCCTTGCCGCCACCTATAGCAGTCCAGGTGGTTGTGTTGTGTTTTTTTAATAGTAATAGTTCAGCTTTCCCCCCGCCGGTTTTTTTGCGGGCATAAATGCGTGCAGGGATCACCCTGGTTTCATTAATAACAAAGCAATCTCCAGGCTTCAAGAACGCATCGATTTCCCAAAATGTCTTGTGCTCCACGGATTTTTGTTTGCGATTTAGAATTAATAAACGGGATTGATGCCTTGGGGTAACCGGTGTTTGGGCAATCCGGTCATCCGGCAGATCGTAGTTAAAATCCTTTGTGCGCATCACAATTAACTGATCTCTTAAAACAAGCGTTTCTGAGGTTCGTCATCCTGAAATTCCAGCCCCAGGTGATCGTAGGCATGACGTGTAACCAGCCGCCCCTGGGAGGTGCGCTCCAAGTATCCAAGCTGCAGCAAATAAGGTTCAACCACATCCATGATCGTATCGGGTTCCTCGCTCACAGATGCCGCAATCGTGTTCAACCCAACCGGGCCACCTCGATATTTTTCAATCACGCAAAGCAGCACCCTGCGGTCAAGGTCATCTAAACCCTGGTGATCGATATTCAATAGATCCAAAGCAGCTTCTGACACCGGTCCGGTAATTTTACCCTCGGCGCGCACCTGGGCATAATCCCTGACCCGGCGCAGCATTCTTAAAGCAACACGTGGTGTACCCCGTGAACGCTTCGCAATATTTTGAACGCCGTCGTCGTTATAATCGATCTGCAATAAACGGGCTCCCCTTTGGACAATTTCAAGCAGCGCATCAGTCTCATAATAATCCAGCCGGTAGGTAGCCCCAAAGCGTGCTCTCAGAGGTGAGGTGACCAGTGCCAGGCGGGTCGTCGCGCCTACGACCGTGAAATAAGGCAGCTTAAGACGAATAGAACGAGCAGCCGGTCCCTTCCCCAGGACAATATCCAGTGAAAAATCCTCCATCGCCGGGTAAAGGACTTCTTCCACAGCTCTGCCCAAACGATGGATCTCATCGATGAACAAGATATCCCCCGCACGCAGGTTGGTCAGGATGGCTGCCAGGTCCCCCGCCCGTTCAATAGCAGGTCCTGAAGTCACTTTAATATTGACGTTCATCTCATTTGCAAGAATGTGTGCCAGGGTGGTTTTGCCTAATCCGGGCGGACCGTAAAACAGCACATGGTCCAGAGCCTCAGAACGCAGCTTGGCTGCTTCGATCAGGATTTGAAGATTTTCTTTGATCTGCGTCTGTCCAATCATCTCTGAGAGCAAGGATGGACGCAAAGCGCGGTCGACCTGGTCTTCAATGTGTTCTTCACCGTTGGTAATTCGATCTGATGGGTCTGCGGTCATAGCCTCGATTATACCCGAACATGGCTAACAGGCATCTCCGTGTTTGGCTTCCACAATGAATTGGGGTCAATATTATCTCCCTCTTAGATACCCAGGTAACAGGTATCAGGAATTAGGGATCAGGTCATCAGGCAATCAGGGATCCGGTAAGCAGGTATTAGGTGATCGATAAGTATGACCCGTCCTGAAATTGGTTTACAGGATTTACAGGTTATAGGGAACGCATTAAACAGCCACAGGAATATCAATAGCAGGAATATTATTGATATTATCATGACACACTTTCTTAGGTGTTGCCATTCCCAACGATAAATGCCGTCTATCTGTATTAAATAAACCACCCACCCGCTGCCAGTTATGAAGTTCCAACTACAAGATACGCCACTCACCATTCACAATTTACCCATTCACCTAATTGCCTAATCGCCTAATTGCCCGACCCCTAATCCCCTTATCCCTAAAAACTGGTATCATCAACCTATCATCTTGAAGGAGGACCTATGCCCAGAAACACAATCGAAATCGCTGATCTACGAATCCAACCCCATGATCTTTTCCATCACCAATGGTGCCTGTTAACCTCGGGTGACTATACGAAACACGAATTTAACACCATGACAATCGGCTGGGGTGCACTTGGGACAATGTGGAGCCGCCCTTTTGCCTTCGTCGCCGTCAGGCATTCCCGCTATACCTATGAATTTATGCAAAAATTCGATACCTTCACGGTTTCCGCCTTCCCCTCCGAATTTCATGACGCCTTAAGCTACCTGGGCGCCCATTCCGGTAGAGATATTGATAAAATTTCCGAATCCGGCTTGACCCCTGAACCCTCCATCATCATACCTGCCCCCTCCTTTAAAGAGGCTGAAATCGTGATCGAGTGCCGGAAAATGTATGCCGATGATCTCAACCCGGTTCATTTTCTGGATGAAACCATTTACAAGCAATATCCGAACAGGGATTTTCATCGCATTTATTATGGCCAGATCCTGCATGTAACAGGTGTTGAAAAATATATTCAATAAAATCAGTTAACGCTAACGGAAATGAATCTGTTAATTCCTTTTTGATCTTAGCGAAAAACGACCCTCAATAAAACGCCAGTATAGTTTTTGAGGAAATGAAAATGAAATGTTCAGTTTTTATTGTGACAAGTGCTGATGGTTATATTGCAACAAAAACAGGAGATATTACCTGGCTAGAGAAAGCGGGGAAGACTGAAATTACTGTTGACATGGGATTTAATGATTTTCTACAGGCAATTGATTGCATCATCATGGGGCGAAAGACCATGGAGAAAATTTCAAGTTTTAATTTAACCCAAGAACAATGGCCTTATGGGAACACCCGTATTTTCGTCCTGAGCAGGAAACTTAAGGCTCCCCCCGAGAACTTGAAATCTAAAGTGGAAATGTATTCTGGCAAGATTCCCGTATTGATATCCCGCTTAGAAGAAGAAGGATACCATCACGCATATATTGACGGCGGATCTACAATTACTTCTTTTCTAAATCTCGGTCTCATAGATGAAATGATAATTACACAAGCTCCAATCCTACTGGGGGAGGGTATTCCACTGTTTGGTAAACTCCATAAAAATATCATGTTAAGTGATACGCAAGTTAAAGTGTATCCGAATGACTTCATTCAACAAAAATATACAGTGACAAAACCATAACAATCATTTCTCACCATCATTAAAAATTCTTCAAAAATAGATAAAAATAACATCTGAACATGAACTAACGCAAACCTTATATCCTAAAAAAATAATCTTCGGTTTAAGGAAAATATACATTCAATCACATGAGTTATTACATCAAACCCAATAATGTGATTCCCGTTCGCGGTATAATCAACTCTGCAACCAAATAAATCACGGAGAAATGAATGAGCGACAGGAAAATTCGCGTGTTGATCGCAAAACCAGGTCTGGATGGACACGACCGTGGAGCAAAAGTCATTGCCCGGGCACTAAGAGATGCAGGGATGGAGATTATTTACACAGGTTTGCGCCAGACTCCAGATATGATCGCTGAAGCAGCCCTCCAGGAGGATGTGGATGTCGTTGGGCTATCTATCCTTTCTGGAGCACACAATGCCCTCGTGCCTGCTGTGATCTATAAGCTGCATGAAAACGGGCTGGATGATGTGAAAGTCTTTGTAGGCGGGATCATTCCCGAAGCCGATATCCCCGGATTACTGGATAAAGGGGTGTATGCCGTTTATGGACCCGGAACGAACACACAAGAAGTCGCAGAGGACATCCATCAAGCATTCAACCCTCAGAATGGATAGTAATGCCAATTAGCCCCCAAGCCATTCGTAAGGGTGACAGGCTTTCCCTCGCAAAAGCTTTGACTGCGGTTGAAAATGGGAACCCTGAAAGCCGGTCAATTCTGGCAGCGCTTTTCCCCTTCACGGGGAATGCACACCTGGTAGGCGTTACTGGTGCCCCTGGCACCGGCAAAAGTACGCTTGTCAATCAACTGGCAAAAACTTTTCGCCAGGCGAGCGAAACACCACCCAAAATTGCCATCATCGCTGTGGACCCAACCAGCCCCTTTACCGGCGGCGCGTTGCTGGGTGATCGCATCCGCATGGGTGATTTGGCGGGCGATAAGGGCATCTTCATCCGGTCGATGGCTTCGCGAGGTGCACTCGGTGGGTTGGCGCATGCAACAGCATCGTTTGCAACGGTCCTGGATGGTGCAGGTTTTGACCTGATCTTCATCGAAACCGTTGGCGCTGGTCAGGCTGAGGTCAAAATCGCTGGGCTTGCTCATACCGTCATCGTGGTAGAAGCCCCGGGATTAGGTGATGAAATCCAGGCTATCAAAGCCGGGATACTGGAAATAGCCGACATTCTGGTAGTCAACAAAGCAGATCGTCCCGGCGCAGAAAATACTGCCCGTGCGCTCAAAGCAATGCTCGAAATGTCACTGGTGAAAAACGGAAACATCCCAACAGCCGGTAAGCATTTACGGCTATCTTCAAGTGAAGGTGCGGTCAGTGAACAAGCCTCCCACCAAAACTGGGAGACACCTGTCCAAATGGTGACAGCCTCTGAAGGTAGTGGTGTGGATGCGGTCGTGAACCAGATCACCAGCCATCGAGATTTCCTTAAGCAAAGCGGTGGATGGCAGGAAAAAGAGAATCATCGTTTGCAAGCAGACCTTAAAGCCTTGATCCAGGATCTTCTTTTACATCGTTGGGAGCAGCAAATTGGCAACGGTCCTTTTACGGAGGCATTGGAGAAAGTCATCAATAGGGAGCTGACCCCTTTGGATGCTGCTGAATCTTTGACAAATCTATAATTCATACCTATTGTTTTATACAGAAATCATCATAAAATTAATAATGAAAGCAACAGGAGATACAGAGACACATGAAACGAATATTAATTAAAGACTTGGATAACCACATCGATGAACAGGTCAGGATACAGGGATGGCTGCAAACACTGCGGGATCAAAAGAACATGCAGTTCCTGATCATCCGTGACCGGACAGGGCTGGTTCAGGTAGCGCATTACAAAAAGGGGAACCTGGAACTCGCAGAAACAATCTCGATGCTTGGAACGGAATCTGCGTTAACCCTCACCGGTAAGGTCGTTAAAAATGAAGTTGTTAAATTGGGAGGGCTGGAAATTCAATTAGAAGACCTTTCGGTAGAAGGAGCAGCTGACGTCCCCTTACCTTTTGAGCCATATGGCGAGTTCCTCCCAGATCAGGATTTCAGGTTGGATTGGCGTTATTTGGATTTGCGGCGCGATCTCAACCGGTTGATCTTTGAAGTTCAGACCACCGCAGAACAAGCGATGCGTGAATATTGGCTGGACCATGATTTTGTTGAGATCCACTCCCCTAAGATCATGGGAGCACCCAGCGAAAGCGGAGCAGAACTTTTCAGTTTGCCATACTTCGAAACCACGGCATACCTTGCCCAATCACCACAGTTCTACAAACAAATGGCTATGGCTGCCGGCTTTGAACGTGTCTTCGAAATCGGACCGGTCTTTCGGGCTGATCCTTCCTTCACATCACGCCACATGACGGAATTCACCGGCGTGGATATGGAAATGTCCTGGATTGATTCCCACGAAGACGTGATGGCGTTTATGGAACGCTGGTTGGCATACACCTATGAAAAAGTGATTGAAGCCCATGGTGAAGCCATCGAAGAAACATTTGGAGTCCATTTAACTGTGCCGAGTGTCCCTTTCCCCAGGATAACGATGGCTGAAGCGCATGATCTGCTTGAAGATCTGGGGTATAAGCTGCCCCCAGGCAAGGTATTTGACCTTGATCCAGGTGCTGAGCGTGCCATTGGTGCCCATTTTAAAGAAACCCAGGGTCACGATTATGTATTCGTGACCGAGTGGCCATTTGAGGTTCGGCCTTTTTATCACATGCTCAAATCTGAAGGCGGAAGCTTAACCCGCAGTTTTGACCTGCTCGGTAAAGGATTGGAAGTCACAACAGGGGCACAGCGGGAACACCGCTACGATGTTTTACAAACCCAGGCATTGGCGAAGGGTCTCACCCTTGAACCGATCCAGAATTACCTGAACTATTTCCGCTACGGCACCCCACCCCACGGCGGTTTTGGGTTCGGCCTGAGCCGCTTCTTGATGATCATGCTGGACCTATCTAATATCCGTGAAGCGGTTTACCTGTTCCGAGGACCAACCCGGTTAACACCTTAGTTTTGATTAGTATTGAAAGGTTATTTTTGGCATGCCTTATCTATATGGTGAACGCATACGATTGAGAGCGGCTGAAAAAGAGGATATTCCTGTTTTCGTCCGCTGGATCAATGATCCCGACGTCACAGAAAATTTATTGTTCGTAGCGCCCTGGTCCCGTTTCGAAGAGGAGAGTTGGTTCGAGAACATGATGAAACGACCAGCCGTCGAGCATATCCTGGTGATTGAAATTCACGATGATAAACTACACTCAAACTATCTTCCCATTGGAACCTGTTCGTTTATCAATATCGATTGGCGAAACCGGCTGGCAGAAATTGGGATCATGATCGGTGAGAAAGCATACTGGGATAAGGGTTACGGCTCTGAGACTATGCGCCTGATGCTCGATCACGGATTTAGTTCCCTGAATTTTAACCGCATATGGCTTCAGGTTTATTCAAAAAACAAACGTGGTATCAAAGCTTATGAAAAAGCTGGATTCCGATATGAAGGCATGTTTCGCCAGGGGCAATACCAGCATGGACAGTATTATGATGTCCATCTCATGAGCATTTTAAAAGATGAATGGCTGGCATTAAAAACAATAAATTAGTATTACTAAGAGGATTACAGTATGCCCACACCTCATATGCAGCATGACTTACTTTATGGAAATATCAAACTTTTCGCTGGTACGGCTTCGCCTGATCTTTCCCAGGAAATAGCGGATTATCTGGGCAAATCATTATGCGGTCGTGACATCATCGAATTCCCCAATGAGAACCTGTTTGTTCGATTGCATAACAGCGTACGCGGCCAGGATTGCTATGTGATCCAGACCACTTCATCTCCGGTTCATCAGAACCTGATGGAACTCCTGATCCTGATCCAAACGCTCAAACTGGACTCCGCAGGGCGAATAACTGCAGTGGTTCCCTACTTATGCTACGGCCGCTCAGATAAAAAAGATAAACCGCGTGTACCGATCACAGCTCGCTTGGTTGCAGATATGATCGTAGCAGCCGGGGCGGACCGCTATATGACCTATGACCTGCATGCCGGTCAGATCCAGGGGTTTTTCTCAATCCCGGGTGATGTACTGCGTGGTTTCCAAATCTTAAAGACCCATTTGCTAAATCTCGCGCCAAGTCTTTATAATCCTGTTGTCGTGACGGCTGATCTCGGATTTGCGAAGAAAGGTCGTACTTATGCTGACCTGATACACACCGGCTTAGCATTCATTGAGAAAAAAAGGACCACGGATATCAAGAATCCCCACTCCTTGAATATCATCGGCGATGTTCGGGATCGGGATATTTTGCTGGTCGATGATGAAGTCAATACAGGTGGTTCCATGGTTCATGCAGTTGAAATCCTGCTTGAACATGGCGCCCGTGACATCTATATGGTCTTTGTTCACCCCGTACTGTCATGTAATGCTGCAGAAAGATTGGCTGAACTTCAAGTCAAACAGTTCATTACCACCAATACCATCCCCATTTCACAAGAAAAGAGAGCCTTATTTGGTGACCGTTTAACCGTGCTTTCAATTGGACCGATGCTCGGGGAAGTGATAAAACGGGCGAACCAAGGCCGCAGTGTCGGCGCGATGTTCAATGAATAGAAGGGTGAGTTGATGGATCAAGAACAAAAAGAATGGCATAAGCAATTCGCCACTGAGACATTCAATCAAACCTGGGATCTGATGGATAAGCAGGATAAGGACCAGGCAGAGATTGACCGGATGATCCATGCTGCTCATGCCTCCCGCTACCACTGGGAGGTCGTCGGTGAAGCAGTCAACCTCGCCCGCGGTGAGTGGCAAATTTCCAGGGTTTATGCCACCCTGAACCGGGTTGAGCCCTGCCTGTATCATGCTCAACGCTGTTTTAAAATCACCCTTGAGAATGAACTTAAGGATTTTGACCTGGCATTTGCCTATGAAGCCATGGCAAGAGCGTGCAACCTAGCTCAGGATCAGGTTGAGACAGCAAAATACATCACGTTAGCAGAAGAAGCCGGAGCAGATATCCAGGATGAAGGTGATCGGAAGTATTTCTTCAGCGAATTACATACCATTTATCCAGGATCATGAAACCTCATCCTGAGAAAATTGGCTCTGTGATCAAAACTCAATTGAATATTTATTAGCTACTTACCAAAGGAGAGATTTTACATGCAGTCGTTCCCTTCAAAACGGGCACCAGCGTTCGTGGATATTTCAGATGAGAAATGGAATGATTGGCGCTGGCAGTTGAGCCATCGTTTGAATACTATCGAGGATTTTGAACAGATTATCAACCTCACAGAAAGTGAAAGAAAAGCCCTTGGTCAGCGCGGACTATTCCGCGTGGATATCACACCTTATTTTGTCTCGTTGATTGACCCTGATAACCCCCTTGATCCGGTTCGCAAGCAGATCATCCCCACGGCAGGAGAAATCCTCCCCTTCACAGGTGAAATGGAAGATTCCCTGGCAGAAGATGCCCACTCACCGGTGCCCGGGTTGGTTCACCGCTACCCGGATCGGGTTCTGATGCTGGTCACCAACCAGTGTGCGAGCTACTGCCGTTATTGCACGAGGTCCCGCATTGTTGGCGATCCCACACAGTCATTTTCATCCAAGGACTTTGAAGCGCAGTTGGATTATCTTCGTAAAACCCCGCAAGTGCGTGATGTGCTGCTCTCAGGTGGTGACCCCCTCACCCTGTCACCAAAGGTGCTCGAAAGGCTGCTGACTGCGCTGCGTGAAATTCCCCATATTGAAATCGTCCGGATCGGCTCTCGTGTGCCGGTCTTCATGCCCCAGCGTATCACCGATGAACTATGTGACCTGCTCCAGCAGTTCCAGCCTTTGTGGATTAATATCCACGTCAACCATCCCAATGAGATTACAGCGGAATTGGCAGAAGCCTGCGATAAGTTATCAAAGGCAGGGATCCCCCTTGGGAACCAGTCCGTACTGCTGGCTGGTGTGAATGATGATCCATTCATCCAACGCAGGCTCGTACATGATCTCGTCCGCATGCGGGTCCGCCCCTATTACCTCTACCAATGCGACCTGGTTCAGGGTGCCGGTCATTTCCGGACACCGGTGGGTAAAGGGATCGAGATTATTGAAGCGCTGCGCGGGCACACCTCCGGTTTTGCTGTACCGACCTATGTCGTTGATGCACCCGGCGGCGGCGGAAAGATCCCCCTCAATCCCAACTATGTCCTGAGTTACTCTGACCATAAGGTCGTTCTTCGCAACTATGAGGGTTATATCACTACGTATGAAGAACCCACCAGTTATGAACCGATTGATCCATCGCTGGTTGCACCTTTCAAGAATGAAACGCTCGAACCGGGTCAAAGCGGTGTCTTTGGGCTATTGGCAGGGGAAGATATGTTCCTCAAACCAGAGGGGTTTGACAGTCTCCACGAACGTGGTGGTGAAACCCACCGCCTGCGTCAGGACAAAGACAAATGGGTTCCACGCGGCATCGGCGATGGCTTACAAAATTCAGAAGAGTGAGAATGACTGACAAAAAATCCCGGCTTAGAAAATGAGCTGGGATTTTTCTTTTCCACATAATGCCGTGGTTTCATTGTAAAATCAATAAAGAAAAATCGCTCGTAGTAGAGGTAGAAGATGCCTGATCTTGATATCGATTTACTGGTTCTGATAGTGGTTTCCAGCCAACAATCCAGGAAGCTAATGGCGAACCTGAATAAAAAGCAGTTCTATTTCACCATCATCGAAAGCACCAACAGCCTATTTCACGATCCAACCGTTTGCCTGCTGTTGGGTCTGAACCATGATCGGATAGATCCCCTCATAAATTTAGTCAATAAATATTGCAAACCTGTCCGGAAGTATATTCCCGTGCAGGTTCGTACAACCGGTGAACAGATGCAGCTGCCCGTAATAGAAGGCGTGGTAGGCGGAGCAACACTTTACGCAATGACAGTCGATCATTTCGAACAGGTTTAAGACAATGAAACTTATCTATGCCATCATGAGAGATGCTGCAAGCGAACCGATCTCAGCATCATTGTCCAAACGGGGATTCAATGTCACCCGGCTGACCAGCACAGGAGGTTTCCTCAAACAAGGAAATGTAACCTTGTTGGTTGGTGTTGAGGCCAACCGGGTAGAAGAGGTGATGGAAATATTGAAGAAAAACAACCCGGCAGTAGAAGGCATCCCCACCAAAATTACTGTCCTGGTTCTTGACCTCCCTTATTACCTGAAAGTTCAGTAATTGAATGGGCAGGATGAAAATCAAGTTTCAATGGGTTCGTTTTCGCCGCCACTTCAGGCGTTTCACCTGGGGCGGTCCTTGGGCTTCATCCCTTTCATCTGAAAAACGTCAAAACCTGACGTTGTTCTTCTATGATGGTTTATTTGCAGCAGCCAGTGACAAGATCATCTTAACCTATCTCACTATTTATTTAATTTTTCTGGGAGCAACTCGGTCTCAAATTGGATTTCTCAGTTCACTTAGCAACTTTGCTGCAGCATTGATCTTGCTGCCAGCTGCATTACTTGTTGAACGCTCTGGAGAGCGGAAAAAGATCACCCTGGGAGCGGCTGGCGGGAGCCGCCTGGGTATTTTGTTGATGGCATTCCTTCCCTTTTTTATCGGCTATTCCGATGCTTTGATCTGGATCATTTGGGGACTGGCATTGCTCAGGGAAATTTTCAACAATCTTGGTTTCCCAGCCTGGATGTCCCTCACCGCCGATCTTGTCCCTATTGAAGGGAGAGGGCGGTATTTTGGCACCCGCAATTTCATCATGGGGATTGCAGGTATCGTAATCGTCCTCGTGATCGGTGAAATGATCACACAAATAGGAGACCCCCTGGGCTATCAGCTGGCCTTCATCCTGGCAGCTTCTTTTGGCATCATTTCCTTGACTTATTTTAGGCGGATCAGGGATCCTCAAAAAAATGAAAGGGTCATTAACGGTTCTCGTTATGGGCTCAAAGAGATTTTAATCTCTCTGAAGGGGCAACCGGAATTTATCCTATTCAGCGTATTCACTGCAGTTTGGAATCTCTCTCTCAACATCGCCGGCCCCTTTTTTAATGTTTTTATGGTGGACACATTGAATTTCACTGCAGCCATGATCGGTATCGTGACAGTATCACATACGATTACAAACTTGCTGGTTCAACGCCGAATCGGTGAGCTTTCTGACCGCTGGGGGAATCGAAACGTCGCAATTATTTTCCTTTTCTTGATACCCCTGATACCCATGGTTTGGGGTTTATGGGTCCGTCAATTATGGCAAGCTCTTTTGATTGAGGCTTTCAGCGGACTGTGCTGGGGTGCTTACAACCTCGTCAGTTTCAATATGCTTCTCATGAAAACACCCGAAAATCAACGGGCCCGGTTCTCCGCTTTCTACCAAATCGTGGCGACCTTGTCCCTTGCAGGTGGCGCAGCAATCGGCGCAGGCATAATCCCCTTAATTAATTTCCAGGGTGTGGCACTCTTATCTGCGGGTGGCAGGTGGTTGGGGGCTATCCTATTTTTAGCAATGGTCCATTAAAAATTACATCCCAGGTGATGAATCTCAAACCTTTTCCATACCTGGGATGTATTCCTGAAGCTGCTGTTAACCTGTTATTTTGCCTGTTTTAACCATTCAAGAACTTCATCACGCGCCGGTATGCGACCAGATGAGAGAACCTTCTCATCCACAACCAGCGCAGGTGTGGACATGACATCATAGGCCATGATCTCAGGCATATTTTTTACTTTGATAAAATTCGCCTGCAGTCCCAACTCCTCGACAACTTCGCGCGCCAGGGCTTCTAAGCGTGCACACTTGGGGCATCCCCCACCTAAAATTTTTATTTCCATTATTATCTCCTTTATTTATCGAATAAACCAACCAAACATTAATCCTGCTATTGTACTGAATATGGCAACCAGCACCACATAAACTGCTGTTTTCTTTTTGCCTATAACCGTATTGGTGATCAATATTGACTGCAAGCTCAACTCCGGATCGGCAAGAAGATATGCCAGCAGTGGTCCACGGTGCATGCCAAGGGATAGAAAAGTCTGGGCAACGGGTACCTCAACCAAAGTCGGGAAATACATGAACACACCGAATACAACACCCGCCAGGTTTGCCCAAAGCGTATTTTTCCCTGCAATAGCCTGAATCCAACTTGCCGGGATCAAACCTCGTGCAATGGATGCTACAAAAACACCAACTAATAAGAGTGGAATGATTTGTTTGACAAACCGCCAGGTCTCCCACAACCATTCTTGCCGTTCCATGGCTGAAAAATATCGGTGGCTCATCCACCAAATCGCCGCCATGAATAATATTTCTGCCACCAAACGGCCATTCAAGCCAATCTGTAAACCTAACTCAGAAACATTCACTGAAAATGAGGCAATAACCAACGTCAGTGTGATCAGCCCCAGCGTGACATAAGTCCAGCGATTGAAGCCTTCACTGATCCCTTTAAAACCTTTTATGGATGAAAGGCCGATCAGCACTAACAGCCCGATCAGGAATAAACCGTGTACTGAAACACCCTCGATCCCCAACGCGGGCAAAGGGGGAATAAGGCCATCAAGCCAGGCTTGCAAGTTGAGAGCCCATGACCCGGACAATGAAATTTCAGCAAAGACATTTCTAAAAAGACCGATTTGCAGCGTACCAGCTAATAAAGTTCCCAACAACAGCAAAAAGAAAACCACAATATTAGCGGGGATTTTAGCTTTTTGTGAAAAGATCTGGCTGTTCTTAGCCTCTTCTGCATGAGCAGCATCATCTTTCCTGAAGAACCAGGCCATCAACAAGCCAATTAAAATACCAAATATGATTGAGAGGATGATCCGAGCCAGGGCAATATCCATCCCGATCTGGACGCCGGTGAATGAGATCGCCAAAATATTGACGGCCGGACCGACAAACAAAAAGGTGATTGCGGGACCCAAACCAGCACCCTTCTTGTAGATACTGGCAAACAGGGGCATGATCGTGCAGGAGCAAACCGCCAGCAAGAAACCACCCAGCGCTGAAGCTGGATAAGATATCCACTTAGGTGCATTCCGTCCCAAGTAGCGAGTGATGGCTTCTTTGGGAAGTAAAGCTGCTAATGCTCCGGCGATAAAAAATGCAGGCAGCAAGCACAGCAAAACATGGGCAGCGAGGTAGGCTGCCAGGCCGCCAAATCCGGATTGGAGCAGCTCAAGTAACTTTGATGCAAGGTTCATTAATGATTCTCCGTATTCTAAGATCTGAGATTAATCCGCTGAAAGACCTGATTGATCGATTTTATCAGAACAAATTGGGCAGTTGCAATTCTTGGGATGGCTTTGTTCTCCAGAAACACCAAGGGCCTCCCCCAATAACGCCCGGACAACATCGTTTTTCAAATGATAATAGACATTTTGGCCATCTTTTTCATCTCTCACGAGATCTGCTTCCCGTAATACACGGAGTTGCTGTGAAATATAGGTCTGTGGGCGGCCGGTAACCGCTTGTAGATGACAGACACATGCTTCACGCTTTCGCAATTCATCCAATATCTGGAGTCGAACAGGATGAGAAAGCAGTTGGAATAGGTTTGCCTGGTTTTGATAAGTTTTTATATTCATAATAATATATATATATTCCTTTGCATATATCTTGGCTAATCTTATCCTTCTGGTAAGTTCAGGTCAATATGACATTTGTCATATGTTTCCAATAATTAACTGAAAACAAACGGGATGATCCCTTCGTACCCATTAAAAAATGGGAAAAGAAAGGAATATTCAATGAATTCCTAATTTGGTAATGCCCGTCGATGATCTCTAAAAAGCTTAAATTATCGATATAATAGTGATTAGAAATGAGGAGGAACCATGACCTTAATCTTTAAGCCTAAAAGCCTGATTGAATTCATTGGCAACAGCATCACCGATTCTCATCGCACTGACCCGGCACACCAGCCTCTGGGAAATGGGTATGTTCAGAATATTCACCTGCTGCTCCAGACGGGTTATCCCGAACTTCAATTGAAGATCATTAATAGAGGAGTCAGCGGCGACCGGGTCACCTCACTCGAAGCGCGTTGGAAAACCGATGTCCTCGAGGTTAATCCTGATTACCTTTTTATAAATATCGGCATTAATGATGTCTGGCGTTTTTTCGTGGGACCGCAGGAAGAGGCATTAGCGCTGCCCAAATTTGAGAATATCTATCGTCAGTTGATCAATAATGCGAAAGCTCATATACAGGCACAAATTATCCTGGTCTCTCCTTACCTCGCTGTCAACGATCCAAGCGATCCCTTTCGCAAGCGGTTAGCAGCCTACCAGCAAACCATCGATCATCTTGGAGATGCCTTTGATCTTGCTGTTATCCACCTCCAACCCGCTTTTGATTGGGCAATGCTCTCCAAGCCATCCCCGTATTGGACGGCAGACCGGGTGCACCCCACACCAGAAGGAAATATGTTAATCGCCCTCACCATCCTGCGGGCTGCAGGATTCAGCCTGTGATCGACTCCAAAAACTACCATTGTTATTAAAACTCAGATTTCTACGAAAAAAACAGTTTAAGGTCCCCCAAAAATTCTAGAGGGAGTGAACATTTCCCAGACTCACGCTCATGAACGCTGTCTGCAGTAGAGCTTTTATAAAACTTTCATCAGAATTCACTACTATTTATATAATTTTTATCATATTAATGGTATTATGTGGCGACAGTTGATCATAAAGGAGTTAACCATGATCGAGAAAATTAAAAAATCTGATGATGAGTGGCGTAAGCAACTGACCCATGAGCAATATGAGGTCTTGCGGCGGAAGGGCACAGAACCTCCCTTTTGCGGAGCGTTCTTTGACCATAAAAAAGACGCTACCTACTACTGTGTGGGTTGTGGGTTGCCGCTGTTCTCATCCAGCCATAAATTCATTTCCGGAACCGGCTGGCCAAGCTTCTTCCAACCTGTTGATGAAGAACACGTTGCCTATCATCCCGACAACAGCCACGGTATGCGCAGGACGGAAATCGCCTGTGCCCGGTGTGATTCCCATCTGGGACATGTTTTTGAAGATGGGCCGAAGCCAACGGGTTTAAGGTACTGCATCAACTCCGTGTCGCTCGAATTCAAACCGCAAGAACAGGAGCCGAAAAATGTCTGAGAAAATCGCAATTATTGCAGCAGGATGTTTCTGGGGTGTCGAAGCAAAATTCAGGCAGCTTCCCGGGGTGATTGATACCACAGTTGGGTACACCGGTGGTAATGTTGAAAATCCTACATATCACATGGTCTGTTCCAATAAAACTGGCCATGCGGAATCAGTTCGCGTGATATTTGATTCAGACAAAATCACCTTCGAAGAACTGGTCCGGGCATTCTTCGACATGCATAATCCAACCTCAAAAAACCGCCAGGGTTTTGATGTCGGTAGCCAATACCGGTCTGTGATCTTTTATAAAGATGAAGGACAGCTAAAAATAGCAGAAAATATAATAAAGGAATTAAATCAATCAGGAAAATTCAAAAATGAGATCGTCACGGATGTCGTCCCGGCGGAAGATTTCTTCAAAGCGGAAGAATATCACCAACGCTACTACGATAAACAAAGCTTTCGACGGGCATGATAAATAAAGAAAAGCATCAAACGCATTGAGAGGATAATATTTGTCCTCTCATTTTTTTTATGCAAAGTTAACCTCCACTTTTTCATACATTTTCAATTAAGATCAGCATCATAAGGAAAATTGCCACTTCCATTCAGGAGCTTATCCGGTAAAATTGGATGGGGTAAAAATTTTTAATTGAAAACCCCCACAATAAGTAATTATAAACAAAGGAGTATTTAAACCTGATTATAATAAATTAGGTAAAATGAAATTATGGTAAGAACAAATCAAGCAACTCAAATCCCTAGTGAAGATAATGATCGTCGTGTTGCAATCCTGATCGATGGTGATAACGCACAAGCTACCCTCATTGAACAAATGCTTGTAGAAGCCGGCAAGTTTGGCAGTGCAACCATCCGCCGGGTCTACGGGGATTGGACGACACCCAATATGAATTCCTGGAAGGACATTCTCAACATCCATGCTTTCCAGCCGATCCAGCAGTTCCGATACACCGTTGGCAAAAACGCGACAGACAGCGCAATGATCATCGACGCCATGGATATTCTGCACTCTGACCAGGTCGATGGATTTTGCCTGGTCTCGAGCGACAGCGACTACACCCGCTTAGCAACCCGAATTCGTGAAAGCGGTTTACTGGTGGTCGGCATCGGCGAGAAAAAGACGCCTCGTGCGTTCGTTTCGGCATGTAATGTATTCATTTATACTGAGAACCTGAGCCGCCGTAGAGGTACCATCAGTGGATCAAAACGTAAAACAAATAACCTCAGCGCCCAGGAACGCGAATTTGTGGACATGGTCAGCCAGGCTATGGAAATGGTAGGCCCGGACGACGATGGTTGGACACGGCTTTCAGAAGTCGGGACTGCCCTCCGCAGGATTGACCCAGGGTTTGACCCCCGTACCTACGGCTTCCGCCAACTTTCTCAGCTGGTCAAAGGCCACGGTTCGCAATTTGAAATGCGAAAAGTAGCAAACGGTGCAATCATCGAAGTCCGACTTCGGGATTAATTAAAAAGTAAACGATGCCGGTGGATTAAGTAAATTCCACCGGTTCTTTTTTTGATCTGCACAAAAATCGGAGGTGTATTATATCAAAACCAATAATATTGGACGAATTATTTGATGCCATCATCTTCGCAACAAAAAAGCACCAGGGACAGGTTCGAAAAGGTGCAAAACATTTACCTTATATTACACATCCCTTAGCTGTTGCCCAGTTGATTGTAGGAATAGGCAAAGTTAATGACCGGGACACTCTGACTGCCGCCATCCTTCACGATACCATTGAAGACACAATTACAACACCCGAGGAGATCTCAAAGCTTTTCGGCGAAGAAGTTCTCAGCATCGTTTTGGAAGTTTCGGATAATAAATCCCTACCTAGAGAAGTGCGTAAAAAGCTTCAAGTCGAACACGCGCCACAACTTTCATATCCTGCCAGGTTGATTAAATGGGGCGATAAAATTGATAACTGTCGGGATATTTTGAACGACCCACCGGAAGATTGGTCGCTAAAAAGGCTTCAGAATTACATCCAATGGGGGTTTGATGTTCTTGCCAAAATACGGGGTACAAACGCCCCGCTAGAATCCACTTTTGATAAATTGGTAAGAAAAGCAGAAAAAGAACTCGAATTCAAGATAAAAGAGTTCGGTTCGATCAACGAAAGGCCCTGGGCACCCGAAAAATAAACCTCATAGGAGCATGCAATGCCTGAGATGTATCATAAACATGAGCTGTTTGAACCAGTCGATCTTTGTGACGATAAGGGGAACCTGAACCCGGCAGCCGTCGGCTGGAGCAGAACGCCCCTCCACACCTGCAACTTACACGGTCATTGGCCACGTAAGAAGCGATGGAATTATTGGGCTGTCGTCAGTCCAACGCACATGTTCTCAGTTACCGTATCGGATGTTGACTACCTGGGACTGCCTTTTATTTATCTTCTGGATTTCGAGAATAAGACATTTGCAGAAAAAACGCTCCTCAAACCTTTGGGGGCAGGATGCAATCTTGGGTCTCTTGTTGCCGATGACGTCTTCTACAATGATCCTGTCATGCCGATTGAAATGGTGCATGTTGAAGATGGCATTAAAATCAAAGTAGGTTGTCCGGATTTTGAGGGGAAGCCTTTGAAAGTTGATCTTTTGGTTCACCAACCCCGGCATCACGAAACGCTTAATGTGGTCATCCCCTGGTCTGAAAAACGCTTTCAATTTACAAGCAAGCAAAACACGCTGACCACAGAGGGAACCCTGCAATGGGGTGAAGATGTCGTCATTTTTGAACCGGAAGATTCTTTTGCATGTCTTGATTTTGGTCGGGGTATCTGGCCGTTTGAGTCATTCTGGAACTGGTCGAGTTTCTCCAGCCGATTACCTGACGGGCGATCAGTTGGCGTTAACATCGGCGCAGGCTGGACAGATGGCACCGGGATGAACGAGAATGCAATCTGCCTTGATGGCGTCCTGACGAAAATTAGCGAAGATATCACTTTTGATTATGACCCTTCCAACTTCATGGCACCGTGGCATTTATCATCATTTGTTACAGATCGGGTCGATCTTGAGTTTAAGCCATTCTTTGAACGCCAGGCAAAAACAGACGCCCTTGTTATCTATTCTGAGGTGCATCAAATGTTTGGGCATTTTAATGGTCGGTTGAAATGCCAGAGCGGCGAAACCGTTCAAATCGAGAATGCAATTGGCTGGGCAGAAGATCACCATGCCAAATGGTAAATAAATTTTAATCTGCAAACTTAGAATTTACTTACAAGCAAACCACAAAAGATGAGTTTGCTTCGAAAGCTTGCAAAGATAAAATTTATAATCAGGTTTCAGATAAATGCTCAAGGCGCACAACAACGAACGCCACGAACCGACGGTGATCAGCTTTCAGCTCTTCGAGCTCAGCAACATAAAACTTTCTTAAAGTACAACGCCCCTGATCCTCTAATTGCCCGATTACCTAATCTCCTGGGTTCCTTTCACCCTTCACCTTTCACTATACACCTCTTTTGATCCAATGTGATTTAAGTCGTATGAAACACGTTTTATTACTGGTAACATAGAGAAAACAAATCAAAAAAAGGAGCTCTTTTCATATGCCTGACCCAATGTTCTGCTTTCAATGCCAGGAAGCCCTGAAAAACACAGGTTGTACCGTCAGAGGTCTATGCGGTAAGTCGCCTGAGGTCTCAAGTCTTCAGGATCTGCTGGTCTACCTGCTTAAAGGAATATCATTTTGGGGAACTCGCGGCCAAAAGATGGGCGTTACACACGAGGAAACCAACCTTTTTGTGGCTAAAGCCCTCTTTGCAACCATCACCAATGCCAATTTTGATGCTGACCGGTTTGTAGAGCTGATCAAAGAGGCGATAAAGAGGCGTGAGTCTTTACGCGAAGATGCACAAAAAAAATGTATGACATTACACGGTAAACCTTGCCCAGGTGGTGGGCCGGATTGGGCTTCCTGGCAGCCAGAATCCTATGCACTGGATGTTCTGCTTGCAAAGGCTGATACTGTCGGGATCATGTCAGATGGCACGCTTGATGAAGACATCAGGTCCCTACGCGAGTTGATCATATATGGGCTCAAAGGGATAGCAGCCTATACCGACCATGCCTATGTCCTGGGAGAAGAAGACCCGGAAATCCTCACATTCATCCAGGAAATGCTGGAAGCAACCACGAATGACAAGCTGGGAGCAGAAGGATTGACCGCCCTTGTTCTAAAAACAGGTGAGATGGGTTTACGGACAATGAACTTATTGGATAGAGCCAACACAGGGGCGTACGGTCATCCGGAACCGACCCAGGTCTACCTGGGGGTCAAACCCGGTCCCGGGATTCTCGTCAGCGGGCATGACCTGTTGGATCTTGAAGAACTGTTACAGCAGACGCAGGGAACAGGCGTTAATGTCTACACGCACGGTGAGATGCTTCCGGCGCATGCTTACCCAGCATTCAAAAAATTCCCTCATTTCGTCGGAAACTACGGCGGTTCCTGGTGGCAGCAGCGTGAGGAATTTGAGCAATTTGGCGGACCAATCCTGATGACCACCAACTGTATTGTCAGGCCTAAGGACAGTTACAAAGACAGGTTATTTACGTCCGGTCAGGCAGGCTATCCAGGCTGCCCCCATATCCCTGAACGGGAACCGGGAAAACAAAAAGATTTCTCGACCCTGATTGAAATGGCGAAAAACGCAGATTCGCCTGTCCTGCTTGAAGAAAAATCCATAACGACTGGCTTTGCTCACCATACTGTCCTGGAACACGCACCTGAGATTGTAAATGCAATCCAATCCGGTGATATCAAACGTTTTGTGGTCATGGGTGGCTGCGACGGACGCCAACCCTCCCGCCAGTATTACACTGATGTCGCCCAGGCATTACCAGAAGATGCCGTTATCCTGACCGCAGGCTGTGCGAAGTACCGCTACAACAAGCTTGATTTGGGCAGTATTAATGGAATACCGCGCCTTCTGGATGCCGGACAGTGCAACGACTCCTATTCCCTGATCCGAACAGCACAAGCCCTGGCTGAAGCTTTCAAAAGTGAGGATGTCAATGAACTGCCAATATCTTATGACATCGCCTGGTATGAACAGAAAGCAGTGATTGTTTTGCTGGCATTACTGCATTTAGGCATACGCAAAATCAGGTTGGGACCTACACTGCCAGCATTCTTATCCCCAAATGTGATCAATGTTCTCGTTAATAATTTTGATCTGATGCCTATTGGGGAAGTTGAAAAAGATGTTTTCGCAATGATGAGCGGAGCATAATTCAGAAGAAGGATAGCAGGCTGGATTTTATTACCGGCCTGCTCCAAAATAAAATGGAGGTTGAAATGATTGAAGAAGTGTTGAAATTATCATATGGTCCTGAGAGGACCGTTGAGAAAGTCGTACAGGATGACAACCTGGATTATATCCATATGATCTTCAATAAAGACGAGGGATTACCCATTCATTTTTCGAATTCGAATGTGTATATGACTGTTTTGCAGGGCAGGCTTTCAATTGGCCTGGACGATCAGGACAGCCATCAATATCCTGCAGGCACATTATTGAAAATCCCATACCACACAAAAATGAATGTTCAGAATTTACACGAGGAAACCCTGGAATTGATCGTGATCAAAGCCCCCGCACCTAAGCATTACAATGCGGGATAATTAGTGTATAGCGTTTTAGTCTATTTACTGGAATGTGAACGCACAGGGATTGATAAATAACCACTCCGATGGAATTGTGTCGTCCCCTTTTCAATAACGGGCACCCCAAAACAATATTCCAGGTAGGGGTCGACCTCCGTGTCGACCCAAACTACTTCATTTTTTCTGATTTCACACATCACCAAAGAATGCCCCCAACTGGACCTTAAACCACCTTAATTTTCCCAACCAATCGAATATCTCTTGAACTTGCACCAACCTGGACCTCAAAAATACCCGGTTCAACTACCCAATCCTTTTTATCGACGTCATAGAACGATAGAGATCTGTTATTCAATTTAAAAAGAATGGTCCTCGATTCACCTGGCGCTAATCCCACTTTCTCAAACCCCTTAAGCTCTTTCACCGGTCGTTCAACCCTCGCATCAACATCTCGGACATACAACTGCACCACTTCCCGCCCGTAAACCTCACCCGTATTTTTGATCTGGACGGAAACTTCAAAATCGTCTCTTTGCCTGACAGTATCTGGCATGCTCAATCCGCCGTATTCGAAACCTGTGTAACTTAAGCCGTGTCCAAATGAGAACAGCGGTTCAATCTCTTTTGTATCATAGTAACGGTAACCGACATAAATTCCTTCGCCATAATGAACATCCTTGCCGCTCGGGTAATACGGGTATGCAGGATTGTCTTCCAATCGTTTTGGATAGGTCACGGTCAGCTTCCCGGATGGGTTGATATCCCCAAATAAAATATCTGCCAGGGCATGACCGCCTTCTTGCCCTGGATAATAGGCGAGGATCAGCGTGTCAACAGCATCAATCCATGGCATCTCAACCGGCGCACCGCTGTTAAGAATAACCACTGTATTGGGGTTTTCGGCAGCGACCGCGCGGATCAATGCATCCTGCTCTCCCGGAAGTTTCATATTTGGGCGATCCCCACCTTCACTTTCAAAAAGATCAGGCAGACCCGCTACGATGATGGCAGTATCACTCTGTTTCGCCGCTTCCAAAGCCCGTTGGATCAAATCCCCTTTCACCCCTAATGGTGCCTTGACAGCCACACTGATCAACGCAAAGGAGTTGCTCTCCCCGCTGACGAAAACCGCTTCAAAGGGATAGCATTTTCCCTTTTCCAAGGTTAATTTTGTTTGGACTGCGGTTCGTTCCAGATCAACACCTGTATTGGAAACGACGCCAATATCATTTTCCAGGATCACCTCACCATCCAGCCAAACTTTGGCATATCCCGTGTTTATTAAAACAAATTCTGTTTCTCCGGTTTCCGGCGCTTTGAAAAAACCACGCCACCGGATGGAATAATGCTTTTCATCCACCACACCAACCGCTGGCCCAGCGCCACCCCACCAGAAATTGATATTCTTGTCGGTTCGAACGAGTACAGGCTCACCTGAGAAATCCAGGTTATCAAATATTTCCGCCCTTAATCCTGGATTGCCTGCTTCCGGATGCACAAAATTATCACTAGATATGGGGATGGGTCCAACCCGGTTGTCATAGCCTGGTTCATACTGGATTTCAACAGATTCACCCAGCTTCGATCGGAGTCCTGCAAGCGGTGTGACCCATTCATCAGTCTCCACACGAGAGCTTCCACCACCGCTGACCATCCGCACAGCGTTTAACCCGATCACAGCTAATTTATTGATTTTCTCTTTCTTTAATGGGAGTATGCTGGCATTGTTCTTAAGCAGAACCATCGATTCTGCAGCCAGTTCACGCGCTAAATCACGATGGTCAGCGGGTTCTGATGATATATTCACGGATCTTCTCTCGCCAATCATTCCCGCCCATGAAAGCAGCCTGAGTATCCGCCGGACCGCCTCGTCAATATCAGTCTCATCCACCTGCCAATTGTTGACCGCTGCCTCCAGGTATTGGCCAAAATACAGCGCAGGTCCCGGCATTTCCAAATCCAATCCCGCTTTGACCGGCAGATAGATGTCGTGCACAGCCCCCCAATCTGAAATAACTGCACCTTCAAACCCCCATTCTTCTTTGAGAATATCACGCATAAGTGTTTTGTTCGCGCTGGCATATGCCCCATTGACCCGGTTGTAGGAACACATGACAGTCCAGGGTTTTGATTCTTTGACAATCATTTCAAATGCTGGCAGGTAGATCTCTCGCAATGAGCGCTCATCGATAACGGAATTCCCGCGAAACCGTTCGTGTTCCTGGTTGTTGGCCGCAAAATGTTTTAATGATGCGCCAACATTTCTCGATTGAAGGCCTTTGACATAGGCTATCCCTATCTGCCCAGCTAAGAAAGGATCTTCAGAATAAGTCTCAAAATTCCGTCCCGCTAATGGGAACCGCACGATATTGACACAAGGACCTAATAAGATATGGCATCCAAGGTGGCGTGCTTCATCAGCCAGTGCAGCGCCTACCCGGATGATCAATTCCTTGTTCCATGTTGAAGCCATGGAAACACCGGTTGGGAAGACAGTAGCAATCCCAGCAATCCGGTCAGCACCTTCTGGACCTGTTCTCACGCCATGTGGCCCATCCGACATCACAAGACTTGGTATCCCTAACCCTGGTATGGGCATGGTATGCCATGAGTCTTTCCCTGAAAGTAAGGAAACTTTTTCGGATAAAGTCATTTTTTCAATGATAGATTCCAGGATTTCTGATGTTTTTTTTCGAGCCATTCGCTTTTTCCTTTCAGTCTTAATGATATGATTATAAAAGATTTTAAGAAGGTAGAATTAGGGAAACGCGCTAAATTCATCCTGGATTTCTTTATTGATGATCCCATTATCCGAACTTAAAAATATACCTGTTTTTACTTCCTTGAACGCTAACACGCTGAAGGTGCTCTCCGAGCGGGGCTTTATTCATTCCAAACCGGCTGGATCCTCTATTATCATCGAAGGGTTGCCGGCTGAATTCTTTTATTTTATCCGGTCAGGATCAGTCAGGGTGTTACGTATGAATATCGAGGGCCGCATCCAGGTCTTGAATCGGTTTGGTCCTGGATCGCCATTGAATATCATCTCGATGTTGTCAGATCAGAAAACAAACCTTTCTTCCATAGAATCGCTTACACCTGTCGAACTCATTACCTTTGACAGGTCATGCTTTGAATTATTGATCGAACAGCATCCTGATTTCTCAAAAATGCTTTTAGGTATCTTTTCTGAGCGCATGAACAAAATGGTTGACCTGGCATCAGATCTATCACTGCGCACCGTCCGTACCCGTTTAGCGAGGTTTCTGATGGAATTGGCTGATAAACCCCCGGCTGCCGGGGGATGGACACAGGACGAAATTGCCGCACACATTGGGACAGTACGCGATGTAGTGGGCAGGCTGCTGCGGGAATTCGAAGCAGAGGGACTGATCAATCGAAACCGCCAGCAAATCCTCCTTCTGGACCGCTCCCGGTTAGCCTTGGAAGCAGAATTGGCGGATCGTTCATAATGCAGATTGATAGGACGATCCCCAAAATGTGACATAAGTCTTATGAAGAAACCAGCACAGCCTGTATGATAAGGTTGATTTTAGGAGAATCAAAATGCAAGAATTGATCCCAACCATAAACTTAGAACGATGCGACCGCTGCGGTAAATGCGTTAGCCAGTGTCCCGAGAATTCACTGAGCATGACCGATCAGGGCCCCATATTCAACCAACCGCTGACCTGCACTTACTGCAGCATCTGCGAAGACGTATGCCCACAAGGCGCAATTCGAGCCCCGTTTACCATCCAATGGTCGTCAGGGAATAATCCAGTTAAAACAACAGCCTAATCATAGGAGGATTCTGTGAGTGAACATATCAATAATGTCAGCCAGCGTAAGGAAGCGCTAAAAAAAGTTATCAAACGTCTGCATGCCGGGGAGAGCGTTGAAGCACTCCAGCAGGAATTCGGCGATGTGATCCGTGGTGCAACCGCTGCAGAGATTGCTGAAGCTGAACGTGCTTTGATAAGCGAAGGGGTATCCGTCAGTGAGATCCAGCGCTTATGCGATTTGCATGTCGCTGTTTTCAGGGAAACTTTAGATGAGGAACCCGAGCCGGAATCCCTGCCAGGTCATCCAGTTTTCACTTTCAGGATGGAGAATGAGGTCACCATGCGCTTATTGGAGGTCATGGATGAAACACTCAAAGCCTACAAAAATGGCGATGAGGATTCCTTTGCGTCGCTAATCCAGCAAGCTAAAGACCTGGGAACAATCGAAAAACATTACTCGAGGAAAGAAAATTTGCTCTTTCCATATCTTGAGAAGAAGGGGTTTGAAGGTCCCGCCACCGTAATGTGGGGTGTTGATAATGACATTCGGGGACAGATCAAACAGTTCAAACTGCATATTTCCTCTCCAAACCCGGATGCAACCGAAGCAATCAATCAATTTGAGGCTTTGGCACAAAATATAAAAGAAATGATTTATAAAGAGGAGAAGATCCTCTTCCCAGCTGCCCTGGAACGCCTGACTGAAAAAGAATGGGGAGAGATTCGCCAGCAAGAGGAAGAAATTGGCTATTTCAATGTCACTCCCCGGGATACATGGAAACCGGAAGAGCAGGATCAAACTGAAACGTCATCAGAACCCCCATCAGAAACAGTATCCGGTTTGATTTCCCTCGCCACCGGTGCGCTAACACGTGACCAGGTCAACTTGATGCTGACCCATCTGCCGGTCGACATCACTTTTGTTGATGAAAATGACAGAGTTCGCTACTTCACCCAGGGGCGTGAAAGGATCTTTGACCGCTCACCCGCAATCATTGGCAGGGAAGTGACAAAGTGCCATCCACCGCAGAGTGTCCACAAAGTTCAGATCATCCTGGACGATTTCCGCTCCGGGAAACGAGATGTGGCTGAGTTCTGGATCCAGGCTGCTGGAAATTTCATCCACATTCGTTATTTTGCACTGCATGATTCTGATGGTGAATACAAGGGCTGTATCGAAGTTTCGCAGGAGATTTCCCATATCCGTGCCCTCGAAGGAGAAAAACGCCTTCTTGACGATGCCCCAGGATATTCTGAATGATGATATTTATAATGATCAACAAGGTAACATCACTTACCTAAACCAACAATTGACAATTAAAACACCCTGCTTGTTTTGTTCAGACCGACAAACCAACACTCAGGGTGTTTTTTTATCATGCCTTTCCGACCAATTTTGTGGTTTATCCAGGTATGGTGCCTCTTATATGATAAAATGCTTTCAGATAGTGCGGATAGGATCTGCGAATTACAACTGCCCACTAACTCACTGAAGCTGAGGATGATTGCATGGTAAAAAAACACAGAACACGCTATCTGCTGCTATTATTTTTAGGTGTGTTGATTTTATTATCGCCATTTGGCGATTTTACCTATCAATCCACAAAAGCTCAGACGGAAGATCCAGTCTACCAATATTTCCTGCCATATTTCAAACAATTAACTGGCGTAATACCTTCAACCAGCTACTACATCACCACAACGGACACAGGCTACATGTATGAACTCGGATGCCAATTAGGCACCCGTGATGCGGAATCCAAGGGTACGCAGGACAGTGTTACGGTCCTGGATTTCAGCTATCCGATCTGCGCCAGCGATGGGAGCTTCGGCGCAGAATTTTTCGGGGCAGGCCCTGCGTCACTTAACCAGGTGAGTATTTCTGTAAAATATTTTGCATCCGGCTATTACAACTGTACAGGAGATGATCACACATCTACACTCGTGGTTGGGGTGGGCACCAATAATAAACCATTTTCATGCAGCACGGCTGCAAAAGCCACAGCGCACGGTGCTGCCTGGTCTGCTATGGTCAGCGAGATCAATCAATGGATGTTGAATGAGGGCATTTTTCACCAGGTTCAGGCATACGGCGCCAGCGATATCGAACTGGGTTGGAATAACCCCACGCTTACCAGGGCTTGGATCACAGGTTATGAACAACAGGAAGAAAATTTCTTTCTTCACTTTGGTGACGCGGCTGGCTGCCCATATGAAGAAAAACCCTGGTACACCTGTGGATCCGCAGAGTGGGACATCGAAGATGTCTGGTATGTCTCCTGGGGAGCGCCCTCTGCCTTACCGCTGCCCCTGATCTATCTCACCAGCGGTGTCCATGCCATGCAGTGGGCTTATCTTAGCCAGTACAGCGTCGCACAGCATGGATACCCGATGCATTTTACGGGTGTATTCACCCAATCGGGTGCCTGCCTGCAGTTTCCCGGCGCATGCAGCGGCACGGAAAACACACCGGAGCAGGCTTATGAACAGCTTTTATACGAATTGAATAAGAACCCTGAAACGGCTCAAACCTTACGTTGGAAGACAGATATCCGCTGGATTCTCGCCAGTGAGATCAACAGCAGGGGATTTATTTTTGATGAGTTTTCAGAATCGACAAAACAAAATGCTCTCTTGAATGAAATTTCGATCTTAGAGGCTGCATTAAGTTCCGAATTGCTCAAAGCAGAATCGCGAACGCTGATCGAGGAAAAGCTGGAAAGATACCAGGAAATCGCAGATAATATTGAATTATCAAGGCTTATCCCTGCCCCTAAGCTTTTTGATTAACTACTGGATTTGTTGCTTGAAGGCATTTTTGCATATGCAATCAATCTTCCAATCTGAATAATAATGGTAATAATTCACAATTTTTGATCCGCTCTCAGGCTGAACAGTTGTTGATCATTCACCACTTCTATCAAAAATGATCCCAAAATATAAGCATCTGTTTCATGCTATAATGTTTTTGCCAAAGATCACTCATGGAGAGAAAAATGAACCTGTCGAGTCAAAACCTTGTCTTTGGTTTCTGTACCAGCAAGGGGTATGAAGTCCAAACATTAATCCTTATTCGGAGTCTACACGAATTTGGCGGAACACTTTCTGAGATGGCAGTTTGGGCGCTTTATCCTGAAGACCTTCCTTTTGATCCTTCTTTCGTGAAAACACTGCTTGATCTGGATGTGTCGTTGAAACCATTCCAGATCGATGAAAGCATCAGCCATTTTCCATTTGCAATGAAAAGTATCGCGGCAGCCCATGCGGAAAAACTTGCAGAAAAGGAAGATTTTCTCCTTGCCTGGCATGATCGCACTGGCGTGATTCTCAACGCCCCAACCGCCTTCAATCTACCCGATGGAAAGGTCATTGGGTTTCGCCCAACTGACATCGCCAATATTGGCGCACCCTATGGAAAGCCTCTTCCACCTTTTTGGGAAGCCGTTTGTGAACATTGCGACCTGAGAGCAGAGCAAATGAAGAAAATCACTACGGTCATTGACCAAAAAGACCTTTTCCTATATGTCAATGCCGGACTGCTGGTTGTTCGTCCACAAAACGGTATTCTAAGGGACTGGGCAGATCATCTTATTAGTTTGTACGACCTTCCGGTATTTCACCGCTATTACAAAGAAAATTACGCTTATGCAATTTTCATGCACCAGGTTGCGCTCACAGCAGCAGTCATCAAGAACACGTCCCCTGAAGAGCGAATCATCCTTCCAGATGATTACCTGTTCTCCGTGGATAACTTCTTCGATTACCCGGATCACTTGCGGCCAGCTACATTAGAAGATGTCACCACCGGTCGCTTCCATGATTTCTTTGCACTCGAAAATTGGGAAGAAATGATCATCGCTGGCGATGCATTGAGGAACTGGTTCAAAGAACAGTTAAAATCCGGTCCTTATTGGCCAAAAACAGAATAAGTTAGGTTGAAGCATTAAATCTGTGCTAATCGCAGAAATTCGCCTTTCTGTTTTCAATCGCTGTTCCTCTCCTAAGTGGTCTGAATTTTGAGTTTGAGGGTGATGATCTCAAATGAGCCTAACTCCAGGTCGATAAACCCACCACTGAAATCCTTGGACCCCAGCTCATTCTCAAGCATATCCGTTAAAAAGACGGATTCTACGGGGAAACGGGTCTTTATCCGTGTTTTCGTTCGAGTCCCCATGGATTCATAGAATCGAAGGACGATTTCATGGTCTGAGGAATCTTCTGTTGGTTTAACGGTTTCGAGGATAATGTTGGATTTATCAATAGCAAACAAGGATTCCGCCCCGCCATTTCCTTCAATGACTTTCGGTGGAATATTCAAATCGTAACCCTGCTGGACCAGGTTGCTCTCAATGAAAGGCGTATCCCAGAAATAAAAGGCGTAAGTAAATTCCTGCTGACCTCGATCTGCATTCATGTCTGGCGCAAGCGCAGATTTCAGGAGTGTCAGGTTGATGTTGTTATCCAGAACATCAACGCCATACTTTGAATCGTTCAGAATGGCAAATCCTCGTTCCGCTTCAACTAAGGCAGTCCACTTGTGGTTGGAAACTTCGTGCCGGTCCCGGTCTATCTCACGGGACCGGTGCGTCGGACGCGGTAGGTGACCAAACTGAATTTCATGTAATGCAGATTTGGCATGATATCCTACCGGGAAGTTTACTTTGAGGAGCTTATGCCGTTCCTGCCAATCAATAATTGTATGAAAATCCATCCGGCGTGAATTGCGGTAGATGGTGATTTCCTGCACCATCATGGAGTTATTCAATTTCCGTGTGACTTGCAGCCTGCCTAGCAAGGGTCCTTCAGCAATAACTTTTATCTCCGCTTTTTCAGGCAGATCTACTGGAGATTGCCGGTACATGCTGTCAATATCCCAGGCATCAAAAGCACTCGGGATGTCCTGGTACATTTTCATCGCGTTACAGTCATCAATCGTCAATTCAGATTGATTGACTTTATCATAGATGCTCTTAATCTCACCGAATTCATTAAAATGCACCCGCATCAGGTCATTTTCAAGTAACTGTTCTCCAACAACAACCGGTTTATCATGAACGTTTGGCTCAGCCTCGCTAAATCCCACCCAACCACAAGATGGGAGGTGGACTTCAGCGACTGTTTTCCGGCCAATTTTCTGCGTGGGAACCAGGTTACCCTCCCCTGTTCTCAATCCCGTCATACCTTCAGGCAGTTCAATCAAAGCATCTCTCTCCCAGGAAAGAGAATTAAATACCGTCAACCCATCTTCCTTTTTCACCAGCGTTTGCATAGCTGATTTGGCGGTCTGATCTGCCCATTCCACAACTTCGGTCAATTGCTTCTCTGCTTCTACATAAACACGTTGGATGGATGAACCGGGTAAGATGTCATGGAACTGGTTGAGCAGTACTTTCTTCCAGTTTTGATCCCATGCCTCAAACGGAAAATCGGACCCCGAAAGAAGAAGTGCAGCAGCACCCCACAGTTCAGCCTCGCGAAGTTCAACCTCGCTGCGCCTGTTGAGTTTCTTTGTGCGAGCTTGAGAGGTGTAAGTACCGCGATGCGCCTGGAAATAAAGTTCGCCCACATACCTTGATTCCGGCCATCCGGCAACTTCCTGTTCATTGAAATAATCCATGGGGGCACCAATCCGGAACTTTGGCACGCCTTCCAGGTTTTTCTCCCTGGTTGCATATTCCAGGTGCTCTCGGGTCGGACCACCGCCGCCATCACCCCAACCAAAGGGAAATAAACGCGATGAAAACCCATCCTTTTGCACCCTTTCTTTCCACCGGTTGATCACGATCGAAGGTTTTGTTTCGCTGTTGTAATCGTTGTGAAAGTGCGCCAAAACCTCTGAACCGTCAATGCCCTCCCAAACGAAGGTGTTATATGGAAACCGTGCCCCCCCATGATAAGCCCAAAATATCTTTTGTGTCGAGAAGAACCGCAAGCCGCATCCGCGCATTATTTGCGGTAATGCTCCGGAATAGCCAAAAACATCGGGCAGCCACAGCATTTCACACTCAATGCCAAACTCTTCCTTATAAAAGCGCAGTCCGTGGATCATCTGCCTAATCAGGCTTTCTCCCCCTGTTACATTCGTATCCGGTTCCACCCATGAGGCTCCATCCGGGATCCACTGCCCCCGCTCAACTGCTTCCAGGATTTTATTATAAAGATCAGGGTATTTCTCCTTAACCAAAACATAAAGCTGGGGTTGACTCTGCATGAATTTATAATCGGGATATCGCGCCATAAGACCTAACTGTGTGCTGAAGGTCCGCACACATTTTCTCTCTGTTTCCGCTAAAGGCCAAAGCCAGGCTACATCAATATGCGCATGTCCAAACCCGATCATCTCGGGGGTCGTATCTCCATTTTTCTTTTCTAACAAAGGTGCCAGTCTTTTTCGGGCCTTTGCAAGACTTTCCAGCATTACTTCCTTGGGCTGCTCAAAGTCAGCGATCAGGGTGAAATCTTTTAACCCGTCATCAATTTCCATCACCCGCAGGGATTCTTCATCGATGTTTTCCCTTACTTCCCAAAGAGTTTCAACATCCATGGCAAGTTGAAAAGCAGTTTCATGCCAAATACCAAAATGGCTTTGACCTACCACACGCTGGTTCTCTGGGGGTTCAGGGATAGTCTCCCGGTCGGGAGGCGTAGGGCCTGAGCGCCATTCCTGCGGACCGTGTCCCCCATAGGCTTCCAGGATAACAGAATAAGTCATACCTGGCTGTGCTGAATCAGTCAGGATGATCACTTTATGGTACTCATCAACAGCACCGGCATAATCTCCATTGATATAAACTGCCGATTCAGCCCCAACATCCATCATTAATGCCACCATTTGACCCGCAGCGGCATCAGGCATTTCTACAGACCCTTTGAACCATCCATATTCCCACTTTGATCCCCAGGGTGTGCCGGTTGGAATGGGTTTGAAGTCCAAATTTTCTAAAGCCTCAGCGATTCGGAATTGATCCTTCGTAAATGCAGCTTTTAACTCAACCGGTCTGAGCACCTGGTAAAAATGATTTGAAAGCTCATGCCGCCAGGCCATGATCCTGTGCCGCCATTCCAATGTCAGTGCCATATCAGTTCCTTATCTCTCTCATTGCATTCTTGAATTTATCTATCCATTGAACATCAGTTCCTAAAATCTCAGGAACTGATTTACATCCACCTTGCTATTCTACTGATGTTTCCTCCGCCGTATATCCGCACCCCTGGATCGTTTCCCTGAATGCTTCATCCAACCCTCCACCTTGAAATCCCAAAGCTCGCTGCGCAGGCTGGGGGTCAAAAAAAGTTTCGCGTGTCTGTAGTTTTGTGAATTCTGAGGGATCCAACCCACCTTCTAGTCCCCTGATCCGGTGCCACATTTTTACAACCATTAAACCAACCCGGAGCAGCCAATCAGGAAGTGTAATGACTTTCCGCCTGAGACCAGCTGCTGCCGCCAGTCGCGTCAAGAATGCTCCCCATTGTAAATTCCCATCACCAATTAAATAGCAGTTGTGTCCTTTTCCCTGTTCAATCGCGCCTGTGATCGCTTCAGCGACCTGCCGCACGCTCACCATGGCAGACCCGCCCCTGGGATAAAACACCCATGGGAACGGCCAGTGCAGGTAATTTACCAATGGCTTCCACAGAGGCGTTTTGCCAGGCATATGCCCAAAAATATACGGCAGCTCAAGGATTGCCATGTTCATTTCATCACTGGCTATAGCGAGGACTTCCCTTTCCTGTTCAACCCTGCTGCGGATATAAGGGTGATGCTGAGAGAGCTGAAGTTCTGGCCAAAACCTGTCAAAATGGGCAAAATATGAGCCCAGTAAAACACCCTTCTTGACCCCAGCCTTTTTTGCTATCGTAAAGAAACGAACACTGGATTTCACATTCGCCTGATAAAAAAATGGGTAAGCAGGAGCTTTTGGCGTGACTCGGTCATCAACTCCCGCTGCAAAAACAGCCCCTTCGCATCCAGCAATCAGTTCTTCCAGTTCCTGATCTTCCAGGGCGTTAAAATCTCCAAGGATGATCTCTACATTCTCTGGGAATAAACCTGCGGTCGGTTCCGGTGGCAGCGATAAAATCCGGATTTGGTGACCGTGGTTTACCAATTCAACGACAGCATGGTAACCTATGAAACCTGTACCGCCAAGAAAAAAGATTCGCATTCGCTATCCTATCACTGAATTAATAAGGACTAATAATAAATTATAGACGATCCTTGATGGATGATGTTAAAGTAAAATAACCGCCGTAGTTAACTCCGAAAACAGCGGTTATTTGATACCCGAAAAATTTTAGAAAATATTGAAGAGCAGCAGGACCAACGCAACCACTAGGAAAAGCCCAAACAAGAACTTGACGATCCTTGATGCTCCTCTGGCAATGCCGCCAAAAACAAAAACTGCAGCGACTACCGCGATTACAAACGCGATCAATGCCCATTGTAATAAACCCATTCGATTATCCTTTCTAATTTATTGATTTTAAATTTTTATCCTTATTCAATCGATTTACCAAGATCAACGCTGCAAATCACAAGCAAATTCACTGGATTATTAGCTGTCAACCTAATTTAATCCTACTTGAACAATAAGTTAGAAATCTTCGGACTTAGTTGGAAACGATTCAAGTAAGTTGATCTATCGGATAAATTACCCAAATCAATTTGTTTTGGAATAATCGCTATAATATGAGTGCTCACATTGATACGGAGTCATGATGATGAAATTTATACCAGGTTTACAGCTCAGCCAATTAACTTTTACAGAAATCATCCAGCCCATGATGCAGGTAGATTTTCCTCAAGTGCAGTATTCTGCTGCACGTCTGGATTGGGGTTCTGATGTTCTCGGATTCGACACGCCCATGTCCATGGACCATGGCTGGGGGCCAAGGCTCCAAATTTTCCTTGATGAGCGTGATTACCTGGTTCTCCAAGAAAAACTTGATCATCATTTCGCTGACCATCTGCCCTTTGAGGTACACGGTTTCCCCATGAACTTTGGTGAACCTTACTCAGAAGGTGGCGTGATGAGCTTTAAAGAAACATATCCCATCCATCACGGGATAAGCATCACCACACCGGATCATTTTTTATCTGATTACCTGGGTGTTGATATCAGTCAACGCATTTCACCGGAAGTTTGGTTAACATTACCCCAGCAAAAACTGCGAACCATCCGGTCAGGGAAAATCTATTATGACGGATTAAAAAGCTTAAATAAAATTCGCCAACTTCTCCATTGGTACCCCCATGATCTTTGGTTATATCTCATGGCGAACCAGTGGCAGCGAATCGATCAGAAAGAACCCTTTATGGGAAGGACAGGTGATGTTGGCGATGAACTTGGTTCAAAATTGATCGCTGCACGGCTTATTCACAACCTGATGAACCTTGCTTTCCTGATGGAAAAAGAGTACGCACCATATAGTAAATGGTTTGGAACCGCTTTCAAACAATTAGCGATCGCACCTGAGCTTCTACCAATTTTCTCCAGCATCCTCGAAAGCAGGGATTGGCAAACTCGAGAAACCTTCCTCTCCCAAGCTTACAAAGTCTTGGCAGATGTGCATAATGATCTCAAACTTACACCTTTCATTGAACCTGGGATAACTGACTTTCACAAACGTCCTTTCCGTGTCCTCCATTCCTCTCGTTTTGTTGAAGCATTGCTGGCGGTAATCAAAGATCCTGGAATCCGTTCACTCCCACCCCACCTGGGCAGCATTAATCAAATTGTGGACAATACAGATGTCTTGGAAAGCAATTCTCGCTGCAAAAAGATGCGGGTGCTTTATTCGAATAATGTAGAAAACAATCCAGAAAATTAACGAAAATGACCTCTTGCAATTTTTTACAAGAGGTCCTATCGGACTTTTTTATTGAGGTTTTGCGTCAGTATCAGTCCCCTAAAACCGTCCCAACATGGCGGGCAGCAGCAATCCAGGGGTGGTCTGATGGAACAGTCTTCACCCTTCCAGCAACATCTTCAAGTGGCACGCAAACGCTGTGCCCATTTTTATATGCGACCATCACGCCATACTCACCCGCCTCCAGAAGGTCGGCGGCATGGGTTCCAAGATGCGTTGCTAAAACACGATCCCTGGCTGAAGGTGCACCGCCGCGCAGCAAATATCCAAGAATTGTGATCCGGCTTTCAATACCTGTTGTTTCCTCCAACCGGTTTGCCAGCAGCAGGGTCTGACCGGTATATTTTTTCTTCAACTGCTCCATTCTTAGGCGGCCAGTCTCTATAGCCTGACCTTCATGTTTTTCCCGGTTGATCTTCATCGAACGCTCAAAGAAGGCCACCAGTTCCGATGAGTTAGCGCCTTCTGCAATGGCAATAATGCTGAACATTTTCCCTGCTTTATTACGGTCCAGAATAGCCTGCGAGATCTTATCAATATGATAAGGAATTTCAGGGATCAGGATCACATCCGCACCTGCAGCAACACCAGCACCGAGAGTCAACCAGCCCACCTCCCTGCCCATGATCTCAACAATGATAATTCGGTGGTTGCTGTTTGCTGTACTGTGAAGGCGGTCGATAGCCTCACTGGCGATGTTCGTTGCCGTATCAAATCCAACCGTGGTGTCTGTCTCAGCAACGTCATTATCTGCCGATTTCGGGAGTGTCAGCACGTTTAAACCAGCTTCTTTTAGCTTCAATGCAGCCGTTTGGGTTTCAATCCCCCCGATACAAACAAGGGCATCAAGGTCATGTTTATGATAAACATCCACCACATCGCCCGTCCTGTCCTCAAGCGCACCATTTTCTTTAAAGGCATGCGGGACATCCCGGCTCGTCCCGAGGATCGTTCCCCCTGCTGTTAGGATATTTGACAAAGCATCTCCGCTCAAATCCGTCGTTTGATCGAACAGCAATCCCCTGAAACCATCACGGAAACCAACCAGTTCCATCCCATAGGTACCCCTGGCTGCTTTTCCGAATCCGCGGATTGTTGCATTCAATCCGGGACAGTCGCTGCCTGCAGTTAATAGACCGATTTTCTTTGCCATTTACTCATCCCTTCTTAACTTCGAATTCCAATACCTCAATTATACTCAGAACATTATCACCGCCCCATAGAAATTTGCGAATTAAATTAATTATTAAATGATTTATTACGGTACCGATTGATCCTCACACCATTAAATTAAAATCTTACCAAAAATGAGAATAGTAGTATTTAGGTTTCTGACCAAATATCACAAAAGCTTCTCTTTTTCGAATAGAGGGGGAGGGTGAGTAAATATGACGATTAAACAGCTTGATGATTAACCTGATTTTGATCCACAAATAAGTGAGAAGATTAATGATAAACTTTCTAATATATAATTTTCCCGAGGAATAATCGAATGGAAAAGTCAATCAAATCAGAAATTTCAGATTTAACAAGCGAGCTTGCAAATTGGCAGGTCAAATTAGAAGGTAAATGGACAGGTGATGAAACCAAACGTATCCACAGAATTTTTCACCACCTGGTCCAATTATCCGGTGAATCCGCCTTAGGCAAATTATTCAATCACCAGGCAACCATATTTCACCACAGTCACCGCCCAGGCAAAACGGGACGCACCAGGGGCGGAGATATTTACCTCGATGACGATTGGACAGACTGGACAATGGCACATGAACTGGGGCACCGCTGGAACAATGCCTGGTCACGCCAGCCTGAACGATCCTTGCGCACATCCTTAGGTGCTGGAAAGATAGAGTGGCTCAAACGGAACCTTCGACGTTTCGAGAAATGGCTGACAAAAACCCTCGGATCCTTGGGGATTAAAACCCGGATTGATTGGAAAACCTTGTGGTACCACCCGGGGTCGGCACCGCCGCCATGCGGTGTGGAACGGAATTTCAATGCCAGTGAAGACCTGGCTGAAAGTTTCGCTGCCACCATCTTCCCGGAAGATGCAAGGCAAAGAGCTTTGAATGCAGCAAAACGCATTTTTAATCGATTCGCAAATTGGGATTGGGGTCAGAAATTTTTGGATTTCCGTCAGACACCACGTGGGCAGGTCATGCAAGCCATGATCCGAGAGCGGCTATCCTCCGAGCAGCACGCGGATCAACCCGATCAGCGCACCGCCTAATACCAACCAGGGAGCACCGATATTCAGCCAGAATAGCAACACAACAGCACTGATACCGATGATAACAGTAAAGGGATCTACAATCGAAGCAGCAAACAACTCCCAGGTCACACCCGCCATCAGCCCCAAGGCTGCAAAACTAACGCCATTCAAAAGATGTCCAACCCGTCCAGATACTTCAAGTTTCTTCATCATAATGACGAATACAATAGTGATCAAAAAAGATGGAATGAACATGGCGGCCGTTGCCACAAGGGCAGCTGGAACACCGCCCAAAAGGAACCCAACAAAAGTTGCCGTTGTTGCTAAGGGGCCGGGTGTGAACTGCCCAACTGCTATTGCATCCACAATTTGATCACCCGTTAGCCATCCCAACCTGACAACAAGGTCGTCATAAATAAAAGCAAGAAGCACGTAACCACTGCCATACATCAATGCCCCTGCTTTTAGAAAGACCCAGAATAATCGAAATAAGCTGTAAGATTCGAGCTGCACCTGTTGAAAAAAAAGATGAACAGAAACAGGTAGGATCGAGAGCAGGGGCATTGCCGTATTTTGATTCTCTTTAAAATACCTGTAAAGAGCAATAAGAATTCCACCTGAAATTAATAGGATAAATGGGCTGACACCAAATAAATAGGCTGCCATCACCCCCAGGGCGATCATAAGCGGGATCCTCTGTTTGATCCGGGGCTTGACCATGCCCCAGATCGCAGTAACCAGTATCGCCACAATCACTGGTTTTATGCCATACAGGATGCCTGAAAGTTGGGGAAGAGATCCAAATTGGACATAGACCCAGGATAGCGCCAGGACGATGATCATCGCCGGAAAAATGTAACAAACACCAGCGGCCACCAATCCCCACCAGCCTGCGTGGTGGTAACCTATCAGCATCGCCATTTCAGTCGCGTTTGGTCCCGGGATGATATTAGCTATCCCTAAAAATCGGAAAAACGCCTCTTCCGTCAGCCATTTACGGCGTGAGACAAACACCTGGCGCATCATCGCATAAGCAGCAGCGGGCCCGCCAAAGGCCGTTAAGCCCAATTTTAAGAAGGCCAGGATAATTTCAATCAATCGCGCCGGCATCTCAGTATTTAGGTTTTCGATCCATTTCCATTTGTGCTAATTCACTTTCTTTTTCAGCATGCATCTCTAGGATCCTCTCTTTTAATTTCATCAGTTTCTCGCCCTGGATAGGGAAGAACGCCAGGATCAAAACACCAAGAACCATTGCCAGCCCGGGTATCAATCCAACAATGGCTCGGATACCGAACAAGGTTGATTCACCCTGATCCAGAAAAATTCCACCCTGGTTCATTGCACGGGTGATAAACCCCGATTCTTCAAGGATAAAAGCTGTCAGGAACAATGCCATTGATTGTGCAGGTTTGGTTAATAAAGCATTAGCACCAAAGAAAGCACCTTCCCGTCTTGAGCCTGTTCGGACCTCATCATCATCAATCACGTAACCCAAAATGTTATATGTGATGGTTTGCTGGCCGGAAAGCCCTAATCCAGCGATGATTAAGCTGATGGGAATCCAATCAACCGGCATGAATGCCAATGAAATCAATCCAATCCCTCCAACCAGCATATAAATTTGCTGCGCCCGGATCAACCCGAAGCGTTTAACGACCACATTGGAAAATGGGATTCCAACCCCCAGGGGGATGAACAGATACACCATCAAGATGATCGTGCTGGTTCGGGTGACATAATCCGCCAGGTAAAAAATCGACCCCGTTGCCATTGCGTTCATTAAGGTTAGTAAAAAATTCATGGAAACAAAAACCCAAAATGATTTATTGGATAAGGTGTAACCCAGTGATGGCCAAAACTTGATAGGTTTATCCACAATTGCAAATGCCCGACGTTCTTTAACCTTTAATGTGGTCAGGATGATCAAGAATGCCGCTATGATCCCAACTGCGACCATAGAAAGCTGCAAACTTAATAAAGAAGAATCGGTGCTGCCGGATTGAGGACGAAACAGATCAGGCAAAAGAAAACCGAAGACATAACCCAGCATCCCAAATAAAGCGGATGAGATAGAGAGCTGATTGCGCTCAATATCCGATTCTGATAGCTCGGGCACCAAAGCCCCATATACCAACCCAATAATGGTATAACAGGTGTCATACAGGAGCATGGTGACCAGCATCCACCAGAAAAGGCTGAGCTCTCCTGCCCCCTGGGGTGCGAACCAAACCAGGATGAACGTGAGAGCGAGAAAAGGTGCTGTGAACCGCATATACGGGATCCGCCTTCCCAATCTTGATCGTGTGTTATCAGTGATGAAACCAAAAAGTGGGTCATTGAGTGCATTCCATACAGCATAGATCACAGAAGCAATCCCAATCCATTTCGCTGATAATCCCAGGTAATCTTGATAGAAAATCGGTAATAAGGCAGCAAAGATGCTTGAAACAGTTGCTGTGCCTAAAGATGCAAGGCCATAAAACAGCTTCGTCGAAAAATTTAGACGCTTCTTGATCGGAGTTGTGGTTATCATAGGAATTCCTCAGCAGATTAATGTAGGCGTTGATTTTGTTATTGTACATGTATTTTAAGAATTAGGCGGTGAATTCACAGGAGAATGGTATAAAATAGTGAGGGTGATAATTTTTCTTGCTTTATTCATACCTCTGAAGTTATAATCATATTCTTTCATTTTTACTGGAGATACAATGCCCACTGAAACTTTCAACAGCCTCCCCGAGGAAAAACGCGCTCGCATTCTGGATTTGGCGATTGAGGAATTTGCTGCCTACTCATATAAAGCAGCGTCCATTTCGAATATTGTCAGGCGAGCCGGGATCGCAAAAGGTAGTTTTTACCAGTATTTTGGAGATAAAAAAGGGCTATACCGCTACATGGTTGAAATCAGTACCGATCAAAAAATGACTCTGGTCAAAGATCTACGTCCACCCGAAAATAACGCCGGGTTGTTCGGCTATATGCGCTGGCAGTTCCTGTCAGAGGTGCTGTTTGAGATCCGTCACCCTGAACTGGCGCAAATTGCTTACCGAGCTTTTTCAGAAGGTGTCCCTTTCCCGGATATTCGAGAGGAGCTTCGCAGGCGGGGCACAACTCAATTCTTCAAACAGCTCATCACCCAGGGGATTGTGCGCGGTGAGGTTGCTGTCTGGGTCGACCCGGATATCGCAGCCTTCATGATGGAAGTCCTGTTTTACCAGTTCGGTAAATACTTCATTGAAAGATTGGGTCTAACTGAAGATGATTTCACCAACAACTCCATCTATGAGAATCAGGAAGCCCAGCAACTTCTTTCAAATTTGATGGATATCCTGGAAGCAGGTATCAAAAGAGATCCTGAACAGCGGAAGGACTTCCCATCGACAGTTGAAGTTCCCTCTGGTTAAAATTTATATAATAATTCACACGAAATCACAGCCTGATCAAAGAATCAAAAAAGACCGCATTATGAAATGCGGTCTTTTGTTATAAATTGAAAGCTAAAGATCTATTGATGGTTATTATTGAATTCCTGCAGGTATCCCGTCCCAATAAGGTAGTTAATGATCTCGCGGGCATTCTCCTTGGGAGACTTTTCCACAGTAAAAAGACGGATTTCTGCATCCATTGGGATTTCGTAAGGGTCATCAATACCGGTAAAGTTCTTGATCTCACCCGCACGAGCCCGGGCATATAATCCTTTGATATCCCTTTCTTCACACACTTCCAACGGCGTATCAACAAAAGCTTCAATAAAATGGCCTTCAGGAACCATTTTTCGCGCTTCACGGCGTGCCTGGCGGTAAGGGCTGATAGCAGCACAGATCACAGTGCCAGTGTGGCGCACAATCTCACCTGCCACAAAGCTGATTCGCAGAATGTTGGTATCTCGATCTTCCTTGCTGAAACCCAAGCCTTTTGAAAGGTGTGTCCGGACGACATCGCCATCCAAAACAGTGGGGTTGCGTCCGTATTCCTGGAGCATATTCGTCAGGTGCTTGGCAATTGTCGATTTTCCTGCACCGCTCAACCCCGTGAACCAGATGCAGAAGCCCTGTTTATGCCGCGGTGGATTGGATTCGAGCAGGATCTCTGCTGTTTCACGTCGCGTAAACCATTCTGGAAGCGCAACACCTTTTGCGAGATAGTCCTCACGTACTTGTGTCCCGGAAATTGATGAGACTTTCGCGCCTTCTGGGACGGCAGACATCAGTTCATACCGGTCTTCATCCGGAAGGTAAACCATCAGCTCAAACGGCACCATTTTTACGTCAACTTCTTTTTCAACGCTCATCAAGAGTTCCTGGGCGTCATAAGGGCCGTAGAAAGGCTTCCCTGCGCTGTCTTTCCCGGGGCCTGCATGGTCTCGTCCAACAATAAAGTGATTGGCGCCATAATTTCTGCGGATGATAGCATGCCATACTGCTTCCCGTGGTCCGCCCATCCGCATCGCAAGGGGCAGCAGGCTCAACAGCGTATCACTGTCGTAGTAATTCTCAACCAATGCTTTGTAAATCCTGACCCGGGTGTAATGGTCCACATCACCGGGTTTGGTCATCCCAACCACAGGATGGAGCAGCAGGCTGCCGCCAATTTGCTTACTGGCTAGTTTGGTTAGCTCTTCGTGGACGCGATGCATGGGATTGCGTGTTTGAAAAGCAACCACATTTTCATGCCCCATAGCTTCAAGTTTTGCACGAGTTTCTGCAGGTGTTAACCGGATTTCGATAAAATCATCATAAGCCGGCAAATTGAGAACCTTTAATTCCCCTGAGAGACACAAGTCACCCCAACCCGCCGTCTCAGAGACGATGGGGTGTTTGAGATCAACCGTACCGTAGACCTTTTCCGCTTCTTCTTTCCAGTTAAACCGGAAAACCTCTTCCAGGTGCATCACAGCCAGGATCTGGTTGTGAACATCTCGCAAGGTGATCCAATCAGCCTGGTCTGGTAAATCTTCTTTATCAATGGTCAACGTGATGGGAATTGGCCAAACCGTTCCATCAGCCAGGGTCATCTTTTCTAAAACAGATTGGTAATCCGCCATGCCCATATACCGGTCGAGCGGAGAAAAAGCACCAGTTGCCAGTAATTCGAGGTCGTTGGTCTGGCGGGGTGTCAGCTGGACCGTTGGATAACCGCCGGCTTGCTTTAATAATGCTTCGCGTTCATTCCCTTTTACAACGAGATCGATCAGCTTTCCGCCATAAGGCGTGATCAGTTTCGTGTGACTTTCATTCATATCTTTCATGTTCCCTTCTATAGAAATTAAACCTGTTCATTGTAGCACATTCATCTTTAAATATGAACCCAAAATTACCCACGTTTCCACCAGTTTTTATTGAATCTTCATATATAATAAGACTGATTAATCAGAGTTTAATGTGTTTTAATCAGAAATCTTTTCTGAAGGAAAAAGATGTGGGATTGGCTATGAAGTTATTATATGTTGCAGGGCGATGGGATCCAACCATACAAAACGAATACAGCGGATCGGATTATGGTGCTTTTCACATGCTTAAGAAGCAGGCGGATTTCGACGTTGTTATGGTCGGTCCTCTTGAAGGTAATCCCTCCCTGATTGAGAAATTTTTCTTGCAGGGATATGGTGTCCTGACAAAAAAGCGGTTGATCAAATATTACCCTTCATGCTTAAGAAAAATTGGAAAGGCTATCAATCAAGCTGTCAAAGATCATCAACCTGATGTCATCTTTTCTAAATATTCATCGCCTATGGTTCATGTGGATATTGACCGGCCTTTTGTTTATATGTGCGACTCAACGATCCAATGGGCAAAAAAGTATTGGCGGGAATTTTCAAGACTGGGATTCGATATCATGGAAAAATGGGAGGCGAAATCCATTCAAAAGAGTGACCGTATCATCACATTCAGTGAAGCGAATGCAAAGATTATCACATCGACCTATCATAAAGAGCCTGAGCAAGTCAGAGTGATGCCCATCCCCGCCTATATTCCAGCCAAATATTTACCCCTAAAAGGATCTATCAATAAAGAAATCGGTAAAACATTAAACCTGCTGCTGGTGGGGAAGCGGTTCAACCTCAGGGGAATCGATATTGCTATCGAAGTGACCCAAAAATTGAATGCGCAGGGCGTCAATACCAAATTGCAGATTGTGGGCATCGAGGGGGAAGATCAGGAATATGTGAGTTTCATGGGTGTCTTTGAAAAAGAAAACCCGCAGCAGATCAAGTCCTATTTTGATTTCTTCCGCGTGGCTGACCTGTTGATCCACCCATCAAGGTTCCATTCTGCCGGCATTGTGATCAGCGAAGCATCCGCCTTTGGTTTACCGACCATCACAAATGCAGTCGGAGGGTTGGCCACCTCAGTTCAGCATGATCAAACTGGGATCGTATTACCTGAAGGTAGTTCTCCCCAGGCCTACGTTGATTCAATCAAGCGTTTGATAAACGATAGTGATCGCTATCATCAATACCGGGTTAATGCTCGCAATAGATTTGATGACATTCTTAATTGGGAAAAAGCAGGCTTAAGGTTTGCACAGATCATCAAAGAAGTACTGCCTTAATCCTATACGACACCAAACTCATATGGGATCAATAAATTCATAACAAAAGCCTGTTACTTAATACCAGCAATAAGCTTCTCTCGCCAAATATTGAGCCTTTGAGCGAACTTCAATCCTCTGCTATCCAAACTTGAAGTTTTGAAATCGAGTTCTTTCATCAATCTCCCGCAAATCGCTTCGATCATCATCTGATCATAAATATCTAAATGACCTTCCCAACGCGTGAGGGGTGCTTTACTGATTGACTGATATGTTTCATTGAACATTGAATTTCCGTGCCAGAACTCATTCATCCGGGTCGGTTTCAGCAAAATCTCCGTCATTCGAATATCGAGGAAATCAGCAACTTCCGCCATTTTCTCCGCTGGATTTTTTAACAAATCACCAAATCGGACCATCAAGTATCGATTTTTGCCAAAGGTTTTAACATTTCGCAGTCCGGCATTTGTTGATCGGACCCAATTCTTCCCGAATCGCCTGGCTGACCAATCAGCGTGTTTTCTTTCATAAGAATAGAAGTTGCCCCTTGGATCACGAACGATGTGGATGCATTTTGGATTGCTCCACCAGCTGAAGATTTCCTTTGTATGCAATTCATTATAGGGGGTTTTTTCAAGCCAATGTTTTGATACATCGGTTAACAGTCCGGTGACTTTGCCAAAACTTAACATCACAGCATTTAGAAAATCTGCTGGATTTTCACTGGAGGGGACGATATTCCGGATCATTTCCTCGCTGACAGCATTATAAGATATTTCAGAATAATCACGGTCAGGATAATTCTTTTGATGTTCAGGCGGATTTTCTAAGTTCCACTCGAAAATATTAATCAACAGTTTTTCCGCCAGATTCAGCTTTTCCTGGTAAGATGCATTTTGGATCGCAGGTAAGAAGCGCCGGAAGAACATCGTTTCTTCAGGGTAAGCAACAATTTCCGGATGACCATCCAGAAGGGATGCCATCAGGCTCGTACCTGCCTTGGGATGTCCACAGATAAAAACCGGGCTGTTGATAAAATCAGTTGCCATATTTTAAACCGAATCGTTCGAAGGCAGAAAAATCATTGCCTCAATTGACCATTGATACAATTTAGAAGATCCCTTAAGAACAGTCTATTCATTCATCATTAAAATTGATACATGGTTCTAAACAAATCACCCGTGAGGGTGAGACCAATGGTTGGGTTATCTACATTTTACCCCCTCTCTTAAAAGATGGATGTCGTTTACAATATCAGTGAGGACCCCTGTTTGATAAAAAGAAAGGTTATAAAATGAAGAAAATCTCACGACACAGTCTTCTTATAATGGGATGCGTCTTAATGCTCATATCTGCATCGATAGCCTGCTCCCTTGGTGACGAAATTAATCAATCATCGAACGAGGTCTCAATCCAGCAAACCAGTGTTGTCCTCAAAGAAACCGAAACAGCGCTCAACAACCAGATAGCTCTAAACCAGACGGCCTCTGCTCTGGAAAATATAGAAACCTCCCCAAGCGTTCCGGAAATCTTAACCCCGGAACAACCAGATGTCTCCTATGAAGGGATCAGCTTCTCATTTGACACCGGTATTGCAAGCAGCATATTTCCTTCGACCATCCCAGGGCAGAATATGGGTGAAGACTATATGCCGGGTGATACCTACCCAACATATTACGAATTTTCATTGAACGGCTACCCAATCAATGACCATTTCCATGACCCCATGATCAGGGTTTACCCAGTAGCAGAATACCGAAGCATCAGCAGTTTTGCCTCAGAAATGATTGACACCTTGGGGGCAGTGCTTGTCAATAATCCTGCTGGCGGCCCAAATGCCAATTTGCCCTTCTTGCCAATCTGGAATGCAGCCCAAATCTTTTCAAGTAATGTCCTCTATTTTAATTTCCAAAACGGTTCAGGGGTTCGCTTTTTAACAATGTACGGCCAGGCAGCCTACCCTGTTGACAACCAAAATCTGTTCTATACCTACCAGGGTTTAACAAATGATGGGCAGTTTTACATCAGCGCAATTCTTCCTGTTACGCACCCAGACCTCCCTTACGATGGCGGGAGTGAAGTCGACGATTGGATGACATTCGACGAAAATTATCAGACCTACCTCAACGATACAGTCAGCTGGTTGAATAGGCAGGATCCCTCAGAGTTTATTCCCAGTTTAACATTGCTCGATGAAATGATGGAATCATTTTCGAGTACACCTTGAAGCCTGTCTTTCGGTAGAATATTAAAGTCAATATTTCACAATTGTGAAAGGGCTTTTAATGAAAAGTTATCGGAAAGAGTTATGGTTCAATCTTCCAACCCGACGGGGATTTCTCAACATCACACCGGATGTAAGAGATGCCCTGCATGAGAGCGGCGTTGAGGAAGGCTTATGCCTGGTCAATGCCATGCACATCACCGCATCGGTTTTCATCAATGATGACGAAACAGGTTTACACACGGACTATGAAAAATGGCTTGAGGCTTTAGCGCCGCATGAGCCGATTGGGCAGTATCAGCATAACCGTACAGGTGAGGACAATGCGGATGCGCACCTCAAACGCCAGGTCATGGGGCGTGAAGTTGTTGTAGCCATCACAAAAGGACGCCTCGATTTTGGACCCTGGGAACAAATCTTCTATGGCGAATTTGATGGGCGGCGCAGTAAACGCGTACTGGTAAAAATTATCGGGGAGTAGTGAGAACTACATTCACAAATTAAAAAGTCTCTTCATTGTTATTGAGAGACTTTTTTTATTGTTTTCTCTATTCAGAATAAACTTCGTTCACCCTACGAAGGGTTCATGAGCTTTTACTTCTTCTTCTCTTTGTTCATAAGCCTGGAATAATTCATCCAACTCTGCATGGGTTGCCAAACCCTCAAGTCTGGGAAAATGTTCTTCTTCTTCCTCATCCAGGTGATGGGCATTGACTTCAGCCAGTACTTTTGCTTTTGCTGAAAAAATTTCATCGTCAATATCCAGATCCATCAATTCCCAAAGTAAAATGCGGTCCAGATGATGTTCTTGCATTGCTTCCAATGCACCCTTGTGCGCTTTCCCGCTTTTTGATTTCAGATAAGTAAAAATTGATGCATCTTCTCCTTCAATGTGGGGATAAAGAGCACCCGCTAAAGCCTGCCGAAATTTATTCTTTTCTTCGCTGGTTTCCGAATTTGACAATTGCTCTGCCAGATGGCGTTGCACTTCGTGGTCTTTCCTGAGATGCTCGATAAATGGATGGGACATATTGGGGTTTCCTCCTTTGTGACCTTTTATTACTCATTCATAATACCGGATTTACCAATCCATTGACCACTTAGGTGATGACCCGGATTGAGAATTGGCTGGGAATGACGCTTTATTATTGAAATCAGCGATGCGTGAAAGGCTGACTGCTATAAGCCCTTGTGATAGTTTAGCATAATGATAAATACAACGTTTAATCAAAATCAATCAAATAAGCAAGTAATTACGGAACGACAAGATGTCGGTTGTTATCCCCGATCGATTAACTCGGGTCAGGAAAATCAGCCTCCTCTTCCCAAACAAAATTCTGATCGTTTGCATTCCTTGCCTGCTCTCGCTGATGCTTCTCAAGCAACGTGTATCCGAGTGCTGCCATCCCTACCAGCCCCAACAGGCCGCCAGCCCGCCGGATTGGGCGTCGAAACCCTCGCCGGAATGGATGGTGATGGATCATTGAATGTCGAAAATGTCGTCTCATTATTTTTGCTCCAATCTCTTTATTGATACCTATCATCATAACCGACCACAAATTCCTATACCATAGATTTTCTATGCATTTGAGTTCACGCTAAAACTTTAATCCATCCGCGTGAGGTAAAATCAAAAAGAAAACTCAACGACAAAGGTTCTTATGTTCCTGCCCACAACCTCAGCCGAACTTAAACAACTTGGCTGGAAACAATTGGATGTCATCCTCATAACAGGTGACAGCTATATCGACAGCCCCTTCATCGGTGTCAGCGTGATTGGGAGAGTCTTACAGAAAGCCGGCTACAAAGTCGGTATCCTTGCACAGCCTGATCTGCAAACAGGAGATGATATGACTCGCCTGGGTGAGCCACGGCTTTTCTGGGGAGTCACTGCAGGCAGCATTGATTCAATGGTGGCAAATTTTACTGCTACCGGCCGTCCACGACACACCGATGACTACACGCCTGGTGGTCTTAACACAAAGCGTCCCAACCGCGCCACATTGGTCTATGCAAACGCGATTCGCCGTTACTTCAAAAACACCGTCCCCATCGTACTGGGAGGGGTTGAGGCTAGCCTTCGCCGGATTGCCCATTATGATTTCTGGACCGACAGCATCCGGCGGTCAGTTTTATTTGATGCTAAAGCAGATTACCTGCTCTACGGTATGGCCGAAGGTTCAGTGCTCGATCTGGCAAGCGCTCTTGATGCTGGAGATGATGCTACCCACATTCGTGGACTGTGCTATATTGCCAAACAAATCCCGCTTGATTACCTTGAACTGCCCAGCTTTGAGCAGGTCAGTGAAGATAAAGATGCATTCATTGACATGTTTCATACTTTTTATCGTAATAACAACCCCATCAGTGCGAAAGGCCTGGCACAACTTCACCGCGACCGGTATCTGATCCAAAATCCACCTTATCCATATCTCGACCAGTCAGCATTAGATCAGGTCTACGCGCTCCCCTTTGAACGCGCCCAGCACCCGCATTACGCGCAGCAGGGTGAAGTTAAAGCCCTGGAAACGATCCGTTTTTCCATCCCAACGCACCGAGGCTGCTACGGCGAGTGCAATTTCTGTGCAATCGCTGTCCACGAGGGTCGTACCGTGAGGTGGCGCAGCCAGGAATCTATCATTAAAGAAACACAGGAAATTACGCAAATGCCTGATTTTAAAGGCATCATCTATGACCTGAGCGGTCCAACCGCCAACATGTATGGTTTTGAGTGCCCGGTCAAACTCCGAAAGGGTCCCTGCGAAGGCAAAAGCTGTATCTTCCCGGAGACCTGCCCAACCTTACCGGTCGATCACCGGCAGCAAACCGAGCTGCTACGAAAATTGCGCCAGGTTGAAGGCGTTAAGAAAGTCTTCATCGGTTCTGGACTGCGTTATGACCTAATCCTTTCTGACCAAAAACATGGGGATGAGTACCTGCGTGAACTGGTTAAACATCACATCTCCGGCCAGCTTAAGATCGCCCCGGAGCATACCCAACCTGAGATCTTAGCGAGAATGAGAAAACCGGATCAGGGCAAATTACTGGCTTTCAAAAGCCGCTTTGAAGCCCTCAGCAGCGATGTGAAGCGAAAACAGTTCCTGACCTATTACCTGATTGCGGCGTACCCGGGCTGCACGATCCAAGACATGCAAAAGCTAAAATCGTTTGCCAGCCAGGAGCTAGGCATCCTGCCGGAGCAAGTGCAGGTCTTCACACCCACGCCTTCTACCTATGCCAGCGTGATGTACTACACAGAGAAAGATCCTTTTACTGGTGAAAAGCTCTTCGTTGAGAAGAATCCAGCGTCCAAAAAGCGCCAAAAAGAAATCATCACAGGACATAACAAACCGCCGCGTCACCACCGGCGGAATTGAAGTGAAATTATTTATTCGACGAAACAGACCTCTGAACTCTTAAAAAAAATAGGAGAAACAATGGCTGAGCAATCCCCTGCAATCCAATTATTCACCAATTTCCAAAACTGGATGAAAGATCATGTGCCGGACGTTAAATTTCGCCCTCCGGTAGAAGCAGCAGCATTGGACCATTTTTCTGAGTTGAGTGAGATTGAAATACCTCAAATGCTTGGGCAAATATTATCGGTTTCGGATGGTGAAACCCGTGCCTCTGCTGGGGCTTTCGGCAACTGGCGGATGCTATCGGTAAAGGAAATACAAGCAGCCTGGGGATTATTAACAAAATTAGCAGATAAAGGGGCATTCTCCGACCAGGAACCTGAAGTCCCTCCCTACATTCATCCCGTTTGGTGGCATCCCGGATGGATCCCATTCGTCAGCAGTGATCAGGGGCATTATTTCTGTATTGATACGGCTCCAATCGAACTGATCAGAAAGGGACAGGTCATCCTTTTTCAACAGAACTTGCCTGAGCGGTTGCTTATAGCCGGAAATCTACTGGCATGGTTTAAACGAATTTTAATGGATCTAGAGTCAGGCGTCTACAATTATGATCCCGAAGCGGGCTTTGATGGCGAAGGATTCATGTGGTCTGCACTGGAGGGAAAGCACCTCTTTGACATCGACAGAGGAAAATTAATTACCAAAAAATCTTAAAATAGTGCAATAAAAAAATATGTCACTAAAATATAAATAAACCATTCTATTGCTGAAAAATGTCGATGACTGTCTTTATGGATAGTTCATCTGAACCTTGCCTGCAGTCACAATTCCGGAGTGGAGTTACGAAACTTGTATTAACCCGGTTATTTTTATTTTCATACAACCGGAATAATAAAATTAATATATAATAGTCTCGAGATTTATTTTTCACTAGACTATTTTGGGAGACATTAGTTATGAATAATTCATCATATCCTTATATCCAAAAACCAGGCAAAGTCCAGGCAATCGCCATCATGACCCTGATCAATGGCATCTTGAATATTTTAGTTGGGATAGGGCTCACGATTGGTGTAGTGTTCAGTACATTAGGAATAGGTTTACTTTGCGCCCCTGTCACCATCCTACCATCAGTACTCGGTATCTTCGAGATCATCGGGGCGACCAAGCTCATGGCGAGCCCACCTCGGAAGTTTAATGTCCAAACCATCGCGATCATGGAGATCGTCGGCATCATTATCGGTAACGTGCCTTCACTGGTGGTCGGCATCCTTAACCTCGTATTTTATAACGATCCTGAAACCAGGGCGTTTATTGACTCCTTGCCAGCTTAGTTTAAGTCAGAAAATCATCACAGGTTTCATAAATTTTCTATTTTATAAAAGCACATATACGAGATTGAAAATACTGCATATTAAACCTAAATAACAGGTCAACCAATGGATGATATCATTCAACTTACTTGCCCAGCTTGTGGCGGAAGTCTTAATGTTAGCCCCAACGCTATCGTGCTAACCTGCCAGCACTGCGGAACCGAATCCTTTGTTCGCCGGGAAGGAGGTTCAGTCATGCTGGAATCCTTCGCTCGGTGCCCCCGATGTGGTCGGAATGACCGGGCAGAGAAGGTGTCTGCTATCATGAGCAGTCAAACACAAAATATCAGCTCCAGCGAAATTCAAACCAGGGTGGTCATGAATCCGTACGGGCAACCGGTTTATCAGCAAGTCGCAGTACCCAAAGTTGTTACCCAGAGTTCGGAACTCGCTAAAAAACTAAAGCCTCCCGAAAAGCCCAAACTCTATCCACAACCAGTCCCAAAAATCTATCCGAGGCGTAAATCAAACACAGCTCTGACATTTGGCATTATTTTCTTAGTCATGGCATTTTTGGGTCTGATTTTCACCGTGATTGCTTTATCAACGAGTATGTTTGGTGCAAACGATACACAAAGCATGGCCTTATTGTTGTGTGGACTGCCGACTTTATTATTCGGGGTCGTCGGGATTGGATTGACGATCCTGGGGATCACTTCTGCAGGAGCGAAGAAACTGAAATTTCAGCAAGACTGCCAGTCTGTCGAACAGGAAAATAAAAAGGTTTTCGGAAATTGGAAAGCAGCCAATCAGCAGCTGATAGCAAAATGGCAGGCTGCCAGGAATCGTTGGGAGGATCTTTACTACTGCCATCGTGATGATTGTGTTTTTATCCCGGAAGAAGGGACCTGCGCATCTCTTGGGAAAATCAAGGAATATCTCGAAAAAGAAAAACCTTCTTGAAGCTATTAAATTGCATATCTTAGTGCAATTGTAATGCTTTCTTAAGTCAGCTAAAAGAACGATAATCTGGGGGTATTCTTATATAAATAGCCCGTTTAGTATCATTTATTGCAAGTCATTCATCTGAGTTTATGAAAACAAATCGACGTTTAAACCGCGAAAAATTAACAGTCCATAAAATGATCCGCCTCTATTGCCGGAAGAACGACCATTCGGATGATGGTTTGCTGTGCCAAGATTGTCAGCGTCTATTAGATTATGCCATTTTACGCATTGATAATTGCCCGTTCGGCCTGGAAAAACCAACCTGTGCAAACTGCAGCATTCATTGCTATCAATCCGAAATGCGCGAAAGAATACGCCAGGTCATGCGCTTTTCTGGCCCGCGTATGCTGCTGTACCATCCCTATTTAGCCATCATGCACTTGAAAGATAAGCTTTTCTCATGAAATATTACACCAGGGGCAGTAAAATTAGAAGGTAGCCGTCATTAACCGACTAATCCTTCGCAAATGTAGAAAATGCAGAAGCCCAAAACTTATGCCTCATTTATCGATACAAACCTTCCTTCCGCAGGTTGAAACCTATCTCAAAAACGCCCGTCCTTTGAATATTCCAGGATGGTCACCTGACAGCCCTTCAGAGGTCCTCCCGCTTGGACAGGGTGAGTACAATATGAACTTCATCATTCAGCAGGGTGGCGTGCGCTGGGTACTGCGGGTCAACACTGGGTCGCAGATCGGGCTTTCGGATCGCGAGCAAATTGCTTATGAATATAAAACCCTGGCACTCTTGGAACCAGCTGAGGTTGCCCCAAAACCTTATTTTCTTGATAACTCGTTCCACTATTTGCCCTACGGCATTCTTGGAATGGCGTTTCTGCCTGGCGAAAAGTTGGATTACACCCGGGACATTGAAGATGCGGCAAGACTATTTGCCAGGTATCATCAGCTCGAAATTCCTGAAGTTGCTGACCATTTGATCAAGGAAGAACAGCCCCTTTCCCTCACCTATCAGCGCTGCTTGCGAATGCTGAAGGTCTACCTCGAATCAGACCTGGCGGACCCTGATCTGTCCAGCTATCTATGCGAAGTCCGAGATTGGGCAAATACCGCCCGTCTTCGAGAAAGTTACTATCAAAATGATCCCTGGTACTGCATCATCAATACAGAGGTTAACAACGGAAACTGGATTGTGAACCGCCAGGATGACACTTTCCACCTTGTGGACTGGGAGAAACCCTTATGGGGAGACCCTTCTCAGGACCTATCCCATTTCCGGGTGCCCACCACGACCTTGTGGAAAACGGATTACCGCATGACAGAAACCGATAAAGCCAGGATGATGTCAGCTTATAAAAATGCGATCGACGATTCCCACCTCCGGGACACGATCGAAGAGCGCACCCGGCTGCGGGACCCTTTCAACTGCCTGCGCGGCGTCTCCTGGTGTGCAATGGCCTGGGTGCAGTACCGGCGCGGCGACCACCTGCTGAAAAATGTAGATACTTTTAGAAAACTAGCCATGTACACGGATATTAATTTTGTCAGAAACCTATTTGATCCGTTTCTACAATCTTGAAACAGACCCTGATGGTTTTTGATAAAAACGATCTCGCCATTATTTTCTACTAACAACTTGACCGCATGCAAGTGAATTGATCATGGAGACAACTTTCTCAATTATCAGGAAATAAAACTTGACCCAAAAAATAATTTTCGACTGTGACAACACTCTTGGCCTTCCCCTGAAGGAAGTGGATGACGGGCTGACGCTGCTTTATCTCTTAGGCGTACCGGAAATAGAGATATGCGGAATCACAACCACATTTGGCAACGGCAGAATTGAACAGGTTTTAAGACAAACCCAAAAGCTCGTTGAAGCGCTCAATATCGGCATACCAGTCTACAAAGGTGAGGGAAAGCCTGACGATAAGCCGGATACTTCAGCAGCAAAGTTCCTGGTCGAGATGGTGAACCAATCTCCAGGTGAAATCACCTTGCTTGCGACAGGTCCTCTGGGCAACCTGCACGCAGCATCTCTACTAGATCCTGATTTTTTCATGAAGGTCAAAAGGATCGTTTGTATGGGTGGTTATTTGAAGCCCATGAAACTGGGTTACCGAAACCTGCACGAATTGAATTTCTCTGCAGACCCTAAAGCAGCCCTGGCTGTGTTAAACGCCCCTTGCCCCGTGACAGTCTTTCCGGGCAGCGCCTGTCTGGATGCACCTTACCAGTTGAAAGACATCTGGTCTTCAGATTTTTGGTCATTGAAGATGAAATCGATTCTGACTCAATGGCTGCTGGCATTTGGAATGTACTGCGGGGTGAGCGTTTTCTATTTATGGGATTTGCTGCCCGCAGTTTTCTTAACGCAGCCAGGCTTCTTCGAAACCACAGACTTCCCGCTTCATTCGACATTAACGGACATGAAAGAAGGTATGCTGATTAGTGGAGGGTCATCTGACCTTCCCTTTATCACCATTGGAAGGGGTATTACGGATAGAAATGGATTTCTTAAGTGTTTGGAAAAAGCCTGGCGCGCCACCCTTCATAGGCATCCGCTCTAATCATCCATCGATATTTTTTTAGCCTTCATCCTGAAAATAAAAAAATCGGGCTATTTCAGCACCCGATTTTATTTATTGTTTTTTTGAATATCTCTTACGCTGCTTCCAGCTTTTCAATCCCAGCCTTGATCCGCTTCAGCGTTTCCTCTTTCCCCAGGATCTCTGCCAGTGCTGTAGCACCGCCTGGGGTGGCCATCACGCCTGAAAGAGTTGTCCGGATTGGCCACATCACTGTACCGGTTTTATAACTCTTTTCTTTACCAAAGGCTTTCAAGGTCTGGAAGAGCTGGTCGTTATTCCAGGGATCCAGATTGTCTAAAATCGGGGTTACGGCTTTTAGAATATCCAAACTGGTATCCAGGTCACTTTTCGATTTCTCATGCCGGTACATCTCAGCATCATACTCCGGGACCTGCACAAAGAAGTCCACCATGCCAGGGATATCTGTAAATTTCTCAGTTCTGACCTGCAGCAATTCGCTAATTTTAGTTGTGTTAAAACCCGCTAACGGCTCAGGATAATAAGGCTCAGCCAGTGTATGGAATTCGTCCAATGTCATCGCCCGGATATGTTCACCGTTCAACCAGGTCAATTTATCAAATGAAAACGCTGCGCTGGATTTATTGATCCGGTCAATGCTAAATATCTCTTCAAGTTCTGAGAGTTTAAAGTACTCCTGGTCAGTCCCCGGGCTCCACCCTAATAAAGCAATATAGTTCAGGATCGCTTCAGGCAGGTAGCCCATTTTCACGAGGTCTTCAAAGGAAGGGTCCCCAAGGCGCTTGCTGAACTTGCTGCCGTCTTCCTTGATGATCAACGGCAAATGAACATATTCGGGTACCGTCCAACCAAAGCTATCATATAAGAGGTTATATTTAGGCGTGGATGAGAGGTATTCCTGCCCGCGCATCACGTGTGTGATCCCCATCAAATGGTCATCAACAACATTGGCAAAATTATAGGTCGGATACCCATCTGATTTCAGTAATACCTGGTCATCGAGCTGTGAGTTTTCGATCGTGATTTCACCATATACAAGGTCCACAAATGTTGTACTGCCACTGTCAGGAATCCGCTGGCGGATGACAAAAGCCTCCCCCGCTTCCATTTTCTCTGCAATATCTGCCTGCGTCAGGAAGCGGCAGGGGTCACGGCGAGATGGGGATTCCTCTTCTTCGGATGGGTCACCTTTTTTACAGAAACAGCGAAACGCATCGCCTTTCGCCAATAAACGCTGGGCATGCTCCTGGTAGATCGGCAAACGCTGGGATTGGACATAAGGGCCATATCCGCCATCTTTCATCGGACCTTCATCATAAGTCAAACCTGCCATCTTTAGGCTTTTATAAATAGCGGCCAATGATTCAGGGATGTTGCGTTCCTGGTCGGTATCTTCAATCCTCAGGATGAAAACACCGTGATTCCTGCGTGCAGTCAGATAAGCATATAACGCTGTGCGCAGGTTGCCGATATGCATATAACCGGTTGGGCTGGGGGCAAAACGAGTCCTTACCATAAATAAATTCGACCTTTCATTGTTTATTTTTCGTCCCTCAAAATCCTACCACAAAACAGTTGTCTTCATTTCGACAATTCTGACCAGACTGGATAAATCTGTGAAAATGCAATAACAGGGCTTATTCAACCCAAAGGGGTTCAGGGACTTCATAGATCATGACACCGCCTTGCGCATAACCCATTCCCAGGTTGTTATCGAATTTTATCGGATTAACAGAATAGGTGCTCAACTCCAGTGAACCGATATAGATATACCGGATATCATATTGCCGGATGATGGAAAGGGCTGTTTCCCAATTCATTGATTCATATAACGTCCGCAGGTCGCCTTCCCGACTGCCGACTTCCTCGTATCCACCCCGCCACTGCCCCTCATGCCCTGGCCATCCCAGCACACCTGGTTGACCTGTTAAAGTCGAGACTCGGGCAAACCCGGAATACTGCCCCCCAACCGCTTCAGCCACTACACCCAACGGCGCATCAGATAACCATTCAATCGCGGCGGCTTCATTTGGACTGTACCTCTGAAAATAACCGCTGGCATCAAGGGAATAGCCATCCACAGGATCAAAGTTGTTCGTTTTTGAAGGGTATGCAAGAACAGGATATACCAGCCCGGAGATCATGAATACAATGATGATGACTCTTGAAAGCCAACCTCCCTTTTTCAGAATAACGACAGCAGCAAAAGAGGCTGAAAGTGACCACAACATCCAGGCTTGGTAATAAAACTTAAAGATGGTATTCATTCGTGCGCCAAAATTATCACGCAAGTAAACAAATTCAGGCGCAAGCACCATCACCCCACCCAGAACCACCATCAGCAGGACAAATGGGATGGGTCCTGAAAAATGGGGGTTTTCCTGACCTTTTCTGGTCATCCCAATCAGGAAAGCCAATCCTGTTACTAACAGCAGTGCCAGAGTAACCAGGGTAATACCATAACCCAGTCGATGCACGGCAGCGCTGCTCAGAAGTCCTATAAATGACGATGCACCCTGGGATGTGATCAACTGCTGCCCTGCCTGGGTTTGGGCTAAACGGAAGCCCAGACCCAACGAGAATACCACCAGGAACAAGATCAACAAACCGGTCAGCCCAGCGCCCCATCCCCAGGCGCCTTTTCCTCTGCGGCGCAAAAGCCAAATAAAAAACAGGATAATCGGGACGAAAAGCGTGCCAAACATTAACCACAGATAAAGTCCTCTTGTGGGGTAGATCAAATTGGGCAAGATACCGCCTGCCTGCGATTGAAAGCTGATGAAGAAGGGGAAATAGATCAACAAAGAGATTATGCCAAGCGGAATTGCCAGTTTCAAGACGTCCCAAAAGCGGTCTTTATCCCAGCCCCGGGTCATCACCCGCTGAAAGAGGAATGCGCCGACCAATAGTGTAAAATAAACCGGCAGGTCCCAGGTGTTCAGGAATGCAATGCCGCCCAGGGTAACCACACTGACCAGAAACATGTCCCAGCGGTAAGGCCAGGAGGACCCCAGGAGCCTTCCTTCATGATCCATCCCCCCTCTGAACACAGCCAGGGCAATCCCAATCAGCAGCATCACGAAAGGCATCACCAGCACATGGGGATGAAGATCGCCCAATACAAATGAAAAAGCGGGGAACTCATCGATGGGTGAAAGACCACTCACATTCCCCAACAGGTCAATGTCTTGCACAACCCGGGACGCCTGCCACCACCACCAGAATCGCTGAGGGATCAGAGTCAGCGGTCGGGATGGTGGTGAATTCAAGCTCTCAATATTGATCCACTGCCAGAATCTTGAACCACCTGAGTCAGGGTTCCAACCCACACCAGCCTGGTGCAGGATTTCTAATACCCCTTCCAGGTTGCTGATAAACAGTAGAAAAAGAGGTCCGAGCAGTGCCCAAAACAAACTGTTGATTTTTTCCTTTATTGTTTTTCCAAAGGAGACCAGAAGATTGTAAACCACCCCGTAAGCACCCAGCGCACTGAGGGAAAAGGTCGAGATTAAAGCCAGGTTGAATGCCACACCTCCGCTCGTGGATGTCAATTTAGCCAGCATTCCCGCCAAAATATAACCAAAATGATAATAAGAAATAGAATAGCCTGAAAGCCAGGGATCGTGCGGCGGGAAAGTTTGGGAATTCAGGATAGAATTGATAAATGCCAATTCCATGGGCTTTTCTGTCCCTGTTGCATCAGGGTTGGAGGAGCGCACCAGCGCCATAAAAGTAAAACTGAGCAGAAAGACACTTTCTGCGGCCAGGGCCAGGCGCCAATGATCCTTCATCCAGTCCCAAATCTCACGCCACCTTTTCCACCCTGCCCAAATACTCAGGAGCATCACCAAAAACAAAGCCAGCAGGATGCCGCCTTTATTATTTTGAAGTATCCCCAGCCAGCTCAGCAGCCAGAAGAAAAATCCCCAAAGCAGCAGCCCCAAGATGCGGCTCAACGTGAATCCCCGGCCGGGCAGTTTCCTAAATAAGTGATAGGCTAGTGGGAAGGTCACCCAACCCAGCAGCATGAGTAAAAAATACCAGGATAATAATTGCCAGATCATTCATCAGCCTCGAAAAAGTCTATTCAGTTCATCAATATGAATAATTCTATTGTTAATGGTTTAATTATAACAAGAACGTTTGAAAAACGAACCATGTGGCACGAACAATGCATCCTTCTGTGTCATAATATATTATTATGGAACGATAATGAATGATTTTCCGTCTAAATGGATGAAAGCGCACCGAAAAAAGGAATAATATGCAAATAAGTCAAACAGCCGAACGTCATTTGCCATCCAGGACTAGAGAAAAAACAGCGTTGCCCCGATCCCGACGGCGAAAAATTCACCGGGCTGACATTTTGGTAGGGCTTCTGTCCTTAGTGGTGATCATCCCCTTAATTTTCACAAGTGGGGTCTTAATTTATTTCCAAAGCCATCAGCTCAACCTTCCCGGGGTCCATGTTTTTGATCAGGATGTTGGCGTGATGAGCTTGGGTGATACAACAACTTTGATCGATGGTTATTGGAACCAATCACGACGAATAAATCTTCAAATACCTGGTGATGCGCAGATTTCCTATCTTTTATCCCCAGCGGAACTGGGCTTATGGGTAGATCCAGGCGAAACCGCCCTGGCGGCTTACCGGGTCGGCCGGGAGGCGCACCCGTTTCAGGATGTTTTTGCTGCCCTGCAGGGTGAACAGCAATTAGTGATGCCTGTCCTGTATTATGATGAAATGATCGCACGCCAAACGCTCGAATCGATCAAAGAAGAGATGACAGTCCTCCCGCAGAATGCAAAGCTTGCCTACCAGGACGGTGAATGGGCTGCATTGCTTGGGATTAATGGGCAAACCCTCGATGTTGAAGCAACCCTCGCTGATCTGTATACCAACGCGTTCAATATACTGGTTACTGGGTCGCTTTACTTGTATTCAACAGACCTTTCACCTGAAATTGCTGATCTTTCACCTGTACTGGATAATATCGCCCAGGTTGCCGCACAGGAATTCCGATTCCAGGCATATGACCCGATCACCGATGAACGCCTGGAATGGTCAGTTCCTGTCGAGATCAAACAAAATTGGGTCAGCGTAGATCCCGGCACCCACCAGGTAGGATTACAGGTCAATTCTGAGGATGTCGATAGTTTAATTGAAAATTGGGAGATGTCCCTTGGTGATTCTCGTTCTTTCGAAACCATCCCTGAAACGGATTCGATCATTGAAAAATGGGAGGATGGCAGCCCTGTTATGGTCACGATCCATCATGCACCAACTACCTACACTGTCAGTGCTGGTGAAAGCTTGTGGGCCGTTTCTCTCAAACTCGGTATGCCGATGTGGCATATTATGGATGCCAATGAAGGCTTGACGGCTGACAACATCTCGGCAGGGATGGTTCTGACAATCCCTTCCAAGAATATTTTGCTGCCCCTGCCTGTCGTCCCTGAGAAACGAATTGTGATCGACATCGGCGACCAGACCATGACAGTTTACGAAAATGGACAGGTCAGGAATCATTACATCGTCAGTACTGGTATGTCAAACTCACCGACCATGGCCGGAATTTTCCAGATCCAAAGCCATGAGATCAACGCTTATGCCTCCAACTGGGACCTCTGGATGCCTCATTTTATGGGCATCTACGAAGCCTGGCCTGGCTTCATGAACGGGATCCACGGCCTCCCGCTACTCTCAGGCGGTGGACGCCTTTGGTCCAGCAGCCTGGGTTCACCTGCTTCATATGGCTGCATCATCCTTGACCTTGCAGCCGCAGAGAACCTTTACTTCTGGGCAGAAGAAGGTGTGGTGGTTGAGATAACCTATTAGCAGTAGAATAGTTTCCAGAAAGATGGCTATAAATTTCATAAAATGCGGACAACCACCTAAGATTGTCCGCATTCGAATTTTAATGATACAGATGATATCCAAATTGCCAAACCTCAATACATCAATACTGCTTGTCTTGCTATCATAACCTTTCGGGATATTTATGTTTTATTCCCCCAACCTATAATGTGGAACGCAACTTGCAATAAAATCAAAAGCAAACCTACATTTTGCCAGAAAGCAATTCGTTCACTATGACTGTTGATTTTTCAGCATTTTTGAATATCCTCACACAATACCCGGGTGACTTGGTTTATCACCTCGTGGTAAGTATTTCTCTGCTTTCTTTATTTCTCCTGGCTGTTCTGAACCTCAGGTATCCCAATAAATCTGCTGCTGCAAAACGAATCTTAATTGGCAGCAGTATCCTACTGATCATTCAATTAACCTTTTTCATGCTGGACCGGATTTTCTCACCCTCAATCTTCACAGTCTATTCACCCTTCGCAATGATCGAAAGGATCATCGGAGCCCTTGTGGTCATCTGGGCAGTTTGGCTTTTTGCTGATGGCAACCATAAAATTACAAAAATCAGCATCAGTATATTTTTGAGTATTTTTATGGTCTTCTTCGGTGCCGCTTCAATCTTTTTGAATAACTTTGATTCGCTGGTAATCTCCGAAATCGTACGTCTTCACCTCCTTTTATGGCAGGTGATGACCCTTTTCCTTGTACTGCTGGGATTGATCATTTTATCTATTCTCCGTCCAAGTCAATGGCCATTTGGGATTGCGATGCTGGCCATCCTGGGTGCAGGCTATCTTGTTCAGATCCTGCGCTTTGACCCTGCCAATATTGGTATGGGTGCAGTCAGGATTACACAAGTCCTGACCATCCCTTTAATGCTGACCCTAAGCAAGAGGATTTCACAAAAGCAAAAAACAGGTGCAAAAATACCGGCTGACCTCGCCCCAGAAGTACCTCAACATGAACGCATCGACATCAAGCCCATGCTGGTTAATGAACTGCTGATCATCGCAGTAAAAGAAAAACGGGCAGAAAAACTGGAAGCCATTGTTCGTGCACTCAGCTTGAGCACCATGGCAGATTTCTGTTACCTGGTTAAGATAGTACCAGGAGAAAATCAGCTTAATGTGATGATCGGATATGACCTGATCAGGGATATCATCCTGCCGCCGGTCGAACTTGGAATCTACGAATTACCCCAGATCATGAAAGCCTGGGAAGCGAACCGTTTCATTAAAATGTCACAATCAGATATCGCTGCTCAGGACGCCATCACCCTCACAGGCATACAAAATTATCATCGCATCGGCAACCTGCTGGCTTACCCGTTGAATCTACCTGGGGAGCCATTAACCGGGGGTGTTATTTTCCTTTCTCCGTACACTGACCGACAGTTTAACTCGGAAACTGTAACCTTGATGGAAAGAATAAGGGAAACCTTATCACAGGTCCTGTTTGAGTCAAATACGCACGAAGACCTCTCTAAAACCTTGGAAAGCTTACGGAATGCACATTCCCAATTGCTGGATGAAAAACAAGCTTTATCTCAATCTTTGATTGAGAAAGATACCAGGATCGGCGAACTTGAAAAATCGATAAAGCAGTGGAAAGCTAAATACCAGGTTGACAGGTTGGACTGCGACCAGCGCATTGATCATATGAAAGATGAAATTGCACGTCTGACGGTTGAAAAAGAGAACCAAACCATCAATCCAGAGCAGCTGGAACAATTGCAGGCAGAAATACGTCAATTAACCGAGCAAAAGGATCGTATCCAGGCGGCTTTACGCGAAGCAAATCTCCGTATTGCAGAATTGGAAAGCCTTCAAGGCCAGACTGGCCCCATCCGCTTATCACTGGATAACCAGGTGGTCAACCTGGATGCCATCGGCGCAAATATCAGGTTGGATCTGTCGGCAAAATTGGCTCAGAAAAGGATTGACCTGGATATTTCGAACCCGCAATCCCGGGCACTGATCAAAACGGATCCCGGACTGCTCCATTCGGTGATCCGCCACCTGCTTAACAACGCTGTTAAAGCGTCTGCTGAAAGTGACCGGATCCTTTTGGATATGAACCTTTCCTACGAGACCGGAATGCTGATCCTCCAGGTCACGGATCACGGTGACGGGCTGACACCAGGAGAACAATCGAAATTGTTTAGCCTTGAACCACCAGAAATGACTGGGATTGGCAGTCTGCAATCTATCCGTGAAGCCATCCGAGCGATCCGGGTCATGAATGGAAAAATCTGGTTGAAGAGTAAAAAAGGCCTTTTCACAACGTTCAGGGTTCAGTTGCCTGTTCGCATCATCGATTGAAATCAAAATCGAATTGGATATAATTATTTATAAAGTATTACAATTAAAATAGATAGAAAACGGAACATATTATGCCTTCAAATCGAAGAAAAACACCTAAAAAAAGTGGGCGGCCACGCTTGAAATTCTATGAATTCATTGCCATCATGGTATTTCTGAGCCTGGTTTGCCTTTTGGTTTTCATCGTTGCCTCCGGGCTGCTGTATACCGGTGATTCTTTGGGAAGTGCCCAGGCGTATGCACTCCAGACCCAAATAGCCCTCAATACTGACCCCACACCGACCCCATTCCTTCCGGATGGCCAGGGTGGTCAGACCGACATTACGAACAATGTTAATCCTGCTGGAACACCTGAAGCAGCCGAACCGACTGAGAGTGAACCCACCCCCACCACCCGGGTCTTACAACAACCAGAAGGCCAGGTGAACATCCTCCTGCTCGGTTCCGATGCCCGACCGGCTGAAGGCGGCTTTCGCACGGATGTGATTGTCCTGGTATCCCTAAATCCAAAGGGTGAATTCGTCAGCGCTATCTCCTTCCCCAGGGACCTTTTCGTCAACATCCCGGGCTATGGCAATAACAGGATCAATGTTGCTTTCCCATATGGCGGTTTTGACCTTCTTGCCGACACATTTGAGTTGAACTTCGGGATCCGACCAGACAGGTACATGCTGGTTAACTTCTCGGGCTTCAAAGCGGTTGTCGACAGCCTGGGTGGGATCAATGTGCAGGCTGCCCAAAACCTGAGCGATTCCTGCGCAACATGGATCGACCCCAGCGGATACTGCAGCGTTGGACCGGGACAGGTACATATGAACGGTGAGGTTGCCCTGTGGTATGCCCGTTCACGTTACAGTACAAGCGATATTGACCGCGCTCGCCGTTCGCAGGAAGTGATCAAGGCAATTTTCAACCGCATGATGAACCTGGATGCCATCTTACAAGCACCTGACATGTACAATATTTATAAGTCCTATGTGGAAACGGATATTGGCCTGACCGACATTGTCCCACTGCTTCCCCTGGCGACCAAGGTGTACGGCAGCGGTGATATCCGAAGCTATGTGATCGGCTATAACCAGGTTTATGATTGGATCACACCCCAGGGAGCCCAGGTGCTCCTGCCGGATTATGGGTTGATCCAGGAAATTCTCATCGAAGCACTACAGCTCCAATAGCAAATCCTTCAACCTCAATTCCATAACATAGATCGTTCAGAGACGCCAGATTTGGCGTCTCATTTTTTCATCCCTGTTTTTCACAATCCAAATTGTCTTATCAAAAAGAATGATTCTGATAGAATTAAATATGAATTCTTTAGAAACCTACATCCCTGTAAGCCAATATGAACTCTCTCTTTCGAGCTGACCTGGTTCCAGTCTGACCAGCGACGGGGATAACCTCAAAATATATTTACCAGGAAAAGGACAAGGTGAAGGTTCCATTTTGAAAAAAGCAGCTTTGAGAATTAGTTGACAAAGTTAGCGGATTCGCTTAAAATTTTATCAGTTAAGGCTATACGAATTCATAAGAAATGAGGTCCGATGACAGACCAACTGCAAGAAACCCAGGGTACCCCTGCCCACCTGACAGAGAAGTCCCTCCTGAAACCCGCTATCAAGGCCTGGCGAATCTATTTGAACGATCAGGGAAAATCACCCTATACCGTAAAAGCCTTTATCGCCGACCTGAACCTGCTGGATGATTTCCTGATGCCGGATAAAATCATTGGTGAAATTACCTTAAAGGACCTGGAAAATTTCACAAACTGGCTTGAAAACGAGCGCGGCGTTCCTTGCAGTCCGAAAAGCCTGTCACGCAGGATCACATCGCTGAAAAGCTTCTTCCGCTGGCTGCAGAAAGGCGGAGTCCTGCTGGTTGATCCCGCTGATAAGCTCTTGCAGCGTACGGTGACAAGCCCCCTGCCAACAGTCATGACACTCCAGGAAGTCAAAATCGCACTCATGACCGCGGCTGCCCTTCGAAAATCTGAAACACCGGATGCCCGACCGTACACCCTCCTCAAGCTTCTATTGGAAACCGCGATCAAAAAAGGTGAATGCACAGGGATCAGCCTCAATCATTTATCTGTTGAGGATCCACAGGATGCTTACGTTTTCATCCGCTATACCAACCCACGCTACCGCTACAAGGAAAGAAAGATCTCCCTTTCAGAAGATTGGGTGAATGCTTTCAATGAATATGCCAGCCAATATGAACCCCAGGAAGAACTCTTCCCCTGGACAGCGCGCCGGTTGGAATACATTCTAGAAGATATCACCGAGGCTGCCGCCTTTAACAAGCGGATATCCTTTGACATGTGCCGCTGGACCAGCGTCCTGACGGATTTGATCGACGGCGTCCAACCGGATAAGATCCGCCAGAAGCTTGGCGTTTCAAAAATCCAGTTCAGGGAGGTCAAGCGTAAACTGCGGCAGCTCGCCCTGCAGCAGGGTTTTAATTTAGCCGATGATGAGGAAGAGGATAAAGAAGAATAAGGATTTTCTTGAAAATATAAGCAAGAATTGATAGACCACGTAGAGACGTTGCATACAACGTCTCTACGTTATTCAGTAGAAATGATTCGATATTGGTTATTTTCTATTTGATATTAGCGTCTAATTGTTTTTTTGTTCTCTAAACCATTGAGACAACCCGCTGGGGCATCAGAACGGTTAATTTTTCTTTTTTTGAGCGCTCATCAATCTATTTTATTCCCCCATCTTCACCAACCGCAACTGCAGCACCCGCTTTGTTTCATCCGTCACTTTAAACGCTTCCGACGGCCGCATGCCAACCACCCAGGCCACATCATCCCCGGAACATACCAGCGGCCAGATATCTCTCAAATGCTCCGGCACCTTCTGCGTGATAAAAAAATCCTGGAATGATTGATGCTGATCATCCATCCCCAGCGGCTGCCAACGCTCTCCCTCCTGCCGCCCGCGCACCAACAGGGGCATCACCAGTTTATCACCGTCCAGCCAGGCTTCGTATGGTCCAACCTGTCTGACCTGCTCCCGCCAATCTTCTGGGAGCTGATCCTTCCATTGCGCTGCAATTTGCCATCCGTTTCGGAGAACCAAGGGTTTTTCTACCGCCAGTTCAGTCAAAAATAGATCATCCGCCAGCAAGGGCTTTCCCCAGTCCGGCAGGTCAGCTCCCCATGTTTTAACCACCAGCACATCCCGCAAGACGACCAGGTTCAGTCGCCCCACCAGGTCGATCTCACCTCGTTCTGTTGGCTGTTCAGCAAAAGCCAGCCCCCTCAAAATAACTTCATAGCCAACATCTCGCAAGTCTGATCGCAGTGTTGAAATCGCCTGCATCAGCACCCTGCCCTGGATTGCCTTGGGGAGCTTGAGGAAACCTGTATGGTCCAACGCCACGTGATCTTTCGTTCCCCTCACAAAGACTTTTAGCCAAGCTTCTTCAGTCATTCCAGCCAGCATGTGCTCGTCCTCACGCAGGGCTTCCGTCATCCGCCATAAGACCTGCCTGATTTGAGGATTGTAGATTTCAAGTTCCGGGATCAGGTCATGACGCAGTTTATTGCGGAAGAAAGTCGTATCCTTGTTGCTCTCATCCTCCACTGCTGCCCAGCCAACCTGCGCCAGGTATTCAATGATCTCAATCCGCCAGGTACCCAGAAGCGGCCGCACCAGGGGAATTTCGGGATCCCACACAGGCAGAACCTTACGGTAGTCCATCCCGGTCAAGCCCGAAAGTGCTGACCCCCGCAAGAAATGCATCAGGACCGTCTCAACCTGGTCATCGGCGTGATGAGCGACGGCGACTGCGCCTGCTTCTTCCTGGTTTGCCACATCGAAAAGGAATCGATAGCGCATCTCACGCGCCGCCTCTTCTATTGACTTACCATAACGGTCAGCATATTCCGCCACATCCACCCGGTCTTCAATAAACGGCAAATCCAGCAATTCCGCCATCATCCGCACAAACTCAGCATCCTGAGATGACTCCGCTCGCAGCCCGTGATCGAGGTGAGCGACCACCAGGGATAATCCCAGGCTGTCCAGGCCATGCATTAAGGCCAGGCTGTCCGCTCCACCGGATACCCCCACCAGCAGTTTTTCATCCTTTGATACTTGGCATTTTTCTGCCGTACTTTGAGCCAGTTTTTCAATCAGCATAATTAAATTATAGCACTCAACGTCCTTTGTTAAAATGAAATGAGGTATACTATTCCTTGGGATCAGGAAATAATGAGCACTCGTGTTAAAATCATCGGTCTAACCGGAAACATTGCTACAGGAAAGAGCGTCGTGCGCCGCATGCTGGCCAATTCTGGCGCCCTTGGATTGGATGCCGACTGGATTGCTCACCGCATGCTCTATCCGGAAGGTCCAGCATTCCATCCGGTGATTGAGATATTTGGAGAAGACCTTCTGACTGAACACGGTGAGATTTCCCGCCAAAAACTGGGAGAGATCGTCTTCAGCAACCCCCGGAAATTAACCCAATTGGAAGACCTGACCCACCCCCTTGTGACGAAAAGCATCATCAAGCGCATTGAAGCATCAACCTGCCCGGTTGCCGCTATCGAAGCCATCAAATTACTCGAATCCGATCTGGTTGGGATCTGCGACACGATCTGGGTCAGCCATACCAGCACCGAAAGCCAGATCAAACGCTTGATGACCGCTCGCGGGATGACCCGTGAAAACGCAGAATGGCGCATTTCAGCCCAACCGCCCCAATCCGAGAAACTTAACCCCGCTGAAGTTGTTATTAATACCGAAGGATCTTTCCGGTCCACATGGCGCCAAATCCAAAGTGCGCTTAATGATACAATTAAATGGAATCAACCTTCGGATGCCATGCACCTTAACAGGCTGGACCCCGACCGCCACCACCCGGTTAACCACCTCCTCCCCCACAGGGTTGAGGACTTTTGGCGGATCCATTCCCGCAGGGATATCCCATCCTTTTATGAAACCCTGGGGACGAGAATGGTCCTGCCCATCCTGGATGGTGACCGGATCCAGAGGCTGCTTATTTGGGACGATTGGAACTTCACCGCTGTCTTGCGGCAAGTCCTCTCACCCGACACAGGATGGCACCGCACAGTGGACGTCCTGACCGCTTTCGAAGCGGATGCCCGGTCAAAGCAATGCGAGATCCTGCTCCTCCCGGATGTGATCGCAAAAGACATGCAGGCAGTTCTGGAGCAGATGGACTTTGAACTGCACATGCCTCAATCGCTATCCTATACAGCCTGGCGGCAGGCCGGAGAAGGCCTGATAACATCAGAACAAACACAGGTCTGGGTAAAAATACTCACCCAGCCGTATGAAAAAGAAAGGGAATAAACGCCGTAACAGCGCAGCACACATATGAGTGAATTTCTAAACGAACTGCTATTTCTCATCCAACGCTTCGGGTGGGCGGACCTCCTGGATATCATCCTGGTGACCGCCATCTTCTATGCCCTGCTGGCCATGCTGCGCGACACTGATGCCCTTGTCCTCCTGCGGGGCGTATTCTTCATCGTCGTCCTGCTGGGCTTGTTCACTGCGCTGTTTGATCTGCCTGGCTTCTCTTGGCTGATCAGTACGGTCCTGCCCGCACTTGTTTTCGCCATCCCGGTGATCTTTGCACCTGAAATCCGGCGAGGTTTGGAGCGTGTGGGACGCGCCGGAAACGTGAACCTGTTCACCCGCATGCGCGATGTGGATAAAGAAAAGCTCGAAGAAACCCTGATTGCCGTGATCAGTGCCTGCACCCGTCTTTCCGAGCGACACCACGGCGCATTGATCGTCATGCAGCGGATCCAGGGGCTCAGGGACTATGTCGAGACCGGCGTACCGATGAATGCACAGGTGACTCCTGAACTCCTGCTGCAGATCTTCTACCCCAACACCCCCCTGCACGACGGTGCGGTGATCATTGTGGACAACACGATCGTGGCAGCCTCCTGCGTAATGCCTCTTTCCGCCAGCGGTGTGCTGAATCGCTCCCCGGAGCGCACCATGGGCTTGCGCCACCGGGCTGCCCTCGGCATCTCCGAGGTTAGCGACGCCATCGCCGTTGTCGTTTCAGAAGAAACCGGCAGCATCTCGATTGCCCAGGACGGTAAGATGATCCGCCGGCTGAACATTGATCGCCTGACGAACACCCTGCATGCCTTCTTCCAGCCCGCTGAAACCCCTCGCAGTGAAGACCTGCTGAGCCGCTTCCTGAATATCTTCAACCCCAAGAAACCTGGCGACCGAGAGAGGGGTGAGTGATGAATTTCTTGCGCAAGCTCATCAAAAACCTGCCCACCTTCCTGACCGCCCTGGCCTTTGCCGTCGCCGTCTGGGTCTCCGCTGTCTCCCAGGCGGACCCCACCGAGACGCGTGCGCTCCCCCAACCCATCCCGCTGGAAGTGATCGGGCAGAACCCCAACCTGATGATCGTCAACGACTTCACTGACGAGATCACGCTGACCCTTCTGGCACCCTCCACGATATTAGACCAGCTCGCCGGTGACAGCAGCGTGATTGAAGCCACCCTGGATCTTTCGGGGCTGACATCCGGCGTACATACCCTCACACCTCAGGTCAATATCGGCCTCGGCCCGGTGGACGTGGTGCGTATCAGTCCTGCCACGATCTTTATCGAACTTGAAACCATCGTAGAGGAAACCGTTCCCATCGTCGTGACCACAACCGGCAGCCCCGCAGTGGGCTTCCAGACCACCACACCGGAGCTGAGCTCAGAAGTTGTCCGCATCACAGGGGCACAGTCTTTTGTGGAATCAGTCGACCAGGTGTTGGCGGAAGTGGATGTGGACAATGCCACCGAGACGATCGAACGAACAGTAACCCTGACAGCTTACGATGCTGAAAACAACCCCGTTGAATCGGTAACCCTCAACCCCGAGACGATCAACGTCACCATCCCCGTTGAACAGAGTGTCGGCTACCGCACCGTTGGCGTCAAACCTGTCACCACAGGAGAGCTTGCATTTGGCTATCGCTTGCTGAACATCTTCTCTGTCCCACCGACGGTGACCGTGTTCTCTTCCGATACCAACCTGGTGGAAAGCCTGCCCAGTTCCGTCGAGACCACACCTATCAACATCAACGAAGCTGATGTCACCCTTGAAACCCGCGTAACCCTCGATCTGCCGGAAGGTGTGAACGTGGTCGGCAGCCAATTCGTGACCGTTCGGATCGAGATCGAAGCCATCATCGACAGCCGCCGATTCACCGATATCCCCGTGATGATCGAAGGGCTGGGTGCAGGTTTTGACGCAGTGCTCTCCCCTGAAAACGTGGATGTGATCCTGGAAGGTCCGGTAGCTATCCTGGACTCGCTCGCGCCTGAGAGCCTGCTGATCGTGGTGGACCTGACCGACCTGGGGCGCGGCGTGCACACCCTGGCCCCCGAAGTTCGATTGGATAACGAAGAGCTGACAGTAGAATCGATTTTACCGAGTGCGGTCGAGGTGACGATAAATTAGGGGAATCCCCGTTAAGGTTCCTCGCATTCCGTTTCATTTCTGGGAAAAACTTGGAGCACATTAGCTTAAATCAACACATTTTCCAGTGGTAACATAACAACTGCGCATAGCACATTATCGTCAATTACCTCAATCTCATTCTCACCTTTCAATATTCTTAACACTCCAAAGATGGCCCTCGCGTGCTGGCGGTCCTCCCAATGATTGATTCTCTTGGCATCACGAGGAGCGTTTGCGAAGTGGTGATCTCATCTTTTCATCAAGAATCGTTTTCATAAAATCCAAAAATTAGATTTTAGAGAAAATTCAGTTGTGTTTAAGAAATTTGATCACCCGTTTAGCCATTTTCCGGATTTACTGGCAAATATAACTGCTTCACCCTCTGATGAAGTTCCCCTTCTCTCTCAATCCCCAGCGTTTTCTCCATCCCCCTAATCTCCTTGCCCCAATCCTCCTTGCTCTGCGGACAGTTCATAGCGTCGCGTCTTTTATCCCCATAGAAATAGATGAAAAGCATCCGAGTAGGGATCGCTGGCTTGCATTCCTTCATCAGGAAGTATAACGTCGCCAGCCTGTTTGCGTATTGATAATATTTCTCTTTCCAGATGTCCAATAATGAAGTCTGATCGGAAAAAGCAGCCATCGTCCTTTCCAATGCGGCATTGATCTTTGCAAGGCTTTTCTCATTCGATGCACCGCAGTGGCTTTCAATCTCTTTGACGTGCGCTTTGGCTTCCACCAGCAGCCATTCCCGTTGTTGATCCTTATAGGTGATTTCTCCCACCGCATCCCAATTCTGTGAGTTGCCATGTGCTGGCCAAAATGCTTTCCAGTGTCCTCTCGCATCCGGGTCAGAGATAAATTCAAGCCCTACCAGTTCTTTATCAAAATTGAATCGATCATCCGTTTGATGATATCCAAAATCCAGCCAGCGAATGCTTTCGCCCCCTGTCATTTCAATGATTCGATCAGATAATTCTTTCCGGTGATAGCCCAAATATCGCAGCAGGTGCCATTCACTTCCATAACCACAACCGATTCTTCCCATTGACCAATCCCTCCTTATATTGAAAGGTGAATATATAGTTTGCCCTAAGAGGATTATAACATCGACCCAGCATCACTTCAGATGTAAAGCCTCTCTCATCCTCTTCCTACTCAATTGAAAATTCGGCTGATGTTATAATGGTCACATCCACGATCCTCAGAATCTTTATCACCGATGCCACAACTTATCACCTTCTTAACGCCATAAGGTCTACCTCACCTGGAGTTTATATGATCCACTGCAAAAAATGTGAAATCGATAACCCTGAAACTGCTTTAACATGTCAGAACTGCGGAGCGGACCTTTTAGAGCAATATCTCACGCCGGAAAAGACAAAGCGGCTGGGAAAATGAATTGCCTATCCGATCTTAGTGATCCTGGCGACCGTTATTCCCGGTGTCATCAGCAGCCTGATTGCAGGGCGTTTTGAATTCATCTGCCCCTCGATTGGTTTTGTATTTGCAATCATCATCGTTCTCACCGCCAACAAAGTCCCAGCCGCCAGTGACAACCCATACTACAACCGCGCCATCTACCACGCCAAGAGGGATCCACACCAGGCAACCGCGGATTACACTCAATATCTCGATCAGATAGGGGATGACCCCAAAATGGCTGGCATTCGCAGGTCTATTCTCAAAATCCGGCTCCAGCTTCATGAAGAATTGGGGATGACGGAAGAAGCCAAAGCCGGTGCAGCGGAAATCGTCGACCAGCTCAACGGAATGATCCGGGACTCGAAAAAATCTCCCAGCCAAGCCAAGAAATTTATTAAAGAGCGGGATGACCTCGTCAGAGCTCATCAACTCACCCTAAAAACAGCCCCCCTGTTCGGCCATTGTATCCTGTGCGGCAGGAATCAGGAGGGTAGGAGTTTTGGGTTTTCATACGGTAAGTTATCCGGGGCTGGCATCCTTCCAATCCCGGGAGTCGGCATTATTGGTGGTTCAAGCTACCGGATCACCGGTCACAAGAGCTGTCATCTTTGTTATCAGTGCTACTCCGGTTTCAGCGAGGAGAGGGGAAGTAAGCTAGCCATCCGGGCGATGAAACCAGCACTGAAAAAGCAAGGATACGATTCTTTTTTCACCCCCGACCAGATGTCTTCAATGACGATCAGTAAAGGTTAAACTCAACCTATCCTTCACCGCCCCGATCAGGTATGGCTTTTCCCACAACATAGATATATTGCAGGGGGGTCGAACCGGCATTCCGAATATTATGGGTTGTATTCGGTGGGCAGTACAGGACGGAATCCGCATCGAAAGGTATGGATCCCGAATCACTGTACTCAAATTCACCTTCCCCTGCCAGAACGATGATTATTTCTTCATAGCTATCCGTGCTGTGTTCGCCAACTGTTTCACCGGGCTGCAGCGTGACTTTTCCCGAGCGCAAGGTAACGGTCTCCGGCGGTCCACCAAGCAGCTTGAGGTATTTCTCTCCATGGTCGTTTGCATTGATCTTCTTCGGGTAAGCCTTCATCGATTCCAGCCTTCTATTCAAAATTCTGCGGAATTTTCCCTATAAAAAAAATGAGCCGAAAATGTAAGTTTGCGCGCCAACACAAGCTTATTTTTCCCGTCACCGGTCTTCATTCATCTGCCTAATTTCAGCTGATACAGATCAGTTCTCGTCAGGTTGAAAACCCAACCACCATTTTACGCTTCTGACTGCTCCTGGTTGTAATATTCCGAGAGCTTCATGAACCAGGGGTTGATCATCTGGCGGACGACATCCGCACCCGAATCCGTGCCTGACTTATTGCTGATGTTTTCCAGGTAGAAATAATGCCGGATGGCGTCTTTGAAGATGATCTCTAGATGCTCTTCGTAGCTCCAGGTCTTGGGAGCAAAACCGCGCCCGATCATCTGGCTGCCCCGGTTAAGGAAGGTCATATCACTGGCCGGGTACACGAACTGCTCGATCTGCTTTCCAGAAGGGTTGCGCAGGATGATGACCTGATCCTGTGCATCATCAATCGCCATGGCCATATCCGGTTTAGCCTGCTTGCTCTTGCTTTTTGCCATCAGCATCGGGTCATTCGGCCCAAACTGTGGGAAGTGCTCAGCGAGATAGCCACGGAAACCCTTTTCCTTACTTTTTGATCGCAGCCGGCTGATCCCCCATGAGATGAGCGCAATCAACATGAATATAAGAAAATAAAATACAAACGATCCAAAAAAATCACCCATGATATCTCCATTCTAGAGGTCCTGAAAATATTATATCATGCTCAAGGGTTGCGTTTATTGAACCATGTAAAAGTCATGAAGAAATCTTTGCTTTAATTGGAGATTGGCCAAATTTCGTTAAAATGACGCAGGTTTTAGTTATAGTTTTATATCATATGATAAAATAATAGCTGATAGATTTTCAGAAAAGATCAAGGGAGAGAAATATGGTACAAACTAATTGTCCAAATTGTGGTAAAGAAATTTCCGACCAGGTCAAGTCCTGCCCTCATTGCGGTTTCGATTTACAGGAGAAAGCTGCGACACCTGCTGATCGAGGTGAAGCAGCACCCAAGAAAATGTCTAAAAAGACAATGTGGTTCATTATTGGTGGGGTCGCACTCGTGATCCTGCTGGTGATTTGCCTGATAGTTGCTGTGATTGCGGGCGTCTTCACATTCGGCGGCACCTCCAGGGGATCGGCAGATGAAAACCTGCTATTTGATGATGGCCTCGTCCGGTTCAGCTGGGACGGCGAGGAATACGGCTATCTCGATAAAAAGGGTGAAATCATCATTAACCCCCAATTTGATTACGCTACGGCGTTTCAGAACGGGTATGCAATTGTCACCAGCGGTGATGAATACGGTGTGATCGATAAAAAGGGGGATTATATCATCAACCCCTCCTACGAAGAGCTGGCGTTCGGTTCCGAAAAGGATTATATCTTCATTTTTGCAGATGATGACGAATGGGGCTACATGGATCTTAAAGAAGAAGTCCTGATCAGACCAAAGTATGATTATGCCAGCCAATTCTTTACAGACTTTAAACTGGCAATTGTTTATCTTGATGATGCTTATGGTGCGATTGATAAGAATGGCGACTACATCTTCAGACCTAAATTTATTTTATTCCAGGGCTTTACCGACAGCGGCTATACAGGTGCTGCAATGGCTAATGACTCCGATAGGGAATGGGGTGTGATCAACACTGAAGGAGAATTCGTCATTGAAACGCAGTACGAAAACTTTGTCTATGTCTGCGAGAATGATCTGGTCCGGATCGAAGATGATGACGAATTTGGGTTTGTGGACCTGGATAATGAAGAAGTCATTGATATTCAGTTCAGCGATGCCAGCTGTTTTGTTGATGGTTATGCTGCAGTAGCAAATGATGATGACGAATGGGGTGTGATCAACGAAAAAGGAGAATACGTCATTGAACCAAGGTATGAGTTTATCAATTCTTTTAATGAAAACGGGATCTTCCTTTACACGGATGATGATGAATATGGTTTCGTGAGTATTAAAGATGGCGTCATCCTCAGGGCAAATTATGAGGATGCTTATGATTTCAAAAACGGTCTGGCTGCTGTGCTTGATGACGATGAGTGGGGGTACATCAACACCAAAGGTGAATGGGTGATTGAACCTCAATTTGACTTCGCATCCTCATTCTACGATGATGGTTATGCCGTCGTTTCCGATCATGGTGATTACGGTGTGATCGATAAAAGAGGGAACTTTGTGATCGAACCGGATTTCGAGAGTATTGATTAGGGAAAGTTTTTTGAAACCTTAACAACTTACACAAATCTTTAAATGAATGCTGGACATGGGCTTCTCTCCACCGGAGAAGCCCATTTTAGTTATTAATACCATAATCAAAGAAGCCGCAAAATCAGGTCTTCTTTTGCATACGCTTGCTTATTGATCCCTTCACAAGCTTCCGTTTATTGATTGCTTTCTATCTGGTAGATCATCGCTTGATGGTACGTATGGCTCATCAAACCCAACTGCATATAGGATATGCCGCCTAAAGGCTTCCAGCCCGTCTCGATCATGCGGTTGACCTCTGTGATCAATTCTTTCAACGCCTTTTCCGGGTTTGCCCTGCTCGACCAAACAACTTGATACTGCATGACTCACTTGCCTTTCAAATAAACAATTCAGGACGGCCACCTGTCAATCAAAATAGCGTCAATGGGGTCGGTAATCATTAATGATCGTCAGGTTGGAGCCCCGACCTGCGACTCATTCTATTGTAGTGATTGATATCCTATACCCACGCCACATAAGGCCCTTCGCCCCGCAGCAGTTCCGCCAAACGCTCACCCTCGCGGGAACCCGCCCGGTCTGCCAGGAGCGGGATCAGTTTATTTCTTGTGAGGGTTTCGCTGGTGTCGTTCACATTGGTTTCAATCTCAACGCCAACATCTTTCAGCAGCAACCGTATTGTGGCTTCGTCGATCTCTAATTTTGCGGTCAGTTCAGCAATCGTATAGGTTTTCGGATTAGCTTCGATGACGGCATCCAGGAAGTTCGCGATTCGCTTCAAATAATCCACCACCTGGGAAACGTCTATATCCGTCCACTCGATCAGCTCTTCCACAGACGCCATCAAATTATCCCCACTCGCCTGAATATCCATAATGACCGCATTGGGATCTCGACCAATGCGTTGACCTTTCTCATCAACGGGTTGATTCAAGTGTAAATCACTCATTCTGTCGCCTTTCGTGATTAGATATTTTTTATTATAAACCCATAATCTTTAAAAATACCCGTACAGAGCCGTTGAGACGTTGCACTTAACGTCTCTCCCTGTCAGAAATACCTTATCTCAACTCCACTTAAAAAAATTATCATCCACGGCGGTAGATCACAATATTATTCTTGCTCTGTTTGGAAATTTACTAAGGATTTATCTCTTGACTTTTTCCCCTATTGGGGCTTCACCCGGTTTCCTCAGGTGAAGCCCCAACCCCTTCCCCCTGGTTATACTCGAACTAAAACTGCCATCATCATTTCCGGAAATGCTAGGGTCGATGGTGCTATCTGCAGGAACGAACGCCCCATTACACCCTGTCCGGCTTTGATATCCAAATCCTTCTTGAGATACTCTGGCAAGATACCGCATTGAATCGTGAAATCCTGTCCACCCATCTGGATGTTGAGATGATACACGGGCGTGGTAAACGGCAGCCCTCCCAGCAAACTGTCTTCCTGCTCACCATGCGGGGGCGCATCTTTCACCAGTTCTTTGGGAACATAATTCAAAGTAAGTGATGAGATCAGGTGCATTGCCAATGATCCACCACCGAAATCCATCTTGCAGGTCGGTACATCACCATCCAAATTCAATGGGATACGCCATCCCCGGTAGCGCAGCGGCTGCCGGCTGAAGACGATCACCCCGCGGCCGGGGTCAATCTGGAGGAACAAGTCTTTCAAAACATCCATCCCCAACATCAGATCAACAGGTGTACCCAACGCGTTTGAAAGCGAATTACAAGCCTGGGCATCATGGGTAAAGGTCACCGGCCCATCTACAAACCGCCACGTGTGAGGTACACGCCCAATTGATCTCTCAGCACCTGTATCGATCAGCACTGAAACTCCTTCCACATCAGCAATCATCGCCCCTTTGATAAATGCCAGTGGGTAATCTCGGATGGATTGGTAGCCGCGTTTATTTTCATAGGACATCTGGTGGATCCGTTTCCGCTGCAAGGCATCCATCCCTATTTCCATTTTTTGCGACATTTCAGAATACTTATTAAAGGTGTCCCCGGATATACTGTTCTTATAGCGGCGTAGTGATTCCTTCATCATCATGGATGAACCCTGCCGGTCCCCTGCCCTCTCCATTTTCAAGGCTTCAGTCGCTTTATCAGCCAGGTCCACCTCCGCAAACCGCTCCATTAACCCCGGATCCTTTTTAACAGCGATTTCATCCGGCTCTGGAACAACATTGAACACCAGGTCGGTCTGCTCTTTCTGGGTATTCTGATCCAGATCAAAAGCGCTCAACTTCACCGGGATAGTGATTGCATCACCTGAAACCCCTGCCAGGTTGGAAAGCTTAAGAAAAATCGATTGCGCCTGATCAGCCGACATGCTCCCTATATGGATTTTTGCCTGACCGCCATTTCTTTCAAACCGCCAACCGCCAGAAACATCAAGCACAATCGCATCTGGTAAGGTTAATGTGATTTGAACATCCTTCAGAACAAAATTAACGATCTCATCAAATTCGCGTTCGAATACCAGTGGGATGGCATTGACTGTTTCCAAGAAATGGAAGCTCCCACCGCCCAGATTCGCCATTGCCTCCAGCAAGTGCTCATCATAATCCTGCCCCACACCAAAACATGAGGTTGAAATGCCGCGGGTGAACAGCTCCTGTGCATGCATTGAAAGAAAATTCGGATTCCGCTCGCCAACATTCGCCAGTCCATCCGTCAGGAGCAGCGTGCGGTTGAAGGTTTTATCTTTCAGCGCCTCTGCCACCTCCCGTGAGCCGGTCAACCAGCCGCCGTACAAATTCGTACTGCCTCCCGTTTGAACGCTTTCAATTTTTCGCTTGATCGCCTTCTTCACCGCCGGTGTCAGAACCTGGGAATGAGCCAGCGTATCAACGGTATTGTCATAGATCACAACAGCCGCACGGTCCTGCGCACTCATCAAATCAATCACATGCTTGGCAGCCTCTTTGACGAAGTGCAGTTTATCACCATGCATCGATCCGCTGCGGTCGATCACCAGTGAGAGGTTCAGCGGCAAATGTGGCCGGTCTTCCGCAGCGGGTGGGGCTTGCAGCTTGATTTCCACGATCCGCTCCCCTGCCTTGCCAGCCGGGATCACAGCCTTATCCGCAATGACCTGGATCTTAATTGTTGGGTTACCTTTTTGTTTTTTCATTTCACACTCTCCCTTTGGTTTATTTATTAAATAGCGAACGGGCAAAAGACAGCAGCCGGTCGATCTTATATCTGAGCTTCTGTTCAGTTGACTCCCGGATGTTCAGCTCGACTCCATCCGAAAGGACCACCCGCCGCCAGATCTCCGGTTTTGATTCAGATTGTTGTTTTTCGATCCTCAGTTTTGGGGCCTCTATGCTGAAGCTGGGCTGGTTATTGTATTGACGAAATGGCTTGCTCTCCGTGATCATCTCGTGGGCGGATTGAGCTGTTTCCAAGTCCTTAATGTAATCCAGGGCATTCCCGGTTTTGACCTCTTTTCTGCTTTCATTCGTTATAACCTTATTTGACTTGATCTTCTCCAGCAAATCCTCCTGTGAATCCCTGTAATGGATGATCTCGGATGGCGTCAGCTGGTCAAGGATGGCTTTGATCTCATCCAGCGGCAGATGCATCTCCTTGAGGATCAGGATCAGATCCAGCCTATCGAGATGCTCCTGGGTGTAGCTGGCGTTCTTGCCGCGCGTCTCCGGCCCGGGCAGCAGCCCCTTGGACATGTAGTAGTGCAGCGTCCTGGTTGAAAGTCCGCTGTGTTTTTCAAGATCTTCAATCGATAAATTCTCAGTCATCCCTTTCTTCCTTGCTTTATTTTACAGTATTACTGTTATTATACAGTATTGCTGAGAGTTGTCAAGAGATTAATGGAGATTTGGGGATAGTGAGACTTTAATGGTAAACGGATGTGTCATCAGTTCAAGACAGTAGGGAAGGCTCATAACAGTCGCCGTAAGGATTCTTAATAAATATTGGGGCTTTTCGAAGCAATAAAATTTTGCTGGACTTTAGGTTTGAGATCGATAATTACGTTTCATATAAGACTGAACATCCTTAGCAAAATCAATAAACATCGCAAGTCATTGATTTTCTCTCCCCCCCCCCACATCTCCCCTTCCCCTTCCCATTGGGTATAATCATTTCCTATGGCAAAACCCGTTGTTGCCCTGGTGGGCAGACCTAATGTTGGCAAAAGTACCCTCTTCAACCGCCTGACCGGTGAACGTCTGGCGATTGTGGATGAGATTCCCGGCACCACCCGCGACCGTCTCTTGGCGGATGCGGACTGGAACGGTTATTCCTTTTTTGTGATGGACACTGGCGGTATTGACCCGACCCAGATCAAGGGGCAAGCGCCCCTTTCGATCGGTTCCAAAGATTTCATCAATGAGATCAAGGAACAAGCCGATCTCGCCATCTACGAAGCAAATGTGATCCTGTTCGTGGTCGACGGCCAGGCTGGTGTGACACCCGCGGACCATGAAATTGCAGATATCCTCCGCCGCAAGCAAATAAATGTGGAAGGGGAACTGAGACCGCCCATCATCCTGGTGGTTAACAAAGCAGAGAGTGCCAAGATTCGCCAAGTATCAGCAGAGTTCTACGAGCTGGGTATGGGCGTTCCTTACGTGGTCTCAGCCATGCACGGCACCGGCACAGGCGACCTGCTGGACGAGGTTGTAAATCATTTCAAGGACCTCCCGGAAGAAACTGAGGAAGATCTATCGGTCAAAATCGCCATTGTCGGGAAGCCCAACGCGGGAAAATCCAGTTTATTGAATAAGATCATCGGTGAAGAACGCGCGATCGTCAGTGAAATCCCCGGGACTACCCGTGATGCCATCGATACAAAGCTGGACTACAATGGTATTGAGGTTACCCTGATTGATACTGCTGGCATCCGGCGGCGGGGGAAAGTAACACCAGGCGTCGAGAAATACAGTGTTATTCGAAGTATGAATGCCATTGAACGTGCCGATGTCGCCATACTTGTGATCGATGCCACCACCAGCATCACAGCACAGGACGCCCACATCGCCGGTTATATCAAAGACGCATGGAAGAGTGCTATTGTTGTCGTTAATAAATGGGATCTTATCGAAAAGGATTCTTACACCATCAATGATTATACGGCCAACATCCGCCAGGAATTGAACTTCATGGATTATGTCCCAATGGTCTTCATCAGCGCCCTGACGGGTAAAAGGGTCGATCAAGTCCTCCCGATGGCGCTGCAGGTGCAGGAAGAACGCCTTGTGCGTTTAAGCACCTCACAGATCAACAGGATCATTCAAAATGCCCAGGATAGGCACGCAGCCCCTTCAAAAACAGGCAGGTCACTCCGCATCTATTACGGTACCCAGGTCCGCAGCGATCCTCCAACCTTCATGTTGTATGTCAATGAGCCTCAATTAGCGCATTTCAGCTACCTGAGATACCTGGAAAACCAAATCCGGGAGGACTATCCTTTCATTGGAACCCCAGTCCGGCTGGTGCTGAAAAGACGACGGGAATAATGTTCATTCATTTCCAAATGCGTTATAATCATACCTATTCAAACCAGGAAATCAGTTTTCAACCATGGTAGATCAATTTCAATCCGAACCCATACCCGACGAAGAAGATCAAAAAGACGCCCCTCGCGGCAAACGCACAAGCTGTATGGGATTCATTATCGATACCGTAGAAACCATCTTGCTGGCGCTGGTGCTGTTCGTTGTGATCAACGCACTTTCAGCTAGGGTCAGGGTTGAAAACGTCAGTATGAAGCCCACCCTTCAACCCGGCGAGTTTTTACTGATCAACAGGGTGGCATATAAATTAGGTGAACCTGACATTGGAGATATTATTGTCTTTCATGCGCCAGGGGAATCAGAAATGGATTACATCAAACGGGTCATCGGTTTGCCGGGTGACCAGGTGCGCATTGAAGATGGCACCGTATATGTCAATGAGCAGCCATTATATGAAACCTATGTCGCTGATCAACCCAGGTACACCGGCACCTGGGATGTGCCTGATGGGCAGTATTTTGTTTTGGGAGATAACCGAAATAACAGCAGTGACTCCCATCTGTGGGGTTTTGTCCCCGAAGATGATATCGTCGGACGTGCACTGTTGATTTACTGGCCATTTTCTGAAATAACCATCCTCAGCAATCCCGATGCCGTCCAGGCTGTGCAGTAAAAGGATATTGATGACAGAACCAAGCCCAATACAACCATGTATCAACTGCCAGGGCGGGATCAAGCACCTCGGGTCAGCAACTCTGATGACCTGGCTCGGGAATGACCTGATCACTGTCCCGAATTTTCCGGCCTGGATCTGCGACATCTGCCATCATCGTTCATTTGATTCGGGTGCGCTTGCGCAATTGAGCATGCTGCTCAACCCGGAGGCAGGCACACCTATCCAACCCATCATTCGTCCCCCTAAAGATAATCCACCCCTGAAATCACCTCCACCGGCTTAAAATTTAACTTCCTCCAATTCAACCATTCCCCAATCACGATTCACCATTCCCGAGTTTTCTGTTCCTAATTTCCTGATACCCTGATTCCCTAAGTTTGTTGTTGTATATAAAATAGGATAAAATTCACTTAGGAAAAAATTAGATGTTATAATTCTTAGTCACGTCAGTGACCTGATTATCTTTGGAGATGATTTTATGGAAAACAATATTTCAGATCAAGAGCTAAAAGGTATTGTCCATCGAATCGTTGAAAATACGTTGAACTTGCAATCAAATCAAGAACAAGCCCAACAAACACCTCAGAATACAGGTCAGTTAAAGGAAAACAATTCCCCTGATTCACCAAGCAAAAATCAAAAAACAGTCGCTATTGGCACGGATCACGGTGGTGTCGATCTAAAAGATACACTGAAGCAATATATGATTGAAAAAGGTTATCAAGTCATCGACTGCGGTACACACACCAAAGATTCTGTAGACTACCCCGATATTGCCCTGGATGTTTCAAGAAAGGTCGCCAAAGGTGAGGCTTGGTGGGGTGTCATCATCGATGGGGCAGGAATCGGGTCATGTATGGCGGCCAATAAAGTCCCGGGGATTCGCGCGGCGATGTGCTACGATTATGCAACGGCATATAACAGCCGTGAGCACAATAACGCAAATGTTCTGACGCTTGGTGCTGGTTTGATCGGCGATAGTCTTGCAAAACAAATTTTAAACACCTGGCTGACCACCGAATTTGCTGGCGGACGCCACGAAAGGCGCGTGAATAAAATTGCTGCCATCGGACAAAGTTATTATAAAGACGGGAAGTAATTATGGCACTTAATAAAACAACGATAGAGAACCTGGTTGAGGTCATCACACGTGAAGTATTACTGGCGATGATCGAACAGGAAGAAAACCAAAAAAGCCCGCAGGGTGCAACCTGCACAATGGAAGTGGCGAATGGATTAAAAGTCAAAACCTGTTTCGATAATGCGGGTCATGTCATCAGTGCGGGCGCTGAACGCCTCACCTCAACAGTTGGTGTGATTCCCCAAGATAAGAGGCTGGCGGGGATGATCGACCACACCCTGTTGAAACCTGACGCTACCGCAGATAAGATTGCGCAGCTTTGTTTTGAAGCTCGGAAATATCACTTCGCCTCCGTATGTGTCAACCCGACCAATGTCAAGCTTTGTGCTGACCTCCTTAAAAATTCAGATGTTGAGGTCTGTACGGTGATCGGTTTTCCTTTGGGTGCAACCCCAACCGAAGTAAAAACATTCGAAACCAAAAATGCACTTAATAATGGTGCAACCGAAATTGATATGGTCATCAATATCGGGGCACTCAAAACCGGTGATAACGAATTGGTAGCCCGGGATATTAATGAAGTTGTTAAAGTCTCTCATGCTGCGAATGCGTTGGTTAAAGTCATCATCGAGGCGGCCTTGCTGACCGATGAAGAGAAAATCGTCGCCTGCCTGCTGGCAAAAGAAGCCGGAGCGGACTATGTGAAAACATCGACAGGATTTTCCAGCGGCGGCGCAACAGTGCACGACGTCGCCCTGATGCGCCAAACGGTTGGCCCTAACCTGGGCGTTAAAGCCGCTGGCGGCATTCATACACATGAAGAAGCGGAGCAAATGATCGCTGCAGGTGCCACACGGATCGGTGCCAGTGCAGGTGTTAAGATCATCCAGGCTGGATCTTCCGGGCAGAAACCCGAACCCAGCGCCAGTACACCTGCAAAATCCTATTGATCGGAGATTGAACCATGTTAATTGCAAAAGTGGTTGGAACAACTGTCTCTACTATAAAAGACGAGAAGATCATCGGGCGGAAGCTCCTGATCGTCCGTCAAACGGATGAAAAAGGCGAGCCCTTCGGTAAACCTTTCGTCGCCGTTGATACCGTTAACGCCGGCGTTGGTGACCTGGTCTTGACGGCAGGCGGTTCCAGTGCCCGTCAGACTACTATCACCAAAGACCGGCCGGTTGACGCCGTCATAATGGCAATGATCGACTCCCTTGAAGTCGATGGAAAAGTGACTTTCACGAAAGGCTAATTTTCATGCAGGCATTTGATAGAGATCTGCAATCGATTCAAGAAGCACGAAACCTGGCTGCCAATGCCTTTGAGGCTTGGAAAACCTGGTCAACCGCATCACAAGAGCAGGTTGATCGCGTTTGCGCTGCGATGGCACAGGCTGCTCTGTTTGCTTCTGAACGGTTGGGGATCATGGCGCATGAAGAAACCGGTTATGGCGTCTCTGAACATAAACGCTTAAAAAATGAATTTGCTGCTCGAAATGTCTGGGAGAGTATTAAAGATCTTAAAACAGTCGGTGTGATTGGCCATGACGTTGAAAAGAAAATCTATGATATCGCCTGGCCGGTTGGCGTGATTGCAGCACTCACCCCTTCAACCAATCCAACGTCGACCGTAATTTACAAAATCCTGATCGCAGTGAAAGCACGGGATGCGATCGTTTTTGCTCCCCACCCTGCTGCTGCCAGGTGCTCTTATGAAGCCGCAAAAATCATGGCCCAGGCTGCTGAAGCTAACGGTGCACCTCCCGGATTGGTTTCTTGCATGCAGAATATCAGCCTGGATGGCACCCAGGCGTTGATGCGCCACAAATATGTTGCACTGATCCTTGCCACCGGCGGGACACCCATGGTCAGGGCAGCCCATTCCACAGGTAAACCCGCCTATGGGGTGGGACCTGGCAACGTCCCGGTATATGTGGACCGTTCTGCGGATCTTGAGAAAGCTGCCCGGTATATTGTTGCCAGTAAAGCCTTTGACTATTCAACAATCTGCGCAACAGAACAATCCGTGGTTGCAGACAGGCCGATTGCTGCGACCCTTGCCGCACTGATGGAACGAGAAGGTGCCTATTTTATGAATCCTCACGAGACCAACCTTACTCGAAACCTGGTCTTCCATCCGGATGGGGCTATGAACACGGCTGTTGTCGGTAGGTCCGCTAAGTACATTGCAGGGATGGCCGGTTTTGAAGTTCCCAGAGGCACACGGATCCTGGTTGCCCGTTTAACGAAAACGGGGCGGGATGAACCCCTCTCACGCGAAAAACTCACAACTGTATTGGGTTGGTATGAAGAAGAAGGCTGGGAAGCAGGCTGCGAAAGATGCATCCAGCTGATCCAATTCGGTGGACGCGGTCACAGCCTGATCATCCATGCCACCGACCCTGAAGTCATCATGGCTTTCGGGTTGGAAAAACCCGTCTTCCGGATCGCAGTCAATACCATGGGCACCCTGGGAGCGATCGGGCTTACGACGGGTGTGATGCCCTCCATGACATTAGGTGCAGGTGGCGTGGGTGGTTCGATTACTGGTGATAATATCACCGCTTACCATCTCTTTAATGTCAAACGTTTAGCTTATGAATTATCTCCCCCGCCGGACTCAGCAATGGTCCCCGGTCAACCCAAACCCGGGCCGACTGTTGCTGAAATTGAACATACTGTCCAGCAGGTTGTTGAAGAAATATTGAACCTGAAGTAAATAGAATTGCTTTATTTTAGAAAGGATTAAACAAAATGGCTGTAGATACAAAATTAATTGCTCTGGGAATGGTTGAAACCAAAGGTCTGGTCGGCTCGATTGAAGCCGCAGATGCCATGGTCAAATCTGCCAATGTGGTTCTGATCGGTTCGGAATACGTCGGCGGCGGGTTTGTAACCGTGATGGTACGCGGTGATGTTGGCGCAGTGAAAGCTGCCACAGATGCCGGTGCCGCTGCCGCAAAACGCGTTGGTGAACTGGTATCGGTTCATGTCATCCCCAGGCCACATGACGATGTTGAAATGATCCTCCCCAAGGGGAGCAAGGGCAGCATCGGCGGCCACAGTTCTGACAAATAATTCAGGCTGACTTGTGTCAGAGTCATACCTGAAGGCTGCGGGACAAACCCCGGAGGAATTACTGCAGCGCGCAGCAGAGGTCATTTTGCCTGAGCAAAATGGCAGCGATCACCCATTGATTTTTGGTGAGAAAAATGGTCTCTGTGTAGGCGTTGACCTGGGTACGGCGTATACCGTCCTGGTCGTGCTGGATCGAACCGGCATTCCCCTGACGGGAGAATTCCGGTTTACACAGGTTGTAAGGGATGGGTTGGTGGTTGATTTTATCGGTGCTGTGGATATCCTGCGATCCATTAAAAGAAATGTGGAATCACGTCTCGGCAGAGAACTAACCCATGCAGCCAGCGGATTCCCACCCGGGGTTCCGAGAGCTGAAGTCCAGTCCACAGCTTATGTTGTTGAAGCAGCTGGGATGGATTGTACAGAAATGATTGATGAGCCCTCGGCTGCTAACAACGTACTCGGTATCCGAGATGGCGTCATCGTCGATATCGGCGGCGGCACCACTGGGATCGCAGTTCTGGAGGATGGCAAAGTGGTTCATACGGCAGATGAAGCAACCGGCGGAACACACCTCTCACTGGTCATTGCCGGGGCTTCAAACATCAGCTTCGAAGCCGCTGAGACTCTGAAAAAGGATCCTGCTGAACAGAGTCGTTTGTTCCCAATCGTCAGACCGGTAATGGAAAAAATGGGTACGATCATTGAACGGAACATCCGTGGGGCGAGGACAAAGTCGATCACTCTGGTCGGCGGGACGTCCATATTCCCCGGAATTGACAAGGTCATCCAGGAAACAACCGGATGCCCGACCCGGATAGCCCCAAGTCCATTGTTTGTCACCCCGGTCGGAATCGCAATGCAGGATAGAAACAAAATAAGCTTGAATTAAATGTGTTAGGAGAAATTATGGCTGAAGGTTTTTCATTACGGTGCTATTGTTTTATTGATCGGATGCAAGCGCAGTATTCAGCATTCATCGGGACGGTCACACAAGGTGATTTGCCTGTGGAAGGGATGGCTTCCCTTTACGTGGAGATGGCTCCCGGCAATGAGGTTTTCCGTGTCGTGGATATTGCAGTAAAAGCGACAGAAGCAAAACCCGGTGCCCAGATCGTCGAACGCGAATTCGGGATGTTTGAAGTTCATTCCCTCAACCAGGCTGCTGTTAAAGAAGCTGGCCGGGTTGTATTGGATCGACTGGGTCTCAAAGTTGAAGACCGCATCAAACCGCAGGTCGTCTCAAGCCAGGTTATCACACGGGTTGATTCTTACCAGGCGCAGCTTTTGAACCGTTTCCGCCGCGGCAGCATCCTGGTGCCCGGTGAAACAATGCTGGTTTTGGAATGCGCCCCTGCTGCTTATATTAATTACGCCTGCAATGAGGCTGAAAAGAACGCCAACATCAAGATCGTTCATGTTTCTTCGGTTGGTCGCTTTGGCCGGATGTGGCTTTCAGGCAGCGAATCTGAAATCGTCACAGCAAAGAATGCCGCGATCAGCGCCCTGGACGACCTGGAAGGCGTCCCCGCCTGAGAAATGTCATCATCTCGATAGGAGTTACTTATGCCCAAACAATTCTATACGGAACGAGATATCGAAGATATGGCGGCCCACGGTCAATATTCCCTCACCGTTGGTGAGGATGTTGTCCTGACAGAGCTTGCATTTGAAAAAGCTGAACGGTTAGGTGTTAAATTGGTTCAACCCCACCAAACACCCCCCGCAGCTCCCATCCGCCCGTATCTTTCTGACCCTGTTAAACCAGCAGGATCAGCTCAAATTTCCAGCTCAACACTGAGTGCAAGGAGTTCAGATTTGAGGGAGCGAATTCGATCTGCTGTAAAGGAGAAATTGGGAAACCAAATTGATCCCAATTTGCTGGAAACAATCATCACCCGGGTTTTGAATAATGTAGGGATTGAATAAGCGATGCTGTTCGGACGAGTTCACGGAACCGCTGTTTGCACGATCAAATACCCCGGAACGGAAGGGGTCAAGTTATTGATCGTCCAACCGGTCAACAAGAACCTGGAACCCATCGGTAAGCTTCAGGTAGCAGCTGATGTCGTCCAGGCTGGTGCGGGAGATCTGTGTGTGATGGTGCGTTCCCGTGAAGCAGCCCTGGCAATGCGAGACATCACCTTTGTACCTGTTGACCTCGCACTTGTCGGCATTGTTGATGAGCTTGAAGTCCGTCCGGATGAAGACTTTGATTTTAACCTTCACACCGGCATAAATCAATTCACATAATGGATTAACAAATGGTTATTGGAAAAGTTGTTGGCACCATAGTGACGACCATCAGTCACCCGCACTACAAGAACCGGCGTTTGCTGGTTGTTCAACCCTTGCTACCTGAAGATGAAGATCCTTCTGGCGATTTTATCGCGCTTGACAACACACACGCTGGAATTGGGGACACCGTGCTGGTAAACCGGGACGGCAATGGTGCCCGGCAGGTTTTGGAAAATCCGGATGCCTGTGTGATCTCCGTAATCATCGGGATAGTAGATTCCGTATCCATCATTTAGAGGCAACCTTCAAGGGGGTTTTTAATAACAAAATCATCATAGATCAAGTACTTCAAAAACCAAAAACAATCTTTCTTATTTGTGATTCGCCATGAAACAGATTTACGAGACGGCTTGAGGTATGCAGGAATAGAAGGTGCACCATGATAAGCCAGGAAAGCGAAACCAAGGCGGTGAAAAATATCAATACATAAAAATTTTATTAAATCTATTGAAAAAATTGACTTATGAGAGCCCTCATGATAAGATTTAATTAGTCATTATTCATTTTTATTTTGCACATTAAAAGGAGTTATTTATATGTCTATCGAACTTATATCCCGAATTTTCGGGCTCATTATTTTTGGCATTATCGGCGCTTTTTTAGGCGATTCCTTCGGAACACTGATCCAGGAAATCCCGCCTGCTACATTAATTTCATACATCATTTACAGAATCTTGATCATATTGCTTACCGGCGGAATAGGTTATTTCGTTGCACCCTGGATATCTGTAAAACCGGTTAAATCGATCCGAAAGCAGTTAAGCAAAGTTTCCGCTCGTACACTCGCTTATGGGTTAATCGGCCTGATTGTCGGGCTGATTGTCGCCGCGCTCATGGCTTACCCACTTTCCCTTTTGCCGCCCATCCTGGCTCAAATCCTTCCATTCATCGCCGTACTCCTTTTTGGCTACCTTGGCATTGTATTATTCGTCTCACGCCAAAAGGAACTGCACAATGTCTTTCGAACATTTTCAAAAGGCGACGAAGCGGACGAAAAGGAGGAGACCAGCGGGTTCCAGGACTCACGCCGGATATTGGTGGATACCAGCGCTATCATCGATGGACGCATTGCAGATATCGCCAAAACCGGGTTCATCCCTGGACGTCTGTTAATTCCCCGTTTCGTGCTTAATGAGCTTCAATATGTCAGTGACTCAGCAGACAACCTCAGGCGGCAGCGCGGGCGGCGCGGTATGGAAGTTCTTTCAAATCTCCAAAAAGATACATCAATCCCTGTGACCATTACCGATATTGATGTCGAAGGTGTTCGTGAGGTTGATGAAAGGCTGGTCGTCCTGGCAAGGCAGTTAAGCTGTCCGATCCTGACCAATGACTACAACCTCAATCGTGTCGCCGAATTACAGGGTGTCTCAATTTTGAATATCAATGAACTTGCAAATGCCGTAAAAGCGATCCTTTTGCCGGGTGAAACTTTGGAAATGAAGATCATTCAGGAAGGTAAAGAGTACGGTCAGGGTGTAGGTTACATGGAAGATGGCACCATGGTTGTGGTGGAAAACGGTCACAAGTTCATCAGTAAAACTATCGAAATTGAAGTGACAAAAGTTCTACAGACTGCAGCCGGTCGCATGATCTTTGCAAAACCTTTAAAAGATTAATCCATCAGCCAGCTATCCAAACAAGATATGGAGTTTAAAAACATGTCTTTACGAGTTTATAACACGCTTACCCGAGAAAAATCCGATTTCAAGCCCATCGAAGAGGGGAAAGTCCGCATGTATGTATGCGGTCCAACCGTCTACGATAGTGCACATGTTGGGCACGCGATGTCCGCGCTTGTCTTTGATGTGGTACGTCGCTATTTGATGTATAAAGGTTTTGAAGTCGATTACGTCATGAACTTCACGGATGTTGATGATAAGATCATTGACCGTGCTAACCGCCTGGGTGTTGACCCATTTGAACTAGCTGAAGGATACATCGAAGAATTCAAGAAAGACCTCAAGGACCTGAACATTCTCTTTGCCACTGAAAATCCTAGGGCGACTGAAGAGATCGAAACCATCATTGATATGGTCGCTCGTTTGCTGGAAAATGATGTTGCTTATGAAGTTGACGGTGATGTTTACTTCCGAGTGGAAAAAGCAAAAGATTATGGGAAGCTTTCCGGTCGAAAGCTCGAAGAAATGAACGCGGGCAGCCGGATTCGTGTGGATGAACGCAAAGAAAATCCCATGGATTTTGCAGTCTGGAAATCTGCGAAGGAAGGTGAACCCGCCTGGGACAGCCCCTGGGGACCGGGCCGGCCGGGCTGGCATATCGAATGTTCAGCGATGAATCTCAGTCACCTGGGGCAGCAAATTGATATCCACGGCGGCGGGAATGACTTGATCTTTCCTCATCACGAAAATGAAATCGCCCAAACAGAAACCATCACAGGTAAACCCTTCGCCCGGTATTGGATGCATAACGGGATGCTGCAACTCAAAGGCGAAAAAATGTCTAAATCATTGGGCAATCTCGTACCGATTCGCGATTTTTTGAAGGAGCACACAGGGGATGTCATGCGGCTGATCGTTCTGAGTTCCCACTACTGCAGCCCTCTGACATTCAACGATGAAGTTATCCAGGCTAATGAACGGGCACTCGAGCGGCTGCTTTCAGCCAAACGTCCTGCAATGCCTGACGCAAACGGTGCACCACAGCAGACTCTCCAGGAATTACAGGCACAAGAAGATAAAACCAACCAGGAATTCATCAATGCCATGGATGAAGACTTCAACACAGCAGGGGCATTGGCCTCAATTTTCGACCTGGTCCGCAGTATCAACCAGGCAAGAGCAGCAGGTGCTTCAGATTCTGAACTGGAATCTGCCCAGGAGACCTTTGGTGAGCTCACAGGTGTTTTAGGTCTTGTTTTTAATGAAAAAGAAATTGTACTGACTGCTGCAGATGCCTTCATCGATTTACTATTAGACCTGAGACAAGAACTACGAAAACAAAAAAACTACGACCTTTCGGACCGCATTCGTGATGACCTGATGGAAAAGGGCGTTGTTATCGAAGATACCCCCCAGGGATCAACCTGGCGCTGGGAGTGACCTGTGAGTGATTGGATCACCGGGCGAAATCCGGTCTATGAAGTCCTGAGAGCCCGTCGCCGCCAAATAGAGCAGTTGTGGATAGCGCAGGGAGCAAAAGAACTGGGGCGTTTGGCTGAAATTATCAACATGGCCAGGTCCTTCAAAGTACCTGTAAAATTTGTCCCCCGAAACGATCTGGATCGCATAGAATCGCATCACCAGGCTGTAGCCCTTAAAACAAGTGGCTACCCTTATACTGGTCTGGAATCAATCATTCTGACTGCACAGTCACGTTCTGAAGCGGTCTTTGTACTGCTATTGGATCAAATCCAGGACCCTCAAAATCTGGGAACGTTAATACGTTCTGCAGAAGCATTTGGTGTGCATGGTGTAATTATCCCCACTGCCAGGTCAGCCTCCATAACCCCTGCCGTCGTCAATGCTTCGTCTGGCGCGACAGAGATGCTCCAAATTGCGCAGCATAATATTGCCCAGGCGATGGACAGGCTCAAAGAGGTTGGTGGGTGGATGGTTGGCCTGGAAGACAGTCCAGAAGCCCAACACCCTAGTCAGATCAACTTAAATGGGGGCATCGGCTTGGTGGTCGGCAGTGAAGGCCAGGGGCTGCGCAGATTGGTCAGGGAAAAATGTGACCTTCTGATGCGCCTCCCAATGCAAGGCCAGATCGACTCATTAAATGCATCGGTAGCAGGATCAATAGCCCTTTTCCTTGCCCGTCAGGCGAGAGATACTGGGGCATAAATTCCTAAACAATGCTAAATGATTAAGTAGCAATGCCACCAAGCGTTTTCATGAATTACCTTAAAATATCCATTTTTAATGTGATTTAATGCGATAAAGATAGTAATATTTATAAAGTTTATATAAATCTATTGTAAAATAATATCAGTTAACTAAAGATCACGAGAGAGGAACAATTATGAAAATAAATAAAAAATTAAACGAAGCGATCAATACCCAAATTGGTGAGGAATTAAAAGCATCAAATGGTTATGCCAATATGGCCGCTTATTTCAACAGCCTTGGTTTATTGAGGCTTTCCGGCATGTTCTTTGAACAATCCGAGGAAGAACGTGAACATGCGATGAAATTTGTTCACTTCCTTCTTGAGGTTGAAGGTGATGTCGCTATCCCAGCAGTACCGGCTGTTCCTTATACCTTTGAGTCAATCAAAGGTTGTTTTGAAACGGCTCTTGCATGGGAAAAAGAGGTCACTGGAAATATCAACAACCTGATGGATATAGCAGTTGAACTCAAGGACTATGTCTCACAGGATTTCCTGCAGTGGTATGTTAACGAACAGGTTGAAGAAGAAAATACCATGAACCACCTGGTTGCTTTAACAGAAGCCCTGGGTGATCGCCCAATGCTCATGCTTGAGGCCTATCTGTCAAAAGAATAATTTGAAAACATAGGTTAAAAATCGGGCTGTCAGTAAATCGATTGACAGCCCGTTTTCATTTAAACCATCACTTGAAACACCTCAAATCACCTTCAGGTAAAAGGGACGCTTTAAAGATACGAAGTCACCATAACCCAGCCTTCCCCTGGGGGAAGGTGGCACGCCAAAGGCGTGACGGATGAGGGGGAAAATATAAATCCGATCCAGGAATCTGATTTCTATTAGTTGATATCTAGTTCAGGACTAAAAACCACATCACAAACAATGAGATCATCAAAACAGCAATTCCAAGACGGGCGAAAACGGCCCAACCGCACCCCGCCGCCATACTGGTCATTGAACGCAAGGCAGCTTTTGTATTTTTGATCCGGATGAGCTCGATCAAAAACAAGATCAAAAATGCCGCTCCCAAACCGGCGATCGGTGTTAAGAAAATGCTGACAAGGATCATCCCCAAAAAACTCAGTAAAATTCCCCACCAACTTGCCCCCTTCGCTCTTGCGCCACCAACCATGAAAATATTATCAAGCACATTTCCCAAAAGCATGAGCATAGTGATCACAACAAACGTGGCAATCGTCAGTGTAAAGGTCCATGGACCAACATGATAATTAAACAGGGTTGAAATCCCCCAAACAAGGATAGAAACCCAGATGACCGTGAGTCCTGGGAAAAAGACCAGGAATAATCCAAAAAAACCAATCAGCATCCCCAATATTACGACGATCAATAAGGGGATTTCAATCCATATCGGCATTATTCAGGACGAATTACGTCATATCCCCGCATTAATGGACGCAGAACTTCCGGTATGACAACTGACCCATCTGCCTGCTGGTAATTTTCAAGGACAGCGATCAGCGTTCTTGGCATCCCTAACCCGGAACCGTTCAGCGTATGCAAAAAGCGAGTCCCTTTGCCATCTGCAGGCCGGTAGCGGATCCCAGCCCGTCGCGCCTGGAATTCCCCCACATTTGAAATTGAAGAAATTTCAAGCCATTCGCCGCAGCCTGGCGCCCAAACTTCAAGATCATATGTTTTATGTGATCCAAATCCTAAATCGCCAGTTGACTGCAGTAAAACCCTGTATGTCAGTCCCAAGCTGGCGACAGTCTCTTCGGCATCACGCAGCATTTTTTCATGTTCTTCAGCTGAATGTTCTGGTTTGCAGTAGGTATACATTTCAACTTTATCGAATTGATGTCCACGCTTAATGCCGCGTACATCTCGCCCTGCGCTCATCTTTTCACGTCTGAAGCAGGCTGTATAAGCTGTGTAACGGATCGGCAGTTGTTCTTCATCCAGGATATCACCCATGTGAAGCCCTGTCAGCGGCACTTCAGCCGTCGGTACCATCCACAAATCCTCTTCAACATCCCGGTATAAATTATCTTTGAATTTTGGTAGTTGTCCGGACCCAAACAGGATCTCTTCACGCACCATAAAAGGCGGATATTTTTCCAAATATCCCTGGCGAATATGTAAATCCACCATCCAGAAGATCAATGCGCGCTGCAGTAGTGCTCCGGCACCGCTCAAAACATAAAATCTCGAACCTGCCAGCTTGACCCCACTCTCAAAATCCAGAATGCCAAGTTCTGGACCAAGCTCCCAATGCGGTTTCGGGTCAAAATCATATTCAGGTATGTTACCCACTGTTCTCAAGACAACATTATCACTGTCGTCGACACCTACCGGGACATCCTCGTCAGGAATGTTGGGAATTTCAGCCAGCAATGATTGCAGTTCCGTCTCAACATCATGCAGATGCGAATCGACCTTATCGATTTTTTCACCCAGCTCACGCATTGATTCAATTTTTACCTGGCGTGCATCCTTATCTTTCATCCGCCCAATTTCTTTTGATACCGAATTACGTTCTGAACGCATATCCTCAACCTGCACAATTAGGTCTCGCCGCTCTTCATCCAAAGCGATCATTTGTGACACCGGCGACGGATCCATCTGCCGTTTCTTCAGTGCTTCCCTGACGCGTTCAGGTTCTTCTCGGATCAATTTCATATCAAGCATGTTCAATCAACTCCCATAGCTGGTGATTATCATTTGATTTTACCTTAATCTCTAAAATTGAATATCGATAAAATCATTAATCCATTATTGATTTAACAGCTTAATTAAGGTTTGAGCATTCTCCCACGCATAACCGCGATGGGTGTTATCAAAGTAACAGAAAACATCTATCCCGGTCTCATTCCAGAAATTGATGCGGTCAACCCATAAACCCAGCTCATCCAGGTCATATGGGTCGTTATAAGTTCTTCTCGGCCCGTGAAGTCGAATATAAATGAAATTGGTTGTGGTCAGGATGGGGGATTTCTTAAAATCGATCTCGTAAACACAAAAAGCGACCTCATATTTTTTAAGGAGGCTATAAACATCATCCCTGAACCAGGTATTGTTCCTGAATTCAATGGTATGCCGATATTCTTTTGGAAGATGCTCAAGAAAATTTTTCAATCGTTCGGGGTCTACCCGCCATTGGGGAGGTAATTGAAATAAAATAGGGCCGCATTTATCTTTAAATTCAGAGATTCGCACGAAAAATCGAGTGAGGGTTTCTTCAGGTTCAAGCAGGTTTTTCATATGTGTGATGTATCGGTTAGATTTAACTGAAAAAATGAAGTCGGAAGGGACACGATCGCGCCAGTTCTGAATGGTTCTTCTCTTGGGTAACTGATAGAAAGTATTATTGATCTCAACCGTTGAGAAATGGTTTGCGTAATAAGTTAACTGCTCAGGTTTTTCCAGGTTTTCAGGATAAAAACGTCCTGTAAAATCCGGATACCCTGGGGAAGCTTTTGGATATTCCTGCTGATTGTATTCCTGGTCACATAGGCTGGCGGCGTTTGGATTGGCCCATTTGGACCCACTTTATATGATGTCGCATGGTTACCCTTCTTGCTGGTTGGTCTGTTTTTTACCATCCTGCTGGTTGCAACAGTCCCGCCTCGCCCCACACGAACCCCGGTAACCGTGGAACAGGCAAGAGAGACTGAAGCAGAACGTACAGTTTTGGCTGGTTTGACAATTTATTTCTGGATCGCATTGATCTTTACGATTGTTGCTATCCTTCTGGGATACATCATCTGATTTTGGATTGTGCTGCTTGAAATTTTGATCGAAAAATAAATAACAAAAGGACAAACAGGCATGAAGATTTTTCTCATGCCTGTTTGGTATTTGTGACCAAATCCTGACATAAACAACCAAATCCTTGCAGCAATTACAAGAATATTTTTCGAAGTGTTTTTATAAAAAGGCATCCTGTGAAGAAAAACAATTTTTCCGTTACAATTAAGAACCATTTTGATGAAAAATATGACTGGATTAACACAGGAACACCAATGAAATCTTCGGCAAGGAGTAGACACATTAATCGGTTCATATATGTGTTGGGCTTTACACTTTTAACTGGCATCATTATCTTTTTGATGTTCTCCACGATTATTGAAGCGTGGAAATCTCATTCGATTGGCGGAATCTTCATGCTAATCGTTGTTATTGGCAGCATTATTGCCATTTATCATGAAGGAAAATCACTGGCATATTTAAGAAATATACAAGGCCAAAATCCAACAAAAAGGATTGTCTTTGAGTTCCTTGCAGTCTTTGCCGGTGGGATACTCGCTTATTTCTTCGCACAAGATATTGGTTTGGGTCCCGTGGTTGCTGCAGGGTTAGTCGGGATACTGGCATATCTCGTCATTCCAGACCTTGGGGCGCCGGCATACTGCGGTGCATTTGTGGGAATGACCTCTGAAATCCTCTTATTTAACCATTTTGAAGTCGCCATTGCCAGCCTGATCACAGCATTAGTATTCATCCTGGCCAGGAACGTCTTTGCTGGTGTCGGGGGAAAATTAGGGGCAATGGCATTAATCGGGACGTCCATCGCCGGTTTTGGTTTGGGTAGGAATTTCCTGTTTACACCTGTATCTGATTGGAAGACAAATGCAATCGTGATCTTGATCGCATTAATCGCAGCCCCGCTGACATACTATTTCAACCGACATCGGGGAAACGGCCCAGTATTAGCTTCATCGGTGGTAGGGCTCGCTGCTGGATTGATCTTGCCAACCTTATTTCCTATAGACGGAAATACCTTTGCTGTTGTAGCGATTTGTGCCAGTTTTACCGGAATGACCAGTAACGAACGCTGCCCGAACTTTTGGCATATGGTGGCTGCAGGATTGTTCACCGGCATTATTTTTGTTTTCAGCGCACCTTTATTGGGCGGTGCAGGCGGAAAATTGGGGACAATCGCCTTTGGATCCGCCCTCTCAGCTTGCGGCTATTCTCGAATTGTGAAATGGATAAAAAATAGGACAGAAGACCGAAGACCGGACACCAAAAACTAGTTGCAATTTGAATTTCCTATTCCCTTTCACTTTCACTCTCTCAACTTCCCATTTTGCCTAAACACGCTATAATAATGCCATTATGCGACATGTATTGAAAGCCCTTTTGGTAATTTCTCTGGTCACATGGCTGTCCTTAATGATCACTCAACCCGCCTCTGCCCAAACCGGCACCGCTGCAGAATTGATTGCTGGGGTTAACGCTTTGCGGCAAAACCAGGGATTGGCACCCTACGCTGTCGATTCCTACCTGATGAGTTACGCCCAATCGCACAGTGATTACATGGCTTCTCTCGGGACATGGACCCACATAAGGGCGGACGGCAGCACAGCCTTCGATGTCGGTATCAAAGAAAACGTAGCCATGGGTACAAATATGTCCGTGAGCTTCTGTATCTACACCGTCTGGTCTGATTGGGTCCACTGGGAGACGATGGTAGGGTATCAAACTGGCAGTGTTGGAGCAGGTGTTGCTGTTGCCAATGGTAATGTTTTTTATACATTGAATGTCTCCCCGGGCAATACTGCAAATACTGAATACACTTCAATAAACCTGGAACCAATCGCTCAAAGCACGTCTGAATATATTGGGCAGGTTATCACTAACACACCTGATCCGGATGGGATCATTATGCACACAGTCCAGTATGGTGAAACACTGTGGTCGATTGCTATTGCTTATGGTGTGACCATTGATGAAATTCTGACGAACAGCGGTCTTTCCCTGGGGACAACGGAAGTAGTGGAAGGTCAGCCGTTGTTGATCCGACCCGCAACAGATCCTACTGAAGCACCCACCAGCACCGCCACCCCAGATCCCGGAACGCCCACACCCACGCAGCCCCGCCCGACCATGACCCCCTTCCCAACCCGGACACCCATGCCCACACATACCCCCACACAGCCTCCATCTTTCGTTACCCGCACTCTTGGGCAAACAAGATATGTCGCCATAGGGTTGATCCTGGCCAGTGGGCTAGGGATCATCCTGGTCATCTACCTGGGATTCCTTAAAAAGTCTTAATTGCCGCAAATTTTGCTTGACAATATTCATAAAATTATGATATATTCGTAATGTTGATAATTCGCCTGCACGCCAGGCACCAGATTAATCGAATTTTATAAGAAAGGAACGCATCCGCATGACAAACGCATTTTACATCAGCCTTATGCTTCGTGAAAAATCTGCCGCCGTTGTTGGCAGCGATTCACCATACGCGGAGTGCGCCTGTTGATATTTAGCCTTACCTAAACTGGTAACCTGGCCACGGGCAATCTCCAAAACCCGTGGCCTTTTTCATTAATAACTACCAAAACCTTAACCAAGAAAAAGCCATGGGACAAAAGAAACCCGTGGCTTTTTTATTCTAAAAACGCCGGACAAGAGGAGAAGAAAATGTACAACCTGATCATAACAGTATTTATAAGTGACCTGATTAAAAACGATGAAACCCGCAAACCTTTGAAGAATGGAATGCCAGCCATCCTTAACCAAAAAGGTGTTCAGGGGAAAAATACTTCCCCACCGTTTCATTAGTTCAACTCACCTCACGCAGGATCGAAAACTGCGTTTGTAACGGCAGATCAGAGAATGGATCAGCCAGTAAGGAGGAGCGCAATGTACCACTTCACATTTATTGATGAAGCCTCCACGGTAACAGAAAAAAAAGAAATCGAAATGCAGGAAAGCATATTGGATCAACAAACCAATAAATCAAAAAAATCTAAAAGCCTATTAACAAGGACAGTTAATTTCCTGCACCAATATATTGACCAAAACAACAGTATTCGCATTTTCACCAACAGGGATTAATGCGGAAAATATGATCGGAGAAGAAATGGTTGCAACAGCCTTAGAAACAAAATTACGCCCTTTCAGGTTCGAGGATGGCCCCGCTGTTATCGATCTCTTCAATGCACATTCCCAAAAATTATTTGGGTGGAATGATTCCGAATTGGATGATCTGATGAACGAATGGACATCTCCTGGTATTAACGTCGCAGAAACAGTCCGCGTGGTTGAAAATGAAAATGGCGAGATCATTGGCTATATCAATGTATGGGATAATACCAACCCACATGTCATTAAATATACATGGGGTATTCTCCATCCAGACGCCTGGGATGCAAACATCTATCGGCAGATGTTGCGGTGGGCTGAAGACTGTGCCAGGGCTCGCATATGCCTGGCACCAGAGGGTTCAAGAGTGGTTATGAACCATGGCACATCTAATAAAGATATCCCCCACAAGAATGCTTTGGAAGCGTATGGATATTCTTTAGTTCGTCATTTTTACCGCATGCTAATAGAGCTTGATACGCCACCCATCAATCCACTCATCCCTGATGGCTTAAGGATTGTCCCCATCGATATTAAAAGCGAACTCAGGGCAGCCCTGGTTGCTATGGATGATGGATTCAAGGATCACTGGGGGCATGTAGTCAAGCCCATTGACGAGATGCTCGAGCAGTGGAAGCACTATCTCCAAAATGATAGTGATTTTGATCCAAGCTTATGGTATCTAGCAAAAGACGGTGACGAAATCGCTGGCATCTGCCGTTGTTCAGCAAAAATGGTTGAAGATCCCGACATGGGCTGGGTCAACCAGTTGTGTGTTCGAAAGCCATGGCGCAGGCGCGGGCTTGGAATGGCTTTATTGCTGAACAGCTTCCAGGAATTTTACCGGCGAGGTAAACAGCGCGTTGGGCTGGGCGTAGATGCTTCCAGCTTAACCAATGCTACTAGGCTATACGAAAATGCGGGCATGCACATCAGCCTGCAATATGACACTTATGAAATGGAAATTCGCCCCGGGAAGGACCTGGCGAAGAAAGCGTTAGCTTGATAGCGAAGCTAAGAATTTAAGAACCTTATGCCGAATACAAAGTTGAAAGAAATGGAAACAACACTCGCGAAACCAGAAAGTCCTATACGGACGCGTATCCTATCCAATACCCTGATCGTTTTCATGATAGCGATGGTCTTTGCCAACATCGCTTCTGAAATGTATATGACCATGCTGCCGCTTTACTTGAAATATTTAGGCGCGGATGTCATCCAGATCGGTGTCTTCTTTACCGTCTCCCAGATTGTCCCGCTCATATTACAGGTCCTGGGCGGATGGATCTCAGATACGATTGGAAGGCTCAGAAGCGTTGCCATTGGCAGCCTGATCGGTCTGGGGGCGTTCATCAGCCCGATCTTTGTGCCCACCTGGCAGTGGCTGTACCTTTCTGAAACACTAAATGCAATGACACGTTCGCTGATCGGCCCAAGCTTTGGTGCATTTATCGCAGAAGAAACCGCAGAAGAACATCGCGGGAAAGTCTATGGGATCACGGATACGATCTATACGGTTGTGACCGTGATTGGACCGCCCCTCGCCGGCTGGTTAGCGGATAATTATGGATTCAGGATCATGATCGCCGTCGCAGCTGGGATTTATATATGTGCGACAACCATCCGGTTGGTGCTGGCAAAAGTTGTAGGGAAAAGACAAAAAGAAGTCATATCTGAAAAGCTGTCCTTCTCTTCCCTAAAGACTAATTTCAAAACAATCCTCGGCCTTGCCTTAGCTGGCGGTGTGCTCACATGGCTCCTGCTCACTGACGGGGTCCGCGATATTGCCTTCTCAATGTCATTCAGATTGATGCCAATCTATCTTGGAGAAATCGGCGGGATGAGCTTACAAAAAATTGGTTGGCTGACATCCTTCTTTGGCATCGCCATGATGATCACGACCATACCCGCAGGCTGGTTCGCCGATAAATTCAGTGAAAGGATCGCCATTGCACTGGGATTTTTCCTTGAGTTTGTCGCTATGCTGCTCCTGATCAACGTAGAAACATTCATTGGTTTTGCCAGTGTTTGGGCTATCTTCGGTATTGGTGTCGGCTTAATGTCCCCAGCTTACCAATCCCTGCTGAGCAAGGTGCTGCCAGAAAGATTGCGAGGGACGGGTTTTGGGCTGATCCATGCCAGCCTGGGTATCTTCTCATTACCAGCGCCAGCCATCGGCTCACTATTGTGGAAAACCATCAACCCACAAGCGCCATTTTATATCACAGCGATTATTGCACTCATCACGGTTATACCCGCCTGGTTTAAGTTCAAACTCAATAAGCGGGATCTCGAACGGGCTGCAGCGGCAAATGGCTATCATACGGAAGAAGAAAAATAAAACGAATACATCACGTGCAGGAAAAGGGTGAAGCAGGTGAAATGAATGGGTGAGAACTGCTTGGAATTGTTCCCGAAAAACAAAGCAATGTGAGGTTTGCAGCAAACAGTCCTCACCATTACCATTTCACTTGCGGGGGTGCACATCACCCATCCTGCAGGTATTAGTCTCAAGGAGAAAGAAATAATGAAAGAAAATGAAATTTTATTGACAGATGCACCTCAAATACAGGGACTTTGGTTCAGAAAATTCGCTGGTGACTCAGATTATCCAAACATGCTCGCCATCATAGAGGCTGAGGCAGAAGCAGATCATGAAGAACGAGCGATATCCCTGGAACAAATCAAGAATGATTATGCCCACCTGACCAACTCTGTTCCTGAAAAAGATATGATATTTGCAGAGGTTAATGATGAAGCGATCGCCTATTCCCGGACGGTTTGGTACCAGGAAGAAGACCCTAACGATCGGATCTATTCGCTTTTTGTGTTTATCAAACCGGAATGGCGGGACAAAGGTATCGAAAAAGCAATGCTGCTTTGGTGCGAAGAACATCTCCGCTCAATTGCTAATTCTCATCCCCAGGACAGCAGACGCTTTTTTCAAACAGGCACAAATGCCGTAAAAACATCAACGGTGCGGTTGTATGAATCCATAGATTACAAACCTGTTCGCTACGGGTACGAAATGTCACGGACGCTGGAAAATATCCCTGAAGCTGACTTTCCAAGAGGAATCGAAACTCGTCCTGTTGATAAGAAAGATATACGAACCATTTGGGATGCATCCATTGAAGCATTCCGTGATCATTGGGGATTTTCCCAGCCAAGTGAAGAAGATTTTGATGGCTATATAAAATCGAAATACTTCCAACCAGAGTTGTGGCAGGTTGCCTGGGATGGTGATAAGGTCGTTGGCAGCGTCATGAATTTTATTGACCATGACTATAACGAAAAATATCAGAAATTGCGCGGCTACACAGAAGAGATCACAACCCATCGTAACTATCGCCGCCAGGGCATCGCCAAAGCGCTGATCGTCCGCAGTATGCACCTGCATAAAGCAAAGGGCATGACGGAAGTTGCATTAGGCGTGGATACCAATAATCCTAACGGTGCATTACAGCTCTATGAAAGCCTGGGATACAAACAGGAAAAAACCTGGATAACCTTTAGAAAACCGCTTTAAAACGAGAATAACAAATGAGATAGCCCCCTTACCAGGTAATGATTCAACTGGTAGAGGGGGCATTTTAATAGGTCTCATGGTAAAATCAAACCCGTTTTATAAATGGGATCTTTTTCAATGCGACTTCAATTCAATCGTGATACCAAACTTTTTCTAATTTCCACTCTGCTATTTGGGTTTGCTTTTAGTGTCTGGGAATTATTTTTTAACCTCTATATCCTCTCCCTGGGATTCAGCAGTGATGTGCTGGGTCTGATTCGCTCTGCGACACCTTTAGCTGCGCTTATCCTGGGCCTGCCCCTTGGTTTGCTCTCAGACCGCATCGAGCGCCGCACCAGCATGCTTTTCGGTTTGTTAATCGGTTCTATCGGAATGGTCTTTGAAGTTCGGCTGCTCAGCCCCGCCCTTATCTTTTTGTTTGGATTGGTTCAGGGGGCAGGTTTCATGCTTTATCAAATTGCAAAACCTCCTTTTATTATGGCGATCACTAAAGAGAAAAACCAGGCGCTTGTCTTTAGCTTGAATTTCGGATTACTGACTGTTGCCTCAATGCTCGGCAACATCATCGCTGGTCAGGCTCCCGGATTTTTTGACCGATTGTTTGGGATCACCGCAGGAAGCCCTGCCTCATATCAATGGGTCATCAGCGCAGGTATTGCTTTTGCATCAATAAGCCTGATCCCCATTTTCATGATCTCGGAACCGAAAAAAGATATTGGAAGAAAGCTCCTAAGAACACCCATCAAAACAGTCATAAAGAAATTAGCTGGTAATCCCATCGTCCGCCGGTTAGCCATCATCAATGTGATCACAGGCTTTGGGGCGGCATTGCTCATACCCTATCTAAATGTGTTCCTGCGCCAGAAATTCCAGATCAGTGATGACCTCCTGGGCTTGATTTTTAGTATTTCATCCTTACTCGTTTTTACCGGTTCATTGATTTCATCCTGGTTGGTGAAAATTACCCGCAGCCGTATTATTCCGACCGTCGCGACCCAAAGCATCAGCATCATTTTCCTCTTTGGGTTGGGTTTCTCACCATTTTTATGGATGGCAGCCCTCAGCCTGATGCTCAGAAATGTGCTGATGCAAATGTCCTCTCCCCTGCTCGACAACTACGCCATGCTCATCAGTGAACCGGAAACACAGGGCAGCATTGCCAGCGTGCGCGGCATAGGCTGGCAATTAGGCCAGACGGTGGGGATTTTTCTTTCCGGGATCGTCCAAACGCGATTCGGCTTCCCTCCCTTGTTTGCGGCAACCGGAACGCTTTATGCAATTGCCATCTTCATGACCTGGACCTATTTCCGACCTGAAGAAAAGAAGACGCCACATGCCGGAAAATCTTAGAACGACCACCCTGGGTATCATTGCAGATACCCACATTCCTGACCGTGCCCGCGAGCTACCTCCCAATTTGATCCCGGCATTAAAGAAATCGAAAGTGGATCTGATCCTTCATGCTGGTGATGCCTGCAGTTGGAAGGTCTACCATAAACTGGCACAGGTTGCGGCTGTGAAGATTGTCCAGGGGAACCGGGATTGGTTCTTGGGTATGCGCACGCCAAAATTCGAGAGCTTGTTGATCAACCAGGTTCCGATCATCCTGACACATGGGCACCATTCCATCCTGCATTACGCACTGGATAAATGGATATACCTCCGCAAAGGTTACAACTTTTCACGTTATTACCAAACCTTAGTTCGGGATTTTCCAAAAGCAAAAATCATCATTTTTGGACATACACATCATCAAACCGCGCATTGGGTTAACGGACAGCTGTTCTTCAACCCTGGTGCAGCCTACCCGTGCAAGTACAATCAATTTACCCCACAGTACGGGTTGATCAGCCTCACACCGGGAGGTGAAATCCGCACGGAATTTCATAACCTTAGGTAAGATATAATGACCCCCGAAGAAAAGTTCATTAAATAAAATTTCGTAAATTAGCCATTATTCCATAAGGGAGTTCATCGGGTAAAATGATTGCCTGCCAATAAAACGAGAAGTTTGGGAAAAAGGCTGTCAAATTGTCGGAAATTATCACATCCCCTGGAAATCAAAAAATTAAGTTCGTCCGAGCCCTTCAAACGCGCCGCCGGAACAGAATGACGGAAGGCGCTTTTGTCGCTGAAGGCGTCCGCCTGATCGAAGAAACCCTGCGCGTCCGGTGGCCAATCGATTTCATCCTGTTTGATGAAACACTCTCCGAGCGCGGCTTGGAAATTATCACGGCGCTCAGATCTGACCCTTTGTTTGAGATTTACGAAATTACCCCCACCTTGATGTCAGATATCAGTGATACAGAAACACCTCAGGGCATCCTGGCTGTCTTAAAGCAGCATTTCTTATCTCTACCAGCTGAACCGAATTTTGTCATCATTGCTGACCAGATTAGAGACCCCGGTAACATGGGAACATTGATCCGCACAGCAGAGGCTGCAGGTGCTGATGCCCTGCTTGCCAGCCCTGGAACAGTGGATTCTTTTTCACCCAAAGTGATCCGGGCTGGAATGGGCGGGCATTTTCACCTGCCGATCCAGCACATGAATTGGGATGCCATTAACTCTTTTTTAGGGAATTTGCCAGTTTATTTAGCTGAATCAGAAGGCGGGGTACTTCTTTGGGAAGCAGATTTTAAGCAGCCTTGTGCCCTTCTCATTGGCGGTGAAGCTTTCGGTGCCAGCCCCTCCGGTGAGGCAATCGCAACCCAAAAAGTGACCATCCCCATGAAAGGCAGGGCAGAATCGTTCAATGCGGCGGTGGCAGCAGGAATTTTGATTGCAGAAGTTCTGCGACAAAGAGTTCAAAAGTAAAGGAATACAATGAAGATCCGCTCAATTACTTACTTCGTACATCCCCGTTGGCCCTTCAGTGAATTGATCTTACAGAAAGCGGGTATCTTTGGCCAGCAAGCAAAAGCTCTTTTCAATGCTGCAGGATACGAAGTCCAAACGCTGCGTTTAGCAACCCCTCCCTTTCCAAGCTACCTCCCACCAGAGGCTTACAGCAGTGCTATTTTACAGATGGAAGTACTGGCACACAGCGAAGGATTTGAGTATGTCGCATTAGGTCCTGCAATTCCTTCAGCCTTAGAAAGTTATGCGGCTATCTCCGGTATGTTGGCAAACTCAGGAAACCTCTTCTTTAGTGGACACCTGAACACGCCTGACAAGAAAATCAGCCTGAAAGCAGTGCGAGCCTGTGCTGAAGTGATCCATCAATCTGTATCTCTCGAGAAAAATGGCTTTGCCAACCTGCGTTTTACTGCATTGGCAAATGTGAGCCCATGGTCACCTTTTTTCCCAGCAGCCTATCATGAGGGAAAGGAACCTGCTTTTGCCTTAGCTATCGAGGGGGCAGATTTGGCTGTCAATGCATTTGCGAATGCAGGTTCCCTCGAATATGCGCGTAAAAACCTGACTGAATCAATTGAGCAGCATGCCCACAAGCTTGAAACGGTTGGACGCCAGCTCGAAAAGACTTACAATATCAAATTTAAAGGGTTGGACTATTCCCTGGCACCCTATCCCACCAAAGCCGTTTCAATGGGACATGCCTTGGAATCCCTGGGCCTTTCCGCATTCGGGCGTTCCGGAACCCTGGCTGCAGCAGCATTTCTCACGGATACGATTGATAGGGCAAAGTTCACACGCACAGGCTTCAGCGGATTGATGCTGCCGATGCTGGAAGATTCAACCCTATCACTGCGCGCGGAGCAGGGATTGTTGAGTGTGACGGATTTCCTGCTTTACAGTGCCGTTTGCGGCACCGGGTTGGATACCATCCCCCTTCCGGGCGATACCACGGATGAACAAATTTATGCGATCTTATTGGATGTTGCTGCCTTAGCCATGCGCCTGGACAAACCGCTCACAGCCCGCCTGATGCCTGTTCCCGGGAAAAAAGCCGGCGATCAAACCGGATTCGATTTCGAGTTTTTCGCCAATAGCCAGGTACTGGATCTGCCCTCCCAACCGCTGAAAGGATTGCTGGCAGGAGAGGAATTGCTGGACATCAAGCCAAGAAAGATATAATCATCTTTTTTTACACTAGTAAATCAAAACGTACAGACGCCCCGGTGGGGCGTCTTAATCTATTCCAAACAAATATCACATCTAGTGTTTCAGAATTAATTTCCTGCCATTTTCACCCGCCAGTATGCTGACCCATCACGCTCTCTGTTCAAGTATCCTGTAGAAATCAAGTCCCGCCGCAGACCCGATATATCCTCATGTAGAGCACCGATGATCGCATTCACCTCTTTCTCAGTGTAATTCCTATCATACTCAAATTTATTCGCAATAAACTCCAGAATCACATCCAGTTTTCGGCGGTTCGTAGGCAGCTGCTTGATCGTACCATCGACATGCAGATAATCCGCTAAGATCTTACGATCATAGGCTTTGCGATCAAGATCCTTTGCGACTTCCGGGAGCGCATCCTTTGACAGGAACTTTTTTGACATCTCCTCAAGGGTGTTCGTTTCCAGGCGGTACAGGTTGTAGTATCCATCCACCCTTGCCGTGACCAATCCAATCTCGGCTAATTTTGAGAGGTGATGAGACACCGTTGAAGGGCTAATATCCAGGATTGCCGCCAGCTCTTCCACACTCGTTTCTTTTTGCGCCAGCACACCGATCAGCTTTAAACGGTTGGCATCAGCCAGTGTTTTGAAAAATGTTAATAAGTCATCAAAACCGTTCTCCATAACGATCTCCTTTATTTTAATTCGATATAAATCGAATTAAATTTACACCAATCACAAGCCTTTGTCAAGATATGCCTTGGCGTTTATCATTTAAAAAAAGTAGAGGCGTTGCATGCAACGCCTCTATTGTTAATATGCTCAATTTAATACATTTTTATTAAAAATGTATGCAAGATATAAGTTTTATCGCACTTTCTTAAAATTCACCAATATCAAATTTTGCTGGCAGTTCTGGTATGTCTGAACAAAATAGGCTGAGGATTGCTGCCCACCATTAGTATCTTCTAGCTGGATCTTTAAAGAAGTTTCGCTGTCAAGGACCAAACCTTTAAGGATAAATTCATAGCCAGACTCACCATAAACCGCGGCCGAACCTGGGTCGCTAATCTCATCGATTTCATACCCCCCAAGTGATCCAAATAAGTGCACTCGGGATAAACCCAAAACCGGGTCACCCTGTAAATCCCAAACCTGTCCAGCGATGACCAGATAGTCACAGCCCAATTGCGGGCGGATGAGGTCGCTGGTGATCGCTTCCGGCTGTCCATCGAGAATAAATGGGAACAACTCCGGTGCCGATGTCGCTGTTGTCGTAAAGTTCAAATCCTGTGTAGGTGAATCTGTGACAATTACAATCGGAGAGCCTGTGCTGGTTGAAGTCGACAGAACAAATTCAAAAGGGGTTTCTGTAGTTACAACTGTCTTCTCAAAAGGATCAGATTGATAAGGCCCCCAGCCAAAAATGACCATCAGAAGCCACACCCCCCCACCCAGAATGCCCAGAACAAAGATAAACCCGAATACCCCACCTTTTTTTGGTGTTGCTGGCCGGCGCGGTGTTGCCATATTTGACACCTGGTTTTTACTGCCGTACCGGCTTTGGGTTTTTGGTTTTCGATCAGGGGGTTTAATACTCATTTTAGTTGACGAGCACCTCTATTGAACTAACTGAGCGCTGTTCATCAAGCCAGGTATATAATGCCTTCCGCTGGAGCACCAGGCGTGCATCCCCTGTAACCGGTCGTTCTTCGCGGTCAAGAACCATCACGATATGATAGCCAACATCAGATTCAATAATTTCCGAATAGCCGCCAACGGGAAGGCTGAAAGCTGTGTCTTCAACCGCCTGAACCAGTAAATAACCTCTGGGCACCCATCCCAGGTTGCCACCTGTCAATGGATCATAGGTATAAGCAACATCATCAAAATCACGGCCTGAACGTAAGCTGACCAATGCATTCTCAGCACCTTCGCTGGTATAAGCAAAAACCTGTTGAATATTCACCTGCTCAAGGACCTCGGGAACGGCGCTAATGATTTCCTGGCGCATGACAGCTGCCAACATCTGTAATTTTAGCGATTCAAATAAGGTCTCCTGGGTATAACCCCATTCCCCCATCCATGTTGCCAGGTCAACCTCCGCTGAAAGGTCGTCGATCTTGGCCTGCACCTCGCTATCTTCGATAGCTACACCCAACTCTCTTGCACCCTGGGCTAGCAGAGTCAGGTCGATCAGATCATCCAGGACATATGCCCTGGCTTCAGTTTCATCATCGACTGGATTTCCATTTGCTTCCTGGGCAATGAAATAACGGTCAACTTCACTTTCATAAAACGCCAGGGATATCCTTTCCCCATTCACGATGGCAGCTGCTGGGAAAGGCGTCTGCGAAGGGTCAACATCGGTCGCCGTTATTTCTGTAACACTTTCGGAGGGCGCTTCAGTGATCTCCGGGGTCGGATTATTCGTACAGGCTGAAATCGATATGACGATCAGGATCAACCATAAACTCAAATATCTTATCTTCTTCATTGCATTCTGCATGGTCTCCATTATACCAGCGACTACAAAATATCAATTCTGGTCCGCCCAATTAATCGTTGAGAGGTGGCATGTTCCACCTCAGTCAAGACCACCCGCATAGCGGGTGGCTTGACCTGACCCTATAAGGGTCTGTTG
>JAENZD010000006.1 GCA_016841445.1 Anaerolineaceae bacterium
CTATCCGTGAAGGTGGCTTGACGGTTGGCGCTGGCGTGATCACTAAAATTATTGAATAAAAAACTTTAGGAAGGAAAACATGGTTGTCCTGGAAGACAGGGCAACCATGGTAGAATACACATGGCGAAGAAGAAAGGTGTCCGCCCGGTTATAACTCTGGAATGTACGCAATGCCAGGAACGGAATTATACGACTGAGAAAAACCGTCGTAATGATCCAAGCCGGATGGAGTTGAAAAAGTATTGTCCCCGATGCAAAGAACACACGATGCATCGAGAGATTAAGTAGGTTGTTGAGGATAAGCTATCGATTAGCGAGCTGACCTCACATTAAACACAGGCCAGTGGCTCAATTGGCAGAGCACCGCTCTCCAAAAGCGGGGGTTGAGGGTTCAAATCCTTCCTGGCCTGCCTGGAATTTTTCAACGCCGTCGATACTGGCGGCGTTTTGAGCGTCAACAAGGAGATACTTGTGGCAGCTAAGAAGAAAAGTAAATTATCGATTGGTAAACGAATTCAGCGCTTTTGGCGTGAAACAGTCGGAGAGTTGAAGAAAGTCACCTGGCCCACACCCCCGGAAGCCTGGAAGATGACACGATTGGTGTTAATTGTGATGATCATTATGGCATTGATCCTTGGCGTTTTGGACTTTGCTTTCTCACGATTAATCACATTCCTGGTCGCTATTTAGTTTTTGAGACACAGGAAGGTCAGGTAAAGATATGATGGCAGCGAAAGATAATCCGGAAGAACAGGTTCCGGAAGAAGAACAAGAATCAACCGTTTCGGAAACGGAAGAACTACCCGCGTCGGCTGAAGACGCTGCCGAATCACCTGTCGATTCAATCGATAATGATGAAAGCAGCGAAGAGGACGAAGATCGAGGCTGGTATGTTGTTCATTGTTATTCAGGTTATGAGAACAAAGTCCGGCATAATCTTGAACAACGGATTGAAACCATGGGAATGAAAGATGATATCTTTGATGTCGTCATTCCAACACAAGAAGAAATCGAAGTCAAAGATGGCAAACGCCGGTCTATTGAGCGGCATGTTTTCCCTGGTTATGTTCTGGTTAACATGAAGATGAGTGAAGAGAGCTGGTATGTCGTCAGGAATACGCCTGGTGTAACTGGGTTCGTGGGTATGGGAAATGATCCCATCCCGCTGCGGCCTGAAGAAGTAGCTCAGATCATCAAACGTATGGAAGCCGAAGCGCCAACCATCAAGGTGACCTACAAGCCAGGCGAGAACGTCCGCATTATCGATGGCCCATTCAATGATTTCCATGGAACTGTGGATGAGATCGATATGGATCGATCAAAGGTTCGTGTGATGGTCAATTTCTTTGGCCGATCAACACCAGTGGAATTAGACTTCTTGCAAGTGGAGAAGATATAAGTTTTAGTTCAGTTTATTGTGGGAGGGATTAAACCCGCTAGAACCACAAAGGAGTATACACGTGGCAAAGAAAGTAAAAGCAATCATAACCCTACAAATCCAGGCTGGAAAAGCCAACCCCGCACCTCCAATTGGTCCGGCGTTAGCCCAGCATGGTGTCAATATCATGGCGTTCTGCAAAGATTATAACGGCCGCACAGCGTCACGGATGGGAGAGATTATCCCTGCGGAGATCACAATCTACCAGGATAGCTCATTCCGTTTTAAATTAAAATCCCCACCGGCTGCAATCTTGCTTTGTAAAGCTGCTGGCATTGAAAAGGGATCAGGTGAACCCAATCGTGATAAGGTAGGCACGGTGACCCGTTCGCAGGTGCGCGAAATTGCTGAGCAAAAGTTCAATGATATGAACGCAGTTGATATTGAAGGTGCAATGCGCCAAATCGAAGGAACCGCCAGCAATATGGGGATCCTTGTAGTTGAAGATTAATTGATATAGTGGGAGGGTCTGATGGACCCGTTAGAACCACAAAGGAGTTTTCATGGCAAGTCATGGTAAGAAATATTTAGAAGCAAGAGAAAAGGTCGATCGAGAAAACCTCTATCAGCCGATGGAAGCTGTTAAGCTTCTGAAAGATATTGGTTTTGCAAATTTTGATGAGACGGTTGAAGTCCACCTGCGCACGGGGTTGGATCCCCGGCAGGCAGATCAACAGGTACGCGATGTTGTATCTTTACCCAATGGCTTGGGTAAATCAGTGACCATTGTTGTGTTTGCCCAGGGCGATGCTGCGGACGCAGCAAAAGCAGCTGGCGCAGACTATGTTGTTGATAATGAAGAAATGGTGAATAAGATCCAGGGTGGATGGACAGATTTTGATGTCGCCATTGCAACGCCGGATATGATGGGAACTGTTGGCCGCCTGGGACGTGTTTTAGGCCCGCGTGGTTTGATGCCGAACCCTAAAGCTGGCACCGTCGTTCAACCTGATAATATGGCAGAAGCGATCAATGAAGCAAAAGCAGGCCGCATTGAATTTCGCCTGGATAAGACAGCGAATATTCATGTGCCGATTGGCAAGCTTTCGTTCACAGCTGAGCAGCTTCATGAAAACCTGGTCGCATTTGTCCAGGCTGTTCGTCACGCACGCCCACCCGGCGCAAGCGGTAACTTTATTCGTCGTGTAACAGTCGCTTCATCCATGAGCCCGGGGATCAAAATTGATCCCAACGCTGAAGAAATGACTTTGTAAACTGTTTGATATGTGCTATAATGCATGATGCAATCCTTAACAAATGAATAAATTTCTTCGCTGAAGAAAGCAGGTGCTCCAACTGGAGCTTAATATCCCGCCGAGGTGAAGGCAGATGATCGTCAAAAGGATACCCACAGGTATCTTCAGGAGTCTTTGCCTCAGCGGATACAAGAGGCAAAGACTTTATCGTTTAAAACAATGATGGAAGGAGGTGAACAAATTGGCGTTTACCCGTAAAGAAAAAGAAAAGATGGTTGAGCAGTATAAAGAGTGGGTTGAAAATAGCAAAGCATTCTTTGTGATGTCCTACCAAAATATGAACATGTCAGCGGTTGATGAAGCTCGTTCGCAGCTTCGTGAAGTCAATGGCGAAATTCATGTTGTTAAAAACCGGGTCTTTAGACTGGTCATGGACGAGATGGGTTTGAAATATGGTGAGGATTTTTGGGAAGAGAACAACATGGTTAGTTTCGCATTCAGCGATGCTCCCAGCGTTGCCAAAGTCATGAGCGAAATCTCAAAAACCAATGTTTTTGAGATTCGTTTAGGCTATATGGATCAGAGCCTTCTCAAACCTGAACAAGTTAAAGCCCTGGCTGACCTACCCACACTGCCGGTTATGCGTGGCATGTTATTGGGTACGATTATGGCTTCTGCGTCCAAGCTCGTACGGACATTGGCTGAACCTGCCCGTACGATGGCGGCGGTTGTTAAAGCCTTCTCAGAAGAAGGACAGGCTGCTGAAAGTGCTGCCTGAGTTAGTTAATAGCAAGATAGAAATGGGTGGAGGACCACCCGAAATAATATAAAAAAATACATTGCAAGGAGAAATTTGAAATGGCTGATTTAGAAAAATTAATGGATCAATTGAGCGAGCTTACAGTTTTAGAGGCTGCAGAACTCGTCAAAATGCTGGAAGAAAAATGGGGCGTTTCCGCTGCTGCCCCAGTAGCTGCTATGGCCGCCCCCGGTGCTGGCGCTGCTGAAGAAGAAGTAGAAGAACAGACCGAGTTTGATGTTGTTCTCAAAGGACCTGGCCCCAAGAAGATCGAAACCATCAAGGTTATCCGCCAGCTGACAAACCTGGGCCTGGTTGATGCCAAGAATATGGCTGAAACCGCTGACACCAAGATCCTCGAAGCTGTTGGTAAAGATATTGCCAACGACGCCAAGGAAAAATTGGAAGCCGCTGGCGCAGAAGTCGTTCTGAAATAATTAAGTTTTTAGAACAATTAATAACACTCCCTTCTTTTCCAATATTTGTGGAGAAGCGGGGAGTTTTGCGTTTAAGAATATCACAAATTATTTATTGTATAATGTATGGAGGATTATCTGAAATTTAGCCGTCAAAAACAGATGAACGCTGGAGGTTTATTATGACAAAGCCCCTTAACTCTGAGATGAAGGCAAGGGTCATTGAAAGTATTTTAAGCATACTTATTGATCATTATATCGATAGGAGAGTTGCCAACAAAATAGCTGACGATATAAAACAAAAACTCAAGCGTGGCAAATATGATCAATGCGCTAAACATTCAAGTTTTGGTGAAGCCTTATCCCAGGATGTAAGAAACTGCTCGGGTGATTACCATTTCTTAGTTTATTATGATCAAGAAAAATCCAATGAACTGATTGAATTGGATAAAGATGAGCAGTATCACGAAAAATACGAAGATGACTGGTGGTCGAACCTTAAATTCTATAATTATGGCATACAGAAACTTGAATACCTTCAAGGCAATGTGGGGTATATCAATATTCAATGTTTTGCACCAGCGCCCATGGCAGGAGATACGGTTGTTTCAGCTATGACGTTTTTATCAGGATCGGATGCCTTGATAATAGATCTTCGAGAATGCGTTGGCGGTGATCCATTTACCGTCCAGTTCTTTGAAAGCTATTTATTTGATCAAAGAAAAAGGCCAAAGCTGATGTTGACTAGATATACACGGGATGAAATACCAGAACAGCAAGAATGGACATATCCTTATGTCCCAGGGAAAAGACTCCCCGATATTCCAGTCTACGTCTTAACAAGCGCCAGAACTTTCTCAGGTGGTGAAGATATGGCTTATTCGCTTAAACATCATGGCAGAGCGATTATTGTTGGAGAACAAACGGGTGGTGGTGCTCATGGTGTGAAATGGATGGGAACGCCGGAAGGCTTTGTTATTGTGCTGCCCAATTCATATTCAAAGAACCCGGTCACACAAACCGATTGGGAAGGCGTTGGTGTTGAACCAGATGTGAAGGTTACAGGTGATAAAGCGCTTTCCATAGCACATACACTTGCGATGGAAAGTCTTATCGGAATGTCTGTCTCCCAGGATCAAAAGCATCGGTTGGAATGGTCTCTTGATAGATTAAAAGCGGAAAATCAGCCTCATATTATAAGCGAGAAACAGTTAAGAAAATATACTGGCAATTATCGGGGTTGGGCAATAACTTATAAAGATGGCTTTCTTCATCTGTCTCAAAACGGGGGTATCGGACTTTCGAAAATGCTGCCTATTTCTGAAACGCTATTCACTGGGGATGCAGAATATAATATCCGTTTTGAATTAGGCGAAGATGGAAATGCTAAGGCAATCACCTGGCTTGCAAGAGATAATGATAAGGAGATTGTTTATGATAGAGATGGAGAGTAAGCTTTTAGAAAAACTTATGCACTTTCCATCCGGCGGATGACCAGCACTACTTTTCCCTGGACCTGAACATGGGCTGGGTCATCAATGATGATTGGTTTCATCAGGGGGTTAGCTGGCTGCAGACGAACTTTGCCGTTTTCGTTAAAGAAGTATTTCAGCGTTGTCTCATCACGATCAGATAACCAGACAGCAACCATCTCACCGTTTTCAGCTGTTGTGATCGGGCGCATAACAACGATATCACCGTCGTTAACCATGGCGTCGATCATGGAATCCCCCTGGACTTCGAGTGCAAACAGGTCTTCCGTTTTTTCTTTCGGTGGCAGCAGGCTTCGGGCAATATCAATCCCGGTTTCCTGGTCATAATAGCTGAAATCAGATGATGGTACAGGTACGGGTTCACCTGCAACGATCCGGCCGACGACCGGCACCGTGAACATATCAGAAATAGCCTGGGTTGCTTTATGCAAACTGCCTTCTAAATTGCGCATAAGGCGAATACCCCGAGAAACATTGCTCTCACGTTCAATGTATTTCATCTCTTCAAGCTGGTTGAGATAATAATTAACCACAGATGTTGAGCTGATATTGGTATTCTCACCAATTTCGCGTATCGATGGCGGGAATCCATTGTCATCCTGAAATTTTTCCAGGAATTTAAGGATTTTTTTATGTCTCTCGCTTAAACCTGCTTTCCTTCTTGCCATCATATCAGGCTCCTTCTTATACTACTGCTCATTTGTGCTATTTATTTGCTTTAATAATACACGAACATACGTTCGAAGTCAAGCACTTAGCGATATCAAAATGAAATGAAATCCATTGATGCAATCAGAAATGTTTTCGAGAATGATCCTTGGGTAGGAGGACGGCCATTATTACTTCATTAGATAGACACCTTCATTGTGTCCTGAAGGTATAATGGTGTGGGTTTTTACCTTATCCATTCATCATTTATCAGAGAAGATATGAAAAGAGACTTAACTCAAGTCAAGAAATTAATATCCAGGATTGATGTTTCAAAACGAGCCCTTTGGGACTATGTATTGATATTGCTGGGCGCCTTTATTCAGGCACTGGCTCTCAGGCTGTTTCTTATCCCCGCTGACCTGGTAAGCGGCGGTATCAGCGGTCTGGCGCAGTTATTCAACCATTACAGCGGTTTTCCGATCGGTATGATGGTTTTAATTGGCAATATTCCGCTTTTTGTTCTCGGCTGGCAGTATCTGGGTGGAGAACGTTTTGCGCTACGTACGGTATTATCCATCGTTTCTTTCTCAGCTTTCACTGATGTGTTGATTTTTTTCCTTCCAAGCGGAGGTGTGACAGACGACCTTTTGTTGAATACCCTCTATGGTGGATTGCTGCTTGGCATTGGCCTGGGAATTGTTTATCGAGGCCGCGGGACAAGCGGTGGGACGGATATCCTCGGAAGGATCCTCAATCACCATTTCGGAATTACGATTTCGCAGGCATATTTGATCACCGATTCAATCGTTGTTCTTGGGGCTGGCTTTGTGTTTGGCTGGACGAAAGCGCTCTATGGATTGGTCTTGATCTATGTGAGTGGATTGGCTGCAGAAGTTGCGCTGCAAGGCACAAATATCATTCGGACAGCGATCATCATTACAACGGAGACAGATGCTGTTAAGAAAGCCATTTTTACGGATTTAGAAAGGGGTGTGACGATTTTATCCGGGACTGGGGGGTATACCGGCGAGCCCCGCTCGGTTATTTATTGTGCTGTTTCAAGAATGGAAATAAATCGGTTGAAAATATTGGTCCATGAGATTGACCCCAAGGCATTCATGGTTATTGGTCAAGCCCAGGAGGCCCTGGGGGAGGGGTTTATGCCCTTAACACCTGAACATCATTACAGAAAAAAAGATAAAAGTTAGCCTTCTATTAATTCAAAGCTGGTGGAGATATCGACTTTTTCCCTTATCGTTGCAGCAACGGAACAGTATTTCTCTTCAGAGAGGACGATTGCTTTTTGAACGTCTTTCTCTGACAGGTTGTCACCCTTAACAAGAAAATGCATATGGATTTTACGGAAGGTCCACGGCGGGTCGGCGTCTTGTTCAGAACTGACCCGAACTTCAAGGGATGAAAGCGGCATTCGCTTCTTTGCCAGGATATCCACGACATCAAAGGATGTGCAGCCAGCCAGGGCGGAAAGCAGGAGCTCAGAAGGTTTCATGCCGGTATTTTCATCGGGTGACGACATCACCAAGGAATGACCGGTGGAGTCGGTTGAGATGAACCGCTTGCTTCCGGGAACCCATCTTAATGTTGTATCGCTTGCCATTGTTTCTCCTTTGAAACTACCTATGAGAGTTTTCCGAGTATTTGGATCAGGTCAGCCACCTGGATCTTCTGCATTTCAGGATTGATTGGGTCCTGTGTGTTGAGGAGACAGTCATTGGCAACATCCTGCATGAACTTGATGCTGGCAGAATGAATCCCTGCACGGATCGCGATCAACTGCTGGATGATGGCTTTACAGTCACGATCCTCATCGATCATTTTTTGTACACCTCTCAACTGGCCTTCGATCCGGGAAAGCCGGTTCCTGATTTGTGCTTTAACCTCTGGATTCTTTGTTTGAATCATCATCTTCCTTTTCAGACCACCGGTCTGATAATCGCTAACCACCTCAGCGAAACCCGCCTGATGAGCCGCAGCTTGATGAGCTATAACCCTGGGAACTGCCCGAGCTGCTATAGGATGCGATGGTTGAAAGGCGTTTACGGGTGTTTTGAGATTGACAGGTTGGGCACTCAGGCGCGTTGGCATTAGGGTCTGAAAAACCCATCAGCTTCTCAAACTCATTACCACAATCAGAGCAACGATATTCGTAAATCGGCATAAAAAAAGTACCTCCATATACTATACTGGGGTATAGTATATGCGCGTTTACGCCACCTGTCAAGGGGAAGTTTTAGATTGTTATCATGACCTCTTTATTTACAAAAGATCTGGTTTTTATGACCTGAGCCGTATTAGGGAGGGAAAAGAAAAGCGTGGGATTGAGCATGTGCTATATTTTTTGTTATGGATGATGGCGTCAGCAGCCAGTAGTCCACTTTCGATAGCTGGCGCGATTCCTTCACCCATGTCACGGGTCGCTAACCCCAGTGCATCGCCGATCAGGAAGGCATTATCAATTTGTGGTGGCTGTGATGCCTCCCGCAGGTAGTAGCTGTACCCCAGGGGCTGATATGGATGGTCATTGACGATTTTGGCAGTGGCTAAATCCTCAACCAGCTGATTCCAGTAAGCGTTTAACGTTTTCTCCTTTTTCTTCAGACCGGAAGCGCTCGCGCCAATCCCCACGTTGACATAGCCATCCATTTTTGGAACATACCAGGCATAACCCGGCAAGCCATTTTCAAAAAACCACAAATGACAATCTTTATCCTTTATTGGATAACGGAACTCTTCTTCCTTCGCGATGATCAGGCGGTCTGATTGGTGGGAAGGGATACGTTTGAAAAAGTTTTGGCGGACGGGGCAGCGAGTCCCGCCGGCGCCGATTAAGAATTTTGTATGAAATAGACCGTCAATAGTGTAACCGGATGAAGTTTTCTCGATTTTCCGGACCTGGTGCTGGCGGACTTCGACATCTGCCCGGTCTATAAGCCAGGAATCAAACTCGATCCTGCGGATCGCGTATTGATGGGTAGACAGTCGGAATTTGATTCCCAGAAGAGAAATTTTGAAGGAATTAAAATGGGTCAAACCAAAGGGGTAATTAGTGGGATCGGTCTCCAGAAGCTCGAAAACTTTTGGTGTAAGCCAACCCGCACAGGGTTTGGCTCTAGGAAAATTTGATTTTTCCAGGATGAGGGGACTGAATTGATACTGCTTTAGACGCCAGGCGCATGCAGCACCTGCCGGACCGCCTCCCTCAATGATGACTTCTCTTTCGATCATCATTTTTCTACTTCAAGCGGCAATCGGGTTGAGGTGTACCAACTCGGGTCAGTACGACCTGCCAGAGCTGCTGTGATCGGGAGCGGAAGCCTCCGGCGCTGCTCAGCAGGTAATAATTCCACATCCTCCGGAAGCGATCGGAATACTTCTCTTTGAGCTGCGGCCAGGCATTGTTGAAGTTCGCATGCCAGGCCATCAGGGTTGGGTCGTAGTATTGACCGAAGTTGTGCCAATCCTCTATGACAAACATCCCTTCGATGGCTTTGCTCAATTGCGCAATGGATGGCAGCTGCCCGTTGGGGAAAATATACTTATCCGTCCAGGCTTCCCCTGTTTTGATGCTCTTATTGCTGCCAATGGTATGGAAGAAGGCAACCCCGTCTTTCTTCAGACAGCGGTCAACGACCTCAAAGTATGTGCGGTAGTTTTTATATCCCACGTGCTCCATCATGCCAATGGAGATGACCGCATCAAATTCCCCTTCAGCCTCGCGATAATCCTGCAGCCTAAGTTCAACAGGCAAACCCTTACAGAGCTCGCGTCCCAAAGCAACCTGCTGTTTTGAGATGTTGAAAGCAACGATAGAAGCGCCATGCTTTTCAGCAGCATACTTTGCAAAGCTGCCCCAGCCGCAGCCCAGTTCCAGGATTCGCATCCCGGGGTAGATGCCAATCTTCTGGCAGACGAGTTCGAGTTTGGCTTCCTGAGCGTCATCAAGATTATCCGCATCTTTCCAGTAGGCACAGGTGTAATTCAGGCGTTTGTCGAGCATCACCTTATAGAGGTCATTACCAAGGTCGTAATGACGCTCAGCAACCTCTATTGATTTTAATTTGGACTGCCGGTTAAATAATTTAGCCTTGAGGACTTGAAAAGCGATCTTCATGTCGTTTTCAACTTTTTCACGCAGATTCGCCCTGAGGACACGGTCTATGAATGAATCAATGGATTGGCAATCCCACCAGCCATCCATGTAAGATTCACCCAACCCAAGAGAGGAGTCCCGCAAAATACGTTCGTAGAGCCTTGGATCGTGAACTTGAATGTCCCATAGCCGGTTCCCATTGACTTCAATGTCTGCGGAAGCAAGTAATTTTCGAACAGCATTTTCTGATTTATTCATCAAGTCCTCCATCAGGATAAAGTTTGCATTTGAAAATACAACACAAAAAGGAACATCTCGTCACGGAAAGTGTACCTGCTTAACATTATATCGAATTACACTATAAATCTAAAATGAGCAAACCCATTTGTGTTGATCTGAAAAACGAGAGTAATTGACATCTAAAATGGAGAAATATATACTAGTGTTAAGTTGATTAATTTCCCTATCCTATGTTCTCCTGATCCTGACACCTGACTTAACGGTTTGGGTGGAGAAGGTAGCTCAAATGGACTGGGAATGATTGGATTGGTCGGAGGTGGGACGTGAAGAAGGTGTTTTTATTATTTCATTTGCTGGTTTTACTCGCTCTATTAGCTTGTTCAGCAGACATTCCTTTGAGTGAATGGATTGGCCGCTTCAAAGGAGATCAGATCACACCGGATGTTCAGGAAGAAACATCAGAACCCGACACACTATCGATAACGTGGCAGAAAAATATTACAGATCTGCAGAACTTATTCAGTTCTATCTCACTTCCTGACCATTTCATGGACGAAAATCCGACTTTCCAGGGCGGGGAATTTGACCTGATGTCCGTCTTTGAAATTCTGGATCATATTTGGATGACGGATGGATACAAATTAGCCTATGTTTACCAATATGATTTCATGGGCGGTTATCCTATCCTGTATGCCTATCATTCAACGGATAGCCCCTACCCGAGCTACCAGGCTTACCTTGAAGATCGAGGAGAATGTTTGCAGGGAAATGGGCTGGGATTGGATTGCAATTATCTAGCTCATGTTCAAACGGACGGCAGCGAGTTGGGGTATCTGCAATTGCTTCTGTTGGATGTGATGGGAAACCAATTCTACTTGTTCTGGCATGCGGAATACAATGATACAATCTTTGTGGCGACCGAAAAAGCTCTTGATGACATTATTGAGGATATATCAGATCCATTCATTCCCTTATCCAGGCAGCAGCGGTCAAAAGCCAGCAGGATCAATCCCACACCCACTGTAAGTATTGGCGAGGAAACGGTTGAAATCAGGGCTGTGTGGTTCACGAAATGGGGTGGGTTTTATGAAAGTACATATTCGATCAACCGAAAAGACCCACATCTGATTTCTATTGGTTCTACGAAGAACCTGGTAGAGTATGACTGCGGTTTAATGTTTTAAGTCTCAAATTGATACAGATAGGAAACAAACACCTCCCCTGGGACTTATAAGGTTCCTTCAAGGGAGGTGTAACTGGTAATAGTTATGGCTGATGAGGTTTGGCGAGCAGCATATAATTAATATTTATTGTTTGCGCTCTTATTCTCCAATCTCATCAGAATTACACCAGATTTCTACATCATCCACAATGATAAAATAGCTGTTAATGGTGTCCTGTATCTCTTTTCCATTTTCTTCATAGTATATTTTTTCGCTGCGAGTTTTGAATGGGTAGGATTCAAGGACATCCTTTTCTTGATCAAAGCGATTTTCTGCCCTGATCCTGGATAGATGCCACTCTGACCAATACTTTTCATTGCCAAACGTATCATCATTCGCTGCATAATAACATGTCAGGCTGGCTTCCAGCGCATTTTGCAGTTCTTCGGGTGTTTCGGTTTTATCCTGATATGCAAACATTTCAGGAATGCCATCACTGCTCATATTCCCTACCAGGTACCTGGCATCCAGGGCATTGCCTGCTATGGCATGCTCGATATTTCGACTGACAATAAAGCGATCGACATTGAGCAGGTTCAGGGTTACTGTAAATCCAAAAAATACCAGGAAAATGGCCAATGCCATCCGCTTGAACTGGTTGGTTACTTCCATAACGACGGCAGCCAAAAGCAGTACACCTAACCAGATCATGAAGATGTGGGTGATGGTTCTCAGGGTTGTGAAGCCATACGCATTTTCGTATAATGTGAGCCGTTGAAACGCTGAAACAAGCATAAATCCAACCTGGATAATTAAGAGAATGCCGAGGGCTGAGAAAATTAGCTTCTTAACAGGTTTTTGGCGTTTAGTGAACAGGCCCAGGAGGTAGAAAATACCTAAACTGATGAGGGCGACTGCGACCAGTTCAAAAAATCCGCGCCTGGCATATTCGGCATAAGTGAAACCATCGAAAGAGATATTGGCGTCGCCGGCAAAGAAATAGCGAAATTGGATGATGATAAAACTGAGGAATAAAAGGTTAACTAACCCGAGAACGACAAATGCTTCAATACTTCCTAGGAAGGGTTTAATCCCAGACTTATTCTCATCCAATTCATTGTGATCAGCACTGCGATATAAGGCATGCAAGTATGCGCCAGCGAGTAAGTAAGCCAGAATGATGATATACATCGAACGCCAGATGATCTCACCTAAATTTTCGATGCTGATCCAATCGATCATGTTGGAGATACGGTCATTAAAGACCATATCTGCGCTTGAAAGCAGTGCACCTAAAATACAGACAAGTGGGAATGCGATCAAAAGGCCGATTAAATAAGGCCTGATCCGGACCCACATCCGGTTTTTGCCATCAGAGTCTGATCTCTTTTGTTGTTTGACTTTCTGTATAACCGAACGTACCGGGCTGATGATGGCTGAAGCAATCAGCTGCAAGATGCCCATAAAGAGATCCTGGAAGCGATACCGGAGCCATGCACCACTATCCAAGGTCAGGGCGATCAATAACAGGCTCAAGAGCGTCAGCACGATATTGAAGAAGGTTGTGCTGCCCTCCCGGCGAATGACTGTCATCACAGCGCCAAAGAGGGTTGGAATGAGCAAAAGCCAGGATGCCCAGGGCACTTTTTTCTTCTCGACCCTGATCAGGATGAATAAGCCGATCAAAATTAGTAGGGTCGTCAATAAGAACTGCAAGCCGAATGCCCTCTCCCAGGTCGCCTGGTCGAAAATGATCCAGATGACCAGCGATAGAATCAGCACAAGAGCAGGGTGTTTGAAGGTGATATTCGATTTTGAGTCATTTTTCGTATCGTTTTCAATCATTTAATATTCCTTCTTTCGTAGCGATGTAGGTTAAGCAAATATGATTCTACATAAAAAGACTATCAAAACCTCCCAGAAGCAATCATATTTTATCAGAAGCGCCGATTCCTGCGAATATTCTGAAAAAATTATAACAGAAGGTGGTTTTTTTGATTTGTAATACAACTATCAATTTGGCTTGACAATCCTTTGCTTATTATGCATAATTTAACCAACTTATAGAAATGATCGGCTGTGACAGAGGAAAGTAAACCGGCGGAAGCTGACAGGGCGGCGTGGGCATGACTGAGACCCATACCCTTCTGAACCTGGATGAAGTTCCCTCTTGAGCCGCCCAGGTGAAGGCAGTTTTTACTGCTGTTAGTCTGGGCCGCAAGGTCCTGCGTTATCGGGGCAGCCAATTGCCTCTTGTGGTTGTTGGTGAAGAGTGGATTGTACAGTGAGCCTGTGCAGTCAAATAAAGGTGGTACCGCGGTCATCCCGTCCTTTTTATAGGACGGGTGCTTTGTTTAATAGGACCCGCAGCAGGTATTAACAATTGATGGAGGATGGTTTGTATGGCAGAAAAAGAACAGGCAATTGAAAAATTAGAGCAGATCAAATCTACAGCCCTTGCAGCCCTGGTCGAGGTTTCGAGGGAAGAAGACCTGGAAGCATGGCGCGTTGCGCACCTCGGGCGCAGTTCAGCCGTGATGGGGGTTTTCAGCAGCATGGGCAAAATGGATAAAGACCTGCGCCCATTAATGGGCAAGGCAGCGAACGAGGTCAGGCAGGCATTGGAATCCGCTCTGGAAGAAAAACAAGGGGTGCTGGCAGAGCAAGCGCTGAAAAAAGCCCTGGCGACAGAGCAGTTGGATGTGACCTTGCCAGGACGTCCGGTGACCCGTGGACGTCTGCACCCACTTACGCAGGTGCTGGGACGGATCACCCGCATTTTTGGTGATATGGGGTTCCAGGTATACCGCTCACCAGAGGTGGAGACGGACGATTATAACTTTACGTACTTGAATATGCCCCCTTACCACCCAGCAAGGGATATGTGGGATACCTTTTACACCAAGACGGACGGGGTATTGCTGCGCACGCATACCTCACCAGGCCAAATTCATGTGATGCGGGAGCATGCTCCTGAACCCATCCGGGCGATTTTGCCCGGGGCAACCATGCGCTATGAACAGCTTTCAGCACGCAGCGAAATTGAATTCGCCCAGGTAGAGGTTTTGGTTGTGGGCGAAAAGGTGACGTTTGCCGAGATGAAAGGCACGTTGGAAGATTTCGCGAAGCGCTTGTTTGGCGAAGATGCCCGCCTTCGTTTAAGGGCTTCCCATTTCCCATTTACTGAGCCCAGCGCAGAGATGGATGTAGGCTGCTTTGTTTGCGGTGGTACAGGCTGCCCGGTGTGTAAGGAAACCGGCTGGCTGGAGATCCTGGGTTGCGGCATGGTCCACCCGGTTGTGTTGGAATACGGCGGGTATGACCCGGAAGTCTATTCCGGTTTCGCCGCTGGTATGGGTATTGACCGCAGCACGCTGATGCGCTACCGGATCGATGACATCCGGCATTTTAGGAATAATGATATAAGGTTTCTGAAACAATTCTAATCGTAGAAATCAGGAATTAGATGATTAGGAATTAGGCGATTAGGTAAACGGCAATAAAGGAATTGAGTTTTTAATAATGGATCAGAAAACGAGAGGGCTTGAATCATTAGTGGTATGGCAGAAGGCGCTTGATTTTGCTGTTGATGTTTGCCAGGATGTCATTTCTCTTTTCCCAAACGATGAAAAGTGGGCATTGGCTTCACAGCTGCGAAGGTCCGTTCAGAGTATTCCTGCGAATATTGCAGAGGGTTATGGACGGTACATTTTTCAGGAAACCATTCATTTCTGTTATATCGCCAGAGGTTCGATGGCGGAAACAAAAACCCATTTAGTGTTAGCCCACCGACTTTGTTACATTGATGATCAGACCCACGAAAAATACCAGGTGAGATTATCAGAATTAGGGAAAATGCTTAATGGATACATAGCCCATCTGAGGAATCAAAAGAGCCTTAATTCATTTCATGATTCCCCGCAACAGGATGATATTTATGAACCATAGCAGTTTGTTTAAGTTTGTCCTGATACCTGATACCTGTTACCTGCTACCGACTCAGAAGGTTAACACGAAGAATAGAGATAAATGAGGAACATATGAACGTACCATTAACTTGGATTAAAGATTATGTCGATATTGAAGATCTGGGGCTGGAGGAACTGGCTAAGGTCATGACGATGGTTGGGCTTGAGGTGGATGAGATTCACCTGGTAGGCATGCCAAAGCCGGCCGGTGAGAAGCACGAATTCAAATATACCGGTTTATCCTGGCCAAAGGATAAATTTATCGTGGCCCAGGTGGATGAAGTCATGCCGCATCCCAACGCTGACCGCCTGGTGCTGTGCCGTTTGAATGATGGGGATGAGGAGATCATTGTCCTGACCGGCGCGCCGAACCTGTATGATTACAGAGGGAAAGGTCCTCTGGAGAAACCGCTTAAAGTCGCGTATGCACGGGAGGGTGCGGTTCTTTATGATGGTCATGAGCCTGGGCGAAAGCTCACTACCCTCAAGCGGATGAAAATCAGGGGCGTTGACTCCTTTTCGATGATTTGTTCTGAAAAGGAATTAGGCATTTCTGACGAACATGAGGGCGTGATCCTGCTGGATGATGATGCCCCAACGGGTACACCGCTGGTGGACTATATGGGCGATGCTGTTTTATCTGTGGACACACTTCCTAACATGGTCCGGGATGCATGCATGCTTGGCGTTGCCCGGGAAATTTCTGCTGCAACCGGAAAACCGCTCAGTTACCCGGACGATCAAATTCAGATGACCGGCAAGTCACTGGCGGGCAGGATTGATCTTAAAATACAAGACCCCGAACTGAACCCCCGGTTCGTTTTGGGAATGATCGAGGGTATCGCAATTCAGCCCAGCCCTTACTGGATCAGACGACGGTTGAACCTGGCGGGTATGCGGCCGATCAACTGCGTTGTGGATGCAACCAACTATGTGATGCTTGAACTGGGTCAGCCCCTGCACGCTTTTGACTATGACAGCCTAGTAGCCCGCGCAGGCGGAGAGACTCCGACCATCATCACGCGCACGGCAAAACAGGGGGAGACACTGGTGACATTGGATGATATCGAACGAACGCTTGACCCAGAGATGGAACTGGTCACCGATACCGCAGGACCGCTTTCTATCGCTGGGGTTATGGGGGGAGAAGAGAGCGAGGTCGGTGGGAGCTCGGAAAATATCCTGCTGGAAGGTGCGTCATGGAATTTTATCAATGTTCGCAAGACTGTCAGCAAGCTCAAGCTCAATTCAGAGGCGGGTTACCGCTTCAGCCGGGGCATTCACCCTGCAATGTCTGAGAAAGGGGTCCGCCTGTGCCTGAAGCGGATGCAGGAATGGGGCGGTGGCGTCATTGCAGAAGGACTCGTGGACAAATACCCGAATCCCCAGGTAGACCCCGTTGTTGCGCTTTCGGCATCCTGGGTCAATGACAGTCTCGGTACTGCTTTAAAGCCTGGCGAGATTGCGGAAATATTATCCCGACTGGAATTTGAGTGTGATATTGATGGTGATGTGATCACGACCAAAACGCCATCCCACCGTGTGGATATCCATGATGGAATCATCGGTCGGGCAGACCTGCTGGAAGAGGTCAGCCGGATCTACGGCTATGACAGGATACCAGCAAGGCGCTTGAACCAACCGCTGCCACCTCAGAAAGTTGATCAACTTATGCTGATGGAGGATAAGCTGCGGGAACTGCTGGTGGACCTGGGCTTGCAGGAACTGGTTGCTTACCGGATGACTGCCCCTGAGCGTGAGGCTCGCCGGTTCCCGCCTGATGATATGGCGACTGAAGTGGCATATCTCGAGATCCAGAACCCTATCACCGTTGAACGCCGTGTGATGCGCCGAAGCATCCTGGCAACGCTGCTGGAGATCATTGAATATAACTGCAGTCTCAGCAACCGCCTTGTGCTGTTTGAAATTGGACCGGTCTTCCACCCCATCACGGGAAAGCAGTTACCGGAAGAGAAGATGATGCTTTCGATTGGATTGACCGGATTGCGGGAGATGCCTTCATGGCAAGGGGATCAACCTACCACCATGGATTTTTATGATATGAAAGGTGTGATTGAAGGCATGATGTCTGGCCTGCATATTGATGAAGTTCAATACCGTGCCGCAACGCACCCCAGCTTCCACCCTGGGAAGTCGGCTGAGGTATTAATCGGTGATGATATTGTAGGCGTGATGGGTGAGCTGCATCCGCTGGTTAAAGCGAATTATGAGATGGCAGAACCACCTGTTTATGCAGCCGAGTTTGAACTGGAACCGCTATTGAAAGCTGGCCGGATTTTGTTTGATGTTGAAGCGGTGCCGACCTACCCACCCGTCCTGGAAGATTTAGCTGTTGTGGTCGATGAGGATATCACTGCTGATCGGGTTGAAGAAGTGATCAAAAAAGGTGGTGGTGAGACCCTGGCAAAGGTTCAGCTATTTGATATCTACCGGGGAAAGCAGCTCGGAGAAAGCAAGAAGAGCCTGGCTTTCAACCTGACTTATATTGCCCCTGATCGAACATTGACGGATAAGGAAGTGTTGAAGGTGCGCAATAAAATAATCCGCTTGCTTAACGAAGAGCTTGATGCTGAATTAAGAAGCTAGATTGCCTTATTGAAATATAACAGAAGCGCTTGAGATAGCGGTTCTGTTTTTTTAAATCCGTTGTTTTAGTGAAAATATTGTAAAATGGAATAGAAGATTCTCTAATCAAAAGAAGAGGTGAACTTAATGATTGATCCACGAGCAGTAAAACTGGCAGATGTTCTCGTTAATTACAGTGTTGAAGTAAAACCAGGTGATTGGGTGATCATCCAGGGAGATATGCTTGCCGCCCCCATGATTGAAGAGATCTACCGGTTTGTATTGAAGGCTGGCGGCAATCCTAACACCTTATTTGGCGATACAAAATTGAGCGAGATTTTCTATAAAACCGCCAATGATGAGCAGCTTTGCTGGGTCTCCCCGTTTAATGAGTTTGTTTACAATAAAGCCGATGTGCTGATCAGCCTATTTGGGACAGATAATACGCGCAGTCTGACAAATGTGGATCCCGAGAAAATTGGGAAAGCACAAGCTGCACGCAGAGATCTGTTTGTGAATTTTATGAAGCGTTCTGCAGCAGGTGAAGTTCGCTGGACGGGTTCGATGTTCCCCAATAATGCCAATGCCCAGGAAGCGGATATGAGCCTGAGCGAATATGAAGATTTTGTTTACAGCGCAACCTTCGCTGACCGGGATGACCCGGTGACTGAATGGCAGAAGTTTCATCAGAAGCAGCAGGTTGTCGTGGATTGGCTGGATGGACGAAAAGCGCTGACGGTCAAGGGCCCGCATGTGGACTTAACCATGTCCATTGATGGGAGGCTGTTTGTCAATTCAGATGGAAAGAAGAATATGCCGGATGGCGAAGTCTTTACAGGCCCGGTTGAGGACAGTGTTAATGGCTGGGTTGAATTTTCTTACCCGGCTATCCATATGGGACGGGAAGTTGAAGACGTCCGCCTGGTATTTAAGGATGGCAGGGTTGTTGAGGCAAACGCAGCAAAGAACGAAGAAACCCTGTTGAGCCAGCTGGAAGTGGATGAAGGTGCTCGATATGTAGGTGAATTTGCGATCGGAACGAATAATGGCATTCAACGCTTTACAAAACATATGCTGTTTGATGAAAAAATGGGGGGCACGATCCATATGGCATTAGGCGCTAGCATCGCTGAAACCCTCGGGAAGAACGAGTCCGCCATTCACTGGGATATGCTGTGTGATATGAAAGAAGACAGTGAGATCCGGGTTGATGGTGACTTGCTTTATAAGGACGGAAAATTTGTGATCTAAACTAATTTGACCGGAATTACATGTAATGACCCGCAAGCTGCCATTAATTTGCGGGTCATTTTTTTGTCTTCCCCGCACAAAAACCTCGTATAGATTACTTGTCTGATCTTATTCAAGTTTATCTGCCATTATCATGGCATCATCATAGATTGATATACAATAATGAATCTGAAAAAGGTATATTTAACGGGAGGATTAATGTGATTCAAAACCTTACTTGTAATCATGCCAATCCAGGTAACCCAATGCTGAGAACAGATCATGGGTTGTCATTTATATAGAAAATAGGGGTTTATCCTCATGCCAGATGTCGGGCAATCGGGGAACTTTGCTGATAATGCTTATGTACTTAGGATTTACCGGTCGCGGATTGAAACCCTGGCAATTCTGCATCATCATCATGAACATACAGGTGGATTGGGAGGGTTCTTCATGGAAAATGCTTCATCCCGAGTTTACTCACGGCAGACCGGAAATGTGGAATTTTAATAAAAAGTAAATTGTCATTAAAAAAGTCGGAGGATTAAATATGGAAATTGAAAAACGAATATTGGGAAAAAGTGGTATCGAAGTCACAAAACTTGGTGTTGGCTTATGGGCAGTAGGCGGTGATGAGTGGGGCCCGGTCGATGACCAGGATTCCCTGGATATGATCTCAGCCGCGCTCGATATGGGGATCAACCTTTTTGATACCGCTGATGTTTACGGCATGGGGCACAGCGAAAAATTGCTGGGGAAAGCCATGCAAGGCCGGCGGGATGCATTTGTGGTCACCTCTAAGATTGGTTGGGTGGGGTTTGACCGTGAAAATGATGTCAGCGCCTATGACACGGTCGATAAGCTGATTGCAGGTGTGGAAAGCAACCTGCAACGACTCCAGACGGATTATATCGATGTTATGCAGTGTCATATCGATTATAGAGAACCGAATATGGAAATCTTTGTTGAAGGCTTTCAGATATTACAGCAGCAAGGCAAGATCCGGGCTTATGGCGTCAGTACCAGCGATTTTGATTATCTAAAGGCATTCAATGCTGACAACAAAACGGCGACCCTACAAATTGATTATTCAATTCTGAACCGGACCCCGGAGAAAGAAATTTTCCCATATACCCTTGCGAATGATCTGGGTGTGCTGGTGCGTGGACCGCTGGCAATGGGCATACTGACTGGGAAATTCGATGAAAATACGACCTTCGAAGATGGTGATTTCCGCCAAAATTGGATCAAGAATGAAGATGAACACAAGATCTTCCTGGATGATCTCAAAAAGGTGGAACAGCTCAAACCGTTGGAGACGGAAGAACGCTCACTGGCCAAGCTGGCGATCCAATTCGTGATGCATCATCCAGCCGTAACGGTGGCGATCCCTGGCGCTAAGCGCATCTCCCAGCTTAAGGAGAACGTAAGAACCGCTTTACTACCGGACCTGACACACGAGGAAATGGCAGTGATAGACAGCATCACGCCTCCGGGCGGCGGACGAAAGATCTGGCCGGCGTAAAATAGCCAACCCACTCGGTTCTGTGACTGGACACGGGTGGGTTTTCCATATAATCATGATCTCCGCCTTCCTGATATTACCTATTATAATGACACGGTATGAAATTTGAACATCAAAACCGCCAAGCCTCTGCACTGAAACCCAGGGACATCGGGCTGATCCTCAGCTATCGGTGCATGGCGAACTGTGCACACTGTATTTACAACTGCAGTCCAAACTGGCATGACTGGATGACTGAGGATGCCGTGCAGACTGCCCTGGAAAATGAAAAGGCTTGTTGGGGCGAGGGATTCCAGGTACATCTCACCGGGGGCGAACCGTTTCTAAACTTTCCACTGCTGCTCAAAGCGGCGCGAATCGCTCATCAACTGGGTATCCCTGTTTATGTTGAGACGAATGCAGGTTGGGTTAAACGTTATGAGTTTGCTGCCGACCGTTTTCAGCAATTAAGAGATGCCGGGATGATGGCGGTGCTGGTCAGCGTTTCGCCATTTCACCAGGAATCAATTCCTTTGGAACAGACCCTGCATGGGATCTCCGCCGCAAGGTCGGTCTTTGGTGCTGAACGGGTGATGGCTTACCAATCAGAATGGCTGCCAGTGCCAGAGATGTCACAGTATGGGCTCAAAGAAAAGATTCCGCTTAACCGCTATATCGAGATGTATGGAAAGCAGCAAGCCGGTCTTCGGTTATGGATGGGTTTTGGATTGATCAGCGGGGGAAGGGCTGGCTACCGCCTGGGAAAGTGGATCCCAAAGCGACCAGCGGAGTCCTTTGAGAATGAATCCTGCCGGCAAGAACTGCTTTTTTCCCAGCATTCTCACATGGACCTGTATGGTAATTTTATACCAGGCTTCTGTGGTGGGATCAGCCTGGGGGATTGGCATGGTCTGGATTCAATGGTCGACCAATACCGGATGGGGAAATTACCTTTGGCTGTTCAAATTTTAGCCAATAATGGCCCGTTTGGGCTCTTTGAAATCGCGGCTGAGACCTATGGATATATGCCTTTAAGAGATGGGTACGCAGGCAAGTGCCATTTGTGTGTGGATGTACGTGCACATTTGGAAAGGCAGGGGATGTATCAAGAAATTTTTACGCCAGCCCTTTTTTATCAAAATTTATAATAATTTAATCAAACATTTGATAAAACTTCAAAATTATGATTTAATGGGGTTAACCTTATTTTAATGTCATCCTTTATCGTTATTTAGCTGAATATTTCCACAGGAGGGTGGATTTGCATTTGATCTTGTGTTTATTCATTTAACCGGAAAGAAGGAGAAGAACAATGGCCCAACCAGAAGTTATCAATCAAAAACCCGAACAAGCATATGGTAAACCGGGATTACCGTTGATCCCTGAGAAAATCCGTGCCCACGCGCCAAAACTCAGCGGTAAATGCCCGGGCATGGCGGTGCTCCTGATGTTTATCCTGGCACCAATCATTAACTTTGTCGTGGGTATTGCTGCCCATTACCTGGGGATTGGTGTAGGGTTTGTCGGAGGTATCGTTGCAGCCGCACCCACACTGCTGACATCTGTGTGTGGATTTATTAACTGGTTCCTAGTTATTTTTGGTTTTGTTGTGGTTGTTGCCGTTTATTTGGGCTACCCTTACCTTGTTGGATTCCTGGAGGGCTCATTAGTTGTTGCTGGATTAGGGAAAAAGGGCCTGTGTCGGAATCCGGCTGTAGCGGGGCTGGCAGGACTGGTGAATGGTATTGCTGTATACCTGGGGCACGCGGCCATTTCCTTGATAACAGTTAAGGCACTGCACCCCCTGACATTTACAACAGCAAGGTTGGAAAATGTTTTCGATACGACGATCAGTGGAACACCTTTTTGGGTTTATTTGATCATTGGGATCGAGTTTATTATGCTTTTGATCGGGGGTTTTAGCGGCGCAAAGAGTGAAATCAAAGGGTCGACATTCTGTGAGACGCATCAAACCTGGTACGGCAAATGGAAGCAAGCTTATTTCCCGCTGACCATTAAAGAGGAACTTGCGCAGGCGGTGAGCGAAATGAACCCGGTCTATCTCGAACATACTGAACGGGTTACCAATGACACCTACCCACATATCCTGATCTCATACCGGTGCTGTCCGGGAGGTGAAGCGTGTGACATGGAATTAAAAGCGACCTTATCTTGGAAAGAGCGTACGGTCGATAAAAAGGGAAAAGAAACCATCACTAACAAATCTGAAGTGTGGTTTGATACATTGCTCCAAGCGGATTTTGTGAAGGTGCTGGTTGAAAAATTGGAACTTGATCTGATCGAGGAAAAGAAAAAGAGCTAGAATTTAGGCTGATCAAGTTGGGGTTGGTGGTTATTTTGGTAAAATTATTGGATGTAATCCAGCTCATCATAAAAGGATAAACCAATGCTGCCAACCCCAACCCAAGACCTTCGAAAACATTCGCTGATTGAATCGGTTATTTATCACCTATTGCCTGGCATATTGATTGGGGGTGTCTATTTCCTGATCGTCCCAACAATCGTCAAAGCCGGTTATCCATCTGTTTTGGCGTTGATTGTGACGGCATTATTTGTGCTGGTGCCGGTTGAACTGGGAATCTTGTTCTACCAGGGCAAAAAGCGCAACGGCAAATTTTCCCTTGAGGGGATTGTCTTGTATCGGCATAAGTTACCCTGGCATCAATACTTGCTGTGGGTGCCTGTTATTTTTGTGACTTCTGGGCTTATCATGACTGCGCTGAACCCTATCAGTTCTTGGATTGAGGGTTGGTTCAATTGGCTCCCTGAATCGCTGCGATTGGGCATGGGCTTATCGGGGGATTATGAGCGGGGAAAATTGATCCAGACCTATATTTTACATTTCATTTTCATTATTTTTGTTGCCCCAAGTGTCGAAGAGATTTATTTCCGGGGTTTCTTGCTGCCGAGAATGCCGGAAAATTTGCATTGGGGAAAGCCCATCCTTCACAGCTTATTGTTTGCCCTGTATCATGTTTGGTCGCCGTGGATGTTCCTGGTAAGGACACTTGCACTGCTGCCTTTGATAACTGTCGTGAGCTGGAAAAAGAACCTTTACCTGGGGATGATCGCCCATTGGCTGATCAATTCCATTGATTTTTTTATTGGGATTGCATTTTTATTGGGGATGAGCGTGTGATGTTTTAACTGAGAGCGCTTCCTGATAAAAGAACCATGAATGATGGTTTACGTGTGCTGTGGTTTCTTTGCCACAATTACCAGGGAGAGCCCTTTCCATGGCAGGATTGGGTCGATCAATTTGATAATTGGAACAAGAACGTTGAAGACTTTTAATCCAAAGCGCCCGATCACTTTCTGCTTTGCCACCTTTCCCCGGTACCACCATCCCAGGACGCCAATTTTATTGAGGGTGAACAGTTCCTCAATCTCATATCCCAATGCCAGAAATAATGTCCGGAGTTGTTTTTTGTCATATCTACGGTGATGCCCAATGGCTTTGTCCAAGGATGAATACAGATTTTTGCCGCTCGGCACAATGAAAATCATCCGGCCGGCGGGCTTCAGGACTTTATCGGCATGCTTTATGACCTGTTGGTCATCTTCAATATGCTCAATCACGTTGGAACATAATATGGTGTCGACTTCTGGCAGATTTGGCGGAGGGGGTGTGGTCGCATCCCAGGGATAGACTTCCACCCCGGGCGTATTCAAATAGGCATTCCGAAGCACTTCCAGGTAAACCGGTTCAATTTCCGTGGCTATCACATCCGTATACTGCATTAAAATGCGGACGTTGTTCCCGATCCCCGATCCGATTTCCAGCAGTGTTTCCCCCACATAAGGTTTTGTGCGCTGCAGGGTCCATTCGGTGTATTTAGGCGCGGCTTCCATATCGATCAGGTCTTTATGACCGTAATCCCCCTGGAACATATCATCGATGATCCAGAATTTTAGAATGGTCCATAATGCTGTCCACCCATCTCGCCAGGTTATCTTCTTCCCCTCTGCGTACGTTCGTCCATGGTAGCTGATAGGTACTTCAAAGATCCGAAGCTTGCGTTTAGCAAATTTAGCAGTGATTTCAGGCTCAATACCGAAACCATTTGACCGGAGCGGGATGGTTTTTGCTACCTTTAAGCGGAAGGCTTTATAGCAGGTTTCCATATCGGTCAGGTTCAGGTCGGTGAACCAGTTGCTGGCGAAGGTCAGGAAGCGGTTTGCCAGGGTGTGACGGAAATACAAGACACGGCGGTTTTCCCTTTCCGCAAAACGTGAACCATAGACCACATCCGCTTCGCCTTTGATAATTGGGTGCAATACGGTGGGGTAGTCGGCTGGGTCGTATTCAAGGTCAGCGTCCTGGATGATAGCGATATCTCCAGTTGCTTCCTGGATCGCGGTCCGGATCGCGTTTCCCTTACCTTGATTCTTCTCAAGCAGGTCTGCAACGATAAGATCGGGATAATCTTGTATTAATTCGCGGATGATCTCCCTGGTGCCATCTGTGGACCCGTCATCGATGATGACGATTTCTTTTTCTTCCACGCCTTCAACCTGCTGGTCGATGACGCGCGTCACGATTTCACGAATGGTACGGCGTTCATTATAAACCGGCATGAGGATGGATAATTTCATCTTAACTCTGTTTGATTATACTCTTATAAATTAGCCCAATGGCAAAACAAGGTTTTAAAAAAGGTTTAACCTTTAGAATAATTTAAAAAACAGCCCAAAGGTTGTGTCCTGAGGGCTGTTTTCAATTACTCATTAATAATTATCCGCCTGATGACAATCAAGCAGGCAATGAATCGATATATGCCTTAACTTCAGGATCGTTGTAGAAAACGAGGTTAAGAATACCAACCACCAGGGACGGAAATGCGAGGCTTATTATGTTGACAATTTCAAGGATGGCGATTGTTTTAACTTTGAATTTACGTGGTGGTGATTTCAACAGTTTTGCACCTGCAATGATTTCGATAATGCCAACTGCGAGTGAGTATATGATTATTGGAATTGTAAATGGGACGCAAATTAATCCTATTCCTACGGAAGCTATGACGCCAGCAAGAATTGCGATAACCCAGACAAAAGACCAGAGAATATTGAGGATGCCGTCCACTAATGTCAAAATAGCGATTGCTTGCACTTTCCCTGGTTTACCTGAACTTGGTCCTTCCGAATTGAAACTCATGTGTAAAATCCTTTCTTTTTGATTTGAAGAAAAAAAATAGAATAATGATGTGTGATTTCCTGGTATTTAGCTGATTGTTAATGATGTTGAATTACGAGTAAGCCGATTCTACATTAGAAATCAATTAATTTTATCAGTATTAATGGTTCTTGTGTGCGATCATTTTTAACCGTCCAGGTTTTAACAAGCACGGTTCTGTTAAATTTTCCAGGGAAAATTGCTGAACGCGAAAAACAGGTGCTGGTGTGCGTTCACGCGTATAATGGGGGTAAGTGAAAAAATCTAGAAAAATAGAGCGATACCGATGCCTCGAAAAATTGAAGTTGTTCCACATGAACCACTCTGGCCAACGATCTATCAAAATGAGATTGATCGCATTTCCCCATTGATTCAGGATGTAATCACCACTTTTTACCATATTGGCTCGACCGCTGTACCCGGGCTAGCTGCAAAACCGACGATCGATATTCTGGCTGAAGCAAGATCCATCGAAATGCTGGATACAAAAGATGATGCAATGTATTCATTGGGCTACCAGGTCAAAGGTGAGAATGGCATTCCTGGACGCAGGTATTATCGAAAACTGTCAGGGGAGGTACACCTGTTCCATGTCCATGCTTTTGAAGCAGGAAACCCTGAGATCTTGCGACACCTGAACTTTCGTGACTATTTACGTAGAAATGAAAAGGTCAGGTGCGCTTATGGGCAATTAAAACGGAAACTTGCGAAAAGGTTTCCGTACGATTCACCAACCTATACGGCTGGAAAATCAGAATTTATCCAAAAAGTTGATCGACAGGCTGCAGAATGGCGCGCCAGCATTGAAAGAAACCAGAAATAAAAAATTCGTAGAATAAATTCTGACCAAAATTGGAGGCTTTTATGCCCTTATATTTAATTGTCATCATCATTGTCTTATCTTTGCTTTTACTATGGTTGATCTACCAGTTGGCCTGGGGAACGCCGCCCTGGATCAATCTGGCGGTTGAACGATTGGCTGCAAAGCTGGCTTTTTCTGATCCTGAGACATTGACAGATCTTGGACTGCTGGATAATACGCTGTTTGATTTCCACAGCCACTTATTAACGGATGCTTCGCCAGGTTATATGGAGAAGTTAAACAGGCTTGATCGTTCAGGTTTAGCTTTGATCAGGCGTTACGATCCCCAGCGGTTGGCCGGACAAAAAATGATCACCCACAAGCTGATGCGTTGGTATTATGAGCATAATCTGCGTGGTCACCGCTTTAATTTCCATTGGGTTGCCAACCCGGTCTTTATGGGACCTTACCCGGTGAACCATATTTTTGGCGTACAAATTGATTTGATCAATTTCCTGAGCACAAATCATAAGATCAAGGGAAGCCGAAGCCTGCGGAATTATATCAAGCGCTTGAAACTGGTCCCATGGAAGCTGCAAGGTCTCCAGGCAAGCCTTTCGGAACGTGAAGAAGACGGTGTGATCCCACCTCGCTTTGTTCTTGAAAAGTCACTGCAACAAATCGAGACATTTTTGGCAAAGGAAGATCAGGAAAACCCACTGTATACCAGCTTATTGGAGCGATTAAGGGAAACAGGAAAATTCAGTGAAAGGTCAATTGAGCGGTGGGGGGAGCGAGTTCAGGATGCCGTCAGCAGTTATGTTAAACCAGCCTATGCTGGCCTCCAAGAGGTGCTTAAAAACCTGTTCCTAAAAGCATCCAGCGATGACGGCGTCTGGCACTTGCCGAATGGCGAAGCGTACTATTCATTTTTGCTGCGAATGCATACAACCACTGAAATGAGCGCTGAACAGATCCACGAATTAGGCTTGCAGCATGTGCAATCATTAACCTCAGCTATTCAATCGGTTCTCGAATCAATGGGTTTACCCACCGATGAACCAGGACAACAATTAAAAGCGTTGATGCTGGCCTCTCAGTATCATTACCAGGGAGAAAATCGGCAGGAGGATATCCTTCAGGATTACCAGGCAATTCTTGACGAGGTCAATCTGCGGCTGCCGGAGATTTTTTCCCAAGGTTCGCTTGAGCGAATCCAGGTTAAGCGGCTGCCCGAATACAAGGAGCCCGATTCGCCGATTGCGTATGCACAGGCACCTGCGATGGATGGCAGCCGGCCGGGAACGATGTGGTTGAATTTACGTGACCCGGATAATATTTATCAATGGGGGATGCGAACACTGGCTTACCATGAGGGCATTCCCGGACATGTCTACCAGATGGCCCAGGCACAGAAGATTAAAGGACTGCCAACCTTCAGGCGGACATATAGCTTCAATGCCTACATTGAGGGTTGGGCTTTATATGCCGAACGGTTGGGATGGGAGTTGGGTTTGGAGGATCCGATCAGCAACCTGGGACGCCTGCAGGCACTCATTTGGCGTGCTGTCCGTTTGGTGGTGGATACCGGCATCCATACGATGCAGTGGACGAGAGAGGAAGCGATCGACTATATGGTGAAGAAGACCGGTCTACCTGAACGGGATGTCACAACTGAGGTTGAGCGCTATATCGTCATGCCCGGGCAGGCGTGTGCTTATTATGTTGGCTATATTAAATTACTCTCATTAAGGGAGAAAGCTGAATCAGTTCTGGGAGAGCAGTTTGATCTAAAGCAGTTTCACGATGTGATTATCAATAATGGAGGCTTGCCATTGATACTGCTGGAAAAAGTGGTCAATGATTATATTGATGAGGCTGCTGGATTGAAAGCTTATTGATCATTGGAATAACAATCATAAAGGTATAAAAATAGCGTGCGGTAAAAATAAAATCATCTGCCTTGCTTGTAAAAAGGCAGATGATTGCTTTTTTTTGGAGGGTGGATCAATCGATCCCGGTCGCTTTTCGGGCAGCTTTGAGATAGGGTTTTCCCATTTCGCGTGCTTTTTCAGCTCCCTGCATCAAAACCTTATCAATATAGGGTTTATCTTCGATCAATGTGTTGAATTTCTCGCGCGCATCTGAGAAGTGGCTTAAAATCAGTTCCGCTAATTCTTTCTTAAGCGTGCCATAAGCCGCTCCACCGTTAACATACAATTGGCGGATCTCCTCAATGCGCTCAGGGCTTGCAAAGAACTGTAAAAGGGCGAATAAATTATCATTCGTTGGGTCTTTTGGATCCTCTGGGCGTTTGCTGTCGGTCACGATCCGCATCACCCGCTTGCGAAGCTCTTTTTCTGGTGCAAAGATCGGAATGGTGTTATCGTAGCTCTTGCTCATCTTACGGCCATCGATCCCGGGTACTTTCATCACGGATTCCTGGATCAAGCCTTCCGGGACTTTAAGAACCTCACCGTAAGTGCGGTTGAAAGCTTCGGCGATATCCCGGGTAATTTCGATGTGCTGTTTCTGATCTAACCCAACCGGGACAACATCGGAACCATACAGCAGGATATCGGCTGCCATTAAAACGGGGTAGTAGAAAAGGCCAGCGTTGATCCCCTCATCAGGGTCGTGTCCCAATGCCAGGTTTTCATCCATGGCTGCTTTATAGGCGTGAGCACGGTTGAGAAGTCCCTTAGATGTGAAGCAGGATAGGATCCAGGTGAATTCGGGGATCTCCGGGATATCTGACTGGCGAAAGAAGATATGTTCTTCAGGGTCAAGACCCAGTGCCAACCAGCTAGCAGCGACTTCGTAGACCAGTGATTGCAGCATTGCGGGGTCGTTTAAAGATGTGAGGGCATGATAATCTGCCACAAAGTACATCCCGAGGTAATTTTCCATCAGGCTCAGGGCTGGCCGGTACATACCAAGGTAGTTGCCAATATGCGGCCTGCCCGTGGGTTTAATACCGGTTAATGCGATTGGTTTCATAATTCATCCTTATCAAATTCTGATTAAAGCAATTATACCTTTGCGCTCAAATTTTACAGGATATTTGATAGATGCGCGAGATGTTGTCCGAATTTTACCTATTCCGGTGGAGATCATTACCCACTATAATCAAGTCAGGTTATCATTAGATGAACCAATAATTTAGAATTTTATTAATAAGAGGACTTTTGTGACTACCAAGTTAGAAAAACTGAAAGAAATCCAGTGTTTTCTGATGGACATGGATGGAACTATTTATTTAGGGAACCAACTCCTTCCTGGTGCGAAAAGCTGGTTTGACTTATTAGATGAATTGAAATTGTCTTATTATTTTCTGACCAATAATTCCTCCAGGTCGCGGGTGGAATATGCCAGGAAACTGGATAAATTGGGATTGAATATCCATGAGGAAAAAATTTTCACCTCCGGGGAAGCTACAGCAATCTACTTGCAGAAGCATTTTCAGGATGCGTCTTTATATATCGTGGGTACCCCTCCTCTGATGGATGCGTTTGAAAGGCATGGATTTATTTTGAACGCGGAGTCCCCGGATGTTGTGGTTTTAGGGTTTGATACCACCCTCACTTACGATAAAATATGGCGGTTGTGCGATCTGGTTGCTGCGGGAAAGCCATACATCGCCACGCACCCGGATATCAACTGCCCAACGGAAGCCGGATTCATGCCGGATATTGGGTCAATGATCGAATTGGTGGCAACCTCAACCGGGCGCAGGCCAGATGTGATCATTGGGAAGCCAAATGAGCCGATTGTGACGGCCTTGAGCGAGAAAACAGGTTTTCCTATCCGGGCACATTGCATGGTCGGTGACCGGTTGTATACGGATATTGCCCTCGGGCAATGGGGAATTACGACGGTGCTGACGCTCAGCGGAGAAACGAAGGCGAAGGAAGTGCCTGGGTCAGAATTTAAGCCGGATTTTATTGTTCAGGATATTGCTGAGATGACGGATTACCTGCGGGAGGCTTATTCATGATGTGCATCTATGATGAATGATAGGGATATGACGGAAAGCGATAAGCTTTCAGGATATTTGGAAGCACTTCACTTAGGTGGGTGGCGGTTTCATGAAGAAATAGGTTCCACCAATGATTCTGCCCAGCAATGGGCAAGCGAGGGTGCACCGGATTGGTCCGTTGTTGTGGCTGATGCGCAAACCAATGGGCGCGGAAGGAATGGCCGCCAGTGGATCACCCAACCCGGGGCTGCCATCGCGCTGAGCGTGATCTTCAGGCCGGCAGAAATAGAATTGCAGTCTGTCTCCCGTTTTACAGCGTTGGGCGCATTGGGTGTGGTGCATGCCCTGGCAAGGATAGGTTTAAAGGCAGAGATTAAGTGGCCGAATGATGTCCTTTTAGCAGGACGAAAAACTGCCGGTGTCCTGGTTGAGGGTGAATGGCAGGGAGAAAATCCGCTGGCTGTGATCGTTGGGATCGGTGTCAATATTACCCCTGATGCTGTGCCGGGTGATGCAGAGATTCGTTATCCTGCAACATCAGTTGAAACGATGTTGGGGAAAAGGGTCGACCGGTGGGGAATCCTTTCTGATGTTATCCGCTCGATGCAAAAACTGCGCCCATTATTGAGCAGTGATGCCATCATTGAGGTCTGGAACCAGCACCTGGCTTTTCGTGATAAATGGATCATGTTCAAATCTGCTGGACAACAAGCTGAACGAATGTGCGTTGAAGGGGTCACCCGGGATGGCAGGTTGTCATTAACCCGGGAGGATGGGGAGATGATCGAAGCGATAGCGGGGGAGATCGTTATCACGAGATAAGTTTAATATAGAACGGACCAGGTAAAACCTGATAGTTAGAAAATGAGACGCCCCAACCGGGGCGTCTCAAATGTTTATGCGTTCAAATGGGATTTAATGAAGTGTAATTTCCAAATTACTCCGGAATACGTGCAACGGCTGCAACGGAATCCTCTTTTTCAAGCCCCATGATCCTGACGCCGCGTGTGGCGCGCCCCTGGGTGGAGATGTCCTTCACAGCCAACCGGATGACAATTCCCTGGCTGGAAATCAGTGTGACCTCATCCGCCTCCTGGACGATTCGGGCTTCAATGATCTTGCCGATGGCATTGACCGCCCGTTTATCGATGGTTGCCATGCCCATTGTCGCTCGACCTTTGGGGGAATATTCAGACACCGGTGTGCGCTTGCCAAAACCTTTTTCTGTGATAACCAGCAGGTATCCTTCCGGTTCCACAACCTCTAGGGCTGCCAGCTGATCGCCAGGTCGCAAACGTAAGCCGATCACACCCATGGCCGTGCGTCCCATCGGGCGGATTTGAGTTTCAGAGAAGCGCAGAGCCTGTCCATTGCGGGTGACCAGCATGATCTCCTGCTCACCGCTTGTCAGGGAGACCCAACCGAGTTGATCATCCTCTTCAAGAGAGATGGCGATTAAGCCGGAGGGACGGACGGATTCAAACTCAGAAAGCTCAACCCGCTTCACTCGACCTTTGACAGTCGCCATCGTGCAGAAGTTGGCATCTTCAAAATCTGCTACTGGGACTACTGCTGTGATCTTCTCATCAGGATCAATATTTATGATGTTGACGATTGGAATACCCCGGCCGGTACGACGCTCATCCGGGAGCTGCCAGACCTTTTCAGAATACACTTTGCCTTTATCTGAAAAGAACAGCAAGATGCTGAGCGTATGGCAGCGCAGGAAGAACTTAACTTCATCCTCGTCTTTCATTGACTGACCGATCACACCCCGACCGCCCCGCCCCTGGGAACGATAGGTTGTTTCTGAGACACGCTTGACATAGCCTTTTTGTGTCAGGCTGACCAGCACATCTTCTTTCTTAACCAGTGATTCTTCAGATAGATCGCTGCTGCCGTTTGGTTCAATGGTCGTGCGGCGGTCATCACCGAAATTCTCAACCACCTCGTTCAGGTCAGTGCGGATGATCTCGAGGATTTTCTTGGGATGAGCCAGGAGGTCTTCAAGGAATTCGATCTCGGTCATGACTTCTTTATGCTCGTCCATGATCTTCTGGCGCTCCAGGGCTGCCAGCCTGCGCAACTGCATATCGAGGATGGCCTGCGCCTGGATCTCGCTCAATTTGAAACGAGTCATTAAGCGCTCTTTGGCGATGTCTGCATCCGGTGATTCGCGGATGGTTTGGATGACATCATCGAGGTTTGCCAGGGCGATCAAAAGCCCTTCCAAAATATGAGCGCGTGCTTTTGCCTTATCGAGGTCATATTCTGACCGGCGTGTAATCACATCCTGGCGGTGCTCAATGTACGCTTGCAAGGCACGTTTAAGGGTCAGCAAGCGGGGCTCGCCGTTGACCAGTGCCAGGATTTGAGCGCCAAAGGTTGACTGCAGGGGTGTGTACTTGTACAGCTGGTTCAGGACACGCCGGGGTTGAGCATTGCGTTTTAACTCGACCACGATACGCATACCGTTGCGATCAGATTCATCACGAAGGTCACTGACCGAATCCAGCCTGTCTTCACGGGCTAATTCGGCAATCCGTTCAATCAAAGTTGTTTTATTCAGCTGGTAGGGTATCTCTGTGATGGTGATGGCAAATTTACCGGGCCGAATTTCTTCAATCACAGCCTTTCCGCGCATAATGATCCGGCCTCGACCAGTGCTGTAGGCCTGGCGGATGCCTTCATCCCCGATGATAATACCGCCGGTCGGAAAGTCTGGCCCGGGGAGGAATTCCATTAGATCTTCCACGCTGACATCATCCAATTCTTCATAGCGATCAATCAGGTAGTTCAGCGCTGCAACCAGCTCACGCAGGTTGTGGGGCGGGACGTTGGTTGCCATGCCAACAGCGATCCCGGAGGATCCGTTCAGCAGAAGGTTCGGTAAACGGGAAGGTAAGACTTCAGGTTCCTGGAGGGAGCCATCAAAATTGTCAATGAAGTTGACCGTGTCTTTGTTGAGGTCCACCAGCATTTCTTCTGCCATTTTTGAGAGACGGGCTTCCGTATATCGCATGGCAGCAGGTGAATCGCCGTCGATAGAGCCAAAGTTGCCCTGTCCATCGACCATCAGGTAGCGCAGAGAAAAATCCTGTGCCATCCGCGCCATCGCATCATAAACAGCTGCGTCACCGTGGGGATGGTACTTACCCAGCACCTCACCAACAATACGAGCTGATTTCTTATGGGAAGATGTTGCCCGGATGCCCATATCGCGCATCGCGTAAAGTATCCTCCGGTGGACGGGTTTTAAGCCATCTCGAACATCCGGCAGGGCTCGTGCCACAATGACGCTCATGGCATAATCAAGGTAGGCTTCGCGCATTTCACTATCAATGTCGACTTGCTGAACAATTCCAATATCTGTCATTAAACCGGTCCTTATTTTGATTTCAGGGATGTTTCGATGTTAAACAAACACCTCCTACTTATGCACAAAAAGGAGGTGAGGTGCATCACTGGATAACCACCTTATTATACCCCAGGAGGGCTAATTTGGGTCAATTTTGTATAACACAATTTGTTTTAATTAAATGAAGGGAAATTTGATCAGTGAGTACTAACTGCAGTTATCTACAAAAGGGCAGGCATGTTCAGTTGTTCTACGAAATAAAGGGTTGTTCCGGTCATTTTCTTGAATTTTGATTCAACTTTCTAAAACAATGTATTAATATGTCATGATTTGACAACTATCTTTGCTATAATCCAATCACTATGAATCAACAATACAGAAAAGGATAAGCCTCCGCCTATGTTTCCTGATGTCATTATTATCAGAGGTGCTAAAGAACATAATCTTAAATCCGTTGACATTACGCTCCCACGTAACAAGTTGATCGTCCTGACGGGGGTATCGGGCAGCGGAAAATCATCATTGGCGTTTGATACCCTGTATGCGGAGGGTCAGCGGCGTTACGTAGAGTCGCTCTCGACCTTTGCCCGCCAGTTCATCGGGCAGATGGAAAAGCCGAAGGTGGATTATATTGGCGGGTTGAGCCCGGCGATCGCTATCGAGCAGAAGCCCGTCAGCCGCAACCCCCGCTCGACCGTGGCAACTGTGACTGAAATTGCAGATTACCTGCGGGTGCTGTTCGCAAGGGTTGGGAACCCCCACTGCTACCAATGTGGGCGTGAACTGCATGCCCAATCCGCTGAGGAAATTGTCTCCCAGGCAGCAGCCCTGCCAGCAGGTACCCGCTTCCAGGTGCTGGCACCCCTTGCCCGTCAGCGTAAGGGAACTTTTAAAGATATCTTTGACCAGGTCAAGGCGGATGGCTTCCTGCGGGTTCGGGTGGGTGAGGCATTTTTAGACCTATCAGATAAGATCAAGCTTGACAAGAATAAGAAACACGATATTGACCTGGTGGTGGACCGCCTTGTCGCTGTTGAGAAAGGTCAGGAAACTTTCAGTGATTACCTGACCCGATTGACGGACTCGATCGAAACAGCCTTGAAGATGGGGGAAGGGCTGGTGATCATCAACCAGGATGCAGAACCGGATTGGCTGCTGTCTGAGAACCTGGCATGTCCTGACTGCGGGATCAGCTTCCCGGTGATGGAGCCGACCATGTTCAGCTTCAACTCACCGCTGGGGATGTGCCCAACCTGTAACGGGTTAGGTGAAATTTATGAATTTGATATTGACCTGATCATTGACCCAACTAAATCCGTTGGTGAGGGTGCTGTTCTGCCGTGGGGAGAGGTTAACAAGAAGAAAAAATCTTATATTCATAGCGCGTCCCAGCAGATCATCGGCAAATTTGGTGCGACGCTGGATACACCCTGGACGGCAATCCCCGAAGCAGGGAGGGATGCTGTGCTGCATGGTGGTGTGCAGATCAAGTCCACCTGGGAAACTGATCGGGGATCGGGTGAATATGAGTATGTCACTGAGGGGATCCTGAAGGGATTAAAACGCCGCTATAAGCAAACCATTTCAGATGGCGCACGGAAATATTATGAAAGCTTTATGGGCACACAACCCTGCCACGAGTGCCATGGGAAAAGGCTCCGGCCTGAAAGCCTGGCTGTGACTGTTGGTGGGGTGAATATCGATGATGTGATGCACCTGAATATCAGGGAAGCCTACCGGTGGGCAGGTTCCATAGAAAACAGCCTGGATACCGAATCCATGGAGATCGCAGGTGAGGTGCTGAAGGAGATCCAGGGGCGCCTGCAGTTCCTCTTGAATGTTGGCCTGCATTACCTGACGCTGAGCAGGCCTGCGCCCACACTTTCGGGCGGTGAAGGGCAGCGCATCCGCCTTGCCAGCCAGATTGGATGCGGGCTGGTGGGTGTGCTGTATGTGCTGGATGAGCCGACCATTGGACTGCATCAGCGGGATAATGCCCGCCTGCTGGAGACCCTTGAACATCTGCGGGATATGGGCAACACGGTGGTTGTGGTTGAACATGATGAGGCGACCATTCGAACGGCTGATTATATCGTGGACCTGGGGCCCGGTGCAGGAATCAAAGGCGGGGAGATCGTCGCCTATGGAACGCTCCCTGAAATCCTTAAATCAAAAACCTCGCAAACCGCTCAATATCTGAAAAAAGAATTGATCGTTCACTCTCCTCACCAAAAAAGGCGCCCAATCAACGGTAAATGGCTGACCCTTATTGGTGCCCGGCAGAATAATCTGAAAAGTATTACTGCCCGTTTTCCCCTGGGCTTGTTCACCTGCGTGACGGGTGTATCGGGCAGCGGAAAGTCTTCCCTTGTGGCGCAGACCCTACAGCCGCTGCTGGCGCGGGAGCTGCACCGCGCCAAAGATAAGCCCGGTGACCATGACGGTCTGGATGGTTTGGAATACATCAACAAAGTGATCAATATCACCCAGGATCCCATTGGACGCACACCGCGCTCTAACCCTGTAACGTATGTGAAAGTCTGGGGGGAGGTCCGTGATATCTTCGCAATGACTTCTGAAGCTAAATTTAGAGGCTACAAGAAGGGCCGCTTCAGCTTCAATGTGAAGGGCGGGCGCTGTGAAGCATGCAAGGGGTATGGCAAGAAGAAGGTTGAGATGCACTTCCTTCCGGATGTATGGGTGACCTGCAATGTATGTAAAGGCCACAGGTTCAATCGAGAGACGTTAGAAATCAAATATAAAGGCAAGAACATTGCGGAAGTGCTGGACATGGATGTTGATGAAGCGTTGGATTTCTTTGAGAATGTGCCCAAGATCAACCGCATCCTTCAAACCCTTTCCGATGTGGGTTTGGGCTACATCAAACTCGGGCAAAGCGCAACCACGCTTTCCGGTGGGGAAGCCCAGCGGGTTAAGCTGGCAAGAGAACTGGCTCGCGTGAGTACCGGCGACACAGTGTATATATTGGATGAGCCCACCACGGGGCTGCACTTTGCGGATATTCAGAAGCTGCTGGATGTTCTCCACCGCCTGACAGATGCCGGTAACACCGTAATCGTGATCGAGCATAACCTGGATGTGATCAAGACGGCAGATTGGCTGATTGACCTTGGTCCTGAAGGCGGGGATGGGGGCGGCCAGATCGTTGCTGAAGGCACCCCGGAAGCCGTTTCCATGAATGATCAATCCTACACGGGCGTATTCCTGCGGGGAATACTGGATATCCCCGAGCCGGTATCAGACTTATCAGACCGCATTGCTGAGCTGGAACAGCCCATAAAATTGGATCGAAGTTTTTATAAAGGAAAAGTTTAATCAAGCGCATTGAAACATTTGTATCTATCCACTGAGAGATTTCAGAAGTTGTTTACCATTCACAACTCACCCATCACTAAATAATTTGAAAGGAGATCAAAATGCCTGAAATTAAGATCCAATCGCACCCCCGGATGACCGTAGTTGGGCCGCTTTATCACGGGAAAAACGAAGCTGGTGAAATCCCCCAATTATGGGGAAAGTTGATGGAAAGGCAAGGTGACATCGAAAACCGGGATTTCAGCGTCCAGGCTGCTTATGGGATCAGCATTATGGGACCTGACTATGATGAGACCATGGTCTTTGATTACATCGCTGGCTTTGCAGTTACACTAGACCCCGAGAACCTACCAGACGGTATGGGCAAGTTTGTCATCCCAGAAGGCGACTATGCCGTGATCACCTGCCCCAGCCTGGAATGGATATCGAAAGCTTTTGATGCTGTTTACCGCTGGATTCGAGAATCGAAGGAATATGTGATTGATCATTCTGATGGCAATTTTAACTTCGAGCGCTATGGTGAAGAATTCGCCCCGGATATGGGATCAACGAAGTTCACTATCCACGTACCGGTCAAAGAAAAATAATACAGCAGGAGGTTGCATGGAACCCCGCATCGTCATTAAACCAGCTTTTTCGGTTGTTGGAATTTGGCAGAATGGAAATCCGTCCAGAAGCACCGTGGATCGTTTGTGGGAGCGCCTGGGTGAGCGTTTTCCTGAAATCCCGGGTGTGGATCCGGACCAGGGATACGGGGTTCATGTTAAACGTGGAAATGAGGAAAAATATCTTGCGGGATTAATGGTCAGAAAAGGAATTCCAGATGGAAAACTACCTGAGGGGATGGCTTTACTATCCCTGGAAGCCCATGCTTATGCCGTTTTTCACTACAACGGGCGTCTAGAAAATATGGGTGCGACGTTGGAGGCGATATTTTTAACATGGCTGCCAAATTCAGGTTATCAAACGGAAGCGGATTTCTACTTTGAATATTTTGACGATCGGTTTCAGCCGGGGTCAGATGACTCATCGCTGTTTATCTATGTGCCGGTAAGGGAATCTGCGTCGTAATAAAGCATCAGTTGTTCAGACTTCATGATATAAGAGATTAGCCTTCATACTGCCTTAGTAAATCTTGTGCTGCCTGTTTCACCCGCTCGATCAATTCAGGGGGGGCAAGGGCTTTGGCATGCTTACCCCAGCTGAGCACCCAACCAGCGGCCCAGTTGAAATCATCCACATCGAAACGGACTGTGACCGAGCCATCAGGGTTATCGCTGACCCGCATCCAATCGGTTTCTCGCTCCCGCATTGTCTCAGCGACTTCCCGATCCATTTGCACAACGACAACATAGCGGTTTTCCCATGTCATCGTTTTTTCGAGGTAGGCTTTGGCGTCGAAGTCTTGAGGCAGTTTGAATGACCTATTCAAGGCTTCGAGGTGATTGATACGGTCGATCCGGAAAGTGCGCTTTTCTTTACGCATATGGCAGTACCCGATCAGGTACCAGTTTCCCCAGCGAAAGCTGAGCGCATACGGGTCAACAACGCGATCCGTTTCCATCCTTGAAAAGCTGTGGTAACGCATTCTGACCTGCTTGCCGTCTGCCATGCAATCTCGCAAGGTCGCCATCAGGCCGTGGAATGGTGAGTAATCCCGAGAGGTACCGGTCATCACCACCAGGCTGCGCTGGGAGCGCTGAACTTCCTCACGGATATCATCCGGCAGGACGTTATCCAGCTTGGCGGTCACCCCGGTTACAGCGTCCCGGAAGGGCTTGCCCCAGATATCCTGCACCAGGCTAGCGCCCATATACAGCACGGTCGCTTCTTCGGGCGTGAAGATCAGCGGCGGGAGCTTATAGGTTCTAAGCAGGGAAAACCCGCCGTAGGGTCCGCGTTCCGCGTACAGGGGAATACCCATTTCCTCCAGCATCCCGATATAGCGGTGGACCGTCCGGTTGGAGACATCCAGCTCGGTTGACAATTCCGAGACCGTCCACTGCCTGCGAGATTGAAACAGGAAGATCATGGAAAGCAAACGCGTGGCGACATTACTCATACCGTTATTATACAGCGAAATATGACAGAGTATGACATAATTGAGATAAGGTGAATGGTGAAAGGTGAATGGTGAAAGGTGAATGGTGAAAGGTGAAGGGAAAAAGCCAGTAGTTGTAGTTAGTCGCTGGTAGCTTTTGACTGATTGATGATAGGTGAATGGTGAAGGGTGAAAGGTGAATGGTGAAAGGAAAAAGCCTGTAGTTCGTATTGCTTATCCCTGATCCTGATCACCTGATCGCCTGATTGCCTGATCGCCTAATCGCCTGGTCACCTGATCTCCTGATTGCCGAGCGCCTTATCCCTTGATAGTGTTGTCCTGAAACATGTTAAGAATTCTTAACATTAAAGCATATTGACATTGGCGCAAGTAGATATTATAGTTAAGCCCGTTTAACTATTAAGCGAGGTAAACATTGATGTCAGAAGAATTGTTTTTGAGTGCGCTCAGGGAGTGGATAGAGATTTCCATGCACCGCTCGCGCCATGCATTCATCCGGAACATCCGTGAAAGCGACCTCTCTTTTTCCCAGATCAATACCCTGTTCCGACTCTATCACCACGGTTCAAGCCCGGTCAATGACCTGGCAAACCACCTGGGGATCACAACAGCGGCTGTCAGCCAGTTATTGGAGCCGTTACATCAATCAGGGTTGATCCAGCGCTCCGAGAGCCCAAATGACCGTCGTGTGAAGCTGATCGCCTTAACAGATGCAGGCCAGGCTTTGGTGAATAGAAGTGTTCAAAACCGGCATGCCTGGTTGAGCGAGCTTTCAGAGGTGCTGACACAAGAAGAAAAAGAACAACTGCTGCCTGCTATCATCCTCCTAACAGAACGCATCCACCAGTTAGATGTGGAAGCTCACCCGCCATGTGACTCCGATTAACCGGCTACTAAAATATCAACGAAAGAAAAACTAATTTATGTGGAAACTGACGAAATATCTAAAACCTTACATCCTGTTTATCATCCTGGCTATTGCGCTGCTGTTCGTGCTGGCAAATGCTGACCTGGCGCTGCCTGATTACCTCTCACGGATCGTGAATGTGGGTATCCAGCAGAACGGTATTGACAATGCCATCCCGGAGTACATTCGGGAAAGCGAGCTGGATAAGGTTGCATTATTCCTGGATGACGATGAGCAATCCCAGGTCTATAGTGCCTACCAGCTTGTTGATGAATCAAATGATAACTACATCGATTTGGTAGAGATGGTTCCGGCGATATCTGCAGAGCCCGTTTATGCTCTGAAAGACATCTCTCAGGAGGAGCAGGATCAGCTTAAGCCTTTGATGTCCCGTGGGATGCTGATCGTGTTTGGCATCACCCAGATCCAGGAAAACCCGGAACAGGCAGCAACAATGCTGGGCGACTTGCCTAATGTTCCCTCGCAGATCCCCCAGGGGATGGATGTTTTTTCCCTGCTTCGGATGGCACCAGACCGGCTTGAAAAATTGAAGGAGGGTATTAATGAGCGATTCGATGCAATGCAGGACACTTTTGTTACCCAACTGACAACTGAAGCGATCCGCCAGGAATACCAGGCGATGGAAATCGACCTGGCACAAATCCAGACCAATTATATCCTTCGCGTTGGCGGTATCATGATCTTGCTATCGCTGGTATCCGGATTGGCAAATGTAGGTGTCAGCTTCCTGGCTTCAAGAACCTCGGCCAGCGTTGCACGTGATATTAGGAAAGATGTATTTAAGAAAGTTTCATCATTTTCCAGCCAGGAATTTAATAACTTCTCAACAGCCTCTTTAATCACCCGTGCCACCAATGACGTGACCCAGATCCAGCAGGTTGTATTTTTGGTTATGCGGTTATTGTTCTTTGCACCGATCCTGGGTATTGGCGGCGTGATCCGTGCGGTGGATAAAAGCCCCAATATGTGGTGGATCATTGCCCTGGCGGTAGCACTGCTGATCTTGCTGATCGCGGTGGCTTTCGTGATCGCAGTACCCAAGTTCACCATCATCCAGAAACTGATTGACCGGTTGAACCTGGTAACACGTGAGAACCTATCAGGCATGATGGTGATCCGTGCTTTCAACAAGCAGGATTTTGAAGAAGACCGTTTTGATAAGGCGAATAAAGACCTGGCGGGGGTGTCTCTGTTCATCAACCGCATGATGGCTACTATTATGCCGGTAATGATGCTGGTCATGAACGGTCTATCCGTGCTGATCCTCTGGGTCGGCGCACACCAGATTGCGGCCTCAACCCTGCAGGTGGGCGATATGATGGCTTTCCTTCAGTACTCCATGCAGATCATGTTCGCATTCCTGATGCTTTCGATGCTGTTCATCTTTTTGCCGAGGGCATTTGTTTCCGGCGACCGGATTGCTGAAGTTTTGGAAACTAAAAACGTGATCCAGGATCCCAAAGAACCCAAGGCTTTACCGAAACCTCTCATGGGCAAAGTTGAGTTTAGAGATGTTTATTTCCGCTACCCGGATGCGGAGGAGGATGTGCTCGAGGGCATTTCTTTCACTGCCTTACCAGGACAGACAACTGCTATTATTGGTTCAACCGGCTGCGGTAAATCGACTGTGATTAGCCTTGTCCCGAGATTATACGATGTCTACAAAGGTGCTGTACTGGTGGATGATGTCGATGTACGTGAAGTGCGGCAGCGTAATCTGCGGGATATGATTGGCTATACACCCCAGAAAGGTGTCTTATTCTCGGGTACGGTGGAATCGAACCTGCGCTTCGCGGATGAAGACGCCAGCGATGAAACACTGCGTGATTCGATCGAGATTGCCCAGGCGGCGGAGTTTGTTTATGAAGACCCTGAAGGTCTAGAAGCACCGATCTCTCAGGGCGGATCCAACGTCTCTGGCGGACAGAAGCAGCGTCTGAGCATTGCGCGTTCACTTGTGAAAAAGCCGGCGATCTTTATTTTCGACGACTCCTTCTCAGCGCTCGACTTTAAAACTGACGCAACACTTCGAAAGGCACTTAAGGAAAAAACCGGCGAGAGCACGGTGCTGCTGGTAACTCAGCGCGTGGCAACCGTGATGAGTGCGGATCAGATCATCGTTCTGGATGATGGAAAAATTGTTGGTAAAGGTAAGCATCAGGACCTGATGAAGACCTGCCAAACCTACCAGGAAATTGCCACATCACAGCTCAGCAAGGAGGAACTGGCATGAGCGACAACCAACATAAGCAAAACGAACAAGAGCAAAAACAGCAATCCGGCCACCGTTCCCCCATGGGTATGGGACGCGGCGGCCCCATGGCGATGATGCGCGGCGAGAAAGCCCGCGACTTCAAGGGTACTTTCAAACGACTGGTGAGCTATTTAGGCAAATATAACCTGCTGATCCTTGGCGTACTGGTGGTCGCGGCAGCATCCACCATCTTTACCATTCTCGGGCCGAAGATCCTGGGCCGGGCGACAACCCAGCTATTTAAGGATGTAGTGGCGGAGATCACAGGGACAGGCAGCGGGGTTAACTACAACGTGATTGGCAGGATCCTGATCCAGGTGCTGACCCTGTATGTGATCTCAGCTTTCCTGGCATTCATCCAGGGGTATATCATGGCGGGGATCGCGACCGATATCACATACCGCTTCAGGCAGGATATTGCGGCGAAGATCAACAGGCTGCCCCTGCAGTACTTCGACCGGGTCAGCCAGGGTGAGGTGCTCTCCCGTGTGACCAATGATGTGGACACCGTCAGCCAGACCCTCAACCAGAGCCTTTCGCAGATCATTACCTCGGTCACCAGCGTGATCGGTATTTTAGTGATGATGCTGACGATCAGCTGGCAGATGACGCTGATTGCACTGCTGACAATCCCTCTGTCGATCGTGGTGGTCAGCCTGATTGTTAAAAAATCACAGAAGTATTTCATGCAGCAGCAGAACTACCTGGGGCATGTCAACGGGCACGTAGAAGAGATGTTTGGTGGTCATACCGTTGTGAAAGCTTTCAATGCTGAAGAAGAATCGGTTAAGACTTTCGACAAGCTCAATGAGACACTCTTCAGTTCAGCGTGGATCTCTCAATTCCTCTCTCATTTGATGATGCCCATCATGCGCTTGATCAGCAACCTGGGTTATGTAGCGGTCAGCATCCTGGGCGGCTACTACGCCATCCAGGAGATGGTTACGGTTGGGGATATCCAGGCTTTCATCCAGTATGTACAGCAGTTTAATCAACCGATAATGCAGATCGCCAATATCTCCAACGTCCTACAGCAAACGGCTGCGGCCGCTGAGCGTGTTTTTCAGTTCATCAACGAACCGGAAGAGATCGCTGAAACTGAGGAACCGATCAAGCTGGACCATGTTGAGGGGTCCGTTGAATTCAGAAACGTGCAATTTGGTTATGAACCTGATACGGTCGTGATCAAAGACCTGTCCTTCTCGGCTAAACCCGGGCAGAAGATTGCCATTGTTGGCCCGACAGGTGCCGGGAAGACCACCCTGGTCAAGCTGCTGATGCGCTTTTATGATGTGAACGATGGTTCGATCCTGGTGGATGGACACAATATCCAGGATTTCACCCGGGCAGATCTGCGAAAAATGTTTGCCATGGTGCTGCAGGATACCTGGTTGTATAATGATACGATTTGCGAGAACATCCGCTATGGGCGTGAAGATGCTACGGATGAGGAGGTTTGCCAGGCGGCTGAAACCGCCCATGTCGATCACTTCATCCGCACCTTGCCGGGAGGATTTGAGATGGTTCTCAATGAAGAAGCGAGCAATATCTCCTCCGGGCAGAAGCAGCTCCTGACGATCGCCCGTGCAGTGCTGGCAGACCCGCCCATGCTGATATTGGATGAGGCGACAAGTTCGGTTGATACTCGCACCGAGGTCCTGATCCAGCAGGCTATGGACCGACTGATGCACGGACGGACCAGCTTTATCATCGCCCACCGGCTCTCGACCATCCGCAACGCCGACCTGATATTGGTGATCCGTGATGGCGATATCGTGGAGAAGGGCAAGCATGAGGAACTTCTGGAGCAGAAGGGCTTTTATGCTGACCTGTATAACAGCCAGTTTGAAATGGTGTCGGTATAAGCTGTTAGACGAATGGGCTTTCCAGGATATTCCAGACGGATTTCTTGACTTTTGGGAATGAGAGTCCTATAATCATGCCAATTATGTTTAAATCATTTCTCGGCCACCACCATCATACCAATTACAATCCCTCTTTGAGCGAGGTTTCGCTGGCCGTTTAAGTTATCAGAATTATTTCGAAAACAAAAAGCAAACAAAAATCCCGCTCAGCGGGATTTTTTTATTTAGGAGAAATCGCATGATCAAAATATTTTCAACTGAAGCAGCACGGCAAACCATCCTTAAACGGGTTCCACTCGATAATATGCAAGTTTCATCTGGTTTGCTTGAGAGCATCCAGAGATTATTTGGTGAACCGCTCAGCCCTGATGAAGCCGTCAGGCAGATCCTTAAAGAGATCCGGCTAGATGGTGATGCTGCTTTGCAGCGCTGGTCATCCAAAATTGATGGTTTGGAAGAGAAACATTTCCGTGTGCCAAAGGAAGCGATCAAAACCGCTTCCAGTCAGATCACTAAAGAAGAGCGAAATGCATTATTCGTTTCTGCTGAGCGAATCCGGTGGTTCTTTTCAGAACAACCAGCCTCTTCATGGACCTTCAAAGACGGCAGCGGCATGCTGGGTATGCTCGTCAGACCGATTCGGCGGGTTGGACTCTATGTTCCCGGCGGTACGGCACCGCTAGCGTCATCGGTGTTGATGACGGTGATCCCGGCCCAGGTGGCTGGCGTTGACGAGGTTGTGCTCGTTGTCCCACCGATGAAAGGGACCGGGGAAATCGCGCCGATCATTTTAGCAGCAGCGGAGCTCCTGGGAATTGAGGAAGTTTACATGTTGGGAGGTGCCCAGGCTATTGGCGCGCTGGCATTTGGGACCGAAAGCATTCGACCGGTGGATAAGATCTTTGGTCCTGGCAATATTTTTGTGACCCTGGCAAAGCGGCAGGTTTTTGGTGTGGTCGGTATTGATGGCCTGGCTGGGCCTACTGAAACCATGGTGATTGCAGATGAGACAGCTAACCCTGGCTGGGTGGCTTGGGATCTGCTGGCTCAGGCAGAGCATGATATTTTAGCCTCAGCGATTTTGCTGACTTCATCCAAAGCTTTGGCAAATGCTGTTCAAGACGCGGTAACTGAGCAGCTCGCCACTTTGCCGAGAGCAGAGATCCTGGAAAAATCGCTGAGTACTAATTCCGGGATTGTGCTTTCGGAAAGCCTGGAAGAATCGATTGCTTTAGCCAATGCTTATGCACCGGAGCACTTGTGTCTTTCCATCGAAAACCCCACGCCCGTGGTGGAGAAAATCACTGCGGCGGGTGGGATCTTTGTGGGTGATTATTCCTGTGAGGTCCTGGGTGATTATACGGCTGGCCCCAGTCATGTGATGCCCACCAGTGGTACTGCACGATTTGCGTCCGCCCTGAATGTTCTGGACTTTGTACACTTTATCAACCTGGCTGCTCTTGATGATCAGACAGCGGTTGGCTTATGTGATCCAGCTGCGGTGATTGCCCGATCTGAAGGATTGGAGGCGCACGCTCGTGCAGCAGATGCAAGAAATCCATCTAAGCAGCGTAAATAGTGACTGACTCGATCTGGCAAGAAATTACTCAATCCGTGGATATGCACGAGAAGAATATTGAAAGTATGACAAATCGTCACTGGTTCTGATAGGTTCCAAACATGAGAAAAAATACCTTGACCATTGACCGAGCACAACAGTATTCAAACAAGATCTCAAATATCTCGCAGGATTTTGATATCTGAAATGGAATCAAAAAAACAACAATGGTAAGGACTGCCAACCAGAAACACCTTTTTATTGTTAGGAGGATTTATGTTTATATTGAACGGAGAAGAACGCAAGATTCGAATAGCTCTACCGAGTAAGGGGAGGCTTTCAGAAGACAGCCTTCAACTGATGGAAAAATCGGGCTTGTCCATCAAACGGCCAAATATTCGCCAATATCAAGCGAGTATCCCCTCTTTGCCCGGGGTGGAAGTTTTGTTCCAGAGGGCTGGGGACATTGCCCTGAGCGTCAGGGATGGTATTGTGGATTTGGGCATTACGGGGTTGGATGTTGTGTCAGAAACAGCAGATGGTACCAATCAAATTTTGGTGATGCTGGATGATCTGGGGTTTGGCCAATGCAGGTTATGTGCGATTGTGCCCGAATTTGCGGAGGATGTTAACTGTTTGCAGGATGTAAAGAAATTGATCTCTTCAAAGCGGGATAACATCAGGGTCGCCACCAAGTTCCCAAATCTGACCAGAAGGTTTTTTGAACAACAAAATTTTGTAAATGTTGATTATATCGAGGCAGAAGGGGCGCTGGAAATTGCGCCGCTGATTGGTTATGCGGATATGATCACAGACCTTGTTTCTTCCGGCATGACGCTGCGGGATAACCGTCTTAAGATCCTGGATGATGGACTCATCCTTGAATCCCAGGCTTGTTTGATTGCCAACCAGAAAAACCTTGTGGCCTCACCCCAGGTTATGGAGACCGCCAGGCTGTTACTGGAGTTCATTGTGGCATATTTGAGGGCGGAGAACAACGTGGCTGTTTTTGCGAATATCCGGGGCCGCTCTGTGGAAGAAATTGCCGGGTTGATCCTCGATAAAAAGATCATTCGGGGGTTGCAGGGCCCCACCATTTCAAAGGTGATCACACATCAGGGTGAGAACTGGTTTGCTGTCAATTTGATCATCAAGAAGAATCAATTGGCAGAAGCGATCAAGGAGATCCGTTCAATCGGGGGCAGCGGAGTTGTTGTGACGCCGGTCAATTTCATCTTTGAGGAAGAGCCCGAGGCGTACACCACAATGCTGGCGAATTTACGGAGGGACAATGGCTGATCGATTTTTGCGGGATCATATTCAATCCATTAAACCCTATGAACCCGTTATCCCCATCGATGTGCTTTCAAAAGAGTTAGGACTTCCCCTGGATAAGCTGATCAAACTGGACGCGAATGAAAACCCCTTTGGGATGCCGCCTTCAGCCATGAAAAGGCTTGCAAACTTAGCTTTTGGGCATATTTACCCGGACCCAGAAGCCAGGTACCTGAAAAGGCACCTATCACAGGTCCTGGGTGTGCCGTATCAAAATATCGTGGTGGGTGCAGGCTCAGATGAGTTGATTGACCTGATCATGCGGGTTATTTTAGGACCGGGCGAGAAATTGCTCAACTGCCCGCCCACATTTAGTTTCTACAGCGCGAATGGCCAAGTCAACAACCTTGATGTCGTGAATGTGCAGCGCAAACCGGATTTTTCCCTCGATTTCCAGGGGATTGAGCAAGCGGTTGGCAGCGGCGCAAAGCTGATCTTTTTAGCCAACCCCAATAACCCGGATGGTGGTTTGATCCCTCCTGAAGTTATCAACGAGCTGCTGTCATTACCCGTTATGGTTGTCATGGATGAGGCCTACATTGAATTTGCCCAGGGCTACCGCAGCCTGGTATCTGAAGTGATGCAAAGAGAGAACCTGATCGTCTTACGCACCTTCAGCAAATGGGGCGGGTTGGCCGGCCTGCGCCTGGGCTATGGCATTTTCCCTGAAGCAATTGCTGCGGCCATCATGAAAATCAAGCAGCCTTACAATGTATCGGTTGCGGCGGCTGAAGCAGGGTTGGGGGCATTGGATGATTTGACGCTCCTGAATGATCGCGCAGAACAAATCATTTCTGAGAGGAAGCGAGTGATGTTGAGATTGGAAAAGCTTGATTTCTTATCTCCTTACCCCAGCTCAACCAATTTTATCCTCAACAAAGTTATCGAACGCGATGCTTACCAGATCAAACAGGCCCTTGCCCAGCGCGGCATCTTGATTCGTTATTTCAATACCCCTGGCCTGAGGGATCATATCCGGATCAGTATTGGGAGAGAAGAAGACAATAACCGCTTATTAGAAGCCCTGGAGGCATTAAAAGCATGAGAACAGCAAAGATCCAAAGAAAAACCAACGAGACCGATATCCAACTGGTGCTGAACCTTGACGGTTCCGGACGTTATAACATCAACACCGGCATCCCTTTTTTTGACCACATGCTGGCCCAGGTGGCCGTGCATGGTTTATTTGATATTGAGATCAGCGCAAAGGGTGACCTGGCCGTGGACCCGCATCACACGATTGAAGATGTTGGATTAGCCCTCGGGCAGGCGTTTCAAGAGGCCCTGGGTGATAAAAGCGGTATTGAGCGGATGGGGCAAGCGCTCGTCCCGATGGATGAATCATTATGCGGGGTGGTGGTAGACTTTTCCGGCAGGCCTTACTTTGTCTTCAATGCGAAATGGGAAGACCCCCGGGTTGCGGATATCCCCGTGACATTGATTGAACACTTTTTCCATTCCTTCAGCGTGACTGCCAGGGCAACACTCCATGCGCAGATATACTACGGCAAGGATAACCACCACAAGATCGAGGGACTGTTCAAAGCCTTTGGCCGGTCTTTAAAGGGAGCGGCAGCATTAGATCCGCGTCGCGCCAATAATATTCCCAGTTCAAAAGGTGTTTTATGAAAATTGTAATGATTGATTATGGTGTGGGTAACTTACGATCGGTTCACAAGGCCCTTGCATCGGTTGGGGCCGAAGTGGTTCAATCAGATGATCCTGAAACGATCCTGGCCGGTGAGAAAGTCGTGTTACCTGGGGTTGGTGCCTTCAAAGACGGGATGCGGGGGCTGCAAGCGCGTCATTTAATCGATGTTCTTGATATCATTGCTGCCCGCCGCACCCCCTTGTTGGGAATTTGCCTGGGAATGCAGTTGTTTTTTAGCAGCAGTTCAGAAATGGGCGAAACAAAGGGATTGGGTTTTGTGGGTGGAAAGGTTCTGCCATTTCCTGAAAATGAGCTGAAGGTACCCCAAACGGGGTGGAACCAGCTTCAAATTGATCCATCACAGCCCCTGTTCAACGGTATGCAGGACAAATCTCACGTCTATTTCAACCATGGTTATTATTGTGAACCTGCTGACCCATCAGACGCAATTGCCAGAACGGATTACGGTGTGGCTTTTGCTGCTTCAATTCACCGCGGTTCTATTTATGGCGTCCAGTTCCATCCTGAGAAAAGCCAGGATGTAGGGCTGCAGATCTTAAAGAATTTCGTGGAGGAATGCCTATGAACAACTTCACAGTTTTCCCTGCGATTGACCTGCGCTCAGGCCGTGTTATCCGGCTGGAACAGGGGCAGAAGGAACACATCAAACGGTTTGGATTCCAACCCGCCCAGGCTGCCCAGCAGTGGATTTTACAGGGGGCGGCGTGGCTGCATGTGGTCAACCTGGATGGTGCTTTTGGAGAGAACACACAAACCAACCTGACGGCATTGGAGAAAATACTGGCCGTCTCGGAAGGCAAGGCCTCTCTCCAATATGGGGGCGGGCTGCGGTCTATTGAAACCATCCAGGAGGTCCTCTCACTGGGTGCTGCACGTGTGATCCTTGGCACAGCAGCCGTTGAACAGCCCAGACTGGTGCAGGATGCACTAAATGCTTTTGGTGCTGAACGGGTTGTTTTGGGTCTGGATGCACGCGATGGTTTTATTCAGATTAAGGGTTGGGAGAAGGGTACGACTTTGACCCCCATTAATCTAGCCAAACAGTTCATCCCTGATGGGCTGCAAACTATTATATATACCAATGTCAGGCGTGATGGCATGCAGGGGGGCGTGGATATCCAGGGCACCCAACAACTTGCTGATGAAACCGGTTTGTCGGTAATCGCAAGCGGTGGTGTTGGGACCCTTGAGGATATCCAGAGGGTTAAAGAATCGGGCTTATCTGGCGTTATCGTTGGAAGAGCATTGTATGAAAAGCGTTTCACATTATTGGAGGCGATAAAATGTTAGCAAAACGGATCATTCCCTGTTTGGATATCAAAGACGGCAGAGTCGTTAAGGGAGTCAATTTCATTAATCTGCGTGATGCTGGTGATCCAGTAGAGCAAGCAAAGATCTATAACGATGCCGGGGCTGACGAATTGGTCTTCCTTGATATTTCAGCGAGTGTTGAAGGTCGGGAAACGATGGCGAAGGTCGTGACTGCCGTGGCGGACCATGTCTTCATGCCGCTGACGGTTGGCGGTGGGATCCGGACAGTAGAGGATATGCGCCGGCTGCTGGCGGCTGGCGCCGATAAGATCAGCATTAATACGGCTGCCGTTGACAACCCATCCCTGATTACGGGCGGTGCAAAACGGTTTGGCAGCCAATGCATCATCATTGCAGTGGATGCCCGGAGAAACGGGGCTGGGGGCTGGGAGGTGCTGACCTATGGCGGCCGGAAGACGACCGGCCTGGATGCGGTTGCGTGGATCAGAAAAGCCGTTGAGATGGGCGCGGGTGAGGTTCTCCTGACCAGTATGGATGCTGACGGCACGCTCAGCGGTTACGACCTTGAGCTGACAGCGCTTGCTGCAGAAGGGGTGAACGTCCCCATCATTGCCAGCGGCGGTGCAGGCTGTGTGCAGGATTTTGCGGATGTGCTGACCCTTGGTAAAGCGGATGCAGCCCTGGCAGCGTCTCTTTTTCATGATAACCAGCTCAGCATCCCGGATTTGAAATCTTACCTGGCAGCGCACAATATCCCGGTCAGGATCACATGATGAAAAAGGTTAATCCCAAAAACTTAACTGTGAACTATAACAAGCAGGGCCTGGTGCCTGCAGTTGTTCAGGACGATCGAACCAAACAGGTGTTGATGATGGCCTGGATGAATGAAGACGCCCTCCGGCAAACCCAGGCTACAGGGCAGGCGACTTTTTGGAGCCGGAGCCGGAAGGAGCTGTGGCGTAAAGGTGAAACTTCAGGTAACACGCTGGACGTGCGTGAGATGTGGATCGACTGTGACAATGACACGCTCCTGCTGCTGGTTGATCCTGCTGGGCCCGCCTGCCATACCGGAAATGTCAGCTGTTTTTATCAAGCAATGGAGGATGAAGATGTTGGATGAATTATTCGAGATCATTGAAGGGCGTAAAAAGGATCTGCCTGATGGCTCTTACACGGTACAGTTGATGAATGCTGGGGAAAATGCGATCCTGAGAAAAATTGGGGAAGAATCCCTGGAGATCATCTTTGCTTCAAAGGATGAGGGCCGGCAGCGCCTGATCGAGGAATCAGCCGACCTGATCTATCATTTGTGGGTGCTGTTGTCTTATAAAGGGGTTTCACTGGAACAGGTGAAGGCAGAACTTGCAAAGCGGCATAAGAGTAAAAAATGAAACGAAAATTGCTGCTGTTTGATATGGATGGTGTTCTACTGGATCCGGGCGGCTACCGCCAATCCATGAAAGCCTCGGTAAAGCGGATCAGCCTGGCATTAGGGCTGGTGGGTTTTGAATTGAGCGATAACCAGATTGCACACTTTGAAGCCCTGGGCATCACCAACGAATGGGATACCCTGGCAATCTCCACCGCTTTAATTTTGATCAAAGTGTGGCAATTTGAACCGGATGTCCGGCTGGGTTCTTTGCTGCCAAGGGCTGTTCCAATCACGGATCAAGCGCCGGGGATTGACGCATTTTTAGGTTCTTTTGAACCTTTTGGAAACCTGCCCAACCGGAGTGCTTTTGAGAAATTAATCCTGGAACATGATGACCTGACTCCGGGGCAAATCGAGCACCTGAGGAAAATCCTGTTTGAAGCGCGGGATATTCACCGGTCGCTGACGCTTCCCGGCTATCAGGAAACGGTGCTGGGGAGCGACGTTTTTGAGCGAAATTATGGGCTTCCTTCACAATTAGCCATAGATAGCTACCTGACGATGTATGACCGCCCCGCCATGCACCACAAGACGCGCAGTTCGTTATTGGATTGGCTTTCGAAGCCTGATCATGCTGCAGGCATCATGACCAACAGACCTTCTGCTCATCCGCCTGGGTATCTGAGCTCCCCGGAAGCAGAACTGGGTGAGCAGCGAGCGGGGTTGGGGGGCCTGCCTTTACTCGGCTCGGGGATGCTGGCCTGGTTTGCCGTGACCCAGTGTGATCTACCGGAGCATACTTTCCTGAAACCCAACCCCGTGCATGCCCTGGCGTTGATGCTGATGTGCCTGGGGGAGGAAACGCAGCATGCCTTAACTGCGGCTTGTGACCTGTGGCGTAAAAAGGGGAACAGGGAAGATTGGGCCCGGTTGGATGGCGCTGTGGTGACCATCTTCGAAGATGCTGTGAAGGGTTTTGAAGCGGGGGAAGCAGCAAGACGGCTATTGGAAACAGTGAATGTGGGGGTTGAGATCAAATGCATCGGCGTCAGCCGGAATTCAATCAAAAAGCAAACATTAATTAGGCTCAGCGACCGTGTGGTTGAAAGCATGGATGAGATCGCGTGGGAAGAATTTTGAGGAACCCCGATCACAAAACTGATTGACGAGGGTGCGATAGTTTGCTATAATGCAAGCCTACAAAAGAAGTAGGGCGCGGTGCTACGCAGATCCTGTCAAGGACTGCTGGGTAGAGCGCAAAAAGTAGGGCGCGTAGCTCAGCTGGTTAGAGCGCACGGTTCACATCCGTGAGGTCGATGGTTCGAGTCCATTCGCGCCCATTTTGTATTTAAAAAAGAGTGATGGTTCGAGCACTTCGTAGTTCGCGCCCATTTTGCTTTTAATTTTCAAAAGCGCATGGTTCACATCCTGCCCCTCCGCTATGCTTCGGGGGTTACACTGAGTTTAAGGGTGCTTTGCAAAGTCGAAAGTCCCCGAAGTGAAACGGCGTGGGATGGATCGAGTCCATTCGCGCCTATATTTTTGACCAAAACTCGTATGCAAAATTATTAATTACACAAAAAAGACTTTTTGCTTTTTTTGTGTTCAATTATTCAACAATTTTTAATTTTCTATTGAAATTGGAAAACTAAGATATAATATTTAAACTTACAATTGCAGGTGATTTTATCCGAACTTCCAAAAAAGTATGATCACTTTTCTCAAAATCCCTTTTGATAAATTAGACAAAAATGAGACAACCAATGAATAGAAAATCGGAAAAACAATTCTTTACACTAACACCAATAATTATTATCGCAATCACTCAGATGACTGCGATTATATTAGGAAAATATCTCGAGACAAATGTATATTTTCCAATTATTTTAATTTATTGGTTAGTAATTGTATTATTTCTCAATAAATACGGATTAAAGAATATTCGGAGATGGCTTACTAAACCTAAAGGGCATTGGGGATGGATGATTCTCGCAGCATTATTAGGGTTTTCATCTTTACCCTTATTTATTAGTAATATTCAAGTATTTAGTAACCCTTCAGTGTTAATTCCTCATATTTTATTCTTTCTCATTAATCCTTGGCTGGAAGAGTTTTATTGGCGAGGATTGCTAACCGATGTAACAAATAAATGGCCCGCATGGGTATCAGTTATCTATTCAACTGTTCTATTCACATTGTGGCACACGGCATTCGCATGGTATTCATTTGGAGTTCGAGACCTATTTTTCTATATCCCTGTTTTTATTATGGGTATTTCCATGGCACTGATTTATAGAAAAACAAAGAGCCTTTGGTTGTGCATTGTATCCCATATGTTAATCAATATATTTAATATGGGTATTCCAGTGCTAATGAATTTGATTGAATTGTAAATATACTCATATCTTTACCTTTCTTCTTAGGAATACTTTTTCCAATTAGTAATCGCAAAGTGGGTACAAAGGCAACTCACCATTCTAATGGCAGTTGACAATTTTTTTGGACAGCATTACAAGTGAACTTCGAAGAAATTCCTGTCAAAAGAAAACAACGATACTTTCTATTCAATTTTCATGATTTATGTACCTATTGGAATCAATACATAATCCGTGAGGTCGATGGTTCGAGTCCATTCGCGCCCATTTTATATTTAATATTCCAATAAAAGAATCACATCTGTGTCGCCAGAAGGGGATGATAAGGTCGATGGTTCGAGCACTTCGTAGTTCGCGCCCATTTTTTAATAAAAAATGTAGGTCGGGATCCGTACTTGATCCCGACAAATGGTTTGTCATGTCAAAAAATGGCGGGTTAAAGGTCGCAACCCGCCCTAAGAGTTTCTTGCAATCTTGATTTTCGTGTAGCACCCTGACGAAATCGGATATTTTCTGTGAGCCCGCAGAGATCGCAGACAAGGCATTCGTTTACAAACAAGCTTCGACGAGTTCGCGTTTTAACTAACCGGCTTCTGGGTAGAATGATTTTTCCAATTGGGTAGCATTAACCTTTCGGTACGCCCAGGTCACTTTTGGGGGTGGTGGTTTATGCCGAGGTTACTTTGCTCCTTTTACATAGAGATAACCAAACCAAATGGCTAATCCCAGGTGCCCAATGAGCGGGATCAAGATCAGTAGATTCCCAACGCCCAGTACAAGCCCCCATATCCAGATGATGGAAGCTATTCCGGAGTGGACAATCACACCAAGGATGACGCTGCGGCGCGCTTCAGAAGGAGAGTCGCTTTTTACACGCCAACAGATTATGGCATATCCCAGCAGTGAAGCACCGAAAATTCTGGCGATAAATTCGCCGCCTTCATTCACATCCATACCAAATAACGAAGCGGAGAAACCAGGAGCAAAGGTCAGCAACAGTCCAAATACACCAGCAAAAATAGCACCAATAACAAAAGCAAATTTTACTTTCATTGAAAATACGCTTTCTCTAAGAGGTCATTTTAGAATATGCAATAGACATGTTGTAGCAGTTGTGGAGATTAAAAATGGAAAACATATGCATTTAATTCTGTCAAATGCGATCTCCTTTCAATTATGGACAACGGGGGTGTTTTTCAGTGGGAGTGTTTGGGATTAACTACACTGTAGCACGAATAAAATCCGGAGTCAATTCGTATAGGAATGGTGTTTGAGAAAATCAGGCATTTTGCAGGGTGTGGGCTTTATTTTGTACGCACCAAAAAATCCAGATGTGCTTGATGGCGGGAGGTGAATGCAAACGAATTGTTGACACAGGGGGATGACTTCGATATATAATTTGGTGTGGCTATTTATGGTAATAAAAAAATGATATTGAAAGGCAGTAGAGATGAGTAAAGCGTTGCGAAGGATTGTGTTGGTTAATTTCATCATTCTGCTGGCGATACTTGCTTGTTCAATTGGACCGTATAACATTGAGCGAGATGATGACTCTTCTGATTCTGATGAAACAGATAAACGAGATGAATCTTCCGATCCCGCGAAGACACCACGCGTAACAAGAACTGAAAGGCCAACAAAAACTCCCCGCACCGGTCCCTCCAATACGTCTGAACCCATACTTGTCTACACCGCCACGATCAAGCCAACCGAAACGCCATCAGGACCCTTCGAGTATATTGTGGTATCAGGTGATACTTTTGCGGGTATCGCTCTGCAGTTTGGTGTGACGGTTGAAAGTATCCTGGAAATCAACGGTCTTTCGAATAATTACATTTATGAAGGGCAAGTACTCCTGATCCCGCAGCCATCGACCGGGTCACCATTGGGACCGATTGAATATGTTGTCAAATCCGGTGATACCTGTGCGACAATTGCTGCAGCCTTTGGAGTCTCGATTCAAAATATCATCTGGACCAGTAATCTTTCAGGGGACTGTATCATTTATGAAGGGCAAACGCTTCTGATTACCCGCCCAACACCCACGGTGACACCATAGAGCGGTTGAGGGGGGCTAGCAGGCTTGTAGGTCGGGATCTGCACGCCAGCACCCGAAGGGTGTGATCCCGACAAATGTATTGAGACACCAATTAATGGCGGGTTGAACACCGCAACCCGCCCAACGAGTCTCCTTATGCCTTTTTCGTTAGTTATTAATTACAGACCATTTCAGTTATATCATTGATTACTAAGAGCCACTGATTATAGATTGAAATTAACCTTTCTAAATCTTTTCCAATTAGATTTTTTCCAAAATTACTTTCAGATAATTGCGAAAATAAGCTATAAGCTAAGTGTAAAGATTCAACCAGCTTTTTCCTTTGAGTTTCCGAATTTGTTAGTATTTCTGCAACTAAATTTCTATCATATTCTTTCTTAAATTCTAAACTTGTTACTGCATTGCCTGAATAATTTTTTCGTGCAATATGAACTAAATTTCCCCAAATTTGATTTAAAACAGCTCTGAGATCCATGGCACCAGTACTTATTTTTAGATTACCTGCTTTGCATCTATCTATACTTTCAATTGCTATGAGAAATAGATCATCAAGATTTGGGAATAACTTAATCAGTCTTTGAGGAATATTTTCACGATGAGATACATTTTTCACGTGTTCCTCAATAACACTCGACACATCATTTATCCAATCTGGCTTTGTCTTTTCGTTTGACTCAGAGTTAACGATTGTTAAAATAACTTCAGTAAAAGAGGTGGTTGAATTTATGGCATTAAGGTCTGTTGTAAATTGTTTTTCATTAATATCAGGAATCAATCCTAATGGACCAGTAAGATATTCATTGGTCCGTGATTGTTGTAAAGATAATCTAGGATATAGTTCTTCAATGATATCCTCTGGCATTGCATAAATCATATTGAATTTTGCTTCTGCTGCTTCTTTGTTCATTTGTATAGTTGAGATTATTTTTGTGAATTTATTGGCTCTTTCTAAAGATTTATCGTATTCTTTAATTTCATCGTCAATTGAACCTAAAATCTCATTTTTCTTACTCATATTTCCTCCAAGAAAACTATAATTAGTAAAATTCAATGGTCACCCTTAAAAATTGAAATTAGATTATTTTTCTCCCTCCACGATCTTGATCTCCTCTTCCGTGAGCCCATAGAGCTCGTAGACCAGGCGGTCGATTTGACTGTCAGTGGCGGCGATTTCGCGCTCGAGCTGCTCCCGCTCGAAGGGGTTGAGGAACTCCTGGCGGAGCTGGGCTTCGTTGTAGGCGTGGGAGCGGTAGGCGCCTTTGTTGTCGTCAAAGCGTCCGACGAGGTCTCGGATGATGTCGGGAATGGGCATGGCTTTCCTCCTGTGGTGGCATGCGGATAGACCTATTGAAGCATAGATGGGGGTGAAAAATGGGATCTCCGGCGTTGCATGCAAAGCCGCTACGGGGTATTTTGTTTGATGGGTGGGTCAGACGCCCCCGCCGGGGGATCTCTACGAGAGGAAAATTCGTAGGGTGCGCTCTTGTTTTGAGCGCACCTTTTATGGATGAGTAATGGTGCGCAGAACCCTCACGCCTTACAGGCTCAGGGCAGGAGAAACCCATTCCGCTTCGTTACAGGGCAGGCTGCGCACAATACAGATTGGGATATAATTTTTATATGCCTGAATATCGACGCGTCAAAAAAGAAGGCGGCATTTATTTCTTTACTCTCGTAACCTATCAGCGACAAAAATTATTCTTTCCCTCTGAGGTGAGAAAGTTGTTGATACAAACGGTTGAAGAGGTCAGGGAATTTCACTCTTTTGAGATGATAGCGTATTGTGTATTGACTGATCATGTTCATTTCCTTTGGCAGATGCCGGAACAGGAAAGTGATTACGCCATGCGAATTGGATTAATTAAACGACGATTTTCTAAGAAATATTCACCTTTATATGGGGAGACTCTTCAGAGAACAGAATCGCAATTGAAGCGTCGTGAATTAACAATATGGCAGAGGCGATTTTGGGAGCATTTTATCCGTGATGAAATTGACCTTGGGCGTCATATTGAATATATCCATTACAATCCCATCAAACATGGTTTGCTAAAGCGAACGGTTGATTGGGATTGTTCAAGCTTTCATGATTATGTCAGTGATGGCGTTTATGATTCGGATTGGGGGATATCATACGAGATGGATGAACAACAATATCGATTTGGTGAATGAAAAATAATTTAATTTGTAGGGTGCGCTCTTGTTTTGAGCGCACCTTTTTTGCTCACACCTTACAGGCTCAGGGCAGGAGAAACCCATTCCGCTTCGCAAAAGGGCAGGCTGCGCGCCCTACGTGATGTTTTTTGCTTGTTTTGGGCATACCTTTTTGTGAAATTGATGGTGCGCAGAAAAGAAACTGCGCACCCTACATCTTCGAGCGATGGCAGCTTTTTCGTAGATAATTATTCGTAGAATGCCGCCAGCCAGTCCTGAATCTCGGATAAGGGGACTTCTCCACCTTCATAGGTCCGGTGCCCTGCCTTTGATGTGCTGGTGGGGCATTTGGCAGGTTCCGATCCTGTGATCGTCGTTTTTGCGATGTAACGGCCTGTGGCAGCCTCAAAGATTTCAATTTCAACGTAATGCTGCAGCCGCTTGATGGATACACCGCCGCTGGCGTATTTGCAGGTTTCAAGACCTTGCTGGGCTTGTTTCTGAACACAGGCAACCAGTTCGATGGTCCCAAGCTCCCTTGACTCCATGCCCCATTGAGAGAGGATGGCGTACGTGAGGTCATGAGATGTCCCATCCGGGCGCAGCAGGACCATAGGGTGCGGCCCGGGAGCCGCAAGGTTGTAATTTGATGTTCCCGGGATGCCATTGATTTGACCGGTTGTCCCAAAGGCGCAAAGGGGAGCCAGGGATATGAGCAGGGGGTCTCCGAGTTGATCCAGCTCTGCCCGGGCGTACTTAATATCGGGCCGTTCGATCAAGGCTTTCACCAGATTGCCAACGGGATCATCCGATTGAAGGATCTGGTCCACCTCAACCCGATCACTTTTTTTCCGGCTTTCCGAATTGACGATGTCAACAACCGCGAAAATTGCGAAACCCACCATAACAACCGCAAAAAGGATATAGTAAATATTGTTATTCTTATTCATCAGGACCGTCCTCGGTTTAACCCTTTATGATCTTATTTTATCATTAATGAAATTAATTTTGATGATTTTGCAGTGGATAAAAACGAGGAAAATATGGTAGATGTATGAGACGTCTTGGTGGGGCGTCTCTACGCGGTTGGAGGGGGAGAACAGGGCTATCCTCCAGTGGTAGCGTGCGGATAGGGTGCGTGTAGTATAGATGATATTGTTTGTAGGGTTAGTTGCAGGAGGTATGAGAGGAAAATGCGGTTGGGAACTTCAAACAACCGGCTGGTTTTAGCTAAAGTGACACCAGAGCGCATCTTAACATTTTATGAGCAGCCTGACCCCGAAATTCCAACGGTTTTACTGGATCGAGATGGGCGTTTTATCAGGTCCACCGGGCGGATATTAAACCCAACACTGCCCCCTATTAGGGAAAGGGCAGCTTTTTCAGGCACGAATTGGGTAGCCTCGCCTTGGGATAATCACCGGCTTCCTACCTGCTTTATTCAACATGTGGAACTGAACTGTCTGACCGGGAAGGTGATGATTAATGAAAACTGAAAGGTGACAGGTTCCAGCAGATTTAAATATGATGATAAAATTCAAATCTAGGGTTTAAGTGGCTAAGTCAGCGTGGTACCGGTGATCAATTAACATCAACTTAGGCCTTTCGATGAAAAGATTATTATTGATTAGGATAAAGTATTGACTTTGAGGAATGACAATTAAGATGCCAAAAGGAACATATTATTTTCCGGAACATTTCTTATGGGGGACGGCTACCGCAGCTGCACAAGTTGAAGGGCGCAACCAGAACAGCACCTGGTATGCCTGGGAAAAGGAGGAAGGGCGGATCGTCAATAGTGATTCAGCCCAGGTGGCCTGCGATTGGTGGAGCGGACGGTGGCGTGAGGATTTTGATCGAGCCCAGGCTGCAAATCAAAATGCACACCGCCTTTCCATTGCCTGGAGCCGCATCCAACCGGAGCCTGACCGTTGGGATGAAGATGCCCTGGACAGGTACCGGGAAATGCTGACCGGTCTTGTTTCGCGTAAAATGACCCCGATGGTCACCCTGCATCACTTCAGCGAACCCCTATGGGTAGCCGAGATGGGTGGATGGGAAAATGAAGCTATCCCCGATCTGTTTGCAGCATTTGTGCGTAAAGCCGTAGAAGCGCTAATGCCCTACTGCAACCTGTGGGTGACGATCAACGAACCAAACGTTTTTGCCTATGGTGCTTATTTGGAAGGAAATTTCCCTCCAGGAAAGCAAGACCTGAAAACAGCGGTCGGGGTGATGGCGCAGATGGTTCGTGCCCATGCCCGCGCTTATCATACCATCCATGAACTGCAGCCTGAATCTCGGGTGGGGATTGCTTTAAATGTCCGCGGCTTTAAACCGGCGACGTGGTCTCCGCTGGATAAGCTGGCAGCCAAAATTTACTCAAATTTATTTAATGAAGCATTTCCAAAAGCACTTAAAGACGGTGTTTATCAGCCATTTTTGCGAAAGGAACAGATACCGGAAGCAGCGGGGACGCAGGATTTTTTGGGTATTAACTACTACACCAATGAATTGCTTCGGTTCAACCCATTTGCGGGTGGCGGGATGTTCGCGACCGGATCTTTTCCCAAAAATACCGCTTTAAGCGAATCAGGCGATATCGCCAATATACCCATGGGTCTTGCAGAAAGTGTGGTGTGGGGAAATAAGTTCGGTGTGCCAATGATCATCACCGAAAACGGGATTGATGATTCAAAGGATGCGATTCGCCCACGCTATCTTGCAGAGCACCTGCATGCACTTTGGAAGGTGATGAATGGGAACTACCCGGTGGAAGGGTATTTTCACTGGACCCTGGTGGATAATTTTGAATGGGAGCGCGGCTGGTCGCAGCGGTTTGGTTTGTGGGAACTTGACCTGGAAACCCAGGCGCGCATCAAGCGGCCCAGTGCTGAACTTTATGCTGAGATCTGCCGGACGAATGGGATCTCTGCGGATGCCGTGGAGAAGTACGCCCCGGATGCGATGCCGGCTCTTTTCCCTTAATCTTAGACCTAAGATGAAGTGAAAAACCAGCGATGCAATAAAACATGAATACACCAGGTACCATCATGGTTTTTATTGCCCGCATTAATCTTGACATTGACAAACGAAAAGATCTTAATGAATTTTTCCCAAAACCAAGGGCGAACAGCTCCAAGGATTTGTTTCATAAAATACGCAGGGTTAGGTTGGTGGGGTAAAATTTACGAGTTATATTAATTTCTTAATAATTTCTCATATTCATGTATACTATTAAGATAATTCTTTAGTCTATTAGAGAGCCAGGAGAGTTGATGAAAAAGGTAGCCATAATAACAGACAGCAGCGCCTATTTACCGCCAGAAGTCGTTAAAGAATTGGATTTGCATGTAGTCCCTCTGACACTGCATTGGGATGATGAAAGTTACCGGGACGGAGAAGATATCCGGGCTGAGGAATTTTATACCCGGCTGGCGCAGTCCAGCACAATCCCGACCACCAGCCAGACAACGGTTGGTGAATTTGACCGGCTTTTTAAATCCTTGCTCGATCAGGATTATGCCGTGTTTGCCATGCTCATTTCCAGCGGCATTTCCGGCACAGTGGAATCTGCAATCCAGGCGAAAACCCATTTTCCTGATGCGCCGTTAGAAGTCTTCGATTCTCAGCTTGTTTCCATGGCTTTGGGTTTCATGGTTATGACCGTCGCTAGAGCAGCAAAAGAAGGTGCCAATCTCGCTGCTTGCAAAGCGCTGGCTGAAGCAGTTTACCCGAAAATAGGTGTCTATTTCACCGTTGATACACTAAAGTACCTCAATAAGGGCGGGCGGATTAACACAGCGAAGCGGCTGTTGGGATCTGCATTGAACCTCAAACCGATCATGGAGATCCGTGATGGGAAGATCGAACTGGTGGAATCTGTTAGATCGCGCAAGAAAGCAGTGAACCGCATGCTTGAACTGGTTGAACGGGATATCGCTGACCTGACGCCTGTTTCGATTTCAACATTCCACGCTGCAGCTGATGAAGATAACAAGGCATTAATGGAAGAAGCTGTTGCGCGTTTTCAGCCTGTGGAAACAGTGACAACATTCGTGAGCCCGGTTATTGGCACGCATACCGGCCCGGGAACATTAAGCATTGCTTATATGGCTGGATGATTTAGAGCCAACCCCGTAACCTATAGATTGCCATCCCAAAATATTCCTTAAGCGCACTGGTTGTTAACCCCAGTGAGTTGGCGTTGGGCATGAGGTTGATAAAAAACTCGCCTGCCGAGGGCTTGAAAGCACTTTGCCAGTTCTGTTCTGTTACGGTGAAATCTGCTGGTGCGGGAATTACCGTTAGCCCTTGCGCTTCGAATAATGCGAGCGCACGCGGCATGTGCATGGCAGAGGTGACCAGGATGATCTCCTTGATGTCATTTTCCTTTAAGATCTCCGATGAAAGCACCGCATCATCATAAGTATTCTGCGAATCAGGCTGAAGCCAAATTGCATCCTGAGGCACACCAATGAAGACCAACAAGTCATTCATTTCTTCTGCCGGCGATTCTCCGCGTGCGGAACTGAACGAAAGATTACCCCCGCTGGCTAAAATGACGGGTGCTGCACCATCCTGGTAAAGCTTTGAAGCATAAAGCACACGGTCACCGGCACTGTTGATTTCTGTCATGGGCCGCGGTGAATCCTGTGATTCAGTACCACCGCCCAGTAGGACGATCACTTCGGCGCTTGGTGGTGTCTCCGATGGTAAATTGCGCCACTCCAGCGACCGTGCCAGGGCATAGCTGACCCAACGATTGCTGCTGAGCCATAAGAGGATCAATGCGACAATCAGCAGGCCGCGCTGCCACTTGCGGTGTCGATTAACGATCAGCAGGATGATCAACAGGATGCAGGTTAACCCGACAGGATAGATAAAGAGCGGTAATAATTTACTGAGATATTCGAACATGCTGGCCTTCTTTCTTCCGGTGCATTAAAAATGCTTTTCCAAGGGTTTATCCAGGGTTCCTCTTTACTTAAGGAGAAAAAAATACATTTGCATCACACAAACAGAACGTCGTAACAGTGATGAACCGTCAAAGATTATACTCGCGTAAAGACGGTGATTTCGACCAGTTTTATCGTCGCAAGGTTCATGCCAGAGTTCAATATAGAATTGGGTAAAATTGATTACTGGGTTTTCTATAATCCATAAAGACAAATACACCTTTTCGGGATATGACTTGCGATATAATACGATGATGAATTTCAATTTATTTTTAAATTGATTTTCTGGCTATTTATTATAAGATTTTAGCAGTTGACAGGATCAAAACGCATTTGGGTATTTTAATTGATTAGGAGTTTTTTTGGCAAGACCGTTGTGGTTTATTAATTTTCTAAAGAAACACTTTGAATTACGTTATCTTGGCGCAGAGATGACAAAATGGCCGGTGATTGGGAGGATCATGGAAAAGGCACTCTTCAACGGCCATCAAACTGGCGATGCGCTTTTTTACCTGCCTAAAGACCGTGTGTTGATCCAGCAAAATATCACAGCACCCGATAATATTGTTGTTCCCTCGCAGGTGTTGGAATATTTTATCGATGAAGCGAAATATGTGTTTTTAATGGATAAATGTATCTGCCGCGATGCAGCAGACTGCCAGAATTATGACCATAATATCGGCTGTATTTTCCTTGGGGAGGCAGTTTTGGATATCAACCCCGAACTGGGCAGGCTGGTGGATAAGAAGACTGCACTGGCGCATGCCAAACGAGCCCGGGAAGCGGGATTGGTTCATCTTATTGGGCGAGATAAAATTGACGCGGTTTGGATGGGTGTTGAACCCTCAACGAAGCTGATGACAGTCTGCAATTGCTGTTCGTGCTGCTGCCTGTTCAAGTTCTTACCACATCTTGCGCCTAAACTTCAGAACAAGATTGAACGAATGCCCGGGGTACACCTTGAGGTTACAGATGACTGTACCGGCTGCGGTTTATGTACACAGGACGTTTGTTTCATTCATGCGATTCACATTGAGGATGGGAAAGCAGTTATCCAGGAAGACTGCCGGGGCTGCGGAAGCTGTGCAGAGGTGTGCCCGGAGGGCGCGATTAAATTGATCATTGAACGGGAAGATTACATTGATGATGCTATACAGCGCTTATCAGAAGCTGTGGATGTGCATTAGCCTTTCTTAGAAATCCAGATTTAAAACCAAAAAAATTGGGGATACCGGGGGAGAACTGCTGCTATGAGACATCCTTTAAACGCGCCCTGGCCAGTTCACAATAATCCGGGTTGATCTCATAGCCGACGAAATGTCGCCCATCCTGCTTGGCTGCTACGCAGGTCGTTCCACTGCCAGCAAAAGGATCCAGCACGACATCGTTTTCATAGGTTAAGAATTGAATGCAGCGATGCGGCAGCTCAACCGGAAACGGTGCGGGATGGCCGATCTGCTTGGCTTTCACAGCCTGAAACTGCCAGATGGATTTCGTCCAGGCCAGGAAATCATCCTTCTGGATGGTATTCACTCGCTCACCCTTAGGACGTTTGAAGGTCTCTTTACTGAACACAAGAATGTATTCATGGACGTCCCGCAGGACGGGGTTGCTGGCGGACTGCCAGCTCCCCCAGGCTGTTGAGGGGCTGGCGCTGGCTGCTTTATCCCAGATGATTTCACCCCGCATTAAATAGCCGATCTCCAACATTTGTTCGATGATGAAACTGTGCAGGGGAATGTAGGGCTTACGCCCCAGGTTGGCTACATTGATGCAAGCCCGGCCACCCGGAACGAGGACCCGGAACGTCTCCTGCCAAACCTGATAGAGGAGAGAAAGGTATTCTTCCAGGGTCAGGTCCTGATCATATTCTTTGCTGGCATTATAGGGCGGGGAAGTGACCATCAGGTGGATGCTTTGGTCAGGTAGTTCGGACAATTCTTCGCTGGAGTGCGGGATGATGGTATCCAGGAAAGCTTCCGGGACCGGGTTCTCATGGTAGGGTGTTTTCTTTCCCCGCTGCAGCGCGTCATACATCCGGCTTTTGTAAAACCGGGATGAATCATGGCTGATCCGTCCGGGTGTTCCGAAAGTACTGGTTTCTGTGCCTTTTTTCTTATTCTCACTCACAATGATTAATTATAGTATGAACCTGGGATTTGATTTATCCCAGCTTGAATATTGCCTTCGGTTAAGGTCTGCGAGGTATAATTTTCACAGTATTGGATATTTGGAGGCGTTATGCTTAATCCTGTTGAATCTGTATTAGTGCTGGTTGATTTTCAAGGCCGCTTAGCGGAAATCGTTGATCGGTCTGAGCTTGTGATACCGAATGCACTGCAGTTGGTTAAAGGCTGCCAGGCAGTGAATGTACCGGTTCTGCCGACCGTGCAGGTGCCTGAAAAACTGGGACCCATCTTGCCTGAACTATCTGATGTACTGGAAGATGCTATTCCGATCCCGAAAGCCGTATTCAGTGCCTTGCGGGAGCCAAACTTTCTTTTAGCGCTTGATAAGACTTCACGAAAGCAGATTATCCTGGGTGGGATAGAAGCCCATGTATGCGTACTTCAAACGGGGATGGACCTCCTGGATGCGGGTTATGAAGTTTTTGTATTGAGTGATGGGGTGTTCTCGCGCACTGCAGAAAATCATGACCTGGCACTCCAGCGATTGCATGATCGAGGTGCCACCATAACAAGTGTGGAAATGGCTCTTTTCGAGCTGATTCGGACCTCAAAGCATCCAGCGTTCCGGACGATATCAAAATTGGTCAAGTAAATAACGCTGTTTTCTTTTACACGAGCAATTATAAAAATTACTTCTACGGATTAAATCCAAGAATTTCCTTTTGTTATTTGCCAACCTCGTGATAGAATAAACACAGTAAGACATGTCACTTCAACAGGCTTTAGACTTGAGAGGACTGATATGCCGATTACCCAAAAACTTCGCAAATGGCATTTTTTGATGTTAGGAAGCGTGCTGGTTCTGCTTTCCGGGTACTTGTGGTACTGGAGCTGGCGCCGGTTTGGCCTCCCGGAGGTAACCTGCCCGGAGCACTGCATCATCCTGGTGACGTATATTGTTGGGATTGCTGTTTTAGGGATTTTTATTTATCGTCTTGACCGACGTCAAGTGACTATCATGCTGATTGGCTTGGTGGTGGTCAATCTCCTGTTGGCACTTGGGACGCTATTGATTTTCCGATATTTACCATCGTTCTTCAATCTGATCAGTCCGGACGAGTATTCCGGGTTTAGTGGAGAAGCCATAGACCAATGGCGAACGGTTTTTTTGACACCAGTGATTTACCTTCTGCAGGGCGGTTTGATCCTGCTTTGGTTGGAAAGCCTGGTGATGTTCCTGATTCGAAAACCAGCCGATCATCCGGAATAATTTCTGAAGCTATGGGGGAATGGTTGTTGTAATTAGTAACCTGATCATGCAATTGATTCCACGCGTTCGCATACGCCATAAGGATTTTGAAGCCAGTGATGATCTTTATCTGGTTTTGTGAAATCTGCTCGTCAAAACGTATTAATAGAGAGGGTGTAGATGGAGCGTTTTCAAAAAGTTCCTAATCGTTGGTAAAATTCATTCATGATTAAATTTCTAAATTCAACACTCACATTTCAACTGTTAGCAGCGTGCGGTGCATTGATCCCGCTCAGTACATCACTTATCACAGCCCTGGCTTACCGGGGAGAGGAAAGTGAACGTTATTCTCCGCTCAACCATTTTATTTCTGAACTCGGGAAAGTTGGTGTTTCAAGATTATCCTGGGTGTTCAACCTGGGCTTGATACTGGCTGGCTTATGTATGCTTTTGGAGAGCATCAGCCTGGGGTTGATGCTGGACAACCTGCTTGGGAAGATTGCATTAGGTTTTGGTGTGATCAGCGCGCTCAGCTTGGCAATGGTAGGTTTGTTCCCAATGAACCATCGAAAACCGCATGGGTACGCTGCACTGGCATATTTTCGCTCAGGCCTGGTAATGGTGATTTTGTTCAGCCTGGCGATCCTCTTCCAAAAAGATGGGACTCGAATATTTTCTCGCTGGCTGAGCCTGGCTGGTATACTGCCGGTCACAGCATTTTCAACGTTCCTTCTCATGATCCAAAAGGCTTATAAAGCAACGGAAGATCCCCTGGCGACAGAGGCCGTGAGCCGTCCCAAGGTTTGGAACCTGGCCATTGCGGAATGGTCAATATTTTTCACTATGTTGGTCTGGATTGGGGTCATAGCGATAGGGGTTTAACAATTTGACCGGGATAAACTCAATGTACAGTTAGCCACTGAGATCTAACCCTTTAAATCTTTTTATACCTGATCTAAACTTTGCTTGACAAGAGAGGGGCTAAAGGATAAAATCATTCACACGCTCAGACAAGGGAAGCGTATAAGCCGAGTTAGCTCAGTTGGTAGAGCACGCGACTGAAAATCGCGGTGTCCACAGTTCGATTCTGTGACTCGGCACCTTGTATTTAAAGAGGCTGTCTTCTTAAAGACGGTCTTTTTTTTAATCTCCTGGTGGCTGAAAATCCACTTTCAGTTTTATGGCTTCATCCATCTCTTCAGGTGTGAGGAGGGGGACGGCGTGGATCCGGAAGGCTCCGCTGGCATTACCAACCAGGGTTACCGCGGTTGATACGATGTGATCGGGCAGCCTAACAATGATATAGAAATCTTGCTCGCCATTGGCATAATGGAAAGACTCCAATGAACCGCCCACGCTCCCCAACGCTCGTTTTGAGACCTCGATCCTGGCAGAACCGCCTTCTTCCATCAACCCCTGATAGCCTTGTGGGGAATAGGATCCATAGAACAGGTATTTGGGCATGAATTACCTCCAATCCTGATGATAAATTATTCACTGCGAAGAGGGGCTGTGCTTAAGATTATAAGATGAAAGGCTGATCGATTGCAAGGAATCATTTCTTGCTTATATCACTTGGCAATTTTTACCGCAGCCGTTCAAGCTGGTTTACCAGGAACATTTTTGCTAATGTTAGAATTTTGCCAGGGCCGCGTAACCATGCGATCTTTATATAAGTGCTGGTTGTGTTTTTTGGAATGACGGGTTGTTTGATTTGAGATTTTTCCACGATCCTTACTGCACCGGTTGGGCAGACACTTACACATAATCCGCAGCCAATGCAGCGTGTGCTCTCAAAACGCATGGTATTGGAATCATGCAGGGTTAGAGCTTCCGTCGGACAAATCTCGGCACAGTCTCCACAGGCAATGCAATCATCAGCATGATACTCAGCGATATAAGGATTGCCAACAAGTTCACTGGGGTTTGTGTCGTCTTTGATGTGTCGTAAAACCCCGCAGCAGCAGCCGCAGCACATACATAAATAAATGGGGTCTTTTGAATTGGAGGGTTGGAGAACCAGACCGGCAGCCTGCGCTGTTTTAAGTATATCGAGGGCTTCATCTAACGAGATCATCCGGCCTTTCCCGGTTTTGACCGTATCCCGCGCCCCGCTGTCAAAGGACAAGCAGGTCTCAATAGGCTTACCACAGCCCATATTAAGCATTTCACGTTCTTGCCGGCAGATGCAGTTGCGCACTGCAATTTGTTCTTTTGAGCGCAGAATTTCTTCCGCTTGCATATAGGGCATCACGTCGGAAGTGATGGGGATGGCTTCATTGACGGGAATCGTACGGATTTGAGGTAATTTTTTCCAGGGACCATTTTTAAAATAAAAGGAAGCATATTCCTCAACCATTTCAATCAATTCAGGATCCAAACGGTTGACCTGACCCTCGTAGAATCCGACGACAAACTGGCTGATGGAATATTCAGAGGGGGCATCATCCGGATAGCTGCCTGCGATCAACCCTTTGTGAACCATCTCATCTAAAATCCGGATGGCTTCAGCTTCTTTTAGCCCAACTTTTCGTCCTATGGTTTTGGCTTGATCGCCCATCAGGTTGAGGTGGAGCGCAATGTTGGCTTCTGCTTCGCTGAACAGTTTTCTGAGAATGCGTAATTCAACGCCATTTCCGGTTGGCGGATAACCTGCTGGGAGTGAATCTAAATACTTCGCCAGGCGCACATAGATGTCAGGTATACGGCTGTCAATTCGCTGATTCATTGCCCTCAATTCGATGCTCTTTTCAGATGGTGTTGTTTCAGGTTCTCAAATGCTTGCAGATAGCTTTTGTCCTGTTGTGACCATGCGGTCAGTTTCCCGCACGGAAAATCAGGGCACTGGCTGCAGTTTTCAAGATGGTGGTCATCAACGCAGCACTGAAGGATCCAGCAGTCCGCTGACCAGTGGGTCTCACGGCTGCCCAGGCAGCCGGTGCAGTACATCTTGCGTTCGAGAACTGCTGGCATTCCTTCGTCTGCGGTCAGCCAGCCTTCGCTTTTGAACCATTTCAAGACCACTTCGGCTGCAATCCTGTCTGTTGGAGCTAATCGGATTTCGCAGGTTTGGCAGTTCAATCCGCAGCACGCGAGTTGTAAAATGACCATCTCTCGTCCTTTCTTGTGAAATGCGTATTAATTTTACATGGATTTTATTTCTAGAGAAAACAACTTGGATTTTAACCAATTTTGGAGATTGGTGCGACGCAGCATGCTACGTTGCTACATGGATGCAGCAGGCTATTGAAAAAGGGTTCGTCTAATTATTCACCTGTTTCTGCCAGCATTGGGTATAGTACTTGACCTCAAACCCTATAGCTTGATAGAATTCTTGGTCTGAACCCACGATTGCCTCTACTGCGCCTCTTTCTGCGCAGCGTCGGACGCCTTCCAGAACAGCGGCTTTACCCAGGCCTTTTCGACGGTAATCCGGGTCAGTTGCCACTGGCTCAACATAAGCGAACCGATTATCGGGCTGATAAAACATCCCGCAAATCGAAACAAAATCTCCATTTGGTGCTACAACCACGATCTTGAGGTTGAGATCAGCAGTAACAGTGTCGAACATCTTACGCCGCATTTCCATATCTTCCTGGGTGATCTCCGGGACCTCACCATGGTCGAAACCGCGCCACATCACCTGGTGCACTTTGCTCCAATCGGGCCAATCTGCCAGGCTGATGAGCCGGTAGCCATCGGGTAGAACGATCTCGGGGAAGGGATCTGGGATTTTGAAAATTGCTGTTGGTCGGTCACCATGAGGCGTGAGTTGGTAGCCTCGCTTTTCCACCAGGGCAATAAATGCATGATCAAAGTCAGTGATGTAAACATTCAAATACCCGTTTTCGTTTGCAAGATTTGCTTCAGCATAGTCCAGCATATCTGAACGCAGATACCGGTATCCAGCCTTGAATTGGAAGAATGCGTCGCCCAGGCCCTCTTCAAAGATAACAACTGCAATAATTTTTCTATCTTCCTCCCAAATCCCAATCTTTGGTAGATAATGTGGTTGGAGGTAGGGATGCCCGTGCATATACTCCCAACCGGGTTCGACCCAGTTGCCGTCCTGGTTGCCGGGTTGGAAGTTTTCGATCAGGAATTCACTGATTTTCCTATAATCTTCTGGGGGTTGGTAGTTTCGAAAAGAAATAGACATGAGAACCTCGCTTTCGGATCCTGGTAACCATAATCATAATCTATTAGAAGAGAAACGGGTAAATGTAGGCTGAGTTTACCGTTTATCTGATATTGATGAATGTTCTGAGAAGGATAAAAATGGACACTAAAAGAATACCAGAAAATGTGTTATTGTTCACATGATACAAAATGCCTGGATGAATTAACCCTTCAGTGTAGATTCTTGGGACAAATAAATTTGCTAGCCAGGTAGTTAATATTGACAAAAGATAGACAACTTTTTTATAATAGTATTAGCTCTCATCGAATACTTCCACAACGATTTCATCACCCATCGATAATGACAATCTGAGTTTTATTGAAATATAACGCGTTAGTATCTACTCATCATTTAATCGAGTTGGGTATTTTTAGAATCCATAATTTTTTAGGGGGCTGAAAGGGAGTGTGAATATGAAATTTAAGACATTGATGTTGATTAAGGCTGTTGTTTGCCTTGCCCTGGGGATACCTGTTCTATTAATGCCGAGGTTCCTTTATGGCATATTTGGTGTAAACCTCGGCGAAGCAGGAGTATACCCGGCATGGGAATATGGTGCATCACTGATTGGTAACTGTTTGCTGACCTGGTTTGCCAGGTATGCTCGTGAATCCAAGGGCCGTCGAGCTCTGATCAAAGGAATGACATTCTATAATGGCATTGGGGTAATTGTTACGCTGATCGCTGTATTGACTGGTGTGATGAACCTGTTTGGATTGGGCATCATCGTGATTTACCTGTTTTTTACATTGGGATTTGGATATTTCTGGGTCAAGCCTCCAGTACCCTAACGACATCCTTAAGGTACCCAGATTATTCTGATAGAAACGCTGCAACCTGCTTTTCGCTGGAGAATATTTGTGTGGATTGACAGGAAACCTCGTTGATATCAGCAGTCTGGAAAAACTAAAAACCAAATAACAATTTCTTGACTCAATTAGTATTGGAGATTAATCAGTAGATATATGATTAACACCCAAAATATCGCTGCATGGATAACGTATTACTGACATCCATCTTATTTCCAGTAGCAGGTAGGCTTATACCACCATTTACAAGGATACAGCAACGAATGGTGTCAGGGCTTTTAAGAATTTTCTGGTATATCAGTGAAATGCTAACTGGTTTTTTCAAGGTTATAATTGTTTTCGATTTAATCATTGGAGATAATGATGAGCGAGCAACAGATTTTTATCCTAATCACTGTTCTGGTTGCAACACTAATTATCGGACTCTTTGTTTTTATGATTATCCGAAAGAAGCGTAGTGGAGATAAACGAAGTAGTGCAATGACTCCACTAAACTCGGCCGCATTCATTTGTGTCTTCATAGGCATTACATTCGGGGATGAACGGTGGCTGGGGTATGGCTTTATTGGTTTAGGAATGGTCCTGGCAATAATTGATATGGTGACTCGACTGAGAAAAAGAAAATAGCCAAGAAAGCAGTTGTCTCTTACTTCTTAGTTATTTAATTCTTTAAAAGAATTTATAGCAGCCTCAAAAGGGATAAAATGGAAATAAAAGATCTCAAACATCATCCTGATATCCACTTCATGCGGATCACTGCAACCACACTAAACGATGTTTGTACCTTAGGCTAAACGCTTCCGCCTGTTCAGGAAAACATAGTCGAGCCAAATGTTGTTTCCATTGCTGAAGCACATTCCTCGTCTTAAGCATGGAAGCGAGCGGCAACGCTGGTAACATGCTAGGCTTAATCATGACCCATCCCGGATCGGATGATGATCACTAAATTGGGCTTGTACTGAAGCCTGCAGATCATCCAATTAAACTTGATCTGCCTAAAAATAAATGAAATAAGGACCAAACGGATGATATTATATTTTCTAATGAAAAAGCTGGTCACAGACACGTCGGGTGAAGAGGTCAGGCGGGTAACAGAAATTCTTAAGGTGCAAAAAATCAAACACGTGGTTCGTACGGTGCGATCGCGGGGCAGTATAGGCACTGCCATGGATTCCCGCACCTACGCACGAGCGAATTTGGCGATGTATAAGGGGGCATCAATGCCGAATTATGTCTACATGGTGTATGTAAACAGGGGTGATTTTGAAAATGCCCGGGATTTGGTTTATGGGGATTAATTCAGAATATTAACAGCACGCGACAAAAATTCACGGACAGTTTGGTAAGCAAGTTTTGACTTCAGTTAAATGGGTGTTCAGGGCATCCCAGTAAACACCTGCTTTCTGTGTGCTTATCGCAGAACCCTGATAATAGCCCCACACAGAATAAACAGCGATGTAATAAACCTGATCCAGGTAGTTAACCAGATCCGATTTTGCTGGCTCCAAACAGGCTGGAACAGGGATATCTTCAGCCTCATTTTTAGCAACTCGTAGTGCGCTTAATTCTGAGGTAAAGATAACTTCTTGCCGGAGCATATTCTTCGTTTCTTTAAAATAATTCTCGGAAATTCGTTTAAAGCGGTTAACACTTGTCCTTGAGCATTCTGTGGGGTCTGGAGGTTTGAGGGGAATTGAATTAAAAACAACCAAACTTACCAGGGCGATCATCAGGATGCTCAAGATGATTTTGGTTTCCGAAAATGGTGTCACCTTGGAATCGTATTCAAAAGCCGTCCCGCACTTCTGACATCTTTTGGCACCGTTATCGGTCAGTTTTTGACATACATTACAACGTTTCATGCAATCAGTCCTTGCCTCACTGATACTATAAACTCAGCCTATTATACCTTTGCAGACAATAGAAGACACCTAACCATTTGGATGGTTATGAAGCAGCACTACATAACTATTTTGGTTAGCCCCGGGCTACTACTCGATTTTATCGAAGTAGACCAAATCTACCGTTGCTGGTCAATCAGGATGGTGTTTCCGTCTGGATCTGAAAATGTGATGCTGGCAGGTCCGCTAGTGTTAAGATCTGCTTCTTCAATCATGGTAACACCCTTCGCCAGTAATTCTTTTTGGATTTCGCGTACATCCGAAAAATTATCAACCTCCTGAGCATTTTGATCCCACCCAGGATTGAAAGTCAGAATGTTGCCATTGAACATCCCTTGGAATAAACCGATAATGTGGTCACCATTCTTCAAGATCAGCCAGTCCTGACGGATATCACCGCCAAATTCTACAAAGCCAAATTTTTCATAAAATGCTTTTGAAACATTAATGTCTCTGACAGAAAGGCTGACCGAAAATGCACCCAGCTCCATAATTCACTCCTTGATATTTGGGTTTTTAAATTTCAACATTATTTTTAAATAGTATATTACCGGAGACCTGTCTTAAGAAAAAGGTGGTCAATAAGGTTTGCGGGATGAAGGTAACCAGGACATTATTAAGAAATCTTTTGATTTAACCACCAGCTTTGACAGCTTAACCAAAACAAGGATGCCATTTTTGGCATCCTTGTTTTCTAAGTTGATTTTTTAATTAGTCAGTGATGGTGTAAGGGCAGGTACCCGTGCCATATAAGTTCTGACCGCTGCTGCGCATACCATTGCCGCGCATGCCGCCAGCACTATTTGCAGCACCCATATAGGCCTGTCCGCCTAAACGGGAGAGCTTCCAATCAGCCTGCTCCTGGGTGATGATGCCATCCAGTACTGCTTGTTCCAATACCTGAGCATGTACATCATCGATCAGTGCCCGAGCTGTATCGAAATCCAAGTCGGTTGAGATGACGATTTGCATGAGGGTTTCGCCTGCATCCAAACGTGAGTTGATCTCATCAGCGGTGAGCCCAAGGGCATCTGCGAAAGCTGCGATAATTTCATCGTGCAGTAATTCATCTTCCAATTGGAGTTGGTTTTGCTCCAACACTCTACCACGTGACCCTCGACCACCCCAACCACCTCGACCATTTGCGAGGACTGTCTCTGCGTCCTGTGCTGTGCCGGACTGGGCGAAAACCGCTGTCGTCGATCCTAATGCGATCACAACCGCAGCTACGAGAACAAAACTTTTCATAAATTTATTCATCACGATACTCCTTTGAAACTAATATTTGTAAGGTAAACCCTTACTTGATGGTTACAATCTTATCGTTAAGTTATGAATAAGTTGTGAATACGATAAGAAGTTTCTGTGAAACTTATAAATTTTGCAATGTGCCAGGGTAAGAATATCCCCGGGAATTAAAAAATAATGAAAAATGTGCTGAAACCATAAAGGGGTAGGTTGTCACTTATCATCCTATCCCTTAAAATAACAATATTGAATGATCAGATCTCTACCGATGTGAGGCTACTGTGAAAACATTATCTAAAAATGCATGGATCCCAATAATATTGGCTTTGATAATCTTCATGAATGGCTGCATGTCTCCCACGCCAGACCCAACACAAATCCCAATGGAGACGAAACAAGAGCCAACCAAAACACCCACGCCAATATTTGTTATCCCGGATGATCCCCTTTACAAAGATATGGTGTTTGTCCCTGAAGGTGAATTTTATATGGGCTGTGATCCCGAGCATAATGGCGGGACTTCCTGTACTGCCGTTGAACTGCCAACGCACCTCATATTCCTGGATGGATTTCTGATTGATAAATACGAAGTTACCAATGCTAAGTATGCTGAATGTGTTGCTGATGGAGTATGCGATGCCCCCCACGAATTAGATTCTGAAACCAGGGAATCTTATTATGACAACCCGGAATTTGCGAACTACCCGGTTATTTATGTGGATTGGGACGATGCTGAGGTGTACTGTACTTGGGTAGGAAAGCTCCTGCCGACCGAAGCTCAGTGGGAGAAAGCAGCCCGCGGTACAATCCCCAGCGGTTACCCCTGGGGAGATGAGGAACCAAACTGCAGCCTGGTAAATGGTTATGATAAAGAGACTGAAACCTATTGCGTAGGTGATACGAGCGAGGTCGGTTCATATCCCGAAGGCGCAAGTGATTACGGTGCATTGGACATGGCAGGTAATGTTTATGAATGGTTGGCAGATTGGTTTTCTGAGGATTACTACAGCGAATCGCCTGTACAGAACCCTACCGGACCTGAAGAGGGGATTTATAAAAGTTTGCGAGGCGGGAGCTGGAACAATCCCTGGTATTACCAGCGGGTATCCTACCGATCAAAGGGAATAAAATTTCCAGATTATTATGGAAATAATATTGGGTTCAGGTGTGCAGTCCCAATGCCGTAAGACCTAGAGGCATGATTTCAAATTCTATAGATCATGTCACGCAGGTTGCTGCTGCAACCATTTGTAAGCTGCATCACACTGATAATGCCCAATCGGCAGCGGCTTCTGCGTGGATTTGGGTGGTATCAAAAATGGGGATATCTACATCTTCTTGATGAACGAGCAAGGGGATTTCAGTGCAGCCTAAAATCACGCCCTCTGCACCAACTGAACCTAGATTTGCAATGATATCTTTGAAAACCTCTCGAGATTCATCCCGGATTTCGCCTTTAACTAATTCGTTATAGATGACCTGATGGACGGTTTCGCGCTGTTTTTTATCAGGAATGATGACCTTGGGGCCGTGTCGTTCTTCCAATCGCTTGCGATAAAAGTCGCCTTCCATTGTGAAGCGAGTCCCCAACAGGCCAATTTTATATAGGCCTTTTGTTTGGATTTCAGCAGCGGTTGCATCTGCGATGTGAATGAGGGGGATGTTGATTGCAGCCTGGATCTCATTAGCCATCTGGTGCATGGTATTGGTGCATATGACCAGACAGTCAGCACCACCGCTTTCCAGGCGAATTGATGCTTCGACCATGGTTGCTGTGAGAATATCCCACTCGCTGGCATGCTGCAGGGATTCTATTTCAGCAAAATCGACGGAGTACATCAAGCACTTTGCTGAATGCAGTCCTCCCAGGCGCTGTTTTACTGTTTCATTAATAATTCGGTAGTACTCAACAGAAGATTCCCAGCTCATACCGCCAAGCAAACCAATTGTTTTCATAAATAGACTCCTTAATCTTATTGCGATTGATTCAATGTTATATATGCCTTATACGACGTGTTGCATTGGTGGTAATAAAGAAGAGAGAAGCTAACTGCAGAGAAGCAGTAAAATCTGAAAATCAAATAGATTCTAATTAATCCTTAGATAGCAAACCTTCTTAAAATCCATTATCGCCAGATTGTTTTTATAACCGATATTTTTTGTTTTACCAGAGTTAAGATTGCTTTTTATAACCATATGCAACAACGATATCGTCTGTGATTGTGTGAATATTCTTCTGTCCAAAATAATCCCTCGTTCTATTAGAATCTGCCATCCGTTTGTTTGGCGGAAACTTTTCATACCACCAAGAAGCTGATATCGCGGCAAAGAAGTCGTAGGCTGCTTTACCATTTCCAAAATCATTTTGCCAGGTCACCCGTTTGCTGTAAACGTCAGTTATCCCTTCTTCCTCCAATAAGGTTCTAATATAATGTTCGTCCCGCGGCCACCATTCCAGGCGGTACCCTAAGATGTAACGTTTGTTGATGCACCTGAATGATGCATCAATCGCCTCCCAATAATGTTCTGGACCGTGTGCCCCAATGCAAATCAGCCCCCCGGGCTTTGTTACTCTTGCCATTTCTTTTAGAGCTTGTTTTTGATCGGGCAGTGTGCCAAAGGTCATCCCTGAAATTGTTGCGTCAAATGTGTCATCCTTGATGGGCAGTGCTTCTGCATCAAGCTGGCAATAAAATCGACGTGCATTAGAGGAAGAATCCTTATTTTTGGCTGAGTGAAGCATAAAAGATGAAATATCTCCACATACTGCACTTTCTGCCCCATTCTCAAAAGCGCCCTGAGTCAATGCGCCTGTGCCGGAGCCGATATCAAGGATTTTCATCCCTATCAGGTTCAGACCACTCAATTGATAACGTGCTGATTTTAATTGAAGGTTATATCCCAGCTCATCATAAAGGATCACATGGTCGGTGAATTTGCCTTCATAGCCTTGTTTTACCCGCATTTTCATCCTTTTATTGTCATTATAGCTTCCAGATATGAGCGCAAGGATGTTATTCAAATTAACTAAGACTTTCATTGGGAAAGTGAGTTTTCCTGACCAAAATAGGTTGGACATAATGTGTTCCTGATTTAGCAGTACCGATCGTGCTTGAATGCTTTAAGAATGAAGTGTTGACCTAGCGTTGAAACGAAGCTGGTCGAACTTGGTGATTTACCCCATTGTATCAATGAGTAGTATTGCTGGTCAACAATGAAGGATCCATGAAAGCCATCAAGAAATGTTGCTCGTGGCTTTCTTGATTTATTCAGATATTTGTGTATTTGCCAATATATGTCTACAGGTTTGTGCGAAATTTATCCATAGCCACAGTTTGATTCCCCAGCCTCGAAGCCTCTGCTGCAAAACCCATCAGGTGGCTTTCGAGTGAATCCCGAGCGCTTGTGAGTGGTTCAACCTCACCGCGCATTGCCTTAACAAAACTAGCCATTAAACCAGCATCTCCGCCGCCGTGGCCTGCGGTCTGGTTAACCTCGGATGGAAAAGTGAAGCGCTCACCATTCAAACTGGCGTGATCATGTACTTCTAACCAGGCCTCACTGTACGAAAACTTGCCCAGGAGGGTGGCGCGTGACCCATCCACACGCAGGGTGCGCCCACCTTCGAAACCGTGTCCGTGCATGGTGAGGGTAGCTGTGATCCCGCTTTCGAATGTCATATTCACGACCTGGTGGTCGACGACATCGTTGTCGCAGTGGTAAACACAGCGGCCATAGGGACCAACCCGAAGTGCGTTCATGACGGCTTGGTCACTTTTGGGCTGTTCTGTCAGGTAATTACGAGGCCACCCACTGTATTCAGTCAGTATTTTCAGGGTAGGAAAGACTTTACTGATATTCTTTAGAAGCTGGGCGTGTTCTAATGAAAGTTTGCCTATCATGCTGATCAATGGGTTTGGTGCTTTGCTAACGGCAGCCTTGATGGGGTAATTCTCGATATAAATGCGCGGGGCGAAAAAAGGGCATTCCTCAGCAGCCGGACAGCCATCGGTGCACCGCATTGGTGCGCCAGGGGGCGCGTTCTCAGGACGGAAATGGCGCAGATTCCCCATTGAGCTGAGCTGGATGCATTTTTCACCTAGGAACCAGTAAAGCAGGTCTAAGTCATGGCAGCACTTTGCGATGATCATCGGTGCGCTGTCCCTGATACTGCGCCAATCTCCTCGAACATAGCTGTGCGCCATGTGGAAATATGAAACATTCTCTGAATGGGAGATGTTGATGATTTGACCCAAACGTCCCGAATCGATAATTTGTTTTACTTTTTGGAAAAGACCGGTGTAGCGAAGGACATGTGCGACCATCAGTAGACGACCCAGATCCTCCGCGGTTTGGATGATATGGAGGGTTTCACTGAGAGTGGTCGCAATGGGTTTTTCGAGCAGCACATCATAGCCGGCTTGCAGTGCAGGGATGGTCGATTCATGGTGCATTTCATCCTGGGTGGCGTTGATGACTGCATTAGCCATCTTTCCCCCTTTGAGAGCGTCCTGCCAGCTTTCGAACTGCAATTCTGGAGGGATATGATGTGCTTCGGCAAGTTTTTTACAACGAATTGGGTTGGGTTCAGCGACGGCAACAAACTGGATCTCATCCAGATGCTTCAGCGCGTATTCACCGTAAACGCGTGCGCCTCGCTCACCGGCGCCAAATAGAAGAATGCGAATGGGTTCTGACATCGTCCTGCCTATTTTTCTAGATCGTTTTAGGATTATATCATTTGAAAGGTGACATGATGATAGAATATGAGAAAAAGAGGCTGCGATGATGAATTATGCTTTCCTTATGAAACTAGAAGAAGCCGCGTTGAATGCTTACCCAACATCGAAACAATTGTTGTATGATGGATGGCTGATGCGGTTCCTGGGCGGTCCATCCAAACGGGTTAATTCGGTGAATGTGGTGTATCCTTCAACGTTGCCTTTTCCAGATAAGATTAGATACTGCGAATCCATCTATGCGAGCCAGGGACTACCGGTGATTTTTCGTGTGCCGGATCCTTTCACAAAAGAAGCGTTGAACGAGGCATTGCTGAATGCTGGATATACGAGCTTTGATCCCACATTTGTTTTGGGGCGGGAGATTGACCCCGGCGTTTTTAAGGATTACGCCAAAGCGGATATGCGTGAAATCTGTATAACTGATTGGATGCAGTTGAGAAGTTTTGTGGGGAATGTGCCGATTAAGAAAATTGCCTATCTGGAGACGATTCTGAAGATCATTGTGCCGGAGAAAGTGTTAATCGGCTGTTTTGTGGATGAAATCCCCGTCGCATGTGGGATTGCTGTGAAAGAAGGGGATTTTTTGGGGTACTTCAGTATTTATTCGCATCATCAATCGCGCAGAAAGGGATATGCGAAGGCAGTTATGGCATCATTAACTGAATGGGGTTTGGAGAGGGGTGCCAATTTTGGTTACCTGCAGGTGGAGGGAGATAATATCCCAGCCCGGCGTTTGTATATGGACATGGGATTCGAAACTTGCTACCGGTATGTGTATTGGAAGAAAATGTAAATTAATAATGTCGTAATTTTCTACTATTTCTTACGATCTACAGGTGATTCGTAGAGAATAACCCACAAACGAAGGACGACACATGGCCTAACATTGAAAGATAAATTGTCGCGTAGGGGCGGACCTCCGTGTCCGCCCTTAAAATGATTTTGTTAATTCTGGTTGATCTAACTAAACGTAATTAGGGACCCAATAAATGAACACACACAAACAACCCCACCGCAAAAACCTACGTCTACCGGATTATGATTATTCTCTCGATGGTGCTTATTTTGTTACGATTGTGACGCAAAACAGAAATTGCTTATTTGGATCAATCATTGACAATAAAATGGAGCTGAATGCAGCTGGATTGATGATAGATTGTGTGTGCCAGGAGATTCAAGAATTTATTCCACAAATTGAGTTATCAATATACCAAATCATGCCCAACCATCTACATGCAATCATTTTAATTAATTCAACTTTGAATCCCGATCCAAAGTTCAAGATTCAAGATGAGGAAGAATCAAACCGTAATAAAGAGTCTAATTTTCATTCTGGAAACGCCCCAATATTGTTGTCAGCGATTATGCAGCGGTTCAAGTCGTTAACAACAAAAAGGTACATTAATGGAGTTACTCAATTTAATTGGCCACGATTTGATGGACGATTGTGGCAGCGAAATTATTATGAACATGTCATTAGGGGTGAGAAAGATTTTAAAACCATTGTAGATTACATTATTAGTAATCCTCAAAATTGGGAGAAGGACGAGGACTTCACGGGATAGGAGTCGAGAAGAAAAATGCGCAAAAGCATTCAACGAGGGCGGACACGGAGGTCCGCCCCTACGCGGATTGAATGGATCAGGCTACGATAAGATCATGAGGAGAAGTTATGCCCGACGCGGGGTAAATGGGAGAAAAAATGGAATATTCTTTACAAATCTGCCATTATGCGGGTTTCGTTGGGCGGACAAGGAACCATGTCTAAAAATATAAAATTAAATGTAAGAGGTTGACTTGTGCGATAGTCTCCAAAGGAGCCGTATCGACGCTGGTCAAAATGATAATGGGCGGACACGGAGGTCTGCCCATACGCGGGTTGGATGGATCAGGCTCCGATAGGGGTTTTCGAAGAAGTTTTGCCCGACGCGGGATATTTTGTGTGGATAGTATTAATGAAATTAAGCTATTTATTAAACTGGGTCTCGTAGAGGTGTGCGTAGAGACCGCCGAGTGCCAGCAATTCCTGGTGTGAACCACGTTCGATGATTTGCCCTTTATCCATTACAAGGATCAAATCGGCGGAAAGGATCGTGCTCAGCCGGTGGGCAATGACGATACTGGTGCGTGAGGTATACAACCTCTCCAGCGCTTCCTGGATCAGGGATTCCGATTCGCTGTCAAGGTGACTGGTTGCCTCATCAAGGATCATGATCTGCGGGTCTTTTAATAAAACCCGGGCTAATGCCAGTCTTTGTTTTTCACCACCGCTCAGGCGGTAGCCCCGTTCTCCCACGATCGTCAGGTAACCCTGGGGTAATTCTGAGATGAATTGGTGAATGTTCGCTGCCCTGGCAGCCGTAACCAGTTCCTCATCTGTAGCTTGTGGGTTGGCATACAGCAAGTTAGCTTTGATCGTATCGTGAAAAAGATAGGTTTCCTGCGTGACCATCCCAATTGCTGCTGCGAGATCGTCCATCTTGAGATCGCGCAGGTCATATCCGTCCAGGCGGATAATACCTTCAGTGGGGTCATAAAGACGGGGAATCAGGTAAGTCAGGGTGGTTTTCCCGGCGCCGCTTGGGCCGACCAATGCCACCAGGTCACCCGGGTTGGCGCAAAATGAAATATCAGCAAGCGCTAGCTCTCGCGCCTGACTGGTGTTAATCATAGAGGTTTGGGGATTGTTTTCGTCACCTTCAGATAAAACACCGCTGGCATTTTCCATCAAATGCGGACGGTTTACATCTGCCAGCAAACCTTCAGCAGTGTCAGGATATTTGAATGTGACATTTTCAAGTACGATTTCACCTCTGACAGTTTCAAGAGGAATGGCATTTTCTTTTTCCCGGATTTCAATGGGCAGGTCAATGACCTCGAAAACCCGTTCAAAACTGACCATGGATGTGGCGAATTCCACCGGGGCGTTGATGAACCCCTGGAAAGAAGTGTACATTCGGGATAGGTAATCTCCAAAAGCAACAATGGTTCCGAGAGTGAACATCTCAAGTATGACCAGGTATCCTCCCACGCCGTAAACCAGGGCTGTGCCAACGGCGGTCAGCAGGTGGACGATCACCATGAAAATGATACCCATTGTTGACCGGCGAATGCCCAGGATTTTTACTTCGTCAGCACGCCGGCTGAACCGGTCGACTTCTGTTTTTCGCCTACCGAACAACTTAACCAGCAGGACACCCCCGATATTGAGCGTTTCGTTCATGGTGGCATTCATGCGTGCGTTCATTTCCAGCTGACGGCGGGCAATATTCCGAAAAACACGTCCCAGGCGACGTGCTGTATAAATGAATAATGGCAGGATAATGATCCCCATTAATGTCAACCGCCACTCGAGCGTTGCCATCACAATCAGCACCGAGACGATCTCGATGAAATTGGTGACCATCGTCACCAGGGTGCGGCTGATGGCGGTCTGAGCGCCAACCACATCGTTGTTCAGCCTGCTGATCAACTCGCCCAACTGGGTATGTGTGAAAAAGCGGAGCGACATACGCTGCAGATGATCGTACAACGAAACACGCAGATCGAAAATCACACCCTCACCAACCTGGGCTATCAACCGGCGTGAGATGATTTGGAATAACCCGCTGATAATTGGCAGGACCAATAAGCCAATGGACGCCAATAAAAGACGTTGAAGGTCCTTTTCCGGGATCGCATAATCAATAAGATTCCTGAGGATGAGAGGTGAGAGGAGGGCAACACCCGTGTAAACCAGGATTGAAATCAGGGTTCCCGCAATCTGTTTCCCATATGGTTTTCCATACGCAATAACCCGCTTAATCAGACTCCAGGAAAGGCGCGGTTTTTCGTCTTCTGCCCGTATAAAACTACGCCAGTTTCTTCGATGCATCCCCATTATTTTTCCCTTTCGCTATGACAAAAAATGATACCTCTTTATGGTATCAAGAAATGTGGAATTTTGTTGATCGCTGCTCCCGATAGATTTCTTATTCTTTTGGAAGTGAGAAGCAAACCCTTGCCCCTTTATCCGTTTTGGGGTCGGCCCACATTCGGCCGCCGTGAGCTTCAATAATTGCGCGTGCAAGGTAAAGCCCCAGCCCGGCGCCCTTGGTTTTGCGGCTTGTCTCTGAGGCACGGTAGAACCTGTCAAAAATATGCGGCAGATCCCCGGTTGCGATCCCAGGTCCTTCATCCGTCACGCACAAGATGATCTGGTCGGAAAGCAGCTGCCCTGATATTCGGATTTCACCCCCAGGAGCATATTTTATCGCATTGGAGATCAAGTTTGAAAGAACTTGTTCGATATGCGTTTCGTCTGCCATGATGACGGGGAAATCTTCAGGGAATTCAGTTGAGATAGTATGTTCGTCAGTTTGAACCTGGAAACGTTCCGCCAGGCGGTTTGCAAGCTTCACCAATGAGATATCAGACCGTTTAAGCTGCACGCCTCCAGCTTGTATCTTTGAGGCTTCAAGCAGGTTTTCGATCAGCCCGGTAAGCCGGTCGGCTTCTTCTTCGATAACCTGTAAGCTGTTATCCATCACATCCCGGTCCCACTGGACATCATCCCGGCGGAGCGTGCTGACATAGCCTTTGATCAACGCTACCGGGGTTTTTAACTCGTGGCTGACAACGGAAACAAATTCGCTTTTCAATTCGTCTGCCTGCCGGAAGCGGGTGATATCCCTGATAGTTGCAATGCTGTTTATCAATATCCCATCCCCGGTGATCATGGGTGCGTAAGTGATGCCTACGGGGAGAGGTGGTTGACCATTCGGCCGCTGGAGATCACCCTCAACATACAGATGTGCCTGGGGGGAAAGGGGCCATCCACCTGCCTCAGCTTTTTCAAGCGTGATCCCTTTGGGAGGTTTTGACCATTGAATCACTTGGCTGTGATCCATGCACTGCAGTTCATCCTGGGAGTATCCGTACATACGAGCAAAAGCAGCATTTGTGCGCTCAATGGACTGATCTGGGTTTAGGATCAGGATGCCATCAGCAGCTGAATCGAGCATTGCATCAATGCGCTGCTTTTCCTGATTGACCTGCGTATAAAGCCGGGCATTGCGGACAGCAATCGCTGCCTGGTTGGCAAAACTTGAAAGCAGCGACCGGTCATTGGACGAAAACATCCCACGGTAGTTGCGGAAGATATAGATGAAACCGATCACTTCTTTCTGAGCAATTAACGGCAATCCCACGGCCGAAAGGTTTCCCATACTGATTTGCTGCAGCAAGCGGTTGATCTCAGGGATCTCGATATTTTTGGGATCCTGGATCTGCGGAATCTGCCCCAGCCAGGTATCCAGGAATCGCTGGACTGCTTCGGGTAAGCCGTCAGCGACGGCTAAAGACCACCGGTTTTTGGTATTGCTCAAAGCGATGAATCCAGCATGGCCGCCTAGCATCTCGATCGCATATTTCAAAATACGACTGAGAAGTTTATCGAGGTCTAATTCTTCTGTAAGTGCCCGTGAAATTTCCAAAAGGTAATCTCGCTGGCGAACGCGGATGTCAGGTAGCATAAGTTTATTTTAGTCTATATTTATTGGAGAATGGTAAGAATTAAGAGTGAATTGTGATTTGTGAATGGTCAGGTAGAGATCAAGAAGGTGGCAACCAGGAGAAAGTGTGTTGGGAATCAAGATATGGGGTTAGGTTAAATAATTCTCACCAACTGTTTTTTGCCTGTTCTCCATTGGTCTATCTTTGGGAACATTTTTACCCTTTGGGACGTTTTAATAGTAATACCGGAATCAATTGAATTTTTATTATAAAAGGAGAGGGTGATGGGTAAAAAGGTCATTTGTGTTCTGATTTGCATCTTTGTGCTGTACGGGTGTAATTCTAGTAATACGCCTACGAATAACGAAACAGGCGATTTGTCCCAAATCGAAAATACCATTGAAGATCATAATGACCTTCCGGATCTGGCATCGCGCTCTGAATTTATTTTAATTGAATTCCATAGATTGCTGAACAGGGAGGATTATGAGCAGGCAAGGAATTTGTATGGAGGTTCTTACGAGATGTTGGAGGGCTTTAACCCGGCACTTGATCCTTCTGATAAGGCTGGTCTGCTTGAAGCAGGCTGTCAATTCAATGGATTGATGTGCCTGCCAGTTCTCAGCACTAAACTAGTCCAGGTTACTGAGCAGGATGAATTTGTTTATGAGATGACTTTCAAGAATCCCGATGGCACAACTTTTGAATTGGGTCCATGCTGTGGTGCGGATGAGGAAACCATGCCTCCAATTTCAACTTTTACCGCGCATGTGGTTTGTGAATCAATAGAAAGCTGCCAGGTGATGGACTTGCCACCCTATGTGCCGTAGAACCTGCGGGGAATTATGGTTTTTCCAATTATAGTGATAAGAAGAGAAACGAGTAAAGGTGCAAAACAATATTCGTTTAATATTTTTCCCTGGTAATAGCAGATGCAGTGCCTCTGCTGCTCATGAATATGCTATCTTTGTTAATGCAAAAAATGCGGCAGGTAAACATCGATTGGTCCTGCCTCAACCATCCAGCCTGTTATTAAGCTATCTTTAAGACCCGAGCAGCCCTCAATGTCACCCATTTATTGGGCTGTTTTTTCAAGCCGAAGTCAACCCAGGTTTTCCCTGAATAACCGTATTCAAGCGGCCAGCGTCCATTTGCATCCTGTTTGTTCCGGATGAATGCCAAAGCCCTGGAAAGCCGAGAGTCCTTCCCATAACCCAGATTAACCAGGGCTTCCGCAATCTGGAGAATATCGGTAACATAGAATACCGGGAAACCAAATTTCCACCAGTTTCCGCTGGGTTTGTCATTCCAGCCTGAGGGATAGGTTGCATCTGCTGGGTCAATAGAAAAGAGAAAATCAACGCCTTGCTGAATGGCTTTTTCAATAAGGGGTGTATGCAATTCGGGTGGCAGCTTGCTAAAAGCCAGCATGACCTTGACCGCACCCCATGCGCAGGGCTGCTTGTTGTTGGAACCGCACAGGAAACCCGGACCGGCCTTCCCGGAATAATAGCGTAAAGATTTTGTTTTATCTCCTATTGGGGCAACCCCGTCGCCGGTCAGGCTGCGCGCCATCCAGTCAAAGGCTAGTAATAGGCGGTTATCATTACAACCCAGGTCAAGGAGGGCAGCACACATATTACCCTGCAGGCAATCGGCGGTCCCGCCAGGTGTTCCTGATGCGCTGAATTGTCCATGGTCCGTCAGTGCATGGTCCAGATAATACTGGCAGGCTTTATTAATTCGGATGTCAGCTTTACTGGATGCACCTAATTGGGACAGTAAAATGAGTGACCAAACAGTGCTGCGGTATTTTGGAAGATATCCTGGTCCCGGTTCAACCCAAAATCCCTCTTCATCCATTTGATCGAGGACTGCAGGGATGCGGCCAACCTGATGGGCTTTTTCCTTTGCGGCAGTTAACTCTCGGTTATCCAGAGGCAAGTTTAATATGTCCCTTAACGCAAGGTAACGGACGCCTGGATCCTGGACTTCCAAAAGCCATTCCAGGGTTTGATCATTCAACCATTCTTGCTGAGTCATGGATCACCTTCCTTATCGATTAAATGCAATATCCTACTCATTAAAGCACCAATAAGGAAATCATAGAACCAGAAGAAAATTTCTTAGTGTAAATGTTTCTTTTCTGCAAGAGAGATGGCTTCTTCAAAGATTATCAAAGCCTCATCGACCTCAGATCTGCTTGTGGATAGCGGGGGTGAGAAGCGGATCGTGCTGCTGCCGCAGCCCAGGGTCAACAAACCGCGCTCGAAGGCGAAATCAACAATATCATCACGCAGTTTGACAGCCGGATCTTTTGACACACGGTCTTTAACAAATTCAATGCCGATCATCAATCCAATCCCGCGCACTTCTCCGATGCTGGGATGACGCACCATGATTTCTGCGAGCGCATCGAGGGTGTATTCGCCAACGTCCCTTGCATTCTGCAAATAATCGCGTTCAATCAAATCGATGGTTGCTAGTGATGCGGCACATGCAATCGGATTTCCGCCGAAGGTATTCCCGTGGGAACCTTTTGGCCAGCTCATCACCTCTTTACGGGTGATCATTGCGCCTAAAGGCATGCCGGAGGCGATCCCTTTGGCACTGGTGATGATATCCGGTTCCACGCCGAAATTCTGAATAGCCCACCATTCACCTGTTCGGCCCATACCAGATTGAACTTCGTCAGCGATCAGGAGGATCCCGTATTTATCGCATAACTGCCGTAAGGCCGGGAAGAAGTCTGGTGGTGGGACGATATAACCGCCCTCGCCCTGGATGGGCTCGATCAAAAAGCCAGCAACTTCATCCGGCGGGAGGATGCGTGCCAGGATCTCTTCTTCGATATACCGGACAACTGCTTCGCCATACCCTTCTCCTTTTTTCTGTAATATCACAGGGCGGTAAGGATCAGGGAAGGGGGCATGGACGACGCCATTCATCAGCGGAAAGAATCTTCCCTTATAGGCAGATTTACTTGCAGTGAATGAAACCGACCCCATGGTGCGGCCGTGGAAAGCTCCTAAAAACCCAATGAATTGTGGACGGCGTGTATGATATCGCGCTAACTTGATGGCAGATTCTACAGCTTCAGTACCTGAATTGGTCATGAAAGATGCTGCCGGTCCTGTAAATGGGGCAATCTCATTGAATTTTTCCCCCAATTGGACCCATTTTTCATGATAAAAATCTGATGAGATGTGAATGAATTGTTCGGCTTGATCCTGTATCGCTTTAACGACCTGGGGATGGCTGTGCCCGGTGGAAGCAACAGCAATGCCGGCGGCGAAATCTAGGAAACGGTAGCCATCAACATCCCAAACTTCAGTTCCTTTTCCGTGATCCATGACGAAAGGATAGCCGCGGGGATAAGATGGTGAGATCGTGGCTCGATCCCGTTCGATAAGAGATTTTGCTTTTGGTCCTGGTAACTTAAGCGGTTTCAATCTAGATACCTCCGTATGTTTAGGTGAAGTGCAGTGATTATATCACTGGTAGGAAGGAAGGGAAACGAAGGGTGAAAGGTGAAAGGTGAAAGGTCATGGATTGTTGCAAAAAATAATGATCTGATTGACGACAGAAGTCAGAAGACAGAAGAAAGAAGACAGAAGACTGAAGACATAGGAAGGGGAATTAGACGAATTATGGAATTATCGAAAAGGTGAGGATTTTTAAATATGTTGATTTTTATTGGGGCTGTCCGTTGACGACTTCAAGGAATCCTGCTATGATTTCTTTGATATGCAAGAGAGAAAACAAAATATCTTTTCCCGTCTATGGGAACGGATCCGCCAGGAATCGCAATGGTTTCGACCAGGGTTGGGATATAAACGCTGGTTGATTCTGGTATTTTTAGGCATGGCGCTCTTGAGCGTCGGTTTTGCTTTCCTGGTATTGGACGTCTACCGCAACGCACCTGATACCTGGTGGCTGCCGGTGCTATCAACCCTTGCACTGCGCTTCCTCGACCGCCCGATCCGTGTATTGATTTTCGGAGGTATTGGGGTTGCGCTGATCCTGATCGGGATATGGGGTTCCAACCGTTCCTTGCTTCGACCATTCCTCCCAAAAGATAAACCACTTATTGAAGCCCTTGAATCGTACCGCCGGCGCGATCGCGGGCCCAGGGTCGTCGTCCTGGGGGGTGGGCATGGCTTGGCATCGCTGCTGCGCGGGCTTAAGGAATATACACACAACATCACAGCGATCGTTACGGTTGCAGATGATGGTGGCTCTTCAGGCGAACTGCGAAAGAATGTCGGTATTTTGCCGCCAGGGGATATCCGCAACTGCCTGGCAGCCTTAAGCAGCAATGAGGATTTATTATCTCAGATGTTCCAATATCGATTTACGAGTGGATCGGGCTTAGAGGGTCACTCGCTGGGCAACTTATTTATTACAGCCTTATCAGAAATAACAGGCAGTTTTGAGGAAGCGGTGGCAGAATCGGGCAGGGTTCTGGCTGTTTATGGCCGCGTCCTGCCTTCAACCCTCACAGACGTGCGCTTGCTGGCGGATCTGGCAACAGATGATGAGAAGATCCTGCATGTTTCCGGTGAAACCCAAATACGTGAAACACATGGTGCGATCAAACGCTTGTGGCTGGATCCTGCGAATACACCAGCGTTTCCGCCTGCAATTTCTGCGGTATTGAGTGCGGATCTGATCCTGATCGGTCCGGGCAGCCTCTACACTAGCATTATGCCGAATTTGTTGGTTCGCGATCTGGCAGAGGCTGTGCAGGCAAGCCAGGCGATGAAATTCTTTGTTTGTAATGTTGCCACTGAGCGAGGAGAGACAGATCATTTTTCATGTTTCGACCATGTGAAATCCGTTGAAAAGCATGTGGGTGAGAATATGTTCGATCTCGTGATTTGCAATAATCATTTTGAGGGTGATCTCGGCAGCGGCGTAGATTGGGTTCGGATGGATATGGATCTCCTTCAGCATGCATCGGTCTACTGCGGTGATCTGGTCGATCCTGCTTTTCCCTGGCGCCATGATTCAAAACGATTGGCGAAAACGATCATGGACCTCTTCTATGAAAGAACGGGCCCTTTATTTGATTAAAAGCAATAATATTAGTGACGCAAGACATCTGCTTAAGCGGTCAACAGATGGTAAAATAAATCGGTAAATTAATTCTATAGGAGGCACAAAAATGACGACACGTGTTGGTATTAATGGCTTTGGCCGTATTGGCCGCCAGGTATTAAAAGCAATCAAGGAACGACATCCTGATACGCTGGAAGTTGTAGCAGTCAACGATTTGTTTGATGCTGAGACAAATGCTCACCTTTTCAAATATGACTCAAACTACGGACGATATGAAGGTTCGGTTGAGGTCAAAGGTGGCGACATTGTCATCGATGGCAAACCCATTAAAGTTTTTTCAGAGCGTAACCCCGGCGATCTGCCCTGGAAAGATCTTGGTGTAGATATTGTGATTGAATCTACCGGCATTTTCCGGGATGGCAAAGGGACTGATGCGAAACCTGGCGCGAACGCGCATATCGTTAACGGCGGAGCAAAGAAAGTCATCATCTCAGCCCCTGCAAAAAATGAAGACCTGACGGTTGTTCTGGGCGTCAACGATGAGATGTATGATCCAGCCAAGCATCATATTGTTTCGAATGCATCCTGCACCACAAACTGTTTAGCGCCTGCGGCGAAAGTTGTTCATGACAACTTCACCATCAAACGCGGTTTAATGACAACCATTCACTCTTACACCAATGATCAGCGTATTCTCGACCTGGCGCATAAAGATCCCCGTCGTGCCCGAGCGGCCGCACTGAACATCATCCCCACCACCACCGGCGCCGCCAAAGCGGTTGCCCTGGTGATCCCAGACCTCAAGGGTAAATTCGACGGCTATTCCCTGCGCGTTCCTACCCCCACCGTCTCCATTGTGGACTTTGTGGCTGAGGTTGAAAAACCCACAACAGCTGAAGATCTTAACAAACTCTTCAAAGAAGCAGCAGATGGACCGATGAAGGGTATCCTGGAATTCTCCACCGAACCCCTGGTTTCCATGGACCTGAAAGGCAACGCCTACTCTTCGATTATCGACTCCGCTCTGACGGTTGTGATGGATGGCACGTTCGTCAAGGTCGTAACCTGGTACGATAATGAATGGGGTTACTCCTGCCGAACGGCAGACCTGGCAGCACTGATGGCTAAATCTCTCTAAATTGAGGGTAGAACAATACTAAAGATGATGCGTAATGTGCAGCTTATTAAGCACATTACGCATTTTTTATAAAAGGAGTGAATCAAAGAAATGTTCAACAAAAAAATGGTGACAGATTTAAATGTCAAAGGCAAAAAAGTATTGGTGCGGGTTGATTTCAACGTCCCGATCAAAGATGGAAAAGTTGGCGATGATACCCGTATCCGGGCAGCTCTTCCCACGATCAAGTATCTACTGGATAACGGCGCTGCAGTGATCCTCTGTTCTCACCTGGGACGACCCAAGGGAGAACCGGACCCGGTGTACAGTTTGAAACCTGTTGCAGATTATCTTGGAAGTTTGATTGAGACAAAGGTTAAATTTGCTGAAGACTGCATTGGAGAAAAAGCACAATCTGCAGCTGATGGGTTAGCACCAGGTCAGGTGCTTGTTCTTGAAAATACCCGATTTCATGCCGGTGAGAAGAAAAACGATCCCGAAATGGCCAGACAGTTAGCGTCATTAGCTGATCTGTATGTCAATGATGCTTTTGGTTCTGCGCACCGTGCTCACGCCTCAACAGCAGGCGTGGCGGATTATTTGCCAGCAGCAGCAGGCTTCCTGTTAGAAAAAGAAATCAAATACCTGGGAAATGCGATTGCAGATCCGAAACGGCCTTTTGTGGCTATATTAGGCGGTGCCAAGGTCAGCGATAAGATTGGTGTGATTGAAAACCTGCTGACGAAAGCAGACCAGATCTTGATCGGCGGCGGAATGGCAAACACCTTCTTTAAAGCCCAGGGTTATGATATGGCGGATTCCCTGGTTGAGGGAGATGCGATTGACACTGCAAAGAGCCTGTTGGAAAAAGCTGGTCCTAAGCTCGTGCTGCCCGTAGATGTTGTCATAGCGGACGCCTTTGATGCGGATGCGAAAAACAAAGTGATGGATGTCGGTGATGTTCCCGCTGGCTGGCGTATTCTTGATATTGGACCCAAGACGGTGGAAAATTTCAGCACGATCGTCAAAGATTCCGGGACAGTCGTATGGAACGGCCCGATGGGTGTTTTTGAGATGGATAAGTTCGCTAAGGGTACTTTTGCCATTGCGAAAGCCCTGGCGGATAGTGACGCGACCGGGATCGTCGGCGGCGGTGATTCTGCATCTGCGATCAACAAATCCGGATTGGATGAAAAGATCACCCACATTTCAACCGGCGGCGGTGCTTCTCTGGAGATGCTGGAAGGAAAGACCCTGCCCGGATTGGCTGCATTAGCTGATAAATAAATCATCACTGTGGAAATATCGAGTTGCCTGTAATTATGCAGGCAACTCTTCATAACAATATTTCCGACGAATTGAATGAATTTCTAAACATATCTAATTTAGGGTTGTAATGAAGGGTAAAATTAAATCATAGTAATAATCACGCGTTAATTAATGAAAGTGAGTGAAAATGAGAAGAATTTTTGTGGCTGGTAACTGGAAAATGCATAAGACGATCGCTGAGGCGAAGGAACTGGTCAGCGGGATTTTGTCCGGGCTTGGCCAATATGATAATGTCGAGGCTGCAGTTTGTCCGTCTTATTTAGCAGTTCCGGCTGTTTCAGAATTGTGTGAGGGAACACCCTTAAAAGTTGGTGCCCAGAATGTCTACTGGGAAGAAAGCGGCGCATATACCGCAGAAGTTGCACCGCAAATGGTCGCTGAAGTTTGTGACTACGTCATCGTTGGCCACTCTGAGCGACGTAAGCTGTTTGGAGAGACCGATGAAACGGTCAACAAGCGCTTGAAAGCAGCACTCAAAGCAGGGCTAAAGGTGATCGTCTGCGTAGGTGAAACTTTGGAAGAGAATGAAGCTGGTGAAACGGAAAAGGTCGTTACCCGGCAGATGAAAGATGGACTTGCAGATATTAGCGCTGAACAGGCTATGGATATCACAATTGCATACGAGCCTGTCTGGGCGATCGGTACCGGCCGCGCTGCGACACCTGAAGATGCCAATCATGTTCACAAAGACGTGATCCGTCCGCTGCTTAACGCCCAGTTTGGCGAGGAACGCGGGGAGTCCATCCGCATTCAATACGGCGGTTCGATCAAACCGAATAACGCGGCTGAACTGTTTTCGATGTCAGACATTGACGGCGGTTTGGTTGGGGGAGCCAGCCTGGATGCAGAATCGTTCCTGGCGATCATCAAAGCGGCATCTAAAGTATTGAATGGCTGATTAAATATTTAATAATAAAAGATCTCTAAAAACAAACGCAGCGACGTTGCATGCAACGTCGCTGCGAGGTTAACAGGTTAATTCACAATCTGATCGTTAGGTTCCAAACTGACGGTCACCCGCATCCCCCAGACCCGGAAGAATATAAGCATTCTCGTTCAACCCCTCGTCGATTGACGCCAGGTAGATTGGAACGTCCGGGTGCGCTTCGTGCAGACGTTGGATACCTTCCGGGGCGGCGATCAGGCCAATAAATTTGATCTTGGCAACCCCCCAATGCTTTAGGATATCTACCGTTGCCACAGCCGAACCGCCGGTCGCCAGCATGGGGTCCAGGATCAGGCATACGGAGACGGTGGGAGCAACCGGCAGACGGTTATAATAAGCTACCGGTTTAAGGGTTTGCTCATCCCGGTACAGGCCGATATGCCAGACTTCCGCGGAGGGCATCAAGGACCAGATACCTTCAACCATACCTAAGCCAGAACGGAGGATAGGTACCAGCCCTATCTTCTCTTTTAGATCCTGTCCTGGAGTCTCAGCCAGGGGCGTTTGAATTGTCACAGGGGTAGTGGCCAGATCTGCTGTCGCTTCGTATGCAAGCAAAGCGCTGATTTCACGCACCAGCTCACGAAACTTTTTGGGCTTGGTTTCTTTGTCGCGAAGGCGGGAAAGTTTGTGGTGAACAAGGGGGTGTGTTGATGCAAATACATTATCCATAATGCCTCACAATCCTCTGACGTGTTAAAGTGGTGTCAAATCTGCCGGATATCATTTTCAGTTGTTAAGTTTATCACCAGTCTGATCGTTTGGTGGGGCATACCGGCTGTAAATGAACAGGATCAGCCAGGCAGCCCAGAGCAACGTCGTCATTGTGATAAATGTAAAAAAGGAGGATAGGTTCCGGTTAAGCCTCATGAACATTGCAACGCCGAATGTTCCCCAAGAACTCACCTGTAAAAACAGAGATAGCCACCATCCCAATCGCCACCCTTTTTTCTCAAGCTTAATCCACTGGATACCCAGCCATGGTAACGTCGTTGTTAATAGGGTGATCAAGAGAGCGAACGTCATCAGCCATAATGACAGTTCAATCCCATGTTCAATCAGGGTCATCGAACTGCCAAATAAATAGAGCAGAAAGGAGAAAATATAAAGCCATTCCGGAATTCTGATGGATGATTTTTTCATATTTGGGTTTCCTTTTTGTTTGCAATGATCAAAAAGCGGTGGGCAGTTGTGCAAAACTGACCCTGGCGTTCGATCAGGTTATTTAATTGAATAAGTTCGTCCAAATAGGTTTCAAGGGAGAAATCTTCAATTTCCCATGGGATGGCTTTGAGGTAATAGATCACCGCCCCAATATCCATAAAAGCGTTATTTAAAGCAGCTTTTTCTGCCATTTGAATTTCAAAATTGGCTTCGTATAGTCCTATTGCTGCCTGGGGTAGCGACCACTTTCCAACAGGGAATGTGGTCCCTTTTTCTAACACCTGGTGTAGTTCCAGGTTATCCAATTCGCTCACCTGCTGGGTGATAAAAATGCCATTAGGCTTGAGGATGCGGTGCACCTCAAGAGGGTCATACCATTCATGCCGGTTGATGATCAGGTCAAAGCGCTCATCTTGAAAGGGGAGTGGACTTTCTTCAATGATATTATGAACATTTACCCCCAAGGGCTCTAACCGCACTCGGGCGATCCTTTGATTTGGCGGGTAGGCTTCAGTCGCATGTGTATCAGGTGGCAAAGGGGCGAGCGATGACAGCAGTTCTCCCCCACCAGTGCCCATGTCTAAAAGGCTGTGGGTTCCATTTAAATGCTTTTTAACGATCTCGACGTAGTTCCAGGGCGGGTCTTCTTCGATCAAACTGTCTTTTAGCCAGCGAAAATCCCAGCCAGAGAAATCCGCGGACTGTGCCTCAGCGACCCATTGGTGAAAACGTTCGGGGTGAATGAGATCCATTTAGTCTTGGCCCCTGGTTGTGATACGTGGTCCATCTTGCTTGCGATTCCATTGGCCGGGCCAAACGGCAGGGACAATAGCTGCCAAGCCTATCAACAGACCGAAGAATCCAAGCACACCGGCCACAGGAGCTGCGACGGGAATCAGCATTGAAAGCAGCAGCCCCAGGATAGCCAGGATGAAAAAACCACCTGCAACAGCAGCGATTGTCACTGCAATCTTCAGACCTCGTTTTCGGGAAGCCAATCGCGGTCCAGTAATCTTTCCGGTTTGGCCGTTGACGATCAGGATTTGCGGCTGACCGTCATCATCCTTGTAGGTGGTTGCATACATAGGGAGGTAAAACTGGGTCCAATTTAAATTCTGGTATTGAGCTTTCAAAGCGAAATTTCGATTATGCTGTGCCCCTGCAGCCTTCTGGCAGATAACACCTGCTGAGCGATCCACGATGGGCTTTGCCAGGGGCCAGGCGGATTCGGGCGGGAGGTCTGGAACTTCAAAGAGAGCGTCCCCCAGGAATTGAGGATCGAAGTTCTGTGATTTTTCTGTGGGATATGCCCCTGTCATTTTCTGGCGGTTTTGGTGTTCTTCCAATGCTGGAACGGCGACATTATCCACATGGCTCTCTATTTCTCCCAGCCGGGGTTCCCACCGGATGCGCGGCTCAATTTTTTGGATCGACCGCCATTGTCCACTGACGTAGACTTCCTTTGAGCTTTCAACTTTATAATCAAAGCCGGCTTCCATCTGCCAGCGACCTTTGATGTCACTGTCTACCAGCCATAAAGGCCAGAAAATGGGCGTGGTCTTCCGCAAGAGTTTCGCTAGATTGAAATCTTCCGGTTTTATCCAAACACCGCTAATAAAATTGGTATAGATCGCCTGCAGTTGTGAAGGGTCAATGGCGAACGGTAAAAGTTTTTCGGGTTCAGCTGGACGCAAGCGGATGGGTTGACTTTCGATCTGACCCATCCTGCAGAGTGGGCAGGTTTTCCCGATAAAGAATGGCAATATAAGAAATGTTCTCCTGCAGTGATTACATCCGGCAGGCTGGCGTCCCGTCTGCCAGAGTGATTGGGATTCTTTAATAATCTCGGTTTGAGGAAGCTGCTCAGCCATTATTTCGCCTCCGATTGACGTGCTTTATTGTAGAGAATAATGCTCAAAACAATACCTAAGATGAACAGCAAGATTCCCAGCCCGGCGACAATTACACCGCTGCCTGCTAACAGCAGCATTGGCAAGCCGATCAGTCCGAGGATCAGCCCGGGCGAGAGCATGCCCCCGATTGCAAGCCAGATTTTCCACCAGGCGACCGGTTTCTGACCAGCAATTTTGCCAGTTTGTCCATTCACCATCATCTGATATACCTTTTCTTCAAACCGATATGTGGCCAGGTAAACCGGCAAGAGGATATACCGCCAGGTTTCATCTGCAAAATCAGCCGTCATGCTGAAGTTGCGTACATGGCTGGTGGGAATATCCTGGTAGCAGGCTTTTTTGGCACCTTCCCGAATGGCGCGTTTGGCAGATTCCCATGCCTGGGTCAATGTCGTTTCATAAGCCATGGCTTGCAACCCTGCCAGGTATTCCGGTTGGTATGCGACCAACCCGTTCATCTGAAATGGCAAAAGCTGGTTCAGGATGCGGTGGCTGATATGGTTGGGGTGGCTGCCGATCACCAGGAAGTCATCGATGTTCTGGTGAATTTGGCCCGTTTCCCATCGCCAGACAATCTTTGTGCGGGTTTCCCAGCTCTTAGTGCTGGAATTATAATGGCGCGTCGTTTTCTCATAGCCAACTTCAGCACGCCAATCTGCATTTACCTGAGTATCAAAGGTCCAAAATGGCAGGTAAACGCCTGTTAACCGCTGCATAAATGTACTGGCAGCCAGTTCATTGGGATGGTACCAGCCTTTACCAAGCCATTCCTTTGAAATTTGCCGGGTTTGTTGTTTGGATATTTTAAATGGAACCAGAAAACGAGGCCGGAGGGATTCTTCCGGGCTGGATGTCACATTGACCTGGTTAGAAGCACAAAACGGGCAGGTTGCCGTCAGGACCCCGTGGGGAATGGACAATTGAGCGCCGCATGATGCACATTGCAGTACCTGCCGCTGGGTTCCCCAACCGCGTGTTGATTGTGAAAGGGTTTCCAGTGTGAATTCAAATTCATCAGCCCCTTTCCCGACCTGTGTCCCCTTGACCGGGGCGACATAACCGCAGTATTCACAGGCGATACCGCCTTCTGCAACATCATAGGCGATATTTGCACCACAGTTGGGGCAGGCATAACTTTTGGCCTGATCAGTATTATTTGAATCAGGTTGGGGAGCGTAAACGATCACACCATGAACTTTAGAATCCACCTGGATGTAACCTTCTGGTGGCGCCAATTGAGAGATCCTGCTATGTACGTCGTCCACGAATGATTCTCCTTTTCTTTGTTTTACTAGATCTGTAGTAATTTTAACGCATGTTTTAAGGCTGACCAAAAGCCTTGCTGTTAATTCTACTTATTAACAGGGCGTTGCAGCGAAGATTTTCTAAGGCTGTGAGTGTCTTTACCGATGCGTTAGAATTAGGATATGCTGTTGATCATTGATGGACACAACCTTGTTCCACATATCCCGGGATTGAGCCTGTCTGACCTGGAAGATGAAAATAAGCTGGTGAAAATTCTGCAGGAGTACGCGAGACTCAAGCGTAAGTCGATCGAAGTGTATTTTGACCAGGCGCCAGCAGGTCAACACCGGTCTGAGCAAAATGGGTTGGTGAAGGCTGTTTATGTTCCCCGAGAAATAACAGCAGATCAGGCTATCATGGACCGATTGCGGAAACTGAAGAACCGTGCCAGGAATGTGATTGTGGTCAGTTCTGACCGGCAGGTTCAAAAAGCAGCACGGGCTGCGCATGCATCAGTCATTTCTTCTGGAGATTTTTCGAAAGACTGGCAGATGTTGCTGGCTGATGAACCCGAGTTAGATCCGAGGAGCCGGCTTCTTTCGTCAGATGAGGTTGAAATGTGGGAAGATATTTTTCGCCATGGGCATCCCTCTTCTCAGAAAAAGAAATAATATTACAAATAAGGTCGAATTAGTAGAACTCTAATATTATTTTAATGTAAAAAGTAAGCCAATCCAGTAAACTACTACCAAGACACAAAAAAATATTGGTATTTGGTGTGTATTCCACCACAAAGTCCAAAGGACGAGACCCGTTCAAGTAGATTTAAATGGTGGTTTCCTCCCTGAAGATTGCCCGGCTTGTCCCCCCCCAGGCCGGGCAATCGTTTTAAGCCAACTGGTTTTAATGGGAGGATTTTGTTTTTGGGAATCAGACCATCCGGGGATTAGTGCAGTATCATTATAGAAAAGTATTTTAATGATGGTGAATATGACAGGTCCTTTGAAAAATAAAACCAATTACACCGGTAAAAAATTACTGAGTGTCCTCGCACATCCGGATGATGAGACTTTTGGCATGGGGGGCACATTGGCACTTTATGCCCAAAGAGGCGTTGAAATTCACCTGATTTGTGCCACCCGGGGAGAAGTGGGCGAAATTGACCCGGAATTCAAGGAGACGATCAAGAGTGCGGCTTGTCTGAGGACGCAGGAACTGCGCTGTGCGGCTGAAGTCCTTGGCATCCAGCATTTACATATCCTGAACTACCGGGATTCCGGGATGCCTGGTTCAGAGGCTAACACGCACCCCAAAGCGCTGGCAGCTCAGCCAATTGAGAAGGTTGCAGGTGAAGTGGCCCATTTGATCCGTCAAATTAAACCGGACGTTGTCCTGACATTCGACCCGATAGGGGGGTATCGCCACCCGGATCATATTGCGATCCAGAAAGCAGCGGTTCAGGCTTATGATTTAGCAGCCTCAGAAAACTTTGATGATCCGGAAGGATTGCCGCCATTTCAAGCCAACGGATTGTTCTTCAACACGATTGACCGCAAGTTTCTTAAAATAATGGTTTGGGTGCTGAGGTTGATCGGACAGAACCCGCACAAGTTTGGGCGGAATAAGGATATTGACCTGGTGGCACTAACAGATGTGGATTACCCGACGCATGTCAAAATTGACTATAAACCGGTTAAAAAAATTCGTGAAAAAGCAGCGGCATGTCACGCCAGCCAGGGTGGTATCCAGATGAATAAGGGCTTCCGGGGGTTTATAACACGACTGTTTGGCAGACCTATTGATACCTATATGCAGGCATATCCAGAAGTCGAAGAGGGTAGAAAAGTCCAAGATGATCTATTTTTGTGAAGATGGAATGAATAATAAAAAGGGAAGGGAATCGATTATTCTTCTAAGGTAAGGGAATTCTTAGGTAGTTATTTTCCAGTAGTCAAGAGCATCAACAGATTTGCGATGAAACTTAACCCGTTCTTGATCGTGCAGTAATATTTCTTTGCGGCAGGCGATGTATTTTCAAAAGAAGATTGAAAAGTTACATTTGCTAAGCAGTTGACACAGGTTCATGGGTCAATTTAGAAAATTGTTAAACAAGGAACACCGAGCTTTCTTTAAGATCAATGTGGTATGAGAACTTTCTGTAGATCTGGAATTTTTAAATTTTGATAAATTTGGATTCATATATTGGTACAATTATGTCGTTATTTGTTAATTGAGAAAATTATGAAGAAGAAATTGTTAATCAAAACGAAAATATGTACGCATAGAAAGAATTGCACCAGGTTGTTCAGTCTAAGTAAGAATAATGATAATATTGATAAGAAATATTCAGCAATTTTGGAGATTACAACATGTTAATGAACATGGAAAAACTGCTATCCGTGGCAAATGAGCATCATTTTGCGGTTCCTGCATTTAATATTGGCACAGGGCAAATCTTAAAAGCTGTGATCGAGTGCTGTGAAGAAAAAAGCGCGCCGGTAATCCTGGCTGTCCACCCCATGGAACTTGATTTTCAAGGTGATTACTTTATGGTAAGCTGTGTTTCTGCTGCAAATGCAGCCTCAGTGCCAGTGTGTGTTCATATGGACCACAGCTCAAAACTGGAAGATATCTATCGAGCCATTCGAACGGGTTTCACATCTGTAATGATCGATGCTTCACATGGCTCGTTTGAGGAAAATGTAGCGATCACGAAGAAGGTCGTGGCAATTGCACATCCCCTTGGGATTTCTGTAGAAGCAGAACTTGGCACGATTGGGACCACAGATGGTGATACAGAGGGCGGAACGGACGAAATCATATTCACTCGGCCGGATGAGGCAGTGAAATTCGTTGACGAAACCGGGATTGACTGCCTGGCTATCGCTATTGGTACTGCGCATGGTATCTATCCAAAAGGTTTTAAACCCGAACTAAAATTGGATTTGTTGAGTGAAATTAAATCAAAGGTTAACATTCCCTTGGTTCTGCATGGTGGTTCAGCAAATCCGGATGAAGAGATTGCCGAAAGTGTAAAACGTGGAATCAATAAAATCAACATTTCTTCGGATACCAAGGATGCTCTCTACCAGGAACTGAGGAAAACGCTCACAAAGTACCCAAAGATTCGAGAGCCATTTGAGTTGTATTTAGATGCTATTGAGTCGATGAAGAAAGTTATTTATCACAAAATTGAGTTGTTCAACGATGAAGATAAAGCACAGTATTACAAAATTTAGTAATGAAATTTCAGGGCAAAAACCGGAAAAAATAAGGCAATAAAGGAGAAATCTAATGAGTAATCCAATTTCATTATTACAGGATCAGATTGAAAAATATAATGGCGTGGTGAGATTTGCGCCGCTTTGGATCCCCAGGACTTTTCTTCCCCCGGGACGAAGGTTAAAACTTCATCCGGCTGATCTGTACCCGTTTGGACTTGAAAAAGGTGGAATCTGCGAGCGCTGGTTCTGTACAACAGGTGTGCCTGGTGCCGATGGTTCTATTGATGCTGGAACGATCAGCCGGTTCTATCTTGGCAAAGGTAATGGCGAAATTCTTTTTCCTGAGGCGATAGACGCAATTGGAAATGATCTCTTGGGGAAGGAAACCATGGATACGCTGGGAACCTTCAAGATGTTCGCAAAATTTTACGATTATGCTACTGCGCTTCCACATCACATGCACCCTAAGGCAAAATATGCTAATAGGGTGGGTATGAACCAGAAACCGGAATCTTATTATTTCCCGGTTGAATTGAATTCAATCACTTATGACCATGACCTTACTTATTTTGGATTGCTGCCTGGGACAACGAAAGATCAGTTCCTGGAATGCATTCGCAACTATGATAAGGGTGATAATAATGTGCTGTTGCTCAGCCAGGCGTATAAAGTCAAGATTGGGACGGGTTGGTTCCTCCCAGCAGGCATTCTTCATGCGCCAGCCTCAGTTGTAACTTATGAACCGCAGTATATCAGTGACTCACTTGTTTTTTACCAGAACGTTGTCGAGTTAAAATATATCATTGATGATCGGATGAACGATGCCATTATTCCCAAGGATTACAAAGGAGACCGTGCTGAATATTTGCTTGAACTGATCGATTGGGATTCCAATTTCGGAAATTTCCATGAAAAATTCTATCACGAACCCCTGCCAGTGAAACCAGCTGAAGAAATGCTAAACGAGGGTTATTATGAAGAATGGATATCCTACGGTGCAAAAGATTTTTCAGCTAAACGGTTAAGAGTGCTTCCCGGTCAGACGGTGACGATTAAAGATACTGCTTCGTATGGCTTTGTTATGATGCAAGGGAACGGCCGAATCAACAATATGGAAATAGAGACACCTGCGGTTATCAGGTTTGGTCAGCAAACAGCTGATGAAGGTTTTGTCATTAAGGCGACTGCAGTTGAAGGTGTCACCATTATGAATCCAAGCGAATACAGTGATCTGGTGATGCTCAAACACTTCAATGGCGATAATTCTGAAGTACCGATGGAAGCCTAAAGGAGGTTGGTCATGAAATTTAAATTTGGTGTTGATAGTTTTATTTGGACAGAGAATTTCAGCGAGAAGGATTTGTGGATTATACAAAAAGCGAAAGCTCTTGGGTTTGAAGTATTGGATTTTGCGATTGCAAACCCATTCACTTTTCCCCTGGCCAAAGTTAAAGCTGAGTTGGAGAGGGTTGGTATTGAATGTGTCTGCACGACAACCCTTACAGAAAATACGAACCCGATATCTCCTGATCCAGAGGTTCGATCTAAAGCTGTAAAAGCGATGAAAAAATGTGTGGATATCTGCAACGAGTTGGGAGCACCAATCCTGGGTGGTGTGAACTACGCTGCCTGGGGATATATCACCAAGCGTCCCCGCACTGAAGAAGAATGGACCTGGGGTGTTGAGAGCATGCGTGAAGCAGCTGATTATGCAAGAGAAACCGGTGATGTGACGATTTGTGTTGAATGTGTCAACCGTTTTGAAACTTTCTTTCTGAATATTGCTGAAGATGCCGTGAAATTCTGCAAAGATGTCGCCATAGGAAATGTTAAGGTCCATTTGGATTGCTTCCATATGATCAGGGAAGAAAAATCGTTCTCCGGAGCAGTAAAAACCTGCGGAAAAGATTACCTGGGATATGTCCATGTGAATGAAAACGATCGGGGCATACCAGGCACTGGATTGGTTCCGTTTAAGGAATTCTTTGAAGCAGTGTCAGAAGTGGGATATGAAGGCCCTCTGACCATTGAATCATTCGATCCGAGTTTTGAAGAGCTGGCTGGAAACTGCGCGATTTGGCGAAACTTTGCTGATACTGGTGAGGAACTAGCCGTTCAGGGCTTAGCTAATTTAAAGAAGATTGCAGAAACTATCTGAGATTAGTTGATTAAGATATGAACAGGAGCTTTAGGAAATGAAAATTGCAATGGGATGTGATGAAGCTGCATACCGGCTCAAAAAGATCATTATTGATCATCTAAATGAGCGAGAAGACATTGAAATCAAAGACTTTGGTGCAGACGCTGGAGAGGTTATCCTGTATCCTGATGTTGCGAGAAAGGTAGCAGAAGCAGTTGCCTCTGGCGAGTTTGAAAGCGGCATCCTTTTCTGCGGAACGGGAATTGGCATGTCAATTTCAGCCAATAAGGTAAAAGGAATCAGGGCAGCTGTATGTCATGATGTGTTTTCAACTGAGCGTTCACGCAAAAGCAATAATGCGCAGATCATGTGTATGGGCGAACGTGTTATTGGTGTTGAATTGGCTAAATCCCTTGTTGATGTCTGGTTGGAATGTGAGTTTGCTAGCGGTAGATCTGCACCGAAGGTAGCACGAATTGATGCGATCGAATCCGATTATATGAAATAGTATGGAAAGGTGTTATAAAAAATGAACAGGATCGTCAATAATCCGGACTTTGTTGTTGAGGATATGCTGAAAGGATTTATTAAAGCACATGCCAACCTGGTTTCCCCGACAAGTAATCCAAGAGTTGTTAAATTAAAAGACGCACCTGTACCTAATAAGGTGGGTCTTGTAACCGGAGGTGGCAGTGGTCATAAACCTGCCTTCATTGGATATGTAGGGAAGAATATGTGCGATGCTGTTGCAGTGGGCGAGATTTTTACATCGCCATCAGCAACTGCATTCCTGGACGCTTTCAAGGCTGTGGATTCCGGTAAAGGTGTTGCCTGCCTATATGGGAATTATGCTGGCGATAATATGAATGTTAAGATTGCCATACGGAAAGCAAAGCCCCTGGGGATTGAAGTAAAGACAGTTGTAGCTAATGATGATTGTGCCTCGGCACCAAAAGAAGAACGCGAAAAACGACGTGGGGTCGCAGGCGAGATTTTCATGTGGAAGGTCGCTGGCGCAAAAGCGGAAATGGGAGAGAATCTTGACTCAGTGATTGCTGCAGCTCAGAAGGCAATTGATAACTGCCGGTCAGTAGGCATCGGAACAGCGCCTTGTACCATCCCGGCAGTAGGACACCCCAATTTCACGATTGAAGACGGCATGATGGAGGTAGGCATTGGGCATCATGGTGAGCCGGGTGTTGAAGTCAAACCTTTAGAACCAGCGGACAAAATTGCAGAGTTGATGCTTGATATCATTCTTCCTGATCTGCCCTTTGCTGCCAATGATGAAGTGGCAGTGCTTGTGTCTGGGTTAGGCGCGACACCTATTATGGAACAATACATTGTTTATAACCGGGTGGAAGAGATCCTGACTCAGAAGGGGATCAAAATCTACAAATCTCTGGTTGGGAATTACTTTACATCACTCGATATGATGGGTGTGACATTGACTTTGATGAAACTGGATGATGAATTGAAAGAATGCCTGGATTTTCCGTGTAATTCCATTGGCTTACAGCAGTGTTAAATGAGGTTTTTATATGAAGATTACAAATAAAACAGCAGCTTGCCTATTACCGGCAATTATCGCAACAGTCCAGGAAAACAAAGCATATCTCAGTGAAATTGATGGGCTTATAGGTGATGGCGATCATGGGATTAACATGAGCAAGGGGTTTACGCTTTGCCAGGAGAAACTGGAAGGCACTGACTATACCTTTTCAGATGGGTTGATGACCCTCAGTGATACATTAATGGAAGATATTGGTGGTTCAATGGGGCCTTTATACGGAGTTTTCTTTTTTGAAATATCGCTTGCCTGTGAAGAAGAGATTGATGCTGCTGTCTTTGAAAAGATGCTGGAAGGTGGTTTAACAGGTATTCAGGACATCACCCCAGCTAAGCCAGGGGACAAAACCTTGCTTGACACATTAGTCCCGGCTGTTGAGTCATATTCTTCAGCTTTGACTAAAGGGAAAGACTTCAAAATTGCACTAGTCGCGATGAAAACCGGTGCAAAATCTGGATGGGAGTCCACCAAAGATATGATTGCGAAACTTGGACGATCTAGCCGGCTTGGTGAGCGTTCTCGAGGCATTTTGGATGCAGGAGCGACAAGTTGTTATCTCATCCTAAAAACAATTGCAGATGAACTGGAGGGATTATTATCATAAGAAAAAAATCTGGAAGAACTTGATGTGATCAATAAAATTGCCAAGACAAGTGAATATAAACGAACGGTTTTCATTTAATTTTGCCTGTTGTAACAAATTCACAATACTGCTGAAGAAAATCATTGGTATATATCAATATTAGAAATCGGAGATTTATTAAATGAAATCAATAACTGAAAGACTAACTGGGCCTGAAATGATCGTCTATGCGGCCAAGTATATGTTTGACAGATTCATGACGGATGCAGCTGGCGGGAACATCAGCCTGAAAGAAGGAGAAACAGTTTATTTTTCACCGACACTTGCAGGTGCGACCTATCACTGGAATATTGGCGTTGAGGACGTCGTCTCAGGATCAGTCAATGATTTCAGTTCCTTAATGAAGCACCCTCGGTTTACTCGAGAAGGATTATCACACGTAGCGATTTATAAGGCTTTCCCATTTGTCCAAAGTATTGTACATGCCCATCCTAAATACCTGTTTCCGTTTATTGCAGGGTCAAAACCACTTCCGGCGATATTAAATTCTTCAAATATTTTTGGTACCCTGCAATATCATAAAGAAGCGCCACCTTATTCGCAGGAACAGGCCGATGATATCGTAAGAATTATGAAAACTCAAGAAGATCTCATCAAAACGAAAGCAGCAGCTGTATTAATGCCCAAACATGGTGTCATTCTTGCCAGCGCGAGCGATATGATGGTTTCGCTGGATTGCCTGGAACGAATAAACAATAACGCGTTTGCTGTTTTAGCTTCAAAATTGATTGACTGACGGATTACGAAGGAGTAAGTGGAGGGATCAAGAATGATATTATGTGTCTGCCCACATACTGCTTTGGACCGGGTGATATTCATTGAAGAATGGATCCCCGGTACTCCGATGCGGACAGATCATGTGGTTGATTGTGTTGGCGGAAAAGGTTTGGATTCGGCTGTTGCACTAAGTCAACTGGACGTGCATGCATTTGCTCTGGGTTTCTTTGCGGGAAAAGTTGGCCGGGAACTGGTTGAATTGCTGGTGGCCTACGGGATTGAAGCCGAACCCATTTGGGTGGGCGGTTCTAACCGAATTTCTTATATAATTGTTGAAAAGAAGACGAATATTCACAGCCATGTGATCGCAGGAAAAGTTCTAGTCAACAATGAGCACGAGCTAGAATTGATTGAGAAGTTCCAAGCTCACTTGAAAACTGCAGATTATGTCATTATTGCCGGATCGGTGCCGCCGGTCATGCGCCAGGATTTTACTGCCAGTTTGGTTAGGTTGGCAAAAGATGCGGGTGTGCCCGTCCTGGTCGATTCACAAAAACAAGCGATGATCGAAGTTGTCAAAGAAGTTCCTGATATTGTGAAGATGAACTGGGAAGAATTCGAATGGACGTTTGATCTGAAAGCAGAATCGATTGAAGAATTAGTAGAACTTGCCCAAGATTTTCACAAAGCGCACCAATTAAAGAACCTTGTTCTAACGCTTTCAAAAGAGGGCATTTTAGCGGTAACCGAGCAGGGAACCTTTTATACAAAAGCACCCTTACAAGTACCTGTTAATGCTGCCGGTGCTGGCGATGCTGTCTCATCTGCATTAGCATGGCGCTTTACGCAGGGAGATGATTGGGAATCTGCACTGCAATGGGCTGGCGCGGTCAGTGCTGCGTGTGTCCTGACCGAGCGGACAAGCGAAGTCAAGAAAGAGGATGTCGAACGAATTTATCCTGATGTGATAATTAAACGCTTGTGAAAATTTAAGGTTGAACACTATCCATTAATTTGGCACAAATCTTCCGCAGCCTCTTGATTTAATAATTTACCTGGTTTTGCTGTAAATCTTTTCCAAGTTGCGTTAATAAATTATGAAACTGCCATTCCCGTTCAGCCGCAACGGCTTCCTCTGGTTTGTTTTCAAAATTGTTCCTGAAAACCGCTTGCAGGGCGTAATAAGACGCCGCCAGGGCATGTTCTTTCACATGGGCAGTGGAAACAGCCTGTCCTGCTGCCCGGGCAGCTGAACGTGCTGCGTTGTCCTCTTCAACTTCCCTGGCAGCGGCATGGGATGCTAACGCTGCGCCACGAATGACCTTCATGCTGAAATGCCCGGTGTTGATCCATTCCTGCAGTGTTGCCAGAGCTTCACGGGGTCGTTTGTCATCCGGATATAAGCCTTCAAAAAAAGGCAAAACACGTTCAGTACATGCGAATGCCCACCCTGCTAAAGTTTGTTTATCAGCATCTGTTACCAGGGTTTCGAGTGCTTTATCCTTCCGGTTGAGCGAAAATGTTGGCTTTTTCATATTTTTATTTTATACTACCAGGCCATCTAACAACAAACCTCTGGGAACCTCGCAAAATTCAATATCAAGGCAGCTCTCCCGAAGGTCTGTTGTTGCTTCATGTGATTTCTCAAATTAAACTAGGCGCCTGGATCTCCTCCGGTAATGGTTTCAAACGCTAACCCCTGCCCGGTTTTGGTAATGCTAACCGTGTCACCTTCCTTAATTTCACCGCTGACAACCTTTAAAGCCAGGGGGTCCTGCACTTCACGCTGGATGGTGCGTTTGAGCGGTCGTGCCCCGAAATCCGGATCGTAACCTGTTTCAGCGAGATACGCTCGTGCTGATTCGTCAACCTGCAAAACCAAATCACGCTGCTGCATGAGTTTCGCCACGTGCTGTAGCTGGATATCTACGATTTTCTTTAAATTTTCTTTGGTCAGAGGATGGAATATCACGATCTCATCCACGCGATTCAGGAATTCAGGCCTGAAATGTGCTTGAAGGAGTCGGTTGATCTGATCGCGTGATACTTCTTTGATCTCCGATTTATCTTCAACCGTGCTCATCCATAGCTCACTTCCCAGGTTGCTGGTCATGATCACGACGGTATTGCGGAAATCAACGGTGCGTCCCTGTCCATCTGTCAGCCGTCCGTCGTCCAATAGCTGGAGTAAGGCGTTGAAAACTTCCGAATGCGCTTTTTCAATTTCATCGAAAAGCACCACACTGTACGGTCGTCGTCGGACCGCTTCTGTAAGTTGGCCTCCCTCCTCAAAGCCGACATAACCAGGAGGCGCGCCGAATAAGCGGCTGACGGTGTGTTTTTCCTGGTATTCGCTCATGTCAATCCGCACCATGGCGTTCTCATCATTGAACATGAATGCTGCCAGGGCACGAGCAAGCTCTGTTTTACCGACACCGGTAGGCCCAAGGAAGATGAATGAACCAATAGGGCGGTTTGGGTCCTGCAGGCCAGCACGGGCGCGGCGAACGGCATTGGAAACCACGCTGATGGCTTCGTCTTGCCCCACAACACGCTCATGCAGGCGCTCTTCCATGTGCATTAGCTTCTCCATTTCACCTTCGAGCAGGCGTGAAACTGGTATACCTGTCCAATTTGCGACAACTTCAGCAATCTCTTCAGCATTAACCTCTTCCTTTAATAATGCTGATTTTTCCTGCAGTTCTTTTAAGCGGATCTCTGCATTTTGCATGCTGGCTTTTAGTTCATTTAGCGTGCCATAGCGTAAGCGGGCAGCTTTTTCCAGATCCGCACGGCGCTCAGCCTGCTCAATTTGGGTCTCGGTTTCATCAATTTCCTCTTTCAGGTTACGGATTTCCTGAATGGCTTCTTTTTCAACCTGCCAACGTGTATGCAGTTCACTCGCTTGCTCGCGAAGGTCCACCAGTTCTTTCTCGATATTTACAAGCCTTTCTTTTGATGCCTTGTCTTTTTCTTTCTGCAATGCTTGCCGCTCAATTTCGAGCTGCATGATGGCACGATCCACCTCGTCCAGGGGCTGGGGTTTTGAATCAATCTCTGTTCGTAATCTGGCAGCAGCCTCGTCGATCAGGTCGATGGCTTTATCTGGCAAGAACCTGTCTGCAATATAGCGGTTGGATAGGGTGGCCGCTGCGATCACAGCCGGGTCGGTGATCCGGACACCATGGTGAACTTCATAGCGCTGTTTCAATCCCCGTAAGATGCTGATCGTATCCTCCACTGAAGGCTCTCTGACTAGCACGGGCTGGAAGCGCCGTTCCAGGGCGGCATCCTTTTCAATATGCTTCCGATACTCGTTCACTGTCGTTGCGCCAATCATGTGCAGCTCACCTCTAGCCAGCATGGGCTTCAGCATATTACCTGCATCAACTGCGCCTTCTGCAGCACCTGCGCCAACGACAGTGTGCATCTCATCCACAAATAAAAGAATTTCACCAGCGGATTCTGTGATCTCTTTGAGAACAGCTTTCAAGCGTTCTTCAAACTCACCTCTGTACTTCGCGCCAGCGATCAATGATCCGATGTCCAACGCAATAATCTTCTTGTTTTTCAAACCTTCCGGAACATCACCGTTGACGATACGCTGTGCCAGTCCTTCCACGATGGCTGTTTTTCCCACACCTGGTTCGCCGATCAACGCAGGATTGTTTTTGGTGCGCCTGGAGAGGATCTGGATCGTCCTGCGGATTAACTCATCACGCCCGATGACCGGGTCCAGTTTTCCGGTACGCGCCAGCGCAGTCAGGTCACGTCCATATTTAATGAGGGCTTCATACGTTGATTCGGGCGTTTGAGAGGTCACCCGTTGAGAACCTCGAACTTCTTTTAATGCTTTCAAAATAGCGTCTTTGGTTAACCCGTAGCTCGATAGACGTTTCCCCTCGGTGGATTCTGTTAAACCCAGTAAAAGGTGTTCAGTGGAAATATATTCATCAGACATCCCTTTTGCATAGCGCTCTGCGGTATCAACGACTTTGGAGGTACTCTGAGAAAGCCCGGGTTGCCCCGCGCTACCGCCGAAAACTTTAGGTTTTTCATCCAATTCATTTTGGATTTCCTCACGTATTGCGATTGGACTGCCTGAAACTTTCGTGACAATGGCAGGAACAACGCCTTCGTCCTGCTTAAGCAGTGCTAAAAATAGGTGAGAAGGTTCAATCGTTTGATGGTTGAGCTCTGAAGCAAGTTTCTGCGATTGGATCAGAGCTTGCTGTGCCTTTTGCGTGTAATTGTTTAATTCCATAATCTTCCTTTTTCTTTGTCCCTGATTTCTAACCTGGTGTGATCGAAATATTTCTTCATCGTGATAATTTCAATCCTTTAGACTATTTTTGATTCTATATTTTCTTTGTCTAAGATTTATTAATAACTTATCAGAGAAATAATAAAAATTTTAGAAAACTAGAATTGAAGTTGTGAAAATTTGTAGGGATTTATTTTCTGGTCTACAATTGACTCAACGAATGATGGAAAAAATATGCCGTGTTGAACACTTGGGGTTAGTCCCCTATCAAACAGCCTGGGCTTATCAAAATAGGCTTGCGGAGCGGATTGCAGAGGGCAGCCTGGATCAAACCTTGCTCCTGCTGGAACATCCCCATACCTTTACTTTGGGACGCAGCGGAAGTTCCGATAATTTGATCGTGTCAGAAGCAGAAATGAAGCAAAAAGGGATCACCTTTGTTGAGGTGGACAGGGGCGGGGATATCACCTACCATGGGCCTGGTCAATTGGTGGGTTATCCGCTGATGCGTTTGGCGCCGATTGGGTGGAAGGGGGACCGGCTCCCACAAGTTGATTATGTTGGATACATCCGGCAGTTGGAACAGGTCCTGATCTGCACTTTAGCAAAGTTTGATATTGATAGTTTCAGAGTTAATGGAAAAACAGGGGTTTGGGTGGGAAAAGAAACTTTACCTCAAAAAATTGCTTCTATCGGGGTCAAGGTCGATGCCAGGGGAATCTCCAGGCATGGATTTGCTTTGAATGTGGCCCCTCAGATGGAATATTGGCAGGGGATCGTTCCATGCGGTTTATCCGGCGTTACGATGACCAGTATGGTCGCACACCTCTCAAAACAAGTTTCCGTCTCGGAAGTTGTAATTGAGAGTAAAACATGTTTTGCTGAGGTATTTCAATGTAAGTTGATTCCTGTTGAATCTGCGATTTAGTGGGGATGAGCTTTACCGCAATCCTACACCATCTCAACTCGATATAAAATTATTTTGTCTGACAGCAGATAATGTGTATAATCAAGTTATAGACAAATTTTATATTGACACAAGTAAAAAAATTCATTAAACTTATAATAACGTTAAAATTATTTAAATATAGAATTATAATAATAAAAGAAAGCAACTAATCAAGGAGGTTCAATGCCTGGTCCAACTTATCAATTGATGATGCGTTCAGGTGTAAAAGCGGGAAAATCCTATCCCGTAGAACAAGAAGAAACCCTGGTCGGTCGAGATTTGGCGAATGACATTGCCGTCCCAGATCCCGAGGTCTCCCGCCGGCATGCCAGGTTCCTGATGCGAGAAGACAGTGTTTTTATTGAAGATCTCGGTTCAACGAACGGGACCTTCCTCAATGGCGAACGGATATCAGCACCTCAGCAGCTCCGCTTAGGAGATATTGTGACCCTGGGTGAGAACGTCAACATGGTTTTTGAGAAATTCACGCCTGAAGAAGATATGACCATGGTTACACCCGACATTGAAAAGACACCACCGCCGACTGTTAAGGAGAAGGAACCAGAAGCGGTCGCTTATCAGCCGCCAGCACAACCAGCAGCTTTTCAGCAACCAATGGCTGCAGCCCCTCAGCCTGTTGCACCAATGCCCTCTGAACCGTTAATGGTGGAAGAGGAAGAAGAAATGAAGCGTGGGCTGCCCACCTGGTTGATCATTTTGATCCTGGCAATCGTGTTCATCGTCGTCATTATTGCGGTGACCATGTTCTTTATGCCGGCATCATGGTGGTGCGCGATCGACATCTTCAACTTGCTTGAAGGCTGCCCAATCTAAATATAAGCAGGGTCTAAACACATCCCGAGGGATTGCCCCTCGGGATGAAAATTTTTCCTGAGACCAGGGGGTCAGTGAAGTTAAGGTCGACTAATTCTACCGAGACCTGATTCAAACGTTGATTACCTGAATTAAATCAAGTGATTTCCATTTTCAATTATTTGATTTGTCATCTGATTGCTTGATGTTTGTAATATAAAAAAAGACAACGTTGACTATGTTGAATGTTCTTGCTATCAATACCTTGATCCGAGTTAATATGTTTCATATTCTCCCCATGTAATATTAATGAAGTATCATATTCAGGGCTGGGTAGTGTGGGTTGAGCCCTGTGCTATAATGACCATTTGATAGAATCTAACGCGAAAATATAATTTAAGGTGATAAGAATTTATGTTTAAGAAAATTGCTCAGCTTTTTGGTGGGGATCCTCATCAGAAGAAAGTTGAATCGTTATCCATTATTGTTGACCAGATCAACACACTCGAAGAACAGTTTGAGGTATTGAGCGATGAAGCTCTGGCTGCTAAGACTGGTGAATTCAAGAGCCGCTTAGAGAGTGGCGAATCCCTGGATGACTTGCTGGTCGAAGCTTTTGCGACAGTTCGGGAAGCCAGCAAACGCACGCTGGGTCAGCGGCATTATGATGTACAGCTGATCACAGGTATTACCCTACACCGGGGTGAGATTGCCGAGATGAAGACGGGTGAAGGTAAAACCCTTGCCGCAACCCTGCCGCTTTACCTGAACGCCCTGGAGGGTCGTGGTGCACACCTGGTGACAGTGAATGATTACCTGGCCCGTCGTGATGGTCGCTGGATGGGGAAAATCTTCCGCTTCCTGGGACTTTCTGTTGGCATTCTCCAGATGGCTGCGCGCACAGAAAATGGACGGAAGGCATTTATTTACGATCCATCCCAGCGTTCACCGATAGAGGAGCAGGACCAGGTGCGTATGGTGGACCGAGCCCTGGCCTACCAGGCTGATATTACCTACGGTACCAATAACGAATTTGGTTTTGACTATTTAAGAGATAACCTGGTCAGGCGGAAAAACGAAAAGGTTCAGCGAGGGCATAACTTTGCTATCATTGATGAGGTCGATAATATCTTAATTGATGAAGCCCGGACACCTTTGATCATCTCAGGGCCTTCCCATGAAGATTCTGAGTGGTATATTCGGATGGCGCAAATTGTGAAGCAGCTTGTGCCAGAAGACTATGAGGTCAGTGAAAAAGACCGCACGGTCACACTCTCTGAAATTGGCCTGGCGCATGTTGAGGAGCTGTTGGGGATGACACTGAGAGACCCTGAGCGCCCTGAGGATATCACCCCTGAGCAGGCTCGTTTACTGGGCTTTCTTGAACAAGCACTTCGAGCAGAATACCTTTTCCACCGCAATAAAGAATATATCGTCCAAAATGGTGAAGTGGTGATCGTGGATGAATTCACCGGCCGGTTGATGCCTGGACGACGCTGGTCGGATGGCTTACACCAGGCTGTTGAAGCAAAAGAAGGGGTAAAGATACAGGCAGAGAACGTTACGCACGCGACGATCACGATCCAGAATTATTTCCGCCTGTACAAAAAGCTGGCTGGTATGACCGGTACGGCCCTCACGGAATCCGAGGAATTTTACAAAATTTACAAACTGGATGTGTTACCGATCCCTACGCATCTGGAATACCGAGCGATGGGTGATCAGCCAGACCTGGTCGAAACCGTGGATAAAGATGAGGCAGGGTATAAATACACCTACTATCATCTCCCAGAAGATGACCAAAAACGAGCACTGTTCTGGAAACGCAAGGATTATCCCGATATTGTTTACCGGTCAGAAGAAGCAAAGCTGAGGGCGATCGTAAAAGAAATTATCACCTATCATGTTTTGGGGCGACCCCAGTTAGTAGGCACCAGTTCCGTTGAAAATTCCGAACAGCTTTCAGACCGGTTGAATGCTACAAACGCACGCAGACTAATCGAAGTTTATTTGATCCGGCATGCTTATATTAATTATAAAAACCTGCAGGACCGGGATTTGCTGTCTACGCCTGAGTTGGAACAGCTTTACCAACCTGTTGACCAGCTTCGCAGCCCAGAAATGCGCCGGTTGGCGCGTGAGTATGGATTGCAGTCACTCAGTCCACTGGATGAAAACAACCAGGTTGCTTTGCTTGAAATTTTTGGTCTCGAGCAGGAGCACTGGGAAAGGCTTGAAAGTGTGATTAAAGCCGGTGTGCCGCACCAGGTTTTGAATGCACGCAAACATACCGAAGAATCAAAGATCATAGCGGACGCCGGCGCATTTGGCGCTGTGACGATTGCTACGAACATGGCAGGCCGCGGTGTGGATATCAAGCTGGGTGGTGAACTCCCGGAAGAGCGGCTATCAAACATCAACCGGGTATTAGCGAAGGTTGGACAGGAAGATCCTTACAATATGCGAATGCAGGATCGGCTGAAAGTCCTGCAATCGTTATCTAAAGAAGATTATGGGGACTATGCAGAAGATGTGGCGTTGTTCATTAAATATATGGAAGAAATGGGGCGTGTCCGTGAATTAGGCGGACTGCATGTGATTGGTTCTGAACGCCACGAAGCCCGGCGGATCGATAACCAGTTACGAGGCCGAGCTGCAAGACAGGGTGATCCCGGATCTTCTCGTTTCTATCTTTCGCTGGAAGATGACCTGATGCGCCTTTTTGGTGGTGCCCAGGTGGAAGGTCTCCTTTCGCGATTAAATATCGATGAGAGTGTGCCCATCGAGAGCGGTATTATTGGGCGGTTGGTTGAATCATCCCAGTCACGGGTTGAAGGTGCAAATTTTGATGTCCGTAAGCATCTTTTGGAATATGATGACGTCCTCAATTCACAAAGAGAACGCATTTACGAGCAGCGGGACCGCATTTTCGATAAGGAGGATTTGCGGGAAGATGTCACAGCTATGTTGCGGACGGAGGTGAAGCGCCGGATCCAGGATGGGATGCAGGACGAAGAAGGTCCCTGGAAGCTTTTGGCTTACCTTGAAGATACCCAGCCTCCAATGGATTTGTCCGGTATAACTTATCCCTCTTATGGTTTGAAACTCATAATGAAACAGGTTGATGCCCGGAAGAGTGTTGAAGCTTTGAAGGCTCAGCTCCTGGAGATTTCAGCCGCTTCATTATCAGACTGGCATAATCACCTCCAAAACTGGGCAGCGATGCTGATCCAGCAATCAGAGATGGGTTTTGAATCCCAGTTTGCTGAACGGACCGACCTGCTGGATACGTTCATCCAGGGACTAAGTTATGATGATGCTGGCAAAGGGCGGGATATTAAAAATGAATTGGCTGACCTTCTACATATCCCCATCCGGTTGTCTGATGATGAGTTGGACAAGATAACTGCGGGTGAAAAGCAGGGCATCGCTGAAATCCGGAACCAGGTGCGCGCTACATTAATGCAGATCTATATCCGCCGCTTGATCCTCACTTTTGAGCGACGCCTGAATGATAATTGGAACCTTAGGGCATCTGACCTCTCTGATCAAACCTGGCAGGAAATTGAGCCTCTACTTCTTTCAGAAATTGATGCAACGCTGACACGGCGCAAGGAATTTATTCTGGGTGAATCGAGTGAAATCGCCCGCGATTTAGAGGCCAATAACGAATTTATGGCGCAAGCGCTTACTGATGATAGCGCCTTGATGCGCCTTCTTATGATGATGACCCAGGGGAAGGTGGTCACATTTGATGACCGCACACACCGGCGGATGATGAAAGCTACACGCCGTTTGACGTATCTTTTCCTAGCAGCCCACCAGCTAGAAGGCAAGCCGGTTGAGGTTATTCAGGCAGATGTTCTCCAGCACCTTGAAAGTGCACAGGATAAGCTCGGACAGGTTTGGGGTAAAACGGAATTTGACCGCTTATTCAACGCAGGGCAACCATTGGCGAAGTTAACGGAATCCTGGCAAAAGAAGATGTCTGAACAGATGGGTCAGGAAGGTTTTGACCGGATTAAAAATACGCCGCTTGATCAGTTGAATTCTGAAGATCGTGATAAAGTCGTTACTGTCCTGGGAAGAGCTGCCCAAAACCGGCTTTATCGACACCTCTTGCTGTCTAAGATTTCAGAATTATGGGTTGATTACCTGACCAAGGTGGAAGCCCTGCGGGTGTCTGTCCGGATGGAATCTTATGGTCAGCGTGATCCCCTGGTGGTCTATAAGGGCGAGGCGAGCACCATGTTCACAGAACTGCTCTCAGATATTCGGGCTGGTGTGATTGATCAAATGTTCCGAGCCCGGTTGGTGAGTCGTGAGGAAATGAACAAGATGCGTGAATCTGCGCAGCAAACTGGCTCAGCACCTCCCGAAGCGGTATCTACATCTAAGAAGAAGAGCCGGAAACGGCATTAATTTCTAAGCAGAAAGAGGAAAGATGCACATCCTGGTAACAAATGATGATGGTGTTTATGCGCCTGGATTAATTGCTTTGGCCCAAGCCATGCGTAAGATATCGGACAAAGTCAGCATCCTGGCGCCGGATCATAATTGGTCTGCCTCAGGACATGTCAAAACGCTCCACCGACCGCTCCGGGTTAAGGAGGTGGAGCTCGAAGATGGTACCAGTGCCTGGGCCAGTGATGGTGCGCCCTCAGATTGTGTGTCGCTGGCACTGTTGGGATTCATCCCTGAGAAAATTGATATCGTGGTCTCAGGGATCAACCCCAATGCAAACATTGGTCATGATGTGACCTATTCAGGAACGGTGACGGCTGCGATGGAAGCTGCTATCTGGGGGATTCCTGGCGTGGCTGTGTCCCTTGACCGGCCGGAAGACTTTACGGGTCCGGCTGATTTCAAACCTGCTGCAGAAGCGGCTCGGCGAATCGTTACCTGGTTGGGAGAGCAATCCGGTGTACCAAAAGATACTGTATTAAATGTGAACGTGCCCTGCGGACCATTGGATAAAATGAAGGGCTATAAAATTACCCGTCAGGGGCTCAGGATATACCGGGACGAATTGGTCAGGCGGCTGGACCCGCGCGGCAGGCCTTATTATTGGATCGGTGGAGATGTACCCACCGGCGTGGATGAGCCCGGGACCGATTATGGTTCGCTTTCTGCCGGGTATGTTTCGATCACGCCGCTGCAGCTGGATCTGACTAGCCAATCGATGCAGTCCTGGATGGAAAAACTGAACTTTGAAGGTGATTTACCCATCATTTAGAACTCATACGATTCTTTAAGGTTTAGTTTTATGAATTTGCTTGACATTATAGAAAGAATCGGTATAATCGTACTTCGTGCTTAACGCACAAATCTTGCCCCTCAAAAGGCGGATTGATAAAAAAAGAATATCGACCAGCGTTCAGTTTTGAAGAATGCTTGACTCAGTGAGGCGATTGTAGTAAACTATTTATCCCTCATAGAGTGAGGCAGATGATCTTGCCAGAAATTTAGCAGATCTTTGAAAACTGAAGACGCAGAGCGAGAGAGCATTAACCACTTCATTGCAGCGCACAGCGATCCAAGCGCCCGGTGTTAGAAAGAAAGCATCGGCGCTTTTCTCTGAAAAAATTCTCAATTCAAATTGAAAATTTGCTTGACAATGAACATCGTGATGAGTAGAATCAAGCTCTCGCTTTGAGAGATAGAACCTTAACAACTGAAGAGTGATAGGAAGATGACAAACCTCGTCAATGAATAAAAAGAGATCAATAAGATCTAACATTCCGCTAACTAAGAAACGAACACCTATTTATAGGTGATAAATTTTTTGCGGAGAGTTTGATCCTGGCTCAGGATGAACGTTGGCGGCGTGCCTAA